>NZ_JBBOYN010000001.1:0-10000 GCF_038008165.1 Paenibacillus sp. FSL L8-0644
GTGGACAGCCATACCTCTGAACTATGGCAGCAAATTCTATCCATCATACAAACCAAGCTGAGTAAGCCGAGTTACGACACTTGGTTTAAGGCTACCAAGGCAGCGAAACTAAATGACCACTCCATTGTGATTTCTGCACCGACAACTTTTGCCGTGGAATGGCTTGAAAGCCGCTATACCAAGCTAGTCGGAGCAACGGTTTATGAGATTTTGGGCAAACAGCTAGAGGTCAAGTTCGTTATTGAAGAGAACAAGCCCGCCGAGGTCGACCTTCAGCAACAACCTCAGCAGCAGCCGGTCGTTCATGAAGAAGCTGTGTCCCATATGCTGAATCCCAAATATACATTCGATACATTCGTCATCGGATCGGGGAACCGTTTTGCCCATGCGGCATCGCTGGCCGTCGCCGAGGCGCCGGCCAAAGCTTACAATCCGCTGTTTTTATACGGTGGTGTAGGGCTGGGAAAAACGCATCTGATGCACGCTATCGGACACTATATTTTGGAGCACAATCCGGCCAGCAAGGTCGTTTATTTATCGTCGGAGAAGTTTACGAATGAATTCATTAATGCTATCCGGGACAACCGCGGGGAAAGTTTTCGGAATAAATATCGCAACATTGATATTCTGCTCATTGACGATATTCAATTCATTGCGGGTAAGGAATCGACGCAGGAGGAATTTTTCCACACGTTCAACGCGCTTCATGAGGAACGCAAGCAGATTATAATCTCAAGCGATCGGCCACCTAAAGAGATTCCAACGCTGGAAGAACGGCTACGCTCTCGCTTCGAGTGGGGACTCATAACGGATATCCAACCGCCGGATCTGGAAACGAGAATTGCTATTCTTCGTAAAAAGGCGCGGGCAGAAAACCTGGATATTCCCAATGAAGCCATGATGTATATCGCTAATCAAATTGATACAAACATCCGTGAGCTAGAAGGGGCGCTTATTCGCGTTGTCGCTTATTCCTCCTTAACCAATCAGGATGTATCAAGTCATCTCGCGGCTGAGGCGCTGAAGGATATTATCCCGTCCAGTCGACCAAAAATGATCACGATCCAGGATATACAGCACCAAGTCGGGGAATTTTACAATTTACGGCTGGAGGATTTTAAAGCGCGTAAACGGACGAAGGCTGTAGCTTTTCCACGACAGATTGCCATGTACCTGTCTCGTGAGTTAACCGATTATTCTTTGCCAAAAATCGGTGAAGCTTTCGGTGGGCGTGATCATACGACTGTCATTCATGCGCACGAAAAAATCTCCAAATCCATTCAAGTGGATCAGGATCTGTTTAAAGTTATCAACAACCTAATAGAAAAAATCAAAAATCCAACCTGAACAAGTTCAGAGCCTATACACAATTTATACACATGTGGATAGGCTTGATTTTATTAGGGTTACAGTGACTTATCCACATATTCAGTGCGCCTATTACTATTACTAATATATTTTAAAGATATACATCACCTAAATAAGGCCCGCGTCAACGCGTGCTTGAAGGATTAAAACCCGTAGGAGGAACTTATGAAGATCAGCATTCTGAAAAACGTTTTGAACGAGGCTATACAACATGTATCCAAAGCGATATCAAGTCGAACTACGATTCCAATTCTGAGTGGTATTAAGCTGGATGTGAATCACCAGGGAGTAACGCTGACCGCCAGCGATACAGACATCTCGATTCAATCCTTTATTCCGATGGAGGATGGTGACCAAACTGTCGTTCAGGTTGAACAACCCGGTAGTGTGGTGCTGCCTGCCAAATTCTTTGTCGAAATTATCAAAAAGTTGCCTTCGCAGGAGATTCGTATGGAGGTAAAAGACCAATTCCAAACCTTTATCTCGTCCGGTGCAACTGAAATTCAGATTGTTGGCTTAGATCCTGAAGAATTCCCGGTGCTTCCCAACATTGAAGAAAATCAAGTCATCTCTGTGCCAGGAGATTTACTTAAAAATATGATTAAACAGACGGTGTTCTCCATTTCCACCCACGAAACGACACCGATTTTAACCGGCGTGTTGTGGAATCTGGCTGAGGGGGAACTGAAGTTTGTGGCAACGGACCGCCACCGCCTTGCCACCCGCAGCGCTCATTTGGAGACGTCTGAAGGCTTGCGCTTTAGCAATGTTGTCATTGCGGGCAAAACGCTGAATGAGCTGAGCAGAATTATTCCAGACCAAAATATGCTTGTGGATATCGTAGTAGCGGACAATCAGGTATTATTCAAAGTAGATCGGGTGCTATTTTATTCCCGCATCTTGGACGGCACCTATCCTGATACTTCTAGAATTATTCCGACCTCCTACAAAACAGAACTGATTGTGGATACAAAAAGTTTAAGTGAGTCAATTGACCGTGCTTATTTGCTGTCCCGTGAGGAAAAAACGAATATCGTAAAAATGCAGTCGCTGGAAAATGGCGGTTTGGAAATTTCCTCTAGTTCCTCTGAGCTTGGCAAAGTGCGTGAGGAAGTAACGGTGTCCAAATTTGAGGGGGAGCCGCTCAAAATTTCGTTCAACTCTAAATACATGCTTGACGTGCTGAAGGTGATTGACAGCGAGCAGCTGACGATTGCTTTTACCGGCATTATGAGTCCCATTATTTTAAAACCGGCAGATTCCAGCAATGCGCTATATATCATCCTGCCATATCGCACAACCAACTGATGTCTAGCGTTAACCCACCTGAGGACAACCGAAAGGATGAACAAGCCTTGAAACCAATATCTATACAGACCGAATACATCAAGCTCGATCAATTTTTAAAATTAGCCGATTGTGTATCCACAGGAGGCATGGCTAAAGCCCTGCTGCAAGAGGGACAAGTCCGTGTGAATGGTGAACCGGAAGAACGTCGTGGAAGAAAACTGTACCCAGGTGATACCGTAGAAGTAGAGGACAACGGAAGTTTCGAGGTTACAGCAGGAGCATGATCGCCTGGGTGGCAAGGACTCCTTTTAGGTACGGAGTAACAAGGGGGACCCTATGTGTTTGTGAACAACATTGTTTTGCAGCAGTACCGGAACTATGAGCAGCTGGAACTGAATGAATTTGGTCCCGTTAATTTGCTGATCGGACAAAATGCGCAGGGCAAAACGAATCTGGTAGAGGCGATTTTTGTACTAGCTTTAACCAAAAGTCATCGAACGTCCCGCGACAAGGAGTTAATCTCTTTCGGGGCTACTTCCACTCACCTAGCCGCAGATGTGGATAAAAAATACGGGAAAATCAGACTGGATCTCGCGTTATCCACACAAGGCAAAAAAGCAAAGATCAACGGACTGGAGCAGCGTAAATTGAGCGATTTTATCGGTTCGTTAAATGTGGTCATGTTTGCACCTGAGGATCTGGAAATTGTGAAAGGAACACCGGGGGTTCGCCGCCGGTTTCTTGACATGGAAATCGGCCAGGTTGCGCCAGGCTATCTGTATCATTTGCAGCAATACCAGAAAGTATTGGTTCAGCGAAATAACCTGCTCAAGCAAGCTTGGGGTAAGGATATGGCGTCAGTGCAGCTGATGCTGGAGGTATGGAATGAGCAACTTGTTGAGCATGGTGTTAAAATTGTTAAAAAGCGGAAACAATTTATAACAAAGCTACAAAAGTGGGCTCAAGCTATTCATGAAGGGATCGCAGGTGGGACGGAAGAGTTAAAATTAACCTATGTTCCCTCCTTCAGTGAGCCAGAGGAAGAAGATGAAGCTGTCTTATTGGAGCGATTTATGATAAAGTTATCCCAAATGAGGGAACAGGAAATCCGCCGTGGCATGACTTTGGCGGGACCCCATCGTGATGATTTAGCCTTTGCCATTAACGGCAGAGAAGTGCATACGTATGGCTCTCAGGGGCAGCAGCGGACGACGGCCCTGTCCTTGAAGTTGGCCGAAATTGAGTTAATTCATGAGGAAATTGGTGAATATCCTGTCTTGCTGCTGGATGATGTTTTGTCCGAGCTGGATCCCTATCGTCAAACCCAGCTGATCGAGACCTTCCAAAGCAAAGTACAGACCTTTATCACGGCAACCGGGGTTGAGACTTTGAACGCAGAACGACTCAAGGATGCCAATATTTATCACGTCCACGACGGGCATGTGGAACACTAAGGAGTGAGTGACCGCTATGTATATTCATCTGGGTGGAGAAAAAATCATCCGCTCGTCAGAGCTTGTGGCTATTTTCGATATCTCGATTGAAAAATCCTCTAAAATCTCCAAGCAATACGTGAACCATGCCCAACAGCAAAAGCATGTCGAGATGATTGGCGAAGAGGAAGCCAAGTCCATCGTAGTTACTCAGAATACGGTGTATTATTCCCCCATCTCCTCAACAACACTCAAAAAGCGGGCAAACCAGTTTGTTGCCAATGCTTAACCATAGAATCTATAGAAGTAGGTGAAAGGCATGTCTATGAATCAACCGTCTTATGATGCGGGCGAGATTCAGGTCCTTGAGGGCCTGGAGGCGGTTCGGAAACGTCCCGGGATGTATATTGGCTCCACAAGCGCCAAAGGTCTCCATCATCTGGTCTGGGAAGTTGTGGACAACAGCATTGACGAAGCGCTGGCGGGTTATTGTGACAGCATTCAAGTTGTGGTTCACGAAGATAACAGTGTTACCGTTACAGATAATGGACGTGGTATTCCAGTAAGCGAACACGCCAAAATGAAAAAATCTGCGCTGGAAGTCGTTATGACTGTGCTTCACGCAGGCGGTAAATTCGGAGGCGGAGGGTACAAGGTATCCGGTGGTCTGCACGGGGTTGGGGTATCGGTAGTGAACGCTCTCTCCAGCAAAATGATTGTTCATGTTAAACGAGACGGACATCTGTATGAGCAGGAATATCACCGTGGTGCTCCGCAGTATGATGTCAGAGTCATCGGTGATACAGACGAGACGGGTACCCAAACGACCTTCTATCCGGACGATCAAATCTTTACAGAAACGACCGTATATGATTATGATACGCTCCAAACGCGGATTCGTGAGTTGGCTTTCCTGAATAAAGGCATTGCAATCAGCTTGACTGACGAACGGACGGGAGCTAGCGATACATTCCATTACGAGGGCGGAATCAGTGAATATGTGCAATTCTTGAATCAAAAAAGAGAAGCGCTACATGAACAGCCGATTTATGTCGAAGGCTCGCGGGATATGATTCAAGTCGAAGTTGCATTGCAATATAACGACAGCTATACCGAAAATATTTATTCTTTTGCCAACAACATCAACACCCATGAGGGCGGAACTCACGAATCAGGTTTCAAGAGTGCATTAACCCGGATTATAAACGATTATGCACGTAAAAATGGCTTGATTAAAGACAACAATGCCAACTTGACCGGTGACGATGTGCGTGAAGGATTGACGGCAATTATCTCCGTCAAAATTCCAGAACCACAGTTTGAGGGTCAGACCAAGACAAAGCTGGGTAACAGTGAGGTGCGAGGGATTGTCGAATCCTTATTCGCAGAGAAACTCCAGGAGTTCCTAGAGGAAAATCCGTCTGTTTCCCGCCGCGTGGTAGATAAATCATTACAAGCAGCACGTGCCCGGGAAGCAGCGCGTAAAGCGCGTGAGCTTACACGTCGCAAAAGTGCGCTGGAAATCAGTTCGCTCCCAGGCAAGTTGGCAGATTGCTCCTCTAAGGATGCTTCGATTAGTGAACTGTACATTGTCGAAGGTGACTCCGCAGGGGGATCAGCCAAGCAGGGGCGTGATCGTCACTTTCAAGCTATTTTGCCGATTCGCGGTAAAATCCTGAATGTTGAAAAGGCACGCTTGGACCGTATTTTGTCCAGTGATGAAATCCGGTCGATGGTAACAGCAATGGGTACAGGGATCGGAGACGACTTTGACATCGCCAAAGCCCGTTATCACAAGGTCATCATCATGACAGATGCGGATGTCGACGGCGCCCATATTCGTACGTTGTTACTGACGTTCTTCTATCGGTACATGCGTAAAATCATTGATGCAGGCTATATTTATATTGCTCAACCACCACTATTCAAAGTAGAGCGTAACAAAGTTGTACGTTATGCGAACTCCGAGGCGGAACGTGATGAGATCATCAGGGAATTTGGAGAAAACGCGAAGTACAATGTACAGCGCTATAAAGGTTTGGGTGAGATGAATGCGACCCAACTTTGGGAAACTACGATGGACCCTGAGAGTCGTACTATGCTTCAGGTAACTGTCAGTGACGCGATGCTGGCTGATACACTGTTCAATACCTTGATGGGTGATAATGTAGAACCTCGTCGTGACTTTATCCAAGAGCATGCGAAGTACGTGAAAAATCTTGATTTCTAATGTGTAACGTTCCTTCCTAGTGGCTGTATTACATGCTCATTAGGTAGTATTTTGTAAGAGTTCACGAGGGGCGCCCAAATGGGCGTCCCTTTTCTTGTCATTAACCAGCCCGGGTGTATTTGAATATCTAATCTCATTGTTTTAGGCTTTTTTCTTAGAGCGTACGGGTTTACCTGTCGATGGAGAGTATCGGCCGTAGCCTACTGCATATCTGAATATTTTATGATAGAGGCTTTTGTTTGGAAGGGAAGAGAATACCTTGATTGCTGGTCTCGTATTAACCTCAAGAATCCACGGATAATTTTGCTGATCCAGTCCCACATCTAATCCAATTTCTCTTAAACGTGGGTATTTTTTTTGCAACTGCCAGGCTACCCGTTCGCCCATTTTCGATAATTTTTGCTCCAGTCGTACAGCTTCCTTTACATCCATATATGGAGCGACCAGCTCATTGAAAAAGCGTGTTGTCCCACCGCTGTGATGATTGGTGACGACTTTGTCAGGAGCAGCTACGCGTCCTACAATAAGTGTTGTTTCCCATTGGTGTCTCAAGTTCATCTGGGTTAATACCCTCAGATCGAAGGGGCGTTCTTCATGCTGAAGAAGTGGAATTCCACGTTGGATCAGATATGGACGTTTTCGTATGCGGGAAGAAACCACTCTATGCAGATCTTCTAGACTTTCGAAGGTGAAAATGTCTACTTCATAGCGAAGCACATACCAAGTTCTCTCTTCGATGATTCCTTCTTCTGTCGGCGGGAGCGGCTCTGTCAGCCTCTCTGCCCGCATAACCCCTTTTCCATAAGTACCGTTATCCGGCTTAATATAGACAGTACCATACACGGCCAACATTTCGTTTAAGTGATCAAATGTGTACAACCGTGTTTCCGGTACATAAGCAGCCAATGTCGGATTGGGGAGAATGGCATTTGTTTTGGTCCACTTACTGGATACTCGTTGAATAGACAAGTAATCTCATCCCTTTCTTTTCGAAATATGAGTCATGTACTTGGAATCCGCAACACTTTAACAAAACAAGGGAAACTAAAGGACAAGCGCGTAAAACAATGATATAATAGAGAAATACGGCGTTTTTCGGAATTTTGCTAATTGAACCCTGACCGTATACGTATTGTATGTGGAAAAGGCCCTTATGGTGGGGGCTAATCCCCAGCTCTGGGGAATTTGTTATAATCAGGGCTTGTGAGTTGTACAAGAGAATAGCGATCTGCTACAGGCAGAAAGAGAATGACGAGGGATTTACGCTGTAAAGAGGACAGATGCGTTTAATTGTGCTCTTTTTGTGAAAGTAATATAATTATACAGATGAGGATTTCAGCCAAAATCCTGCGCAGAGAGCGGAGTGTATAGGCAGTATCTTGTTAGGCTTTTCACATAGAGAGCATTGTATTGAAGGATAAGAAGGAGGACCAGCATGGCGGATCAAAATAACTCGCAAATCATCAATAGGGATATCGGAGTGGAAATGCGCGAATCCTTTATGGATTATGCCATGAGTATTATTGTTAGCCGTGCCTTGCCTGATGTGCGGGACGGACTGAAGCCGGTACACCGTCGTATTTTGTATGCGATGTCCGAGCTAGGCATGTCGCCAGATAAGCCTTACAAAAAATCGGCAAGAATCGTCGGCGAAGTTATCGGTAAATATCACCCTCATGGTGATACGGCTGTATATGATACGATGGTGCGGATGGCGCAGGATTTTTCCTTGCGTTACATGTTGGTGGATGGACACGGTAACTTTGGCTCCGTGGATGGAGATATGGCCGCTGCGATGCGTTACACCGAAGCACGGTTGTCCAAGATTGCCATGGAAATGCTACGTGATTTGAACAAAGAGACCGTTGATTTTATGCCGAACTACGATGGTGAAGAGAGCGAGCCTGTCGTATTACCAGCACGTTATCCTAACTTGCTGGTGAATGGGGTCGGCGGGATTGCAGTCGGGATGGCTACCAATATTCCTCCGCATAACTTGGGAGAGGTTATCGATGGTGTACAAGCACTGATCGAAAACCCTGACATTACGCCGATGGAACTTATGGATTATATTCAAGGACCGGATTTCCCGACAGCAGGTTATATTTTAGGACGCTCTGGTATCCGTCAGGCGTACCAGACGGGCCGCGGATCTGTGACCATGCGTGCAAAGACCACCATAGAAGAGATCGGCAATAAAGCACGGATTATCGTGCATGAGCTGCCTTACCAAGTGAATAAGGCTCGTCTGGTTGAGAAAATTGCCGAATTAGTACGTGACAAACGTATTGAAGGCATTACGGATCTGCGTGATGAATCGGACCGTACGGGTATGCGTGTCGTTATTGAGTTGCGTAGAGACGTGAACCCGAATGTCGTTCTGAATAATTTGTTTAAACATACAGCTATGCAGTCGAATTTCGGTATTAATATGCTTGCCATTGTAAACAACGAACCGAAGATTCTAAACCTGAAGGATGTCTTGTATCATTATCTCAAACATCAGGTCGAAGTTATT
Source organism: Paenibacillus sp. FSL L8-0644 (assembly GCF_038008165.1). Taxonomy (NCBI): domain Bacteria; kingdom Bacillati; phylum Bacillota; class Bacilli; order Caryophanales; family Paenibacillaceae; genus Paenibacillus; species Paenibacillus sp. FSL L8-0644. The sequence continues at coordinate 8,840 of NZ_JBBOYN010000001.1, forward strand.
CGTCGCCGGACAGAATTTGATCTGAAAAAGGCCGAAGCTAGAGCACACATTCTGGAAGGCTTGCGCATTGCTCTTGACCATCTGGACGAAGTTATTGCCTTGATTCGTTCTTCCCAAACTGCAGAAGCAGCTCGTGAAGGACTGATTGAGCGTTTCTCGCTCACTCTTGAGCAGTCTCAGGCTATTCTCGATATGCGTCTGCAACGTTTAACCGGTTTGGAACGTGAGAAGATTGAGAACGAATATAACGAGCTAATACAAAAGATTGCGGAATACCGTGAGATTTTGGCGAACGAGCATCTGGTACTCAACATCATTAGCGAAGAGCTGAATGAACTTAAAGGGCGTTTCGCTGATGAACGTCGCACTGAAATTACAGTGGGTGAAGAGAGTATTCTGGATGAGGATCTCATTCCGCGTGAAGATGTTATTATTACTGTAACCCATACGGGATATATCAAACGCCTTCCTGTTACCACCTATCGCAGTCAAAAACGCGGTGGTCGTGGTGTAGTGGGTATGGATACCAAAGATGAGGATTTCGTAGAGCATCTGTTCATTACGAATTCACATCATCATTTGTTATTCTTTACCGACAAGGGTAAGGTATATCGAATTAAGGCCTATGAGATTCCTGATCTAAGCCGGACAGCCCGGGGAACACCGATTATTAACCTGATTCAGATTGAACAGGGTGAGTCGATCAATGCGGTAATTCCAATCGAGGAATTTGTGGAGGATAGCTATCTTTTCTTTGCGACTCAGCATGGGATTATTAAGAAGACACCGCTTGACGACTATGCAAATATCCGCAAAGGTGGCTTGATTGCCATTAACTTGCGTGAAGATGACGCCCTGATCGAAGTGAAGCTGACGGACGGACAGCAGGAAATGATTATTGGTACAGCACAAGGCATGTCTATCCGTTTCCCTGAAAGTGATGTACGGTCTATGGGCCGTAGCGCTACAGGGGTTAAAGGGATCAACCTTGATGAGAGTGATGCTGTAATTGGTATGGACATCGTGGATACCAGCCTGGATATCCTGATTGTAACGGCCAAAGGTTATGGCAAGCGTACCCCTGTTATGGATTATCGTATCCAAAGCCGTGGAGGTAAGGGGATCAAGACGATTAATGTTACGGAAAAAAATGGTCCAGTT
>NZ_JBBOYN010000001.1:15000-112500 GCF_038008165.1 Paenibacillus sp. FSL L8-0644
ACTGGTCGAGTGACTCTGCGCCGAAAATGTAACGGGGCTAAACACACCACCGAAGCTATGGCTTGATGCTTGCATCAGGGGTAGGGGAGCGTTGAATGCGGGTTGAAGGTGTACCGTAAGGAGCGCTGGACTGCATTCAAGTGAGAATGCCGGTATGAGTAACGAAAAGATCTGTGAGAATCAGATCCGCCGAAAGCCTAAGGGTTCCTGAGGAAGGTTCGTCCGCTCAGGGTAAGTCGGGACCTAAGGCGAGGCCGATAGGCGTAGTCGAAGGACAACAGGTCGAAATTCCTGTACCACCGTAATCCGTTATGAGCGATGGGGTGACGCAGTAGGGTAGTGACGCGGACTGATGGATGTCCGTCTAAGCAGTGAGGCTGATGTGTAGGCAAATCCGCATATCGTTAAGGCTGGGCTGTGATGGGGAGCGAAAATTGTAGTAGCGAAGGTCATGATCTCAGACTGCCAAGAAAAGCCTCTAGCCAGGAGAAGGTGCCCGTACCGCAAACCGACACAGGTAGGCGAGAAGAGAATTCTAAGGCGCGCGGAAGAACTCTCGTTAAGGAACTCGGCAAAATGACCCCGTAACTTCGGGAGAAGGGGTGCCTCGGTAGGGTGAATAGCCCGAGGGGGCCGCAGTGAAAAGGCCCAAGCGACTGTTTAGCAAAAACACAGGTCTGTGCGAAGCCGCAAGGCGAAGTATACGGGCTGACGCCTGCCCGGTGCTGGAAGGTTAAGGGGAGTGGTAAGCCCTTCGGGGCGAAGCTATGAACCGAAGCCCCAGTAAACGGCGGCCGTAACTATAACGGTCCTAAGGTAGCGAAATTCCTTGTCAGGTAAATTCTGACCCGCACGAATGGCGTAACGACTTGGGCGCTGTCTCAACGAGAGATCCGGTGAAATTTTAATACCTGTGAAGATGCAGGTTACCCGCGACAAGACGGAAAGACCCCATGGAGCTTTACTGCAGCTTGATATTGAATTTGGGTACGATCTGTACAGGATAGGTGGGAGCCGTCGAACTTTGAGCGCCAGCTTGAAGGGAGGCATCCTTGGGATACCACCCTGATCGTATCTAGGTTCTAACTTGGTACCGTAATCCGGTGCGAGGACAGTGTCAGGTGGGCAGTTTGACTGGGGCGGTCGCCTCCTAAAGAGTAACGGAGGCGCCCCAAGGTTCCCTCAGAATGGTTGGAAATCATTCGAAGAGTGCAAAGGCAGAAGGGAGCTTGACTGCGAGACCTACAAGTCGAGCAGGGACGAAAGTCGGGCTTAGTGATCCGGTGGTACCGCATGGAAGGGCCATCGCTCAACGGATAAAAGCTACCCTGGGGATAACAGGCTTATCTCCCCCAAGAGTCCACATCGACGGGGAGGTTTGGCACCTCGATGTCGGCTCATCGCATCCTGGGGCTGAAGTAGGTCCCAAGGGTTGGGCTGTTCGCCCATTAAAGCGGTACGCGAGCTGGGTTCAGAACGTCGTGAGACAGTTCGGTCCCTATCTGTCGTGGGCGTAGGAAATTTGAGAGGAGCTGTCCTTAGTACGAGAGGACCGGGATGGACGTACCGCTGGTGTACCAGTTGTTCCGCCAGGAGCACCGCTGGGTAGCTATGTACGGAAGGGATAAGCGCTGAAAGCATCTAAGCGTGAAGCCCCCCTCAAGATGAGATTTCCCAGTATGTAAGACCCCTTGAAGACGACGAGGTAGATAGGTTGGGGGTGGAAGTGCAGTAATGCATGGAGCTGACCAATACTAATCGGTCGAGGGCTTATCCTAAGATAAAACGCAAATAAGTTTCGGATCCAGTTTTCAGGGTGTAAGTTTTGTATTGTATAAGCACAAGTGGCTTATATGGAACAAGCGAACACACAGCATTTGGCGATGCTGATTCCTGAAAAAGAATTTGCTCAGCAGATTCATGTTTGGTGGCGATAGCGGAGGGGTTCCACACGTACCCATCCCGAACACGACCGTTAAGCCCTCCAGCGCCGATGGTACTTGGACCGCAGGGTCCTGGGAGAGTAGGACGTCGCCAAGCAACAGGTAAAGAGGATCATGATCTCAATGAGATCATGATCCTCTTTTGCATATATGTATATTTTAGAAATATCCTTACAAAAGGAAGGTAACATTTTTGTTACGGAATGTAAGAGTAAACCCTGTATAATATAGGTATTGGATCCCATACACACACGCTGCATTGTTGCAGAATTATGCAAACTCCATCATAGGATTTTTGTATAATCAATCAGGCTGGTAAGGAGGGAAGATCATGCGGCGAAATAAATGGCTTGCTCTATTGGTGCTATTCAGTGTCGCTGTCGCGATTCTTACCGGGTGCGTGGAAGAGGAGCCTTCTTGGACATCGTTTGAGGGTGCTGCCAACGAGAAGACGTTTCCGGTTCCCAAGGAAGCTAGTAAAACCGATCGGGCCAGCAGTAATTCGGACATGGACTATGTTCGCTATGCACTGCCAGCGTTGAAGGAAAGTGATAGTCTACCTGCTCCTTATCTAGAGGAGATTGCAGCTTGGGGCTGGACTGAGGAACCGAATCTATCCACCTCCAATCAGAAGGTGTTTCAGAAAAATAAACACATGGTGCATTTGTCTGTGCATGATGGTTCTTTTACTGTATTGGTTCCAAAAGACAGAAAGGCTGTTGTGAAGAGCAAAAGCGTGGATCTTAATTAGGAGTACGGTTTTCAACCGGTAAGCAGCATAGGACTTAATGTAGATCATATTTATAGTAAACTCATAGCGTATCGTATGCTGTGTATAATGATGAATGATGAGATTGGATGTGGGGAAGCACTCAGAACTGCCGTTGAGTAGGGAGTAGCTTCCTTTTATATATTTGCATGTTGAATAATTGCTCTACATTTAACGAGGATAAAGGTGAGGAAAAGTTTACTTGATAAGAGAATAAAGCGATTATGGTTGTTAAGTCGCAAAAAAAGGAGTAACCGATTGAGGTTGCTCCTTTTTGCTTCAGTCTAGATCGTTGTAGGTAGTTCAGATCCGGATTTTTTATCTGTACGGATATGAGTGGTTAGATTTACTGTTGATAATATGAGGCATCTTCATCGGTAAACTTCAACATGCCGTCTTTTCTCTCGCCCGTAAGCCGACTGAGGATGTATAGACGCGGTGCAATAAGCCATAGATGCCAGAAGAGTAAGGATACCGTAAAGGCTGGTGGAGACCAGAGAATGAATACGCCTGATAAGCAGATACCGATCCAGAGGGTATGTATGTGCACACGACGAAAGATGCTATAGCCTATGTACTGGTCTGTCATATAGCCTAGCCATGGTAACTTACGGTGGAATGCCCAACGTTTGCGGAAGGATGCTCCGCCACCGATGTATAGGACAGATCGTGAGATTACGAAGTGTACCCATAAGGTAAGGAAAAAGGCAAGAGCAAACAAAAACACGCTAGTCCAGGAAAAGGCAAGAAGCAGAAAGAGAAGCATAATAATAGGCAGTGAAATATGACTCCATACTAGTTGACGCGGTATACTGATTTTTTTAATGAGCTTGTAGTGATAGTAGGTAGCTTTGGTTCCGGTTTCCTCTGTCATGCGAACAGTCCTTTCATTAATCTACTGCATCACAAGTGGCTTCCCGTCCACAGCCGGAAAAAGGGACGGTACTTCGCTCATGCCGCTTTAAATAAGCATTTAATCGTTTTTGTAGAAATACAGAATGATCGACATCCAGTGTTAGCTAGCCTACTCTATAATTACTGGAAAAGCTATCACTGATGAAGTGTTCAAGGCTCCGATGAAAGGGTATCCATACATAAGAGCTTTTTCTTTTTATATCGGCATAGACGGCTGTTTTTTAAACATACGGGGTACAAACACCATAATGGCCCAGGAGGAATATATATAGAGTATATCGTCAAACTGAGCTATGAAAAGGTTTAAAATAGTAGAAAGTGCCCCATACTAATAGTAAAAGAAACAAGGTGGGATGGATATGCATGATCAAGGCGGCCACCGCTGTATTATATGCGGACAGCACAAGCATGAAGGCATTTTTATCGTTTCCGAGTTTATCTGTGATACGTGTGAAGCTGAAATGGTACACACGGATGCAACTGATGCCAAATATCATTTTTTTATTGATCAACTAAAGCAAATCTGGGTACAGAAAAATGCATAATATCCTTTGCAATTAGTCTTTGAAGGATTGGCATTCAAGGTCTGTCGATACGGGCCTTTTTTTCTGTGAGTAAAAGTAGGATTCCGCTTGATTTTACGATAAAATAAGGTAGATATAAAGCTTTGTTTGGAAGGATTGCAGAATGATGGGGAAAAAGGCGGTACACGCACCATTAATGGAAGCCCTAATACGTTACCGGACTCAGGGCAATGCTTCTTTCCATGTGCCCGGTCATAAAAATGGACAAGTATATGAGCATGAAAATATTGCATCTCTGTTGCAAGAAGTGATGTCTATTGATGCGACAGAAATTACTGGACTGGATGATTTGCATCACCCAGAAGATGTGATTCGTGAAGGGCAAGAGCTGGCTGCAAAGTGTTTTGGTGCTGAAGAGAGCTTTTGGCTAATTGGAGGAAGCACGGTCGGTAATTTGGCTATGATTTTAACTGTATGTACGGAGCCGGGAGATCTACTGCTGGTACAGAGAAATGTACACAAATCTGTCCTGAACGGTCTCATGCTGTCAGGGGCTAATGCGGTATTCCTGGATCCGGAAATAGATACACTGAGCGGATTGGCGGTTGCCCCAACGACGGATACAATAAAGGCTGCACTGAAGACATATCCTTCGGCAAAAGGGGTGTTACTTACACTACCTAATTACTATGGGATGGGACATGACCTAACGGCAACGGCTAAGGTCTGTCATGCAGCCCATGTGCCGCTATTGGTAGATGAGGCCCACGGTGCCCATTATGGGCTGCATCCTCGTTTGCCAGCCTCTGCGCTATCCTGCGGGGCTGATGTAGTCGTCCAATCGACACATAAAATGCTCCCAGCCATGACCATGGGGGCCATGTTACATGTGCAGGGAAAGAGAATTCATCGGGAACTACTTCGTCAGCGACTGGCGATGGTGCAAAGCTCTAGCCCTTCTTATCCGTTAATGGCTTCATTGGATTTGGCAAGATGGTATATAGAGGCATATGGAGCAGATGCCTTTACCATGGGCTTAGCGGCAGTAGATGCTTTTAGAAAGGGCCTGGAGCAGCTCCCGCGCTTTCGCTTGTTAGAATCTACACAGCAGGCACTAGAGGGGGAATACGCTCACAGGGGAACCTCTGAGGTCCTAGAAAGGGCTGAGGAGGGAATAAGCAGATATTCAACCCAGGATCCCTTTAAATTGGTGCTGTATGATACATGGGGTATACTGGATGGATTTGAACTCAAGCACGAATTGGAGACTTACGGATGTGTTCCAGAGATGAGCGACGAAAAACATGTTGTTTTATTGTTTACGTTAGGCTCTACGGCTAAGGATGCGAGTCACCTGTTGCAGGCTCTTGTGCATATAAATAATGATATAAGATTTAAGGAGACGGCTGGTGAGCCGGGGCCAACGGAAAAAGAGCAGCAAAGACTCGAATTAGATTTTTCCACGTGGAACAATGATAGAATGAAGGGATACTCTATTCCGGTGCCGTTTGGGCTTCGACCGATTAACCCCGATCAGATGGAGACGGTGCCTGTAGAGGAATGCGCTGGCAGGGTAGCGGCCGAAATGATTATCCCGTATCCTCCAGGTATTCCACTGCTATATGCAGGAGAAACGATCACAGAAGCGATTGCACTGCGGATGGGTCGTCTACGTAAGCTGGGAGCCAAATGGCACGGGGTAGCAGATGAAAGTATGCTTACAATTCGGGTATTCCGTTTACAATAAAGATTAGATACTAGAGACTTAACAAATACAGAAGACTGAATAAAAGAAGCATACGTAGCCTGTGGGTGACTTTTATTTTTCAGACAGGAAAGCAGGGAATAACATGAATCGCAAAGGCATTTTTATTACACTGGAGGGGGGAGACGGCTCCGGTAAAACAACTATGATTCAACGGCTGGCGAAGTTTATGGAGGAAGAAGGCTATCCAGTCATCACGACAAGGGAGCCGGGTGGCATCGAAATTTCCGAAAAGATTCGTTCTATCATTTTGGACCCTGCTCATACCAGTATGGATGCTCGAACAGAGGCACTTTTATACGCGGCGGCACGGCGTCAGCATTTGGTGGAGAAGGTAAAGCCGGCTATTGAACAGGGAGCTATCGTATTATGTGATCGTTTTGTGGATAGTAGCTTAGTCTATCAAGGATTTGCAAGAGGAATCGGAATTGAAGAGGTAGCTTCAATTAATCGCTTTGCGGTAGATGATTGGGAGCCGGATGTCACATTTTATCTGGATATTGAGCCCGAACTGGGATTGGCAAGAATTAGTGCGTCACGAGGAGCAGAAATGGACCGCCTCGACATGGAGAGTATATCGTTTCACCATAAGGTGCGAGAGGCATATTTGGAGTTGGCTCGCAAATTTCCGGAGCGAATTACAATTGTTGATGCATCTCCGGCGCCAGAGCAGGTGGAGCAAGTATTGAAGGATTTGCTGAAAACACGGTTTGCTCAGAATTTTAGCATATAATTGTCGAAGGATATACGGTAAAATTGAGCTAGGGACAAGGTTGTCTCTAATATGACTTGAAGGAGGAATACAGGATGAAGCTGATTATTGCGATTGTACAGGATAAGGACAGTAATAGATTATCCAGCGGACTGGTGAAAGCTAATTTCCGTGCTACCAAATTGGCGAGCACAGGAGGATTTCTGCGTGCAGGTAATACGACATTTATGATCGGTGTTGATGACAATCAGGTGGACTCATTAATGAACGTCATTCGCAGCAGTTGCAAGGTTCGTGAACAGCTGGTCACACCCGTTACCCCTATGAGCGGGACGACGGACTCCTATTTACCGTTGCCTGTTGAAGTGCAGGTGGGTGGAGCGACGGTATTCGTGATGCCTGTAGACCGTTTCGAGCATTTCTGAATCTACACAATAGGGCCTATTCTGCCGATATGATAGGGGAATCGCCTGTATCTTCCTGCATGATGGGAATGAGGGCAGATCTACTAAAACGGCAGCGCTACAGCGCAGTCCCCGGAAAGCCGAAGAAACCCTGAGTTCTAGGTTGAACTGTTCATGAAGGGGGAAAGTGGAAGCATCCGGGGAGAAAGCAGGTTTATATGAAAATAAATCCGGGCTATCGCCCTTTACAAAGTACATTGTCTACAAATGAAATGAGTGCAAAGCCAATTCAGCCCAAGAGCTTCTCCGACGTTATGCAGCAAAATGGTGAGCAAGCTTCGCAGGAGGAATTGAATCGGCGCTTTAAGGAAATACAAATGCAGGGAGATCGTCTTGCACGTTCAATGACGATTCGTGAGCTGAAGGCCTATAAGATGCTGGTTAAACGGTTTTTGGAAGATACCGTTCGGCGAGGCGTGTCCATGAAGGACACGAAGGGCTGGGATCGCCGGGGACGCAGCAAACGTTATAAGCTGATTGATGAAGTGGATGAGCTGTTGCTCAAAATGGCAGATGAACTGCTCGAAACCGAGCAAGGCAAGATTGAGCTTTTGCAAGGGGTCGGTGAGATCAGAGGATTGCTAATTAATCTCTCATTTTAATGCAGACTTATGTTATAAATGAATACAGACGGGCTATTGCCACGAAGAAATAATCTGCTTGCTGATCATGCTGGCAGATTATTTTTGACTATATACATGCCTGGAAGAACAACGATTTGCCGATGGATCACAGTTGTTTTCAGTGGAGAAAGTGAGGAAATATGTCTTTTCAACATATAATGGGCCAGGATGTAGCCAAAAAAATGCTGCAAAGTGCACTACGGAATCATACGGTCAACCATGCCTATGTTTTTAGCGGGCCGCCGGGAAGCGGGCAGATGAACATGGCGCAGATCTTTGCTAAGGCTTTATTTTGTGAGCGACAGACGGACGATGCATGTGGGGAGTGTTTGTCATGCCGCAAGGTAGAGCACGGGAATCATCCAGATTTGCATATTGTAGAGCCGGATGGAGCTACGATTAAAATTGATCAGATTCGCGGGCTTCAACGTATATTTTCTTACAAATCTGAAAGCTCCAATCCGAAGGTATATATCATCCGACAGGCGGATACCATGACAGTGCAAGCTGCTAATAGCTTACTTAAATTTCTGGAGGAGCCCCAAATTCCAGTGGTCGGTATACTCATTTCTGAAAATGGACAGGCGTTGCTGCCTACGATTCAATCACGGACGCAGCAGGTTCCTTTCCACGCTTTACAGCCGGAGGTGATGATGCAGGCATTAATTGGGGAAGGCTATACGGCAGGGCTTGTCCGGTCGGTCGTTCATATTGCTTCAGGACTGGAATCATGTAGAGAAATTCTCCAGCAGAATTGGTTTGCAGAAATTAGAAACGTAGTGTTACAATTAGTGAAGGAGTCCATGAGTCGGGGGAGCTCGTCTATTATTCTGGCTCAACAGAAGATTTTTAAAACTGGACTTTCTGAACACCTGGATATTCTGTTTCATCTGTTTCATTTGTGGTTTAAGGATATGCTTCATTTCCGTTACGGAAGGCACGAAAGCGTTGTTTTCATAGATCATTTGGAGTCCGTCTCCAAATTGGCAATCACCCGCAGCACGGAACAATGGGTCTCTTATATGGATTTGGCCGCGAATTGCAGGAAGAAGCTCCGTTTTCACGTCAACGGGCAGTTATGCGTGGAGCAGCTTCTGATTGGGTTGTCCGATACAAGCGGTTCTATCACCGGCTAACAGGAAGGCGCGCTTGTTCCACTCTGCACAATCCGCGACGCCAGGTTCCCGGTTTGTGCGACAGTGAGACTTCAATTGCGGCCATTCGTACAATGTCGGCTTCAAATGAGGTTTAGTGGCATACAAGGGGGTTAATTTTTGTATAGTGTAGTGGGTGTCCGTTTCAAGAAGGCGGGCAAGACTTATTATTTTGATCCGCTGGATCTTCCAGTGGAGAAAGAAAACTGTGTCATTGTAGAGACCGCGCGCGGTATTGAATATGGCAAGGTTGTAGTGGGCAAAAAAGAGGTAAATGATTCGGATGTTGTCCTGCCCTTAAAAAAAGTCATTCGTATTGCTGGGGATGATGACGCTCTTGTGGTAGAAGAGAATAAATTAGCGGCCAAGGATGCATTCGGCACGTGTTTAAATAAAATTAAAGACCATGGCCTTAAAATGAAATTGGTAGATGTAGAATTTACATTTGACCGCAATAAGATCATTTTTTATTTTACGGCAGAGGGTCGAGTAGATTTTCGAGAGCTTGTAAAGGACTTGGCCAGTATTTTTCGTACACGGATCGAGCTGCGGCAGATCGGCGTACGGGATGAGGCTAAAATGCTTGGCGGAATTGGACCTTGTGGACGTATTCTGTGTTGCTCCTCATGGCTGGGGGATTTTGAGCCGGTATCTATTAAGATGGCGAAGGATCAGAGTTTGTCGCTGAATCCGACGAAGATTTCCGGGTTGTGCGGGAGATTGATGTGCTGTCTCAAGTTTGAACATGATAACTACGAAAGTATGCGAGAAGAGCTACCTCAGGTGGGTAAGATGGTTATCACCTCTTTGGGGGAAGGTAAAGTCGTAGGTGTGAATGCAGGTCATCGCACGGTGCATGTTCAACTGTTTGAGATCAGTAAGGTCAAGGAACTTCCAATGGACGATGTAGTCGTCAAGTAAACCATTAGGTTGCTTCGGGGTGGAAACTTGGATAAATTAAATGTTTTTGCGCGTATTCACGAAATGGAAACCCAAATGGGACAGTTGCATAGCGATCTGGGTGAATTGAAACTGGCAGTTAAAGAGCTGCTGGAGGAAAATCAACGACTAACGATTGAAAACGAACAGGTGCGCAAGATGCTCAAACGTGAAACCTCTGGAGAAGAAAAGACGGCAAACAAGCCGAAGCTTCCTCCTCCGATCGTCATTAAGGATGAAGGGCAAACGGGTGAGGTCGTGGGCGAAGGCTACGACAATCTAGCAAGGCTGTATCATGAAGGATTTCATATATGCAACGTGTATTACGGACATTTGCGAACGGAAGGCGATTGCCTCTTCTGTCTGTCATTTTTGAATAAATAAAAACAAGCCGTAGGAGCAAGATGCCTACGGCTTTTTTTGTAGGGAAGTATGAGTGAAAAGCGACTTTGGTTATAAAAGATGGGAGAGCACTATGGAGGAAAAAGAAAAGAAGTCTGAACGAATTGATGATCTGCTTTCACATAATTTGCGCATTATCCAGAGTGATGAAGTATTCAGCTTCTCGATGGATGCGGTCTTGCTGGCACGTTTTGCTGGTATTCCGCAGCGTGGAAAGATTCTTGATCTGTGTACAGGCAATGGGGTTGTCCCCCTGCTGCTAACGACACGAACAAAAGCGTCTATTGAAGGAATTGAGATTCAACCACGCTTGGCAGATATGGCTAGACGCAGTGTCAGCTTGAATGGATTAGAAGCAGCAATTCAGATTCGGGAAGGGGACCTGCGTGAGCTGGTTCACATCACGGGACATGGTGTTTATGATGCGATTACCGTGAATCCCCCCTATATGCCGCTAAATGGTAGCGATATCAAGCTGAATCCTCACCAGGCAATTGCCCGTCATGAAGTGAACTGCACACTGGAAGAAGTCATTCAGGCATCCACCCGGCTTGTCCGTAATGGGGGGAAAGTATCCATGGTTCATCGCCCGCAGCGGCTGGGCGAGATTATAACCTTGATGCGTAAACATAGTTTGGAACCCAAAAGAATACGTTTTGTTCACCCACGAGTTCATATGGAAGCCAATATGGTACTGGTTGAAGCATTACGTGACGGTAAACCCGAGGTTCGTTTGTTGCCTCCGCTCATTGTATATCAGGAAAATGGGAATTATACTCAGGAGATAAGAGATATCTATGGAGAAGTAAGCAAGGGGGATTCTGTGTGAAAGCAGCTGTACAAAAAAGCTTTAGTAACAGCGAAGAAGAACGGGGAAAATTGTATCTTGTTGCAACACCTATTGGGAATCTGGAAGATATGACCTTTAGGGCAATTAACACCTTAAAGTCGTGTAGTATTATCGCTGCCGAAGATACGCGGCAGACACGTAAACTGCTCACTCATTTCGAAATCACACCGGATATGCTCTTTAGTTATCATGAACATAATAAGGTTGCCAGTGGGCCTGAACTGATACGTTACATAATAGAAGGGAAAAACTTGGCGCTGGTTAGCGATGCAGGTCTACCGGCCATTTCTGACCCTGGTTCGGATCTGGTCAAGCTGGCACTGGAAGCGGGAATTAGCGTCATCCCCATCCCAGGAGCGAATGCGGCACTATCTGCTTTAATTGCCTCAGGACTGGATACAGAAAGGTTCACCTTCGCTGGTTTTCCACCACGGGAGAAAAAGGACCTGGAGAAGCTGTTGCTATCGTTTCAGGTATCTCACGGCACAATTATTTTTTATGAATCGCCTCATCGTATTGTGAAGACATTGATGGTGTTGAAGGAAACATTAGGTTCACGCAAAGTGGTGCTTGCGCGTGAGCTGACCAAGCTGCATGAGGAATGGGTACGAGGAACCGTGGAGCAATGCCTTGCTAAACTAGAGGAAAATCCACCGATTGGTGAGTATTGTCTAGTGGTTGAAGGAAAAGACGAAGAGGAAGAAGAACAGGAACGTCAGGCATGGTGGCAGTCCTTATCTTTGGAGTCCCACGTCGCACATTACGAGCAAGAGGGACTTACACGCAAGGACGCAATGAAGCGTACAGCCACAGATCGTGCAATCTCCAAGAGAGATGTTTACAACGCACTCTTATGAATATCTGCCTAAACAAAAAAGGGCCTTCCAACGGTTGGGTTCAAACCGTGGAAGGCAACAAGGAGTGTATATGAAAAAGGTTAGAATTAACAATATCTGATAAGTCTATTATATACTAAAATTCTCAGTTTGTCACAGGTGTTGGGATTTCAGAAATGCAATCTTGGCAAACAATTTTCCCTTTGAAGTAAATTACGTTCTCAGCATTACCGCAGAAGATACAAGCAGGCTCGTATTTTTTAAGCATGATGCGTTCGCCATCAACATAAATTTCCAACGCGTCTTTTTCCCCGATTCCCAGGGTACGGCGCAATTCGATTGGAATAACAACACGTCCGAGCTCGTCGACTTTTCTTACAATACCAGTGGATTTCATCATAATAAATCAGGCTCCTCTCGCCGTTTAAAATAATATAAGTGTCATGATTCGACAAAATTTTCTCTTTTCTGATATTTACTATACCAACGATTCCCAAAACAGTCAACCTAAAAAATGTAGTAACAGTCTGATTATGCAAAAGTATTTAGATTAAAGAGCTTTACTCATGTGCATTGCCTTATCTTATTGATGATTTATTCAATTTGTCGATTTGGAAATGTCGAAAAACTATAATTCGACATATTACGACAAAGAATGTCGAATGAGGGAAATGCTTTAGGATTTTATTGTATTTTAATCCATTATTCCGAATATTAAAGGAGCTGATATCTTGCACCAGCCACTCAGTGAAGAAAAAGTATTTAAAGACCCGGTACATAATTACATTCATGTTCAGGATACTGTGATATGGCGGTTGATCAACACGCCGGAGTTCCAACGTTTACGCCGCATACGGCAGTTAGGCACATCGTATCTTACGTTTCATGGAGCGGAGCATAGCCGTTTTTCACATTCATTGGGCGTATATGAGATTACGAGAAGTATTATTTCTCAATTTGAACGTGGAGATTTCCCAGATTGGCCGAAAGAGGAAAGGCTGGTTGCTCTGTGTGCAGCTCTATTGCATGATGTGGGGCATGGCCCATTTTCACATTCAATTGAGGAAGCCTTTCATATGAACCATGAGGATTGGACATGCCGCATTGTACTGGGAGACACGAAGATCAACGCCGTGCTACGGCAAGTCGACGAGAAGCTTCCACAAAAGGTGGCTGCAGTTATAGCCAAAACGTATGATAAGCCGATTGTTGTTAACTTGGTGACCAGTCCGCTAGATGCCGATCGTATGGATTATTTGTTGCGGGATGCTCATTCGACAGGTGTCAACTACGGCACGATTGATTTGGATCGTATTTTACGACTGTTGCGTCCTCATAATGGGAGAATTGTTGTGAAGGAATCAGGCATGCATGCAGTAGAGGATTATTTAATGTCACGCTATCAGATGTATTGGCAAATTTATTTTCATCCTGTAACACGCAGCTCGGAGATCCTTTTACGTAAAATTTTCAAGCGAGCAAAGGAATTGTTTAAAAACGGATATGAGTTTGGTTTTCTGCTGGACCCGCTGCCGGATCTGTTGAAAGGAGAGCTTACAGTAGAGCAATATCTGATGCTCGATGAGTCATTAATTCAGACCGTATTTAGCCAGTGGAAACGAGAAAAGGACGAAATTTTAAGTGATTTGAGCAGCCGCTTTATGGACCGTAGATTGTATAAATATGTAGAGATTGAAAATATGGATACAGATACCATTGACAGTATTCGGAAAGCTTTGGAAGAGGCTGGTTTGCACCCTGAATATGATTTTGAAATTGATTTTCCGACGGATCTTCCTTATGATGTGTTTCGGCAGGGTGGCTCGACGGACAACCAGATTTTACTGCTTGGACGTCAGGGCGAGGTGAGTGAAATATCCGAAGTTTCGGAAATTGTGCGCTCCATAAGTGGTATTCACCGAGGGAAATATCATATGTATTTTCCCCAGAATAAATTGAACGCGGTAAAAGACAGGCTTCCTGCCGAAATAAGGAATTATTTTGTCAAAGAATAGACAACTATATAGAAATGTAAGTAAAAAAAGGAGATGTAAACCTTGGATTTGTTCGACACTCATACTCACTTGGATGCGCCACAATTTGACGAAGATCGTGAAGAAGTTATAGCACGTGCTGTCGAATCAGGAGTAACGCGGATGATCAATATCGGATTTAATCGTGAGACCATTCCATCCACCATGAAATTGGCCGAGACGTATGATTTTATTTATGCGGCAGTTGGATGGCACCCGCAGGATGCGATTACAATGCAAGAGGGAGATTTAGAATGGATTGCATCGTTATGCAGTCATAAGAAGGTCGTAGCCATCGGAGAGATCGGTCTGGATTATTATTGGGATACATCACCGAAGGATGTTCAGCATCGGGTGTTTCGAAATCAAATTGGTCTGGCTCGTGAGCTCAAAATGCCCATTGTTATTCATAACCGGGATGCCCATGAAGATATTGTTAAGATTTTGCGTGAGGAAAAAGCGAGTGAGATTGGCGGAGTCATGCACTCCTTTTCTGGGAGCTGGGAGACAGCCCAAATGGTGCTGGATATGGGATTTCACCTTTCCTTCGGTGGTCCTATTACGTTTAAAAATGCCAAGCAGCCAAAAGAGGTGCTGGCACAGGTGCCACTGGACCGTCTGCTCATTGAAACGGACGCGCCCTACCTGACGCCGCATCCGTTTCGCGGGAAGCGAAATGAGTCTGCGCATGTGAGACTGGTAGCAGAGGCTGCAGCCCAAATTAAGGGGATTACAGTGGAGGAATTAGTGTCAATAACGACCCAAAATGCCTTGGAACGATTTGACATTCAATAAAAAAGCGAAGAAATCGATCAAAATAAAGAGATAGACGAAGCTAATCATGAATTTGTTGCAGGAAACTCGAGAATATTACAATATTTTAACCGAATATTTTGAAAAATGTACTTGAAACCTGCTTTACAACATGCATAGAAACAGGATATCATCTTTTCAGTGAATTGTTGTTTGAATGTAAACATCAACAAGTCATTTCATGAACCAGTCTCGCTGAGTCCCTTTTACAGGGAACGGGGGAACCGATATGGCTTACAGTACGTCCGGCGTATGTGCAAGAAGGGAACGTCCCTTCCGCCAGCCGGCTCGACCTAATTTCTTTTCCCGGATGGGATTGAACAGGTGGAGGAGCCGTATTTCGATTTCTTTCTGGGTCTTCGGGGTGAATGTGAAGGCGACCGCCATGAGCGGTTGACCCAAGCTAGGGCGACTCTCTACGTCCGAACCCGACAGCTAACCCCGTAAGCGTAACAAGAGAGAAGCCATCTCGTGCATGAGTTTTCCCGCATATTCACACATGCCGGAAGCCACGAAAGAGCTCTCTAGTCTCTTTCTTTGGCTTTTTTTGTTGTGAATAAAAGAAAATCTGTCATCATACTGTGGTTAAACAGGGGAGGACAGCATGCCGCGAAGACGGGTACATGGTGCAGGACAGTCGCAGTTTGGGCTTGTCTTGTAGAAAATCTGTTATAGTCACGTCAAATCTCAACTATGTCTTACTCCAGACGGCGGGCTATGTAAGGAGGACGGAGGAAATGGGCATTTTCCAAAAAGAGGAGACCCATGAGTCACGCTCATCCAGCATGTCTTACGTATTGCGTTGGAAGCAAGAGAATGTGCGCCAGGCTGCTTTGGTTGCTATTTTTCTAATCGCGCTAACGATTATGATTTCAATTCTGATGTACACGCAATCTAAAAAACAAGTCTTTTTTGTCATTGATGGCAAGGCATCTGCGGTAGAAACCCGGGAATCCAAGCTTCAAGATTTGCTGAGCGAGCATTCCATTTCACTTCAGCCGCATGATACAATTTCTATGCCGCTAAATGGAGCAGTACAGGATGGGGACCGCGTAGTCATTAAACGTGCCAATCAAGTTAAAGTATCTTCAGGCAATGAGACGAAAAAGCTGTACACAACAGAAAATACAGTAGAAGGTGCCATTCGTACCTCGGGCTATAAATTATCGTCAACGGATAAAGTTTATCCTGCGTTGGATGCCTCTGTTTCGTCTAACATGGACATAAAAATCGTCCGTGTGAAGAAACAGCAGGTCGAACAGAAAAAACAGGTGCCTTATCAGGTCATCAAAACGGCCGATCCAAGTCTTTATAAAGGCGATAATCGGGTCATTCAAAGCGGCAAATCGGGTGTGGTAGTCCAGCACGTTCAAAAGGTATATCATGATGGAAAGTTGGTATCCAAACAGCTGGTTAACAAGGAAGTTGCACAGAACCGTGTGGATAAGGTTATTGCGGTAGGAACGAAGAAAAAGCCGGTCGTTCTTGCTGCTTCCGTCGGTCCCAATGATGCGGTTAAGACAACAACGGTTAGTTCGGGCAGTGCTGTCCGTAAAGCAGGCGTCAATTTTAAATATAGCAAAGTTTTACAAAATGTCTCCATGACGGCGTATTCCTCACAGGAGCCAGGTATCGGTACACGTACTGCATCCGGCACGCGCGTGACGGAAGGTCGTACCATCGCTGTCGATCCGAGTATAATTCCAATCGGCTGGTGGGTGTATATCGAAGGGGTGGGCTTCCGCCGTGCGGAGGATACCGGTGGCGCGATTAAAGGCCACAAAATCGATGTGTATTATGAGAGTTTGAGCCGAGCCAACCAATTTGGTCGTAAGCACGGTAAAACCGTATATGTTATCGGACCGGTAAAGCCTGAAATCAACTAAAACAGGTTGTGTATGTTGAGGGCAATGCGATAGTATTAACAACATAGTTATGCCATGCTAAGAAGAGGATATCCTCTTCTTATTTTGTTTTCAAAAGCAGGGAAAGATAAATATAGCTTGCTGTGTAGCAGTGGAGGGAAATGCAAATGATCAAGGAAGTGATCGTGGTAGAGGGCCGGGATGATACGGTGGCCATTCGCCGCGCTGTTGAAGCGGATACGATAGAAACTGGCGGCTCAGCCATTAATAAAATGACGCTGCGTAAAATTGCATTGGCGCAGGAGCGGCGGGGGGTCATCATTTTAACCGATCCCGATCATGCAGGGGAGCGCATCCGTAAGATTATCGCTTCCAAGGTACCCGGCTGCAAGCAGGCCTTTATACCCGAGGCAGAAGCGACGCGCAAAGGAGATATTGGTGTGGAGAATGCCTCACCGGAAGCAATCAGACACGCTCTCGCACGGGTTCATACGACAGTAGAAGGCGCCGATCCGCTGATTGAGTGGGCGGACCTGATTGATGCTGGACTTATCACCCACCCCAATGCTGCTGCACGCCGTATGGCCTTAGGGAATGTGCTGGGTATTGGTTATTGTAACGGAAAGCAGCTACATAAACGGCTCTCTGTATTTCAGATCAGCCGCGAGGAATTTGCCGGAGCGCTGGCACAAATTGAAAGTGAAGGATTGTGATATTCGTATGACAGGGATTCAAGATATAGCAACACCGCGGCGTACGAAGGAAATTATTCAACGGCACGGTTTTTCGTTCAAAAAGAGTTTGGGACAAAATTTCCTGATTGATCAAAATATTCTCAATAAGATTGTGAATGCTGCCGGATTGGATGAGACGAAGGGCGCACTTGAGATTGGTCCTGGGATTGGCGCTTTGACCGAGAAGCTGGCGCAATCGGCCAAGGTAGTTACCGCTGTCGAGATTGACCAGCGGCTATTGCCAATTCTCGAAGAAGTGTTGGCCCCTTATGAGCATGTGAAGGTACGTCATGGAGACGTGCTGAAGCTGGATTTACGCGAGGTGTTTGCAGCTGATTTTGCAGACGTGAGTAAAGTAAGTGTCGTGGCTAATCTGCCGTATTACGTTACTACACCGATTCTGATGAGGCTACTGGAGGACAAGCTCCCTTTGGAGAATATCGTCGTTATGATCCAAAAAGAAGTGGCTGAGCGTATGGCTGCGTCTCCTGGAACGAAGGATTACGGTAGTCTGAGCATTGCAGTACAATATTACAGCGAACCTGAATTAGTCTGTATTGTACCGAATACAGTATTTATTCCCCAGCCAAATGTGGAGTCTGCAGTCATTCGGTTGCGTGTACGGGAAGCCCCTCCGGTGGAAGTGGTGGATGAGAAGCACTTCTTTGAAGTGGTTCATGCTGCTTTTGCCCAGCGTCGTAAAACGATTTCCAATAACTTAAAAAGCCGATTTTTCACCAAAGAGAACAAGGACACGTTGGAGCCGTTGTTGCAACAAGCTGGTATTGAACCCTCCCGTCGAGGAGAAACGCTAAGTATTGAGGAATTTGCGCGTCTCAGTGCTGTTCTGGTGGAAGCAGGTATATCCTAAGCTGGAACCAAACTGTGCATTCACCCATACGATATACGAGGGGTGATACAGTGTGATGAGTTTAGGAGACTTGGTCGTTCGGAAATCGTACGGCGGAGATGTCACGTTTCGCGTTGAGGACATCCAGCGGGATAAAGCGATCATTAAGGGAATAGAATTTCGGTTGCTGGCCGATTCCCCGGTGAACGATCTGGTCAGAGTGCCTGCAGACCAGATTAGCGGTAAGACTCAGCAGGCTCACATTAAGGCTGGTGAGTCTCTTAATCTGTTGCAACGGGCACGCCAGCAGCAAGCTGCTCGTAGTCAGGCAGCTCTGGTTGGGGACTGGAGTGATCC
Source organism: Paenibacillus sp. FSL L8-0644 (assembly GCF_038008165.1). NCBI lineage: Bacteria > Bacillati > Bacillota > Bacilli > Caryophanales > Paenibacillaceae > Paenibacillus > Paenibacillus sp. FSL L8-0644. Next base: position 33,549 of record NZ_JBBOYN010000001.1, read on the forward strand.
AGTCGAGTCAACGTATTTTGAAATGCCGGGAAAGGTTCTTCATCTGGATGGAGATCCCGGCTATTTGAAAAAATGTCTCAGTTTATATGAACAGCTCCGTGTTCCTGCAGAGGGACATCACGTTCATGAATCGGCAATGGCGGATACGTTGTACCGGCTGCTTCCCCGTATCCGTCCGGATATTGTAGTGATTACCGGACATGATGGCGTGCTAAAGCAGCCACAGCCTTACGATTTGTACAGCTTGAAAAGTTATAAAAATTCGCAAAATTTTGTGGCGGCAATTCAGGTAGCAAGACAATATGAACGTCATCTGGATTCGCTGACCATTGTAGCGGGGGCGTGCCAGTCCCATTTTGAGGCGCTGCTGCGTGCGGGAGCGAACTTCGCCAGCTCACCAGGGCGTATCCTGATTCACGCGCTGGACCCCGTTTACGTGGCTGCCAAGGCGGCCTTTACTTCGATCCGAGATACGGTGAATATGGGGGACCTGTTTCACCAGACAATCAGCGGCAGTCGCGGAGTGGGTGGAATTGAAACCAGGGGAAGCTATCGCATCGGCCTGCCGAAGCTTGAAAATTTGTCAACGCTTAAAGTAACGCCTTCCGCAATCTAGGATTCAAATGTGCCAATAGGATTGACTTGAACAAAAAGCCTCTGCTTTCAGAGGCTTTTTGTCATTTTTTATATAAATTATTCCTGTTCGCAAAAAATTAAATTGACAACTCATTTTTCGTGTTGTTATAATATTTAGCTCGATTTGACAATCCATCTAAAATTCGTTATAATGGACAAGGAAAGAGGTGGTCGTTAGGCAATGGCTAAAAATACGCTGTTGGAAATCAAACGCAGTCTCGACGCACATGTAGGGCAAAAAATTTTGCTGCGGGCTAACGGCGGACGCCGTAAGACCGTCGAACGAACTGGTGTCTTGGAAGAAACGTACCCTTCTGTTTTTATCGTCAAGCTGGATCAGGAGCAACAGACGTTTAAACGTGTCTCCTACAGCTATGCTGACATCCTTACCGAGTCGGTGGAAGTCAGCGTATATGATCCCGACTCCCATACAAGTGTAGTCGAATATTTTGAAACACCTTAATTCATTTCGTGATTTATACCAGCTTTGCAGGTTTAACGACGGCTTCGTCATTTCAAATGACGGGGCCGTTTTGTATATACAGAGCAGGATGAAGCATGACATCTCTGCACATACTAAGCCGGGAATGATCTTCCTTATTCCATTGCCGAAGGAGGCGTATGTATGAGCCGAAGAAGACGGAGTGTCATGTCGGAGGAGCTAAAGTACGAGCTGGCCAAAGATCTTGGATTTTACGACACGGTCAAGGAAGAAGGCTGGGGAGGCATTAAAGCCAAGGATGCGGGCAATATGGTCAAGCGGGCCATCCAGCTTGCTGAGCAGGCTGCTTCTCGCAAATCGTAGCCATCGGTGGTGCTGATGAAAAGCGGGGATATCCGGAATTAGACCGGGTCATCTCCGCTTTTTTGAACCTCATGACTTGACACGCTGAGTCTGATATAATATGTTAAGCTGTCTTGAGGGAAAAGTTGAAGGTGGGTGAACGCCTTGAAAATATATGAAAAAGCACCGGCGAAAATCAATTTAATGCTTGATGTTCTACGTAAACGGGACGATGGTTATCACGAGGTCGAAATGATTATGACCATGGTCGATCTGTCTGACCGATTGACGATGTCTGAGTTACCGCGTGATACCATTATTATTTCAAGTCAAGCCGGGTACATACCATTGGATGAAAAGAATTTGGCTTTTCAGGCTGCGCGTCTGATCAAAGAACGTTATAACGTGTCTACGGGCGTCCACATCCATCTGGATAAGCATATCCCGGTGGCAGCAGGGTTGGCGGGTGGAAGTAGTGATGCTGCCGCAGCGCTGCGTGGACTGAACAAGCTATGGAAGCTTGGTATCTCGGATGCCGAATTAAGGGTGCTGGGTGCGGAGCTGGGCTCAGATGTACCTTTCTGTATTACAGGGGGTACAGCTTTAGCGAGTGGACGCGGAGAACTGCTCAAGCCACTTCCGAATCCGCCACAATGCTGGGTGATCCTTGCGAAGCCGCCGATTAATGTATCGACGGCTGAAGTGTACGGTCGTGTCAAAGCGGATCAGATTACGCACCACCCGTCTGCACGCCAGATGGAGCATGCGATCCGTAACGCTTCTTTTACCGATGTATGCAACGCACTGGGGAATGTACTGGAGGATGTAACACTAAAGCTGTATCCAGAGGTAGAGCATCTTAAAAACTCCATAATCCGCTTAGGAGCAGACGGTGTGCTGATGTCAGGTAGTGGACCTACGGTGTTCGGACTAGTATCGAAGGAAGCCAAAGTGCCACGGATTTACAATGGACTAAGAGGGTTTTGTAAAGATGTGTACGCAGTACGACTTTTGACCTGATTTTAGATATTTCTTTCTTATTATAGTGGCAATTGTTGTACAAATACGTACGAAGATGATATATTTACTATTAAATATTCGGATTTCACTATATCACTTACATTCCGCCAGCAACCGGCCAGTCCGCCGGTGCTTTACTGTACGAAGCGGGCGGCAGGAGAATAGATCGCGAGGAATTGTTGTGAAAAAACTTAAAAGAAGCTCACGATTGGTGGAAATGACGCAATTTTTATTGTCACGGCCGCATACGCTGGTGCCTCTTACTCATTTTGCGGATCGCTACGGGGCAGCTAAGTCGTCCATAAGCGAGGATCTGGCCATCATCAAGGAAGTATTTGAGGATGAAGGTACTGGCGAGCTTCTGACGCTGGCGGGAGCGGCAGGGGGCGTGAAACTGATCCCGAGGCTTTCCAAGCAGCATGCGCTTGCGTTTGCGAACGACCTGTGTGCGCAACTGGAGCAGCCTGACCGCATATTACCGGGAGGATACCTGTATTTGTCCGATTTGCTGGGCCAACCTGCGATGATGAACGAAGCTGGTAAAATATTCGCGACCGCCTTTGCCAATCGTCAGATTGATGTGGTTATGACGGTGGAGACCAAGGGTATTCCACTTGCCTATGCAACCGGAGCACAGCTGAATTTGCCAGTCGTTCTCGTACGGCGTGATCATCAGGTGACAGAAGGCTCGGCTGTAAGCATTAATTATGTTTCAGGATCACAAAAGAGCCTGCATACGATGTCATTATCCAGACGTGCGATGCGTGAGAAATCGCGTGTGCTCATCGTAGATGATTTTATGAAGGCCGGTGGCACGATTCAGGGGATGGTCGACTTGCTGGCTGAGTTTGATGCTGAGGTGGCCGGTGTAGGTGTGCTGGTAGAATCGGGCGAGGTGGAGAACGAAGAGCGCCTGCTGCACGATTATATTTCACTGGCGAATCTGACCGCAGTCGATTCTCGAAGCAAGCAAATTACGGTCAAGCTGGGCAATTATTTTGGTGAGTGAACAGGGCTGTAAATTGTCACAATCCATCATAAAATACCTAAATATGTCGAAAAGAAATCTTTTCAAAAAAATTACCTGAATTTAGGATACGAATTGCCGAAAAAAAGAAGGATTTCGAACTGCTGTGTGGAATGTATACACCAAGTCCTATTTGGAAAAAGGTGGTGAAACACACATGCAGATTACGGATGTTAGACTCCGCCGAGTGAACTCAGAAGGAAGAATGAAGGCGATTGCATCCATTACGATTGATAACGAGTTCGTTGTTCATGACATCCGAGTTATCGACGGTAATAACGGGATGTTCGTAGCTATGCCAAGCAAACGAACTCCAGACGGAGAGTTTCGCGATATCGCTCACCCGATATCTTCAGGAACCCGTGAGAAGATCCAAGCTGCTGTATTGACTGAGTACGAACGTGCGGCTGTGGATGAAGAAGTTGCTATTGAAGAAGGCGCTTAATTCGCCTAAAGCAGGATTGGGGAACAAAAGAAAAAGAGAGCCACTAACTGTGGCTCTCTTTTCTTTTTGTCTGGAATGAGATATATTCTTTAGTGAGTTAACAGTCAGTTTTAAGGCAACTTGGAGCCATCCGGGCTGCCGAAGCGGCTTTTTCATAAGACAGGGACTAGGCAGCGATGCGTCCCGGGGATGAATGTCCAGCACAAGCTGGCCTGAAAAAATAGCCATTAACCAAAGGTTCGCCGTTATTTTTCAGGAGGATTGTGAAAAGTTAAGCAAAATCTGATCTGGGAATTAACGTTTTAGCCAAGGGGTAACTGTTATTTTCAGGATAGGAGGTTGGACTTGTTGGAAAGGTTGGCAGTCATTCTTGCCGCAGGGCAGGGAAAACGTATGAAATCCAAATTATATAAAGTTCTGCATCCGGTGTGCGGAAAACCGATGGTTGGGCATGTGCTCGACACGGTTCGTGAAATCGGTGTGTCCCGAAGTGTAGTCGTCGTGGGTCATGGAGCAGAGGCGGTACAGTCTTATTTGGGACCGTCGGCAGAATATGCGCTTCAGGCAGAGCAGTTGGGAACGGGCCATGCTGTTAAGCAAGCCAAGGACTTGCTCGGTCAGGAAAAAGGTACAACCATTGTCATTTGTGGGGATACTCCTTTGATCACAGCGGAGACGCTGGAAGGCTTGGTGCAATTGCACGAGAGCCGTGGGGCAGCTGCGACGATTTTGACCGCTGAGTTGGACGACCCGAAAGGATATGGACGAGTTATCCGTGATGCTTCCGGGGCCGTGCTCAAGATCGTGGAACAGAAAGATTGTTCACCTGAGGAAGATGCTGTCCGGGAGATCAATACGGGAACGTACTGCTTTGACAATGCCAAGCTGTTTGCAGCGCTGGACAAGGTAACGAACACCAATGCACAGCAGGAATATTATCTGACAGATGTCATTGGTATTTTGCATGGTGAAGGTGAACAGGTTGAGGCGTATTTGACAGATGATGTGTCTGAATCCATCGGTGTTAACGACAGAGTCGCTTTGTCGGTAGCTGAGGGCTATATGCGTGAGCGCATCGTTCGCAAGCATATGCTAAATGGTGTCACTGTCATTGATCCGTCTTCTACCTATATCGGGAGCGAGGTTGTTATTGGTTCCGATACGGTACTGTACCCGAACACATGGCTGCATGGTCAAACACAAATCGGAGAAGATTGTGTGATTGGTCCGCAGGCTGAGATTCAGAATACGATTATCCATTCAGGCGCAACGGTAAAACATTCGGTGTTGAACGAAGCGGAAGTGGGAAGCAGTACATCTGTGGGGCCGTTTGCTTATCTGCGTCCAGGCGCGAAGCTTGGCGAACATGTGAAAATTGGTGACTTTGTTGAGGTGAAAAATGCGACCATTGGAGATCATTCCAAGGTGTCTCATTTGAGCTATGTCGGTGATGCCAAGGTGGGTACAAATGTAAATATTGGCTGCGGGGCAATAACGGTCAATTATGATGGATATAATAAATCCATTACAGAAATTGAAGACGATGCCTTTATTGGTAGCAACGTGAATCTGATCGCCCCGATTAAGATTGGAAAAGGTGCTTATGTTGTAGCAGGCTCCACTGTAACACATGCTGTCCCTGATAACGATCTGGCTATTGCCAGACCACGTCAAGAGAACAAAGTCGGATATGCGGACAAAATCCGCGCACGTGCCAAAGCGAAGAAGAAAAGATCGGAATGACCTTAATCAGCAAGCTGTTGAATCTGTAATGAATGAACCAGCACGGAGGGTTTCTATTAATGACTTATTGCGATTCCAAACTCAAAATATTTACTTGTAACTCCAATCCGAAGTTAGCCCACCAGATTGCGGACTACATCGGCATCCCAATGGGGGAATCCCATACCACATCGTTTAGTGACGGTGAAATCCAGGTTAAGCTGTCGGAAAGCGTACGCGGCTGCCATGTGTATATTGTGCAGTCAACTTGTCTGCCGGTTAACGACAACTTGATGGAGTTATTGGTTATGATTGATGCACTTAAACGCGCTTCTGCCAAAAGTATCAATGTCGTTATGCCATATTACGGTTACGCTCGTCAGGATCGTAAAGCTCGTTCACGCGATCCGATTACAGCGAAACTTGTCGCTAACTTGATTGAAAAGGCGGGGGCTCACCGCGTAATCAGTATGGATTTGCATGCGATGCAGATTCAGGGATTCTTTGATATTCCAGTGGATCATATGCTGGGAGCACCAATTCTGGCCCAATATTTCCGTTCCAAGCAAATTGAGAACCCGATTGTCGTTTCACCCGATCATGGCGGGGTTGTTCGTGCGCGCAAGCTGGCGGACTTCCTGAGTGCGCCGCTCGCTATTATTGATAAGCGTCGTCCAGAGCCAAATGTCAGTGAAGTGATGAACATCATCGGGAACATTGAGGGTAAAACGGCTATTTTAATTGATGATATCATTGATACAGCCGGAACGATTGTATTAGGTGCAAATGCGCTTAAAGAAGGCGGCGTAAAAGATGTGTATGCGTGTTGTACACATGCCGTATTGTCTGGTCCTGCGATGGAAAGACTGGAGAATTCGCCATTAAAAGAGGTGGTTGTGACGGATACGATCCCGATCGTTCACCCGAATCCGACAAGCAAGCTGAAGGTATTGTCTGTGGCTCCATTAATGGGAGAAGCTATCATCCGTGTGCATGAAGAATTGTCGATCAGCAAACTGTTTGAAATCGAATAAGCGCTGGCTCATTAAAAAGGGGTTGCCTTTTCCATGTGGAAAAGGTAACCCCTATCAGCATGTCAGGCTAAAAGCCTGGACGAGATATGAATGTGAAACGTTGACGATTGTATAGTGTGTCCTCTATTTCGACGAAATGCTCATTAAAACGCGCAACGATGCCAATCTGGATATGTACATTCCCGTCATAAACCTGGACAGGAACGGAATGTTTTAAATGATATAGAAAATGGCTGTCATATAAGAGGATATCACCTTGATTGAGCATACCGGCACGCACCTTCCTATTCATAACAGGATTTTGCAAAATTCGATTCCAGTCGCTCCAAAGTGCAATATATAGACGAACTAGACCATTTCGATCTATATATTGTTCATTGAAAGTCGCTTATTAGATTTTTGCAAAATCCTCAATACAACTATTTTACCAAAAAATCCAGACTGTGAAAGAGGGTGTCAAGGTTATGAAGTGGATTGTAGGATTGGGTAACCCCGGTCCCCAATACGAGAAAACGAGACATAATGTCGGATTTATGGCATTGGATGCTCTTGCCTCGCGTCATAACATCCAGATTAACCAAAGCAAATGCAAGGGGTTGATTGGAGAGGGCCACATTGGTGGCGTGAAAACTGTACTGATTAAGCCAATGACCTATATGAATCTATCAGGCGAGTCTCTACGTGCTTATATGGACTATTATAAGGCCGATATGGAAGATCTGGTTGTCGTGTACGATGACCTGGATACAGAAGTCGGTAAAATAAGATTGCGTTATCAAGGTAGCGCAGGCGGCCATAACGGCATTAAATCGATCATTCAACATACCGGCACGCAGTCCTTCAATCGGATTCGCATGGGCATTTCCCGCCCGGAGCCTGGACATGCTATTGTCGATTATGTTCTAGGTACCTTTCCAAAGAAGGAAAAAGAATTGCTGGCCGGAATGATCGAGGACACGTGCAACGCCTTAGAATACAGCTTGAGTCATCCGTTTGAACGGACGATGGCTGAATTCAACAAGTAAGTTTAGACGTAGGCAGACGGGCTTAAATGGAAGATTGTTGGACATACTGAAAGGTATAGAAAACTTTCAGGAGGCATATACATTACATGGTTGTTAATTATGTATGCAGACATTGTCGAACTTTCTTGGGACGAATTGATTCCGCGGCAATAACCGAAGAAAGGTTAGGCTTCCATTCCTTGACCCCTGCCGAACGTAGAGATATAATAGCGTATAATTCGGGCGGTGAAGTGACCGTCAAAGTCATTTGCGAGCATTGCAGTCAGGCACTGGAGAATAATCCAGAGCTGAGTCTGCTCGTTAATCCGCTCCAATAACAGGTATTCAACTGGTCCGATGTACCAGCTTGAGAGGTGAAGCGGCAATTCCGCTTATGGAGCCTTGGCAGCATTGCTGAGGCTTCTTTTTCGGTTTACATGTAACTATTTATAAGCATAAAGGGGTGCCTTTTTTGTTACAAGCACTTATTCAGGCTTTTACGAAGGATGCTGATTATGCATCCATTGCAGCAGGCATATCATCAGGGATGAAGGAACAACTGATATCAGGTTTATCAGGCTCTTCCCGACAGGTACTGATGGCCGCGCTTGCCGAAGATACCGGACGACCGTTAATGGTCATGACGCACAATATGTTTGCCGCTCAAAAAATAGCAGATGACTTACAGGAAGCGCTTTCCCCTGATCAGGTTTTATTGTATCCTGCCAATGAGCTGGTAGCTGCTGAAGCAGCCATATCCAGTCCAGAGACCTTATCCCAACGAATTGATGTATTGATACGCTGCGCCCAGGGTTTTCGTGGGATTGTTGTCGTGCCGTTTTCTGGTGTTCGACGTTTATTGCCAATGGCGGAAACATGGCGTGAGGCTCGTATTGAGCTGAAAGAAGGCGAAACAATTCAGCTGGAAGCGTTTTTGCTACATATGGTCGAGATGGGATACCAGCGTGTAGAGCGTGTGGAATCACGTGGAGAGATGAGCGTACGTGGAGGAATTATTGATTTTTATCCAATGACAACCCGTTGGGGCTATCGTGTGGAGCTGTTTGACGATGAAATTGATTCGATCCGTAAGTTTGATCCGCAAGATCAGCGCTCGGTGGAAAAGGTTCAGGCCGTTACTGTAACGCCGTGTAAGGAAGTTATTGCGAATAACCAGCGTATGGATCAGGCGGCAGATGCCGCTGCTATTTTGTTGGAGGAGCAGCTGGGCAAAATGACGGATCGTCAAGCTAAGCAGCATCTGAAAGAAGAGATCCATCGTGAAATTGAGTTGCTGCGAGAGCATGTGTATTTTGACGAAATCTATAAATATATCTCCCTGCTGTATCCTGAACGTAAAACCCTGGCAGATTATATGCCGGAAGATACGATTCTGATTATTGACGAACCGGCGCGTATGCTGGAAACAGCCAAGCAACTGGAACGGGATGAGTCAGAATGGAATCTGCATTTGCTTCAAAACGGTAAAACGTTACCGCAGCTAGAACTGTCAGACGACGCGGACAATCTGCTGTACAACCGGAGATTTCAGACGTTGTTCCTGTCGATTTTCCTCCGTCAGGTTCCTCATACCCAGCCGCAAAATATTTTGAACTTCATCTGCCGAGGCATGCAGGATTTCCATGGCCAAATGAATGTGCTCAAGGCGGAGATGGATCGTTGGCGCAAAGCTGGCACACAGGTTATGATGCTGGCGAGTGGAGATGAACGTCTGGACCGGATGCGCCGAGTGCTTGAGGATTATGGTATTGATGAGCCGACGATGGCTATCGGCAATCTGCAAAGCGGTTTTGAAATGCCATCTATTCACCTGGCGGTCATTACCGAGGGTGAAATGTTTTCTCAGAAGCAGCGGAAAGCTCGTAAGCAGGGCCGCCATGTGGACAATGCAGAACGAATTAAGAGCTATAGCGAGCTGAAGGTGGGCGACTACGTCGTACACCAAAATCACGGGATCGGGAAGTACATGGGGATCGGCACGCTGGAGGTTGGCGGTATCCATAAGGATTACATGCATGTCCTCTACGCGGGTGGAGATAAGCTGTCAGTGCCGATTGAACAAATTGATCTGATTCAGAAATATGTTGGCTCAGAGGACAAGGAACCCAAGATTTATAAACTGGGTGGCAATGAGTGGACACGGGTTAAAAGTAAGGTGCGCAGCTCGGTTCAGGATATTGCGGATGACTTGATCAAGCTATATGCAGAACGACAGTCGGCACCAGGGTTTGCTTTTGAAAAGGATTCACCGGAGCAACAAGAGTTTGAGGATATGTTCCCGTATGATGAGACACGTGACCAGATTCGGGCCATCGAAGAGATTAAGAAGGACATGGAGCAGAGCCGCCCGATGGATCGTTTGCTATGCGGTGATGTAGGTTACGGCAAAACTGAAGTTGCGATTCGTGCTGCTTTTAAGTCTGCTATTGAAGGCAAACAAGTAGCGGTGCTGGTACCGACGACGATTTTGGCACAGCAACACTATGAGACGTTCCGTGAACGTTTTTCAGGGTATCCGTTCAATATTCAGGTATTGAGCCGTTTCCGCTCGCGCAAAGAGCAGAATGAAACGATTAAAGGGGTCCGGCAAGGCACGGTCGATATTGTCATTGGTACCCATCGTCTGTTGTCGCAGGATCTGGTATTTAAGGACCTGGGAATGCTGATTGTCGATGAAGAACAGCGATTTGGCGTAACCCACAAGGAAAAGCTGAAGAAGCTGAAAACGAACGTAGATGTGCTGACGTTAACGGCAACACCTATTCCGCGTACGTTGCATATGTCCATGCTGGGTGTACGTGACTTGTCAGTCATTGAGACGCCACCGGAAAACCGTTTTCCAGTGCAAACGTATGTGGTTGAGCATAGCCAGACTCTAGTCCGTGAGGCCATTGAACGCGAGATGGCACGCGGAGGGCAGGTGTACTATCTGTATAATCGTGTGCAGGGCATTCAGGAGATGGCTGCAGAGATCAATGCGCTCGTACCGGAGGCCAAGGTGGGCGTGGGTCACGGACAAATGTCCGAAACCGAACTGGAGAAAACTATTTTGGATTTCCTGGATGGCGAATATGATGTGCTGGTCAGCACCAGCATTATTGAAACCGGCGTGGATATTCCCAATGTGAATACACTCATTGTGCATGATGCCGATAAAATGGGGCTATCCCAGCTTTATCAGCTGCGTGGGCGTGTAGGTCGTTCCAATCGGATTGCCTATGCTTATTTCACGTACCAGCGGGATAAGGTGCTCACGGAAGTGGCGGAGAAGCGCCTTCAGTCGATTAAAGAATTTACGGAGCTGGGCTCCGGCTTCAAGATTGCAATGCGCGATTTGTCCATCCGCGGCGCGGGTAACTTGCTTGGCGCTGAGCAGCATGGATTCATCGCATCCGTCGGCTTTGATCTTTACTCGCAGATGCTGGCTGAGGAAATTAATAAACGTAAAGTCAGCGTACTTGGAGAAGAGGATCAGTCCAATCGGAATTGGAGTACGTCGATTGATTTAGGCGTCGATGCTTACCTGCCGGGTGACTATATTTATGACAGCATCCAGAAAATTGAGATTTATAAAAAGGTTGCAGCGGTCAGTACCTTTGACGAGGCTTCTGAACTGGAGGATGAACTGGTCGACCGATTTGGCGATCTGCCAGAGGCTGTGCGTCATTTGCTAGCCGTGGCTCGCCTCAAGGTATATGGACGCATGTATGGCATCGAGTCCATAGTGCAACGGGATGACAATATCGTGTTGAAATTCCATGAAGGGCGTCAGCAGGCGGTACAGACCGCCAAACTTGCCGAGATTGGCAATCGCTTTGAAAGACGTGTACAATTTGAACAGGGCACATCTATGAGCGCACGCATAAAGGGCAAAGGTCTAAATGATCCACAGTTGCTAGAACTGCTGGAACAATTTTTGAGTGCATTGAAAGAAGCATTCACATTGAAGGAGGAACTGCAAAATGCCACAACTAAATAAAAGAAAACCTTGGAGAATGCTCTCCTTGGGAATGGCAGCGCTGCTAGCTATATCGGTTCTGGCAGCATGTACGAAGCAACCGGATGAGAACAAGGTCAAGGATGAACCGAAGGACAACAGCAAGGTTGTCGTGACCTATAAGGGTGGAACGATTACCGAAAATGAGTTCAACCAAGAAATCAGTATGATGAAATTCCTGTACCCAGAGTATGAGGCTGCGTTAGCTTCGGATCAGGTACGAGAGCAAATTGTAAAGCAGGAAGTGGTGTACAAGCTTCTGGCGGCTAAAGCGGACGACAAAGCCAAGGAGCAGGGTGCCAAAGAAGGGAACGAACAACTGGAGCAGTATAAAAAGTCAGTCGGAGAAGATAAGTTCAAGACATTTCTGAGTGATAAGAAACTGACTGAACAAGGTGTGAAAGATTACTTCACGCGTGTAATGACGGTAATCAACAGCGAAACTAACAAAGTAACAGATGATCAGCTAAAACAGGAATTTGAGAAAAATAAAGATCAATTCACGACAGCAACCGTGCGTCATGTATTGATTAACTTCCAAGATCCTAAAACAAAGAAACAGCGCAAAAAAGAGGATGCCCTCAAGCTGGCGAAAGAAGTGAAGGCGAAGCTGGACGGAGGAGCGGATTTTGCGACGATTGCCAAGAAATATTCAGAAGACCCAGGTTCTGCGTCTAACGGAGGTCTGTATGAGAATGCATCCGTAGCGCAATGGGTACCTGCCTTTAAAGAGGCCGCTGAGACCCAACCGATTAACAAAATCGGTGAGCCGGTGGAAACGGAATACGGATATCACGTGATCAAAGTGGAGTCCCGCAATGAGCCAACGTTTGATAAATTGAAAGACAACGAAAAGGCTGCCCTGAAAAATAAATTGGCCGGGGAAAGTATCCAAAACTTTACCGAAAATGATTTGACGAAACTTGATTTGAAAATCAATCTGCCGAAGGTACCAGCTACGCAAGAGAAAAGCGGTGCAACTTCTGGTGCCGGTAGCACAACTACACCGGGCGCAACAACAAACGGTACGGGCGATGCCAAGGCAGGAACAGCCAAAGATGGAGCTACAAACGAAGGTAAATAACTGAACATGCATAAGGAATTGGGAACAGATGAATACTATGGTCAGATATCACCATAAACACCATGACCGTGACGTTCTTCGTGACCGCTTCTGGGGGAGTGGAAGCGTCTTTCGATACCGTCAGTAGTTTACTAAATTCTTCTTGAGAAAGTGGGGCAACATGTGAAATGAAAGCTACTGGTATAGTTCGCCGTATTGATGACCTTGGGCGGGTAGTTATTCCAAAGGAAATTCGCCGCACCTTGAGAATTCGTGAAGGAGATCCGCTTGAGATTTTTGTGGATCGTGACGGAGAAGTCATTTTGAAAAAGTATTCACCTATTGGTGAACTTGGTGATTTCGCCAAAGAATATGCTGAGTCCCTGTTTGAAAGCACGGGCCATATTACAATGATTACCGATCGGGACACCATTATTACGGTGGCTGGAGGCTCTAAAAAAGAGTTTCTGGACAAGCCAATCGGTAGCATTATCGAAGGTAGTATGGATAATCGCAAAACTGTGCTGGAGACAGCCAGCGGCTCTTATGAGCTAACGCGAGACCACGAAGAAACACTCTCGTCCTTTGTGGCGGCTCCCATTGTTTCCGGTGGTGATCCCATTGGTTCCGTTGTATTGTTGAACAAGGACGAAAATGTAAAAATGTCCGAAATGGAGGTCAAAATGGCTGAAACAGCCGCTGGCTTCCTGGGCAAACAAATGGAACAGTAACATCCCGTTTCACCCCTGTATGACGTACAGAATGGCGAAAGCCGTCCTACGTTGCACAGGGTTTTTTTTCTTTCCGTGAGAAGAGGCGGTATAATAGGACTCGGGTAAGATGCATATTTCAGGTGGGAGTGGAGACGGAGAATGCAGGAAAATCGCGCCGCTTCGCGGCTGCTACGAGGTGCTGTCATTTTGACACTGGCAGCGGTAGCGAGCAAGCTGATCGGCACAGTGCAAAAAATCCCGCTGCAGAATATCGGCGGCGACGGCGTGTTTGGCATTTATAATACGGTTTATCCTTTTTATACGCTGTTCATTACCATTGCAGCTGCTGGATTTCCGGCTGCAATATCCAAATTTGTAGCTGAGTTTGAGGCAGTGGGAAACCGAGCAGCGGGGCAACGTGTTGCTCGGTTATCTTCGCTTGTCTTGGGTGTCTTCGGATTAATCCTGGGCGTGCTGATGTATACGTGTGCGCCGCTCATTGGTCAATGGATCGACAATGCTCACGTCATTCCGTCGGTGAGGGCGGCGGCGTTTGCCTTTTTGTTCGTGCCGGTTATGGCGGGACTGAGAGGATATTTTCAAGGTTTGCAAAATATGCTTCCGACTGCTGTTTCCCAAGTGACGGAGCAGGCGATAAGGGTAAGCGTGATGATTATACTGTTGCTGCTCATGCTGTCACAAGGAGCGGGAGCAGATATGATTGCTGCCGGAGCCGTGTTTGGTTCAGCAGCAGGTGGAGCAGCGGGCTTGGTCGTCATGTTGCTATATTGGCGAAATCACAGGAAGAGGCTTAGAAGGCAAGGGACGGTCATGGCGACAGTGCAAGCACAAGCTGGAGAGCTACACCCAGCGGAAAGCAATGGTGCCTTGTTAAAGGCGATACTGCGTTATGCCCTGCCTGTTTGCCTTGGAGCGCTAGCCGTTCCGTTAATTAGCCTGGTAGACACATTTACTGTACCTCGCTTGTTAAAGCAGGAGGGATTGGACGATACTGCGGTTATGGTGGCCTTTGGCGTGTATAACCGAGGTCTGCCGCTGGTACAGCTAGTCATGATGTTTGCCACCACCCTGTCGGCATTATTCATTCCATCGCTGGCTGAGGCCCGGGTAACCGGCGGTACGGAACTGGCACGTCGCCAGTGCGAGCAATCGCTACGCTGGTTTTGGCTACTGGGACTGGCCGCTGCGACAGGCTTGATCGTGCTGGCTGTGCCCGTCAATGTGATGCTGTATGCGGACGACACCGGCAGCGGGGTCATGCGCTGGATGGCGCTAACCGCCGTAGGCGGCACGCTCAGCATTATCTCGGCTGCGCTGCTGCAAGGGCTTGGCGCAGTTCGCGCGCCGGCTCTGGCGATGCTCGCGGCCGCAGCAGCCAAGGCGCTGCTAAACTGGCTGCTCGTGCCGCAGCTAGGCACGGCTGGAGCCGCCATTGCGGGGGCTGTCGCCTATCTGCTGGCGGCAGTGATCAACATCGTGCTGCTGGCTCGCTTGGTAGGCCTGCGCGCGAGCTGGTCCGCCAGCGTGCTCAAGCCGGCGGCGCTGCTTATCGCCCTGGCTGGTGCGGCCGGGGCAGCGATGTGGGGCACCAGCGCTGTGCTGGGTGTCTTGGGGTGGGCTGCCGAAGGTCGTGCCACGGCAGCCGTGGAGAGCCTGCTGGGTGTAGCCGCAGGCGCCGCAGTGTTCGTGATCGGCCTCGCACGCTTGAGGCTGATCACGGAAGCCGAGCTTGTGGCGGTGCCCAAGCTCGGACGCCCGCTGGCAGCCGTGCTGCGCAGGCTACGTGTACTGGCTTAGCCAGGCATACGGCTTACGGCGTGAATCGGGACAACCATTTTATGAGCCTATACCACTTTGTGGTATAGTAATGCCAAAGCAAAGGAAGCGGAAGCGGGGTTAGGCCGTGTATTTTTTCGAGCATGAGCCTTGTTTCTGCGAAACGGAGGATGGGATATGAGCGTAACATTAACGGTCGTAGGTTTGGGCTCGGGGGATCCGGATCAGCTTACGATAGGGATATTGAACAAAATGCGGGGCGCTTCAGCGCTGTATCTGCGGACCAAGGAGCATCCTGCGGTTCAAGTGCTAAATGAGTTTGAAGTGGCTTTTGAGTCGTTTGACGAGGTATATGAGACAAAGGAGTCTTTCCCAGAGGTATACGAGGAAATTACCAGCCAATTGATTACGACGGCTGCTAAGGCGGCAGACGGAAGCGAAATCGTCTATGCGGTTCCCGGCCACCCTATGGTGGCAGAAGCAGCGGTGCAGTTGCTTAAGGAGCGTTGTCCTGCGCAAGGGATTGAACTGAATATTCTGGGCGGCGAAAGTTTCCTGGATGAAGCTTTTGTGCGTCTTGGTTTTGATCCGATTGAGGGTTTTCAGTTGTTGGACGCAGGTACACTGGATGCCAGCTGGCTCCAGCCTCAGCTGCATACACTGATCGGACAGGTGTATGACACCTTTACGGCTTCTGATGTGAAGCTGTGCCTGATGGAGCGGTATCCTGACGATTATGAGGTATATGTCGGTCACGCCCTTGGGGTAGAAGGGGAGGAAACGGTGCACAAGGTACCGCTGTACGAGCTGGATCGAGTAGAGGGCTACGGGAACCTATCCTTGGTATACATACCTCGCAGTGAAGATGAAGCGCTGAAACGGCGTTCTTTTGACCGTCTACACGAGATTGTCGATATTTTGCGCAGCCCGGAAGGCTGTCCTTGGGATCGTGAACAGACACATCAGTCGATTCGCAAAAATCTGATCGAAGAAACGTATGAAGTCATCGAAACGATAGATGAGGACGACCCTGAGCATATGAAGGAAGAGCTGGGCGATCTGTTGTTGCAAATTTTGCTGCATGCCCAAATGGAAGAGGAAGTCGGAACCTTCAATGTGTATGATGTTATCCAGGGGCTGAATGATAAGCTTATTTTCCGTCATCCACATGTATTTGGTGACAATCAAGCGAATGATGCGGAAGAAGCGCTGCAAAACTGGGAGCAGATGAAGGCTGAGGAAAAACGGCTTAAAGGCACGACGGCGGCATACCCTTCTGTACTGGACGGGGTTCCCCGAGATCTGCCTGCTCTTATGAAATCGTACAAGCTCCAGAAGAAAGCAGCTAAAGTGGGCTTTAACTGGGATAGCATTGAGGGCGTATTCGATAAATTGGACGAAGAAGTGGCTGAGCTGAAGGAAGCGGTTCGTGAAGGGCATGCTGCGGAAGCCCAGTTGCTGGAGTTAGGCGATGTGCTATTTGTTGCCGTGAATGCAGCCCGGTTTATGGGAGTAGACCCGGAAGAGGCATTGTCGGCTACCAATCGCAAATTTGTCGACCGTTTCCAGTATATTGAGCAGAAATTACGCGAGCAGGGGCGTCGTCCCGAAGAAAGCAGCGTAGATGAAATGGAGACTTACTGGCAGGAAGCGAAAAAGCTCCTTGGTAAAGCGTGATTCCACATATTCGCTTTTGGCTGCACAGAACAGTAAAATGAGACATATGCAGGGTTGAAAGAAGGCCCAGTTTGAGAGGACTTGCCAATGGGCAGAGTTTTGTAGTAGGATGTTGGCTTAACTGGGGTCGAATAAAAAAACGCCTGTCATTGCAGGATTTTTACGGACAAGCCAGAATAACTTGTAGTAATTCTGAAAATAACTGTAGCTTATAGTTAAGCGTGTTACAGTGACATTCAGAAGGGCTTCGGCCACAGTTGGACCTCACGTCTGCTCCATCAATGGACATGCAGCGTGATGATTATTTTTTGACATTTGGGAGGCTTTTATCTTATGAACAAGACAGATCTGATCAACAATATTTCCAGCAAAAGCGGTTTGAGCAAACGTGACGTTGAAGCTGTATTGAATGGCGTTCTTGGTGAAATTACAGATGCACTCGCTAGCGGTGACAAAGTGCAACTGATCGGCTTTGGTACTTTCGAAACACGCAAGCGTTCCAGCCGTACAGGCCGCAATCCACAAACCGGTAACACGATTGAAATTCCAGAATCGACCGTTCCTGCTTTTAAAGCCGGTAATAAGCTTAAAGAAGCCGTTAACTAATGCGTCTTGATAAATTCTTGAAAGTCTCGCGGCTGATTAAGCGGCGTACGGTAGCCAAGGACGTCTCCGAACAAGGGAGAGTGCTGGTGAACGGACGCGAAGCCAAGCCGAGCAGTGCGGTCAAAGTAGGCGATGAAATTACCGTCCAGTTTGGCCAGAAGCTGGTGACCGTGCGAGTGGAACGGCTCGCCGACACTACACGCAAGGACGAGGCTGCAAGTATGTACACGTTGGTAAAGGAAGAGCCTATTGCCAGGGACAATGGTTTAAACTGGTAAGCAGACATCTGATTTTCTCACAACTGTACATGAAAGCATTCCTTCATTATTTTATGAAGGAGTGCTTTTTTTCTTTAGATGACGAGTTTTCGTCCACCATATGCTGATTAACAGCAAAAGCGGTTCTAAATCATACGGCCCCCTTCATAAGCTAAGAACAGAAGGAGGGGTACATGCCATGATTGAACAAGGGAAGTCAAAGCACCATGATCTGCGCATGCAAAGCCGCAAGCAACTCGATATTTCAGGCGTCAGCAATGTGGAGAGCTTTGACAGTGAAGAATTTTTGCTTCAGACCGAGCTGGGCCATCTCACCATTCGCGGACAACATTTACATATCAAAAACCTCAGCCTAGAAGAGGGACTGTTGTCCATTGAAGGTCTGATTACTTCCCTCGTCTACCTGGAGCCCGGGGCCCCGGCTAAAAACGGAAAAAGCCTATTCGGCAAGATCTTCAAATGAACCCTTACACGCAATGGCTGACGTTAACGTGGATGCTGGTGTCGGGCATAGCCATGGGAGTGGTGTTTGACAGCTACCGGGTGCTGTCCATCCGCTTTCATTTTGCCCGCTGGAGCGTTCATATATTGGACGTGCTGTACTGGGTGGCCTCGGCTTTGTTTATTTTCCGTGTGCTATACGCGAGTAATCGCGGTGAGCTGCGGTTTTATGTCTTTTTAGGACTACTTTTGGGGGTTTGGCTCTATTTTTGGGCCTTTAGTGTTACAACCCAACGTTTTGTGGTAATGTTATTAGAGATAGTTCGCAGACTGACGTTGATCGTGAACAGCATACTGCGCATCCTGATTGTTCTTCCGGTGTTAGCGCTGTATCGGCTGTTACGCAAGCTAGTCGGATGGACATGGGCACTTATTGTGTTCCTGGGAAGGATGCTGATATACATCCTGATGCCGGTTTGGAAGCCGATCCTATGGCTGATCGGTCCACTTAAAGCGCGCTGGAGGACTCCAGAGTCGCTCGTAAAGCTGGGTATCAGACTGAAAAACACAGCGAAAAGATGGTTTGGAAGGAGGTAGTATCATGCGTAATTCGTCTGTAGATCGCCATTCATCTTCTACGTCCAAGTCCAACGCGGGCGGGCGCAGGCGAATCATGATTTGGTTGCTATCGCTTGCCGCCTTTGGTAGTTGGGCAATTTTTACCTTTTTTTCTCAAGGCATGATTATGGCCGATCGAAATGAACAGCTCATCCAGAAGGAAAAGCAGAAGCAAGCTGCTACACAAACGGAACAACAGCTTCAAACCGAAGTGAATCGTCTCAAGGACCCTGAGTACATTGGCGAGATTGCCAGAAGTAAGTACGGTCTTTACAAACCGGAAGAGACGCCAATCATCGGAGATCAGAAATAGGAACATTATCGGGCCAATGCTTAGTTGACCTTGGTTCCGCCATTTTGTATAATCAAATCACCACAGCGGGATTTTTTTGCAAAAAAATCGGTTGTATATTTTAAGGGAGGATCATTTTATTCTATGGCAATTGAAGTGGGCACCAAGTTAGAGGGCAAAGTGACAGGCATCACGCATTTTGGAGCATTTGTGGATTTGTCTGGAGGTGTCACGGGTCTCGTTCACATCTCGGAAATCGCCGATAACTATGTTAAGGATGTTAACGACCACCTGAAGATTAATGATGTCGTGACGGTGAAAGTCATTAATGTTGACAAAGATGGCAAAATCGGACTTTCCATTAAGCAAACGATTGACAAGCCGGCAAGTGAAGCCCGTCCCCCAAGAGCTCCAAGACCGGAGCGTACGGGAGGACCAGGCGGAGGCGACCGTTTCGGCGGTGGAGGTTCAGGTCCAAGTCAAGGACGCGGTGGTGGTGGCGGTGGTTTCAACCGCGATCGTGGAGGCCGTTCTTTCAAGCCTGCACCGGGTAAACCTTCATTTGAGGATAAAATGTCACGCTTCCTGAAAGATAGTGAGGAACGCATTTCGTCGCTGAAAAAGAACACCGAAGGTAAACGCGGAGGACGCGGCGCGAAGCGTGTTTAATTCACTTTGACAACCGTATCAACCATACACGGAAAACCGTACAGTCGAAAGACTGCTACGGTTTTTTTGCGTTCTACCGACAATAGATGCGACATGCAATGGGTGTGGACGATAAATCCGGTTATCGTTATACATGCATTTTATGAGATTCGCAATTTTGATGAAGACGAGGAAAGCATTCGTGCTGGAAAGCGAATGTTTTTTTTGTCGTGAGGACATAATCGTCCGACAAACTCCAACGGTTTTCCGTCTATCTTCTGTGCAAATCGCTAGTCTTGGTCATAGTGATGGACGACATAGAGAGGTCAAGCAAGGAGTTAAGAGACACAACTTCCATCTGCTTCCATACGGGCGTAGCTTGATGTTCAAGGTGATGCTCTGTCCTTTCGCGCAGAACGTTTTTTTGTCGGAAATTTCTTGGAATAAGACGTGGGGTTCTGACAAACTTTCTCAGTCGTTCCGGTTTAAGATGGGAACATCAAATTGATGAATGGGGTGCCTGACGCATGATGGAGAAATGGAACGTGGTACATTTTCCGGGGTTAAAATCTAGAAAGTCCAAATCCAAAGAGCGTACGGAAGGTTGGTCTTCCAGACTCAGAAAACGGCTGGATTCACATAAAGTGGTGCAATGGGTAACAGCGCAAAGATGGATGCTGCTATTGTCGGCTATGGGAGTTCTACTGGGACGCGCCACTATTTTGGACGAGCTTTCTCCTTTTGCCCTCGCTTATTTTGCGGTCATTACGTTTCTTCGGCGTGACCTGATGCTGCCTGTAGCTGTATCCGTTGTGTTAGGCAGCCTGTTAGCTCCTTACCCATCGTTATTTATGATTGGTGGTGAGCTACTGGTATTTTATTTCCTGTATCGCGGGTTACGAACCTTCGATCGTCTGGAACTATCCTATGCTCCGCTTATGGTTTTCTTGTCTGTGTTTATGGTCAATTTATTTAACGCCGTGATGGCTCCAACTTTCACATGGTATGAACTTATCATTGTGGGAACGGATGCGGTTCTCAGCTTTATGCTTACGCTGGTATTCACACAGGCCATACCGTTGTTTACGTACCGCAAGAAGACAAGCCAGCTCAAAAATGAGGAAATTTTATGTCTTATTATTTTATTAGCCTCTGTGATGACAGGAGCAGTAGGATGGACTGTTCATTCATTGTCTGTCGATCATGTATTGTCGCGATATTTGGTCTTGGTGTTTGCTTTGGTGGGAGGTGCTTCGCTGGGTGCATCGGTCGGTGTCATTACCGGTTTAATTTTAAGCTTGGCCAATATGTCTGCAATTGTGCAGATGAGTTTACTCGCTTTTGCAGGTTTGCTGGCAGGGATGCTGCGTGAAGGGAAAAAGGGTGCTGTTGCGCTTGGGATGCTGCTAGGCTCCTCCATTCTGACGATCTATTTGGATGGGACCGGAGACGTGCTGACATCAACCTGGGAGAGCTGTGCGGCGATTCTATTATTTTTAATGACCCCAAAAAGTTTCTTTAAAGCGGTTTCTACCTATGTTCCCGGTACGCAGGACCATGCTAAATCTCAGCATGAATATGCCAAAAGGGTCCGCGATCTTACCGCAGAGCGAGTAACGAAGTTTTCCCGTGTATTCAGTCAGCTATCCCGCAGCTTTCACCAGATATCTGCAAGTGAGGGCGCGAAGTCGGATGGTGAAATCGAACACTTTATGAATGCGGTGGCGGAAGGGACATGTGCCTCCTGCTTCAAGTGTGAGCAGTGCTGGGACGGCAAGTTCATGCAAACCCATCAGTATATGACTGAAATGATGAGCGCCATTGAGGATAACCCGGATTTGGAGCCGGAACAGATTCCCCCGCAATGGAGCAAGGCATGTGCTAAAACGGGCGCTGTCCTGCAAGTGATGAAGCAGCAGTATAGCCTCTACCAACATAATATGCAATGGAAGCGCCAAGTATACGATAGTCGTCAGCTTGTTGCTGACCAGCTATCGGGTGTATCACAAATTATGGAGGATTTAGCGCGAGAAATTCAGCGGGAAGGGCAGACCATGCATCGGCAGGAGGAGCAAATACGAGAGGCTCTTGATAGACTGGGATTGTCCATCCAATCTATTGAGATTATTAACCTGGATGCAGGTCAGGTAGAAATAGAGATTGTCCATGCCTATACAAGGGGATTTGATGAATGTCGGAAAATCATTGCTCCACTGCTGTCGGACATACTGGACGAGCATATAGCTGTGATGCGCGAAACGGAGGCAGATCGCCGCCAAGGCTTAGCTACAGTCATGTTCGGCTCTGCTAAAACGTATGAGATTGCTACAGGGGTAGCTAGCGCCGCCAAAGGAGGCGATTTTTTCTCAGGAGACAGCTACAGCATGATGGAGCTAGGGAACGGGACTTTTGCAGTCTCGTTAAGCGATGGTATGGGGAACGGAGAGCGCGCGCAGCAAGAGAGCAGTGCAGCACTTAACATTTTAGAGGAATTACTGCAATCGGGTATGGACGAAAAATTGGCGATCAAGTCGGTTAACTCTGTCCTGATGCTGCGATCACCTGAGGAAATGTATGCTACGGTCGATATGGCGCTGATTGATCAGTATACGGCCCAGACAACCTTTATGAAAATTGGGTCTACGCCAAGCTTTATTAAAAGAGGAGAGGAGGTCATTCCCGTATCTGCCAGCAATTTGCCGATTGGCATTATACAGGATATTGAAATTGATTTGGTATCCCTGCAGCTCCAGCCGGGTGATATTCTCATTATGATTACAGACGGTATATACGACTCACCGGGTTACGCGGTTAATAAGGAAATATGGATGAAACGCATGATTCAGGAAATTGAAAGCGAAGATCCTCAGCAGTTGGCCGACTGTTTGCTAGAACGGGTTATTCGATACCAACAAAATCAAATCTATGACGATATGACAGTAGTCGTTAGTAAAATAGATCACTTCCGCCCAGAATGGGCAACTCTCCATGTACCTGGCATGAGGTGGTTGGAACGTCCACGGACGGTGAGCTAATCCGACATTGCCCGGGAAATTCCTTATTCGTTTTTTAAAAATCCGCATCCTTCGTTTGAATCGTTCCGGATTAGGCAAAGATAGAATCTATCGGAATAGATTAAGAGGAAGCGGAGGTCAAAAAACGATGAAGCAAATTTTGATCATTACAGACGGGTGCTCAAATGTAGGTGTTAGTCCAGTCATGGCGGCTGCCCAAGCTCTACGGGAAGGTATTACAGTGAATGTCGCCGGAGTCATAGATTATGGAACTATTGGCGAGCTTGGCAGCGCGGAGATTCAAGAAATTGCTAAAGCAGGGGGAGGGTTTAGCCAAATCGTTGGGACGAAGCAGTTGGCACAGACCATGCAGATGATGACGCGCAAAACGGTGGTTCAAACCATTCAGCAGGCGGTTAATAGAGAGTTAACGCACATTTTGGGCGAGGGTGGCGCCAAACATATCGGTGAACTTCCTCCGGCAAAACGAGCCCAAGTAGTTGAGGTGATGGACGAGCTGACAGAAACAAGCACCCTGGAGATTGCCTTGCTCATTGATGCAAGTGCGAGCATGAAGCCCAAGCTGCCTGCTGTAGAGGACAGCATTCGCGATTTGCTGCTCAGCTTGCAGTCGAGAAGCGGACACAGCCGTCTATCGGTATTTCATTTTCCGGGCGGCAAAATGGGAGAAGACGCAGTCATGGATATCGGTTGGACCTCTGAGCTTAACCAGATCAAATCGATATTTGGACGCTTGCGGATGAAAGGGGCGACGCCGACAGGTCCTGCCATTTTACAAGTGATTGATTATTACCGATATGTTACACTAGGGGAACAGAAAGATCTGGAAGAATCCTATGGCAAAGGAGAAGGGATGCTCGGTGACTACGTCGTCTGATCCCGTTCTTGCACCCGGAACGGTCATCAAGGGCAAGTGGAAGCGGAGCAGCTATGTCATCCAGCGCTTGCTGGGCCGGGGAGCGAACGGAACTGTATATTTGGTAAAAGAAGCACAGGCCGATCGGCAATTTGCTCTGAAAATGGGGAAGAACACGCTTGATCTGCAATCGGAGATTAATGTGCTGACCACATTGCAGTCTCAGGGCACTCAGGCCGCCCTCCAGCGAAATGGAAATCCTTCCTTTTTGTTTGAGGTGGATGATGTAGTGTTACGCAGCGGAGAGATACCCTTTTATGTTATGCGGTACGTTAAGGGTGATCCACTTCATCGCTTTGTGGCAGCCAAAGGGCCGGAATGGTATGGCGTGGCTGGAACCGGTATACTGAATCGTCTGGCGGATCTCCATCAGGCAGGGTGGGTGTTTGGCGACCTGAAGCCGCAGAATATTTTGGTCAATGCCTATGGAGAGGCTGAATTAATTGACTACGGTGGGGTGTCTCTTGCTGGCCGGAGTGTTAAACAATTTACAGAATGGTATGACAGGGGATTTTGGAATGCTGGCAGCCGAAATGCCGATTCCCAGTATGACCTGTTTGCCTTCGCTCTTCTAACGATTCATATATTGGAGAGCGAATCGTTAAAGGCGGCTGCCAGCAGGCTGCCACAGTTGCGTAATACGGCAGAATTGACGGTCATCATTCGCCGCAGCCGTGTATTACGCCCCTATGCCGAATGGCTACTGGGTGCAGTGCGTGGAGAATATTCCGATACTCGTGCAGCGGCCCGATCTTGGTCACGTTTGGCTTCCGCACATGTCAGGCAATCGTCGGTCAAAAGAGGGAATCCACGCTGGCTGGGATATGCTTTCACGGTATCGCTTTTGCTGCTTGCCGGAGCGCTCTGGATTGCGTTAAGGTAGCAGCATGACTTACATAAGATAACAGATGATCATCATTTTTACGGTCGGAAGAAAAGAGGGTCGGGAATGGGAACAACAAAACCGACCGGTGTTGTACAGGAAGTGCTCGCCTTGGCGCGAGATCATTCACTGTGGAGCCCCGGAGACTGCATTGTGGTTGCTGTATCCGGTGGGCCGGATTCGGTGGCCCTTTTGCACATTTTACATGAAATATCCGTTATACATATGCCTTTACAACTCGTCTGCGCTCACGTTCATCATGGATTCAGACCAGAGGAATCGGATGCGGAGGCTGAAGTGGTACGCAATATTGCCCGAAAGCTTGAACTTCCATTTGAAATGACTCGGGTCGATGTACCCGCTTATATGAAGGAGAGTGGTAAGGGACCACAGGAAGCAGCACGCGAGCTGCGCTACAGCTTTTTACATGATATGGCTACAAAGTGGGAAGCACAGCATATTGCAATGGCTCACCATGGCGACGATCAAGCCGAAACGGTTCTCTTGCACTTGCTGCGTGGTAGCGGCCCAGCAGGTTTGGCGGGTATGCGTTTGGCACGCAATGAAAAAAATGTGCAACTCATTCGCCCGCTGCTACGTATGTACAAGGCTGACCTGATTGAGTTTTGTAACTTGTATGGTCTTTCCTACGTGATAGACAGCACTAATTTATCGTCCAAATACCGCCGTAACGCCATCCGCATGGATGTGCTTCCTTTTTTGGGGCAATATAATGAGCGACTGACACCATCTCTGAACCGGCTGGCCGAAACGATGGCTGACGAAAATGACTTTATGGAGGCATCTACGCTGTCAGTATACGAGAAAATGGTGAGCTTGGATAATGGCAGGTACATGTTTCCCATCGCTTCATACCGTAAGCTACCCGTTGCTTTACAACGGAGGTTGATTAAACTAATATTAAATTATCTGCCTTCGGACAGTGAAAATTTTGATTTTCGTAAAATTGAGACCGTTCGACTAAGACTTCTCCAAGAGGCATCGTCTACATGGAGTTTGGATTTGGGAGGCGGTGCGGTTGGAGTCCGCGAATATGACCAAGCGGTTTTGTTTGACCGTACGCAAGTCGTTATGGGCGAATGGTGCTATGGACTAAGTGTATTGCCTATTTCCGGTGAGCTAGAGTTGCCTGAGGCAGGTGGTATACTTCGGTGGCGAAGGGCTTCCTATTTGGATGGGGATCATCCGGCCAATAAGGAGGAAGCGTGGTTCGACGCAGATCAATTGAGTCTGCCTTTGACTGTACGCTCGCGATTACCTGGAGATACCATGTATGTAATGGGATTAAACGGAAGAAAAAAGGTTAAAGATATTTTTATTAATGAAAAAATACCTCCTTCAATGCGTTCCGTTATTCCCATCGTCTGCGACCACTCTGGAGCTATTCTCTGGATTCCGGGCGTACGACGTTCTGTACATGCCGCGGTGCAAGAGCACACGTCTTCGGTTATATATATGTCATGGCAAAGACGAGAGAGTCCGGGGCACCGGTAATTGCACAGGAACGGCTTTCATAGTATAAACTTAGGAGGTTTACACCGTTGCAAAATGATATTCAGGAAATATTGATCAGCGAAGAAGAAATTCAGAGTAAAATTAAGGAATTGGGTGCACAGCTCAGCGTAAAATATGAAGGGAAAAATCCATTGGTGATTTGCGTACTGAAAGGTGCGTTTATCTTTATGGCTGATTTGGTTAAATCCATTACAGTGCCATTGGAGCTTGATTTCATGGCTGTATCAAGTTATGGAGCGTCCACAAAATCCTCAGGTATCATCAAAATCATTAAGGATTTGGACGCATCTGTGGAAGGACGCGACGTTCTGATTGTCGAAGATATTATCGACAGCGGCCTGACGCTGACACATTTGATTGAACTGCTCAAGAATCGTAATGCCAATTCGGTATGTGTCGTAACCTTGTTCGACAAGCCTGCACGCCGGACGGTTAATCTTGAAGCAGATTATACTGGATTTACGCTTCCAGATGCGTTTGTTGTCGGCTATGGTCTGGACTATGCCGAGCACTACCGGAACCTCCCATACATAGGGATTTTGAAGCCGGAAATCTATACCAGCTAATCTCAGCCTCCAGTCCTAGGACTAAATAAGGCCCTTTGTTGAGAAGGACTTACAGGCTATGGTAAAATAACTTAAGTGTCTCGAGAGGAGGTAGGGGATGAATCGGTTCATCCGGAATTCTGGTTTTTATTTGATTCTTTTTTTAGTTGTGGTGGGTATCGTTCAGTTTGTTAGTAACAGTAACGAAGCCTCCGATCTCCCTAGATATGACCAATTACGGCAAGAGGTTAAAGCTAATAACATCTCTAAAGTAACGGTCCAATTTGACGGTTACGCCTATCTTGTAACCGGTGCATATAAGAAGCAGCCGGCTAATGCTAAATCGACCAATTTTTCCGTATATGTTCCACCAACGGATCAAGCACTAAGTGAACTGGTAAATGCCAGCGAAACGAACGGGTTTGAATATGTACAGAAGAAAATGGAAGGCGAGAGCATCTGGCTGACGTTTTTGACTTCTATCATTCCTTTGGTGATCATGTTCCTGTTGTTCTTCTTCCTGTTTAATCAGGCACAGGGCGGTGGCGGCAAAGTTATGAACTTCGGCAAGAGCAAAGCCCGTCTGTATAACGAAGAGAAGAAGAAGGTTACGTTCGAGGACGTGGCAGGGGCTGACGAAGAGAAGCAGGAGCTTGTCGAAGTCGTAGAATTCTTGAAGGACCCACGCAAGTTTGCAGCTGTGGGCGCTCGTATCCCGAAAGGTGTTCTGTTAGTGGGCCCTCCAGGTACGGGTAAAACACTCTTGGCAAGAGCTGTTGCAGGCGAGGCTGGAGTACCGTTTTTCAGTATCTCAGGTTCTGATTTTGTAGAAATGTTCGTCGGGGTCGGTGCTTCCCGTGTTCGCGATTTGTTCGAGAACGCTAAGAAGAACGCACCTTGTATCATTTTCATTGATGAGATTGATGCCGTTGGACGTCAACGTGGCGCTGGATTGGGTGGCGGACATGATGAACGTGAGCAGACGCTCAACCAATTGCTCGTAGAAATGGATGGATTCGGCGCAAACGAAGGTATTATCATCGTAGCTGCTACAAACCGTCCGGATATTCTAGACCCGGCGTTGCTTCGTCCAGGACGTTTTGACCGGCAAATTACGGTTGACCGTCCAGATGTTAAAGGCCGTGAAGCAGTATTGTATGTACATGCTCGCAACAAGCCATTAACGAAGGATGTTAAATTGGACGTAATTGCGAAACGTACAACAGGCTTTACAGGCGCTGATCTCGAAAATCTGTTGAACGAAGCTGCCTTGTTGGCGGCTCGTCGTAACCGCAGGGATATTTCGATGCGAGAAGTAGATGAAGCCATCGACCGTGTTATCGTAGGTACAGAAAAACGCAGCCGCGTAATCAGTGACCGCGAGAAACGAATTGTTGCTTATCATGAAGCAGGCCATACGATTATCGGTTTCTTCTTGGAAAATGCCGATATGGTTCACAAGGTAACAATTATTCCACGTGGACGTGCAGGCGGATATGTTATCATGCTTCCGAAGGAAGACCGCATGCTGACAACCAAGCAGGAATTGCTGGACAAAATCACTGGATTGTTGGGTGGACGCGTATCCGAGGAACTGTTCATTGGTGAAATCGGAACAGGAGCCTATAGCGACTTCCAACAAGCAACAAGCATCGCACGTAGCATGATCGTAGAATATGGTATGAGTGAGAAACTTGGTCCGATGCAGTTCGGTACTTCACAAGGCCAAGTATTTCTTGGACGCGATATCGGTCATGAGCAGAACTACAGTGATCAGATCGCTTATCAGATTGACCAGGAGATGAATCGTTTCATCACTGAATCTTATGAGCGTGCTAGAGAACTCCTGACCAAGTATTCCAAAGAGGTTCATTTGATTGCTCAAACCTTGCTGGTAGAAGAAACCTTGGAACTTGAACAAATCAAACGTTTGATTGAGACAGGTTCTTTGGATGGTGGCACGACTGAGGGAGAAGGAACACCGGAAAACGGTGAGCCTGTGATCGACAACATTGGAGACGTCCGTGTACGTATTCAAGGTAAGGATGAAGAGCCTAAGAATACAACAGATCAACCGAATGATATCCCTAATCTGCAAAAGCCAGAGGATGATAACAATTCGGGCAACTCCGGTGGTACTCCACCGACAACAACCTAATCATTCAATGGATAGTTGAATAAGCTTATATGCAAGCTCCGGGGAACCAGGTATTATTGGTTTTCCGGAGCTTTTTAAATGGAAGATTATTGCTAACGTGATTTGACAGACACCGGAACGTTGTGTACATTTATTGTTAAATAAACGGCTGTCGTCTTCTTAGCTTATAAAAGCCAACAGCTGCTGCAATCGACTTTCTATTATTTTGAACATATACGTGAGCGCATACTGTAGAACCTATGGTGTGCGCTATTCTTCTGTGAAATCAGGTGAAGGCATGATTCCAAGATATCTAGTTGATTTTGATGTAGCGGAATTGACCCGATTGGAAGCCGACGTGTTAATTATCGGCTCGGGCATTGCGGGCTTATATACAGCCATTAAGGCTGCAGAGAATCGGAAAGTGTTGCTGATCACCAAGAAGACTTTGATGGAAAGCAACACACGTTATGCTCAAGGCGGTATTGCTGCTGTCACATCGGATGAGGATACACCTGCTTATCATATGCAGGACACCCTGATTGCTGGTGCAGGTTTGTGCGAACCAGAGGCGGTCAGAACGCTTGTCCATGAAGGTCCAGGTGGTATTCAAGAGTTAATACGTATGGGAACGGCTTTTGATCGTGTGGATGGTGAACTAGCATTGACACGGGAAGGAGCGCATAGCCATCGGCGTATTTTGCATGCGAATGGGGACGCTACGGGTTATGAAATTGTTCGTGCGTTGTCAAAGCAGGTTGCTGCTCATCCCGGTATCGAAGTGTGGGAAGAGTGCATGGTCGTCGACCTGCTGACTGAGCATGGTGAGTGTATTGGGGCCCTCGTCCAAAAGCCAGGTGGGGAAAGGTCGTATATCACTGCTAATGCAACGATTTTGTGCTCAGGAGGTAGCGGGCAATTATACCGTTATACGACCAACCCGGATATTGCAACCGGGGATGGTATTGCTATGGCGTATCGTGCTGGGGCGATTGTCCGGGATATGGAATTCATACAGTTTCATCCTACGGCGTTGTGCCATCCGGGCGCTCCAAGGTTTCTAATTTCCGAAGCTGTACGGGGAGAAGGAGCCGTGTTACGCAATATTCACGGAGAACGCTTCATGGACAAGTATGATTCACGGCAGGAGCTTGCACCCAGAGATATCGTAGCTCGTGCTATCATTCATGAGATGGAACGCACCCAAGCTGCGTTTGTATACTTGGATATTACGCATGAGCCGCCTGAGCGGGTGAAGCGACGTTTTCCAACCATTTATCGGACATGTCTGTCATTTGGTTTGGATATGACGACAGACTGGATTCCCATTGCGCCTGCTGCCCATTATATGATGGGTGGTGTTCAGACCAATTTACACGGGGAAAGCTCCATTGCGCGTTTATTCGCCTGCGGAGAGACCTCTTCTACAGGTGTTCACGGAGCTAATCGTCTTGCGAGCAATTCATTATCTGAAGCTATTGTATTCGCCAGCAGGATTATTGAGCGACTGCATTCATTGCCACCGCTGGTCGGCCATACGTTGATATCTTATAGCGATAACCGCACAGAGTTCCCGGCTTCATCCGTCACGGAGCAACGGCATAAGCTGCAAGAAGCAATGGTTCGTTATGCTGGAGTTCGTCGGCACGGCGAGGGGCTGCAAGCAGCATTAGATGAGCTGCAAGGGCAATTGCCTATTTTCAAGGCTGTGATCGCTAGCCGGGAAGAGATCGAATTTGCCAATTTGCTCACATGTGCTTTATTAGTAACAGATGGTGCGCTACTGCGTGAGGAGAGCCGGGGAGCGCATTATCGCGAGGATTTTCCTGAGACAGATGATAGCGCCTGGCGAAAGCATGTCCAGCAGCGACGTGATCAAGGGATAACGGAGGAGTACGTTCATGACATCTAACAGCGAGCTTTATGGAGAGTTTAGTGGATATCAGGAGGAACTGACGGCACAAATTCGCAGCTGGCTGCGAGAAGATACGGGCTCTGGCGATGTGACCACGCGCTGGACGATTGAGCAGGGCCACCAATCCAAGGCTGTCATTCATGCCAAGGAGAGCGGCGTAGTTGCGGGTTTACCCGTGGCTGCCCTTGTATTTCAGGTAGTGGACCCTTCCTTGTCGTTCACTCCGCTGGTGACCGATGGACAGTGGATTGAAAAGGGAAGCGTTTTGGCTGAAGTAAATGGAAGTACCCATGCGATTCTGACTGGAGAGCGACTGGCGTTAAATTTGCTCCAACGAATGTCTGGCATTGCCACGCGGACTCGAGCTTTTATAGATCAATTGCATGGTTTGTCCACCCGCTTGGTGGATACACGCAAAACAACACCGGGACATCGGCTGCTGGAGAAGTATGCTGTTCGTGTAGGCGGTGGCTCGAATCATCGCTTTGGCCTGTACGATGCTGTTATGATTAAGGATAATCATATTAAGGGCGCAGGTGGGATTGAACAAGCTGTGAGTCGAGCGCGTGCTAATATACCGCATACGATGACGATTGAAGTAGAGACGGAAAACATGAAACAAGTGCAGGAAGCCCTGGAAGCTGGGGCGGATATCATTATGCTGGATAACATGTCTGCCCCAGATATGAAGGAAGCCGTTCGGTTCATTCGGGAACGGGCACCACATGTCAAAACAGAAGCCTCGGGCAATGTATCGCTGGATACAGTGCGTGAGATGGCTGAGAGTGGCGTAGATGTGATTTCTGTAGGCAGGCTGACATACTCCTTTCATAGTCTGGATATCAGCCTTGACCTTAACGCAAAGAAAGATAGGTGACACCCATTGATTCTTGTAGTGGATGTAGGTAATACCAATATTGTTCTGGGGATGTACGAAGGGCGGGAGCTGTTGCACCATTACCGGATAAGTACCTCCAGACAGGCAACCGCAGATGAATACGGCGTACTCATACATAATCTTTTTAGTATGGGTGGCGTATTAAAGGATGACATCCATGGAGTTATTATTTCCTCTGTCGTTCCGCCATTGGTCCGTGTATTAGAAGAAATGTGCGATAAATACATAGGCAAAACGCCGTTAATCGTCGGACCGGGAATCAAGACCGGTCTTAACCTGCGTTATGAGAATCCGCGTGAAGTAGGTGCGGATCGGATCGTGAACGCTGTTGCGGCTGTCGAACGGTTCGGCGGGCCGCTGGTTGTGGTGGATTTTGGAACCGCGACGACGTTTGATTGTATTGACGATAAGGGGAACTACTTGGGTGGTGTAATAGTGCCGGGTATCGGAATTTCGACAGAGGCACTGTATCAACGGGCTTCCAAGCTGCCCCGTATCGAGTTGGAGAAACCCAAAAAGGTTATTGGTCGTAATACGGTTCATGCCATGCAAGCTGGGATTATCTTCGGTTATGCTGGGCAAGTGGATGGCATT
Source organism: Paenibacillus sp. FSL L8-0644 (assembly GCF_038008165.1). NCBI lineage: Bacteria > Bacillati > Bacillota > Bacilli > Caryophanales > Paenibacillaceae > Paenibacillus > Paenibacillus sp. FSL L8-0644. The sequence goes on from NZ_JBBOYN010000001.1 coordinate 65,831, forward strand.
GTGAGGCGCATTAAGGAAGAAATGCAGGCGGAGCCTACGGTTATTGCTACCGGAGGTCTTGCAGAGCTAATCGCATCAGAGACAGAGAGCATTCAGAAAGTGTTGCCGATGTTGACGCTTGAAGGATTACGTATCATTTACCAACGTAACGCTGAATAAAAAAGTGGATATAAGCTGCCGCTGCGTCCAACCGATGATCTTATCGGTTTGGATTAGCGGCGTTTTTCGTCTATACTGAAATATGTTACGTTTTTGAACAATTCGCGTGATCTGTCGATGCAGGTTGTTTATATAGTAGGAAATTATGCTTCAATGATGAGCAATACAACGAAAATAAGCAGCATAGCTGTCCTGGAGAATAGGGGAGGATATAAATATGGAAAATAAGCAGGATCGACTTATTCGTGGCACAGCCATGGATGGGAGGGTTAGAGCTTTTGCTGTTCGGACAACTCAATTGGTAGAGGAATTGCGGAGAAGACATGATACGTATCCAACGGCTACCGCTGCTTTGGGGCGAACCCTCACAGCAGGAGCTATTATGGGTTCTATGCTAAAAGGCAAAGAGCGATTAACCATTCAAGTTAAAGGTGATGGACCGATTGGGCAAATCGTCGTTGATGCCAATGCTGTAGGGGAAGTGCGAGGTTATGTTACTGAACCACATGTGCATTTGCCGAGCAATAGTATGGGCAAACTGGATGTAGCGGGTGCTGTAGGTACAGAGGGGTTCATTCATATCATCAAGGATTTGGGGTTAAAAGAACCGTATCGCGGCAGTACTCCGATTATTTCCGGTGAACTGGGTGAGGACTTTACCTATTATTTTGCCAAATCGGAGCAGACCCCGTCAGCGGTGGGCTTGGGTGTGCTGGTAGATACTGATAACTCGGTTATTGTGGCCGGTGGATTTATTATTCAATTGCTTCCAGGCTTGAATGATGATGAGATAACTGCGATCGAAAATGCAGTCAGCTCCATTCCGCCCGTTACCGCTTTGCTGGATCAAGGGTTGGAACTTGATGAAATGCTGCGCTGGATGTTGCCGGACGTTCGGATTCTCGATGAATTGGATATCCATTTTCAATGTGAGTGTTCACGTGAGCGCGTGGAAAAAACATTGATCAGTTTGGGAGAAAGCGAATTAGAGCAGTTAATTGAGGAAGAAGGACAGGCTGAGGTCGTATGTCACTTTTGTAATGAGGCTTATCAGTTTAATAAAGATGAGCTGCAAAATCTGTTAGATCAAGCCAAAGCCTAACCGGATGGGCGGTGCAAGCGATGACTACACGGGAAAAGGGATTATGGACAGCTGTCATTATTCTGACCGTTAGCGTCGCCGCCTTGGGTGGTCTTATCATGCTTCGGGGGCTGTCAAAGCCGGGTGATGTAAGCAAGGATGACGGCGATCATACTGTGGCGGAGATGGGTCAGGAAGGCATATCGGAGGAACAGTGGGTAGCGGAACTGAAAAAGCGATATGGAACCAATACGCTGTTGCAAATGTTGAATCGTAAAGCCGTGCAGGCTGAAACCAAGCGTCTCGGTATCAAGATCACCCAAGAGGACTTACAGCAGGTGCTGGAGCAGGATAGTAAAGGGTATGACTCAGATCATACCTACTTTGATGAAATGCAGCGACAGTTTGGCTTAGATCCGGTTGACTTGCGGAATGAAGCGGAATACCGGATTGGTTTGGAGAAAATAGCTACGCAGGGTATTCAAGTTCGGGAAGCTGAGATTGACGAGTATTGGGAGCAGCATCCCGAGGAATTTGCCGTCGGTAAGCAGATCCAATTGGCAGCTCTTTATGTGGATAATGCGGAGGAGGCAGAAGCGCTGCTAGACCGGGTTAAGCAGGGGGAGAGCTTCGATGTGCTGATTCAAGAGCATTCACGTAAGCCTTTCGACAAAGATAGCAGTGGACAGCTGGGATGGGTGGATGAATATGATCCATTTCAACCGGAGGCGATTATGAAGGCGGCGAGAGAGCTAAGCTCTGGGGATGTTGCGGGTCCAATCTCTGTTAACGATGGCTATGCTGTCATTTATGTACAGGATGTCCGGTTGAAGAATTCTCCGGATAAGCAGCAGATCCGGCAGCAAATTCGTCGATCTCTTGCGCTTGCACAAGCCGCTCCTTTGGAAGAGGTTGAGAAGAGTCTGCGTGATAAGTATGGAGCGCGTATTTTATCTGAAAAGAATGCATCCTCCGCTTCTCTGTAACGTAGTGAAAGAATATTGGTTTGAAGGAAGCGCGATGCTGATAACGCGGGTTGACAGCATCGCAGCTTACTCACTTGTATTGACATTGGAATTGAAGATTGTTATGATTAGCGTATAAAACCCACTATTTTTATCGGAAATTAAATGAACGGTACAAAATTAAATTGATTGACTAAGAATGATCTACAATATGATTTCGCATTTTTTAATATATCATCTACAGTCAGGGAGGAATTATCATGGCTAAAGTTGTTAATAACATCACCGAACTTATCGGGGAAACCCCCCTCGTTCGCCTCAACCGGATCGTACCGGAAGATAGCGCCGAAATCTATTTGAAACTGGAATATCAGAACCCAGGCTCCAGTGTAAAAGACCGTATTGCGATTAGTATGGTAGAAGAAGCTGAACGTGAAGGTCTGCTTAAGCCAGGCGGTACCATTATTGAAGCAACTAGCGGTAACACAGGAATCGGCTTGGCTATGGTTGCTGCTGCGAAGGGCTATAAGGCAGTCATCGTTATGCCAGAAACGATGAGCATAGAGCGTCGTAATTTGTTGCGCGCTTATGGAGCCGAACTTGTGTTAACACCAGGATCAGAAGGCATGAACGGGTCTGTTAAGAAAATGGAAGAATTGCTGAGTGAAAATCCGGATTATTTTGCTGCTGAGCAGTTCAAGAACAAAGCTAATATCAAAATTCACCGTGAAACGACCGGTCCTGAGATTGTGGAAGCCATTCGTTCCATTGGCGGAACTCTGGACGCTTTTATAGCGGGAATAGGTACTGGCGGAACCATTTCTGGAGCCGGTGAAGTGCTTAAGAAAGAATTCCCTGATATTAAAGTTGTGGCCGTAGAACCTGCCTCTTCCCCGCTGTTAGCAGGCGGTAAGCCAGGACCCCACAAGATCCAAGGGTTGGGTGCCAACTTTATTCCTGAAATTTTAAACCGTGATATCTATGATGAAATTATTCATGTAGAAAACGACGAAGCTTTCGAGGTAGCACGTAAAGTGGCCAAGGAAGAGGGCATTTTGTCCGGTATTTCATCTGGCGCGGCTGTCCATGCGGCTTTGAAACTTGCTAAGCAATTGGGCAAGGGTAAACGGATCGTTGTCATTATTCCAAGTAATGGAGAACGTTACCTGAGTACACCACTATACAATTTCGAGCTGTAATTATGTCGTAATTGTGTATACTATACGTAAGGATTCCCTCATTTCCCTGTTGCAGGGGAGTGGGGGTTTCTTTTTAAGGAGAGAATGTAGACTTATTGAAAAGTAGGGAAGGGGAAGCACACACGGATGAAATCGACAGCTAGAGTGACGGAGGCGCAGTGGCAGGTTTGGCAGGAGGAAGGCTGGAGCATACTTCCCTATATCGCTGAGTACCCATTACCCGTGGGAGGGCTACCGTCATCGTGGCGGAAGGCTTGGGAGGATTCGTCGCCATATGCCTTTTTGCTGGAGAGCGCTAAAGGTGGGAGGTACACCTATCTGGCCTTAAATCCGGTTGCTGTATTGGAAGGCAAGGGAGAACATGCAGTTTGGACCGATTTGCAAAGTGGGAAGCATGGAGATATACATGGTCAACCTTTGAAAGTCATGAATAACTGGATCGCTCCTTACCGTGCACCGCGTGTACCTGGCATGCCCTTTTTCTCTGGAGGATTTGCAGGTTATCTTGGATACGATGTAGCTCGCTCGTTGGAGCGTTTGCCATCTCAAGCTGCAGACGATACGGGCATACCTGATTATGTATGGATGAGGGTGAATGAGTTATGGATTTATGATCACGAAAAATCCTGCATATATTGTGCTGTTCATATGCCCAATCCTGCCCGCTCCGGTGAATTCAGTAGCCAGACTGATTTGGCTAATGAGCTTATGGTGGATGAGACCATATCGATACTTGGCAAACTTTATGCCGAAGCGGTCCAACGTGCAGAACGCATGCTGACTCAGTGGAAGAACATCATACATGCGGGAGAGACTGATCCAGCTCATCCTCGCCGTTGTGCTCGGCTGTCCGAAAAAGGATTAGAGGCTGCTCATCAAGAATCTGAAGGTTGGACAGCGGCATTCAGCCAACAAGATTTTGAACAGGCCGTAAGACGTGTGCAGGAATATATTGCCCAAGGGGATGTATTCCAGGTTAACTTGTCGATTCGTCAGCAACGTACGCTTGCAGCCCTTCCTGAGAATATATATGAATGGCTTCGTCTGCTGAATCCATCCCCTTATATGGGTATGCTGCGTATGCCGGATTTACGGATCGTCAGTGGCTCGCCAGAATTGTTGGTGAAGCTGGAGGATGGACGTGTGAGCGCCCGACCTATTGCAGGTACGAGAAGAAGGGGGCTAACACCGGACGAAGATGCCGCTATGGCAGCAGAGCTTCTATCAAGCGAAAAAGAACGCGCCGAGCATATTATGCTCGTCGATCTGGAGCGTAACGATATCGGACGGATTGCCGAATACGGATCGGTGCATGTACCTGAACTGCTGACTGTCGAGTATTATTCGCACGTTATGCATTTGGTTTCTCAGGTGGAGGGGAAGTTAGCCTCAGGTCGTACAGCTATAGATGTAATTGCGGCTACTTTTCCAGGCGGAACCATTACCGGGGCACCCAAGGTGCGCACGATGGAAATCATCGAAGAATTAGAGCCTGTCCGGCGGGGGCCTTATACTGGGTCCCTTGGATGGATTGACTATAACGGCAATATGGAATTAAATATTATAATAAGAACACTAGCTGTTAAAGGCAGCACTGCCTATTTACAGACAGGTGCGGGGATCGTCATTGATTCAGACCCGTACAGGGAATATCGGGAATGTCGGAACAAGGCCAGAGCTGTCATGAAGGCGGTACAATGTGGTGAAGAAGAAGCCGCTTTGAGCAGAAGCGGTATCACAGGAGGGTGAGTCGTATGATTTTGGTGATTGATAATTATGATTCGTTTACGTACAATCTTGTTCAGTATTTGGGTGAACTTGGCGAAGAAGTAACCGTAAAACGGAACGATGAGATTGATGTGAAAGGCATAGAAGAGCTGGCACCAGAGCATATTTTGATCTCGCCGGGTCCATGCACGCCGAATGAGGCGGGGATATCACTGGATGTGATCAGCCATTTTAAAGGTCGCATTCCGATTTTTGGCGTTTGCCTCGGCCATCAGGCCATCGGACAGGCTTTTGGCGGTAAGGTTATCCGGGCTGAACGACTCATGCACGGTAAAACCTCACCGATTCTTCATCACAATACGTCAGTATTTGAAGGCTTGCCTTCTCCGTTCACAGCAACCCGGTATCACTCATTGCTGGTAGAGCGCGAGAGTCTGCCTGAGTGTCTAGAGATTACCGCTGAAACCGCAGAAGGTGAAATTATGGGTTTGCGGCATAAAGAATTTTCCGTAGAAGGAGTTCAGTTCCATCCAGAATCCATTATTACGGATTACGGGCATCAGCTGTTACGCAATTTCCTAAAACGCAAGGTAGGCGTTTGATTCATGAAATATATCGGAGTCAACGGCGTCCTCACGGAAGCCGCAAAAGCCGTGGTTCACGTAAGTGATCACGGCTTTTTATACGGAATGGGTTTGTTTGAAACATTCCGCACCTACAAGGGTGCCCCATTCTTGCTGGATCGGCATCTGCATCGACTACAGGAAGGCTGCCGAATGCTTGGCATTCCTTTTCAACCTGATGAGGAGCAGCTTACGAAACACATTCAGCATCTGATGGTGGCAAATGGGTTGGATGAAGCCTACATCCGCTACACCGTATCAGCGGGTGAAGAGGTGCTAGGATTGCCGACGGGTGACTATACGCGTCCCAACCATATTTTGTTTGCCAAACCGTTGCCCTCTACCAATACACAAATCGGGCACTCGACTTCCCCATCGGCGCTTCAGTTGTTGCGAATCCCCAGAAACACTCCAGAGGGTGAGGTTCGCTTAAAGTCGCTGCATTATATGAATAATATTCTTGCGAAACGGGAACTTCAGCAGTATGCCGAAGCTGTCCGTTATAAGGCTGAAGGAATGATGCTTACGGCCAATGGTTTCCTGGCAGAGGGAATGGTCAGCAATCTGTTCTTTGTGCGGAATAATACGCTGTATACCCCTGACTTGTCTACAGGGATTCTGCCAGGCATTACGCGTGAATTCATTTTGGAGCTGGCGCATCTGCGAGACATTCCTTGTGAGCAGGGCCTGTACCGCTGGGACGAGTTGAAACAGGCTGATGAAATTTTTATGACCAACTCTATACAAGAAATACGGCCCGTGGATTTGTTGTTGGAGCCGGGAGGAGCAACCAACCATGTATCGGTTCTCTTGACGCACCCCAAGTCCATAACAGCTTTGCTGTTGCACGATTATAGACAGAAAGCAGGGATCAAGTGAACATACCGACCCTTTATCAACGTAGTTACCGAATGGGGGATGCCGAGCTTACACTCGGACATTCCACACAGATCATGGGTATACTGAATGTGACCCCGGATTCATTTTCCGATGGAGGATTACATTATAACCCGGAGATTGCTGTTTTACATGCATTGAAGCTGGTGGAAGATGGAGCTGATATCATTGACATTGGCGGGGAGTCTACCCGTCCCGGTCATGATCCAGTAGGTGTGGAAGAGGAGCTGGCTCGGGTCATTCCGGTCGTCCAGGCCATCCATCGTATCGCACCGCACATTCCATTATCTGTAGATACTTACAAAGCTGAAGTAGCCAGAAAGGCACTCGAAGCTGGCGCACATATCATTAATGATGTGTGGGGGTTTAAGGCAGACCCTGATATGGCACGTGTAGCTTCGGAATTCGATTGCCCGGTCATTTTGATGCATAATCGTCATGACCATAACTATAGTGATTTGGTTTCTGATATGCTGTCCGATTTAAAAGAGAGTATCCGATTAGCGCTGGATGCGGGGGTACGTGAGGAACAGATCATTTTAGACCCAGGTATCGGTTTTGCCAAGGATTACGATGAAAATATTCATGCCATGACTTCTCTCGATAGATTGGGTCAGCTGGGCTTTCCGCTGTTATTGGCTACGTCGCGCAAAAGATTTATTCGTACAGCACTGGATTTGCCTGTGAATGATGTGGTGGAGGGCACGGCGGCTACTGTTGCTTTTGGCATTGCTCAAGGGTGCCAGATTGTGCGTGTACACGATGTGGCGCAAATCAAGCGCACCGTACGTATGTGTGATGCGATGGTGTACGGGTCTAAAAATGCACTGAGTTATGGTGGTTAGGAGACGCTTCATGAATGATTTGATCCTGTGATCGCTGTTGCAACGGGATTCTTTTGAATTGGTAAAACATATGACTGTAGGAATCCCGTTGAGTATATGCTTACGATGTAGCTTTTCCTTGAAAAGCTTTGGAGGCGAGCGCTACGCTTCTCCGGATTCAAATCCTTCATTCCGCTACAACGCACCATAAAGTCACTGTATTTTTTAGAGAGAAATTAATGTAAGAAGAACGGAAAAAATAGTAGAACGAAAACGAAGTGGACGGAATGGTGCTGTACAAGCGAAGCGGTCGCCTTTGTGCCAGGATTCCAACCATTTTATCCTAATATAAGGAAATCTGGGCACAACAGCGATGGGAAGTACCATCCGACCGCGTAGTGGTGCCGCGTGTACACCTTTAGTTGAGCTTATTTAGAAAAATCTAATAAATAACAGGGGGCCTACCCACAATGGATAAAATGAAATTGCATCGTATGGAGTATTACGGATATCATGGCGTTTTTCCAGAGGAACGTAAGCTGGGACAACGTTACTATATTGATTTGGAACTGGAGCTTGATCTGCGTGAAGCGGGTGAGCAGGATGCTTTGGACAAAACGGTTAATTACGCAGAGGTGCATTACACCGTTAAAGATATTGTAGAAAAGGAGTCTTACCAATTGATTGAAGCTTTGGGCGAACGTATTGCATCTTCCCTACTGGACACTTATACTAGTGTCAATGCACTGACTGTCAAAGTCACGAAGCCGCATCCGCCATTTGATATTCATTTTCAAGGCGTGACGGTTGAGCTTTATCGCGCAAGAAAGTAGGAACGATACATGAATGCACATTCGACCTCTGAGGCATCAGAGGCTTATATTGCTTTAGGGGCTAATTTGGGGGAGCGCGAGCATACCCTGTATGAAGCCATTACGGCGCTGGACGAACATCCGGGTATCCGGGTAATACGGTGCTCCAGCCTGTACGAAACAGAGCCTGTTGGGTATCTGGATCAACCTTCTTTTTTGAACATGACGGTAGCCCTATCTACAACACTTGCTCCAGAGGAGCTTCTGGTATATATGCTGGAGGTGGAGAGTCGTCTGGGGAGAGTAAGACATATTCCTAATGGTCCACGAACCATTGATCTGGACTTGTTATGGATGGGAGCGGCACAACTGGCTACACCGGATTTGGAGCTTCCTCACCCTCGCATGTTGGAGCGTGCTTTTGTACTGGTTCCCTTGGCTGACATCGTTCCGAATCAAGATCCGTCCGGTCTGTACAGTATCGTGCATACTGCATTGAATTCTGTGGATGGAAAGGACGGCATACAGCTTTGGAAAACATGCAGCTGGCGCAACGACTCCGCGCCTTTCGGAAACTAAAAGGGTTCACACAGCAGGAGTTGGCAGAGCGTACCGGTATATCTTTGACTGTATTAGGTGCTGTGGAGCGAGGCAATCGTACAATAGACTTAGACATGCTGAACATTATCGCCCAAACGCTAGGAATTGAAGTCCGGGAACTGACGGAATGACGATAAATAATGATACAAAAGAAAGAATAAAGGGGTGAACAGATATGTTGAAAATCGGCGGTATTGAAATGAAAAACCAAGTCGTTCTGGCTCCGATGGCAGGCGTGTGCAACCCTGCTTTTCGCCTGATCGCCAAGGAATTCGGTACAGGCTTGGTATGTGCAGAGATGGTTAGTGATAAGGCGATCATTCACGGCAACAAGCGTACACGTGAGATGCTGTTTGTAGATGAGCGCGAGAAGCCGCTTAGCTTGCAAATTTTCGGAGGCGACCGTGAAACTCTAGTGGAAGCAGCGAAGGTCGTAGATCAGGAAACGAATGCAGATATTATTGATATCAATATGGGTTGCCCGGTTCCCAAAGTGACCAAATGTGATGCAGGTGCTCGTTGGCTGCTCGATCCAAACAAGATTTATGAAATGGTATCGGCGGTAGTGGAATCAGTAAACAAGCCGGTTACTGTGAAAATGCGTATTGGTTGGGATAGTGAGCATATTTATGCCGTAGAGAACGCTCGCGCTGTTGAACGTGCCGGAGGACAGGCCGTTAGCGTACATGGCCGTACACGGGAGCAACAGTATACGGGACTTGCGAATTGGGATATTATAAAAGAAGTTAAAGAAGCAGTTACCATTCCTGTAATTGGAAATGGCGATGTGGCATCACCGGAAGATGCTCGCCGTATGCTGGATTTGACCAATTGTGATGGCGTTATGATCGGACGCGGTGCTCTGGGAAATCCGTGGATGCTTTACCGTACGATTGAGTACTTGCAATCAGGTGAGCTGTTGCCCGATCCTTCACCGGAAGAAAAAATTCGTATTGCCATTCTGCATATGGATCGTCTGGTTGCATTGAAGGGTGAAGCAGTAGCTGTCCGTGAAATGCGCAAGCATCTGGCTTGGTACCTCAAGGGGCTTAAAGGTTCAGCACGTATTAAGGATGCCATTATGGAAGAAACAAAGCGCGACGATATGGTACGTATTTTGGATCAATTTGTATCTCAATTGCACATGGTAGAAAACGATGAGCCTTCTACAAGCGCTGCATCTCCTGCTGCTGTTGCGCAATAAGGAAGCTGTTCCGGCCTGCGCACGCGATTGACTTTTCTAATTGCTTGCCCTATAATCGTTCAGTATAAAATCTTGATGTATGCTACAAATTGTGTGCAGCTCTCAAGACAACAGCAGGAAATGTTCTCATTCCCTCAGAGTGGCATATTATGTTTTGAAAGCGTGCATTCCGATGCACTTTTAAACTTTTCCCATGACAGGAGAATCGGTTAAGATGAGCGATAAAGAAGTCATTCTGACACAGGAAGGTCTTAGGAAGCTCGAAGATGAGCTTGAGAACTTAAAGTCTGTCAAACGCCGCGAAGTGGCTGAACGGATTAAGGTAGCCATCGGATACGGAGATATTAGTGAAAACTCCGAATATGAGGATGCGAAGAATGAGCAGGCCTTTATTGAAGGCCGTGTAATTACGTTGGAAAAGATGCTACGCAATGCCCGCATTATCAATAGTGATGAAATTGACACCGATGTTGTGGGAGTAGGCGCAACTGTGACTGTTGAAGATTTGGAATTCGGAGATATTACAGAGTATGCTATCGTAGGTTCTGCCGAATCTGACCCGCTACAGAACAAGATTTCGAATGAAAGTCCGGTTGGCAAGGCAATTCTCGGTAAGAAAAAGGGAACTGTTGTGGATGTCACCGTTCCAGCAGGCGTTATTCAATATAAAATCGTGGATATCAAGAAATAAGACACGGACTTTGGAATTTAATGTAAAAGCTTCCTTGTGGAAGCTTTTTTTCTCTACACCCGGACGGACCCCGGCCCGTCTATTCATATTGAAGGAGCTGATTTAGCACCATGTCGGATGAAACTACTAACCAGGAAACACAAGAAAACCGCGAGGAATTAAGTGAATTATTGCAAATTCGTCGTGCCAAATTGGACGAGCTTCGCTCATTGGGCATTGATCCTTTTGGACGCAAATACATACGCACGGCTGAAGCGGGCGTACTACTGAGCAAGTATGACAGTTTGACTAAGGAAGAACTGGAAGAAAAGAATATTGAAGTTAGCATAGCAGGCCGTATTATGGCTAAACGTGTTATGGGAAAAGCCAGCTTTGCTCATATACAGGATCTTAGCGGACGTATTCAAATTTATGTTCGTCAAGACACAGTACCTGAATCCAAATATAAAGCATTTGGCATTTTGGATCTGGGCGATATTGTTGGTGTTAAGGGTGTGCTCTTTAAGACCAAAACAGGTGAAACAACGATCAAAGTGCTCGATATTGAGGTCTTGTCCAAATCCTTGTATCCATTACCAGAGAAATATCATGGTCTGAAGGATGTTGAATTGCGTTACCGTCAGCGCTATGTCGATCTGGTTATGAACCCTGAAGTACAAAAAACGTTCATTACACGGTCCCGTATTATTCAATCCATGCGTCGTTATCTCGATTCGCTCGGCTATTTGGAAGTTGAAACCCCAACATTACATTCCATTGCTGGCGGAGCGGCGGCGAAGCCATTTGTTACGCACCATAATGCATTGGACATGCAGCTTTATATGCGTATTGCTATTGAGCTCCATTTGAAACGACTAATTGTCGGCGGAATGGAGAAGGTATATGAGATCGGTCGTGTTTACCGTAATGAAGGTATTTCGACCCGCCATAACCCTGAGTTTACGATGATTGAGCTGTATGAAGCGTATGCTGATTATAAAGATATCATGCAATTGACGGAAAACATGGTTGCACATATTGCGCAAGAAGTACTGGGCACACAGCACATTCAATATCAAGGCCAGGAAGTGGATCTGACGCCGCAATGGCGCAGAGTCTCCATGGTTGATGCTGTTAAAGAAGTAACAGGCGTAGACTTTAGCGTGCAGATGAGTAATGAAGAAGCTCATCGTCTTGCGAAAGAGCACAAAGTTCCGGTCGAACCACACATGACCTTTGGCCATATCCTGAATGCATTCTTTGAGCAGTTCGTAGAAGAAACGCTCATTCAGCCGACCTTTATTACTGGACATCCGGTTGAAATCTCGCCGTTGGCCAAGAAAAACGAACAAGATCCGCGGTTTACGGATCGCTTCGAGCTGTTCGTGGTCGCTCGTGAGCATGCGAATGCGTTTACTGAGCTGAATGATCCAATCGACCAGCGCCAACGTTTTGAAGCTCAATTGCTGGAACGTGAGCACGGTAACGATGAGGCTCATGAAATGGATGATGACTTTATCCGCGCCTTGGAATACGGTATGCCGCCAACAGGCGGATTGGGCATCGGCATCGATCGTTTGGTCATGTTGCTGACAGATGCGCCTTCCATTCGCGATGTGCTGCTTTTCCCGCATATGCGTAACCGTACAGTAGAATAACATAACATTATGAATATAGAGGATCAGCCGGGTTTCCCGTGTCTTGTTCCTCTTTTTCATAAGAACGGATGGAGAGAATACTCTAATGAAACGCAGCGTCAAGCTTAGTCGGTTCGCATCGCCTCCTTTTATATTGGTCATTGGATATTTATTGATTATTGCATTGGGTACTTTGCTACTGATGCTTCCTGTTGCCAATCATAGTGGTCATGCTCCGCATTGGATTGATTCGCTTTTTACGTCCGTCTCAGCCGCTTGTGTCACAGGACTGGTCGTCGTTGACGTCGATTCAACGTATACGATGTTTGGCGAAACCGTCACTTTGGTGCTGATGCAGCTAGGCGGGCTGGGGTTTATGACCTTAGCGACCTTGTTTGCGCTGTTATTGGGGCGGCGATTATCGCTGAAGGATCGGTTGCTGCTTAAGGAGGCTATTAATGCCGATAGCATGGAAGGGATCGTGCGTATTATTCGCAAGGTGCTGATCTTTTCTTTTACCATTGAGGCGATAGCTGCCGTTGTCTTGGCTTTGCGGTGGATGCGAGAAATGCCTGTCGGACAAGCGATATATTATGGAATATTCCATTCCGTATCCCTCTTTAATAACGGGGGATTCGATCTGTTCGGGACTAGCTTCCAACAATACGCTGGAGATTTTGTTTTCAATATGATTGCATCTGTGCTCGTTATATCAGGAGGCTTGGGTTTCCTGGTGCTTAGCGATCTGTTCGATTTTCGCCGTACCCGGAGACTGTCTCTACACTCCAAAATGGTGCTAAGCGTGTCGGGAGTGCTCATTGTGATTGGTGCGCTGGTTTTATTTATTTTTGAGTTTACCAATGCGCGAACCTTGGGTGCACTGAACTGGGAAGGCAAAGTATATGGAGCTGTCTTTCAATCGGTCTCCACGAGATCATCGGGTACGAGCACAGTCGATATCAGCGGGTTAAGGCAGGCAAGTCAGTTTTTTATTATGTTGCTGATGATTATCGGTGCTTCTCCAGGCTCAACTGGAGGAGGAATCAAAACGACTACGTTTCTGCTTATGGTAGGTGCGCTAATCGCCGTCATGCGAGGACAGAAGGAAATCGTGTTTTTCCGTCATAGGGTCCCCAAAGATATCATGATGCGGGCGCTGACCATTATTGTACTAGCCCTATTTATATTCTCGATTGTGGTTATACTGCTCTTAATGACAGAGGATGCCCCATTTCTCTCCCTGGCATTTGAGGCTGCTTCCGCAATTGGAACGGTAGGGTTGTCCGTAGGAGTGACGCCAGGGTTGTCTGACGCAGGCAAGCTGATTATTTGTGTGACTATGTTTATTGGTCGAATTGGTCCTCTTACGATTGCCTATGCCATTCGTCCACGCTCAACCAAGACATTGTACCGTCGTCCCGAAGGGCATATCGTAATTGGATAGTGTATCTGTAAAAAAGATGTACCCGTGCTGATTAGCATAGGTACATCTTTTTTTCATTTCAGATCATCATCATTCTTTATGGGTAGCATATGATGTAAAATGCCCATTTTGAGAACGAGACGAAATAGTTTGAACAGATACTGTTTTTCATAGAAAAAACGGCTATTTGTTTCCTTTTATGTAATTATAGACAAAATACTAGGAATATTATGTATAATATTGTATGATAGTGGGCATGAAAGGGGGATAGTTGAGGTGAATACCAATTTCTAATTTGAAAGGAATCGTCCATTATGTATTTATTTATTATTAGTGCTGAGGTTTTGTTTTGGGTTTTTGTTGTTGCAGGGTTAGTCGCAAGGTATATGTTTGGGTTGAAGAAATTAGGTGGGCTTCTTTTACTCTTTACCCCAATTATTGATATCCTGTTACTAATTGCGGTGTTCATCACGGTGAAAAGTGGCATGGAGATTACGACTGCTACTGGCTTGGCGGCCTGTTATTTTGGTATTACAGTAGCATTTGGTCATAGGTTAATTAAGTGGGCGGATGTACGGTTCTCCCATTGGTTTGGTAAGGGACCCAAGCCTGAACGCAAGTATGGTGCTGCTCATGCAAAAGAGGAACGGATAGGTTGGTTGCTTCACCTTTTGGGTTGGGCTATAGGTAATGCTTTGTTGCTCGCCATCATTGTGTATGTTGATGATCCTCAGCGTACGGCGTCTTTGGAGGGCATTATGCAAACATGGGCGATCGTTCTGGTAATCGACTTTGTTGTCTCCTTTAGCTATACTTTAGCTCCCAAAAAACAAAAGCGTAGTCTATAAAGGTTAAGGTTTTACACTTAGATGATATCTGGCTGGTCACTCAGGATGTTCAAATCGGGAGAGTCATTGTTGGTGAAAATGAAGTGGTTACTTCCGGTAGTGGGGTGAGTCTGTCATCGGAATGTAAATATTTACAAAAATATGCGGATTTTATGTTTAACTTACTTTGACAGTCACCTTATTTTCGCCTCGCTATCTTTTTTCACACACATGTATCCCTTTCGATTTGAACACAGACCAACAGAAGCAACACAATTATTTTTTGTGAGATGACAGACAGCATACATGATGTGTTACACAAATTTTAAAATAAATTTTGTGATTTGCCTAAAACGTCGCCTATCTAAGTTTGGCAATTAACGCGATAATATTCCAGGAAAGATTACATATGTCTATAAATGTAGACATACGCAATTAAGTTGTTATTTTGTTTAATAATGTAAAAAAAGAAAGGTGGTTTCTGTGGCAGTACTACTGAGCGGTAAGAACATTTTGATTATGGGCGTGGCTAATAACAGGAGTATTGCTTGGGGGACAGCTCAATCTTTAGCTGCTGAAGGGGCACAACTCATTTTTACTTACGAAAATGAGAGGGTTGCAGAGCGGGTACTAAAGCTTGCTGAAACCATTCCGGGAGCACTGGTCTGTCCTTGCGATGTACAAAGCAATGAAGAGCTTGATGCATTGGCGGATTTTCTAAAAGAAAAAGTAGGCGTGTTGCATGGTTATTTTCACAGTGTCGCCTATGCTAAGGCTGAGGATTTGGATGGCTTGTTCGTTGACACTTCTCGCGAGGGATTCGCCGTTGCACAAGAAATCAGCGCCTATTCCTTGGCTGCTGTATCCCGTCGAGTGTACCCACTGATGACAGAGGGTGGGAGTATCGTCACCATGACGTATATTGGCGCAGAACGAGCGATCAAAAATTACAATGTTATGGGTGTGGCGAAGGCTTCACTGGAAGCCAGCATGCGCTATCTGTCGAATGATCTGGGCACATATGGCATTCGTGTAAATGCGATTTCCGCTGGTCCGATACGGACTTTGGCTGCCTATGGCATTAAGGATTTTAACACAATGCTCAAACATATTGAAGAAACTACGCCCTTACGCAAGACGGTTGATACGTCTGAAGTCGGAGATACGGCGTTATTCCTATTTTCCCATTTATCGAGAGGCATTACGGGTGAAGTTATCCATGTAGATGCTGGATACCATATTACGGGGATGTAAGGAGGGAACGTTGTGCTTATTACGCATACGGATTGCCGGATTATCTCATCTGAAGGAATTATGACCAGGGAGCGTCTGGAGCGAGACGTTACGATCTTCTCCCGGATGTTGACTCTCAGAGGCATTCCCGAAGACGGTAGAGTGATTCTGAAAGCGGCCAATTCTTATTGGTTTGTTGTGTCTCTGTTCTCCCTGTGCAATATCGCTGTTTCGGTGACTGTGGTGGACGAGCAGACTGTGCTCGATGAGGTGGCCCAAATCTATGATGAAGCGGATGCCTGTTGCATCCTTACGGATTCCGATTTAGAACTTCCTCATGCACTCGTTATTCTGATTCAAGATCTGATTCAAGAAGAAACAGTGCACCCGGATTGGGTGGGAGAGCCAAAGCTTGAAGCCCTCGACTTTAACAAGTGGTGCGAGAGGCCAGATGCGCTCATTCTGTATTCTTCAGGTACGACGGGAAAACCCAAGGGAATCGTGAAAGCTGGTTCAGCTTTTATGGAGAACATCAGGCATTCCATACACGCCATGAACTACCTACCGTCTGACCATATGCTCCCCGTTGTGCCTTTCTCTCATTTTTATGGAATCTCACTTATCTTCTCCTGGTGGTTAACCTCATGTTCTCTCATCATCTGCAATCCAAAAAACCTCTGGAGCGTCATTGCAAGTATTACGAAAGACCGGGCGACGGTCGTAGATGCTAACCCCTCTGCTTTTTACACCTTGTTGCGTATGCTAAACCGAAAACCCGAACAACTGGAAATGGTCAAGGAAGCCCCGGTGCGCATGTGGTGCGTAGGCGGTTCTCCACTTACCCAAGACCTTGAAGAGAAATTTAACAACATATTTGGACAGCCCCTGCTGAATGGTTACGGTCTTTCTGAACTGGGCAACGTTACGCTGGGGACGCTAGAGTGTCCGAAGGGTTGTGGACTACCATTACCTGGTGTGGATTTGAAAATACTAGATTCTACAGGCAAACAGCAGACGGACGGTGTCGTAGGCGAAGTGTGGATACGCAGTGCTGGATGCATGGAAGGTTATCTAAATCGTCCAGACCTGACGCAATCCGTTCTACAGGACGGTTGGTTCAAGACGGGGGATCTGGGCTATCTGGATGACGGAATGCTGTATGTCATTGGACGCAGCGGCAAGACGGTCAACCGGATGGGCTATATGGTATCTCCGGTCTATATTGAGGACCGGATTGGTTCGTTAGGTTACCGATCCTGCGTGATCACCTTGGAGGATGAGGCTAAAGGGACATTACTTGTTGCCTTCATCGAAGGCGAATCCTTGCAAGCCTTGTCTGTACTCCGCAAAGAAATAAATCGTGTGCTCCCTTCATACATGTTTCCCGATCTTTTGCTTCCGCTTGACCACTTTCCTTTAAATCGCAATGGAAAAGTGGATCGTTTGGAGATGGAGCGTATTGCCCTGGGAAAAGTTGCTTCTCGCAAGGTATAGCAAGATATTTACCAAAACCGCATATAGGAAAGGGAGAATGTGCCATGAATATAAATCCAGAATTGGCAGAAAACACACTGTTTTTGGAAAGGCATGAATCTATTCTGAAATGCCTCAATTATTTGATTGAAAATCGGCAGGAAGTGATGGATATTCTCACGCAATTTTCATCCTATCGGGCCGCCAATGCAGAAATTGACTCCACGATCCTCACACTTCAAGGTGCTCTGCAAGAAGTGCAGATCTATCAGCCAAGTCGGCAACGATCTATGGCTGTATTCATGCCTTCCAACGTCATTCTATACTCCTATGCATTATACCTTTTGATTCCGTCCCTGTACGTTGAAAATATAGACTTTCGCCCTTCTTCTCACGTAAATGAGTACGTCAACATGCTGCATGAAAAGCTTCAGGCTGTACATGGATTACCCATCTATATTCGTAAAGTTAGCCAGAAGGTGTTCATGGAGAATTCCGTGATGCCAGCTGATATTGTGGTGTTCACCGGAAGCTATACCAATGCAGAGAAGATCAAAAAACAGATTCGAAAAGATCAGCTCTACATTTTTTACGGACAAGGGCTAAATCCTTTCATTATCGGGCCTGATGCAGATCTGGAGCTGGCGGTTACCGATGTAATCCGAATGAGATTGTTCAACTCTGGACAAGACTGCCTAGGCCCCGACATCATTCTGGTACATCAAGATGTGAGTGAGCATTTCAAAGATCTGCTGATTCAACAGCTTGACCAACTCGTGTTTGGAGCCAACAATGATCCGAACGCAAACTATACCCCTATATTCTACAAAGACACGCTATATTCGGTTTCTGAGTATTTTAACACGAACGACAAATTTATTATTTACGGCGGCGGCATTGATTTCCGTACGAAAAAGATGGAGCCAACGGTTGTATATAGTGAATTGGATCAGAATCTGGAGATTATTGAGTATTTTTCGCCAGTCTTCAATGTAGTTAGCTACCAAGACGACGAGCAACTGATCAAGCGTATTTCCTCCAGTTATTTCAGTGAACGTGCAATGGGTTGCAGCTTATACGGATCGGAGCACCTGACTGACGTTCTACGAAAGAAGCACACATTGACCATTAATCAGACGCTTGAGGATGTGGATCAAGGCAATAAGCCTTTTGGTGGCTACGGCACGATGTCGAACTATATTTTTTACGATTTCAAGCTCATTTCGAAGCCGATCTTGATTTCAGAAATTGTCGCAGAATATTTGTCGGAAAAGAGGAGTTTGGTATGACTGCGAGCTTCTTCCCCTGGGATGCCATTATTGGCTACTTAAAATCGGCTGGGGTTCAGCATCTCTTTGGATTACCAAGTGATGATCTCAAAATCGTATCGTCACTCCCCTCATCCGGTATGGATTTTATTTTGTGCAAAGATCAACGTAATGCTGTGTTCATGGCAGCAGGTTATGCGCTCACCACCAACCAGATGTCCGTATGTGTTGTGGGGAAAGGCCCTGCGCTCAGTAATACACTTACAGGGCTGCTGGAAGCCAAGAACCTGGGCGCTCCGCTCCTGCTTCTGGCGCTTGGTACTGGCGGAGACAAGCTGGGTACCCGATCCTTTCAGGAAGCCGATCAAATCTCACTCGTGAAGCCGCTCGTAAAATGGGCTTATCGTGTCGAGCATGTGGATCGGCTTGTATGGGCGATGGAGCGGGCTGCCTTTTTGGCTATCAATGGAGCACCGGGTCCTGTCTATATCGAACTCCCTGAAAACCTGATGGACCAGCCTGTGCCAACAGGGCTTCAGTTTACCCCACCAGAAAAGCTGTCGTGCTCTCCGTCTCGTCGGGAGTTGGATGCGGCTTGGGCGATTATAAAGACGGCGCGCAGGCCGCTCATTCTAGTCGGAGGGGGAATGAAGTCAGGTACAGGTGATGTGATTGAGCGGTTCGCTCACCAACATGGAGCGGCCTTGTTCGCAACTGCCTCGGGACGGGGTGTAGTGGATGAAGAACACGAACTTTTCTGCGGTGTTGCCGGACTCTATACGGATCTCAGTCTAAGACAAATCTGGAAGGAATCTGATGTGGTGATCACACTGGGCAGCCGCTTGGAAGAAACGGCTACGTTCGAGTGGGATATTCTGCTACAGGATACACCTTTGATTCAAGTCAATGTAAATCTGGAGGATTTTGCACACGAATACAGGGGTATCAAAGTGCTTGGTGATGGATATGCAGCAGTGGAGCAATGGCATGATCGGCTAGGGCAGAAGCCTGATGGAGTGTGGCTTGAAACAATCAGGAGCTGTAAAGAGAAGGCTTTTTCTCATAGGGCTATCTATCTGGAGGAATTGCAAAAGGCTCCTGGGATCCACGTTCCTGAGCTGTTGGACATGATTCAGACGGAGTTCCCCGAAAATCTGGTGCTTCTTCAAGAGAATGGATTGCAGGATATGTGGTCCTATTTTTATCCATATTTCCGCTTTGCCCAAGGCTCTCTTTCGATTGTTCCTAGTGATCAAACGAGTCTTGGATTCGGTGCGGCGGCTGCTCTGGGAGCAAGCGTGGCAACACAACGTCCAGTAGTGGCACTTGTAGGTGACGGTGCGTTCAATCTCTTCTGTTCGGATTTTATGACGGCGGTGGAGTATCAAATACCATTAATCTATGTCGTACTCAATAATGGTGGGTATGGTTGGTTACAGAATCAGATGAATTATAAGCATCTCACAGGGCAGTCCCTCCCGTTTGTTTCTGAGGCGGCCAAGACAGGAATTCAAATTCCTCAGTACGAGTTTGTGGAAAGCCTTGCAATTCGGAGTAAGGGAGAGGCACGGGAACAGCTTCAGCTTGCTTGGCAAAAGTATCAGGAGAACAAGCTTGTGGTCGTCGAGGTATATGCTGATCTTGCGGATGTGCATGAAAAAATCAGTCATGTGTATGGCGACTTTCCTCTCTACGAGCAACAGGCTTCCAAGAATTAATTTCAACGAAGGACGTGGATACAGTGAGAAGACGTGTTGTAGTGACTGGACAGGGAGTCGTAACGCCGGTCGGGCTTAATCTTACGGATTTCTGGAATTCACTGTTAGAAGGAAAAAGTGGAATCGGACCTGTCACTGCTTTCGATACAGCGGACATTCCGACAAAGATCGGTGCACAGGTTACGGGCTTTGACCCATTGCAATATATGAGCAAGAAGGAAGCTAATAAAGTTGCACAGTTCACTCAGTTTGCTTTGGCGGCTGCCCGGCAGGCAGTGGAGCAATCGAAATTAGTGATTGATGAGCGGAATGCAAGTCGCGTGGGGGTTATTGTCGGCTCTGGAGCAGGCGGCCTCGACGTTATAGAGGAGAACTATGGGAAATTAACAAAGCTTGGTCCCAAAAGAGTTTCTCCTTATTTTGTTTCCTCGATGATGATTAATTCAGCACCTGGTGAAATCTCCATTGCTATCGGAGCCAAGGGGCCTTCTTTTGCTGTGGTTACGGCTTGTGCCACAGGAAGTAATGCCATTGGTGAAGCATTACGTACGATCCAGTACGGTACGGCTGATGTCGTGGTTGCTGGTGGAGCAGAAGCCAATTTTAGTCAGCTTGATCTGGCATCTTTTGCGAATATCCATGCTCTCTCCAGACGTAATGAAGAGCCGCAGAAGGCCAGTCGTCCGTTTGATGTGGATCGCGATGGATTCGTCATCGGTGGAGGAGCAGGAGTCTTGGTGCTGGAGGAGTTGGAATATGCTTTGAACCGCGGAGCCACCATTCTGGCCGAAGTTGTGGGTTACGGATGCACAACGGATGCGTATCATATCACGGCTCCAGATCCCTCTGGCTCCGGCCCGGCAGAAGCGATCAACATCGCACTGCAGGATGGCGGCCTGACACCGCAGGAAATCGACTATGTCAATGCCCACGGTACGAGTACGCCATTTAATGATCGTATGGAGATTAACGCTATTCAAAAAGTGTTCGGGGAGCATGCCCCCCAATTGGCGATATCGTCTATTAAATCCATGACTGGCCATTTAATGGGCGGTGCAGGGGCAGTCGAATTAATTGCGACTGTGCAGAGCATGATTCACAGCAAAGTACCACCGACACTCAATTGTGACAATCCGGAAGCTCCTGAATTGAACTTTGTGCCGCATGTATATCAGGAACGCGAGGTCCGCGCAGCGATTAGCAATTCATTTGGTTTCGGAGGGCACAACGTCTGCCTTGCTGTTCGCAAGTGGGAAGGGGAATAAGCCTGTGAGCGAAGAGCTAATCCATATCCCGGATGTGCTTCCTCACCGGTACCCTTTTCTTCTGTTGGATGGCGTGACCGGGTACGAAACGTCGCAGTGGGCGAAGGGATACAAGCTTGTCACCTGGAGTGAGTGGTTCATTACAGACAGTAATCCATACATGCCTCCTATGTTGATTGTGGAGTCGCTTGCACAATTGGCGGCATTCGTGGCGGTTGATAAAAAAGGGATTTCATACCTGACCAATCTCAATGGGATTCGGTTCCATAGCTTGGCGAAGCCTGGGGACCGAATTGATCTCTACTTTGAAGTGATCAAGCGTCGACGGGGCTATATTCTGGGAAGTGGTCGTGCTTCCGTAGGGGATCGATTGGTAGTTGAGGCGGAAGAAATTGTTTCACTGGATCAATGACGGTGTGGAAGCGCACGTTAAACTTTCCTTTTGTCCTCCTGACTGCCAGGTGCAGCGGGAGGATATTCACATCATGGAATAGGAGTGAATGAGATGAATGACATGCAGTTATATGATTTAACAAATGCGCAGAAGCGTATATGGTATACCGAATTACTCTACCCAGATACGTCAGTGTCACAGCTTTCCGGTACAGCTAAGATGAAGGGGCATATCCATATCGCTGCCTTCATGCAGTCTATTAATTTGATTATCAAACAGTATGATGCGTTCCGTATTCGTATTACCTCAGTGGATGGAGTGCCTCAACAGTATGTCGTTCCTTATGAAGAAAGACAGTTGGAGTGCCTGGATCTTTCCCACTATGAAAGTATATCTGAAGTGGAAGCCTTACTTGAGCAACACAAAAGCAAACCCTTGCCCCTGCTGGATTCTGAACTCTTCCAGTTTTTAATTGTGAAGATTAGCGAGGAAGAGTATTGGATTAATATCAAGATGCACCATATTATTTCTGACGGAATATCAATGGTGGTCTATGGCAATCAGCTAACAGCGTTTTACATGGAGTTAATTCAGGGAAATGAGCCGAAGCTGGGCGACGATTGCTCGTATATTGAATATATTGCAGATGAGAATGCATACGAACTTTCTGACAGATACCAGAAAGATAAGGCATACTGGCTGGATAAATTTTCTGATTTGCCTGAGCTTACGGGTTGGAAGTCATATAATCCATTGTCTTTAAGCACCCACGCTGTTCGGGAGCATTTTACTGTACCAGAAGTGCTGTATCACGAGCTGCAGGCATTTTGCCAACAGAACAGAATTTCCTTGTTCCAGTTCTTCATGGGTGCGATGTATATCTACATACACAAAATGACGAATCAGCCGGATGTGGTGATTGGAACTTCGTTCGCTAACCGGGGGAACAAAAAAGAGAAGCAAAAGATAGGTATGTTCGTCAGCACCGCTGCTGCCAGAACATACGTCGAAAAGGATATGGATGTGCTGAGCTTCGTGCAGGATGTAGCCAGAGATCAGATGTCAATCCTGCGGCATCAGAAATATCCATACAATCAGTTAATTCAGGATCTTAGAGAAATGCATGGCAACAAGGATATTCAGCGGCTTTTTGGCGTTTCAATGGAATATCGTCTTATCAATTGGGTTGATTTGGATGATGTGCGTATTTTGACAGATTATGATTTCTGCGGGGATGAAGTGAACGATTTCGTACTTCATATCGTAGAGATCTTGGATGAAGGCGAACTGGTACTGGATGTCGATTATCGGACGGAGCTGTTTGAACGCAGCGAAGTTAAGGACATGGTTTCCCAGTTGCTTACGATCGCCGAGCAGATCATTCATTCACCTCAGCTTTCTATCGCAGAGGTAAACTTATTGGGCGAACCCGAAGAGCAATCCATTTTGGCTCTTTCGGAAGGCGCTGCAGTCGATTATCCACGTGAGAAGACCATCCATGGCTTATTTGAGGAACAAGCCGAGCGCACGCCAGATCATGTAGCCGTTCAGATGGACGAGCAGAGCATTACATACCTAGCTCTAAACGAGCAGGCTAACCAGCTTGCGAGATATTTGCGCTCCGAGGGAGTAGGGGCAGATACGCTCGTAGGGATTATGGCTGACCGTTCCTTGGAGATGGTCATCGGGATGTTGGCCATTTTGAAAGCAGGGGGTGCCTATGTACCGATTGACCCCGATTATCCGGAAGAGCGTATCCATTATATGCTGGAGGATTCAGGTGTCCGTCTGTTGCTCACCCAAAGTCATCTGTGGGAGAGTACCACTTTTGACGGAAAGCTTGTGAGCCTGGACGATTCTACAACGTATACAGGAGATGCCTCCAATCTGGAGAGTATTTCGGGACCAAACCATCTGGCCTATGTCATCTACACGTCGGGTACAACCGGCAAGCCGAAGGGCACGCTGATTGAGCACAAAAATGTAGTTCGACTGCTCTTTAACGATAAAAATTTATTTGATTTCACCTCTCAGGATACGTGGACGCTATTCCATTCGTTCTGCTTCGATTTCTCCGTTTGGGAGATGTACGGAGCGCTTCTTTATGGAGGGAAATTGGTGATTGTTCCATCTCTCACAGCCAAAAGCCCAGCAGCTTTCCTGGAGTTGTTGAAAGATAACCAAGTCACCATTTTAAATCAGACGCCGACGTATTTTTATCAGGTGCTACAGGAAGAGTTAACGCACTCTTCGACAGAGCTTGGCCTTAGGAAAATCATTTTTGGTGGAGAGGCTTTAAGTCCATCTCTTCTGAGAAACTGGCGGGTCAAGTATCCTGATGTGCAGCTGATTAATATGTACGGAATTACGGAAACAACGGTCCATGTCACCTACAAGGAAATCACGGAACATGAGATTGAAGCGGGGAAAAGCAATATTGGCAGAACGATCCCCACACTTAGCGCTTATATTCTCGATGAGCAAAGACGCTTGCAGCCTGTTGGGGTTCCGGGAGAGCTATACATTGCGGGGGACGGTCTGGCCCGTGGGTATTTGAATCGGCCGGATTTGACGTCTGAAAAATTCGTTGAGCATCCTTATCGGGCGGGAGAGCGGCTGTACCGAACGGGGGATCTTGCTCGTTGGTTGCCTGATGGCAATATTGAATATTTGGGGCGGATCGACCATCAGGTCAAAATTCGTGGCTACCGAATTGAGCTTGGCGAGGTGGAAGCCCAAATTCTCAAGGCTCCGAACGTACGGGAAACGATTGTCCTCGCACGGGAAGACGAACAGGGCCAAAAATTGCTGTGCGCCTACTATGTAGCCTCCAGTGACCTTTCGCCGGGAGAATTGCGGTCTCAGCTGGCGGCGGAACTCCCCGCTTACATGATTCCTTCTTATTTTGTCCGGCTGGAGCAAATGCCGCTTACGCCAAATGGCAAACTGGATCGCCGTGCGTTGCCGGCTCCTGAAAGCAGCGTACAATCCGGCGAGGCTTATTTGGCTCCGAGAACTGCTGTGGAAGCTCAGATGGTACTCATTTGGCAAGATATCTTGGGTGTTACCCGCGTTGGTGTCAGGGATAATTTCTTTGAAATTGGGGGTCACTCCTTGCGGGCAACAGTGCTCGTTTCACGGATTCACAAAGAATTGGGATGTAGCATTTCGCTGCGTGAGGTGTTTCAGTCACCTACAGTCGAATCCTTGGCGCAACTTGTGAAGAAACACATTCCAACCATGTACGAATCCATCCCACAGGCGGCGGAAAGCGAAGCTTACCCAGTGTCCTCAGCGCAAAAGCGGTTATACGTGCTGAGACAGATGGATGGGGGAGAGCTCAGCTACAATATGCCAGGGGTCTTCACGGTGGATGGACCGTTGGATCGCACGCGGCTGGAGTCTGCGTTCCAGGCACTGATCCAGCGCCATGAATCCCTGAGAACCGGCTTTTATATGCAGGATGGAGAGCTTGTTCAGCGTGTGCATAGGAATGTGCCGTTCGTGTTGAACTACACAGAGGCTTCGGTGGAGGAGACGGATACGCTCATTCACAGCTTTATTCGTGCCTTTGATCTGAGTCAGGCTCCATTACTGCGTGTTAGCTTGGCGAAGCTCCAGGAGGAGCGTCATCTGTTGCTGTTTGATATGCATCACATCATTTCAGATGGGGTTTCTATTCAAATATTGATAGAGGAACTTACTCATTTGTATCAAGGAGAACAGCTACCAGAGCTGCAGATCCAGTACAAGGATTATGCCGTATGGCAACGGGAACAGTCAGAGAACCAATGGCAAGATCTTGAGAAATATTGGCTGCAAGCCTTTGAAGGAGAGTTGCCAGTATTGGATCTGCCTACAGACTTCCAACGACCTTCGGTTCGAAGCTTCGAGGGGAGCCGAATTGATTTTACATTGGATGAGTCTGGAAATAAGGCAATACAAGAGCTTGCATCCCGTACAGGTACTACACTGTATATGGTATTGCTGGCTGCTTATTCGGTACTACTGCACAAATATACAGGACAGGAGGACATCGTCGTAGGTTCTCCAGTAGCCGGAAGGCCGCAGGCTGAGCTTGAGGGTATCATCGGAATGTTTGTCAACACACTGGCCTTGCGCAGCTACCCGGCAGGAGATAAAACCTTTCAGGATTATCTTCTGGAAATCAAGGAAACAGCGCTCAAGGCGTTTGAGCATCAGGATTACCCTTTTGAAAAATTGGTCGAAAAGCTGGGCGTAGGACGTGATGTCAGCCGCAATCCGCTCTTTGACACCCTATTGGTATTACAAAATACCGAGCAGGAAGAGCAGGAAATGGACGGAGTGCACTTTACTCCTTACTTGATGGACACCGTCACAGCCAAATTTGACCTGTCCCTCAATGTAGAGGAGAAGGGCTCAAAATTAGCCTTTGGCCTCGAGTATAGTACGGCTTTATATCGGCGTGAAAGTGTAGAGCGACTTGCAACGCACTTGCTCCGGATTCTGCACGCAGTCTCGGCCAATCCCCAGTTGCAACTGGCCGAGATAGAAATGATCACACCGGAGGAGAAAGTACAGATCGTTGAAGTATTTAACGCGACATCGACTCCTTATCCAAGCCACAAGACCATTCATGAGCTGTTCGCAGAACAAGTCAAGCGTACACCGGAACAGACGGCGCTTGTATTCGGCGATGTCCAGCTAACGTACCTTGAATTGGAAGACAAGGCGAGCCGACTGGCCCAAACACTGCGTCGTTTGGGAACGTTGAGGGAGCAGCCTGTGGCCGTGATGGGCGGACGAAGCATCGAAATGGTCATTGGTATGCTCGCGGTGCTTCAAGCGGGTGGAGCCTATGTGCCGATTGATCCTGATTACCCGGAAGATCGTGTGCGTTATATGCTTAATGATTCCGACGCCAAGCTATTATTGGTGCAAAAGAGCGAGCTTATAAATGTAGACTACGGTATACCGATTGTCGATCTTAGCAGTGAAGAGGCTTATGCAGCTGAACCTGCCCAGCCGGAGACTGCCCAAGGATCGCAGGGGCTTGCTTATGTCATCTATACATCGGGTACGACGGGTAGACCGAAGGGCGTTATGGTTGAACACCGGAACGTGGTTCGTCTGGTCAAAGAGACCAACTATGTGGAGCTGAATGAATCTACACGGATTTTGCAAACGGGAGCAGTGGTCTTTGATGCTTCTACATTCGAGATATGGGGAGCTTTGCTTAACGGTGGACAGCTCTATTTCGTAGAGAATGACGACATTCTGATTGCCGATAGGCTCAAAGCAGCTATTGCCAAGTACGGGATTACGACATTGTGGCTTACTTCACCGCTTTTCAATCAGCTTTCCCTGCAGGATGAGTACCTGTTCAGAGGGCTCAAAGCATTACTAGTCGGCGGTGACGTACTGTCCATATCTCATATGAATCGTGTAATCGAGGCTAATCCTGATCTTGTCCCTATCAATGGCTATGGTCCGACAGAGAATACGACCTTCTCCACCACCTACGAGATTCCAGGTCGTGCCGAAGGGGTCGTACCGATTGGTCGCCCAATTAGTAATTCGACCGCTTATGTGGTCAATGGATCGCTGCAATTACAGCCTATTGGTGCTTGGGGTGAACTCATTGTCGGCGGTGAAGGTGTAGCGCGCGGATATCTCAATCGTCCTGATCTCACAGCAGAGAAATTTGTCCCTAGTCCTGTGAAGGACGGAGAACCCTGCTACAGAACTGGGGATTTGGTACGCTGGCTTCCAGATGGGAATTTGGAGTTTAAAGGAAGAATTGATGAGCAGGTCAAAATACGTGGTTACCGCATCGAACTCCCTGAAATCGAGGCCCAACTGGCCAAGGTGGAGTCAGTAATCGACGCCGTAGTGGTCGTTCGCGCGGATGAGCTTGGAGAGAAGCAGCTTTGCGCTTATTATGTGGCGGATCGTGCGCTCACGGCAGGCGAAGTACGCCTTGCCCTATCGCAGGTACTTCCGGGCTATATGATGCCATCCTATTTTATTCAGATGGATCGTATGCCATTAACGTCAAACGGAAAAGTGGACCGCAGGTCTCTGCCGGCTCCGCAAGTAGGTGCGCATACAGGACGGAAGTATACAGCTCCTCGTACACCGGCCGAAGAAGCTTTGGCGTCTGTCTGGCAAGGGGTGCTGGGTGCGGAACAGGTGGGTATCCATGACAATTTCTTTGAATTGGGTGGAGATTCCATCAAGGCCATTCAGGTGTCGTCACGGTTACTGCAGGCCGGCTATCGGTTAGAGATGAAGCAACTGTTCAAATCGCCAACCATTGCCGAGCTAGGCGCGGAAATACAGACGGCTGTGCACATGGCTGAACAGGGAGTTGTGCGTGGAGCGACTCGCTTGACTCCAGTCCAACAGTGGTTCTTTGGCCGGAAGCAGGCAGAGCCTCATCACTTCAATCAAGCGGTTATGCTGTATCGTGAACAGGGATTTGAGGAAAAGGCCTTGCATCAGGTGCTGAGAAAACTTGCTGAGCATCATGACGCCCTTCGTATGGTTTTCCGTCAGACAGAGCATGGCTACGAAGCTTGGAATCGTGATCTTGAAGAAGGAGAGCTTTATAGCCTGTTCACCGTTGATTTACGGAATGAATCCGATCCGACTGCAGCCATTACATCGCTGTCGGATGACATTCAGCGCAGTATCCATCTGGCAGAAGGCCCGCTGCTGAAGTTAGGGCTTTTCCATTGTCAGGATGGAGACCACCTTCTGATCGTGATCCACCATTTGGTGGTGGACGGAGTATCCTGGCGGATTTTGTTCGAGGACATCGCAGCAGGCTATGAGCAGGTGATTCAAGGCCAAGCACTGACACTCCCGCAGAAGACGGATTCCTTCCGTGACTGGGGTGACGCCCTTGCTCGTTATTCGGAAGGCCCTGAAATGGAGACTCATCGGGCGTATTGGAGAGAGCTGAAGGATCAGCCACTCGAACAGTTGCCGAAGGATGAGGCTGTGGAAAGCCTTCTTTTACAGGATAGCAAAGTAGTAACAGCACAATGGACTATAGAAGAAACCGACCAATTGTTGAGAAAAGCCCACCGTGCTTATCAAACAGAGACGAATGATTTGCTATTGACTGCTCTAGGCATGGCGATATCCAAGTGGTCTGGGATCGAAAAGGTTGCTGTGAATCTGGAAGGGCACGGTCGTGAGCCGATTATACCGAATATTGACATCACCCGTACCGTCGGCTGGTTTACAAGTCAATATCCGGTGATTTTAGACTTGGGGGATAACTCGGAAGTGGCCTCCTTGATCAAGTCTGTGAAAGAAGGGTTGCGCCGAATTCCGAACAAAGGTATTGGCTACGGGTTGCTCAAAACGGTGGCAAGTCAGTTGGATGAAGATAGCTTCAGCTTGCAACCTGAGATTTCTTTTAACTATCTGGGGCAATTTGATCAGGATTTGCAAGGAGGCTCATTGCAGATCTCTCCTTATCCGACCGGAAGCGCGCAAAGCTTGTTGGAGGAACCGGCCTATACGCTAGATATCAATGGCATGGTGACGGACGGAGCCCTGACTCTGACGATGACTTATAACGGAAAACAGTATAAGTCATCTACGATGGAACAGCTCGCTGGATATATTGAAGAAAGCCTGCGGGAGCTTCTCCAGCATTGCGTAACCCAAGAGAAAACCGTATTGACACCAAGCGACGTGCTTGCGAAGGGTCTAAGCATTGCCGACCTGGAGGAGCTTTCTAAGCAGACCAGCCACATAGGCGATATTGAGAATGTATATAGTCTGACACCGATGCAGAAGGGCATGCTGTTCCATGATATGTTTGAGCCGCATACGGGTGCTTATTTTGAGCAGGCTGCCTTTGACTTTAAGGGTAGCTTTGATCCGACCGCCTTCGGACACAGTCTGGATGCAGTGGTGGAGCGTCATGCTATCCTGCGTACGAACTTTTACAGCGGATGGGGCAGCGAGCCTTTGCAGGTTGTATTTCGGCACAGAGGCGCTAAATTGGTGTACGAAGACCTGCGGGAGATGAATGCATCGCAGCGCGAAGCTTACCTGAAGACATTTGGTGCTAAGGATAAAGCACTGGGCTTTAACCTGGCTGAAGATGAGCTTCTGCGTGTATCCATTTTGCACACAGATGAAGAGAGCTTCCGTCTCTTATGGAGCTTTCACCACATCGTCATGGATGGGTGGTGTGTTCCGTTAATTACGCAGGAGGTATTTGAACACTATTTTGCGCTCCTGGAAGGAAGAGAGCCTCACCTGGCAGAGGTTCAGCCGTATAGCCGGTATATTGAATGGCTCGAACAGCAGGATGAAGCAGCTGCGGCCGACTATTGGAGCCGATATCTGGCCGGTTATGAACAACAGACGCTTTTACCTCAAGTCGGTGGAGCAGCTAAAGGAGAAGGCTATGTAGCAGAGAAGCTGAATTATCCTGTCAGCAGGGAATTGACTGAACGCCTGGAAAAGGTGGCCAGAGATGCTCATGTCACGATGAATATATTGCTGCAGTCCATCTGGGGCGTTGCGCTTCAACGCTATAACGGTAGTCGGGATGTTGTATACGGAAGTGTAGTATCAGGCAGACCAGCAGAAATTCCGGGCATTGATCGGATGATCGGTTTGTTCATTAATACAATACCAGTTCGTGTGAAGACGGAAGAGAATCTCCCCTTCACAGTCCTGATGAAGCAACAGCAGGAGCAGTATATGGCTTCTCATATGTATGACACCTACCCGTTGTTTGAGATTCAGGCTCAGACGGACCAAAAGCAGGATCTCATCTCTCATATTATGGTGTTTGAGAATTATCCTGTGGAAGAGGAAGTAGAGCGTTTGGGAGGTGGTGAGGCTGCCTTTGAGATTGAGGAAGCGGAGCTTCTTGAACAAACGAATTACGATTTTAACTTAATTGTTCTACCGGGCAAAGAGATGAGATTGTTGTTCCAATACAATGCGCTCGTCTATGATCCAGCCACGATCGAGCAAATCAAGGGCCACTTGTTCCACCTGATGGAACAAATTGTGGAGAATCCTGCAATTTCCGTGGATGCTCTAGAATTAGTCACGCCGCAGGAGAAAGAACAGATTCTGAACGTATGGGGAAATACACCAGGCATTTACGAGCAATGTAACACGTTCCACGGGCTGTTGGAGGAACAGGCGGGACGAACGCCAGACGCGACTGCCCTTTTGTTTGGGGACGAGATGCTGACCTACGCCGAGCTCAATGCAAAAGCCAATGGACTGGCGAGAAGGCTCCGTACTCAGGGAATCAAGACGGGAGATCTGGTGGGACTGATTGCTGCACGGTCGCTCGAAATGATCGTTGGGATCTACGGCATTATGAAAGCCGGGGGTGCCTATGTTCCAATCGATCCAGAGTATCCGAAAGAACGAATCAGTTACATGCTTGAAGATTCCGGGGCGAAGCTGATCCTTACACAGGCCCATCTCTTGGAGCATCTCGGATGGACGGAAAATGTTTTGCTGCTGGATGAATCATCGACCTATGATGCCGACACCCCGAATTTGGAGGCTACTGCCGGCCCGGATGATCTGGCCTACGTGATCTACACTTCAGGTACGACGGGTCAGCCTAAGGGCGTATTAGTCGAGCATCGGGGACTACCCAATCTTTCGGACGTATACGGGACACACTTCGAAGTTACACCGCAGGATCGGATCGTTCAGTTTGCAAGCCTGTCGTTTGATGCATCGGTTTCGGAAATTTTAACGGCGCTGAGCCACGGGGCTGTTCTGTGCATCCCTTCTCCACAAGATATTTTAGATCATGCCCTGTTCGAGCAGTTCATGAACGATAAGGGGATTACGGTAGCGACTTTGCCACCCGCTTACGCTATCCACCTTGATCCAGAGCGTTTGCCAACACTGCGGTGCTTGCTAACCGCTGGATCGGCCGCATCGATCGAGTTGATCGAAGAGTGGAGGAAGCATGTACGTTACTCTAATGGCTATGGCCCAACAGAGGACTCCGTATGCACCACAATCTGGTCTGTCCCGGACAGTGAGGGAGCAACGGATATTGTATCTATTGGACGACCTATTGCTAACCATAGTGTGTACATCTTGGATGACCATTTTAGATTGCAACCTGTCGGTGTAGCTGGAGAGCTATGCATTTCGGGTATCGGGTTAGCGCGGGGGTATCATAACCAGCCTGAGTTAATGGACGAGAAGTTTGTGGACAATCCATTTGCTCCAGGAGAGCGTATGTATCGGACGGGTGACTTGGTTCGCTGGTTACCGAATGGAACCATCGAGTACTTAGGTCGAATAGATCACCAAGTCAAAATCCGCGGCTACCGTATCGAGCTAGGCGAGGTAGAAGCACAAATGCTCAGAGTGCCGTCCGTTCAGGAAGTCGTGGCCATGGCTGTAGAGGGCAATGATGGCTACAAAGATCTAGTCGCTTACTTCGTAGCCGCTCAGAAACTTGAGGTATCCGAACTTCGGGCCGTCCTGTCGGAGATGTTACCTGGATATATGATCCCTTCCCGCTTCATACAAATGGACGATATGCCTCTGACGTCGAACGGAAAAATCGATCGAAAAGCGCTGCAGGGCGAGCGTGGATGGGCAGTTGCTTCATCTGAGGCTCCAAAGACACCTGTAGAAATGCAATTAGCCCAAATCTGGCAAGAGGTGCTAGGTGTAGAGAATGCGGGAGTGAAGGATAATTTCTTCCATTTTGGAGGTCATTCACTGCGTGCAGCCCTGCTAGTCTCACGAATTCGCAAGGAAATGAATCGAGAGATTAGTCTGAGAGCAGTGTTCGAGTCTCCTACTATTGAAGGATTGGCCCGTGCTATTGAGGGCTATACACCGCTGAATTTCGAAGAAATTCCTACAGCGGGAGCGAGAGAGCATTATCCATTGTCCTCTGCCCAAAAACGACTGTTTATTCTAAGTCAGCTGGAAGGTGGAGAGCTGAGCTACAATATGCCAGGTATTCTTACCGTTGAGGGAGCTTTGGATCGGGAACGACTAGAGCAGGCATTCCGTCGTCTGATTCATCGTCATGGTTCGCTGCGTACTCGTTTTGTGACCGTGAACGGTGAACCTGTACAGCAGCTCCTGACGGATGTTCCGTTTGCTGTGGAATATGCGGAGTTGAGCGAGGAAGAGGCAGGAGCTACCCTTCAGCAGTTCGTCCGTCCTTTTGATCTGGGTGTAGCTCCATTGCTGCGGGTCGGCCTTATTCGAATTGCACATGAGCGCCATTTACTATTGTTTGACATGCACCATATTGTCTCAGATGGGGTTTCTATGAATATTCTCATAGAAGAGTTTCTCCGCTTCTACCAAGAGGAGGACGTACTTCCTGAGCTACAGATCCAGTACACAGACTATGCGGTATGGCAGCAAGAGCAGCTCGGAAGCGAGCGTCTTAAGGCCCAGGAGGCTTACTGGATGGATGCTTTCCGCGGAAGCTTGCCAGTGCTGGATTTGCCAGGAGATGAAGTTCGTCCTGCGGTGCGAAGCTTTGCGGGCGATCGAATCGACTTCCAAATTGATTCTTCTCTGAGTGCTTCACTTCAGGAGCTGGCTACCCGAACGGGTTCCACTCTGTTCATGGTACTGCTGGCAGCCTATACAGCGCTCTTGCACAAGTACACAGGTCAGGAAGATGTCATCGTCGGTTCACCTGTGGCAGGAAGATCCCATGCGACACTCGAAGGCCTCATCGGTATGTTCGTCGGCACAGTGGCACTTCGTACTTATCCAGAAGGAGAGAAGCCTTTCGAGGCTTATCTGCAGGAAGTGAGGGAAACAGCGCTGCGGGCCTATGAAAACCAGGATTACCCGTTCGAGGAGCTGGTAGAAAAGCTGGAGCTTCAGCGTGATTTGAGCCGTAACCCACTATTTGATACCATGTTTGTCCTGCAAAATATCGATCAGGGAGAACAAGAAATAGAAGGATTGCGCTTCACTCCTTACGATAATGTACATCCGGCTGCCAAGTTCGATCTTACGTTGACCGTGAGTGAAGAAGCAGACGGGGCATTGAACTGCACGCTTGAGTATGCGACTGCGATCTACAAGCAAGAGACTGCTGATCGGATGGCAGGCCACTTTGTACAGCTTATTCGGGAAGCCATCGCCAATCCGGCACTGCCGTTGTCATCCCTTGATATCGTGACACCTCAGGAAAAATCAAGGCTGATGAAAGCGCCGGACGAAGCCAAGGCAGATTATCCTCGTGACAAGACGATCCATGCGCTGTTCGAGGAGCAGGCCGCACGTACTCCGAATGCAGTGGCAGTCGTATGTGAAGATGCAACCCTGTCCTACATCGAGCTGAACGAGCGGGCCAATGGACTTGCCCGAACGCTGAGGGAACGTGGTTTGCAACCAGACGGTTTGGCTGGAATCATGGCGGATCGTTCCCTTGAAATGGTGGTCGGAATTTTAGCCATCTTGAAAGCAGGCGGGGCCTATGTCCCTGTAGATCCTGAATATCCAGAAGACCGCATTCGCTTTATGCTTGAGGATTCAGGAGCCAAGCTACTGCTGACACAAGCGCATCTGGAGCAACGGGTCTCCTTCGCCGGGGATATCGTAAGTCTGGACAAAACGGCTTCCTACAAGGAGGATGTCTCAAACCTGGAGCCTGCAGCCGGACCGGGGAATCTTGCCTACGTCATCTACACATCGGGTACGACAGGCAAGCCAAAGGGAACACTGATTGAGCATAAAAATGTAGTTCGCTTGCTCTTTAATGATAAAAATATGTTTGACTTTGGTCCTCAGGATACGTGGACACTGTTCCATTCATTCTGTTTTGACTTCTCTGTATGGGAAATGTACGGAGCATTGCTGAACGGAGGACGGTTGGTCATCGTTCCATCGCTTACCGCGAAGAGTCCAGATCGTTTCTTACAATTGCTTAAGGATCAGAAGGTCACCGTTTTGAACCAGACACCGACTTACTTCTACCAGTTGCTACAGGAAGAGCTCGGTCATCAGGCGGCAGAACTGAGCCTCCGTATGATTATCTTCGGTGGAGAGGCATTAGCTCCGGCCCTGCTCAAGGACTGGAGAACGAAGTATCCGCAAGTGCAGCTCATTAACATGTACGGCATTACCGAAACGACCGTGCATGTAACCTACAAGGAAATTACAGAGTTGGAAATTGAACAGGGCCGCAGCAATATCGGCACCACGATTCCGACGCTGCGAGCGTACATTTTGGATGAACAACGCCGTCCACAGCCGATTGGCATTCCAGGTGAACTCTATGTGGCGGGCGTAGGTCTGGCGCGAGGTTATCTGAACCGACCGGAATTGACGGAAGAGAAGTTTGTCGCTCATCCGTTCGAAGCAGGCGAGCGTATGTACCGCTCGGGTGACTTGGCACGCTGGTTGCCGGATGGCAGCATGGAGTATTTGGGACGGATTGACCATCAGGTAAAAATCCGTGGTTACCGTATTGAGCTAGGCGAAGTGGAAGCGAAGCTGCTCCATGCTCCGTCTGTAAGAGAGGCCGTTGTGCTCGCCCAAGAGGATGGAAGTGGACAAAAAGTGCTTGTCGGCTATTTCACAGCCGATCAGATGCTGACGGTAGGAGAGTTGAGAAAAGCCTTGGCTGCCGAACTGCCGGCTTATATGATTCCATCTTACTTTATGCAATTGGAACAGCTGCCTTTGACACCAAATGGCAAACTGGATCGCAAAGCGCTTCCGGCTCCGGAGGCCAATGTGCAGACTGGAGCGGTTTATGAACCGCCAAGGACGAAGGCTGAGGAAGCTTTGGCTTCCGTATGGCAAGGTGTGCTGGGAGCACAGCAGGTCGGCATCCACGATCATTTCTTCGACCTGGGTGGTGACTCCATCAAGGCGATTCAAGTGTCCTCGAGATTGTTCCAAGCTGGATATAAATTAGAGATGAAGGATCTCTTCAAATATCCGACAATTGCCGAGCTCAGCCCGTATCTTCAGGCAGCCGGACGTACAGCGGAACAGGGCGAAATTAAAGGTGCAGCAGAGTTAATGCCAATTCAGCGCTGGTTCTTTGAACGCCATACAGCGGAGCCGCACCATTATAATCATGCCGTCATGCTCTATCGGAAAGACGGCTTTGATGAGGCTGCACTCCGATTGACAATGGACCAAATTGCGATCCATCATGACGCGCTGCGCATGGTTTTCCGGCCTACAGAAGCTGGATACGCAGCTTGGAATCGGGGAACGGATGAAGGCGAGCTCTACACATTGGACATTGCTGATATGCGGCAGGCGGAAGACCAGACAGCTGCGGTTCAGGCCCAAGCCAATGCCATTCAGGCAAGCTTTGACTTGGAAGGTGGCCCACTGTTCAAGCTAGGCCTGTTCCATTGTGAAGATGGCGATCATTTGTTGATTGTCATTCATCACCTCTTGGTTGACGGTGTGTCCTGGCGCATCCTGTTTGAAGACATTGCAACAGGATACGAGCAGGCGTTGAATGGACAAACGATTGTTCTTCCGCAAAAGACCGATTCGTATCTTGTATGGTCCGAGCAAGCGGCGAAGTATGCAGCAGGTCCTGCCCTGGACGAGGAGCGTTCATACTGGCAGCAGATTGAGGAGACGCTTCTGGCTCCACTGCCCAAGGATAAGGATCAGGAGCCAGGCACCGTTCGGGATACCGAGTCGGTTACGGTAACGTGGTCTGCTGAAGAAACAGAGCTGCTGTTGCGACAAGCAAACCGGGCTTATCATACGGAGACGAATGATTTACTCTTGACTGCTCTGGGAGCAGCTATTCAGCGCTGGACAGGCATGGAGCAGGTTCTGGTTAACCTTGAAGGACATGGACGGGAAATGATCATACCAGATCTGGATATTACCCGTACCGTGGGCTGGTTCACAACTCAGTACCCTGTTCTGCTGAACCTGCAAGATGGGCAGGAAGTATCTACCCGGATCAAGCGCATCAAGGAGAATTTGCGAGAGGTTCCGCACAAAGGTATCGGCTACGGTCTGCTGAAATATATGGCACCGGAAAAAGACACTCGATTCAGCGTAGAACCAGAAGTTTCCTTCAACTACCTTGGACAGTTTGACCAGGATTTGGAGGGGAATGCTCTTAGCTTGTCTACACATTCAGTCGGTAAGGCGCTCAGCGATCTCACACCACAGCAATATGCTCTGGATGTGAATGGCATGATTGCTGAAGGACAGCTATCACTGACGATTACGTACAGCAACAGGCAGTATCGTAACGAGACGGTGAGTCATTTTGCTGAATTATTACAGTCAAGCCTTAGTGAGGTCATCCGGCATTGTGTAGCTCAGGAGTGTTCACAGCTTACACCTAGTGATGTTCTGTTCCAAGGATTAACATTGGAGCAGCTTGATCGACTTACGGCGCAGACGGCTCATATCGGAGAGATTGAGGATGTGTACAAGCTGACGGCAATGCAGAAGGGCATGCTGTTTCACAGCCTGCTGGAGCCGGATTCCTCTTCATACTTCGAACAGGCAACGTTTGAGATGCGTGGCAGCTTCGATGTAGATATCTTCTTCGAGAGCTTCCAGGCTTTGGTGCAACGACATGCCATACTACGTACCGGCTTTTACAACAACATTGCGGATGTACCGCTGCAAGTTGTCTTTAAGCAACGGTTAATCCCTCTGCACTACGTAGATTTGCGCGACGCATCTATGCAGGAACAAGAAGCCCGAATCAAGGCTTATATTGCTGAAGATATGGTTAAGGGGTTCAGCTTGTCAGAAGATCCGCTGATGCGAGTGACCGTCTTGCAGAAGGATCAAAGCTGTCTTGTATTGTGGAGCTTCCACCATATTGTTATGGATGGCTGGTGTATCCCGATCATTACACAGGAGCTGTTCGATTATTATTCTGCCAAGAAACAGCAATTACAGCCTGTCCTGCCGCCAGCTCAGCCCTATAGCCGTTATATCGAGTGGCTTGATGCACAGGATGATCAAGAAGCTTCAACATATTGGAGCCAATATCTCGAAGATTATGACGGGAATACCGTATTGCCGGAAGGTAAAACGAAATCTCAAGCCAAAGAAGCGGGCTATGTCCTAAAAGAGCATGTTCTCCATCTGGGTGCATCTTTGACCGGTAAAATGGATGTTGTCGCGAAGCGCAATCACGTGACCGTCAACACACTCATGCAGACAGCTTGGGGACTGATTCTTCAACGTTATAATGCCAGCTCGGATGTCGTTTTCGGCGGCGTTGTGTCGGGTAGACCGGCTGAGATTGCAGGGATCGAGAATATGGTGGGTCTGTTTATTAATACAGTACCTATCCGTGTACAGTCATCCAAAGACGAGGCTTTCGTCGAGGTAATGAAACGTACACAGGCACAATCATTGGCTGGTCGTGTCTACGATACCTATCCACTGTATGAGATTCAGGGGAAAACAACCCAAAAGCAGGACCTGATTTCTCATATTATGATCTTTGAAAATTACCCGCTCGACGAACAGGTGGAGCAATCGGGTAATCAAACGGAGGACAATCTCGAAGTTGCCAACTTCACCATGTTTGAACAAACCAACTATGACTTTAACCTGGTTGTGATTCCAGGCGAAGACATTAAGGTCTGCATTCGCTACAATGCTTCGGCCTACGAGCAAGAAAGCATTGTGCGAATCGGAGGACATTTATTGCAAATGCTCGATCAGGTAGCTACTCATCCGCAAGCGACGATACAGGAGCTGGAGATTGTAACACCAGAGGAACGGACAAACCTGCTTGACTGGGGTGGCAAGGCTCATGTCTACCCAAGTGATCAGGGCCTGCATACCTTGTTTGAGGAACAGGTGGCTTGTACGCCGGATAAGATCGCGGCAATAAGCGGCGACATCCAGATCACATATCGGGAGCTGAACGAGCAGGCGAACAGACTAGCTTCCACCTTGATAGCCCAAGGACTACGGAGTGAACAAGTAGTGGGGCTGTTGGCGGATCGGTCTATGGAGCTGCTTGTCGCTATCATGGGTGTGCTCAAAGCGGGTGGAGCCTATGTACCGATTGATCCTGAATATCCGCAGGAGCGGATTCAGTATATTCTGAAGGACTCTGGCGCTGAGATTCTGCTCACACAGAGCCACCTGACGAAACTAGCTTCCTTTGAGGGAATGGTTATGGAGTTGGATTCTCCGCACATCTACGGAGACGGAGTGAATAATCCTAATATTCCTGTGAGAGGAAACGATTTGGTGTATCTAATCTATACTTCGGGTACAACAGGAAATCCGAAGGGAACCATGATTAACCATAAAGGAATCGTGAACTACATCTGGTGGGCCAATAAAGTCTATTGTGCAGGGCAACCAACGGACTTCCCGCTGTATTCGTCCATTTCGTTTGACTTGACGATGACATCAATGTTTACTCCGTTAATAAATGGAGGAATAGTACGGATTTATGATGGTATAGATAAAGCGGAGGTTGTTCAGCATATTTTGCGCGAAAATGCGGTGGATATTCTCAAGCTGACGCCGACGCATCTCAGTCTGATTAAAGATATGACCATCCCGGTAGAGAGTCGCATTCAGCAGCTTATTGTGGGTGGAGAGAATCTGACCACACATTTGTCAAAAACGATTACCGACCTCTTTGGTGGCAATATCAAAATCTACAATGAATACGGTCCAACCGAAACCGTCGTCGGTTGCATGATTCACCTGTATGATCCTGCGAAGGATACACGGGAATCCGTACCGATTGGTTTGCCGTCAGACAATATATACATTCATATCCTGGATGAACAGCTTCGTCTCGTACCGTTAGGTGTGGAGGGCGAAATGTACATCGCCGGGGACGGGGTAGCCCGTGGATACCTGAACCGTCCGGATCTTACCGCAGAAAAATTCATTAGGAATCCGTTCGCTGCGGAAGGAAATATGTATCGCACCGGAGATTTGGCTCGTCGCCTTCCTAATGGAGACATTGAGTACATTGGGCGTATTGACCATCAAGTCAAAATACGGGGCTATCGTATTGAGCTTGGTGAGATTGAGGCCAAGTTGCTGGATATGCCCCTTGTCGAGGAAGCTCTCGTTGTTGCGTGGGCAGACGCCAATGGACAGAAGTCTCTGTGTGCTTACTTTGTAGCGGATCGTGAAATGTCTGTCAGCGAGCTGAGAAACGAACTGTCTGCCGGACTGCCTGCATATATGATTCCGTCTTACTTCGTCCAACTGGACGTGATGCCTCTGACACCGAATGGCAAACTGGATCGCAAGGCACTGCCTGAACCGAACTCGGGTATAAAGGCGGGAGCAGACTTTACCGCTCCGCGGACGGATGTGGAGAACATTTTGGCTTCAATCTGGCAAGGTGTACTTGGCGTGCCGCTTGTCGGCATTCATGATAATTTCTTTGAACTTGGAGGTGACTCGATCAAATCCATTCAAGTATCCTCAAGGCTTCTTCAAGCAGGCTACAAGCTTGAAATGAAGGATTTGTTCGGTTATCCGACAATTGCAGAGTTGGCGCAGCGCGTTAGTGTGGTCAGCCGAATTGCGGACCAAGGCGAGGTACACGGATCGGTAAGACTGGGACCTGCTCAGCACAGATTCTTCGATGAACAGTCAATGGATCTGCATCACTTTAATCAGTCGGTCATGTTGTACCGACGGGATGGCTTCAATACCGATGCGCTCGCCGAGGTTGTTCGGACAATTGCAGAGCATCATGATGCTTTACGACTGGTGTTCCGCCAAGGAGAGCAGGGATTGGAGGCCTGGAACCGGAGCGTAGGTGAGGGTGAACTCTATAGCCTCCAAATCCACGACCTGCGGGATGAGACAGACCCGGCTTCAGCAATAGAAGCGGGTGCGGAAGCCATTCAGCGCAGCATCTCTCTGGAGGATGGACCTCTCTTTAGACTGGGTCTGTTCCGCTGTGCGGAAGGCGAACATCTGTTGATCGTTATTCATCATCTGGCTGTGGATGGCGTATCCTGGCGTATCCTCTTTGAGGACCTGCAGGAAGGCTACGAGCAGGCAGCACGTGGAGAAGCAGTCAAGCTTCCGCAGAAGACGGATTCGTACCGTGCATGGGTTGAGGGAATCACACAATTTGCTAACAGCCCGGCGGCTGAACAAGAACTCAGCTATTGGGCAGAGGTAGAAGGAGATGGCTTTGTCCCTCTTCCCAAAGACAAGGTAGATGGCGCACTTCTCATCAAGGATAGCGAGGCTATCACGGTCAGATGGTCACCAGAAGAGACAGAGCAGTTCCTGAAAGAAGCGAACCGTACTTACAATACGGAGGTCAACGATCTGCTCCTGACAGCCCTTGGTATGGCTGTTCACGAGTGGACGGGAATCGAACGTGTAGGCATCCTTCTGGAGGGACATGGGCGGGAGCCTGTTGTACCGGAACTGGATATTACTCGCACAATAGGCTGGTTTACAAGTCAATACCCTGTCGCCCTTGAGATGGACGGGGAATTGGAGATCGGGGCCAGAATCAAGCATGTAAAGGAAGGCTTGCGTCGTATCCCGAACAAAGGTGTCGGATATGGGATTTTGAAATATTTAAGCGACAGTCCCGATACCTCCTCCTTCTCGGCTGAACCGGAGATTACGTTCAACTACTTGGGTCAGTTCGATCAGGATCTTGCAGGAGGGACGATGGAAGTATCGCCTTACTCCGTAGGACCTGAGGTCAGTGAGCAGATGGTGCAGCATCAGGCATTGAACATTAATGGACTGATTGCCGAAGGGCAGCTTCAACTCTCGGTCAGCTATAACCATCATCAGTTCCACGGGGAGTCCGTGGCTAAGTTTGTTGGCATTCTGAAGAACTGTCTTAGTGAAGTCATTGGACATTGCGTAAGTAAGGAAAGAACAGAACTAACACCAAGCGATGTACTCCTCAAAGATATCAGCTTGGAAAAGATTGAGGAGTTAGAAGAGCAGACACGGCATATCGGTAGTATTGAGAATATGTATAAACTGACGCCGATGCAAAAGGGGATGTTGTTCCACAGCTTGCTGGAGGCTCATTCAGAGGTCTACTTTGAGCAGGCCACATTTGAAATTCAGGGAGTGTTCTATCCTGAGGTTTTCAAACGCAGCTTACAGCAACTGATGAAACGGCATGCCATATTGAGAACGAATTTCCATGCTGGATGGGGCGATTTCCCTATACAGATTGTGTTCAAAGAAAGAGCATGCGATTTCGTATACGAGGATTTGCATGAGCTGGATTCCGCTGAAATAGAAGCGCGTCTTGCAGCTTATGTTGCCCAAGACAAAGCAAGAGGCTTTGATCTTGCGAATGAAGCCTTGCTGCGTGTTGCTATTCTACGTACTGCAAAAGAGCATTACCATCTGTTGTGGAGCTCTCATCACATCATTTTGGATGGCTGGTGTATGCCACTTGTGCTCCAGGAAGTGTTTGAAACATACGGAGCTCTACGTGAGCAAAGGGAACCTGAGCTTCCTGTAGCAGCATCGTACAGCCAGTACATTCAATGGTTGGAGAAACAAGGCGAGGAAGAGGCATCCTCTTACTGGAGAGGGTACCTGAAAGGCTACGAGCAGCAGACGAAGCTGCCACAAGCCATCACACAGCCATCGGCAAAAGCAGAGGCCTATGTGTCGGAGAAGCTGGTATTCACGTTGGATGCGGAACTGACCGATCGCCTGGAACAGGTGGCCAAACAGCATCAGGTGACAATGAATACGCTGATGCAAGCAGCCTGGGGAATCGTGCTGCAGCGCTACAATAGAAGCCAGGATATCGTCTTCGGAAGTGTGGTATCGGGAAGACCTGCCGAGATTCCGGGTATCGAAAGCATGATCGGTCT
The DNA here is from genome assembly GCF_038008165.1 of Paenibacillus sp. FSL L8-0644. Taxonomy (NCBI): domain Bacteria; kingdom Bacillati; phylum Bacillota; class Bacilli; order Caryophanales; family Paenibacillaceae; genus Paenibacillus; species Paenibacillus sp. FSL L8-0644. Next base: position 108,647 of record NZ_JBBOYN010000001.1, read on the forward strand.
CTTCATTAATACAGTTCCAGTTCGGGTTCAGGCCGAGGGAAGCGATACGTTCTCCCATGTGATGAAAAGACAGCAGGAATTATATTTGGCAGGACATGCTTATGATTCCTATCCGCTCTATGAGATTCAAGCACAGAGCGAACAAAAGCAAGATTTGATTTCTCATATTATGGTGTTCGAAAATTACCCGGTAGAAGAGCATCTGGAAGAGAAAATTGCCAGTGAAGAGGCTGAATACAAAATTACAGATGTTCAGATGTTTGAACAGACGAATTATGATTTTAACCTTATTGTGCTGCCGGGACGTAGTCTGGAGTTCTTGTATCGATATAATGCTCGCGTCTATGACCGGGAGAGCGTGGAACGGATTCAAGGACACTTGACGAGAATTCTGACAAGCGTATCTGTACAACCTGCTATCCGTATTGATGAGCTGGAACTGATCACGCCAGAAGAGAAATCACAAATAATAGAGGTGTGGGGAGATACAGTAGCTCCTTATCCGCGTGAGCAGACCCTCCACGGCATATTTGAGGAAAAAGCTGCGCTCACACCGGATCGTACAGCACTTGTTTACGGAGAAACGAAGCTTACCTATGGAGAACTTCATCAGCAGGCGAACCGTCTTGCACGTACACTGCGTGCCCAAGGGGTCAGACCGGACCAACCAGTTGGCATCATGGTCGAGCGCTCGCTTGAGATGATCATTGGTATCCATGCCATTCTAAAAGCTGGTGGGGCCTATGTACCGATTGATCCGGAGTTCCCAGAAGACCGTATTCGCCACATGCTGGAGGATTCGGGGGCGAAGCTTCTGCTGACGAAGAACCATCTTAAAGATCGGTTCCCGTTCACTGGCACGATCCTGGCACTTGATGATCCGCAGGCGTACCATGAGGATAGCTCGAATCTGGAGCCAATTGCGGGGCCGGAGCATCTGGCGTATATCATTTACACGTCAGGTTCAACCGGCAAGCCGAAAGGTGTAATGATTGAACACCGCTCTGCCGTCCATACGCTGAGTCAGCTGGAAGCTGAATATCCGATGTTGGCAGGCGACCGTTTCCTGCTCAAAACGACATTCACCTTTGACTTCTCTGTGCCAGAGCTGTTCTGCTGGTTCTTTGGACAGGGGACTCTCGTGATCCTGCCACAAGGCGTGGACAAAGACCCGATGGCACTGCTGGAGGCTGTGGATACGAACCGAATCACGCATCTTAATTTGGTGCCATCGATGCTCAGTGTGCTCGTTCAATACTTGAAAGAAAGCGGCACCCAAGGATTCCTTACTCTGAAATACCTGTTTGCCTGCGGCGAGACGCTGCCTGCCAAACTTGTAGAAGAGTACTATAAAGTATCTCCACACGCAGTACTGGAGAATATCTATGGTCCTACCGAAGCGGCCGTATATGCGACCCGATATACAACTAGCCCTGAGACTGCGGCTCTAACGCATGTGCCGATCGGCAAACCGTACGCTAACGTCCAAGTATGGATGATGGACAGCGCTTCTCAGGTATCACCTGTGGGGGTACCGGGAGAACTCTGCATTGCAGGCGAAGGGGTAGCGCGGGGGTATTTCAACCAGCCGGACCTGACCGCAGAGAAGTTCATTCCTCACCCGTACAAACCGGGAGCACGGATTTACCGAACGGGCGATTTGGCCCGATGGCTGCCAGACGGGAATATTGAGTATTTGGGACGGATCGATCACCAGGTAAAAATCCGGGGTTACCGCATTGAGCTGGGAGAAGTGGAGGCACAAATTCTGAGGGTGCCATCGGTGCAGGAAGCGGTTGTTCTAGCACTGGCTGACTCCAGCGGAAGTACTCAGCTGTGCGCATACTTTGTGGCCGAGGAAGGGCTCGCAGCGGGCGTATTACGCGAAGCACTGGGCAGCGAGCTGCCAAGCTATATGATTCCGTCTGCTTTCGTACAGCTCGCACAAATGCCGCTGAATCCGAATGGCAAATTGGATCGCAAAGCGCTACCGGCACCAGAAATCCTTCTGCGGAGCACAGCGGAGTATATCGCGCCACGTACGCAGACAGAAGTCGAGCTCGCTCAGATTTGGTCCGAGGTGCTCGGCGTACAGGAAATCGGGATCAGAGATCATTTCTTTGACCTTGGGGGCCATTCCCTGAAAGTATTGGGCTTGATCCAAAGGATCTCGTCTAATATGGGCGTCCATCTCCCACTCCAGGCCGTGTTTAATCTGCCGACTGTGGAAGAAATGGCGCATGAAATTTTCAAGCTGCAGGCAACAACTACTGCCGACGAACAAGAAATGGAAATTATCCACTTCCCAGGGAAAGGAACGCTTAAAGTATTTTGCTTCCCTCCTCGGGTAGGTCACTCTCTGGGGTACTATGAGATGGCCAAGGAGCTGGATGGGCTTTGCGAGGTGTACGGGATGGAATTTATCGGCGATCGTTTTCAGGGCCAAGATATGCTGGATCGATACATCGATGCCATCGTGAACATTCAAGCCGAGGGCCCATATGTATTCCTTGGATACTCACTTGGAGGAAATCTCGCCTTCGAGGTAGCTAAAGCTATGGAAAGCCGAGGCTACCATGTTGGTGACATTATTATGGTAGATGCTATGAGAAAGATGTCCAAGGATGAATCGACACCTGAGGAGCTTGAAGAGATTGTCGAGACGGTGCTGGATAGCATTAGGGAGCAGTACAAAGTATTCCTCGCCGATCCAGCCGACAGGGAGCGAGTCATGGACAAAATGTTGGTGTACTCCACCTACCGCGATGAGCTTATTAACGCAGGTGAAGTTCATGCGAATATCCATGCTCTGATTGCGGAGGATGATAGTATTGGTCCAGATACATCATTAGATAAATTGTTATGGCAAAAGGCGACGCATGGTCAATACAAAGAATACGAAGTCATCGGAACGCATGATGTGCTGCTTGATTCCGGTTTTGTCGGGGAAAATGCTAAAGTACTGAAACAAATACTTGGTAAAATTGCAGAAGCCTCATCTAAAAACAAGCCTATTCTGTCCTAAGATCAATCAACGAGAATAGTATAGGGTAGCAAAGACGCCCGGATTCCTTTATATAGAAGGAACTCGGGGCGTCTTTTGTTTTTTTATGCTGTCCTTAACATATAAAGTCCCTAATTGTCTGTGTATGTTCTAGACATGGTTGACTGAAAATGACTGGTGTCGGTGATGAGTTCACGGATGACCTGGATGACAAGCTCCGGTTGATCATGGATGATCATATGCTCGCTCTTCTTGGCAACAATAAATTTGCTGTTTGTAGAGATGTTAAGCATCTCGCGCTGTCCCATTTGCCAGCTTTGTTCGATCTGATCATTTCCGCGCTTACTAATACCGAACTGAGTCAAATCTTGTTGAACGCCCCGGGCAATTACACGTACAGGGAGGTTGCCCAGATGCTGTCCCCGTATGGCATCTTCGGTAGTGCTTGCTAGATCACCTTCCTCCGCAACAGATCGAAAGTACTTAGAAGAAGCGACAATATTCACAAAAGAGTTTCTATCTTGATATTCGACTCGACCCGTTAGCATAAAATTGGGAAACAGGCGAAATGCTCCTGACTTTTCCAGGAGAATGGATATTAACGGGGAGGGATTGACCTTAGGTCGTTCTTTGGCATAGATCTCATTTGTCCGGCGAGCGTCATTCTCAGGCCTGGCATCCACCAGAACCAATCCTGCCACTTCGTCTTTGTAGGTCTGCGCGTACAGTCTTGAGTACATCCCTCCGAGAGAATGGCCTACCAGGATATAAGGAGCTTGGATGTCTGCGTTTTTTAAGGCGAGATGAAGCTCCCGAACGATGTTTTCCCCGGTTCGTGGAGTAGCAGCCT
>NZ_JBBOYN010000001.1:115000-180000 GCF_038008165.1 Paenibacillus sp. FSL L8-0644
TGCGATGGAAACATTCAAATATGAAGCGTAAGCTTCAAAACTCAGGTTTAGGCCTGTTACTCACTCGTTGCTCAGTTTTGAGAGCTCAAACTCTCAAGCTTCGACGAATACTTCATTCACACATTCGTGTGGAACCGAAATATTCATCGGGTTTCGCTTCGATGAAGCGAATTGCACCTTGAAAACTGGATACCGAAACGAAATTGCGTTTTAGAATATTCCTTTAAGCTGATCTTGTGTAAACAAGTGAAATAAAGGTAGCAGATAAGGAAAGATCTTTTGCCTTTGGCAAAAATCATTCTTTATCGAACATCGACATTTTCTTTTATCAAAGAAAAGTCTAGGTTAAGCTACAAAGAGCACACGGAGGATGCCTAGGCGCCAGGAGCCGACGAAGGACGTGGCGAACAACGATAAAGCCTCGGGGAGCTGTAAGCAAGCTTTGATCCGGGGATGTCCGAATGGGGAAACCCGGCTGTCTTCATCGACAGTCACTTTCTGCTGAATACATAGGCAGAATAGAGGCAGACCAGGGGAACTGAAACATCTAAGTACCCTGAGGAAGAGAAAACAATAGTGATTCCGTCAGTAGCGGCGAGCGAACGCGGATTAGCCCAAACCAAGGAGCTTGCTCCTTGGGGTTGTGGGACGTCTCACATGGAGTTACAAAGGAACCGGTTAGATGAAGAGGTCTGGAAAGGCCCGCCAGAGAAGGTAAAAGCCCTGTAGTTCAAAACTTGTTCTCTCCGAGACGGATCCCGAGTAGTGCGGGGCACGTGAAACCCCGTATGAATCCGGCAGGACCATCTGCCAAGGCTAAATACTCCCTGGCGACCGATAGTGAAGCAGTACCGTGAGGGAAAGGTGAAAAGCACCCCGGAAGGGGAGTGAAATAGATCCTGAAACCGTGTGCTTACAAGAAGTCAGAGCCCTATTTATGGGTGATGGCGTGCCTTTTGTAGAATGAACCGGCGAGTTACGTTCCCGTGCAAGGTTAAGGTGAAGAGCTGAAGCCGCAGCGAAAGCGAGTCTGAATAGGGCGACTTGAGTACGTGGACGTAGACCCGAAACCGGGTGATCTACCCCTGTCCAGGGTGAAGGTGCGGTAACACGCACTGGAGGCCCGAACCCACGCATGTTGAAAAATGCGGGGATGAGGTGGGGGTAGCGGAGAAATTCCAATCGAACCCGGAGATAGCTGGTTCTCCCCGAAATAGCTTTAGGGCTAGCCTCGGAAAGAAGAATCGTGGAGGTAGAGCACTGATTGGGTGCGGGGCCCGCAAGGGTTACCAAGCTCAGTCAAACTCCGAATGCCATAGATTTAGTTCCGGGAGTCAGACAGTGAGTGCTAAGATCCATTGTCGAAAGGGAAACAGCCCAGACCATCAGCTAAGGTCCCCAAGTGTGTGTTAAGTGGGAAAGGATGTGGAGTTGCACAGACAACCAGGATGTTGGCTTAGAAGCAGCCACCATTGAAAGAGTGCGTAATAGCTCACTGGTCGAGTGACTCTGCGCCGAAAATGTAACGGGGCTAAACACACCACCGAAGCTATGGCTTGATGCTTGCATCAGGGGTAGGGGAGCGTTGAATGCGGGTTGAAGGTGTACCGTAAGGAGCGCTGGACTGCATTCAAGTGAGAATGCCGGTATGAGTAACGAAAAGATCTGTGAGAATCAGATCCGCCGAAAGCCTAAGGGTTCCTGAGGAAGGTTCGTCCGCTCAGGGTAAGTCGGGACCTAAGGCGAGGCCGATAGGCGTAGTCGAAGGACAACAGGTCGAAATTCCTGTACCACCGTAATCCGCTATGAGCGATGGGGTGACGCAGTAGGGTAGTGACGCGGACTGATGGATGTCCGTCTAAGCAGTGAGGCTGGTGTGTAGGCAAATCCGCACATCGTTAAGGCTGGGCTGTGATGGGGAGCGAAAATTATAGTAGCGAAGGTCATGATCTCAGACTGCCAAGAAAAGCCTCTAGCCAGGAGAAGGTGCCCGTACCGCAAACCGACACAGGTAGGCGAGAAGAGAATTCTAAGGCGCGCGGAAGAACTCTCGTTAAGGAACTCGGCAAAATGACCCCGTAACTTCGGGAGAAGGGGTGCCTCGGTAGGGTGAATAGCCCGAGGGGGCCGCAGTGAAAAGGCCCAAGCGACTGTTTAGCAAAAACACAGGTCTGTGCGAAGCCGCAAGGCGAAGTATACGGGCTGACGCCTGCCCGGTGCTGGAAGGTTAAGGGGAGTGGTAAGCCCTTCGGGGCGAAGCTATGAACCGAAGCCCCAGTAAACGGCGGCCGTAACTATAACGGTCCTAAGGTAGCGAAATTCCTTGTCAGGTAAATTCTGACCCGCACGAATGGCGTAACGACTTGGGCGCTGTCTCAACGAGAGATCCGGTGAAATTTTAATACCTGTGAAGATGCAGGTTACCCGCGACAAGACGGAAAGACCCCATGGAGCTTTACTGCAGCTTGATATTGAATTTGGGTACGATCTGTACAGGATAGGTGGGAGCCGTTGAGCCTTGAGCGCCAGCTTGAGGGGAGGCATCCTTGGGATACCACCCTGATCGTATCTAGGTTCTAACTTGGTACCGTGAACCGGTGCGAGGACAGTGTCAGGTGGGCAGTTTGACTGGGGCGGTCGCCTCCTAAAGAGTAACGGAGGCGCCCCAAGGTTCCCTCAGAATGGTTGGAAATCATTCGAAGAGTGCAAAGGCAGAAGGGAGCTTGACTGCGAGACCTACAAGTCGAGCAGGGACGAAAGTCGGGCTTAGTGATCCGGTGGTACCGCATGGAAGGGCCATCGCTCAACGGATAAAAGCTACCCTGGGGATAACAGGCTTATCTCCCCCAAGAGTCCACATCGACGGGGAGGTTTGGCACCTCGATGTCGGCTCATCGCATCCTGGGGCTGAAGTAGGTCCCAAGGGTTGGGCTGTTCGCCCATTAAAGCGGTACGCGAGCTGGGTTCAGAACGTCGTGAGACAGTTCGGTCCCTATCTGTCGTGGGCGTAGGAAATTTGAGAGGAGCTGTCCTTAGTACGAGAGGACCGGGATGGACGTACCGCTGGTGTACCAGTTGTTCCGCCAGGAGCACCGCTGGGTAGCTATGTACGGAAGGGATAAGCGCTGAAAGCATCTAAGCGTGAAGCCCCCCTCAAGATGAGATTTCCCAGTATGTAAGACCCCTTGAAGACGACGAGGTAGATAGGTTGGGGGTGGAAGTGCAGTAATGCATGGAGCTGACCAATACTAATCGGTCGAGGGCTTATCCTAAGATAAAACGCAAATAAGTTTCGGATCCAGTTTTCAGGGTGTAAGTTTTGTATTGTATAAGCACAAGTGGCTTATATGGAACAAGCGAACACACAGCATTTGGCGATGCTGATTCCTGAAAAAGAATTTGCTCAGCAGATTCATGTTTGGTGGCGATAGCGGAGGGGTTCCACACGTACCCATCCCGAACACGACCGTTAAGCCCTCCAGCGCCGATGGTACTTGGACCGCAGGGTCCTGGGAGAGTAGGACGTCGCCAAGCAACAAGTAAAGAGGACCATGATCTCAATGAGATCATGGTCCTCTTTGGTATATTAGGGTACAAACCACTTGTATAATTGCTTCTATGCTGCGCATTCAAAGAAGAGATACGCTCTTGTGAATAGCTATTACTCTTAAAAACGCTTATTTTTAAAGGTTGTCCTCCGTAGGAGTACAGTTGTTTGTACAGGGAAATACTAAAGGTTAGGGCTATTGTTGAAGGCTTGACACCCCTATACCGCTTTGCTAAGATTGCAATAATATATTTTCAGAGAGCCTTGATTTGTCCATGTCGGACAGACAACAAGACCAATACAGACTAAACAATTTGAAGGAGGATCATCTTGGTGTGGGAAGATAAATTCGGTAAGGAAGGCCTTACCTTTGACGATGTTTTGCTGGTACCTCGCAAGTCGGTGGTTCTGCCCAAAGAAGTAAGCGTGGCGACACGTTTGAGTGATAACGTAAAGCTGAATATTCCTTTGATGAGTGCTGGTATGGATACTGTTACTGAGGCAGTGTTGGCAATCGCGATGGCTCGTGAGGGCGGTATCGGTATTATTCATAAAAATATGTCGATTGAACAGCAAGCGGTAGAGGTGGATCGGGTTAAACGTTCTGAGAGCGGTGTTATCACCAATCCATTCTCATTGACTCCGGATCATTTGGTATCTGATGCTGAAGCAGTTATGGGTAAATACCGTATTTCTGGTGTACCTGTTGTAAACGAAGAAAACAAACTGGTGGGTATTATTACTAACCGTGATCTTCGCTTTATTCACGATTTTAACCTTAAAATCAGTGAAGTCATGACGAAGGAAGAACTGGTAACTGCACCTGTAGGTACGACTTTACAGGAAGCGGAAGTCATTTTGCAAAAGCATAAGATTGAAAAGCTCCCTTTGGTTGATGATGAAAATTATCTCAAAGGTCTTATCACCATTAAAGATATTGAGAAAGCTATTCAATTTCCGAACGCAGCGAAAGATGCACAAGGTCGTCTTCTGGTCGGTGCGGCTGTTGGTATTTCCAAGGATACATTTGATCGGACTGAAGCACTTGTAAAAGCGGGTGTGGATATGATTGTTGTGGACTCTGCTCACGGCCATCATATTAACATCATTGAAGCGGTCCGCAAGCTGCGTGAAGCTTATCCTGATCTGACGATTGTAGCAGGTAATGTAGCTACTGGAGACGGAACGCGCGAATTGATTGAAGCAGGAGCATCGGTCGTAAAAGTCGGTATTGGTCCAGGCTCCATCTGTACAACACGCGTAATCGCAGGGATAGGTGTTCCACAAGTAACAGCAATTTATGATTGTGCAACAGTAGCACGTGAATATAATATTCCGATTATTGCAGACGGCGGTATTAAATACTCCGGTGAAATTACAAAGGCCATTGCGGCAGGCGCTTCTGCGGTAATGCTGGGAAGTCTTTTTGCAGGTACGGAAGAAAGCCCGGGCGAATCTGAAATTTATCAAGGACGCCGCTTTAAAGTATATCGTGGTATGGGCTCTATGGCTGCGATGAAGCAAGGTAGTAAAGATCGTTATTTCCAAGATGACGACAAGAAATTGGTACCGGAAGGCATTGAAGGACGCGTTGCTTATAAAGGACCACTTTCCGACACTGTCCATCAGCTGTTGGGCGGTCTTCGTTCCGGTATGGGTTATTGCGGTACAGCTAATATTGAGGAGCTTCGTAACGATACAAGCTTTATCCGTATTACAGGTGCTGGTCTGCGTGAGAGCCATCCGCATGATGTGCAAATTACGAAAGAAGCACCAAACTACTCTCTATAAAGTTCGGCTGTAGTAGACTTGACGACAGGCAGAGCGTATTTCGCTCTGCCTGTCTTTTTTTAGAGATACCCCTGTGATAGAATAGACAAGTGTCCGCCTTTATGACGAAATTATTGACGAATTAGGGCACGTAGGTCTTTTGGATGATTCCTACCAGTAAAGAAGATTCGAGCAGAAAATGCTCATGACAGGATACAACTAAGAAAACGAAATAAAACGAAATGAAACTGGATTTTAACACTAAAACATTAATTACATTGGCCAAGTAGAGGCTGTAACCACCGTCTCGTTGTACATAACGGATCGGGTTGAGGTACGAGAGGAGTTTGTATTCATTTGAAAGCGAACAATTTAAAGCAAAATACAAAACGCAGCATGATTAAAAAGAGCGTGACTGCAGTCATGGTGCTCAATATGATGTATATGTCGGCATTGCCTGTTGTAGGCAATTTCGATCCGAGCGTGGCTACTTTTGCAGCTGGAGCGGCAACACAGGCAACCAATATTACGGGGACAGGTTCTATTAACCCCCCTAGTCTGGCACTACGTTCTGCCATTTTGATCGAGCCTTCCACGGGGCAAGTATTGCTGTCTATGAATCCAGATGAGCCACTTCCACCAGCAAGTATGACTAAAATGATGACAGAATACATCGTGGCTGAACAGGTTAAGCAAGGCAAACTCAAGTGGACGGATAAGGTTACGGTTAACGAGAATGCTTCTAAGAGCATTGGATCACGTATTTTTTTGGCTCAAGGGGATCAACATACGGTAGAAGAGCTTTATATTGCCATGGCGGTAGGTTCTGCTAATGATGCAACAGTAGCCCTTGCTGAACGCGTATCCGGAACTGAGCAGGATTTTGTAAAACTAATGAATGAAACAGCTCAGAAAATGGGCATGAAAAATACGTATTTTATCAACTCGACTGGTTTGGACCGTGGTGATATGCCGAAAGGCTTCCAGCCGGATACAGACCGGGAAACGGTGATGACAGCGAGAGATGCAGCTACTCTGGCTGGTTACATCATTAAAGATCATCCGGATTACACACGATTCACGACAATTCAATCTTACAAATTCCGTCCTACTGACAAGGCGCCGATTATTAACTATAACTGGATGCTGGAAGCAAACAAAAATATTACTAACTTTAGAAAGTTTGCTTACCCAGGTTTAGACGGGATGAAAACAGGCCATACGGCCAATGCTGGCAACTGTTTTACAGGAACCGCTGAACGCAATGGAATGCGTCTCATCAGTGTAGTTATGGGAGCTGATTCAGATGCACACCGTTTTACAGAGACAGCTAAAGTGCTGAACTATGGTTTTGATAATTTTGAAGTGAAGCAGGTTATTGCCCCAAAGACGGTGGTTAAGGGTGTTGAGAATGTGCCAGTGACCAAAGGTACGGAAACAGAAGTGCCGATCGTTACAAAAGATGCAGTAAGTTTTATCGTACCCAAGGGTGCGAGCAATCCCAAGGTAACCTTTACAACGAACATTACACCAGCAAGCTCTCTTGTAGCACCTTTGAAGCAAGGGGCCAAAGTCGGAACCATTACGTACACGTACAAGACAGACGGTGTGGATAAAGGGCAGACGAAAACCGTTGATCTGGTTACTACGACAGCAGTAGAAGAGGGCGGCTGGTTCCGAATGCTTTTCCGGGCAATCGGTGATTTCTTCGGAGATCTGTTCCAAGGAATTAAGAATCTCTTCTAAATAAGCAGAGCTAAGCGACCTACCTTGTTTTTCATTACTTATTTTGCAGCTTGAAATGATTGTGTATTTGGCATTGGTGCGGTAAAATATTTAGTTAGAATCTAAACGTAACCCTTACAGGAGGCAACGACATGGAAACGGGAACTTCGCGTGTAAAAAGAGGTATGGCAGAGATGCAAAAAGGTGGCGTAATCATGGATGTCATGAACGCTGAGCAGGCTAAAATTGCAGAGGCAGCAGGAGCTACAGCTGTAATGGCTCTTGAACGGGTACCTTCGGATATCCGTGCAGCTGGTGGGGTTGCTCGTATGGCTGACCCAACGATTGTGGAAGAAGTTATGAAGGTTGTTTCTATTCCTGTTATGGCTAAGGCTCGCATCGGTCACTTTGTAGAGGCAAAGGTACTGGAATCTCTCGGTGTTGACTATCTCGATGAGAGCGAAGTATTGACACCTGCGGATGAAGTTTTCCATATTGATAAGCGGGAGTTCACCGTTCCATTTGTTTGTGGAGCCAAGGATCTGGGAGAAGCACTGCGTCGCATTGGTGAGGGTGCATCTATGATCCGTACGAAGGGTGAACCGGGAACTGGGAATATTGTTGAGGCCGTTCGTCATATGCGTTTTATCAATGGTCAAATTCGCAAGGTGCAAAACTTGTCGAAGGACGAGCTGTATGCAGAAGCGAAAAACCTCGGAGTTGCATATGAACTGCTGTTAGAAGTGCATGAGCTTGGCAAGCTGCCAGTGGTTAACTTTGCAGCGGGTGGTGTAGCAACACCTGCTGATGCCGCGTTAATGATGCATTTAGGCGCTGATGGCGTCTTTGTAGGTTCTGGTATTTTCAAGTCGGATAGCCCTGAGAAGTTTGCACGGGCAATCGTGGAAGCGACCACTCATTATACGGATTACAAGCTGATCGCAGAAGTCTCCAAGAATTTGGGAACTCCTATGAAAGGCATTGAAATTTCCAAACTGGCACCGCATGAGCGCATGCAGGATCGTGGTTGGTAAGAAAGAAGGGACCGGCATGAAAATAGGTGTATTGTCGCTGCAAGGCGCTGTAGCTGAACATATACGAAGCGTTGAACGTGCGGGTGCGGAAGGTATAGCGGTGAAGAAGATCGAACAGCTCGATGAGCTGTCCGGTCTTATCATTCCCGGTGGTGAAAGTACCACTATCGGTAAGCTAATGCGCAAGTATGACTTTATAGAGGCTATACGTCAGTTTTCCAATCAAGGCAAGCCTGTATTTGGCACTTGCGCAGGATTGATTGTACTGGCTAAAACGATTCAAGGACAGGAAGAAGCACATTTGGGACTCATGGATATTACAGTATCGCGTAATGCATTTGGTCGCCAAAGAGACAGCTTTGAAACAGACTTGAACATTAAAGGGATTGAGGAACCGGTTCGTGCCGTATTTATACGCGCACCATTAATACAGTCTGTTGGAACGGGAGTAGATGTGCTGTCTGAGTATAACGGCGAGATCGTGGCAGCCCGTCAGGGTCATTTGCTGGCTTCATCCTTCCATCCGGAGTTAACAGACGATTACCGGTTACATCAATATTTTGTGGATATGGTCCGCGAATAGTGAAAGTCAGGTTTGTAGTGTAGGAGGGATTACCTGTGTTAGATATAAAGATTTTACGTAATGAGCTTGGTAGGGTTGAGAAAGCTTTGCAGAACAGGGGGAAATCTCTGGATCTGATTAATGGTTTTACAGATCTGGATGTAAGCCGTCGTGAGTTACTTCAGGAAAGTGAAGGGCTCAAAAATCGTCGGAACGTGGTATCCGGTGAAGTAGCCAAGTTGAAGAAGAATAAGGAAAATGCGGATGATCTTATTGCAGAAATGCGTCAAGTCTCCGATCGTATCAAAGAATTAGATGAGCAAGTACGCGAACTGGAAGTTCAGATCGACGAATTGGTGATGTCTATTCCGAATATTCCTAATGAAACAGTACCTGTAGGTGCATCGGAAGAGGATAATGTAGAAATCCGTCGCTGGTCGGAGCCGCGCGAGTTTTCTTTTACACCCAAAGCGCATTGGGAATTGGCTCAGGATCTAGACATTCTTGATTTTGAGGCAGCAGCCAAGGTAACAGGTTCTCGTTTTACGTTCTACAAAGGACTGGGAGCAAGATTAGAGCGCGCGCTGATTAACTTTATGATGGATCTGCACAGCAGTGAGCATGGTTATGAAGAAATGCTTCCTCCATACATTGTAAATCGGGACAGCTTGTATGGAACGGGTCAACTTCCGAAGTTTGAAGAAGATTTGTTCAAGCTGCGTGATACGGAGTATTATCTTATTCCTACGGCCGAAGTTCCGGTAACGAACTACCACCGTGAAGAGATTATGAATGCGGAACAGCTTCCGAAATATTATGTGGCATACAGCTCTTGCTTTCGCTCGGAGGCAGGATCAGCAGGACGTGATACACGTGGCCTGATCCGTCAGCATCAGTTCAATAAAGTAGAGATGCTTAAGCTGGTTCACCCGGATACCTCTTATGAGGAATTGGAGAAAATGACGAATAACGCTGAGCGTGTTTTACAGCTGCTCGGACTTCCATATCGTGTGCTGGCACTTTGCACGGGAGATATGGGTTTTACATCTGCCAAAACGTACGATCTGGAAGTATGGTTGCCTGAGAGTGGCATGTACCGCGAGATTTCTTCTTGTTCAAACACAGAAGACTTCCAAGCGCGTCGTGCGAACATCCGGTTTCGTCCAGATTCGAAGGCGAAGCCTGAATTTGTACATACGCTGAACGGCTCAGGATTGGCTGTAGGGCGGACGGTGGCTGCTATTTTGGAGAACTATCAGCAAGAGGATGGAAGCATCGTGATCCCAGAAGTACTGCGTTCATACATGCGAGGCATTGAGGTTATTGCTCCTAAACAGTAAGTATTGCATTCTTAGAAATTCTGTGGTAAAATAATTTTGTTGCGCCTGAGTATGTTTAAAAGGGAAGCAGCTTTATCCATTTACCACCTGGAGAGGTACCGAAGCGGTCATAACGGGGCGGTCTTGAAAACCGTTAGAGTGCAAGCTCACATGGGTTCGAATCCCATCCTCTCCGCCATATTCTAAATAAACCAAGCCATTCAAATACGATAGCTGGTACATTAGCCTTTAGATGCTAATGATCAGGAATCGTGGAGAATGGTTTTTTTGTTGTATAAAAAGCTCGGTTTTTTCACACGTTATCAGATATGGAGGTGCTGGCATGAATCGAGAAATGACAGTAGATCAGCAAAAGCTGGTAGAGGCCTGGCAGGAACAACTGCCGATTCTTTTGAATTCAGGGGATAAATCGCAGGTACAGGCAGATGAAGCTGACAACCGGGCTATACGAATCCACATCGAGGTAGAAGGCCGACAAATGTACTCCTTTGATTTTGCATGTACTTATGTAGATTCCCGGGAAGTGCAGGTTAGCTTAGTCGATGTAGAGCGGGATGGACAGTCTGTAGATGAACGAACAGATATCATTCAACAGCTGGTGTCCGATTATACTCGGCATATTCACCAATGTGCCCAAACATTACAGTCATTGACGCATTCGTAGTATGAAGGAATGAGGAGGAAGGATACATGACAAAAGCCAAAAACGGACTGGATAAAAACCTATCTAACATTGTTGATGATTTGGAGCAACGTCCAGTGAATAGTCATCAGGCACAGCAAGTGCAGCAGGATCGTAATGATCGCCGTCATCAGGATTCACTAAACCACGATAAAACAGAAGATCTACACCATCTATAGTCCTATTTTTAATGGTAATAAACGGATTTGTTGATGTACCACAAATATAGACTGAGAATGGAGGATGCATAAATGGGCAAGCCTAAAGCCATTCCTGTCCCTGAAGCACAGGATTCTGGTGGAAGTAACGAAAAGCGTGAGCGTAGTCATCAGCAGGAGCCGTTATCTGGTTCCAAGAAGGTGAAACAGCGGAATCACGTGGATCATCATAACAGAGAAGGTTCATAAGCAGGAAGACCTTTCTCCTAAAAATATATTGCATCGATAGTACACCCTGGTTAGGAGAACCAGGGTGTCTTTGTGCTTATTGTAAGAAAATTTTCCAATAAGTGTTTCGCTGTTTGAGAATATGAGTTAAAATAGGAGGTGTGTATTTTTTTTGTTAGCATAAAAAAAGGGGTTAATTACGAGAGGAGAGAATCTACACAATGAGTAAAAAGTTATCCGTCTTGGTACTCACTATGGTGTTGCTTTTGACGGTAGCCCTGGTAGGTTGTAGCAAGAAGTTAGAACCGAAGGAAGCAGTTACGACCGGTACTGCAAATGCAATGAAGTTGAATTCTTATGAATCCAAAAGTCAATTTACCGTTAAGGATCTGACAATTTCATCCGCTACTTTACCAAGTGAACAAAGTGCAATGATAACCAGTATGCTGAAAAATGCAGACATTACGCTGGACGGTGTATATCAAAAAGAACCTTTCCAATCTGAAATGACGCTCGGCATTCATTTGAAAGGTGATCTTTCCACCAGCTTCACGATTCCAATGGTGATGACTAAAGATAAACTGTACGTTAAAATTCCTAATATTCCATTTTACCCGCTTCCACAGGATGTTGTAGGTAAATTCCTGATCATTGATCCACAAGAACTGGCTAAACAATCGGGACAAGAATTTAACCCTGCAGCCATGGATCAAGAAAAATCGCAGAAATTTGCGAATGAAGTGATCGCTGCGATTATGAACGAGTATGATCAAGCTACGTACTTCTTTGATATTGATCCTAAAGACGCTAAGTTGCCACAAGGCGTTGAAGCTAAACAAGTAGTTCAGTTTAAAATAACGAACGACAACGTGAAGCAAGCAACCAATACATTTATCACTAAGGCGCTTCCTAAAGTCCTTGATATAATGTCTAAGGACGAATATGCTAGCATGCTTCAAGTGAAGAAGGAAGAGCTGGCTGAAGCGAAGAAAGAACTGCAATCTAACACCAGTGAAGTTAGCAAAAAGCTGGATGAGTTGAAAAACTACTTGACAGTGAAGCAGTTTGACATTAATACAGCTTTGAACAAGGATAACATTCCTGTGTATCAAGACCTGAATGCGAATGTAGAGATGAATGATCCGGCTACAAAAGACAATGTGAAATTGTCTGTAACAGGCTACACGCAATACAACAAAATCAATGCTAAAGCAGCATTTAAAGTAGGTATTCCAACAGCTGATCAAGTCCTGACGATGGAACAACTGCAACAAAAAATGCAAACTGTTGCTCCTTAAGTATGGGATAACATGATTGCAAGAAAACCGCTCGGCATAGGCCGGGCGGTTTTTTGTTTACTTTTAATGTTGTCCCTGTACAGTCATTTAGCTCTGCCACACGTCATCCTCGGCTAAAAGTCCAAACATCTGGTGATCCTGCCATGTGCCCTGAATCTGTACAAGCTTGCGAGCAATGCCTTCTGGCCGAAAGCCACATTTTTCTAATACACGTTGTGAGCGATCATTATGCAAAAGAGTACCCGCTTGGAGACGATGTAGAGATAAGGCACGAAAGGCATATTGTATGATTAACTTTAAGGCAGCGGTCATATGCCCTTTACCCTGTTCATGATGATCCATCATGTAGCCGATATCAGCGAATTGTCCAACTCCACGTACTAGATTGGAAATGGAGATATAACCGATGAGCCGTTCTTCCTTTAAGAGAAAGATACCGAATACGTAACCTCGATCTTCTTCGGCTTGCCGCAATTTCTGACGGATGTAGTCCTGTTGTTTCTCTAATGTGAAAAATGAATCCTCGTAAAGCGGCTCATAAGGCGCATGGGAATCCCTATTTCGGTGCCTAAGGGCGAGAAGGGATTCGCTATCCGCCAAGCTAAATGGCCGTAAAAAGATACCTTGAGGCGTATTATACAAGCTCATAGGCATGGGGTGATCTCCTTCCATGGGGAATTAGCAATGAGATGAGGTATTTTGGACTGTGTCTCCTCAGAATGAAGACGGGGGAGGAGACAATTTGGCTGCCGCTCTTTTTTGCCGGAGATGCCGAAAGAAGCTCGTTAGCAGCGATGCACATTCCTCCTGCAGTACACCACTAGTTACTTCTGTACAATGATTGAACCGAGGCTCCTGTAATAAATTCATCAGCGTGCCTGCGCAGCCTGCCTTGGGATCTGTAGTGCCGTATATCAAATGGGGAACCCGTGATTGCACAATGGCTCCGGCGCACATTGGACACGGCTCCAGAGTGACATACAGCCTACAATCCAGCAGGCGCCAGGCACCTAAGTGCTCACTGGCCTGACGAATGGCGACCATCTCTGCATGTGCGGTTGGGTCAGCATCCGTCTCGCGCAAATTGTAGCCGCGACCGATGATTTCATTATCTTTTACGATGACAGCCCCGATAGGGACTTCACCTAACGTTTCTGCCTTATACGCTTCCTGAATGGCTTCTTTCATCCAATAGGCGTGATCCATGGTGGTCACTGGGAAAATGCTCCTTTCAAAACGCGGAATTATCCAACGAACAAATATTCCGTTGTTAACATGATGTGAATAAAATTGTGGATAACAAGGTACTTGTCCACAGGTTTATCCACAGTTTATAATAAAATCTGTGTATTTGTGGACTACCTGTGGATGATTATCTTTTATATTGTAGGCAAATCCTCGTCTATTGACAATACTGTACACAAGGTGTGTATTTATGTATATCCGGTAAATGTAAATGCTGGTATCACAGGCGCTATTACGGTATCATTGAGTTAGCAATTCCCAGTAATCGCCAGCATGCGGCAAGAGGTGAGAAATCAGTGTGTCGATAAAAATCAGAATAACGATCATTTTGTCGGGGTCCGTCCTGTTTATCCTTTTATTAAACATCGCACTTAATTATTACACGACCCACGAAAACCTAAGAAGTGACAGTGAAACTAAAATGGTTCTGACGGCTAAAATTATCGGAGGAGCTATCGAACAAACCCAACATAGCTGGGAGGCCGTTGACAAACAGCTCGGATATAATCTGTGGCTTTCTGCCACGTTGGCTGCCAATCAGCTCGATCCTGACATTCGAAATATTCAGCAGGAACAGCTTCAAAAGGTGGCCTCACTCCACAGAGATACTAATATTTCCTTGATGATTCGAGACGGGCAGGGGTATAAGGTTGTTAGATCCTCGGATCCTAAAGAAGTAACGCCATCCGATCCATTGACAGGATATTGGAAAAATGCAGTTGACCAATTATATGAGCACGGACAGGCTGCAATGGTGCAAGGTCAGAAACTGGATCATTTTTGGACGGGGTCATTTGACTACACCGGTTCAGACTCCTCAGATATTAACAAATGGGGATTTTATTATGATCAAAAACGTAACTACTTAATTCGAATTTCCTTTCAGGATACTTCAGTACAAAATTTCATAACCATCCTGAGCCCCGATGAGATCGTAAAGCAAACTCAACAAGTGGATTATCGCATCATGGAGATTACAGGAATTAACCCTGCAACCTTTGGTGGCGCTTCGATGGACAAGAACGGAAACGATTCGAAATACTATTACATGTACAACAAACCGATCCAATTCGGCACGTATCAACTAACAAGGGTGCAGGAAGATCGTTTGGCCGTGTCCAGAGCTATCCTCTCGGGGGAGAGTATTGTACAAGACTGCTATATTAAAGGTGAGCGGGTTCTCGTCAGTTACATACCTTTTTATCCGGCTAATCGTGATGCCTATGTTATCCGTATTGTTATGAATTATGATACGATCACTTCTGTTATTTCCAAGCAATTGATAAGTTTAATTGCCATTTCCATTGTCCTTTTAGAGGTTGTGATCATTGGAAGCTATGTGCTGGCAAGTCTGTTTGTCCGCCCAATTCAGTCGATTCTGGGGAAAGTGAATGAGATGGCTGACGGTCATTTTGATACACGGCTAGAAATAAAAGGTGGTCATGAGCTTGCACAGTTGGGTGAGCGCATCAATGCGATGGCCTACAACCTAGGGATGTACACGAGAAGACTCGAGCAGATGTATGAAGAGAACCGTTCTGTAAAGGAACATCTAGAATCGGTTATTAATCAGACAGCAGATGCGATTCATGTAACCGACGAGGAGGATCGCGTCGTTCGGGTCAATCATGCCTTTGAAGCTTTGTACGGCTGGACCAAGAAAGAATTGGTTGGTCGTAAGTTGGAATTTGTACCTCCACAGCAACAGGAGGAATATGAATTTCAGAAGAAGAGCCTGCTTCAGGGAGAGAGCATCGTATCAAGTGAGTCCCTTAGAATGCGGAAGGATGGAAGTACAGTAGAGATTAGTATGAGCACATCGCCTATTCTGGATGAAGAAGGCCAGATTTTGGGGTTTATCTGCGTGTCGCGTGATATCACGAGTCGCAACCGGATGGAGGAGTTGTTGCGCAGATCAGAGAAACTGACAACCGTCGGACAACTAGCTGCAGGCGTAGCGCATGAGATTCGTAATCCGCTAACCACGCTACGTGGCTTTCTCCAACTACAGCAGCAAAATCAAGTGTTGAATATGAAACACAACGATATTATGATGTCTGAGCTGGATCGCATTAATTTGATCGTTAGCGAGTTTTTAATACTGGCGAAGCCACAGGCAGTGCATTTTCAGAAAAAAGATGTTCGTTATATTGTGAGCGACGTGATTTCTTTACTAGATAGTCAGGCGCATCTGCTGGGCATTGTATTCAACCTTCAGGTTACGGACGAGCCTGCCCTGGTATACGCTGAAGAAAATCAGTTAAAGCAAGTATTCATTAATTTACTTAAAAATAGCATGGAGGCTATGAGTAAAGGTGGCATCATCACGATTCATTTGTTCTTGGAGGGAGAAAACGTTAAAATCTTCATACGGGACCAGGGAGCGGGTATTCCCGCAGAAATGCTGTCCAAGTTGGGAGAACCTTTTTTCACAAACAAAGAAACAGGTACAGGACTAGGACTTATGGTCAGCCAGCGTATTATACAGAGTCATAAAGGCACACTGGATATTGAAAGCACAGAGGGAGAGGGAACGACTGCCCTGGTGCAGCTTCCGATTGCCAAGCCGGAGTAACGAGCTGGGGCGCAGGAGGAAGTGTGTTAGTAGAAATGGAGGGTACACAGGTTGCGCATTAACAAGTTTATCAGCGAAACCGGTTTTTGCTCGCGCCGGGAGGCAGACAAGCTGGTAGAGAGCGGTCGCGTGACGATTAACGGCGAAGTGGCTGTGCTGGGTAGTCAAGCGGAAGAAGGCGATGATGTTCGCGTGAACGGCAAGCCACTGCGCGATAAGTCTGATCACGTCTATATTGCATTGAACAAGCCGGTGGGCATTACAAGTACAACGGAGAGCCACATTAGAGGCAATGTTGTTGATTTTGTGGGGCACCCGCAGCGGATATTCCCGATTGGACGCCTGGATAAGGATTCGGAAGGTCTCATTTTACTTACCAACGATGGAGACATTGTGAATAAGATTCTACGGGCAGAAGGCAAGCATGAGAAAGAATATATTGTAACAGTGGACCGCCCTGTCGTACCGTCTTTTGTGCAGGGCATGTCTAGCGGAGTGAAAATACTCGGTCAGCGGACGCTACCTTGTGAGGTGACGCGTGTATCTGAGTATGTATTCCGTATTATCCTGACTGAAGGGAAAAATCGTCAGATCCGGCGTATGTGTGCAGCCTTCGGTTATGAAGTTAAAAAACTGCAAAGGCTGCGAATCATGAATATTCGGTTGGGGTCTCTTCAGAAAGGTGCCTGGCGTGATCTGACAGAGGCTGAGAAGCTGGAGCTTGGTCAGATGCTCGATTATACGCTTAGCTAATGCCAGAGGGGCTCGTATAGCCTAGAGCGTATGATCGTCGTATCTGAAAGGGCGAAGTACAGGAAGCACTAAACAAAGAGGCACCAGCTGCATCAAAATGCGGCGGTGCCTTTGTTCATATAACATATGCATAATCAACCTTCACTCGAGCTTGAGGTAGGACTGATGACTTGTGTCCCGTTCTGATATTTGCGGAGAACAGATATTTCAACACGACGGTTTTTAGAGCGTCCTTGACCATCTTGATTGCTTGCCAATGGACGATACTGGCCATAACCGATGGATACAAACTTGGTTGGGTCGAGATCTGGATTGAGCAACAAGATACGCAAGAAATTCAGAGAGCGCTTGGCGCTCAAATCAAAATTGGACGGGAACTGGCTGTTGGAGATCGGTACATTATCCGTGTGACCCGATACGATAACATCATAGCCAGGGAACTGCTGGAGCATACTAGAAATGGACTTGGCCAGCTTTCTTGCTTCCGGCTTTACTTCGGCCTGCCCGGATGAAAACAAGGCATTATCACTAATGGTGATCATTAGTTGCGATTGGTTTAGCTTGGTATTCAGCAACGGGGTCAGGCCGTTATTTTGAATGTATTGATCCATCTGTTTTTTAAGCTTTTTTAAATCTTCTTCTTCCCGTTGGGCCAGCTGTTTTTGCAGTTCAGAGGTAGAAGTAGCTTTCGATTTTACGGGTTGTGACACTTGTTCTTTATTTTTGCCCATATCCATGGATTGTGACGACGGATTCGCGGCTGAGTGATCCAGCACGCCAGTGCCGCCATTAAAAGCTGCACTCAGGGATTGAGCCATAGTTTCAAATTTTTTGGCGTCGAGCGAGCTCATACCGAATAAGACAATGAAAAGAGCCAACAGAAGGGTCATTAAGTCGGAATATGGCAACAGCCAGCTTTCGTCAGCATGCTCTTCGTGCGGTTCATGTCTCTTTTTACTCACTGGAATCGCCATCCTTCTGGGTCATCGTAGCCCGTTCGGTCGGAGTCAGGAAGATCGTCAGTTTCTGACTGATGGCAATCGTAGATATCCCCGATTGAATGGAAAGCAGACCTTCGACCATCATTAATTTAAGCTCGACTTCTTTTTTGGATAACCGTTTGAGCTTGTTGGACATCGGATGCCACAGGACATAACCTGTAAAAATACCGAGCAACGTCGCAATGAAGGCTGCTGCAATGGCATGAGAGAGCTTTTCCATGTCACTAAGGTCGGCCAGAGCGGCGATCAGACCTACAACCGCACCGAGTACCCCGAGCGTTGGAGCGTACATACCGGCTTGGGAGAAGATCAGCGCGCCAGAGCGATGTCGATCCTCGGTGGCATTGATATCCTCCATTAGAACGTCCCGTACGAATTCCTGATCATTGCCGTCAATAATCATTCGCATGCCGCCACGCATAAAGGGATCGTCGATTTCCTCTACCTTGGATTCCAAGGCGAGCAGACCTTCACGACGGGTAATGGATGCCCACTCGGTAAACGTACCGATGAGCTCTTTGCGGTCTAACAGTTTTTGTTCGGTGAAAATAACCTTGAACAGCTTCGGAATCCGTTTGATTTCTGCCATCGGGAAGGCCATAAATATACTCGCTGCCGTTCCGACGAAAATAATCATGTAAGCAGCGGGATTATTGACCAGATTGACGACCGGAGCGCCTTTTAAGATCATCCCGACGACCAGTGACAAAATCCCGAGCACAAGTCCAATAATGGTTGAAATTTGCATGATACACCTCATCCATGAGAATAGATTTTGAATCCTTTCATGCCGCCGGGGTCGTCCTTGCCCCAAGCGCGTCATTACAAGACGGATTATAGTATTTATCGACAAAACTCTCTTTTTTGTTAAGTGCGAATTTCCGGTATAATAAGGTGATTATGTATTGAATGGCGGAACCATTGGAGGAAATGGCATGGGAGTAAAGCATGGACGTGAGTATGAACAAATTTTGAACGATTTGACAGACGCTGTGGGACGCATCCCAGATAGCTATGAGTTTTTTGAGATGGAAGCAGAAGATTGGGACAGGCTGGACCCGGCGGGACGTCAGGAAGTCAATGAAGCTTTGGCAGAAGACTTATTTTATGCACTGGGTACAGAGCCCACAATCACAGTAGGGAGTGGCGTTGTGATCTATGAGCCGGAGCAGCATCGTATCTATGTACTGATTGGGGACGAGGAGCTGACGTCAGTCCCTTTGATTTGAGGTCCGTCTTATGGATTTATCAACGGGGCCGTGGTAATATGTACACCAATATATCGTAGTTTTGGCCGTATTTAAGCGGTCGAAAGGCTTCCGTATAAACGGGGAGGAGTTCGTAACATGCCTTTTACACAAGAAGAGATTGAAGCACATCTGGAGAAACTGGAGGGCTGGGAGCTGGAGGAAGGACGTTGGATCGTTCGGAAATATAATTTTTCCAGTTTTATGAAAGGGATTGCATTCGTGGATGAAGTTGCCGCTATATCTGAAGCATTCAATCATCATCCATTTATTACGATTGATTACAAGACCGTGACTCTGCGTTTGACCTCTTGGGACGATGGCGGTATTATGGCCGTGGATATTAAGGAAGCCCAACAATATAATGAAGCTTTTGAAAAAATGCGTAGCAGTCATTGAGCTTGTAATGATCTGTCGTATGATGATAAAAGCGCCTTCGCTATACAACATCGTGGTTGTATGCCGAAGGCGCTTTTATCATAGAATCTGGGTTGGGTGCTCGGGACGATATACCATACAATAAAATGGTTTCTTGCCGTCGGGGGTCTGGCGTTCATAGGTATCTGTAAGCTCAAATCCAGCCGCCTTGTAGGCCCGGATAGCGCGCCCATTCCAAGTAAGCACCTCTAGATCAATTTCATTCTTCGGGTTGCGTCGTTGGGCTTCCTCTGCAATGGCACGGACAAAATCAGAGCCTTTGCCATGTCCGCATCTTTCAGGATGCATGCCAAGACCTAGCCGGGTCACACCGATCATAGGAAAATATTGAGCAAATCCCATCAGCTTGTTCTCTTCATCCAGTACGGCAACATATTGCTCTTGGCGAAGCGTGGGACTTCCAAATTCGACCTCAAGCGCCTTCATTTGTTCCCAGGGGAGCCAACCGTATATGTTATAAGGTGGATCATAGCGCCACTCACAGATTGCAGCCGCTTGATGCTCGTCCATGGGTACGATCCGATAGTTGGATATTGAGGCCGGCATGTGTTCCATCCTCCTTTTACAGGTGCTTCAATCATTAACAACAGATTGTAGACAAGTTGCAGGGGAATAGCAAGCGTGTTTATTTTATACCCAAGACGGGTATACATTCAATAAGAAGGAATTACTGCTCATATGCTCCCCCAGCGGTGACGGTAAAACCGACGATGTTCGCTAAAATTGAAACCTTTTGAGGTGTCAGTTCGTCAGTAAAGATAATCATTGCTGATGTTGTGGACATAAAAAGCCGCAATTCGATTCCGGCAGAATCAAATTGCGGCTAGAGTTAGCTTGCTGTGCGTTAGTTATTCTACGTTGTCGTCATCAGGAATATCTGAAGCTACAGAATGGTAAGCGTCTGTGCTCATAATTCTTTTTGCACCGACATAGCGGTTAGCGTAATAATTTTCGTTCAGTGAGCTAACTACTACACCACGTGAAGTCGAGGAGTGGGCAAATTTCCCTTCACCTACGAAGATACCTACATGGGAAATGCCTCTTCCTGTGGTGTTGAAGAACACCAGGTCCCCAGGCCTCATTTCATCGCGGGATACAGAAGATCCCATTTTGAATTGTGATCCAGATTGATGCGGAAGTTTAATTCCCAGTTTGTTGAATACATACATTGTGAAGCCGGAGCAATCGAATCCCTCGAGTGTAGTGCCTCCGCTTCTGTAGTTCGTTCCTTTGGCATCTTGGATGACCTGGTCCATCTTGGAGTCTGCAAATGCACTGCCGCCACCGAATGTAAAAGATGTAAAGGCAATGGCAAGACTCATAGCTGCGATCGTTAGCTTCTTCTTCAAAAAAAATATACCCCTTCCAATGCCTGCGAGGTTAGCTTAAGGATTCGGTAGAAGGTCCCCTATGACCACTCTGTTGCGAGATCAATTCACCCAAACTGGTTCCCCCGCTTCCTAGGTGCCAGGAATTAGGCTTTACTTAAGATGTGCACCTTGGAGAGCAGTATTCACAATAACGATATTTTTGAGATAAAGGTTACAATAAAGATTACAAAGTTGTTACTATCAGTTCACTGCGATTATTGTAACAAAGTCGGCTGGCTTTGGCAAATGTTTCATTGCAAAAAGTTACAAAAAAAATCTGCTCCTAATGTCCCAGGAACAGATCTTGTTAACAGTATTCAGTTATGTGCCGTTTGCGCGGTTATGCATAAAGTTTTTTCGACAGACGGAAATGAAGTGATTAACATAAAGGAAGGGCTTAGCTTCTACTGGAGATATCGGTATGCCATAGTCTGTACTGCGAACTGATATGCCATAGCCTGACCAGACTAGTAACAAAATGATACGATTGTTGGAGAATGAGCGCGAGCATGCCAGTCCAAATCATCGCCACGGTGCCAAATAGACCGAAGACCAGCAGCACACAAGCACCGAGCAAAAGGGATATACCGACAGCTGGGAGAAGCTGGCGAAAGAAGGCGAGCAGGGACGATAGTATGGCGTGACCACCGACAGTGCCTAGTTGCATATACAGGATGCACTGCCGAATGAACCATCCGTATGCCATCCATCCCATGGCATAGGGCAACAAGTGCAGCAGGTAAGAGGGAGATTGAAGCGTACCTGCTACAATAGGGTAGAGTCTCGGTACTACCCAAAAGGCGGGAATCAGCAGCAGTCCCAACTCGATGATGTAATACAACAGCGACGACATGCCATGGCGTTTCATACCTTTGAAAAAGGACAGGCTTTGCGGCTCAGTCGCATCGGTATGCAGGCTTTGATATATTCCGGCTCTAATGAAGGGAGTGATCAGTATGCGTAGTACAGTCGCCCCTAGTAGTATCCACAAATACACATGTACTTCCCGGCTGTCCATCAGAGCAATCTGGCTCTCCATCCAAAACAAGGTCTGTCCCAGCTCGTTTTGACCCTGATCAGGATAACGGAGCAGTAGCGGGATAACGGCAGATTGTACCAGCCGATAGAGAAACACCCCCCACAGTAATCGATACAGAAACAAAATGATAACGATATAAAATCGTATGCGCACCAGCGCCCAGCCCTCTTTTATAACAGTCCGCATCTATAGACACCTCACCATGACAGACTTCCAAGCAGTGTCTCCAACAGCTTGGTTACACTTATACTCCAACGGGTTTGTTGCTTTTCGTCCAATTCGGCTTTTAGGGTATTGTTAATATGCTTGTTCTCCAGTGCAATGGTATATAGGGGATCAAGGGTTACATAGGAAACGGGAGAAGTACTTTTGATCCGAAAAGTTGTGCTTTTGCCCGCACCGTCCCAAGCCTTGAATTTCGTGGTTCCATCCTTGAAGGTAAATTGGACAGGGATCTTGGGATAATCCGCCCCTTTTTTGCTGACCGTCACGACTGCTTCATATCCATTCTCCTGCTTGTGGTTTGTGATGTGATCCACTGAAAAGTCCGCCATCTGGCCGTCATATACATACTGTTCAAAATAGTGGCTCCATGAGCGTCCGGTGACTCTCTCCACGATACGTTGAAAATCCTGTGAGGACGGATGCTTAAATCGGTACGTCTGGACGTAGGTCCGCATAATGCGATCCATTTTTTTCATACCCACCTGACGTTCAATGCCCCGTAGTACCAGCTTACCTCGAGAGTAGGCATTTTGCGCGTACTCAGCAGCCGAGCCGTACTTCCATGACTCACGGTTTAGCGGCTGTGGGGAGGATACCTGTCCCGATTGTAATGGCAAGTTGGGGGTAAGCCCATATTCTTGCTCCATAAGTCGCTCCTCTGCATAGGAGGTGAAGCCTTCATCCAGCCACGGCTCCTCAAATTCATTATTGGCTACCATTCCATAGAAATATTGATGTCCAATCTCATGAACTAATGTCCGTTCCAGACTATAGCCAGGATTGAGATTACCCGCAGCAGCGGCCGTGATGAGTGTCGGATACTCCATGCCGCCAGCTCCATTGCCTGATTTAGGTGGAACCACGATGGACAGGGTGGAATATGGATAAGGCCCGTACCATTTGCTGTAGTACAAAAGAGCGGCCTTCGCTGCGCTCATATAGCGTCCTTTGAGCTCCTTGTGCGATGGGTCAAGGTAGAGCTTGATTTTGACACCAGGGACTTCAGCAGAAGAAAAGGGTTCTTCTACGGCTACAAAGTTGGGTGAAGCGGACCAGGCAAAATCGTGTACATCATCGGCATAAAATTGATATATTTTTTGTCCGTTCTGTCGGACGGCACCACGGGTGGGAAATCCGGTCGCTGCTACGATATGAGTTTCAGGCACCCGAATCCGTACGCTGTAAATTCCAAAATCGGCATAAAACTCGGAGTTACCATGATACTGGTGGAGGTTCCAGCCCTCCTCGGCGCGTCCACGCTGCCCTGCAGTCTCGTAGACACTGAGCTTCGGGAACCACTGTCCTGCCATTACAAAATCATCTGTCCCACCCATACGAGCAAAGATGGCAGGCAGTTTTACCTCAAACTTCATATATAATGTGATTTCTTCTCCACCTCGTACTGGCTTGGGTAGACGCACCTTCATGAGCGAACGGTCGCCTGCGTTACCGTCATCTGGCTGCACATATTGGATGCGATGCATGAGGGATAAACCGTCTTCTGTTTTTAGTTCAGTCAGCGTCATAGAGCCAAAGCCGTCTTTGGGCATGGTGTCTCCGCGCAGCTTTCCACCGGATTCCTTCATAAAGGTGGTTTCCATGGAAGAGAAGGCGTTCGGGTATAGATGAAGATACAGATCATTCACGGTTTTCTTGCCCGGATGTTTCCAGGTCAGTGTCTCAGTGCCTCGCAAAACCTGTCCCTTTTCCAGAGATACATCAATGTGGTACTCTACCACCCGTTTGCTGAGGATTTCTGTAGCGGGTTGTGGAGGGTTCTTGGGCAGGTCAGGCAGGATGTTTGCCCCTAGAGGCTTGCCCACATTTGGGGCAAGCGCAGACTCAGACAGGGAGCCGTATAGTGGTTGGCCTATGGACTGCGGGTCGGATTGCGATTGGGGCTGCCAGGCAAACCATAACGTCCCTGCGAGGAGACCGAGGGCTAGTGTAGACAATAAAACGATTTTAGTGCGTGCTGGGGTCATACAATGGATACCTCCCGTTGACAAGCATCTACAGCATGTATATGTTTGCTTTCAGGAGATTATTAGTTAAAATATTTATAGTGTAGAATGAGTGTGAAGACGGAAAATGGAGGTCTAGTGACGCATGAGTGAAAATCAGCCGGACGGCAAAAAACAGATTGCACTGAACATTGTCAGTGGCAAGAGTAAACATAAGGGTTTCGGCGCAGGCTCAATTGACCTGAACAGCATGTCACCGGTCATCATTGACCGAGGAGAGGCGAAAATTGATATCGGTGCCATGCATGCCAAAAGTAAAGTAGAACGTGGTATCAAGTTCTCTACGAATAAAGAGGACGTACCGAACGGACGCCAGGTATGGCTCGTATGGGTAGCTGTGGACCGTACAGCCGAAGGACGTATGTACGGCGGCGCCACCGCCTGCGAGATGCTGATTGACGACGAGGCCAAACGCGGCTGGAAAATCCTCGCCGATCACGTCAACCGTATGGATTACGCGCTCAAGCGTCGTTTCATGCTGGAGGATCTCGGCAGCGAAGATAAGGCAGCGCTCAAAAGCCTGCTCATTTCGCATAACGAGGAATGGTGGGACGCTTCGCCTGAGGAATTGAAGCAGGCGCTGGAAGGGTAGGCCAAGCGTTAACACGATTCCAGTGTACACAACTGCTTAAAGAGCAGTCGGCAGTAAGGTTCAGAAGTAGACCGATACCTTGGTTGGGGGCGGTCTACTTCTTTTTCATGTAGGTAAGCAATGCTGAATGAACATGCCAAACATGATCATCAAAGAAATTGCTGGAAAAGTATACTATAAAAAATCTGTTTTTAAGAGATAAAACACTTAAATCCGCAATTTGTTAGAGCACCTCCAAGTTACATGAAAATTATTGTAACAGATATGTAGTTATGAACTGATAGCTCCTTGACATCCTGGAAAGGCATTCACTATAATTCAGATAGAAATCGCTTCCACTCTTCTTTCTATTCATTTTGTGGAACCGGTTCCTTGAAAGATGTAGTTAAGTCCTATTTACTGTTTATGAATGTAATCTCTAAATAAGGTGGCATCGTTATGTTTAAATGGTTGAAAAAGAAGGCGGCTCCTCGTATTGAAGAATTCGAAATGATAGCACCAATCAAAGGAAAAGTGGTTTCCCTGGAGGAGGTTCCAGATCCTGCGTTCTCTACGAAAGCTATGGGGGATGGCATCGCTATTCATCCGTCTGAGGGTAGGGTCACCGCTCCTTTCGCGGGAAAAGTTGCCCATGTCATGGAGAAAAGTAAGCATGCTCTGATTATTGAACATGAATCCGGCGTACAAGTTTTGATACATGTCGGGATTAATACCGTCTCTCTCAAAGGACAAGGGTTTAATCCTCATGTCCAAGTAGGAGATAGCATTAAAGCTGGGCAATTATTGATGGAGTTTGACCTGGATGCGATTCAACAGGGTGGATTGCCTGTAATTACGCCGGTAATCGTTCCAGATGGGCAAGAGATGATTAGCCATGTGGAAATCCTGGAAGGTACATCTGCCTCTCCAGAAGTACCTGTATTAAGAGTTCACTTAAAAGCCTAGTTCTCATTCAAAAAAGACTAACCAGGAATTCCTGGTTAGTCTTTTCTTTAGATGATTCACTGACCAGTCAAGGGGTGGGTACGACCATGTAAATCAAAGGTTAGGATTCATATATTTCAGATATCCGCTGATTACAATTGCCTTCGTACAGCCCTCCATGAAAGCAGACCACTTTTTTAATATCATATGGCAGCAGGTTTTTAAGAGATTCTTTGGCCATATTGAAATCACAGCAGTATTGCGGGTCTGGAGCCAATAATTTGCCGCTTACTACGCGTAGAGCATCTCCTGCAATCAGGGTTTGACTGGATTTATGATAGAAACTTAAGTGTCCTGGTGTATGTCCAGCAGTATCTATAACTACGATCCCCCCACAGAAGGGCAGTTCCTCTCCGGCAACGATGGTGGAGTTTACAATAGCCTTTGGGGGATTTTCAAGTGTACGCCGGAATGCGTGTCTCCACTCTACCGGAACGGATTCGGGCATGGCGCTTACAGCTTGATCTATTGCTTCTGGAGTCAGCTTTATAAGCTGTTTTTCTCCCTGTATATAAGGCTTTTCGATAGAACTGGCTAATACTTGAACTGGGGATGAAGAGGCTCGGATTATATCTGCTAAACTGCCAATATGGTCAAGATCCTGGTGTGTTATTAATATGGAGGTAAGTTGGATTGCTAATCCGGTGTCTAGAATAGCCTCATGTAAAAGTGAGAGTTGCCCGGGGTAAGCCGTATCAACTAAAATCATGTTATCTTCGTCCCACATTAAAGTCGGGTGAATACTCTCTATACTTCCCATAATGTTAGCAGAAACCTGAAGCATGTGTATTCCCTTGTCTAATTGCATCGAATCCCTCCCATAAGAGTTGATGTAATACAAAGGAATCGTATCATTAAATCTAAATGTGTAAACCTATATTATATCATAAAAATAATTATTTGTAAATATGTAGAATTTTAAATTTGTGTGACAGTTAGGAGTGATGACGTGAAGAGAATTTATTTTGTCAGACATGCCCAAGCAACAGGACAGGAACCAGATGCCCGACTTACCGATGAGGGTACCCGACAAGCTGAGCAGTTGGTTGATTTTATGGAGAATGTAGGTGTGGAATATATTGTGTCCAGCCCGTGGAAACGGGCCGTGCGAACCATTCAGCCCTTGGCTGAACGGAAACAGTTGCAGGTGTATACTGATGTACGTCTTCAAGAACGGGTACTTAGCCATGAGCATTTGGATCATTGGCTGGACGTGCTGGAACAGACCTATTTGGACGAGGACTTGAAGCTGGAGGGAGGGGAATCATCCCGTGAAGCAGTAGATCGAGGAATCCAGCTTGTTCAGGAGCTTATAGAGCGGGCGGAAAAAACGGTTATCATTGTAACTCATGGAGCTTTACTATCTCTTCTCATTCGACATTACGATCCGCAGTTTGGGTTTGAGGACTGGAAAAAGCTTTCGAATCCCGACGTGTATTTGCTAGAACTGAAAGAAGCAGAAGCCAAGATTCACAGAGTGTGGAATACGGGTTGAAATAAATAAAGCACGTTCACCATAAGTGCAGAATGGAATCGAAAGGGGAGGCGCATGTTGAAGGCAAACCGTTTTTTAGAATTAGAAAAGGCGTTGTTTCGAGTTTGGTCTTTGGAGTCTAGCTCTAAATGGACCGCAAATAATCCTGCGTCTGGGCAATGTGGTGTCACAGCACTCGTCGTTCAGGACAGGTTTGGCGGCGATATTTTGAAAACATGGCTGGATAGTGGTTGGCACTATTACAACCGCATTGGTGAGGACATTATAGATTTTACGAGGTCGCAATTTTCAACCCTTCCACAGTATCAGCATGTACACTCCAACCGGGAAGAAGCATTCTCAGACACCAATGCAGAGCAGTATGCAGCCCTAAGTCAGAGATTAAAGGAATTTCTAAACGAAGAAGAATAAGGGGATTTAAATCTGGATGCAGTCATAAAGGCGTGATTTTTGAACCTGATCCAATGGAAGGTGCTTTTTGTTGCCCAATATACATTAAAGAACTGAGTAATCAGTAAAATTCTTGAAGATAAAAGCTGTATTTACGTTATAAAATGAGCTATATACTGAGGTGAGAATAATAAAGGAGTCGTGCGCTAACACGACTCGAATATACAACCACTGCTTAGAAAAAAGCTAATGCAGCCAATGGTTTGGAATGCTTAGAGAAGGGGGCAGTTTGGTTTTACAATTGCCCTTAGCCGAATTTAATTGCGCCTGTGTAAGAAAGATACTTCCTTCCAGATTAGCCCCACTTAAATCAGCATCTCT
The DNA here is from genome assembly GCF_038008165.1 of Paenibacillus sp. FSL L8-0644. Lineage (NCBI taxonomy): Bacteria > Bacillati > Bacillota > Bacilli > Caryophanales > Paenibacillaceae > Paenibacillus > Paenibacillus sp. FSL L8-0644. The sequence continues at coordinate 143,104 of NZ_JBBOYN010000001.1, forward strand.
AAAATCCGTACCGATCAAGTCTGTCATTCTCAGATCAGCCTCTCGCAGATCAGCAGCAATCAGTAAAACTCCTCTCAGGTTGGTACCTCTAAGATCAGCGCCTCTCAAATTGGCCCCGATAAGGTCTCTACTCCTGATCTTTTTACTATATTTGTTGTGCTCTATGTTTTTCTTAACTTTTTCTCGTACTAACTCACTTGTTTGTAAAAGTAAATCATTGACTAACGCCCTATGGGTGGGTACATGAAGATTTATGAGAGATTTTGGATCTTGATTCGTAAGCTGCTCGGTTTTCGCCATAGCCTTTTGTAAGTCTGTATAGATGGGATGAGTTTCTTTTAAGTTAAGGGCTTCATTTAGGTAATAAAGCATTTCATGAAGCTGTTGCATGATGGGAAATATATTGAACATTTCCTCAGCTATTGCCGGATCGTCTCGCCAGCTTTTTCCGTTGTATGTAACTTGGGAAACTTTTTGGCCTGCTCCAAAGCAATCATATACTGTACAGCCTCGCAAGCCGTTATTTCTTAGGTTCTTATGAATATTACAACGATAATCGGCATTTAGGTTTTGACAAGGGGTTCCTCCGTCCTTATTAAAAGCAAAATCGGCTGATTTAGCATAAGGCAAGGCTACACAGCATAAACCAAAACATTGTTCACAATTTGCACTATACAATAAACACACATCCTTTTATTGGCACCTATTAAATATAATATTACCAAAAAAAGATGGAGCATGGTCTATTGTTTTTCTATAGACTTCTAGAGTCTGCTGGATCGTTTAGAGAAGAAATTTAGTCTTTTGCCAAATTTAATTGCCATGAAACACCGTATTTGTCTTCAACCCAGCCAAATTGTTGGCTTACGGGCGAGGCTTCAAGGGGCATTAGAACTCGGCCTTCCTGAGATAGCTGACCAAACACACGATGAATTTCTTCTTCCGAATCACAAGTGACGAATAGCGATAGAGCTGGGGTAAAAGGGTGTTTGTCCTGATGGTTATAGTCTATAGCCATAAAGGTTTGCCCTTTGAGGTTGAATACGGCATGTAACACGGTCCCATCTTCCTGATGGAAAATGCTCATGATACCAGACGGCTTAAAGACAGAGGTATAATATTGCAGGGCTTCTTCTGCTTGACCAGAGAACATGAAAAATGTTGTAATTTTTGGATTGGAATCATGCATGAGATCAACTCCCTAGACTGGATCGTAGATGGTAACATCTTTCCTCTTTTTTAATAGAAATATTCAGCATTAGAGAATTGCTTTATGAAGACGTACACACGTGAAAGGAGAAAACAGGATGATGGACGCGACAGCAAGACTTATGGATATGTTCGGCTCAGGCAAGAAGCTGGACGCCAGCATCATTTCCGCCTATAAGGATGTGGTTGCTCAATATGGGACAGTGGAGGATGCGTGGGAGTTATACGGGCTTTTTGTAGAAGATCCCTATCATTATATTAGGGGGTTACTCCTCCAGCCGATCATGAGATGCGGGGATGTTACTTTGGCGCAGGATATGTACGAGCGTTACGTTCGAAATCAGACATCCCCAGAACATATACCTGACGGTGTGCTGTATGTGCTAGGTTATTTGGGTTATGTGGAGGCTGCTGCTGATCTTGTCGCTTTGGTGAACGGACCGTATGGAGCTATGTCTGTGGATGCCTGTTTGGGGCTCGTACATCTTCCATGCGAACCGTACCGTGAGAAACTGGCGGCTGAATTGGGAAAAGTATTGGATCAGCATTTGTTTAATGAATTCTTACCTCTGCTAAGCTTCAAATGTACTACTGAAGATATGATTCCACGATTGGTACATTGGGGAGAGCAACATGCCTCGGTAGACTGTAATGCGGGAATTATTGCTGGAATTGCCTTGTTTGGAGAGGAGCAAAGGGATACGATTCGGTCTATTTTGTGGAATCCGCTTTGGGAGGCTCATGGAACAGCTACGGGAAGCTGTGTGTGGTCTTATATTGCTATGCAGCATGTAGGGTTGACCTTTAGAGAGCTTATTCAGGATATAAAAAGCTGTGATGTGTCCAAAGCAGGTGTACAGGACTTGGAGTACCGTTTGGAAGTGTTGTATGAGATGCTGGAACTAAAACTAAGTTATACAGCCCGACCGATCCGGTTCGCTCGCTGTAACGAGGAATCATTTGGTCAGCTCTATAGCGATTTATTTAGCTGGTCCACAGAGCATAAGGATGACTCTATGATAGGCTGGATGAACGACAATTTAGGGTATAAGCATCGGCTGCTGGAACAGTATGATGAGCTCAGGAAACGAGTCGAGATTAAAATGATACATGAAATTGAGCTGGAGCATGTTCAAAAAGGAAGTTAATCGTATCAGGAAATAAGAATTTTTGATGTAAAAGGACGAAATAGCGGAGTTTGGCGGAGATATGGGGATTCGCCCAGTCCGCGGGCTGGTGTCCCGCATAGGATACATCAGCCTAGACACAAGGAGTGAAACACATGTCTTTACTGCCACAAGTCCCTTTCGGAACGCAACCGGGTATTCCGGGTCCATTCACGCCGTCAAGTCCTTCGATTCCACAATTTCCTGATATGCAGGATTCGTTCCCGTCTCCGATAGGTCCGCCACCAGGCCCAGGATCATTTTCGCCACAGCCGTTCTCACCGCCGCCGCAAGGGCCGTTCGGTCCGCAAGGTGGGCAGCAAGCTCAAGCACCCACTTCTCCACCACCGCAATTTACGCCACCGAAGCCGCTGGTTTCGGCGTATGCGGTTGACCCTGGAGCCATCTTCGGTTGTTTGTTCCGCAACACGTTTGTATGGCTGACGAACGGAGAGCGTTTTTGGCTGTACCCTGTCTTTGTAGGCAGAACATCGGTAGCGGGTTTTCGGTGGAGTGGACGTTTTTGGTTTTATTATGGTGTAGACCTCAACCGTATTGAGTCGTTTAGCTGTTATTGGTAATAGCGCAGCTTTAGGGAAGAGCGGGGTTTAACGGGATGATGGCTGATGGCACTGGCAAGAGAGGTAAATGGGCATATGAGGTAAGTGATGCGAAAATAAAAAGACTGAGAGAGCGCTCATCGCGTTCCCCCAGTCTTTTTTTGCTATTAATCCATCCACCAACGCTTAAAATTGCCCCACCACGATTTCTTTTCAGCTTGTCGCTCCGCTTGGTCAGTTGGTGTGGATACCGGTTGGTTATCTTGCCCCGATAGCGTCTCCTTCGGCTCCGTGCCGCTGACGAATACCTCCAGCCGCTTGTCCGGGCTGTCCGGTGCAGCCAGCTTGCCGCTGGCCGGGTCAATATAAGCGCTGACTACGCCGTCAGGGATAGGAAAGATTTTGGGTGGCACATTCTCCAGCGCTTTCTCCGTATATTGCGCAAAAATCGGAGCCGCCCGTCGGGCATCCTGTGTGCTGATGTCCTTGCCCTTGTCATAGCCGACCCAGACAGCGGTGGACAGCTCGGGGGTAAAGCCGACCATCCACGCATCGGTGTTGGTCGTGCCGCTCTTGCCGGCAACCGGGCGCTTGATCAGCTTCGCGACCCGGTTGCCAGTGCCGCCTTCCTCGAACACGCCTTCCATAAGGCGTGTGAGGACGTAGGCGGAGGCGGGCTTCACCACCTGCACGGGCGCGGCTTGGGGCGCTTCGTACAGCGACCGCCCGGCAGCATCGGTGATGCGCAGCACTGCCACCGGAGCCACCTTTTGCCCGCCGCTACCGATGACCGAGAAGGCCGAGGCCATCTCGAACGGGCTGACGGGCGACACACCCAGCGCTAGCGAAGGTACGGGCTTGAGCTCGCTTGTAATGCCCATTTTGCTGGCGAGGTCCATGACCTTATCCGTTCCCACCTTCAAAATGGTGCTTACGGCATAAATATTATCGGACGCCGCAATTGCGCGCCGAAGATCTATTTCGCCCAAATATTTGTCTCCAAAATTTTTGGGCTTATAGGTCTTGCGATTGTTATCGTAGTGGAACAACGTCGGTCGGCTTTCGAACTTGGACGTACTCGTCAATTCGCCGGAATCCAGTGCGCTTAGATACATAATCGGCTTGAAGGAGGAGCCTGGCTGCCGGGTTGTGGCCAGCGCATGATTATATTGATTCCCGACATAGTTCGTTCCGCCGACCATGGCCTTGACATGCCCGTTGCGCGGGTCCATGGAGATTAACGCGGTTTCCAGTCCGTTGCTGTTCTTCATGCCCTCGTTTACAGCCGCCTCGGCTGCTTGCTGCATGTGCATGTCCAGCGTGGTATAAATACTCAGGCCGCCATGCTCAAGCACCCCTTCGCTAATCCCGAGCTGATGTGTCACCAACTGGCGGACGTAATCGCGGAACCAGGGAGCGGTTTCCACTGTCCGACGCTGGCTCTCGGGCCGCAGGGCTAACATTTCCTCATAGGCCTTGGTGGCTTCAGCCGGTGTAATTTTGCCGATAAGCGCCATGGAGTCCAGAACAATTTTCTGCCGATCCTTTGCATTTTTCATATGATTATACGGTGAATAGTAGGTTGGCCCTTTCGGAATACCTGCTAACAGGGCGCTTTCGGCCAAATCCAGATCTTTTGCGGATTTACCGAAATACATTTGCGAAGCTGCTTCAATGCCATAGGCGCCGTGACCATAGTAAATTTCGTTCAAATACATTTGTAGCAGCTCATTTTTGGTGTACTTCATTTCAAGCTGTGCGGTATAGATAGCCTCCTTGGCCTTGCGCGTCCACGTTTTCTCATGAGATAAGTATAGATTGCGTGCAAGCTGCTGAGTCAGCGTGCTGGCCCCTTGCGACATATCCCAGCGGGTCAGATTAACGATTACCGCCCGGCCCAGACCTTTGAAATCAAAGCCAAAATGATCGTAAAACTTCCGATCTTCCACAGCCAGGGTAGCTGCAATCAAATCGGGTGAAATGTGATCAAGCTGGACCGGAATGGATTCTTTGCCTCCAGCAGAGAAAGTGGCGATGACTTGCCCCTGACTATCGAGCAGACGTGAATTCCGGTCCGTATCCGCGAGCGGAAGGCTGGTCGTGTACAAATAGGCGAGCAGGATGCAGGCGGCGATGACCGTCAGAATCGTGAGAGACATCAGTCCTTGAAACAATCGAAGCCAAAGCGGTTTACGCTTGGGGGATCGTCCGGTCGTATCGGTCATCATGCCACCTCCTTCCATAGTTGATGTTCTCAGTATAGTCAATCCGAAAGCGTCTATTCATCAGATACACATACGTGTCTATTTTAAACAAGATTAAATCTCCAAATTGCTTTAGCAGCTCATTCAGGTATCACTTATAATGCAAAAAGTGTGAAATTCCAATGTGTTTGGTACAATAAATATAGCAAACTTGGCGTTTGCGTGTTACTGATATAAGGAAAGTCAACGTTTATGCTACCGGATTGCCGGACACATACTTTGATCAGAAAGAAGGTTGGAATGATGGACTTGTGGTTTACGGAGAAGCAGACTCCCTCTTTCGGCATTACAGCAAAAATCAAACAAACCTACGTCTCTGAGAAAACAGATTTTCAGGATCTGGCTATGATCGAGACAGAGGAATTCGGCAATATGCTTGTTCTGGATGGCATGGTGATGACAACGGTTAAGGATGAATTTGTGTATCACGAAATGGTAGCACATCCAGCTTTGAATACACATCCCAATCCGAAAAAGGTTTTGGTTGTGGGCGGTGGCGATGGCGGCGTTATTCGTGAGGTCATCAAGCACCCTGAAGTGGAAAAGGCTGTATTGGTGGAGATCGACGGTAAGGTGATAGAATATTCCAAGAAATATTTGCCTGAAATCGCAGGAAAGCTGGACGAGCCTAATGTAGAAGTGCTGGTCAATGACGGATACATGCACATTATTGAACACAAAAATGAATACGACGTCATTATGGTCGATTCGACGGAGCCCGTAGGTCCGGCAGCCCCGCTGTTCGAGCGCGGGTTTTACCAAGGTATTTTTGAAGCATTGAAGGAAGACGGTATTTTCGTTGCACAAACGGATAATCCTTGGTTCAAGGCAGATCTGATTCAGAAGGTTAACAAAGATGTGAAGGAAATTTTCCCGATTGTGCGTGTATATGGTGCGAACATTCCAACCTATCCGAGTGGTCTATGGACATTCACGTTGGGTAGTAAGAAGTATGATCCGCTCGAAGTAGACGAAAACCGAATTCCAGAGATGGACACCCGATATTATAGTCCGCGTTTGCACAAAGCGGCGTTTGTACTACCTAAGTTTGTAGAGGATTTAACGAAGTAAACATTTTAAGAAAAAGCGTCTTAGTGGTCTTTATTGCCTGTTTTTGGGCGGAAAGGAGCGCTATAGGCGCTTTTTTGTCTTGAATAAGATTTAAAAATGGCCATGATGCATACTGGACACTGAATTTCCTTTTAAGATAAAAGAAGGAAATTTAAGGGTGTGTGTAGAATATACAAAAAACCAGACATTTAACAGATTTGTAATGTCAACAGGGACGGTTTGGTTATGGAAATACATAAATCGGCGATGTACCAAAGAGGGGGAAACTTTTTTGATCAGACGCTCTTTTTATTACCTGTGGGGGTCCCAGACGATCTCCAACGTAGCAGATATCATCTACATGTTGAGTGTAGTGGTATTGGTGTTCAGCTCAAGTAATTCCTTAATGACGACTATTCTAATCCCGCTGTTCCGATTGTCTGCCCAAGTGCTTAGTGGGCTCGTTGCACCAATCGTCCTCGGCCGATTTCGGCTAACACGCGTGTTGCTATTTTCCCAGTTTGGTCAGTTTGTCATTTTTACGCTACTGCTGCTTTATTTGTGGATCGTACCTGAGCAGAGGTCGTTTCTATTTATTTTTGTGATGGTGTTCGGTATGTCTTTTCTGGATGGCTGGACCAATCCTGCGCGTAATGCGCTTGTACCCCGTTTGGCTACGGGTGAAGGGCTAATGCGTGCCAACGGCATGGTGGCGGTCAGTGATCAGGTGGTCAGGTGTGCAGGCTGGGCGCTGAGCGGAATTATTGTGGCTTGGCTGGGTTCCCTGAATACGCTTGTGATTGCATCCTGTTGTTATCTCGTGGCTGTAACTGTCACGTCCTTTATTCGTGATCCGCTGGATCAGAAGGAATTAAGTCTTGAAGCTTCGGATTCCTCGACAAATGCAGTAGAGCCTGCAAAGGCAAAGGAAAAAGGCTCCCATTGGAAAGAGCTTGGGGAAGGCTGGACAATCATTTGGCACAACCGTCGTATTCGTTCTCTGATGATCGTCGATAGCGTGGATAGTATCGGGGGAGTCTCCTGGCTTGGGGTATTTATTCTGGCGTACGTCAGCCAAGTGCTGCATCGGGATGCGAGCTGGTGGGGCTTTATGAATGCGTCCTTTTTTTCGGGCACGATTTTGGGTGGATTGATTGTCGTTGGCTTGGTCAAGCGATTGCAAAAGAACAGCTTTTTGTACATGCTCGGAGCATTGCTGGTGTATGTACTGATTACCATTGTATTTGCGCTGAATACCATCCCCGCTGCTGCGCTTATTCTTTTTGCTGTATCAGGCTTACCTGTTCAGATGGCTGGTATCATTCGCCGCACCTTGCTGCAAACCAGTGCACCGGCAGCCCAGCTGCCCAAAGTGATGGCGGGAATTGATGTGCTTACAAATCTCGCTTTCGGTCTGTCTTTGTTATTCATGGGCTGGTATGCAGACCGTTTCGGTATGGTGCAGGTGTATTTGTTGGCTGCGGCCATGACTACCGTTGCTGTTCTGATCGGCTGGTTCTACCGCAGGGATTTTCAGGAAAGTGAGCAAATGGACCAACCAACCGCTACGGGCGCTGGGATTTAAAATTGGGGTTCCCGTTAGGCGTGACAGCATTCATTGGATGAGTTCAATTTTACAGGAACACCACTGGAATAACGTTGACGGTGGTGTTCCTTTCATATCATATTAAATTAAATGGTATGTCTGTTGAGCAATACGTGCCATTCCTAATGTCAGGTCCGTTTGCTCGTGAGATATGTTTTGACGGCAGGAGGAGTGTAATTTGTAAATTGCTGTAGGATTCCTTGCGAAGTAGTATCCGTAATTACCAACGCACGATATTTTTCCTGCATAAATTGTTCCTCAACCATACGATTAAACAAGGAAATAAGAGGATCGTAATAATGGTTAATATTTAAAAGACCGCATGGCTTTTCATGCAAGCCTAATTGCGCCCATGTGAAAATTTCAAAGTATTCTTCCATTGTACCTGGGCCACCTGGTAAAACAATGAATCCGTCCGCAATCTCTGCCATTTTAGATTTTCGTTCGTGCATGGAATCAACAATGATTAATTCGCTCAGGCCATTATGTGCAATTTCACGGTTTTGCAAAAAGTGAGGGAGTACACCGATGACGTGACCTCCTGCATGAAGTGCCGCGTCAGCCACTGCACCCATTAAACCAACACTTGCTCCTCCATAAATCAGGCTTATTTCCTGTTCGGCAAGTGCCTTGCCCAGAGCAACAGCATGCTCTCGATAAATCTCAGACGCTCCATTACTGGAACCGCAAAAAACAGCAATGCTTTTCATATGAGATTCTCCTTTATGTATATCTTTTTGCAAGTTTTTGCTGGTGTGTTCGAAATATATCCTCCAAGGTGATGTCATACTTGTTGGCGATCACGATGAGATTACCCAGTACGTCTCCAAGTTCTTCAGTTAAATGCTCCCTGTTCTCCTCGAATGAACCATCGATCTCATCAGGCCGGTCTCTGCCGATCTCCAGGGCGCGAATAGCTCTCGCAACCTCCCCGGTTTCCTCTGCCAAGAAACCAATTCGGACGAAGATATCTAAATCAGACCAGTTCCTCTCCTGATAATATTGCTTGACCCACTTTTGAAATTCATTAATATCCATATTCAGCCTCCCAACTGAAACCCATGCATGATGTTGGCTATACAAACCATAAGGTTTAGATGAAACGGAAACGTTTGTTCTCGTTTTATTATATAATATAGGGGGGGATTTATCAAAGAAAAATAAAAAAGCCAATTGCTTAAAAAGCAACCGACTTTTTTTAAGAACGTTGACCTTACTGATGCGACCGTATCCGGTCAGCCTTTTAAGCCGTAGTAAACTGGCTGTTATAGAGCGAGGCATAATGGCCGCCGCTGGCAAGCAGCCCCTCATGGGTACCACTTTCGACGACATCGCCGTTTTTCATGTATAGAATCAAATCCGCTTCGCGGATGGTCGATAGTCTGTGGGCGATCACAAAGCTGGTGCGTCCGGCAATCATTTTCATAAATGCTTTTTGGATACGCGCTTCTGTCAGAGTGTCTATGCTACTGGTCGCTTCATCCAGGATCAGCATAGGTGGATCGACGAGGATTACCCTCGCGATGGTAAGCAGCTGTTTTTGGCCTTGCGACAGGCTGTCGCCTGACCCGCTGATGACCGTATCGTAGCCATGAGGCAGTCGCTTGATGAAGCTATGCGCATTGGCAGCTGTTGCAGCCGCGATGACTTCTTCGTCCGTGGCTTCCGGCTTCCCGTAAGCGATATTGTCCCGAATGGTTCCGCTGAACAGCCATGTATCTTGAAGCACCATACCAAAGTTAGTCCGCAGGTTGTCCCGGCTCATGTCGTTGATATTCACCCCGTCGATGGATATCGAGCCGCTGTCCACATCGTAAAACCGCATGAGCAGATTGACGAGTGTGGTTTTGCCAGCTCCGGTCTGTCCGACAATGGCCACACGTGTACCCGGTTTAACCTCCAGACTAAAGTTCGTAATGAGCGTACGTTCCGGGTTATAGGAAAATTTCACATGATCAAAAAGAATCGTGCCTTTGCTGCGCTTCAGCTGTACGGCGTTCGATTTTTCCGGCTGCTCTGGCGGTGAGTCCAAAATCGCAAATATGCGCTGAGCAGAAGCCGTAGCTGCCTGGAACTGGGTGAGAACACCTGTAATTTCATTAAAGGGTTTGGCGAACAAATTGGTATAAATCAGAAAGCTCGACAATCCACCTACCGAGATCCCACCCAAAATAATGGAGATACAGCCAATCATGGCGGTGACTGAAAAAGTCATGTTGTTCACCAATCTGGTAGAGGGGTTGGACAATGATCCGTAAAACTGCGATTTCACCCCGGCTTGATACAATTGTTCGTTTCTGGCGGAGAATTCCTCAAGCGAGCGGTTTTCATAATGAAAAGCAGTAACTACCCGTTGTCCGCCAATCATTTCTTCTACGTAACCGTTCAGGCTTCCTAAAATTTTTGCCTGTTCGCGGAACATACGCTGTGACCTTGTCGTAATGAACCGTGCCACACCGTATGTGATCGGGGCAGACACCAATACGACCAACGTCATGATCGGACTGATATACAGCATGAGTACAATGGAGCCTATAATCGTAATAATCCCGGTAATCAAGGTGGAAAAACCTTGCAGCAATCCATCCGACACAGCATCCATATCGTTCACAAAACGGCTAATGCTGTCTCCTTGCGGATGAGTGTCATGAAAGCTTAACGGAAGGATATTAAAATGATCAAATAACTCCCGCCGCATATCATTTACGGTCTGAAAAGCAATACGGTTCGTCAAATACGTGAGTAGCCAGCTAAACAGACTGCCTACAACATATACAATGCCTAATCCAGCTAGAATCTTTACAATACCTTTAAAATCCACTGCTCCCTTATTCACCATGTGGTCGATAGCTTGACCAATCATGTAGGGTCCGATCAGACTGGCAAGCACGCTGAGAATCGCACTGACGATGACCCCAAATGTTGTTGTTTTATATTGACCGACATAGGTTAACAATCTTCTCCAGGTTTCCTTGCCACTCATTGGTCTACCTCCTGCGTTGAGAGCTGGGAATGATTAATTTCTTGATATACTTCTGAGCTGCTCATCAACTGATCATGTGTGCCGATTCCGACAATCCGGCCTTCATCAAATACAATGATTTTATCAGCATGCTGTACGCTGCTTACTCGTTGCGAGACCAGTAGGACAGTCATGCGGGTGCTATTTTCCCGTAGCGATTTCCGGAGGGCGGCGTCAGTTGCAAAATCAAGTGCGCTTGAGGAATCGTCCAAAATCAGAATTTCCGGATTGCCTACAATAGCTCTGGCAATGGTAAGTCGCTGCTTTTGGCCGCCTGATAGATTAAGTCCTCCTCGGGTGATCGGGGCATCGAATTTTTCCGGCAAGTTAGAAATAAATTCATCCGCTTGCGCGATTGCTGCGGCTTGAGCGACTTCCTCGTCGGTGGCGTGTTCATGTCCCCAACGGATATTATCCGCTATCGTCCCAGTGAACAGCAGCGCCTTCTGAGGAACAATACCGATTTTCTGCCGCAATTGCTCAAGCTTATACTGCCGAACGTCGATGCCGTCAACCTGCACACGACCCTCTACCGCATCATAGAAACGGGGAATGAGATTCACAAAAGTGGATTTCCCCGAACCTGTCCCTCCGATGATGCCGACCGTCTCACCGGGATAGATGTTTACGACTACATCACTAAGTGCCAGTTGTCCTGTCTTATTGTATCCAAAGGAAACATGATCAAAAGAGATGGCTGGTACAGCGCCATGCCCACTTGTTCCCTCCCTATCTATAGATGTAGAAGTAGCAGCAGTGTCGGAAATCGAAGCTTGCGTGTCTAGGACCTCCTGAATCCGCGCTGCTGAAGTGGCAGCCTTGGTGAACAAAATAATTAAATTGGTCACCACAATCAGAGCTAATAAAATTTGCGTAATGTAATTAATAAAGGCAATAATCTCCCCTTGTGTAAGTGATCCATATTGGATATGGATGGCGCCGATCCACAGGATTGCAATAATAGCTCCGTTTACCACCAGCAAGGTGGCAGGGCTTAGCAAAGCAGAAATACGTCCGACACGAATAGCGGTCTGAGTCAGGTCATCCGAAGCGGCGTTGAATTTAACTCGCTCAGCGCCTCTTTTGGCAAATGCGCGTATGACCCGTACGCCTGTAAGATTTTCGCTAAGTACCAGAGCGATTTTATCGAGTTTTTTTTGATACCGACGATACAGTGGTGAAGCCTTCGTAATGACCACATACAGGATCAAAGCTAGAACCGGTGTAGCCGCCAACAGCACCAAAGCCAGGCGGAAATCCAGGATCATGGACATGATAATAGCCCCGATACAAATAAAAGGAGCACGAATGACCAGACGAATCAGCATCGCTACAGCCGTTTGGAGTTGATTGACATCATTCGTAATCCGGTTGATGAGCGAGGGCGTACCGAACTTATCGAGATCAGCATAAGAAAACGATGAAATATGTTTAAACATCGTATTGCGCAGCGTAGTTCCGAATCCTTGGGAGGCACGGGCTGCGTAAAACTGACATACTAATGAACTGCCAAAGCCCAGTATAGTCATGAGTAACATCAAAAGACCCATCTGCCAAACATAATGGGTGTCTCCTTTACCTACACCATGATTGATCATTAAGGCAACCATAGTGGGCAGCAATAGTTCCAAGATGGCCTCAATCAGTTTAAATAGAGGCCCAAGAATCGTTTCCTTTTTATAGGGTTTCAAAAAAACAGCAAATTTCAGCAAATAAACCATCACCTAACCTAAATAATGTATATAGCCTCATGCCGCAATAGCATATCTGAATTTGATTATGTCATATCCCCAACCATATGAATAATATTTAATATATATTAGAGGTATAGGTTTTACATATATCAGTACCGGAGGGCCATAATGATGGAATTGAGACATCTCAAGTATTTTTTGGCGATCGCAGAGGCCGGACAGATTACAGCGGCAGCCAAAAAGCTGCAAATCGCACAGCCTCCCTTAAGTCAGCAGCTCATGCAACTGGAGGAAGAGCTTGGTGTAAAGCTCGTGCATCGAGGCTCGCGAAGCATCCAGTTGACGGAGGCCGGCATCATTTTACAGAATAGGGCCAAGCAGATTCTGGAGCTGACAGATGCCACAACGAGAGAAATTAACGATTTTGCCTTGGGGATGAAGGGTACGCTTACCATTGGAACGGTCTCCTCTTCCGGCGCAGCCCTAATGAAAGACAGGCTTTCCGAATTTCATAAAACCTATGCGGGTGTAAAATTTGAAATTCATGAGGGAAATACCTTTAGGATTCTCGATCTTTTGAACAAAGGAATTGTCGAGGTCGGTATCGTCAGAACCCCTTTTAATACCACTGATTTAGGGTGCAGATATGCGTCCTCCGAACCGATGATCGCAGTGATGACAGAAGAACATGACTGGAACCCCGAACAGAAGACCATCCCGTTGTCTGGCTTGAAAAACAGGCCGCTCATCGTATATCGCCGCTTTGAACAATTGATCCACGATACCTGTATAAAGCATGGCTTTGAGCCAAATTTCTTTTGCAAAAACGATGATGCTCGCACCACGCTTCATTGGGCTAATGAAGGGCTGGGGATCGGTATGATTTCGCGGTCTGCGTTGTCACTCGGAAGCAATAACCAGTTAATCGTTAAGAAAATTATGTGTGAAGAATTGCATACACGTGTGGCGGCTGTCTGGATGAAGGATAAATACATGTCTTCTCTAGCCTCTCGATTCATTGAAAGTTTTAGCCAAGCATCTGATGGAGCTGACTTAAGGTAGCTAAATTTTTTGGATGAAAGCATCTTTTTGTAAAAACTCATTTGAATTGCAATCGGGAACTGGATATAGTAGTACAGTAGGATAGCAATAGAATGGAGTTTGAATACATGCCACATAATGCAAAGGTTCGAATCCGTCTTCATAGTCATCATGACGGAGAAGATGTGGTACAGGAACTTCCCGGAGAAGCGATCGTGCGTGGGAAGCATCTATATATAAGGTATGATGAGCCGCAAGAAAGTCCTGAGGGCGGTACGACACGGAACACAGTCAAAATCGGATCGGATGAGCTAAAGCTGATTCGTCACGGTGAGGTACAATCAGAGCAGTCGTTTGCGCTGGGACGCAGGTTGCCTGGATTTTACCGCTCGCCTTATTTAAACCTGAACATGTCTGCGCATACGCAGAAGCTTGATATTCGGATGGATGGATTCAGCGGACATGTGAGCTGGACCTATGATCTGTACGTATTTGAGGATTTCTCGGGGCATTTTGCCATCAGTTTGCATATACAGGAGGAGCAATAATCATGACAAGCAATCCACTGGAACTTATTAATCAAAAGGTGACTTTAGCAATCGAGGCGGCGGTGATGGCTGCCGGAATCGTGAGCCGCGAAGAGCTGCCGACCATTACGCTGGAGGTGCCCAAGGACAAGTCACACGGTGATTTGGCTACCAACGTTGCGATGCAGCTCACCCGCATTGCGAAGAAGAACCCACGGCAAATCGCTGAAGACTTAATCGCGAATATGGATTTAGCTTCCGCTTCTATTGAAAGTGCAGAAATCGCTGGACCGGGTTTTATTAACTTCCGCCTGAACAAGAGCTACCTGTACGCAGTCATTGGACAAGTGCAGGAGCAGGGGGCAGATTACGGGCGTATACAGGAAGGTGCAGGCAAAAAGGTACAAATCGAGTTTGTCAGCGCCAATCCGACAGGTAGCCTTCACTTAGGTCATGCACGTGGTGCAGCCGTAGGGGATGCTCTTTGCAACGTGCTTGATTTTGCCGGATACAAAGTAACTCGTGAATACTACATTAATGATGCGGGCAACCAGATTTACAACATGAGCCGCTCTATTGAAGCGCGTTATTTGCAGGAGCTGGGACAGCCTGCGGAGATGCCGGAAGATGGTTACCATGGTGAGGATATCATCGGGTTTGCCAAGGAACTGGTGGCTGAAAAGGGCGATTCTCTGTTGTCCATGGAACCGGGAGATCGTGCTGCTTATTTCCGTGACTACGGTCTGGAAAAGGAACTAAACAAGATTAAGCGTGATCTGGAGCTGTTCCGTGTACCTTTTGACTCCTGGTTCAGCGAAACGTCGCTGTATGAAAATGGTGAAGTGCTTAAAGCGCTGAATGAGCTGCGTGACCGTGAAGAGATTTACGAGAAGGACGGAGCTACATGGCTGAATACGACCAAGTACGGCGACGATAAAGACCGTGTCTTGATCAAAAATGACGGTACATATACGTACCTGACCCCGGATATCGCTTACCATCGCGATAAATATGCTCGTGGGTATGACACGATCATCAACATTTGGGGAGCGGATCACCATGGCTATATTCCACGGATGAAGGCAGCAATGGAAGCACTGGGTAATGACCCGGATAAGCTTAAAGTGTTGATTGCCCAAATGGTCAGCTTGTTCCAAAATGGGGAAAAAGTAAAAATGTCCAAACGTACTGGCAAGGCCGTGACGATGGAAGATCTGATGGAAGAAGTGGGTGTAGACGCGATCCGTTACTTCTTCACTATGCGCAGCATGGATTCGCACCTGGATTTTGACATGGATTTGGCGATTTCCACTTCCAATGAGAATCCAGTATTCTACGTACAATATGCGCACGCACGTGCATGCAGCGTATATCGTCAAGCTGAAGAGCAGGGGATTGCTGTGCTGCCGTTGGCAGAAGTTGACTTGTCCAAGCTGACGGCTGAGCATGAATACGATTTGCTCCGCAAAATCGGCGAGCTGCCGGAGGAAGTATCGGTGGCGGCTGCAAACTTTGCACCACACCGTATGATTCGCTATGTCTACGAGCTGGCTTCATTGTTCCACAGCTACTATAAGGCAGAGCGCGTCATTACAGAGGATGCCGCTCAAACGCAGGCACGCTTGGCGTTGTTTGGTGCGGTGCGCACGACCATTGCCAACGTACTGAAGCTAGTGGGCGTGTCTGCACCGGAACGTATGTAAGCAAGCAACTTTAACATCATGACCTTGTAGTCATATAAATAATAATAAAAGGAACCGAGGCGCCACTCTCAACAGGTTGGCGCCTCGGTTCCTTTTTATGTTGGATTAGCTTAGTAGCGTTCCAGTACCAAATTCGTTTTCAGGGAATCGGCGGGAACCAGCCATCCTTTGGATTGCAACAGGTTCATCAGCTTGGTGCGGTTGCTGGCGGCAACACTGTAATCCGAGGTTTTGAAGGAGATTTCGATAATATTTTCTGTACCTGATCCGTTTGCGCTGCGAATAGGCCATATTTCAACGTCGGTATCCAGTCCCTGAAAGCTACCTTCATATTTGCTGACCTGTACCGGACCGCGTACTCTGGAGTCTGCCAGAGTTTTCTTGCCCCAGTTGCTGGATTTCCAGTTTTGCAGCTTGCCCGGAAGATTATCCTGTAGTTGCTTTAATGCTTGATCTGGGGAAGGCAGAGCCAATCCTTTGGAGGCGTTTGTTTTTTTATCATTGGAAAAACTTAGTGTTTGCTTGCTGTATCCCCAATCCACCTCAGCCTCATAATTATCATCAGATGCGCTGAACCCTTCTTTATTCGCTTGGGTGAACGCCGCGTCGATATTTCCATTTGTGACCGTATAGCGCTTTTTGTAGGTTAATTCATAATTTTTTTTGTCCTCTTTTTTGCGAAACCTCACGTTCCAGCCCTCGTCATTTAATTGCAATGAATTTGTATCAAAATACTCGACGCTCAATCGTTGTGCATCGTCGCTAATTTGAAACTCGTTCACGATGCCACTTTTTAATGAGCCATCCGCATTGAGCACCTGAGCCGTATCCAGTAGTAGCTTCACCTCATAGCTTGGTGTGGCATTGGCGGCAGCTTGTACCGGTTCTGCTCCTTTCCATCCTGTTACGAGCAGTACTGCACTCAGAGTTACTACCGACATCAATTGGGTGATACGAAGGCCTGTTTTCATTTCATCCTCTCCTGTTCGTCCGAATAGGTTACACGCTACACTTTACGGGTGTATTGTCAGTCGTATGTCAAAGCAAGAGGGTACTCCGGTAAAAAAAAGACATAATTTCTATATGACAGGTAAGATTTAATCTTGGTTCCATGATAAATATTCGGTGAATCTGTGAATGAGCGCCGAGCGATGGCGGTCTTTGTTGCTGACCATATAAATATACCGCTCAACAGACTGCCCCGGAATAGGTCTTACAACCAGTAAGCCCCGCTCAACCTCTGACTGAACGGCAATGCGAGAGACAAAGGAGATGTGTTCTCCCAGCATAACCGCCTGTTTGATGGCTTCCAGTGAATCCAACTCCAGATAGGAGGGAAGTCGCCGACTCCCACGCTCCAGCCATTTGTCGGTCACGTGGCGTGTGCTGGAATCCTTGCCATGTAATACGAAGGAGGAAGAAGCGATAAGCTCGGGTGTCAAATCGGTTTCGTTGGCGAGCGGATGAGTGGGTGAGCAGATGAGCATCAGTTCATCTTCGCCCAAGGATTCTGAGAGTAGCGTTGGGGATTGAAACGGCTCTGCCGAAATGATGCCAAGATCAATTTCGTGACGAGCGAGCATGTCCTTGATCACGGGCGCAGTTTTCACAGACAAGGCGATGTGAATGCCCGGATGCTCACGGGCAAAGCGGTGCAACACAGCAGGAAGCAAGTAGGTAGCGGGTACATAGCTTGCGCCAATACGTATGCTTCCCCGCTGGAGCGTATCGAACTCGCGGACGACTCGCTCAGCTTCGGCAGCCAGTGCATTAATTTTGCTGGCATAGTGCAGTAGCGCATTTCCAGCATCCGTCAGGATGATTTTGCCCATGCGTGTGTCAAACAGCTTTACGCCGAATTCACGCTCCAGATTTTTCATATGAAAAGTAACAGTAGGTTGCTTTAAGCCAAGAAGCTCGGCGACCGTGGTAATTTTATGGTGCTTATTCAGCAGTTCTACAATATGTAACTTTAGAAGACTTAAATTCACTTAGAATGCCTCGCTTTCAGGTTAATCGAACAATCATGCCTATTTGTATGGGTAGCAGCATTAATCCCCTCTATATAGATTAAATCTATGAGTATTAACACAATTCATTGAAATAATTAATTTTGTTTTAACTTTCCAATAACACAGCTTGCGAATTCAAGTTTTACACTGGGGTCAGTCAGAAGAACAGGCAGGTAATGCGATGAATCAGGATCTATATATTCACGGATTAAGTAAAACCTTCAGCCAAATAACAGCGCTGCATGAGACGAATCTGGTCGTACGACGGGGCAAATTCACAACACTGCTCGGACCGTCCGGATGTGGGAAAACAACGCTCTTGCGCTTGATTGCTGGTCTGGAGACACCGGATACCGGCACAATCACGATGGGAGAGGAAATTCTTTTTTCGGCTGAACGAAAAAAGGATATTCCCGCACATCTCCGCCACTTTGGTATGGTCTTTCAGGATTTCGCTCTGTGGCCGCATATGACGGTGTTTGAAAATGTGGCCTTCGGCCTGCGTGCGGGCAAGCGGGGGAAAGGGTTTGCCAGCGCCCGAGACAAGGAACTGCGGACAGTGGTGCTGGAGGCGCTCGACATGGTCAGATTGTCAGGGATGGAGGATCGGTATCCTCATCAGCTGTCCGGTGGTCAGCAGCAGCGGGTTGCCTTCGCAAGAGCGGTTGCTATCCGGCCTCGACTGGTGTTGTTCGACGAGCCTCTCAGTGCGCTGGATGCGGTGCTACGGGAGGAGATGCGCATTGAGATGTTGTCGCTTGTGCGCGATCTGGGGCTGACCGCCCTATATGTCACCCATGATCAGATCGAGGCCATGTCCATGTCTGATGAAGTGGTTGTTATGAAAAGTGGACATATTTTGCAGACCGGAACACCAGAGGTGATCTACGGTTGCCCAGCTCATCCAGAGGTGGCGAGGTTTATCGGCAAATCCAACTGGCTGGAGTTGGAACGGACACTATTTCGTCCTGAACATGTCCGTTGGGAACAGGAGCAAGCGGATCAGCACGCTTTTACAGTAGAGATCCTGCATGTCAGCTATGTCGGCGATCGTTATGAAATTCGTATACTAGCCGAGAGCGGCGAGCAATGGACTGCATATCATTCCATCCGCTTGCCCATAGGTCAACAAATGAACATTTGGGTATCACCGCAACACATCCACCAACTTGAAGCATAGGGAAAAGGGGTATATAAGATGATGAATAGGCATGTTTTTCGTACAGGATGGAAAAAAGGGACGATGCTCGCATTAACATTGACTTTTGGACTCGCTGTGGCGGGTTGCGGAACAGCAACGCCAACCAAGGATGGGGCGCCAGCTAATGGATCAGCAGGACAAGCGGAGGCGGCATCCACCGATCAGAAGTTGGTGGTCTACAGCGCAGGCCCGGATGGACTGGCGAAAAAGCTGATAGCAGGATATGAGGCGCAGAGCGGAGTGAAGGTAGAGTTGTTTCAGGGAACGACAGGAAAAATTTTGGCCCGTATGGAAGCCGAGAAGACGAATCCGGTAGCGGACGTGGTTGTGCTGGCATCGCTTCCGTCTGTACAAGGCTTGAAAAAGGAAGGACTAACACTGCCTTACCCGGATGCCAAAAACGCGGACAAGCTAAATCCAGACTGGTCCGATAAGGAGGGCAACTACTTCAGTACCAGTGCTTCTGCTCTGGGCATTGCGTATAACACAAAGCTGGTGAAAACACCACCAACTTCATGGGCCGATTTAGCGAAGCCTGAGTACAAGGATCAGGTTAACATCCCCGACCCATCACTGTCCGGCTCAGCATTGGACTTTATGACAGGCTATCTGAGCGCCAAGGGCGATGGAGGCTGGACGTTGTTTGAGCAGTACAAGGCAAACGGTGTGGCCATGGCTGGTGCCAATCAGGAAGCGCTGGACCCCGTGATTACCGGAGCTAAAGGTATAGTCGTTGCTGCGGTCGATTACATGACCTACAAGGCTAAAGCCAAAGGCGAGCCGATTGACATCGTCTATCCAACAGAGGGAACCGTCATCAGCCCACGTCCCGCTGCAATTCTCAAGTCAACGCAGCATGAGCAGAATGCCAAGGCATTTATTGACTATCTGTTGTCGGACGACGCACAGAAACTAGTAGCGGATGCCTCCTTACTCCCGGGCCGCACGGATATCAAAGCTGACAAGCGTGCCAATCTGGACGAGATCCCATTGCTGAAGACCAATTGGGAATGGATGGGCGAACATGGATCAGACGTGACAGAGAAGTTCACGCAAATGTTCAAATAAGCCGATGGGAGGCTTATCCGTTAAACACATCAGAGCGTGGTGTCTGACGCTGGCTCTGATCGCGCTTCTTTTCTTGATTGTGATGCCGTTGCTGCAAATCTTTATCCAAAGTGTGTATGTTGATGAAGAATTTCAGTGGGATGCACCTTTTCGAACGTTAGCTGCTTCACCATTTGCGGGAGTGCTATTCAGCTCGATTTGGCTAGGTATCTGTGTGATTGCAGGAACAACGGTACTTGCACTTCCGCTAGCCTGGATCATGTCCAACACTCGTCTTGCGCACTGGCGCTGGTTGGATGTCGTGCTGCTAATTCCGTTTATGACCCCGCCCTATATCGGGTCCATGGGCTGGATTCTGTTTATGCAAAAAAACGGATATCTGGAGCAGTTGTTCCCGGACCTGTATTTCTTAACGCCATCCTTCTTTAGCCTTGGTGGCATGGTGATGATCATGAGCCTACATCTATTTCCATTCCTGTACCTGCTGCTGCGCGGGGCGCTGGTGAGGATTGGCGGGAGTCTGGAGGAGGCGGGTGCCGTAATGGGCGGCGGCTTTCTGTACAGATTCCGTCGAATCATTTTACCGCTGCTGCTTTCGGCTTACGGAATGGGCGCGCTGCTCATTTTCGTTAAAACGATTGCCGAGTTTGGCACCCCCGCTACCTTTGGGCGACGTATCGGGTATGAGGTCATGACTTCAGAAATCCACAAATACATTTCTAGCTGGCCCATAGATTTTAGCAAAGCGACGTCGATGGCCTCGGTGCTGTTAACCGCCTGCCTGCTCATGTGGTATGCGCAGTCGGTGATCAACCGGAAGTTTACGTATAGGCTGGTAGGTGGTAAAGGTTCGCGTCCGTCCCGTCTTCGTATATCCGGTTGGACTACGGGGCTGAGTGTTGCATTCATTCTATTGTTGCTCATTGCGTCCATTGGCATTCCTTATTTTTCAATTCTTTCAGCCTCGACGATGAAGCTGAGGGGAATGGGACTTGCCTGGGATAATTTGACGCTCGACTCTTACAAGGAACTGCTGTCTTGGGGATCAGAGAGTATGGAGGCGCTCCTGAACAGCGTATTTCTCTCTTTGGGCGCATCGACGCTTGCTGTGGTGCTGGGCACTTGGTTTGCACTTGTCATTGGCGGCTCACGCACAAGAATCCAACGGACGGTTGATGCATTTAGTTTGCTTCCGAATACGGTGCCGGGAATTGTTATGGTGGTGGGCCTGATTTTGTGGTGGAACTCACCATGGATGCCGATTCCATTGTATAACACATACGGCATGGTCATTCTGACGTATGTTATCTTGTTTGTTCCTTATACTGTGCAGTATGTCAAAAGCGCCTTTACACAGGTGGACGCTGGCCTTTTTCAGGCGGGGCAGGTATTTGGCGGGCGACCGTCTTATATATTCCGCCGGATTGTACTGCCGCTGATTGTACCGGGAATGCTCGCTGGTTGGATGATGACATTTACCATTGCTTCACGCGAATTGGTAGGATCATTACTGATTTTGCCACCATCCGTTCAGACGTCAGCAACCTACATATTTGCACAATTTGAACAGGGACAGGTGTCGCTTGGGATGGCGATGGCTGTCATATCGGTCGGAATGACCACGTTGCTACTGATCTTAATGGAAAGCTTAAACTCGCGAAGAAAGTGGAAATAATCATGACTAAGCTTAGGATTTGGGGAGGGGCGGGCGAACATGGCCGTTCCTGCTATGTTTTTGAAGGAAAACAGCATCGCGTCATGCTGGATTGTGGCGTGAAAAAGGAAGGAACCGGACAATATCCGGTTTTCCCACCGCAGGTGGCGGAGAGACTGACCGCTGTATTGCTGTCTCATGCACATGAGGATCATTCCATGGCACTCCCCCTACTGTACAAGTATGGATACCAGGGGGAGGTCTGGACGACCAAGGCCACTGCTGAGCAGTTAGGCTCCTATTTTCGCTCCTGGCATACTTATGTTGAATCAAGAGGAGCAGAACTACCATACGACGAACAGAACATCCAATCCATTGCTTATCGCTATCTAGAAGATGAGGCGCCAGCAGGAGAATGGCTTGAGGCTTGTCCGAGTATGAGAATCATGTGGGGACGCAGTGGACATTTGGCTGGTGCAGTATGGTATGTGGTAGAAATGGAAGGGAAGCGGTTGTTTTTTTCTGGAGATTACAGCCGCGAATCTGAGCTTCTTGCTGCCGATGCGCCAGACTTGGGTGTTGGGGAGGGGCTGCATGACCTGCCTGAATGGAAGTCAGAGCCCAATCTAGCGGACATATCCATTATGGACAATGCGTATGGCATGGATATAGACCCGCAGCCTGTTAAGCTGGAGCGGCTGAGGGTCGAGATGGAGCGGATATTATGGTCTGGTGGCCATGTGTTGTTGCCGGTGCCTGCCTTTGGCAGAGGACAGGACTTGATTGTATGGGCTAGTGAGCAATTCCCTGAACAGGCAATGATTGTAGAGCACGACATATGGCAGGGATTGAAACAGTTAAACCGCTGGAAAGAATGGCTGCGTCCGGAAGCTCTAGCGCGAATAAAACATGTGCTAAACAGTGACAGGGTCTTCGTGCCTCGTGATGCTGCGGAACGAGTGAGTCTGCTGGAACAGAACCCAACGGCTATTATCATAACAAGAGACGGCATGATGGATTCCCCACAGGCGCGCTGGTACTATCAGTATCTATCGGATAACCGCAACATGGGGGAGGGTAATGATAGCGGAGAAAGAATCAGCAACAGTGTTATATTGACCGGGCATGCTCCACATGGTTCTTTTGGCAAATATCTGTTGGAACGTGTGGATCAAAATAACAGCTGTGTAGCTCGGCATTTGATTTATAAGGTGCATCAGGGATTATCAGATGTGCGGCAAATGCTGAAGGAGCTGCCTAGCAAACAGGTTGTACTCGTTCATGCGCCGAAGCTGCAGACTGACCTGGTACGAGATGAGTTGATAAGAGAAGAAAATAGTGGATGTGAAGGTCCTTCCAGAAAAGTTCACTCTCTGGAGCCAGGCGATACACTAGAGGTTTAGCATCACATCATCATTCACTTTGTGCCCTCCTGCATCAACCGGAAGGCATCGACTTCGCCAAGTTTGGTCGAGATAGAGCTACGTCCAGCGCTTTTGCGCAGGCGTAGTGGTGTGGCGGTACGCTTAAGCAACGCCTTGATTTCTCCAGGCCCCAGTTCCGGCCTCAGTGAAAGGAGAAGTGCGATGCTTCCGGTCACATGGGAAGTAGCCATAGAGGTACCACTCATTTCGTGATGCTTGCCATGGATCCAGGAGGATGTGATCTTTTCGCCAGGTGCGTACACGTCTACAAATTGCCCTCGGTTGCTGAAAGGTGCAATGCGTCTGTATTTGTCAGTAGCCCCCACTGAGATCGTCTGGGAATAGCGGGCGGGGTAGTCAATACTTCGGCGCTTGCCCTCGTTTCCTGAGGACGCTACAACGACGATGCCGTTATGATATGCCTTATTCACCATATCAAGTAATGCCTTGCTGCGCGACTTCATACCAAAGCTCATATTGATGATATCGACACGATTTAATACACACCAGTCGATACCAAGAATGATATCGGAGACGTAGGCGGCTCCATTATGATCAAATGCTTTTACGGGATGAATTAAAGCTCGTGGTGCTACGCCCACCATACCTTCGTCATAGTTGGACGCCGCGATAGTTCCAGCAATATGAGTACCATGGCCATTATCGTCATAGGGTAGCATGGTTCGGTTAAGCAAATTAATACCTCTGGCGAGAGAATGGCGAAGATCAGGATGTTGAAAATCCGCTCCTGTGTCGATCACACCGATTCTGACCCGATTCCCTGTCGAGGAAGGCCAAGCCTTGTATGCACGTACCTGTTTGACTCCCCATGGCATGGAAAGGTTCTTCTCTGCTTTTGGTATATGAGCAGTTTCAGCGTGAACCTTCATGCGGGTATCTTCTTCAACGGTAACACCGTTGTGATATTTGCCCAGCCTGTCTCCCCCTGAAAGCGGAGCGATTAAAGCACGGATTAGTCTGGCCGGTTGTACTTGCCGTAATCCCGCAAGCTCGGGTTTCAGCTTCCTGAGATAGGACAGGCATTCCCGGTATTGGTGAGGCTTATCGAACGTGATGATCTGTTTGTTCCGTCCACTGCCGGACGGCTCCGAAATACCCTCATGCAAACGCTGCAAAAAATCCGGATAGTCCATTTGAGACGGTCCCCCTCCGATGAGCCATGCTGAGGTATAGTATGAGCAAGCGTCAGCTGCGGCATGGGAAACCTGCCCCTTTTTTAAGTAAATAGGCCTGCTTGTCGTGTCAAAGTGGATGTGGACACATACGATACATGGAGGGCATAAGCTCTTGTGCAACAACTTTGGGGGGTTCTCCCGAAGCGGGTACAGTCGAAGACGGGGGGGACCCCGTCTTTTTACGTGTGCCGTCTTGTTTAGGGGGATATTCCTGGAAATTATGACGATACCCATCTTTAACTTGCAATTTGCTTCCAAATAGGTTTTACTTAGTTTTGATAATGGATATGTTAGTATTGCATGTATCGTGTATGCTCTGAAACATGTTCTTGTGAATTACGTGTGAGAGGAAGTGTCCCTAGGTGAGTACCCCACTCAACTTGAAGATTGACCCGGAGAAAGTCCACGAGACTCCAATGGTGGACTTGGCATTTATGGTATTGAAAGCAGCCAATACTCCATATTATTACCGTGACCTGATGAAGGAAGTCGCCAAATTGCGCGGCTTGTCTGACGAAGAAATTAATGACGTTATTGCTCAGCTATATACTGAAATCAACATTGACGGGCGTTTTGCCTGTGTCGGTACGAATCTGTGGGGCTTGAAACGTTGGTATCCGGTAGATAAATCCGAAGATGCCCTGACAGGCGCCAAGCGTCCTCGTATTATTAACGACGAAGACGATGACGACGAAGATGACTATCATGAAGAAGAAACATACAACTCTGATGACGACTTCGATGCAGATAGCGAAGACGAGGACGGCGAAGACGAGCTGTTCGACGGAGAAGATGATGATGATAGTGATGAAGACGTGGTTATAGACGACGAGGACCTCAGTGATGAGGAAGATTCAGAAGATGAAAATGACGATGAGTCGACGGAAGACGACGATTCACTTCGTTAGGAACAGGCTGCAAGGGGAGATGCGTTCTCCCCTTTTTCATGACCGTTTTATTGAAAACCTCTTCTGATTTAAAGCTTTCAGGTGGATTCTCTCCAATCTGGTTCAATGGACAAATTAACACATATAACTTCCTTGACAGCGGATTGGACACGGGGTAAACTATTGCTTGGGCTTATGATTGATTCACTTATATGTTTGCTTTTTTTATAAAAGTGCCCCGTACTACGGGAGTGCTTTTTTGTTTTTTATAGGGGTGTTTTCACTCATGAAAGAAGGCTAAGGGCGGCGGACATGGAAAATGATTCCGCTGCCTTCTTCATGGATGATAATCCGTGCAAACGGGTTACGATAACATCATAATGTCGCCTGAATTTTGCATCTTATCTAGGAGGGTTTTGAACAGTGACAAAGTATATTTTTGTGACAGGCGGGGTTGTGTCTTCCTTGGGCAAAGGGATTACGGCAGCTTCACTGGGGAGGCTTTTGAAGAACAGGGGACTGAAGGTAACGATTCAAAAATTTGACCCTTACCTGAATGTCGATCCGGGTACGATGAGTCCTTACCAGCACGGTGAAGTGTTTGTAACGGATGATGGTGCGGAAACGGACCTTGACTTGGGACACTATGAGCGCTTTATTGATATTAATCTGTCCAAGAACAGCAATGTCACAACAGGCAAGGTATATTCCAGCGTAATCAGCAAAGAGCGTCGCGGAGAATATTTGGGCGGTACGGTGCAGGTTATCCCTCATATTACGAACGAAATCAAGGAGCGCGTGTACCGTGCAGGCCGTGAAGCGGGTTCGGACGTAATTATTACAGAAATCGGCGGTACTGTGGGCGATATTGAGAGCTTGCCATTTTTGGAAGCTATTCGTCAGCTCAAAAGCGAAGTTGGGCGCGAAAATGTGATGTATATTCACGTAACGCTCATTCCTTATATTAAAGCTGCTGGTGAGGTTAAAACCAAGCCAACCCAGCACAGTGTAAAAGAACTGCGCAGCATCGGCATCCAACCGAATGTCATTGTTTGCCGTACAGAGCATGAACTGTCCTCCGATATGAAGGCTAAAATTGCATTGTTCTGCGATATTGATGCGAATGCAGTGGTAGAATGCCGCGATGCTTCAACCCTCTACGAGGTTCCGTTGAACCTACGTGAAGAAGGCTTGGACGAAATCGTAGTTAACCATCTCAAGCTGACAACACCTGCACCAGATATGACCGAATGGGAAGGGTTAGTTGATCGAATCAGCAAGCTGGATAAAACGGTTGAAATTGCTATTGTTGGTAAATATGTTGCATTACATGATGCTTATTTAAGTGTGGTTGAATCACTTTCGCACGCTGGATTTGATGCGAATGCAGACGTAAAAATCCGTTGGGTGAACGCTGAAGAAGTGACGGACGAGAACGTAGCTGACATGCTGGGCGGCATTGGCGGCATTCTCGTACCAGGTGGCTTCGGCGATCGCGGAATTGAAGGCAAAATTAGTACTATCCGTTATGCACGGGAGCAAAAAATTCCGTTCTTCGGTATTTGTCTGGGTATGCAGGTATCTGTCATTGAGGTTGCACGTTCCCTGGCTGGTCTCGAAGGAGCCAACAGCTCGGAAATTAATCCGGCAACGGATTATCCTGTCATTGACTTGCTTCCCGACCAAAAAGACATCGAAGATCTGGGCGGTACGATGCGTCTTGGCTTGTATCCATGCAAACTGGTGGAAGGTTCCCTGGCTTCGGCTTGCTACAACGACGAGCTGGTGTACGAAAGACACCGTCATCGGTACGAATTCAATAACGAATATCGTGAAGTTATTGAAAAAGCGGGTCTTCGCATTTCCGGTACTTCACCGGATGGACGCTTGGTGGAAATCGTGGAGCTCCCTGAGCATCCGTGGTTCCTGGCGGTACAATTCCACCCGGAATTTACTTCCCGTCCGAATCGTCCGCAGCCTTTGTTCCGTGAATTTGTAAAGGCAGCATTGCAGCTTCAAGGTTAATGCTACGGCTTGAAAGACCTCCTACGGGAGGTCTTTTTTTATCCCATGCTTCCTGATTATGAAAGAATATTCCACAATTATGTATTAGAGAAGGATTTTCTTTTTGCAGGAGCGAATATAGTTTTAGGTATGGGACGGATATTGTACGTCATCGGACGCTGTTATGGCAATAGCTGCATGATCCTCGTTTTAAGATCTTAGGAGGTTAAAACATTGGAAAAGAAGAAAGTATTAATCGTCGATGACCAGAATGGAATACGGATTTTACTGATGGAAGTGTTCGGAAGTGAGGGTTATGAGACCTTTCAGGCGGCGAACGGGAAAATTGCACTTGAAATTGTTGAGAAGGAACCACCTGATCTGGTTCTGCTCGATATGAAAATTCCAGGTATGGACGGACTCGAAATTCTGAAACATCTAAAAACCATGAATCCCGATATCAAGGTTATTATGATGACAGCATATGGAGAACTGGACATGATTAAAGAGGCGACGGAGCTAGGTGCGCTAATGCATTTTACCAAGCCCTTTGATATTGACGAAATGCGGATTGCTGTGAACAAACAACTCAGAGGTGACTAGGTGAGTCACGGTGGTTGAGAACTCTGTTAACACAACAGGGTTTTTTGTTTGTGATTATGGGAAATACTGAAAGTAAATCCTCTCCTTATACAATTCTATCGAAAAACGGCGTCCTGAGCGTGATTTTTGTATGTGTTGATATGCAAAAGCTTGTTTAGTATTTAACATGGGTTGTGGTATAATAAGCCCGTATGTGATGTCGGCTAAAAATATAGACAAACCCAAACACCTTTAGGAGGACTGTAACCATGCCATTGGTATCTATGAAAGACATGTTGAACAAAGCACTCGAAGGAAAATACGCAGTAGGTCAATACAACATTAATAACCTGGAGTGGACTCAAGCTATTTTGGGCGCTGCTGAAGAAGAAAAATCCCCAGTAATCTTGGGTGTTTCTGAAGGCGCAGCACGTCACATGGGCGGATTCTACACTGTAGTTAAAATGGTAGAAGGTCTTATTCATGACATGAAAATCACCGTTCCGGTTGCGATCCATTTGGACCACGGTTCCAGCTTTGAAAAATGTAAAGAAGCTATCGACGCTGGGTTCACATCCGTTATGATTGACGATTCCCACAGCCCAATCGACACAAACATTGCTACAACGAAAAAAGTGGTTGAATATGCTCATTCCAAAGGCGTTTCTGTTGAAGCTGAAGTTGGAATGGTTGGCGGTCAAGAGGATGATGTTGTCGGCGACGTAATGTACGCTAAGTTGGACGACTGTCTGCGTATCGTTAACGAAACAGGTATCGATACACTGGCACCTGCACTGGGTTCCGTACACGGACCATACAAAGGCGAGCCAAACCTCGGATTCAAAGAAATGGAAGAGATCTGCAATGCAATCAAACTTCCACTCGTTCTGCACGGTGGTACTGGCATCCCAACACATGACATTAAAAAAGCAATCTCCTTGGGAACTTCCAAAATCAATGTAAACACTGAGAACCAAATCGTATTTGCGAAAGTGGTTCGTGAAGTGCTTGCTGAGAAACCGGATGCTTATGACCCACGTACATTCATCGCTCCAGGTCGTGAAGCGATTAAACAAACCGTTATCGGTAAAATTCGTGAGTTCGGTTCCAACAACAAAGCGTAATAATAAGTTAAACTGGTCGTGCGTCTGCACAGGCTAGATGTATTTCTTAGTTGTAGCTGTAGTTCTGCTGCACAAAATACTTAAATCTGTACAGTTGAATAGTTTGGTATGGAAAGCACACCGCTTAGCCGGTGTCTTTCCATTTTCACCACTAAAAAAGTTAAAAATTTTGATTTGAGATTATTGTTTGACCGACTGCAAAACACGTAGGGGGACCCTCAAGCTTATGGAAAAATTGATGATCACCGGTGGACGGCCGCTTCAGGGTACAGTTTCCATCAGCGGTGCCAAAAACAGTGCCATCGCCTTGATTCCCGCAGCCATTCTGGCAGAGTCGGAAGTCATTTTGGACAATTTGCCACTGTTAAGTGATGTGGCGGTGTATTCCGAGATACTGGAGGAACTTGGTGCAACGGTTGCCTGGGAAGGTAGCCAGATGAAAATAGATCCATCCTCTATTAAATCCATTCCTATGCCGAATGGGCCTGTTAAGAAATTACGAGCCTCTTATTATATGATGGGAGCCATGCTGGGCAGATTCAAGGAAGCGATCATCGGTTTGCCAGGAGGGTGCAATTTCGAACCCCGGCCCATTGATCAGCATATCAAAGGTTTTGAAGCGCTGGGTGCCACGGTTACGAACGAGCACGGCGCTATTCATTTGCACGCCAAAGAACTGCGCGGAACCAAGATTTACTTGGATGTTAGCAGCGTAGGCGCTACCATTAATATTATGCTGGCGGCAGCACGTGCCAAAGGCGCCACAATTATCGAAAATGCGGCTAAAGAGCCTGAGATTATAGATGTAGCAACCCTTTTAAACTCTATGGGGGCCATTATTAAAGGCGCCGGTACGGAGACGATTCGAATTGAAGGTGTGTCGGAGCTACATGGCTGCCGTCATTCCATTATACCTGACCGTATACAAGCGGGCACATACATGATTGCTGCTGCGGCAACCCGTGGAAATGTATTGATTGACAACGTAATCCCCAAACATATGGAGGCTCTCACTGCAAAAATGCAGGAAATGGGCATCGGTATCGAGGAATATGATGAAAGTATTCGCGTACTGGGTGCACCTTCTTATGAACATGTCGACGTTAAAGCCTTGATATACCCCGGATTCGCCACAGATTTACAATCTCCCATGACCAGCTTGCTTACCCAAGCGCAGGGTGTCAGTGTATTGAGCGATTTTGTGTACAGCAGTCGTTTTAAGCACGTCCCTGAGCTGGTGCGTATGGGGGCTAAAATTCGCGTAGAGGGTCGGTCTGCCATTATAGAGGGTGGTCGATTGAATGCAGCTAAAGTAAAAGCGGCAGATCTGCGCGCCGGAGCGGCCCTTGTCATTGCTGGACTTACAGTAAGCGAAGGCGTAACCGAGGTGACGGGTGTCGAGTACATTGACCGTGGTTATGATCACCTTGTCTCTAACCTGCGTCTTTTGGGCGCGGATGTATGGCGGCAGACTGAATAATTAAGCCGTGCAATTTTTTCGAACTCCCGGAACGAAAGCGATAGAACGGGCAACACCTGTGCAGCCGCTGCTTGATAAAAGATTGTGGTTCATACCTAACAATCAATTATCGGAAAACCGGAATAATTCGGTATAATCCAGGCAGATGGCTGCATAACTTTATTTGTTTTGGTTAAAATTATGTTAATGGTGTTTATGATATCATTGTCTATCATTTAGATGTATGAATGGACTTAATAATTGAATAGGTGGTTATTATATGGATCTGCAAATTTCCGATCTGGAAGAAATGAAGCTGACCGACCTGTACAAGCTGGCCAAGCAATACCAGATCCCGTACTACGGAACGCTCAAGAAGAAAGAACTAATTTTCGCTATCCTGCGTGCACAAGCTGAGAAGAGCGGATTGATGTTTATGCAAGGGGTTCTGGAAATCCTTCCTGAAGGTTACGGCTTTCTGAGGCCGATCAATTATCTCCCGAGTACCGAAGATATTTACATCTCTGCTTCACAAATCCGCAAGTTTGACTTGAGAACAGGCGATCTTGTTTCCGGTAAGTGCCGAACGCCAAAAGAGAATGAACGATATTTTGGATTGCTTCAAGTTAACGCCGTCAATGGAAGAAGTCCTGAGCAAGCTGCTGAGCGGCTACACTTTCCTGCACTGACTCCACTGTATCCGCAAACCAAATTAGTCCTTGAAACTTCCCCCAACCATTTGTCTACGAGAATTATGGATGTACTGGCCCCTGTCGGACTTGGACAGCGCGGACTCATTGTAGCACCTCCCAAAGCTGGGAAGACGCTTCTCCTCAAAGAAATTGCCAATAGCATTTCTACCAACAATCCCGAGATCGAGCTTTTTGTCTTGTTGATTGATGAACGCCCTGAAGAAGTGACCGATATGCAGCGTTCTGTTAAAGGTGAAGTTGTGGCCTCTACATTTGACGAACTTCCTGAAAATCACATCAAAGTGGCAGAACTCGTGTTGGAGCGTGCGCTACGTCTCGTAGAACATAAAAAGGATGTTGTCATCCTGTTGGATAGCATCACGCGTTTGGCTCGTGCGTACAATCTCGTTATTCCTCCTTCTGGTCGTACTTTGAGTGGGGGTATTGATCCGGCGGCATTTCACCGTCCAAAACGCTTTTTTGGTGCGGCTCGGAATGTGGAGGAAGGCGGTAGCTTGACGATTCTTGCTACAGCTCTGATTGATACAGGATCACGCATGGACGATATCATTTATGAAGAGTTTAAAGGTACAGGCAACATGGAGTTGCATTTGGACCGCAAGCTGGCAGAACGTCGTATCTTCCCTGCGATTGATATTCGTCGTTCCGGCACACGCCGTGAGGAAGTGTTGTTGAACAAGGAAGAATTGGATACGATCTGGGCCATTCGTAAAAATATGACGGAAAGCCATGATTTTGTGGAAGGCTTCCTCAAAAAGCTGCGTAATAGCAAGACTAATGCTGAATTTCTGGCTTCGTTTGATTTGGCGGCACCTTCTTCCGGTGGCTCGCAAAGCAGTTCTGGTGGGCAACAACGGAGAACTACGCGTTCTACCACAGCCTCAGTCCCGGCCTCAACCAACTAAAACCCATTCATGTATTTTATCTGTTCCGTAAGTACACAGTCGTTATCATTCATTTTGTTAATGGCGTAGGCTTAACGGAGCGAAAGGAGCTCCAAAATGTATTTGGTGTATGCCGACGAAAAAGGCAATGTATATGATCATGCTTCTTTGTATGGGCTTGCACGTAGTGCAGACATGATTGTTGAAATCATGGAGGATGAGCTTATTCCGTTACCGGAAGGAGCTACATTGGTAAGCCTGCCCAGCACTCGCCCGGTCGGTATGAACCCTGAAACAGGGGAAATGGTTTCTCTTCCCGGAGATATGCAAGCAGTAGGGGCTTTATTGCCGCAAGGTTTTACACGCTTGTGCCTGCCGGGATATGTGAAGACCGATAAGGAGTACAAGCTTCCCTTGTTCGGTTATTCGGCCGTAGTCTGGAAAGACGGAGCATTTTATGTAACGGCTGAGCAGAGTGACAGTCCGTCCAAGTGGAATCCGGAAAACTGTGACCGCCATCAAGTTAAATTGGGTGTTCAGCGGATGACGGAGCAATATCCCGAAAATCGGCTGTACCAACATTTGTCTAACTGTGCGCTTGGCTACGAATGCCTTACTTCCTCGAACACATTCCTGAATCGCTGGGAGGGGGGAGTTCCGGTATCTTATTCTTGTAATGCGGGTTGCTTTGGGTGTATATCTGAACAGCCAGATGACAGTGGCTTCGTATCTCCGCAGACAAGAATGAACTTCCGTCCTCGCGTCGAAGAAATTGTAGAAGTTATGCTGGAACATTTGAAGACACCGGAATCCATCATTAGTTTTGGTCAAGGTTGCGAAGGTGAGCCTTCCACACAAGCCAAACTGATTATTGATTCGATCAAAGAGGTGCGTTCCATTACCGATATGGGATACATCAATATCAATACGAATGCGGGATTGAGCGATCATATCCGGGGAATCGTGGATGCGGGTCTTGATCTGATGCGCGTTAGTACCATTAGTGCACTGGACGATCATTACAATGCGTATTACAAGCCGCGCGGTTACACGTTGGCTAATGTGGAAAAATCACTTCGTTATGCTTCTGAGCAGGGTGTATATACGTCGATTAATTATTTGATTTTTCCGGGTGTAACTGACCGAGAAGAAGAAATTGAGGCAATGATTGAATTTGCCAAACGAACTAAGCTCAGGCTGATTCAAATGCGTAATTTGAACATCGATCCTGAAAGCTATCTGGAATTGATTCCACCTGCACAAGGTGAGATCCTTGGCATGAAGCAAATGCTTGAGATTTATCGTGAGGAACTGCCGGATGTAGTCATCGGTTCATACACTCATGTACCGCCGCAAGGGCAGGCACGTCCTAAATTTGCCAAGGCCTAAAACGGTCACACAGCAATTGAAATACACCTGTTTTGCGCTGTTTCTGAATGCAGAAAAGAGTTGTTGAAACGCTCATATTCAAGTGCTATAATGTGAACATGTGTTCATACAACTCTGGACTGATAGGACGTTCAGGGCGGAAAGAGGTGAAAGTTCAATGCAACAAGCTATTCAACCAACATTTAACGTAACTACTGTCACTTGTGCTTGCGGAAATTCGTTTGAAACTGGTTCTGTGAAAGGATCTCTGCGTGTGGAGATTTGCTCCGCCTGCCACCCGTTCTTCACAGGCAAGCAGAAATTTATTGATGCTGGTGGACGCGTGGATCGTTTCAAAAAGAAATACGGTATCTAATGGATTACCGCAAGTTATAAAGTTATTAGAGCCTTCTGCGACTGCAGAGGGCTCTTTTTGTAATAATGTGTATTTGCTTTTTATGCGGCCTTAAGATATACTTATTTTCACCGTGCTAGATGGGGAGGTAGCGGTGCCCTGTAACTCGCAATCCGCTATAGCGAGGTTGAATTCCTGTTAGAGGTGTTGTTGATGTGAGGCTGGTCCCTGCGCACAATGTTGACGGCTGGGTCCTCCGCAATGAGTACTTGTGAACCTGGTCAGGTCCGGAAGGAAGCAGCCATAAGCAGGCCCACTCTTGTGCCGGAGGGTTGCCTAGCCCGAGTTGCTGTTCAGGATTGCCGCTCGGATCACAACGATCAATAACAGGTGCACGGTATATATTGGTAATTAGAACATCTTGGCAATCATTGCGAAGATGTTTTTTTGTGTTTTATAAATTGGAAGGTGTCTGGTTTAGATTCGGACGGGAGTATAGTATAATGAAGTGACCATGAATGGTCATGAAAGTGAATGGGAAAGAGGGTAACGCGCATTGGAACATATAGCGTTGTACCGTGCTTGGCGGCCGCAGGCTTTCAAGGACATGGTAGGACAACAGCATATTATCCAGACATTGCAGAATGCCATCCGCGAAAATCGCACGTCCCATGCCTACTTGTTCAGCGGTCCACGAGGAACAGGTAAGACGAGTGCGGCCAAAATTTTGGCCAAGGCTATCAACTGTGAGCATGGACCTGCGCCGGAACCTTGCAACGAATGCGAGGCCTGTAAACGGATCACGGCCGGAGCGGTCATGGATGTACAGGAGATTGATGCAGCCTCCAACCGGGGCGTTGAAGAGATTCGTGATTTGCGCGATAAAGTCAAATATGCGCCCACAGAAGTGCGGCACAAGGTTTATATCATTGATGAAGTGCACATGCTGACGACGGAAGCGTTCAATGCGCTGCTCAAGACACTAGAAGAGCCGCCGCCACACGTGATGTTCATATTGGCTACGACTGAACCACATCGGATTCCAGCGACAATTATTTCACGTTGCCAGCGGTTTGACTTCCGGCGGGTATCGCTGGAAGAACAGACAGAGCGGCTTGATCTGATATGTCAACAGGAGAACATACAGGCTGATTCAGATGCACTGCAGTATATTGCGCGTCTTTCAGATGGCGGGATGCGAGATGCGGTTAGCGTTTTGGACCAGATATCCTCGTTTACAGATGGTCGGGTTACTTATCAGCAGGTGCTGGATATGACGGGAGGTATTGCGTCCGAGCAGTTCGGTAAGCTTGCTTTGGCATTGCTGAAAGAAGATGTGGGCACGGTGCTCCAAATGATCGAGAACTTTATGCAGGAAGGTAAAAGTGCGGATAAGTGCATGGAGAATCTTCTGTACTATTTCCGAGATCTGCTAATGATCAAGATGGTGCCTCAGGCAACCAAAATGACGGAGCGAGTGCTAGATCCAGAGCGATTTAAGGAAGTGGCAGATGCTTTTACCAAGGAGCAACTCTTTGTGATGATTGACACCCTTAATCGTTATCAGAGTGAGATGAAATATGCCGTTCAGCCTCAAACTTTGTTTGAGGTAGCTCTATTGAAACTATGCAGTATTCCGGGGGAAGCAGGAGCTGTTGTTCAGCCGGTCGCACAGCGCTCTGGTGCTGCGGCTGAGCAGGAAGATGTGGTAATGTTGAAGCGCCAGCTTGCTGAGCTGGAAAAGAAACTGGAGCGCGCGCTACAAGGTGGATTGGGCGCTGGAGTTGGACAGGAGGCATCGTCGGGTGGCCGTCAGGCTTCCGGGGGGCGTGCCCCTGCTCCGCGGATTTCAGCGCCGGCCAAACTCCCTTCTCAGTTGGATCGCTATATCGCTGAGAAGTCGAGCGAAGCATTCGCAGCAGCGGGGCGTAAGTGGAGTCAGATTTTGCAAGGGGTAAAAGAGGCGAAAGTTACGGTTCATGCCTGGTTTATGGACGGTGAGCCAGTTTCTGTGTTAGAGGACAGTATATTGGTCGCATTTAAGAACAATATTCATCGTGAAACTACCGAAAAGCCTGCCAATAAGCAGGTCATCGAGAAAGTATTGCATGAGCAGTTGGGTCATCCTTATCGGTTAGTAACGATGATGCAAAAGGATTGGAATGCTGCGATTGAAGGAGTTTCCGACCAGCCTGCCGAAGAATTGCAACTGGAGCCGGAGCATGATGCGCCGGGAAAGTCCAAGGAGCCCTGGATTGATGAAGCTATTCAACTTTTCGGGGAAGATCTGGTAGTCATTAAAGATTAATTCAAGTGTCTAGATGTATACTTCATTAAAGGAGATGATTGAAATGAACAATATGAACCAAATGATGAAGCAAGTGAAAAAAATGCAGGAACAAATGCTGAAAGCCCAAGAGGAACTTGGCGGAAAAGTAATCGAAGGTACTTCTGGCGGCGGTGTTGTGACGGTGGAGGTAAATGGACATAAAAAAGTGTTGTCCATCACGATCAAACCGGAAGCCGTAGATCCTGATGATGTAGAAATGCTGCAAGATCTTGTGCTGACTGCAGTCAATGATGCTTTGTCCAAAGCAGATGAACTGGCTAATGATGATATGGGTAAATTTACAGGCGGCATGAAAATTCCGGGCTTGTTCTAGTCTGCTGCATAAAGGAGAAACACGCTATTGTATTATCCGGAGCCGATTGCAAAGCTAATTGATGCTTTTACGCGCCTGCCGGGAGTAGGGCCAAAGACGGCTGCCCGGTTGGCTTTTCACGTACTGAAAATGAAGGAAGATGATGTGATTGACTTTGCCAAAGCGCTGGTCAATGTGAAACGTAACCTTCACTTCTGTTCAGTCTGCGGCAACATTACGGACACAGACCCATGTCGGATCTGTCAGGATAAGACAAGGGATACTTCCGTCATTTGTGTTGTTCAGGATTCCAAGGATTTGGTGGCTATGGAGCGTACCAAGGAGTTTAATGGTTTTTACCATGTGCTTCACGGGGCGATATCTCCTATGGAGGGAATTGGTCCTGAGGATATCAAACTCAAGGAATTGCTGAACAGACTCAGTGATGAGCGCGTCAAGGAGCTGATTTTAGCTACGAACCC
>NZ_JBBOYN010000001.1:185000-397500 GCF_038008165.1 Paenibacillus sp. FSL L8-0644
TAAGTCGGGACCTAAGGCGAGGCCGATAGGCGTAGTCGAAGGACAACAGGTCGAAATTCCTGTACCACCGTAATCCGCTATGAGCGATGGGGTGACGCAGTAGGGTAGTGACGCGGACTGATGGATGTCCGTCTAAGCAGTGAGGCTGGTGTGTAGGCAAATCCGCACATCGTTAAGGCTGGGCTGTGATGGGGAGCGAAAATTATAGTAGCGAAGGTCATGATCTCAGACTGCCAAGAAAAGCCTCTAGCCAGGAGAAGGTGCCCGTACCGCAAACCGACACAGGTAGGCGAGAAGAGAATTCTAAGGCGCGCGGAAGAACTCTCGTTAAGGAACTCGGCAAAATGACCCCGTAACTTCGGGAGAAGGGGTGCCTCGGTAGGGTGAATAGCCCGAGGGGGCCGCAGTGAAAAGGCCCAAGCGACTGTTTAGCAAAAACACAGGTCTGTGCGAAGCCGCAAGGCGAAGTATACGGGCTGACGCCTGCCCGGTGCTGGAAGGTTAAGGGGAGTGGTAAGCTCGCAAGAGCGAAGCTATGAACCGAAGCCCCAGTAAACGGCGGCCGTAACTATAACGGTCCTAAGGTAGCGAAATTCCTTGTCAGGTAAATTCTGACCCGCACGAATGGCGTAACGACTTGGGCGCTGTCTCAACGAGAGATCCGGTGAAATTTTAATACCTGTGAAGATGCAGGTTACCCGCGACAAGACGGAAAGACCCCATGGAGCTTTACTGCAGCTTGATATTGAATTTGGGTACGATCTGTACAGGATAGGTGGGAGCCGTCGAACTTTGAGCGCCAGCTTGAAGGGAGGCATCCTTGGGATACCACCCTGATCGTATCTAGGTTCTAACTTGGTACCGTAATCCGGTGCGAGGACAGTGTCAGGTGGGCAGTTTGACTGGGGCGGTCGCCTCCTAAAGAGTAACGGAGGCGCCCCAAGGTTCCCTCAGAATGGTTGGAAATCATTCGAAGAGTGCAAAGGCAGAAGGGAGCTTGACTGCGAGACCTACAAGTCGAGCAGGGACGAAAGTCGGGCTTAGTGATCCGGTGGTACCGCATGGAAGGGCCATCGCTCAACGGATAAAAGCTACCCTGGGGATAACAGGCTTATCTCCCCCAAGAGTCCACATCGACGGGGAGGTTTGGCACCTCGATGTCGGCTCATCGCATCCTGGGGCTGAAGTAGGTCCCAAGGGTTGGGCTGTTCGCCCATTAAAGCGGTACGCGAGCTGGGTTCAGAACGTCGTGAGACAGTTCGGTCCCTATCTGTCGTGGGCGTAGGAAATTTGAGAGGAGCTGTCCTTAGTACGAGAGGACCGGGATGGACGTACCGCTGGTGTACCAGTTGTTCCGCCAGGAGCACCGCTGGGTAGCTATGTACGGAAGGGATAAGCGCTGAAAGCATCTAAGCGTGAAGCCCCCCTCAAGATGAGATTTCCCAATTAGTAAGACCCCTTGAAGACGACGAGGTAGATAGGTTGGGGGTGGAAGTGCAGTAATGCATGGAGCTGACCAATACTAATCGGTCGAGGGCTTATCCTAAAGATAAAACGCAAATGAGTTTCGGATCCAGTTTTCAGGGTGTAACCTTGAAATTGCACTTGATATTCCAAATCACTTTGTTGAGATACAGAATAACTTGCGGAGTTTTGCTAAGTGAGTCCATTTATATGGAGAGATACCCAAGTGGCTATAAGGGGACCCTCTGCTAAGGGGTTAGACTGCGAAAGTGGTGCGAGGGTTCGAATCCCTCTCTCTCCGCCATTTAGGACAAGCTAGCGAAATATTATGTTATGGCGGTGTAGCTCAGCTGGCTAGAGCGTACGGTTCATACCCGTGAGGTCGGGGGTTCGATCCCCTCCGCCGCTACCATACATACCCAGGAGGCTTAGCTCAGCTGGGAGAGCATCTGCCTTACAAGCAGAGGGTCGGGGGTTCGATCCCCTCAGCCTCCACCATTGTGCCGGTGTAGCTCAACTGGTAGAGCAACTGACTTGTAATCAGTAGGTTGGGGGTTCAAGTCCTCTCGCCGGCACCATTTTTGAATTTTGAAAAATCCAGGGAACTGTGGTGTAGAGGCCTAACATGCCTGCCTGTCACGCAGGAGATCGCGGGTTCGAATCCCGTCAGTTCCGCCATTTTTCAATTCAATAGTTTTACCGTACTAAAGTGGGAAGGGGTATCCCTCCGCACTTTATTTTTTTGTTAATGGATATGGCTCGGTAGCTCAGTCGGTAGAGCAGAGGACTGAAAATCCTCGTGTCGGCGGTTCGATTCCGTCCCGAGCCACCTTTATATGGAGGATTAGCGAAGTGGCCAAACGCATCAGACTGTAAATCTGCTCCCTTACGGGTTCGGTGGTTCGAATCCATCATCCTCCACCAGTTTTACGAGCCATTAGCTCAGTTGGTAGAGCACCTGACTTTTAATCAGGGTGTCGAAGGTTCGAGTCCTTCATGGCTCATCAGAAGTCATCAACTATAGGTTGATGGCTTTTTTTGTATTGTTTTAAGTTATGTTTTTATATAGCTTTTTTATTTTACGGTATCGACAGGTTATAATGAGTTCATTATGTTCGCTTAGTGCTTATTCTATATTCTAAAAAAAAGTGAAGTGGTGATCGCGTGACTCTGGATACAGAATGGATTCAGCAACAGCTTCAGAATATTATTCAAGCGCCTTTTACCATAGTGCCTTGGTGCCCGGAAATGATGGCAGAGGGAGGGACAGCCGATTCAGTTATTCCGGATAGATCGTTTGTCCGTGACAACAAGTTATATTTTCCATTTCGTGCGTCGGCAGGTGAACTGGCTGCATTTGTGGTAGAGGCCAGATATTTGACGGATCGAGAACGGAAACTGGTAGAAGCGCTATTGGGGAACATGGAGCAGGTCTGGCAGAACGGTCCACAATTGTCGGATAACCCGGTTTATAGCGAGGAAGAGCGCATGAATCGTTATGGACAATGGCTTATACAGCAGGCTGCCAATCTAAACAAGGAAGAAGAGGTTCCAGATGAATTGCAGCTTCGTGATTCGCTATCAGCGTGTATGGTTCCGATTTTACTGAATGGCGAGGGAACACAGGAGGGGGCTATTACTTATACCCAGCTCCATCGATTGTTCGCGAGCTATTTTGGAGGGGATGTGCTGCTTACTCCATTGGACAAACAGTCTTGGCTGATTATGGCTAAAAAGGAGCTTTTATTAGGAGCGGACGATGAACGGGATAAAGACACTGAGTCCAGGGATGCAGATTTTACGGAATCGTTGGAGGAGGTTCTCACGGCTTTTAGCTTGGGTCTATATGAGCTTATTGCGAATGAGTGGGTGGGTGTATTCCATTTGGCGGTTTCTAAGCCTTCAATCCCTTTGCAAAGTCTTCCCCAAGAGCTGAATTTGTTATGGGAGACTATACATTTGGGCAAGATTTTTCATGTAACAGAGCACATCCACTTTTCATGGGAGCTTCATTTGGAAAGGCTGTTAAACCGCATTTCCAAGGAACAACGCGTATTATTTTTAGAGCAGGTAATGAAGTCATCTGTCATACTAGAAGACTCAGAAACGATGGCCACATTAGACATCTTTTTTCAACTGGATTGTAATGTGAGTGAGACAGCTAAGCGTCTATATGTGCATCGAAATACGTTGATTTACCGTTTGGACAAGATCAAACAGGAGACTGGATTGGACGTGCGGACGTTTAATGATGCGGTTTTAGTCAAGCTCTATCTTCTATTGTACAAAGTGACAAAAAGGAAATAGCATTTTTGTGCAGTTTGCGAATAGCCATGCTACGGGGACTAGGATAAGATACAAGTAAGAAATGTATTCGATTTCATAACTTGATCTTAGGGAGGCAAAAGCTATGGCTGGTGTACGTTTAGAGCATATTTTCAAAAAATATCCGGGTGCAGATAAAGCTACGGTTGTTGATGTCAATTTGGACATTCAAGATAAAGAGTTTCTCGTGTTGGTTGGTCCTTCCGGTTGTGGTAAATCTACTACGCTCCGTATGATCGCTGGTCTGGAGGAAATTTCAGACGGTAAATTGTACATTGGAGATCGTGTTGTGAACGACGTGGCTCCAAAGGACCGCGATATCGCGATGGTATTCCAATCCTATGCCTTGTATCCGCATATGAATGTATATCAAAACATGGCTTTTGGTCTGAAACTCCGTAAGGTGAAGAAAGAAGAAATTGACAAACGTGTACGTGAAGCGGCTAAAATCCTTGATATTGAGCATCTGCTGGATCGCAAGCCGAAAGCGTTATCAGGTGGTCAACGCCAGCGTGTTGCCTTGGGACGTGCGATTGTGCGTGACCCGCAAGTGTTCTTGATGGATGAGCCACTGTCCAACTTGGATGCCAAGCTGCGTGGTCAGATGCGTGCGGAAATCACGAAGCTGGCTAAGCGTCTGGAAACGACTGTTATCTACGTAACCCATGACCAGGTCGAAGCCATGACGATGGGTGACCGGATTGTAGTTATGAAGGATGGTATTATCCAACAAGCTGCATCCCCAGATGAACTGTACAACCGTCCAGTGAATCTGTTCGTAGCTGGTTTTATCGGCTCTCCTACGATGAACTTTATCACAGGTAAGCTGGTTGAAAAAGAAGGTGCATTGCATTTTGCTGCGCCGGGTCTGGATCTGTTTGTACCAGAAGGTAAAGGACAGATTTTAAAAGCGAAGGGCTATATCGGGAAAGAAGTGATCTTGGGTATCCGTCCTGAGGATATTCATGAAGAGCCTGTATTCTTGGAGGCTTCTCCGAATACGATCTTTACATCCACTGTGGATGTAACGGAAAACCTCGGTCATGAAATGCTGTTGTA
This sequence comes from Paenibacillus sp. FSL L8-0644, assembly GCF_038008165.1. Taxonomy (NCBI): domain Bacteria; kingdom Bacillati; phylum Bacillota; class Bacilli; order Caryophanales; family Paenibacillaceae; genus Paenibacillus; species Paenibacillus sp. FSL L8-0644. The sequence goes on from NZ_JBBOYN010000001.1 coordinate 189,849, forward strand.
CCTGAGCGGTGCTGGAAATGATACGATTATTGCCCGTGTAGACGGACGCTCCAATACTCGTGATGGTGTCAAAGCGAAGTTGGCTGTTGATATGAACAAGGTTCATATTTTTGATAAGGAATCGGAATTGAGTGTTCTGGTTGGCGAATAAAATTTGTCTCTGGAAGAGAGTCGCAGTTTTCCCCGAGCGGAGAACTGCGACTCTTTTTATATATCGCATACGGCTAATAGCTTCGGCATTGCATTCATTGGAAAATTCCGATACGATGGGTACAATGGACAGGTCTAGATGTAGGTTCGTTGGCAGGAGTCCTAGATGGGATCAACCCAGTTGGCTGAATGGAGCTAGCCTGGAACCATATGTTAAATCAAGTGGAGTGTGCATTGGCGCAGGATAGACTGGCGTTGGGTTGTATGGTTAATAGGGTAAAGCTACATAAATCAAGTGACGTATAGAATCTGGTTTTGCAGATGAAGGGGAGAATACAATGGCTAAACAGGTAAAGGTATCCGAGCTTGTACAGCAGTTCCAAATGGAAGTTATTTCCGGTGAAAAAGGTCTGCGAAGACTGATCACAGTGGACGATTTAAATCGCCCAGGTCTGGAGATGGCCGGGTATTTTGAATATCATACACAAGAGCGGGTACAGCTTCTGGGAAGGTCTGAGTTGGCTTTTCTGGGGATGCTTCCTCCTGAGGAACGCCGGGATCGGATGGAGCGTCTGTGTACAGAGCTGACTCCATGCATTATCGTCACACGTGGTCTAGAGGTACCGGCTGAGTTAGTGGAGGCGAGCGCAGAGCGAGATATTCCTGTACTGCGCACTAATATGGCGACGACGATTTTATCAAGCCGCATCACAGGCTTTCTCGAAAGAAAGCTGGCTCCTACAGCAACTATTCATGGTGTACTGTGTGACGTGTATGGCGTGGGAATGCTTATCACAGGAAGTAGTGGAATTGGTAAAAGTGAAACGGCACTGGAACTGGTTAAACGTGGACATCGCTTGGTAGCAGATGACGCGGTAGAAATTCGGCAAACGTCCGATTTTCAGCTGCATGGTACAGCACCTGAGCTGATCCGTCACCTGTTGGAAATTCGTGGCGTGGGCATTATTAATGTGATGACGCTGTTTGGGGCCGGTGCAGTTCGTAATAACAAACGGATTACATTGGTTGTTCGTCTGGAGGCATGGCAGCAGGACAAGCAGTATGACCGTCTGGGTCTTGATGAAGAAACGACACGCATTATTGATACAGATGTTCCACTGGTTACGATTCCAGTTCGTCCGGGCCGTAACTTGGCTGTTATTATCGAGGTGGCGGCGATGAACTATCGTTTGAAACAAATGGGTGTTAATGCAGCCCTGCAATTTACAAACAAGCTGACTGCTACGATTTCTGAAGATATGGAAGAGATGGATTAGGGTTTATTCGTTTGCAAGGAAGAACGAGGAGTGAGAGAAACATATGTCAACGGCAACATTACTGCTGAATCCGATCGCTTTTTCAATCGGGGCAATCAAGGTCCATTGGTATGGGCTTATTTTGGGGCTGGCGGCGCTTGTGGGTTTATATCTCGCCATCCGTGAAGGAAAAAGATTCGGTATTCCGCAGGACTTTTTTATGGATATGCTGCTTCTGGGTGTTCCCTCAGCTATTATTGGAGCGCGTATTTATTATGTAGCCTTCAAATGGGAAGACTACCGAGATAATCTATGGGATGTTTTTAGAATTTGGAATGGCGGTATTGCGATATACGGTGCCTTGATCGGGGCCATTATATGTGCGGTCATTTATTTCCGGTATAAAGGGTATAACTTCTGGCGTATCGCTGATATTTGTGCGCCAGGCCTACTGATCGGTCAAGCGATTGGACGCTGGGGTAATTTTGTCAATCAGGAAGCCTACGGTGGACCGACGGAAGAGACATTCTTGCGAAATCAGCTCCATCTGCCGGATTTCATTGTGAATCAGATGAACGTTAACGGGGTGTTCCATCACCCTACATTTTTATATGAATCACTGTGGAGTATTGTAGGTGTGATTTTGCTGCTCGTCATTCGTCGTATGAGATTTGTGCGTGCAGGCGAAATGTTTGCATTTTACTTCATTTGGTACTCGATTGGTCGTTTTTTCATCGAGCGTGTACGGACGGACAGTTTGGCTTTTCAGGGACCGGATTGGCTGGCTTCTTTTGTGAATGCTTTGTGGTCTCCTATGGTGTGGCTAGGGTTTGAACCAGGGCATCTGGACCCGAGTTACGGTAATGTGCGGATCTCGCAATTGCTGCCTATCTTTATTGTTGTAGCTGCCGTGATTTTCATTTTGGTTCGTCGCCGGAAGGGTACATCTGTTGCTCGTTATAGCGATCCGATTATCTCCAGCAAAGCGGGGATTGATCAGGTACCTGACGTGATGCCAGAGCAGGTATCCCGTCCAGGACAGGACGCGGTTCCTCCAACAGCTACGGCGGATAAGCTACCTAAGGAAGACACGGACGAGGACAAGAAGGAGCATCTATGATAAATACGATTTTGTTTGATTTAGACGGCACCATCATGGATACGAATGAGCTGATCATCAGCACATTTCTACACATTTTGAATCATCCGGATGCTGATCCGCTGACGCGGGAGCATATTATTCCTCATATGGGTGGAACGCTGGACGATCAACTCCGTACTTTTTCGGGATTAACGGATGTATCTAGGTTGGTTAAGGACTACCGTGCTTATAATCAGATTCATCATGACCAAATGGTGAAGCCATTTCCATATGTCATTGAGGTCATTCAGGAGTTGCGTGCGAGAGGGATTAAGCTGGGGGTTGTGACAACCAAAATACGACCATCCACGATACGTGTACTTAATCTGTTCAATCTGACTTCCTCAATGGACTATATTGTAACGGTAGACGATGTGGAACATCCAAAGCCACACGCTGAACCAGTGCTCAAGGCCTTGACAGGTTTGAATGCTGAAGCAAAGCATACATTGATGGTCGGAGACAGTTCTTTTGATATTTTGTCAGCTCAGGCAGCAGGTGTGAAATCGGCTGGTGTAGCTTGGTCGCTCAAGGGCGAGGAAACTCTGCGCGGATATGGGCCTGACTACATGTTGCATGATATGCGGGATTTGCTGAAGCTGGAGCTTCAAGGTGTCAATGTATCGTGAGAAGGGTGAACCGCTATCCTGTAGAAGGTCCCAATGCGTTGTGGCAGATTTATCGGACGGTGAGCCGCTGGAAAGGCATTAAGAACTTTATTTTTATACAGATTGCCCGGTATTGTCCTGTGCTTTCTCTGAAAAACGTCATTTACCGCAGAGTGCTGGGGATGAAGGTGGGGCAACATGCGGCCTTCGGCCTGATGGTGATGGTGGATGTTTTTTTCCCGGAGCATATTACGATAGGGAACAATTCGGTCATTGGATATAACACAACGATACTGGCTCACGAATACCTCATACAAGAGTATCGTATCGGTAAAGTGGTGATTGGTGATCATGTGCTGATCGGCGCCAACGCAACCATTTTGCCGGGTGTCACCATCGGTGACGGAGCTATCGTAGCAGCCGGAGCGGTCGTGCATAGAGACGTGCCCGCAGGTGCATTTGTGGGTGGCAATCCGTTGCGTGATTTAAGACGCTCTGGTGTGGATGAGTAGGAAATAGCACAATAAGGAAGACCCCTTATATATTAAGGGGTCTTCCTTATTGTTGTTTTTCTGTATAATAAGTGGGGTAATGCATGTTAATTATGTTTAAAAATTGATAACAGACATATTTGCAAAGCGATATGGGAGCGTGTTGATTTGGTCAAAAAAGAACGTATACCAGAGCTTGATGTTTACCGGGGAATATTAATTGCAGCCGTTGTTACCATTCATGCGACTTCAATGGCTTTAATTGATGCGCGCCATTCTCTATTGTTTTACCCTTTTCTATTTTTAAATATGTTTAGTAGCTTTGCGGTGCCAGTATTTATTTTTGTGAGCGGGTTTGTTTTATTTTACAATTATGTCGATAGGCCGCTTCGTGGTAAGAATATGCTTATATTCTTCCGAAAAAGACTGATGTTTATTGTGTTACCGTACGTTTTGTTTTCTCTCGTGTATTATTTGACCTTGGTAACACGCGGGTTGATGCCGCTCAGTGATCTTCCGCTCGTGCTGTTAACGGGAAAGGCGTACACGCATTTGTATTATGTCATCATCATCATCCAATTTTATTTGGTCTTCCCACTGTTGTTGTGGGGAGTGCAGCGCTTATGTCATTGGATATCGAGTCCACGGAGGGCAGCCTGTATCATTTTGGCAGTAGGGTTAGTCATTCAATGGGGGTTTGTATTGCTGAACAAATATGTTTGGCAAGAGGAAAGAGGAAGTCTCGCGATTACGTATATCAGTTATTTTGCCTTGGGCGCAGCTGTAGCGATTGGATATGAAGGGTTTAAAAAGTGGCTTTTTCCGGTGTCAGGTACAGTAATTAGACGCGGACAGTTGATCAGTTGGTGGGGCTTGTGGGTGGCTTGGCTACTCCTGGGTATAGCATATGTACAAATATGGTTTGTAGCATATCGCGAAGCCATCTATGCAGACTCGCTGATCTATGAACTGCTCCATAATGCATATGCCCTCGTCTCAGCGCTGGTGCTGTTTCAGTTCTCGGTTTTATTATATCGTCATGCTAACGATAGGCTGAGAGTGTTAATCAGCTGGCTGGGCTCATGCTCATTCGGCATTTATTTACTTCACCCGGCGTTATTGAGAGTATATCGCAAGCTGGATTTGCACGGAACGCCAGTAGAATATATCTTCTCTGTTGCGGGTGGATGGTTGTTGGCGTTGTTTGGCTCATGGTTGATTGTGACGTTGTGTTTTCGATATGTACCATTTGCATGGATCGGTTTGGGCACGGTTCCGAAGTTTCCTTCCCGGAGTAAAGATGAACAAATAAATAGCTAAATATTTTGATTGATTGGACTGTTGGCTTAAGGCTGACAGTCTTTTTTTTAGGATTCGTGTATTTTGCATTGGATAAAATATAGAAAGGGGCAGCGGCTTGGCGAATCTGTAAAAAAGGGCTGCTCCGTTCGGTTGACGTTCACAAGTAGAGCATGATAATATATCGAATATACTTTAGTTTGTTAGCACTTTACCATGATAAAGATATTGTGAAATCATGAGGTGATAGAGATGTCTAAGCCAAAAGGATTCGAAATCCCTGTAGGGGTTCGAGATTATCTTCCACGTGCAGTGTCGAAGCTGCGGGCCATTGAACTGAATGTACTCGAATGCATGGAGCGCTGGGGTTACCGCCAGATTATGACGCCTACGATGGAATACTACGATACGGTGGGAGTGGCTAGTTCTACTTCCGATCGAAAGCTGTTTAAATTACTCAATAACCGGGGAACCACGTTGGTGCTGCGATCGGATATGACCGCTCCCATTGCGCGGGTGGTATCTTCGTTGCTAAAGGAAGAGGAAGTACCACTCCGACTTTCCTACCACGCAAATGTATTTCGGGCGATTGAGGAAGAGGCAGGAAGAGAAGCGGAGTTTTTTCAGACAGGTGTGGAGCTGGTAGGTGATGATTCGCCTGAGGCTGATGCAGAAGTTGTAGCATTGGCTATTGCATCATTACAGGCGGCAGGAGTGGCCTCTTTTAAAATTGCCATGGGACATGTGGGATTTCTGAACGGCTTATTTGAGGAAATCATTCCAGGCCGTCAGGCTGAACAACAAGCGCTAAAGGAACTGTTGCTCAGTCGTGATGTAGTGGGCTACCGAACAGCGATTGAAGCTTTGGGCTTGGCTCCCGAACATCGGGATAAGCTGGAAGCTATTCTTCGGTTGCGCGGTGGAAAAGAAATTTGTGACCATGCTACCCGTCTTAGTGTGGAGCAGCAGACGATTCGATCCATTGCACATTTGTGCGAGGTGTGGGAAGTACTGGAGGCATACGGCGTATCTGAGCATGTGTTAATCGACCTTACCATGATCGGGGATTTTTCATATTATACAGGAATGACTTTTGAGGGCTATGCGGCGGAGATTGGGTTCCCGGTATGCAACGGGGGTCGCTATGACAATCTGCTTCAGCAGTTTGGTCGATCCGTACCTGCAACGGGATTTGCATTGAAGACAAACCGGATCGTCGATGGTGTGGATGGTATCCAAATGGAGACGAAGCTTCCTGTACTTATCCGTTATGACGAACAGGGACGCCAAGAGGCGTTATCCGCAGCCGCACAGCTACGCGCAACAGGTCTTACTGTGGTGACAGGACTCACGGGCGGACCGGAAGACCGACGTCGTGAGCAGCAGGGCCTGTATGCAGAGGTATACAGCTATACAGCTGAAGGAAGACAGCCAATACAAAGGAGGAAATTGCCATGACGGAAACATTGAAGGTAGCCATGCCAAAGGGACGGATTTATAAGCAGGCTTCTGAGCTATTTCGCCGAGCAGGGGTTCCCATTCCGCTGGATGTGGACGAGACGCGCAAGCTGGTCATTCCACTGCCTGAGCTAGGCATGGAATTTATTATGGCGAAGCCCGTCGATGTTCCTACGTATGTGGAATATGGGGCAGCGGACATCGGCATTGTGGGTAAGGATGTTTTGCTGGAAGAAAACAAGGATGTGTATGAACTGCTGGATTTGGGGATCGCCCGTTGTCGGATGTCAGTGATTGCTTTACCAGATTGGCAGCCAGGTATTCGTCAGCGGGTCGCTACAAAGTATCCGAATGTGGCTTCCCAGTATTTTCGGGAGCAAGGCCAACAGGTGGAGGTTATTAAGCTGAATGGCTCCATTGAGCTGGCGCCGTTAATTGGTCTGGCAGACCGCATTGTTGATATGGTAGAAACGGGGCAGACCTTGCGGGAGAATGGATTGGTCGAGCAGATCAGCATACTGGATATTACCAGTCGTCTGATTGCGAATCGGGTCAGCTACCGGATGAAAAACAGCTCGATTCAGGCTTTGTGTGATCGATTGCATCAGGTGATTCCAAATGTGGTGGCACCCCGGGAGTAAATGAACTAAAGGAATAAGCCAAGGGTTAAAGGAGCATTCTGCAAGCTGCAAGTAAGGGGGAATGGACAAATGAAGATTGTATCAGCCCGTGATTTCAGTCTCCAACGGGAGGTGGATTACGGCACACCTGAGCAAAATGAGGCTGTGCGTACCATTATTCAGTCGGTACGCCAAGAAGGGGATGAGGCTGTCCTGCGGTATACGCAATCGTTTGATGGTGTATCGCTGATCGCAGAGCAGCTTCGTGTGACGGAGGAAGAATTGAAGGCGGCATATGACAAGGTAGAGCCTTCTTTTTTACAGGCGATTCGAGAAGCGGCGGATAATATCCGTGCTTTTCACATGAAGCAAAAACGTAATTCGTGGATGGATTTACAGCCAGACGGTAGCTTGCTCGGCCAAATTATCCGACCGTTGAAACGTGTAGGCGTGTATGTTCCGGGCGGTAAAGCGGCCTATCCATCCTCTGTGCTGATGAATGTCATTCCCGCTCAGGTGGCTGGTGTACCGGAGATTGTCATGGTGACACCCCCGGCGACAGGCGGCAAGGCAGGGATAGATCCATATACACTGGTAGCTGCGGCAGAGGCTGGTGTAACGGAAATATATAGGGTTGGCGGAGCGCAGGCGATTGCTTCTCTCGCTTACGGAACACATAGCATTGAACCAGTCGATAAAATTTGCGGTCCCGGTAACATTTATGTAGCGTTGGCGAAGCGCGAGGTGTACGGCGCGGTGGATATCGACAGTATAGCGGGACCAAGTGAAATTGTCGTGTTGGCTGACGACACGGCGAATGCCTCATATGTAGCGGCTGACCTGCTTTCACAGGCGGAACATGACGAGATGGCCTCAGCCATACTGGTTACGCCCTCGCAACGCTTGGCCGAAGAAGTATCAGCTGAAGTACAGCGCCAATTGGCAGAGCTGCCGCGCAGAGATATTGCTGCTGCATCGTTGGAGGCTTACGGGGCTATCATTGTCGTCGACACTTTGGAAGAGGGCATCCATATTGTAAACCGACTGGCACCAGAACATTTGGAAATTATGACAGAGCAGCCGATGGAGCATGTAGGTCTGATCGAAAACGCGGGAGCTATTTTCCTGGGAGCGTACAGCTCGGAGCCAGTAGGCGATTATTTTGCCGGACCTAACCACATTATTCCGACGAATGGAACGGCACGTTTTTCCTCGCCAGTGGATGTTGATGATTTTATCAAGAAGTCGAGTATGATCTATTACAGCAAGGAAGCGCTGCTGCGCAATGGAGAGACGATTATGCAGCTTGCCCGCCATGAAGGACTGGAAGGTCACGCACGGGCGATACAAGTTCGATTGGACAATGAAAAGAAGGCGGTGGATGGCAATGGGGAACGAAAATAACGTAGCAGGACGTACAGGCAGCGTTAGCCGAAAGACGAACGAAACGGATATTCAGCTATCTTTTGCAGTAGACGGCACAGGGCAAGCTGAGATTGAAACGGATGTTCCTTTTCTGAATCACATGCTGGACTTGTTCACCAAGCACGGACAATTTGATCTGAATGTGCAGGCCAGAGGGGATGTTGATATAGACGATCATCATACCGTAGAGGATATTGGTATTTGTCTGGGACAGACCTTGCTGGAAGCATTGGGTGATAAAAAAGGAATTAAGCGCTATGCCAGCGTCTTTGTACCAATGGATGAGGCGCTCGCACAGGTTGTCATTGATCTGAGTAACCGACCTCATTTTGAGTATCGTGCGGAGTATCCATCACAGCAGGTAGGGAGCTTTTCGACAGAGCTGGTGCATGAATTTCTGTGGAAATTTGCGTTGGAGGCTCGCATGACGCTACACGTCATCGTTCACTACGGGCAAAATACCCACCATATGATTGAGGCGGTGTTCAAAGCGCTGGGACGTGCACTGGATGAAGCGACATCCATTGATCCACGGGTGACGGGAGTGCCTTCAACGAAGGGAGTGCTGTAGCCTATGTCCATTGCCATTGTGGATTACGGCAGAGGCAATCTGCATAGTGTGAGCAAGGCGGTTGAGCGTCTTGGCTATGAGGCTGTAGTAACGGGAGAGGCCCAAGTGATTCGTTCCTCCAGCGGTGTGATTTTGCCGGGTGTAGGGGCATTCGGGGACGCTATGGAGCATTTGCGTTCCAGCGGATTGGATCGGGTGATTCAGGAGGTTGCAAGTGCCGGACAACCACTGCTCGGTGTTTGTCTAGGAATGCAACTGTTGTTCACTCGTGGTGAAGAATACGGCAGTCACGAAGGGCTTAATATTTTACCAGGCGAGGTTGTTCGGTTTGCTCCTGATCTGGGGGTTAAAGTGCCGCATATGGGCTGGAATCGTCTGCGTATGACTCAGCCGAACCACCCGTTGTTACAGGGCTTGGAGGAAGGACATGTGTATTTTGTACATTCCTATCATGCGAAGCCGGAGGCCGAAAGTGACCTACTGGCGGTGACTGACTACGGTGGGCCCGTAACGGCTATCGTGGGCAGAGGCCATGTATATGGCATGCAGTTCCACCCAGAGAAAAGCGGGGAAATGGGGATGCGGTTGCTTCGACAGTTTTTGGAACTAGCGGAAGCGGAAAAGCGAGCGTAACGATTCGTGTGTCTGTAGTTGATGGTACGCCAACATGGTCGTTGATGGATTTAAAGGCATATAGATGTTGAATAGCTCACAAGGGGGTCATACTTTGTTCACGATATACCCAGCGATTGATATTCGCGATGGCAAATGTGTACGACTGGTACAAGGAGATTATAGCCAGGAGACGATATACAACGAAAACCCGGTGGAGGTTGCCCAAGAATGGGAGCGTATGGGCGGCTCCTACATTCACTTGGTTGATTTGGACGGTGCTAAAGCAGGTCAACCGGTGAACGATGAGCTCATTGGGCGCATCGCTTCTGCGGTGCAAGTGCCTGTACAAGTGGGTGGCGGCTTGCGTACACGTGAACATGTGGAGCGGCTGTTGTCGCTGGGCGTGAGCCGTGTGATCTTGGGTACGGCAGCGATTGAGGATCGTGCTTTTACGGAAGCGGTATTGGGTACCTACGGTGATCGGATCGCCATTGGTCTGGATGCACGGAATGGCTATGTGGCCACGCGCGGATGGCTTGAAACCTCGGAGGTTCGAGCGGATGAATTGGCTGCTGAGTTGGCCTCCAAGGGAGCGGAAACGTTCATTTTTACAGACATTTCCCGCGACGGAATGATGCAAGGTCCGAATGTGGAGGCTATCGTAGCGCTTGCGAAAAGCAGTGGACGAACCGTGATCGCTTCCGGCGGTGTCAGCAAGATGGACGATCTGATCACGCTGAGCACCTATGCGAAAGAGGGTGTAGGCGGTGCTATTGTGGGTAAAGCATTGTATACAGGGAGCATTGATTTACAGGTTGCCATACAAGCTGTAGCAAAGGCATAGGGGGAGTAGGCATGCTGGCTAAACGTATTATTCCCTGCTTGGATGTAAAGGATGGCAGGGTGGTTAAGGGCGTTAATTTTGTGAACCTACGCGATGCAGGTGATCCGGTGGAATTGGCGGCGCTTTATGACCGGGAAGGGGCAGATGAAATCGTATTTCTGGATATTTCTGCTTCAGTTGAAGGGCGTGCCACCATGGAAGAAGTAGTTCGTCAGACAGCCGGGGAAATTGCCATTCCTTTCACCGTAGGTGGCGGGATATCTCATGTCGATGATATGAAACGCATTTTGCGTGCCGGGGCTGATAAAATCGGCGTAAATACGGCGGCTGTCCGTAATCCTCAGCTGATTGCGGAGGGGGCGCGCAGCTTTGGCTCACAATGTATCGTTGTTGCCATTGATGCCAAGTACAACGAGGCGTGGGGCGAGTGGGAAGTATATACCCACGGAGGCCGCACGCCATCTGGTATTCGCGCCTTGGCCTGGGCTAAGGAAGCTGAACAGTTGGGAGCCGGTGAGATTCTGCTGACCAGCATGAATGCGGACGGAACCAAGGACGGCTTTGACCTGCCGCTGACTTCTGCGGTATCGGATACCGTCGGGATTCCAGTTATTGCTTCTGGCGGAGCAGGCAAACAGGAGCATTTCTATGACGTGTTTACGGCGGGCAGAGCGGATGCTGGATTAGCAGCAACGATTTTTCACTATAAAGAAATAGGAATCCCTGACCTAAAACGGGATTTGAAGCGCAGAGGAGTGGAGATACGATGAGCAACGAATTGAACCAACAGCTATCTCTGGAACAGATACTGGATAATGTCCGCTGGAATGAAGCGGGTCTTGTCTCGGCGATTGTGCAGGATGATGCCACCCTTCAGGTGCTTACGCTGGCCTACATGAACCGCGAGTCGCTGAAACTGTCTTTGGAGTCGGGAGAGACCTGGTTCTGGTCTCGTTCCAGACAGGAGCTGTGGCACAAGGGGGCTACTTCAGGGAATACGCAAAAAATCACTTCCATCCAGTTGGATTGTGACGGTGATGCTCTGTTGATACGTGTCATTCCGAACGGTCCTGCCTGTCATACAGGAGCAACGAGCTGCTTTTTCCGTGATATTTCCGCGCCAGGGACGGCTGTAGCACCTGTTGCAGGAAATGCAGGAGACCACACGCTGGTAAATCAAACCGATGATATTTCCAATGCTTCAGCAGACCGCTTTGAGGTACTTGCCCAGCTGGAGGCGATTATTAAGGAGCGCGAAGAGACACGTCCTGAAGGGGCCTATACGACCTATCTTTTTGATAAAGGTGTAGACAAAATCTTGAAAAAGGTTGGCGAAGAAGCATCCGAGACGATCATTGCCGCCAAAAATAAAGATAATGATGAACTGCGCCTGGAGGTTAGCGACCTGATTTATCACGTGCTGGTGCTGTTGCAGGAGCGCAAGCTACCGCTAGATCACGTGCTGGCTGAGCTGAATCGCCGTCATGAACGACCTCGTCGTGATTAGTACGATTTGTTGTAGTGTTGAAAGAGGGAGGATCGCATGAAAATTGACTATCATACGCATCACGCCCGCTGTGGGCATGCCATAGGGAGTCTGGAAGAGTATGTACAGCAGGGAATTCGGCTGGGGCTGGATCAGCTCGGCTTGTCCGATCACATGCCACTACTGCATGTAAAACCGGCTGACTATTACCCGGAAATGGCGATGCCTATGGAGGAGCTGCCCCGATACGTGGAAGAATGTTTGGAACTGAAGGAACGTTTTAAAGAGCAAATTGATATTCGTGTTGGCTTGGAAGGCGACTACATTGAGGGCTGGGAACGAGAAATCGAAGATATCATCACCGCGTATCCCTGGGATTATGTGATTGGTTCCGTCCATTTTCTAGGTGAATGGGATATCACGGACTTCCGTCAGGTACACCATTGGGAAGGCAAAAATGTGCTTGAGGTGTACCGCACGTATTATAATGCAGTTTCTAAGGCGGCAGCTACCGGTTTGTATGACATCATGGGGCATTTGGATGTCATTAAGCGCTTCGGCTATCATCCGAAGCCGGAGGAAATGGAGGAGCTGCGTGAACTGGAGCGCTCCGCACTCTCAGCCGTTGCCCGCAGCGGTCGGGCGATGGAACTGAATGCATCAGGGCTTTCGAAGCCCTGTGCTGAGATGTTCCCGAGCCGCCGCATGCTGGACGAAGCTTTTTCGCTAGGCATCCCGCTGACCGTAGGATCGGATGCCCATGATCCGGCGAAGCTGTCCGAGCACTTGGAGAAGGCACGCGCGCTTCTATATGAAGTCGGCTATCGCGAGCTTGCCGTATTTCAGCATCGCGAGCGCTCGCCGGTGCCGCTGACGCTTTAATTATTACGTTTATTGGGTCTAAGTATCATATCCAGTGGCTAGCCGAACGCTCCCTATGTATACAGGGAAAAGCGCTCGGCTATTTAGCGTATTCTTGTATATATATCTATTGTATACGAGCATATATCCGTTTTTTGGAATGAGGTAGGATCGACTGTCAAGTCGTTTTGAAGTTGTGGTATACTGAAGGGTATGAACATGTCAGTTACTTTTAAAGGAGGTGCCTTGGTTATTTATGAAAGGGAAACATCTGCGAGTATCGGAACCTAGCCCTAAGATTATTGCTTTGCGTTTCGACGCATCTTTCTTTTTTGAGAAAGCTGTGCGCTCGCTTGATCGCAATCATTATGACAAGGCATTGAAATATTTTCGCAAAGCCGTTGAATATGAACCGGATAATCCGGTGAATCATTGCAATATGGCGGGTATATTATCAGAGATGGGGGATTATGCAGGTTCGAATGAGATCCTGTCCTCTGTTCTGAGTGACGTAGACTCGTCGATGACAGAGTGTTATTTCTATATGGCGAATAATTACGCTAATATGGAGCAGTTTGAAGAAGCGGAGAAAGCATTGGTCACGTACCTGGAGGAGGACGAAGAAGGCCAGTTTCTTGATGAAGCGGAGGAAATGATGGAGCTGCTCTATTATGAGCTGGACCGTCCAACGAAGCTGAACCGCATTAAGGCCCGGCAGGGAGTAGTAGAGCATGATCAGGCTCGTGTCCTGCTGGAGGAGGGGAAATTTGCTCAGGCAGCCCAGTTGCTCAAGCAAATTTCAGAGGAACAACCGGATATGTTCGCTGCGCGAAATAATCTGGCGTTAGCGTATTACTACATGGGATTGTTCCAAAATGCTAAGGCTACCATTATTCAAGTGTTGGAGGATGAGCCGGGGAATTTACACGCATTGTGCAACTTGGCGATCTTTTATCAGCACGAGGGCGGCGGCCCGGAATTGGATCGTCTGGTGCAGACTTTGGCGGTCACTATACCGTTTCAGGAGGAGCAGGTATTCAAGCTGGCGACCACTATGGGCATTCTCGGACGCCATGAGGAGGCCTACAGACATTTCCGCAGGTTGCTTCATGGCGATGGAGAGAACAATGCGGACGCTTCTTTGTACCATTACACGGCGGTAGCTGCCAGCAATACGGGAAGATATGCGGAAGCACGGCGGTTGTGGAGTCATTTGCAAAAGCAGGATGCTTCCTCGGAAGTTCCGCGGTTTTTCCTGTCCCGACTGGAGGAACTCCAGCAGGAGGGTACACCGCTGCAAGTGCTCAGCTATCATTATCATCTCCCGTTTGAGGAGCAATTCCGCATGTGGGAGAAGTTTGGTGCTGACCAGGTGCCTGACAGCATGAAGAAGGACCCGCTAATCCGGTCATCCTTCTTCTGGGCCTTGCGCCACGGGGACCGGGCGACTCAGCTTCAGGTCATTCAGGCGTTAAGCTTGATCGGTGATGATGAGGTGCGTCAGGCACTGGAGTCCTTCGTAGAAGACCCGGACCAGGAGGATGAGCTGAAACGCCGTGCCTTGCAAGTATTGCAAGAGCTGGCGGAGCAGGGTGAGCAGAAAATGTACCCGGAAACGGAACGTTCTGATCAGTTGGAGGTTGAGAACGATCCTCATACAATTGAAGGTGATGTATCTGCCTCCCCGGTTGATCCACAATGGCAGGCAGTGCTGGATAAGGTACTGACCGTTATGAGCAAGCCATCCGATCCGGTCATGCAGCACGACTTGAGATCGCTGTGGCTGGAGTATTTGGATCGGCTTGCCCCGGAAGTTCCGATGGTTCAGCATACTGAGGGATGGGCAGCGGCGCTGGAATATTTGACTGCCAAAATGCATCATCATTCAGTCACCTATCAGGAAGTAGCCGATCGCTATGGTATTTCCGTATCGACCGTAAGCCGCTATGCACGCCAGATTGACAGCGTGTGTGGTATCAAACAGAAGCTGAAGCAGCCGCTCTCCACGTTTAAAAAGCAGGTCTGAGACCTGCTCCAAACATCACTTAAAGGAGGCAACAAACGTATGTATAAATCCATAATTATTGGTACAGGTCCTGCAGGCTACACAGCGGCTATTTATTTGGCACGTGCTAACATGAATCCGCTGATCATTGAAGGGATGCAGCCCGGTGGGCAGCTTACTACAACGACCGAAATTGAAAATTTTCCGGGTTTTGAGCAAGGTATCCTCGGGCCTGAACTGATGGATAATATGCGCAAGCAGGCTGAACGTTTTGGCGCTGAATTTACTTCCGGTTGGGTAGAGGAAGTGGATTTTAGCAAACGTCCTTTTAAAGTGAAGGTAGAGGGTAAAGGCATCATTGAGGCGGAGTCGGTCATTATTGCTACAGGTGCGTCCGCCAAATATCTTGGTATTCCGGGTGAGCAGGACAATGTAGGTCGCGGAGTCAGCACTTGCGCAACTTGCGATGGCTTCTTTTTCCGCGGGAAAAAGATTGTCGTGGTTGGCGGTGGCGATTCAGCCATGGAGGAAGCGAGCTTCTTGACCCGTTTTGCTTCCAGTGTAACCTTGGTCCATCGTCGCGATGAGTTGCGGGCATCCAAAATTATGCAAGATCGCGCGCGTGAGAACGAAAAAGTACATTGGGCATTAAACCGGACTCCTCTGGAAGTTGTGACGGGAGAATCTGGTTTAAAGGGTTTGAAGGTACACAATAATGAGACCAATCAGGATGAGCTGATTGAGGTAGATGGCGTGTTCGTAGCTATCGGGCATACACCGAATACAGGTTTCCTGAACGGACAAATCCATACGGATGAACACGGCTATATTGTAGTGAAGCCAGGCACAACGGAAACGAACATCCCCGGAGTTTTTGCCTGTGGGGACGTACAGGATAATCGTTACCGTCAAGCGATTACGGCTGCGGGAACGGGCTGTATGGCGGCTATGGACTGCGAGAAATATCTCGAAGGCAGTGCTGTTCACGACTGGAGCGAAACACTGGATCAATAAAAGCGTGTCTATAGTACACAAAAAGGCTAACGGGAGAGCGAAGGAAACCTCTGTTATGCCACATCTTTTGTTCAGGAAGAGAAAGCCTGCTGCGTTTGCACGGGCTTTCTCCTTTTTATGGGTGCATAAGGTTAAAAGTTCCTCTAATCGTACACTTTTCAACAAGGAAGTGTCCTTGACCGTAACGAGGGCTTCAATTATAGTTGGAACGTAGGATTACTATTATGAAGTAGGAGTTATAAGCATATATTTCATACCAGGTTTTTAAGTAAACATAAAGGTGGCTTGGAACATGTCTGAAAGTATCTATGTGGGTGTCGATTTGGGCGGTACAGCGATTAAAGTAGGCATTTGTAATGAGAACGGACAGCTTTTGCACACATACGAGGGACCAACCGAAACCGATAAAGGTGTAGATGTTGTCATTGGTAATATCGAAAAATATGTGCGGCACATTGTTGAGGAATCTCCTTATGAGTGGGATCAACTCAAGGGTGTCGGTGCAGGCGTTGCAGGTTTTACGAATGTTCGTGATGGTATTATTGTCCTCGCTCCTAATATTGGCTTTCGTGACGTACCGATCCGTGCGCTCCTAGAGAACCGGATTGGCAAGCCTGTGAAAATAGACAATGATGCGAATGTTGCTGCGCTAGGTGAGGCTTGGGCTGGTGCAGGCAAAGGCATCGAAAACTGCGTATGCTATACCCTGGGAACAGGAGTAGGTGGCGGTATTATTATAAACGGTAGAATATACCAAGGTTCTTCAGGCATGGCCGGGGAAATTGGTCATATCAGCGTCGTACCTGATCTGGAGGCAATTCAGTGTGGATGCGGCAAAATGGGTTGCTTGGAAACTGTATCTTCTGCAACAGGCATCATTCGTATGGCCAAGGATGCTGTGGAACGTGGCGACCGGACCTCTCTGGCGCTGGAGGATCAAATTGCCGCCAAGGAAGTATTTGATGCTGCTAAAGCCGGGGATGAAGTCGCACTGCGTATCGTGAACCGGGCTGCCTTTTATTTGGGGAAATCCATGGCAGCGGTTGCCGCTGTGCTTAATCCAGAGTTGTTTATTATAGGCGGCGGTGTTTCTAAAGCAGGCGACTTTTTGTTTGAAGAGATGCGTCGCGTATACGCCAAGCTGGCACCTGAACCGCTTCAAAAAGGTGTATATATCGTACCAGCGGTGTTAGGCAATGACGCGGGTGTTGTAGGGGCTGCAGGGTTGCTGCTACGCTCCTGACCACAGGTTACTGATAATACGGGTACTGGCATAGAGCGAAGAAGCAAAAGGAGAGGGAAGTCCATATGACAGATAACCTAAAAAATGCTGCGCCGTGGGCAACGCTCATTATTATTACGGGGATGTCAGGCGCAGGGAAGACCATTGCGGTTCAGAGCCTGGAAGACTTGGGCTTCTTCTGTGTTGATAATTTGCCCCCTGTACTGATTCCCAAATTTGCAGAGTTGATTGAGCAGTCTAATGGTAAAATAGGCAAGGTTGCACTCGTCATTGATTTACGCGGACGAGAATTTTTCACTGCCTTGTCGGAATCGTTGAATTATATTAAAGATCATTTTACGATTCATTGTGAAATTTTATTCTTAAATGCGAATGATGGCGTTCTCGTACAGCGGTATAAGGAAAGTCGTAGACGTCATCCGCTGGCTCCAGACGGTATGCCTTTGGATGGGATTCGGTTGGAGCGCAAGATGTTGGAAGAACTAAAAAGCTCGGCTACACAGGTTATTGACACAAGTGTGATGAAGCCTGCAACTTTAAAGGCAAGGATTATTTCACGATTTTCTCATCTGGAGAGCAGTATGCTTTCCGTGAACATTACTTCTTTTGGCTTCAAGTATGGTATTCCCATTGATGCCGATCTTATATTCGATGTGCGCTTCCTGCCTAATCCCCACTATGTGGATCAACTACGTCCCCACACTGGACAGGATAGCGATGTATATGATTATGTCATGAAATGGCCCGAGACTCAGGCATTCTTGACCAAGTTGCTGGATATGTTACACTTTTTGATTCCGCAATATCGCAAAGAAGGCAAAAGCCAGGTCATTATCGGCATTGGCTGTACTGGCGGTAAGCATCGTTCTGTTGCAATATCGGAGTATTTAGGAAAAATGCTGGGTGCCAGCGAGACAGAATCTGTTTCTGTTTCGCATCGGGATGCTGATCGGGACCGGCATTAATGAGGTGAAATCATGAAAGAGACCGGATCACAACGGGAGCGCCCACGTATAGTTGTTATGGGCGGCGGAACCGGCTTGTCCGTCATGCTGCGGGGCTTAAAGCAAAAGCCGCTAGATATTACGGCTATTGTTACAGTCGCTGACGATGGCGGAAGTTCCGGGATTTTGCGCAGTGAGCTGCAGATGCCCCCCCCAGGGGATATTCGCAATGTGCTGACTGCCTTGGCTGACGTGGAACCAGTGATGTCAGATATGCTGAAATACCGTTTCGGTGCGGGATCAGGATTGTCAGGCCATAGTCTGGGCAATCTGATTTTAGCAGCGATGACCGATATATCGGGAGATTTTGTAACGGCGGTGCGTGAGCTTAGCCGTGTATTTGCTGTCCGGGGACGTGTGCTGCCAGCAGCCGAGGAAGGCGTTGTGCTAAGCGCCGAAATGGAGGATGGCACGGTGATTACCGGAGAGTCCAAGATCCCAGAAGCGGGCGGACGAATCAAACGCGTCTTTCTTGAACCGACTCACGTGGAGCCGTTGCCTGAGGCTGTAGAGGCCATTAATGAAGCTGATGCGATTTTGATTGGCCCCGGCAGTCTATATACCAGCATATTACCGAATTTGCTTGTACCTAAACTCGCTGAAGCTGTAGTGAAATCAGACGCTATCAAAATATTTGTCTGTAACGTTATGACCCAGCCTGGTGAAACCGATGGTTATACGGTAGGAGATCACCTGCAAGCTATTTTTGAGCACGTAGGACACCATCTCTTCGACTATGTCATTGTAAATAACGGAGAAATTCCACCCCAAGTACAGGAAATGTATGCTGAGCAGGGAGCCAAGCCAGTTCAAGTAGACATGGGCGAGCTGACCGACCGGGGATATAAAGTGGTGGCAGATACATTAGTTCTGTTCCGCACGTATTTACGGCATGATGCAGACAAATTGAGCCAGCATATTTACCAATTGGTACAAAACTGGATATTAAGAAGGAGGTGAGTCCCTTGTCCTTTGCGGCACAAACGAAAAAAGAGCTTACGATGATTGAAAGCCAGCCCTGCTGTGAGAAAGCGGAACTATCTGCGCTCATACGTATGCTCGGATCCGTACAACTGTCGAATAAAAGGGTGATATTGGACGTGTCCACAGAAAATGCCGCGATTGCAAGGCGGATTTACTCCTTGATCAAGAAGCATTTTCAACTTCATATCGAACTGCTTGTACGGAAAAAAATGCGCTTGAAAAAAAATAATGTGTACATTGTCCGTATTCCCAATGGTGTGCAGCAACTGCTAAAGGATCTTTATATCGTCACAGAAGGTTTCTTGTTCACTGACGGGATTAATCGGGATATCGTTCGGAAAAACTGTTGTAAGAGGGCTTATTTGCGGGGCGCCTTTATGGCAGGTGGCTCTGTCAACAATCCTGAAGGATCGTCTTACCACCTTGAAATTTCTTCGATGTATGAGGAGCATTGTCAGGCACTCGTTGATCTTGCGAATGAATTTCATCTAAATGCTCGCTGTATTGAGCGAAAAAAAGGTTTTATTCTCTACATCAAGGAAGGCGAGAAGATCATTGAGCTGCTTAGCATCATTGGGGCGCATCAAGCCTTGTTCAAATTTGAAGATGTACGCATTATGCGCGATATGCGCAATTCCGTAAATCGCATTGTCAATTGTGAAACGGCTAATTTGAATAAGACGATCGGAGCTGCTGTCAGGCAAATTGAGAATATTAAGTTGCTGGAGAGGGAAGTTGGTTTGGAGACCTTGCCGGATAAACTGCGTGAAGTGGCAGAAATTCGGCTCGCTCATCCCGATTTGAATTTGAAAGAAGTCGGGGAAATGCTTAAAGGGGTCGTGAGTAAATCGGGTGTAAATCATCGGCTTCGCAAAATTGATGAGATGGCTGACAAAATTAGGGGCGAAAATGGCCTGATTCCGTAAAAAGAGTGTCCATGGGGCTTTTAGCCCCGGTTTTTTTAGTTTTTTTTCTAGTGTCTGTCCCGGGTTAATGTTATAATGTGATAAATAAAATGGAGTAAGTAGTGTCCAGATTTATTTGATGAGGGGGTAAGCTGACATGTCAAAACATCCGGTAGTCGTACGCTTGAAAACAGGACTGCACGCCAGACCTGCTGCGTTGTTCGTACAGGAAGCGAATAAATATTCATCTGAGATTTTTGTGGAAAAAGAAGACAAAAAAGTTAATGCCAAGAGCATCATGGGTATTATGAGTCTTGCCATCAGTACAGGTACTGAAATCAATATTAGTGCTGAAGGTGCGGACGCCGAACAGGCTGTAAACGCTTTAGTAAGTCTGGTTAGTAAGGTAGAGCTGGAAAATCAATAAACAAAGAATTGCTTGTAATATAGTGTATGATCTTAGTGAAAAGCCCCTTTGGGGCTTTTTTTATATCCAGAAAAAAATCCTTCGAACACTCCTCAGCTAACTGTTTTATTGTGGATTTATTGGATATAGAGGCCGTATTAAGTTCAAACTATAAATAATGAAAATCCTCGTGGTCATGCTCTGTTTCGGAAATTTGTACGCTTGGCTGCAACCTTTTTCCGTCTTTTCCGTCTGGAAGGTACAAACATTTACTAGAAAGAGGCTGAATTCAATGAGACTTTGGACAAAAACAGTAGCCACAGCAGTTCTCACAGGTGCATTAATAGCAGGGGGAGTAGCAGGAGGATTATGGACAGGGGCAGAGCGTGCTTATGCTGCGTCAACAGCTTCGACGGTAAACGGTGTAATTAATGTGATTGGAAGCGGGGAAGTATTGGCAAAGCCCAATATTGCTTATCTCTCTATCGGTGTACAATCGGAAGGGAATACGGCAGCCGCTGCTCAAAAGGCTAATGCTACAAAATTGAACAAGGTTACACAACTGCTGAAAGAAAAGTGGAGCATCAGCGGAGATGACATTCAGACCAGCCAGTTTTATGTACAGCCTAACTACACCTATAACGAAAAAGAAGGGCAGAAGCTCAAAGGCTACACTGCCAACCATACACTTTCCGTTAAATACCGCGATTTGGATAAAATAGGTCAGTTGTTGGATGAGGCGACCAAGTCCGGAGCCAATAACGTAGATAATGTTCGTTTTTCGGTGGAAGATCCTTCGACTTATGAGGAAGAAGCCATTACTAAAGCATTGGGAAGCGCACAATCTAAAGCCAGTGCTGTAGCTAAAGCGGCCAAACGCGGATTAGGTGCTCTTGTGAATGTGACGGTAGATGGCGGAGAAGCACAAGTCTTTACACAACGTGAAAATGCCATGTCAAAATCGCTCATGGATTTAGCAGGTAGCGGGACAGACATACAATCGGGGCAAGTAACAGTGAAAGTTCAGGTGTCGGCTCAATACGAAATGAACTAATATTAGATCATCAAACGAAGCCACAAGCGGCCTGCATCATGCGCAGGCTGGCTTGCTGGCTTTTTTTGTATACCGAAACCTTTTTGTAATGAGTCTGTCATAGCTAAGGGTTATTAGGTGTACAGATTGAAATCGGGGAGTGTACAGATTGTAAACTACATACAATGGGGTATAGATATAATAAGTAAAGTGATTATTTACACATAGACAATACAGAAATAATAACAGGAGGAATACTTAATATGAATAAGCATACGAAAAAATGGGGTTCAGCACTGCTGGCAGCAGGGATTTTAGCAGGAGTTGCAGCTGTTCCCGTTTCATATATCCAGGCAGCATCGATTAAACAGCAGCAAGCGGCAACACAGCAACCAGGAATCACTATCCAATGGAATGGTAAAACGTTGCCCGCTAAAGGTGTTCAAGTGAACGGGAGTACAATGATTCCGGTGGCCGCACTGCGTGACAGCTTGGGGATTCCAGTAAGCTATGATGCGAAAGCAACGACCTATACCGTAGGTAGCGGGTACAATAAACTTTACATTATGGCTTCTTCCTCGGATGCCTACGTCAACGTCAATGGAATCAATACACGTAGTATGGATGCCAAACAGATCGCTGGGAAGCTATACATTCCTATGAGTCTGTTGAAAGACTATCTAGGCATAGATGCTCAATGGAACGCAGCTCAGAAGACAGTAACGCTAAGTAAAAGTCAGCTAAACCCGATCACAATTGCGTCTCAAACACTTCCAGCTTCGAGTAATGCGAAGGTATCTTACAAAGTTAAGTATCCGCAAATCAGCGGCAGCCAGCTGAATCCTGAGGCAGAGCAGGCCATTAACCATGTGCTTAAAAAGCATGCAGAGGGTATATTGGCAGCAGGCAAAAAGATGGTGGCTGAGGGAGAGGCTACAACAGAAAGACCATATGATTTCGAAAATGATTTTGCAATTGCCTATAACAAGGACGGTATTCTAAGTGTGATTATGCAGGATTACTCGTATATGGGTGGCGCACATGGAATGACGGTACGTAAAGGATATACGTTCTCGCTCGCTGATGGTAAACTGCTGCAGTTGTCTGACGTATTGAAGGCGAATCCAAATTACAAAAAGTTCCTCAATGCTGATTTGAAGAAAAAAATCGATGCGCTTCAGGCTGGTGAAGGATTCGGTAAATTTAAAGAGTTGGCGGCAGATCAGAATTTTTATGTGACGAACAGTGGAGTAACAATCGTGTTTGATTTGTATGATTATGCGCCATACGCGTATGGAATTCCGGAGTTTACCTACTCGTTCGGTCAACTGCTGCCTCAAGGCGGAAAGCCTTTTGCGGGACAGATTTAATAGTAGAAATGAGTAAGTTGGACTGTCTATACTCTAAAAAACAATAAAGCAAAAAAGCTGCCTACCGGATAATAACATCCGGAGCAGCTTTTTCATTTACCAGCTATCGAGAGGCAAATTTTTTCTCTTATACACCTTCTGGAGAGGAGCTAGTTAGCACTTTATCAATAATACCGTATTCTTTGGCATCATCAGCAGACATGAAGTAGTCACGGTCTGTATCTTTTTCAATACGTTCCAGTGGTTGGCCTGTGCGATCTGCGAGAATGCGGTTCAGTTTATCACGCATTTTCAGAATGCGGCGTGCGCGGATTTCGATATCCGTTGCCTGGCCTTGTGCACCACCCAGAGGTTGGTGAATCATAATTTCACTGTTTGGCAAAGCGAAACGTTTACCTTTGGCGCCTGCATTCAGCAAGAACGCGCCCATGGAAGCCGCCATACCTACACAAATCGTAGATACATCAGGTTTAATGTATTGCATCGTATCGAAAATGGCCATACCAGCTGTAATGGAACCGCCAGGACTGTTAATATACAAGTGAATATCTTTTTCAGGATCTTCGGCAGCCAAAAACAGCATTTGCGCAATTATAGAGTTGGCTACAACGTCATTGACGTCCGAGCCTAACAAAATAATGCGATCCTTTAACAGTCTGGAATAAATGTCATAGGCGCGTTCGCCGCGGTTACTTTGTTCTACTACCATAGGAACATAGCTCACGTCAAAAAACCTCCCTTAAATATCGTTAGTGGATTTGGTGGACATGCCGAGTACACGTCCCTTATTTATAAACTGTTACCGTATTAACCACATGATAAACAATTTCAAACAAAAAGTCAAAGAAAGTCAAACTAATGATTAAAAAAAAGAGCCCTCAGCGCTCTTATTGGTTAAAACATTATATAGAAGCATTTAAGCGTTCATTTAAAATGGCGCGCCCGCGAGGAATCGAACCTCGATCTCAGGCTCCGGAGGCCTACGTCATATCCGTTGGACCACGGGCGCATAGTTGATTCAATGCAAACAACTAACTAATTAAACAGCTAATTGGAAACAAAGATGATTATATGATATACAGCAGTGAATTGCAAGCTTTTATTAAATGCGCATATTCAGACAAATGGTTGAGAAATATAGGTTCAGATAGACTTGCATATGGAGCAAATATTGGTTAAGATATACGTGGGACTTAAAAAGTTATCCCGGGACGTTTTAAGACCAGTTAGAGATAGAGCATTAGAGACAGAACTTAGAAGTGTGCGGGAGTGGAAAGCATGCGAAAGATATTAGAAATACAGAAGCAGCTTCTGCCCGACCTCATGGATGTTTTGAAAAAAAGGTACACGATCCTGCATCAGATTATGCTGTCCGATGTTGTTGGACGCAGAACACTGGCAGCTTCACTGAACATGACCGAGCGCGTGTTGCGCGCCGAAACCGATCTTCTTAAAGCTCAGGGGCTAATTGAGATTGAGAGTGTAGGCATGAAGGTGAGCAAAGCAGGACTGGATCTGCTGGAACAGCTGGAGCCGATTGCGAACAACTTGTTCGGCCTGTCCCAATTGGAGGACCAGATTCGTCAAGCCTATGGTTTGAGGAAGGTGGTTGTCGTTCCAGGGGATTCGGATGTTTCTCCGTTAACAAAGCAGGAGCTGGGGCGCGCTGGAGCAAAAGCGTTGCTAAGTGTTATGGACGACGAGGATGTGGTCGCTGTAACAGGTGGCACGACGATTGCAGACGTGGCGGAACAACTGGCATTGCCTTCTAATGGCCCCCTTAAGGGTGGGTGGTTTGTACCGGCACGCGGGGGTTTGGGAGAAAGCATGGAAATGCAGGCCAACACAATTGCTTCCACAATGGCTCGCAAGGTCGGCGCTCAATACCGTCTGCTCCATGTACCGGATTTGCTCAGCAATCATGCTTACAACTCCTTGCTTGAAGATACGAACATTCAGGATATATTGAGCCTGATTCGCGAGAGTCGTATCATCATTCACGGGATAGGCAACGCCATAGCGATGGCACATAGACGTAAACTTGATCCCGAAACCTTTGCCCAGATCAGCAGTGAAGGGGCGGTAGCCGAATCGTTTGGTTATTATTTTAACGAAGATGGCGTCGTTGTTCACAGAATGCTGACGCTTGGACTCCGATTGGAGGACATTAGGCGTACCGATACGGTTCTAGGTGTAGCTGGAGGCAAGAACAAGGCGGCCGCTATTCATGCGGTACTGCGTTTCGGGCAAGAAGACATTCTAGTCACCGACGAAGGCGCTGCTGTTGAGATTGTAAGTCGTTATTTAAATGATTAATATAGGATTTATGAATCGTGTTGTCTTGACAGGCTTTCGGGTCTGTCTTGAATATATAAAACTAAACTAAACGAACTTTGGGAGGAACTCACTCATGACAGTTAAAGTTGGTATTAATGGTTTCGGACGTATTGGACGCCTTGCTTTCCGTCGGATTCAAAACGTGGAAGGTATTGAAGTAGTAGCAATCAATGACTTGACAGATTCCAAAATGTTGGCACATTTGTTGAAATATGATACAACACAAGGTAATTTCCAAGGACAAGTAGAAGTACATGATGGCTTCTTCAAAGTAAACGGTAAAGAAGTTAAAGTTTTGGCTAACCGCAACCCTGAAGAACTCCCTTGGGGAGACCTGGGTGTAGACATCGTTCTGGAATGCACAGGTTTCTTCACAACTAAAGAAGCTGCTGAGAAACATTTGAAAGGCGGCGCTAAAAAAGTTGTTATCTCCGCTCCAGCTACTGGCGACATGAAAACTGTCGTTTACAACGTAAACCATGAAATTCTGGATGGAACTGAAACTGTAATCTCTGGTGCTTCTTGCACAACGAACTGCCTGGCTCCTATGGCTAAAACACTGCAAGATAAATTTGGTATCGTTGAAGGTTTGATGACTACAATTCATGCTTACACTGGCGACCAAAACACTTTGGATGCTCCACATGCTAAAGGTGACTTCCGTCGTGCTCGTGCAGCAGCTGAAAACATCATTCCTAACACAACTGGTGCTGCTAAAGCAATCGGTTTGGTTATCCCTGAGTTGAAAGGTAAATTGGATGGCGCGGCTCAACGTGTTCCAGTACCTACAGGTTCCCTGACTGAGTTGGTAACAGTTCTGGAGAAAAACGTAACTGCTGAAGAAATCAACGCAGCGATGAAAGAAGCTTCCGATCCTGAAACTTATGGATACACTGAAGATCAAATCGTTTCTTCCGACATCAAAGGCCTCACTTTCGGTTCTTTGTTCGATGCAACTCAAACTAAAGTTCTGACTGTCGGCGACAAACAACTGGTGAAAACTGTAGCTTGGTATGACAACGAAATGTCCTACACTGCACAATTGATCCGCACGTTGGAATACTTCGCTAAACTGGCTAAATAATAAGAACTTTCTTATTAGCAACATCATAGAGCGGAAACAGGTTATTGTTTCCGCTCTTTATATATCAAAATGTGCCTTGAATTCCTGTTTCGTAAAATTATAAGGGTGCGGAGGAATATGGAGATGAACAAAAAGAGCGTACGTGATATAGAACTGAATGGAAAACGGGTGTTTGTTCGTGTAGATTTTAACGTTCCGGTTGAAGACGGTAAAATTACAGATGACAAGCGTATTCGTGAAACCTTGCCAACCATTAACTACCTGATTGAAAAAGGTGCAAAAGTTATTTTGGCGAGTCACTTTGGACGTCCAAAAGGTCAGGTTGTTGAATCCATGCGTCTGACTCCTGTTGGTGTACGTTTGTCTGAACTGCTGAAAAAGCCAGTAGTTAAAGTGGACGAAGCGGTAGGCGAAGCTGTTAAAGCGAAAGTGGCTGAACTGCAAAACGGCGACGTGCTGTTGCTTGAAAATGTACGTTTCTATGTAGGAGAAGAAAAGAATGATCCTGAGTTGGCGAAGCAATTTGCTGAATTGGCTGACGTTTTCGTGAATGACGCATTCGGCGCAGCACACCGTGCTCATGCTTCCACTGAAGGTATCGCTCATATTCTTCCGGCTGTTTCCGGCCTGCTGATGGAAAAAGAATTGTCTGTTATTGGTAAAGCTCTGTCGAATCCAGATCGTCCTTTTACAGCCATTATCGGCGGTTCCAAAGTAAAAGACAAAATCGACGTGATCGACAACCTGCTGAACATTGCAGATAACGTAATCATTGGTGGCGGTTTGACTTATACATTCTTCAAAGCTCAAGGTTATGAAGTGGGTCAATCTTTGCTGGATGAATCCAAACTGGACGTAGCTCTTGGATTTATCGAAAAAGCGAAGAAACTCGGCAAAAACTTCTATCTTCCGGTAGATATTGTTGTGTCTGACGATTTCAGCGCTACGGCGAACACAGACATTGTGGATATCGACGGCATTCCTGCAGCTTGGGAAGGCGTGGACATTGGACCGAAAACACGTAAAATCTATGCAGATGTAATCAAAAACTCCAAACTGGTTGTATGGAACGGACCAATGGGCGTATTTGAAATCGAGCCTTTCGCTGGTGGTACTCGTGAAGTAGCGGAAGCTTGCGCAACAACTGAAGCATACACCATCATTGGTGGCGGTGATTCTGCGGCTGCGGCTGAAAAATTCCACTTGGCTGACAAGATGGATCATATTTCCACTGGCGGCGGCGCATCTCTGGAATTTATGGAAGGCAAAGCACTTCCGGGTGTTGTTGCACTGAACGATAAATAATCAAACGCACTATGCGTGAATAAAGCTTTAGGGCACCTAATAGTTAGGAGTTGAAACCATTGAGAACACCGATTATCGCGGGTAACTGGAAGATGTTTAAAACCGTACCAGAAGCTAAAACTTTCATCGAAGAGATCAAAGGCAAAGCAGAGGTTGCAGGAGTGGAAAGCGTGATTTGCGCACCATTTACGAATCTTCCTGCTCTGGTTGAAGCAGTAAAAGGCACGTCTATTAAAATTGGCGCACAAAACCTGCACTTTGCAGAAGATGGTGCATTTACAGGTGAAATTAGCGGCGGAATGCTGAAAGATCTGGGCGTAGACTACGTTGTGATCGGACACTCCGAACGTCGTGAATATTTTAATGAAACAGACGAAACGGTGAACAAAAAGGTTCATGCGGCATTCCGTCATGACCTGACTCCAATCGTATGTGTAGGCGAAAAGCTGGAAGATCGTGAAGCTGGACAAACCAAAGAAGTTGTAAAAGTGCAAACTGTAGCAGCTTTTGCTGGTTTGGCTAAGGATCAGGCTGCACAAGTAGTTGTTGCTTATGAGCCAATCTGGGCCATCGGAACAGGCAAATCCTCCACTTCGCAGGATGCGAATGAAGTGATTTCCTATATCCGCAGTCTGATTAAAGAGCTGTATGATGAAAATACAGCAAATGCTGTACGTATTCAGTATGGTGGTAGTG
Organism: Paenibacillus sp. FSL L8-0644; assembly: GCF_038008165.1. Lineage (NCBI taxonomy): Bacteria > Bacillati > Bacillota > Bacilli > Caryophanales > Paenibacillaceae > Paenibacillus > Paenibacillus sp. FSL L8-0644. The sequence continues at coordinate 218,060 of NZ_JBBOYN010000001.1, forward strand.
TAAAACCTGAAAATGTTACTGAGTACCTGGGTCAAAGCGATATCGACGGCGCGCTCGTGGGCGGTGCCAGTCTTCAACCGGCGTCGTACATCGCGCTTGTTGAGGGGGCGAAGTAAGATGACAGCACCAAAACCGGTAGCTTTAATTATTATGGACGGGTTCGGACTGCGTGACACCGTGGAAGGCAATGCGGTTGCACAGGCCAACAAACCGAATTACGACCGGTATTTACAACAGTATCCTCATACGACGCTGACGGCTTCTGGCGAAGCAGTAGGTTTGCCGGAAGGACAAATGGGTAACTCTGAAGTGGGTCACTTGAACATCGGCGCAGGCCGTATCGTATATCAAGACTTGACTCGTATTTCGAAGTCCATCCGTGAAGGTGAATTCTACGACAATGAAACACTGGTTAAAGCAGTGCAACATGCCAAGAAGAACAACACGAAACTTCACCTGTACGGACTTCTGTCCGACGGCGGCGTGCATAGCCATATCAGCCATCTGTTCGCTATGCTGGACTTGGCGAAAAAAGAAGGCCTAACAGAAGTGTACATTCATGCTTTCATGGATGGACGCGACGTTATGCCAGACAGCGGCGTAGGCTTCATGCAGCAGCTGATCGCTAAAATTCAAGAAGTGGGCGTAGGTAAAATTGCGACTGTACAAGGACGCTATTATGCTATGGACCGCGACAAACGTTGGGAACGTGTAGAGAAATCTTACCGTGCAATCGTATACGGAGAAGGACCTCAATACACAGATCCAATGGAAGCATTGAAAGAATCGTATGAAAAATCAGTGTTCGACGAATTTGTGGAGCCAACTGTTATTGTGAAGGCTGACGGAAGTCCTGTAGGGCTGGTCGAAAGCAATGACTCTGTTATCTTCCTCAACTTCCGTCCTGACCGTGCGATTCAACTGTCTCAGGTATTTACAAACGCGGACTTCCGTGGTTTTGACCGTGGCCCGAAATGGCCTAAAGATTTGCACTTTGTTTGCCTGACGTTGTTCAGCGAAACGGTTGAGGGCTTTGTAGCTTACGAACCGAAAAATCTGGATAACACGTTTGGTGAAGTGTTGGTTCAAAACAACAAGAAGCAATTGCGTATTGCCGAGACTGAAAAATATCCGCACGTTACTTTCTTTTTCAGTGGCGGACGTGATGTGGAGCTTCCTGGCGAAACTCGTATTTTGATCAACTCGCCTAAAGTGGCTACATATGACTTGCAGCCGGAAATGAGTGCGTATGAAGTAGCGGATGCTGCTGTTAAGGAAATCGAAGCCGACAAGCATGATGCGATTATCCTGAACTTTGCCAATCCGGATATGGTTGGACACTCCGGTATGCTGGAGCCAACGATTAAGGCGGTAGAGACGACGGATGAATGTGTTGGACGTGTTGTAGATGCGGTTAAAGCCAAAGGTGGCGTGGTTATTATCATTGCCGACCATGGTAACGCGGATATGGAAATTGATGAGCAGGGACGTCCGTTCACAGCTCACACAACGAATCCGGTTCCGTTCATTTTGACTGACGAAAATATCGTTTTGCGTGAGCATGGAATATTGGCTGACGTAGCTCCAACGCTTCTGGATTTGATGCAACTTCCGCAACCTGCGGAAATGACAGGAAAATCTATGATTGCATCCCGCAAGTAAGCTTGATTTAATAAGTATAGGCTTGACCAATAAATCATGATTCACAAAGGAGATTAAGTACAAATGACTATTATTTCTGACGTGTACGCTCGCGAAGTCCTCGACTCCCGTGGTAACCCTACGGTTGAAGTTGAAGTATATCTGGAATCCGGTGCTATCGGTAGTGCTATCGTTCCTTCCGGTGCCTCCACAGGCGCTCACGAAGCTGTAGAACTTCGTGATAACGACAAATCCCGTTACCTGGGTAAAGGCGTTCTGCAAGCTGTTAAAAACGTGAACGAAATTATTGCTCCTGAAGTAATCGGCTTGGATGCTGTGAACCAAGTAGAAATCGACACGCTGATGATCAAATTGGATGGTACACATAACAAAGGTAAATTGGGTGCAAACGCAATTCTGGCAGTATCCATGGCTGTAGCTCGCGCTGCTGCTGAAGCTCTGGGCTTGCCACTGTACACTTACCTGGGCGGATTCAATGCTAAACAATTGCCAGTACCAATGATGAACATCGTTAACGGTGGCGCTCATGCCGACAATAACGTTGACGTACAAGAGTTCATGGTTCTGCCTGTAGGCGCTCCTACATTCAAAGAAGCTCTGCGTGTAGGCGCAGAAATCTTCCACAACCTGAAATCCGTACTGAACTCCAAAGGTTTGAACACAGCTGTTGGTGATGAAGGTGGTTTTGCTCCTAACTTCAAATCTAACGAAGAAGCTCTGTCCACTATTATCGAAGCGATCGAAAAAGCTGGTTACAAACCAGGTGTTGACGTATTCCTCGGTATGGACGTTGCTTCCACTGAGTTCTTCAAAGATGGAAAATATACTTTGGAAGGCGAAGGCAAATCCTTCACTTCTGCTGAGTTCGTTGACCTGCTTGCTTCTTGGGTTGATAAATACCCAATCATCACTATTGAAGATGGTTGCTCCGAAGATGACTGGGAAGGTTGGAAATTGCTCACTGAAAAATTGGGCAACAAAATCCAATTGGTTGGTGACGACCTGTTCGTAACAAACACAGAGCGTCTGGCTAAAGGTATCGATGAAAACATCGGTAACTCCATCCTGATCAAAGTAAACCAAATCGGTACGCTGACTGAAACATTCGATGCTATCGAATTGGCTAAACGTGCAGGATACACAGCTGTTATCTCTCACCGTTCCGGTGAATCCGAAGACAGCACAATCGCTGATATCGCTGTTGCAACAAATGCAGGCCAAATTAAAACAGGTGCTCCTTCCCGTACTGACCGTATTGCGAAGTACAACCAATTGCTCCGCATTGAGGATCAACTGGGTGAACTGGCTCAATACCACGGCCTGAAATCTTTCTACAACCTGAAAAAATAATATTGCGCAAAAATGCTGATGGCGTCTCTTGACTCATGGTTTATGATCACGAAGTCTGAACGCTCAAAGCTTTTACGCATGAATAAAACAGGCCTACTCGCCACCGCGAGCAGGTCTGTTTTTTGTTATTATGGATGTGTATGAGAATTTATAACTTTGCAAAGGCTTAATGGCTGAGTGACTTGCTATAGCTGTTGTTATCTACTGGAAGCTGTGGTAGAATAAAAATAGTGTTTTGCGTTAATTTCCGGCTATTTATAACATGATATGTACATGTTTTCATAAAAGAGGCTGTGTTGTTTTGCAAAACAGATGTATAAGCTCAGGAGGTGGGATTTTTCATGGAAATCTTTTTGAAAGTGCTGCTCGTTGTGTTCTCGATTGCTGTTATTGCGGTTGTTTTACTGCAAAAGGGGAAAAGTGCAGGTTTGTCCGGTGCCATCTCTGGCGGTGCTGAGCATCTGTTCGGCAAGACAAAAGCTCGCGGTATGGATTTGATTTTACAACGCGCAACTGCTGTTTTGGGTGCGGGTTTCATGATCGTTTCTGTTTTAGTTGCATTTTTTGCAAAATAAGATAAATATGTACCTTAAGCCTTCGTTTCGCGGGAAACGGGGGCTTTTTTTAGATTTTGGACAGGCAGGGATGCCGTCGATTAAATTCGTGTATACTAGGGTATGAGTATATTAAGAGCCTTGTATCAGGAACAAGGAACAAGGACATGCGGATTTATTACTGAAAATTAAAGGTCACCCGAGGTGGACAATATTATGATAACAGAGCAACAACTACTCGATTTTATGCGCGAGACCGCATACAAACCCATGACTTACCAGGAGCTGGAGCAGCACTTTGAAATTAAGGATGCGGAAGATTTCCGTGAATTTCTTAAGCTTTTGAATGCCTTGGAGGAAGAGGGAAAAATTCTGCTGACCCGCACAAACCGTTATGGCGTGCCGGAACGGATGGATTTGCAGCGTGGGCGTTTGCAGGCTCATGCCAAGGGATTTGCTTTTTTGATTCCAGAGGACCGGGAGCACCCGGATGTATATATTCATGCCAATGATTTAAAGAGTGCGATGAATGGAGATACGGTACTGGTAAGAGTGTCCTCGAAGGGACCTGCGGGCGGTCGATTAGAAGGTGAAGTTGTACGGATCGTGAAGCGCGCAGTGCTTCAAGTAGTAGGCGTGTTTCAGAGCCACGAAGCATACGGTTTTGTTTTGCCGGATGATAAGCGCATTAACCGGGATATTTTCATTCCAAAGGATAGCTTCAACGGAGCTGTGAACGGGCAAAAGGTCGTTGTGCGCATTGTGAGCTATCCAGAAGGACGAGCTGCGGCGGAAGGCGAAGTGTTGGAGGTTTTGGGTCATAAGGATGATCCAGGCGTTGACATTTTGTCCGTTATTCGCAAGCATCAGCTTCCGGAAGCTTTTCCAGATGAAGTGACAGAGGAAGCCGAGAATGCTCCCGACGCGATTACGGAAGAAGAGATTGTACGTCAGGGGCGGCGCGATCTGCGTGATAAGATCATTGTTACCATTGATGGTGAGGATGCCAAAGACCTGGATGATGCTGTAAATGTAGAGCGCTTGCCGAACGGAAATTACCGTCTGGGCGTTCATATTGCCGACGTAGGGTATTATGTGCGTGAGAACTCCAAGCTGGATCAGGAGGCATATAACCGCGGTTGTAGCGTGTATTTGGTTGACCGTGTCATTCCTATGCTTCCACATCGACTTTCAAACGGAATATGTTCTTTGAATCCACAGGTGGATCGACTGACTTTATCCTGTGAGATGGAATTCAATGAGCATATGAAGGTTGTAAAGCATGATATTTTCACCAGTGTAATTAAAACGAAGGAACGGATGACGTACACTAACGTTCGCAAAATCCTCGAAGAGGAAGATGCTGAACTGATGGAACGGTACAAGGATCTGGTTGATGTATTCGGCACGATGAAGGAATTGGCATTGAAGCTGCGTGCTAATCGAATGCGCCGAGGTGCAGTTGATTTTGATTTTGATGAAGCCAAAGTGATTGTTGATGATGAAGGTAAAGCTGTCGATATTGTGAAGAGGGATCGTACGATAGCTGAACAAATTATTGAAGAGTTTATGTTGGCGGCCAATGAAACGGTAGCTGAACATTTCCATTGGCTCAAAGTACCTTTCTTGTACCGGATTCATGAGGACCCAGATCCAGAGAAGCTGCAAAACTTTATGGCTTTCGCAGCTAATTTTGGGCATCAGATCAAAGGTAGAGGGAATTCCATTCATCCGCGTGCACTGCAAACGTTGCTGGAAGACATTCAGGGTACGAAGGAGCAAACCGTGCTTAGCACGATGATGCTGCGTTCGATGAAGCAGGCAAAGTATGATGCGGAGTCGACAGGTCATTTTGGACTAGCAGCGGAATATTACTCTCATTTTACATCGCCGATTCGTCGTTACCCTGACTTGGTGATTCACCGTGTCATTCGTGAGGTATTGGAGAATGGCGGGGCTTTAACAGCCGAACGTCAGGAATATTTGACTGCACGTATGCCTGATATTGCGCAGCAATCTTCCGAGCGTGAGCGTGTAGCTGTGGATGCAGAGCGTGATACAGAGCAGATGAAAAAGGCTGAGTACATGCTGGATAAGGTCGGCGAGGAATTCGAGGGAATCATCAGCAGTGTAACCAGCTTCGGAATGTTCATAGAGCTCGACAATACAGTGGAGGGTCTGACGCGACTGAGTGCGCTTACGGACGACTATTATCATTTTGACGAGCAGCATATGGCGTTGATCGGCGAACGCACCTCCAAGGTGTTCCGCATTGGAGATGAGGTTAAGGTTCGGGTCGCGCGTGTAAATATGGAAGATTACACAATTGACTTTGAACTTGTCGATATGAAGCAACGGCAACGCCGTGAACGGACTGGCGGTACAGGACAGGGCGGAGGCTTTGCGCGTGGCGAGAGCCGTGGTAAAGGCAAAGGCCGAGAAGGGCGTGACCGCAAGGGCGGCAAGGATAAGACTGGCAAAGAGGGTAAAGGCAGTCGTGATGTTACCGGGAAGCCAAAAGAGGCTGGCGCAGGTAACGGAGGCATTAGCACCGCAGGCCGTTCAGGGCGCGGCGGTGGGAACGGGGCAGGAGCTGGTTCAGCTAGCAGCTTCGGCTTTGGCAGTGGCAAGGGCGGGTATAACTCGCCAGCATCCGGGGCAAGCAAGCGACGGAAGAAGACGTCTGCCAGCGGTATTTTCATCGGCGGAGCAGCTACACCAGGAAGTGATGCCAGACCAAACGGTGAAGGCGCAGCACGACGCAAACGGAAGAATAAGGGCGGAAGTGGCGGCAATAGCACCGCTGGCTTTGTGCGGAAAAAGAAGAAGTAGGTGGCTATACTTGCTTGCTAGAAGGCAGGAGTCTTCTTTCGTGGCAGGGGATGAAACTAATCATGCGACTTAGGTATAAAGGCGGTTTCTGTCTGCAGTAACGGATAGAAGCCGCCTTGTTTTAAGTGTGATGTTAGTGTTAGTTAGAAATGTAGAAGGCTTGACCCTTCTTGCTTTTACCATCTGAAATTTGTTACAATATATTTCTAGGTGGCTCTTTGTAGCCAGATTTTGATGCCTGGATTTCAAGAGTGAATTACGTTATTCATAAGGAGTGGTATTCATGGGTAAGAAGGCAGACGGGAAAGTGCTCGCCCAGAACAAAAAAGCTTCCCATGACTATTTTATTGAGGACACCTACGAGGCGGGCATGGTATTAACGGGAACGGAAATTAAGTCTCTGCGAAATGGTCGTTCCAATATAAGTGATGCATTTGCTACGATCCGTAATGGCGAAATTCATATTCACAATATGCATATCAGTCCTTTTGAGCAAGGTAATCGTAATAATCCTACCGATCCGACGCGTACGCGTAAGCTGCTGTTGCATAAAGAGCAGATTCGCAAGCTTATCGGTCTGTCCAAACAGGAAGGTTACACGATTGTTCCGTTAAAGATTTATGTTCGCAATGGTTATGCCAAGCTTTTGCTCGGACTGGGTAGAGGTAAAAAGCAGTATGATAAACGTGATGCTGCCGCTAAACGCGATGCACAACGTGATATCCAACGCGCTTTGCGCGAGAAGCAGAAAATTGCGAGATAAGTTATTGTATTATTAGTTATGGTACAAATTACGTGGAGAAGTTACTTGTTCCTCTAATGGTGCTATTTTATAAGGCTTCGATGGCTTCATTTCGTTTCGTAATGGCCTGTAATATGGTATACTAACGAAGTAGTCAGTTTTAAAGCTTTTAACTTTGTTCGAGTGTTGAATCTTAGGATTCAGCTTTTGGTATTATGCATGCTTATGCTCCGGTATTTCCGGATTTATCCGTGGAGCCCTTTTATAATAAGGGGGCGTTTATGGATTCGACGGGGATAGTTCGAGCATGGGTAGCGGGTAGTGGGGACGCGTCCGCTTCATCAACGCTAAAGCCTATTAAACGGCAAACAACAAAACAACTACGCTTTCGCAGCCTAAGAAACTGTGTGCGTGCTTCTACTCTGCATCGCCCATGTGACAGGGATAGGGGCTAACAAATAGTGGGATACGCTGTCTCATCTCCGCCTGCGGTGAGCTGAAGAAGATAATCAGGCTGACCCAACGTATAGCCGGTTACGGGGCGATACTCGGGTGACATCAAAACTGTGACTACACCCGTAGAAGCTTATGTGTCGTTATCTTCGGACAGGGGTTCGACTCCCCTCGCCTCCATACGTAGTATCAGTAACGGACACCATTCGGTGTCCGTTTTTTCTCGTGGACTCGAAAAGGGAGGACCACTTCGGCTCGATGGCTTCTATTTTCTCTGCCATCGAATACGATAGATTCAGATATAAGGTGATATAGCTAGGACGACAAAATATTTTGACAGAGTATTTATCGTGTGGGAATATTGGGGTATCTGATTTTGTAGTGAAGAGGTGTTGCCATTACCGACTAAGTAGTAGTAACCGTTAAATTAATTCATAACTGAGTTGCACAATCTACTAAAAGGGGTCTGAAAGAGATGTCTAACCTGTTTGAAAAATTTAGATTGATAACCATGGTACTTTTAATGTTATTTATGATGACTTCTAATAACTCAGGTTTTGTCTATGCTTCGTCCAACGAAATATCTGCATCTAATCCTTCACATCAGTTCATTAATGTTGCAGCTGACTCCCTCAGGTCATATGCAGTTAAATCAGACGGAACTGTATGGGGTTGGGGATCAGGGTTGAACGAAAGAGGCGAGTTGGTTGGTTACCCTAACTTTGTTGAAATTCCAGTGAAGATTCCAAATGTGAGTGAAATAACGAAAGTTGTTGGTGGGATGAATAGTTTTCAGCTTGCCTTGAAATCAGACGGAACTGTATGGTCCTGGGGATATAACAGCGAAGGTCAGCTAGGCGACGGAACAAATACTTACAGATCGAAACCTGTAATGATACATAATCTACATGATGTAATTTCTATATCAGCTGGAAGTCATCATTCACTGGCTTTAAAATCAGATGGAACAGTATGGACTTGGGGCTATAACGCATATGGAATTTTGGGGGATGGATCTTATGTTGATCAATATACTCCAGTTCAAGTGAAAAATTTGTCAAATGTCATTTCTATCACAGGTAGTTATGAAAAATCAAAAGCTGTCAAATCAGATGGGACTGTGTGGGAGTGGGGATACTTAGTTAATGGTTCAAATTATCAGACCACACCAACACAAATTTTAGGAATAGAAAATGTAAAAGCACTCGCTAATATTTCTACATTAGCTACACTGGCACTTAAAGCGGATGGGACTGTCTGGGTTTGGGATGACTATAGATCAACTCCTACACAAGTTGAAAATCTAGATAACATTGTAGCTATATCAAATGGAATGGCATTGAAGTCAGATGGGAAAGTTGTATTAATTAAAGAAGACATATTCACTAATCAAATTGAAGTGACTCCAGTTGAATTAACAGATGTCACTCAAATATCTAAAACATACGCCCAATACCCCGGTCATCAACTAGCAATAAAAAAAGATGGATCGGTCTGGGCTTGGGGCGGCAACGATTATGGACAGTTAGGTGATGGTACACTTGATGATAAGCTCATACCAGTTGAGGTGAATTTCCCTGGTGATGAACTTGTCCACAGTGTTACAGGTTCCGTATACGGTATTGAGGGTATGCCAGTGGAGTATGCTACCGTAACAGCTAGCACGTATAACCAATCTTGGACGGTGACTACGGATGTGTATGGGAAATACACACTATTACTTCCTTCAGAAATTTATACATTAAGCGTTTATGCAGATGGCTATGTAGATAATTCAAAATCAAATGTAAGTGTGACTTCAAGTGCGTATGATACATTTGATTTTAACTTGGTGGGGTATGGTGGATTTGTTAAATTAGTATTTAAAGATACTGATGGCAAAGCATTAATAAATCCAATGATATCTATAAAAAGAATGGATAATAGCACCGTCTACTCAGGAGTAATTTATGGGAAAGACGAATGGGTTTATCCTTTAGGTGTTGGGACATATAACGTTACAATTGGTGAAGTCACTCGTCTTGTTGATGTTGAACTAAATAAATTATACATTTTTGACCCAATGAACTCTAAAGCTGGAAGTGTAATAAAAGGTAAGGTGAGTGGAGTTGATGGCTATCCAGTGGAGCAAGCTACGGTAATTGCTAGTACGTACAATCAATTATGGACAGCTACGACCGATGTATATGGGGAATATACTCTCTCGGTTCCTTCCGGAAAATATACGTTGAATGCCTTTGCCAATGGGTATATTAAAAGTTCCAAATCAGATGTGAGTGTTACTTCTAGTGTTTATGAAACAGCTGATTTTAACCTGGTTGGCTACGGTGGATTTGTTAAATTCGTATTCAAAGATGCTGAGGGTAAACCCTTGTCAAATCCATATCTGTCCATAAGAAGAGCAGACAATACCTTTACCTACTCGGGAATCGTCTATGGAAAAGATGAGTGGATATATCCACTAAGTGTTGGAGAATATGATATCACGATTGGTGAAGTTACTCGACGCATTAATGTAAAGCTTAATGAACTATTAATACTTAATCCAGCTGACCCAAATTAAGCCGGTTACGGGGCGATACTCGGGTGACATCAAAACTGTGACTACACCCGTAGAAGCTTATGTGTCGTTATCTTCGGACAGGGGTTCGACTCCCCTCGCCTCCATTTGAGTAAGACAAGAAAGCCATCAGCCAGTGATTCTGGTTGGTGGCTTTTTATTGTGGCTCTAGCAATTGAGTTGAAGAGGTTTTACACAACTTGTAGCTTAAAGGTGTCTCTAAGTGTTCTGGCTGCTTTTCTTTTCGAAAAACTGTTGACACGGATAGAAAAGTATTATATCTTTATATCAAGATAAATAAATTAAAGACAAAAACAATCATAAAATTTTGAATAGGGGGGTATATACATGATTACAATTTTAGAAAGAATTAATCAGCTCGCAAAAAAAGCAAAAGAAATCGGGTTAACTGAAATCGAAAAAATGGAACAAACCGATCTTCGCAAAGAATACCTTCAAATCTTTCGGGGCTCTGTACAAAGCATTCTCTTGAATGCTACGATCTATGATCCGAATGGAGATGATGTTACTCCTGAAAAACTTAGAAAAGAACAGGCTCGAGTCACTAAGCAATAGATTTAATTTTATTTAATATCTCTAATTTAATAATCTTAAAATAATATAATATGGAGAGTGATTCTTATGTTGGCAAGTGGATTGTTATTGATACGTTTGGTGGTTGGATTGTTATTGGTGGGGCATGGAGCGCAAAAGCTTTTTGGGTGGTTTGGCGGCTATGGTCCAAAGGGTACGGGCGGTTGGATGGAATCGATTGGCATTAAGCCCGGAGTATTCATGGCAGTGGCTGCTGGGTTGATGGAATTGTTGGGAGGAGCTCTATTTGCTGTAGGATTGCTCACTCCACTGGCTGTATTGTTGATTACGGCGACTATGCTCGGAGCAATTTTCAAAGTACATGGCCAAAACGGGATCTGGGCAACGGCTAATGGCTATGAATATCCGCTAGTTCTTATTGCAGTTGTAATCGGTATTGCGTTGACAGGAGCAGGTTCATATTCCATTGATGCAATACTTAGATAAAACATGATGTTAGGTCATTAAAAGTCATCAATAACAAAAAATAAAGGTTCCTACGATTAAAGGAGGGTTTCATATGTCGCTTCAAACTACAGGTATCCATCATATTACAGCTTTCGCCGGTAATCCGCAGGAAAACTTCGACTTCTATGCCGGCGTCCTGGGACTTCGGTTAGTGAAGAAAACAATCAACTTCGATGCTCCTGAGGTTTACCACTTGTACTTTGGTAACGGTGCAGGAAGTCCTGGAACGATCATTACATTTTTTCCTGCACCAGGAACCCCCAAAGGACGAATCGGAGGCGGCCAGGTGGGCATAACCTCGTATGTAGTACCCCCAGGTTCACTTGATTTTTGGCAGCATCGTTTGCAAAGCTTTGATATTCAAGTTACGAAAACGAGCCGTTTTTCTGAACAATATCTTCAATTTGAGGATAATGAGGGCTTACGTCTTGAGCTTGTTGAACGTGAAGAGGGAGCGAATAGTACTTGGTCTTACGGTGGCATTTCAGCCGATAAAGCAATTGAGGGGTTTGGAGGTGCCGTGCTATTTAGTGTCAATCCACAGAGAACGATGGATGCATTGAAGAGCATACTCGGATTTACGAAAATCGCTGAAGACGCCGAATATGCGCGTTATCAGTCCGTAGGAGAAATCGGCAACATCGTGGATGTCCCACTCGCCAAAATAGGTCTAGGCTTTGGTGGAGCAGGCACGGTACATCACATTGCATGGCGTGCAAAAGACTTCGAACAACATGAAGAATGGAGAAGCGCAGTCCAGCATTATGGCTATCAGCCGACTCCAATCATAGACCGCCAATATTTTAATGCTATATATTTCAGAGAAGCGGGCGGCATCCTATTTGAAATTGCTACAGATCCACCGGGATTTGCTAACGATGAACCTGCTGAATCTATGGGGCAGAAATTAATGCTGCCAGAGTGGTATGAACCGCAGCGGGCTCAAATTGAGGCGAATCTGCATCCTATTAAAGTGAGAACATTAACGGAAAAACAAAAGTAAGTAAAAGTTGCATACGACTCTTCCATAAGATAGCTTGCCGAGTTTGGCCTGCGCTCAGATGGAGGAGTCTTTTTATTACGGGAAAAATTCATGTGTCTCGTGCTCTTCCGGCCTCTTGCTATTCCACCAGCTTTTCAGACTTCACCAGCATTTCTCGTAATACGTGAGCGACTCGACTTTTCCGGTTTGCTGCTTTCCTTTTTATTAAGTGTAATGATTTTTTGTATGCATGAGTATGGCTTTGATCGTAGAACTGTTTGGCTGCAATGTGTAGTGTTCTTCTTAATAACAGTGCTGATGAGCGTGTTAACCTAGAGCGGAATCCCCTGCGCAATACCCGCAATGTATTTTTGTAGGTCTCAAAATCCTCGGATGGAGGGATAAGGGCAAATAAATTTAACGAGGAGTCATGGAATCCGTAGGTTTCATACATGATTCTCAGATTTTCCGTATTTAACACGTTACCTCTAAGATAGGTTGGATGTTCCTGATGATATCCGACCACCTCTTTGATGCAATAAAAAGGAATCTTCAAGCGATGTAGTCTATAGCCAAGGTCCCAGTCCTCGAGTCCATAGAGCACAAACCGTTCATTGAAACCTCCAATACGAATCAAGTGACTGCGTCTGATGGCTACACAACGAGTAACCAGCAGCATCCAGGGGGCTACGTCCGTTGAGGCAAATTGTTTCTGCGTATTCGGAGGAACCCTTGTGGGACTAACTACTTTAGACAGTGCACCCGTTTGGTGAAGGATATCTTCTGGGGTTATGATCGGAGTAATTTCGTTTGCTGCTTCATAGTCAGCATTCCATAAGTTGGACTGCGTAAGTATGTTGCGACATTGTTCTTTTTCTTCAGGGGAAAAGTCAGGGTAATAATGGGTAAAAGCATCGTCCCACGAGTGAGGAATGCCTGAAAGCACGGACTTGGGATATTTACGGTGATAACGGCTCACGATCCTAATAAATTCCGGTAATACTACAAAGTCAGCGTCGCAGAAGATGATGTATAGCCCTTTTGCACGGCGCAGTCCCAAATTTCGAACGGCAGATCGACCGCGTTGTTCCGGGTGTGACACATAGATAAGAGGATAGGATGCTTTGAAGCCTTCGACCATTTCTTTCGTTCCGTCTGTAGAACCGTCATCAGCTACAATGACTTCAAATAGTTGCTTTGGATAGGTTTGTGTCTCAAATGAAGCGAGTGTAAGCAACAATTGCTGGACTCGATTATAGGTTGGAATGATGACGCTGTAGCGGATTGCCAATGTGATCCCCCCCCACCTTTCTTATTAGAAAACGTTTGAACAAGATAAATAATAACAATGTATTCAAGGATTTTAGCCTGGTCTAGTCAAACATCCCTCAAGGTTCGAAACAGGCTTGGTCTTATTGCAGAAGTTAAGGTGGGGTGGGCTGTATTTTCTGCTGTTTTGCAGGTGCGATCAGTGGTGTTATGTATGTGTAATCATGGTATTATGCATAGAGATGTAAAGTAAAAGCGAGGGCGCTTCCCATCCGTTGAAAGCCCCCCTTAGCATACAGAAACAAACAAGAGATGAAATGGGCAAGTTATGGTAAACTATATGGAGTTATAGAAGACCTGAAAGAGGAGTACTATATGACACAATTTGTCTATAAGCAAATTATTGACGATCTCAAGATGAAAATCTTTGCTGGAAAGTTTGCAGATATGAGATTGCCAGATGAACGTAGTCTTAGTGAGACTTACCAGGTTAGTCGTAGTTCAATTAAACGTGCTCTGACTAAAATGGAGAATGTCGGAATTATTTTTAAAAAACAAGGTTCCGGGACATTTATTAATCCATTATACATAAGAAATGAATCTATCTTTAACTACGAAGGCTCTAATCTAGGAGTCACTGATAATTTTCAAATGCATGGTAAAAAGCCAAAAATCAAAGTACTGAGTTTTGAGGTCATTCCGCCAACAGAAGAATTACAGCGCGATTTGTTCTTGGAGACTCATGATTTTGTATACAAAATTGTCCGCTTACGTTTGTTTGATGATGATCCTTTTATGATTGAAACGGGCTATATCCCCATTAAAATTGTCCAAAATTTAAATCAGACCATTATCGAGGGGTCCATTTTTAATTATTTGGAAGACTCACGGAACTTGGCCGTCACCAAATCTTTTTTATCTATTTTTGCAGAACCGTCCCAAGAGAATGATCAAAAGCTGCTAAATTTAAATGAAAATGAGCCTGTAGGTATTATGGAAGGTGTGTTCTTTTTAGATAACGGTACGCCATTTGAGTTTTCTCATATGCGATTTCATTACAAATATTTAAAATTTAATACCTTTGTATCGGTTCACTAATGATAAGACTGGAGAATTCTCCGGTCTTTTTTTTATAATTTTGAGAAAAGGATTGGAGCCTGCGATTGCAACGTTTATTACAAATTTTATTGGTTTATACTTCTATATATTTTAATGTAAGAGCTTTTTTACTGTCTTTTTAATTTATATTTCATAGTATGTTCAAAATTTCACAAAATTGGACCGTATCACTTGTGAAAAAGGTTGAATTTAATCGGCGCGGCGTTATGATGTACATGTAGATGAAATTTCCGGAAATAAATTACAAACAATACTACTTAGGGAGTGGACACCATGTCATTATCACCCGTGTTAGCAGATTATTCATCTAAAACATATTTAGAAAAACTTGATGCATATTGGCGTGCAACGAACTACATTTCGGTAGGTCAGCTTTATTTAAAAGATAATCCTTTGTTGAGAGAGCCTTTAAAAGATTCAGATGTGAAGGTTAAGCCTATTGGACACTGGGGCACAATTCCAGGACAAAACTTTATTTATGCACATCTAAATCGTGTTATTAATAAATATGATTTGAACATGCTTTACATTGAGGGCCCTGGTCACGGCGGTCAGGTTATGGTTTCAAATTCATATCTGGATGGAAGTTACACCGAAATCTATCCGCAAATTACGCAAGATATCCCAGGTATGAAGAAATTGTTCAAACAATTCTCTTTCCCTGGCGGTATTGCTTCACATGCTGCTCCTGAAACACCTGGATCTATCCATGAAGGTGGAGAATTAGGCTACTCCCTTTCTCATGGTGTAGGTGCCATTCTGGATAATCCTGATCTGATTTCGGCTGTTGTTATTGGTGATGGCGAAGCTGAAACGGGTCCACTAGCCGCTTCGTGGTTCTCTAACAGATTTATCAACCCGATCACGGATGGTGCAGTGCTGCCAATCTTGCACTTGAATGGCTTTAAGATTAGTAACCCAACGATTATGTCTCGTCAATCGAAAGAAGAATTGACCTCATACTTTAAAGGTTTGGGCTGGGAGCCATTCTTTGTTGAAGGTGAAAATCCGGATCACATGCATCCAGAAATGGCGAAAGTATTGGATACGGCCATCGAGAAAATTGAAGCTATTCAAAAGAATGCGCGTGAAAATAATGATCTTACTCGTCCAGCGTGGCCGATGATTGTATTCCGTTCACCTAAAGGCTGGACGGGTCCAAAGGAATGGGACAACGTGCCGAATACAAATTCATTCCGTGCCCATCAGGTTCCAATTCCGGTTGATCAAAAAAATATGCAGCACGCACCTGCTTTGTTAGAATGGTTGAATAGCTACAGACCAGAGGAATTGTTCGACGAAAACGGTCGTTTAAACTCTGAGCTTGCTGAAATTCTGCCTACAGGCGATAAACGTATGGGAATGAACCCTGTTGCGAATGCGGGTAACCTCATTAAAGACTTGAAGTTACCGGATTTCCGTAACTATGCGCTGGATAATTCCGTACCTGGTAAAGTGATTGCGCAAGATATGTCGGTTTTAGGGAAATACGTTAAAGATGTGGTTGTCTTAAATGAAGAAAATCGTAATTTCAGAATCTTCGGACCGGATGAAACAATGTCTAATCGCTTGGCTCCTGTTTTTGAAGTAACCAAACGCCAATGGATGGACCAAATTATTGAACCTAATGATGAATTTTTGTCGTCCTATGGCCGCGTAATTGACTCCCAATTATCCGAACACCAGGCTGAAGGATTGCTGGAAGGTTATGTGTTAACTGGTCGTCATGGTTTCTTTGCAAGTTACGAAGCTTTCCTGCGTGTGGTTGACTCAATGATCACCCAACACTTTAAGTGGCTGCGTAAAGCAACGGATCAAGGATGGCGTGCAGATATCCCATCATTGAATGTCGTAGCAACTTCAACGGTGTTCCAACAGGATCATAATGGGTATACACACCAAGATCCAGGTTTGTTGGGTCATTTGGCTGATAAAAAACCGGAATTTATTCGGGAGTATCTGCCAGCGGATGCCAATTCCTTGTTGGCTGTTTTCGACACCATTTTAAACGACCGTCAAAAGATCAATTTGATTGTTTCGTCCAAACACCCACGTCCACAATGGTTTACTGCTGATGAAGCGAAGGAATTGGTGGATAAAGGGTTGAAGATCATTGACTGGGCAAGTACAGATCAAGGTGGAGAACCTGATCTTGTCATTGCTTCTGCTGGTACAGAGCCAACGATTGAAAGTTTAGCTGCGATTTCCATTTTGCATGAAAAACTGCCTGAATTGAAGATTCGGTACATCAACGTGGTAGATTTGCTGAAACTGAGAAGTCAAAAACTAGACCCGCGTGGATTATCTGACGCCGAGTTTGATCACTTTTTCACAAAGGATAAACCAGTAGTTTTCGCTTTCCATGGTTACGAAGGTCTGATCAAAGATCTGTTCTTTGATCGTCACAATCATAACTTGCATGTACATGGTTACCGTGAGAACGGCGATATTACGACACCATTTGATATGCGTGTATTGAATCAAATGGATCGTTTTGACTTAGTGAAGGAAGCTGTTCTCAACTTACCTGACGCTGGGAAGTACACCAACATTGTGGATGAAATGGATGCTACGGTTAAGAAACATCATCAATTCATTCGCGAAGAGGGCATTGACTTGCCAGAGGTAGAGAACTGGGTATGGAAAGGCTTGAAATAAAAATTAAGACGCTTCAACTTTGTGTTGGACAACCAAGCAATTCAGCATGAAGTGGAATATATGATTTGGTAGCGGTATACGAGTGCCTGACTCCTTGAATTCAAGTATGATTTCAACGGGGATCAGGCACTTTTTGATGTAGCATACAGAGAATTTAATAGGAAAGTCACGAACTGGTGGGTAATAAGTATAGGAGGAACCGAGTCATTTGCTGTATTTTTCTGAGCATTAAAGGTGTTGCGGTATAAGAGAATAGTAAAGGAGGCTGTTAATATGAACCAACAAATTCCGGAGAAGGTATTGAATGATGGGACTAAAGTGCCCGTCATTGGATTTGGGACTGCTGGATTGAAGGGTGCAGACGGAGTGAGGGCAATTACCAGCGCGATTGATGCAGGTTACCGTCTGATCGACACAGCGTTCAACTATGAAAATGAGGGTGCTGTCGGGAAAGCGGTCCAGCAGAGCTCTGTGCCCAGAGAAGAATTGTTGATTTGCTCCAAACTACCAGGTCGCCGACATGCTTACCAAGAAGCCATTGTAACGATCGAAGAGTCATTATATAGAGGAGGTCTGGACTATTATGATCTGTACCTAATCCATTGGCCGAATCCCCAAATTGATCGATATGTTGAAGCCTGGCAGGCGTTAATTGAGGCGAAGAAAAGGGGCTATATCCGTTCCATTGGGGTGTGCAATTTCTTGCCCGAGCATAATGAACGTTTAATTCGGGAAACAGGTGTCACGCCGAGCTTAAATCAAGTTGAATTGCACCCATTATTTAATCAGGAACATCAGCGTGCAAAAGATGCTGAACAGGGCATCGTGACGGAATCGTGGAGCCCCTTGGGTCGTGGTCACAGTATGCTGGAGAATGAAGAGATTGGGAAAATTGCTGCTGCTCATGGTAAAACGAATACACAAGCGATTTTACGTTGGCATATCCAACTTGGAGCAATCCCGATCCCGAAGGCCTCTTCTTTGAAACACCAAACGGAGAATTTGGATATTTTTGATTTTGAGTTGTCTCCAGAGGAAATGAACATGATTTCGGCATTTAGCAGTGAGGATGGACGGATCTGGGGGCAGGACCCCAAGTCCTATGAAGAACTATAATCAGGAACAATAAAATAAAGGGGTTCAAAAATCTGTCGCGGGTTTTTGGACCCTTTGCTTTTATCATAAAACGAACACACATCCGAAAGTGATCAGTGGGTCAGTATATAGAGCTATAATGAACATTTTTTACCGGATTTGATGTATGATATGGTGGGATGTAGTCCTTTCGAAGGAGGTCATCATGGGAATTTTGTCGAGGTTTAGGGATATTATGAAAGTGAATGTTAACGCCTTAATGGATAAGGTGGGAGATCCAGAGAAAACCATTGATGATTATATGCGGAATTTGAACAGTGATCTAGGCAAGGTGAAAGCGGAGACGGTATCGGTATTGGCTGATGAGAGAAGGGCCAAAAGAGCACTGGATGAATGCAAAGCCGAGATCGAAAAGCTCCAGCATTATGCCAGTAAGTCTGTGGAAGCTGGTAATGAAGAGGAAGCTCGAAAGTTTCTGGAGAGAAAAGGTTTGCAGGCGGAGAAATTGGAACAATTACAAACCCCCTATGATGTAGCTTCGACAAACGCCGTAAATATGAAGAAAATGCAGGAGAAGTTGGTGTCCGATATGGGGCAACTAGAAGCGCGGCACGCTGAACTTAAAGGGAAGATGGCGGTTGCCAAAGCACAGCAAACCTTGAATTCTATAGGTAGCAAGAATTCTGCTTTTGAGGTTATGGAAGAGCAGGTGAACAGAGCGTATGATGAGGCGATGGCTATAGCTGAGCTTCGGGCAGGAACGAAGGACGACCTGGATGCTTTATTTGCACAATACAAGAAGAGTACGAATACAGAAGATGAATAACAAGTATCTACATGAAGAGGTGAGCAGATGCCGGTTATCGAATACAAATGCCCCAACTGCGGCAGCGGTATGGTCTTTGACAGTGAGACAGGGAGGTTATCCTGTCATAGTTGCGGAAGAGAGGACAATATCGAATCTATTCCTGATCCTCTGATAAATCGTATTTTTTCAGAAGATGAGGCTCATGAGTATCATTGTAATAACTGCGGAGCGGTGATTATGACCGAAGTGGAGACGAGTGCAACGGTGTGCAGCTTTTGTGGTTCTGCCGTGGTTCTCGGGGATCGACTGACTGGGAAGCTGGCTCCAGCGCAGGTTATTCCTTTTTCAATCAGTAAGGAAGAAGCCATAGCTGCTTTCAAAAAATGGTGCAAGAATGGCCGTCTGACGCCGAATCGGTTCATGATAGCAGACCGAATCAAGGGAATAACCGGGATGTATGTGCCTTTCTGGTTATATGAATTACATAATAAAATTGAGGTTCAAGGTGAAGGTACCCAAGTGCGAACCTATACGAGTGGAGACTACGAATATACGGAAACGAAGCATTTTGATGTATATCGGAAAATCCGTTTGAATTATGTAAAGGTTCCGATTGATGCTGCGGAGAAAATGAACGACGAGTTGATGGATAAATTGGAGCCATTTCCATACGATCAGCTAAAACCCTTTAAAACGCCATATCTAGCAGGTTATATTGCGGAGAAGTACAGTTATAACGAAGAAGAGCTTTTCCCGCGAGTTAAAGAAAAAGTGAAGGAATATATTGATGCTTATATTCATTCTACGGTGTCAGAGTATACGGCCGTGAGTTATACGGAAAAGCAAGTTGATACTACATTAAAACAAGCGGATTATGTCCTGCTCCCGGTGTGGGTCATACACTATGACTATAATCAATTGGAGCATACGTTTGCTATGAACGGACAGACGGGCAAGGTAGTCGGTAAGCCTCCGATTAGCAAGTTCAAGGTGACGGCTTGGTTTGCAGGCATTTTCGGCATGACTCTCTTTTCATTAAGGTTAATCACTTGGTTGATGATGGGAGGAGAATTCTATTGAAAAGACATAGAGCCATTGTAGCCGTTTTGTTGTTCTTTGCTGTTTTTCTGGCGCTTCCTATGGAAATGAAGGGCGAACCAGCAACGACAGAAATGAAGCCATTGATTTATGACGAAGCGGGTTTGCTCAATCAGGAAGAGTATGATGTGTTGAACACGATGGCTAATCAATACGGGGCTGAAAGAGAAACGGACATTATTATTTATACAACCCCCAATCCCGACAATATGGATGTTATGAAAATGACGCAGGACTTTTATGATGACCATGGCCCAGGGTATGACAGAGCTCATGGGAACGCGGTTATTTTAACGATGGATATGAGAAATAGAGAGGTATACTTAGCTGGATTTTATAAGGCAGAACGGTATCTGGATGATGACAGGCTTACTAAAATACGCCATGAGATTAGCCCGGATCTGACGAACGGCAACTATGGGCTGGCATTTCAAAAGTATATTCTAGGCGCGCACAAATATTTGGCGATCCGTCCAGGGGTGAACCCAGACAGTATATTTTTTAAAGGCTGGCTTCATTTGGCGATTGCACTGGGATTGGCGGCGATGATCGTGGGCAAGATGGTTTCCAATTCTGGCGGTCGGGTTACGGTAAATCGACAGACCTACGAGGATGCGAACGCTTCAGGAGTTCTGGAGCATCGAGATCAGTATCTTCACACAACGACAACGAAACGGAAGATTGAAAAGAGCAGCAGTAGCAGTAGCTCAGGCGGTGGTGGCGGAACTACCAGCGGCGGTCATTCGCATAGCGGCAGCAGAGGATCATTTTAACTGAGGATTTTGCAAAAATCCTAAACGGAAAGGATGGATACAGTATGGGATTCTTCAGAAATCAATTTGCAAATGTTGTAGAGTGGGAAGAATTTAGAGATGATATGATTTTCTGGAAGTGGAGTAATCGTGAAATTAAAAAAGGAAGTAAGTTAATTATCCGCTCCGGTCAAGACGCGATTTTTGTAAATAACGGCAAAATAGAGGGTATTTTTGAGAATGAAGGGTCATATAACATGGACTCTGACATTATTCCATTTCTATCCACCTTAAAAGGGTTTAAATTTGGTTTTAACAGTGGTATGAGGGTAGAGGTCTTATTCGTTAATACGAAGGAGTTTACTGTCAAATGGGGGACGCAGAATCCGGTGCTGATCCCGACTCCCCAGCTGCCAGGCGGTATGCCGATCCGTGCCAATGGCACATTTAATTTTAAAGTGAACGATTATGTTACGCTCATCGATAAGATTGCCGGAGTGAAGGACAGTTATCTCGTTGAGGATGTGAAAATACGGATTACTTCGGTGTTGGATCAGTTATTGATGAAGTGGATCAGCAGAGAAGGAAAGGACATGTTCAATCTGCAGGCGAATGCTTCTGACATTTCAAAAGGTATTCAAGAAGATCTGGATATGCAAGTGATGGACAATGGTATGACGATTACTGGCTTTCATGTGATGAGCTTCAATTATCCTCAAGAAATCCAAGATATGATTACGAAGACCGCTTCACATGAAATGATCGGTAATCTGCAAAAGTACCAACAAGTGACGATGACGGACGGGATTGCATCGGGTAATGTAAAAGGCGGCGGTGCAGCTTCGGATATGGCGAGTATGATGATGGGGATGAATATAGCAAATGAAATGATGAAAAATTTAAACCCGAACCCAAAGCCTTCGGCTGAGACTCAGCCTACACCTGCTGATCCCCCTTCATCTGGAGACGGGAATAAGCCCAATTTTTGTCCGAATTGCGGTACAAAAAACGAAGGAGCTAACTTCTGTCCGAATTGTGGACAAAAATTGAACGGATAACATAGCTACGGCCAAGCTTCTTTACAAGTCAAAAGGCAGTTATCGCAGAGTATCTTCTGTGATAGCTGCTTTTTTATGTAGTTCGTTCAAGTATTTTCTTTATAAATCTGATTTATTGGATTGAAAAAGGTACTCAGGATAAGGTACTATAGCTGTATAGTATGTATTTATATTAACTAATTAGTTATTACATTAATAAATTATAGGTATAGGAGCAACGAAGATGACCAAATTCCAAGATCAAATCATTGCGCGTTACAAGTTTGATGATGCAGAGAACGTCGGCAAAGATAGCTCAGGGCAAGGTAACGATGGGGTTGCTTCAGGCACAGTAACACCCACAATTTCCCATGCTACCGGTAGAGCGGCATTGACGCTTGAGGGAGGCCCCAACGGTACCTCGTATATCCAGCTTCCTTCCGATCTATTCAAAGATGTAAGCGATAACACCGGTGTGACGGTTACTGCTTGGGTCAACTTCGGCAGATTCACAGATATGTGGGAACGTGTTTTTGATTTTGGTAAAGCCCATACAGGGCCATATATGTTCATGACACGGAATCTGCGCGGAACCCTTTTCACCGAGGCGGATTTGTCCGTAGACCCGGGAAGAGGTTTTGTCAGGGATGAGTGGATGCACATAGCCTTGTCCGTAATCGGTACAGAAGGCGGCACATTAAGCAGTGCGGGTCCGGTGGTATATGTCAATGGTGAGGTGGTAGCGGACGGTTCCATCAGTCAAACTTCCAGCGGTAACTATGCCAAGCTGCGTAAATGGTTCGAAACGTTTACAGACTCGTCCAACTACAGCAACAATTTTATTGGTCGCTCTCAGCATGCGGCGGATGTAGACTTTGCCGGCTCCGTTTCAGACTTTCGAATTTATAAAGCAGGCTTGTCGGCAGATGAAGTCATTGAGGTCATGTGCGATTCGTTGACAGATGAAGAGATCGTGAAGCTTGCCAGAGATAAATATTTGTCCTTTCCGACGACGATTGTGACCAAGGACTTATCTCTGCCAACCGTTCTGATGGGTGGAAGAGTAGAAGTGACCTGGAAATCCAGCCAACCTGGTATACTCTCTGACAATGGTCAGGTGCAGGCGATTACCTCCGCACAAGGGGTTACCGTCACAGCTTTATTGACGAAGGGCCTAAGCCAGATTGAAGAAAGCTTTGAAGTATCCGTTCTTCCTGAACAGCTGCCTCCGTACACGCTGACCATTCATGGAAATAAGGAAGTGCTGGATGTCAGCGAAGTGATGTACGGCTTGTTCTATGAAGATATCAATAACGCAGCAGATGGCGGGATATATGCGGAACTCGTTCAGAATCGCTCTTTTGAATCTTTCGAGTTTGATACGTATTCCCATGCTTCCGGTGAATGCGGCTGCTCTACAGGACGGAACCGCAACCCGTTGTTCGCCTGGTCTGGTGATACGGACAAGATGACTCCACGACATAGCGGTGGATTAAATGAGTTTTTAGGCGCAAAAGACAAAGAAGTGAACTCTTATTATGTGATGGTAGCGGATGGTGCAACGATTCGGAACAAGGGCTTTTCCGACTCTAACCAGAATTGCGCCATGTCCATTCAAGAGGGTGCCAAGTATGAGTTTACCATCTGGGCGAAGGCTGATTCAGCGGGCACAATCACACTGCAGCTGCAAGATTCGAATGAAAAGGCCATTAGTGATTCGGTTACGATACAGGTGGAAGGCGGCAACACGTGGAAGAAGTATGGCATTGATTCCAAGCTTGTGCTGACAGGCTCAGCTACGGTTCTCGGGCAGCTGGCGCTTACATTTGAAGGGGACATTTCGGTTGATATGGTTTCTTTATTCCCACAAGATGTATGGGGCGCAGGAGAGGAAGCGCAATCCCCATCGGCACATGCTAACTTCCAGGGAAATCCTAACTACCGACTGAGAAAAGATCTGGTGAACGCACTGGTTGGCATGCATCCGAAGTTTTTGCGGTTTCCAGGTGGTTGTATTTCCGAGGGTTCATTTATATGGGAAAACGTTTACGATTGGAAGGAATCGATTGGGGATATCGAGCTGCGTAAGGAAAACTTTAATGTATGGGGCTATATGATGACCATGGGTCTTGGTTATATGGAATATTTCCAGTTGGCAGAAGACCTGAATGCAGCTCCGCTTCCGGTTATGGCCTGCGGCGTGCTCTGCCAAGCCCGCTCGGATTATGCTCATCCCGCTGGAGGCGCATTAAGAGAATACTATATTAAGAACTTTACGGATCTGATCGACTTTGCGATCAGTGTGGATTTTGAACATAATGAATGGGCTGCTATGCGTAAAAAAATGGGCCATGAAGCACCGTTCGATCTGCGTTATTTGGGTGTGGGTAACGAGAACTGGGGCACAGAGTTCTTTGCCAACTTTGAAGTGTTCAAGACATCGATTGATGAGTACATGGAGAAAAACTATCCGGGTTATGAGCTGCATATCATCTCTACGGTTGGCGCTCAAGCGGACGACGATGCCTATCAGCAGGGCTGGAAGTTCCTGAGCGGTAATATGAAGGGCTCGGCTAAGGTTGCTTTTGCTGATGGTAACCAGGTGACGGAAGAGACTGTTACCTGGTATGAGAAGCAAAAGGATTATATGGACACCATTGCAGACGAGCACTACTATCGTTCTAACGAGTACCTGCTGAATAACGTGGACCGCTATAACTACTACTACAGAGCTTATAACGCGGACGGTAGTATCAATTGGAAAGCGACATCAAAGGTTTTTGTCGGGGAGTACGCCTCAACCGATAAAAATACATTGGCAGGCGCTGTAGCAGAGGCAGCGGTGATGACGGGCTTCGAAAATAATGCCGATGTCGTTCGGTTGGCTGCCTATGCACCGCTGTTTAACAAGGTGCTGACAGATGGAACCTACAGATGGACGCCAGACTGCATCTGGTTCGATGACGAAACAGTGTGGTTTACGCCGAACTACTATGTACAGCAAATGTATGCTAAATATTTGGGAAATAAAGTATTGCGCACTTCTTTCTCTACTTACAAAAGTGGCAAGCCGACGGATCTCATTCCTCAGGGTGGCATTGAAATCGCGACAGGCAACGCCGAAGTTATGATTAAGCGTGTGACCGTTAGTTCCAATCAGGATGGCAGTGTGCTGCTGGATCAAGATTTTACCCAGGAATTGAATTCAGCATGGCAAGTCATTCCCGGTTCCGTGGGCTCTACAGTGGAGGAAGGCAAGGGGCTTGTCCTCAAAGCTCAGGATAGCGGTCTGAATGGTCTATACATCTTGAACGATAGCTGGAGCAATTACAAGGTAGAGGTGGTCGCTTCCCGCATTTCCGGCACGGACGGTTTTTATGTGGGTGCGGGTCTCACGGATATTTCTGCGGAGAAAAAGAACGTCGTCGAATACGCGATCGGCTATGGCGGCAAGGCTACCGGCGTGAAGGTTTACAAGCAAGGCATAGAAGGCTACACATTGGGTGACTACTCTTCGAGTACAGCGGCAGGTAACTTGAGAGCAGCTAGCTATGAAGAGTTGGCTGACAACACGGACTACACCATAACAGTGAACTACGGCGGTGAAACGGGCAGTAATCTGATTTGCTCATACACCGACGGCGAGACAACCAGCAAGGTGCTGGACTACAAGCTGGAGGCTTACAACAGAGACGTGTTCAACTCGGTAACCCAAGATGCTGAGCATGTATATGTGAAGCTGGTGAACGCCGACAACGTGGATAAGGCAACACAGCTGAATCTACAAGATTTGAGTGTTGAGTCCATCGCTAAGCTGATTACACTAACCGGCGATTCCTCGCTTGTTCATGTACCTAACGTGAACAAGAAGAATGATGAGAAGGTAGTGCCTACCGAACAGCAGATCACGCTTCAGACGGATTCTGTTCTCTTAGACTTACCAGCCAACTCGGTAAATGTGTTGGTGCTGGATCTTAAACCTTTTTCCGCTTAAAAACAAAAAGGGGTGTCCCAAGTAGCCGTTTTATGGCTTTTGGAACACCTCTTTTTTTATGAATAGAGTCGGAATGTTGAGTTGATTTCCCCGACAGGCATTACTGCGTGCTTCTGTTTACCAGTTCACGTGGGTTAATGCCATCGTCTATCGTTAGCGGGGTAGGGGCACCCGTAGCGATTCGCTCCCAAGGTACCATTTTAAAATTCTGATTTAACTTTTTGCCGTTTTGAAGATTTTCGTCATCTTGTGCAACGAAGATACCATGCGGGAAATTCTTGCCTAATCCGTAGCCAAGAACATCAATACCGTCTGTGACAGACGTACCGTCGACGGTAGGGCTTGCGCTGATCGTAAAGTTGCTTATATATGCATTGTCGCCTTGTCGTTCATAAATCGCATAGCTACTGTTTCCTTGGCTGGAGGCCATGAGATACCCTTTGCCATCTTTACCGTAATACAATGTAAGTCCCTCTATGTCATCGTGAAGTCTGCGCCCATCTGCAATATCCACACGTCGCAGCGGCTCGGATGAACCGTCTGGCTCGGCACTATACTTCCAAATGGCGTGATCCTCTTCAGCGATGTAGATCGTACCATATTCATCATCAGCAACCATGCCTTCGGATTGCGTATTCAGCTTGAACTGGCGGACAAGCTTACCTGCAATTTTGCCGCTTCCGTCATCAGTCAGCTCATATTGCTCAAATTCACCCTCTTTGCCCAACACGAGCGCGTAAAATTTATCTGTCTTGAGGCTATGGTATAGGCTGAATCCGTATACTTCTTTCATAGATGCTTTAATGGGTTTGCCAACCACGTTGGTCAGCTTTCCTGATGCACCGTCAATGGCAAAGATATCGATCGTGTTGTTGGTTCGATTGGTTGCCCCTGCAATATCCATTTTTTTGCCGCCCAATGTGAAACCGTAACGAAGATCCACGTTATTCATTTTTCCGACCTTCATGTTTTGCAGTTGCTTGCCTTCCAGATCATAAACTAAAATCCCGCCGCCTTTATTGGTTGCTAAAATTCTACTTTTCTCCGGATCGACGGGGTTGAGCCAGATTGCAGGGTCGTCGGCTGCGTCTTCTCCATCCTCCACGGCTTCGGTTTCGGCAGAAGGGATCACTTTATAGGTGGGAACTGCGTCCTTAGGATCTGCATATTTGCTATTCTCCGCTTCAAGCGCTGTAAGGAGTTTTGTAGGAAGATATACAGTTCCATTCATCATCTTAATTTCCTGGTCTGCTTTTCCGGTTAGTCCAGCTAGACGATATTCCTTCTCACCAACTGTAAAGGTTCCGACAATGCCATTTTTCAGTTTGACCAAAACAGACTGGTCATCACTGTCCCATGTAATGGTCGCCCCCATTTTATCTGCCTGTGTTCGTAGGGGTGCATACCCGGACGGCTGAATGTTTGCCGCATGGGTCAGTTCTGGTGATATCAGAACCCCCGTTAACATGGCTAATAATGCGAGTTTAGTTGACTTCATATGTATGCCCCTTTTCTGAAGTGCAAATGATATAACCGACTCAGTATAAAGCGAGAATATCAAAAGGATACAATGAAAATGTAAAGAGAGTGTAAAGGAGGTGTAAGCATTCAATGAACTGGTTTCCAGTATTGTTGTCTATAATTCTTTGGAGACATTCCGAATTTTTCTTTAAAGCATTTGGAGAAATAGCTTGCTTGGGAGAATCCCGTTTCCTCCGTAATTTGTTGAACGGACCAGTCAGTTTGCAGCAAAAGACTACGCCCTTGATCCAGTCGATAATCCATTAAATATTCAAGCGGTGTGCGCTGGAAGGCGACCTTCATACATCTAGCGAGATAGTTCTGATGTACGTGAAAATGGGTCTCCAAATCTTTATTGGTGATTGTATTTTTGTAATTCTGTTTTAGGTATATTTCGATCTGTTCCGCCAACTTAGAGGAGCTGTCTTTATTATTCTGATCATACTCCAAACTCTGGAAAACATTCACAAACGTCTGTTGGGCCTCCCATAGTGCCAGTTTTCTAGGTTTTAAAGTAGAGGCTAGTAAATAGTCTAATTTCGAAAATAGCTCATGTGGATTCACTACTTTTTGAATTTTGGGCAAATGAATGGTCGTATGTTCTGAATGAAAATGCAGCTCGGGAATGGGAGTGCTGGGTATAATAGGATTGGAGGAGGATTGTGCGCACCACATGCTATTGGTTTGAAAATGGAACCAGTAAAATGAGGTTTGTTCTGTACATGCCTCAATCGGAAAATGATGTTTATCCGGTTCAAGAATGAGAGCGTAATTTTCAGGTACCTTCCACACTTCGTCCTCTTCGCCAATGTGCAGCAATCCTTCTTTAATGATTATTACGTCAAAATAACCCAGATTATACCTATTTGGGTGCCAATCCCCTTTTTGATATGTAGTAAAATTCCCCTCAATGAAATAAGGCAGCGGAGGGACAAGGAATGATAGAAAGTCTGTTTTGCTCATGGAAGCCAGCTCCTTTGTGTGTGAAATCGTATAAGTTTTAGTTAAAGATCGCGATTTTTTTTATAAATTCAGGTTGATAAAATAAGGACTGTAGCAAGGGGAACTCAGGTAGCTTGTACGATATTATCATTACTTTATCCTTATTTTTTCAAAAATGAAAGCGTTCTATTTCCAGGAAGGGATGTTTATCCAATGAAAACGGCAAAGCCAGTGAAGCATGTCATCGTTGATGATTTATTTTGGAAAAAGTATAAGCAGGTTGTAGCGGAAGAGGTTATTCCTTATCAGTGGAAAGCATTAAATGATGAATTACCAGATACAGAACCCAGTCATGCGATTGAAAACTTTAGGATTGCAGCCGGGGAATCCAGTGGGGAGTATTATGGAACTGTTTTTCAGGACAGTGATATTGCCAAGTGGCTGGAGACGGTTGCCTTTAGCTTAAGGGACCATCCGAATCCTGTGCTTGAGGAGCGGGCTGATGAAGTGATTGAATTGTTGGGAAGAGCTCAAGCTGAGGATGGGTATCTGAATACGTACTATCTGCTTAAGGAACCCAACAATCGCTGGACGAACCTAAGAGACAACCATGAGCTGTATTGTGCAGGGCATTTTATAGAAGCGGCTGTTGCTTATTATGAAACGACGGGCAAAACGAAGTTTCTTCACATTATGGAGAAATACGTAGACCTGATTCAGCAGATTTTTGGTACGGAAGAAGGGAAACGGAAAGGCTACCCGGGACATGAAGAAATTGAGTTGGCCTTGATCAAATTATACGACGTAACGGCAAAGGATCAATATCTCAAATTAGCGCAATATTTTATTGAACAGCGGGGACAGCATCCTATTTACTTTGCAGAGGAACAAGAAAAGAGAAAACATATTCAAACAGAGCCCACCTGGAATGATGAGAACAACATTAATTTTGGTTTAGGCTTCGAATACCAGCAAGCACACCAACCTGTGCGGGAACAAAAAGAGGCAGTCGGCCATGCGGTAAGAGCGGTGTATCTGTATATTGCGATGGCGGACTTGGCTGCGAAAACAGGAGATACTTCCCTGTTACAAGCCTGTGAAACGCTGTGGGATGATGTCACGAATCACAAAATGTACATCACCGCAGGGATCGGTTCTACTGTAAACGCGGAAGCGTTCACTTGCCATCACGATCTTCCTAATGACAGCATGTACTGTGAGACTTGCGCCTCTGTAGGGCTGGCCTTTTGGGCCAATCGTATGTTGCGCTTAGCGCCAGACCGGAAATATGCCGATGTTCTGGAGCGTGCGCTATACAACGGGACGATTAGTGGGATGGACCTGGACGGGAAACGATTTTTCTACGTGAATCCGTTGGAGGTTAATCCCTTTCAAAAATCCAGAAAAGATCAAGAGCATGTAAAAACAGAACGGCAAAAATGGTTTTTCTGCGCCTGCTGTCCGCCCAATTTGGCACGAATGATTGCATCGGTTGAGGACAATATGTACACCCAAACGGACGATACGTTGTATACGCATCTGTACATTGCCAGCAAGGTGAACATGACTTTATCTGGTCATGAGGTTGAAATTACACAAACTCATCATTATCCATGGGATGCGGATCTAACATTTTCGATCCACGTAACAGAGTCGACTTCCTTCAAATGGGCATTTCGGATTCCGGGTTGGTGCAAGCAGGCAGAGGTAAAGGTGAATGGGGAAGCCATATCATTAGACCATTTGGAAAAAGGCTATATCGAGATTCAGCGTACTTGGAAGGACGGAGATGTGGTAACTCTGCATTTGGCTATGCCGGTTGAGCGCATTCGGAGCAATCCGCTGGTCTCCATGAACCAGCAGCAAATTGCTCTCCAACGCGGCCCAGTCGTGTTTTGCCTGGAAGAAGTGGATAATGGAGCGAATTTGGCAGGATTAAGATTGACGAAGGATAGCCTCATTACGGAAGAGTTCAGCGAAAACCTGCTGGGTGGCATTGTAAAGCTGACCATAGAGGGATACCGGGTAAAAAGTTCGAATGCATTATATAGCTCGGAGCCTCCTGAATTTGTTCCTCAACAAATTACCGCCATTCCTTACTACGCCTGGTGCAATCGGGCTAAAGGGGAAATGCGTGTATGGGTTTATGAATCATAATTCATTCGCATGGGGAGAGGAAAGATCATGAGTACGAGAATTGTGAGTACGGAACCACCGGAAAAGGCACCCAGTACCGTTCCTTTTCATCGTAAAATCAGCTATTCATTAACGGATACGGCCGGCAATCTGTTGTACTGTGTCATTTCCAGTTATCTATTATATTTTTATACAGATGTATTCGGTCTTTCTATCGGGATTGCCGGGACATTACTATTTATCACCCGTTTTATTGATGCTATTGATGCCCCGATTTGGGGCATCCTGATTGATCGAACGAAGTCAAAATACGGCCAGAGCAGACCCTATTTTCTATGGTTAGCAATCCCGTTCGCTGTGTTCATGGTCCTTACGTTTACGACGCCCAATTGGAGTGAGTCGGGCAAAATTGCATATGCCGCCATTACGTATATCATAGCCGGCATCCTGTACACAGGAATTAGTACGCCGATTACGTCTATTCTGCCTAACCTGAGCACCAATTCTAATGAACGCGTCGTCTTGAACTCCTTCCGCATGGTAGGGGGGAATGTGGGCTTCTTCATCGCCACGACGTTTACGTTACCTTTGGTTGCTTTCTTTGGACAGGGGAATGATCAAAAAGGATTTTCCTTAACGCTTGTTTTATTTGGAATCATGGCGATTATTATGTTTTTCATAGCGTTTGCCGATTTGCGAGAAAATGCAGCAGTGAAAACGAAGTCCGTTCCCATTGCTAAAAGCTTCACAGCGATCAAACGAAACTGGCCCTGGATGCTCGTTGTAGCTGCCAACTTGTGTTACTGGATCGGTTTGAATATTCGTTCAGCAACGCTCATCTTTTATCTGCAATACAATCTGGACAGTAAGGACTTAGTACCTTTAATCAATGGACTGACCTCCTTACAGTTGATCTCGATGGTTCTGATTCCGTTTTTTGCCAGAAAATTAAGTAAAAATGCGATTATGATTATCGGATTGATATTAGCTGCGCTGGGTCAAGTCGTGATTTTAATGGGAAGTACAGACTTAACTCTCATTATTATCGGCTGGATTATTGGTGCGTTAGGATCAGGCTTTGCATGTTCTATGCCGTTTGCGATGTTGTCAGATACAGTCGATTATGGGGAATGGAAAAATGGTATTCGGGCAAGTGGCTTTCTGACCTCCATTGGAAGCGCATTCTGTATTAAAGCGGGTAGCGGAATTGGCGGATTATTGCCAGCATGGATCATGGGCAGCACCGGTTACATCGCTGGGCAAGTTCAAACCCCTACGGCGTTGTCTGGCATTCAGTTCAGCTTTATCTGGCTGCCATTTATCATCTTCTTGATCGGGATCATTCCTATGTTTTTTTATAAAAAATTCGAAAAGAATGAAGCTTCTATTCAACAAGATTTGATTGCGAGAAGATCATAGACATTCTTTTAACAAGGTTTTAATGACATATTAAGGCATTATAATACTGCTGCAAAACCTGTTCACTGAGCTGAGCAGGTTTTTCTGTTATTTTCTATTCAAATGTGAGCAAGACCATTGACAGGATTTTCTTTTGGAGCAATACTTCTATGTAGAGAAAAGTGTACAGAATCAAGAACTAGACACATCTAGCCTTGCAACTTTATACATTTTTTCGCCATGAAGGCTCTTCTGTTGAAGGGTTTTTTTCAATTTGAGAAAAAGAATGTGATGATATGAGTCAACTGAGTGTAAGGATGAGAACACATGGCTTTCTGAATAAGCATTTTTCAGGAGAGTCTATTGATTATCGACAGATGATTGCGCTGTTTATCCCGCTGCTGATTGATCAGGCTTTTATCGTGGGTCTTAATTTGGTGAACACGGCCATGATTAGCTCGTCGGGGATGGCGGCAGTCAGTGCCGTAAATATGATTGATTCTTTGAATATTTTTCTGATTAATGTGTTTGTCGCAGTGTCTACCGGGGGAACGGTTGTCGTGGCACAGTATAAGGGGAGCGGTAACGACCTCATGGTTTCTAAAGCCGCATCCGGTACCATTTCCTCCGTTTCCTTGCTGGCCTTATGTATCAGTTTGTTTATGATCGTGTTGTACAATCCGATTTTGAGTGTTCTGTTTGGTTCCGCCTCGCCTGATGTATTAGCTAACGGTAAGGTATATCTACTGGGAAGTTGTATGTCTTTTGTGGGGATTGCAATCGTTGAGGCGGTGTGTGGAGCGCTGAGGGGGATCGGGAAGACGAGGGCATCGCTGGCTCTTTCTCTCATCATGAACCTCTCGTACGTGCTCCTCAATGTGGTATTCATTAATGTATTGGATATGGGTGTGCTGGGCATGACGATTGCCGTCAATGTGTCCAGATATGCAGGAGCAGTGTGCGCGCTGATCTATTTGGTCAGGGTAGATGATGACTTGCGTGTTCAGCTTAGAGATATGCTTTACTTTAATCTGGCCATGCTTAAAAAGATTTTGTTTATCGGGCTTCCCTTTGCAGCGGAGCAGATGTTTTTTAATGGGGGGAAAATTTTAACCCAAATTTTCATTGTGAGTCTGGGAACCAATGCGTTGGCGACGAATGCCATTTGCTCATCCCTAGCTAACGTGTTCCAAATCCCTGCGAATGCTTTGGCTCTTACGATTGTAACCGTGGTCGGTCAATGCATGGGACGTCGAAATGTCGAGGATGCCCGCAAGTTTACCAAATCGTTTATTTGGCTGTCGTCTTGTTCGTTTATTGTAATGGGATTAATCCTGATGCCTTTGTTTGAGCCGATGGTGGGGCTGTTTCATCCGCCTGCCGAAATCGTAGATGACATATTTGTTGTCATACTGATTAATACGTTGGCCCAGATTCCGCTCTGGTCCATTGCCTTTATCACACCCTCTGCACTAAGGGCAGCAGGTGATTCAAAATTTACGTCCCTCACCTCAATGCTGTCCATGTGGTTGTGTCGGGTGGTGCTCGGGTATATTTTGGGCATTGTGTTCAACTTAGGGATTGTTGGTGTCTGGTTGGCTATGGATATTGAATGGGGCGTGCGGGGACTCGTTTTCCTTTGGCGCTTCCGGGGCAACAAATGGGTCCAGCATCGTTTGATCGACTAAATAGGTCCACTACCATAAAATTGACTTCTGGATGAAGGCATTTTACGGTAGTGGATTTTTTTCCATTCCTATACTTCGTTCAGACTCCTTACTCTATCCTGATTCCTATATTGCCTAACTGCGCTCCCTGCTGCATACGGTTGAAGGCTTGCGTTGTGTCTTGTAGAGGAAATACGCTATCTATAATCGGATGGAGTGCATGGTGCTCCATGAACTGAAGCATAGCTGCGAATTCCTCGCCACTACCCATAGAGGTGCCGATGATGCTGATTTGAGGAAAAAATATAGACCGCAGTGGAATCTCTACTTGATCTCCTGAGCTTGCGCCAAATGTAATAATCCGACCGTTTGGCTTGAGGACATCCAAATATTTATCGAACGTAGCAGGACCGATACTGTCAAGGACCAGATCCACGGTGTCTCCGTTCATATTTTCTTTCCATCCGCTATGGCTGTCGAATGCATGATTAGCGCCATGGGCGAGGGCAGCCTGCCTCTTTGCTTCGCTGCGTGATGTGACGCTGACCCGTGCACCTGCCGCTAAAGCCATAAGCATGGCATACGTGGCTACACCACCGCCAATACCGGGAATGAGGACGTGCTCACCCTCCTGCAATTGGCCTCTTGTGAAGAGCGCGCGGTAAGCGGTCAAAGCAGACAAAGGCAGTACCCCTGCTTCTTCCCATGAAAGGTATGCTGGTTTACTGACGGCATTTTGGACGGGGATGATAACCGATTCAGCGAATGTTCCATCCGAGGGTCCGCCCAGAATGGCTGGAACCAAGGGAACATGATGCGTATTCTCCCATCCGATACAGGGATTGATCATTACATCGGTGCCTACCAGCGAGGTTGGGACGCCAGCACCCACAGCCTCGATCACACCTGCTCCATCGGATCCGAGAATGAGTGGAGCATCGTTGGCAGCTCGATCTGCCATGAGGAATAAGTCTCGATGGTTCAAGCCTGCGGCTTTGAGTTTTACCCTCACCTCATCGTTCCCTGGCTGTCTGTCCGTAACGTCTGTATACATCAGACCCTCAGGGCCGTTTTTGCTGGCATGTATCACGGCTTTCATTTTAAAACCTCCCGTGGTGCGAATTTAGATGCAATTGCATGTATATTGAATTGTACAGAGCGGCAAGCATCCGGTAAAATGAACAAAATCGAACGTGAGTATCACAAATGATCATACCAAGCAGGTGACGTATACATGGAAAGCAGTGATTTGAAAATTTTTCGGGCCGTCGCTCGCGAGGGCAGTATCACGAAGGCTGCGCAAGTTTTGAATTATGTACAGTCCAATGTGACTTCGCGGATTCAGCAGCTTGAGGCACAATTGAACGTACCGCTATTTCGCCGATCTAACCGGGGAATGACGTTAACGCCAGCAGGAGAGAATCTGCTGAAATATGCGGATACCATACTGACCTTGCTAGACGAGGCTGTAAAGTCCACTCAATATTCAGACCAGCCCGCGGGACCTTTGCGACTGGGCTCGATTGAGACGGCGGCGGTTACGCATCTGACCTCTTTATTGATGGAATATCACGCTCAATATCCTGATGTCCATCTATCGCTTATGACAGGCAGCACCCATGATCTCGTACAAAAGGTATTAAATTACGAATTAGATGGAGCGTTCGTCTATGGCCCCGTCGATGATCCGCATATAGAGCATGTTGCGGCGTTTGAAGAGGAGTTGGTACTCATCTCGGAACCGGGAGAAAGTGATATGAGCAAGTTGCTTGCCAAGCCTATGCTGTTCTTCGACGTAGGCTGCACGCATCGTACAAGAGCGGAAAGCTTTCTGAGCGAAGCAGGTGTGGATGCGTATCAGGTTATGGAGTTTGGGACATTGGAAGTCATTTTGGGTGGTGTAGCTTCTGGCCTGGGAGTGTCCATGTTGCCACAATCGTCGATTGCAAAGGCAGAGGAGGCGGGAAGTATTGCTTCTCATCGTTTACCTGAGGAATATCGTAAATTAGAGGTGTGGTTTGTTCATCGGCGGGATTCGGTTTACTCCAGTGCACTGTCAGGCTTGCTCCATTGGATGAAAAAGGATGCTATACTTAACTAGGATTAAATTGACATCAGGGGTGTATCATTTGGAAGAACCTAATTTATTGAAAAATCCATCTACAGTAGCTCCGGGAGAATTTGTGAGGAATGGCGGTTATCAGCGACGAGAACCGGATAAGATGGCAGTATTATCAGAAACATACGGTGCCTCTATCTTTTTCAGAAGATGGGCGGCTTGGATGATTGACTTCATTCTTATCGTCTTTGGGTACGGAGGGCTGGTATATTTTACAGCGGAAAAAGTAGCTGAAGCGGAAACCCCAAATATGGGTATGGTAGTGATGCTCTTCCTGATCGGCTCCTTCTGCTATTATCTGTTACTGGAAGGACTTACAGGCTATACGCTGGGCAAGTTTGTACTTCGTATTCAGGTTGTGAATGGAGAAGGAAGGCCGCCAGGCATGGTTAAATCCTTGATCCGCACTCTCATACATCTGGTCGATACGAATCCGCTGCTTTTCATGGGACTGCCCGCCGGTATATGTGTGCTGGTGACACCTCGGAAACAACGGATTGGAGATATGGCTGCGAATACATATGTGGTTAAGGTAAGGGATTTGGGAAAGGTGGGCAGAAAGAAAACCGGGATTATTGCAGGAGCAATCATCCTGACGACGATCATTTCAATGGTTTTTGCTGTATCTTTAATTTCTATGCTCATTACGCAAATCATGAAGCCTGAGGTATTTACCAGTAAGGATAGCCAGTTTGCGGTTACGGCTCCCTGGAATTGGTCACGAGATAATAGGATTAATGAGGATGCGGACATCGCCATTAAAAATGAATTTACCGAAAGATATCTGATTGTATTGTCTGAACCGAAAAGCGATTTTGACAGCAGTATGACTCTTCAAGAATATAAAGGAATCATTGAGGATCATTTGGTGTCAGGAATTACGGACCCTGAATTGGGGACCGCTTCAGATATGGTGGTGAACGGATATCCTGCCATTGAGTTTACCCTAAAAGGAAAAATAGATGGGAATCTGGCCATGTATAACGTGACCACGATTGAAACACCTTCGCATTATCATCAAGTGCTTGCTTGGACCTACGCTTCCCGCTATGGTCGAGCACAGCAAGAGCTGCGCAAGATTAGAGACAGTTTCCGCGAAATGAACATGCTGTGAAGTGAACATGAAGCAATGACGATGAATCGAAGTTATAAGGAAGTAAGTGGAACAAGCAGACAGCTTATAGAAGCGTCTGCTTGTTGTTTTATAAACTTCCTTTAAAAAAACGAACATCAAAACGCAGTAGGCGGAATAGTAGATTTATATAGATAATTTGATCATACAATAGAGTGTCTAATCACTCGTAATCCAGCTACTTTCGCCACTTTTCCTTGTGGATGGGCCTTGAATTGAATCGTAACTTCATTCTTGTGGTTCGTCACAGATAGAGGAAGCTCATAGACGAACGTTTCGAATTTATTCATTTCCTCAGACTCCAGCTTGCCTTCCCCTAAAATCAGACCATCCGCAGTGATGTCAAAGTCACTATGGGGACGGCTCAAGTCCTTCAAATAAGTAACCGCCAATTGGACAGGCTCATCCGGAAGCACCTTCATGACAAAAGAGAACCAGCCCCCAGGCCAGGTATCGCGATATTTGCGGTTATAGATGGACCCTAGACCTACATGCTCTCCAGTAAAGGCATGATCCCGTTCAGGCTGCATTTCGGCAGGCTGCACAACGTCCACTGTAAGTCGTTCCAGCTCTAGCTGATACGCTAACGCGGTACGATATTCTGCCTCGATTGCTGTCCATTCGTCCTTGGAAAAGAGATCCCAATAGACGGTATATGAACGATCATACATCTGATAAAACGGACGAAGCTGCAAGTCTCCGATATAGCCTAAGTCGGTCATATGGAATGTATTAGGCTCGTTCCCGTCAGCAATCAGCTTCGTTGTCAGGGAATCGGTCGATCCGATCAGAACAGACGCAAGCAGACGTTCCTCGTTGGACTCCTGTTCAACAGGGCCAAGGTCCCCAGCCAGTACAAGCGGGCCGTACATAAAAGCAATTCGGTGTGGATTATCCGGCATTTCCTCGACTCTCACGGTCATAGGAATATCGTACTCGATCGTATCCCCATTGCTCCATTCCCGTTCCATTACAACGTAGCTGGTAGGACAGGCCTCTGTGACGTGCTCTTCCCCGTTGATTTTAATCAGCATCCCTTGCTCCGCCCAGTGCGGGCATCTTAGCTTGATTGCGAAGGATTTGGGCTGCTTGCTGATAACGCGCAGCGTTCCCCGTCCATTTTGCGGAAAGAGAGTGTCTTGTTTGAGCTGTACGCCCATCTCGTCCCATGTCACAGTAGAAGGGACATATTGATTGACATAGATCGCTTCTGGCGTGTGAAAATAAATTGCAGTGCCGTACATGGAGTGACTTTCCATACCGGACCCGACACAGCATGTGAAATCCTCATATTGAGAATTAAAGGACTTGTGTCCTCCCATTTCCAGCGATACAAAATAGCACACACGTCCATCTACAGGCTGCTGTGAAGCTAGAATATGATTGAACATCGCTCGTTCATAGTAGTCGGCATAGGCTGCATAGGCGTCCCACTCGAACATATGTCTTGTTAATTTCAGCATATTGTAGGTGTTACAAGTTTCACAGGTACCTTCGCCCAAACGGTCATTCAGCTTGCCAGGTTCACCGAAATGTTCATTATAACTATTGCCGCCGATCACGTAGGAATGCTTGTGAACCACCCGATCCCAGAAAAAGCGAGATAGGTCCGCATATTGCGGTTTCCCCGTCATTTCAAATTGCCGTGCAGCGCCAATGATTTTGGGGATTTGCGTATTGGCATGTCGCCCTGCCAACGTATCTTGGCTATCTGCGAGATCATTTAACACCTCTCCGTGATAAAAGCGTTCCGCCAGACTCAAAAAGCGTTCTTCTCCCGAATGTTCCGCCAGATCGGTCAGCACCTCGTTCATACCGCCAAACTCGCAATGCAGCACCTGCTGCACCTGATCATCGTCCAGTCCTTGAAGTACATCCTCCAGCCAGTTGCCGAGTTTGATTTCTATAGACAGGGCCTTGGGATGATGCGCCAGCAGATGGGCATCACGCAAGCCCGCAAAAAGTTTGTGCATGGTATATAGCGGCACCCAGCCACCGTTCAGATCAAAGCCCTGGGAGCGGATATCTCCGGCTTTTACTTCCTCAAAAATCTCTTTCCCACGTGGAATGCCGGAAATGTATCCGTTTCCATGACTGTTTTGGCATATCTCCAGTTCGTCGACTACATAGTTCACGCGTTCCAACAGTCTTTCGTCGCCTGTGGAGGCAAACATCAGTGCACAGCCGGACAGGTAGTGACCGAGTGTATGTCCGCTGATGCCACGCGCTTCCCAGCCTTCATAGTGAGCCGCTTTGGGCTCCAGTCCCGCATATTCACGAAAGCGCGATAATAAACGGTCGGGTTCCAAGCTCAGCAGGTAGGCCGTATTCAGTTCCATCGCATGTAAAAGTGGGCCGGAATCAATTCTTACTTTATGCAAGTCAAAAGCTTTAGCTTTCAAAATCATCGCTCCTTAGCTAAGATGAAAGTGTATATTTCTCCACTACATTAGCATTGGAATCGCGGTATGTCAGTAGCTTAACCATACAATGGGTGGACAAATCCGAACATGAATCTAAAGAGGCGATAACATGACCTATCTAAAAGTAAATGTAGATGCTCCAATCCAACTGATCTCCGCAGGCGAGTTTGTTTCCGAGGTGCCTTGGAAGCATATGAGTCGCTCCATTGATAATTTTGAGCTGATCCTGGGTGTCCAAGAGACGGTATATATACGAGAGGAACGGGAGGATTTTGAAGTAGGCGAGGGAGATATTCTATTGCTTTACCCCGGTCGTACGCATAAAGGATACCGGGAATCGTTGCCGGGTGTAAAATTTTATTGGTTTCATTTCGATGTTCCCGCGACCCCGAATGTACTATCTAATGAGGAAATGAAGCAGGAAACAAGTGCTATGAATGGACTTTTGCAGCGTCATGGCAAGATGCGGGATATCTATTTACCGCAATGTGTACAGGCAGACAACGGGGATCGGATTCATATTATCGTCAATCAGATTTTGCATGTAGCCAACTCACATTATCTTACGTATCACAGTGCCAATTATTTGTTCACCTCGCTG
Organism: Paenibacillus sp. FSL L8-0644; assembly: GCF_038008165.1. Lineage (NCBI taxonomy): Bacteria > Bacillati > Bacillota > Bacilli > Caryophanales > Paenibacillaceae > Paenibacillus > Paenibacillus sp. FSL L8-0644. The sequence continues at coordinate 258,026 of NZ_JBBOYN010000001.1, forward strand.
CTGATCGAGATATCAGAACTGGCGCTTAGCCGCTTGCTTTCCAATCCTGCTCATTCACAGGGGAATGTGAGTTTTAACAAAATTATTGAGTGGACCCGAATTCATGCCGAAGAGCCGCTGACCGTGACGGATTTAGCTCGAAAATTCAATTATAACAAGGATTATATCTCTCGTTTGTTCAAGCAAAACACAGGTATGCGCCCCTTGGAGTTCATTCACAGTATTCGTATCAACAAAGCCAAAGAGTTGATTTCCCGTACAGATATGAGCATTAAGCAGGTTGCCGAAGAGGCAGGCTATACCGATGAGAAGTATTTTATGCGTTTGTTCAAAAAGAGAGCCCACATGACTCCTTCCCAATACCGGAATGCCTATCACAAAACATTTATGAACAATGTCTAGTGCATTTCCGCTTTACAGCAGGCATGGCTTATCAGACTATAATTTGATAATCTGATTTAAGAGAGATTGAATGAGAGTGCAATACATAATACTTTGATAAAAGGGGCGAGTGAGATGCTACAACCACCATTAAAGGATGAACTGACTCGAATACTGGAAGGACATTCACTGGATGAAGATTTAAAAGAAGAGATTCATCAGGAAGCACAAGCTGCTATACAATTTCATGTGGAGCATGAGGAAAACTACGAACACATTGGAAATAGTCGGATCGCCGGCTATCCAGATCTGCCACCCACGATAGAGTGGCCTTGTAATTTAGACGGGGAATATTATACGTTTATTGCTCAAATTAATTTGAGTGAGCTGCCTTTTTCACCATTTGAGGGATTGCCTCATCAGGGCATACTATACTTTTTTCTTGGGCTGGATGAGCCCGCCTATGATATTGACCATAAAATCTTTTACTATAACGGTGACAGCAGCGCTTTGCAGAAAACATTACCGCCCGCTGGGTGCGTAGAGGTTTCGGCAGAGCAACGAGATTTCACCGCCTATGCGATTTCCTTTCAGCCGATTATTACCATTCGGTCGGAGGGTGAGCTAGGAGATATTCTTGTAGATCAGTACGAAGAGCTGTATGAGCTTGTATGTGAACAAAGTGACACGGTGTGGGGGCAGCATCAATCTTTTGCAGGGAACACCCGGCGGGATGCTTATCTACGCCGAAACGGGCTTGAGGGTCTTCTGTTTAACTGGCATAAGAGTGAGAGTCAGATTCATAAGGAAATCGAGCAAGCTACGCATAGGGGGAGTACGGATTATGCGGAGCATTTACGATCCGAAGTGCTGCCTCAGCTACAAGAATATCAAACGAATCGGGAAAAGCACGATCAGGCTTCGGAAAATTGGCATGTTCTGCTCTCGGTCTCTTCTTTGGACGAGGTTGGTATGTGCTGGTGGGACGCGGGGTATTTGGAGTTTTTTATAGATCAAAGGGACTTGAAGAACCTTGATTTCACGCGAACGTATGTCAATCTGGCTACGAGCTAGCTAAAGTTCTAGACTGGGAAAATAAAGTATTAGACGGACGTTGCTTCATTCAGCTCACGGGCAGGTTAGTTTAACTCTAGAAATAAGAAAAGGGAACAAGCGTTCTTTACATGTGTTATATATGAGTATATAATCAAAACGAACCGGAGATCTGTTTTTTTTGATAAAACAATGTAGATTCTTCTTTGGTGTAAGAATTTTATAAATAACTCAATTTTGGAGGGTCTGTATGCCATATTGTAAAGTCAAGAATGCCAATATATATTACGAGGAAATTGGTAAAGGCAAACCGATTATAATGATTCATGGTTTTACACCAGACCATCGGTTAATGAGTGGGTGCATGGAACCGATATTTGAAGGTAATTCCGATTGGCGTCGTATCTATCTTGACCTGCCTGGAATGGGACAAACAAAGGATTACGATCAAATATGTAATTCAGATGATATGCTAGAAGCAGTTATAAATTTTATTGAAACTCTTGTCCCAAACGAGGATTATCTCATAGCAGGCGAATCGTACGGTGGATATATTACAAGGGGAATAATTAATAGACATAAAGATCGTATTGGTGGAGCTGCTCTGATTTGTCCATTAATTATTCCTGAACACAAAAGAAGAATACTGCCCGAGCATTTTGTTGTTCATTGTGATCGCGAGTTTATGGGCACCTTAAGTGAAGAGCAAATAAGTGATTTTAGCGCAAATCAAGTCGTTCTCAATGAATATAATTGGAAAAGGTATTCTGAAGAGATAGTGGCAGGTTGTAAGATCGCTGACTACGGTTTTCTTAGCAAGATTCAAAGAAACTATGGGTTTTCCACCAATATAGATAAATTAGTTTTTGATAAACCAACAGTATTTACTCTTGGGCGACAAGATGCAGTCGTTGGTTACATAGATGCTTTTAGAATTTTAGATAATTATCCTAGAGCAACCTTCGCCGTTTTAGATCGAGCAGGGCATAATCTTCAGATTGAACAGGCTCTATTATTTGAGTCACTTATGCGTGAGTGGCTTGAAAGAGTAACAGAGTTTGGATTTTAGTTGTATATTAATCCATGAACTAACGGGAAACGTTGATTCAATGAAACAACGACAACCTAGGACATTATTTTCTGCTGACAGTATGATTGGAATGATAAAATGCAAAAGCCCTTCCGGCTTTCCATGAGGGAAGTAGCGGAAGGGCTTTTGTTATATATACTTGCCTATGCGGGGAGTGTATTTATATCCGCTGCACGGTGAACTCGAATTCCAGCTTTTGATCGGCTGGGATTTGATATTCCTCATGTACCGGAGCACCCCAGCTGTCGTCGCCGCCTACGCCCATTTGCTTGCCAGCTACGGTGACAACGGTGTAATACACGTTCGGCAGCTCATACAGATGGTATGCACTTTCCAGCTCGAACGCTGTATACGGCGAGATATTGCATTCCACTGGTGCGGTGGCAGGTGCGGTAATGCGGATGCCCCGCCGTGAATCGTCAGTAATATCGACACGGCGCACGCCTGTACGATTGCCGGATTCCTGTGGCACGACATACCCGGACACGTTATCCGCAGCTTCGTTACGGAATACGCCAAGTCTAGCACCGAAGGCCCGGTCGATATAATTCTCCTCCGGTCCCATCGCATACCAGTCCAGATGGCGGTAGTCCGCTGGAACCTTGAACGAAAGGGCAAAGATCGGTAGGTTAGGCAGTCCTGATACACCTTCATAGGTGGATTTTACGTTCAGACTGCCATCTGCGAAGACGGTGTAGGCTACCGTTACCTGTGCGTCCGCATGAATGCTCAGCGTGTAGCGGAATGCAACAGTTACACGGTCTGTCTGCTCTTCCGTGACCTCGATGCCCACGCATTTACGTGTCAGACTTGCAGCGAACCAGCCACCAGCTTCAAAGCCCAGTGCGGTTCCCCGATCATTGTCTGTGGTCGCCCGCCAGAACAACGGGGCAGGAGGCGTAGCGATCATCTCGCGTCCAGCGTAGCGAAGTGAAGTCAGGCTGCCTGCTCCTTTGGAGAACATGATGGTGAAATCCGTACCATGAACGCCGATATTTACATCGCCATGCACCACTCGTAGGGCTCCACCTGTAGGAGCTTTCAGCGGATTTGGATTTTCCACAATGAAAATATGCTGTCCGAAGGCTACTTCATGCCCAGCGTCGGCCCAAATCGTCGCTTCCTTCAATACAAGCGCCGTGTGAATGACATATTCCCCAGGCTTCCCGTCTGTGCTTGGGAACGTCAATGGAATATAGGCTTCGGTCTGAGCCGCCACATCTACATGAATGGTATTCCGTGCGATCTCTTGGCCCTCATGCAGCAGGCTGTATACAAGCTCGTAGTCCTCCGTTCCTTCGAACAGGTTTTCGTTGCGAATAGTTACGCCACTGCGATCCGGGGTGAGCTTCAAATTTTGGTACAGGAATTTGACCTCCTGCATCTTCGGTGAAACCTTCCGGTCCGCATAGACAATTCCGTCCGTACAGAAGCCGTAGTCTGTTGGACGGTCGTCAAAGTCGCCGCCGATCGCGAGGTACTCGCGTCCGTAGCGATCTTTTTTCATGACCGCCTGATCGATGTAATCCCAAATAAAACCGCCCTGATACAGCTCGTATTTGTTCTCCAGCTCAGTATACTTGTGCATGCCGCCTACGGAATTACCCATTGCATGCATATATTCGCAACTGATATACGGTTTTTGCGGATTGTCGTTCAGATATTGCTCGATATCTGCGGGTTTGGCGTACATCCGGCTCTCCATATCGCTGGTATCATCGTACGTACGGTTGTGAAACACGCCTTCGTAGTGCACCAAGCGACTCGAGTCGGTGGCTCGGAAATAGTTAGCTACATTGCGCAGCACTTCACCTGCATACGACTCATTACCGCAGGACCAGATCAGAATGGACGCATGGTTTTTGTCCCGTTCCAGCATGGAAATGGCGCGATCCATAACGATATCCTGCCACTCAGGCAGATTAGCGGGAATATTCCAGGATGGCTCGACGGCGCCAAGTTTTTGCCAGGAACCGTGTGTTTCCAAGTTCATTTCATCAATTACATAGACCCCGTACTCATCGCATAGCTCATACCACAGTGTCTGATTCGGGTAATGAGAGGTACGTACAGCGTTCATATTATTCTTCTTGAGCGTCCGGATATCCCACAGCATATCTTCACGGGAAATCGCACGTCCAGTGCGAGCGTTAAATTCATGGCGGTTCACACCTTTAAAGACGATGCGTTTGCCGTTCAAATGCATGACCTTGTTGATCAGCTCAAATTTACGGAAGCCGATTTTTTGTGGAATGACTTCCACGAGCGATCCACTGGCATCATAAATTTGAATGAACAACGTGTACAAATAGGGTTTCTCCGCGCTCCAGCTCTGCACTTGTTCTAAGGTTGCTGATAGCGAAGCGGTGCCATCCGTAAAGTCAGCTTTCAAAGAAGCTACAACATGGCCGACAGCATTTTTCACATCGACAGTTGCATAGGCAGTTGCTGGTTTTTCCAAGGTCAATTTCAGCTCCAGAAGGCCCTGTGTGTAGGAAGCATCCAGATCTGCCTTGGCATGCAGGTCACGTACGTGAACCGTAGGGATGGTATAGAGATATACGTCTCTGAAAATACCAGAAAAACGCCAAAAGTCTTGATCCTCCAGCCATGCTCCCGTACTTCTTTGATATACCTCTACCGCCAGCTTGTTTTCGCCTGCTTGCAGGAACGGTGTCAGTTCGAAATCAGAAGGTGTAAAGCTATCCTCACTGTAACCAACAAATTGTCCGTTCAGCCATACATAGAAAGCCGACTCGACGCCTTGGAAAGAAATGAATACAGGCTGCGCGTCGGAAGCCATATTTTCCGGCAAAACAAAGCTTTTGATATAGCTTCCGACTGGGTTGTGATCCTCTGGAATATGGGGTGGGCGAACGTCCGAATGTCCGTCCCATGGATACATCGTATTCACGTACTGCATTTGGCCAAAGCCTTGTGTCTGAATGTGACCCGGCACCTGAATATCGCTCCAGCCGCCATACTCAAACCCAGGCGCATAGAACTCTACCGGACGACTGGCTGGATTCGTTGCATAGTTAAATTTCCAGCTCCCATTCAGGCTATGGCGCCAAGCCATATCAGCTTGCTGCTCCGCTTCCTGAAGCGTAGCGTAATATTTGTGATCGGAATAGGCGGGGAGCCGATGTACAGCAAATTTGGTTACGTCGGTCAGCCAGTCCAGACTAGGGGGTTGGATGGTCAAGGCGAACACTCCTTATTTATAAAATGAAATGAAGAACGTACACAGAAATCTGTTATTTTACCGAACCCACCATGCCTGCTACAAAGTGTTTCTGCATCAGGAAGAATACCAGTGCAGTCGGTAGTGTGGACAGGACAATGGCGATCATGATGACACCGTAATCCGGTGCATAGCTGGAGCCGAGGTTCGAGATCAACAGTGGGATGGTTTGATTCTCCGGCGTTTGCAGCACGATCAAAGGCCAGAGGTAGTTGTTCCAGCTGGACATGAACGTAATAATCGCGGCAGCAGCATAGGTTGTTTTCATCGTAGGCATATATACCCGGAAGAACAGACCCAGCTCGGATAATCCATCCATACGACCCGCTTCAAGCAGATCCTTGGGGAACATTTTGGTACTTTGACGGAAAAAGAAGATCAGGAACGCCGTAGTTACGGTCGGAATGACAACGGAAGAGAGCGTATCGATACCGATCCACGGTATGACATTAGAAATACTGCCGAACATCCGGTAAAGCGGGATCATGATTGCCGCAAATGGAATCATCATAGACATCAGCAGGATATTGAAAACAACGTCTTTTGCTTTACTTCTGTAAATTTCAAAGCCATAACCAGCCAGTGATGCGATTAGCATAGCCAGCAATGTAGTCGAGATGGAGACTTTTGCAGAGTTACTTAGTGCGGTAACGATGTCTACTTTTTCCAGCAAATTGTGCATGTTATCCATCAGATGGGAGCCAGGCAGAAGCTTGCCCTTGGTCACATCGACTGATAGGTTCGTGGCGCTGGATAGCATCCACAGGAACGGGAAAATCGAAACGAACGACACAAGGATCAGAAAGGCGTACGTAAATGCTCTTTTTGTTTTCATCATTTTTTCTCACCTGCCACTTTGAACTGGATAATCGACAAGATAATGATCATAATGACGATGGAATAAGATACGGTCGCCGCATAACCAAAGTCGGATGAATACTTGAAGGACAGATTGTAAATATATTGCGAAATTGAAGATGTCGCGTTCCCTGGTCCACCCTTGGTAATATTCATAATTTCATCGAAGAGTTGGAGTGTACCAATCGTTGATGTAATCGAAGTGAACAGGATAATCGGCTTAAGCAGTGGAACCGTAATGCTGAAAAACTGTCGGATCGGGGAAGCTCCGTCAATACGGGCCGCTTCGTAGATGGAACTGTCAATGTTCTGAAGACCAGACAGGTAAAAGATCATATTATAACCAGTCCAGCGCCATGTGATCGCGATAATAATCGTAACCTTGGCCCAGAAAGGGTCTGTAATCCATTGGATGGGCGTGCCAATCACGTGCAGATTCAGCAACAAGGAGTTTACCAAACCGTCAGATGAGAACAAATACTTGAAAACAACCGAGTATGCTACAAGGGATGTGATACACGGCAAGAAGATAGCGGTGCGGAAAAAGCCCTTGAATTTCAGGTTTTTATCATTCAACAATACCGAAATGAACAGAGCCAGAATGACCATCAAAGGCACTTGGAAAATTAAATAGATAAACGTATTCTTCACGGCGGTTATAAACATTTTATCGGTGAAGAGTCGCTTGTAGTTATCAATGCCGTTAAAGCTCAGATTAGACCCTGTACCTGTCTTAAAGGACAAGATAAGCGCCTGAATCATCGGATAGAAATAAAAAGCGGCGATCATGATCACTGCGATGGATATGAACAACCATCCTGTCATACCTGCTTTGAGACGTGTTGTAGTTATTTTGGGCGCGGCTGTCTTCATACCATGTCAACTCCCTGTGCAGCAATAAAACCTTGAACTCGCAAGCCCAAGGTTTTAAGTGCTTTTCGTTTTATTATTTAGCCTTGGCTAGATGGACTGTCTTATTTAAGCTGTGCTTCCGCTTGTCCTTGAGCATCTTTCAGAACTGCGTCTACATCTTTTCCGTTCAGATAGTTTTGAATTTCAACGGTCATGATATCCTCAATGGCATACGTGTGCAGACCATAATTGACTTTTGGAACTTGTTTAGTCCATTCTGCAAATTTCTTGTATACTTTGTCGCCTCCGAAGTACGGATCCTCCACGTCATAAGCTTTACCGCTGGAAGCTGCGTTCAATGAACCGACAATTCCAATTTTGCTCAGCATATCTTGATACAGCTCTGTATCTGTTCCGAATGTTTCTTTCAGGAAATCAGCAGCGGTATCTTGACCGTCCGAGTTAAGGACATACCAGGAGCTGCCGCCGAGGCTAGAAGCATTCACGGATTCAGGTATATTTTTCAGCTTAGGGAAAGGAACAACGGCCCATTTACCCGATTGCGAAGCTTCTGCTTTGATCGAAGGTGTAATCCAGTTACCTGTAGGTACGGAAGCAACTGCACCGCTGTTGAATGCGGCCAAGAACTGACTCCAGTCGGCATTCATTTTAACAATGTTAGCGTCGAACAAGGATTTGTACGTCAAGAGCGCTTCTTTCAGAGCTGGATTACCAGCCAGGTTTGGTGTCTTACCGTCTTCTTTCAGGTACCATGAACCTGCAGTTTGGATCATACCACGGATCAGACCGAGGTCATTCGGATCTTGAGTCAGCATTTCTTTGCCTGTTTTTTGTTTTACGGCTTTACCAATTTCAATAAATTTGTCCCAATCAATATTGGTCAGGTCCGCTACTTTGTAGCCGGCTTGTTCTAGATAATCCGTTCTTACATACAGTCCCATAACACCGGAGTCGAATGGAACACCGTACTGCTTGCCATTGTAACTAGTCGGTCCGATTTTATAATCAGCGAAGTCGGATGCTTTGATCGTGCTGCTCATATCATGGAAAGAATCAGGATAGGCTTGCAGGAAGTTCTGTGCCCGATAATCCTCGATCAGAACCACGTTCGGCAATCCTTTGGTAGATCCGGAGTTAAGGCCGGCATTCATTTTTTGTACGATATCGTTTTGAGCATATTCAACAATGTTTACGGTTACATCTGGATGTTTCGCAACGTAGCGATCTTTTGCCAGCTTCAGGGCTGCGATATTAAAGTTCGGGTCCCAAGCCCAGACGGTGATTTCTTTTTTGCCTGAATCTGTGGTTGTAGCTGCTTTCTCGGAATTGCTGGAGCATGCGGATAGCAAGATCAAGCTTGCAATCAGCAGAAGGAAAGTCATTTTTTTCATTTTGTTCAACCCCTACTCTTTTTTTATATGTTGCTTGCCAGTTCTAAATCTCTTGAATGAAAGCGGTTACCTTGTTTGTAAATCTAGTGTACCATCCATACTTTGTCGGTGTTAGGAATATCTTTATACGGATTGGTCTTATTATTATGATTTATGAAAAAAGGTACCGCTTACATTTGTGTTTTATTTTGATTTAGGTATTTTTTTTAGGTTGAACTAAAGTTGTTCACTAAGCGCCACTGCGCGGCCGGATGGTGCTTCCCATCGCTGTTGCTTGTACAGCACCATTCCGCCCACTCCGTTCTTGTTCCACCTTCTTTGTTTAGTTCAGCCTATTTTTTTATGGGGTAGGTGGGGTGGGTTTTACGATCAGTGGGAGGGTCATTCTCACTTTGGTGCCCTCGCCTTTTTTACTGGAGATGGTCACGCCGTATTCTTCTCCATATAAAAGGGTAATGCGGTTGTGCACATTCTGGATGCCGATGCCTGTGAACAGTTGGCGCTTGCTCTTGGGATTCGGCAGTCCGTCTTGCGCCGTATGCCCGTCCAAATCCATACCGTCCCCATCATCGACCACCTCACAGATCAATGTATCCTCCGTTTTGGACACCAATATATAGATGTGGCCTACATTTTTTTCATTAAACGCATGGAAAAAAGAGTTTTCGATAAAAGGCTGAATGATGAGCTTGGGCACATGGTACTCCAGACAATCGGGTGATACAAAATAATTCACTTGTACCCGCTGCCCGTAGCGCACATGGTTAATGAACACATAATTTTGCATGTTGGCCATTTCCTGCTCGATGGTGATTGTTTCACTCACATTGCTGATTGTATTTTGCAGTAAGGAAATGAGCGCATTGATCGTTTCGGCGGCTGTTTCCTTGTTTCCTTTGAGTACCAGCATTTTGATCGAAGCCAGTGTATTGTACAGAAAATGCGGATTGATCTGCCGTTGTAGTGCAGCAAGCTCTGCGTTTCGTTGGCCTTTTTGCGTCTCTAAAAGCTTACGGATATAGTCATTTAGTTCATCCAACATGTAGTTGTAAGCATGACTTAATTGTCTAACCTCATAGCTGCCTGTTACCGGGATATAATTATCAAAATTTTTCTCACGTATGGTCGACATTTGCTTCACCAGTCGAGTCAGGGAACGAATTAGTCGACGGGATATCAGAAAAACGATCACCAAAGCAATCAGTACGATGGCAATGCAGATCCAGACAACGGATTTAACGTCAATAATTTGCCCAATCGCGGCTTGTCTGTCGATCATGTTCACCAGATAAAAATCAAATGAAGGGATATAGTTGGAAAGGAGGATACTCTCCTTATTCATCACATCCGCATTAATGTAGTTCAATCCCTGTTCATTGATTTTTGTGGCATAGCCTAGCAGCTCACTGGAGCGTTGTCCGATCAGGTCCTGGCGGTTGCTTGATACAATTAATCCCGACTTGTCCAAAATAAGCACATCATTGCCGTTGCTCGTGAAATTGTTGTAGAAACGGCGAAATTCAGGCTCTCGGATAGCGATGTAGATCATGCCGTACAGGGTGCCACTGGTCCGCTCCATAAATGGTTTGGAGGCGATGATATAGGGTGTTGGCTTTTGCGCGGTGGTATTCATTTGTTGCTGAAATAATTCAGTATCCAATTGATACATAAGCTGTGCCGGTCGTGCTACACTTTGGGCTGTAATCGCACTGCTTTTAAGCTCTTCCGCAGTTACAGGCCAATAGGATGAGTCAGAGTAAAAGCTCCGACCGTTCAGACCAGTTACAGCGACACCAACATCATAGGCATCGACGTTCGATTTAATTTGCTTCATTTGCTGTGCCATTCCGAAGTAAGTCCTCGCCGAGTTAATCGAGTCAGATTGACCGCCAGTCAGATAGTTCTTGACCGTTCCATTTTCCGAAGCATGGGTTACGGCATTCACGATGGAATCATTGAAGGATTCAAAGCTGGATTGAATCTGGCTGAGTACCTTGGCATTTGTAATACTGAATGTCTCCGCAAAAAGTCGTTCAGACATTCGAATTGTCACCAAAGAGGTCAGCAAGGACACCGCAGTGATGCTGACCACCATAACAATAAAGATTTTGAAGAACAGACCTTGATATTTGATCTTATGCATATATCTTTTCATATTCAATCTCTTTTCTGCTGGCAGATGTGACTTACTCTCTAATAGAGATGCTCCCGGCGGTACTGACTGGGCGAGGAACCCTTCACCTTTTTGAACACTTTGGTAAAATAGCTGGGGTCCGAATAGCCTACCATGCTGCTAATATCCGAAATGGACATCGTCCCCGACCGTAGTAACTCTGCGGCTTTTTCAACCCGAATTTTGTTCAGATACTCGCTAAAACCTTCTGTATGGTGTGCCGTAAAATAACTGGACAAGTAAGAAGGGTTAAAGTGAAAATATTGCCCAAGTGTCGTCAAATTGAGTGTTTCAGCATGATGCTCCTCAATATACTCCAGCAGTTTTTTCATGCTTGCGCTACTTCCCGGCTGTGTCTTGGCCATGATCTGCCTGTTCGCTTCCTCCAAAAAGGCCTCCAGAAGGCGCACAGCTTCATGTACATGAGGGGCATCATTAATTGTTTTGAAATAGGAATATTTCGCCGCATCCAACTCCTTCATATCATACCCCTGATTCCCGAGCAAAATCGTAATGTTGAACACGATATTTCCAAGAAGCGATTTGAATTCAAAAGCGGTAGAGGTATAGTTACCGGACATGGCGGCTACATAGGACCTCAAATCCTGAAAAGCTGTATCAAAATGCTCACGCTTCATCTCTTCTGTAAATTGTTTTAAGTTAAACGAGCTGTTCACTTGTACAGGCTGAGGGAGTTCGTCTTCTATTAACAGCGCTGTTCCTGGGAAATAAAAGCGGTAACTCAGCAGTTTTGGCAGTTCATCCTGATAGACGTCACTAATCTGATTGAACTCATCAAATAAATGGCTAACTGCCCAGCCTGTCTGTGGATCGACTCGCTTTGTCTCCTGAGCAACTTCCCTAACCGCAGCCATCCAGGCGTCTACTTCCCGTGGATCAAGATTGGCTAAAAACACAGCCGCATAGCCATCAGATGGCAGTTGTCGCAGTACGATGTACTCACAGGCAGAGGATACTCGATCTGTAAGCTTGGAAAATAGGTCCGAGGCAGAGATGGAGCGCCCTTTATCCTGCTGTGCCAGCTGTTCTATACCTATGAGCGCAAAACGGGCATAAGGAAATGCTTGCTTCAGCAGCTCGGCGTCATAGTCCATGCTATACCCGGAGATCAGCTTTTCGATCACATGATCTATCGTAATTTGACTATTCCCGGCATCTGCTTGATATTGAATGGATGGAATTTTGCGAGCGGTTCTCTGGAGCACTTGGAGCAACTCATCCGTGTCTAGCTTAGGCTTTAAAATATAGTCAGCAACCCCTTGCTGAAAGGTGGATCGCACGTAATTAAACTCGCCGTAACTGCTAAGTACAATGACTTCGATATCTGGATAGTTCTGTCTGACTATGCGCGTCAGCTCCTCGCCATCCATGATCGGCATTACGATATCTGTAATGACAATATGAGGGCGCAAGGTTTCAATCAGCTCCAATGCTTCTTTCCCGTTAGAAGCTTCACCTACAATTCGAAATCCATACTGTTCCCACGATAAATGGTGTTTAATTCCTTGCCGTACCAATATCTCATCATCCACAATCAAAATGTTGCATAGCTCATTCATGGCAGCACTCTCCGTAATTATACCTATTCGAGGATTTTGCAAAAATCCTGATTCAAAAAAGACCTCCATCACGTGGACGTCATATCATCTGAGGCACATATTTGATAACGCTTCCAACTTAGCTTGAATCTAAAGCATTTAACCTTTACATGCTAACATAAACCACACGGGGATTCCAAAAAAAAATAGTCCGAATGGCATATAAAACACAAAAAAGGCAGCCGAGAAAACCTCGACAGCCTTAAACAACCGGGATTACCTTATACAGTACCCCAAGTCCGATCTCCTGCCAAATATTTTTCAGTCAAAATAGACAGCAGTTGAATGCCAACCTCATTGTGTCCTCCCTCAGGAAGGATCAGGTCAGCGTATTTCTTGGAAGGCTCAATAAATGCCTCATGCATCGGCTTAACCGTAGTCAGATAGTGATCGTGGATCGAATGGATGGTGCGGCCGCGTTCCTCAATATCGCGAAGAACCCGACGGAGAATACGCACATCAGGGTCCGTATCCACAAATACTTTGATGTCAAGCAGGCTGCGGAGCTTTTCGTCTGACAGTACGTGCAGACCCTCCAACATAACGATATGATTTGGCAGAAGCTCTACCGTCTCGTCCGTGGAGCGGGCATGAACCGTAAAATCATACACGGGCGCTTGTGTCGCTTGTCCTTTTTTCAGACATTGGAGATGCTCAATAAGCAATTCGTTGTCAAAGGCAAACGGATGATCATAATTGACCAAAGCACGTTCATCATAACTCAGATGTGAATGGTCTTTATAATAGTTATCCTGAGATATGAAAGTCACTTTATTAGATCCCAGACGCTCAACGACGGCGCGTGCTACCGTCGATTTACCGGAACCTGTACCGCCGGCAATACCAATAATAAGCATGGCGTTTCACTTACCCTTCCCTAAATGTATCCCGATACAACTCAAGTATTGTAGCACAATGCACACTTTTTTTCATCACTGTTGAACTTTGTATTTCTTCCATTTCCGTATCTTGGCTCTGAATGTTTTAAACGGTGCCACCGAGTTGATGTGAATCCATCTTGCCATGGGCCAGTTTGGATTCGTACCCGTCCAATTGTGAACGCCTTGAGTGAAGAGCTCTTCGTGGCTAAGTGTGTCGATCCAATCCAGCCACTTTTGCTCAGTCAACTTGAACATATCGCGTAATTCGCGTAAAGATTGGTGGGAGTAAGTCTTGTAAAATGATTGATATAGTCCGCCTAGTCTGTTCCATTTATAATTGGGGGCGGGCATGATGACGGTTTTTCCTTCCCGTTCGTCTCTGTCCCATGTCATGACAAGATGAAGCCATCCGAGCTGGTAGGCAATCATCTCTGCGGGTGTTTTATCTACTTCAGGGATACGAATATCTTTTTGGCTCTCGTCGATCTCCTGAAACTCACCGTCAAATCGTAAGTAGGAGGCATGAATGGCTTCCTTTAACTCCGATTTGGAAGCGTAGTCGTAGCTGGACATCTCATCGCTCCTTTAAATGATATGGATGATACTCACCCCTTTATATGTACCATTCCCAATATGACAACTGTATGTCTTATTCAAAAATAAAAAAATATCGTTTTTTGTGATTTTATGAAACAGAATTTGGCGTGTTCACGAAACAGGATGCAAAATTAATTGAAAGATTAAGACAAAAGATAAGTAATTAGACATATTTTAATATATATTTAAATGCCTATAATTATTGGAGTATAGCGCTTGAGGGCCCTCATTGGTGTTGGGATATTATTCTCTTCATCAGTACGTTATATACCGTTGGGAATATCATGTCCGATGAACGGTGCAACCTTTGCTTTAGTATTCATGAATCTAATAAAGAAGGGGATTGTTATATGAAATCGAGTTTGCTAAGAAAATGTGCAAGTGTAATGTTAAGCAGTACGTTGGTACTGTCTTTATCATTACCGTTGCTAGGTCATGCACATGCGGATGGGAATTTACAGATAAGTGATGATTTTGAGCAGGGAGAAGCTCAAGGCTGGACCGCGGATTCGGGGAACTGGTCTGTGGTCAAGGATGGGAATGGCTCTACATACCAGCAATCTAGTCGAAGCGAAAGCCATTCCGTTAAAGGTAATGCCTCATGGACGAACTACAGCGTGCAAGCAGATGTATATGTAAATGATTTTAATGGCTCCAATCGAGTCTACGTTGCAGGTAGATACACAGATTCCAACAACTTCTACGCAGCATCGTTGTACAACAAGAATGACGGAGCGCTTGAGATTCGAAAAAAAGTCAAAGGCTCTATGAAGACACTGGCTACCAATAAAAAATACAAACTGGACACGAATACATGGTACAGAGTTAAGCTGGAACTATCCGGTTCGGAAATCAAAATGTATGTCAATGATCAACTGGAGCTGTCCGCAACAGACACCAGCCTCACTGCTGGAGCCATTGGTTTGGTGACCTCCAAAGCAGCTGCCGAATTCGATAATGTGATTGTATCCGGTGCTTCTTCTGAGGTAGATCCAGGAACACCGCCTGTGAATCCAACACCAGGTACAGAAAAACCGACTCCTGGAGTGGACCCTGATGTAACCTCTAAAAGTAACTATAATTTGACTGGCTTTTCGTATGGTAATACAGGTGGTGGCAACATTGCGGATACAGATGCCAACTACAAAAAAGTTTACAACGCTGTAGATCTCAACGAAGCACTGAAGAAAGGCAGCAAAGTCAAAGTGATTGAGATTATGAACGATCTTGATCTCGGTTGGAATGAAATTCCTAGTGCTGCCAAAGTAATGCCTTTTAGTGCCAACAATCCTGTACAAACACATCCTGTTCTGAAAAAGACAGGTGTGAGCAAAGTCTATATCGAAAATATGAATGGGGTTACGATTTTCTCGGCCAATGGTGCGAAAATCAAACATGCCGGCTTTGTTATCAAAAGAAGCTCCAATTTGATTTTCCGTAACCTCGAATTTGATGAACTTTGGGAGTGGGATGAAGCAACCAAAGGGAACTATGACAAGAATGACTGGGACTATATTACTGTCGAAGGTGCAAGCTCCAAGGTATGGATCGACCATTGCACATTTAACAAAGCCTATGATGGTCTGGTAGATGTGAAAAAAGGGAGTAACGGAGTTACGATTTCCTGGTCCTTGTTCAAAGGAGATGACCGCAGCTCCAACAGCTGGGTAACCCAACAAGTCAATGCGATGGAAGCAGACAAGTCTTCCTATCCTATGTACGCTTATCTGAGAAGCAGTGCAGTAGGCATGAGTAAAGAAGATATCATTGATATTGCAGCAGGACAAAAGAAAGCGCATCTGGTTGGTGCCACGGAAATGGCAGGCGACAATGCGGATTTGGAAGTGACGCTGCATCATAATTACTACCTGGATATTCAGGACCGTATGCCACGTTTGCGTGGTGGTAATGCTCATGCATATAACATCGTTATGGACGATGCCGGATTGGCCAGAGCCAAAAAAAGAATTACTTCTGACATGGCTAAAGCAATTGCCGCAAAGGGATACCATTTTGATGTCGTGGGTAATGGTGCAATTTCAACAGAAAACGGCGCGGTATTGCTAGAAAAGTCTTATTTAATTGATGTGTTTTCTCCAGTGCGTAATAATCAAAAAGATCCTAACAAAGCGGATTACACAGGTAAAATCAAAGCCGAAGACGTTATCTTTTCCGACAATGGTACCGTATTCAGAGGAGGCAGTGAAGCTGCGAATAGCCCGTTAGCCCCTTATCCTGCGAAGGCCAAGGGCTTCTCTTGGAATGGGTTCACAACGTTGCCATACAGCTATACTGCCGAAGACCCTGCTAACCTGGTTGCTCAATTGCAGGCCAAGGATGGAGCGGGTGCAGGCAAGCTGAACTGGTCGAGTGAAAACTGGCTCAAAACGGTGTACAATACAGCCGCTACGAAAGATGCAATAGTGGAAGAAGATTCCGAATAGGTAGGCATATAAAAAAGCAGCCAGGACAGATATGCTCTGTTTCTGGTTGCTTTTTTGGTTACCCACGTTTAGGCTGCGTTCGGTATGAGCTTAACCAATAACGACAAATGAGGATACGCCAGCAGGTACGGATCTAACGCGGAATAATACTCCATCATCTCTAAAAGTACGCAGAATATAAGGCTGGTTCGTAGGTGTGCGGACTCTGTTGAATCGGGCAGTACCAAAGCGGTCGAAGCCTGCAGCTTGCACAAAGGTTCCATCTAAACGCCGGAGTGTTGCAAAAAATCCAGACGTGTTAAAAGGTACACCATCATTGTTAGCCCAGATAACTGTAAATCTACGAAGGGTTTGTGTTGGACTCACATTGCGATATCTCGTAACAGGAACCTTTCTGCCCGTAGATTTCAGCGTTTGTGGAGGACGAATGGCCACTTCAAATCAACTCCTTTGTTGTGATGAGATAGTAAATGCACACAAAGGAGTTTTGGACCGTGCTATAAACTACTGCTTCTTAAAAATAGGTATATATTGAACTTGGGACATCATTATGCCCACTCGCGCCGTAGCGTAAAGAGGTCTTTTAACGCGTCTGTAGACAGCTCAGTAATCCAGCCTTCGGTACTGGTTATGATTTGGTCGCTAAGCTGCTGCTTGCTCTCCAGCATTTCATCAATGCGTTCCTCGAGCGTGCCGAGCGAGATAAATTTGTGCACCTGTACATCCTTCGTTTGTCCCATCCGATAGGCTCGGTCTGTGGCCTGATTTTCAACAGCTGGATTCCACCAGCGATCAAAGTGAAAGACGTGGTTGGCTGCCGTCAGATTCAGACCCACCCCCCCGGCTTTGAGCGACAAAATAAACACGGATGGCTGCTCGGCAGGGGGGAGCGTGTGAGATTGGAATTGATCAATCATTCGGTCACGCGCCGTTTTGGACGTGCTACCGTTCAGATAGAGCACAGGCTCTTGCAACTCCTGAGCGAGTACCCGCTGGAGCATCTGCCCCATACCAATATACTGTGTAAAAATAAGGCAGCGCTCGCCCTCCTCCCGCAGTTCCTTGACCATAGCCAGAATGCGCTCTAGCTTGGATGAACGGCTAATGACCGTCTCAAGATCGGACGGACTATAACCGGAAGCCGCTGCATCCGGAAGAGCCTCCTTGGTTAAGAGGGCTGGGTGGTCGCAAAGCTGCTTCAACTGGGTAAGGGCGGATAAAATGGCTCCTTTCCGTTCAATCCCTTCCAGCTTCTGCATCCGTTCCATCAACTCTTTGACAATCTGGTCATAGAGCGCGCCCTGCTCAGAGGTCAGATGAATGTAGGTTTTCATCTCATTCTTGTCAGGCAAATCAAGCTGTATAGCAGGGTCCTTCTTCTTGCGCCGCAGCATGAAAGGCTGAACCAGCTTTTGCAAATCTAATGTGCGCTGCTCGTTATGTTCCTTCTCAATAGCATTCATAAAACGATTGCTAAAGGCGCGTGAGCTGCCCAGATAACCTGGATTGATAAAGTCATAAATGGACCATAGCTCGGACAAGCGATTTTCAATAGGTGTCCCGGTCAACGCAATCCGATGACGTGCAGGAAAGCTGCGCACGGCTGCGGATTGCTTGGTTTGCGCATTCTTAATGTTTTGCGCTTCATCCAGGCAGACCGAATCCCAGGTCATGCTTTGTAGTAGCTCTTGATCCAGGGTTGCCGTAGCGAAGGAGGTCAGGATGACATCGGCTTGCTCGACTTCTTCGCGGAACAAGTCTCCCTGCTCCCGCTTGCTTCCATAGTGCAGCATGACCTTCAATGAAGGGGCGAAGCGGCTGAGCTCCTTCTGCCAGTTGCCCAGCACCGACGTCGGGCAAATCAGCAGCGAACTGGAGCGGACACCCGTCTCAGCGGCAATTTCCTGTAAGTGCAGTAGATAAGTAATAAACTGCACCGTTTTACCAAGTCCCATGTCATCGGCCAGACAGGCCCCCAGTCCAAAACGCCGTAAAAAGGCAAGCCATGCGTACCCGTCCCTCTGATACGTCCGCAGCTCGGCTTGCAGCCCGTCCGGCACGTCCAATGCAGGCCATTCTGACTGCTGTCCGAGCTGGCTGATCAGCTTCAGCAGATGGGCATTCAGCTCGACTTCCAGCCGGAAGCGTGCCGCATCCTCCGGCTGCTCATTCGAGGCGTCGCCTTCAGGATCGTCGGCGTTGCCGAGCAGGTGCAGCTGCAGGATGTCCTGAAAGGACAATCCCTGAGCGCTGTCGATCCCGGCCATAGCCCGGCGGATCTGCGCCAGCAGCGCGGGGTCGAGCGCGATCCATTGCCCGCGGAAGCGCACCAAGCGCTCGTTGCGAGCGACCAGCTCGGCGAATTCCGACTCGCTCAGATCGGCATCACCGATGGCAACGCGCCAATCGAACTGGACAATCGAGTCCAGTCCGAACAGCGAGCTGCCCTTCGTGCGCTCTCCCGCCCCTTCGCCCGGGCGTACCTTGGCCCGCAGCTTCGGCTTCTTGCGGGTAGCTGCCTCCCACCAAGCCGGGAGCAGCACTTGCCAACCGCTTTCCAGCAGATGCTGGCTGTCGGTCGTCAGGAATTGCCACGCCGCTTCGTCGGAGAGCGGGCGATTCAGCACGTCATCGCGGCTTCCGGCACGCTGCCCGGCAGGCAAAATCGAGGTCAAGCCTTCTAGCCACCCGGCTGAGCGCTCACGGACATGTGCTGTCCAGGCATCGGGCCATGAGCCGGATGCGTACCCATCATCGGCGAGCTGTACAGGCACCAGCAACGCCGGGTCTTGCTTGTCCTGCAACACAAGCTTGAGCTGCCAGGACGGTTCGTCGTCCTCCAGCTCTGGCTCCAGCAGTTGTAGTAGTGGCCGAAAGGGCGCGGTATCAGCTTTCCAGCCGATGGCGATGAGCCAGGCCCGCGCGTCTAGACCCGCCGCGGCTGGGCGGTTGGAGGCGAAGAGAATCGGATATTCTCTTCGCAAATCGGCGGCTTCCGCTTCGGTGCCGTACCAGCGTTGAAATACGGCAGCCGAGAACGCCGCTATCAGCCCATCTTGTTCGTCCTTCTCCAAGTTGCCTAGCAAAGCAAGCTCTGCCGGCTGGATATTTTCCAGTGCTTCCGCATCCCATTCCCATTGCAGCTTCCCTGCCTGGAACGCCGTGAAGCTGGGCACATAGGCTTTCGCTTCAATACAGTGAGCAAGCGAAGGGATCAGCTGAAGCCATGGGGCATGGGCCTCGTCCCAGATCCATTCGATATGCTTTAGAAGCTCGCGCTCTGCCAGAAAAGGAATCACCTGCTCCGAAGGCAGCAGGATAATATCCGTGTCTTGAACATGTTGAATCTCCAGCTCGGTGCCATAAAACGAAGCCTCATGCCAAGCAAACAAACGCTGCTTCAGAATTTGGCCGGAAATGCTATAGTTCATGGAGGAATCGCCATAGATCAGCGCGTCTCCATAGGTAGTTAATTGGATATGCACGGTAATCGTTTCGGTATATTGACTCATGATAACAATTTCCCTTTCCGCAATTCCTCCTGTAGCGCCCGCAGGCGGCTATGACGGCTGGTGAAGGTCGTAAAGAACAGCTCCCAGCGTGATTCTTGCTTCATTTTCTTGTACAGCTTGAACAGCCGCTTTAATAGCTTGACTGCTGCTTTATAGCTGGATCTGTTTTTTTCTAGCACATAGCGTTCTACCGCTTGATGGTAAAAGGGGAGTAGTAACTCAGGCGCGTTCTTTTCAATGGGCTGTAACACGCTCACTCGAAAACTCAAAGGTTCACTGCGTATGCTTAGCTGATAGTCGATCCATGACCGCCATTTCTCGTGAGCAAGCAGTGCCTCTTCATACATTCCTCCGGCAAATGGAAGCATACCCACCAGCGTGTCCCACATGTCCTGCTCCGCTTCTGGAAGGTGCTGCAAAACCACATCCCAATCATGCATATAATCCTGTAAATGGTCATCCCGATGACTGTGAAGCAGGGGACCGATATGCCGCAGTCCGTCCTTGAGGCGTGCCCAATTCTCAGCTTTACGCAACGCCTGTAAGAACAAAAGCAATTGGTTGGAAGAGATTTTTAGTGGAAAAGCTCGTTCCGCTTCCTGAAGAAGTACCCAGGCTTCATTATCCTGCGATTGGAAAATATGCATCCAGCTGCGAGCCAACATCCACGGAAGCCTTGCTAAAGTAGTGCCGAGATCCTCCTCAGCCGCCTGCAAATGCTGTAATTCCTCCGTATATATGCTGGAGTCCTGTCTTACGGGATGCACCCAGTACAGCCAAAACTGATAATACGCGTCTGAAAAATAAGTACCGTTACGCGATTCTGTCAGCATTTTTCGGCGTAAATAGGCTAAGGTTTCTGCCATACGGGCTTCTTGCATCGGTTCATCGGTCAGCTCCAGTGGACTCTCAAAATCACGATCGATCGCTTCTTTAAGCTCATCGGCAGCAATTTGCGTGTAATACCCCATATAGGTATGAGAGGGATAGCCTGGCATGGAAGACTGAGGTACCAGCTTTTCCAGCACACGCAGATGAGCATGCAGTCCGTATAGCTGTTGCATGCCAGGTGAAAGCGGTGGCTTCACAGCATAGATCGAGGCTAAAGCGCTTTGGACAAATTGGGAGTTTTGTGTGTTCACACGATTAAGGGCGATACACTGATCGAACAGATCATGCCACTCTGAAATGGGCATGTCCGGTATTTTACTTGCAGTTTTACTGAGGGCGTTTCTTGTTGTTTCCTTGTGATCCGGTGAAAGATTCGACCGGGAAGGAGGTGTGTTACGCGTGTCAGCTTTTGTCGACAATCGAGTGAATCCCGCCGAATGAGCGTTCACTAAAGCATGTACAGAACGTTCCTGTTCATTCGCGTAATTCAGTAGTACGGCGATCATATGCTTGCAGTTGGCGTGGACAGGGCATGTACATCTGCTGGCAGCAAAAGCGCTCAAGTGGAGATCCACCTCGTATAGCTCGCTTCCATCCACGACAGCTGCAATATGATCGGCATCAGGCATTACGAATTCTTTTACCTTTCCTTGCTTAAAATATTGGAAACCTCGTTTGATCGTCACATCATTAAAATGGTCAGCCACGTTTTGAATAAGCTGTTGCCACTGTATATCATCCATAAGATAGGTTGGTTTCATATGCATTAGTCTCCTAAGAGAGAATAGTTAATCCGATGACTGCTTAACTCTTCCATTATATCAGTTCACGGATATAAATTGAGTGGAGGGAGCAGTTGGAAAATTCCGAAGAATAACCATCGGGTAAAAAGTAAAAATCCCCTTACGCTATAGCATAAGGGGTTTGATTCATTGGCAAGAGCGGGGAGGCATTCTCTATTGTTTCCCATCCGGATTCTCTGTTCGATGGAAGACCATAGAGATAACAAGAAGCACCAAGGGTACTACTGCGCATACAGCAATTCCAAAATAACCTATTATTTTATCGAAGTTGCCTATCTCAACAAAATTTTGGGGATACATGCTCAGGCAAAATAATATAATTAACGGGAGATAACAGATATACCCGTTCCACTTTTGGGTGAGCTGGCTGATCCCCGTTACAATATAGAAATAATAGTTTGAGGCGGTCATGAAAATTTTGATCGTCCACAAAATGATAAATAATATTTCAAATCGTTCCAGGAACGCGCCGGGGAATTCAATTTGCTGTGCAAAAGAAACGACTGGCCATTGCAGTCGGGAAACTTCCTCAACTGACATACAGCCGACGACCATCGTTACCATTAAAATATACAAACCCATTGCAATCGAGTAGCCGATTGACCCAGCCTTCCATGCTTTTTGGGGGTGGGTCATCACATTAGTTAATATAAGGATGGATTCAAAACCCAATGTAGAGAAAGGTATAACTTTAAGTGATTCAAAGATCGGTCGCCATCCTTTATGGAAAACAGGGCGCAAATTATCAAGATTGAAATGGTTGACATTAAGAACGACCAACAATAAAAAAACAATAAGGGTTAAAGGGAAAAAAAGTTCGATCAATCGAACCATTGCATGGAGACCGCCCCAGGTCAAATACCCAATAAGCAGAAGAAACGGTAAGAGAATCATACTTATTGGGGTTCTCTCCAGTGCAAGACCTTTGAGGAATTCCGCCATCATTCTACATACAAAAGAGCATATCATCGTGCAATGTACAATAAATGCAATATTGATGAGCAGGCCGATGAATTTACCCGCGATCACAGGATTGAGCTCATAGAACGTCTTCCCTGGAAATCTCCGGCACAGTTTAAAATGGATAAAAACGATGCCTACCCCAAGCAGACTTGCCAGCAAAAGTCCCTGCCACACGTCGGGCGTTTGTGTCTTTTCCGCGATGGTTCTTGGCAAACTGACAATTCCCACAGCGTACACGGTCGAAGTGACTGTAAGTAAGGCTTGAAGGGTAGAGATTTTTTCCTGTTTCATGGAAGGTATGTTGGACATTACTCTTCCTCTCCTTTTGTATAAGCACCTGTTCGTTTAATCTGTACTTCGGCCTGAACATCGATTGGTATTTGACTGAATGTATTTTGCCAATTTTCCTTTACCCGATCCCAGTAAGCGGGATAGTTCACTTTTACTTTTGTGCCAAAACCGACTACATCTGCTCTCATTTCTTTCTGAAGTGTGTTTAGCGATTGGGATATGGTCTGTTTGATTTCATCTTGCGCTGCTTCTTTGGCGGTTCGGATGAATGATTCCTTCAGGAAGTCCACAGAAGTAACCGAGTTTTCGTTTAGCTTGATATCTGTTTTGATACGAACTGTGAATGAGAGATCCTGTCCATTAAGGTGGGGAATAAGTTTACTATGGGCATCCTCAACTTCAAAGACCATGTGTTGTTTCGTCTTTGGGTCCTCAACTTTAATAATGGAACCCTTCGTTTTTCCCAGCATCCAGTTGATTCCGATAACATCCTCTTCGTCCAGCCAAAAAGCAAATTTCTTCGTTTTGCCGCTGACCAGAGCTGCTCCTGAGAAGTGATTGCCGTCATTGCTTTCTAGGCATTGAATGAGGAAGTCAGCTCCTTGTGAGATATGTGTAGACATTTCCCCTAATGTTATTCTATAAGGTATTTTTGAGTTGAAATCACTATTTTTGGCCAATGCTTCAAGGTCAATGGAAGGTATCTCTTTATGTTTGCCAATCTTATTGAGCGCTTCTTTCGCATTGCCTTTTACGATCATAACAAGGGATTTTCGACTCGGTTTATAGGAGCGAGTAAACGTATCTAACAATTGGTCGATTCTTGTTTTTTGTATAGCTTGGTCACTAATCAAAATTAAGCGAATAAAACTATATAAAGGAGCACGGGATACCTGCTTGGCCTGTTCCCTGGAAGCAGACTGGATTGAATCTTTGTTAAAGGTTGTTACGTTGCTATACATATTTTTTCTGGATTTCTGCGCTATTAAGTGCTGGTAGGTAAGTTCCAGCATATCCTGCTGATCCGTATCAATGGCGACGCCTTGAATAATACTCAAGTTATCGATCTCTCTGCTATCCCAACAACCGGTGAGGAGAGCAGCACATGCGATCCATGCAGCAAAGCATTTTTGCGCCCATAGGGTTCGACGAAACAGAAAGATGTAAGAGAGCATAGGTTTACTTCCTTTTTCTGTTAGATTGTATTTCGTCCTGTGTCTTTAGCATCATAGGGCGTTTTTTGAGATATTTAAAAGGAACCCGAACCAAAGTATCTTGTTGATCTCTTAGCCGAATTGGGGCTAGGGGTGACATGTAAGGAACTCCAAAGCTTTTGATCTGGACCATGTGTACGCCTAAACAAATAAAGGCTAAAATTACTCCATACAGCCCATAAATCCCTGCGATCATCATAATGGGGAAACGAAGAAGCCGGATTCCAATACTGCCGCTGTACTGCGGGCTTGCAAAGGACGCAATGGCAGTAAGACCAACGACAATAATCAGAAAAGCACTTACGATCGCCGCCTCGACAGCGGCTTGTCCAATCACAAGACCGCCTACAATCCCGATGACTTGTCCTATGCCTTTAGGTAGCCGTAGACTTGCCTCGCGCAGTATTTCCAATGCTAACTCCATAATTAGAGCTTCCACAAAAACGGGAAAAGGAATCCCTTCCCTTGAGGCAACGATAGACATCACTAGCTCAGGTGGGATTAATCCAGGATGAAAAGAAATAAGTGCAACGTACAGCGAAGGCAGGAATGTTGCAATGAACAGAGCCGTTAAACGAAGCATGCGGAAAAATGTTCCTAAAGGAAAACGCTCGTAATAATCCTCTGGGGATTGAGCCAGCATCCAGAAGGTCATGGGAGCAATCAGGACAAAAGGAGTGCCATCAAGCATAATGACAACTCTTCCGGACATTAAAGCATTTATAGCTTTATCCGAGCGTTCAGAGGCTTGGATCTGTGGGAACGGAGACCATGAATGTTCCTCAATCCATTGCTCAATAATCCCGGTATCGGAAGCATCGTCCACATCAATCGTTTCGACTCTCCGTTTAACTTCCTGAACTAGCTCCGGATTTGCGATATCTGATATGTACAGGATCGCTAACTTCCGTGAGGATCTCCTTCCTATGGTCATTTTATCTATTTTGAAACTTAGATCTTTGATATGCCGCCTTACCATTGCCAGGTTGCTTTGCAAATCTTCAATAAAACCTTCTCTCGGTCCTCTAACCAAAGTTTCAGTGCTTGGTTCATCGACACTTCGCGACGGAAACTGGCCCGTAGACGCAAAAAAGACTTCATCGGTTCCTTCGATCAGCAGACAGGTATTTCCCGATAACACTTCGTGTACACACGTCTCAAGGTCTGTCTCTTCTTCCATATCGATCGTAAATGCTGTCTGCTGTATCAGCTCCTCCTTTATTTTCTCGGGATTAACTTGGGAGTGACTTTCACGAATTCCAGTTAAAATGAGCGGCTTGACGATTTGTTCGTTAATGATGCTCGTATCCGCAATACCAGAGAGATAGATCATAATTACATGAATTCCCGTTTGACCCACATTCATTTTCTTGAAGACGACATCAGGAAGATGACCCAGGGTCTTTTGTAGATGGTCCAATTTCGCCTCGAGTGATCTTGCCATGACTCCTCCTCCTTCAAAAGTTATGCATGTAATATGTGTAAAATGGTAATAAATATTCATGGAATGGTAATCTAATGTGTTCAACGATAGAGGAGCTGAAGACGCGAGAGACAGAGGGAGTTTTTTGGGTATATGTAAACAAAAACGAACACCAGTGGTGTCCGTTTTTGGTCATACTTATGAGGCGAGGGTACTCTATCCTAGAGATAACGCCATATAAATTCCTCCGAGTGGAGTCACTTTTTGAACTCGTAAAAATGTGCCTCCAACATGCTCAGAGAAAGCTCGGCAGTCGTGGCTACCACGATATCTGCCCCTTGCATTTGTGAAGGTGTTCCTACACCGACCGCAAACATCCCGGCGCCCTTGATCGCCTGTATGCCAGCCTGTGCGTCCTCTATACCGATACAATCGGCAGGCTGAACGCCCAGATTTGCAGCTCCAGTGAGGAAAATTTCCGGGTCAGGCTTGCCATGCCGAATGGCGGTAACATCCACCACACTGTCAAAATAGTACGCTAGCTCCAGTCGCTCCAGGATAAACGCTGCATTTTTACTTGCAGAGGCCAGAGCGATGCCGATTCGGGCTTCACGAAGTTCTGTCAGAAGCGCTTTAATGCCTGGAAGAATGTCCGAGGGAGTTACAGCTGAGATGAGCCGCTGATACTCCGTATTTTTCCGTGTGGCCAGTTCTTGCTTGCCTTCTTCTGAAAACGTATTGGACAGGTTACCGCGCGCCAGTATTTTGTCGAGCGATTCCGTACGGCTGATTCCTTTTAACTGTTCATTAAATTCCCGATCAAAAGGGATGTTTAACGCTGCCGCCAAGCTGCCCCATGCCTGAAAATGATATTCGGCGGTATCTGTGATGACTCCGTCCAGATCAAAAATGACTGCCTTCATTTGCTTTCCCCCCTGTCTACCCGATTTATGAAACGCTGTTCGTCATTAACGGCCGCCCACTGGTAATGTGCGTTGGCTGTCCATACAGCTCCAGCGTCAGCGGTTCTCCATCCAACAGGGTAATGATCACTTCATTTTCCTGTACGAGAATACTTAGCAAGCGACCGCGATAGTTGATTTTAAACGTATATTTGGTCCAGTCTTGAGGCAAGAAGGGGGAGAAGCTTAATGTTTCATTATAGGTTCTCATCCCGGCAAATCCCTGTACAATCGCCAGCCAGCTTCCCGTCATGGAAGTGATATGAAGGCCGTCTTCGGTATCGTTATTATAGTTATCCAGATCCAGACGGGCCGTCCGCTTATACATCTCGACTGCTTTTTCCTCCATTTTGAGTTCGGCGGCCAGCACGGCGTGTATAGAAGGAGACAGACTGGATTCATGAACAGTCATGGGCTCGTAAAATGCAAAATTGCGCGCTTTTTCCTCCAGTGTGAACTGGTCTCCAAAGAAATACAGTCCTTGCAGCACATCTGCCTGCTTAATGAAGCATGAACGCAGGATTTTATCCCATGACCATTTCTGGTTTAGTGGAAGGTTGCTGGGATCAAGGGCGGATACAGGCTGCAAATCCTTATCCATAAAGGTATCGTGTTGTACGAAGACTTCCCGCTCCTCATCATAGGGATAATACATGTGAGTGACGATATCCTGCCAATGTGCAAGCTCATCAGCCGTAACTGCCAGGCGCTGCGCTTTCTCAGTCGAAATTTGAGGCAAGACCGATAATGTATATTTCAAAACCCATGCAGCCAGCGTGTTGGTATACCAGTTGTTATTGACGTTATTTTCGTATTCGTTTGGCCCGGTAACCCCGTGAATCATATACTGCTGCTGACTTTTGGAAAAATGGACCCGATCGGCCCAGAAACGGCTAATTTCGACCAGTACATCTACGCCGTAGTCATGCAGATAGGTCAAGTCACCCGTATAGTTGGTGTAATTGTAAATGGCATAGGCAATGGCACCGTTACGATGAATTTCCTCGAAGGTAATTTCCCATTCGTTATGGCATTCCACACCCGTAAAAGTGACCATAGGGTACAGTGCACCCCGAAGTCCTTGCTGGGTCGCGTTATGCTTGGCACCTTCAAGTTGTTGATAGCGATACAACAGCAGATTTCGGGTTACATCCGGGTCTGCGAGCGCCAGGTACATAGGTACGGCATATGCTTCTGTGTCCCAATAGGTGGCACCGCCATATTTTTCACCTGTAAAACCCTTGGGACCAATGTTCAGACGGGCATCTTCACCGTAGTACGTAGAGAACAGCTGGAAAATGTTAAAGCGTATTCCCTGTTGGGCCTCCGTATCGCCCTCTATTTCTACATCTGCTTTGTCCCAACGTCGGGCCCAAGCTGCGACATGCTCCTGTTTAAGAGAAGTGTAGCCTTTGTTCACAGCTTCTACGGCGATGCGTTCAGCTTGTGGAATCAGTGCGTCCTTTTCCATATCCCGTGAAGTTGTAACAGCCACAAATTTTTGCAGCTGGATACTGTCGCCCGGAGCGACGCTGTATTGATAGTGGCGAGCAGCATACAAAAAGCCCTCTTCCGTCGTCTGCTGATCCTGTCCCTCGGTCACAATACCCATGGTAGCGTTTACGGTAAAGCGCGGAATACCGAAGGGATTATCTATAGTTGTTGTGGACAGGCTAATGAATTGTTCCTGAACCTCTCGGGCCTCCTCCAGCCAAAAAACCTCATCATAGTTCGTGTCTTCATTCTTCGTATTGCCGTCCAAATAGGGGACAAGCTCTATAGTTAGAGGTTGCTCACTTATATTCGTTGCTTGGTAATCAATCAGGCATAGCTCACGAGTGGTGATGCTCAGAAAACGCTCCGTAGTGATACGAACCTGATCGTTCACGGTGCAGGTGCGTCGCAGGATCCCCTGTTTCATGTCCAACTCCTGCACAAAATCGCTGATGTGTGCCGTAAATAAGTCTACTTCCTCTTGGTTTACGATCAGATTGATGCCGATGAAGTTCATGGCATTGATGACCTTACCAAAATACTCAGGATAGCCGTTTTTCCACCAGCCGACCTTTGTTTTGTCGGGGAACCATACACCGGAGATATAAGTTCCCTGATGATGATCCCCTGAATACGTTTCTTCGAAATTGCCGCGCATGCCCATATAACCGTTGCCTATGGACGTTAAGCTTTCCTGTAATCGCATGTGTGTGCTATGTAGAGCGTGTGTTGTCAGCTTCCAACTATCTACGTCAAATAATCGGTTGTAAACCATGAGTGCGTACCCCTCTCGGAAAATGAGATCGTTGTTTTAACGAGACCAATATATGAGCGAGTTCAGTATATAGTGCAACCGTTTGCCCTGTCAACGCAAAAAAAACTGATTTTATGGATATCCACAAAATCAGTTCTTGTCCATTTCTTAGAGATTCATAGTACCTGGCTGGATTTGCGCTCCACGATTCGGTGGGGCACAATGATGTGTTTGGTCAGTTCCTTGGGGTCCTCAATTTTTTCAATCAGGCTTTTGGCAGCCTGATAACCCAGAGTAAAGATATCAATATCCACGGATGTAAGAGGAGGATTCATCAGCTCAGCCAGCATTAGATTATTGAAGCTCACCATGGATAACTGCTCTGGCATGGACACGCCTAACTGGGCAAGCATTTTCTGTACGGCCATGGCTACAAGGTCGTCGCTAACGATCATCGCAGTAGGCGGCGGGGTAGCCTGCAATAACGCGCGCATGTCCTCCAGATTAAAGGGTTCTCTGACCACGTATTCTTTCGGTAGAGGCAAGCCAACCTCTCGTAGCGCATCTTGGTAGCCTCGGAGTCTTTCAAGATTCACGATGTGTTCCTGATCACCACCAACATAAGCAATGCGCTGATGATTCAGCCCAGTCAAATAAGTGACCACATCCTTGGCAGCCTGGTAGTTGTCGTTGTCTACATGGGTGGTTTCGCTGACAAACTGTTGAGGTTTGCCGATTACGGTATAGGGAATTTTTTCTTTGTGAAGATACTCCACGATGCTATCCTTTTGCTTGGAGTACAGGACAATGTAGCCGTCAACGCGTCCGGTCCGGGTCATCAGCTTTACGCGGGATAGCAATTCATCATTCGTTTTGCCTGTGACAATCGACAGTGTATAGTTGTGCTCGTTCACCCATTCGCTGATCCCGCGAAGACTTTCCGGAAAGAAAGGATTTTGAAAGATCGCCACATCCGATTCAGGCATAATAATGCCTATCGACTGTGTGACTCGGTTAGCCAGACTCTGAGCTGAATAGTTGGGTTCATAGCCAAGCGCCTTCATTTCTTTACGGACACGTAACTTGGTAGCTTCGCTGATTTTGGGGCTGTCTTGAATGACGCGGGATACGGTGGAGGTAGCAACATTAGCACGTTTTGCGACATCTTTGATGGTTACTGCCATCGTCTTCGTCTCCTTTTGCTATCTCAAGCAGGAAATATTATGTTCTATCATACGATATTGCTCGAAAATCAACAAATTCGCGGTTTTTTCGAGTGTTTCTATCATTATTAACCAAGATATTTACAATTAGGGTATTGCTAATAGAAAGCGATATCATTATAATAATTGTGCAACCGATTGCATAATATTTTTTGAGTACTACCCATGCTATACATACTATAAGGGATGGAGACTGAACGAGCATGAAAAAACTTCTATCATTTGATTTTTGGCAAAAGCTTGGGAAGGCACTGCTTGTGGTTGTTGCTGTTATGCCGGCGGCCGGGATTATGATTTCGCTTGGTAAAGTAGTGGCGATGTTGGCTGGCGATATTCATTTCTGGTTGACCGTCGGCGGGGTCATGGAGAATTTGGGTTGGGGTATTATCAATAACTTACACATCCTATTTGCGGTAGCGATAGGTGGTTCCTGGGCTAAGGAACGGGCGGGCGGGGCTTTTGCGGCTTTAATTGCCTTTGTTCTCATCAATATTTCAACAGGGACGATTTTGGGCGTATCATCGAAGATGTTAACCCAGGAGGGAGCAACCACCCATACACTCTTCGGTGCATCGATTCCGGTCAGTGGTTATTTCACCTCTGTCTTAGGAGCACCTGCACTCAACATGGGCGTGTTTGTCGGTATCATCTCCGGATTCGTCGGGGCGGTGGTATTTAACAAGTACTATAATTACCGCAAGCTGCCGGACGCTTTAGCCTTTTTTAACGGTAAACGTTTTGTTCCTTTTGTCGTGATTTTATGGTCTGTCATCGTAAGTTTGATCATGTCTGCCATCTGGCCATTTGTCCAGGGGGGGATTAATCAGTTCGGCATTTGGTTGGCGACTTCGGGAGAATCGGCTCCTTTTGTAGCACCATTTGTCTATGGTACACTGGAAAGACTGCTGATTCCTTTTGGACTTCATCACATGCTGACCGTTCCTATTAACTATACTCAACTTGGAGGCGTTTACACAACGCTTACAGGTTCCGGGGCAGGAAGTGTCGTTGCCGGGCAAGACCCGCTGTGGCTGGCTTGGGCAAGTGACCTGAGTGCGCTTCGTGGTACCGATCCGACAGCCTACAATAGCTTGTTGGAAGGCGTGACGCCTGCCCGCTTCAAGGTAGGACAAATGATTGGTGGAGCAGGTATCCTTATGGGACTAGCGGTGGCTATGTATCGCCGTGTAGACAAAGACAAACGCGGCAAGTACAAGTCGATGATCTTTTCGGCAGCCGCAGCTGTCTTTTTAACAGGGGTAACGGAGCCACTGGAATTCATGTTTATGTTCGTGGCGCCTGTGCTGTATGTGGTTTATGCTATTCTTACCGGTATTGCGTTCGGAATGGCTGACATCATACATTTGCGTTTACATTCATTTGGTATGATTGAACTGCTGACCCGAATGCCGTTGTCTATAAATGCGGGGTTGGTGCAGGATATTATTAACTTCGTGCTGACTTGCGTGGTGTTTGCGGTAGCAACCTACTTTATCGCTTATTTTATGATCGGTAAATTCCAAATGGCTACGCCGGGAAGACTGGGGAACTATACGGATGAGGAGCCCCAAGGGACTTCCGAGGCAGGGAGTACGAAGACAGAGGGTGTGGCAGCTACTTCCACTCAAAATCAACTGGCTACGGATATCATCAAGACACTTGGGGGTGAGCAGAACATTGTCGAGGTGGACGCTTGCATGACCCGTCTGCGTGTGACGGTGAAGGATACAGATGCCGTTGGGGACGAAAAAATGTGGAAAGCGCTGGGTGCCTTGGGCTTGATAAAAGTAGATAATGGGGTGCAGGCGGTTTACGGACCGAAGGCTGATGTGCTTAAATCAGATATACAAGACATACTCAACAGGTGATTACTTTGAAGTTGTTAACCTTAAATGCACATGCTTGGATGGAAGAAAACCAGCACGATAAGCTAAAGCAACTGGCTGCTTTTATTGATGAACAGCAGTTTGATGTCATTGCTTTACAGGAAGTGAACCAGTCCATGGAAGAGGCTCCTTTGTCAGCGGACGATTTGGGCACTTACCATAGCGCAGATCCTGAAGTTGTCATTAAGCGTGATAACTATGCTTATGTGCTGAACGGGCTATTGTCTGATAGCTATCATTGGACGTGGGCTCCCGCGCATGTTGGTTTTGCCAAATACGACGAGGGGGTGGCGATTCTGTCGAAAACACCGATTACAGCTACGGTGAACGAATATGTTTCCTCGCTACAGGATTATGACAACTACCGCTCACGTAAAATTGTCGGTATTCAAACTGTGGTGGACGGAGTGCAGGCCTGGTTTGTAAGTGGACATTTTAACTGGTGGAATGATGAAGAATCCTTCCGTGGACTATGGGATCGTACAACCAAAGTGCTAAATTCTTTTGCTCCGACTCCTGTGTTCATGATGGGTGATTTCAACAACGCGGCTGAAGTGCGCGGAGAAGGATATGACTATGTACTGCAATCCGGCTGGTCGGACACCTATCCGAATGCAGCAGTACGTGATGATGGCCACACGGTGATTAAAGCTATTGCTGGCTGGGAAAGTAATGCGGAGCCGCTCCGCATTGACTTTATCTTCTCCAATAAGGCT
This sequence comes from Paenibacillus sp. FSL L8-0644, assembly GCF_038008165.1. Lineage (NCBI taxonomy): Bacteria > Bacillati > Bacillota > Bacilli > Caryophanales > Paenibacillaceae > Paenibacillus > Paenibacillus sp. FSL L8-0644. The sequence goes on from NZ_JBBOYN010000001.1 coordinate 290,762, forward strand.
GCACAGGTACAATCCTCAACCGTTGTACTGAACGGAAAAACAGGACCAGTTGTATCGGATCATTTTGGGGTTGCAGTTGAGTTGGAGCTGTGATGAAAAAGGGGGCCAGTTGCTTATGCAATTGGCCTTTTTCTTATAGATTTCGACTTAAATCGAATGACATATTGGATAACTATGGCGATCAACACCAAAATCAAATTGTAGTAAAAGGGAGTGTTGATGCTAAAGCGTTCCATGAGTACACCTGCGATGATCGGAGACACAATAGCCCCCAATTCGGACAAAGATACGACGTTGCCGATAAATGTGCTTCTGTTCTCCTCAGGAATAACATCCCCTAGTTGCGAGTAAAAGGAATCCAGATAGCTGGCCCCTCCGATACCTCCGATGAACATTCCTAAGTATACGATCCACGGTTCAGTGAACCAAAGAAATAAAATGATTTCCACCATGATCAACAATAGACCGAGGATACAAAGCATCAAGCGATCCTTAAGTAGATCAGATATTTTGCCAATAAAGGGCGCTGAGATGAAGGTCGATATGCCGATAATTGTAAAAGCTAAGCTAATTTCTGCGGGGCTCCAATGGAGCTTGTAGGTTGCATATATGGAGAAGTACGTTAAAAATATAGCGAATGCACTCATTTCAAGAAAATGAATGGTGGAATAGAGCAGTAGCTGTTTCGTTAGCATGGTTTTTCTTTTCGACTCATGAAGGGGTACGTGCTGTTGCTGAGGTTTGGAGGAGAGACTGGGGAAGGTCATTCTGGAGACGGCAACGAAGGATATACATGAGAAAATAGCAACGAAATAAAACGGAATGGATAAAGAAAAATAAGAAACAATAGCTCCACTCATAAGAGGCCCTAAAATCATACCGGCACCTTCACTGCTGCTGATATATCCATTGAGCGTGCCTCGATTCTCTGCGGTGCTCATATGGTTGATCGTGACTCTTACAAAGACGGTTAGCCCTATAGCTACCAAGCCCTGAAGGAGTCTCAGTATGGATAAAATGATGAAGCTTGTTGCAATCGGAAACAGGAGCATACAAGCGATTTCGGCAATGAGTAAGCTCAACCCCAAGCGTTTTGCGCCAATCTTTTCATAAATTCGTCCTGCCAAGCCTCCACCAAGAAATCTCCCCACATAAAACAGAGAAAATAAAATGCTCATGCCGAGTACGGATATCCCGAATTGCTCTACATAAATAGCAAAGAGTGGAAGGATCATACTTCCACTCATGTTAGCAATAAGGCTGATCACGATCATACAGGCGATATTACGATTTAAATATAAGTGTCTCACCATAACCTCGAAACCTCTCTTTGATCTTGCATCATGGGAACCGTTATTCGGATTGCACTTGATTACGGATGAACGGCTTCAAGTCGAGTTAGCGGGTTCCCATATAGGCTACGCGAGCGAGTTCCTCGCGGTGCCTAAATCCCAATGCAATGATGGAGGTATGAAGCGGCGGATGGAAGGAATCTTGATTAGAGCGGTGGTGTTGCCTTTAAGCTGGAAAGCCACCTCCTGGTGGTGGCCAAGCTCCATAGATCCGGCGTAGCAGTACGATTTCACCCAAATGATATGAATTGTGGGAAGCGATATTCCGCAGCAGTCCTGCTTTCGTTTCACCTGGGAAATGAGCTAGTGAATCATCCAGTTGCGCGGTTTCGGCAATCTGCACAGCTTGATCTACGCCCTGTAAAAATTCGTTAATGAGAGCCTGCCATGCCTCTTCGCTTTGCGGTCCAGTCTCTTCGGGCCAGCTTTCCATGACATTGCCCGGAAGCTGGGGCTTCCGTCCTTCCAAATGCTCCAGCATAAATTGCTGCCAGTAGATCATATGCTTCAGCAGTTGATAAATGCTGTAAGGCATTTCTGCATTTTTCTTCCCTGCCAGCTCGACGTCAATGTCTGGTAAAGCCCGAGCTACTCGAATATGTCCACGTTCCCCGACCAGTGATTTAACCAGCGCTTGACCGAATAATTGATTGGCATCTGACATGTATGATCATCCCTTCTATGGAGAGTTTGTTCTAGCTTAGTCTCATTTAACGATTATACAATTATATTTTATGAAATGTAAATGAATGCATGATTTAAAGTAAAGGGTAGAAATCTTTTTAATAAAGTGGTTGATAATTGTTCTCAATTAAATTACAATAATATTGTTTCAGTAGAAACAATAAAAAAGGCTTTATATGTTGTTTGGTACATGCGGAAATGTTAAGGGGAGCTTTCTGTATGTATATATTGTTTCGTGAGAAACGATTAGGTGGTGGAAATAAAGATTTTAGATAGGGGTGTGAACATGGATTACGAAGTGATTGTAGTAGGCGGCGGACCTGTTGGAATGTGGTTAGCTGCTGAGTTGGCATTAGCAAACGTAAGCGTATGTGTAATTGAACGTTTAGAGGAGCCCAGTGGCCAGTCGCGTGCGCTTACGCTACATCCACGGACGCTTGAGATGTTTGATATGCGTGGATTGAAGGAGCGGTTTATGAAGCGCGGCAGACCTATACGTACGGGTCACTTTACAATGCTGAATACCCGCTTGGATTTTTCTGTGCTTGATAGTTCTTCTAATTATACGTTGTTTATTCCACAGGTGATTACAGAGCAAGTGATCGAGGAGCATGCGCTCAAGCTGGGAGTTGTCGTCCATCGTGGCATGGAAGTGGTATCTGTGCGAGAGCACGAGCAGGGCGTAGAGGTGGTGAGTGTATGCGCATCTGGACCACAAGCCAATGTATCGGTAATGAATGCTGCTTATGTCGTAGGAGCGGATGGGGCTGGGAGTATCGTGCGTAAACAAGCCGGGATTGCTTTTCCGGGCACGGATACGACTCTGACCGCTGTATTGGCGGATGTAGAGTTAGTCAATCCGCCTGAAAGTGGCGTACATTCCGAATATAGTGAACGAGGTGGGGTGATGATTGCCCCCGTGTATCCAGATATTTATCGGGTTATTTTGACTACACCGCGAATGATGGAGATTCCGAAGGACGAACCTGTGACGCTGGAAGAAGTGCAGACAGGACTGTATGATCTGCTCGGTACAGATCTTGGCGTATCTAATCCTCGCTGGTTATCTCGATTCGGGAATGCAACGCGGCAGGCGCAGACCTATCGTAAAGGGAGAATCCTGCTAGCAGGTGATGCTGCGCATATCCACTTCCCGGCAGGTGGACAGGGAATGAATGTTGGCTTGCAAGAGGCGGCAAATCTGGGATGGAAGCTGGCCGGAGTGATTCGTGGCTGGGCTCCAGACACGCTGCTGAGTAGCTATCATGACGAACGTTATCCGGTTAATACGCAGTTCTTACGGAATACCGAGGTTCAGACCCGCTTATTGGACTTTACGCCTGCTGTATTGGCACACCGCCAATTGCATGAGGAATGGTTCCGCCATCCGGAAATTAATCAATCTATGGCAGAGCAGATTAGTGCACTGGATGTATGCTATCCAGCGGCTAGCAATATACCGCAGCATCCACTGAACGGGAAACGGTTTGCTGATTTTGAATTGCATTTGCCTGACGGAATGACAACGTATGCTTACGATCTTCTTCATGAAGGCCGCTTTGTACTTCTCCATCTTGCACAGGATAATGAGGTATCGAATGAGTTTCACCATAGCTCACTTTCACATATTTCATATGTGGAGGCCGTAGCCGAGGAAGTGCCCGTGGGATGGAGAGATGTGCATACGGTTCTCATCCGTCCGGATGGGTATATCGCTTGGGCCATTTCTATGAAACAAACGGATATATTGAGTGTGATTAAGGAAGGCATTGCCACATTGGTATAAAGGGGAAAGGGTATGTTCATAACATGACCATATTGTTTCTTGTGAAACAAATGTGGGCTATAATGAAAGGAGGAGTATGCCAAAGGAGTGACTACTTGTTCGTATGGAAAAGGCGACATCGGTTCAGCATGTCTATGATTTGCTTATTAAGATGAATCATCAGTGGGAGCAGCATCAGCAAAGAGAGAGCATGACCTTTCTCGAAGAAATCCGCGAGCACTTTGATGGAATGACTTCGCTCAATATGACGGATGTACACGTTATGGATTGTATCGGGCAGCATGAGCCGATCAATGTTACAACCTTAGCGCAACGAATGGAGCTGAGCAAAGGTACCGTTTCGAAAGTCAGCACCAAGCTGCTCAAGGAAGGCTGGATTCGCAGAACCCAGCTGAACGACAACAAAAAAGAAATTTATTTTCGGCTAACCCCGTTGGGAAAAAAACTCTTTCTTGTACATGAGCGACTGCATGCTGAGGTACAGCAACAGTTATTTCAATTTTTAAATCGTTACAGCTCAGAAGAACTGAATGTCTTGAAACGTCTGCTGTCCGATGGTGTAGATCTCTTGGAAGCTATGGAGTGGCAGGGAAAGAGTCTGGATTAAAGAGATATCTAATCATCAACGATGGGCACCTGTTTTATCTCCGAGTAATAGATACATGAGGAGATGCAGGTGCTTTTTCTCTTAATGCAATAGTCGTTTTGCTTCCATATAGAGCACCTGTACGAACTTTTTCGTATTAATGCGGGCTTGGGACAGTGAAGGCTCCACATTGTTTTGTAGCTCCAGCATTTTTTTGCGGATTTCTGTAAAGTCAAAAAATTTGGATGCATAATTTTCAAATTTAGGATGGGTATAGTCAGTCAACCCGAGCGATACTATATGGCTTAGCGTCTGGAAAATAGCGCGGCGGACACGCTGCTCCGATGCTTTAATTTCCTTACTCAGCTCTACTGCTGAGGCTGAAGCCCCTAACCGTTTGGATGCTACATTAGCAAATATATCCTTCAACGGCGGGAACAGATAGGGAGACAGATTGCCTGTTTCCTCCTCATACTGGTCCAGAAATTCCAGCATGTCCAACAAATCCATACTCCCAGCTTCGCCGATCATTCCCATCTCGGAGAGCAGAAACTGCCCGGAAGTTACGATGTTTCGGGTCGGTTCAATCGTTGCCGTTGGGTTATTCGATGTGAACATCGACAACCCTTGAAGCGTCCGCTGGATATCCGTAATCGACTGCTGCATGCGCAGACGCTCAGCCACCTTATGAATAACTGCAATAATCTCCAGTCGATTCAAAGGCTTGGCCACATAATATTCAATACCGAGCGAGTACGCCTCGCCGATCATGTTTTTGGATTCGATGCGAGAAATCATAATGATTTTGCCGCTGAATTGATCGCCGAGTGCACGCACGGTCTGAATGCCGTCACGAAGCGGCATCAGCAAGTCAATTAGCAATACATCAATCCGGTTCAGCTCCAGCAGGCCGCTATTCACATAGGAACCATCCTCCGCTTCCCCGATGACTTCCCCTAGACCTTCGTCTTCAATAATGTCTGCCAGCATAGAACGAATCCCTTGATCGTCATCCACAATATAAAAACGCATCCGGGCTATCTTCCTTTCTCCGTCAGTTTCCGTAAAGGCAATGTAATTCTAAAAGTGGTCTGTAATCTATCTGTATTCTCTTCCTCAATCTGTTGTAGTTCAATCGTTCCTTCAAGGCTCTCCGCGACCTCACGTACATAAAACAATCCCATACCGGTCGACGGTTGTCCTTCCTCATCATACTTGGTCGTATACCCTGGTGTGAAGACCATTTCCCGTTTCCGCTGAGGAATACCCGGACCGTTGTCGGTAACACTAAATGAAGCTATATCCTCTTTTCCCGGAAGACAGCGAATAGAAACGTCAATCCTTCCGTCGTCCCTCATGGCTTCAACCGCATTGGCTGTCAGGTTATTAATAAGTGTCAGAACGGTATAAACATGTAGCTTGGGCAACAAAGGATCGACATCTAGGGTAAAACGAATAGACTTGTCCAGTGATTGGGCGTACTTGCTGTTCGTTCGGATGATGAGCTCCCCAAGCTCTTGAGAAGCCATGTAATGCACTCCGCTTTCGGCATCAATCAGCTTGGACAAACCAGCAAAAATCCGCTGGCTGTCTTTTTTAATCTCGTGAACCTGTCCGGAAATACGAAGTGCCTGTCTGGCGTAATGTTCTCTATCCTTTAGAGATTCATCCTGTTGCAGTTCACGGTACAGCTCGTAGCTTTCACGAGTGATTTGTTCTGCATGTGACAGCGTTTTGCCTAACTGGACCGACTCCTCATACAAGTCTGATACAAGAAGTAAAATTCGCTCCGTCTGCTGTCTTTGTGCCTCTTCATGCTGGACCGATTGATTTAACCGAATCATATTATAAAACCCAAGCACGAAGAAGCTGCGGATCATAGCCATAAAAGCTACTTTACTGATCTTAATGATGTCCCAGAAATCGCCGTCAATACTCCACCGGACGCTAAGTTCCGACACACTTGCGGCAACCTCAATCCCTACAGAGAGGATACCCACACGGAGTGCGCGGTAAGGCTCAGCATTAATGTTAAGGAGCTGGAAGAGCAGACCGTAGACCATGTAATAAAAAAAGGTAGGGCCATGCAAGATCAGCAACTCTTCGAAGAGAAGACTGGACTGAGTGTAATGATTGAGTAAGATGCGAAAGGCGACTACCGCTATCCCTGCAAGCACTCCCGATAATGCAGGCGCAATATGACGAATAGATAACAGAAAGAAAAAAAATACAGGCGTACCAAAGCTGAGACGGAATGTATTAGCGAACGGGTGAATATTCAGCTCACCTGCGAGCGGTACAAATACAAGCATGAGCAGGAAAAGGAGCGTGTTCAACTTCATTCATATTCACCTCCTGGGTATTCAGTCAGAAAGGCAATGTGAGCTAAATTCACAGGCTCGTCGTTAAAGTTTGTGAATTTATAGAAAAAAATAAATGCAGCTGTAGATAATTGTCGGTTTTTATAGATCAGATTGTAGTATAAATAACATCATTTGAATATTAAGAACAGCATACTGCAAAAATATACAAATCAGCCAGGGGGGGACACGAAGTGAAAAAGATTAATTTGACGATGCAAATCTTTATCGGTCTGGCTTTAGGTATTATTATTGGTGCCTTATTTTACGGCAATTCAGGGGTGGAAGTCTACTTAAAGCCAATCGGCGATATTTTCATCCGCTTGATCAAGATGATTGTCGTGCCTATTGTGATCTCAACGCTCATTATCGGCGTTGCCGGCGTGGGCGATATGAAAAAACTAGGTAAACTTGGCGGAAAGTCCATTCTGTACTTTGAGATTGTAACGACAGTCGCCATCCTGTTCGGACTGCTTGTTGCCAACCTGGTTCGACCTGGTGACGGCGTGGACATGTCCCACCTGGCGAAGAGTGATATCCATTCCTATGTGGAGACTGCAGAGAAGTCAGGCCATAGCTTTATAGATACGATTGTGCATATTGTTCCTACCAATGTTATTCAAGCTCTGGGCGAGGGAGATATGCTCGCTATTATATTCTTCTCCGTACTGTTTGGACTAGGGGTAGCGGCGATTGGTGACAAGGGCAAGCCTGTGCTGAATTTCTTTGAAGGCGTAGCCGACGCCATGTTCTGGGTAACCAATCAGGTCATGCGCCTGGCTCCGTTCGGAGTATTTGCACTGATTGGAACGACAGTGGCCAAGTTTGGGTTGGCTTCATTATGGCCGTTATTGAAGCTTGTTTTGTCGGTGTACGGCTCCATGGCGCTGTTCATTGTGATTGTTTTCGGAATTATCGCCAAGCTGTGCGGTACCCGTCTCTGGACCATGATTAAAATTTTGAAAAGTGAGCTGTTGCTTGCATATTCGACGGCCAGTTCGGAAAGTGTTTTGCCTAAGATCATGGAGAAGATGGAGAAGTTCGGATGTCCTAAAGGAATTACGTCCTTTGTCATTCCGATTGGGTATTCTTTTAATCTGGACGGTTCCACCCTGTATCAGGCACTGGCTGCGATTTTCATTGCCCAAATGTATGGTATTGATCTGCCAATCACGACACAGATCACGCTGGTACTAGTATTAATTATTTCTTCCAAAGGTATTGCAGGTGTGCCGGGTGCTTCCTTTGTCGTTTTGCTCGCTACGCTTGGAGCAGTGAACCTCCCGCTGGAGGGTTTGGCTTTTATCGCTGGTATTGATCGCATTCTGGATATGGCGCGTACGGTAGTTAATGTATTAGGTAACTCGCTTGCCGCTGTGGTCATGTCCAAATGGGAAGGCCAATATGATAAAGAAAAGGGCGAGGAATACGTTGCTTCAATTAAATAAGATATAACGAACTGAATAGTTGACAGAAAGAGCACTTTTGCACAGTAATGCAAAGGTGCTCTTTCTGTTTCCAGACTTGTTAGAATTCTTCCTTTTCGACATTTTTCGATGTTTTCTGTATGGAATTATAGGTATATGGACATGAAAAATAAGTCTTAATGCCTATGTAATTAAAGATTTAATTATAATGATTCTTAATAAAATTCCGATATTAAATTATACCGTTTTATATATTGGCTTAGAAGGGAAGATCATATATGTTTCTCAAGAAAAATGAGTCTCAATCACTTGCTCCTTTAGTAGAAGAAAGCCGCAAACTTTCACAAAGAATACAGCAAAAAGATTATTCTGCTGCAATACAGGTTTCCTCAGCTTCTCCTGAGGTTCAAGAAATCGCAAACAATGTTAACCAAGCGATAGAGTCCATGAAAAATGATGCTCAACATGTTGATATCCGTTTGAAGCTTGTTACCAAGGCTATAGAGATTGGCTTATGGGACATGGAGGTCATTGCGGGTGATCCTGTCAATCCAAGTAATACGTTCACATGGTCAGAAGAATTCCGTTCTATGCTGGGGTATCAGAGCGAAAAGGACTTCCCTAATGTATTAGATAGCTGGTCATCTCGGCTGCATCCCGAAGATTATGACAGGTCTTTGGCAGAATTGTCTGATCATTTACTGGACTTTACGGGAAAGACCCCTTATGACGTACAGTATCGTTTGAGGCTGAAGCATGGAGAATATCGTTGGTTCCGGGCTACCGGAACGACGATCCGTGACCAGCAGGGAGTGCCGCTTCGGATTGCAGGCGCTCTGTTGGATGTGCACGATCAGAAGATTAAGTCTGAGGAGCTTCAGGCATTGGTTACAAGATACGATCTCATTAATCGTGTTTTGGTGGAGGCTCCTTACGATGTAAACATTATTGGAGGAGACATTGAGAATCCGGATAGTATATTTTGGTGGTCACCGCAATTCCGGGCTACGCTGGGCTTTAAGGATGAGCAAGATTTCCCAAGCAAGCTTAGCAGTTGGGCTTCAATTCTGTATCCTGAGGACGCCGAAATGGCGATTAAAGTTTTGAATGATCATTTAAATGATTATACAGGGCGCACACCTTATGAAATGGAATGTCGTTTGGTGCGTAAGAATGGTGAGCATCGCTGGTATTATTGCAGTGGAAAAACATTGCGCGATAGCAAGGGAGTGCCTATTCGGATTGCGGGTACCATTCGTGACATTACAATAGAAAAGGAAAAGCAGGCTATTGCGGATGAACTCACGCTCAAGATCCAGCATCTCTCCGATTCCATTACGGAAATGGTGAATGGTGTTAATTCGGTTAGTAACCAGGCGCAGGAGCTGGCTACGGCTCAGGAGCAATCGACAGACGCAGCGAATCAAGCCAAAGTCAGTGCAGAAGAGACACAAAACATTTCCAACTTCATTAAAGAGATTGCAAATCAAACGAATCTGCTGGGTCTGAATGCTGCCATTGAGGCATCGCGTGCGGGCGAGCAGGGGCGGGGTTTTGCGGTAGTCGCAGATGAAGTGAGAAAACTCGCTATTCACAGTGCTGATGCGACCGGAAATATCGAGACCAGTCTGGACGAAATGAAGACACTCATCGAGCGGATTTTGCACAATATCGGGAACATGTCTACGCTGACACAGACACAAGCCGCCCTAACTCAGCAAGTGAATGCATCTACGGACGAGATCAACAGCATGTCCAAAGCTTTGTTGGATTTCGCGAGAACGATGTAAGGCTTCATGTAGAAATGAGGCCGGGCCTAAGGTTCGGTCTCTTTACTGTTTTTGGAAGATGAACTATACTTTTTGAGGATCGATCTAAAAATCACCTCATAGTAACTTTATGTGGAAAAGAGGAACATACCTTGAGCTTACTTAGTTCAATATTGGTCGGAATTGTAGCTCTGGAACATGTGTACATTCTAATATTGGAAATGTTTCTGTGGACGACTCCGCGGGCGATGCGTACGTTCGGGACCTCGAAGGAGCTGGCGGAAGCAAGCAAATCCCTGGCAGCAAATCAGGGGCTGTACAATGGCTTTTTGGCAGCCGGATTGGTGTGGGGCTTGTTCTATCCGGAACCTGTAATCGGGCGGCAAATCCAATTATTCTTTGTCATTTGTGTGGTAGTGGCTGCGGTATATGGTGCATTAACTGCCAATAAGTCTATTTTATTAAAGCAAGGTCTGCCTGCCATCCTGGCACTAATCAGTTTGTGGATACTCTGAGGACACCCTTAACGGGTGTCTTTTTTCTAGATTCGATCACATAATGTCTGGAATGCTAATGACAAGGGGAATAAACAGTTTTTGACCGATTGTAAATCCGACTATTCCGATTTATAATAAATTTATTACATACTAAGAGGACACGGGGGCTAGAGCGATGCGTCGTAATTTGACTGGTGTATTGGTATTCATTGTATTGATGTTGGTTGTAAGTGCATGCTCCGGCGGGAATTCTGGATCTACGTCTGAGACGAATGGGAATACACCCGGTACAGCTACCACAACAGCTGATAACGGACAGCCAAAAGACGGCGGCAGCCTGATCATTGGCGTACAAGCTGATCCGGTGGTGCTGAATCCGAACTATGCGGGTGATCGGGTAAGTCTGACGATAGACCAGGCGATATTCGCACCATTATTTCAAGTGAACAATGGCAAAAAGACATTTTATTTGGCAGACAGTCTGACTCCTTCAGCAGACAAGCTGACTTATACACTAAAACTGAAAAAAAATCTGACTTGGCATGATGGCGAGAAGCTGACAGCTGACGATGTTGTTTTCACCATTAACAAAATTTTGGATGAGAAGCAGCACAGCTTTTTGAGAAGTAATTTTATGGTTAATGGCAAACCGGTTCAGGCGAGCAAGGTTGATGATACAACGGTGGATTTCAAGCTTCCTCAGCCAGCTCCTGCTTTTGAGGCAGCACTGGTACAGGTATCCCCGATTCCGAAGCACATTTTCGAGAATGAAGCGGATATTGAGAAAAGTATAAAAAACAACTCTCCGGTTGGATCAGGTCCTTTCAAATTTAAAGAGTACAAAACCGGTGAGTACGTTACACTCGAACGGTTCGATAACTATGTTGGCGGAAAGCCGCATCTGGATTCAGTAACATACCGAATTGTTAAAGATTCAAATGCTGCGAATTTGGCCCTTCAAAATGGTGAGATTAATGTAAATTATCTCGATCCGCAAAATGTGGAGACCATTAAAGCAACAGATAAGTTTGACATTTTCCCTTACAGCGAAGGTCGCTTAGCTTATCTGATGTTTAATGAAAATAGTGATACGAAGCAGCTGAACAAAAAAGAAGTGCGTCAGGCGCTTTCTTATGCATTAAATCAGGATGAGTTGATTCAAGTTTCCTATGGCTCCAAGGATTATGCAGACACTGCGAAATCTGCTTTGACACAGGATGTGCTGTATCACACGAACGACGTTGCATTTTTCAATAATGATGTGAACAAGGCAAAAGAGCTGCTGAAATCGGCTGGCGCTGAAGGACTGAAGCTGCGCATTATCATTCCGGGCGGCAACAAGGTACAGGAAGCACAAGCACTCTATATCCAGCAGAAGCTCAAGGACATAGGCGTTCAGTTGGACGTGAACAGCATGGATTCATCGGCATGGTCGCAAAAGTTCGTCGATACGAATGCCAAGGACTTTGATCTGGCGATCAGCGGCTACATCATGGGGTATGACCCTGACGCGTATCGTATTTTGTATAGCACCGGATCATCCTCCAACTATTCGCATTATTCAAATAAAGAAGTGGATAAGCTGCTGGAAGAGGGCGCGGGTGAGTCGGATACGACTAAACGTGGCGAAATTTATAAAAAGGTACAAGAGCTGCTGGCTGAGGATGCTGTCATCTATCCGATTGCTTACACCAAGACTATTGTAGCTTTCGACAAGCAGTATGGCGGTATTGATCAGGCTGTGCTGAAGCCGGTCGTGATTTTCGAGGATTTGTCCAAAATTTATCACAAATAAGACAGGGTTTTCAAAAATAAGCTGGGCTAACCAGCTTATTTTTTTCGAAAACAGCAAGGGGAAGGGAAACGTATGAGACAACTCATCGCCAGAAGGTTGCTGCAAGTTATACCGATGCTATTTTTTGTGTCCATCGTCTGCTTCGGCTTGATCAAGCTGGCCCCAGGTGATCCGGTTCTCTCTTTTGTTACACCGAATATGCATCTGGAAGACATTGAACGAATGAGGCATAGCTTGGGGCTGGACCAGCCCGCTTACGTGCAGTACATATTATGGCTTAAAAAGAGTCTAACGGGTGATCTCGGCTACTCGCTAATTAATCACCAGCCCGTGCTGGATCAGATTCTCGACCGTCTCCCGGCTACAGCCGGGTTAATGGGCGCATCCATCATACTTGCTGTGCTGGTTGCCATCCCACTTGGTTTGACGGCTGCGGCGAATCGGAATCGCTGGATCGACAAGCTCATTAATCTGATGTCGTACATCGGGATTTCTGTTCCGCTGTTTTGGCTCGGTATTTTACTTATTTATTTGTTTGCGATTTATCTGCATTGGCTTCCGAGTACTGGGATGCGTACCATCGGTACGGACTCGGTGCTGGATGTGATCAAGCATGGAATTTTACCATGTTTTGTACTGGCCTTCGGCTTTCTGTCTGTGTATGTGAGGTACATCCGTTCCAGCACGATTACGCAGCTCAAGGAAGAGTATGTGCAGATTCAATACGCGTTTGGGTCTGGAAAAAGACTGGTTTTGTTTCGACATGTGCTCAAGCATGTGCTGCTGCCCATCATTACGCTGCTCGGAATGTCGGTTGCGGACCTGGTGGCTGGAGCCATTGTGACGGAGACGGTATTTTCCTGGCCGGGCATTGGCTCGCTGGGCATGACGGCGGTGAAAGGGATGGATTATCCTGTCATCATGGGGATTACTTTATTTTCCGCTCTGCTGCTGATCCTGGGTAATCTGCTTGCGGATATCTTGTACAGCATTGCGGACCCGAGAATTAAATCAACGAGGTGAATTCATGAATCGGAGCAAATGGCGCAACATCGGGATTGAGCTGATGACGAGCAAAATGGGCGCCGTCGCCCTCATACTATTGATCGTATTCTCGTTAGGGGCGATTTTCGCATTTTTATCGCCGCAGGACCCGAATAAGTTGAACGTGCTGGAGCGTCTCCAACCACCGGGAGCGGCACACTGGTTTGGAACGGATGATTATGGGCGGGACTATTTTACAAGAGCACTGTACGGCGGACGTGTATCATTGCTGGTAGGCTTTGCGTCCATGATTATTGCGACCAGTATCGGTGCAGTGGTAGGTATTGTGAGCGGGTATTTTGGAGGATGGATCGACAATCTGCTTATGCGGGTTTTGGAGCTGATCATGTCGATTCCGTCTTTCTTGGTTATTTTGCTGCTGAGTGTGTTTTTGAAGCCGGGCGTCGGCAATATCATTGTCATTATCGCCTTGCTCATGTGGATGAACATTGCCCGGGTGGTCCGTGCAGAGACAATGACGTTGCGTGAACGGGAGTATGTACTATACGCCAAAGCTTCGGGACAAAGTACGTTTGGTATTATTATGAAGCACATTGTACCTAATCTGATTCCGGTAATTATCGTAGGGGCGACGAACAATATCGCTTCAGCGATTATGATGGAATCGTCACTGAGCTTCCTCGGCTTTGGGGTTCAGCTGCCGAATGCTACGTGGGGCAGTATGCTGAATAATGCCCAAGGATATATTGCACAGGCCCCATATATGGCATTGTTTCCGGGATTGCTTATTTTACTGACTGTGTTGAGCTTTAATGTTTTGGGAGATGTGCTGCGTGTAGGTTTTGAACCCAAATTAGTAAAACGATGATTCATAGTTTCATAGATTCATAGTACAGGTCCATTACAAATGGCTCCAGGAGCGACAGGAAGGAGCGAAAACACAATGACAGAACATCTACTGTCCGTCGAACAGCTGGAGGTCTCGTTTTTCACTCGTGAAGGGGAGAATCAGGCAGTTCGAGGGGTTAGTTTTCATATTGATGCTGGAGAAACGGTAGGAATCGTAGGAGAATCCGGCAGCGGCAAAAGTGTGACAGCGAAAGCGATCATGTCGATGATTGCCCCGCCGGGCAAGCGGCTGAACGGCGATATCCGTTATCGGGGACAAAGTCTGACCGCTCTGACGGAAAAGCAATGGCGCAAAATACGGGGAAACCAGATTGCGATGGTCTTTCAGGACCCGATGACCTCGCTGAATCCGGTCAAAAAGGTGGGCTATCACCTGGTCGAGGTGATTCGCAGACATCGAGGACTGAGCAAGGAAGCGGCTACGCAAGCAGCTGTAGAACTGCTGCGACAAGTAGGCATTACCGAGCCGGAGCGCCGAATGAACCAATACCCGCATCAATTCAGCGGCGGGATGCGCCAACGGGTGATGATTGCTATGGCGCTCTCGTGCAGCCCGGAGCTGCTGATTGCAGATGAGCCGACTACAGCGCTGGACGTGACGATTCAGGCGCAAATCTTGGAGCTGCTCAAGTCTTTAAAGCAGCAATCCGACATGTCGATTGCTCTAATCACCCATGATCTGGGCGTCGTCGCCCAGGTGTGCAGCCGTGTCATCGTGATGTACGGCGGCATGGTGATGGAGGAGGGACGCGTGGACGATATCTTTTATCGTCCGGGCCACCCGTATACGCAGGGCCTGCTGCGTTCTGTGCCCCAGCGTACGAATGGCTTCCGAGAGCGGCTGGTGCCGATTGAGGGCACGCCGCCGGACCTGCTGAACCCGCCATCGGGCTGTCCGTTCATGGAACGGTGCCCGCACGCGTTTGCCCGCTGTGTGGAGCGGCCGCCGATGGTAGAGCTGCGCCCGGATCAGCGAGCAGCCTGCTGGTTGAACGAGCCAGACGCCGTGCCTGCTGGAGTCTACGAGACGCCCGAAGCGGGCCATGCAGAGGAGGGGAATGACGGTGAGTGAAGCACATAATGTATTGGGCGAGCATCAGCCCTTGGTAGAGGTACACCAGCTTAAGAAGCATTTTGTGACCGCAAAGGATTTGTTAGGGCGTAGCTCTGAGATACTCAAGGCGGTGGATGGCGTGAGCTTTCAAATCAAGCGTGGCGAGACGTTCGGACTGGTCGGTGAGTCAGGGAGTGGCAAATCGACGGTTGGACGCTGTCTGACGCGGTTATACGATTATACAGAAGGTACGGTACGCTTTGACGGCCAGGATATTTCCAAGCTGAACGATAAACAGCTCAAGCCGCTGCGTCGGCGCATTCAGAGCATTTTTCAGGACCCATATTCCTCTCTTAATCCGGGTATGAACGTGCTTGACCTGATCGGTGAGCCGATGGATATTCACAGATTGCATCAGGGGAGTGAGCGTAAGGATGCCGTAGTGGCTTTACTGGAGAAGGTAGGGCTGAAGCGAGAGCATCTGTACCGCTACTCGCACGAGTTCAGCGGCGGGCAGCGCCAGCGGATTTCCATCGCTCGTGCTCTGTCCGTGAACCCCGAGTTCATCGTCTGTGACGAGCCGATTTCGGCACTCGATGTGTCCATCCAGGCGCAGGTCATTAACACGCTGGAGGATCTCCAGCAGGAGTTCGGGCTGACGTACCTGTTCATCGCCCATGACTTGTCGATGGTGCGGCATATTTCAGACCGAATCGGTGTGATGCACCATGGCCGACTGGTAGAAGTAGCCGATGCAGATGAATTGTATGAGCAGCCCGCTCACCCTTATACGCAGGCGCTGCTGTCCTCCATCCCTGTGCCTGATCCGAGAGCAGTCGGAGAGCGGGAGGGACTGGGGGGAAGCTTGGCCCAACCAGACGGTTCATTAGTATGGGACAAGGATAACAACAGTGCAACCGAGCTGAGAGAAATCAGTCCCGGCCATTATGTAGCATACCCGGTTAACCGTTAGGGTTAAGATCGGTTGTACGATGTGCATGACCCAAAGGAGGCAAAAAACGATGACTGAATCGACGAAAAGAGTACGTATTTCCCAATGGGACGCGCTCTTGCTGGAATCATTACGCTCTTTAGGCTGGTCCCAAGAGGAATTAATCCGTCGGGTGCAGCAAAATGAGCTGCCAACGGACGGACCATCCGATTTTGATTATACAGAGCTTGTCACTGGGCTGGCGTCCCAAGAGCCGGAGGTGTTTGTCAGCGCGGTAACGGAAGGATATCAGATCAAGTACAATACGATCCGGGGCATTCGTTCGTGGATTGCCGTTGCGTTCGGGCGGGAGCCTGAGCTGTCCCTGGAGGAAGGAAGCGAAGCCGTTACATCCGAACTGACGAAGGCTGAGTATGATCGGCTTGGGCGGGTACTGTCATTAGGCTGGGTCATCCAGGAAGTACGTCCCGCGGCTGGCGAGACTTCAGGATTATACCGAATTGTACCTGCTTCACAGACGAATTAAATCCTGGGGATGAAGTAATATACTTTACCAGAAATTGAAACGAGCTGACCGTGGAGGCCAGCTCGTTTTTTAATGCAATCCTTCTTCATCTTTTTTATTCAGCATAACCAGACTATTGTGAATGATTCGTGTCATGCAGTAAAAGAAGGCCATTCTGGTGGTTTGCATAATAGCTCCCAACAACATGGACATCGATTCCATTTGGGAGAAATGTAAGATAAGAATCCGGTTAATAATTCCTTCACCAAACCAGACAAAATATAGCGGAACAATCATCTTTTGAATATAACGAGCTTTACGCTCCAATTCGGGGTGGAGCGCAAAGTACCTATAAATATGGGTGAATGTATTGGAGAATCCCCACAAGTTAATAAAAGGAATCATGCGAGCAATGGCTCCCACGGTACGAATCGGATAATCGGAATGTTTTTGCCGGATGGCTTTATGTACTTGAACTAGCCAGATCAGATAGGTTACAAAACACATGTAGTACAGAACAAAGCTAAAGACTGTAAATTTTTGCTCCAACTCGTATAAATGATCATAATAAAAATCATTTGCGTAAATATACACTAACGTAAAAATAAGGATAATAAATTCACCTATAGTGCCCATCGCTAGCAAGGCTTGGTGTACGCTGCCAGCTGTCTTGGATGGAAATGCTTTGGAATCTGATTCATTCAAGATGTACTTCCTCCCAGTCTAGTTGCTTCAAATACACGATAGCATCCTCCAGTGTTTCTACGGGGATAATGCGCAGTTTGAGTCCATGTTCCTTTTGGACTCGGGCAGCCTCTGCTTCGTTGCCTTCCTCTCCATACCATTCATAATCTGCCGGTACGAAAAATAGATCAACCTTTGCCGCCTCGGCTCCCAGCAGTTTTTGCTCCAGCCCACCGACCGATCCGACATCCCCGTATTCTTCCATCGTGCCAGTGCCTGCAATTTTGTGACGTCCGCCATCTGAAAAGTCGATGTTATTGGCTTCCTCATACAGTCCGATGCCTGTCATCAGACCCAAGGAATTCCCTGCAAGATCCTGCAAATGAGTCAATAGCTCCGCATAGCGAGCATCTTCCAATTTGCTAAGATTCGAGAAAGGTGTTGAATCACCACCTGTTTCGCTGTCAACACTTAATTCCGTCGCTGCATGTACAGCTTGCATAGCAGAATATTTTAGCGTGTCCGTCTCTGAAAGGTCCTTCAAATAAGAGTCCACTTCATCAGGGGCAATGGGTTCAAACTTAATCGCACCCCCGGATACATTTTCACTGGAATATACATTCCAACGCTCCAGGAGATTGTTAGCAATACCCGTTTGAACAGACGAAAAAAACACGCTTCCCTGAACGCCAAGATCTTTGACCGGATGCATTTCTCCTTGCAAAATATACTGTGCAGGCATAGGCCGTGTTCCAATAAAGGCGGCGATAGCCGGGATCAGCAGCAGCGCGAAAATGAGTATACGTTCTTTGTTCATGCCAAATATCTTTTTGAGGAGATATGGATTACGGCTTGGCACCTCATTCACAACCTTTCCAACTGTTCTCATACGGATATCATCGGTTGAAAAGATTAGAAAGGTTACATTTTTCACCATAAATGACCGATAAGAGTATAGTAGTATACATATTTTTAACGCTCTGCCAGATCACCGACGCTCTTTTTTTATGCTATATTTTATACATAAGGAAAATTAGAGAGCTGAGGTGCAGCATGACATCAATGACTATTGTCGAATCATCCGTCAAACCAGGATTAATGGCTTTTCAGGCAAGCACTGAAGATCAGGAGCAGGTTCAGGAGTTAATTTTAAAGACGGCCAGGTGGCTGCACAGCAAAGGCTCTACGCAATGGGGACGCTTACTAAAAGGAAAAGATGATCACAACCTAGGCGGCGCTATTGCACGTGGAGAAGTGATTATTTTCCGAGCATCAGAGGATCAAGGCTTGGCAGGCGCAGTGATCTTGCAGCAGCAGCCCAGTGCATGGGACCGTAAGTTGTGGGGATTAGACGAAACGGATTCTGAGGGAGGAACCTCAGTATATCTGCATCGTTTGGTTGTGGATCGCGATAGCACCGGGAAGGGTCTAGGCCGTGAGCTGATGCAATGGATTGAACAAGGTATCCACTTCACAGGCAAGGACCGAATCCGTTTAGACTGTATTGCGGGCAATGACAAGCTTAGCGAGTTTTACAGACAATGCGGTTATACGTATATAGGCGAAACGAACGGCTATAATACTTTTGAAAAGATGCTAATAAAGATTTAGAAAACTGAATTATAGCTCAAGGAATACGAAAGAAGGAAGCAGGTGATCTGCATTCTTCTTTTTTTGTTGTGCAGCCTTTACTTTCCCTTGATCGCTGTCATATCAGAGTCCTCCAAAAGAGAAAATTTATATGAAAATGAAAATGGGGATATCGTGTCTCACCCTTCTACATATGATGATAGGGAAGTTTTGTAAGCGTTTTAAAATAGGAAGGCATACAACCAAGTGAAGCTACAGGAGGCGGTTAAAGTGGACGATTACATGAGCTGGATAAAGATTGGATTTTTCCTCATCGTTCTGTTTTTACTTGCAGCGGCATGCAGTACCTCTCCCAAAATAGAGAACACAGACGGGCAAAAAGTGCGGCTTACGATGCAGGTTTGGGGTAATCCTGCGGAGGTAAAGGTGTATCAGCGGGCACTCGATGCATTTGAAAAGGAAAACCCGAATATCGAGGTTAAGCTGGTGCCTGTACCGGGAGACCAATATGAGCAAAAGCTGTTGACACAGCTTCAGGGAAGTCGCGGACCGGATGTGTTTTATTCGTATGAACCGACGATTGCGCGTTTGATCGGGGCGAAGCAGGTACAGCCTTTGGGTGAGTTTTTAAAAAGTGATGCAAGTGATGTGAAGGCTGAGGATTTTCCAGAAGGATTGTGGGGACCGGCAAAGCGTGATGGGGAAATCTATGGGGTCACTCCCGACTCAAACCCGATGGTCATGTATTACAACAAAAAGGTATTCAAGGAAGCAGGCGTGAAGACGCCGCAAGAATACTATGACGAAGGCAAGTGGAACTGGGATGCCTTTGAGGAGGCTACTTCCAAGCTGAAGGCAGCCGGAAAACAGGGTTATATTGCGGAAAACTGGTGGGCTCACTGGTATTCATGGGTGTGGTCGAATGGCGGTCAGATTTTTGATGAACAAGGCAAATATGTGCTGGACCACAATGAAAAGGGCAAGGAAGCCTTCAGTTTTATGTACGATATGGTGAAAAGGGGAAATGCCGTATATCTCGGATCACTTCCCAAAGGGCAAGGGGCTGACGCGATGTTCATGTCCAATCAAGTCGGTATGCTGGCGGCGGGAAGATGGCTGGAGCCCTTGTTTAATCAAAATAAAAGCCTCGACTTTGATTATATCTACTGGCCATCCAATAGCGGAAAGAATGAGCCCGTTGCCATTCCGGTTGCCTATGTAGCTGTAAATAAAAATAGTCCGCATGTGCAAGAGGCCATGAAGCTGGCAGCATTCTACGTCTCTGTGAAGGGGCAGGAGGCGCGGCTGGTTGAAGGTGGGAATGCCATGGGTACGCTTGCTGCCGCAGATGAGAGCATTATGAAAAAGGCGACCATTGAGCATTCAAGCTATTTGACCGAGGGACGTAACATAGGGCATGCTCATGGATCTGCATTGGCCTATGATGCTCAGGTGCCGGGGTTGAACTCGGATATCACGGAGACCATCGACCTGATGTTCTTGGGCAAGCAGGATGCTGCGGCAACTATTGAAAAGTTGAATCAGATCATATCCAAGGCGGTCAAGTAGGCACGGGATGACCCGTGGCCGGGGAGGAAGGTGACCAGATGCAGAAAAAGCATCAAGCGCTGTGGGGGCCTTATAAACAAGCAAGGAACGTCGATATTTTTAATGGTCATGAGATTACCAATCTTCCCGTGAGCAGAAATTATATTAATAACCTGCTTGAGGTATACTCAGATGATGTATTGCCGTGAATATTATGAATCATCAGAGAGGCATGCCCAAATGAATGGAGGGTGCCGCGAAACAGCTAATTTACAGCTGATTTGCGACACCCTCTTTTAGTTGTCCGGACGGAAATGTACTCGTATTTCATGCTGTTTACGTCATCAACATACTATCTACGCCAGTCCATTGAAGTTTCTTCTGTACTATTTGTTAATCTAGACACAACAGAAGAAACGATTGACTCATATTCAAAACTACGAAAGGAGAATGCGAGTGAAATAGACTTTTACGTTATGACGTCTTGGCAATCACTCAGGGCGAGGTGCGGCTGGCCCAAGCCCAATTGAGCAGAGCCAATTCAGCGCTACCTCATGCAGCACGTTGATGTTGTCTACCTGACAGTGTTCTAATCCGCCAAGTCGTCTATCCTCTATCGGGAAGAACGTCTTGTTTTTCGAACCCGCTTGCTCATAATTTTTCAAGGCTTGTGTCAGCGGATTTGGCTGAACCAATATCTCTTCCGCTCCGTGCATTACAAGAAGCGGACATTCTATCTGGTGGAGCACGCCCTCAAGATCATAGGCAAAACGCGGATTACCCGCAAAGTCCTCCAAGCTTTTTGCCCCCAGAATTCTCATGCCATGTGCGGCCAGACTCGATGGCATCCATTTAAGCATTGCATCCCAATCAAAGGCGTGCGTACCGCCGTCGGAGATGACGGCAGCAATCCTGTGATCGAACGAAGCGAATCGCAAAGAGTCGTAAGCTGCAAAACTCTCACCGTGCACGATAATCTTATCGGGATCGACTTCCGGCCGCGTTAGAAGAAAGTCGATTGCTCGGGAATGGAAAGCCTCACTGTCCGCTCGTCTTCCTTTTCCCTTTTCGTACAGCGAGAGGCCGGTGCCAGGCTGGTCATAGACCAGAAAGTTATATCCACACGAAATAAAAGCGGGACCTAGCCAGAAATAGTTTTCAATGGACCACTCGTCGCCACCGTTGAGAGCAAAAAGGGTCGGCTTCGGACCTTTTATCCAGGAAGGGGAGAAGAAGTAACCATCCAGCTTGACATCTTCGTAATCGATTTGGATCTTCTCCGGTTGGACATCGAAGTACTTTCCGGCAGCTTCGAAGAGTTCATTTACTTTCTTAAATACACGGATTTTCTCGGTGTCATCATCCATCACCGAATATTCCGCAATTCTGTAGTAATTGCAGGCACGAATGTAGCAGTTTCGTGCTGTATACCAGTTTCCAGCCGTTTCGGCCTCCTTGCCGTGTCTTTCCAATGCCTGAGCCGTTATGAGCCATTCCCTGTGCCACGTGTCCTTGTCATCGGGGTCGATTTTTTTGCAGGCCTCGTAGATCTCGGTGACGTCCGTAGCACCGAGGCTTGCCATACCTAAAGCTTTGGTGACTTGGTATGACATCATGTAGTGATTGGGCCAACGGCTGAACTCAATTGACATTGTAACATCCTCCTTTTCCAGTTCTAGTGATTGTAGTTTTTTTTACTACAAGTAATTTTTACAACACAAAGATAAAGCTTCGTTAAAAGAAAAATAAATGTTTGTAAAGAGAATATAAAAAACTATAAACCGCTGAAAAAATAAAAAAGGCTGCTGCCTGGGTGTTCACACCTGGCAGTAGCCTTTAACTCCTGTAGTAAAAGAAAATGTGCACAAATAAAATCAGTGTTGTGCGGCCAAGGGAAGACTGAATCTTATCCCCAAACCGCCATATTCGGAAGGGTAGGCGCAAATTTCGCCCCTATGATGTTCAATAATGGATTTACAGCTTGCAAGCCCCAGCCCCAGTCCGCCCTTTTGGATTTGCCGCGATTTATTCACAGTGAAAAATTTGAGGAACAGAGAAGATATATCCTTTTCCGGCACTCCAATTCCATTATCCTCGATTTGAAAAAAGGCATACTGTCCTAGCGGGTATCCGGTCATATACACTTTCAGCTTACTTTTCCCTCCATATCTTACAGCATTACTAAAGAGGTTGCCGAAAACCCGACGTATCATCGGTTCATTGACCATCAGCAATATATTTTCCGTAAATGAATGGCGGCAAGTAAGCTCGTTGTCAAGTCCTGCCAACTCATACTCATATTCAAGGGCAATGTTTTCAAATAATTTTGATGCTTTTACAGGTGTAGCTACCATAGATTCCAACTCCAATTTTTCTTTGGTGAAGCTGGAAAAATCATTGATGAGTTCAACCATATATCCTGACTTCTTTTGAATCAAATCATAATATTCCTGCTTTTCAGTTTCTGGTAAATCCTTGTGCGTAGCCAGCAGTTCAGTAAAACCATTAATAGATGTCAAGGGTGTTTTCAAGTCGTGGGCAATTGCCGCGATCATATCGATCTGCTCTTTGTGCGCGAGTTGAAGCCGGTGCTCCATCTTATTGAAGTGTTTATAAAGTTCTCCGATCTCGTCATTACTTCTCAGAGCTAGCGGAGGCAGTGGATGTACAATATTTACTTCTTCAAGCCTGGTATTCAGAAGCTGAATGGGTTTCTCTATGCAAAAATGAATATAGATAATTAGAATAATAAATATGAAACAGGCAATTGCAAATATGGGCAGGAGCAATGCTATATATCGCGAGTCCAGCAATGAACTGCGTATAGGGGAATATACTGCAAAGACAAGCTTCAGGTACATTCCAATAGAAAACATGAATGTTATTAACATCAGCAGGAACAAAAGAGGAAGCTTTATTTTCAGTTTCATACTATTGCTCTCTTTCCGTGTATTTATATCCTATGCCCCATATTGTTTTAATAAAGTCATATTCAGGACCAAGTTTCTTACGGATATTTTTTATATGAACCGTTACGGTATTTATTTCTCCGTATTCGTCTCCCCAGACGTTTTCATATATCTGCTCACGAGTCAATACATTATTGGGGTGGCGCATGAGGATAGACAGAATCTGAAATTCCTTCGTTGATAAGTCGAGCTTCCTGCTATTCAGGAATGCTTCAAACGTCTTATCGTTCAAAATGAGCGGAGAATCCGCCTTTTCGTTACTGGGACTAAGTTCATCCCACTCTCTAAAAAGCCTGTCCACTTTTCTGAAGTGAGCCTTTATCCTGGAGACAAGCTCCTGAATACTGAAAGGTTTGGTCATGTAATCGTCTGCTCCTATTTCGAGCCCGACGATTTTATCAATGTCCTTATCACGCGCACTTAAAAACAAAATTGGAACATTATAAGAATTTCGGATACTTCTGCAGACATCAAGTCCATCCATATCAGGCATCACTATATCAAGAACGATGAAATCAATGTGATTTTCTTCCAATGCGGATAAGGCTTCTTTCCCAGAATATGCCGAAATTATTGCAAATTGCTCGTATCTTAAACTCTTTGTGATGAGTTTTACGATTTCTTCATCGTCGTCTACAACTAATATCGTTTTTAGCATATTTATACCTCCCAGCCGCTTTAAGTGGACTGAATTTATAAAACAAGAGCCGCATGATCCTCTCGCATTGAAAAAAGTAGCGTTCAAAGCGTCTCTGCGGTCGAGCTATGCACATATTCCAGCTTGAAGACCTGCATATAGCTTTTGACGTAATGTCCGGGAGTGTGTCTAATCAAAAGGCGGTGTGAAAAGGCTGAAAACCATCACAAGTTTTGGTTTTCAGCCTTTTCCGATAAAGTCCATCCGAGCTACGCACTCCACATGACTTTGATAGGACTCAAATGGGAAGATCATGAAACATGGTATACCTCAAATGGGTATTCCGCTCCAAATCCCTTACTGATTGAAATCAGTAAGGGATCATGGCTCTATAGTAACAGCTATTATCGTAATGTAAAGGGAGATGTAACGCACATTTTGGATTACACCAACCCTTCGGGTTTTAAAACTCCGAGAACCTTTGGAACAGGAGATGCCGATTTTTCGTATGGCTACTCCTTTTTGTATTTTTTTCGGTACTGTAGCGGGGTGTGCCCGGTAAGAAGCTTGAATACACGACCAAAGTGAGCAATGCTGTCAAAACCCGTTTTTTCAGCAATGGAAGTCACTTTCCAGTTTGTTTCTCTCAAGTACACACGAGCCTGCTGGACCCGCACATCCTGAAGATATTCTACTAAGGTAAAACCTGTTGTCTGCTTGAAAATACGGCACAAATACGTGCTGCTAATATAAAAATGCTCAGCCAGCTGATTTAGCGACAGGCTCTCGGCATAATGAGCATGCAGGTATGCAATGACTGAGTACACGCGTTGCTGCTTTTCGCTACGTTCCGGTGCAATGGTATCGGCAGTGGCTGATTGTATGCGTCGGATGCGGATAAGGAGCTGGAGTAGCAAGCTTTGGAGATATAGTTGGCGGTAGACATGTTCTTGGTAGTATTCATCCAGCATTTGCTGGAATAGATGCTCCAGCTCGCATTGTTCTTCCGCGGAGGGGCGAAGCAGAAAGCTTTTTTCTGGCAGAAGAGGCTGGTTCTGATCGCTGGAGGGAGAGACAGTCATTGGCGAGGCTGCAAATTCTTCATCAAAGTTAATCAAAATCCGTTCATGGCTGCCGCTACCCTTGTTACTTGTACGGTGAAAATCATGTTTGCTAATCCAAATCAGATCGCCCTTCTGGAGCGCGTATACCCGCTGATTAATGTAGTAGTAGCGCTCTCCTGCCAGCAAATAATAGATTTCGTGCGCTTGGTGGACATGGTCGGCGGACATGCTGAATGGCACCGTCCGTAGCGCTTGCTCAATGGCAAAGCGGGGTGTAGCGATCATATCGATAGTCTCCTTTAATGAAAGAATACATAAGGATAATATATGTATATTTTTTGGGAAAAATCATAATAAAAGCGAAGATTTCGCTCTTTCTTATACTATAAAATAAAAGCAATTCATGTAAAGGGTGTGAGCCAATTGGCTAAAATCAAATATGCGCTTGTGGGTACCGGAGGAAGAGCCGAATTTTTTTACGGTGAAGTTGTTACGGTTTTCAAAGATACCTCGGAGCTGATCGCGTTCTGTGACGTCAATCAGACGAGAATGGATTATGCCAATCGGCTGTTGCAGGAGAAATACGAGCATGAGCCGATTCCGACCTATAAAGCTCACGAGTTTGATCGGATGATCGCGGAGACGAAGCCGGATATCGTCATTGTCACGACCATTGACCGGGTGCATCATCGGTATATTATCCGGGCGATGGAGCTGGGCTGTGATGTCATTTCTGAGAAGCCGATGACGGTGGATGAGGACAAATGCCAAGACATTCTGGATGCCATAGACCGCACGGGACGGAAGCTGCGCGTCACCTTTAACTACCGCTATGCGCCGCATAATACGAAAATCCGCGAGATTATTATGGACGGAACGCTCGGAGAGGTGCTGTCAGTCAATTTCGAATGGCTGCTAAATACCCAGCATGGCGCGGATTATTTCCGTCGGTGGCACCGGGATAAGCGCAATAGCGGCGGTCTGCTGGTGCATAAATCGACGCATCATTTTGATCTGATGAACTTCTGGCTTGGCTCGAAACCGGAGACGGTGTATGCGATGGGAGATCTGAAATTTTACGGCCGGGAAAATGCGGAGCAGCGTGGCGTGACGGAGTTTTATCAACGGGCTTACGGCAGCAAGGCAGCGGAGAATGACCCCTTTGCGCTACACCTGGACCGTAATGAGCATCTAAAAAGTATGTATCTGGATGCTGAGCATGAGGATGGCTATGTGCGGGATCAAAGCGTATTTGGCGACAATATCAGCATAGAAGATACGCTGAGTGTCATGGTGAAGTATGAGAACAAGACGGTGATGAACTATTCGCTGAATGCTTACATGCCTTGGGAGGGCTTTATCATCGTATTTAATGGCACGAAGGGACGGATGGAGGTTCGGGTATCCGAGCAATCCTATGTTAATTCCGGTGGCAGCAAGGCAGATGAGGGTGCGCTAAAAGAGAAGACCATCACGATCTATCCTCACTTTGCAGCACCTTATGAAGTTGAGGTAGAAGAAGGCGTAGGTGGTCATGGCGGAGGAGATCCAGTTATGCTGCGGGATATTTTTGATAAGCCGGCAGAGGATCGGTTCCATCGTGCGGCCTCACATATCGACGGTGCATGGTCCATTTTAACTGGCATCGCCGCCAACCGCTCTATGCGTACAGGTCAGCCAGTGAAGGTGGAGGAACTGGTGCGTTTGTAATGAGTAGTAAATTTAATACCGAATAGACCCCTCTAACTAGATTGAACAGAGGGGTCTTATTTTGGTATTCAAATATAGAATGCACCTTACATCTTACGGCACTTTATTTTATTATTTATCGGCAGTCAGTTCCCGGGTCCCCAGTTGTTGTACAGGACGATGGTTATCGGGGAAAATGGCAGCAAACTGGTTGATTTGGTCTGCGGACATTTCAATAGGCTGCTCCAGCACTGTCCAATTTACATGTTCTGTGCATGGCGGGGTAGTCAGCGATCCGTTGTAGCGAACGGAGTGCAGGTCTTTTGGCAGCAGCGCAGCGAGATTTATTTCTTCATCCAGAGCCGCTTCTTGGGAAATATCCTTCGGCAGTTTGGACCAAATGCGGTTGAAAGCCTTGTTTTCTTTGCCACTTTGGATAAGGACCCCTAAGACAGCTGTGCTTCCGTTGTCGCTTTGATGGACAAAATGAAGCTCCATTTCAGCATTTTTACCATCAATTTGATGTTCGCTCGGGTGGTGAAAGTGAAACTGCTTTAAAGTGAATTTAGTACCGTCCAGCATGATGTTATTGCTGGCATCGGCAACATTGATTTGCACAGTGTGCCCATTATTCAAAATGGATGCTTTCGTTTTAGTGTAATGAACTTGCAGCGGTTGCTGTGTTTGCGATGCTTCCAGATGGGTATGCTCTATATTGACAGGAGATTGTTCGTGGCCGTTACCACAAGCAACAAAATCTTTTTCCAGCTCTCCCCAATGTTCCGGTCCCTGATCTCCTTCATAGGACCAGTGTGGGCCTTTCTGAACAACTGCATGAGCGTTGTTAACTGATGAGGATGAAGTGCTAGTGGTACTAGAAATGGCGGGCTGTGAATTGCATCCTGTTACCGATACAGCCAAGATAATGGCAAATATGCTGAACAGGCAACCTTTCCAGTTTTTTTTCATGTTTCTTTATCCTTCTTCCAAAATAGAATATGTGAAACTTTTTACATTGTAAATTATTGTACAAAGTTCCTACAAGGGTCCAAGGACTTAGAAAGAAGCGTTTTTGGATTAAATAGTTTTAAGTTAGATTTATATTTGTCCTTTTTGGGCAAAAATTACTATAATAATGAGTGTACATTACAAAATAATTCCATATCTATTTAAAGGAGAGATCTACATGAAAGCAGCAATTGTTACAAAAGACAAGAAAGTCAGTATAGAAGAGAGACCTTTGCGTTCCTTGAAGCATGGAGAAGCGTTAGTCCAAGTTGAATACTGCGGAGTTTGCCACACAGATTTACATGTGAAAAATGCAGATTTCGGTGATGTCACAGGCAGAGTTCTAGGGCATGAAGGTATTGGAAAAGTCATTGAATTAGGTGAAGGAGTAACCAGTCTTAAAATTGGTGATCGCGTAAGTATTGCCTGGATGTTCGAAAGCTGCGGTCATTGTGAATATTGCCTAACTGGGCGGGAAACGCTGTGTCGTGAAGTTAAAAATGCCGGATATACGGTAGACGGTGCAATGGCAGAGCAATGTATTGTCACAGCTGACTACGCGGTCAAGGTACCAGATAGTCTTGATCCTGCCGCTGCAAGTAGTGTAACTTGTGCAGGGGTTACAACATATAAAGCAGTTAAAGTAAGTGAAATCAAACCAGGCCAATGGATCGGTATCTTCGGCATTGGCGGCTTGGGTAACCTGGCGGTGCAATATGCCAAAAATGTATTCAATGCTAAAGTTGTAGCCTTTGACATCAGTGATGAAAAACTAGAACTGGCCAAACAAATTGGTGCTGACTATATCGTTAACAGCATGAAAGAAGATCCGGTCGCTCGTGCCAAGGAATTAACAAACGGTGCTGGTCTGGATGCAACCGTGGTTACTGCTGTTGCCAAAACACCTTTCAACCAGGCCATCGACGTTGTAAAAGCTGGCGCGCGTGTTGTAGCTGTAGGTCTTCCAACCGATAAGATGGATCTGGACATTCCTCGTCTGGTTCTGGACGGCATTCAAGTTATTGGCTCCTTGGTCGGCACTCGTGAAGACCTTAAAGAAGCGTTCCAGTTCGCTGCAGAAGGTAAAGTCGTCCCTCTTGTACAAAAACGTCCGCTCGAAGACATTAATGAGATCTTCGAGGAAATGGAGCAGGGCAAAATCCAAGGACGTATGGTTATTGATTTCACAAAATAAAATGAAATCGAATTGGTAACCCTTGGAATTTAGAGAGAGGAAGCGCCTGCTGATGTATTGCAGGCGCTCTTTTTGGCTTTACAGCTTATTCAGAATGTTATCTTCCAAAACCGCAGATTTATCCCCATATTCTTTGATGATATGTCTTTCTCCCCAGGCACAAAGAGAATCTAAAATGCTTTTCAGACTACATCCATATTCACTAAGCTCGTACTCCACTTTGGGTGGAACCTGATTATAGCTAATCCGATTGACAATGCCGTCTTCCTCTAATTCACGAAGCTGCTGAGTCAGCATTTTTTGTGTTATGGAAGGCATCATCCGTTTTAATTCGCTTGTCCGCATCTTTCCATGTGTCAAATGACACAAAATCACGCATTTCCATTTCCCCCCGATCACCTCTAACGTCGCCTCAACAGAGATATTGTATTTTTTCTTCCCCAATGCCGATCCCTCCATGTGTATCGCTTTCTGTTATACATACCTTAACAGCCTGTTTTAATCAAAAAGAACTTTATTTAGGGTACTTTTTGGTACCTATATCACTAAAAAGTACGTACTGTTCATAATTGCTTGAATAACTCATAATAACATCTGTTGGTTGAAGATTTCTATAGATAGGAGGGAAAAACATGTCGCCAGAATCAAAAGGAAGTATATGGCCATTACTGGCTCTAGCCGTAAGCGCCTTTGCGATTGGGACAACTGAGTTCATCAGCGTGGGACTGCTTCCCCTCATTGCTGAAGACTTGCACATATCTGTAACGATGTCCGCACTAACTGTAACGCTGTATGCATTAGGAGTTACCATCGGGGCACCTGTCTTGACCTCATTAACATCAAGTGTTCCCCGTAAAACGTTGCTGTTGTGGATCATGATTATATTTATTGCAGGTAACAGCCTTGCTGCGGTCTCTAGTGGAATTGCCTTGCTGCTGATTGCACGTGTGATCTCGGCGTTCGCCCATGGGGTGTTCATGTCCATCGGTTCCACCATCGCGGCCGATCTTGTGCCGGATGATCGTCGAGCGAGTGCGATTTCCATTATGTTCTCCGGGTTGACCGTAGCCACAGTCACAGGTGTACCTTTGGGTACCTATATTGGGCAGCAATGGGGTTGGCGGGCTGCATTTATGGCGATTGTGGTCGTCGGTGTAGTGGCACTCATGGCCAATCTGATTCTGCTGCCATCTACACTGCGCAAAGGGAACAAGACTCCTTTCCGCGAGCAGGTCAAACTGGTTACCAATGGTCGCTTGCTACTTGCATTTATCATTACAGCTTTGGGGTATGGAGGCACATTTGTGGTGTTTACTTATTTATCTCCATTACTCCACGACATAACCGGATTTCAGCAAAGTACGGTAACGTTTATTCTTTTGCTGTATGGAATTGCGATTGCCATCGGGAATGTCATTGGCGGAAAAGCAGCAAACCGTAAGCCGCTTTCAGCTTTGTTTTACATGTTTCTGATTCAAGCAGTGATCCTTTTTCTCCTGTTGTTCACGGCACCTTTTAAAACGGCAGGACTGATTACGATCTTCTTTATGGGATTGCTTGCGTTTATGAACGTGCCCGGGTTACAGGTATATGTAGTCATGTTAGCCGAACGGTTTGCACCCAAAGCTGTCGATGTTGCCTCTGCTGTTAATATTGCTGCTTTCAACGCAGGGATAGCCATCGGAGCTTATGTAGGCGGGATTGTAACGGATTCACTCGGTCTCATTCATACAGCCTGGATCGGGAGCATTATGGTTTTCGTTGCTGTTCTGCTCACAGGCTGGAGTCGTATGCTCGAAAAAAGGGATACAACCACCATTGCAGGTTAAAGCTTTTAAAAAATAGAGAGGAAGATACAAAATGACACAAAACTTACAAAGCACAACATTGTTAAACAACGGAGTTCGTATGCCTTGGTTTGGCATCGGGGTATTTAAAGTGGAGGAAGGTTCGGAGCTGGTCGATGCTATAAAGGCTGCTGTGAAGCATGGCTACCGCAGTATAGATACAGCTGCAATCTATGCGAATGAAAGCAGTGTAGGGCAGGCTATTCAGGAAGCCCTTCAGGAAAATAATCTGTCCAGAGAAGAACTGTTCGTCACGTCCAAAGTGTGGAATGCAGATTTAGGCTATGAAGAGACACGAGCAGCTTATGAAGCCAGTCTGGATAAGCTGGGTCTGGAATACCTGGATCTATATCTGATTCATTGGCCAGTTCAGGGAAAGTATAAAGAAGCTTGGAGAGCGTTGGAATCCTTGTATAAAGAAGGACGGATTAAGGCAATTGGAGTCAGCAACTTCCAGATTCATCATTTGGAAGATCTCATGAAAGATGCTGAAATCAAGCCAATGATCAATCAGGTGGAGTTCCATCCACAATTAACCCAAACCGAGCTGTTGCAATTCTGTCAAAAGAACGACATTCAAATGGAAGCCTGGTCCCCGTTAATGCAAGGCCAATTGCTGGATCATCCGGTACTGCAAGACATAGCGACCAAGTACGGTAAATCGGTGGCGCAAGTGATTTTACGCTGGGATGTGCAGCAGGGAGTTGTCACCATTCCCAAGTCTACCAAGGCGCATCGGATCGTCGAAAATGCCGATATTTTTGACTTCGAACTGACGCGCGAGGATATGGATCGAATTCAGGCGTTAAATGCCGATCTTCGGGTAGGTCCAGATCCGGATAACTTTGATTTTTAAAATTACGTTCATCATGAGACGCCGTTTCCTTCTTCACTGAAGGGACGGCGTTTTGTGCATGATGGGTCTGGAGCCACAGCAATCCAATCCCGCCATATGGTATTATAGGGTTATGTGAAAAGAGACGTTTTGGAAGCTTGTGAATACGAAAAATCTCCGGGGGACTTCATGAATAAGACAATTGCAGATATAGCCCAAATGGCTGGTGTATCCAAGAGCACGGTATCCCGTTTTTTGAACGGCGGGTCTGTCAGCGTGGATACGAAACGAAAAATTGAAAAAGTGGTTAAAGCCACGGGCTATGTGCCCAATGCCTTTGCCCAGAGTCTTAAGGCGAAGCGGACCAACATTATCGGCACCGTTGTGCCGCGTCTGGATTCTTTTGCGACATCCCATACGCTGATGGGGATTGATGAGGAACTGCGTTCTCAGCATTATCAGATGCTGATCTCCAATACGAGCCAGGATGTACAGCGTGAAATCGAAGCCATTTATGAGCTGGGCCGACAAAAGATTTCGGGTATCATTTTGCTGGCTGCTCAAATTACAGACGACCATCTGACCGCGATTCGTGACATCGGTATTCCAGTGTTGCTGGTGGGCCAGCAGCACGAGCAGCTTCATAGCCTTATCCATGATGACTATCGTGCAGGATATGATATTGGCACGTACGTTTTGTCTCAGGGACACCGCGAAATTGCCTACGTTGGTGTTACTGAAAAGGATGTTGCCGTCGGTGTGCAGCGCAAGGAGGGCTTTAGGCAGGCTGTACGCGATGCATTGCCTACTGAGTCTCGTACGGACGATGCGATGCAAGCAGCAGGGTATGATATCAGATACTATGAGACCGGATTTAAAATGTCCGATGCACGAATTGCTGCATCCGCTATTTTGGACAATTTCAAGCCAACGTTAATGGTGTGTGCTACGGATAATATTGCGCTGGGCGTAATCAATGCGGCTTATTCCAGAGGGATTGTCATTCCGTCGGATTTGTCGGTAACTGGCTTTGGGGGATACGATATTACGGAGGTCATTCACCCTGCGCTGACAACCGTTCAATATCCGTATATGGATGCTGGACGTGTAGCAGCGCAAAATATTATGCGGCTGGTAGAACATAAATCGGTAGAAAAAGTGACGGTCATGAATTATTCCCTTATCGAAAGAGAAAGCGTTGACAAACGCTGAACAAGTGGATTATAATTTCTTCGAAACCGGTTCCATAGTATACGGACATAAATGGAATCGGTTGCAAATCCATGGATGAGCATTTTTTTAATCGTATGGGAACCGGTTCCGAAAGAATATTTTTTTCACTAATTTGGAACCGGTTCCTGAGGCGAAGTTTTAATAAAAATGAGGTACAACTATGAAAATGACAAGAGAACAAAAGTATCGAGTGATCGAGCAGGCAGAGCCCGGTGAAATAGCCAGCTTGGAGGAGAAAGTGGAGCAATGTCACTGGCGGCAGGCGTTTCATATCCAGCCACCGACAGGTTTGCTCAATGACCCTAATGGCTTTTCGTATTACCAAGGTGAATACCACTTATTTTATCAGTGGTTTCCACTCGGAACGGATCATGGGATGAAATACTGGTATCATTTGAAATCCAGAGATTTGGCCACATGGAATAGTGCGGGTATTGGCATTGCACCTGGGGATTATTTTGATTCACATGGGGCTTACTCAGGCAGCGCACTGGAGCATGAGGGCAAATTATATATGCTGTATACGGGAAATGCACGAGATGAAGATTGGATCAGACATCCTTATCAATGCATGGCTGTTATGGACGAGAACGGTCGCATTACTAAATGGGAGCACCCCGTTATTTCCAATGTGCCAGAAGGGTATACAGACCATTTTCGTGATCCCAAGCTATGGAAAGACGGCGATAGCTTTTACTGTGTGATTGGTGCCCAAAGAACGAATTTAACAGGCTGCGCCGTCCTCTACCGATCAACCGACCTTCATTCATGGGAGTTTGAGGGAGAATTGTGCACAGGGCTGGAGTCGTTTGGCTACATGTGGGAATGTCCGGATTATTTTGAACTGAACGAAGCAGGTGTCTTGATCTTTTCTCCTCAGGGCTTGGAGCCTTCCGGGGATGAAAATCACAATATTTATCAATCGGGCTACGTAATCGGCAAGCCGTTAGATACCGGTACAAAAATACTGGAGCACGGCGCATTCCACGAGCTCGACAGAGGCTTTGACTTCTATGCGCCACAGACGATGATTGACCCGCAGGGGCGGCGTATTATGGTGGCATGGATGGGTCTGCCGGATATCGACTATCCCACAGATCCGAACGGATGGGCTCATTGTCTGACATTACCAAGGGAGCTTACGCTTCATGAGGGCAAACTCTTGCAGCGGCCAATTCCTGAGCTGACTACGCTACGCAGAAATCGTGAGGATCGGGTAGCTGACACGTTATTCTCAGAGAGCAAAACCTATGAAGGATTTACAGGTACGGCCTATGAGCTGATCTGTGAGGTAGATCTTTTAAGCGCTAAGATGTTTGGTATTGAATTCCGTGCGAGTGAGACTGAGAAAACGGTAATTAAATATGATGCCATCAGTCGCAAACTAGTATTGGATCGTTCGCAATCAGGTGAGCCTGTAGCCACTTCGTATGGTGAGATACGGCAGTGTTCATGGGATAAAGATCATATCAAACTTCATTTGTTTGTAGATGCGTCTTCAGTTGAGATTTTCGTCAATGATGGGGAAGAGGTGTTCACCAGTCGTATTTTTCCGCATCCAGAGAGTGACGAAATACGCTTTTTTGCCGACAAGGGAGAGGCTCTCTTCCAGGCGGTGAAATGGGATTTTACATGAGTAGGCTAAAACATCAAGTGGATCGTTAATCATCAAACATAACGGAATCAACGAGAGGATGAACATCATGGCGGAGAACAGAGAAATAGCTAAAGAAGTGATCCAGGCAATCGGTGGGCAAGAAAATATTGCATCTTTTGCTCATTGCGCGACGCGCTTGCGGATTATGGTGCATGACAAGGAGAAAATTGATCAGAAAAAAGTTGAGGAGATCGACAAGGTCAAGGGTGCTTTCTTCAATTCCGGGCAATATCAGATTATTTTTGGTACAGGTACGGTAAATCGAATTTTCGAAGAGGTTGAAAAGCTTGGCGTGACTGGTTCATCTAAAGAAGAGGTGAAGAGTCAGGCGAAAAAGGAAGGGAACGTCTTCCAGCGCTCCATCCGTACCTTTGGTGATGTGTTTGTACCGATTATTCCTGTGCTGGTCGCTACAGGGCTGTTCATGGGGCTACGTGGCTTGCTCACTCAGCCGCAAATTCTCGCTCTACTTGGCATGACGCCACAGGACATTTCACCCAATTTTCTATTGTACACACAAGTATTAACAGATACGGCCTTTGCTTTTCTGCCAGCGTTAGTCGCATGGTCAGCCTTTAGAGTATTCGGTGGTAGTCCAGTGCTGGGTATCGTTCTCGGTCTGATGCTGGTAAATCCAGCCTTGCCCAACGCTTATAGTGTTGCGGACGGTTCAGCCCACCCGTTGACGATGTTCGGATTCATTCCTGTGGTGGGCTATCAAGGCTCGGTATTGCCAGCTTTCTTCGTGGGCTTGATCGGAGCCAAGCTGGAGCGGGCGCTGCGCAAACGGGTGCCTGAAGCGCTAGATTTGATTCTCACACCGTTTTTAACACTGTTGATCATGATCACTTTGGGATTGTTTGCCATCGGTCCGATTTTCCATTCACTCGAAGAATGGGTGCTGCACGGAACAACGTTTGTGCTGGATTTGCCTTTCGGTATTGCAGGGATTGTCATCGGTTTCTTGCATCAGATTATCGTTGTTACAGGTGTGCATCATATCTTTAATTTCTTGGAGATTCAACTGCTTGAAAAGAACGGCGCGAACGCCTTTAACGCCATCATTACCTGCGCTATGGCTGCTCAAGGTGCTGCCTGTCTGGCGGTTGGACTGAAAACGAAGAATAGCAAGCTAAAAGCGTTAGCACTTCCTTCCTCGTTGTCTGCTTTTCTGGGGATTACGGAACCGGCTATTTTCGGGGTCAACCTGAGATACATGAAGCCTTTTGTCATGGGGCTTATCGGTGGTGCGGTTGGCGGTTTTATCGCTTCACTCTTCCATTTGGCGGCTACAGGTATGGCAGTTACAGTCATTCCAGGCACGTTGCTCTACATGAACCATCAGCTTCCGCTTTACATTTTGGCGAACTTGGCTGCTATGGTTGTAGCCTTTGTCCTGACCTGGATGTTTGGCTATAACGATAAAATGCTGGAAGAGGTCAAAACAGCGGGTTCTTCAACTTAATATGATTTCGGAATAAGCACAGATTCGCATATAAATGAACTATAACGGTCGCCCTACTTTGGAGCGCTCTAGGCCCTTGTTGAAAAGGGATGCTAGAGAAGCTTCCAGGTGGGGAGACCGTTTTTTATAGACTTTATCATTACGTATCCGGATACGTAATTTGGCTTTGGCCAACGTCGGCTCATAACGCAATGGTTTCAGAGCATCTCAATGAAATGGACTTCCCACCATATTCTTCAATTGCTAATTCGAATTCACTATTGAGCGGTTTGACGCCTGAAGAATATAATGAAGTTATCAAAAATGCGAAACCCATAGAATCAATTGCTGTTGAAAAAGAGGTTTTTGCCGTTTATGGAAGATATACAGATGAAAATAGGAATTTTCAAATTAAAGCTTCAGGTTTTGGAGAATATCAGGTAATGGTACTTAACCACGATTATTATGTTTTTTATGAACTCGTTATAATACTAATATTTTCTAAAATACGTAATACATCTTTTGAGAAGGGAGGTGTGTGCGTGTGAACAAGCGATTAAGAACAAGTGTTGTTGTCTTAGGTCTAACTGTTCTTATCGGAGGGGTTATAACCGTCATTCAAAGCCAAACTTTTGCTAATGAAATTAAAACTGAGGTTAAGGTAACCGGCGATTCTAAAACCAGTGTAACCAAAACTGAGACTAAGGCAACCGATGATTCTAACCAGCTCTCACCAGAGAGAAAGAAAGAACTAACTCATCTAGCTGAATCTAAACAACCCCATGTCCTGTTAACTGAGCACGGAGATTTTTATCCCGTTAAGGTTCCAAACAAGTACCAAAGTGATCAGGTTGCAAATTTGGATAATAAGGGAGAAGAAATAACTTCTAAAACAAAACAGGTCATTTTAAGAAATTTCACCTACGAAAAAAAAGAGGAAGAAAACTGATTTTCCCAGGAACGCTCAAAAAAATGAGCGTTCTTTTTTCTAGGGTGTGTACGCAAACTGTAGATCAAGAGAATATTTTGGAGAATAAGAGATATGAGACGAAGATACAAATTAACAGACCGTGAGTGGGAAGTCGTTCAGATGTTTTTGCCCCCAGTACGAAAATCACAAGGAGGTCGACCACCCAAAAACCGTCGTCAAATGTTGAATGCCGTCCTCTGGGTGCCCGTACGGGTGCTCCTTGGCGTGATTTACCCGATTATTATGGTCCTTGGTCCTCGGTCTACAGCTTTTTCTGGCGCCTACAAAAGGCCGGCATTTGGGATGAAATCCTGAAGCACGTTACCATTGAACCTGACTTTGAGCAAATGATGATTGATTCAACGATTGTCCGAGTCCATCAGCATGGGGCCGGCGCAAAAGGGGGCCAGCAAGCAAGCGATCGGACGTTCCCGAGGCGGATTAACCACGAAAATCCATGCCGTGGTGGATGCGCTGGGCAATCCGCTATGACAAGACAGCGAGCATGTTCAAGGCTTTTTTGGCGTTGATTTCGATAAGGATGTGGCTCAAATAGGTTTGCGTATAGGCTCTAATCAATCTAATTAGGTCGATATTGTGGATGATCCTGGATAACGGCCGCATTCATCATGCAGCCCAAGTGCAAGATTTCTTGAAGCAGCATCACCGATTACAATTTGTTTTTCTGCCGAAGTACTCGCCTGACCTTAACCTGATTGAAGGTTTATGGAAGTGGCTAAAGAGCGATGTCGTTCACAACGTATTTTACAAGAAGTTTTATCATATTCGAATCAATGTCGCAGCCTTCATGAAACGCGTCAATGACAAATCGTTGGAGGTCATTGATCGCTTGTGAATACGAATGTAATTCAAAAATTCAGTCTATGTAGAATTTATATAAACGATCAATTTTACAAATATCAATAAACATATTATTGTAAAAACAAAGAAATTGGAGGTGGCTTGACAATGAAAATTCTTATAGTAGGCTATTTTACACAAATTTCAAAATCAAATATTAAAAAATATTTTCCTAATGACTGGGACATTGTAATTGTGCCGCCGGGAAAAGAAATGCTGCATCATATTGGAGACTGTCAGGTAATCATACCTGAACATATCAAAGTGGATCGCGACTTACTTTCCATGGCAAAGAATTTGAAACTGGTACAGACGGGTGCAGGGTATGATAATGTAGATATTGATGCCTGCACGCAACTAGGTATTTGGGTAGCTAATGCTGCAGGAGTGAATGCGCAGGCAGTGGCCGAGCATGTAATGGCGCTGATGTTGTCTTATTATAAAAACATACCCTACCTTGATAGATTCATGAAAACCAGAACAGATGAAAAACAGTTGGATTATACAGGAAGTGAATTAAAAGATAAAACGATAGGAATTATCGGCTTTGGTGCTGTCGGTAAAAAAGTAGCTGAGTTTTGCAGGGTTTTTGATATGAATGTGCTAGTTAATGCTAGACATGCCGTTGTACAACCTGACAGCTTTGTAAAAATGACGGATTTCGATAATCTTGTAAGCGTATCAGATATAGTCACTGTACATACGTCACTGAATCCGCAAACCAAACAACTGATTGATAAAGGAGTATTCAAAAAGATGAAGAATACCGCACTTTTTATCAATACGGCTCGCGGTGGGATTGTCAATGAAAATGACTTAATAGCTGCTTTAAAAGATAAAGAAATTTCAGGAGCATGCTTGGATGTGTTTGAATCTGAACCGCTTTCAATTGACAGTGAACTAAGGGATCTGAGTAATGTCATACTTACTCCCCATACTGCTGGCATGCC
Organism: Paenibacillus sp. FSL L8-0644; assembly: GCF_038008165.1. NCBI lineage: Bacteria > Bacillati > Bacillota > Bacilli > Caryophanales > Paenibacillaceae > Paenibacillus > Paenibacillus sp. FSL L8-0644. The sequence continues at coordinate 329,624 of NZ_JBBOYN010000001.1, forward strand.
AGATGGCGTCAAGTTGCATAAAAAAAGATATGATTTCTTTGTGAATAATATAAAGCATATAAAAAACGGTGAAGAACCCGAAAGCAAGCTTAATCAGGTGTTATAGTTCTGATAATTTTTCATTTTATTAAAAAAACAGTCGATCAATTGGCCGTTCTTTATACGTATCCTGGTCATACGCCCGCTTCCTCCTCCGGTCTCGTTTGCTCGGAATCCATTACCGAATCATCTGCCTGTCCCGGTGTTAACTCAAAGCAGAGCGGATTCGCCAGTGCATCAACCACGAACGCCAGAAAAAGCTGTAGGCTGAAGACCAAGGGCCATTATAATCGGGTAAATAATGCCATGAAGCACCGGTACGGGCAACCCAGAGGACGGCTTCACAGTTTGCGTACACACCCTAGCTTCAAATTCAAAATTGCTTCGTATCATCTTCCCATAATCCTATTTCTGTAGTTCTAAACGATGGAGGAACGTTCATCCAGAAATTCGGACGGTGAGCAGCCTGTTAACCGTTTGAAGATTCGATGGAAATAGGACACATCACTATATCCCACATACTCCGAAATTTCACGAATCGTTAGCCGGGACTCGGTCAGCATGTAGATGGCGGTTTTAATACGTTGCGTATGTACATGCTCGCTGATCGTTTGGCGTGTTACCTCACGCAGCAGCGTCGCGGCATAATTGGGGGTTTTACGGATGGCGTCGCCAAGCTCCTCCTTGGTTACCTTTTCCCGGTAATGGTTCTGGATATACTGTTTCATATGTTCCACATGTCGCTCTCGATCGCAAGAAATGGCGCCTTTGTCCCATTCCTGATTCATATATATCATGGCCTCGGTCAGCAGACAGTCAGCCATCATGGTGTAGTAGCTTGGGTGTTCAGTCCATTGATAGTACATCGATTTGATCCGTTCATGCAGCATGTCGTAGCATCCGGGCTTGATCAACAACGGCTTGTCAGTATTCAGGATGGGAAGTGTGCTGTTCGTACATGTTTTGCGGCAATGTATCACATACTTGGTATGAAAAAGCGTAGGAATGCTCTTGCCATAGTAATCCAGATGACTGGGTAAAAGCAGTGTTTCACCTTTACCGAGAATGAATTTGCAATCGTTCACCCAATATACACATTTGCCAAAGGTGACCAAAATGAACAGTAAGTCATCGTTGTCGCTATTTGCACTAGCCTTTTCATACCAGTCCACTCCGTTGTCCTGCCGTATATCCACCAATGTAATCACGAAACTCACTCCCCGATGTCTTCAACATTCATTATACTGTAGTACATTCATCATACTATAGTTCATAGTCTTGGTGCACGGGTACAGGTAGAATAGAGCCATATAAGTTTAATGTAGATAGAGAAGCAAAGTGGAATAGAAAACCATACAGTAAAGACATTCAGGAGGATGACATTACTATGCTTAAAACGAAAATTATTTGTACTATGGGACCTGCCTGTGACTCCATTCATTTGTTAAAAGAAATGATCCAGGCTGGTATGACTGTAGCCCGCTTGAATATGGCTCACGGTGAGCTGGAAGATCACGTTAAGCGTATCGAAAATGTGCGTCAGGCTGCGAAGGAAATGAATACCTTTATCCCTGTCATGATGGATATTAAAGGACCGGAAATACGGATTGGCAAGCTGAGAGAGGCATCTTGTCTGCTGAAGCCAGGTAGCCAGCTCATTCTGACCACAGAAGAGATTCTAGGGGACGAGCATCGTATTTCAGTGAATTACCCGGATATGCCGAAGGACATCAAACCAGGCGACCGCATTCTCATTGACGACGGTTTGGTTGATCTGACTGTAACCTCCATCGAAGGTACGGAAATGATTTGTAATATTGTAAGCGGCGGTATTTTGAAGCCGAGAAAAGGTGTAAACCTGCCAGGGATTCATACAACCCTTCCAGGCGTGACGGAGCGAGATGTGAGACACATCCAATTTGGGGTGGAGCAGCGCGTTGAGCTTATTGCGGCTTCTTTTGTGCGTAAAGGCGACGATATCCGTGAAATCCGTGAGATTTTGAAGGGACATCATGCGGAGCATGTACAAATTTATTCCAAAATTGAAAATGCTGAAGGCATGGAAAACTTGGATGATATTATCGAAGCTTCCGATGGCATTATGGTAGCCCGTGGCGATCTGGGCGTCGAGGTGCCGATTCAAGATGTGCCTGTGATGCAAAAAGAAATGATCGACAAGTGTAATCTGGTCGGCAAGCCCGTTATCGTAGCTACCCACATGCTGGAATCCATGCAGGTGAACCCGCGTCCGACGAGAGCTGAAGTTAGTGACGTGTTTAATGCCGTTATGCAAGGAGCCGATGTTGTTATGCTGTCAGGTGAATCTGCTGCAGGTAAATATCCTGTCGAGTCTGTACGGACCATGGCTGCGGTAGCTGCCAGTGCAGAATCACAATTGGATTATCAGGAGCAGTTCGATAAGCGCAGAGCACGTCAGAGCACCAACATTACCGAAGTGATTAGTCAGGGTGCGGTAAGTTCGTCTCTGGAGCTGGATGCCAAAGCGATTATTACCTCGACTGCCAGTGGATTCACGGCACGTATGGTATCCAAATATCGTCCGAAGGCGCCTATTATTGCGGTTACTCCGAATAATACGGTATTCGCTAAAATTTGCCTGTTATCCGGTGTGTTCCCGATCAAAGGGGATAAAGTAGCTACAACGGATGAAATGTTCGAATCCTCCATCCGTAACGCTCTGAATGCAGGATATATCCATAAAGGTGACACTGTAGTCCTGTCGGCGGGTGTTCCAGTCGCTGAGGCGGGCACCACTAACTTGATCCGAGTATACCAAGTGTAATTTACAACAAAATATAGACAGCAAAAAGGCGCCATCCCGTCGGGGGAGCGCCTTTTTGACATGAATTAAGAAGCACCTCTGAGGGTGTCCTGAACTACGGCGTATAGCTGGCCACGTACGTCACTGACTTACAGCCCGAACACACTTTTAGCAACGACTTGTGTCAATTCTGCTTTATGGGCTTGATATTGCTCAGGCGTAATGCTCTTATTAGCCAGTCGTTGATCCAACTGCTCCGTTAACTGAGCTACTTGTAAATCAATGACAGCCTGTGCATCCTGATTATTGGTGTGTGCAATATCTGCCAAGGTTTGACCGTTATACAACGCTTCATATAATTGCTCATCCGAGGATGCGCCCAATGTTTTCAACAGTTCATCATCCTTGGAAGCTTCATTATCCTGTACCTGAGGGGCTCTCTCTGGAGCCAGTGTAGCAGCATTAGCCCGACTTCCCCAAGTAGAAGATTGCCCAATAGACAACGCCAGCAACAGTGTACAGATGACCAACATTCGTTTTCGATTCATAAGTGTAAAATCTCCTTTGTGTTTCATTCAATTTCTGACAGAGTGGAGCCTTATATGGATATCCAACGGGAGTAATGTTTATGCCTTTAGCCGATCCGGCTTATGTAGTTACCAGATTCTAATATACATCATACACACCCAATCTTAGTGCCAGCTTAATACTCGTTTAAAATAAACTAAAAGAGGAGAATGTAAACAGGTAAAGCTAAAAAAATTCATGGATGTGAATAATGGAAGTAATTTACCCTTTGGATTCTGCCGGATATGAAAAAAACCTCCTTCACAAAAGTGAAAGAGGTTTTAGACATCTACAACCATTACAATTTAGGGTTTTTTCCATACTTATTGTCGCTAGGCTGACTGTCTTGGCAGAAGAATACAATCAAAATAATTGACCCTACGAGAGGGATCAGACTGATTAGAATCCACCATCCGCTTCTACCTGTGTCATGCAGTCTACGGGCCATAACGGCCAAGGATGGCAACAGGACAGCAAGAGAATAAATCAAAGTCAATACCGGTGATAAGCCTACAAGACTATCGATCAGGCTGACTACAAAGCTAGCGATTGCACTAAATAGTACAAACATCCAATACTCTGTACGTCTTGCTCTACCTTGGAATCCTACATAGTTTTTTAATCCATTTAAATACCATTGCATATATTTTCACCTCCTCATAAAATGTAAATATTTGTATTATAATCATCATAAAACAGTTGTTTTTAAATATATCGGCAGGTAACATATAGAATTTTACTTGTCAAATTATAACTTTAAACTAGGAATTAAAGCAATACATTTATTATAATTAATAATACAGTGAATAATTTATAAAAATATAAAATTACATATTGAATTTTCCATATCCATTGAATAATATAGAGGTACGGTTAACCGTCAGGTTTGAATAGGCCTTCTTAACAGAAGGTGCTTTTATTTTTCAAATCTATTGAAAGCGCTTTAAATTGGACAGGAGGGATAAGTAACTTTAAATTCGAGGGCGAAGAAGTTATTACAAACATAATCCTGACCGCTTTCCCAAAATTGTTTTATGTTATCAGGGATGTTCAAAACGAGAGGAGATTAATTTATGAAGCATTTATTTGTTCGTAAAGTAACGGCAGCTTCACTCGCAGGTGCGCTGTTGTTGCCTGCTTCTTTGGTAGGCGCCGAGCAAACACTCAATTTAGATACAGTTGAGGCTCAAAGTGTGGGTCAAACTTCCCTTCAGGCTCAAGATATGGGGAACCTTTCAATCCAAAGTAAAAAGGCCGTTTCCTTCAAGGAGACTTCCGTACATGATCCATCCATCCTGAAAGTGAAAGACACATTTTACATTTTTGGCTCCCATCTTGCGGCTGCCAAGTCCAAAGACCTCATGAATTGGGATACGATTGCTACAGGAGTGGCGAATGGTAATGCATTAATTCCCAACGTTAAAGAAGAATTAAAGGAAGCACTGGATTGGGCGCAGACAGACACGCTGTGGGCAGCTGATGTCATTCAACTGGCAGATGGCAAGTTCTATATGTATTATAACGCTTGTAAAGGTGATTCCCCGCGTTCAGCAATGGGCCTAGCAGTTGCTGATAAAATTGAAGGGCCGTATAAGAATAAAGGGATTTTTCTAAAATCCGGTATGTGGGACCAACCGAGTGAGGATGGGGCGATCTATGACGCAACCAAGCATCCGAACGCCGTGGACCCGGACACCTTTTACGATAAGAACGGCAAGCTGTGGATGGTATATGGCTCCTACTCAGGAGGCATCTTCATTATGCAGATGGATGAAAAAACAGGGAAGCCGCTCCCAGGTCAAGGCTACGGGAAAAAGCTGACAGGCGGCAACCATGCTCGTATGGAAGGGCCGTACATACAATACAGTCCGCAAACGGACTACTATTACTTGTTCCTATCGTATGGTGGATTGTCAGCGGATGGCGGATACAACCTGCGGGTGGCTCGGTCCAAAACACCGGATGGTCCTTTCTACGATGCTGAAGGCAACGATATGATCAAGGTCAAGGCGAATCCGGACAAACCACTTTTTGATGACGCTTCCATTGAACCATACGGTGTCAAACTGATAGGTAATTACCTGATTCCAAGAGAAATTGGTGATCCGGGTACAGGACTGGGTGCAGGCTATGTGTCGCCCGGACACAACTCGGCTTATTATGATCCCAAGACGAAAAAGCATTTTGTCATTTTTCATTCACGTTTCCCTGGGAGAGGCGAACAGTTTGAAGTGCGGGTACATGAAATGTTCATGAACGCTGACGGTTGGCCTGTGGTTGCTCCTTATCGTTATTCGGGAGATGAGGATTCACTGAAAAGGCTGTCAGAAAAGGATGTCCTCGGTCAATACTCGTATGTAAATCATGGAAAGGAAATTTCGGCAAATATTAAGCAAGCTGTTATCGTCAATCTGGATCGCGGTGGCAAACTGTCTGGTGGAGTGAACGGTACATGGAAGTTGGGGGCAGACAATCAGTTGGAAATTACAGCAGAGGGCACGAAGTACAAAGGTGTATTCCTGCGGCACCGTGATCCAGACACAGGTGCCAAGACGCTTGCTTTTACCGCGTTGTCCTCCAAGGGTGTTGCGGTATGGGGTTCGCTAAAGCCTGACCTGAAGGCCAGCAAGATTGTAACTGCTGTGCAGAAGGACCTTAGTCTGGGCGATACGAGCAATGTTCTTTATAATCTGACGCTACCTACTCAAGCAGCACAAGATACCACTATTTCATGGGAGTCCACCCACCCGGAGAATATTTCTGTGACAGGTGATGTATACCGTCCAGAAGCCGGTTCTCAGCCTGTAAAAGTTACATTGACGGCGACCATTAAAAAGGACAAAGCCACCGCTAAGAAAAGCTTTACAGCCATTGTTCCCGGGCAGGCCCAAGGTCCTCAGCTCGCACGCTATTCGTGGAATGAAGATCAAGGAACTACGGTTGTCGACAGCACATACAATCAATTTGATGGTAAGACCTATGGTGGTGCTGCATGGGATAAAGACGGGAAGCTTGGCGGTGCGCTTGTCCTAAACGGTAAGGATGGTTACGTGCAACTACCAAATACAGTAACAGATGCGAAGGATTTTACCTTTTCCGCTTGGGTGAACTGGAAGGGCGGTGCAGCTTGGCAACGGATTTTTGACTTCGGCAACGGCCAAGCCCGGCATATGTTTCTTACCCCTTCCCAAGGTAGCGGTGTACTCCAGTTTACAATCCATGAAGGTACGGATCAAAGCTTGCTTTCCAAATCATCATTACCGCTAAACCAGTGGACACATGTAGCGGTTACACTGGAAGGGAATACAGGGAAATTGTATGTAAATGGTGAGGAAGTAGCTGTTAATGACGGTATTACCTTTAATCCCAATGAGTTGCTGACGAGCGAGGCTTATCTCGGCAAAAGCCGCTTTGCCGCCGATGCTTACTTCAATGGCAGCCTGGATGAAGTTCAATTGTATAACAAAGCGCTGACAGCAGAGGAAATTAAAGCACTGGCAGAATTGTAGTTCAAAATAAGCAAATAAACGCAGGAGATGGGCTTTTATTAAGAAGTTCGTCTCCTGCGCAATGTTTTGTATATTTATTTCTTGATTGCTGGTATAATAGGTAGCAACTGCGGATATAATGTTTTAAGTAGGCGTTAATGACTCGCTCCCGCCGAATGAACACAGCTTTGAAGCAGCAATAGAGAACATAAGCACTCTGCATAAATTAAATTCACCAGTGCTTGCGTTTTCAATACACTTATGGTAATATGAGTATATTGAGATTGTGACCTGAGATTCGCATATTGTAGAGGGCTATTGTTTTAGGTTGAAATAACCTTGTGCAATATGTGAATTTTTATTTGTAAAAAATAAAGGTCATATAAATACATTTTGGAGGTAATTCCATGCAAACAGGTACAGTTAAATGGTTTAACGCAGAAAAAGGTTTCGGTTTCATCGAGGTTGAAGGTGGAAGCGACGTATTCGTACATTTCTCCGCAATCCAAGGCGAAGGTTTCAAATCTTTGGACGAAGGCCAACGCGTAGAATTCAACGTAGTTGAAGGAAACCGTGGACCACAAGCTGAGAACGTTGTAAAACTGTAATTTTAAATTACAGCCTACTTCAGATGCCCCGAACATAGCGTTTGGGGCATTTGTTTTTATCTGTTCATAAGACCGTTTTTGAACTGATTACATCTTATCGCTTTATAAATCATGAAGAAAGAGGGATGTTTATGTACAATTCACGGAAAAAGCCAATGGATGAGATTCCTGAGGAAATTACAACTGTCTGGAATTGCGCCAGCGATACATGTAACGGCTGGATGCGAGATAACTTCGCTTTTTCTGTCGAGCCGACATGCCCCATTTGCGGTTCTGCCATGGTGAAGGGCGAGAAAAAGCTGGCTGTTTTAAATAATACGAGCTTCAACCATACCAAACAATCCTAAGCGGATAAATGTTTGTAGTGAAAGATGCCCCATAGCCATTAACGGCGCTGAGGCGTCTTTTTTGTTTTTTATAAATATAAATTATACATAAGGATGAACAGGTTTTCAATTATGTGCGGAGGATGGGGCTAGTATGCTCAGTAAGATAGAGTTAAATTCGGGTAGCGCTTCGTAAAACACACCGTGGCCGCTTCGTTCGAAAGGAATAAGTCTTGATCCGGCAATTCCTTTTTGAGTTTGGACAGCCAGGGGGAAAGGACAGACCCGATCCAGCTTGCCGTGTAGAATCCAGGTGGGCACGTGTATACATGGCAAATCAGGGCGCAAATCAGAGTCACGTAGTGAGTACAAAGTACAAGCCATGCTATGAACTGTTGCCGCAAAGCCCTGGTCACGTAACCAGTCGCGCAAGCTCTGGCTGACGGGATTGGCAAACAACATTTCGCCAAAAGAAGTTACCAGTTGTGGACGATCTGTATAGGCTTGTTTGATGAGTTTATCTACCTCTGTGACAGGAGTACCATAAGGAAAGTCGCTGGTTGGGGTGAATCGAGGCGTAGCTGCTCCGATCAGGATCAACTGACTGACGCCAAATCCCCGGTGTCTGCTCATGTAGCGTGTAACCACAGCTCCCCCCATGGAAAACCCGATCAGCCGTACCTGGTTTAACTGAAGTGCCTGCATCACAGCCAGCAGATCGTCTGCCAATCGATCATAATTGTATCCATGCCATGGTCGATCAGACTTGCCGAACCCCCTAAGGTCGACCTGAATACAGCGATACCCGTAAGCAGGCAACAAGGCGGCCTGGTATTCGTACATTCGGTGATCCAGCGGCCAGCCGTGCACCATCAGAACAGGGATGCCTTCTCCAATATCCTCGACATACAGCTTCACGCCGCGTCCCACCTCAATATAATATCCCATCGTGTTCACCCCTTTAGAAATCACGGAATTTCGTTCTCTCTCACATATATGTAGCCAGGGCTTAGCTCATTCGAGAAAGGGATGGGACTGTCACGATATAAGCATATAGTATGTTAAAAAATGTATGTCATCCTGTATAGGGATAGGATATAATTATGGAATGAAACAGCATCGGGAGAGTGGAACAATGACACCATCAAAAACATTAAAATGGATTACAGGCGGATTGGAGCTATTTTTAGCTATTCCCGTTTTGGGCGGGCTACTCGTCGTAAATTCCGCGTATACTATATTGTTCTTTATGCTGATTTTCCACATTGTTACGTTGGTACTATCGGTGACGAATAGAGAGTCTTATTATGGATCTATTTTAGGGATCGTGACCTCGGTTATTGGATGGATTCCGATTGTGGGCTGGTTGATGCATTTGCTCTCAGGCATATTTTTGATGATTACCGCAGCTCAGCAGCCGCGTGATCAGTATCGTAATCGCAATCCTTATGATGATTATCGCTACTAGAGTAAGTGATTGATACGAAGATGAAGGATCCTGTTGAACAGGGTCTTTTTTTATTTATGAAATCTCCCCATGATAATGGTGTTGTAGTATTTGCCATCTGAAAGAACCTTATCGTTTTTTAATAACCCTTCGATTTCAAAACCATGTTTTTTATAAAGCTCAATGGCTTTATCATTCGTTTCTAAAACTTGTAGAGTCATTTTCTTGATGCCATTGGATTCAGCCCAGGAAATAGATTTTTTTAAAAGATTCGTCCCGATCCCGTAACTCCAAAAATCCTTTAGTACACATACGCCGAATTCAACTTTATGAGAGAATCTGCTCAGAACATGGCCCTCACATCTTGAAAATCCGACGATTTTATCATGAACTACTGCAACTAAAAATAGGTTTCTGTTATTCTCTGTATCCGTTTCGATGAGCTGTTCAAAACCGGATGTACTTATAAATGCTTCTCCCTTCTCTCTGTCTAAATTTTCAGTCTCTCCATCAATCAGCAAACGGATTTCAGACAAATTCTTCGCATCTTGAATCATGGCTGATCTGATCGTATAGCGCATTCCTTGCACATCAAATTCCTGTTGATTTATTTTCATTAGGTTCTCCTTTTTATGGATTAGAGTGAAAAATGAATTCTGGATCATGTTAGTCTACCATATTATCTTATTTACATGATAAATAAGCATGTCTCCTTCTGTTGTATCGCAGCAGGGGACAGGCTTATTGTCGTCTCTATCCGTACAGGGAAGCCGGACGGAGATTTATTATACATGAGTGGATGTGCCCAAACGGGAGCTGTAGCTATTTCTGCTTAGTAGAGGCTTTAGCTGTATTGGTTTTAGCAGGAGCCTTGGCATCTCCTTGAGCAGGAGTTTTACCTGCATCCGCTTTACCGCCATCTACTGGTGGCTTGGATGGTTTCACGCCATTCACCATGTCTGTCATCATTTGTTTTAGATTAGAGACGCGTTGGTTATATTCAGTTGCCGTAATCTTGCCGTTTTGTTTTTCCGTAGCCAGTTTCGCTTTCATATTCGAAACCATCACATCAATAACAGAATTTACACTTACGCCTTGTGCTTTGGCGATTGTAGCAAGGGATTTACCTGCTTTCAGCTGTGTATCCAATTGACTGGAGGATAATTTTAATAATTTCAGGAGAGCTTTGTTCTCAGCATAGTTTCCTCCTGCGATTTTAGGGCCGTTAGCATCGCCTGGGTTACCCTTAGGTGCCTGTGCTTTGTCTGCAAGGGGAGCCTTCTCAGGTGTAGTGGAAGCAGCATGAGCTGCGCTTGTGGAGTACAGTGCTCCGCCTCCTAAAAATGCTAACGCCATCGTTCCAGCTAAAATTGCTTTTTTGGTGCTCTTCATCTTCATTTTCCACCTTTCAGTAATGGGGTGTTTGGTACGTGGTACATCATAAGGGATCAACTTGAATGCTATCTGAGTGTAAGCTGAGCATTTACTGAATGAATTTGGAGAGCGTGACTAACTGACATTTTAGCTAATAGAGTACTTGTATTATGTGTATTAAGTGATATAATACACTACAGGCACGATAGATGCAGCCGATTAGGGGGAAACACCCATGGAAGAGCAACGGGTTGGCTCGTTCCGATTTTTAATTGATTTTAGCCAGCCATTATATGAACAAATATTAAATCAAGTACGAAGCTCCATTGCTAAAGGGGAGATCGAAATGGGAAGCAAAATGCCGTCTGTTCGTGATCTGGCGCAGGAATTACGCATGAATCCGAATACTGTGATGCGAGCGTATCAGGAGCTGGAGCGGGACGGATTGACTGAGAAACGGCGTGGTCTAGGCACTTATGTTACGTCATCCAGTGAGCGGATTGCCAGCTTTCGGGAACAACTGGCTATGACGTATATAGATCAGTTTCTCGGACAAATGAGCAGCCTGGGACTATCCTGGGGAGATGTTCAGCAGTATATACGAAGCAAACAGGACGGAAATGAGAAGGAAGGAGGCGATAAGGCATGACGGAGTCTGTTGTGGTTGCGAATCATCTGGTGAAGCAATATGGCAGTAAAAAAGCGTTGGATCAATTGGATGTTGTCATTCCGGCAGGACGCATAGTAGGCGTGCTTGGACCCAATGGCTGTGGGAAGTCCAGCTTCTTTCGAGCGATCACTGGATTGATTCAGCCAGATGGGGGCGAGCTTCAGGTGTTGGGCCGACAGCCTGGTTGGGAAACCAACCGGGATATATCCTATCTTCCTGACCGGGCACGCTGGTACCCTAATCATACAGTTCAGCAGACGCTGGAATGGGGGAAGTCCTTTTTGCCTGGCTTCAATATAAAAGATGCCTATAAACTTGCTGATCATATGGACGTGGAGTTGGAGTTGAAAATGGCCGGGTTGAGTCGCGGACAGGAGGCGCGTGTGCTACTGATTTTATGTTTGGCACGTGAGGTTCCACTCATGATTCTGGATGAACCGTTCGCAGGTATTGATGTCCTCTCCAGAGAGGCGATTGTGGCCGGAATTATTGATTATTTGGAGGGTCGGCAGCAATCTATACTCATTAGCACGCATGATATTCAGGAAGTGGAAGGCTTGTTTGACTACACGGTCATGATGGGCCGCGGACGGATCCTATGGTCTGGTGATTCGGATGATCTGCGTGCAGAGCATGGCTCGCTGAATCAGGTGTTCCGCAATTTGTACAAAAAGGAGTGGAAGGCGTGAATTCATCAGGGCTGTTCAAAGATTTAATACGCCATGAATTTCGAAATAAAGGAAGCTGGAGAAAACAGAGCCGCAATCGACTACCGAGATCGTGGAGACTTGTGTATTTCTCACTATTTCTCATTGCGGCGTTCGCTATTTCCTTGTACTTCGCGCTTCACAACCAACTCGAATTGACAAGGCTGTGGTATGTGACCCTGGGCTTGCCGTACATGATCATTTTCATGGGTGTGGGAAGTTTGAGACGAGAATGGGAAAATGACACCTACGGATGGTGGCTGACCCTTCCCTATCCGCGCATGTGGCTGATTAGCGCCAAATGGATTGCGGCAATTCTACAAACCATTGTCGTGATATTGTTCCTGTTTGTGGTGGGTTCTCTGTACGCATTGTTCATCTCATCAACGATACAGCCTTATACGCTCGCGGATGCAGCGTGCTTTATTGTAGCTGGATTGAACTGGTTTGTGATGATTATCGCTTTCACACCTTTTGTTATTGCGCTGGGCCTTCTGACTGCCAGTACCAAATACAGTACCTTGCGGCCGCTTAGCCCGATACTGTGGATTCTTTTGATGGGTGGCGGGAGTGTCTTTTATTGGTCGGGCGATCATGGGCTTTATGAGCAGTTTGATCATGCTCAGACAGGACAGTGGTTTTCTTTTACCTGGCATTTCCCGGTTGCGGTGTTGATCAGTTGGATTGCTGCGTATATATTAATCCGCTTGAACGCTTATTTGTTGGACAAAAAGCTGTCGATTTAGACTAGCGTATCCATATGATCTATGAGGAAGGAGTTACACCATGACGACGATATTCATATATGCATTGGTAGCTGTTCTGGTGGGCCTGATGATCTGGTTAAGAACCAAGAGACGAAGGGGGCCGATAAAGGGAAACGGAACCCGGATTCTCCTCCCCTTGTTTATCGCATTCCCGCTTATGATGATGTCTGTGTACCAATTAATGCATATTCCCGGTCAAACGTACGCGCCCCCCGCCTTTTGGGAACTGCTGGCTGCCGGGCTATTAGGGGCTCTGTTTGGCTATGTTATTTTGCTGCATACAGCGTATGAAAGACGGTCTGACGGTCTGATTTATCCCAAGCCGAACCAATATTTTAAATATATTATTATCGCTATTATCCTGATTCGCGTTGTTTTGACCCAGTACCTTAGTAGTTTGGGTACGTCCGAAATTAGCATGCTGGCAATTACGATGGCGTTGGTGTATATCTCGATCTGGCGAATCGGCAGCTTTATCAAGTTTCGGAGAACGTTATCCGTATAACAATAGCAATGGGGTTAACAGCGGCTTACTATTCAAAAAGCGTTCATTCGCTTGCCGATAGGAGCCGCTTTTTTGAGTTTCGGCATTAGCAAGTTATCACACATTGTTATTGCTCCCCATATCCTTTATTCTAAGGCTTGTGGCTTGCATTGTAGCAGTACAAATATAAATTTTGAAAGGGGGGGTTATTGAGGTTTCAAAAGATTTAAATGGGGTTTAAAGTTAGGTATACGGGGAAAAATTGCTTTTTTGTGATTAGGTGTAACTTTATTAGTTACATAAAAAGGAATTGTATTCATATTCTATTTTACAGGTTGAGAGGGGCTTACAGTCATGAAAAAACATACGGTTACTGCTGCACTCGCTGGTTTGCTTGTTCTGTCTTCTGCTGTACCGGCTTTAGCGGCCGAGGTGAAATCTGATACGGGTATTCAGGTTTGGGTAGATGGCAAGAAGGAGGCTTACAAAATTGCACCTATCGTGAGAAATAAGCAGGTCTTAATTCCCCTGAGACAATTGGCCTCCAGTTTGGGAATTCCGTTGGATGCCAAGCATATTACATTCAATACGGCGCGACAAAGCACGACCATCCGATATGATCAGGCGACGGTTGTACTGGTGTCTGGCAGTCCGGAAGCGCAAATCAACGGGATTAAGGTGCCACTGTCCACCTCGACCATCTTGACCAAGCAAGGGGTAACCTATGTACCGGTTGATGTCGTCAAAGAAGCGTGGGGCAAGCAAGTGATTTGGGACCCGGCCAGCCAGACCTTGCAAATCGGGGTGAGCAATAAGGATAAGGTTGTAGAGATTCTGAAGAGCTTTGAAACGGGCGATACGAAAGCAGCTGAGGCTTGGATCAGCAAGGATCAGTACATTCAGCATAATCCGAGTTTTGCTAGCGGGAGAGATGCCTTTTTGCAAGGGATTAGCCAATCAAAGGGAGCCAATGTGCTTGTTGAAATCCAGCGGGTTATTCAGGATGGCAATGTTGTAGCAGTACATTATAAAAAGTCCATTGCAGGGAAAACAAGCATTGCTTTTGATATTTTCCGCTTCGATAGCAATGGTAAAATTGTTGAGCATTGGGACAACGTGCAGGACTCGGCTCCAGTCAATTCAAGCGGACACACCATGATTGATGGAACAACACAACTCGCGGATCTCAACCAAACGGAGACCAACAAAGCGCTAATCCGCAAGTTTGTGGATGATGTCCTAGTTGGCAAAAATCGTGCTGCATTGGAAAGTTATTATAATGGTGATCAGTACATTCAGCATAACCCTCTTTTTGGTGACGGTGTATCCAAATTGAAGCAAGCATTTTCCGCAGCGGGAAGCCAAGGAGCTTCTTTTGGATATGATCAGGTTCACATGGTCATCGGAGAAGGCAACTTCGTGCTGGTTGTGAGTGAGTTGACATCGCCTAAGGGAACTTCAGCCGCTGTCTATGATCTGTTCCGGGTAGAGAACGGCAAGGTAGCGGAACATTGGGACGTAGTTCAGGAGGTTCCAGCTAAAACAGAGTGGAAAAATACAAACGGCAAGTTTTAAAAAAGTGCGTTTGGAGTAAGGCCTGATTGGCATGCTTTCCTAATCGTCCTCTTCCTGTTAAAATGATGCAAACTTATAACAGGAGGTTGGACGATGGAAGGCTTGAAGCAACGTGTGGGCTGCCTGCATGCACATCACTCGAACATAGCCTATGTGGAACGAGCTTTGGCTTCTTATGAGGTGGAGCTGATACATTTTGTGGACCCTGGGCTTATGCGCCGGATCTCGTCAGACCCGCATTTTTCTGCGGACGATGCCAGTCGCAAGGTAGAAGAGCAACTGAGATGGATTGCTCAAAGCGACATAGACGTTATTTTGATAACGTGCACGAATTATATTGTTTTGGCAGAAAAGGCTCAATTGCCCCTGTCTACACCAGTAATTGCGCTGGATGAGCCCTTTTTTCATGAGATATGCGATGATTTGCTGCCACGGACCTTGGTATTCACGAATCCGGCTACTGTAGAGGGAACGATGAGGCGTCTTTATCATACGGCTGCTCTGTTAGGCAAACCGGATATCTCTTCTTGGATAGAGGTCAAGGTGGTGGAGGACGCTTTTGAATTGATTATGCAGGGACGTGAAGACGAGTATAAGGAACTGCTGGTTCGTTCGCTGTATGAGCTAAGGGAGGCTGATCCAAGCAGAGGGCTGGCTGTAGCACAGTTGTCTATGGTTGATGCTGCGTTACAAGTGGAGCTGGAGACGGGGCAAACGGTTGGTAATCCCTTACGGTCGTTGTCGAATTCAATTGAGGACTTGTTAGGTTAAAAAGTATAACCAAAAGAACTTCCAACCCGTGTACTGGGACTGTGGAAGTTCTTTTTTTGGAGGTCGGCGAGCAGGTTACTTCTGCGTTGCTCATCACAGATTCTGTTGATCTTGGGTGATGAATACTGCGCCTGCTGATTCTCTTTGGACAAGCGTAACGTATAAACGTTCATGCTCCACGTCTTCCCCGGCAATGATTTTGAGAACTTGTTCGGCAGCTACAGCGCCCCATTTACGTTTGGAGTAGTCAATCGTTGTCAGACGGGGCTGAATATATTGCGCCAGCTCGATATTATCAAAGCCGACGATATGAATATCCTTGCCAATCGTCAGCTCTGACTGAGCCATTCGATTGTAAAAGCCCACTGCCATTTCATCATTGAGACAAAATACGGCTACAGGTTCTAAACCCGGGCCAACTTGTTGCTGCAAAATGATTTCCGCCGCCTGTTCGCCGCCCGATTTCTCAAAATCGCCGTAAATTTCAATCATTTCAGCGACGCCGCTACGCTCAATGGTCTGCTTGACCGCCTGCATCCGTTGCCATGAATCGTAAGAACCTTCTGGTCCGGTAACCACATAAAGCTTACGGTGTCCCAATTCCAATAGATGTTCTATGGCGAGAGCGGCGCCTGCTTTGTTATCCAGCAGCACCTGGTTAATGTTAGGATGATTCAGTTCACGGTCCAACACGACAACTTTATGTCCTCGCTCGGCGTAGTTCAGTAGCTCCTGACTTTCAAACGTCTGATCCAGCACAATGGCGCCGTCAATCATGCGTTCCGGCAGCATTCGGTGAGACTGCTTACCGCTACATACGATGAGATCATAGCCCTTGCGGTTCAAAATTTCCTTGATGCCGTACAGTAAATCTCCATAAACGTCTCCACGAAAATCAGTTAGGAAAACGCCAATAATTTTGGTCTGCCTTTTCTTGAGATTACGTGCGGCGGCATTGGGCACATAGTTAAGCTCTTTGGCAATGGCTAAAATACGTGCGCAAGTTTCTTCTGTTACCTTATCGCTACCATTCAAGGCATATGAAACGGTAGATATGGAAACGCCCGCCTGTTTGGCGATATCTTTAATGCTGACCACATCGTCACCTCCTTGTCGTCCGTCTTATCATTGCTATTGTATATTCATTATTAACCACATATCTATTCCAAATGTCGTAGTCCTACACCTAAGCAGCAAAGGGCGATCCCGCAAGATCGCCATCCCTTTGTTGCCTATACCAGATTAGCATCAAAAACTCTTTATAAAATAATCTCCAGACGATGTACACCATCATGCTCTGCTAACGTCTGCTCGAAAACCTCGCGTTTGATGCGTAAGGCACCGGAGCGGTAGCGATTATCGCCGGCTGGCTCGCTTTCCAGTGGTGTTCCATTCAATACTACACGGCCCTGCTCACCGCCAGTATGCTCTTGCAACATACGGTAGACGAAGGTGATCGGTTTCCCTGCAAAGGAAAACTTAAATTCCAATCCGTCGAGATGATCCGGCAGCACAGGGTCCAGGATCAGGTCTTCGCCTGACTGACGAACACCAAGGACATTCGATATCAGCTGATTCATATAGATTCCCGGACCGCTGGAATAGATTCTCCAACCGCCTTTGACGGGTACGGCTCCTTCACGCAGTTCACCAAACCGTTCCTGTGCTTCATAGCGGGAATTAAATTTACCGTCCGAGCTACTGAAATAGGCGTTGCTTTGGCGCCATTCGGCATTCGGTACGGACGCACGGATGCCGACCGGATTGATGAGCTTCAAGCTATGCCAAGCGTCATCCTTGCGTCCCAACTTGGCCATCGCTTCCGCAAAGCGGATATGGGCATGCACATATTGCAGCCCGACTTCACGTCCAAAGTTGGCCGCTTGCTCTGCGCGCTTGAAGTGCGAGCTCACACCGCCATCATACTGTGCAGGACGGTTCATCAGACGCACACCATCCGGGCAGAGGAACTGCTCACGGATGAGTTGCTCATGAGCCAATGCTTGCTCAGGCGTGAGCAGCTGGCTGATCATGCTGCGCGTCATCGGCAGCAAGCGGTAATGGATTCCCGTCTCAGTGTCAGACGGATGGAGCATCAGCTTAGGTTGACCGGGCTCTTCCATATACACGAAGCCCGGAATAATTCCGCTCTCCAGCATGTAGCGGCTGAAGTCTTTACGGATGCCATTGGCCATCTGATGTAGATCTTGTGCAATCTTGTCGGCTTCGCTTACTACACCCGCGGGGGCCTGCTCCAAAGCTGCAGCAAAGTTACTAATAACTTGGTAGGTGAGTGCAACCGTCCAGCTGCTCGCCATGTATTGCTTCAGCTGTGCATTGGCTGGCTGGAGGGTATCGTCCCAATCGCCGTCGCCATAGGCCGACAAATACGTATCATGCAGGAAATTATCTCGAATGTATTCGATTTCCTTCAGGGCATGTTCCATGAGAGTCGCGGTCTGCTTGGTATAATCGAAAGTATGTCGATGGGTGTAAGGTACATTTTCTTCCAGAATACTGTAATCACGGGTAGCGGTCAAATAATCGCCCAGTACCTTGAGCGGCCAGACGATAATATCCCCATGGCTTTCTTCTTGCTGCACGTGAGTATAGTTGTCAAACATAAACCATTGCGGCCAGTTTCCGCTGTCCTCGTACTGATGGCTGAAGACAGTCAGCAGAATGGAACGAACCTCATCGAACTTTTGCACAGCTGAGAAATATTCCACAGGCCCCTGACACACATCGCGTGTTCCCCAGGCTGCACCGCCGTATTGCTCCAGACCGTGAGGTACAGAATAGTGAACGAGCATATTATGGGTGTACCACCAAGCCACTGCGTTCACACGGAACAGCTCGCTTGTTTCATGTTGACCCAGCGATAGATGGAAACCGTTCATAAGCTCGGCAAAATATTCCCGATAGCGCTCGCGCTCATCTTCAAAGAAAGCGTGACGCTCTTTGTGCGCTGATTCTTGCTCAGCTGGAAGCCCATTCAGCCAACCCTGCACGCTGCAGGTCCATTCGCTGCTGTCGCCCAGCTCCAGCACAACCAGAGACGCATCAGGAGAGGCACTACCCTGTAGCAGTGCTTGAGCGTCGCTCACATGCTGTAATGGAGCGCCCTCTACGTGCATTCGGTAAAGCAGGTCGGGATAGGCCTCGGCGCTCAGGGAAGCGGAGTCTGCCCGGAAGAGCAGGGCGTCACCTTCACGTTCCATATGAAACGGAAGCTCATATTCGTTCACATGCATAGACATTTGCTGAGTGATGAGGAACGGATAGGTTTGGCCACTTACCGCACGCATGTGAAGCCGAACTTCTGGGCTATCGGCATTCGTATGGTTTGTAATTATGAATGTATCGTCAGCCGTTTTGTAATACCAGCGCACATAATTAAAGCCAATTTCGAACAGGGAAGGCATCGTGAGCAGGCGGTATTTCCCTTGGATTCCGACATAGATGCGCTGACCGGATGTCTTGGGAATATTGAGCGCATTACGCGCGTTGGTGATCATTTTATTGAAATTGGTATTGCCGATCACAAGCTGGGAATTGAACACCCCGTACATATAGGAGGTGGTTGTAATGGTTTCTTCCTTACCTCCTGAGTAATGACCGCC
The DNA here is from genome assembly GCF_038008165.1 of Paenibacillus sp. FSL L8-0644. Classification (NCBI taxonomy): domain Bacteria; kingdom Bacillati; phylum Bacillota; class Bacilli; order Caryophanales; family Paenibacillaceae; genus Paenibacillus; species Paenibacillus sp. FSL L8-0644. The sequence goes on from NZ_JBBOYN010000001.1 coordinate 348,852, forward strand.
CATTAAAATGTGCCCGTGGGGACGCTCTACACGAAGCTCTTTGGATTTGAGTACGACATGCTCATAGCTGTCCGTGAAAAAGGAAAGCAGTTCATCGCCATCCCGTTCTTCTTCCTGCCGTTTCGGGAAAAGCTGATTCACTTCGGCATCGGTGAAGTCCAGCGTGCGCAGTGGCTCACCGATGGTTTGAGCTGGGGCCACACGTCCTGCCTGAAGATCACTTGCCGCGTGTGCCGGTATGCGGGTCCCAGAAGCGTCCGCTAGAACGGCAGCTACTTCTTCGCGTGCCTTTGTCACCAGCTCCTGATACTCCAGCTTTGTCACTGCGGCTGGATGATTGGGCTGGAACAGACCGTAAAACGTAAAGCGAGCTTCCCCGGCGAGTGTCACCCGCTCAGATTGCAACGCGGTATAGGCGAATTCGTATTGGTACACTTCATTGGCGAGCGAGTCGCGACGGAGTGCTTCCGGCTCATTCGTTTCTTTGTACGAAAGTCCAAAGAACTGAAATCCGTCTGTCGAGTAACCAACAGTGCGGGTTAACGAGCCTTGTTGAATGTAGGGGAATGCCTGACTTTGAGGCTGGTTTTGACGTGAGCAAACGGTATAGCCTCTTTGTTCATCATGGTAGACAGTGTGGTCAATATATTGAGACAAATAAGCCTCATTACTGCGCACAGCAGCGGTATCGGCAATGCCGATATCCTGACCGTACACGACATCTGCTTCCACGTCATCGCCCTGAAGGGTTACATCCCAGAACCATACCCCCAGGCGGCTTAGCGTGAAGGTCACCTGATAGCCTACACCAGCGGTGAAACCTTCCCAAATAATCTGCTGATCCGTTTGTCGGATGACTCCCGGTGAGCGAACTCCAAGCAGGGGAGTGATACTTACACCAGACGGACGGTACAATCTCAAGTACAGATTGTTCAAGGAACCGTCGACTGAATTGGTCAACAGTTGGTTGATCATCGTTGAGCCGTGGGCGATCTTATACACATCACCGCTGCTCAAAAAGGTAAAAGACAGGTCGCCAGCCCGCAGCAAAATATTTTGATCCAGACTTGTATTCATCAAAGGGAACGCCTCACTTTCCTGTTTATTTCACTAACCGAAAACGGCTTTCACTAGTATCTCGGCTGTTAGGTCCTGTAAAGACGGCAAATTCACCGCTGTCACTGCTGTAGCTCAAATCTGCATGATGATAGCGTAGCTGAGGCTCGGTCAATGCAAATTCCACTTCCCGGCTTTCGCCTGGGGCAAGTAAGACTTTGCAGAAATCTTTCAGTTCTTTCATTGGGCGAACCGTATCACCACTGATATCACGAACATAGAGCTGGACGGTTTCCTCGACCGGACGTGTTCCTGTGTTCGTTACCTGCACTTTAACGGTCAGTTTCTGACCGGGTATAAGGGTATCGCCGGAAAGCTGTACGCTGTCATAGGCGACATCGGTGTAACTCAGTCCATAGCCGAATGGGAATAAAGGTTCGTTTGGTACGTCTAGATATTGAGACACGTAGCGTTCTTTTGTATTTGGATCTAGCTGCGGGCGTCCCGTATTAAAATGATTGTAATACACGGGCACCTGTCCGACCGATTGCGGGAAGGACATGGTCAGGCGACCCGTAGGTTCGGCATCACCGTACAACAAATCGGCAATCGCCGCGCCGCCTTCGCCACCAGGGAACCAGGCTTCCAGTACAGCGTCTACTTCTTCAATAACACCGTGCAGATCCAACGGACGACCATTAAATAGTACGGCTACCATTGGCTTGTTCAGTGTCTTCAGGCGCTTCACCAGTTCCAACTGGGCTTGTGGTAAGCGAATATTGGAACGGCTGCCTGCTTCACCACTCATATCCGAGCGCTCTCCAAGCGCCAACACGATAACCTCTGCTTGACTGGCAGCTTGCAGAGCTTCTGCATATTGCTCCTCAGTCATATCGTCGATAGAGCAACCTGCTGCAACCGTGAGCGACGAGGAGGATATTTTCGATTGGAACCCGTCAACAACGCGAATAGCTTCCTCCTGCGAACCACTCCACGACCAAGAGCCTAGGATATCACCGTTCTCTGCAAAAGGCCCGATCAACGCAATATGGTGATTGCGATTTAATGGAAGAACGGAATCATTTTTGAGTAACACGCAAGATTTAATAGCTAATTCTTTGGCAACCGTACGGTGAGCTTCGCAGAACACAACTTCACGTTCACGCTCAGGGTCTGCGCCGCGTAGCGGATTTTCGAACAAGCCCAGCTTTTGCTTGAGCTTCAATATACGCATCACTGCTTCATCAATGAGCGCTTCATCCAGCTGTCCGCTGCGAACCAGCTCAGGCAGATGCCCGTTATAGCAAGAGGTCATCATTTCAATATCTACCCCAGCCAGCAGTGCTTTCTTCGCTGCCTCGCGCTCATTCTCGGCGATGCCGTGAGGGATAAGCTCCTTGATGGCGGCCCAATCCGAGATGAGTACACCATCAAAGCCCCATTCATCACGAAGCAAATCACGCATCAGGCGCTTATTGCCCGTTGCAGCTACGCCTTCTACGGTATTGAAGGACGTCATCACCATTTCACAGCCTTCATCTAAAGCTGCTTTGTAGGAGGGGAGATAATACTCGCGCAGCTGCCATGCGGATACATCTACAGTATTGTAATCCCGTCCGCCTTCGCCAGCTCCATATGCGGCAAAATGCTTCACGCATGCGGCCACCCGGTCGGTATCGTTCGTCAGATCTTTACCCTGAAAACCGCGCACAAACGCACGGGCAAATTCGCTGTTGAGGTAAGGGTCTTCCCCTGTAGATTCCATCACACGGCCCCAGCGTGGGTCACGCACCAGATCGACCATAGGGGCGAATGTGACGTGAACACCGGATACTGCCGCCTCGCGGGCAGCAATGGTAGCGCTCTCTTCTGCAAGCCGCATATCCCATGAGCAACCAATGGCCAGCGGTATAGGGAAGATCGTTTTGAAGCCGTGTACGATATCTGCCATAACTAAAAGCGGAATACCCAGACGATTTTTACTCAAATGAGCCTGTTGAACACGAATCGCTTCCTTAGCCCCTGCGAGGCCTAGCACGGAACCGACGTTGTGGATATTTTTCTCTGTGATGCCGAGCGAAGCCATAGGTCCGGTAATTTGACTATCTGCTCCTGCTTCTTCAAAAAAGGCGCCTACAAGCTGTAGTAGCTGATCGACTTTTTCTTCAAGCGTCATGTTTTCTAAATAGGAATTCAGGTGTTGTTCCATCATAATCCTCCATAAGCTGTATTGTTGGTGGACAGCTCTTTTTTTCAGATTCATGAGATTTTTTGGATAAAATTGATTCAAAAAAGTACTGAACAGGCTAATAGCTAGTATAGAAGCATAATATTCTGTTGTATTATTAATCGAAACGTTTCTATTGTTGAACTCAGTTGGATTATATACGCTTTCAAATGGAGAGTCAAATCCAATTCGGGAAGTTTTTATAGAATAAATAACGTAATAAAGATGATATAAATGTAAAAAAGTCGGAATTGTAGGTGAATAAAAAATAATATTTCTATTGAATACGGTTTCAATTTGTTCTATAATGACTATCGAAACGTTTCTATTGAGGAGTATGGTCCTTGTGCTTTGAATATAAGTGTTATAGAGGTATGCTTTAGTCGCTATGTATTTACAAGTATTAGGCTTTTGCAAAATTCGATTCAAGTCGCTCCGAGGGTCTATAATATAGGCGAATAAAATCATTTCGTTCTATATATTGCTGATTACAAGTCGCTTTGTGGATTTTTGCAAAATTCTTGTATTTGAATTCGTTATCATATTGCATGATCGGTAAACCGGTCATCTCGGGAGGAATTCGTATGATGAAAAGAACGTTGGGGATCATTTTGGCAAGCACCTTATTACTGGGAGGCGCGCTGGCAGGCTGCTCGTCCAAGGATGATTCGTCTGGCAAAGATGCGAACGGCAAGACGACCATCACCATGTGGGGTATGGGAGCGGAGGGAAAGCTGCTGCCTGAAATTGTGAAAGATTTTGAGAAAGAGAATCCAGATATTCACGTTGATGTACAGGCGTTGCCTTGGGATAACGCTCACGATAAATTGCTAACAGCTGTTGCCTCGAAGTCTGGTCCGGATGTGGTCCAATTGGGAACGTCGTGGGTCCCTGAGCTTGCGTCTGCGGGTGCATTGACAGACATCACACCTTATATCAGCAAATATCCTGAGCTGGACTCGAAGAATTTTTTCCCGGGTGCTGTGAGTACGACCAAATTTGAAGGAAAACCGGTCGGTGTACCTTGGTACACTGAAACGAGAGTTTTGTTCTATCGTTCTGACCTGCTGAAACAAGTCGGATATAATGAAGCACCTAAAACGTGGGAAGAGCTTTCCGATGCTGCCCAAAAGCTGGCGGCTCGGGGCAAAGGCAAATATGGCATCTCCTTTAGTGCAAAGGAGCAGTCTATGGGCTTTATGTTTGCTCTCCAGAACGGTTCCAAACTGGTTGACGAGCAAGGCAATCCGCTGTTCAACCAACCGCCGTTTGTAGATGCTGTGAAGTATGTAAATACCTTTTTCCAAAATGGCTCTAACGCAGTGGATATTGGAATTGACTCCGTTCAAGGTTTGCAAGGTGAGGGGATCGTTCCAATGTTTATCAGCGGTCCTTTCATGATTAAAGAAATCAAGACCAAGGCACCAGAACTGGAAGGTAAGTGGAATATAGCGGAGCTTCCTGGCAAAGTAAACAACCTGTCCGTTTTGGGTGGAGCGAACCTTTCAATTATGCAATTCAGCAAGCACCCAGAGGAGTCGGCCAAATTCATGGCTTACATGAGCAAACCAGAAACGCAACTGAAATGGATGGATCTGTCCAGTAACTTGCCTGCGACTACTAAATCGTGGGAGGATGCCAAACTGAAGAGTGATCCGATGCTTCGGACGATTCGCAAACAGCTGGATCATTCCGCAGCATTGCCGCAACTGGCCGCATGGGAAGAGGTTTCTCAACAATTCATCAAGAGCTTCGAGCGTATTTACCGCGGTCATGCCGATGTACAGAAGGAAATGGATGACTTTAATCAGCAGGCTGCAAGTATTATGAAAAAATAATGATCCATATCCGCCATTGTCAAAGGGAGTGAAGGCATGAAAGGAAGCTCGCAGAAGCTTGCGCCATACTTGTTTATCGGTCCCTCCATCATCCTGTTGACGCTGTTTTCGCTGTTGCCGATTCTACTGGCGCTCGTAATCAGCTTCACGAATATGGATCTGTCAGGACTCGTTAATTATGATAGTATTCGCTTTATAGGTCTGGAAAATTATACAAACGTTCTATTGGACCCATCCTTTATAAAGTCCCTTGGTAATACCCTGTTCTTCGTCATCATCGGTGTTCCGTTGGTGCTGATATTTTCGCTTAGCATCGCGATTCTGATTAACATGGGTAAATCACGTGCTTTCAAAGTATTCCGCGTCGTGTTCTATCTACCGTCCGTAACGAATGTGGTTGCGGTCGCGGTCGTTTGGAGCTATCTGTATAATCCGACGCTGGGATTATTCAACTATGTACTTGGTCTGATGAATTTAGGTCCCGTCCCATGGCTGACTGATCCAACAGTAGCGAAAGTTTCGTTGATTGTGTTAGCAGTTTGGCGGGGCATCGGTTTAAACATGATTATTTTTATTGCGGCTATTAAAGGGATTCCGGGTTCTTATTATGAAGCGGCTCAGCTTGACGGGGCCAATACATGGCAGCAAATTCGTTATATTACGCTACCGCAGCTTCGTTACGCTATTTTCTTCGTGTCCATTACGACGATGATCGGCTGGCTGCAATTTTTCGAGGAACCGTTTGTCATGACCAAAGGGAAACCGCTCGACGGCACGCTGACGGCATCCCTGTTCATTTACAATAACGGCTTCCAATTTAGTAAATTCGGGTATGCCGCGGCGGGATCGTTCATTCTGTTCTTCGCGATCATCGCGGTAACGCTGATTCAGTTCCGTTTGCAAAATAAAGCGGAGTCCTGATAGAGAGAGGTGATGAACGTGAAAACAGCTGTTCAACAAGCCCGCAACAACTCGCGCAGTGGTGAAAAAACATTTCAATGGTTCGTGGCGATTCTCCTGACCGTGGGAGGTCTGTTGATGGTGCTGCCTTTTGCGTGGATGATTTTATCCTCCTTTAAGACAGAGGGTGAGGTAACCCAAATTCCCCCGACCATCTGGCCGCAGCATTTTACACTGGATAATTTTAAATTACTATTCGATAGCATGGCTTTTGGAACCTATCTGACGAATACGCTGATCATTGTTTTAGCTTCCTTCTTCGGATTATTCCTGAATGCCATGGCGGGTTATGGTTTTGCCAAATTCCAATTTAAGGGCAAAGGGTTTCTGTTCTATCTCGTACTGGCAACGATGATGATTCCAGGTCAAGTGACGATGATTCCCGTCTATTTGATCCTGAATCAGATGGGATTGACCAATTCCATGCTGGGGATTGTCCTGCCTGGATTGGTAGGCGCGTTCGCGATCTTCCTGTTCCGGCAGTTCATGTCCGATATCCCGGAAGAGCTGCTGGAGGCGACACGTCTTGATGGAGCAGGGGAGTTCCGCACTTTTCTACAAATTGTGCTGCCCATTTCGACGCCAATTATCGCAGTACAGGCCATCCTGACCTTCATCGGCGGATGGAACAGCTTCCTGTGGCCGCTCATTATTGCGAACGATGAGAAGCTATACACCTTGTCTGTCGGACTGTCACTACTCAAGGGACAGAACGAAAGTCAATTTGCCCTGCAAATGGCAGGCTCGACCTTCATGGTCGTTCCGATCATGATTATCTTCATTGTTTTCCAAAAGTATATTATTGAGAACTATACGATTTCGGGGATTAAGTAATCGTGTAGTGTGAATACAATTCATAGTCACAAGAACGGACAGCGGAGCTTCCCTTTGGGAGAGGGGCTCCGCTTTTTTGCTTTCATGGATAAATTTATATATGAGTTAGGCAATATTGATGGGACAATGTACGAAGTTTTCTTTTCAGTCTATAGATTCGAGTCGTTGTAGCCGTAACCGAAATATTATATTTGACAGCAAGGAAGGGCACAGCCAGTTGTCGACAAAAGTAGTCTTCATAGAGCGTATATTCATTGTTGGAAAGCTGCATTAGTATATTAACGATAACCGTATCCACATCTCCCAATCTACGATTTTCCCACTCCTCCTCTACCGAATTTGAATAACTACAGATCTTCTCACATTCAAGCGTAGTTTCATGCTTTTTTTGTGTATAGTAGCACCTAAATGATTTATATATAAGATTTTTAGCCGTGAGGTACAGCCAACCTTTTACATTGGGGTGTTGTTTGAGCTTGACCAGTTGCTGTCTTGCCGCTACAAAAGTATCTTGTGTACATTCTTCTGCCATAAATGTAAAGCAAGACTGATTCTTGACTAAATGCATACAGAAACGGTATACCTCACTCAGATAAAGTTCACAAATTTTTCTGTAAAAGCATCTGGAACTACCTCTGCACTGATCCTCTTTGCAACAGTCGATAACCATCGTGGTCGGCATTTGTTCAAGCCCCCTTTGGACGGATAAAAAAATAAGTGATTTTTGTATGTGCCAATCATATACATTAATTCCAATTTTCAAGAATGACATAAATCATATTTAATCTCGTAAATATGGAATTACTAGAACAGTTAAAAGATGTTTTAAGGTGATTTTGATTCTGATACGGAATTAGTTAATAGGGGGAGAAGGTACATCTGATGAAAGGGGGAAAAGGATGAAAGAATCCATAGTATATAAACGTCTGGCGGCAACATTTAGGCCTTATCTGAAGACGGTCACTATCATTTTGATATGTCTCATCCTATCAGCGGGCTTGAATATATTATTGCCTTTAACAAGCAAGGTTATTGTGGATCAAGGTCTTCTGAAAGGGAATATGCAGGCTGTAATCCTGTACACTTCTGCTGCGTTTTTAATCGTTTGCTTGGACAAGCTGCTGAATGTGTGTAAAGAAACCTTTCGGGCAGGTTTAAGCGCACAGGTTACCTTTTCTTTATTTGAAAAAGCGTATTTACATCTGACAAGAGTACGAATGAGCTATTTTAACCGAACTAATGAAGCGGAGTTGCTGAACCAAATTGGCACGGATGTAGGCAATGTATCAAGGATCACAGATAGTGGAGTATTTTTTGTAATTATGCAGGCGTTCAGCATGATTGGTGGTTTATGTGGTTTGCTGCTCATTAACTGGAAAATGACTGTAATCGTGCTGCTTTTTTTACCCATCAAATATGTTGTGGTGAAGTACTTTGTGAAGCGTAGAAAAAAACTGGTAGGGGATTTTATTGAAGGCAGTAGTGATTTTGCCCAGTGGTTTGGGGAATCTGTCGGGGGCATGAAGGAGCAGCGAATGTTTGGTCTTATTCCACATAAGCATCAGCAGTTCTCAACCAAGCAGCGTCGAATTGTAGATTCAGAACGGAAATTGTCACTTCTGGACGCCTGGAATATCGCTTCGGAATCTATTTTAATTCAGCTTCTAATGATGCTTGTGTACGTTGTGGGAGCTAATCTTATCTTTCGTTTACAGCTCACTGTAGGGGGGGTTTTTGCCTTTGTTTCTTACAGTGCTTATGTTACCACTCCTGTTTTCGCTATTTTAAACATTGGCTACATGCTGGCTGAAGTCGTTCCCTCCGCCATTCGATATTATCAGTTCTTGGACTGGGCAGAGGAAGAGACATCTAATTCAGTCACCCCAGCGTCTATACTAACTGAGCCGCCATTCGAAGATCACATTGCATTTCATCATGTTTCTTTTTCTTATATCAAGGATGAACCCGTCCTATCCGACGTGAACTTTAGGATTGCCCGAGGGGAAAAGGTAGCTATCATTGGAGCAAATGGGGCAGGGAAGTCTACGCTGCTGGATTTGATGATGAGATTCAGCCAGCCTGATCAGGGGATAATCACCTATGACGGCATTGACATCCAAAGCTATGAAATAGATGAGTATCGAAGTCAAATAGCTTTGGTCAGTCAGCAGGTGTATTTATTTGATACTACTATTTTTGGCAACATCCGCATAGGCACAGAAGTCACTAATGATGCAATAGAGGCTATTATCGCGGAGATTGGCCTGGAAGAATTGGTTCAGAACTCGGCAGATGACTTCCTCATAGGCTCGAACGGCTCCAGATTGTCGGGTGGGCAAAGACAGAAAATTGCTATGGCCCGGGCATTGATCAGGGAAGCGTCATTGTTTATTCTCGACGAGGTGACCTCCAATCTGGACACAGAAGCTAGGCTAAATGTTCAGCGATTGTTGAAGACCCGATTGCGTGACAAGACCGTAATCATCGTTACACATCGCAGCGAGATATTAGCGCATGTCGATAGAGTTATTTTGTTGGAGAACGGCGAACCAGCCCAAATAGGATCACACTCCCATTTTATGACCTGTCATGCGGAATACAGAGGATGGGTATTAGAGAAAGAAGAGGTCCCCATAAAATGATGAAAAAAACAAACGCATTCATAGTGTGATTTAACACCATGTACGGAATTAGTATAGGTGAACACCTTTTTAAATCATATCATGAATGGGAGGAGTAGTTTAACATGCGTAAGCTTGTGAAAAGAAGCGCGAATGTAGGCGACACGATTGAGGCATTTGGCTGTGGTTGTTCCTGTTACTGTCCTTGCTCCTGTTATTGCGCAGGCAGTCTGACTCGAAGCTCCAATACATCGCGAGAAAGTGACGGTTCTTATCGCAGAGATAATGGAACTGGAATTGGTAATTATTAAGCTTATACCTGTATGGAGGAGCCTGGACATTCCAGGCTTCTGTCCACATCAAAACAGAGTAGGTGTGAATCATGAACATGTGCCAACCCTTTATATACACATTTCAAACGAGACTCCACCATTATGTATATGATGTAAATACTAATTTAATTTTGCGGATTAAAGAGGAGGCTTATCATTTTCTGAATTCGCATTCCAGCTTCAACCTGGATCAGATGGAGGCTACACCGGAATTGCAGCAGTATATCCGTGACTTGTTGGATAACGGATTTTTATCTTCACAGCGTCCGCAGATTATGAATCATCCCAAGACAAAGCACCTGGAGCATATGCTTCAGCATCAGCTGAAAACCCTCACCTTACAGGTAACTCAAAATTGTAATCTTAGATGCTCTTACTGCGTTTATTCAGGAGGATATGACAATCGAGGTCATACGAATCTGATGATGGATTTTGAGACAGCGCGCAAGTGTATTGATTTTGTCATTGATAGATCAGTAGACAGTGACCGTCTGGATTTCGGTTTTTATGGGGGAGAGCCGCTCATTAATTTCCCGTTGGTCAAGAAATGTGTCGAATATATCAAGGAGCAGGTGGCGTATAGAGATGTAGGTTTTCATTTGACGACCAACGGTACGCTACTTAATGACGATATTTTGGACTTTCTGGATGAGCATCGTTTTGTACTTACGATCAGTCTGGATGGAGATCAAGAGAATCATGATAGAAATAGACGATTTGCTGTTAACGGACGAGGCTCCTTTGATACCATTATTGCCAATGTAGATAAAATTAAGAGAAATTACCCGGACCTCTTTGAATGGATTAATTTTAATGTGGTGCTGGATACCCGTAATGATTTTGGTTGTATCAATGATTTTTATACGAATTATGAAACCTTCGAAAGTCTGTACAGTGTAAGGTCCTCCTACATTAACGATGCTTATGTGAAGGATGAAATTTTGTACAGGAATGAATTTATTGAGCAGAGGGGCTATGAGGTAGTTAAAATGATGCTTTCCAAATTTGGGAGAGTAGATGAAAGCCATGTCTCGAAGCTGATTAAGGACTATTATATTCAGATATATTTCCGAATGTTTCATTATAGAAAGCCTTCTGCGGGGATGCCGATAGAGGCGCATCATGGCGGACCCTGTGTGCCTGGTGTACAGCGATTGTTTGCGGATGTGCATGGAAATCTGTATCCATGTGAACGGGTCAGTGAGCAGTCGGAAGTGGTGCAGATTGGAACGGTGGACACGGGCTTTGAAGTGGATAAAATCAACCGGATTTTGAATGTAGGGACAATCACGGAGGATGCATGTAAAAACTGTTGGAATTTCCGCTTTTGTACGTTGTGTGTTGCTGTAGCAGATGATTTGCATACCTTGTCCAAGGAAAAGAAGCTGAGTCATTGTTCGGTAGTCAAAAACGATATTCGGCACACCTTACTTGATTATTGCATGATGAATGAGCTGGGCTATGATTTCTCCGAGGATACGATTCTCGATTTTGAAAAAGCATGAGGGGTGTCTCCATGACCAATAAATTAATCATTTTTCCGTTTGATTATGAAACGATAGCCCTGGTTAGGAACTTGAATCTATTAGGAAGTTATGAGGAAGTTGTCCTTATTTCTTTTCAAGGGTCGGGGATGATCGGGAAAGATGCCTGTGTAACGGACAAGGGGGAAGTGACAGGCTTCATCGTGAAGCCAGAGTCTTGTTTGGAGCAAGAAATAGAGCGTTGTGATGCTATATTACTGGTGAAATCCAATTTCAAGCTGGATGTAGCTGAGGTGTATCTTCCCGTGATCAAGAAGGCTGGACAGCTTGGCAAAAAAGTCATGTGTAATTTTACTTTGCCAGACTCATGTATGGAATTCATCGAACCCTGTGAGGAGCATGAGGACAAGCTGATTTTAAAAAATACATTTGATGTACGCACGAAAGATATTTTACCGCCTGACCCGGGCTCTGTTATTCATGATTTTTTTACACCGGTTCTATTTGTATTAGGGCTGAACGAGCGAACGCATAAGCTTAATTTACAGTTTAACCTTCGGCAGAAGCTTGAAGCACAAGGATATCGGGTGTCGCAAATCACATCTAATGGATGCGGGGAGCTGATTGGTGCACATTCTTTTCCACAGTTTATGTTTGAGAGCGGTATGACGGAAACCCAGAAGATTATCATGTTTAATCGGTATTTGAAAAAAAAAGAGCAGAGCGAAAAGCCTGATCTAATACTCGTGGGCATTCCAGGTGGGATTGTTCCTTTTAACAATACGTTCACGAATTATTTTGGAGTAACCTCTTTTTTGGTATCCCGTGCTGTCAGACCGGATGGACTGATCTGTTGTCTTCACTATGATGAATACAATATAAAATATTTGGAGCATGTGAAACAGTACATGGAAAACCGCTTTTCCTCTTCCTTATTGGGATACGCCATATGTAACAATGTATTCGACAGTTACTCTTCTTCCACGGTCAATATGCAATATGCATCTGTTGATCATCGTTTCGTGGAAGAGAAAAAACAGGAATTTTCCAATTATTCCGTGCCCGTACTCCATCTGTCCAACGATGAAGATATGAATAGGCTGACGGAGAATATTTTACATTATTTTTCGGTTGATCATCATGTAGTTCAGTTGTAATGGAGGGAAGAACATGAACTTTACTCAGGATGTAACGGGAACAGGAATGACACTGGAAAATATATTTTGGAAGCTTTTTAAAATAAAAGCGGGCGAGATCAATAAAGAGGCTACATTACTGGGGCCTGATATGGGGTTGTTCCCCAGGGATCTGGTATATCTATTATTTGAAGTGGAAAAAAGTTTTGCTATCCTAATTCCGGAAGAGCGTATAGTGGGAGGGGGGTTGCTTACATATAACAGCTTGTATGAGACGATAAAGGGCTGCTTAACAGTGGAAAAGGAATGAAGGATTTGTGAAAATGATGATAAAACATACAAAAACATACAAAAATATCCGATATACCTCTAGAATCACTTATTTCAGGATTTTGCAAAATTCGATTTCAGTCGCTTACTCGATTTTTGAAAAAATCCTCATTTAGAAGAGAATTGGAGGTTTTAGGATGAATGTATCATTTACATCATCTCACCAATCGCCGTTCCGCACCGCAGATAACAACCGACTTGAACTACGGCATCCCTTTTCCGCTCAGGCTGAAAAGAAGGGTATAGGCAAGCCACAAAACAAGGTTATTCAACAATTGACAGAACAAAAGCAAAATTTGATGGAGAGGCGTTCGGACTATTTAAGTAATGCGCTCAAGCGTGGTCTCGGTCCAGAAGCTGTAAAAGCTGAAATGGAAGAGATAGATAAGCAGATTCAGCAAATTGACGAGAACATTCAAAAGCAGTCACTGGAAGAGCAAAAAAAGGCTTTAGGCATGGATGAGGAGAGTAAAAAAGAAGCTCAAAAAGGTAGAAAGGAAGAATATACGCCTAAGACTGCTGAGGAGCAGCAGCAAAGATTGGTCACCTATACAATGCATAGTGTTGTATCTGCAAACAATGAGTTGAAGAGTGCCAAAATAGCCAAAACGGCACAAATCACATTGGGAAGCGAGGCTAAGGGGTGGGAAAACGCTAACCCTGCAAAATCAGCGTCTTTGCGTGAAAAGGCAGAAGGACTTAATGGAAAGATCATGGAAATCGCTGCGAATATTAATGAGCGTATCAGTGAAGCAGTGAATAACGAACCGATGATTACAGATCGGGTTGAACCTAAGGAAGAGCAGGAGGCAAATCCAGAGGCAGGCAGGGTGTGGACTGAACAAGAGCTCAATGCTTATCTGGACTCGGCCAAAGACGGGGCGAAGACTGCAGGCACGAAGGTGAATATTGCAGTCTGATCCAGCTATTATGTACATGGTTTGCTAAATTAGGAGGGTGCTTTCAGACGAACGCTATCGTTCGCAGAGGCACCCTCCGCTTACTCTAATAGAACGGAACAGAGCCGTGAGATTCATTCCACAATCCGAAGAGACAGGGGGAGAAAACATGAATGGCAAGATTCATGTAGCCATTATTGACGACGGGGTTAATGCTGGCTTTTTAAACACCCAATTATTATATAACGTCGAAATAGCTCATGGAGACGTAGAAGATGGACGTACCTTAAATCACGGTACGCTATGTGCAGCTATTGTACAAACGTATTTTCCAGATGCGATCATTAGCAGTGTAAAAATAATGAACCATAGAAAAGGAAATGCAACTCAGCTTTGTGCTGCGCTGGATTGGTGTGTAAAACATGGTGTACAGGTAGCAAATATCAGCCTGGGGAGTATAAATTATCGAGATCGAAGCATGCTGCGGGAGGCTGTAAATGATGCAGCTATGGCGGGATTAATTATAGTATGTGCTGCACAAAACGGAGGACTTCTTACTTATCCGGCCTCCTTTGCCAATGTGATTGGTGTGCGCTGCGATCATAGCGGTATACTCACAGCAGGACAATATACATATGATGCTGAGTTAGCATTCTCAAGCGGTATCGATTTTATCGCTTTTGCCAAGCATGAACTAGTAGGTGCAGCTGGAGAGGCTGTACAATGTCCCAACAGCAATAGCTATGCCACTCCATTGATTACAGCACACATATGTAAAGTTTTGCAGCAGTCCAAAGCTGTTCCTTCCATAGAACAGCTAAAACATATGTTACATAAGTATAGCTATCTTCCGATACAGGATACTAAATTACCCGTAATGCGTTACGGACATCCGGATTGGATACGGCGCGCCTATGTGTTTATAGAGGAGTGTGCAATTAGTTCGAAAGCACCCTATTATTTTCAGACCCAATGTGAAGCTCAACCCTCTGGCGACAAAGTTGCCGCGATCATCGAACAAGCCATCCTGCGGGAGCGAGAACAACAGGATACAGCGCTCGAAGGTGGACAACGGGTATGCGACCTGACAGATACGATTGTCTTGCTAGGGGAAATGGAGCCAGTGAGCTTGCAGGAAGTGGAACAATTGGCTTCACGGTATGGAAAACATGTCGTCTATATCTCTAAAAATCAACGACACACCCCATCACTGAATTTTTCGTCTTGCTATTTGCGCTGGTGGCAGCAAGAGGAGGGGCTCTTTATGGCGCAGGAGGAGACTAGCTCAATAGAGGATTCACGCATTCCGCATATTTGTATTTATTATGACAAGGGCATTGACATTATTTATTTTTTGCATGAGTTGAGAGGGGCCTTTGCCCGGGATGAATACCAAAGCTGGATCGCGGTGGACCAGTCCGCGGCAGTGTTGCATGATATGGAGTATACGCTCCCTTTGGATGCAAGCAATGGATTACAGGAACTGTTATATAATGCGGGTAAAATGGCATATAACGCTTATACGGATATTGCTATTTTGTGTGTAAAGGCTGCGAATACTGAGGATTGCACCAAAGAACGAGTTTTATTAGGCGTAGATATTGAGCTTTCTTTGCTGGTGAAAGTGGAAACTGAAGGTATTTACATATCTATACGGACAGAGCAGGGATATTTGAAAGAATGGGTCCTCTCAGACTTAAACGCGGGCGATATAGGTGGTATTTATACATATTTAGAACAACTGTTGGTAGACTGATATTCACTATTTAAAACAGACTGCAAGATTCGGGAGTAGCACTATTTTGAACGCACCTGTAATTCGTTATTATTATTTAGGAAAGGGTTATTCACTCAATAAGTTTGTTTATAAAACGAAATATTTAGAAATACGTAACCAATTGCTTATCGTTTATTATAAACATTAATAATTATATTAAGTATTTAACGATAATATTGACTATAATAAATAGGGTGTGTTATATTAAAACCGTAAATAAAACGGCATCTTAGTCTTGGTGGTACAACGGATTTTATTTTCGCATTCAGAGAGGATGGTTTAGGTGGCAGCAGCTGTAAAAGCAAAGATGATTGTAGACAAATCTTTTCGTATTGCTGAAGTCGATAAACGCATTTATGGCTCTTTTGTAGAGCATCTCGGGCGTGCCGTATATGGTGGCATTTACGAGCCTACTCATTCAACTAGTGATGAAAGCGGTTTCCGTAATGATGTTAAAGAGTTGGTAAAACAGCTTGATGTTCCTATTATACGCTATCCGGGAGGCAATTTTGTATCCGGTTACAATTGGGAGGACGGTGTCGGTCCTGTTGCGTCCAGACCTAGACAGTTGGAGCTGGCGTGGAGAACAGTCGAGCCGAATGAAGTGGGTACGAATGAATTTTTCAAGTGGGCCAAGGATGTAGGTTCCGAAGTCATGATGGCGGTTAATCTGGGTACACGCGGAATTGATGCTGCGCGTAATCTGGTGGAATATTGCAACCACACAGGCGGCTCCTATTGGAGTGATCTACGTCGTAGTCACGGGGTTGAGCAACCACATAAGATTAAAACTTGGTGTCTTGGTAACGAGATGGATGGCCCATGGCAGATTGGTCACAAGACAGCAGAAGAATATGGCCGTCTGGCTGTTGAATCTGCAAAAGCTATGAAGCTGATTGATCCTGACATTGAGCTTGTATCCTGTGGCAGCTCCAGTTCCACGATGCCAACGTTCCCGGAATGGGAAGCAACCACATTGGATCATACCTATGAGGTAGCCGACTATATTTCCTTGCATCAATACTACGGCAATCATGACAATGATACGGCTAATTATCTGGCACGCTCTATGGATATGGATCATTTTATCCATACGGTCATTTCGACTTGTGACTATATCAAAGCAAAGAAACGCAGCAAGAAGAAAATGATGCTCAGCTTTGACGAATGGAACGTATGGTACCACTCCAATGATGCGGACAAAAAAATTGATCCGTGGTCTGTGGCACCACCGCAGCTTGAGGATATCTATAACTTTGAGGATGCATTGTTGGTAGGCAGCATGTTGATCACGTTCCTGCGCCACGCGGATCGTGTGAAAATGGCTTGTCTCGCCCAACTGGTCAACGTTATTGCGCCAATCATGACCGAGAATAACGGAAAGGCGTGGAAACAAACGATCTTCTATCCGTATCTGCATGCCTCCCGTTATGGTCGTGGGATATCGCTGATGCCTGTCGTGGATTCGGAAAAATACGACTCCAAGGACTTCACAGACATCCCTTATCTGGACAGCGCTGTAGTTTATGATGAAGAGGGAGACGCGCTGACTGTCTTTGCAGTGAACCGTCATTTGTCTGAATCGCTGGAGCTGACAGTAGATGTACGCAGTTTTGAAGGCTACCGCATTGTCGAGCATACTGTATTGGAGCATGATGATCTTAAAGCGACCAACAGTCCAGCCGGTGAAAAAGTTACGCCTCACAACGGCGGTAACGCCAAGCTTGATGACGGAATTGTAAAAGCTCATTTGGGCAAAGCATCGTGGAACGTTATCCGTCTCGCTAAGTCTCATTAATTCTCTTCTGTAAAAGGGTACAGCTTCGACTGTACCTAAATAAGCTCGCATTCTCTCTTGTAAGAGTACTACAAGAGCGGCAATGCGAGCTTTTTGCGTAAAATGAGCCATTTGTCCCTCCATAGATATAGGGTTCTGAGAGAAGGGTGGATTTTAAATAAATATTATGTTTATTACTAAATTTAACTAGACAAAGATGATCCTTATTCACTAAGTGATCGTACTCCGTACATTTTTGTGAAGTTAATTAGACCCAGTGCCAGACTTCCCGGGTGAAAAAAGGCCCTGTTATATCGTTATCAACGTACTGATACCTGAAATGCAGGGTGTGCAATCCGACTTAAATCCACGTTATACTTTAAAAGACAGTCTATTTAAACCAGATGATGGCAGTAGCATTTCGAGAAAGGAATGATCTCTATGAGTCAAACAGACCAATATCGTTTTCAAGTGAACTTGGGCGGTATGATTGATATTTTGGCCAATCATTTATATAGCAGTCCACGAGTGTTTATACGTGAGGTTCTGCAAAATGCAACAGATGCGATCACGGCTCGCAAGGAGCTGCGGAAGGTTGCTGCTGAAAGTAAAGTATTGAAAGAAGACAAGACCCTTGAAGCTACAGCTTCTGAGAGTAACAACTATGAAGGCAAAGTCATCGTAGAGTTATCTGGTGCCGGGGAGCAACAGGTATTGATGATTCAGGATAACGGCATTGGGTTGTCAGAAGAAGACATTCACCGTTTTTTATCGATTATCGGTCAGTCTTCCAAGAAGGGAGCCGATTTGCTGGCTTCTGAGACTTCGTTTATCGGACGATTTGGGATTGGGTTGCTATCCTGCTTTATGGTGAGCGATGAAATTGTGGTGCTGACCCGCTCGGTGAAGGAAGGCGTCTCCATGGAATGGAGAGGGAAGCCGGATGGGACGTATACGATTCGTCGATTGGAGACCGAACTGCCTGTAGGAACGCAAATTTATTTGCGCTGCAAGCCGGGAAGTGAGTTTTATTATGAGCCGGCGCATGTAGAGGAGTCTTTATTCTATTATGGTGCGTTGCTGCCGTATCCGGTCATGCTGTCTGTAGACGGGGAGACCAAGCGCGTCAATCTTCCATCGACGAGCTGGATGCAGGACCCAGAACAATTACGGAGCCGCCGTAGTGAGGTGCTAGATTTAGGCTATCGCCTGATGGGCGAGCGCTTCAGTGATTTTATACCGTTGCGGACGGCATCGGGCAGAACAGGCGGGATTGCATTCATTTTGCCTCGTAGTGTTAATCTGAACAGCAAGCGGCTGCACCGGGTGTACTTGAAGCATATGTTGGTGTCCGATAAGGCGGAAAATGTATTGCCAGAATGGGCATTCTTCATTAAAAGCCTGATTTGGACAGATGAATTGCAACCAACGGCATCACGTGAATATTTTTATGAAAATGAGCAGCTTGATGCGGTTCGTTCTGAATTGGGGACCTGTATTCGGGAAGAACTGCTACGCATGGCGGAATATGAACCAGACCGTTTGCAACACTGGATTCGTTTGCACGAGCTGTCCATGAAGGCGCTCGCGGTCGAGGATGATGAATTTCTGCGGATTATGCATCGCTGGTTTTCCTTCGAAAGTACATTTGGGCGGCGTGAACTGAGTGAACTGATCCGAGAGGCGGGCGGACGTCCGTTGCATTACACATCGACAGTAGATGAGTATCGTCAGATTACGCATGTGGCGGCGGCGCAATCCATGTTGGTGATCAATGGCGGCTATATTTATGATTCAGACATTTTGGAAAAGCTGCATTGGATTGACCCTAACCTGCAAACAGAGCGTCTTAGCCCTGAGGAAGTATCTCTATCATTTACCGGGCTAACACAGGAAGAGCGCGAGAATTATTACGGTGTACTACGTGTCATGGATGCTGCTTTGCAGCCAATGCGTTGTCGCGCTGAGTTGAAGCGTTTTGAGCCTGCGAGTTTGCCAGTATTGTATACCATTTCTCAGGATGCACTGACCTTGCGCTCCATGGAAAACACGGTTGAGGAGACAACCTCACTTTTTTCCAATGTGCTTGATAGTCTGAAAGCAGGAGTCCAGCAAAATTCGGGCTACTCCACTTTATACTTTAATCTGAACAACCCGGTGGTGGCCCGAATTCTTGAAGCTACCGATACGCAGATGGTTACGGCTGCTACAGAAATGATGTATGTGAATGCGCTTATGATGGGGCACTACCCGATGAACCGCAGTGAATTGGGACTGATGAATCGCAGTGTACTGCATTTTATCAATTGGGGATTAGGGAACGGACAGAATACGTAATTGCGTAATTAAGGGAGGATTCAAATGGAAGAGACAATATATGAATTGATGGAGCAGGCGCAGGATATGCCCGGAGGGGCGGCAAAGCTGGCGATTCTGGAAGAGGCTGTTCGCTTGGCAGACACTTCCGGATTGAAGGAACTCGCTTATGAAATTCGGGGAGAGATTGTAGACTGCGCTATTTTTAACGGATATCCATTGAAGTCGCTGATTGCTTTTTCGTGGCAGTTGGGCCAATTTGATCAAAATCCAGAGGAATACGACGCAGATGAGCTGTTGTGGAATTATAAATGGATACTTGGGAAGGTGTGCAGCTTTTCCAATATATCGAAGACTCAAATAGAAGATCTGGCGGAGGATATGCGCCGACGTTATGCCGAATACGGGTATAATGAGCGTCCATATTACTATTATAAGTTCCGCATCGCGATGGACATGGGAAATCTGGAAGAAGCACGGCGATATCTGGATACCTTCCGCTTGATCGAACGGGACAGTATGAGTGATTGTGAAGCCTGCGAGCAGAGCCAGATGGTGCGGTTCTACTACTTGGCCGGAGAGGATGAGCAGGCGCTTGCCGTGGCAAAACCGATTTTGTCGGGTCGTATGAGATGTGCAGAAGTGCCGCATGTGACGCTCTCGCAGGTGCTATTGCCGCTTTATCGTCAAGGCGAGGTTGATCAGGCAAAGGAGCAGCATCGTAAAGGCTATCGCCTAGTCCGGGATGACCGTGACTTTCTGAAAACGATAGCAGAGCATATCGAATATTTGACGATTGCTGATCCGGTTCAAGGGATCGAAGTGGTAGAGCGTCATCTACATATGGCGCTAGACTATGAGAGCGGGCTGGAGCAGATGTATTTTTACGCGACGATGGTGAGTCTGCTGCAAAAGTTGGATACTTCGGGAGAAAAACGGTTGATCCGGTTGCCGGCTTCCTTGGAATGGGGGAAAGAGGAGCGCACATTGACGGAAATCATTGCGTATTTTAGGCCACTGGCAGAGTCAGCGGCGGCTGATTTTGATCGACGGAACGGGAATACGTTTTATTCCGAGTGGATCGGGAAAATTGTTCGAACGGCATAGAAGAAGTGTAGCTGTGACGAATATTTTATACTGCCCAAACAATGAGCAGGTATAATGTTCCTGTGAAATGACAGGAGGGGTTATGTGGTGACTGTAACCGGAAAGGTGATTAATTTCGCACACCGCGGAGCTTCAGGTGTATGTCCTGAGAATACGATGGCGGCATTCCGCCACGCCTTGGAACTGGGAGCAACAGGTATAGAAACGGATGTGCAGCGTACCCAAGATGGGCATCTGGTGCTGATTCACGATGAGTCGCTGAAGCGTACGACAGGTTGCTCACTGGATGTAAGGGATATTACGCTGGAAGAATTAAATAAATTGGATGCGGGCGGCTGGTTTGGTGAGAAATTCCGAGGTGAGCGGGTCCCAATGCTGGATGAGCTACTGGAACTAGCCCAGTCCTCCTCGAATACAATAATTAATTTAGAGTTGAAAAATAGCATTTATCTCTATCCGGGAATGGAGGAAGAGGTCATTGCTACCGTGAAGCGTTTTGGATTAGAACAGCGGGTAATCATATCCAGCTTTAATCACGAATCGCTGGCGCTCTGTGCGCAGCTTGCTCCTGAAATCAAGACGGGGGCGCTGTATATCGAAATTATGGTCCGCCCATCCGAGTATGCCACCCAATTCGGGGTTACCGCACTTCATGCCTACAAACAAGTGGTTACACCAGAAGCTGTATCAAAGGCTTTGGCATTAGGCGTCGTCTACCACCCATGGACGGTGAATGAGCCAGAAGAAATGAAGCGTCTGCTAGAGGCCGGGGTAAACGGCATTATCACGGACTATCCTGATCGGTTGGCGCACTTATTGGCTGTCCGCTCTTCCTAGGTTGAAGACACAGTGGAACTGCAACTAAGGTTTGCAGGGATATGAGCGTGGCTATTTATTGAAGAAAAAGACTCTCCTGTACGCACTCGTTTTTACGAGGCGAGGGAGAGTCTTTTTTGCCCTAAGCCGAAGAGCGTATCATCCACGATGGCCTTGATTCCTTTCTACTTGATGCCGAGCCGCATACGATAGCTGAACAGGATGTCTAGTGTTCTGCCCTGAAAATGATTCTCTACCTGCTTCACGAAGTGGGCTATATCTTCGTCAAGCGCTCGATTGCCAAGTTTGAAAAGACTTTGAATACCCCCTTGGCTGAGAGCGAGCCCTGTATAACGAGCTGCGTCACACTGCTCACGGTTGTGGAAAACAATCTCCCGGGTATATCGGAATTGCCCGCTGCGGTGCAGATTAGCTAAATGCTGATCCTTGCTCCATTTATGAGCTTGCTGCTCTACTGGGGCTTCCTGTTCCAAAAGGGTATCCGCTTTGGTGATAAGCTCTGTATAAGCTTGCTCTATCTGCCATTGCAGCACCGGAGGCCAGTCACAGTCAAAGGCTGCGAACACGCCGCCCTGAGCCAAGACCCTGCCCGCTTCCTGAAGCGTGCTCTCGGGGTCCATCCAGTGAAAGGATTGAGAGCAGGTGATGACGTCTACAGTTCCGTCCTCAAAGGGCAGGTTGTTGGAGAACCCGCTTTTGAAGGAAATGGTTCCTGCCTTTGTCGTTCCTGCTGTCTCCAGCTTGTGCTGCGCTTTTCCTCTCATGTCCGAGTTAGGCTCGATACCGACGACTTGCCGAGCGGCGTTTTCCCATATGAAAGTTGAAAGTCCTGTACCGCAGCCAATATCGGCAACGAGCTCTACGTTTCGCTCCAGATAGCGGCTGACGATTTCCACGACGAGTGACGGTGCTTCCGGGCGGTGCTGATCGTAGTTGTCGGCAAAACCGCTAAAACGATCTACGTTGCTTTGCAGATTTCCCTCAGGTATTATAGGTCCTCTTCCTCCTTAGTTTCGACCGGGCGGCCGAGCAGATTCAAATGCTGCTGTACTCCTACATTGTACAGGTTTACATGTTCATCCATCTACTCTCGTGATTTCACAGCACCCGTCGGATTTCGGAGGGGAAATTCCCTATTTTATCATTGAAGCAAGCGCCCACTCGCGCATCATGGAGTCAAGCATTGGACGCAAATCTTCGCGTTGCATACCCATGTGGAGCACGGCTTCCAGATATCCAGCTTTATCTCCAATATCATAACGTGTGCCTTCCAGTTCCAATGCGAGCAGTTGGTTCTGCAATGCTACCTGATGGAGTGCGTCTGTCAATTGATATTCACCGCCTGCTCCAGTGGACAGGTTTTCCAATATAGAGAAAATGGAAGGCTCCAATACATACCGACCAATGACTGCCTGCCGCGAAGGGGCATCTGCCGGAGAAGGTTTTTCAACAAGCCCGCCGACTTCGTGGATGAGACCGTTCTGGTGAGTAGAGTCAATAATGCCGTATTTACTCACATCTTGTTCTTCCACCGTGCGCACGCCGACCACTTGCTTGCCAGTCGCCTCGTAGACATCCATCATTTGACGGATCGCCGGGGTGGAGGAATTCATAATATCATCGCCCAGCAACACGGCAAATGGTTCATCGCCGATGAACTGACGAGCGCAGCTTACCGCGTGTCCCAAGCCGAGAGGTTCTTTTTGACGGATATAGTGAATGACTGCTTTACCCCCGATGCTTTGAACTTCACGCAGAAGATCGTATTTACCTTTGCTCTCCAGTACCTGCTCCAACTCCACAGACTTGTCAAAATGATCCTCGATGGCTTTTTTATTACGCCCCGTTACGATAATGATGCTCTCAATTCCGGACTTGATAGCTTCTTCTACGATATATTGAATAGCCGGCTTGTCTACGATGGGAAGCATCTCTTTCGGTAAAGCTTTCGTAGCTGGTAGAAAACGGGTTCCTAATCCGGCGGCTGGAATAACAGCTTTTGTAATTTTTCTCATAGAAACTCACTTTCCTTTCGGGATGGGGAACCAAATACCCAGTATCGGCTCCCGATATAATTGATGATCATTCCGGCTGCGGTGGCGATCAGCTTGTCTAAAGCAAGTGGCAACTCGGTTCCCGTGTGGAGCACTTGCAGTAATAGGGAGGTTATCCCTAATACGACCAGGTTGATGACGATAAATTTGGGTAATTGACGCTTGTTTGTGTCGTTTGATAGTTGTTTGTTGAATGTCCATTTGCTGTTCAAAATATAACTGTTGGCTGTGCCGCAGCTGTACGAAATGATCTGCGCTACAATGACCGGCACTCCGCCCCAAGCTAGCAGCATAAAAATAATATAATCTACGCCTGTATTCACCAGACCTACAATGCCAAATCGAATCATAGGAAGCAGCTGGGCCATGCGACTTTTCATAGTTTAGGCTCCATGACCGGATTTGGGTCCGGTATATACCGCACTGTTGCCGCGCACTGTGCGTCCTGCCGAAATCAGGCTTTCACGGGCTCCTTGCATGTACAGGGACTCGCGTGGTTCAGGGGCCTTCATAGCATGTGTCGGACCGTTTTCGTATTGTCCACCCAGATGCTCACGGACAATGTATAGCGGACGTGCTTTGGTTTCGTCATAAATCCGTCCAACATATTCACCCATAATACCGAGAATGATCAGGATCACCCCGTCGAAAATCAGGCTGATGCTAATCATAGACGACCAGCCCTTCATCACGTAGGAGTCGGTGAAAAAGTTGAGAAACAGTACGTACATCAGATACAGGAAGCCGGACATGGAGAGAAGTGCACCGATATACCCTGCCAGCTTGAGCGGCTTAATCGAAAAGGATGTGATCCCGTCCAGACTGAGCTTGATCATTCGTTTCAACGGATACTTGGTCTCGCCCGCGAGCCGCTCGTCGCGCTCATATTCTACAGCAGTTTGTTTGAATCCGATCCAGCTGACCAGTCCACGAACGAATCGGTTATTTTCCGGCAGCCGTTTCAATTCTTCTATGACCTTGCGATCCATTAAGCGGAAGTCCCCGGTGTCGACCGGGATATTAATGTCCGTTGATGCTTTAAGTACACGGTAGAAGAGGCTGGCAGACCATTTCTTGAAGCGAGTTTCGCCATTGCGTTTGAGCCGTTTGGCGTAGACCACTTCATAGCCTTCCTTCCACTTGTTAGCCATCTCAACAATCAGTTCCGGCGGGTCTTGGAGGTCGGCGTCAATGACGACGACCGCCTCCCCCACCGCATAATCCATCCCGGCGGTAATCGCTAGCTGATGACCAAAATTGCGAGAGAAATCAATCAATACAATGGTGTCATCTCTGAGACTGAATTCCTTGATCAATTGGACGCTGCGGTCCGAACTTCCATCATTTACGAAGATCAGCTCGTAGGGCTCACCCATTGAGCCCATGACTTGTTTCAGCCTCCGGTAGGTTTCCGTAATAACAGCTTCCTCGTTGTACATCGGAATAACTATGGAATAACGGATGGGTTCACTCATTCGTAGTTCCTCCTCATTTATAATGTGATTTCGTATAAAGTACCGCTTCCGCCACGATCGTCTCCGCCAGGGCCACCTTGACCATCCTGGGCGTTCGCATTGCTGTTCGTCGTGTCGCTTCCGCTCTCGGTGGCTTTAACGTCTGTACTTGTTTCGTCTGCTGTTGTTTTCCATTCATCTTTAGGGATCAACTTGCCGTGTTCTTTGATCCATGCAGTGACTTCAGAGTTACCGCCGTCCGGTCCGCCGCCTCCACCAGAAATCATGAAGTACTTCACTTGTCCGCTTTCGACCAGCGCCTTGATTTTATCGACGGTATAGACTGGATCGGAGGATACAAAACCGTTCATAATAATTACTTTTTGTCCGGCCTCGACCAGGTAAGGAGCAGCCGTTGAATAATTACTTGCTGCGAAAAGGTAGGTTTCACCTGTGTTATTTTTTTGCAAATAGCTCAACGTTTTTTGATCTAAACTTTGGCTACCGTTGGGTCCTCCCATTCCTCTGGAACGGGTAGAAGATTTTTGCTCCGTGTCTGTACTTGTTTGTGTGCTTGAAGTATTTCCATCAGGACTGGAATTCTCTGCATTATTGGTCTGGTTATTCGTTTGAGTTCCTTCGGCTTGTTGTCCATTGGCGCTCTGACCTCTATTGCGATCATTGCCGCCCGGCATTCCGCCACCGCCACCGCCGCCAAATTGAGTGGGTCCGGCTTGTGGAATCATACTGTTCCCTCCGTAGATGATCGGTGTCAATGCCCAATATGCAGGACCGATAAACATAGCGAGTACACTTGCAATGATGGCGAACCTTGTGAACTTCTCAGATTTCATTCGTGCCACTACCTGCAGCACCGTGCCGATGATCCCTAAGATCAATACCGTGATGGACCAGCCGCTGCCAATGGTATCGTTGTAATTTTGCAAAACAAACCAGCTAAATACCGAGGTTGCCAATACTGCTGCGGGTAACAGCCAGGAGAGCCAGTTGGAACGCTCACGATACTGCTTCCACAATTCTACGAATCCTGCTCCAAAGAGCGCTGCAATTGGTGGCGCGAGCATAATCAGGTAATAATGATGAAAGAATCCTGCTACGCTGAAAAATGCAGCTACGGGAATCAACCAGGTCAGCCAGAAGATGACCTCTTTGTGTTTTTGTGTGATATTACGACGTCGAATGCTTGCAAGCAGGCCGATGGAAGCAATTAATGCAAATGGAAGCAGCCAGCTGGCTTGACCTGACAGGGAGGATTGGAACAACCGTAAAGGTCCTTTTTCGCCAGTACCGAACATGCCGCCACCAGAATTCCCTCCCGGTCCACCGCCTGGACCGCCCTGGCCACCTTGCCCGTCTCCAGGACCACCTTGTCCGTTGCCGCCAAATCCACCCGGTGGCATTTGACCACCTGCACCCATGTTGTTGGCACCTGAGTCATCCGTAGAAGTAGTGCTGTCCAATGATGTGGTCGTCTGAGCCTGATCCGTGTTTGTGTTGCTGCTATTCGTTGCAGCGTTATTGTTCCGATCCGTACGTTCTCCGCCACGATTGCCACCTGTACCCTGATCTCCTGTCAGACGGGACAGGCCGTTATAACCAAAGGCCAAATTCAGCACAGAGTTCGTACCGCTACTCCCCATATAAGGGCGTTCATCTGCCGGAGTAGAGTCCACTACGACTGCCCAAGAGAGTGATACGATCAGGAGGACAACTGCTGATCCTACCAGTGTTGCTGCTTTTCGCTTCCAGTTAAACTTGGAAGCCAGCAGATAGAACAGACCCAGTGCGGGAACGATCATATAGGCTTGTAACATTTTTTCGTTAAAGGCGATGCCTACGACTGCGAAAGCAGCAAGGATCAGCCCGGTTTTGCTATTTCTAAGGCCTCTGAACAATAGCCATGTTGCGAGCAACAGTGTGAAAACCAACATAGCGTCGATGTTATTCGTACGGCTAACCGCTACGGCTATCGGTGTCGTTGCCATGGCGAAGGCGGCCAAACGTGCGGCCATCGTACCGAAGCTCGGTTTGACGAGCAAGTAAACGAGCAAGACCGATCCGACTTGAGCCAGCGCCTGTGGCAAGATAACGCTCCATCCGTGAAGCCCGAATATATAGGCGCTCAGTGTCTGAATCCAGAACACCACAGGGGGTTTGTCTACCGTTACCGATCCGGCAGAATCAAGTGAGGCGAAAAAGAAGTTGTGAAAGCTTTGTAGCATGCTTGCTACGGCCGTCGTGTAGTAGGTGTTTACATATTTGTCTTGCCAGATGTTGTATCCGTTCAAAAATGCGGATATCAGCATAATGATGATCAGGGGGATGTCCGCCCTGGTCTTAAACCATTTCTTAATCATGTTCATTCCACTCCCTGTAAAATTCTTTGTATTTATTCCGTTGTTCTAGCCGCTATCTTCAGGACTGCGGAATGACCAGTCGCTTCCGATCTTGGCCCGGTGAACTACCGGCTTGCTATTATCATGCCAGACCTACCTTAATTGGTTCTGAGCGCTCCCTGAACGTTAGCTGAAAGCTGAGCAGGGGTGCTTTTTTTACGACAGGATTCAGGTATATTAGATACAGGTGAAAATGAATCGACTTTTATATGAAAAAAATGCAGCAACATGAAAGGGAAGATGAATAATGAATCCAATACACGGAGTTAAAATTATGCTGGCAGATGATGAGCCTCATATTTTGCAATTTTTAGAGCTTGGACTGATTAATGAAGGATATGAGGTCAGAACCGCGGAGAACGGGAGTCAAGCGCTCGATTTGGCAAAAGAGTTTCGCCCACATGTAGCGGTGCTGGATGTGATGATGCCGGAAATGAACGGTTTTGAGGTGTGCCAAAGTCTCAAGGAGACGGAGGATAACATCGCGGTCATTATGCTGACTGCCAAGGATGATGTAGACGATCGGGTAAAGGGCTTAAAACTCGGCGCGGATGATTATGTCGTAAAGCCCTTCAGTTTTAATGAGCTGCTGGCTCGCATTGAAGCGCGCTTGCGCAATCAGTTCCCCGATCTGCTGGGAGAAGTGGTTCACGGCCCCTTTCAAGTGGATGATCGACGGAAGGAAATCCGTTATCAGAGTCAGGTGCTGGAACTGTCGCCTACCGAATATGAACTATTGAAGTTTTTGGTGTTGAATCACGGGATTGTGTTAAGTAAAAGTCGTATTCTGGACCGGGTATGGGGGTACGATTTTGGAGGCGAGGATAATATTGTTGAGGTGTACATTCGCTCCTTGCGTGAAAAACTCAAAGACAAGGAGCACCGGGTCATCCGTACGCTGCGCGGTGTGGGATACCGGGTGGATCTGCTATGAAGCCGGGCGGGAAAAGTCGGAGAAAATATGCACTCCGTTCTCTCCGGTCCCAGCTTTTGGCCAGAACGTTACTTATTTTGGCTTTGCTGCTCGTATTGATTGGTTTTCTACAATATTTTCTGATGAAAGATTTTCTGTATCGCAGTCGGGCAGAAGCTATGAATACGCAGCTGAATTCAATTCCTGCCGATTTATTGATTAAGGATTCGCAGGAAAAGAGCGGGGCTGGGGTAACCGTTCCTCAAGATGAGTCCAATCGAAGGAGTAATCGACCGGGACCGTTTCTGTTTTGGCCGGATATGTCGCTTGCTTCTATAGGTATAGACGGCACCTTCCAGAGCTTGTCCAATGAAAATGGACTTAAACCGCCGCGTCTCACCACTCAGCAGTATCAAGCAATGCAGCAGAGTAAGCGCATGCGTCACGGCTATCAATTAATCACGGATGCCCAGGGGAAAGAGCAACTGGTTGTATTCCGTCCGCTTGGTCCACCTGACCGTTCTTCCGGTTTACTTCAAATGGGCGTATCCACGACTTCTATGCAAGAGCAGTTGATTAACCAGCTCCGCACCTTTATTTTATTGTCTCTGATTGCACTTGCGATTGGGTTGGCGCTTATGCTTCCGGTGCTGCGCCGCACGTTGGTACCCCTTTCCAGGATGGTTGAGGCTGTCAAACGTATTGATGCGGGCAATCTGGCCGAGCGCTTTGACGCAGAGCAAGGGCAGTATGAGGTGGATCGTTTGGCGGTTTCATTTAACGGAATGCTGGAACGGCTGGAGCATTCTTTTGCAGCCGAACGGGAATTGCAGATGCAGATGAGACGATTTATTGCGGACGCCTCCCATGAACTGCGCACCCCGCTCACGTCTATTCACGGCTTCTTGGAAGTGTTGCTTCGTGGAGCTGCATCCAATCCGAAGCAGCTCCAATCAGCATTAGAAAGTATGTATGGTGAATCCAAGCGGATGAATAAGCTTGTCTCTGACTTGCTATTGTTGGCTAAGCTGGATCGAACACCGGAGTTAAAGCTGGAAGACATACCATTAGATGCGTTGCTGCTGGAAATGAAACCGCAGCTTCTTATGCTAGCAGGTACACGTAAAGTGGTTTTTGATATGACGGCAGGTATACGGGTATTGGCAGAAGGGGATAAAATCAAGCAGGTCGTGCTCAATCTGTTTCACAATGCGGTTCAGCATACCGATATGGAAAGAGGTGTAATCCAGGTAAACCTGTCTGCAGGTAAGAAGTTGGTGGATATCCAAATTCGTGATAACGGGCCAGGCATGAGTAAAGAACAGCTGGAGCGGATATTTGAGCGTTTTTATCGTGGAGATGAATCGCGTACACGTAGCTCAGGCGGGGCGGGTCTTGGTCTGGCCATTACACAGTCTATCGTGGAAGCACACGGCGGGAACATTACAGCCGAAAGCACCCTGGGAACGGGAAGTGTATTCAAAGTAACGCTACCTTTAGCGGGAACAGTATAGTATTGCAGATTATGGCGTAACATAGAAATAGCCCCCCGAACCGCAGCTTTGGTTATAACACGGCTCGGGAGGCTTTTTAATTGTTAGTTAATCAGCGCAGCTTTTTGTAAGAGCACATGCAGCACCTTGGCAGATGCCTCACGGGTTGTAGGTGCATTCGGCTGGAAGTAGGAGGAGCCTTTAATCGCTTCTCCGTTAATGATGCCTGCTGCACTTACTTTTTCAATACTGTCCTTGGCATAGCCTGCAAAGGATGAAGCATCATGGTACGGTGTACGTGCAGGGCCATCGGCTGCTGCTTTGATTTGAAGCAGGTCTATAGCTTTACCCAGCACGACAGCAATTTCTTGACGACTGATATTAGCATTCGGATCGAACTTGTCGCTGCTGCGGCCCGTAATCAATCCAGCTTCATAAGCGGCTGCCACATCGCCGGAGTACCAGCTACCTGCCGGGATATCACTGAATGGTCCAGCAGTACCTGGTGTCAGGCCGAGTGCCCGGGTTACCAGGGCTGCAAATTCTGCACGTGTCACGTTCTTCTTCGGTGAGAAAGTCGTGTCGGTCGTACCGTTGATCAGCAACTTGTTCGCCAGCGATTGAATTTCGGATTGGGCATACGACGATGAAATATCTTCAAAGCTAACGGGACGTGTCGCCGCTGCATACGTCGAGAAGCCCAGACGGCTTACCTTGACGACGGTAGATCCATCAGCCTGCTTGGTGAAGACGGATGGAACGGGATAGACATTTCCGTTTGCCGTATAGAGTACACCGGCTGTATTGGAATCAATTTGACCAGGTACTGTAAAAGATCTGCTAATAAACTGTCCTGGAGCAACTTTGAGCGATTGACTCTTGCCACCAGTGACAACGTTAGCTTCAAACCCTACCGGGGTGCCGATCACATTGGAGCCTTTCAGCTTGCCTGTAAATGTACCGCTCGCCTCTGCTTGGCTGCTGATGATCACTTCAATGCCTGCACCAGCAGGAACATTTTTCAGAGCGGATACTGGCAAAGCCAGAGAGGAGCCTGTATTGCTTACAATCAAGCTGCTTCCTGCTGCAGCCTTGCCCAGCGTTACCAGTTGTGTGGAAGTGAGCGATGCTTTCGTCGTTTGGCCTGCTTGGCTAGTAGCCGACAGTACAATAGCTGTCGGGCTGGAACCTGCTGCTGTCACGGCAGCCTGCAAATCTGCATCGGTTACTGTCAGCGACTGTACATTATTGTTCAATGCAACGGCTGTAGTGACAGTTTTAACAGCCTGTCCTTGCTTCACTACGCTTTGAAGTGAAGGAGCAGATGTAGGAACAGGGGTGGATGTGTTCGTTGCAGCAGAAGGTGTAGTATTGCTTCTGCCGCCACCTCCACCACCTCCGCCTCCACCACTACCGCTGGATGCGGCGCTATTATCCACACGAATAGCTTTAGTGGCGGTGAACAGTTTAGGGCCATCGGTATTGCGTTCAACTTCGCCCTTTTCATTCAGTTCAGGAGAACTGACTTCCAGCTTGTACACGCCATCTTTCAAGTGTTGAATAACGGGTTGACCATTAGCATCCAGCACAGGCTTGCCATTGTCATCTAATTCCACGTAACTTCCGTCAATACCCTTAAAGGAATATACGCCTTGTTTGAGGCGAGCGTTAGCTCCTTGTTCTTTGGAAGTCGTTATTCCATCAATCAGACCGATCAATTTATCATCTACGCCGTATACATAAAGCGCGATCTGGTTGGTTTTATCTGTGGTCAGGCGGAAAGCCAAATCTGTTGAGCGCTGAGCACCTGTCCGACTTGGGTAAATAATCGGGTTGGTAACACTCAGGTCCTGCAAGCCAAAGCCTGTCGTTGGATTTTCTTTGCCCACATGAACGACGAACGGCAAATGTAGTGTTGGCAGTCCGGCGCTTTTCAGAATAACTTCCCCTTCATATACACCTGTGGCTGCACCCGAATTTGGTTGCACAGACAGGAAGAACGGTTGCGATTTACCCGGTTCTGCCGAAATTGCTCCATTCGCGCCAACACCTTGCAACTGAACGGCAATGTTGCTCACGTCAGGTGTAGCAATCGGCTTAGTTGGATCAGAGGTTACATTATCATGTAACACGGTGCTGGCTTCATATTGCACAGTGTTAGCCGACAAGTTTTTGAGTTGAAGCTGAATCTGCTTCGCATCACTACCAGGTCGTAACACCCCGAAGCTGGCGGAAGGATTGTAATTCACAACCTCCTGCCGATTAAAGTTTTTGTCGAGAATCGTAATCTTTTCGACGGTTTCCAGCAGGGCTGGCGTCTGAATCGCATTAGCGATGTTTACAAGGCCTGCACCTTGGGAATACACATCATATTGGATTTTATCCTCATCAAAGAGTGTAACCGAAGTGTTTGCCAGAGCAGCGCGGATATCAAACGGTGTCCAGTTCGGATGTTGCTGCTTCAGCAACACGGCAAGTCCAGCCACATGCGGAGATGCCATACTCGTTCCGTTGCTGCGTTTGTAAGCTTGCTCATAGGATGCATCCGGATAGAACTTGGCGAAGGCAGGGTAGGTTGACATGATGCTAACCCCTGGTGCGCTCACGTCCGGCTTGATGCTCAGCAGTTCATCGCCATTGGGTCCGCGGGAGCTAAATCCGGCCATGGTATTACCAGGATTGTCAGTACGATGATACTCTTCTCCAAAAGCAATAAAGAATTTTTGTTTGTGGTTTTGGCTTTCAATGATTTGTCTTGCCAGTGCTCTACCTTCTTTTCCTGTCATGTCAAAGGTAGGGATATAATCTACATTGTCTCCTTGATTCGAATTAATGTAACCATCGTAACCAGGGATAGCTTCACTCAGATTGGCTCGTGTGCTGTCGCCAGATTTCGCTTGACCATTAAAAATAATAATAGCCTTTGCACCATTTTGTTGTGCGTTTGCGATCTTGTCTACGAAGCCCAAGACGCCACGCGATACGATCACAACCTTATCTTTTACATCTTTAGAAGTGAAATCATCTGGATATCCCAAATTGGCATAAACCAATTCCAATGGTTCTGTCCCCATAATAGAAGAAAAATCCTCATGAAAAGTTTGCCAAGCCATCATATTAAAATTGTAATAGGTATCTGATGTAACTGTTAAAGGCTTTTCATCATTACCATAGGTTACAAGATTGACGGATGCTTTATTTGAATAGCTATGGCTCGGGGAAGTGGCTGCACCGACGGAAATCGCCAGCTGGGATGTTGCGGGAGAACCCATGGAATAAAAGTAGGGTCCTTGTTGGGCCGCATTACCATTCGCTATGACCGCGACTACGCCGGAAAGTACAGCATTATTAATAGCAATGGAATCCGGGGAGTTCGGGTCCTTTTCGGAATCCGAGCCCAGCGACAGGTTAATGACGTTCATACCATCTTTGACAGCACGTTCAATACCATCAATGACCTGTGCGGAGGAACCGGAGGAGCGACCCGTCTTGGTATTGCGTCCAAGCACTTTATACACGTATAAGTCCGATTTATAGGCAATACCCTTTTGCACAATATCCGAGGATTTATTGGCGGCTTTACCAGCAATTGTGCCAGAGACGTGAGTACCATGTGTCGTTCCGCTAAAACCTGTGCCGAATGGATCATTCTCCTTTTCGAGGAACGGTTCCTCGTAAGGGTCGTTGTCCTGTTCAAAAGAGTCATATCCGCCTTTGTAGGCTTCTTTCAAGTCCGGATGCTCATAATCGATACCGGTATCAATAACCCCGACCTTGATTCCCGCGCCATTCAATCCTTTGGCCCAGGCTTCAGGAACACCAATCTGGTCCAGCGGTGCGTTATCATAAGTGGCTTCACTGGCTGTAAGTGTTGGCGGGTCCTGTACGGGGATGGAATAATACGTTTTGTTTTCATGAATGGATTTTACGCCTGGCAGTTTAGCCAGTTCTGGAATCTTATTGGCTGGCAGTGTGACCTCCAAGCCGTTAAGCACCGTGTTGTACTGGTAATTCACCTGAAGAGAAATACCATGCTCAGCGGCTTGGTCTACGAACGTAGTTTGCTCAGTAGCAATCGCGGATTCCGCTTTTTGCTCAGATTGAGCTGTAAAAGCTTGGACGCCTGAACGTGCTGCATATTTGTCCACGGCTAAGGGCTCACCATCAAGCTGTACGATGACTCTGACCTGACGGGAAGAATCTGTGCTGAGCTCTGGCGAAATGAAGGCCGGAGCCGCCTCAATAGTCAATGCTTGCTGAGCTTCCAGAAATGAGTTGATTTGCAGATCTGCGCTAGCAGCAGAACTGACAGACGGCAGAGACAAGCTTACCGTCAAGGCAAGAGCGAGTGATACGACAGGTATTTTTTGCAAAATGATCGGCTTTTTCAAAGATTTCCCTCTTTTCAATCAAAATATGATATCTCTACATACTAGGATTTGAAGCCACTGCCGTTATTCTCACGCCTCCCTTAATATCTAAAATAATAGAATTGACCACTGGTGACTAACTTGCCAGTTTTGAGGCATATCTTACCATATTGGTGGGATATATTACTATATGTTTTTTATATTTTTAGAAAAAATAAGGTTAACATTACATGTAGATTCCATGGAAATGTTATGAATTTACTAGATTATTTTTGAAAACAATCGAAGAGGAATGGGAGAATGCGAGATTTAATGATATAATCTGCATTGGAATTGTTGAGGTTTCACAATCATGTAAAATGCCTAAGGCAAAGGAGTCGATTATGTTGGCAAAAACATTGATTTTCGGGCATAAAAATCCGGATACGGATACCATTTGCTCAGCTATTGCTTATGCAGACTTAAAAACCAAACTGGGCGCGGACGTAGAGCCGGTTCGTCTGGGCGAGGTGAACGGGGAAACGCAGTATGCACTGGATTATTTCAAAGTGAGCGCGCCACGTCTGGTTGAGCAGGTTGCTGCTGAAACGGACAACGTCATTCTGGTCGATCATAATGAACGCCAGCAAAGCGCCGCTGATATTGACAAGGTACGTGTAACTGAAGTCATCGACCATCACCGGATCGCTAACTTTGAAACAAGCCAGCCGTTATACTTCCGCGCTGAGCCAGTGGGTTGCACAGCCACCATTTTGAACAAGCTCTACAAGGAAAATGGTGTAGCAATTCCGAAAGATATCGCAGGTCTAATGTTGTCCGCGATTATTTCCGATTCTCTGTTGTTTAAATCCCCAACCTGCACGGATCAAGACGTAGCTGCTGCTCGTGAACTGGCTGAAATTGCTGGTGTGGATGCAGATCGTTACGGATTTGACTTGCTTAAAGCGGGAGCTGACTTGAGTGGTCATACCATTGAACAGTTAGTAAGTCTGGATGCCAAAGAATTTCAGATGAATGGTCGCAAAGTGGAAATTGCTCAAGTGAACGCAGTAGACGTAAACGATGTGTTGTCCCGTCAAGCTGATCTGGAAGCTGCATTGGCCCAAACCATTGAAGCTAAAAATCTTGATCTGTTCTTGTTCGTCGTAACAGACATTGTGAACAGTGATTCCATTGGTATTGCGCTGGGAAGCCAAGCCCAGGCAGTCGAAAAAGCCTATAATGTTCAGTTGGACGACAATAAG
Source organism: Paenibacillus sp. FSL L8-0644 (assembly GCF_038008165.1). Classification (NCBI taxonomy): domain Bacteria; kingdom Bacillati; phylum Bacillota; class Bacilli; order Caryophanales; family Paenibacillaceae; genus Paenibacillus; species Paenibacillus sp. FSL L8-0644. The sequence continues at coordinate 384,328 of NZ_JBBOYN010000001.1, forward strand.
GCTGTTCTGAAAGGCGTCGTATCGCGCAAATCGCAAATTGTACCTGTATTGACTGACGCTTTTAACAGTTTGTAATGATAAATAATAAGCCTCCTGAACCCGACTGCATAATGGCAGTGGCAGCAGGAGGCTTATTTTTATTTCTTCAGTTCTGCCAGACGTCTCCGATGCGGAACTCAAATGCCAATTTCAACTTCAGCGCTGCCCATCATGAAACCGCTACCATGAAAAATGAAGAATACAGGGAGTGGATGATCCTTTCTTTCCGATGTACTTTGGGAGAATACGAAGGTTTGAAATCGGACGCAGCACCCATTCTGCCAGCAGATATGCGGGCAAGTTTGACGAACAGTTTTTGCCTCAGTCTTCGCACCATTTTTCTCTCTTCTCTCTGGAGTCGGTTAGACGCGAACCTTTGACATCTTCAAACGCAGAACGTACGCGTGACAAATAGGTTTGGAACTGACAGATTTCCGACTCACTAAAGTCTGACATCAGACGTGAAGCCAGCCCTACGAAAAAGGGATCCATCTGTTGAATTTTACTTTTTCCTTTATCGTTCAGGGACACGAACACTCCCCGCTTGTCATTGGGATCGTCATATTTATTAATGAATCCCTCTTGTTCGAGAGAAATAACCATGGAACTGATTGCTGCCCGGCTTACACCCATCTTTTCAGCCAAAGCAGAAGGAGAAGACATTTCATCTCTTTGTGCTGAAAGTACACAAAGCGCGATATATTGCCCGTAGGAGAGACCAAATTCACGTGAACGCTTCTCCATGTTTTTACGTATTTCATAAGTTATGGAAAATAAATCTACCAAAACACCAATTGGTTTATTGCCACCTGGAAAGAGATTATAGGCCAGTTGACGAATTTCGGAGTCCAAAAAAAAGAACATGCGATCCACCTCGATGTAGTTAATTAGTTAACTGTAATTTAATTAACCACTGGTTGCAATGATTTATACAAACTTTGTTCCGCATTTTTTGAAAATATATCTGTAAAACGTCACATCCAGGGGCCGATACACTGATCGAGGTCCTGATTCACAAAGGCTTGTATGGAGGGCTGACGCAGGGTACGTCCTTCTTGCCACCGCCACTCACTATATTGAACCTTGGCGGTATACATGGGTTGCACCCAAAACGCATCTTGATGCCGATCCGGTTTATTGCTAAAGGGTCGTTCCGATATGGTATGTGGTAGCAGGCGCTCGGTAAGCTGACGCCAATCTTCCCGAGTCAGCTTGCCCGTACCCACATGCCCGATATAGCGCAGCATTCCTTGTTTATCATATTGGCCCAGCAACACAGCGTTGATAATGCCTCCGTTCAGGGTATAGCCACCGATAACGGCAATGATATCGCCATAATTTTTGACCTTGAGCCATCGTCCGTCCTTTCCGCCCAATGTGTACGGACTATCCAGCTTTTTACACACAATACCTTCCATTCCTTGGCTGCACATAACCTGAAATAGAGCTTGTCCATCAGGATGAGCGGGAGCCAGTTGAATCCGTTCATTCGGTATGATGATCTGATGCAGCAGTTCAAGCCTTTCCTGTAACGGTTTAAGATGAACCCACTCCCCGTTCAGATAAATAATATCAAACAACATGTAAGTAGCAGGCACAGCTTCATAAGCTGACTGAATTCGATCCGTCCGACGAATCAGATCCCGTCGCATAATTTCATGGAATGATGGTTTACCGTCGGCACCGAGTGCGATCATTTCCCCGTCCAATATGACCGAATCAGCCTTGCAGTAGGAGGGGAAGAGAGCAAGCTCCGGGTATAAAAGCGTTCGTTCGTGCTGTTTGCGGTTGAACAGGCGTGTGCTGCCCTGGTTGTGATACGTCAAAATTCTCGTACCGTCCCATTTTATTTCGTAACGCCAAAGGCCTGTTGCATCTACAGGTACTTTTTCGCTCAGTTCCGGTTCAAACGGGATGACGGGTTTTATTTCTGTACGCAACGCAGCACCTCCCTTGCCTTTATATGAATAAATATAGTGTCGACGATAGATCTTATTTTATGTATCAGGATTTTGCAAAATTTGATTCCAGTCGCTCCGAAGTGCAAGATATAGACGAACTAAACCATTTCGATCTATATCTTGTTCATTGGAAGTCGCTTATGGGATTTTTGCAAAATCCTCGTATGTGATGTTTCTCTGATCCCTAAATAGGGGAATGATAAGAATATCTAGCGTCGGCATGAAGTGATTGCATTAATTCGTTAGCATGAGTTTTACGGGATTTTCTTCAGTCAGAAAGGGGATTGGTCTCATGAGACAAATTCGCGAGGAGGACCATGCAGTAGTCATGGTGGATGATGGACAGGTAGTTGCAGAAGTAGGTTATAAATCCGTAGATGACCACTCATTGGTCATTGACCATACATTTGTATCCGAGCAGTTACGGGGTCAAAAAATTGGCAAGGAGCTCATCGACAGAGTGGTTGAGATGGCAAGAAATCAGCATAAAAAGGTTATCCCTGCTTGCTCGTACGCACTTGCTCTGTTCAAGCGCCATAAAGAATACAGTGACGTGTGGCAGCAATGAATATGGATCATCAAGGCTGCTTAACTGCATAACCGACACAACACCGGAGCGGGTAATCAGACTCTTCCGGTGTTTTTTTTTTGTGCATAAAGCTTTTAAAAAGAATGCATTCTACCGTTGATATAGGGAAACAAAGGGCTATCCTCAAATGTTGAAGCACATTTCTTGCCGGATGGCTGTGAAATTGTTCATACTGTTGTCACTTCACAGGCTAACTATGAGTTCTATATAATATATTATGGTTATGACCGCAAAAATAATGAAAACCTGAATTTAAACGAAGGAGACGCTCATGATGAATAAAGCGAGTGAGGACAAGCAGTACGTTCCAACGAGCAATCGTAATTTTACAACCTTGATTATCACCGTTTCCATTATAGCCAACGTGATTATTTTGCTGCTATTCTTTTCGCCGATCGGATACCAGGGGAGTGTCAGTTTTGATCTCACTATTTTCCCAAGGTTGAATGCGATTTTTAACAGCTTCACGTTTATTTTCCTGGTGGCTGCATTGGTTGCTATTTTCAAGAAGAACATCAAGGTGCATAAAACCTTTATTCTGCTGGCCTTTGCCAGTACCGTTTTATTTTTATTTTCCTACCTGACCTTTCACTACATTTCGCCGGAAACTGCAAAATATGGCGGTGTGGGTATCCTTCGTCCGATTTACTTTACATTGTTGATTTCGCATAGCATACTGGCTGCAATTATTGTACCGCTGGCCCTGTTCACGGTTGTATGGGGATGGACGATGCAGGTAGCAAAACATCGTAAGATTGCGCGCTGGACGATGCCAATTTGGCTATATGTGAGCTTGACCGGGGTACTGGTGTACGTTTTCATGGCCCCATACTATTAATAGATGTGAACCCTTTGATGGGTTGATTTAGGGAAATGGCGTCTCTGCTGAAGAGGCGTCTTTTTTGTATCCAATAAAAGAAAAATTATTCCTTCTAAATTTATTTTATTAAAAAAACGTTCCTTCTATAACGGTATTTCTGCTATAATTTGCCTTAATCAACTAAGAACAAGGGGGTCACCATGTGACAAAGAAAGCGAAAGGCAGGTTACGGTTGCTTGTATCTATGCTGGCGCTGGTTGTACTGCTGAGCAGCTGCGGTGGTGGAGGATCAAAGTCGGAAAAGGTTGACGGAGGGAAAGTAACACTGCAATTTTGGACCATTGCACTACAACCTACATTTACCCCGTATTTCAATCGGGTGATTGCCGATTATGAGCAGAAGAACCCCAATGTCAAAATTGACTGGAAGGATTACCCTTATGACGCAGTAACCAACAAACTGTTGACAAGTATCGCTAGCAACAGCAGTCCGGATGTAGTTAATCTCAATACAGAATTTGCTAGCCAAATGGGCTCCAAGGGTGCTGTTGTTGATATGAATGAACATTTGTCGCCCGAGGAAAAGGCTGCTTATTTCGAGGGTATTTATAATTCCACAGTCATTAACGGTAAAGCTTATGCGCTGCCCTGGTATACCGGTACAGAAGTACTTTACATGAATACAAAGCTGGTCAAAGCCGCCGGATTGGACCCTGCTCATCCGCCCAAAACCCGGGAGGAATTGTCTGAATGGGGCCGTCAGATCAATAGAAAAATTGGCAAGGCAGGCTATGCTCAGCAGCTTGTATCCAAGCTTTTCGCTGTGGACGGCATTCCTATCCTAAATAAAGAAAAGACAGCGGCGGCGTTCAATACACCAGAAGCAGTCACCATGATTGATAATCTAAAAAAACAGATGGAAGATGGCGTTGTACTCAAGGAAGACGCTGACTTCTCACAACAAGTGAAATATTATGCCGGCGAGCAGGTTGCTTTCGAGCTGGCAGGCCCTACGTTCATCAATTTTATCAAAACGGCAGCGCCAGACGTTTATAAAAACACAATTGCTGTCCCTGTCCCAACTGGCAAAGCCGATGTGCGGCTCTCCAACTCTATGGACTTGGTCGTACCTGCTAAGTCTGTACATGTGGACGAAGCAGTGAAATTTGCTGTTTTCTTGACAAACGCAGAGAGTCAAACCGCTTTTTCTAAAGCAGCGAATACACTACCTTCCACGAAAGACTCCATTAAAGATCCATATTTTACTCAGTCTAACAAATCATTAGAAGCACAAGCCAAGGTAGTATCCGCGCAAAGTTTGGATAAGGCGACAGATTATATGGTTGGTGTGCCCAATGCCAAAGATGTGAATAGTGCCATCGCGCGAGCCTTGCAAAATATTTTATTGAACGGAAGAGATACGAAGGAGACGCTTACTGCTCTGGAGCAGGAAGTAAACGATATTTTAAAGCAATAGGTTTGACAGGGGGGGAGTGAATACTCCCCTGTTCATTTATCAAAATCAGGTGGTGATGCAGCATGATCAAATGGTTGAGGTCGGAGTCCTTTACGGCCTGGGCCTTTATGACGCCGGGACTGTTATTGCTTGCTGTCTTTGTATTTTGGCCTATTATTTACAGCATTCCGCTGGCATTGACAGACTACTCTGTCATATCAGATACCCATTTTGTCGGTTTGGATAATTTTGAAGCGGCGTTTAAGGACCGTAACTTTCTTATTTCGATTTGGAACTCATTGTTGTACGTGCTCATTGTCCCCTTTCTCCAAATTTTCTCCATCCTGATGGCCGTGCTTGTGAATAGCCGTATCCCGGGAATCAAAATATTCCGCACGACCTACTACATCCCTGTTGTGACTTCAATGGTAGCGGTAGCCTTAATTTGGAGCTGGCTGTTGGGCAATAACAGCGTAGTGAACTACTTGCTCATACAGATCGGCCTGATTAGCAAAGACATACACTGGTTATCGGACAGCAACTTGGCCTTGTATGTACTGATGTTCATCACAATGTGGAAGGGACTCGGGTATTATATGATGCTCTATCTGGCTGGATTACAAAACATTCCTCAAGATCTGTACGAAGCCGCTAGAGTCGACGGTGCAAGCCGATGGCGTCTGATTGTTCATATTACTCTTCCACTGCTAAGACCTTACGTTCTGTTCTGTACCCTTATATCACTCATGTCAGCTATCCGCGTATTTGATGAAGTATATGTACTAACCAAGGGTGGACCGGGAACGGCCACGTTGACATCGAGCTTGTATATTTTTCAAAAGGGGATGGAGCAGTTTAATTTTGGGTATGCTTCGGCGCTTGGCTTAATTGTCGGTGCAATGATTGCCGTACTTAGTATTATCGTATTCCGATTCAATAGGAAAGGTGGTGTCAATCCCTATTGATGAATCTAAAGGATGACAAATTGCTATGCTCATCTCTTCCTAAAAAGGAAAGTAGCCGCAGCATGCGCAGTCTTGCCCGAATGCTGAGAATGACGGTCATCTACATGCTTCTAGTGCTACTCGCCCTCTTTTTAATGGGACCGTTCCTCTGGCTGCTCAGCGTATCCCTCATGCCAGGCCGTAACATTTTTTCAACGCCGCCCGCTATTTTTCCGACCTTTATTAATTTCGACAACTATGTTCAGGTGTGGCAGTTCATGAATTTCCCGAAATATATGCTGAATACGGTCATCATTACGGTGTTGGGCGTTGTGCTCAATGTGGTACTCGCCAGTCTGACAGGATATCCCTTGGCTGTGTTTCGTTTTAAGGGTAAAAATCTGGTGTTTACGCTGCTGATTGCCACGATGATTATTCCTTCCTACACCGCATTTATTGTGCATTATCTGACCATTCAAGGGCTTCATCTGGGCAATACATATTTGGGTGTAGTGTTGCCTGGGGCAGTCTCCGTGTTCAACATTTTTCTGATGCGACAGACGTTTATTCATATTCCCACCGATGTACGTGATTCCGGTAAAATGGACGGCGCTTCGGAGTTTCGAATTTGGTGGCAGCTGGTGCTTCCGCTGGTCAAGCCAGCGCTTGCTGTAATTTCTCTGTTGGAGGCGATGTCGTTCTGGAACAGCTTTCTGTGGCCTATCGTTATTTTGAACGATACGGAGCTATATCCGCTAGCAGCTGCGCTCACGTATCTCAACGGTCAATTTGCCTATAACTTCGGCTGGATTGCTGCCGGCACAATGATTTCGGTACTGCCGATCATTATATTGTTCCTGTTTACACAGCGCTACTATATGGAAGGTTTGGCGGGAGCGGTAAAAGGATAGCCAGTAGTCACGGCTACGAAGAGCCTGTGAATGGAAGGAGACGATTGCGATGGAACTGTCCGAAGGAACGGGGCCTTATTCGAGTGTAGGGCTAGCACCGCAGGAGATTCAATATTATTTTCGTGATGTGTATGACAGCGGGGAAAGGCTGGTTATCTCCGAACCGCGACTGATCTGTGAACTGTCCTCTCGCTTTGCAATGAATCAGGAGTATGAAGGTGTGCTGGACCCTGAGGGACCGATCAAGCTTATTGTGCCTCCAGGGCCGGGTGTACCGACTGAAACACGGGGAAGCGTGCAGTTGGTGCTCGAATATGACGGAATGCTTGCTGCAGACGGATATCGGTTGGACATTCAGAAGGACGGGCGGATTGAAATTCATGCTTCCAATAAAAGAGGGCTCAAATACGGTATGGATGCCCTGCATCTCCTGCTTCAAGTGGAACAGGAGCGATGTACTCTGCCGGTGATGTCTATTCGGGATGAGCCTTCCTTCCCGGTCAGAGGAATTATTGAGGGCTTCTATGGGAAACCGTGGAGTTTCGCGGATCGGCTGGATGCCGTCCGTTTTATGGCTACGCATCGGATGAACACATTCATGTATGCCCCCAAGGATGATCCATATCATCGTGAGCTATGGAGAGAGCCGTACCCTGAGGATACGTTTGCCCAGATTTGCGAATTAAAGGAAGCCTGCGAACGGCATGAGGTTGATTTCCATTATTGTATCAGCCCAGGGAACGACCTGAGCTTTGGCAGTGATGAAGACTTCCTTAAATTGACTGAAAAGCTGGCGGCCGTGATTGCGATTGGCGTACGTCATTTTTCTGTGTTAATGGATGACATTGACTACGTACTCAAAGGGGAAAATCGACATTTGCTGGGCCGCTCGGGTCACGCTCATGTCTTTTTGACGAACAAGGTGCATGCATGGCTAGCTGAACGACTGCCTGAATTTACGCTGACGGTCTGTCCTTCGGAATATTGGTCATATTGGGATACCGAATATAAAAAGGATTTCCGTGAGCGGCTGCATCCGGAGATTAAGGTGTTCTGGACGGGGTACTTTGTTTTTGCTCCACAGATTAGTCGCGAGCACGCCGCTGATAATCATGCATTCTTCGGGCATGAGCTGTGGCTGTGGGATAACATCCCGGTGAATGATTGTGACCATGATCGGTTATTCCTTGATCCGCTGCGCGGACGATATTCCGGGCTACCAGACTGTGGACATACCGGTATGGTGGCCAACCCGATGAATCAGTGGGAATGCTCCAAAGTGACGCTCATTACGATGTCCCACTTTATGTGGAACAGTGAACGGTATATGCCTGAGCGATCTTGGGAATGGGCTGCGCAGGAGTTAGCAGGAGAGCGTGCGGATGAACTGATGTTTTTCTGTCGTCAAAACAGGAACAGCCGACTAGGCTGCAACACGTACGAGGACGTGGACCTTGCTTTGCAAATGCTCGATATCCCTGCACTGGATATGTACTTTGAGCGGCTGCTTCAGGCCGTGAACGTCCTACGGAGCGTGCCTGCCGGTGATCCAGCGGCAGGATTCGTGTCCCAGGCCGCACCGTGGCTGGAACGTGCCGAGCTGGATGCGAGCCTGTGGCAGGTGCTGCGTCAAGCTGCACTCAGCAGCGAGCGACAGGACGATGCACAGTCGGGGGAGAGCGGCACGCCGAGGGAAGCTGTTGACGAGCAAGAGCCGTCACCTCTGACAGACGAAATCGTAGGAGAACTGCGAAGCGGTATCACTGCTTGCTTAGAAGCGGAGGCTCGGCTGGGTAGCAATCCGGCGATCCGTGCTGCTGCGCAGTGGGGTTATGTCGATCAGGACGAACAAGGAAAATATCGGCTGATTTTGTGAGTATTTGCGCTGGATTAAGCAACCAAGGCAGCATAGCTGCCCTGAAAATAATCATTTGCCGTTAGGATAACGGTAATTTTCAGGAGAGGTGGAACGTATGGTAAAGCCCAAAACCCGATTACTTTTTATACCGCTGGATGAGCGGCCCTGTAATTATCAATTTCCTTATTTACTGGCACAGGGCACAGACTTTGAGATGGAGCGGCCCCCATTAGAATGGATGGGACAAAAGAAAACCCCTGGCGATACGATCAGACTATGGGCATGGCTCGAAGAACGCGCAGCGGCGGCTGATGGAGCCATTGTTGCGATGGATACGTTGCTGTACGGAGGAATCGTACCTTCTCGACTACACAGTATGTCGAGCGAGCAGGTCAAAGATAGAGTGAATCGGCTTCGCAGGCTAAAACAGCTATATCCGCAACTGACCCTGTATGCATTTCAACTGATTATGCGCTGTCCGCAATATTCTTTGGCTGATGAAGAACCGGATTACTATGCCGATTGGGGTCGTGAGATATTCAGAAAGGGCTTCATTGAGCATCGTCAGGAGCTGGGGATTGCTACCGCAGAAGAGTTACTCGAATTAGCTGATATCAACGAGCGTCTGCCAATGGAAATATTGGATGATTACCTAGGGCGTCGCCATGTGAATTTGGAGGCCAATGAAGTTGCGCTGGATCTCGTAGCAGAAGGTATCATTGATTTTATGATCATCCCACAGGATGATTCGGCTCCCTACGGCTATACCGCCAAGGATCAGCAGCGGCTAAGAAGTCGTATTTCTGAGCTTGGGCTGGATTTGAATGTATACATGTACCCGGGGGCAGATGAAGTGGGTTGTACGTTGCTGGCTCGTTGGGTTAACAAGATGAATAATGTAGTCCCACTGGTGTATCCCCGATTGTCTGCTTTGCAGGGGGCATTCGTAGTACCGCTTTTTGAAGATCGCTATTTTTACGAAACCTTAAAATATCAGATTATGGCGGCAGGTGGGCTGATAGCTTCCTCAGCAACGGAGGCTGATTTGATTTTGTTGGCTAACACACCTGGTGACACGATGGCAGAGGCTTCATCCCAGCAGCGTGCAATGACCGGATATGATGTACATCGGAATGTAGTAGAGCTGGTTGAGTACGGTTCTTATATGTTGCAATATGCAGGTCAAAATGTTGCAGTTGCTGATGTGGGCTACGCCAACGGCGCAGATCTCAAGCTACTTAGACTATTGAAGCAAAAAGGACTGCTTTTTAAGCTGGCGGGTTATGCAGGCTGGAATACCAGTTCTAACACGCTGGGCACCGTCATTGCCCAGTCCATACTGTATACCCACTATGGCTCTACGGAGGAACATTTGGATTTTCTGTCGCTGCGCTACGCCGAGGATGCCTGTTATTGCGCTGTGGTACGTACGGCTATGAATAACGGAATTGTAGAGCAGATGGGTTTTACCAAGTTTATGCTCGATGGACCGAGAGGCTCGGTAGCTGCGGTTATTCGCGGACGGCTGGAGCAGGCGCTCAATGAATATGTGAACGGGCCGGAAGGCCGCGTGGAAATTATAGATTGCTACATGCCGTGGAACCGCACCTTTGAAGTCGCATTAACCGTACGGCATCATGCTGAGAAGAGAGGGTGATTCCTATGGGAATGGAAGGTGTATTATCCAAAGTTCAGCACGGACTGATCGTGTCCTGTCAGGCGCTACCAGGCGAACCGTTACATGGAGCAGATTCTATGGTCAAAATGGCGCTTGCCGCACAGCAGGGTGGAGCTGTGGCGATACGCGCCAATGGCGCATCGGATGTACGTGCGATTAAACAGGCAATTTCTCTACCAGTGATTGGCTTGGTTAAGCGGGATTATGATGATTCTGATATTTACATTACGCCTACCCTTCGTGAAATGGAGGAACTGGTGGAGGCAGGCGCGGATATCATTGCGCTGGATGCCACATTACGACCGCGCCCAGCGGGATGCAAGCTGAAGAGGCTCATAGATTATGCCCATGAGCAGGGAGTCACTTCCATGGCAGATATATCGACACTGGAGGAGGCACTTCATGCGGCCTCCCTTGGCGCAGACTGCGTATCCACCACGTTATCCGGGTATACGCCGTACTCTGCTCAGATTGAGGGTCCTGATCTGGAGCTGGTTCGGAGAGCGTCGGAACTGGTTCCCGTTCCTTTAATTGCAGAGGGCAAAATCTATGATCCAGCGCAGGTTGAGGAAGCATTCCGAATGGGAGCACATGCAGTGGTTGTAGGCTCGGCGATTACCAGACCCCAATTGATTACGCAGCGGTTTGCCGATGCCGCAAGGAAGGCAGTGAAATGCATCTATGGAGATGAACGACCGAATTAAAACGTATTATCCTTCATTAACGAAATCGGAGCAGAAAGTTGCCTTGTGCGTACTGGAGCATCCCGCAGACATCATATATTTCTCTGTGACGGAGCTGGCGGATTTTGCAGGTACAGGCGAAACGACCGTCATGCGCTTTTGTCGGAAGATTGGTTTCAAAGGTTATCAGGATTTCCGACTGTCCCTAGCGCAAAACCAGACTTATCGTAAAACTGATATGGGCGAGGAGAACATCGACCCAGATGACGAACAAGATATTACGCGTACGGTGTATCACAACATGCTCGATATTTTGCACTCCAGTATGGGGCTGCTGGACCATTCAGAGCTTGGTCGTGCGATTGCGTGTCTCGATCAAGCGGGCTATGTTCAATTTTTCGGCGTAGGTGCTTCGGGGATTTCCGCGCAGGATGCTAAAAACCGTTTCTTACGCATCGGGCGTCGCGCCGAGGCTGTGGCAGACGGACATATTCAGTCGATGATGGCGGTGTCCATGAACCCGGGTGATGTGGCTATCGGCATTAGTGTATCAGGAAGTACGCTGGATACGAACGATATGCTGTATAAAGCCAAGCAAAACGGTGCAACTGTTATCGCAATTACAAATTATGCGAAATCACCCATTACCTCCATTGCAGATATCGTGTTGCTAACAGCGGGCAAAGAAGCGCCGATAGAAGGTGGTTCAATCGGTGCTAAAATCTCACAACTATTCGTGATTGACCTCATCTGCGAAGGGCTTGCTCGCAAGCACACGAGTCACACCAAACAGATGAAGGAAAAAACAGCGAGGGCCGTTATTGAACGAAGCTATTGAGATTTTTCAGTTGTGAATTGAAAACTGTGCGTTTCGACAGGTTCAATGACTTGTGTTTGTGGTGCTTATGAATGGCTATTTCATGTATTGCTATTAATAGAAGGTTTGTACAAAGAGCTAGTAAGCTTTTATGTAGGGTAACAAGGAGGTTGGTGTGGTGGCAGCTGCTGTGAACAGAGTCATTGGAATCGACATTGGGGGCACATCGGTGAAGGCCGCCATAGTGGCACGGGACGGATCGGTGCTTGATGAAATCCGGCTGGATACGGACGCTTCCCGGGGACGTGAATGGGTGTTGTCGCAGGTGTCAGAATCTGTGCTCGGGCTGTTGCGTTCTTTTGGAGATACCAGCCTCGGTGCCCATATAGATGTAGGCGCTCTTGGCATTGCTACTGCTGGCAGAGTAAATGTGGAGAGCGGCGAAGTTGTGTATGCCACAGATAACCTACCTGGCTGGCAAGGTACATCCTTAGTAACATGGGCTAGGGAAAAACTGGCTTTACGAGCGGTTGCTGATAATGATGCGAACGCCGCTTTACTTGGAGAAGCGTGGCAGGGAGCGGGGAAGGGCAAGCGACGCTTGGTGATGCTCACGTTGGGAACAGGTGTCGGAGGTGCATATATGGAAAATGGCCTCTTGTGCAGAGGGGCTCATTGGAGCGGCGGTGATTGGGGGCACAGTATTCTATTCCCCGTAGGACACCCCTGTAATTGCGGAAGAAAAGGGTGCGCCGAGCAATATGTATCGGGGAGCGCCCTCTTACGTCGAGGTAGGGAACACGTCGGTAAATTGTACCGCTCGGGAAACGAGATTGTGAAAGAGGCCGTTCACGGTAACCAGGAGGCAATTCAGGTGCTGGATGATTACACCGCAGATTTAGCTGTACTTCTAGCTAACATCTCAGTGACTCTTGATCCTGAGAGGATCATTGTAGGCGGAGGAGTATCGGACACGGGAGAGGTCTGGTGGCCCATGCTGGAAAAGCATCTGCACCAATTTGGAGTTCAAACGGAAGTAAGTCGGGCATTGTTGGGCAATCGCGCTGGAATTATCGGTGCTGCACGGCTTGCCTTCGAAATGACCGAGTCCTAGTACAAGAATGAAAGGGGAACGAACCATGACGCAAAAACGGCTTGATACCGACATTGTTGTGATTGGCGGAGGCCTGGGGGGGACATCGGCAGCTCTCGCGGCGGCGAAGGCTGGCATGAGAGTCATCGTGACAGAGGAGACGGACTGGTTAGGGGGGCAGTTAACTTCACAGGCGGTTCCCCCAGATGAGCATCGATGGATCGAACAATTTGGTTGCACAGCAACATACCGTGAGTTCCGTAATCGTGTACGTGACTATTACCGTCAGAACTATCCGTTAACCGAAGAAGCTCGAAATAATCC
>NZ_JBBOYN010000001.1:402500-410000 GCF_038008165.1 Paenibacillus sp. FSL L8-0644
GAAAAGATCTGTGAGAATCAGATCCGCCGAAAGCCTAAGGGTTCCTGAGGAAGGTTCGTCCGCTCAGGGTAAGTCGGGACCTAAGGCGAGGCCGATAGGCGTAGTCGAAGGACAACAGGTCGAAATTCCTGTACCACCGTAATCCGCTATGAGCGATGGGGTGACGCAGTAGGGTAGTGACGCGGACGGATGGATGTCCGTCTAAGCAGTGAGGCTGGTGTGTAGGCAAATCCGCACATCGTAAGGCTGGGCTGTGATGGGGAGCGAAAATTGTAGTAGCGAAGGTCATGATCTCAGACTGCCAAGAAAAGCCTCTAGCCAGGAGAAGGTGCCCGTACCGCAAACCGACACAGGTAGGCGAGAAGAGAATTCTAAGGCGCGCGGAAGAACTCTCGTTAAGGAACTCGGCAAAATGACCCCGTAACTTCGGGAGAAGGGGTGCCTCGGTAGGGTGAATAGCCCGAGGGGGCCGCAGTGAAAAGGCCCAAGCGACTGTTTAGCAAAAACACAGGTCTGTGCGAAGCCGCAAGGCGAAGTATACGGGCTGACGCCTGCCCGGTGCTGGAAGGTTAAGGGGAGTGGTAAGCCCTTCGGGGCGAAGCTATGAACCGAAGCCCCAGTAAACGGCGGCCGTAACTATAACGGTCCTAAGGTAGCGAAATTCCTTGTCAGGTAAATTCTGACCCGCACGAATGGCGTAACGACTTGGGCGCTGTCTCAACGAGAGATCCGGTGAAATTTTAATACCTGTGAAGATGCAGGTTACCCGCGACAAGACGGAAAGACCCCATGGAGCTTTACTGCAGCTTGATATTGAATTTGGGTACGATCTGTACAGGATAGGTGGGAGCCGTTGAGCCTTGAGCGCCAGCTTGAGGGGAGGCATCCTTGGGATACCACCCTGATCGTATCTAGGTTCTAACTTGGTACCGTGAACCGGTGCGAGGACAGTGTCAGGTGGGCAGTTTGACTGGGGCGGTCGCCTCCTAAAGAGTAACGGAGGCGCCCCAAGGTTCCCTCAGAATGGTTGGAAATCATTCGAAGAGTGCAAAGGCAGAAGGGAGCTTGACTGCGAGACCTACAAGTCGAGCAGGGACGAAAGTCGGGCTTAGTGATCCGGTGGTACCGCATGGAAGGGCCATCGCTCAACGGATAAAAGCTACCCTGGGGATAACAGGCTTATCTCCCCCAAGAGTCCACATCGACGGGGAGGTTTGGCACCTCGATGTCGGCTCATCGCATCCTGGGGCTGAAGTAGGTCCCAAGGGTTGGGCTGTTCGCCCATTAAAGCGGTACGCGAGCTGGGTTCAGAACGTCGTGAGACAGTTCGGTCCCTATCTGTCGTGGGCGTAGGAAATTTGAGAGGAGCTGTCCTTAGTACGAGAGGACCGGGATGGACGTACCGCTGGTGTACCAGTTGTTCCGCCAGGAGCACCGCTGGGTAGCTATGTACGGAAGGGATAAGCGCTGAAAGCATCTAAGCGTGAAGCCCCCCTCAAGATGAGATTTCCCAATTAGTAAGACCCCTTGAAGACGACGAGGTAGATAGGTTGGGGGTGGAAGTGCAGTAATGCATGGAGCTGACCAATACTAATCGGTCGAGGGCTTATCCTAAGATAAAACGCAAAAGAGTTTCGGATCCAGTTTTCAGGGTGTAACCTTGAACGTATGTACAAGTGACATACAACAAGCGCATGGCTATTCATTCACACGATAAGTGGTGAAGCGAATAACCGTACGGAAGAATTTGCACAGCAAATTCATGTTTGGTGGCGATAGCGGAGGGGTTCCACACGTACCCATCCCGAACACGACCGTTAAGCCCTCCAGCGCCGATGGTACTTGGACCGCAGGGTCCTGGGAGAGTAGGACGTCGCCAAGCGATATCCTTTAGAGGATGATAAATTTTTACATGTTAGGGCCTTTAGCTCAGCTGGTTAGAGCGCACCCCTGATAAGGGTGAGGTCGGTGGTTCGAGTCCACTAAGGCCCACCACTTCTAGAATAACAAAAAGATTGGGGCCATAGCTCAGCTGGGAGAGCGCCTGCCTTGCACGCAGGAGGTCAGCGGTTCGATCCCGCTTGGCTCCACCAATATTCCCTGATAGCTCAGTTGGTAGAGCACTCGACTGTTAATCGAGTTGTCACAGGTTCGAGTCCTGTTCGGGGAGCCATATTTTGAATATTTCTGACTTTTATATATTAAGGTGGCGGCGTAGCTCAGCTGGCTAGAGCGTACGGTTCATACCCGTGAGGTCGGGGGTTCGATCCCCTCTGCCGCTACTCGGAGAGATACCCAAGTGGCTATAAGGGGACCCTCTGCTAAGGGGTTAGACTGCGAAAGTGGTGCGAGGGTTCGAATCCCTCTCTCTCCGCCATAAATTTATTGAGACCAGAACTTATTTTGCAAGGCCCGTTGGTCAAGGGGTTAAGACACCTCCCTTTCACGGAGGTAACAGGGGTTCGAATCCCCTACGGGTCATAATATGGAGGCTTAGCTCAGCTGGGAGAGCATCTGCCTTACAAGCAGAGGGTCGGGGGTTCGATCCCCTCAGCCTCCACCATAAGAAAATTTGAGAAATGCTTTTTAATGTCGCGGGGTGGAGCAGTTCGGTAGCTCGTCGGGCTCATAACCCGAAGGTCGTAGGTTCAAATCCTGCCCCCGCAATTAATTTCCTATTGGAAATGTCTCTGGAACTGTGGTGTAGAGGCCTAACATGCCTGCCTGTCACGCAGGAGATCGCGGGTTCGAATCCCGTCAGTTCCGCCATTTTAGCTTCATATATAATTGGCATATATAGTGCGGATTATATGATGTAGTAATAAAATTTAATATGGCTCGGTAGCTCAGTCGGTAGAGCAGAGGACTGAAAATCCTCGTGTCGGCGGTTCGATTCCGTCCCGAGCCACCTTTCAAGTGGGAAATGAGTAATGTGCCGGTGTAGCTCAACTGGTAGAGCAACTGACTTGTAATCAGTAGGTTGGGGGTTCAAGTCCTCTCGCCGGCACCATTTTGGAGGATTAGCGAAGTGGCCAAACGCATCAGACTGTAAATCTGCTCCCTTACGGGTTCGGTGGTTCGAATCCATCATCCTCCACCAGTCTTTTCATAATCATATGGCGGTCGTGGCGAAGTGGTTAACGCACCGGACTGTGACTCCGGCATTCGTGGGTTCAAGCCCCATCGGCCGCCCTTTATTCTTAATTTATTGGGGATTAGCCAAGCGGTAAGGCAACGGACTTTGACTCCGTCATGCATAGGTTCAAATCCTATATCCCCAGCCATTAAGAGCCATTAGCTCAGTTGGTAGAGCACCTGACTTTTAATCAGGGTGTCGAAGGTTCGAGTCCTTCATGGCTCACCATTTATAATTATTTTGCGGTCGTGGCGGAATTGGCAGACGCGCACGGTTCAGGTCCGTGTGGGCTAACCCCCCGTGGAGGTTCGAGTCCTCTCGACCGCACCATATTTTGCGGACGTGGCTCAGCGGTAGAGCATCGCCTTGCCAAGGCGAGGGTCGCGGGTTCGATTCCCGTCGTCCGCTCCATTATCCATACGGCGCCATAGCCAAGTGGTAAGGCAAAGCTCTGCAAAAGCTTCATCCCCAGTTCAAATCTGGGTGGCGCCTTGACTACTCATTATGGAATTTAATATGCGCCCTTAGCTCAGCTGGATAGAGCGTTTGACTACGAATCAAAAGGCCGGGAGTTCGAATCTCTCAGGGCGCGCCATTTCTTAAAAAAATGTATAATGTCGGGATGTAGCTCAGCTTGGTAGAGCACCTGGTTTGGGACCAGGGGGTCGCATGTTCAAATCGTGTCATCCCGATACTGTTTTGCGGGTGTAGTTCAATGGTAGAACTCCAGCCTTCCAAGCTGGTAGCGTGGGTTCGATTCCCATCACCCGCTTTTTGCTATAGCGGATTCTTGTTGCCTCAGTGGTGACACCTTATAAATAAAGAGAGCCTGTCTGGGGACAGAGCTCTCTCTTTTTTTGTATTTATCCTCATGTAATCCACAATGTGTTGATTATCCATAATCTTCGGTATCGGTGTATTCGTTCTGATCATACAACTGGCATACACCGATAACCGATCTAGTGGACAGTTTTTACACGGGAATGGTCAGCTGGATGGAGGTTCCCTCGTCTGGAGCAGAGGTTATGCTCATAAATCCCCCTACCCCTCTAGCTCGTTCTTCCATACTGAACAATCCAACTCCCTCTCCTTGGGACTTTCCAGAGAATCCAATGCCTTTATCCCGAATGGTCACTTGTATCATTTCATTTTGATCCTCAACGTCGACATATGCCTCTGCTACATCTGCGTATTTGGCTACATTCGTTAACGCCTCTTGTACAATCCGATAAATTGCAATTTCCTTGCGAATATCAACCCGTTTACGTAGATTGCATTGAAAATGCACCTCAATCCCGTAATGAGAACAGAAGTTTTCAATATAGGTTCTTATGGCTGGGACGACACCCAGATCATCCAGAACTGAGGGACGAAGTTCCCACGCTAGACCACGAACATCTTTGATGATGTCGGTCACCTGCGAACGGAGATTCTCCAGAGTAGCACTAGGTTGTTCGGCAAGTTGGCTATCCAATTGGATAATAAGTGAAAATAAGCTTTGCCCTATCCCATCATGCAGCTCTCTTGAAAAGCGTTTACGTTCTTCTTCCTGTATTTGCATGACTTGTGTCATCATAGACTGAAGTTCAGCTTCTACTCTCTTCAGTTTAGTGACCTCATTGCGGATCGCTAAGTACTGATAGGGTTTACCTTCCTCGTCCATAAACGGAACGATCGTAGTATTCACCCAGTAGTAGCTGTTATCTTTAGCACGATTACGTATTTCTCCTTGCCATACCTCACCTGAACGGATCGTAGTCCACAGGTTTTTCATGAAGGCGGGGGTATGATAGCCTGAATTAATGAGACGATGATCCTGACCGATCAGCTCTTCACGACTGTATTGCGAAATCTCACAGAACTTGTCGTTTACGTACTGAATAATACCTCGATGATCGGTCAAAGCAACGATGGAAGACGTATCTAGGGCAAATTTCAGATTGGATAATTGGTGGAGTGAGTTACGCAGCGCATGAAGAAAAGGGGATTCTGGTATATAAATTTCCAGATCATTCAGCAGTTTATCGGTTGATTCACCAAAGGCATGCTGCAGTAAAGGGTTAGAAGGTTCATTCATAATGGAGTAGCCCCTTTTTTAGTGCGAATTTGACTAGCTCAGGTCGTGTTTTCAAGTTAAGCTTCTCCATAAGATTGCTTTTATGGGACTCTACGGTTTTGACACTAATCACCAGGTGCTCGGCAATTTCCTTGTTGGCATATCCTTTGGCTACCCAGGATAGAATCTCTTTTTCCCGCTCAGACAAGGATTCATAGGGTCCGGCTATGCCTTCCTGTTTGATTTTGTCCAGATATTCACTCATCAGTCGTTTGGTTGCATTCGGGTACAAATAGGCACTACCTTCGGCCACAGACTGGATGGCAGCGAGTAACTCCTCGTGAGGTGCGCTTTTTAAAATATATCCGGATGCTCCAGCTTGAATGGCTCGGAACAGATATTCTTCATCGTCATGCATCGTTAAAATAAGGACTTCTGTATCGGGCAGCTGTTTTTTTAATTCAGTGGTTGCTGTGAGACCATCTTTTCCAGGTGGCATGCTAAAATCCATGAGCACAACATGAGGTTGTAGCTCCAATGCCTTGCGGATTGCCTCATCCCCGTCTGCTGCATCTCCTACTACCTTAATACCGTTTTTGCCGTCCAATAGGGCCATGAGGCCAGAACGTACGACAACGTGATCATCCACTACTAGTATACGAATCAATTTGTCATCCCCTCGAACGGTAAAAAACCGTACGTTTTGTCATAATCATAGCAAATTTTAGGGATTTCAATCAACAAAGATAGTTAGGGACAGCTATATCAAGTATCTGATGAGGATCATTATCTATAGAAACATTGTTGAGCTATGGAGTGAGAGGGTAAGCACATAGTTGGCTAAGGCGTTGAGCTACTTGAGTAGCCTCGGCTATATCAGACTCTGTGAACATCCTCACATCACGATTACCAAGAAGCAGCACACCGTTGGGCAGATCCCCTGTGCTGGAAAAGGGAATGGCAACAGCAGAGTGAAGCTGCTCGGCCAGCATTAGTGCACATTCCTGACGCAGACGTATACTACCTGATAGCAGAGCACTTACAGTTACGGTACGTCCCAAGCGAACAGCCATACCGGCAATACCATGGCCAATCTTAAAAGAAATAAGGCGATAGCGATTGCTTCGGCTACCAGAGGCGTAATACCAATGCAACTTACCACCTGACTTAGACATAAATGCAAGGGCAGTGAGATCACCATAAATAGTATCTCTCAACTGGTTCAGTTCTTTTCGCATTTCATCCGTTATTTGTAGCATAGAAGACACATCCTTTTTCATAACCAAACTATATCTCTAGTTCATTGTAGTTTCGACAGTTGCAAAAGTAGATCGGGGAACCCCCTGATCTATAGGCGCAGGAAACACTGACTTTTCATCTGGTCGGATAAGGAGTAGGGAAATGGTCGATAAATGGGGCGTTAGCTTACTTCAGAAGTGATATTTATCACAGCAAATCAGGGAGTAGGAAGGTATAAAATCAGGTGTTCTCCCGATAACAACCCAGGCGTTAAAACATTATGATATAGATATCAGGTAAACACGAGGAGGACGCTAACATGCAAGCCACTTGTATGGAACGGTTTGGGGACGAAGCGGAACGCACGGGAATTCAGATTTATTTGACAGATGAGCATTTTGATCTGCTAAAAGATATTATGTCCTGGAAGAAGGTAAAGGCAGGCGTTATGCTTTTCCGAGAGGGCGATGATGCAGAGCAGCTTTATTATATACATTCAGGTCATGTCAAACTTCGTAAATCGACAGAAGATGGTAAAGAACTGATTCTGACCATTCAGCATCAAGGCGACTTAATTGGGGAATTTAGCGGGATAGATGGAGAAGAGTATAGTTGCACTGCGGAAACAGCCGATGTGTGTGAGTTAGGCGTCGTGCTTGTTAAGGATCTGGAGTCGCTCTTGTCCAAAAATGGGGAAATGGCACTTCAGTTCATCCAGTGGATGGCGATGAAGCAACGCATTATGCAATCGCGTTTTCGGGACTTACTGTTGTATGGTAAAACTGGAGCGTTAGCGTCTACATTGATCCGTGCTAGCAATACATGTGGCGTGGCTGTGAAGGATGGCATTTTACTAAATATGAAGCTAAGTCACTCCGAATTAGGTGAGATGATTGGAGCGACGCGCGAGAGTGTGAACCGGATGCTGAGCGCGCTGAAAGAGCAGGGAACCCTAGATACAAGGGATGGAAAGATTGTCATTCACGATCTCAAGGTATTACGTGGCATGTGCTGCTGTCCTTCGTACGGCCAATGTGCCCATGAAATTTGTCGCCTCTAATATATGAAT
>NZ_JBBOYN010000001.1:412500-977500 GCF_038008165.1 Paenibacillus sp. FSL L8-0644
ACATCGACATTTTCTTTCTTTGAAAGAAAAGTCTAGGTTAAGCTACAAAGAGCACACGGAGGATGCCTAGGCGCCAGGAGCCGACGAAGGACGTGGCGAACAACGATAAGGCCTCGGGGAGCTGTAAGCAAGCTTTGATCCGGGGATGTCCGAATGGGGAAACCCGGCTGTCTTCATCGACAGTCACTTTCTGCTGAATACATAGGCAGAATAGAGGCAGACCAGGGGAACTGAAACATCTAAGTACCCTGAGGAAGAGAAAACAATAGTGATTCCGTCAGTAGCGGCGAGCGAACGCGGATTAGCCCAAACCAAGGAGCTTGCTCCTTGGGGTTGTGGGACGTCTCACATGGAGTTACAAAGGAACCGGTTAGATGAAGAGGTCTGGAAAGGCCCGCCAGAGAAGGTAAAAGCCCTGTAGTTCAAAACTTGTTCCCTTCGAGACGGATCCCGAGTAGTGCGGGGCACGTGAAACCCCGTATGAATCCGGCAGGACCATCTGCCAAGGCTAAATACTCCCTGGCGACCGATAGTGAAGCAGTACCGTGAGGGAAAGGTGAAAAGCACCCCGGAAGGGGAGTGAAATAGATCCTGAAACCGTGTGCTTACAAGAAGTCAGAGCCCGATATAGGGGTGATGGCGTGCCTTTTGTAGAATGAACCGGCGAGTTACGTTCCCGTGCAAGGTTAAGGTGAAGAGCTGAAGCCGCAGCGAAAGCGAGTCTGAATAGGGCGAATGAGTACGTGGACGTAGACCCGAAACCGGGTGATCTACCCCTGTCCAGGGTGAAGGTGCGGTAACACGCACTGGAGGCCCGAACCCACGCATGTTGAAAAATGCGGGGATGAGGTGGGGGTAGCGGAGAAATTCCAATCGAACCCGGAGATAGCTGGTTCTCCCCGAAATAGCTTTAGGGCTAGCCTCGGAAAGAAGAATCGTGGAGGTAGAGCACTGATTGGGTGCGGGGCCCGCAAGGGTTACCAAGCTCAGTCAAACTCCGAATGCCATAGATTTAGTTCCGGGAGTCAGACAGTGAGTGCTAAGATCCATTGTCGAAAGGGAAACAGCCCAGACCATCAGCTAAGGTCCCCAAGTGTGTGTTAAGTGGGAAAGGATGTGGAGTTGCACAGACAACCAGGATGTTGGCTTAGAAGCAGCCACCATTGAAAGAGTGCGTAATAGCTCACTGGTCGAGTGACTCTGCGCCGAAAATGTAACGGGGCTAAACACACCACCGAAGCTATGGCTTGATGCTTGCATCAGGGGTAGGGGAGCGTTGAATGCGGGTTGAAGGTGTACCGTAAGGAGCGCTGGACTGCATTCAAGTGAGAATGCCGGTATGAGTAACGAAAAGATCTGTGAGAATCAGATCCGCCGAAAGCCTAAGGGTTCCTGAGGAAGGTTCGTCCGCTCAGGGTAAGTCGGGACCTAAGGCGAGGCCGATAGGCGTAGTCGAAGGACAACAGGTCGAAATTCCTGTACCACCGTAATCCGCTATGAGCGATGGGGTGACGCAGTAGGGTAGTGACGCGGACGGATGGATGTCCGTCTAAGCAGTGAGGCTGGTGTGTAGGCAAATCCGCACATCGTAAGGCTGGGCTGTGATGGGGAGCGAAAATTGTAGTAGCGAAGGTCATGATCTCAGACTGCCAAGAAAAGCCTCTAGCCAGGAGAAGGTGCCCGTACCGCAAACCGACACAGGTAGGCGAGAAGAGAATTCTAAGGCGCGCGGAAGAACTCTCGTTAAGGAACTCGGCAAAATGACCCCGTAACTTCGGGAGAAGGGGTGCCTCGGTAGGGTGAATAGCCCGAGGGGGCCGCAGTGAAAAGGCCCAAGCGACTGTTTAGCAAAAACACAGGTCTGTGCGAAGCCGCAAGGCGAAGTATACGGGCTGACGCCTGCCCGGTGCTGGAAGGTTAAGGGGAGTGGTAAGCCCTTCGGGGCGAAGCTATGAACCGAAGCCCCAGTAAACGGCGGCCGTAACTATAACGGTCCTAAGGTAGCGAAATTCCTTGTCAGGTAAATTCTGACCCGCACGAATGGCGTAACGACTTGGGCGCTGTCTCAACGAGAGATCCGGTGAAATTTTAATACCTGTGAAGATGCAGGTTACCCGCGACAAGACGGAAAGACCCCATGGAGCTTTACTGCAGCTTGATATTGAATTTGGGTACGATCTGTACAGGATAGGTGGGAGCCGTTGAGCCTTGAGCGCCAGCTTGAGGGGAGGCATCCTTGGGATACCACCCTGATCGTATCTAGGTTCTAACTTGGTACCGTGAACCGGTGCGAGGACAGTGTCAGGTGGGCAGTTTGACTGGGGCGGTCGCCTCCTAAAGAGTAACGGAGGCGCCCCAAGGTTCCCTCAGAATGGTTGGAAATCATTCGAAGAGTGCAAAGGCAGAAGGGAGCTTGACTGCGAGACCTACAAGTCGAGCAGGGACGAAAGTCGGGCTTAGTGATCCGGTGGTACCGCATGGAAGGGCCATCGCTCAACGGATAAAAGCTACCCTGGGGATAACAGGCTTATCTCCCCCAAGAGTCCACATCGACGGGGAGGTTTGGCACCTCGATGTCGGCTCATCGCATCCTGGGGCTGAAGTAGGTCCCAAGGGTTGGGCTGTTCGCCCATTAAAGCGGTACGCGAGCTGGGTTCAGAACGTCGTGAGACAGTTCGGTCCCTATCTGTCGTGGGCGTAGGAAATTTGAGAGGAGCTGTCCTTAGTACGAGAGGACCGGGATGGACGTACCGCTGGTGTACCAGTTGTTCCGCCAGGAGCACCGCTGGGTAGCTATGTACGGAAGGGATAAGCGCTGAAAGCATCTAAGCGTGAAGCCCCCCTCAAGATGAGATTTCCCAATTAGTAAGACCCCTTGAAGACGACGAGGTAGATAGGTTGGGGGTGGAAGTGCAGTAATGCATGGAGCTGACCAATACTAATCGGTCGAGGGCTTATCCTAAGATAAAACGCAAAAGAGTTTCGGATCCAGTTTTCAGGGTGTAACCTTGAACGTATGTACAAGTGACATACAACAAGCGCATGGCTATTCATTCACACGATAAGTGGTGAAGCGAATAACCGTACGGAAGAATTTGCACAGCAAATTCATGTTTGGTGGCGATAGCGGAGGGGTTCCACACGTACCCATCCCGAACACGACCGTTAAGCCCTCCAGCGCCGATGGTACTTGGACCGCAGGGTCCTGGGAGAGTAGGACGTCGCCAAGCACGATAAAAAGAGCACAGCCCGTTAAGGCTGTGCTCTTTTTCCTATAACCGATTTATTTATCATTCACCTGAAAGATCACCATTATGGATTCGGTCAAAAGTTTTATGGTATCTTGGTTGTCCTTTATATAGTGGTGCCTAGTCAGCATTTTTAACTGAGGACAGTATTAACTGGGGCAGTTAATCTATTTCAACCTGTTCTGTCTGAAGGACACTCAAGGCTTGAAGTTTACGGGTAATTTCTTTTTGCCACTTGGTATCTCCGACTTGTACGGCAAGATTGAGAAGGTCCAAATAATCATCAATATGCAGGGAGGTTTTACTAAAAGTTTCTTTCACTGTGGTCCTGCCTCCTTTAAAGTCTATGTGTATTTATCATTTAATAATGATAATCATTATCAAAAAAACAATCTTATTCATATTATGCCTGTGTTCTAGATAAATTGCAAGTTATGATATGAATGAATTTTGAAGCACGCAAATGAGGGCTTGAAAAAACAAACCCTTCTCCTTAAGTTCACGCATTGTTCACGTCTTTTCTATGGAACATAATGAAAAGAACAAGCGGGCATTGAGTGTCCACCAATAAGGAGGGCAAATTGCGCAATGCTTCAACAAGAGGAGGAAAAAGACCATGAGCAGAACAAAAATGAAAGCGTTTGCTATTATGATGGCGAGCGCCTTGGCATTGACGCTGGCAGCTTGTAATAACGGACAAAGCGCAAGTCCGGGAAATTCAGGAGAACCGAGCAAAGGCACCGCAACGAAAGATGTTACGATTACCTTTCAGAACATCAATCCTGATCCGAGCACCCCTTCGTACAAAATGATTAAGCAAATTGTAGGTCAATACGAGCAGGATCATCCTCATGTCAAAATTGAATTGGATTCGCTAAATACAGATCAACAAAAGCTTAAGCTGAAAACACAGGCAGCGGCGAAGGAAGTGCCTGATATCACGATTGTAAACCCTGCTGCACAGATGAAGCCATTCGTAGATGCCGGGCTGCTAGCTCCATTAAACGATGTGGCTGATAAAGAGGGGTTAAAAGATACGTTCCAGAATGGACTTCTTAATTACTATAGCTTCGACGATAAGCTCTACGCTTTTCCGGACGGCAACAATATAGAAGTGGTGTTTTACAATAAGGAACTGTTCAAGCAGGCGGGAATCCAGAAGTTGCCGACCACCTTTGACGAGCTGATTACGACGGTCAAAACGCTGAAGGCGAAGGGAATTACTCCGATTGCCATTGGGGAAAAGGATTCATGGACGGGGTCCCTCCTTTTTATGAACATTTTGTTGCGTACGAATGAAGGACCGAATTTTCTCAATGATGTATTGGACGGTAAGAAGACGTTTAACGACCCGGCTTTTGTGGAAGCGGTGGATGCATTTCAGGAATTGGTGCAGGCAGGAGCTTTCCCGGATGGAGCTACGTCTATTGACTACAATGCAGGTGGTAATATTTTTAAAACAGGAAAAGCCGCGATGTATATCATGGGTACATGGGAAACGGGGTCAATTGATGCTTCTTCGGTAGCGGGTAAGGTAGGAGCGTTTCAATTCCCTACGGTGAATGGCAAGGGTGATGTGAATGAGTATGTAATTGCGCCGGGCAGCGCATTTGCGGTATCTGCGAACAGTGAACATTTACAGGAGACGAAGGATTTTCTGCATTATTTTGTTAAGGAGATGCCCAAAATTCAGTTTGATCTGAAAAATGCGATTGGCAGCGGTCAGAAAATGAAAGGTGATCTGAAGGAAGCGGGCTACTCCGAGTTAGCAATTAGTCTTAATGAGCTGTTCAAGAATGTAAAAGGGGGCGATCTCGCCTTTGATAATACGATGAATCCGGCTATTGCGCAGGCGCATCTGAGTAGCATTCAAAACCTGTTCGTACAAAAAGAAGACTCCGCACAAGTTGCTAAGGAACATCAAAACACTTTTGAAGCGAATAAATAAGTGAGGATTTTACAAAAATCCAGTAAGCGACTTCCGATGAACAGTATATAGATCGAAATGGCCTAGTTCATCTAGATATTGCACTTTGGAGTGACTGGAATGGAATTTTGCAAAATCCCGAAGTAGCAGGCACTAGGGAGGGGGCGGAATGCTTCTTCCCTGATTGGAAATCATGTAGGTTGTACATCCTCAGAAGATGTTCAGAATCAACATAAAGGAGATTAGAGCATGAATGTACTGAAGGTGCCAGCACGTACCATTGCCGTTTTCGTGCTACCCTGCCTGTTGTTGTATACCTGTATGGTATTTGTTCCAATTTTGGTGTCGGTATATTGCGGATTGCTGGATTGGAACGGAATCGCCAAGGCAAAGTTTGTGGGGCTGGCTAATTTTGAGCGGATTTTCACATCAGATTCAGTGTTCTGGCCATCCGTGAAACGGACTATGATGTTCGCTGTGTTTTCCATGCTGGAAATTCCGTTTTGTCTGCTGCTGGCGATCTTGCTTAATCGCTATGTGCGTAAGGCCAATACGCTGGTAACGATGTATTTTCTGCCGGTTATTCTGTCGGTGGTCATTATCGGGCAGCTGTGGAAGACGATCTATAATCCAGCCTCGATGGGTGGAATGCTGAACGGTATTTTGCTGGCGATTGGGCTGGAAAGCTGGACACGCTCATGGCTGACGGAACCGCAGATCGCGATGTACGCCCTCTATTTTGTATCGTTATGGCAGTATTTTGGCTATCATTTGCTTATCCAGTTTACCGGGGTACAAAATATACCGAATGAGCTATACGAAGCAGCCAAAATTGATGGAGCTGAAGGATTCAAAGCAGACCGCTATATTACGCTGCCGCTCATTGTACCTATTTTCAAGATATCAATTGTATTAGCATTTATCGGCTCCCTGCAATCGTTTGATTTGATTTGGGTGATGACGGGGGGAGGACCAGCCCATGCGACGGATACAGTATCTACGTATATGTACAATATGTCCTTTTTATCGATGAAATACGGATATGGCAGTGCATTGGCTTCAATTCTCGTAGTGATTTGCTTGTCATTTACAATTGTGATAAATTTTGTTTTCAAACGAATCGAAAATAAGGTAAGCTAAAGGAGATGGAACTGTTGAATGCCTTGAAAAAAACGGGAGTCTTTTCCTTATTGGCAATCTTAATGGTCACGCAGCTGTATCCACTCTTTTGGCTTCTGACCTATTCGTTGAAGACAAATGAAGAGATATTGAGCTCAAGCTTCTTTGCACTCCCTCAAGTGCCTCAGTGGCACAACTATCAGGAAGCCTATGAATCAGGGAGCTACTTGCGTTATTTAGGAAACAGTGTGCTGGTAACCGGGGTTACGATGCTTTTCGTCATTTTATTAAGCTCGATGACTGCTTATGCGATTACACGTTTTCGTTGGCGCTTCGGGGCTGTTGTGCTGACCATGTTTCTGATCGGGATGATGATCCCGATGCAAGCTACACTGCTGCCGCTGATGGTGATGTTTAAAAATGTCCATATTCTGAATACGTATTTCTCACTGATTTTACCCTACATTGCTTTTCAGACACCGATTGCGGTCTTCATCCTATCCGGCTTTATGCGGTCCATTCCCCACGAAATTGAAGAGTCCGCTTACATTGACGGAGCGAGCATTTATCGTATTTTCCGCAGTGTAATCTTACCCATCTCGATTCCGCCTACCATGACGGTATGTATTTTAACTTTCATTAATATCTGGAATGAATACATTATGGCTGCCACCTTTATCTCGTCCGAGAAGCTCAAAACTCTCCCTTTCGGCGTATATACGTTCGTCAGCCAGTATTCTGTGAACTACGGTAATATTGGTGCTTTTCTAGTCATGGGTGCCTTACCGGTCATTATTATTTATTTTGTTCTGTCCGAAAATATCACCAAGGGTATGGTTGCGGGAGCGGTTAAAGGATAGGCGGCCGATGCGAAAGGAGCGCAGAGAGGTATGATGCGCCGTTTTCAATCCATTCAATACCGCTTGTTTGTTCTCTTCCTATTAAGCATGTCGGGCATTGTGCTGGCGGTCAGTCTATTATTTTACAACCGTACTACAGTACAGTTCCATGATAAGGTCAGCGAGCTGGCGCGTAAAAATGTATCCCAGACGGCAGGACTGTTCGAATTGCTGCTCGGCAGCTATAATAGTCTCTCCAAATCAATCAGCAACAATATGGATTTGGTTCGTCTGTTGACGACGGATAATAGTGATTTACCTGCTGTCAATTACATCAACGAACGTACGATTACGAATATTCTGGGGGCTATCTATTATTCGCGTGAAGATCTGATTGGCATCCATGTCATCACAGACACAGGCAAGGTATATAACTATGGCAATTATATGAATGTCATTGATACTCATTACGAACAGACGGAATGGTATAAGGAAATTCGAAAGTCGGCGGGAAAAATTGCATGGCTGGGCGTGTATCCTCACTCTGTCATTGATCAGGTGGAAACCAGACCCGTGTTTGCGTTTGGACGGCAGCTCTATGATTTGGATGAGCACAAGCCGATTGGTATTGTCCTGTTTGAGGCTGAGCCGGGTTCTGTTTTGTCGGCTCTCCACAATTTGCGGTTAGGTACCAATAGTCAGGTATATCTGCTGGGTCATGAAAATCGAATTGTGTCGGCCACTTCCCCTGATCCGCCACCGGATTTGCGAAATCTAGAGCAGCAGGTGCCAGAGGGGGAAGTTATTGTAAATCGAAGTAATGAGAATGTTGTAATCGCTTCCAAGTTGCCGTTTGCCGATTGGTCTGTGATTAGTGTGACACCTAGTGAGGATCTGAACGTGGAGCTGGTGCAAAATCAAAGGTACCTATTTATCGTGGTACCTATACTTATTATTGTGTCGGCGTTAATTGCGTCCATCGTCTCCAGAAGCATTTCCCTTCCGCTCAAGCGAGTCATTCGGGAGATGAAGCGAGTAGAGACAGGGAATTTCCGCCATACGGTAAACACCAAATCCTATGAAGAAATCAATCAGTTAGCTACTTCCTTTAACCATATGGTAAGACGAATTGCAGAGCTAATCGAGCTGGTGCGTATATCATCGGTCAGTGAAAAAAATGCGGAGCTACACGCGCTACAGACGCAGGTCAATCCACATTTTCTGTATAATACGCTGGATATGATCTATTGGATGCTGGACGAAGAGGGACAGGATCAGCTCGGAGAGGTGATCCTGTCCTTATCCCATATGTTCCGTTACAGTAGCCATTGGGAAGAGGGGGCTGATGTAAGCCTTCGTGAAGAAGTGGAGCAGGTTGGCCACTATCTCACCATTATTCAAGCTCGGCTGGAGGGCAGGGTATCTGTAGACATTAGCATTAATGAACGATGGATGGATATCCGCTTGCCAAAAATGACCTTACAGCCCTTAATTGAAAATGCGGTGAAGCACGGACTGGAGCCTCTTCATGCGAATACAGGTGGCAAGCTGCTCGTCAGAGCGGAGGAATATGAGGGTGTATTGAGCCTGCACATCATCGACAACGGTGCAGGGATGGAGTACGAACGATGGGAGGTGGTCCAGGTCGCTTTGGCAGAACCCGGCAAACAGGCGGGCAGCGGGCAGGCGGGAGGCATCGGCCTGCAAAACCTAAATTTACGGCTACGGCACATGTTCGGAGAAGAGTACGGCCTACGGATCTCTAGCGCACCTGGGGCCGGAACAACAGCCACTGTAAGTGTGCCTCTGCCACAGAAGGAGGAGAAACATGAATATTCTGATAGCTGACGATGAAAGTATGATACGGCAGGGGATTCGGCGTACCATTGGCCAAGCTCTACCCACCTGCGGCATTCATCTCGCTGCTTCCACCGAGGAAGCAGCAGGCATTCTGGCGGAGCATCCTGTAGATATTGTATTAACTGATATTCTGATGCCTGGCATGGATGGTCTGGAATTCATGCGTATTTCTAAGCGAAAGCATCCTCATCTGCAGTGGGTTGTCATTTCGGCCCATTCCGACTTCCATTATGCACAAAGAGCAGTAAAGCTGGGTGCCAAAGACTACCTGTTAAAGCCGATTGGTAAAAGAAAGCTGCTGGAATGCATTGAAATGTTGGCAGCCGAGGCGCTTGTAGCCTCGCAGCAGGCGAACGAGGGTAGGCTTCTCAAATCCAATATGGTTTATTTGCGTGAGGCCGTTTTCCAGCGCTATGCCCTTGGATTGGATACTGGTAAGCTGGATATACAGCCTTTTGTCGAAAATTATCCGGAATTCCATCTCTTCATGGTTCGCATGGAACCTGATCACAAGCAGACACATCTGGAGCATTTTATGATTGAAAATGTACTGTCCGAACTCGTTGAGGCAGGGGGCAGCGGCTTTGTCGTTAGTCTAGACCGCCATAGTCTGCTGGGCATTGCAAGGCTAAGGAGTGAGGCAGAGGCCGCACGGCTAGAGACGTTGCTCGAATCCCATTTGAAGCGTTATGTGAAGGTGCCCCTACAAATTACACGTTCGGGTGTTCATCACAATTTTGCTTCCATACCTGAAGAGGTGGCGCGGCTAAGACGTACGCCAGAGGAGATTGCAGCCGCAGCAACGGATACAGGAGAATGTCTCCGCAAAGGCATGCATACGGTAGATGTGGCGTTGCAATACATTCGGGCTCACTTTACAGAGGAGCTGTCACTTGAAAAAGTGGCCTCAATTGTATTTTTAAATCCGGTGTATTTTAGCCAGTTATTTAAGCAAAAGACGGGACAAGGCTATAAGGATTACGTCATTTCCTTGCGTATGGAGGAGGCGAAGCGGTTGCTCAGTGATCCTCATTTGCGGCTGGCTGATATTTCAGAGCGGATCGGCTATCAGGATATGCGGCATTTTACACAGGTATTCCGGCGCAAATGTGGAATGACTCCAACCGAGTATCGACATCAGGGAGTCAAGTAAGGCGATATCAACGACCGAATGAAGGAAGTTTATCCAGCATCAGACTGTTTCAGGAGTAGAGCGGTAGAGCATCTACTCGGGAACAGTCTTTTTTGTGTTTTCAGCTTGTAGCAGTTCAACCAATTTGCGAGCTGCATTGGATAAATAACGATCCTTGCGCCATACGACGGCAGGCCGTGTGAAGGGGAACGGCTCCTTAATGGAGAGTGTGCGAAATCTGTCCCCGTATTCTTGTCCCAAGCCAGCGTCTGGAATGATGGTAATTCCCATGCCTGTGGAAACGAGCGAGAGAATGGTCGATATTTCAGGACAGTCCAATACGACGCGCGGAACAAGATGGTGTTCCTGAAATTTGCGTATGACGGTTTCGTATAGTCCGTGTCCCTCTGTTCGGCGTCCCAGCAAGAGGTCATAGTTGGCAGCTTCTTGTAACGTAATTTCCCCACTGGGATGACGATCTGCCCATTCAGACGGAAGTACGGCAACAAAGGAAACGCCCTCCAACTCAATTGAATGGTACGATTTGTCATCTACCGGAAGCAGCAACAGGGCCAGATCCACTTTATTTTGGTGCAGCAGCTCTTCCAGATGATGTGTGTCTCCGTGTCCTATTTTAATGTATACCTCTGGATAATCCTGATGAAAGCGGCTGAGTTGTTCAGTAATCAGAGACATACAGGCGGATGACGTGCCTATAGCAAGTGTGCCGGTTACTTTGTTTTCAAACTCCCCAATTTCTCTACAGGTGTCCTCCATTTCAGCCAATAATCGTTTGGCGCGTGTATACAGTGTATACCCGGCCTCGGTAACTTCCCACTTCTTTCCTTCACGGTAAATCAGCTTTACGCCAAGCTCGTCCTCCATATTTTTGAGTTGTTGACTCAGTGGAGGCTGGGCCATGTTGAGCG
Source organism: Paenibacillus sp. FSL L8-0644 (assembly GCF_038008165.1). Lineage (NCBI taxonomy): Bacteria > Bacillati > Bacillota > Bacilli > Caryophanales > Paenibacillaceae > Paenibacillus > Paenibacillus sp. FSL L8-0644. The sequence continues at coordinate 423,555 of NZ_JBBOYN010000001.1, forward strand.
TTCTGGCAGCCTTGGTGATTTGCCCATCCTCCACGATGACACAAAAGTAATACAGATGCTTCATATCCATTGGGATTCCTCCTTATTTCTAAACAACGCTTCAATTTGGATACTTTTAAAGTATGTATTCCATATATTATATATATTTTTCGTGTGCAGGGAACAGGCGTATAATTTTGACAGTAATGCATGGGTGAACATAAAACGATGGAGTGGAAGGAGGGGACATATGAAAAAAATGATTGTAGGAATATCGGGAGCGACAGGGTCGATCTTTGGTATCCGTATATTGCAACAATTACGAGAGGCTGGAGTTCAAAGCCATCTGGTACTATCCCCGTGGGCTATTGCGAACATTCCCTATGAGACAGGCTATACGGTGAAGGAAGTGGAGGCAATGGCGGATGCAGTCTACTCGTATAAGGATCAGGCTGCGCGTATTTCCAGCGGCTCCTTTCGGGTAGACGGTATGGTCGTCGCCCCTTGCAGCATGAAGACTCTTGCCTCTATTCGTATCGGTATGGCGGACAACCTGCTCACCCGATCAGCGGATGTGATGCTGAAGGAGCGAAAGAAGCTACTGCTCATGACCAGGGAAACACCATTAAGCAGTATCCATCTGGAAAATATGCTGGAGCTGTCACGTATAGGCGTGATGATCCTGCCGCCGATGCCTGCCTTTTATAATCATCCTGCAAGTATCGAGGAATTGGTAGATCATATTGTTTTTCGCGTATTAGATCAGTTCGGTATCGTCACAACCGCAGCCAAACGATGGGATGGAATGAAGCAAACTGACTCCAGACTGCACCAGAATTGAGAAATCGAAAGACGAAGGAGAATGAATGATGGCTTATAAAGACTTTCGCGATTTTCTAAACACCTTGGAAAAGGAGGGACAACTACTCACGATCAGCGACGAGGTAAAGCCGGAGCCAGACCTGGCGGCAGCTAACAAAGCATTAAGCAATCTTGGAGATAAGACACCTGCTCTCTTTTTCAACAATATCTATGGATATACGGATGCTCGTATTGCAATGAATGTGATGGGCTCCTGGCCCAATCATGCCCTTATGATGGGAATGCCAAAAAATACGCCGCTCAAGGAGCAGTTTTTTGAGTTCGCCAGACGCTATGAACAATTTCCGGTGCCCGTGAAGCGGGAAGAAACGGCTCCTTTTCATGAAGTCGAGATTACAGAGGATATTAATTTGTTTGATATTTTGCCGTTGTTTCGTTTGAACCAGGGGGACGGAGGATTTTATCTGGACAAAGCGATTTTAGTTTCACGCGATCTGGATGACCCGGACACCTACGGTAAGCAAAATGTCGGCTTGTACCGGATGCAGGTGAAAGGAAAGAACCGTTTGGGCATCCAGCCTGTACCACAGCATGATATTGCGATCCATATCCGTCAGGCTGAGGAACGCGGCGAAAATCTGAAGGTGGCTATTGCCCTCGGATGTGAGCCTGTTATTACAACGGCTGCTTCTACACCGCTGCTGTACGATCAATCCGAATATGAGATGGCTGGGGCCATTCAGGGTGAGCCTTATCGTGTGGTCAAAGCGAAGGACGCAGATCTGGATCTGCCTTGGGGAGCCGAGGTCATTTTGGAGGGCGAAGTGTTGGCAGGTGAACGTGAGTATGAAGGTCCATTCGGTGAATTCACAGGTCACTATTCCGGCGGTCGCGCGATGCCAGTCATCCAGATTAATCGTGTATATCACCGCAAACAGCCTATCTTTGAGCATCTGTACATCGGGATGCCTTGGACGGAAACGGATTATATGATCGGTGTGAATACAAGTGTACCGTTGTTTCAGCAGCTTAAGGATGCTTTTCCTAATGAAATCGTAGCCGTTAATGCTATGTATACGCATGGGCTGGTCGCTATTATTTCCACGAAAACCCGGTATGGCGGCTTTGCGAAGGCTGTGGGAATGCGTGCGTTAACGACTCCGCATGGATTGGGGTATTGCAAGCTGGTGATTGTGGTGGACGAGGGGGTCGATCCGTTCAATCTGCCGCAAGTCATGTGGGCTTTATCCACCAAGCTTCATCCAAAGCATGATGCTGTCATTGTTCCTGGCTTGTCTATTTTACCGCTTGACCCCGGCTCTGATCCGGCAGGCATGACGCACAAAATGATACTGGATGCGACGACACCTGTAGCACCGGATATTAGAGGCCATTACTCGCAGCCGCTCGATTCCCCGCTGGGTGTAGCGGAATGGGAGAAAAAGTTGAGCCAAATGCTTCGCTAAATATTTTTAAAAACAAAGAAAGATTAAAGGAGTGCTGACAGATGCATATTTGTCCCCGTTGTGAGTCCAATCGTTCAGAAGTTGTTTCCCATTCGCCGGTTAAAGATGCCTGGGAGGTTTTGTTGTGCCCTGTATGCCTGTTCACATGGCGAACCTCAGAACCGGATAGCATTACGGATCCAGCAAAGTATAAATCGGCGTTCAAGGTAAACCCCAAAGATATTCCGAATGCTGCTCATGTTCCTCCTATTCCAGAGCGGATATAGGGTCGTTCGTAAGTAGCCGTAAATTATGGTACTTTGAAGTTATAGGCCAAAAGTAAAGGGGATTATACTTCATGCAGACACCAAGGATCGGTAAGGAACTGTTCACGCTACTGGACGGCAAGACATTGGAGAACAAGCAGCATGAAGCCATGATGCTGCTGACGGTCACGGAAGATCAGTGGCCGCACATAGCGATGATTAGTGTGGGCGAGGTTGTAGCGCTGGACGAGGGGAATCTGCGTCTGGCCCTATGGCCGGGTACGACCACGACGAGCAACATGATCCGCACTGGGAAGGCGACGCTTGCGGTGTTTACCGGGGGGAAGGCGCATTATGTGCGGTTGTCACTGGAACATCTGCCTGCTTTGCCCGGAGCCAAGCATGTACGTGAGCGATTTGCGGCTCATGTTTTTGCAGCCAGAGAGGATTCGGCCCAATATGCGGATATTTTGACAGGTGTCACGGTTCGTCTCAAGGAACCGGAATCGGTGATCCATCGCTGGAAGGAAACGGTGGCTGAGCTGTTAATGTAAGGCCATCTGATTATGATAAATAATCTATGTATTTACCAAGTTTACCGTTAAAATAAATGCGAGGGAATAAGCGCTTACAAGAAATCACGCTGAACTTGTTGGAATAGGAATTAGAGCGCGAGGGGAAGCTTGTTTCTTTTGAAGGAAAAATAGGAGGGATGAATATGTCTCGTTTTGACAAGGTAGATCAGCTATTGCAACAATTTATAGCAAATGGGCCGGCAGGTTGCGGTTGTGCCATTGCCCAGAATGGTGAAGTGTTGTATGAAGGGTATCATGGATATGCTGATCTGGAAGCGGGAAAGCCAATCACTGAGGATACAGTGTATCGCTTGTTTTCCATGACAAAGGTTGTTGTCTGTACGGCTGCACTTATGCTGTACGAACGTGGGCAATTTTTGTTGAATGAACCCTTGTATAAATATTTTCCCGAATATCGTAATGCGCATGTATTCAAAACCGCTCCTAACGGATACACCTACGTGGATAAGGCAGAGAATCCCATTTTAATCAAGCATATATTCAATATGAGTATGGGTCTTCCTTACGCTTCCGAGTCTTCAGAAACAGGAAAAGCTATGCAGAAGGCCATTGCAGGATTAAAGGAAAAGCAGGGGAAATATGACCTACGCACAGAAATTGAAGCGCTTTCTGAAGTTCCACTTGCGTTTGAGCCGGGAACACGCTGGTTATACGGATATGGACATGATTTTGTTGCAGGTCTTATTGAAGTGATTTCAGGTAAATCAGTAGGACAATTTTTAAAGGATGAAATCTTTGATCCACTTGGAATGAACAATACAGGTTACCGTTATCGTGGAGATATTGAATCGCGGATGGCCTCCATGTATCAACGGACAGACGCCGGAAAACTTGAAAAAATGGAGGGTTTCCTGGATGAATATCATCAGCCAGATGCTATATATGAAGGCGGAGGCGCAGGTTTATATTCGACAGTCAAAGATTACCTCACATTTTCACAAATGATGTCAAATGGCGGCACGGTAAACGGTGTGAACTTATTGGGGAGAAAAACCATTGATTTAATGCGCACCAATCATCTGAATACAGCTCAACTATCGGATTTCACCAATTCATACCATACAGGTTATGGCTATGGACTTGGTGTGCGCACGTTAATGGATAAAGCGGCTGGGCATGCAAACAGCTCGATTGGAGAATTTGGCTGGACGGGAATGGCAGGCACCTGGGTTTCTATAGATCCGAGCGAACAATTCTCCGTCGTATATATGCATCAGCTCGATCCCAATATGGAAGAGTACCATCATTTGAGAGTTCGCGCGGCAGCTTATAGCTGTTTATAAATGCGGGATTGTGGATCTGTTGTGAAAACTCTTCACTATGGCTCTGAAGATACACAAATTGTAATGTCTAAATCTTTATCAGAAATGATCTAGTTAATAAGGACCAAATTTCCCTTGAAGCCTAAACTATTCTTTTCCATATGACGACATAAAACGTAGGTATAAGGATTTTGCGAAATCCTTAATTTAAGTTTTGAAATGGGAGGGAATTAGATTTTGAAGAATAGATGGTCCGGTTTTCTGGCGTTGGTCATCCTGATTTCAAGTTTTACATCATATGCAGGGTTTGCATCTGCAGCAGAAGCAGTGCTTTCCAAGATTGTCCTTTCGTCTAACGAGGTAACTTTGCAACAGGGGGATACAGCTGCATTGACGGCTACGGCTGTTTTTAGTGATGGGACAACCTCAAATGTAACCGTAAGCACGGATTGGAAAAGTGATAACACAGCTATTGCTACTGTGTATAATGGTACAGTTTCGGCCAAGGCTGAAGGGGAAGCCACCGTGGTTGCGACCTATAAAGATAAGGTACAATCGGTTCAGGTACATGTAACGAAAAAGGTTAAGGCGCTGACATCTAGTGTACAAAGCCTGAACTTGCGTTCAAGCGGTACAGGACAGGTTGATTTGACAGCGACATACAGTGATAATACAACAGCTCAGGTTTCGGGTGATGCTACTTGGACCTCGGATAATCAAAAGATTGCAACTGTAGTTAACGGTTTGGTTACCGCTCAGGGAGCAGGTACAGCCAATATTAAGGCCGTATATGGTCAGCAGACCGTAACCATTGCTGTACAGGTAGAGCAAGTTAAACGTCTTGATGTCAGTTCATCAGAGGTTTCTCTTTTGCTGAAGGATACTGAGAAGGTTAAACTTTCAGCGACGTTCCCGGATGGATCGGTACAGGACGTGACAGAGTCCGCTGAGTGGAGCTCCAGCAATGCAGCTGTGGCGGATGTACTGAAAGGCACCATTACCGGTTACAGCGCAGGAAAGGCGACAATTACAGGTAAATATGGTACGATGTCCGCTACGATTTCGGTGGATGTCGATCAAACGAATAAGCTGAAAGCCAGCGAATCCAATATTTTTCTCCGTCTGGATGAATCTAAAAAAATACAAGTTTCTGCCGTTTATCCGGATGGGACGGTAACGGATATCACAGATAAAGCTGCTTGGGCATCAAGCGATGAAAAAATTGCAACGGTGAATAAAGGAACGATTATGGCCATCGGTGCGGGTTCGGCAACGGTGACCGCTAAGTATGGAGATAAGACCGTTTCGATCAAGACAGATGTCGAAACCTCTAGATTTCTGGATTTGAGCGAGGACAAGCTGAGCTTGAATGCCAAGGAATCCAAAAAGCTCAAGCTGACCGCAACGTACGTAACAGGTACGGAAGAAGATATCACAAGTAAGGCAGAGTGGAAGTCCAGCAATGAAGATATCGCTTTTGTCAGCGCGGGGGAAGTCACAGGTTATAAAACAGGTGAGGCTACCATCACCGCTTCTTATGGCGGCAAGACAGTTACAGCTACGGTATCCGTAAATGTACCCGGGGATCTGTCTCTGTCCTCCAAAACGGCAACGATTGATATTAATGAGGACTATACTGCAACTTTGACGGCTACTTATGCGGATGGGCGTAAGGAAGATGTAACACAGGATGCAGAATGGGCTTCAAGCGCGGAAGATATTGCCTCTGTGTCCAAAGGAACGATTACGGGTAAATCTGCTGGTAAAGCGGTTATTACAGCGACCTATAATGGCAAAAAACTAACAATTAACGTACAAGTGGGCCTTGTAGACCGTCTGGAAACAGACTCGCGTGTAATTGCGCTTGGTGCTCAGGAAACGAAGCAGCTGAAAGTAACAGGAGTTAAGAGTGGTGGTACAAAAACAGATGTAACCAAGGATGCCACCTGGACAACTAGCAATGTAAAAGTGGTTGAAGTTAGCGAAGGTTTGATCAAAGCGAATGGTAGTGGTAAGGCAACTGTGACTGCTTCATATGGCAAGCAAAACATTACGTTTACGGTAGAAGTGGACGTAGCGCAAAAGATTGAAGCGGATGCAATCGCGCTATCGCTCAAATCTGGAGATCAAAAAACCATCGCGATTGTGGTTAAATCAAGCGATGGTAAAGAAAAGGATGTTACAACCCAAGCTGAATGGAAAACGTCCAATTATAAGGTAGCCACTGTTAAAAAGGGTCAGGTTACCGCGGTCAGCTACGGTAAAGCTAACATTCAGGCGAAGTTCGGCGGGAAGATAATCAGCGTACCTGTAGATGTTGATACGCTTAAATATTTGCAAACAGACGAAGTCGCCTTGAATTTGAAGGCAGGACAGCTGGCTAAGGTTACGGCTACAGCCACGTATAAGGATGAGTCGGAGAAGGATGTTTCCAAACCGGCTGTCTGGTCCTCGTCCAGAATTATTGTGGCGACCGTCAAAGACGGTAACATTAAGGCACAGGGCAAGGGCAAAGCAGTAATTACTGTGAAATATGCAGGTAAAATGACGAAGATACAGGTAACCGTTCAGTAATCTGTAACCCGACTAAAAAGAAAAAGAGCAAGCATACGTCCAGCGACGATATGCTTGCTCTTTTCTTTATAAGGGCGAATTCTCTTTCCCTAGGACAATGTAGGGGAGAGGTAGTCGCCTTGTTTTATAGAGGAAAAGTAATTGGTTTAAAGCTTAGAAATTACGACTTATTCTTCTTGATTGATGCGTTGCGTGTAAGTGATTCGGTCAAACGCTTGCCAGTCGGCGTCTGAGCCAAGCCGCCTTTGGCGGTCTCGCGGTGCTTCGACGGCATCGCGCTGCCGACTTCAAGCATCACGTCAATGACTTCGTCAGACGGAATAGCGCTGCGCACACCCGCCAAAGCCATGTCCGCTGCGGCAAGCGCAGTCACGGCTCCCAGCCCGTTGCGCACGATGCACGGAATCTCCACGAGTCCGGCGACGGGGTCGCAAATCAGGCCGAGCGTGTTCTTAAGAGCGAGGCCCACGGCGTGAACAGCCTGCTCAGGCGTACCACCGCGCAGCTCGACCATAGCGCCAGCGGCCATCCCGATAGCTGAGCCAATCTCAGCCTGACAGCCTCCCTCCGCGCCAGAAATGAAGGAGTTGTTGGCGATCACGTAGCCAATGGCTCCAGCGGCGAATAGGCCGTTCACCATATGCTCATCATCCCAGCCGAACCGTTCCTGCGCACTGATGAACACACCAGGGATAACCCCACATGAGCCTGCGGTAGGAGTGGCGACAATGCGACCCATGGATGCATTAACCTCCGACACGGAGAGGGCATAAGCCATGGCGAGCGCAGAGGCATCACCGGAGCAGGTCTCCCCTGACCGCAGATACTCGGCCAGGCGCTTGCCGTCGCCGCCCGTCAATCCACTGCGGGATACGGTGTCTTGTGTCTGACCGCGATGAACGGCTTCCTTCATGATTTCATAATAATCAGACATTTGGCGAAAGATTTCTTCCTCCGTTGTATTCGTTTCTTGTACCTGCTCTTGAATCATCAAGCGGCCAATCGTGGTGGATTCTTCAGCGCATAAAGCGCTGATCTCATGCAGATGGCTAAACCGCATCGGATTCAGCTCCTTTTTTCAAATTAATCATCTTAATTTCATACATATGAGGTAAAGAACGCAGTTCCGCAATCAGTTCAGCTGGAGCAGAACTGTCCGTTTCAATGGCGGTGAGTGCTTCACCATCCCGGCCTTTGCGATCTACGTGCATATAGGCAATGTTAATGTGGGCCGCGCCCAGCGCTGAAGTTATTGCGCCCAATGTACCGGGCTTATCCGAGTGGAGAAGCACCAGCGTAGGCAGCTCCCCGGTCAGATTGACCCGGAATTCGTTCAATTGCTGGACATGGATGCTGCCGCCGCCGATGGAGGAGCCCAGCAGTGTGCGCTGATCCTCGCCCTTCCACAACTCGAAACGGACGGTGTTCGGATGAGGAGCGGGGAGTCCACTGACGGCGAATTCCACGGTCATCCCGGCTTGCTCGGCCCATTGCTCGGCATCTGGAATCCGGTGATCGTCCGTATCGTAATTAAGCAGTCCTGCGATGAGCGCCAGATCCGTACCGTGTCCTTTATACGTATCGGCAAAGGAGCCGTACAGTGTCATACGGGCACGGTCAGGCTGCGCCCCGAGCCAGTGCCGGGCAACGCGTGCGAGTCGCACCGCGCCTGCGGTGTGTGAACTGGAAGGTCCGGTCATGGCCGGGCCGATAATAGAAAATACATCTTTGAAACGCATGGTGTGGCCCCCTGTATGTTCTAATACCATACTATATGGTATTTCCGCGTCTTTGCGCGGTTATGACGGTTCCTAATGCTGACGCACAATGTGAGCACAAAAAAGGACAGGATAAGGAAGTTTCCCTTATCTCTGTCCTCGTTACCTGAGAGTTTCGTGCGGTGTTCTTACCGCCTTACCCCTTGGGTGGCTTGCGCTCTCTCCAGAGTTGCGTCAGATGACGATACATGGACCTGAGAGATTATCCGCCAGCCGGGTGCTGGCGTCTTGCTCCTTCGGTGCCGCCAGAGTGTAAGCCCCCTGGACAGACTCTCCCGTCATCTTCATTCGCGTATACCGTTCTACATGTCTTTCTTAGCGTAATGTATGACGTGCTCGGTGTCAATCACAGGGTTTAATTTTTACATAAACAGGTGCATTTCCAATAAAAAAGATTAAAGTTTACATAATTATGGATGAAATCAGGAAGGAATTAGAAGATTGGCGGCTAATCTGATAGAGGACAAGTACATTTATGGAAATCATAGGAGGGATATTGACGTATGGTAAAAGGCTTGCGGTTCACAGGTTCACGCTTAAAAGGGATGCTGCATCTAGCAGCGATCGCATCACTGCTGATCGGGATCTTCGTTCCGTTCGGTCAGGTCAAGGCAGAGGGAGCATTGACAGTAGCCGAAGCACTTCAGGGCCAAAGCAGTGGAGGTACGGTGACGGTAGAAGGTTATATCGTCGGACATGCTACCGGATCGAAAACGGCTAACTTTTCTTCTCCGTTTGCGAATGATTTTAACGTACTGATTGCTGACCAGGCTAATGAACGTAGCACTTCTAATCTATTGGATGTACAGCTGACATCCGCGTACAGAGGGCAATTTGGACTGTCAGGCCATCCTGAGCTGATCGGCAGCAAAATTCGTGTGACGGGTACACTTGGCGCCTACAATAATTTTGGTGGAGTGAAAAGCCCAAGCGCTGTTGAACTGGTGAGCGGAAGCGAGCCGGGGGAACCAGGTGAACCTGGTGAACCTGAACCTGGCAACCCGGGTCAACCCGGTACTACATTGCCGGATGGAAAAGGCAAAAAGGTGCTGTTCGATAATACGCACGCACAGACCGCTGGTGCAGCAGATTGGGTCATTGAAGGCGCCTTCTCCGACTTTGCCAATGGACTGCGTAATGTAGGCTTTACGGTAGACCCATTAAATCGTCCCATTCCTTTTACTTATGGAGAGCAGGCCATAACCTATGACAAGCTGCGCCAATATGATGTGTTCATTATTGGTGAAGCGAATGTTGCCTTTAAGGCATCCGAGCAGGCTGCCCTGCTGCAATACGTGAATAACGGAGGGAGCGTCTTCTTCATCTCCGATCATTATAATGCAGATCGTAACAAAAACCGTTGGGATTCCTCCGAGGTTATGAATGGCTACCGTCGTGGAGCCTATACTAATCCGGCCAAAGGCATGACTGCAGAAGAGGCTGCATCACCGGCAATGCAAGGATTAACAAGCTCCGATTGGCTGGCGGCCAACTTTGGCGTTCGTTTCCGTTACAATGCGCTCGGTGATGTGAATGCTACCGACATTGTAGCCGCAGATCAATCTTTCGGTATTACCAAGGGTGTGCGCTCGATTGCCATGCATGCAGGATCTACGCTGGCTATTATTGATCCTACCAAGGCTAAAGGCATTGCTTATATCCCTTCAGGCACGAAAAAATGGGGGAATGCGGTAGATCAGGGGGTTTATAACGGCGGGGGCCGTGCGGAAGGACCTTATGCCGCTATCTCCAAGGTAGGCCAAGGCAAGGCGGCATTCATCGGTGATTCTTCCCCTGTAGAAGATGCTACACCGAAATATGTGCGTGAGGAAAACGGACAGTCGAAGAAGACATATGATGGCTTCAAAGAAGTGGATGATTCAACCTTCCTGGTGCAAACGGTTCAATGGCTTGCATGGAAGCAGGACTACACGAAATTGTCTGATGTGGCAGGTTTGACTCTGGATCAACCAACGAAGCTTCTGCCATTCGAAGAGCCTGCGGCGTCCACGGAACCACAGCCTGAGCCTTGGTCTGCTCCGGCAGCAGGCTACAAATGGTACGATCCTAGAACATTCAAGTCTGGCTCCTATGGAGCGGCTTCGTAAATTATATTGTCAGGAGCTCAATGTGAGCTTGGGTTAGTTAGTCGTTTGATCCCTGCTGAGGGATCAGGCGACTTTTTTTGTGATGAAAATTAACCTGTGGTTGGTTATTTCATTACATTTTGTGCCAGAAAGGCCGCACTATTGCTGGATCATTGATTTTTTAAATGATGTTGATAGCATAATCTTAATTGATATATCCATATACTGGTGATAGGATGTATTCAAATTATTCCGACAAAAACGGTATGTAATGTTCATGAGAGGTTTTAAACATCAAACATGGTGAGAATAAGCGGGACAAGACCATGGAGAATGGAGGAAGCGCGCATTGAATACCGAACCCGTGTTGGAAATTAAAGGATTATCCGTATCTTTTCGCATCCAGGATCAATATCACCCCGCAGTCGACCATCTGGATCTGACGGTCAACCCCAATGAAGTACTGGCTGTAGTCGGAGAATCCGGCTGTGGCAAAAGCGCGTTAGCGCTTTCGATCCCGCAACTGCATGACATGGAACGCACGCGTGTAGAGGGGGAGGTCTTTTTTAAAGGAACGGACTTGAACCGTCTTTCCTCAGGGCAAATGAATAAAATCCGCGGAGCGGGAATTGGCATGATCTTTCAGGACCCGTTGACAGCACTCAACCCGTTGATGAGCATTGGCAAGCAGATTGAGGAAAATCTCGATTATCATACGTCACTATCTACGAAGCAAAAAAGGGAACGTGTGCTTGAGCTGCTGGAAAGTGTAGATATACCGAATCCAGTGCGTGTGTATGATCAGTATCCGCATGAACTGTCAGGAGGGATGCGGCAGCGTGTGATGATCGCGATTGCCATAGCTTGCCGACCTTCTCTTATTATTGCAGATGAGCCGACGACTGCGCTCGATGTAACGATCCAATCGCAAATTCTCGACTTGCTCAAACAGCTTCAACAGGAGACTGGGAGCGGTATTATCCTGATTACGCACGATCTTGGTGTTGTGGCAGAAGTAGCCGACCGCGTGGTGGTCATGTATGCCGGAGAAATCGTGGAGAGCGCTGATGTTTTTGAATTATTCAGGCATCCACAGCATCCGTATACGCGTTCTTTGCTTGCTTCCATGCCGGGATCGCATACCAAGGGGGAATCACTGCATGTCATCGGCGGCATTGTTCCCTCATTACAAGATATCCCCCGCAATAGCTGCCGCTTTGCTCCACGTATTCCCTGGATTCAGCAGAGGGTGCATGAAGACCATCCCCAATTAAATGAAATTTCCCCTGGACATTGGGTCCGTTGTACATGTTATCAGCATTTTCATTTTGAAGACGAGGCAAAGGGGGAGGCTGCTCATGGCACTACTGGAGTTAAATGATTTGAGGGTGCACTATCCGGTGCGAGGTGGTTTCTTCCAGCGTGTTATCGATCAGGTGAAAGCAGTGGATGGCGTGTCGATCAGCATTGAGGCAGGCCAGACCTACGGGCTGGTGGGGGAATCTGGCTGTGGGAAAACGACGACAGGCAGGACGATCATCGGTCTAAATAAGCTGACGAGCGGACGGATTTTGTTTAAAGGAAAGGACCTTGCAGCTCTAAGTAGTAACAATCGTCATCCATTGCGTAGAGATATTCAGATGATTTTTCAGGACCCATACTCTTCGCTTAACCCGCGTAAGCGCGTATTGGATGTCATTGCTGAACCGCTGCGAAATTTTGAAAGGCTGAGTAGTGAGGAAGAACGGAGAAAAGTACAGACGTTGCTGGAAAAGGTCGGCTTGAACGCCGATGCAGCCTATAAATATCCGCATGAATTTTCCGGGGGGCAACGACAGCGGATCGGGATCGCGCGTGCGCTGACATTAAACCCCAAGCTGATCATTGCTGATGAGCCAGTGTCAGCACTGGACGTTTCCGTGCAGGCACAGGTGCTTAATTTTATGAAGGATGTGCAGCAGGAATTTAATTTGACGTATTTGTTCATCAGCCATGATTTAGGTATTATCCGCCATATGTGCGACCAAATCGGTATTATGTATCGGGGCCGTCTAGTGGAGCAGGGGAGCGAGCAAGATATTTATGAGCGTCCACAGCATCTGTATACCCAGCGCCTCATTGCAACCATTCCCAATATTGATCCTACAAAACGGCTGGAAAATGCTCAAAAAAGGCGAATGCTTTTATCCTCCTACAAAACAGAGCTACCCAAACATCTAGACGCGAGTGGAAAACCGTTTGCACTAAAATCAGTAAGTCCATCCCATCAAGTCGCACTACCATAAGGGGGGTACAGAAATGTGGAAATTTACACTGCGTCGGCTACTGGTTATGATCCCTCAACTTTTTGCACTGAGCGTGCTTATATTTTTCCTGGCTAAGGCTATGCCGGGGGATGCCCTGACAGGACTTATTACTTCGACACCCAATCTGAATCAGGCCGCACTGGAAGAGCAGCGACAAAGACTGGGACTGAATGACCCGGTGTGGATGCAGTATGGGAACTGGCTCGTCCAGCTTGCTCACGGGGATCTGGGCAAATCTTATGTACATAAAATTAGCGTTACCGATCTGATTGGCAGCCGTCTGGGGAACACGTTCTTTCTGGGCGTAGTCATTCTGGTTCTGACGTATCTGATCGCCATCCCGCTCGGCGTACTCAGCGGTCGTTATCAGCATAGTCTGCTGGACAAAACTGTAGTGGGCTATACCTATCTCAGCTTTGCGACACCTCTATTTATACTCGCGTTGCTGCTGCTGTATGTATTCGGCTTCAGGCTCGGCTGGTTTCCAACCAGCGGCAGTGTGGATGTAGGTGTGGAGCCGGGGGCATGGTCATATTACGTGAACAAGTCGTATCATCTCATTTTACCGGCGGTTACAGGCGCATTGCTCAGTACAACGGCTACGATTCAGTATTTGCGCAATGAGGTCATTGACACAAGACTGAAGGATTTTGTGAAAACAGCGCGTTCCAAAGGGGTGCCCGAAGGTAAAATTTATTCCCGCCATATTTTCAAAAACTCTCTATTGCCGATTGCTGCCTTTTTGGGCTATGACCTGACGGGAGTCATTGCAGGCAACATTTTTCTTGAATCTATTTTCGGTTATCCGGGGTTGGGCCAATTATTTCTTCAGTCCATCACTCAACGGGACTTTTCAGTCGTGAACGCGCTGGTCATGATTTCTGGCTTCTTGGCACTATTAGGGACCCTTTTATCTGATGTCATCCTGAGCAAGGTCGATCCCCGCATTCGAATTGAATAGCGAACAAGTCTAGAGAAAGGGAGGGATTATGGTGTCTATACAGGTGGAGGAGGTCTTCACGCCGGAAATCATTCATAAATCACCATCCAGTTGGTCTGTACTGCGTCGTGAGCTGGTGCGTGACAAAATGGCCTTGGTTTCCATTGGCTTTGTGATTCTGTTCTTGATCTTTATATATGCCTCTGTCCTGTTTGTAAATCAGGATGTAGTCACGACGGTCGATTTGGGCGCGATTCGTGAAGCTCCAGGCTCAGTGCATTGGCTGGGGACAGATCGAGCGGGCAGAGATATTTTCGGCCAACTGGTCATTGGAGCCCGCAATTCCTTCACTATTGGCTTTACGATTACATTGTTATCCGCCGCTATTGGCTTAACATTAGGTTTACTGGCTGGTTTTTATGGGGGAATGGTCGATAACATCATCATGCGAATCATTGATTTTATCCTGGTGCTTCCATTCTTGATGCTGGTTATCGTATTTGTCAGCATTGTGCCCAAAAGCGGCATAGGGTCCTTTATTTTTATCATGACTGCCTTTTTATGGATTGGAAAAGCACGCCTGATCCGGGCGAAGGTGTTGTCGGAGCGCGAACTGGATTATGTGCAGGCTTCCAAAACCCTTGGCACACCCAATTGGAAAATCATCTGGTTTGGCGTGCTGCCCAATCTTAGCTCGGTCGTGATCGTCAATCTGACCCTCAGTCTCGCGGGGAATATCGGGATTGAGACCGGGCTTTCTTATCTCGGCTTTGGCTTACCGGAATCTACGCCAAGCTTGGGTACACTGGTGAGTTATGCCAATGACCCGGATGTTTTGCAGAATAGCTGGTGGATGTGGTTACCTGCCTCACTGCTTATTTTGGTGTTAATGCTGGCGATTAACTTTATTGGCCAGGCGCTCAAACGCGCCACGGATGCCAGACAACGATTGGGTTAACTGAAGTTCAAGGATAAGGACAATGACAAGGAGGGATTTACAATGGTTAAACACTGGAAAAAAGGGATTCTGCCTGTTCTATCTGCAATTTTTGTACTTTCATTGGCGGCATGCAGCGGTTCGCCTTCCGCTTCAAATGGAGGGAAATCGTCTGACGGTACAGGCGGCTCAGGGTCCGACAGCAAACAGGTGAATGCGACAGCGCTGGCGAAGGCGGTCAAGAACGATAAGGCACCGATTAAGGGTGGCATCATCAATTATGCACTCGTGTCTGATACCCCCTTTGAAGGCATTCTGAATCCTGTATTTTATGATGGCAATCCTGATTTTGAAGTCTTCCAGTTTTTTTACCCTTCTATGTTTTCGATTGACTCCAATCTGAATATTGACAATAAAGGGGCGGCGACGATTTCCTTTTCCCCAGACAATAAGGCGGTGACTGTGAAAATTGATCCCAAACTGAACTGGACGGATGGTAATCCCGTAACGGCGGAGGACTATGCTTTTTCCTATGAAGTGATCGGTCATAAAGACTACGAAGGTCCGCGTTATGATAGTTTTATGACGAATATTATGGGTATGGAAGATTATCACTCGGGTAAGGCCAAAACCATTTCTGGCATCAAAGTGCTCAATGAGAAAGAGGTTACCATTCATTTCAAGGAACCTAATCCTTCGGTGAAATCGGGACTTTGGTCTACCCCCCTGGAGAAAAAGGTGTTTCAGAATATCCCCGTGAAAGATATGGCCGGATCAGACCCTGTCCGTAAAAATCCGATTGGCTATGGGCCGTTCAAAATTAAATCCATGGTTACAGGTGAATCTGTGGAATTTGTCAAAAATGAGGATTATTTTCACGGTGTACCCAAGCTGGATGGCCTTCATCTGAAGGTGGTGAACCCGAATGTCATTACCGAGGCGCTGAAAAGTGGAGAAGTCGACTGGGCCAGCTATCCAACCACCCGTTACAATGAGGCCAGCAATCCGAAAAATGTACAGTTTCTCGGTCAGGAGGAATTATCTTATAGCTATGTAGGCTTTAAGATGGGCAAATTCGATCAGGCCAAGAGTCTAAATATCATGGACCCGAACGCCAAGCTGGCGAACAAGTCATTACGTCAGGCCCTCGGCTATGCGCTGAATAACGAGCAGGTTGGCAAGCAGCTCTATCATGGGCTTCGGACTCCTGCGACATCCTTGGTCCCGCCCGCCTTTAAGGGATATCATGATGTGAATGCGAAGGGCATTGCGTATGATCCGGACAAGGCAAAAAAGCTGCTGGACGAGGCAGGGTATGTGGACACCAATGGAGATGGATACCGTGAGGACCCTAAGGGCAAGGAACTGGTGCTCCATTATGCGGCAATGAGCGGGGATGCGACAGCCGAATCGCTGGCGAAGTTTTATTTGCAAAATTGGAAGGATGTCGGGCTTCATGTCGAGCTGGTGGACGGTCGTCTGCTTGAGTTCAATTCTTTCTATGACCGTGTGCAGAAGGATGACCCTGGCATTGATATTTTTGGCGGCGCATGGAGTACAGGTACAGATGTAAACCCTAGTGGGCTGTATGGACGCGGAGCCAGCTTTAACTACTCGCGCTTTACCAGTGAAGAGAATGATAAGCTGTTGCAGGAAGGGGTGTCTGTGAAAGCCTTTGACGACAATTATCGTAAAGATATATACAATCAGTGGCAGGCGTATATGAGCGAGGAGGCACCCATTGTACCGACGTTATTCCGTTACTCGTTGGAGGCAGTGAATAATCGGGTAGCCAATTACGATATTACCCGTGGCAAGGAGTATGATGCAGATACGTTTGCGAATATTACGTTGACTGCGGAAAAAGCAGAAGTAGCCCAATAATCTAAAAAAAGCGCAATAACCTGAAGAAGAAGCGCGAACCGGTTTGATCCGATTTTGCGCTTCTTTTGACCTTTTATGCAATCATTCTGGGGATTCTCGAAGGGAGAGAAGGAAGACGGAGATACGTCAGCTTCAATACTTCATTGCGGTATGCGAGGAACTGCATTTTACGAAAGCTTCGGAAAAGATCGGAATCTCCCAACCCACACTTAGCTTGCAAATTAAGGCGTTGGAAGAGGAATTGGGCATGACTCTTTTTGACCGTGCAGGCAAGAAAATTAAGATGACAGATGCCGGGAAATTGTTGCTGCAACACAGTGCACATGCGCTCAAGGATTTACAGCAAGCAAAGGCTTCCATTGAGGAGTTGCGCACCGAGCAACGCGGGAGTTTGCGGATTGGTATCGCATTACCGGAGCTGGAGGAACCATTACAAGAAATGTTTATCCATTTTCATCAGTCATTTCCTAGAGTCAGCTTGCACATCCATCCATCATTTGATGTCACAGAACAGCTGCTGGATAACCGAGTGGATGTTGGCATCACGCTGCATTCGGGTACGGATGAAAGGCTTGTCCAGCTTCCTCTTCGTACGGAGAACTACTGTCTTGTTGTTCCGGTAGAGCATGTGTTTTCCAACCGTTCTTCCATTACGCTGGACGAATTGAGGCATGTACCCTGGGGGATGCAGCCAGAGTGTCATCCCGGCAGGAAACTGATTGAGAAGTGCTTCCGTGATCACGGGTATCCCTTTGCAACTGTCTTGGAGACCAATTCCATACCTTCCATCCTACGATGGGTGCAGGATGGACTTGCCGTAACCCTACAGACGGAGTCCCTTGCAACAGAATTGGATCACTCACAATTTTGCACTGTACCTATTTTGTGCGACGTGCTCCAGGGTCAGCTAGAGCTGGTTTATCGGTCTGGCCGTTATCAGGGAGAAGCGTTGAAGCAATTGATTAAAGAGATACAAGCTGTACTAACCGTGCGTTCCAACTAGTGGCAACCCTGATGAGTATCACGAGCTTTAATGTGTACGAACTTCCAGCCTGCGTGCAATCAGTGACATACTGTAATTGACAGCAAAGTACAGGAAAGCTGCGAACAGCAGGGCTGGAATGACAAAGGATTGATTTTGCCCACCGACAATCTGAATATTATGCGTCAGCTCCGGCAAACTGATAATGACAGCCAGTGAGGTATCCTTGAATAGGGAAATGAACTGGCTGACAATCGGGGGCACCATGCGACGAAGCGCTTGGGGCAGAATGATATGCCATAAGGTTTGAGAATAGCTTAGACCAGAGGAACGTGCGGCTTCCACCTGTCCTTTATGGACCGAATTCAGACCGCTACGCACAATCTCGGCAATCATGGCTCCCTCGAAGATCGACAGGCCTGTAATGGCTGCCCACTTGAGGGAAATGGAAAGACCGATAGATGGTAAAACCATGCCGATGAAGAAAATAATGAGCAATAATGGAAGATTGCGAATGAGATCAATGATAAAGGCTGCAACCTGTGAAATGACAGGTAAGCGGGTATAGCGCAGGATGCCGAACATGATACCGAGAGTGAAGCTGAACACGATAGAGTAAATAGCAACCTCCAGCGTGAGCAGGAAGCCCTCCAGTATAAAACGCATATTAGGCCACACAAACAATCCACCGAAATCCATACAGGCTTCCCTCCTTAGGATGTTTTGGACAGACGCCGTTCCATGTACAGTACAAGAAAGCTAAGCGGAACTGTCAAGATAAGATACAACAACGCCGTGATGGCGTAGACTGTGATGGGCAGGAAGGTATCCGAGTTAATGAGGTCCGAGTAATACATGAGGTCCAGTCCGGCCACAATAGCCAGCACGGAAGAGTTTTTGACCAGATTAATGAATTGGTTGCCGATCGCAGGCAGTACAATTTTGATGGCTTGCGGTAAAATAATGCTGATCATCGTCTGGTTGTAACTCAACCCGGAAGACCTTGCCGCTTCAAATTGCCCCTTGGGCACAGATTGAATGCCGGCACGTATGGCTTCAGCAATAAAGGAGGCTGTGTATACGGTCAATCCAAGCGTTCCAGATACGAATCCGTCCAAAGGGATGCCCAAAGTGGGAAGCCCGAGATAAAAAAACAGCACGACGATCAGCAATGGGATATTGCGGATGACCTCTACATAGACGGTACCGATCCAGTTTAGCCATTTAAAAGGCGCAATTCGGAGGATGGCAATAATAGCCCCCAGAATAAAGCTTCCGATCAAGGCAATGACACTAGCTTGAACGGTATGAAGCAAGCCTTCTCTGAAACGGTCGCTATGATCGAAAAGTACGTTGATATCAAAAGTAAGCATCTACAGGTATACCTCCTTATCCAGACTTAAGAAAGGAAGGAGCTCGCAATCGCGGCTCCTTCACAAGAATACTATTCGGGCTTAACCCCAAGCCATTGCTCGTGGAGCTTATCGTATTCACCGTTGCTTTTCAGTTCCTTGATCGTATCATTAATGGCTTGTAGCAGTTCGGTTTGTCCCTTCTTTACTGCAATGCCGTAAGGTTCCTCTGTGAAGTTCCCGCCTACAAGAATATAATTCGGATCTTGTTTCTGCATGCCGAGCAGAATAGAGTTATCGGTAGTTAACGCTTCTCCTTTACCTGCTTTGAGGGCATTGAAAGCATCCTGATAGTTTTCGAATTCTAATATCGTCGCTTCTGGTGCTTTTTCACGGATATTTTTGGCGGAAGTAGAGCCTTTCACGGCGAGCACCTTGGTATTCGGGGTCAGGGACTCCAGCCCGGTGATGGGGCTCCCCTTTTTCACGAGTAGAGATTGCCCGGCGTTAAAATAGACGTCGCTAAAATCAACCTGCTTTTTACGTTCATCCGAAATGGTCATCGTCGCGATAATGGCGTCGATGTCCCCGTTTTGCAATAAGGTGATTCGTGTTTTGGACGTGACTTCTTTTAGTTCAAGTTTGGTTTCATCGCCAAAAATATGTTTGGCTACAGCCTTGGCGATGTCGATATCAAAACCTTCTACTTTTCCGCTAGCCGGGTCTTTCAGTCCGAACAGCTTGGTATCGTATTTCACACCAATGACTAGTTTGCCACGCTGTTTGATCGCTTCCAGTCCGTTGGCTGCTGCCGGCTCATTTCCCGACGTTGCCGCTCCTTCTTTGCCTCCGCAGCCTGCCAAGACGAGCAGACAAGATAAAGCTACCAGCACCAAAGTACTCCATTGAAATCTTTTTCTCATCAGAACATTCCCCTTTCGATTTACGCTACATTGGTAAGTCTGTTTAATGATGAATCAGACGGCTCAGGAACAGGCGGGCCCGTTCTTCACCCGGATTCTGAAAAAATTCGGCAGGTTGGCCGTCTTCCAAAATCTGTCCTTTGTCCATAAAAATCACGCGGTCCGCCACTTCACGTGCAAAGCCCATTTCATGAGTGACAATGACCATTGTGATGCCCTGATGGGCGAGCGAGCGCATAACATCCAGTACCTCTCCGATCGTTTCGGGATCAAGAGCTGAGGTAGGCTCGTCAAACAACATAATTTTTGGATTCATCGCGAGCCCGCGGGCGATCGCGACCCGCTGCTGCTGTCCACCAGACAATTGGGCGGGGTAGCTCTGTGCCTTTTCCTCGATTCCGACGCGCTTTAGATAAGTGATGGCTGTTTGAGTAGCTTCTTCTTTCGAGATGCCCAGTACCTTCATAGGTGCCAGTACAATGTTTTCAATTACCTTTTTGTGGGGATACAGATTGAAATGCTGGAACACCATTCCGATATTGCGACGGAAGGCATTAATATCAATCTTTTTGTCATGTACAGGGATCTCGTTAACGATCAGTTCCCCATCCGATATCGTTTCCAGACGATTGATGCAGCGAAGCAGGGTGCTTTTACCCGAGCCGGAGGGACCGATGATGACGACGACCTCGCCCTCCTTAATCTGAAGATTAATGTCTTTGAGTACATGAAAGTGACCGTAATGCTTGTTGACATTGCGAAACTGGATCAGAGAGCTCACCCCTTTTAGGCTTGGATACATAGCTTAGTAGACGGATTGACATGACCAAGCTCTATTAGAATTTAAAAATTTCTCTCATGATACTATAAGCTTACAATAAAAAACAAGATTTTATGTCATAAAACTTCACGTGTAATGTATTTTGGTGTGATTTTTACTAGTGAACTATTATTTATATGATGAAAATGAGTAAACATCCGTATTTTTATGTTATTAAATTTCACATAAATTATTGATCCCCGACAAGCCAAGGGAGAAACGTGACAAAAGCAACGCTATGTTTTACAGTAGGGAAGAAGGAATTTAGGGTAAAGGAAGGTTAGACAATGACGAAAGCTATTTCACCGCTAGTCACGGCATTGGGCATGGAGCCCCATCCAGAAGGCGGCTGGTACAAAGAGATGTGGAAGGCCAATTTTCAAATTCCGAAGCCTGTATTGCCGGATGTATATTCTGGTCCGCGCTTTGCAGCTTCGTCTACGTATTTCTTGCTGCATCCGGGTGAGTTCTCCGAGTGGCATGTGGTCCATTCTGATGAGCTGTGGTTATATCATAGCGGAAGCCCTGTAGAGTTGAAATTGGGTGGAAGCGGAGAAGAGCCTGGTGAAGAAACTGTGATTATTGTTGGTGCAGATGTGGAGGCAGGACAGCATCCACAAGCACTCGTCCCAGGAGCAGTATGGCAAACGGCACGTCCGCTTGGGGATGAGCCCGTACTGGTAACCTGTGTGGTTGCACCAGGATTCCACTTTGATGATTTCAAGTTGATTGCCAAGAATCCAACTGAATCGTAATGTGAACATTGGCGGGTGTATTTCTGTAAATGAACAGGAATGGCCCGCCTGATTTATTTTTACTCATAAAAATAGGCGCTTTAATGGCTTTAGGTGCTTAGTTTGGCCTGAACAATGAGACGATGGGTGGGATTTATGAGAGGGTCACATGTAATCAGGGTGAGCAGCTTTTGTTTTTTGAAGCTTTTCAGAACAGATACGTCCGTAGGATCGACCATCTTCAGGCTATAAACGCTATATACATATTGGTTACCCCGAGTGTTAACAACAATCTTATCCCCGATCTTCAATTCATTTAGACGATTAAATAAACGTCCAGAGGTGCGGGCTCGATGAGCAGCAATGGCGGCATTCCCCGCCTGTCCCAGCGTCCCCGTTTCCGGCATATGTACAGCCGCGTGTCTCATATTTATCCTCGTTGCGCCTTCCAATACAGGGAGCTTTAAAGCAATACGACTTATACTAATAGTGGCTATGGGAGTTTGTTCATTAGCGCTTCCAATGGTAACAGGGGGTGTGGAAGTATTTTGTCGTGCTTCACTAACCGGAACTTCCGTAAGAGTAGTGGACAAGCGAGCATAGCTGTCCGTAAGACTGGGGGGCCATAGCGCATCGCTTTTTCCTGATGGTAGTTCTGCTGCTTTTAATAGCTTGCTTTGTTCCCGATCCTCATTCCATTCCGTCGCTTTAGGAAACAAAATAAAAAGTAAGCCTAACAAAATAAATACGTAGGAAAGTTTACGCAGACTCAGCAATCTCGCCTCCCCTAAGCAAAGTACGGATTATACATATTTTTTTGAAAAATCCCCATTCCCGGCTCATTCCAATCGGAAATGGAATGAGGCGAGAGATCAGGGCAGGTGATCCATTTTATTTTTTGTTCGTCCGTGTGAATTTCAACAATACGCCCCACATAACCAACGCTATGCCTGTCAAATAGAACGGAACGGGGCTGCTTTCACCTGTTTGGGGCAACTGATGTACCGCAGGTGGATCCTCTGGCTCTTCTGGCTCTTTCCCGGGAACCTTGACACGGATCTTAGGTTTGGGATCGTCTTTCGAATCCACCGGAGGAGAAGGATCTTGATGAGGCATGACGGCTGGCGGCTCCGGCGGTATAGGTGCAGGTTCCTCCTGTAGAAGGGCTATGTCCTCCGGAGACATTGGCAATGACGGAGGAACGGTTACAGACGGAGTATCGGGTATTTCCGGATCTCTGTCATGTTTCTTACCTGAGCCTCCAGACGGGGGTGACGGGTCTGGATGAGTAGGCGTTCCTGGTTCGTTTTTCTTTTCTTTACGGTTGGTGATCACAATCTTTTTTACACCAGAGCTTTGTCGCAGTGTTGCGTCTATTTTGATCTCAAGCTTGCTCTCGGTGATTTTATAGCCCTCCGGTGCTGCCAATTCCTCCAAGATGTAATCGTCATGAAGCAAGGAGGAAAAGATGATTTTGCCTTCCTGATTGGTGGTCTGAATGAGAGGGGCTCTTTTTTGACCTTTATCATAGAGTGCAAACTGTGCGCCAGGCAGTACCTTCTCAGGCATATCCTGGTCTACCTTGGTCAACTCAAGACTTTCGGTCACACCCCCGCCGGAACCGGAGCCGGAAGACGTTCGTACAATGATTTCCTGGCTGGTTTCCCGTATCTCTGTCGTCAAGCGATCCCCCTCAAAGGCAACCTTATTACTCACTTTGGCTTTGTCCTCAGCATGAATGAATGATTGGTATTCAAGAATAAAAGCAGAGGAAATATCCTTGGCAAAAGCAAGTTCAAAAGTTTGCTGGCCTTGAGCATCTGTTTTGATATACAGCTTGTAATCTTGGTTTCTAATCAACTCGGTGCCCTTGGTGGTATTTCCGTTGGCAGCGATGATTGTAGAGTACAAATGAAAGGAATCCTCGATTAAGATTTGATTGCTGCTAGGCTGATCTATAATTTTAGCGTTGGATACATGTGACTGTCCTTCATTGATGCGGATGCTCCAGTCGATCTTATTTCCATTTTGTGTACCGACTTTAGATACATATTCTCCACCATGAGGTACCGTGACTTGCGCTGCCCATTTGGAGACTGTTTTTTGTCCATCCAGTAGAAGGGCTTGATTATGAATTTCCTTGTCAATCAGTTCTCCTTCCAATGAAGTTTGAAAGGTAATCCAGTAGGGAGTCTGTATCTGCTCCTTGAACTGGATACGCAATTCATTCCCATTTTGCTCGGAGGGAGGGATAATGGTGTATTGATCTGCCGGGATTTCAGCCCCTTTTTGTACGCCATCCCACCATCCCAGCAAGGTCATATCGTGTACTTTCACGGAGCCGGGCAGTAACTTCTGACCTTGCAGCAAGGGGTCTCTCACTTCCGCGTGGTTTAGGATCTTGCGATTGTAGTTGGCTTTAATGTCCCAGGTAATGAGCTTGGAGGTCGCATTATAGCTTCCTTGCTTGGCACCGTTTCGTTGTGTCATAAAGTCCGGCCAGATCGGGCACTCCACGGCATGCGATGATGTTTCTCCGTCTTCAAACTGGTATTCTATAATGGATTTATTACGAAACTCAGGCTTCGTCGTATCCGTTTTCCAGTCATTGTTATAGGTGGTTGAATACTTGATCGTATAAGCTTTATGAATGGTTTTATGAAATTTGAGCGTAAATCCTTGTTTATAGTCCTGTGATAGCGGAATCAGCTCATAATCCGTGGGGGCACGTAGCTCCGTTGTTCCGTCAACAGTTTGAATTTTCAGGGTGTCCGGCAACAAGGCCAAGCCCCCGTTTGGAAACACATCGTGAATGACAATATTTTTCATGGTGTATAAGTCTGTATTAATGGTAATCACCCAAGGTATGATTTTGGTGTTGTAATTGGGTGTGTCATACATTTTAGTCATAACTCCGCTTGTGATTTCTGTCGATACGATCTTCTGGATTCCATCTGAGGTTATGATGTTTATAACTTTTCCATTTTCATAGACACGGCCTCTGGCTTGAGTCTGGTATCGGATGGTATAGGCTGAATCTACGTCGAAGTTAAATTGAAGTTTGAAGCCGTTGCGGTCCGGATAATCAACTGGGATGACAGTATACGCCCACGATGGGAGTTCCTCCAGCGTGTTTCCTTTAAATACTTTCAAGGAACCGGGTAGCAATTCTTGAGTTTTGTTGAAATGATCAATTAAAAGAGCTTTGGCTTCGGGGATTTTTGTCTCGCCGAAGTTGTATCGTATGGCCCACGAGAGTGTTTGTGTGGCATGATCATATTTTTCAACCTTTTTGGACAAAAACTCACCACGTTCTACCTGAACAGTACCGGTAGCAGCAACGTTCTCTATCGCATCTCCTGAAAGCGTTGCTGTGTTGGAAAAACGAGTTTCGTCGCCAGTAATGCGCGTGGAATATTGAATCTGGTAGGCCGTGTTCATGCTATCGTCTTGAAAACGAATCACAAACCCTGTCCCGGCTTGATCTGCTTCAATGGCATATTCACTCGCATTTACTAGGTCTCGAACAACGGTCGATCCGTCGATATTGACTTGGAGATGATAGAGCCGGATAGAGTCTCTTCTGAGTTCCAGTCCTAAAGGAATTGGATCGGTGATGAAGGCATGCTTTACGGTGTTTAGCTGTTTGTTCACATCAATGGTCCAGTCGATCTGATTTGTGCCAGCTAGTTTCCCTTGTTTGCTTAGGGTCGGCCCTGACTGGGGCTTTACATTCACGATGACCGTTTGCACCCCGCCTTTGATCGGAATCGCAATGATGACCTCTGTACTACCTTTCACTATTTCTTTTGTAAACTCGGTTTTGATTTGCAGTTTGCCGCTGACATTGGAATGAGTCTCTACATATGGGTTAAAGGTCATGATCACCTTGCCCTGACGATCTACTGTGAAGTATCCCACGGTTCCGTCGGTAGTGACTAACGGAGATGAGATATCAGTGTAGATGACAAACTGTTCTGGTAAGTGAAAGGTGAAAGTGTCTCCTGACTTATAGGTATTGTCAGGAAGCTCCCATTCATAGCCTAGTTGGATGGCTGATCCGATGTCGAATTGGCTGTCGGGACTATATACTGCATCAATGACATGCCCTGATTCGTCGGTCAGGCTCAACTTCGTTAGTATGCTCTGCGGAGTTGCATCATGTTGAGATTTTGAACTGACTGCTCCTTGAACGAAGGGGGGCGTGTTTGAAGGAATCTCCCTGGGAGGTTCAAGGTTTGGGACACCGTATACAGCATCCGTAACGGTATGTGTAGGATCGGATACAGCACTCTGCGGCAGTTCTGGGGCTGGAGCATCTGCGTAAGCCAGTGTTGCGTTGAAAAAGCTTTGGACAATGAGCAATAAGGCAATGATCATTACATTTATTTTTGTTCTCATGCTCCAAGTGATTCTCCTATTCATCGTAATATGGCAATGCTTCGTTCGAAATTAGTATATTCAGCATGCTAGGCTGACATGACTATCCCAATAGAAAAAAAAGCCCTGATCATAGCGATCAGGGCTTTTTTCGAGATAGGCATAGCAAATTGTGGTGGATCTATGTAAAAAAGGGCATAATAAAAAGCTCGTTCATCTGGTAGCTGGCTGCCATCCGGATAGGAAGGCCCTATAGTTTTGCGTCACTGCCTTTCGACAGCTTTGCCATTAACTTGAATAGCTTGTGCGTCTATCATCTATCAAACTGGTTTCATGTAACCTCTCATTTACAGCTTGGAACGGTTCCCCCACTTTTTGCGGAAGGAATGAGGTGTTTCTCCTACATGCTCCTTGAACAGGTTAATAAAATGGCTCGTATTGGGAATACCTACGTACCTTGCGATATCCACAATGGACATGTCACTGGTTTTAAGCCAGCTTTGAGCGGCCGTGATACGGACATTAATGAGATAATCAATCGGAGAGAAACCGATCTGCTTTTTGAAATTTTTAGCCAGATTAAACTTGTTTAATTCAAACATATCTGCCAGCGAGTCCAGTGTTATTCGCTCACAGTAGGACTGATCCAAATATTGCTGTACCCGACGTACTTCGCTGAGGGTTTCAGCATTCACATGCTGGTGATCATAGGGATGCTGCAAGATGCACATCAGTATTTCACCAATGAGCCTGGACGTTAGCAG
Organism: Paenibacillus sp. FSL L8-0644; assembly: GCF_038008165.1. Lineage (NCBI taxonomy): Bacteria > Bacillati > Bacillota > Bacilli > Caryophanales > Paenibacillaceae > Paenibacillus > Paenibacillus sp. FSL L8-0644. The sequence continues at coordinate 450,386 of NZ_JBBOYN010000001.1, forward strand.
TTCAGCGGAAAGACTTCTGTCAGACTGCCCACAAATCAGAGCATGCAGTTTGTCCAATATAATATACGGATTATGCATGGATATTACCGGTTTATTATGCTTGGCAAATTGTTCGTAAAAGTTTCCGATCAGGTTGCCGTACAGGTATAAGCTGATAAACTCCCAGGCTTCATGACCGGAGGTGCTATATTGCACATACTCCTCACAATTAATAAAAAACAAATCATGAGGCTTTAAAATATATTTCTTGTCCCGGTATAGTAATTCTCCCTTACCAGACAACGTAAAAACAAGCAAAAAAGAGGCGAGTTCTTTTCTTTCCACCGTAAAAGCAGAAGTTTTTTGGAAGTAGCCTAATTCCTGAATATATAAAAGGGATTGCTTGGCAAAAGCGGAGGGAGTGCGCACAATTACGACAGGTTCGCCGTTCCAGAGGCCCTCGTTGTTTTTTTGGTCTGTTGTCATATTCAATTCCTTTACAAAGAAGCAATTTTATCTAGCTTATCTTGGTTTGATTTAACCAATATATAATGGCTGATTAAACATGATTTACTATATATAAAAGTTTATTTTATCACATGAAATATGTCTATATATCAAAATATGTTTGTAAGTTTTATAGAAGCCTCGCTCTTATGGACATCTAACCTGATCATCCGTATAAAAGGTCGAATATTGTTGAAAGAATTCTGAGGTCATCATGGATTCAAATCCTTTCTGGGGTCAAAGATAGAATTAGTGCTGAAAAAGATATCTTACATGCCCATTCAACTTTTCCCTTCACTTCTCCTTTCGGTTTAAGAAATTTAGGACTTGGTTCTGATAAAATGGTTCGTAAGGCTTATTATTAAAAATGAGATTTTGGGCCTAGTGTTGTGATTTAGTTCACGAACATGAATGTAAAAAAGAGAGATATATGCATAAAAAATTACGCAAAAAGTGGCCTTACGCGTTTCATCAAGAGTGCTTTCAACTTTGGAAATGACACGGGCAATGATATGATGGGTAATACAGGTATAGTGCTTTACTTACTCGACAGTCAGTTTGGAGGATTACAGGATGGGAAAACCCAAAAATACGAAAACCGCAGCGGCTTGGTCGCTTGTTATTCTAGGGGCAGGCTTTGCAGCCACATTGCCCTTCCAGCAATATGGCTGGGCTCGTTTGTTAGCCGGAGCTTTTGAGGCAGGACTTGTAGGGGGACTGGCGGACTGGTTCGCTGTCACTGCTTTGTTCCGTCATCCGCTAGGCATTCCGATACCACATACCGCGCTGCTTCCTAAAAATAGGGACAAGCTCACAAATGCCTTGGTGAGTACGGTGGAAAATAACTTGCTAAACAAAGACAGCATCGCGTCTAAAATTGCAGATATTCGTTTGGCCGATTTGGTGCTGGGTGGTGTGGAAAAAGGTTTGCGCACGCCGGAGGCGGCGGCATCCATAGATGTTCTTGCCAAGCGGCTCGTCCAGTCGCTCCCGCTCGCGGAATTGGCTCCGGTCATCGTGGCAGAGCTCAAGCGGCAGATGACTGACTTTGACGCCGGACCGCTGCTGGAGGCGCTTGCTCGTCAGACCAGCGAGAAGGGTTATGATCGCCGCGCGCTGGATTACACGCTGGAACAAGCCGAGTCCTGGCTTTTGCGACCCGAAACGGGCTATACGCTGGGTACCTTAGGTATGCAGGCTGTCAGCGGTTTGCAGGTGAGCGGACTGATGCAGTTTGCCTTGAACGCATTCCTCGGCTATCTGAACGAAGAGCGTATGGGTGAAATGATTCGTCATTTTTTGCTGGATCAGGTAGCAGAACTGCAAAGGGAAGAGCACCCGCGCCGTCAGGCCGTGCTGGATGGTCTAAGAACACAGGTGACCCGATTGGCGACGAAAGATACGGTTCAGGAAGGGTTGGACGGCTGGAAGGATAGCCTTGTTGAAGCCTGGGAAGGTGATGCGTCGGTGCTGGGAAAAATGGAGGAACTGCGTATACGCTTATTGGACTACATGGAAGACGGAAGCTATGTGCAGACCTATATTTTACCGCTATTGGATCGAATGTTGACTGATTTAAGAGGGAATACCGAGCTGCTGGACAAGATTAATGTGCGAATTGTGGAAGGTATTACTGGACTGGTGGAAGCCAACCATAGTCGGATTGGTAACTTGGTGCGCGAAAATGTAGACAAAATGGATAACAAATCCCTGATTGCACTGATGGAGGACAAACTGGGACAGGATTTGCAGTGGATACGTATTAATGGCGCAGTTACAGGCTTCCTGATCGGCATTGTGCTGACAGGTATCCGTATGCTAATCCAATAGATCAGAAAAAGCTACAGATAGGGTTGTGGAAGCATGAGGCTTTGGCATGAACATTTAATCGACAAGTTACCCCGTCCGCAACTGCTGGGGCAACATCGTGAGTGCTGTGCCCTGCGCGGGAATGGGTGGGGCAAGCCACACGCCACGGTGAATTATGTGTTCGATTATCACCCCATGCTGCTGGTGCGCTATCATAGGCTCATTATGGACGAAATGAAAAGCAGAGGGTACAATGTTGACCCACTATGGGAACAGCCTTTGTATCGCGGTAAGCAGTGTGAGCCTTGGGAGGCAGAGCTGGGTGAGGAACTGGCAGGCGCGGGTGCATATGTGGAGCATGACGATGAGTATATGAAGGAGTGCCTGGATAACCTGGCTTCCAAGGGGATTTTAATAGAAATTGAAGTGACCTAAAAAAGACGGGCTGTGGTAGGTTCATCATTCAGATGAAGTGCCGCAAGCCCGCTTTTCTGATGCTTCAATGTTCATCGTTTGGGAGAGAATCGGGATATTAGATTACAGAATCCAGCGTGTGACCTTTTCCAGGGGTTGTCTGGATTTTTCACGTTTGGGTTCATGAGCGCGATAACCGAAGGCAGCAATGACTGAAATATCGAGCAGCCCGTTCTCCAGCAGTCCTTCTTCCTCCAAAATGGCATGCACCTGATCGTAGTTAAAACCCTCAATCGGACAGGAGTCAATACCGATCTGAGCCGCCGCGGTCATCATATTGCCTAAGGCAATATAGGTTTGCTTGGAAGCCCAGTCAAATAGCGTACGTTCGTTTTCCAGCAGGTGTTGACTTTCACCCTGGAAAATCTTATAGCGGCCTGGCAGTGAGGCAAATTCCTCCTCAGACATACCTTTAACCTCTTTATACATATACTCCACGTAAGGAGAATCATAACGAACATCCTTGCGCGCCAAAATCAGGATGACGTGGCTAGCCGCAGGAATCTGCTTTTGGCCACCGCTGGAAACCGCAGCCAGCTTCTCTCTTAATGCCTGATTTTGTACAACTACAAACTGCCATGGTTCAAAACCGACGGAGCTTGGAGAAAGTCGCCCGGTTTCGAGAATGAACTGAAAATCCTCTTCCGGTATGATGCGATTGGGATCAAATTCTTTCGTGGCGTGCCTGAACAGAAAGGCGTCCAGAATTTCCTGTTTTTTAGCTGATGTATTAGACATAAAATGTACTCCTTTGGGTATGGGTTTAGTTGGTGCTCTATGGGTTTTCTGCTACTATAATGAGAGCTGATATCGAATATATAGTTATCATATAGAAAGTTTTTGCAGGGAACAAGTACGCACATATTTGTTTCTTGTCATACGTCTGAGGCTATTGGTTTACACATTCTACAGAAAGAAGGGTATACATGGCACAGGAGATGGAACATGCAGTTAGCGTTAATTTTGGATGTCCGGTAGCGAAAACCGTCGGGGTTATAGGCGGCAAATGGAAGGGAGTCATCTTGTATCATTTGACCACAGGACCGCGGCGCTATAACGAAATTCGACGGACCTTGCCTAATATTACACAGCGGATGCTAACCTTGCAGTTGCGTGAATTAGAGAGAGATGGCATTGTGCACCGTGAAATTTATAACGAGAACCCACCGCGTGTGGAATACTCGCTTACCCCGTTAGGAGATACGTTAAGGCCATTGCTGGATTTTATGAGAGACTGGGGGATCTTCTATGGAGAACAGGGTTGCGAGCCTGTGACGACAACTTCCAAATCAGGCAAGCACTTTTGTTAAAGGGAATGAGGAAAGCCCGCCAGATGATTTCATAGAAGACTCATAAGAAATCATCTGGCGGGCGAAATAAGGTCGGTTTTACTTGGATAAAATGTACACTTATTTAAACTCGATGGCTTCGTTCATCTGTGACCAGGCCGTTTCTCCAATGATGCCCAAGCGCCAGATAGCGATTCCTTTGAGGTCATAACGTTTGGCTAAACCGATCTTGGCGTTAACGGTGCTGTCTTTTTCGCTACCCATCGAAATCCCCAAAATGAGCTTGTCCCGCGAGGTTTCCTTCAAGGCCAGTTGGATGGCTTCATCCACTTTTTCCAAAGGCTCAGGTGTAGCCTTTTGTCCGTAATCATAAGCCATGATGATCAGATCGTCCGCCAGATTGCCCAGCGTTTTGTAGTCATAGCCAGAGTAAGAGCTGTTCAGCGGATGCAGAACGACGGTGAGCTTGAGCCCGGCCTGATGCGCTTTGGTCGATAGCTTTTTAATAAAGGTGTTGTAGTCTGAACGAGCTTTGGCTTTGTCGCCGCTCCAGCCCAATCCTTCCAGGTCTAGCGTAATGCCTTTAAATTGTTTGTCGGTGGCGGTGCTGACAATTTGGGAAATGGTTTGTTCTTGAAGCTGCGCATTTTCCAAAACTTTGGTCAGCTCGTGATTGCCATCTCCGGAATAGACCATCAGGTAAGGGGAAGTCCCCTGGCTGTCTGCCTCCTGCACAATGGACTCTGGCGTTACAGTTCCAGCGGCTTGAGGCCATTTGTATTCTTTGCCGTTTGTGGTAAATTGTCCGTTCGTATCAATTCGACTCCAGCCGAAGGCAACGACGTTAAAATCCGGTATTTTGGATTTTTGGTCAAAGGAAGACAGCGCATAGAAGCCTACTGTATACATGGCTTCACGTGGCGATGTAATGGAGACCGTCCGCGTTCCTTGGTTCCAGTTCACCGTGGCTCCAAACTGCTGCCCGAAAAAGCCCAGCGGAATCATGGTGCTGCCGTGCACGGTTTGCGGAGCGGCTGTTAGTTGAACCGCTTGTCCGTCCACTGTGGCATTGCGGCTACCCATCTTTAGAACCACCTGCTTGGTAGAAGAGCCTTGCGCCTTGGTAGCAGTGATGCTTTGGCTGGCTTGATCCCATTTCACTGTAATGCCAAGAGCCTCAGAAATCGCACGAAAGGGAACCATGGTCGTGCCGTTCATCATGGCAGGTTGTACAGGGAACGGTAATGCATATCCGTCCAGCATAATGCTGATCTTGCCGGCTTCAGCTTGTGCCAAGGGGCTATAGATGCCCACTGTGGTACTCAGAAAAATAGCACTAGATAACAGAGCTTTATTTACGATTTTCATCCTATGATCTCCTATGCTCAATAGATTGCAATGCTATCATGTTAGAATCGTGAGGGTTCTACCTATTTTACCAAAAAAATGATAGAAAGGTGAATGTGAAATAATAGGATGAGATGAATCTGAGTATGTATTAAAGCTGACTATTAATCGTTTTCTTTCATACAAAAAAAGCTGACACCTTTTAAATAGGTATCAGCTTTTTCTTTTTAAAACGCTCTTAACTTTATACGTAACCCAGATTACTTGCGGCGCTTGAGTGCAATGCCGACAGCTGTGGCACCAAGAACGACTGCAATGATCGAGAGAACGAGTGCTGTCGTTTGTGCAGCAGAGCTGGCTGGAGCAGAAGCGGCAGGTGCAGCTTCTACAGCATTGTTCGAAGCAGGTGCGGGGTTGCTATCATTAGCCGTATCTGTGCTGGCGTGGCCTGCTGCCGTACCCGCCGAATCGTGTCCGCTGTCTGCGGCAGGGGCAGGAGTTGCGGACGTGGCATCCGCCGTGATTTCGGTAATGGAATGAGGATTGCTACTTCCTTCGTCGCCTGTCCATTCCACGATACTTCCGTCACTGTAATACTGGAAGGCGTCCCAGGCTGCTGCGGTATTCTGGTCTGCATTTTGCGCTACAAAGCCGAAACGCTGATATTGACCTGCTTGAATGCCGTCTTTTTCAGTCGTCCAGGTCACGGTGATTACTTTGCCAGAGCTGTCTTTTTCGGTGGCTACCTTCCAATCCGGTACAGGCTCGTATTGTTTGAAAACGACCTCTTTCGGAATTTTCAAGGCGACTTTGGTGGTTGGAATGTTTTTTTCCACGGGTACTTTCAATGTGTACGTTTCCCACGCATTAGGTTGTGAAACAGAAGGCTTGACTGTCACATGTGCACTGGCCATACCTGCAAAAAGTAAGGCACCCGCTGCGATTAGACCCACAGAGGTCGCAAACCTGGAAAATCTGGATTTTGCTGTTTGAATTGTTGTATTCATATTCAATTATTCGCTCCTTTTAAGTGAGGATTTCACAAAATCCTGAAGTATAAAATAATTATTTTTTACCGCCTACATGCAGGGTGAATTCAGCATCAACCGCATCGAGTGAAGCCGTCAGAGCATGTACCTTTACCGCCCATGTTCCTTCGGAGGTCATCAATTCCTGACTGCGGAATGGCTGTTGCTGCTTCACAGGTAGAACAAATTCCTGTTGATCTTGGTCAGGGTCTGCTGGAGTGAGCGTTAATGTAACCTGCTGGATTCCTGAAACGGCAGCACCCTTGCTGTCCTGAACGGATACCTTAAATTCATTGCTGCCCACAGCATTGGGACTGACTGCCAGGGTAACGTTATATCCACCCGTAGTGCGAGTCTCCTCAAACGGTACAGCAGGTGCCTGACCGGGTGACAGGTGAGTGAGCACCGCAGTCAACAGCATCACGAGCAGGCCGACGGACAACTCGGCACGCAATCCCCGGGCGGCTTGCTTGCTGGGCGCCGCTTGCCGTGCGCTGCGGAACTGGCTGGCCGCGAAGGCCAGCATGACTAGCAGCAGCGCTGCCTTGCCGAGCAGAACGAGTCCATAGGACGTGTTCAGCAGCATGGAGGGAGCCGGAATGTACAGCACGGCTCCATATATACCGGTGGCGAGTAACGCCGCCACCATAGCAATGCCCCAGCCGGCGAAGCGGCGCAAGGCGGCTTGTCGTAGAGTTGCCCGCTCGGATACGGGCAACTCTGCTCCGGCAACCGGCAGGCACACGACCATGACGGCAAGTGAGCCGATCCAAAAGGCTGCTGCCGCGAGATGGACGAAGTCCGCCGCAATGGCTGGAGCTGGATGGGTAGCCGCTGCCGGGTGACCGACAAAGGCCTTGGACAGCATGAGGCATAGCGTTAGGAGAGCCGAGCTGTAGCCCCAAAGACGGCGCTGGCGACTCGAAATGCTGTAATCCAGCGCGTAAATCAGCGTTACGCTTAGGAGTAGCACGAGAATCATCTGGATAAACCAAATTTGTCCGGCTCCAGTAAACTGGAGAGCTTCTCCCAGAATCGGGAGTGAGAAGCCCTCCCTGATGGAAACCCCGGCATCCCATGAAGCCTGAAGTGGCAGGCTGATCAGAATGGCGGCAGACGTTATGCCGTAGCCGCTCCATAGCAGTTTATTCCAGCGGGGCGATGTTTCAAAGGGCCGCTGATTATGCTTATGCTGTGTACTTTGATTCTTGTCTTGGCTTATGCTCGGTAAGATGAACAGCCGGAAACAAATCGCTCCAAAAAGCAGCGATAGTCCTATGTAAAGAAACCAACGGACAGCGATTAAGTCGATTCGTGATGTCCCTGAGCCTTCAGGTGCGTTAGCTTGATGGGTAGGCGCATTGGAACCGCTGCCTACTTGAAATGGAATAACTCCATTAACTGGATGTCCGTCTGCGGATAAAGCTCTCCAACTAACAGAGTAAATTCCATTTTTCATCCCTGGGATCAATTGGATTTCCATGGTGGCTTTGTGATTCGGGTCAAGCTGTGCTTTTCCTGTGTCGACCCGCTTGCCTGTTTCGTCGGTCACTTTGATCGACATGAAGGCAGATTGCAAATCTTCATTGAAGGTAATGGTCACCTGAGAAGGCGACTTGTCCAAAACCTGATTTTCGGTCGGACTGGATTCAATGACAAATGCATGAGCCCACGAAGAGTGAGGAAACAGGACCAGAAGGGGGAGACACAGCAATAAAAGACAAGCCACACGGGCTGGTCTGGACGGATACAACATGCTTGTGAAGTCACCTTCTCTCGATTACTTGAAGCGAGGATATCCCCATTTATAACATTTTATACAGGAGGATTTTGCCTGACGGACAAATCCATTCCTATCTTAATCATAGTGCATAAAGCGCGAATAGATGGAGCGAATTATGACATTTATATGAAATTTAAAATAATAAGCATTATACAAAATTCCAATCATATGAAAACCCCTAGTGTGGTTGAATTCAGGACGATTTCAACCATGCTAGGGGCAAAGAGGAAGAGCCTATGAAGGAATTAGAGCCCTGTTTCCATGAGATCCGTGAAAGCAGGTTGCTTATGTTGAATATAATGGATAAAAATAGCCGTTAGTTTGGGATCGAATTGGCTACCCGAGCAAGCACGTAATTCTTCAATGGCCTCCTCGAACGTTTTGGTGGGTTGATAGGGACGCTCGGTTGTCATCGCATCAAAAGAGTCGATGATCGTCAGCATCCGACATAAAAGTGGAATTTGCTCGCCCTTAAAGCCAAACGGATAGCCTCCTCCGTCATAACGTTCATGATGCAGCTCCACAAAAGGAATCAAATCTACGAATCGTTCGTTGGCTTCTACAATACGCTTGCCCCACATGACATGCGCTTGCACCATCTGCCATTCCTCACCGGACAGCTTCTCTTTTTTATTGAGGATATTCCAGGGAATCTCCAGTTTACCAATGTCATGAATGAGAGCTCCTAGTATGAAACGCCGCTTATCCTCCGGTCCGAGTTGAAGCACATCGCTCATGTCTGCTGCATATCTGAACACCCGTTTTGAATGCTTGAAGGTATTAATATCCTTGTATAAGAACAAATTAAGCTGCTGCTCAAGATCACGAATATCCTGCCCCAGATCCACCTCACGCTCCACTTCATTTAAGCTTCCATGCGTATGAACGATGTTTTTGCCCTGTTTCTTGGCGTAGTACAGGGCTTTATCCGCCAGATCGACCAGCTGTGATTTGTCGTAGATGTCAATGCGGCTTTGGGCAATACCTGCGGAGAAGGACAGACAGCCATGTGGAAAAATTTCGACACCCTCATAACGAGAATCATTTAATCTTTTTCGAATAGCATTGACTATTTCATAAGCTTGTTCAGCGGTATGATCAGGCATAAGCAGGGTGAATTCTTCTCCACCGTAGCGGGATACGGTGATGGGGGTGTCGGAGGTTTCCTTCTTAAGAAACTCACCGAGAAATCCCAGTAGCTGATCGCCTTTAAGATGACCGAAATGATCATTGTATTTTTTGAAATCATCTATATCAATCAGCGCCAGACTGAGGGGAGTATTCTCGGATCTCGATATATTTAATTCAGCTTCAAGTGTATTTTCAAAGTAGCTGTGATTGTATAGCCCTGTTCTGCGATCCATGTTTGCTTTTTCTTCGATTTCCCGATACAGCGTGAACATTTGCTTGAATGCGTGAGATAGGAGCATGCTTAGCCCAAGGAACAGCAAAAGTCCTAGAATGCCATTGTTATAAATCAGTGTAGTCAATACCAAAGACAGAATGAGTGTACATAAGTATACGAGCAGGGATTCAGCCAAAAAAGCCTGTTTAAGCTCATTGAAGGACCCTTTGTATGCGATATAAAAGTAGATGCCCAGTGTGATTGTGTTCACCGCAAAGTAGCAAATTAACGCCAGCAGGTAGGAAGCGAAATGCTCTTGGTTTAAAGCTCCCTGCGTTCCGCCGCTTAGTTCAAATACTGTTGAAGACAGGAAAATGGAAAGGGCGTAAATAGAAAAATTGACGGTATGCTTCCACCAGGACAGTTCTGTGTGCCGGAACATAGCAATGATTACGTTTAACAGTAAAATTAGAATAGCAATTTCGGTGCCGTGCACAAAAATACAAGCCAGATACACGGAGGAATCCATGGACTGCTTGTTACTGGCTGGGGGTAGCTGAAATGTAAAATGCTCCAGAATTAGAACTGCTCCCAATAGGGAATAGATCGTGACCCACTCTGTTGTCGTATAGTGCAAAAAGGACCACTGATTCGTATACAGGAGGACGATCAAGCCTGCCAAACATATGAAAAACACATATATTCCCGTCGCGGTAACCCGTTCTTGCAGCTTTTTTATTATACTCATCATTTCTTCTCCTGCCTTGTCGTATCTTGATGTCAAAGCTACCAGGGGTGAATGGGATAATTTACAATTTTATAATCGAAAATTTCACATGAAAAAACAGGCCGGAATCCAGCCTGTTTTGTTGAGCCTGTGCTTCCTTTTTTTCTTATCGGTGACTAGCCCCCGATTTTGTAACCGGAAGTCAAAGCAATTATGACAGAAGCTACAATAATAGCATTGATAATCACACGGGAGTATTTCAAGTTTTTCATAGGGTTCCCTCCCTTCCTTGGAATAAGGTACGCACTAGGCGTGGCGGGGATTGGTTTCTTGCTGCTTATCCGTGGTCCTTTTCACGACCATAATGCTTTGGATAAACAGAAACATCCCGAAGTTCATGACAACATCTCCAATACTAATTACCTGCGTGCGGGGATAGGGCTTGGAGAGAGGAATAATGTCACCAAGCAATGATAGACGCGTGCTCGCATCCATCATGTAATGTTTCGAGATGACACTTCCGGATTTAAGCATATCTGTATAATAGGGACCCAGCACCTCCGAAGCGCTCAACGAGACTGGCATCCTGCCGCCATTCACCGCCATAACGATAAAATTCATCAATACGCCGATGATAATAAGCTTGAATCCCTTATGATGTCTGTTCAACCAGAGAAATATCAATCCAACCACGTAGACTCCCATAAATAGATACCCGTTAATGGCTGCCAGCCCAGTCCATTTTTCTTGGAAATAAAAAATAATGAATTGTACCAGTAGCAGCACGGGGAACATCCAGCCGGCTATAAGGCGAATTTGACTGAAACGGATCAGACCTTGCCGCCAGCCTCCTCTGAACAGACCTACAATGAGACCCAGTAGCACTCCATCATAGACCATTATCATTCTCCAGATTCCACAAATTTTTTGTTTTGGTTACCGTATAATTCGACCTGAAATTGGTAAATTCCTGCCTGATATATAGCAGTTTTGAAAAAAAATTGCGGATTAGCGTGTAATGATTCGAAGCCAGACGAAATGAGTGATATCATGATATATTGAAGTAATTATTTATATTTTTGTGAAAAGGATGATTATTATTATGAACCGGTTATCCAATACTGTTATGGTTGCCGCAGATATGACCAAATCGCGAATATTATGGATCGCCTTTGTCCTGGGTGCATTGAGTGCTTTCGGGCCGTTGTCCATAGATATGTATTTGCCGTCGCTGCCTACATTAGCCGACAATTTGCATACGACTACTTCGTTGGCGCAGCTTAGTTTGACCGCCTGTCTGTTGGGCCTGGCCGTTGGACAGATCGTTGCTGGTCCGCTTAGCGATGTAAGGGGGCGCAGAGGACCGCTGGTGATCTCGCTCATTCTGTACGCTGCTGCTTCGCTGTTATGCGTGTTTGCGCCGAATATCGGTATGCTCATTGCACTTCGCTTTATTCAAGGGCTTACAGGATCGGCAGGGATTGTGATTTCCAGAGCTGTAGCCCGTGATCTATACTCGGGCAAAGAATTGACACGCTTTTTCTCACTACTCATGCTGGTGAACGGCGTGGCCCCCATTGCTGCACCAGTACTGGGCGGTGCCATTTTGAACTTTGTTTCCTGGCGTGGTGTATTCATGGTACTTTGTGTGGTCGGCGTGGCTATGCTGATTGCCGTCGTATTGGGTTTGCCAGAAACGTTGCCAACGAACCGCCGCTCATCCGGTGGTTTGAAGCAGACGCTGGGGACACTCGGTCACTTGTTTGCCGATCGACGCTTTATGGGCTATGCCTTCTCACAGGCGCTGATTACGGGAGCGATGTTCGCGTATATTGCTGGCTCACCATTCGTGCTTCAGGATATTTTCGGGGTTTCCCCTCAGACGTATAGCATCATTTTTGCAGTGAATGGTTTGGGGATTGTACTGTTTTCCCAGTTAACGGGTAGACTTGTGGGTCGCTTCAGCGAACGACAGTTACTCTTGTCGGGTCTGGTCATTGCGGCTGTAGCCGGAATCAGCTTGCTTACTGTAGCCTTTACTGGAGGTCAATTGTTTGCTGTTTTAGTTCCTCTGTTTTTTGTCGTTTCCTGCGTAGGGATTGTAAGTACAACGACGACTTCATTGGCAATGCAGAGTCAGCAGCGCTCCGCAGGTAGTGCGTCCGCCATGCTTGGTTTGCTGCCTCTATTGCTTGGTTCCATCGCTTCACCGCTAGTAGGTTTGGGGAGTGGAACCACCCCCGTACCGATGGCGATCGTTATAGCTATAGCCGAGGTTGGTGCGCTAATAAGCTTTGCCGTACTTGCTAAGGAAACACGCGCGAAGGCTTGAAATAAGGCGAATTGAACTAAAAAACTCCCATGGACTGATACGTGAACCATTTCAGTCCATGGGAGTTTTTTACCGTTTTGCAATCGAGATATCCTCGGCTTCCTTTGCGGGCAGAGGTGTCTGCTTTAAGTACATACGAGATGGTTTGTGAACCAGAATTGAAATAAGCATGCAGATATGAACGGGAAAGAAAGGGTCTATTCCGTTGATGTTTAAACCAAAAATGGATACGAAAAGCAGTAAAGTAAGGGTAAGTTTATACTTTTTTGTCGCAATAAACAGCAAGATCATTATTGTAGGAAGTAATCGAAAGAGCAATTTTCCGAATACAAATCCGACCATATGAGCGGTAGAACCTTCAAGTGGAGGTGTGATGGATAGGGTGCGGGAGGCCATATGGATTAACCGAGACTCCCCACCTATCGGTTGGGCTGAAATAAATACACATCCTGCGATAATGATTACAAGGATTTTAAACCACAACAGGCCTTGGATAAGCCGTAACAAGGGTGTAATCTTTATTTTCATTGACTTCTAATAAGCTCCTTCGACGTATGATTTGTTATGATTGCTCGTTTGTATATATACAAGACAAGTGGGAATTGCAACTTTAATATTATATCAATATATTACCAAAAGAGTAGTCCTGCTAAAGAATGATTATGCGGAGACTATTTTCCTGATGTTGAGACAGAATCGAACGATATTTCGGTTTCCTGCCAAATATATAGATGTGAGATGAAAGAAAGGGGGAGATCAGGATTGGACAACGCAAGGAGGCGGGCAAATTTGACAAAGAATGATTTGATGGTTGCTCTTGTTACGGAGACGCTGGCTGGCAGTCGTGAGGCTTACAGAGAACTGTATGATCAAACAATTCATACAGTCTATAGAACGGTGCATTTTTTGTTGGAAGAGAAAGTGGATGCTGATGATGTGGTGCAGGAAATTTATATTCATGTATATAAATCACTTGAGCAATTTGACGAAAGACGTCCTTTTCAGCCTTGGCTAATGGGGGTCGTTATGCGTCAGATGCGGGCTTACCGTAGAAAACAATGGATGAGGCTACGAATCACAAGCAAAGCAAAAAGGCTCGAACTTCATACATCTCATGATTTTTCTGAGGAAATTGTGGACAAGGTTGCAAATCATGTATTGCTCCAAGCAGTTCAGCAGCTTTCGTTCAAGCTTAAACAGGTAATTGTGTTGCACTATTTGCAGGAATATTCCCAAGAGGAAATCTCCAATATTTTAGAGATACCGTTAGGCACGGTGAAATCACGAATTCACGCGGCTTTGCAAAAGCTTCGATCGAAAGAGCAGCAGGAACATTTTCTAATCGGAAAGGTGGAGAAGATCCATGAAGCTTGAGCAAGAACTACGTAGGGTGATGCAGCAGGATGATGACCACATATTGGCTCCGGCTGAATTAAAAGAAAACATTATGGGTCAAATTGAACGGCTTGAAAAAGGAGGACCTAAACCTATGAAAAGGTATATTGTGATAACTCTTCTCGTAGTGTTATTACTAATTCCAACAGGTGCTTTTGCTACTTACACTTATTTGGCGGATACAATATATGGTTCACAGGAAAAGCTAATTGAAATGGGAGGATCGCCAGAGGAATATAATAGAGTAGAATCCAAGTTGCAGCAGGTGCAGGGGCATTTAACGAAAGAGGAGTTCACTGTTTTTATAGGGTTATTGAGAGAACTCGGGGCCTATAATCTGAAAATGACGGATGAAAACGGCGCACTCCACAAGGAGCGCTTAAGCGCAGAGGAACAGCGTGAATACGATCATATATCTGCCAAGCTGGAGCCGTATTATGACAAGTTGAATCAGGGGAAAGCGCTAACCCAAACGGACGATGGTAAAAAAGATGGCGGTGATTCTGCCATTACGGGCACATTAGATGCAAAGGCCCACGCAGGCATCGATTTACAGGTCGAGCTGGACTATGCGAAAAAGGTTCTGACTGAGGATGAATTTGTAAAGTTTCGTGTACTGTTCACGAAGTTCTACGAGTATGTACCCCGCATTACAGGGGCCAAAGGTGTACTATATCCAGATCGTTTATCTGAGAGGGATAGAAAAGATTATGAGGAACAGTTAGAGTTGCTACAGCCTTATTTTGATCAATTTAATTCGCTTGAGTAGAAACAGTGGCGAAAATCAAGGCGAAAAAGTGACATTTTCCTGGAATGTTGACATACCCCGTGGGGGTATATTATGATGGGGATATAACAAATGTTTAAATGCATATATACACCACACAGGAGGCTGATGTATGGCTGAGGAGCAATCTGCTTCCCACACTGAAGTCCATGAGAATCACTGTGGAACAGACGGGGAAAAGACAATTAGAAAAAGTCATCATTCGGCAGAGTTCAAGAACAGCCTCGTATCCCGGTTGAACCGCATTGAAGGTCAGGTTCGCGGAATTAAAGGCTTGATTGAGAAGGATACCTACTGTGACGATGTACTGAACCAGATTGCGGCTGTCCAGTCCGCGCTGAATGGTGTCGGTAAGCTGCTGCTGGAAGGGCATATGAAAAGCTGTGTCATTGAGCGCATGCAGGCAGGAGAGCAGGAAGTGATTGACGAGCTGCTGGTTACGGTCAAAAAGCTAATCCGTTAAGAGTAGTATTCATACACATTATGGGTACGGAAGTACCCCAGAGGAGGAAAAGAAAATGGCACAAGTTACATTGAATGTAGAAGGCATGAGCTGCAATCATTGCGTGAAGGCAGTAGAAGGAGCTTTGGAGAAAGTTGGCGCTACCGGCAAGGTCAGCCTCGAAACGAAACAAGTGAATGTAGAATATGACGAGTCCAAGCTGAACGTCGAGGCGCTGAAAACAGCCATTGAAGACCAAGGCTATGATGTTGTTTAAGCTGAAGCTTTATGTGTGAAAAAACTTGTTTCGAAGAGGAAGCTTCCATATTAGAAGCTTTTTCTTTTTGGATATAATATACCCCACTGGGGTATGGGAGGAGGATGGCCATGGAAAACCGTGCGACCGACGGTGACAAGCAGACAACGCTTCACATTACAGGGATGTCCTGTGCTGCCTGCGCAAGCCGTATTGAGAAAGGTTTAAAGCGAATAGATGGTGTGGCACAGGCTAATGTGAATTTGGCTTTGGAGCAGGCGTCGATATCCTATGATCCCAAGCAGGTGGAGATCCCTGAGTTTCGCGACAAAATTGCTTCTCTTGGGTTTGGAACTGTAAGTGAAGAAGCCAATCTGAATGTAACGGGTATGACTTGCGCGGCCTGTGCAACCCGGATTGAAAAGGGATTGAACCGGATGCCGGGTGTAACAGGCGCCACGGTAAATTTGGCGATGGAAACAGCTCATGTGGAATATGCCGCGGGGAGTATTGCGGTCGGTGATCTGGTGAGCAAGATCGAACAGCTGGGCTACGGAGCGATCCCGCAGAGCGCAGAGGACAACATTGCGGATGTGCGAAGTAAGGATATTCAGCGTAAAAAATGGAAGTGGATTGTGTCCGCAGTACTGTCGTTGCCGTTGTTGTGGGCGATGGTGGCTCATTTTTCCTTTACATCATGGATTTATGTGCCAGAACTGTTCTTGAATCCATGGTTCCAACTAGTGCTGACAACGCCGATTCAGTTCGTCATTGGTTGGCAGTTTTATGTGGGCGCGTACAAAGCGCTTCGTAACGGCAGTTCGAATATGGATGTGTTAGTTGCACTGGGTACGTCTGCGGCTTATTTTTACAGCTTGTACCTTACTCTGCGTCCGGCTGATGTTATGGAGGGGATGGCGGGAATGCCTGTCATGACCATGCCGGAACTGTATTACGAGACAAGCGCGGTGCTAATTACGCTTATTTTGGTTGGTAAATGGTTCGAAGCGGTAGCCAAAGGGCGTTCGTCCGAGGCGATCAAGAGCCTGATGAGTCTACAGGCGACAACGGCACGTGTAGTACGTGATGGGCAAGAGCTTGATATTCCGATTGAACAGGTACGTGTGAAGGATATCTTTATTGTACGACCCGGCGAGAAAATTCCTGTCGATGGTGTGGTCGTAGACGGACGTTCGGCAGTGGACGAATCCATGTTAAGTGGTGAGAGTCTTCCGGTTGAAAAAGAAGCTGGTTCCGCAGTTACAGGGGCGACGCTCAATAAAAACGGGGTTCTACGTATCCAGGCTGAGCGTGTGGGTGGTGATACGGCGTTGTCCCGTATTATTAAGGTCGTGGAAGATGCGCAAAGCTCCAAGGCTCCCATTCAGCGGATTGCGGATCAGATTTCCGGTATTTTTGTCCCCATTGTTGTTGCTATCGCTGTGTTGGCCTTTATCGTCTGGTTTTTCCTTGTGACGCCGACTGATTTTGCAGGCTCACTGGAGAAAATGATTGCAGTTCTCGTCATTGCTTGCCCTTGTGCGCTCGGATTGGCAACTCCAACGTCCATTATGGCAGGATCGGGACGTGCCGCTGAATATGGTATTCTGTTCAAGGGCGGCGAGCATTTGGAGATGACCCGTTCAGTCAACGCAGTGGTGTTGGATAAGACAGGTACGGTTACGAATGGCAAGCCCGAGCTGACGGATGTTATGGTTGGAGCAAGCGGCATGGCTGAAAAGGATCTGCTGCGGTTGCTCGGTGCGGCAGAAAAAAGCTCGGAGCATCCGCTGGCGGAAGCCATTGTAAAGGGGATTGCAGATCGAGGCATTGAGCTGGTAGGACCGACAGATTTTGAAAATATTCCGGGTTATGGTGTGAAGGCACATGTGGAAGGTAAACAGGTATTGGCCGGTACACGCCGATTGATGAGCAGGGAAGGCATCGCAATAGATGACTTAGCTGAGCAGTATATGAATGATCTGGAAAACGCAGGGAAAACCGCGATGCTGGTCGCTGTGGACGGTTCCTATGCCGGACTGGTGGCCGTGGCGGACACGATTAAAGAAACGTCACGGGAGGCCGTTGCCCGTCTGCGGGCGATGAACATTGAAGTCATCATGATTACGGGTGACAATGAACGGACTGCGCGGGCTGTTGCCGCCGAGGCTGGAATTGAACGAGTGCTGGCGGAGGTATTGCCTGAAGGAAAGGCTGAAGAAGTGAAACGACTTCAGGAACAGGGCATGATCGTAGCTATGGTTGGGGATGGTATTAACGATGCGCCTGCGCTGGCTACTGCTAATATTGGGATGGCGATGGGCACGGGAACGGATGTGGCCATGGAGGCGGCGGATATTACCCTCATGCGCGGCAACCTGAACAGTATTCCTGACGCGATTGAAATGAGCCGCCGGACCATGACAAACATACGGCAAAATCTGTTTTGGGCGCTCGGGTATAACGTGATCGGTATTCCGATAGCTGCTTTGGGCTTCCTTGCCCCATGGTTGGCGGGAGCGGCCATGGCATTTAGCTCTGTTTCAGTTGTGCTGAATGCGCTGCGTCTCCAACGAGTAAAGCTGTAAGTGTATGGATGTATCGGCAGGATAACGTACTGTCGGATTTCTGTTTCGAGATAAAGTTATTAATCAGAGTATAGAGCAAGTACGCGCAATTGGTTGGTTTCTCTGCGTGCTTGCTTTTTGTTGTGTTTGGTTTTTTAAAACCATCAACTTTCATTACGTCAGGTTGCTTATCATTCGCGAAAGTTCCATAATATTTGTAGGAGTGCCATGCAAGCATGCAAGAACTTCTTCGTATACTCACAGCTTGAAGTAGATAAAGAGCTTATATTATGGATTAGGAGTGAAGCAGTCATGAATGATACGATTTCCTTGTTGATGAATCACCGGTCTGTGCGAAAATTCAAGTCAGACCCCATTACCGACGAGCAGCTCGCAGCTATTGTGGCAGCTGGCCAAATGGCTTCCTCGTCCAGCAATGTGCAGGCATATACCGTTATCGCCGTTACCGAGCCTTCTTTGAAAACAAAACTGGCGGAGTTGGCAGGAGGGCAGGCTTACGTTGAGCAATGCCCTGCGTTTTTGGTATGGTGCGCAGACCTGTATCGCTTGAAACAGGTCACGCTCCACCATCAGCCAGGTCAGCCTTCCTATGAGGGGTCCGTTGAAAATTATACGGTTGCGACCATTGATGCCGCGTTAGCTGCACAAAATGCAGCGGTAGCCGCTGAATCACTGGGCTTGGGCATCGTCTACATTGGCGGCATTCGTACTAACATAGCAGAGGTGTCTGAGTTGTTAGAGTTGCCAGAGCTGGTGTATCCAGTATTCGGTATGTGTATTGGTGTACCGGATCAGGAAACGGGCTTGCGTCCACGCCTTCCGCTGTCCGGTGTTTTGCATATGAACGGCTACGACAAAAATCAGACGATGAAAGCTGTAGAGGTATACGATCACACATCAGCGGAATATTTGAAGGAACGTACGGGCGGTCAACGCTCTACGCCATGGTCTGAGCAAATGGCCGGAAGATTGACCGAGCCAGCACGCTTGCAGTTGAAGCCATTTTTGGAACAGAAGGGTTTCCTGAAGCAATAAAATTTGAGTAGCGACAAAAAACTCTGCAAAATACAAGTACATTTGAGCTATATACGTTTGAAAATACAAGAACCTCCTTATTTACGTATGATGAAGTTCCGCGTAAATAAGGAGGTTCTTTGCTTTGGTTGCATGTTGTGGTTGTAAACCTTCCAGTCAGTAAACAGCTGGTATACCTTTATCCATCAGATAGTGAGTAAAAGCGTCTCGTATTTTCATAAAATAATTGATGGACGGCAGATTCATCTTGCTGGGTCAGCTTGCTGTACGCGCGAATGACGTCGGCAGTCATCCGGGGATGTGTCTGTTGTCCGGTAAAAGGACCCTCGAACGGCCAGGGACCGTCTGTCTCTGCCATGATCTGATCAGACGGATACTGTCTTGCCAAACTGCGGATCTCTTCTTCGTACAGGAGATCCGGTGTGAAGGAGACATAATAGCCGTTCCGGGCGATACGTTCGGTCGTGGCGGCAGAGCCTTTAAACCAGTGAAAATGCGCCTGCATGACGCCGTGACGTTCCAGAAGGTCACAGGCGATGTCTGCGTCTTCATAAACGGCGTGCAGGACAATGGGCTTGCTATGCTTGCTTGCAAACTGGATGAAACGCTCCAGTAGCACTATGTAGGGAGCGAGGTCAAAAGGTGAACCGCTCTGCGAGGCTTCTAGCCGATTGTAATAGGGTAAGCCGACTTCACCCACGGCGACCATCTGCTGTACATGTTCGTCCATCCAGTCGAACAAGAGGTCAAGCTCAGTTTGCGGTGGAAGGGCCTGTTCGGGATGAAAGCCAAAGGCTGGCCGTACTAGCCCAGGGTAACGCTCGGCTAACCGTAGATTGGCTCGGCTGGAGTCCAGATGCATCGACACGGCTATCACAGCTTGGACGCTGCTATCAGCAAGTGAAGCGAGCAATAGCTTCTGTTGTTCGGGCGGGTAGCTGTCTACATGAATGTGCGCGTCGATTAATGGAGCGGGTCTTGTTGTGGTCAAATCCAAGCCTAGCTTTGTTTGGCTGTTCCATTTCGATGCACATCGAACTTTTACGTCACTCATGCCGATTCAATCCATCTTCCGGGATATTCTTGTGAACGCTCTGAGCATTGTCCATGTCGCCGTCCAGTTTGTACTTTTCCTCACGCATCCAGCCGGTCATGGTTCGCTTCCATTCAATAAAGAGTGGATCGAGGGTGATTTCTTCCCTACGCGGGCGGGGAAAAGGGACATCTACGACATGCACCACCGAAGCAGGTCGCGCTGACAGCACATAAATGCGGTCGGAGAGCAGCAACGCTTCTTCAATGCTGTGGGTAATGAACAGCACAGAGCGGCGGTTCTTCTCCCACATCCGCAATAACCATTGCTGCATATCTGCACGTGTCAGCGCGTCGAGTGCGCTGAACGGCTCATCCAGCAGCATTAATTCCTGCGGGCTGAGCAGTGCGCGAAGAAAGGCTGCACGCTGTTGCATTCCACCAGACAGCGTATGTGGATACGCCTTGGCGAATTTGCCTAGTCCAACCTGCTCGAGCCATTGCAGGGCTTCTTTGCGACGTTCGCGTTCACTGGCGTACTGAGGGGGGACTGCTGTATTTTTACGTGGAGCATTTTCCTGCCCAAGCAGTACATTATCCAGCGTGGTGCGCCACGGGAAAAGGGCGGACTGCTGTGGCATATAGCTGATATGCCCACGTTCACCAGTCATGTCTCGTCCGTGCATACGGATACGTCCCTGCTGTGGTTTGAGTAGCCCGCCGATGATGTGAAACAGCGTACTTTTGCCGCTGCCTGACGGACCGATGAGAGAAACGAATTCTCCCGGCTTGACTGTGAGGGATACATCCTGCAGCACGGGCAGTAAGCTTCGCTTTTCGCGGAAGGCGAGGCTGATCCCGTCCAATTCCAGAGCAGAAGGGGCAGTCGAAGGACTCTGCTGGTCCCCGGCTCGTTGTTCATTAGCCACGTTGTGTGATGATAAGTCAGTCGGATCCAGACTCATATGTGCCACGTCCTTTCTTTGCTGTATTTAATTCAAGGAGGAAGCTATTCCTGATCCGGTTTCCAGCGAACCAGCCATTTTTCCAGTAGTACTATGATGACAAACATCAGTAAACTGAGCGCGACAATGATGCCGATGGCGGCAAAAATGAGGTCCGTGCGATAGGCCGATTTTTGCAGCAGCATATAATATCCGATTCCTTCGCTCGCACCAATCCATTCGGCAATAATTGCGCCCATCACACTGTAGGTGGCAGCAATCTTGATGCCGGAGAATACTTGCGGCAACGAGTGTGGCAACTCCAGCTTCATAAAAATAGCCATGCGACCGGCACCCGACATCTGCATATAGTTCATCATCATACGGTCCGTCCGTGTCAGCCCGTCCATGGTCGCTACAGCCACGGGAAAAAAGCATACTAAGGTAATGACCATCAGCTTGGGCAGCATGCCAAAACCAAACCACACCATGAGCAGCGGCCCCAGGGCGATGATCGGAATGTTTTGGCTCAGGATAAGCAGCGGATACAGGGCGGATTTGAGAAAAGGAATGGTATGAAGAACGATGGCGATCAACAGTCCCGTTGCTGTCCCTATAGCGAATCCCACAAGTGTCAGGCGAATTGTAGCCCATGTATGGGCACCAAGCAGCGCCGCCTGGGCCATGCCCTCCTGTACGATGAGGGATGGAGCTGGCAGTAGCCAGGATTCAATATGTAAATAGGAAACCGCCCCCTGCCAGGCTGCTAAAAAGAAGAGGACCGCCACAAGGGGCGGCCATACGCTTTTCCACCAGGATGCGTTCTTGCCTTTCGGATTCATGGGCGATATTTCTCGGTCAGCTTGTTCATGCTGATGCCTTGTGGGTTATGTGCGATTTTGATCTGTGAAATGACGCTGGGACTGCCCGCTTCCGTCAAAGCCTCATGCATTTCTTTAACCACTTTCAGCAACTCGTCGAGCTCGCCCTCCATGGTCGTATCCAATGGGTTCACCTGATGTTTGACACCGGAGCGCTGAATGACCTCAATCGCCTTATCTACATACGGGTAAGAGTCCTCGTTATTAGGAGTTTTAGGGATTACTTGAATACTGAGCAGTGTATTAGCCATGCAAATTCACCTGTCCTTCATTTGGAGTGTTTTAGAGAAAATAGGGTGGTTTAAGGCGTTTGAGACCGCTTCGCGTTTCATTTGGTCTTACGATCGCTGTTGCAGGGGGATTCTTGGATTATTTAAGTTTTCAAAGGTAAGAATTCCCCTGCAAAGGCGAACGCTCCGCTTCTCCAGATTCAAATGAACCGCTCCGCTGCTGCCCGCCTTAAAAGCACCCTATTTTTAAAGCTGGTTTGTGCGGCATTTTTAACACACAAGCGCACCTACTTAGCGCTTAGATAATATGAAACTAAAGAATAAACCAAGTTGAACGAGAACGAAGTGGGCGGAATGGTGCTGTACAAGCGTTAGCGTTCGCTTTAAAAGCTTTCCGTAGGAAAGCTCGCTTCGGAAGCATAACCTCCCCGGATTTCTACACTAATCATAAGTTTTTATTAAGAAATCTGGGTACAACAGCGATGGGAAGCATCATCCGACTGCGTAGTGGCGCTTCGTTCACTTGTCTAGTTCAGTCTTATTTAGCGTTTTAACAAATGGTCAGCGCTTGGGCAAGAAGTCGTTTGTGAAGGCCTTATCGACTTCCAAAGGCTTGCTGAGCAGCTTGCGTTCGTACATCCAGTCCGAATAGTTTTGCCATACCTCCGCTTTTTGCACGCCCCATTGCGCGGCATCATCCTGATAACGTGGGCTTAGCCATTTTTGGCTGGCAAGTACCAGTTTTTTATCCAGCTCCGGTACAGCTTTGCTTAAGATGTCCGCGGCTTCTTCCGGATGGGCGATAGTGTATTCATAGCCTTGGGCGGTAGCGTCCATGAACGCTTTGACCAGCTCGGGATCATTTTTTATCGTCTGTTCGTTGCTCACAATTACAGGCGTATAGTAGTCGAGGCTTTTGGAATAATCTTTTACATACAGCATATCCAATGGCTCATCTCGAAGTTGGGCCTCGATTCCGGTCCATGCGTAGAAAATCCAGGCAAAGTCGATATCCCGCTTCACGGCTGTAAAATAGTCTGCATTGCCCATGTTGACGATCTTCACTTTGCTCACATCGCCTTTGTCTGAATCCATGATGGATTTCATGACCGCTTCTTCTACGGGAGAGCCCCAACCGCCGTATTTTTTACCTTCAAAATCTTTCGGGCTTTTAATTCCGCGATCTACCGGGGCTGCGAAGCCTGAGGTATTATGCTGAATCACCGCAGCGATGGATACAAGCGGCACACCTTGCGTGCGGGCCTGTGTGACGCCTTCTTGGTAGCTGATACCAAAAGGTGCAGCATTAGAAGCAACCATTTGATCGGCTCCGCCTGAACCAGGTTGAACAATTTGGACATTCAAACCTGCTTTTTCGTAAAATCCTTTGTCCTTGGCGACATAGAGTCCCGTATGATTCGTATTGGGTGTCCAGTCGAGCACGATTTTAACATCTTTGAGCCCCTTTGCCGGAGTAGACGTTTGAGTGTCGGTAGCGGAAGCTGCTTCTTGGGATGTAGGGGGACTTCCACCGCAAGCGGTCAGGGTCAGGGCCATGAGCCACAGACTGATCAGTCCCAGGCTTAATATTTTCATGCGCTTCATCGTTAGTGTTCTCTCCTTTTGATTACCCGTTATCCATCCAATCAGACAGCTTAAGTTTCCCATTTTCATAAAAATAACATCTGCCGGACGCGATCTTTCCAACAACTTAATCCTCAACAAAAAAGCGCCCCGAGTTTCCGGGACGCTTGCGCTTGTATATACCAAAGTAAGGGATGGTCCTATGTAAAGAAGGCACATCTTGCTTAAGCATTCCTACGCTGGCATTACCCAGATCAGGTTGTAAGGGTCAGTGTCTTGGGACACACTCTCAGCCGGCCGATTCCAGCACCCCTGGCATTGTATGGTTTAATGGGTTCATTTATTCGGGTTTACTACGACGATTATATGCTTTGAATGCGGGTCTGTCCAGCATGAAGGGAGAGATGACGGTTCATTTGCCGAACGACAGGGTACACTTTTACTGTGAGCTTTGATCTGAAAATGAGTATGAATCAATCCGATTCGATCCGGTCATGTTATTTTCAGAACAGCTGCGCAGGTAGGTTCAGATGGGCTGGTGCCCAATGGCATGGCCGTAGAGAATTCTAATTCGTGAAAAGGAGTTGTTGTACTGTGGGTAAAACGGAAACATTGGATCGCAACCAACTGGAACAAGCCATTGTGAAGGCTTTGGATAACAACAAATTTTGTACGTTAGGTACGGTAGAGGGTGGCAAACCGAAAGTACGCTATATGGCCCTTTTTAACGATGGAATGAACATTCATCTGGCGACAGATCGCAAAACGCATAAAGTGGATGAGCTAAAGGACAATCCGAATGCTTATCTGCTGCTGGGTTATGAGGTTGGCGGTACGAAGGAAGTTGTTGAAGTGGAGGCTACCGTCCAAATTACAGCTGATGAGGGGCTACGCAAACAAGTGTGGAACGACTCCTTGAAGGAGTGGTTTTCCGGACCGGACGATCCCGATTATGTCATTCTGGACGTGAATCCGACTCGCATTGAGTATGTGGGTCAGCAAATGGAGCGCCAGGTGTGGAAGAAATAATACGAATATAAATGGATAAGCCAGTAAATCTCCAAGTTTTTCAGGAGGTTTGCTGGTTTTTTTGTTTTTGAGAAAATTAATTATTTTTTCATAAATAATTTTAAGTAAATGACTACTCTTTTGTCTGGCGTTGGATTAAAATAGAAATGGTGGGTTCAAGGCTTACATATATGTGCAAAAGTATGTATATGAGGCATACACCTTAATGAGGAGGGGTATATTTTGTTATTACGTAAAAATTGGTTTAAAGGGTTTACAGCAGCAGTTGTAGCTTGTAGCATGCTGGTGTTTTCAGCCGCTCCATCCTGGGCAGCTATTGATTCTCGTGATAGCGCTACGGTGAATTTGCGGATCATGGAAACAACGGATATTCACGCGTCCCTGATGAACTACGATTACTATTCGGACAAAGAAACCAACGAATATGGCTTGGTTAGTACAGCTAGTTTGATCCAGAAGGCACGTAGTGAAACAAGAAACAGTATGCTGTTCGATAATGGTGATTTGCTGCAGGGCAACCCATTAGGCGATTATATGGCCCGCAACAAAACCTTTGAGAAAGAAGGCGGTGTCCATCCGGTCTACAAGATGATGAACTTGATGGGCTATGATGCAGCTACAGTGGGCAACCATGAATTCAACTACGGTCTCGACTTTCTGGACAAATCGCTCAAGGGTGCTGATTTTCCTTATGTAAATGCGAACGTTTATGTTGATAAAGGGGGCCAAGCTACTAAAAATTATTTTACCCCTTATCGAATTCTTGATAAAACAGTAACGGACGAGAAGGGCGAAGAGCATACACTCAGAGTGGGTGTGATCGGCCTGGTCACACCTCAAATTATGCAGTGGGATGAAGCCAATTTGAAGGATAAAGTCGTTACGAAAGATATTGTGGAAACGGCGAAAAAGTTTATTCCTCAAATGAAAACAGATGGTGCTGACATTATTATTGTGCTTGCGCACACCGGTTATGAGGATGTGCCGCAAACGCCAATGATGGAGAATGCTGTTAAATATTTAAGCCAGGTGGACGGAATTAACGCTATTCTGTTTGGGCATGCTCATAAATCTTTCCCTGGCCCTGATTTTAAAGATATGAAGGGTGTAGATCTGGATAAGGGAACCATTAATGGCGTACCGGCCGTGGAAGCTTCCTCATGGGGCAAGGATCTGGGTATCATTGACCTGAGCCTAGAAAAGAGAAATCGCGAGTGGAACGTAACTAACTCTCAATCTCAAGTGCGTCCGGTTGTGAGCACTACTAATCAGACTGTGCAGTTTATCCCTGAATTTAAACTGATAGATGCGATTAAAGAAGAGCATCAAGGAACGCTGGATTATATTCGCCAGCCTGTAGGAACAACGACGGCGCCAATTACCAGCTATTTTGCATTAGTGCAGGACGACCCTTCCATTCAAATTGTGACGAATGCACAGAAATGGTATGTTCAAAACCATCTCAAAGGAACTGAATACGAAAATCTTCCAGTATTGTCGGCAGGCGCTCCATTCAAGGCCGGCGGTCGAAACGGAGCCGAGTATTACACTAATATTCCTGAAGGTACGGTAGCGATTAAAAACGTGTCCGACCTGTATGTGTACCCGAACACGGTTCATGCTGTAGAAGTGACCGGTGCTGAAATTCAGGAATGGCTGGAGTGGTCTGCGGGTCAGTTCAACCGTATTGATCCAAAGCAAACTGAGGAGCAATCGCTGATCAACAAGGATTTCCCAACCTACAATTTTGATGTCATTGATGGTGTGAATTATCAGATTGATGTAACGCAGCCTGCACGGTATGATGCCAAGGGAACTATTATTGATTCTTCAGCGCATCGTATCAAGGATCTGCAATACAATGGAAAGGCTATAGATCCTGCACAGAAATTTATCGTAGCCACCAATAACTATCGTGCTTCCTCATCCAAACTGGCCAACCCAGATGGCAAACGAATTGTGATGGCAGCACCGGATGAAAGTCGTCAAGTCGTTGTTGACTATATCCGTACGAACGGAACGATTAATCCATCGGCGGATGGCAACTGGTCTATTGCTTCTTTTGGTCAGGCAAAGGTTACTTTCGAGTCCTCTCCTGATGCCAAAGACGTGCTGGCAGGCAATCAACAAATTTCATACTTGAGCAGCGCGGCAGACGGTTTTGCCAAATACAGCTTAAAAGCTGGCGCTAAGCCTAGTACAGCAACGACTTCTGTAAAGGAAGCTGTGGCTCCCGCGAAAGCAACAGCAAAGCCAGCTGTTAAAACGACCAAACCGGCGGTTGTTAAACCAGCTAAAACAACAAAGCCAAAGGCATCCAAATAACTTCGAATTTTAGTTTTCGTTTGATATCAGAATGAAGCAGCAAGTCTCTTTAACCAAGAGATTTGCTGCTTTTTTTAATATCAAAAAACAGCCCCGAATTATTATGAGTGTAAAAAGGTTTTGTTTTTGTCGAATATGTACTTAAGTCCTAAGTTATCGTTAAAAAAAGCTGCTTTTTTGTAAAAAAACGTAATTATATAGTACTTTTGTTCTAGTTATTTGTGATATAATGGTGAAAAAACCGGAAAATTGTTCCGAGGAGGACCATTATGACATGCAGCAATTGCAGCATCATATTACCTATAAAGGATCAAGGATTGCTTAGAATTAGGTATTCCAGGGTGTCGCTTACTCCAGCATTAGATGGTTTGGGTATGCTATCGGAACAAATGAAGCAGCAACATGAGCGTGAGGGCGGCATAGAGTTTCGCTATGAGAGCCGTTCAGAGTTGGAACAGCTGGTTAACGGACTGGCTCGTCTGCCGCAGGAATACTTGAACCATATACAAGTTGTGGTGACTGGCTTGCATCATGTCGAAGGATATGAGGACTGGCTTTTATTTAGTCAATTGCAAGCCAGACTGCAACATCCGGATATCGTGAGTATTATTAAGGATCAAAGTTTTTCCAGCCATATGCAGCCTATTGTTGACCACAAGCTGGATATTATCGGGTTTGAGTTTTTGCTGCGTCCGTCACATGCAGAGAGACCCTTTCAGCCTTTCCGACTGTTTGAAGTCGCCCGTGAAGCTGGCTTGCATGCTCATCTGGATCGCTCGGCTCGTTTTTCCGCTATTGAAAAAAGTGCAACATGCCTTCCGGCGGGGATTAAACGTTTTATTAACTTTCTCCCTTCCACCATTTATAATCCGGCTTATTGCTTGAATCACACCTTTGAGACGATTGATCGGTTATCCATGAGTACGAAGGATTTTGTATTTGAGGTCGTAGAAACGGAAGAGATAGACGACCTTAATTTTTTGCATCATATCTTTGAGCAGTATCGTAATCGAGGAGTTTCAGTTGCCCTGGACGATGTGGGGGCAGGCTATTCTACGACAGAGCTTATGAATTGCCTTCAGCCGGATTATGTCAAAATTGACCGTAGTATAATTGACGGCTGTCATAGTAACAGTAATCAGAAGCGGCAAATCACAGGAATTGTAGAATCGGCTTTTCGTTTTGGAGGCCAAGTGTTGGCTGAAGGAGTAGAGCAGATAGAGGATTTTGAATTTTGTCGTGAAGCAGGTGTGTCACTGGCTCAGGGTTATTTGTTTGGCAAGCCGGAGCCTGGTCCGCCCTCCAATTTTATGCTTAGCAGCGTAATATAGTCAGGAACAAATTTAAGTAGATGTAGTTTATAAAAATTGGAGCTTAAATAAGGCTGTCGTATAAGCATTAATGTAAAAAACGCGAGTGCAGAGGTTATTTCACCCCTGCAACTCGCGTTTTTTGGTCATGCTTGCCCACCTGAACAAGCTCTGGCAAGCAAAGCCATCCAGTCTCCAATTTTACTTGGTAAGGGACGTTAAAAGCCCGGAAGCAGTTTACGACCGTTTTTTTTAAAAGTAAAGATTGACGTTTTGAAGACAATTGGATACAGTGTACTATATAGGAAACATTGTTTCCTTGGTGATACGATGTATCTATATTAGGTAAAAGGTTTAACAATACAGGGAGGACAACCAAAATGAAAGCAGTGCAACTGAAAAACGGTTTTGGCTTTGAAGAGTTAACCTTGACGGAACTTGACACACCGGTGCCTGGACGGCTGGAAGTTCTGATCCGCATAAGGGCAGCGTCCCTCAATTACCGTGATTTGGTAGTTATCAACGGAGTCATGCCGATCGGCATTCAATTTCCCTTCATTCCGTTATCCGATGGAGCGGGTGAAATTGTAGCTGTGGGCGAAGGGGTGACAAAATTTCAGGTTGGACAAAGGGTAGCGGCAAATTTACAACAGAAATTCATTGGCGGGAGCACGAGAGCGGAGGTCTTAAAGGACAGTCTGGGAGGCCCGCTCAGTGGAGTGGCGGCTGAATATATCGTTCTGCATGAAGAAGGGGTCGTCGCCATTCCGGATCATCTATCTTGGGAGGAGGCTTCCACTTTGCCGATTGCGGCATTAACCGCATGGAGCATGCTGATGGAATCCGGTGGGCTACGAGCGGGAGATACGGTGCTCTTGCAAGGAACAGGCGGTGTTTCCATCTTTGGGCTTCAATTCTCTCTGATGGCGGGAGCACGGGTAATTATCACATCGAGCAGCAATGACAAGCTGGAACGGGCAAAGGCTCTCGGCGCATGGCAGACAATCAACTATTCGGAGGTTCCAGAGTGGGATAAGGTAGCTCTGGAGCTGACAGGCGGCGGAGTCGACCATGTTCTGGATGTAGGGGGAGCGGCAACAATGGCGCAATCCATCAATGCACTTCGTACTGGAGGGACTGTGAGCATGGTCGGATTCTTATCGGGCTTGACCATTCCTGAGTTCGATGTCACCAGCATTTTGCAGAAGGCTGCGACGATTCGCGGCAGCCAGGTTGGTAACCGGGAACATTTCGAAAACATGAATCGTGCCATTTCCCGCCATCGTTTACATCCTGTCATCGACCGGGTATTCCCGCTCAGCCGAATCGGCGAAGCCTTCGCACTTTTGGCTGAAGGAAAACAGTATTTCGGTAAAATCGTCGTTCAAATATAAATGAGCATTTTGCATAAATCCCAAGAGCAATTTCAAATCAGCACTATATAGATCGAAACGGTTTAGTTCGTCTATATAGTGTACTTTCGAGCGTTGGGAATTGAATTATGCAAAATGCTGAAATATTATTCACATTACATAGGAGGCACTCTAATGCCCAGTAAACCTGATTTATCTGTCAAAGATTCTCAAGAAAGAAAGAATAAGAAACCGCGTAAATGGGTACGCAGAACCGGATTATCGCTGCTGTCGGTAATCCTTCTGGGAGTGGTTATTTTTATGCTCATCCCTTCCCCTGTACAGCCTGCAAAATGGCTTGCACCTTCGGCCCCCTCTTTTGAACAAGCGGGTCCATGGCAACAAAACAACAAACTCAGCTCCGCCGAGCTTGTTACAGATGCCCCTAAGTTTCCGGAATTTATCACCTTTGACAAGGAAGGAAATTTATATACGGGAGACTCCAACGGGAAAATTTATAAGGTTGCCTTTGATACAAAGGGCAATCCGCAAAAGGCCCAGCTATATGCAGATACCAAAGGAACGCCCAATGGACTTATGTTTGACGCAAGTGGAAATCTGATCGTTACGGATGTTAAGAAGGGGCTACTGTCGGTAGATCCTTCCAGAAACGTGACGGTGTTGGCCAATCAAGTCGACGACACACCGATCTATTTGGCCAACGAACTGGATATTGCCAAAGATGGTACTATTTATTTTTCTGACACCTCCAATTATGGCAGTGTAGTCTTCAAAGAAATCGCCGAGAACAAGCCGCATGGACGTTTGCTGAAATATGATCCGGCGACCAAGCAGACGACAGTTCTGTTGGAAGGCCTTTATTTTGCGAACGGGGTTGCCTTGTCTGCGGACGAAGATTTTGTACTTGTGGCAGAGTCGTATCACTACCAATTGACCCGATACTGGCTCAAAGGGCCGAAGAAGGGGACTTCGGATATTTTTGCGGATAATCTCGCCGGTTTTCCGGATAACATTACGCGTGATGATCAAGGCCATTTCTGGGTCGGTCTCTTCACGACACGTATTCCCTTTGTAGATCAGATGCATGGAAGCCCGTGGCTGGCTGGAATGATGGCCAAATTGCCTCAATCGCTGCTCAGCGGTGCAAGCGCACCTGTGAAGCATGGACTTGCTGTGGAGCTTAATCCGCAGGGTAAATTCATCGGAAGCTGGCATGATCCTGAAGGCTCGCTTTATGGGGTAACCACGGCTGTAAACCATGACGGATATTTATATATAGGTACAGCTCCTGGAGGCAGCCAGGGTGTTCATCGAGTGCTTTTAACCAAATAAGCTTGGGGAGGGTTTAACATGATATTGGATGAGTTGAAATTATCCTGGAAAGCGAAGGAAAGCCTGGCCGGGAAAGTAGCTTTGGTAACAGGCGCAAGCAGCGGCATTGGGGCATCGATTGCAAAAAAACTGGCAAAGCGTGGCGCGTATGTAGCTGTATTGGCGCGCCGTCAGGAGCGATTGGATGAATTGGTTCGCGACTTGCACCAAGAGGAATTGTATGAGGTCATGGCAATACCTGCCGATATCCAAAAGGCTGAAGACATACAGCAGGCGGTCCACGCCATTCTTGAACGCTGGGGGCGGCTTGACATTATCGTTGCCAATGCCGGCTTCGGGTATCGAAGTCCGCTGGCAGAGGTGGAACTGGAACGCTGGGAGGAGCTTTACAAGACGAATGTGCACGGTCTTGTCCTGACACTGAAGTACGGACTTCAGCCAATGAGGGAACAGGCCAAGGGGGATGTTGTCATTGTCTCCTCTATTGCAGCGAAGGAAGTGGTTGCCGGAGGAGGACTATACAGCGCTACCAAGTACGGCGTTAGCGCCATAGCCTCTGCATTGCGTTTGGAGACCAGTACGCAAGGAATTCGTGTAACTGCGATTCACCCCGGGGCGGTGGCGACGGAGTTTTCGCAGGTGGCCGGATATCCCGAGCAGGAAATTCGGGCGTTTGCTTCGAGCGTTTTGCCGCTGCATCCCGATGATGTTGCAGAAGCTGCCCTTTATGCACTAGAGCAGCCGGAGCATGTCAATATTCCAGAGTTGACCATTATGCCTTCGAGGCAGGTCCAGCGGTTCAAATAGAGCGATATTTATTCTGACACAAACCGGGTGACCGGGTATGGTCATCGCCGATGCCGGGTATGGCGGCGAAGAGGACTACGTGCCTTCGCTTGAACATAACCTGCTCAAATGGGTGAGCATGAACCAAAAGGCGCGAGCTACAGGGGGGGGAATAACCCTTGCACTCGCGCTTTTTTATACTAATGATGAAGCGTGACTGTCCAATAAAGTTTAAAACCACTTTGGGACAGCTCCATTTACTATAGAGGAGACCATATCCCGTAACATTTTGGCCCCACGTTCGCTCATCCAGTCATCGTGAGCACAGCTATAGTGTAATGACGTACAGACCTAGCGGCGTAGTTGCGCTACCTGCAACCATGAAGCTGAGAGAATAGCTGGATCTGCCGGGGGGAACGCTGATATCAGCCAATCGGCATACCTTGGTATTATCTCGTAGCAAAGGGATACCATATACACGATCATCCACGCGTACAGCCCCGGCGAACGCGCCCCCACGTGGATTCGCGTAGATTCTGACGATACGTACCTCGTCACTGTCGTTAACGATGGGAATGGTCGCGTTGTATATGGTTCCGAATTGTCCGCGATTATCTAGCGCAGGCCCCAGCTCGCTGCGTGCCCCGGTAAACAGCAGATCGGCAGGAGCCTCACCGTTCAGCTTTTTGGTGGCACACGCCCGATAGTTTGCGCTCTGTCCCACCACGTACTCTGGCATCCGCGCATTCGTTTCGGAAAAGGACCACACCCCTCGTGGATGCGCCTGTGGTGGAGGTACGGGAGGAAGCGCATCCATATGAATCTGGCGCAGATCGGTCTGCGTGTCCTTGCTGATCACGGTGCGAATCACATAATCCAGCGTACCGTGGCCTTCAGCAAATTCTACGGTAAGGTCATAGATGAATCCGGCCAGCGATCCCTCGGGCAGCTCAAATTCCTCCAGCAGAGCGGTGCCTTTGCCGAATTTATGACGGTCTGCTGGCTTCACACGTTCCATCGTACCCGCCAAACAGCTTTTGGCAATAGACTGCCCGACATCAATAATCCAGTTGCCGTCCTCAGGCACAATCTTAAGAGCGCGTTCAATATGGCGTACTTCCAGTTTAGCAGCGCTCCTGTTCTCTACAGTGATGCCCAGTTTAACAGGGCTGTCGATTTTGTTATAATGCCAGCCGAAAATGCGATGTTTGACTGTTCGGGTTGTCGAGCGAACCATGTCATGCCACAGGGTGGCTTGCTCGGTAGGTACCGTCACATGGGTAAGCGTCTCCGGGTTATCGCTAAGCATCAGGCGGCGTGTTCCGCCCTCAGTGGCTGACTCCACATCCACATGGATGTTGGGCGGGATCACGGCAGTTTCCACAATCAGATCCTTTGGCTCCTTGGATCGATGGTTCATGTAAATTCCTCCTTTTATTCAAAAGTGGCACCGCTTTGGGTACATGTATATGGGCAGTTCATAAATATAGGTAACGCCAGATCCATTTATACAACCTGTTTTACAAAATATTTTTTTAAAATAAACCTCCGCAGATTATAGCGGTTCTGCTAATGCGTCGAAGCAAGCTTACAAGACTCTTGTTCCCAATTACCAACGATTCGCAGCCAGGTATTGCGTGTATGTTAAGAGCATAAGCTATTGGATGTACAGAGAAGCTACAGGAGGGAAACATGCCTAAAAAAATATGGTGGAAGGAAGCCGTTGTATATCAGATTTACCCGATCAGTTTTCAGGATTCTGACGGAGACGGTAAAGGGGACTTGCGAGGCATTTTGTCCAGGCTGGATTATTTGTGTGAACTGGGTATTGATGTTATCTGGATTTGTCCGGTATATAAATCGCCCAATCACGATAATGGATATGATATTAGCGATTATTATGCCATTATGGATGAGTTTGGAACAATGGAGGATTTTGACGAACTGCTTCACCAGGCGCATGAACGAGGTATCAAAATCATGATGGATTTGGTATTAAACCATACATCGGATGAGCATCCGTGGTTTACGGAGTCACGCTCGTCCAAGGATAATCCGAAGCGGGACTACTACATATGGCGAACAGGCAAAAATGGCGGATATCCGAACAACTGGGAATCGTATTTTTCTGGCTCAGTGTGGAAATATGACAAGCTTACAGACGAATATTACATGCATCTATATTCCGAGCATCAGCCGGATCTGAACTGGGAAAATGAAGAGATGGTGGGCGAGCTCTACCGCATGGTGGAATGGTGGCTGAAAAAGGGAGTCGATGGCTTCCGTTTTGACGCTATTGCCCATATTGTCAAAGCCGAAGGGCTGCCGGATGCCGATAATCCCGACAAACGAACCTTGGTACGGGCTTATCAGCTCTTTTCCAATCTGGAACAGGTACATGTGCTTCTACGGATGCTGAATGAAAAGGTGCTGGAATGTTATCCCTTAATGACAGTTGGCGAAACGTCTGGCTTAGGACCGGAACAGGCGCTTGATTATGTGGGAGACCAGCGGCATGAATTGAATATGGTCTTCCAGTTTGAACACATGTTTATTGATGCACAAGGGCTAGGGACGGAAAAATGGAAATCCAAGCCATGGACGCTGGTGGAGCTGAAAAAAATAATGAGCAGTTGGCAGACAGTGCTTCATCAGGAAGGATGGAATGCCAATTATCTCAACAATCATGATCAACCTCGGGCTCTCTCCAGATTTGCGAATGATGGACAATATCGTGTGGAATCCGCCAAAATGCTGGCAACCTTCACACATATGCTTGAGGGTACGCCTTATATTTATCAGGGTGAGGAAATTGGGATGACGAATATTGCATTCCCGTCGATTGATGATTATCGGGATGTGGAAACGTTAAACTATTATGAGCAGCAACGAAAGATTGGTGAGCCGGAGGAGCAGATTATGGCGGCAATCTGGCGAAAAAGCCGGGATAATGCACGCACTCCTATGCAGTGGGATGCTGGTCCTGCGGCCGGATTTACCGATGGAGAGCCGTGGATGAAGATTAACGATAACTACACACACATTAATGCAGAGGCTGAAAGAAATAATCCAGGCTCGATTTTCCACTATTATCGTAAGTTGATTGCTCTGCGCAAACAACATGAGGTCATAGTCTATGGCGAATACAAGCTTCTGTTGCCACTGGATACAGAGCTGTATGTATTCACTCGTATGTTGGGAAAAGAGCGTTTGCTGGTCATTTTGAATTTCTTTGACCGTGATCCGGTGTTCCACTGGCCCGAAGGTGAGGAGCTTCCTGCCGCCAAGGCGGAACTACTTCTCTCCAACTACGAACCGGTACAAGGGGAACAACTGCATGCCTTGAAGCTGCGGCCTTATGAAGCCAGAGTGTATAAGCTAACCATGCATTAGGCTTTGCTATCTTTAGAATGGTAAAAGGAAGGGAAGGCCCATAGAGCCTTCCCTTCCTTGGAGTAAACTAAAAAGCCCAATCCACACTGGCTACCATGGGCAGGTGTGGATCGGGCTCATTATGATATGGTCTCATTAAATGTAGTTACTTTTTAGTGATAATGTTTCACCTTAAGGTCGTCTAGACTTTTAAACTCATACCCTTGCTTGCGAGCCTCGTCGATGATAGAAGCAAGCGCCTCGGCATTATCCTTGGATACGGAATGGAGCAAAATGACCGCTCCAGGGTGGAGCTGCTGCATGACTTGACGATAGGCATAGTCCGTTCCTTGCTGAATTTTTGTGTCCCAGTCCTTGTAAGCCACAGACCAGAATACGCTCGTATATCCGGCTTCTCGACAGGAAGCCAATGCTTTTTCACTAAAAATGCCGCGAGGCGGCCGGACATATTTCATTTCTTTTTGCCCGGTTAGCTCTGCCGATGCATTTCGTACCCGATCCAGCTCAGACCGGATCTCTGCCGAAGAAATGGTGCTCATATCAGGATGGCTCCATGAATGGTTGCCGATAATATGGCCCTCACTCGCCATGCGTCGCATCAAAGCTGGCTGGTCTTTTACAAAATGCCCCGTCACAAAGAAGGCGGCCGGAACCTTTTTGGCCTTCAATACATCCAGCACTTTCGGAGTATACCCATTCTCATAGCCGTTGTCGAAAGTGAGAAATAATTCTTTTTTAGTCGTATCCCCCAGAAAGATGCCACCTTGTCTTTCGATCAGGTGCATAAAGCCTTCTTGTGCGATGGAAGGCAGCTCCCCTCCTTTACTTTTTTTAAACCCAAAATGATAAGGCTGTCCGTCAACAGTCTGAGTAGCCCATGCGGGTTCCGCCGTAACTGCCAACATACCCGTTACTGCAATGCATAGCCACAAGGTAAATATTCGCTTCATCTATTTTCCTCCGCTTTCGTCCCGTTCGGGTAAGGTGTGTATGCTTCGACATATTTCATACCATCTGCAATATCGTACTGATTTATGCAAGGACATGCTTTGACCGAATGTAAAACTCATATTGACATGAATATTAAATCGAAGTAGTATACTTTATAAAACTCACTAGAATACTCGGATTTAATTCGATCGTTTATGCCGAAGAAAAGCATCAGCTCAGAATATCTTACATACTTGTAAGAACGGAAGGAGTTAGGACTCATGATTGAACTTAGGAATGTATCTAAAACCTACGTGAGAAAAGGCCTAAGTATTGAAGCGTTAAAAAATATAAATATCAAAGTGGA
This sequence comes from Paenibacillus sp. FSL L8-0644, assembly GCF_038008165.1. Classification (NCBI taxonomy): domain Bacteria; kingdom Bacillati; phylum Bacillota; class Bacilli; order Caryophanales; family Paenibacillaceae; genus Paenibacillus; species Paenibacillus sp. FSL L8-0644. The sequence continues at coordinate 487,025 of NZ_JBBOYN010000001.1, forward strand.
TAAAGGGGACATCTTCGGATTTATCGGATTCAGTGGCGCAGGGAAAAGTACGCTAATCCGTTTGGTCAATCGTCTTGAGAAAGTAACCAGCGGAGAGGTTCTTGTTGAAGGGGAGCAGTTATATACCTATTCGACCTCTGGACTGCGGAAGGTAAGGAAGAAGATTGGAATGATTTTTCAGCATTTTAATCTGCTGGAATCAAAAACGGTGTTCGACAACATTGCAATTCCGTTGGTGCTGCTTAAGCGCAACAAACGCGAAATAGAGGGGCGTGTGAAAGAGCTTTTGGCGTTCATAGGATTGTCGGACAAGGCGAACAGCTATCCCAACGAGCTTTCCGGCGGACAAAAGCAACGTGTCGGGATTGCACGGGCGCTTGCGAGCAACCCGTCCATTTTGCTCTGTGATGAGGCGACCTCGGCACTTGATCCGCAGACCACGCAGTCTATTCTCGACTTGCTTCGCAAAATCAACAAGGAATACAAGATCACCATATTGATCATTACCCATGAGATGTCGGTGATTCAGCGAATTTGCAACAAGGTTGCCGTAATGGAAAAAGGGGAAATCATCGAGCAGGGCAATGTCCTGGAGGTATTCGGACAGCCGCAGCACCCAACGACGCAGAGCTTTGTACGCACGGTCATTCACGATGCAGTACCCGAGAGTGTGCTACAAACGTTCGAACAGCAAGAATCACAGCGGATTTACAAGCTGGAATTTATAGGACAGGTTGCTTCTGATCCGGTGGTTCATGAATTAATTCGGCAGCATGATATCCATGTGAACATTTTGTTTGCCAATATGACGGAGATTCAAGAAACGACGATTGGCTATATGACAATCCAACTGCGTGGTGGGCAGCATTCCATTCAGCAGGCTGTTGATTTTATCAAGAGCAAAGGAGTCCACATTCAGGAGGTAGAGAGTCTATGATGATTACAGGAACCACGATAACCTGGGATCAACTGTGGGAAGCTTTGTATGAATCCGTGCTCATGGTCAGCATATCCTTATTCATTGGCGCCCTGATCGGTATCCCTATCGGTATTTTACTCGTCATCACACGCCCGGGCGGAATTCTGGAGAACAAATGGCTGCACAATATTTTGAATCCGATCATTAACATTGTTCGTTCCTTACCGTTTATTATCTTGCTGATTGCGATCATTCCGTTAACCCGTCTGATTGTGCATACATCCATTGGGACCAGCGCGGCAATTGTCCCCTTGATTATATATATTGCGCCATATATCGGAAGGCTGGTCGAAAACTCGCTGTTGGAGGTGAATCCGGGGATATTGGAGGCAGCAGATGCGATGGGGGCGACCCCGTTCCAGGTCATTCGATACTTTTTGCTTCCTGAGGCATTCAGTTCTCTGATTTTGTCGTTAACGACAGCAGCCATTGGTCTGATTGGTGCTACTGCTATGGCTGGTGCGGTCGGCGGAGGCGGAATTGGCGATCTGGCGATCGCATATGGCTATCAACGTTTTGATACGCTGGTTATGCTGATTACCGTCATCATTCTAGTCTTGTTTGTACAAGGTGTTCAGTCCTTGGGGAACCTATTGTCCCGTAAAGCACGCAGGGGTTAAATTAGATGTTTTTTTTCACCTATTGTCTGTTCATAGCTTGTAATTTTATAATCCATGCGTTCCAATACGTTGTTCATATCTTTCATTTTTGCAATGAGCTGCTTGCGCTGCTCTATTAGGAGTTCTTTTCTCGCATACATTTAATATATTCAACCCATCTGCAATCTTCTTCCGTGTAATCTCTGATGCCACTTTTATTACGGTTCACACGCGGAATAAGTCCGATGCGTTCATAATAGCGGAGTGTATCCTGAGATAGTTCGAATTTTTTGCTTACTTCTGCGATCAACATGCAGACTTCACCTCCTGATTTCTGATCAAGAAACGCCCTATGTAAATGGATAGGGCGTTCTTGTCGTTTCTTATTTCGAAACTGTCATTTCATCCATATTTACTGGGCGCCAACTACCGGATGAGGAACATACGGCTCTTCCAGCAATGCGATTTCTTCAGGTGTTAACGTAATCGAAAGAGCAGCTACTGCATCTTCAAGATGAGACGTTTTTGTAGCACCGATAATCGGAGCTGTTACCGGTTCTTTCTGTAGCAACCAGGCAAGTGCGATTTGAACGCGTGGAACTCCGCGTTTTTCTGCGATGGCCGCAACCTGCTCCACGATCAATCGATCGGTATCTGCAGTCGCATCGTATTTAGATTTTGCCACTTGATCGGTTTCGGAACGATGTGTTGTTTCCTGCGCATCACGCGTCAATCTTCCACCTGCAAGTGGGCTGTATGGAATCACACCGATTTTTTCTTCCTTACAAAGCGGCAGCATCTCTCTCTCCTCTTCACGATATAAGAGGTTTAAATGATTTTGCATCGATACAAACCGGGTCCATCCATTCTTCTCAGCTATATGCAAAGCCTTTAGAAACTGCCATGCGTACATGGCAGAAGCTCCGATATATCTTGCCTTCCCAGCCTTCACAACATCATGTAATGCTTCCATCGTCTCTTCAATAGGGGTAGTGTAATCCCAGCGATGAATTTGGTACAGATCCACATAATCTGTCCCCAGTCGCTTAAGGCTCTTATCGATTTCACTCATAATAGCCTTTCGAGAAAGTCCCGCACCATTGGGGCCTTGATGCATACGGAAATGAACCTTCGTTGCAAGGACAATTTCATCTCGATTCGCAAAATCTTTTAAAGCCCGTCCGACGATTTCTTCGCTAGTTCCGTCTGAATATACATTCGCGGTATCAAAAAAATTGATGCCTAGCTCCAGGGCCTTTTTTATAATGGGACGACTGCGCTCTTCATCTAATATCCATGGATGAATCCATCGTTCTGCAACCCCAAAGCCCATACACCCAAGACAAAGCCGGGATACATCCAAGCCGGTATTTCCAAGTTTCATATAGTCCATTTGATTATACCTCTCTTTCCTAGATATTGTTTTCTTCAAATGTTCTACTCCAGCTACTTACACCGGATATTATTACATTTGGAGTTCACTCCAAGTCAAGCGATTTTGTTGCGTGATGCCTTCATATAGGACTAATTGTTCAGAATCGGTTCAGTGGGGTTTCGTATAATTCTCTTAGCATAGTTCCTTGGTTGCATAATCCGTAGAACTAAACATGACTAAAGACTTTGATAAAACAGGATATATGCCAATAAATAGCGTCTAGGAGTGGAAATGTTGAAACTTATAAATCGAAATAAATGGATTGCATCTGCGATGGTATTGGGGATTGCTTCAGGCTCCATCGTATCTTTGCCTTGGCTGGGGGGCGCTCAGACTGCTTATGCAGCGACAGCAGATACACAAAGTGAAACTGGATTTGTAGCACAAGCTCGTACTTTGGGTTTGATGACAGGTGGGAATCAGGGCGATTTTATGGCACAAAAGAATTTGACCCGCGCTGAAGCGGCCAAAATTTTGTGCGGTCTGTTCCAGTTGGAAGTTAACAATCAGCCGCAGACTTCTTTTATGGATGTATCGTCCGATGCATGGGGCGCTCCCTATATTGAGGCCGTACGTGCAGCCGGGTATATGACAGGTAACGGAGAACTCTTCCGTCCGGGGGATGCCATTACCAAGGAAGAACTGATTGTTTCGCTCGTACGTGCAATGCACTTGCAGGATACAAGTACTGCGGATGCACAGCAAAATGCAGTTCAGGTTGCCCGCTCTTACGGTCTGTTATCAGAGGATGCTTCTGCAACGGATTTGAAAAATCCATTGAACCGGGAGAGTGGTGCAGAAGTATTCGTCAGCCTGCTGGATCATCCGGTAGGAGAAGTGAAATCAGAGGGCAATACCGTTCGAATCGGAAATATCCCGTACCAGTTGGAAGGATCTTTGCAAGGCTTGTTTGGTGAAAATAACAAAGCTGTATTAAAAGGGGCAAAAATCGATCTTAACCGTAATTTGCGTACACTCACAGGTGTAAATAAGCTGGAAATTAACGCAGACGGTGGTGTATTTGACGGTAAGGGTGTGTCTTTTGATGGACGCCTGATCGTCAATGGTTCGGTAACCTTGAAAAACATGTCCTCCACAGGCGTATTAGAAATCAAAGGCTCAGGGACCCAGCCTGTATCGGCCATTTTGGAAAATACGACATGGTCCGGTGTAGAACTGGGCTCCAAGGATGCCAAACTGACTGCAACCGGGACGACAAAGATTGACAACCTTACGCTGAAAAATGATGCATCGATCGGGACCGAGGGGGATGCAGCGATTAGTCGTGTTTCATTGCAACAGGGACTAGGCAAGCTGTTGGTGAGCGGAAGTATTGGTTTGCTGGATGCATCACAATATGTGGGTGTTCCTTTTATCACACTGGCCAAGGGGGCTGCAATCAACCAGCTCAATCTGCCGGAACAAAAACAGCCGCAGGATGTTATTGTTAACTATAATGCGATGAAGGAAGCTGTTAGTCTCGTAAATGGTACGAAGAACTCATCCTCTGTTGGATCGGTTGTCACGGACACAGATAGCAAAGATAAGAAAAAACGTGACAGTGATATCGTCAGTATAGACCGCAGTCAGTTGGAGACGGAAGTCCATGCAGCCAAAGAACTGTTGGAGCGTGCAGGTGAGGGTGGACTGGATCAGGCGCTTTACACGGTCGCAGCGAAGGAAAACCTGTCCATAGCAATCAATCAGGCTATGCTGGTACTGAACAATACGGCAGCTACACAGGCAGAAGTAGATCAAGCGCTCAGCACATTGAAACAGGATGTTTCTGTGTACACAACCTCAGCCACAGAGCCGGTGATTGGAACACAGGAATTAACTAGACTGGTTCAGTTAGCTTCGACTACCCTTGAACAAAACCGAATGGTTGGTGATGAATTTCCACCTCTTTGGGACGACTCACTAAGTCAAGCGATTCAATTTGGCAACAATGTGTTGGAAGGAAATGCGCCTCAAAATATTGTGGATCGGGAAGCAGAAAGCTTGCGTCGAGTAATAAAGGTATACAAAGCATCAGTAAAACTCAGAGATGCCTATCTGCATTTTGTCGATGTAACGGATCGTGTGGATAATTTGAAAACAGATAAAGCGCGTTACAAGTCCTTAGTAAGAGAAGGATCAAATGTATATGTGAATCCATTGGCTACAACTGAGCAGTTGGAAGAATGGACACAAAAAATAGATCTTGCTACAGAATCATTCTTGGCACTGCAAGCAGCGGACTTCTCGGTGCTTAAGAATACTTTACAAGAAGCGCAGGTTATCTACGATCAGAATGGTTCTCAAAATGCTGAACTAGATAACTTGATTCAGGAATATACAGAGAAGATGCACACTGCTATGACCCAGCAGGACGTATTGAACTTGAACATGGAGCTGAGTCAAAGGCTTACGGAGTTCACTGTGCCATTGCCTGCTACAACTCGGGAAAAACTGCAGCAGCTGGTTCAAGATATTCAACTAAAACTGCTGTCTAACCCTGTGGCTCGTAATTACTTGAATACGGAAATGCTGTCTTTAGAGCAACAAACAGGACAAGCCAACTTTGCACTCATTATGCCATTTACTCCTGAGGAGCAATTGGTCATCTCTTATAATCAATTAAGTCAGGCTAAAGGGACCTATCTTGAAAAATATAACGAGAAAAGACTACAATTGAGAGACAAAGTCATTGAAATGCAGACTTCGATCAATGGAATTTTGCTGCAAAATTCAGGCGCATTAAGCGCTGAGGCTCAGCAAGCCTTGTCTTCTGCTTCAGAGCATGCCTCTACTTTCTTAGGCTTGTCCAGCTTTGAATTACAAGACGTTGTTCCTGTATATGAGGAGCTGCAACAAGTACAGAGCCAGTATGCTGCACCTATAACGGTGGATACTACGTTGTTGAATCACAATATCAATTTGGCCAATAATGAAATTTTGACGTTCGGCCGTCATTATACGGAACAAGATAACGAAGAACTTCAAGGGCAGATTAATCTGGCAAACCTTGTGCTTAATAATCCGGATAGCACACAGGTACAGGTAGACCAAGCTAATACGGATCTGATTACAGCGTTTGCGAACTACCAATTCAAATGGATCGTAACTGATCTTGATATCAATGAGCTTAAGAACATTGCGAACAATCTGCTTACAGTAAATGGTACAGATCCTACGACGGTCTACTTTCACAGAGTAGTGGATGCATTCAATCGTTTGGACCAGTATTTGCCTATGCCAGAACTTAAGAAAAATTACATGGATCTGGAAGATGCGATTCAGGAGTATAAAGATTTTGTAGCCAGCCAGCAACAAAACAGCGGAACAGGAAGCAGTGACAGTAACGGTCGACCAACGCCGCCGAGCGATAGCGACGGGACAGGAAGCAGCGACAGCAGCAGTGGAGCAACACCGCCGAGCGATAGCAACGGAACAGGAAGCGGCGACAGTAGCAGCGGAGCAACACCGCCGAGCGATAGCAACGGAACAGGAAGCGGCGACAGCAGCAGTGGAGCAACACCGCCGAGCGATAGCAACGGAACAGGAAGCGGTGACAGCAACGGTGGAGCAACACCGCCGAGCGATAGCAACGGAACAGGAAGCGGTGACAGCAACGGTGGAGCAACACCGCCGAGCGATAACAGTGGAGACGATTCAAGCTCGATTCCTGGCGGTAGTATTGATGGCGTTATGATTCCTTAATAGGAGAGGCTAGAAACTACAAGTACGTATTGAAGGGGACGATTCCGCACAGATTTTATCTGCGGCGGGCGTCCTTTTTTGTATGGACAACGCTTCTAATGTAGCTGAATAGAATAACCGATACAAAAGATAGACGTTATTGAAAAGAGCGGAGGATTTATGAAAAAACAGGGTGTTTTATTTTTTATTATACTTCTGCTTGCGGTTGCGTTACCAGTGTATCCGTTAGTGTCGGGTGTTTTATCCGGAAACAGTCATTGGAAAGCTCATAACGGTATTATTGATTTGCGTAATTGGGACCCTCATAAGGAAGGCCCTGTACAGCTGGGAGGGGAGTGGGAATTTTACCCTAATCAGCTTGTGCAACCTTTATCCTTTCATGAAATGCAACAAGATAAGGATTGGGAAAGTCATCAGAGTTCTTCAGAGTTGGGGATGGAAACGAGATCTTCTGCCAAGATTGTGGATGTGCCAGGTAGATGGAATCAGTGGATGCCTAAGGGACAGGCGACCGGATATGGAACCTATCATATCCGTGTGCTGTTGCCTGAAAAAGCGGAAAATCTGTACGGCATCTATATGCAAAACATTCGCAGTGCCAGCCAAGTATGGATTGACGGAGAAAACGTCGGAGCGAGTGGTATTCCCTCTGTTTCTGCCGACAAGGGTAAGCAGGGCAATGTTCCCTATGTTGGGTTTGCATCGGTAGATGGACATTCGGCTGATATTACCGTGCATGTGGCTAATTATAGCTATTCCTCTGGTGGGATTATTTATCCACTGTTATTTGGGGATTACGAGAGTATTACGCATAGCCGGGAAGTTGCAATGGCAGAGGACACCGTACTGATCGCAGGATTTTTTATTCCTACCGTATTTTTTATCATGCTATACCTTTTGCGTAAAAAGGAGAAGGCATTACTTTACTTAGGATGCTTTTGCATCGCGGCTTTATTTTATATTCTGACACATGGAGAAAAGCTGCTGGTTTGGGGAATACCGGATTTACCTTATGAATGGGTACTGAAAATACAGTCGTTCTCGTCAACGCTGTTCTACTATTTTCTGATCCGCTATGTTCATCTTTCGACGCAGATTGTTATGAATCGGATCGTGCTGCGCTTCTATCATATTACAACCGCACTGATGCTGGGTATGGGGCTATTTTTGCCTACATTGGTACTCTCATCCTTTGAATTGTTTATTCTTCTTTTTGGTGTAGTCAGTGTGGGATACGTGTTACTAATCTTGATTCGTGGGCTTCTTCAACAGACGGATGACGCTGCACTGCTAGTCATTAGTATTATGAGCATTCTTATGATTGTAGTGACTAGTTTTGTGTATATTCTGGGCTGGGGAGATGTACGTGGGGTGACAGCCTATGAAATGCTCATATTCGTATTGGCTCAAACGCTGCTGCTGGCCAAACGTTTTGTACATTCGTTTATGGAGGTTGAGAACCTGTCACGACGATTGCTCACACTGGATGGGTTGAAAAACGAATTTCTGGCGAACACGTCACATGAACTGCGCACTCCTCTGCATGGAATTATTAATATCGCTCAATCCATGCTAGACCGCTACGGGACACAATTCAATGAGCCGCAAAAGCACAATTTGGCCTTGATTGCGAATGTAGGACGCAGACTTTCTTATTTAATTAACGATATTCTGGATTTTTCTAATTTGAAAAATGGCAGATTAGCCTTAAATCGTCGGCCTGTCAATGTACAGGCAGCTGTGAATTCCGTGCTGGAGGTATTGGGGCATACGGTGGGTAAGAAAAAGCTTCAATTCGTCAAAGAATGGCCCAGTTCGTTGCCCAAAGTAGATGCGGATGAGGATCGGCTGATTCAGATTTTATACAATTTGTTGGGTAATGCGGTGAAATTTACGGAGGAAGGCAAAATCGTAATCTCTGCCAAAGCGGGGACCCGTGAAATGGAAATCAGTATAAAGGATACCGGCTCCGGTATTGCCCAGGAGCATCTTTCGCATATATTTGAACCTTTTAACCGAGGGGCGAATGCTGAGGATGAAGGATACAGTGGGACAGGGCTTGGATTAGGCATAGTCCGTCGTCTGGTGGAACTGCATGGGGGTCATATCCGGGTAGAATCTAGATTAGGCAAGGGTTCGACCTTTTATTTTACACTGCCCTTGGCGCAGACCGGAACGTTGGGACATGAAGCTCAAAAAGATGTTTCGCCTGCGGTTATATTGCAGCCTGGCGTGACGTCGGGTCCGAATGTGATTCCGCATGAAGAGGACGCACTGGAGCGAGTCCAGACTGTTCCTTACAAAGTGCTGGCTGTAGATGACGACGAGGTTAACCTTCGGGTACTGGAGGAACTATTATATGCCACAGGTTGTAGCGTGGTGGCTGTGGATCATGCCGAGGAGGCACTTCACATGCTGAATGGCCGTACCCGATTTGACCTGGTCATTACGGACTGGATGATGCCGGAAATGTCCGGTATTGAGCTGTGCCGACGGATAAGGGAACGGTATTCCCTGTCCGAGCTACCGGTGTTGCTCCTGACGGCACGCGATCTGCCCGGCGATATCCGCGCAGGTTTTATGGCCGGAGCGAATGATTTTCTACGTAAGCCTGTTGATGCTGAGGAATTAAAAGCGCGTGTGCGCACGCTGCTGAACATGCGCCATTCAGCGGAGGAAGCGGTGCGTCTTGAAATGGCCTTTTTACAGGCACAAATCAAGCCGCATTTTCTGTACAATGCCTTGAATGTCATTGTTTCGACCGTAGCCGTAGACCCGGACAAAGCAGCGGAGCTGCTCATGGAGCTAAGCCAGTATTTGCGGGGGAGCTTTGATTTTCAGAACAGGGAGAATACGGTACCGTTATCCAAGGAGCTGGAATTGGTAGAATCGTATGTGGCACTGGAAAAAGCACGATTTGAAGAACGTTTGCAGGTAACCGTAGAGGTAGGGAGGAACATCCGGTCGCTCATCCCGCCGTTAAGTATTCAACCCATCGTGGAAAATGCGATACGGCATGGTGTGATGCAACGGGCAACAGGTGGAACCGTGCGAGTGGTTGTGCAGGAGGATGGAACCGATTTTGTGGTCAGCGTGACCGATGACGGCGTAGGGATTCCACCGGAGCGACTGGAACAACTGCTGTCGGAGGATCATATATCTTCCAGCGTGGGACTGCGTAATATCCATCGCCGTCTTATCCATATGTATGGAGAAGGATTGAGGATTGAAAGTAATCCTATGCAAGGGACGACGGTAAGCTTCCGTGTGCCGGAAACGATTTCGCCCCGGAATACCGATGAATAAAAAAAGTACAGTACATTCGTCGGAAAAGCTAATGTCACGCCCGCGACGATACGATATATAAAATATAAGAAATTAAAATTCGTAAGGATAAAGCAGATAGCATGTAGATAGAGCATCATGATGGATGGTTGCAGCAGGAAGGGAGCACGGACACAAATGAAGGCGATTTTGATTGATGATGAGAGGTCGGCATTAACCTACTTGGAACGGTTGCTGGAGGCGGACGGACGGTTAACGGTAATGGGGAAATATACGTCTGCACAAGCGGGGCTGGATCATCTGGCGTCAGAACGTGCGGATATTGTTTTTATAGATATCGGAATGCCAGAGATGAACGGTCTGGAGGCCGCCGAGTGGATTCAACAGCTGGATTCCCATATTCATATCGTCTTTGTGACCGCGTACTCGGAATATGCTATTGAAGCGTTCGAGCTGCAAGCACTGGATTACTTGTTAAAGCCCGTTCATGCCCGGCGGCTATCCAAAACGATAGATCGGATTGCAGCCACGCTGGCTGATTCCCGTTCCTCCAGCTTGGGAGTTGCAGCAGAGCAATCCCCCAAGGTACGTTGTTTTCAAAAGCTTGAAATTTTGGAGGTTGGACAGGAAGCCGTAGGAGCGAAACCACTCAAATGGCGCACGTTAAAGTCACAGGAGCTATTTTCCTTTTTACTACACCATGAAGGGGAATGGGTGAGCAAAGAACAATTGCTGGATGCGCTGTGGCCTGAATATCATTTGGACAAGGCTGTTGTTCACCTGCACACGTCCATTTACCAAATTCGCAAGGCGTTGAAAGAACGGATGCAAGATACAAAACTAGAATACAATCTGGATCGCTACCGCTTGAACCGCAATGGCTGGATTACAGATGTAGAGCTATTCGAGCGGGGAATATCCGAATGGGCTGCATCCGGTAGCGGCGGTACGCCGCGTATTGATAGCCTGTTGGCTCTATACCGTGGCAACTACCTGGAGGAGCACGATTACCCGTGGGCGTATGCAAAAAGGGAGAAGCTGCGCAGTATGTATCTGGCATGTGCTTCTGAGCTGGCGAGAGAAGAGCTTCGCTCAGGTCGTACCCGGCAGTCTGTTCAGCGCTTGCTCAGCCTACAGCAGCGGGAGCCGTACTCAGACGATATCTGCAGTCTGCTGCTGACCGCCTATGCCCAACTGGGCGATTATACCGCTGCGCAAAAGCATTATGAAAGCTTCGTCAGAATATTGGAAGATGAGTTGGGTATTGAACCGCAGCAGGTGACGCACCAGTTGTACGTGCAATTGAAAACACAGACGCTACCTGCGTAAACGGCTGTACTGGCTCAGGTCGTATGAATAGGCCAACCAGAGATTACTGGTTGGCCTATTCTATTGGAGATTCTACGAGGGAGGCAGCCGGGAGAATGTGATAGCGCTGCTTTTTAGTTTTCACAACCGCTTGCTGAAGCTTTAATACACTTTTCTCCTGGTGGAGGATAAATACCCCAATTCTTCACGGTATTTGGCTACCGTTCTGCGTGACAGCTCTAGTCCTTCCTTTGCCATCAGCTCTGTGATTGCCTGATCTGAAAATGGTTTTTGCTTCTCTTCACTGTCGATGATCTGCTTTATCCGCATTTTTGCGCTCTCTGATGAAGTAGCATCCCCGTCTTTCGATCCTAGGGCGGAGGTGAAGAAATATTTGAGTTCAAACAATCCACGGGGCGTCTGCATGTATTTATTACTGACCGCCCGGCTGATCGTGGATTCATGCAGGCCGGTTATTCCAGCAATCTCCTTTTGGGTCATCGATTTCAGATGATAAACGCCATGCTCAAAAAATTCCCGTTGCCTATCAACAATAGCCTGGGCCACACGCATCAGGGTCAGGCGGCGCTGCTCAAGGCTATGAATAAGCCATAATGCTGTATTCATCTTCTCACGAAGAAATCGTTTCTCTTCCTCCATCGCCGGCTTTCGAAGCATACTTTGGTAAAAAGGATTAATCCCGACGCGTGGGACTGTGATATCATTAACTGTCACAACGTAGTCGTTTTTGGATTTCTCCACTGAGATATCTGCTATATGATACTGGCGTTCATATGGAGCAAATGCCGCTCCCGGACAAGGATTCAGCTTGCGTATCTGATCGATCATTTGTTGTACCATGTGAATGTCGATCCCTAGAGCATCCGCGATTTTTTGTATGCGGTTACATGAAAGATTGACCATGTGATGTCGCACGATTTCTTCCAGGTAAACATCATCATTCCCGGCATATCGCAGCTGCAAAAGAAGACATTCCTCCAGACTGCGGGCAGCGATTCCTGCCGGTTCAAAGCCTTGGATCAGGGCAAGTATATTTTCAACCTCATCGGTGGGGACGTCAAGTATTCCGGCAGCTGTATTTACATCCAGCTCAAGGTAGCCTTTTTCATTTAAATTCCCAATTAGAAACATGCCAATCATCTGTTGTAGTTTGGATAGCCCGCGGACCATCCCAAGCTGCGCTTTGAGATGTCTATATAAATTATCTGCGGGATTAGAGACAAAGTCCAGAAGGTCTACCGGATTATCATTTTTTCGTAGCGAATATTCTTCTTCTGTGTTGATTCTTTCGATGGACATATCGATCTCTGCCAAGTCAATGATCGGATTTTCATTTGCTTGCTCATGAAGATATGACATCAGATCGACCGAAGAATATTGAAGAATCGTGATGGCTTGTCGTAATTCTGGAGTCATAGCCAGCCTGAATGTTTGCTCTTGCTGTAATCCGTAGCGCATTATTTTATCTCAGCTCCTTACTGGGAAACAAAAATAACTTTTTATGCAGCTTATTCGTGAAGCTTATGCAATTATACTGCCAACCTTTGATCTTGGAAAAGAAGTGAATGGAATGGGCTGAATTTGAGTTTTGGATAGATTCAATAAAAAGGGTATCAGATTAATGATTAACTTGTCAGTTTATTTTCTTGTAGAGGATTATTTCTTTTTTTATATACTAATTAAATAAGAACTAGTCAGCATGGGGGAATACCGTGAAACGAATTGATGAGATCTTAGAGTATATTGCCAATGGGACAAAGAAACTGTCGGTAGAGGCCTTGCAGGACGGCGGTGGAATTACGGCTGCGGAAATAGCCGATCAACAGAATATGTTAAGAAATAATGTAAGCAAGGAGCTTAATAGCCTACTTCGCGCCGACTTGATTATTAAAATCAAGGGGAGACCCGTCAAGTTTTTGCACAAGCAGGTGATCGAGGAGACCTTTCGGGTTCAGCTTAAAGAGAAACAAATCCAAGTCAACAGTATTCATGAAATATTGCTGCCTGGAGAGCAAGTGGATCCGTTTCACGCCTTAATTGGTTTCATGGGGAGTATGAGGAACCAGGTTGAGCAGGGAAAAGCGGCAATATTATACCCGCCGAAGGGCCTACATACGCTGATTGTGGGACAGACTGGCGTTGGAAAAACAATGTTCGCTAGGTTGATGTATAATTATGGGAAATATATGAAGCGCTTTTCAGAGCAAGCACCGTTTATCGTATTTAACTGCGCTGATTATTACAATAACCCTCAGCTGCTACTTTCCCACATTTTTGGTCATGTAAAAGGAGCATTTACCGGGGCTGATCGGGAGAAAGAGGGACTGGTCGAGAAAGCGGATGGGGGCATTCTGTTTTTGGATGAGATTCATCGGCTGCCCCCAGAAGGCCAAGAAATGATATTTTATTTCATGGACACGAACAGTTACAACAAATTGGGCGAGTCGGAGCGCAAGCGGGAAGCGAATGTGCTGCTCATCGGCGCTACGACCGAAGATCCCGGTTCTTCCATGCTGAAAACCTTTATCAGACGGATACCGATTACGATCAACATTCCTTCCTTGCAAGAGCGAACTGTTGAAGAGAGGTTTTTGATCCTGAAGCATCTCTTTGCAAACGAAGCCCATCGTGTGAACAAGCCTATTAGGGTTGAATTGGAAACTGTAAAAGCACTGATTGGCAGCGTAACCTATGGAAATATCGGTCAGTTGAAATCGAACATTCAGCTTGTGTGTGCCAAAGGATTTTTGAACAGCATACATGAAAATAAGGAAGAGATTGAACTTGATTTTAAAATTTTGCCCGGAAATATCAAGGAAGGTCTATTTAATATGGGGAAGAACCGCAAGGAGATTGCCGAAATGGAGATGGTCAACTCCTCGCTGTATATTACTCCTGAAGGCAGCAAAGGAATGGATGAAGTAGACGCTTTTGAACTGCCGTTCAACTTGTACAAATTGATTGAAGACAAGATAGGGATGCTCAAAGAAGAAGGACTCGACGACAGTTTTATCAATAAGTTTATTACTACAGATGTCAATATTCACATCAAAAGCTTCTATAACCGATTTTATAACATCAAAGGGGGAAGGGAACGGATCCTTAAGATCGTAGGCAGAAATATCCTAGAGTTCGCTGAACAGGTGCAAGAGATGGCTCAAAAAGAATTGAACAGAAATTACAGCGACAGGTTTGTTTATGCCTTCAGTCTTCATTTAAGTGCTTTTTTAAAGCGAATCCGGGAGAAAAAATATGTCAGTAAACAAATCTATGAACCGATGAATGATCAGGATGAAGAATACAGACTGGCACTCATTATCAAGGATTTGATCGAGTCCAAGTTTGAAGTCAGCGTACCCGATGCCGAGACCACCTATGTGGCGATTCTTCTGAAATCGGTAGAAGAGGAGCACCAGGGAAATGTGGGAATCATCGTAGCTGCACATGGCAACAGTACGGCAAGCAGTGTCGTTAGCGTTGTCGACAGCCTGCTGGGGAGCTCAAATATTTGCGCAGTAGACATGCCTTTGGATGTTAGCCCCAGAGAAATCCTGGAAGTTATTGTGGAAAAAGTGAGGGACATTGACAATGGCAGAGGCGTATTGCTGCTGGTTGATATGGGCTCCTTGCTCAATCTTGAAGCAACCATTATGGAACGTGTCGGGATTAAGGTGAAGACTATCGATATGGTTTCAACCCCGCTTGTGTTGGAGGCTGTGCGAAAGGCCAGTATTTTTGATATGAATATAGAGGAAATTTATCAATCTTTGAAGGATTTTCGTGGATATAACACTGGAAATGCTGGAGTGAAAGCGGAAAAGACCAGTAATAAGGTAATCGTGACGGTCTGTTCCTCCGGCAAAGGTGCCGCCGCCAAGCTAAAGGAGTTTGTAGAGAAGGTTGTTTATGACTTAACCGAAGAGAAAATAGTTGTTGTACCGGCAAAGGTCAGGGAATTGGATAAAGTGGTGAAGGATTTACGGGCCAAGCATACGCTTCTTGCGGTGATTGGGGTTAAGCGGCCAAGCGAGCTCAATGTACCGTTTATCCCTTTGGAAAAACTGATCGAGGCAAGCGGTGAACAGGCATTAAGAGAATTGTTGCTCAACAATCAGTTGCCTGTTATGCATGAACACGGAAGCGTGATCGTAAGAGATCTATGTGAGGATACGCTAAAGGAGTTTATGACTTATTTGAATCCTCACAAAATTTTGGGGATTTTGATGAAATTTATCGAGCAGCTGGAACAGGAACTGGAGGCTGATTTCCATTATGCAAAGAAGGTTCAGCTTGCTGTTCATACGGCTCATGCGCTGGAACGAATGGTCATTGGAGAAGGGCTAGTGTATCAGGAGGATGTATCCTTGCTTGACCAACGATTAATCGATGTGGTGAACCGTTCCTGCAATATATTTGCCTCCAGTATTAACATTAAGCTGACTAATGATGAAAAATATTATATTTGCGAAATCCTAAGCGAAGTATATAACTGTATCCCCAAGTAGTGGCGCAAGTGTATAAAACGATGCTGGATGTGTATTAATCATGCGGATAAGGATAATAAGTAGTTGGTGAGAAAAGGCCAAATTCCCGGAGCAGCCGAGGGTTTGGTCTTTTTTTTGATAGTTAATCGCATCATACAGAATCTTGGCATGAGACTTGCATATAAGTATAGGCGAAGGATGCAAGGAGGGGGTGAAACAAATGATAGGTGTTATTGTTGGCACTCATGGAAAATTTTCTGAAGAGATCCTAAGATCCACGGAAATGATTTTTGGCCATCTGGAAAATGTGGTGGGTGTAACGTTTGAACCAGGTGAAAGTGTTAACGGACTTGTTGAGAAGTACAAAGCGGCCTTGGAAACAATTGATTGGACGGACGGATTGATTTTTCTCGTCGATTTGTTTGGTGGCAGTCCCTATAATGCGGCCAGTAGGATTGTGGCCAGGTATGAAAAAATGGACATTGTAACAGGGGTAAACCTGCCAATGATCGTAGACCTGCTGACTAATAGAGGGCTGGAGAACGTGGAGAATCTAAGTGATCTGGCCATCCGTGCGGGTCAGGATTCAATGAAGTCTTTTCGTGTCATCCGGGACATACAAACAGAGGAGGAATTATAGGTATGGAAATATCATTTGTTCGTATTGATGACCGTCTAATTCATGGTCAGGTGGCTACGGTGTGGGTGAAGGAAACGAAGTGTAACAAAATTATCGCCGTCAGCAATGAGGTCGCTGCGGATACGCTGCGCAAAACCTTATTGTTACAAGTGGCGCCGCCGGGGATTAAAGCTTATGTTGTCACGATTGCGAAAGCGATTGAAGCTTATAACAATCCTAAATATAACGATTTCAAGACCTTGTTCCTGTTTACCAATCCCACGGATGTACTGCGGGTTGTAGAAGGTGGGGTACCGTTTACATCGGTAAATGTAGGTGGAATGTGCTTCAAAGAAGGCAAAACACAAATTACCGGAGCAGTGTCCGTAGACAAGCAGGATGTAGAGGCATTTTATAAATTGCACGAAAAGGGGATAGAACTGGAGATTAGAAAAGTGGCCAGTGATCCTAAAATTAATTTGATTAACAAGCTCCAAAATGTCCAGTTTTAACAACACATACGCATAAGAGAGGGGGTCAAACATGAGTGTTTTTGAAATCGTAATGGTCACGCTGGTTGCAGCCATTTGCGGAATGGGCAGTGTTTTGGATGAAGGACAGACTCATCGTCCTATAGTTGCGTGTACACTGATCGGTCTGGTCCTGGGAGATCTCAAAACCGGTATTATTCTAGGCGGTACGCTGGAATTGTTGGCTTTGGGCTGGATGAATGTCGGAGCGTCCATGGCTCCGGATGCGGCTTTGGCCAGTGTAGTCTCAACCATATTGGTTATTGTCGGGCACCAATCGATCGGTGCGGGAATTGCCGTTGCGATTCCGATTGCGGCTGGCGGACAAGTGTTAACTATCTTTGTTAGAACGATTACCGTGTTCTTTCAGCATCTGGCAGATAAATATGCCGAATCTTCAAATTTCAAAGGAATTGAATTATGTCACTTCATAGCCCTCCTTCTTCAGGGATTACGTGTCGCTTTGCCTGCCGTATTGGTGGCTATTGCAGCAGAAACCGGTCTAGTTACGACTTTGCTGGATGCCATCCCGGAGGTCATTACAAAAGGGCTGCAAATTGCAGGGGGATTCATCGTCGTTGTAGGATATGCCATGGTTATTAACATGATGGCAGCCAAATATCTGATGCCTTTCTTTTTCTTGGGCTTTGTCATCGCGGCATTTACAAGCATCAATCTGGTTGGCTTTGGAATCATGGGAGCGGTTCTGGCTCTGCTGTATATCCAGCTCAATCCTAAATATAGCCAGCTCAAAGATCAAGTGGGTGAAATTGAAGAGCTCTAAAGAAATTCTTAATGAAAGAGTGGGGTACTATGGAAGAAAAAAAGTTGACCAAAAGCGATTTAAACAAAATGTTTTTCCGTTCATGGTTCCTGCTGGGCTCGTTTAACTTTGAGCGTATGCAGTCGATTGGTTTTTGTGTCACCTTGATTCCGGCAATCAAGCGGTTATACAGCAAGAAGGAAGACCAAAAAGAAGCACTAAAGCGGCATTTGGAGTTTTTTAATACTCAACCGTTTATCTCTGCACCGATTATGGGGGTAACGGCCGCTATGGAGGAGCAGAAAGCCAATGGCCAGCCGATTGATAATGCTACCATAAGTGGTGTGAAAGTTGGCTTAATGGGACCTTTGGCTGGAGTAGGAGACCCTATTTTCTGGGGAACATTACGCCCCGTTCTGGCTGCATTAGGAGCTTCCATTGCGTTGTCCGGAAGCGTTATCGGGCCTGTCCTATTTTTCTTGCTTTTTAATGTTATTCGCCTGGCCACTAAGTGGTACGGACTGAAATACGGCTACAAAAAAGGGACGGAGATTGTGTCCGACATGTCCGGAAACCGACTGCAAAAGCTTACGGAATCGGCCTCCATCCTGGGACTATTTGTTATGGGCGCCCTCGTATCCAAATGGACTACTCTGAATATACCACTCGAAGTATCCCGATATACCCGTTCGGATGGAGTAGAGGTTGTTACGACGATACAGATGATTCTGGATCAATTGATACCTGGTCTGTTACCTCTCTTGCTGACTTTTTTATGCATGAGACTGCTCAAAAAGAAAGTAAATGCTATAGCTCTGATTTTTGCTTTATTCGCAATAGGAATTATTGGATACGCTCTTGGTGTATTGGCTTAAGCCAATTTGTAAAGTGATCCGGTCAAGCAGCCGTCTCTGACCGGCAACCTGCCGCTTAACTTGTAAACGCTTTAAATTTTACGGATTAAAATATTCAATCATCTACAAGCGAATCTGCTAGCGTTCAACGATAGTCATGAAAGGCTGCTGGCTTGTTGATAGCTGATATAAGCAATGATTCTATATCATTAATCACTACAGGCTCAATGATGGTTTTAAAGCCACATTGAGCCTGTAAAAGCAGGTTCCGCTCTTTTGCTGTTAGTATGTTCGTTGCAATTTCTTGGAGGAGCTTGCCAGCTCGGGTACTAATAGCCTCTTTTCTCTATGATCTGATATTCGCCGAGACCTGTTTTCTTCAGCGGCATATGCATATAGCATATCTCTCCACAGTTAGGTCATATTGAGAGGTTTATGAAGCCATGAAGACTTAAGGAGGCCACTGCATTGGGAAAAAGGAGACGAACTGGCTTTAAGGGCAAAAGAATTAGGGTGGACGTTAGACAATCTTCTTCAGCTCAAACAGGGCAAGGCGGCAACCCCATTTCTATCAATGCTTCAGACGTTGGGGTAGTAAGAACAGATGTTAAAAACAAATAATCGACTTGGATAGAAGCCCATATTTAACGTAAAAAGACCACCAGGAACAAGTTAACTATCTTGTTCCTGGTGGTTTCGCTTTTTTTGCCGTATTCGGCAGGTACTTTCATCAGCATCCGCGTCTACATAGCCTATGCCTTGCTTTGCGTCTTGTTGTCGACTTCTTTTGCAGAGTTGATTGATCGCACAGGCGTTGCCTTCAGCACAGCATATCCGTAAGGAGGAAGCTCGGCATGCAGTCCCTTCGGTCCTACGGACCACTGGCTTTCGCCAAAGGCTAATTGCCATTCCTGCTCAGGAATGTCCAATTCAAAAACGTGATCCTCATCGGAACGATTGAGCAGCACGAGCAGCACTTCTTCCTCGCTGCGGCGCTCGTAGGCAAGTGAGGCACCCTCCGGCTGTGCCTCCAGGAAAGTGATGCTTCCTTGGTCACGGAGGACCGGGTGCCCCTTACGAAGCGCAATCAGCTCGCGGTAAAAGTCGAACAGCTCGTGGTCCTGCTTATCGGCATCCCACTCCATGCACTGGCGGCAGCCTGGATCGGCATCTCCATCCAGGCCGATCTCATCGCCGTAAAAAATGCAGGGTGCGCCCATATACGTGAACTGGAACAAAGCAGCCAGCCGCATCAGTCGCTTGTCGCCCCCGCACAGCGTCAGTAGGCGCGGTGTATCATGGCTATCCAGCAGATTGAAAGCAACCTCGGATGCTTGCTGTGGATAGCGGGCCAGCTGTCGTCCGATGGCGTAGGCAAAGCTTTGGGCATCGGTCACTTTTTTGACGAAAAAATCATTCACCGCGTAGGTGAACGGATAATTCATCGTTGCATCGAATTGGTCCCCCTGAAGCCATTCAGACGATTCATTCCACATTTCACCCAAAATGTACGCATCCGGATTGGCCTGCTTGACCGTAGTGCGGAATTCCCGCCAAAAGGCGTGGTCCACCTCGTCTGCCACATCCAACCGCCAACCATCGATGCCGATTTCTTCGATCCAGTGCTTTGCCACATCCAGCAGGTACTTTTTTACCTCAGGATGTTCGGTGTTCAGCTTGGGCATCATCGGTTCCAGCCCGAATGTATCGTACGTCGGTATGCCATCCACCACTTTCAGGGGAAAGCTATGTACATGGAACCAGTCCTTGTAAGGCGAGGCTTCGCCTTTTTCCTGGACGTCGACGAACGGTTTGAAAGTACGCCCTGAATGGTTGAACACCGCATCAAGCAGCACCCGAATTCCTCGATCGTGGCAGGCATCGACCAGTTTTTTCAATGTCTTTTTGTCCCCGAAATGTGAGTCCACCTCCATATAATCCTCTGTATCATATTTATGATTGGTCGTCGCCTTGAAGACAGGAGTCATATATATGGCGTTAATTCCCAGCTCGTTCAGGTGGTCTAGGTGATCCAGAATCCCCTGTAGATCGCCACCGAAAAAATTGTCTCTTTGTGGGGTTCCACCCCATGTCTCTGCACCTTCTGGGCTGATGGAGGGGTCACCGTTCGCAAATCGTTCCGGGAAAATCTGATAAAATACCGCATCCTTCACCCATGCAGGTGGCTTCAGAATATCAATCGGGTTCAAGAACGGATATTGGAACAGTTTATCTGCATTTTCGGGTTCTTGGGTAGTAAAGTCGTCCTCGTTCATCCAAATACCTTCCTCACCGTCTTCTAGCAAAAATCCATATTTCAGCCGACGGTGAGTAGGTTTTATACTGCACTCATAGTAATCAAACCTGCCATCAGTAGCGAATTTGGACATCGGGACAAGCTGTCGGGTGCGGTCCCAATCGTATTTATCTCCGGTGAGAGCATGAACGGTGTTCAGGTCATTTTTCTTCGCACGTAGCCGTAGAAATATCGTTTCATCATTATAACCAAAAGCCCAATTGCGTTTCGGGTGATGGTATATAGCTTCCAGCAGCATCGGGTAGGCCTCCTTTTTTCATAAGCATTCAAATTTGAAAATGTGAAGCGTATGTCGTATAAGATAGTTATTAACCTTTTTAAGTGGGTTATGTACCATAAATGCTATAATGCCCATTACATAAAAGAAAAACGATAAGTAGGTGCTCATGATGAAAACAAATGTGTTATACATCGAAGATGACCAGGATATCGGTGCTTGGACGCATCAGTATTTGGAAGAGCGGAATTACGCTGTAGTATGGCTTCGCAGCGGGGATGGGGCTGTGGAGGCAGCCCGTACGTGCCAACTCGTGATTTTGGATGTGATGTTACCTGGTCTGGATGGATTCACCATAGGGAAACGGCTCAAGAAAGAGTACCCGGAGCTTCCCATTCTCATGTTGTCTGCTCGTACCTCCATAGACGATAAACTGCAAGGACTGGATTTCGCCGACGATTATGTAACCAAGCCCTTTCACCCGGACGAGCTCATAGCACGTATGGAGATTTTGCTGCGCCGATCAGGAACCGTGCCTGAAGAATCCTTACAACTGGGGCATCTCTCTGTGTTCTCTCCTGATAACCGTATTGTGAACCGTGATACCGGGGAGGAAATTACACTGACAGGCAAGCAATATCACATTTTTGCTTATTTACTGCGGCATTTGGGCCAGATTATGACGAAAGAGCAAATGTATGAAGCGGTATGGGGAGATCCATATATCGACGGAGACAAAACTTTAATGGTTCACATCCGACACCTGCGCGAAAAGCTGGAGATTGATCCTGCGACACCTCGCATCATTGAGACGATCCGTGGTGTAGGATATCGGGTGAAAGCATAATGAACAGGACGCGCAAGGGTTGGAGGAGGTTGCATCCCAGCTCTAAGCCGGATCAGGGAGGTCGGTTTCGCAGTTCACTGTTGTTCCGTTATCTGGTCATCATTGTGGTTGCTATGATGCTGTTGCCCATTGTGTTGCCTGCTACAGCCTTGATATATAGCGTGTTATTCAATTGGGGGGCGGGGTCCAAGCCTAAAAACGCTTACTATCCCTCTGCTACCCATACCGAAAATAGCTGGCATCGCGAAGCTGTAGCCTTGAAGGGAGCCACACCAGAGCAAATCTCAGTCCATCTGCGCAAAATACAACAAGATATGTTCCCTAAATCCCAAATATTTTGGGTGGATACCGCAGGGTTAACTAGGTTGGAGTTACCGACCCAACCTACCCTGCCAAAACAATGGAACGCTGCGCAGGCTATAGCTTTTATGAAGCAAGCAAGCTATGAGGGGCCGTTTACGGTAGTAGCCTTTATTGGCGGGGGCAAGAATGATGTAAATCAGGGCTATATGGTATTAAAAGTGCCTCGTTCGTTCTTTGAACAGCCACCTACTGATAGTAGTATGTTGATGTACTATTTCTTTTTTATTGTATTGATTTTGGGCGCTTTTATATCCGTATCTCTTCTGTTTTTTGGAGACATTCGGCGTAGACTGTTGCAGCTTCAGGCCGCCATGTCGCAGCGAGGAGAGGACGGCTTGCCTATTCTTGTTGCCACTGGACACCCGGATGAAATCGGCAAGCTGGAAGAAGCATTTAATCAGATGGTCGAGCAGTTGGCAGAGAGTCGGGGACGTGAGCGTCAGGAGGAAGAGCTACGGAAGAGACTGGTCGCGGATCTGTCACACGATATTCGGACGCCGCTTACGGTCGTGCGTAGCCATCTGTATACACTAGATGGTGAAAATCTCAGCAGCAGAGGGAAACAGTCGATTACACTAATGGAAAACAAGCTAAAGGACCTTGGGAGTCTGATCGACAACTTGCTGACCTATAATCTCCTATCCAGTGGCAAATACACCATGAATAACACACCGCGTGATATCCTGCGGCTAGTGCGGGAGTGTGTAGCCAGCTGGTATCCGGTGTGGGAGAAGGAGGGCTTTGAAGTGGATATCGACCTGCCTGAGCATAGTATGGTGTGGAATGTCGATGAGCAAGGCTTCCGTCGTCTGCTGGACAATCTCTTTCAAAATGTAGTTCGCCATGCTGCCTCAGGCCGATATATTGGTGTTCAAGTCCAGAAGGATAATGGGACAGAGGCATTGGTTATCACAGATAAAGGGCCTGGTATGGAGCAACAGTCCAGTGAAAAAGGAGCCGGGATTGGGTTGGCGATTACAGAACTGCTGGCTCGCGAAATGAATTTGGAGAGGGAGATTTTCAGTTCATCAGCCGGGACCCGAATCCGTTTTTTAAACAAAACTTAAACTCAGAGTTCCCTTGGCTTTAAACTTGGCACGTTACGATAGGTGTCGAGGTGAGGAACTTGAACGAATACATTATTGAAACGAACAGTCTCAGCAAAATATACAAAGGCCGCGCGGCGGTTAATCAGCTGGACCTGAAAATAGCTCGGGGAGATATTTACGGATTTCTGGGTCCAAATGGAGCAGGGAAAACGACAACGATCCGCATGCTGCTTGGACTTATTCGCCCAACTCGAGGAACGATCCGTATATTCGGCAAAGATATTCGCAGACATAAGCTTGATATTTTGCGTAAAGTCGGCTCGTTGGTGGAGTATCCTTCGTATTATGGTCATTTGAACGCCATTGAAAATCTGGAGGCCATTCGCCGTATTTTGAATGTACCCAAGCAAAACATTGCGGAAGTGTTAGAGGTCGTCCGACTGACCAAGCATGCCAAACGTCCAGTCAAAGGCTACTCGCTGGGCATGAAGCAGAGACTTGGTATTGCAGCAGCCCTGCTTGGGAATCCAGAAGTGCTCATTTTGGATGAGCCTACGAATGGTTTGGACCCGGAGGGTATTCAGGAAATGCGCACATTGATTCAGGCGATGCCCAAGCAACGGGGGATCACCGTACTGGTATCCAGCCATCTGTTGAGCGAGGTAGAGCATATGGCGAATACCGTAGGTATTATTCGTGAAGGAGAGCTGGTCTTTCAAAACACGATTCATAATCTCCGTCAGGAATCCGCGGGCGGAATTCGGATCGTCGTGTCGGAACCGGAAGCAGCCCAATTGATTGCGCGTGAGCAGGGCTACCATTCGGTGAAGGACGGATCGGCGCTGGAGTTCGAGAACATGAATGATGCGGCTGTTGCGCTGCTGGTCAGAAGATTGGTCGAAAATACGCATGCCGTATACCGTGTGGAGGAACGCCGCAAATCGCTGGAGGATATGTTCATGCAGGTGGTGGGCAAAGGAGGGGCTTCCTTATGATGCTGCGAGCACTCACGGCGGATCTGCTCAAAGCACGCAGAAAGGGAATCTGGTTCTTGGTGTTCCTCGGTCCCCTTGGGCTGGTGGCCATGCAGGCGCTCAACTTTGGACTTCGATATGACTATCTGATTCCGCGTAACAAGGGTCATCTGTGGGAAGTTTTGATGGATAACATCGCTCTTTTTGTACCCCTTGCGCTGGTGCTAGGAGCTACTATGGTGGCTTCCATGTTGGCGAATGTGGAGCATACATCTAACTCATGGAAGCAGTTGCTGGCCTTGCCGATTTCCAAATTCAGCGTCTATATGGCCAAGCTGACGTTGGCGATTGGGATGCTGTGTGTGTCCTGTCTACTCCTGACGGTAGGGACTTGGGTGTTGGGAATGATCCTTGGCTTCGGGGGAGAACCTGCACCCGTAGGAGAACTGCTACGACTCGGATTTTGGCCCTTAGGCGGCACGTTGCCTATGCTCGTATTATTGTTGTGGTTAACAGTCACATTCCATAATCAAGCGCTACCTGTAACACTGGGCATTACGTTAGGTATCGGCAGCTTGTTTGCTTCACAGCTGTCCGAATGGTTTCCATTGGCCTGGCCTCAATTCGCCTGGGTTGCACCTCAAGCGTGGATGTTTGCGTCCGTCGGGTGCGGAACGGGTATGCTTCTCAGCCTGCTGACAGCGGCCCATTTTAGCCGAGAGGATGTGGCGTAATGTTCGGAGGATATGCACGGTTACTTTCTGTTGAACGGTTGAAAATGGCGAAATCGCCCGTCTGGCTGCTCGCGCTCGTCAGCCCGGCGATTGCCGTCCTGATTGGTTTGCTGGCGAATCCGGGAGGGAACTGGCTGTTGCTGTTGTCAGCCATGCTTACAGTTCATGCGCTGCTGTTCCTGCCGATGCTGACGGCCGTGTTTGGGTCTCTGGTCTGCCGTTTCGAGCATGGGGGCGGCGGCTGGAAGCAGCTGATGTCATTGCCATTGTCCCGCACCAGTCTGTACGCAGCTAAGCTGACTATCATTATGGCCTTGGTCGGATTGACCCAGCTACTGTTCGGGGGAGCGTTGCTGAGTGTTGGAGCTGTGCAGGGGATGAACGGACCGATTCCTTGGGCTGTGATCGCTCAAAGTCTGCTCGCAGGCTGGGTGGCCTGCCTGCCGCTGGCTGCGTTGCAGTTGATGGTATCCTTCTTGTGGTCCAGCTTTGCCGCACCGCTTGCGTTGAATTTTGTGTTCACCGTGCCGAATATTCTGGTCGCCAATTCTCAAACCTACGGTCCGTACTATCCATGGACACAGCCTTTATTGGCGATGATGCCGAGTGGAAGAGACAACTTTGGGGCGTTCATGGTGCCAACTGATACACTATTGACGGTTATAATGGGCAGCTTTGTCGTATTTACGTTGGCGGGACTGACGGTATTTCGTTATAAAGAGATATAGGGCGAAATACGGGGATTGCAAAAACTCCTTATCCTCAATGAGGGTAAGGAGTTTTTTTCTGTGCTATTGGTTTACACTAAGTCTGAAATGGCACGGATATTATTGCTGATAAAGTGGCAAGAGGCGTCGAACTTCGCTTGTTCCTCTGGACTTAGTTCCAACTCGATGACCTCTTGAATTCCTCCGCTGCCGATAATCGCTGGAACGCCCGTGCAGACATCGGTGTGCCCGTACTCGCCGTCCAATACAGCAGAGACCGCTATAATTTTACCATCATCATTTAAAATGGAACGGGTAATGTATGCCAGAGCATTGGCAATACCAAAATAAGTGGCGCCTTTGCGGGTGAAGATTTCCCAGCCTGCATCCCTGGTTTTACGGGCAATGTCGTCCAGATCGACGTGGCTGAATCGTTCCTTATGCTGCCGTAAAATGTGTAAAAGCGGCTTACCGCCAATCGTTACGTGTGACCAGGCAACGAATTGGGATTCGCCATGCTCGCCAAGAGCATATCCTTGTACGCTGCGCGGATCTATGGAAAACACCTCAGAAAGCAACGTCTTGAGCCGGGACGAGTCGATAGAGGTGCCCGTGCCGATCACCTTGTTGCGCGGCAGACCGGATATACTTTGTACCATATACGTTACAATGTCGACAGGATTAGCGGCAATGACGAATATACCGTCGAAGCCACCCTCCATAATCGCTGTTACAATCTCTCTGGTGATAAGCACTGCGTCGTCCAGTACAGACAGGCGGTCTTGACCTGGTCTAGGGTTGGCTCCAGCCGTTATAATCACCACGTCCATATCCGTGCAGTCTGCATACGTGCCTGCACGTACCTTAGTGCGTGTGGACGTAAACTCCATACAATGGGACAGATCCAGTGCATGGGCCAAAGCCCGATCATACGTGCGGTCAATCATCATGATTTCATCACAAATGGACTGATTAACCATTGAGTAGGCACAGCTCGAACCGACCATTCCCGCGCCGACAATAGCTACTTTCCTTGCCTTCCCCTTCATCTATGTTGCCTCCTCGTTCCAGCGAACGTTAATATGCTACAAATTATGCCTGAAATCCATTTTACGTTACATAACATAACATATTGCTGATCTTTTGAAAATATCCATTTTTTTGTCTCCATTCCGGAAAATTAAAAATGAACTGTGAAAGAGGTGTCTTTCTGCGATTAATTGTAGAATGAACGTAAATTATCAATACTTTTACTGGAAGGTAGGAGAGTGCATTTCAATTTATATTTAAGGTGACCGCTGTATAAATTATAACATGAACTATGTTGATGGAAGGAATAGTGCCATAGGAATTATAAAAGTATGACATTTATGTGACGCTCTTTAAAGAGTCTTTAGTGTACATAGAACGAAGTATTCTCTGCAATGTCGTTTCTTGTATTTCTACAAAGATTCCGTTATGACAAAGGTTCTTAGCAGTCTGCAATATTAGAACATTTTTGCCAAAGGGTTTCCAATGGATTTCGCGAATTCTACATATACAAGCTTATTTCTTTCCATACCATCCGGGGAGGTAATGATTAAATGGAAGAAATCAAATCGACGACGGAAGCAGCAAAACAGTTGGGAATCGGGGCGAGTACCCTTCGTAAATATGCAGCGGCGCTGGAGGAGCAGGGGTATGTGTTTCAGCGTTCCGCGAATCAATCAAGAATGTTCAGTGCTGAGGATGTTGAGTGCTTGAAGGTGATGCGGAGGGCGTTGCGTGAGCAGCATATGACGATGGAGCAGGCGGTTCAGGTGGTGCTTGAGAGAGTGACCGCTCCCTTTCCAATGGAGGATGAGGAATTCCGCTTGCCACCCATCTCGGATGCTGAGTCACTGACCGCAACCTGGGAAGAAATAATGGCGGCGGCTGAAGGCAGGGAAGAGACGGTCATGCAGGCTCAAGTCGCTGCTACGGTTGAACTGACAGAGTTACAGGATGAAATGAATGCTCAGACACTGTCAGAAGAACCCATGCAGCTACAGTTGCAGGAAGAGTTCCAGATTTTGGCATCAACTATTGAGTATAGATTGAAGCAAGCGCCTGTATCTGTACAAACACAGGAGTCCGTAGAGCCACAAGAACTGGCGCAGATGCAGGACATGGTGCAAAACGCTTTGTTGGAAATGCGGAGCCGTTTGGAGGAACTGGAAGCAGAGCATAGTCGTTTGGTGGAAAAGAATATCAACTTGTCTAACCAACTGGAGGATCAAAAACGCTGGATGAAAGAAAAAATCGACGAGGAACGGGATCGGCAGTTAATTACGAATTTGCGTACCTACCAGGGCAGACAACGAAAATCGCGCAGTTCGTTGTTGTCCTGGCTTGGTCTGACACCACGCAGACGCAGAGAGGCATAACTAGCATCTTTTCTGATAAAGACCATCAGACCTTCCCGGTTCTGATGGTCTTTTAGCGTATAAAGAAGAAATAAGAGGAATCCTTAATTTTATGTAGAAATATCTTTTGATCTACTATATTAAAGGAAGGAGAAATTCAATGAAGAAACAAAAGGAAGATATGAAGCTAAGTAAAATAATGAGCAAAATGCTGCGACACAAACCCGAGGAATCCGGGCTAAAGTTAGACATTACAGACGGCTCTTGTACTGTGGAACACTTACTTCAAATCATTCAAAGCTTGCCAGGCTGGTCAGGTGTAGAGCAGACTGATATTGAGCGGATCGTGCGCAATTCAGATAAGCAGCGTTTTGAAATCCATAACGGTAGAATCAGAGCTAGATATGGACATAGCTATCAAAAGATAGAGTATACTCCCGGGAATCCACCAGATGTACTATACCATGGTACGAATAAGCAAGCATTGCCATTTATTATGGCGGATGGTTTAGATCCTGTTGGCAGAAAGTATGTACATTTATCTGAAAGCACTAACTTTGCAGCATTAGCAGGGAGCCGAAGAGGTGAATTGGTCATGCTCAAGGTAAACACGATTAAAGCAAGAGAAGAGGGAATCGCATTTTATTATGCAGGGCATGAGGTGTGGCTTGCTGAGTGGATTCCTTGGGACTTGTGCAGTATTGATGATGAAGAGAGCAACACTTGAGGGGTTCTATAATTTTGAGGTTAATACATAATGCTAGTCTCCAAAATAAACAGGCATTCGCCGCAAAAATGGTGGAATGCCCCCCTTACGCATTTGACCAGGTCTACATACAATGATCCTGTAAATGAGCGAAGGGAGTGTTGTAAATGAGTCATATGTGCGGAGTAGGCGGTATGGGTTGCGGCGTAGGCGCATGGACCTCTGTAGGAGCGATTCTGGTTCTGTTTATTTTGTTGGTGATCATCTCTAAAACCCTGTTTCTGTAATTTCGGTCTTGGCCGATTTCCTGTAAAATGCACAAATGCTGCTCTACGTGACGAAGGGCGCACAACAATAAAGCGAAGACCCTTGATGAGAAGGGTCTTCGCTTTACAAGTTTAAGGGCCTATGGCTTCGCTGCTGTAACTCCATTCGGTTTACCTTGTAACTCAAGACTGTAGGGACTTGGCTTGAAATTCCGCAATATCCTTGAATTCTTCTTCGAATTTACGTGAAATGCGAATATAAATCGGCAGTAAATCGCGATAAATATCCACGTGTTCTGCTACCGGTTTGTGCTGGTGAGTGGTACCAATCATACCGGACACAGCATCCAGCGAATCAATCCGTCCCAGTGCGTACAAGCCTAGAATAGCTGCACCCAGACATGAGCTTTCCAGACTTTCGGGGATAATGACTTCCTGATCAAAAATATCTGCCATGAGCTGTCTCCATAGCTCCGAGCGTGCAAATCCACCCGTGGCGTGAATGACTGACGGTCTGTCGATGACTTCTTCCATGGCGAGCATGACGGTATACAAATTGAATAGCACACCCTCCAGAGCGGCGCGAATCATATGCTCTTTTTTGTGACGCAGGGACAGACCGAAGAAGGAGCCGCGAGCATTCGGGTCCCATAGGGGCGCACGTTCACCGGATAAGTACGGAAGAAAGAGCAGACCGTCAGAGCCAGGACGTACCTGTTCCGCAATTTGGGTCAGCACATGATACGGATCAAGTCCCAGTCGTTTGGCCGTTTCCACCTCGGAGGCTGCAAATTCATCCCGGATCCAGCGGAAGACTATACCTCCGTTGTTCACCGGGCCGCCGATGACCCACAGCTTTTCGGTCAAGGCATAACAGAAAAAGCGCCCTTTGGCATCCGTGAGCGGCTTATCAACTACGGTGCGGATGGCTCCGCTGGTGCCGATGGTAACAGCGACAACTCCAGGCTTGATCGCATTCACACCAAGGTTGGACAAGACACCATCGCTGGCTCCGATCACAAAAGGAGTCGTCTTCAGTAGGCCCATGTCATGTGCATAGGTCTCATCCAGCCCTATGAGCATATGAGTTGTCGGCACCAGCTCGGATAGCTGCTCCTTCGTCACACCTGCAATATGCAGCGCTTCCTCGTCCCAGTCCAACTGCTGCAAATTCATAAGTCCAGTTGCAGAGGCAATCGAGTGATCCACGACATATTGGTGGAATAACCGGGCAAAAACGTACTCCTTAATGGAAATGAATTTGTACGTCTGGGTCGCAACATCTGGTAAATCCCGTGTAATCCACATTAGTTTTGTGAGCGGTGACATAGGATGAATAGGCGTTCCGGTACGTAAGTAAATATCGTGTCCGTTGTATTCATGTTTGAGCGCTTCGGCCCATTTGGCGCTACGGTTATCTGCCCAAGTGATAGAGGCGGTCAGCGGTTTGCCATTCTTATCCACCGCCAGTACACTGTGCATGGCCGAACTGAAGGAGACGAACAGCACATGCTCGGCTGACACTCCGCTTTGTTGCATGACCTCTTGCACCGTCGTCACAACAGCTTTGAAAATATCTTCCGGATCTTGTTCTGCCGCATCCGGCTCAGGTGTATGGAGCGGATAACCCACATGGTGCTGGGCGGCAATATTGCCGTTTTCTTCGAAAAGAACTGCTTTGGTACTGGTCGTACCGATATCGACGCCGATCATATATCGGGTGTCTGTCATATTCAATCTCCCCTTCACTTACCGTTATTAGCTCATTATCGTTAAGTTAACACACTCAGCAGCATAATCAAACCGAAAGCGACCAGGGAGAGGATGGTTTCCATAACGGTCCATGACTTTAGAGTCTGCGGAACCGTCATATTGAAAAATTCTTTAATCATCCAAAAACCGGCGTCATTCACATGAGACAAGATCAGCGACCCTGCTCCTGTAGCAAGGACGACCAGTTCGACATTCGCGCCGGGTGTAAGTGCCAGCACAGGTGCGACAATACCGGAGCCTGTCGTCATCGCGACTGTCGCTGATCCAGTGGCTACACGAATGAGCGCAGCGACCAGAAAAGCAAATACAATCACATTCATATGGGCTCCTGTAGCGACCGCTGCAATGGCCTGACCTACACCGCTGTCGATCAATACCGTTTTAAATGCACCACCGCTCCCGATAATTAAGATAATAGAGGCTGTTGGTGCCAGACATTCACTGGTAAAACGGGACAAGTCCTCTTTCTTTAGACCACGTGCATAGCCTAGCGAGAAAAAAGAAAACACGGCCGCAATCAGTAATGCCATAACCTCATCACCAATGAATTTGAAAAATACAGTGAGCGGATGTGTATTGGCCGGGTCTACAATTTCAGCGACTGATCCGCTAAGCATTAGAATAACAGGTAACAAAATGGTGAACAAAGTAATCCAAAAGGGAGGCAACGACCGCCCCGTCGTATTTCTGAACTGCTCGTCCAGCCTCTCGGAAGGTCTGACCATGATTCTTTTGCCAATCCAAGCGCCGAAGACCGGGCCTGCAATAATGGCGGATGGGATGCCCACGATGAGTGCATATCCTATCGTGCGTCCAATATTGGCGTTAAAGGCTTCAATCGCGATCATCGGAGCCGGGTGGGGTGGTAAAAGGCCGTGTACCGTCGATAGTCCTGCCAGCATTGGAATACCGATTTTCAGCAGAGACATGTTCATTTTACGGGCAACCGTGAACAGGATGGGAATTAATAAAATAATACCAACCTCAAAAAACACCGGAATTCCCACGATAAAGCCTACGATCATCATCGCCCAATGAACGCGTTTTTCACCAAAACGATCCATCAGTGTAGTCGCGATGCGTTCGGCACCGCCAGATTCTGCCATCATTTTACCGAGCATTGTGCCTAAACCGATCACGATGGCGATGGAGCCAAGTGTACTGCCGAGCCCTTTGGTGATGGAGGCAGTAACTTCATGACCAGGCATCCCGTTAACCAGTCCGAGAAATACCGACGAAAGCAGCAGTGAAACGAAGGGATTCCATTTGAATTTAGCAATCAGCAAAATCAAAAGAATGACGGTAACTAGCGCCCATATGAGCAGGGACGCGTTATGGCTTAAGCCGAATAATGTGTTCATGAAGGTCTGCCTCCTTATTCTTATATGTATAGCTAAATGTATACTTGTCGACAACTTCAATTAAAAGAGAGCCGCGCCAGCGAGAAACGCATAAAGCGCGGTACATCTGCTCTTTGTCACGCATATTGTGGCTAGGACGATGTCTTTCTTCTGTAGGGAGACAGGACGCTATCGTTAACCGCGTTGCGGGTATCTCGATAATGATCCTCAATAAATCCTGACAACTCCTGAGCATCCCCCTGATTTAAAGCGTTTGCAAAGGTTCGATGTTTGTGAATCGTGACTTGTGATTCTTCGATGTTGGACGCAAATCGTTGTTCTGTCGCAGCTAACATGACGGTTAGGATTAGCTGTCTCATACCGTTCCAGGTATGAAGAATACGGGTATGGCCTGCTTCCAGAACCAGAGCCTCATGAAAATTAAAATCCTGAAGAGAAAATTCAACGACATCCCTGTACTTGAGAGCGACTTCCATTTTGTCAATCATCTGATTCAAAACAGTCACCAATGTGGCATTATCACTATGTACATACCTTTGTACAACAAAATGTTCAATCAGCATTCGCACATCGAATAGCTCCTCCATATCACCGGGTGTCATGCCGACGACAATCGCCCCCATGCGCTCCAGACGGATCAGTCCTTCGCCCGAGAGTGCCTTCAAGGCTTCACGCACCGGAGAACGACTGGTACCAAAATCGGCAGCAATCTGATTCTCAGATAGCACAGTGCCTGGTGTCTGAACGCCGCGTATAATCTGAAGCCGAAGTTCACAAGCAATCCTTTCCCCAAGCGATGCGCCCTGTAACCAGGTTGTTGGATATTTCATAGGATACTCCTATCTAGGAAATGATTTTGCATACTGGTATACAAGTTATGGAATATTATATACCCCGTTTAAGATCATTGTAAACGGTATCAGTTGACATCGGTTCCATTTCGCTGCTTTTAGCGTTACAATAGAAGCAGAAAAAAGAAGCAGTGAAAAGTGGAACGAACACGGAAAAGAAGGAGACCGTTTAATGATTATCATTAAAACCAAAGAACAAATTGAAAATATGAAAAAAGCTGGAGACATTCTGGCTGCTTGCCACCGGGAAATTGCCAAAATGATCAAGCCGGGCATTACGACACTGGAAATTGACGCCTTTGCGGAATCCTTTATGAAGAAGCATGGCGCAACACCGGAGCAAAAGGGCTATAACGGCTACCAGTTTGCAACTTGTGGCTCACCTAACGATGTGATTTGCCACGGCTTTCCGAATAAGACACCGTTGAAGGACGGGGACATCGTGACGATCGACATGGTTGTGAACCTGAATGGCTGGCTGGCAGATTCCGCTTGGTCGTATGCGGTGGGTAATGTGTCTGAGCAGGCGCAAAAGCTGCTGGATGTTACCAAGGAATCGCTGTATAAAGGGATTGAGCAAGCCGTTATCGGTAACCGGATCGGTGATATTTCCCATGCGATACAAACCTACGCGGAAGCGGAAGGCTTCTCGGTCGTACGCGAATTTATTGGGCACGGTATCGGAGAAGAGATGCATGAGCAACCGCAGGTTCCACATTACGGACCTCCACACCGTGGACCACGCTTAAAAGAGGGTATGGTCATTACAATTGAGCCGATGCTCAACACAGGCACATACCGCAGTAAAATTGATGCGGACGGCTGGACCGCACGCACGTTGGACGGCGGCTTGTCTGCGCAATACGAGCATACGCTGGCCATTACAGCAGAGGGTCCGATCATTTTGACCCAGCAATAATAAAAGCAGGCATCCACCGCAAGCATACAGACTACCGTGGTGAATGGTCTGGACATATTACAGAAAAGGGGCTGTCCAGAGGACAGTCCCTTTTGTTACGTGCATTCTATAAAGGTCCAGTACAAAAAAAATTGCTGCGGCGGGTGAAGAACCTAAGCTTTTAGCTCAGGACATTCGTGCCTTACTGCGGGGAATAATGGTTTCACCTCCAAAAACCGATTTTGGCCAAAAGGCGAATATCGGTTTTTTTCATTTCATGAGTGCCAGGCCACCATTTTAACGAAATATACACTATGCCATCAGAGTGATCAGCTTAGTTCTGGACGCTAGGATACGCTAAGTGTGTGATTATGAATCTTCTATATAGTACAAAAATAACAATAATTTGAAAACAAATTCATAAGAATGAAATGAAAAAATTTCCTTTATTACACATTTAGTCCCTACCACATTTTGGAGAAATTGTTTGTTCATTGTTATATGAATTATTTTTTTGCTCTAATAGAACTATTTCAACTTTTCTCCCTGATGTCGATGTAATTGAGGATCACAAAAACGTATTCCTTTAGGAAGATGGAGATCCACTCGCTAAAACGAAAAACATGTAGGTTGCGAGTCAGCATTGTCCTAGGGGAATATCGGTCACATCTTAAGTCTTGCAATTACAAGTAGCAAGATATAAACATCAGGAGGATAACCATTATGAATTCATTCAAGAAAACGAAGAGCTTGATCAGCGCTCTGACCGGGGCTGCATTATTATTCTCGCTACCAATGACGGCAGGCGCGGAGAGCAATATCAACTATACTGGCATGTTCCTGGGCTATGACGGAAGTGTAAACACCAGTCCTGTCTGGAACTACAATCCTGACATCGTCTCCTATGATCTGCTGAACTGGAACCAGGGGGGAACCGATGCAGCCTCCATTACCTCCAATAGCGCCTCCGCCATCCAAGCCTTGGGGAAAATCGTCACCGTTTCCACCCACATGCCCAATCCCCAGGGTGGAAATGTAAACGCCCCGATGTCTGATTCCGATTTCGAGATCTTGGCTAATACAGACATTTCATCCATCAATTCGTCCAGCCCCGCATGGCTGCAAAATTATAAGGCCCAGGTTGACAATGTCGTGACCGGCCTGCAAAAGTTTAATTCATCCCCCGTTTACTACAGACCCTTCCATGAAATGAACGGAGGCTGGTTCTGGTGGGGGGACAAGAACACGACGGACTATAAGAACCTGTACATCAATCTGTACAATTACATTGTGACGACCAATGGCATGTCCAACGTCAATTTTGTCTATGCTCCAAATAAAGGAGCCAACGCGGCTGCTTATTACCCCGGCTCCAGCTATGTCACCTGGATTGGCATCGACGCTTACAGCGACGATCCGTCCAATGACAATGAAATTAAGATGGCTTACAATGACATCAAAGGACTTGGAAAAACTTATGGCTTCTGCGAAATTGGACCAGCCGTGGGTGGCGACCATGTGGATCGCAACAATAATCAGCTCAAGGAATTCGATTATTCGCTTTGGAACAAGGCCCTGAATGAAATCTACACCGGAGCAAGCTTCTTTATCACCTGGGACGGCGCTTATGCTCCGCAGAACAACATAAACGGCAGCACGCTGTTTACAAAAGAAAGCTCCCAGTAAGTGCCTAGCGCCCGGCGTCCGGGCAAGGCGGAAATGTAGCCTCCGATAGACTAAAAAGACGAAAAGACCAAAAAGGCACGGCCTCCTGGCTGGGAGAACGTGTCCTTTTTTGGTCTATACAGCAATATGCTAGCAAGCATGTTAAAAAACCGTTGGTCAGATGCGGACTTCTGTCTCGTCCGGAACGAATTGACGATATTGAAAATACATACGGAGCCGCCAGTGTAACAAGGTGCCGAAGGCTAGGATGAAAAATAGCCCTGCTGTCTGCGGAATGGTAATGTAATGCTGAATAAATTCATGCAGCAGCAATCGGACGATCAGCAGGCTGAATAGGATAAAGAAGAAGGTACGTGAGCGTTGCACGAAAACCAGCCCTTCTTGCAACTCAAATTTGGTGCTGCGGATCAACGGGTAAGAAAAAATAAACCAGCCGACCAGAAAAGCGCCCAGCGCCCAAAGCCAGGGAACCCGTACTTCCGGTACCACGAACATCATAAAACCGGTGCTCATGCCGAGCGGAGGGATGATGATTTTTTTGGCATTAATCGGGCGATGACCTGTCTTCATACGGATGAAAATAGCCGATATAGCGATTAAGATCATACCGAAGGTTGCGCCATATTGCAGCAATGGGGTGCTAATATGAAACATGGACTGGCCCCCTCTATAAGGAATATAAGCGTTATTGGACAGACTGCAAACCTTTCACATTATACCACATATGCAATGGATATATTTAGTTACAGTCTCTCCCCCGGCAAGCGGATTATACGCCTCTTGGTGATAACACTGGCCCTATAATTGGGTCTCTTTCATACTTATGCGAGTTCTGTTGCTTGTACCTCTCCCTGAGCTGATTTTTTCTCCTTTCGCATGATATAACCCATGGCTACAATAATAAGGATAAAGGCGATCAGTGCGAGAAAAGGAATGGTGATGAAATCGAACCAGTTTAGGTAATCCTGTTCACAGGATACTCTGCCGCAGGAAGTTGAAGTTTGCGTAGCTGCTTTGGCGGCTGCATGGATGCGCTGAATGGTAAAATGATAGGCCGAAATCGCACCTCCAATGATAGCCAACGGCATGACATAACGGCGTATCCCCGAATCCCCTCGAAAATAGGCGATCCCGAGTAGAAGGGTCAGGGGATACATCAGAATGCGCTGAAACCAGCATAGCTTACAAGGCTCATACCCCAAAATCTCGCTGAGATACAGACTGCCCAAAGTTGCCACACAAGCTACAACCCAGGCGGCAAACAAAGCAATATCTGTTTTTTTAAACGATCCAATCATAGTAACGCTCCTTTTTTAATTCAAATGAGAACAAAATGAACTCATTATGTCTTGTCCCATCGGCAGGCATCTGCCGATATGTATGTCTTTATCCGTATTGTACTGTATTTTGAGTGCAGGGTCATACTTAAACATATTGACATGACTAACTATCATTTTTATAATTGCAGTAGTTTGGGAAGTTAATGAGGATTCAAGTTAGATATATATCATAAGAAATTAGGAGTGTGCCCAGAATGTCGAGTAGTCCAAAAAATGAAACCCTATCTACGATTAGTGAAAGACACGCGGTAAAGAGCTATGTTAAGGATTTTAAATTGCCAGAGGAAGATTTGGAGGCTATTTTGACTGCGGCGATAGAAGCTCCTTCCGCTTGGAACCTTCAACATTGGAAATTCCTTGTTATCGAAAGCGAAGCGGACAAGCAAAAATTGCTGCCTATCGCCTACAATCAGGGTCAAGTAGCGGAAAGTTCCGTTACGATTGCCGTATTGGGTGATTTGGAAGCGAACCGTAACACCGTCATTTATGATCAAGCGGTAGAAGCAGGCGCACTGCCAGCGGAAATCCGTGACGCATTGGTAGGTCAAATCAATGGCGCGTACCAAAACCCGCAAGTAGCTCGCGATGCAGCCATCCTGAACTCTGCTCTTGCAGCACAAAATATTATGTTGGCTGCTAAATCTCTGGGCTACGACACTTGCGCAATGGGCGGTTTCATTCCAGCACAGTTGATCGAGCAATTCAATATTCCAGCACGTTACCTGCCAACCCTGCTTATTAGTGTAGGTAAGGCACAAGTGCCAGCACGTCCATCAGGACGTTTTCCACTCTCTGAAGTTGTTGTAAAAGGCAGCTTCTAAGAAGATTTGTGAATATAAAAGGGTGTTCCAGCAACCGTTCGTGGTTGGGGAACACCCTTTTTTACGTCGTGTTAGACTATTAAAGTCCTGTTGTCAGCCCTTTGTTTAGTCCGAGCGTTTGGACACGAGATATACCAGCTCCAGCGTCAGGATCGGTAGAAAGACAGAAGCTGGATAGGCCAGATAGCGCGGCTCCCATTGCGGCTTGAACTTATCCTTAAAGCGCCGCAGCCCCTGAAAGCCGTAAAAATGTCCCCCGTATTGGAAAACAAGTCGAGCCAGTTTTTCCTCGCGCAATGCCTTTTCACTTTGTCCTACCTGGGACAGCGGTGCCATTCCCAGATTAAATGTCGTATACCCACTCTCCTTGGCCCACTCAATGACCCGTGTGAATAAATAATCCATCGTGCCATTTGGCGTGTCAGACAAGTGGCGCATCAGGTCAATGGAGACCGTCCGTCCATGATCATAGGCAGGGGCCATCGTAGCGAAAGCGATGACCTTCCCTTCAGAGTCCTTTAGCAATGCAATCGGAGCCAACTGAAGATAGGGTTCTTTGAACCAGCCGAGTGAATATCCCTTCTCCTTGCGCCCATCCAGCCAAATATTCGAAACCTGACGAATCTCCTCAATCAGTGACGCCTCTAGAGGCGGTTGGATGATTTCGAACGAGTAGCCCTCGCGGTCAAAACGGTTTTTGGCGCTGCGTAGCGCTTGATTGCTTTTGCCCGTCAGTGTAAATGATTCCAGCGGCACCAGTGCTTCCTCGCCCAGTTTGAAAAAGCGATAGCCGTTCTCGTGATAGATGGACAAATACTCCGGCGAGGCCTGATAAAATACAGCCGTTAACGCATACCGATCTGCGAACCGCTGAAATTCCTGAATGGCTTCACTCACACGTTCTTTTGGACCGAGTGGGTCACCTAATACAATCAGTTTGTCCCGGCTACGAGCGTAGGGAATGACAACCTGTTCATTTTTGGTCCAATACAGATATTTATCGCCCAGAAAAAGCATATGAGAGACGAGATTACCACCCTGCCGTTCCAAAAATTCTTTTAGCTTATCCAGCTCCTGCTCGTCGGGTAGATTAGCGATGCTACGCTGAGGTCGAAGAAAGAAATATACCGTCAGGAATACCCATGCCAAAATCAGACTAAACACGGCGGTAACTCCGTAATCGCTGCGGTTCATAAAAAAGTCTAGATGGACCTTGGCATGCAAATGGCGCATAAAGGGAGTGTTGGAGCCTGCCCCAATGATAAAATAAGCCCCGGTTACGAGTAGAGATAATCCACCCCATATTAAAATGTTGTGCCGATTCAGCGGCGCACTGACCCGATAAAACCGCGAACGCGAAATCCATAGCATTAACGCCACAAACAGTAGGAATAAAGCTTCTTCAAAATCCAGACCTTTAGTGAAGGTGAAAATAGCTCCTGTCAGAAGCAGTATCAATGTCAGTCGTAATGCTCTGCGAATCCGCAGAGAGATTCCATGGGACAGAACGACAAGCATAATTCCGATGATGACCGAGATTTCATGCGACAAGCGCATGACGGGCAGGCTGAGCAAATGCTCAGCAAAACGAAGCCGATATAACAGACCGGGCGTAGCTGCCGACAAAAGAAGCACCACGCCGGAGATGAGTACCAGCTTACCAAGCGCCCATACCCCTAGATCGGCCAAAAACCGGAATTGACCAGGCCAGCCCCATACCTTCTGCCAGGCATTAAGGGAGTAATCCCAACCTGTCTCAGCTAGCTGATTCAGGCGCTCGTTACGCGGAATCATTTCCAGCGCGGCTAATACCAAGCCGATGAGCCACGGGATGATGTAATAAAAGACGCGAAAGACCAGTAGGACAGCCAGTGCCCGATCTGAGTTGGCTCCCGCCATTTGCAGCCCGAGCAGGGCAATGATGTCGAATGCCCCGACCCCTCCGGGTGCAAGACTGATTAACCCGGCAATCGCGGCTATTACATAAATACCGAACACAGCATGCATCGGCAGTTCATGGAGCAAGTGCGAGCCGATCCATGCAAAGGTAAGGCCAGCCAGCAGCCATTCCAGCAGGGAAGCACTGATGGAAGCGGAGATGGTGGACCAGGAAAGCTGTCCTTCTCCCTTGTTGAACCATGTGGAGTACCGTTTGGAGCGCTGCATGATCAGGAATAGCGGTAGGTACAATGCCATTCCCCACAGCGCCCAATGAAGCCACGGGTGAGCATCCAGTACAGGCTGTACCGGATACAGATGAACAATGGCTCCCCAAGCCAGCAAAGATAGTCCGGTAATGACGACTGGCGAAAGAAACACGACCGCAGAGGTGATGACACCCAACGGCACACCGCTTTTCTTATACAGTACTGTGCGAAGTCCCGCTCCTGTAAAGCCTGCAAAACCAAAGACATTATTAAAGGTATTGGAGATCCAGGCGTAGCGAAATGTTGTTCCAGGCTTGACCTGAAGCTTGAAATGATGTCTGATTACGTAATCATATGCACTCATAGCCGCCACAGCAACCAGTGAGAACAAGCCAATCTCGATGAGAAAGGTGGCATCCATTCGCCGCAGCTCATGAAGCATACGCGCCAGATTAAAGTCTTTTAGTTCTCGTCCGGCCTCCCATATAATAAAAGCCAGTACAGCCAACGGTAGCAAAATACGTGTCAATCGCTGCCTGTAGATGGTCATTATGAACTGTACGATTTTAAAAGATTGAATCGGTTTGTGATTAGATTTCATAGATTCACCTGCTTGGAAAAGAATGAGATATACACGGAATGAGGTGCTTAGATTTCATACCCGATGAACATTACTATATATTATACCTGTAATAATCGCTTCAATAACAACAGAAGGGTTACGAAATGGGATTTCAGATTGATTGCTGTAAATAATTCCAATATAATGATGGAAAACCTAGTGAATTGCTTGGCAATGGAGCTGATTTGGATATGAGTATATGGGACCGTAATCTTTTTATACGTCGCCTGGAGCTGATATGGCCTCCAGATGCGGACAAGAGCCAATATCCGTTTAACTTAAAAGCCTTACACCAGTGGAACGAACTCAAATTTCATCCTTCCGTCACCTATATTATTGGAGAAAATGGCGTAGGTAAATCGACGCTTATGGAGGCAATCGCGGTCGCGTGGGGATTTAATCCAGAGGGAGGTACTAAAAATTTCAATTTTTCTACACAAGCCACGCATTCCTCACTGTATGAGCATATCCGGCTGGTGAGAGGGGTAGAAAAGCCAAGGGATGGCTTCTTTTTCCGGGCGGAGAGCTACTATAATGTGGCGACTCACATCGACGAGCTGGATCGAGAAGGAGGAGGGCGACCGATTCGAGATTCCTACGGGGGTAAATCGCTGCATGAGCAGTCGCATGGCGAGTCTTTTTTTGCTGCCTTTGTGCATCGGTTTGGAGGGCAAGGATTGTATATTTTGGATGAACCGGAAGCTGCATTATCGCCTTTGCGCCAGATGGCCATGCTTGCACGGATTCACGAGCTGGTGCAGCAGGGCTCACAGTTTATCATTTCTACTCATTCCCCTATTTTGATGGCTTATCCAGATTCCATCTTGTATCATCTGACACATGAAGGGATTGACACCCGGACGCTAGAGGAAACCGATCATTTTATCATTACGAAACAATTTCTGAATAACAGGGAAAAGATGATACAGGAGCTATTCGAAGATCCACAATAAAGTTCGTAGGGACCGCCAGACCGTTCCAGAAATTCATCCTGGTCGTTCGTTATGAGAGGGACAACATCGCCATTTCAAGTTGTTCCTTTTTGCTGTTCTGCCCAAAGGAAAGATTCAGGGTTATCGGAAGTATTTTATGATTGTTATTTGTCCTTCTCTCTATTAATATAATGAAGAGTTTTGCTGGAATGGTTGCAAAATAAGATTTTCGTATACGAAATAAAGAACCTGAGGAGGACAAAACGCTACATGTCAGATTCACAACAGTTGAAAATGGGGCCGCTGGTCATTTTGATGATTAATATGTTTATTGCCATGCTGGGGATTGGCCTCATTATTCCGATCCTTCCCAAGTTTATGAGCTCCTTGGGAGGCAGTGGTGAAACGGGTGGTTATTTGGTTGCCGTGTTTGGCTTAACCCAATTCCTGTTTTCGCCGTTAGCGGGAGAATGGTCCGATAAATACGGA
Organism: Paenibacillus sp. FSL L8-0644; assembly: GCF_038008165.1. Taxonomy (NCBI): domain Bacteria; kingdom Bacillati; phylum Bacillota; class Bacilli; order Caryophanales; family Paenibacillaceae; genus Paenibacillus; species Paenibacillus sp. FSL L8-0644. The sequence goes on from NZ_JBBOYN010000001.1 coordinate 529,088, forward strand.
CGTAAAAAAATGATTATTATCGGTTTGGTAATCATGACGGCGTCTTCTGTATTGTTTGCGATTGGGGAATCGTTAACCATACTATATATCTCCCGTTTGCTGGGAGGTGCAGGAGCAGCTTTTATGATTCCTCCGATGATGGCCTATATTGCTGATATTACAACGGTCCACAATCGCGGTAGAGGAATGGGGTTGTTGGGTGCTGCCATGTCTCTTGGCTTTGTGATCGGTCCTGGTGTGGGCGGCTTGCTGGCAGATATCTCGATTCGTACGCCCTTATATGTTTCGGCGGCCGTATCGGGCGTAGCTGCACTGATTTCCTTGATTATGCTGCCCGAAACCTTGTCGCTGGAGAAACAGTTGAAGTTTCGGAATGTCAAGGCCAAACGGGATAATGTGATTAAACAGTTTGCCCTTTCTTTCCGCAAGCCTTACTTTATGCTGCTGATTATGATATTCACGCTAACCTTTGGATTGACGCATTTTGAAACGATGTTTCCTTTCTTCGTGACGGGCAAGTTTCATTACAATGAGCGTGATATTGCTATCATTATTACCGTAGGAGCACTGGTCGGAACCGTGATTCAAGCTGTGGTCATTAGCCCGATGTTGAATCGTTTTGGCGAAAAGGGTGTCATTATCGGTTCCTTTCTGTTTTCAGCGATTTCCCTTGTGCTTATGCTGCTCTCCGGCAACTTTTATTATGTACTCGGGGTATCGCTTATCTTCTTTACCGCTACGTCGTTGCTGCGGCCAGCCATTAATACTGCTCTATCCAAAATGGCGGGGGATGAGCAGGGAGTTGCAGCCGGCATGAACAATGCTTATATGAGTATTGGTAATATTCTGGGGCCTGCGCTTGCGGGCAAATTGTTCGATGTGCATATCAATTTGCCATACATTTTTGGGGCAGTCATTCTCATCCTTAGTTTGGGGCTGGCTGTAAAATGGAATAGCAGAGATACGCAAACCACAGCGGTTTAATGTTGTTCTTGTCGTAAATTTAGTCTCTTTTGGTGTGAACTGTGACGTTCTTATGAACCACAGATGGCGCCGAAGGAGGCTATTTTTTTGCATACATTGCGAAACGTTAATGAAACGACAGAATCTTGGGTAATAATGCATGATGGTTTTACAACAAGACAAATAGTAGAGCTAAAAGCCAGATAAAAAAAGCTAGAAGGAGCTGAGAGCCGATGGAAGAGCGGAATGAGCAGTTATTTTATACAGGGACTTATGCGTCTCGTCAGGAAAGAGGAATATATGTATGTGCTTTGAATGTGACCCATGGTGATCTGCGCATGGTTGGAGGTGTGGAAGGGATGGAGAGGCCTTCTTTTCTCGCGCTACACCCGGATGGGACAAAGCTGTATGCTGCCAGTGAAACAGAAGGAGGCGAGCTGTATGCGTATCAGGTGAATACCCAGACGGGGGAATTACATCCTTTGGATCGCAAAGGGACAGAGGGAGCACATACTTGCTATGTTTCCGTAACAACCGATGGACGATATGTGCTGGCTTCCAACTATTCAGGCGGCAATGCCGTTGTGTTCCCTGTGACGGAAGCCGGAGGATTAGGAGACATGTCGGGGCAAGTTCAGCATACCGGCTCAGGTATTCGCCAGGACCGTCAGGATGCGGCACATCCGCATTTGATTATTCCAGATCCTTCAGGACAGTATGCCCTGATATGTGATCTGGGGCTGGATCAGATTGTGGTATACCGTTTGACAGAGGATGGCAAACTGGTGACCCATCGTGAGACAGATTTGCCACCTGGTTCTGGACCGCGTCATCTGGTTTTTCATCCTTCGCGTCCATATGCTTTTGTCGCCAATGAGTTGAACAATACCGTCGCTGTGTTTAGTTATAACGAACGTAATGGTGAGCTTACATTGCTGCAAAGCCTGTCCACACTGCCAGAAGGCTTTATAAATGTAGATAATACAGCAGCCGATATTCGGATTACGCCCTGTGGACGCTTTTTGTATGTGTCAAACCGCGGCCATGACAGCATCGTGCTATACCATGTCGATCTGGACAGCGGCAAGCTGAAGACGGTTGAATGGGTGGAAACCTTCGGCAGCACACCGCGTAACTTCAACATCCTGTCCGGTTATCTGGTAGTGGCGAATCAGGATGGAAACAACCTCGTATCCTTTGCCATCCATAGTGAGGATGGAAGGCTGACCCGAACGGGATATGTGCTGGAGGTTCCTTCACCTGTGTGTATTGAACCTGTACGCTAATCGGATAGCACGTGGCAAAAGAGTACGATATAAGTGAATGAAAAATAAAACACGGCGCTTTGTTTCCCATGAAAGGCATGGGCAAAACGCCGTGTTCAGGTCTTGAAGTGGACTAAAACTATTTGCTGCTATCGCCAGCTTCTACCGTTACTGTTTTGGTATGATTTTCTGCATGTTTGTAGTACAAACGGAACAAGATGTCCTGATTGTAGTTACCGAATCCGGTGCCGAACAGAGTAACCCCTCCCACATGCTGGGCATCATCCAATATGGCAATACGGAATTTCCATTGTTTCTGATCAATCAGCACTTGGCTTAAAGTCACGTCAGAAATTTGCTTCCCATCCATAAAGGTACCCTCGGAGGTAACGCGAAGTCTTTTGAGGAGACCATATTGATTGATAAAATCAGGCCACCATGCAGGTGTGTATTTACCACGGTTATCCCCGAAATCCCCTGGGCTGGTCCATGTACCCAAATTCACATCATTTAGGAAAAAGGTGATATCTGAAGGCCAATTATCATTGGTAAAAGGGGCCTCGGATGATAGTTCCATCGAAATTTCCAGTTCCTCAGCTTTTTGGCTGGACAGTAGGAAATTCGGCACCTTATAATCCATATATCCTTGGCTGAACCAAAGAATTTTGGAATTGAAGCGCTCAGGGTCCAAGAACGAACGAGGCTCATCGAATTCACCAATGATCTTTTCGACGGTAGCCAGTCCGCAGGTCGCCTGTATTTCAAAATCTGTAAAGTGTCCGACGGAAATCTCTGTCTGATGGAATTGCCGTACATCCTGCTGATAGCGTGGCATGGCGATTTCAATTTTGTCTGTTGCCAGCGAGCACACTTTCTGTACCCCGCCTCGTCCGGGCAGCATTTTGGTCGAAATAATGGACGCTCTCTCCAGTTTCTTGACATGCATCGTCATAATCGCACTGCTGAGCCCCAAAGCTTCCGCCAGCTCACGTATATTCATAGGCTTCTCCGCAAGCAGAACAATCATGTTTAGCCGAACCTCACTGGCCAGCGCCTCATAAACGGGAAGTGATTTTTCAGAAATGTCCAGTTGCATAGTTCCTCCAATTCTAACGCACATCATAAATTGATGGTAGTTTAACATATATGGATTTTTTTCAATAATAATACATAAAAAACGATATGATTTACATTTATATAAACAATATACCCTTTCCTTGATCATTGGCACAAGCCTAACCCCACAAAAATCCAAAAATTGTTCAAAAAACAGGACACCCCATAAACTCTTTCTTTGTTGTTGGGATGTCCTGTGATGGTATGTGATTTGCAGGCAGGATACGGGTACAGGCATGTCGATTGGTGTTTAGGATCGGATATGTTCTTCTGCCAAAGAAGAGTCAGCCGTTTTATCTTTATCTGCTACGCGTAAATCCTGATGTTGAGAAGCATCTGCCTTGATCAAGCCGGGATGACCAACATAAGGACGATCACTGCGAGAGCGGCCTCGGGTAAGTCGGAAGCCGATCAAGAACAGCACAAGCTGAACAGCCAGTATGTAGGGAGACGCTTCGGGTCCGATCCATTGAAACAGGGCGACAGCGGCGATTACCAAGCACAACAGGCTTGTTGGAAAATGGGATGCCGTCACGTCCAGATCATTTTGTCTGCGCAGGGTCATCAGCCGATATACATACAGTAGGGCGATCAGGCCTGAAACGAATTTCATCCATGCATACCCTTTGAGCCATGAGGCAGATTGTGCAGTGTCGGGCAGACTAACATCAACATGGCTGGAGGCTGTCAGTTCCACAACCAGCCTTGTGACCAACCAGACGATTCCTGCCAGTGCCAGCGGACCAGCTGCTGGACGCAATAGCTTCCACAATGCTGTTCCCCAGCCCGGAGCATGAGATTCCAGCAGAACAAGACGCCGTTCCTCAATGAGTTTGTTCATTTCACGCTCCAGTGATTTGAGAAGCAATTCTCTGCGGAACGCATCACACTCCCGAAGGGATGCTTGAACCTGCTCTTGAAGGTGAGGGGTCAAATAGGGAGCAGCTTTGGCTTCCTGAAGAGCGTGGATGAGTCCGTTCTGGTACTGCTTTTCGCTGTTATTGAACCCGTTCTGGGTAGTGGTTTGGAGACAACCAGCTAATCGTCCATAGATACGCAGCGATTCCTGTAATTCTTCCAGCCGCTGCTGACGCGAATTTCGAAGCTGGGCTGCACTGTGAACATACAGCCATACCAGCAAAGACAACGCCAGCAGGAAGGCGATCAGACCGGGTGAGATATATGCGACTAACGCCGCGAAGTCCGTCGGGGACACCCGCAATCCCTCCTTCCATTGTTCTTTCTACACTATTGCACAGACTACACAGGCATTTCAAGGGCTTGTATACCTTTGACCAGGATATATGAAGTATTTTTTGGTAAAATAGACAAGATACAAGCAGGAGGGTAGATTCGGTATGGATAAAAATATAAAAATTGCAACAGAAGATCATGAGACATCGAATCGATATCTTGCACGGGTTTAAGCTGGAGATAAAACGGATAAATAACAGTAAGTAAATTATAGACAGGAAGAAGGCAGTGAATATGAAGGTTATTATTTTCGGGGCAACAGGAACAATCGGCAAAGCGTTAGTAAAGGAAGCTATCAAGCGTAAGTATGAGGTGACAGCAGCGGTGCGCGATCCGCAACGTGTGACGGAGCAAAGTGAATACTTGACGGTGGTTCAAGCAGATATTCTAAATCCGAATTCCGTTACGGAAGTGGCTAAGGGGCACGATGCTATCATTAGCGCATACGGTCCCAAGTTTGGAGAAGAGGAAGAACTGCTCGAAGCGACTCGTTCTTTGCTGGAAGGAACTCGGCGTTCTGGCGCGGAGCGCATACTTGTCGTTGGTGGAGCGGGAAGTCTGAAAACAGAAAACGGTGAACGCCTCATGGATACCGCCGAGTTTCCGGAGGAAGTGAAGCCGCTGGCGGCTGCCCATGCAGATGCACTGGAGCTGTACCGCGCTGCGGATGTAGACTGGACCTATTGTAGTCCTGCCGGAATGATTGAAGCAGGAAAACGTACAGGACAGTTCCGTATTGGTTTGGATCATTTGGTGGTTGACGAATTAGGCCATAGCCGTATCTCGGTCGAAGATTATGCGGTAGCCCTGATTGATGAGTTAGTAGAAGGGGAATTTGTCAATTCCCGTTTTACAGTTGGATATTAATAAGCAGGGATAGCCATACGGGAGGCGAAAGGCATGTATATGGTGACCGCCGAAGAAATGCGAGAATTGGATCGCTATACAATTGACAAGCTGGGTATTCCGGCCCTTACCTTGATGGAAAATGCCGGGCGCGCGGTAGCTGACGAAGTATTGAAGCTTTCACACATAGGGCCGGGGGATATACCGGAACATGGCGGTGTTATACGGACAGAGACGTGGAGTCAAGGACGACATGACTTACGGGAACGAGAACACTGGTATATCCTCGTAGGCAAAGGCAACAACGGTGGTGACGGACTGGTGGCGGCCCGCCATTTAACCGATGCAGGTCTACGCGTCACCGTTGTGTACGTCGAGCCGCCAGACACGCTGCGGGGTGAAGCGGCTGCGCAGCGCGATATCATCGCGGCTCTGGGTATCCCGGTGATCCTCTATGGCCGGGATACCCTCGACCTGCGCGGCGCCTCCGGCATCGTCGATGCCCTGCTGGGCACGGGCACGCAAGGCCCGCCGCGCGAACCCTACGCCTCGCTGATCCGCGAGGCCAATGCCAGCGGCGTGCCGCTGGTGTCGGTAGACGTGCCTAGCGGCCTTGACGCCGACACAGGTGCACTGCACGAGCCGTGCATTCGTGCGCGCGTCACCGTATGCCTCGCCTACTTGAAGCGTGGGCTCGTCCAATATCCAGGCGCCGGGACCGCAGGCGATGTGGTGGTACGCTACATCGGTATTCCACCCGGCCTTGCCCGTGAGTGCGGCGTGCAGCTGCAGCTCTTGACCCGTGACACGCTGCGCGCTGCGCTGGACGTGGATGTAAGCCGCAGCCGCGTGCCGGATGGACACAAGGGCACCTACGGCCACGTTCTGGTCGCGGCTGGAAGCCTGCGCATGAGCGGCGCGGGCTTGCTGGCCGCACGTGCCGCCCTGCGCATCGGCAGCGGCCTTGTCACGTGGGCGGTGCCCGAAGCGCTGCTGCCGCGCGTCATTGGCGCCGCGCCGGAACTAATGCTCGCTGCCGCAGCAGCAGGCGGAGACGGCGAATGGAACGCCGACTCCGCAGACGAGCTGCTACAGCTCGCGCAGGCACGTGATGTGCTGGCCGTCGGCCCCGGCCTCGGCCGCTTTGCAGGGGACACCGGCTGGCTACGCCGCCTGTGGGAGGAATACGGCGGTCCGCTCCTACTTGATGCGGACGCCTTGAACATCCTCGCCTCGGCGGGGCCTGAGCTAGAGGCTTGGAAGCCGAGAAGTGCGGCAGTCGTACTGACGCCGCACCCCGGTGAAATGGCTTGTCTGCTGGGCATACCGACAGCAGAGGTGCAGCGTGACCGTATCACCCATGCCCGGGAGTACGCCCGAACACGTGGGGTCACGCTGGTGCTCAAAGGAGCGCGCACCGTCATCGCTTGTCCCGACGGAGCGGCCTACGTCAATACCACAGGCCATGCTGGGATGGCGACAGGCGGTGCGGGCGATGTGCTAACAGGCATCATCGCAGGTTTGCTGGCTCAGGGCCTGAGTGCTTCGCAGGCAGCAGCTTTTGGCGTGTATTTGCATGGTGCGGCTGGAGAAACAGCCGCACGTCATCGCCAGCATCCTGCCTCTGTGATCGCTGGCGACATTATTGAAGCCCTATAGGCCATAGCAGCAGTGGCAGGAGGAAGGCCAGCATGATCTGTAATCCATATTCACGGTTCAGCCAGTGCCTTCCTCCATAATACAGCAGTGTAATCCCTGCACCTGCTATGCCGTTGCTCCATGAAATGCCCGTTCCGGCAGGCGACATCAAAGAACCTAGCAGGAGAAAGACACTGAATCCTGCAGCGAGGTATAGGGTGAGCTGCTCGGGCTTGCGAAGCCAGGGTAAAAGATCGCATAGCGCATCAGCGACAAGAGCGGCAGGAAGGGCAAAACCATAGGCCCACAGCTGCGCGGTCAGTTCACCACTATTGCCTGCTATAGTCAGAGGAACCCCTATTACTTCCTCTGTCAGATAGCAGTAGACCCATAAGAGACCAAAAACCAATCCTCCACAGGCCAGTTTATTCAGCGCATAACAACCAAGCTCCATCCGCCAAGGCATTTTGGAATTAAATTCATTCCAAGGCTGTCTCATGTTGCGACTCCTCCTCTGATCACACTCGGTATTCACAACCAATCAAGGGATTTATTTTCAATTACAATCCGCTTACCGTTTACGACATTTCAGTTTACGTTAGCTGTGTATCATGTTCCTAAGCAAAATAAAGATTGCGGATAGCCGCGGTACGGAAAGGCGGGGATTGCATGATACAGGCGGTTATTTTTAATCTCGAAAGTACATTGTTAGACCCCGGAGGACGAGGCTTAACCCAGGGAATGCGTGATATTTTCAGATGGAAAGGTATACAGGTAACTGAAGAACAGGTATCTCATGGGCGAGGAATGCCGATCCGGGATCATATTGCGAATGTGCTGGGACTTTCAGAGGTTCGGAAAAAATGGCTGGAGTGCTTTGGTGCGCATCCTGGCAGAGTGGATATTGAGCATATTTATCTTGAGCTTGTCCCTGTTCTCCGCTCCTTGATCCAAGGGGCTGAGCCTGCTATCGGTATAGACAGGGCGCTGCAGGAGTTGCAGGATCGTCGCATTCAGTCAGGTGCCACTGCATCCTGTCCAATGGAGATGCTCAGTCACGTATTTACGCCTGCACAGTCACCCTATACGCTGGATTGTATGGTTGCCCCTTGTGAAGTTTCGCAGGGGAGACCTTATCCGTGGATGATCTATGAAATTGCACATCGCTTGCAGGTATTTCCGCTGAGCGATATTGTGAAAGTAGGAGATACAGCAGCCGATATGCAAGAAGGACGGAACGCCGGTGTATGGACGATTGGTGTCTTGAACCATAGCGAAAGCGTGACGACCGTAGCTCAAACGACCAGTCATGAAGCGGAAGACAGAGTGGCTGAGGAACGGCGCAGACAGAGTGTATATGGTTTGAAAAGAGCAGGAGCCCACATCGTGATGAACTCGGTCGCTGACTTGCCGCGTATTTTGCGTGAAATCGAAATGCTCCAGCATACGGGAGGCTATCCTTCTTATACGAAACAGGTGAAAACAGCGGCGCTACCCCCGTCATAAGAACGGATATGAGTCTGGAGTGCTTGAATACACACTTCTAGGTTATATGTATGCACCTACTCGGATAAAGGTGAACTCTGCTCGGCTTTCAAAACATAATAATGGAGCATTCGCTACGTTAGCGAATGCTCCATTTTAGTTTACTTCTTTTCGTTCAGTTGAATCGAATCCAACATAATATTCACTATTCAGCGTTTTTTACCCGGAACTGGTCGGCATGACGCTGCAGATTGTTTGATAGTGTGGTCAAATTGCGGGCTACTTCGGATAGTTCTTTTACCGCTAGGGCCTGCTTCTGAGCACTTGCTGATACATCTTCTGTCATTCCGGCAGTCTGCTGTGCCGCGCTGGCTGTGTGATTTAAATGTTGATCTACGCTGTGACGTACCTCTTGCATCTCTGCCGTCAATTGAGCCAGATGTGCAGCTAACTCCTGAACTTCCTGTGAGACCTGGGTGACTTTGTCAACAGACTGTAGACATACCGAAATTTGGGTTTCTTGTTCATTGACGGTCTTTATGTTTTCATCAAATTGATCACCCATTTGCTCAATTTGCTCAACAAAGCTGCTTAAGATTTCATCGATTTCACGAATCGATATGGCGGATTGTTGGGCAAGTTGTCCCATTTCATGAGCGACTACAGAAAAACCCTTGCCAGCTTCGCCTGCACGTGAGGCTTCAATAGATGCATTAAAGGACAAAATCTGCGTCTGCTTTACGATGCCCTGTACCTGCTGACCGATGTTAGCCGCCTCGCGGGATTTTTCGGTTAACGCGTGGGACATGCGTTGCATCTGCTTGATACGCAGGGCGCTTTCTCGTCCTTTTTCTAATAACAGTTCATGCTCACTGGCTACCTGATTGCGAACCTCATTGAGATGATGGGCTGTATCCGTGAATTGCTGCACATGGCTTCCGACTTCATCCAGCGTTTGTCCTAATCGGTCAGATTGTTGAACTGATTCCACCGCTTGTTCTGCTTGGTTAATAGAGACATCGGCAATTTGCTGGAGCGTACGGGACAGTTCCTCAGTCTGATGGAGTGTCCCCTCCGTTGTCACGACGATATTCTTCGAAGCATGCTGGAGTGTACTTGAACTGCTTTGAATATCCACAATCATATTCGACATGGCTTCCACCATTTTGTTCGTCAATCCGCTGATTTCGCCTAACTGATCATATGTTACTTGCGACGATGTAACCGTAAGGTTGCCGTCGGCTACTTGCTCCAGTGTATTTTTAATAAATCTCACCTGACGCAGTATCCGCCGGGTTACCAGCATCATAGCCGCAATGGAGATGATCAGAATGATGGAGATAACAGGGATAACTAATCGGTAGGCTTCGGGCAAGGTATGTTCGTATACTTCAGTTACAGAGGACAGGGATCTGTCGATTCCCAAATAACCAATGATGGTTCCGTCTGTATCCTTAATGGGAGTAAAGGAGGAAAACATCGTCCCCCACTCAGGGTCCGTTGTAATATCTGTAGTTACCGTTTCCCCTTGTTTTAATTTCTCTTCCGTTTCTTTAAGGGTAAAACTTACAGGAGTTCCGAATGGACTGTAGTCTTTATCGTCCCATGCGGCTCCATCCACCGTAATTTTCCACTCATTGCCAACCCGATTGTACATATAGATGTACAGGATTCCAGTTTGCAGCCTGAGCGTATTTAACTCGTTCCGAAGCTGCTTATACGCTCTGCTTTGCTCAGATGTATCCGTATTTAAGCTCTTGACTGCGGATTTGTTCAGTAACTGGGCCGTGTTCTTTGCCAGTGTTTCATTGTTTAGCTGCATGGTTGATAGAGAAGCATTTTGGATAGATTGATTGGTCGTCCACAGAACAATGACGCCAATCACTATTAAAGGAATGAGCAAGATGAAGTAGAGTTTGGATTGTAATCCCATTCTTTTTTTGACGCTGCTTTTCATAATATGCTCCTTACTTTGTTTTTTTTTCTTCATATATATCGTGTACAAATAGGAAAATATGAATAGTTATTCAGATGTTTCATGATTTTTTTGCGTATTTGCGTAAATTCTCATGAAAAAAGCCTTAGCCCGGTAAGCACCGAGCTAAGGCTGTATCTTATGACTTACAAATCGTCAAATCCGTTGTCATCTCCGACCTTGCCATAATTGCGTGATTTTGCTTCAAAGAAGTCCGTTTTTGTCGCATTCAGCGCTTCATCTGAGAATGGTTTGATCCAAGGCATACAGTTTACATCTACGCCTTCGTACGCTTTGTCCATACCAAGCAGTCTCAGGCGCATATTTGCCATGTATTTGATGTAATCGCTCAGCTCGTTCAAGTCGATGCCGCGAACCTCTTTGAGCGTATAATGCGCCCAATTCGTTTCCAGCTCCACAGCGCGGTCAATCATACGATAGACATAGTCCGTATTTTCCTTGGTATTCAGCTCAGGGAAATCAGACAACAGTTGCTTAAACACTTCGGCAAAGAAGTAGCAATGCTGATTTTCATCACGCTGAATATACGAGATCATTTGGCTGGTTGCCATCATTTTCTGATCACGCGCCAAGTTGTAGAAGAACGCAAACGTACTGTAAAAGAAAATGCCCTCCAAAATCAAATCCGCTACCATCGCTTGGAAAAAGGTCTGTGGGTTCTGCTCATCGCGGAACTCCTGATAAATGTCCGAGATGAATGTGTTACGCTCCAGCAGGACGGGATCGTTTTTCCAGTATTCAAAAATTTCCTTCTGTTCCTGATCTGACACCAAAGAAGACAGAACGTAGGAGTAGGACTGGTTATGCACCACTTCCTGCTGCCCGATAATCGCTGAAATAGCTTCCAATGAAGAGTCGGTAAAATAACGTTTTACATCCCCGACAAACATCGTTTGCATCGAATCCAGTACAGCCAGCAGGCCGATGTTAATTTTGAAGGTGCGCTGTTCTTCGGCATCCAGCACAGGGAACTGGGACGCATCCTTGGACATCGGGATTTCATCTGGAATCCAGTGATTCAGCAGCAGCACTTTATACAATTTGTACATATGCGGCATCCGAATATCGTTCCAATTCAAAATACCGGAGCTTTCGCCTTCAATAATACGGGTAGAGCGATTTGGCGCTTCCGTGTTAAAAATCTTCTGTAACTGCATGAGAGCTTCTCTCCTTTAGTTTAGGATGCGCAGCTATCACATTCTTCAATCGTCAGTGCGCGGCTGCGTACATAATAGGTCGATTTCATACCTGATTTCCAGGCATGGATGTGCAGCTCTAAAAATTCAGTTGCTTTAATATCAGGCCGTACATACAGGTTAAAGCTTTGGCCCTGGTCAATATGACGCTGACGTGCAGAAGCCATGTTGATCGAAGCGTGTTGATCCAGCAAGAAAGCCGTCTTGTAGTACCAGATAGTTTTTTCGTTCAAGTCCGGTGCAGGGTTAGCAATCTTGTAAGTTGTTTTCTCTTCATAGGAAAGCAGCTCATACAATGGATCAATGCTGGCGGTAGAGCCTGCAATAATAGACGTGGAACCGTTAGGCGCGATGGCGAACAGCCATGCGTTGCGGACACCGTTTTGTTGGACTTCTTCTGCAAGCTCACTCCACTCGGAGGTAGTGACAAATTTGCCTTCGCGTGTACCGTCTGTATAGCCACGGGAAGTGAAATAGTGCCCGGTAGACCAGTCAGAGCCCTCGAATTTGGCATAACGGCCTTTTTCTTTCGCTAGCTCCATGCTGGATTTGACGGCCAAGTAGTTAATCTTTTCATACAAATGATCGTTATAGGTTACCGCTTCATCGGATTCCCAACGGATACCTTCCAGTGCGAGTAGATGATGCAGTCCGAATGTACCCAGACCGACAGCGCGATATTGGCTGTTCGTATATTGTGCTTGCAGTACTTCAATGTTGTTGATATCAATAACATTATCCAGCATACGTACCTGAATCGGCACGAGGCGATCCAGCACACCTGCCGGAACCGCACGAGCCAGATGGATGGAGTTCAGGTTGCACACCACAAAGTCGCCAGGAATTTTGGAAATAACGATGCGCGTTTGTCCGTCCTTGGTGACCAATTCTTCTTTTTCCACTACAGTTGCAGATTGGTTTTGCATAATTTCCGTACACAGGTTGGAGGAATACACCATACCATGGGCGCGGTTCGGATTGGCCCGGTTTACCGTATCACGGTAGAACATGTAAGGCGTACCTGTTTCCAGTTGCGACTTCATCAGGCGCTTCATAATGTCGATGGCAGGCACTGTAATACGAGAGAGAATGGGATGCTGTGACGCCTCCTCATACTTTTCGCGGAAGGTACCTGAACCGAAGGTTTCATCATAAAAATCTTCCAGTCCCAGTGGACGACCGTTGTCATCTTTCCAGCCCATTACTTTCTTCACTTCATGCGGACAGAACAGATTCCATTCGCCCCGTGCTTCGACCCGCTCCATGAACAGATCGGGCAGACATACGCCATGGAACACGTCATGTGCACGCATCCGCTCGTCACCGTTGTTCAGCTTCAGGTCAAGGAATGCGAGGATGTCCTTATGGAATACGTCCAGATATACGGCAATTGCACCTTTGCGAGTACCCAATTGGTCTACGCTAACAGCTGTATTGTTCAACTGGCGAATCCACGGAATGACGCCGGAACTTGTATTTTTATGTCCACGGATATCGGAGCCACGCGCCCGTACTTTACCAAGGTATACGCCGATGCCGCCGCCCATTTTGCTAAGACGGGCTACATCCGTATTGGAGTCGAAAATACCTTCCAATGAGTCGTCTACGGTGTCGATAAAGCAGCTGGAGAGCTGTCCGGCCACCTTTTTTCCGGCATTGGACATAGTTGGTGTAGCTGCTGTCATGTACATGTTGCTCATCGCCCAGTATGCTTCTTTGACCAGCTCCATCCGCTTGTCGGCAGGCTCTTGGTGCATCAGGTACATCGCGATGATCATGTAGCGTTCTTGAGGCAGTTCCATTACGCGTCCGTCAAAATCGTTGGCCAAATAGCGCTCAGACAGTGTTAACAGCCCGATATAATCGAACAACAGGTCATTTTTCGGCAAAATGGAATCGCCCAACTCATCAATCTGCTCCTTGGTATAGTAGTCGAGCAGTTCTTGACGGTAAATTCCTTTTTGGACCAAATCAGTGATCAGTGGATAAAAAGCGCCGTAAGGCTCGTCCGCATAGGATTTGTAACGGCGGTGAGTAGCCGCTTTTTTATACAAGGAAGTGAGCAAAGCACGTGCAGCGGCAAATTTCCAGTCCGGTTCTTCCTTACTAACCAATTCAAGGGCAGCCATTGCAAACGCGTTGCTAATGTCATCCCCCGTGACTTCGTCCCGGCGCAGCTTGCTAGTTACACCGCGAATGAGTCGATCCTTATCCAGCTTGTCCAGTCCGCTGAGTACACGGTCGGCATATACGGAGATGCGTATTTCGTCAAAAGCCAACTGGCGATTGTTTGGTTTGGTTACGAGTTGTGGCATAGGATTAATTCCTCGCTTTCCTGATTTGGAATCATACTTGGGAATAGGCATGAAAATGATCATGATGAGAAGATAATGGCGAAAAAAGCGATGGTCAGACAGCATTTGGGGGCTGTATGTAATCCAATAACATAGAAATAGCGATGTACCTGCCAATGAAGGGGGAAAAGATGGTTCCCGTACGATTTATCGGCTACATCACTATATTTAGACGTGTTATGAATATTTAACCCAACATATTGTGTGTAAAAACTTAAAATTTCAAATAAGTGCAAGGAGTATTATAGCAACATTCGAAGCCATACGTAAAGGAAAAGGAATGGAAAATCAAAATATACAGAGAAGTCGCGGGCTGTATTTGAATTGAGACAGTTTGAACGGTACAATGAATGATAAAGATGTTTCCTACAGAAACAAGCAGCATACATATGAACTTTTTTTGTGAAATAAGGCTGCTCGCTCTATCGGACTGAAATTTTAGATTTTTAAAGAAGCGATGATTTTAATTTTAGGGAGGAACCTGGCGATGGCTATTGCAGAAGTGACAGTGATCCCGATTGGAACGGGGAGTACAAGCCTGAGCGACTACGTTGCCCAGATGCAAAAAGTGTTGAAGACGCAAAAAGGAATTACCTATGAGCTTACCTCCATGAGTACGATTATTGAAGGTTCGTTGGACGATGTATTCACCGCCATCGCTGCGCTGCACGAAGCACCATTCCTGTCAGGAGCGAAGCGTGTTTCCACCTCGGTCAAAATTGATGATCGCCGTGACAAGCCTTCCTCCAGTCACCAAAAGCTCCGTTCCGTCGCAGAGAAACTATCTGGCACCGTGACAGGAAATGTTACCGAACTAAATCCAAATCCTAGTTGAAAAAGTTGATGTAAGTGATTGATTTTTATGTAACTAAGAGTATAATAGTTTTTGTTGTCAGTTACACTGACCTGCTGGTGTAGCTCAGGGGTAGAGCAACGCACTCGTAATGCGTAGGCCGGGGGTTCAATTCCCTTCACCAGCATTCTATAAAACTCAAGCACAGCGCGGCTTCCAAGCTTTTTGGAGGTCGCGCTTTTTTGTTAAATTGAGCATTTTTCTACCATTTTTCTACCCTTTAGTCTAGTAAAGTGGGTTCTTCGGTGCTAATGTTCTCTCCTGTGATTGAATCGCCAATGTTTTTTAACACCGCTTCTTGGAGATTCGGAAGAACATGTGAATAGGTATCCAGAGTTACATTGATAGACGAATGTCCAAGTCGCTCTTGAACGATCTTTGGATGGATACCAGCTTTGAGAAGTAGCGTTGCATGAGTGTGTCGCAGATCGTGGAAACGAATTCGGGGGAAATCGGGATGTTCCTTTACAATTCTGTCCAAAATACGATAGTAATGTCTCATTAGATTGCGGGGGCCAAGAGGCGTTCCCACACTCGTTTGAATTACTAAGCCTGAATCATTGTATAGCTTATTTCTGGCTTGCTCATATTCTTGCTTTCTAAAGTGATTTTCCAAAAAATTAACGGTATTAGCAAACAGTGCGATGGAGCGAACGCTGCTATCATTTTTAGTATCGTCAAGGTCATGTCCTATTTCAGAAATGGTATAAGCTTGTCGAACCGAAGCAGTTTTCCTCTGCAAATCTACCTCTGTTCGGGGGAGGGCGAGTATCTCACTTTGACGCATGCCAGTAGAGGCAGCGAGCTCGAAGGCCATGAAGTATTGATCTTCAGATGCGGCGTCAAGGAATGTTTTTAATTGATGCTCATTCCAAACCTCAAATTTTTTCTTTTTTCCTTGGGGCAAGTCCACATACGAGGCAACATTCTGTGTGATAACCCCCCAGGCTACTGCCCGGTTTAAAGCATCTAAAACTAGGACGTGAGCTTTCTTGATAGAGCTTACAGATAATTTGGGTAGCAATGTTTCGTGATATAAATTATGGAGGTGCTGTGGTTTTAATTTTGTCATCTGCACTTTCCCCAGATTCGGCACAATGTGTGTGTTTACAAGCCACTCATAAGACTTCCAAGTACCGTGTTTAACAGAGGTTTTTTTGTCTTTGAGCCAGGTCTCCATAATTTCACCGAAAGTTTTCTTGGTCGGTTCTACAAAGGTTCCTTTATTAAAAGCACTGAGAATGTCAGGCATTGCACGTTCAGCATCTCTTTTCTTATCGAAGCCTCCATTGGGGCCGGTAAGCCACTTCCTGCGACGCTTTCCTGTTACTTCATCTTTCATATCCACGACGATGTAGTATTTCTTCCCTTTCTGGGCTATATGTCCTCTCATGACGAACCTCCTAATTAAAATAGGGAATGTATGTTCTATTTTTGTTCCAAAAGAAAAGCCCGAAAAGGGCTTTAGGTTATATTGTACCGAAACTCCAAACGTTTGGAAATTTGTTTTGGGTGTTTTTATTTGGCAGGTGTGATATCAAAAACCACTGTCGTTTTGTCATGTATTCCCAATCTGTATTTGATGCCATTTCGAACTGTAGCTTTATTAAAATCTTGCAGGTTTATATCCTTATCAAACAGTCCTATATCTTTTAAAACTTCCTGTGCATCATCGGAAGTATATTTATTATTAGTCGTCATTATAAGCGTCCCAATAGCGGCAAATAACTTTTCACCAGTCTTATTTGTCAGATCTCCTTTCCCGAGGACCATGACTTCTGACAACTTCAGTTCAGTATTTATAGTACCTATCATACGCAAATCTTCATTAAAAGCATGTTGGAATGCCAATACCCTATTTTTATTAAATTGTGATTTTAGCTCGGATATTTTTAAATAGTCTAATTTATATCTTTGAGCAACGGTGTTGAATGCTTCTGTAAAATCTCCCACTGTCATATCGAATACGTATGTGTTTAAGTCAACTTCGGAAGCAGCTTTAACATCTTTATTAGTAGGGGTATCAACTGTTGCCTGAGCTGTCTCGGTAGTTTCAGTATTTTGATTTTGTGCTTCACCCTCTGTGCCACACCCTGCTAGAACTACTGTTGTCATAATAATTGTTAATAGAATTCTTTTCACGTTAATCTTCCTTAATATTGCCCCATCGGCTGGGGGACTTGCTGATTTGTATTGGTGGTGAAAAAAGTTACAAAAATATCCTTCCCTAAAAAGTCATTCTTCGTGGGAAGGGCATATGGATATATAATTTATTTGTCTATAGTTTGATAAACTCAATCTCCTATATTCTTGAAACAATAGAATACAAATAAACGTATAAAATTATACTGTGCAAAACATGAAATTAATCCAGATATTGAATGGAAGTGCAACCAACTATGAAAAACGAATTTAAAAATATGTTATCGGACATTGAACAACTGAACCAAGAAAAGCCGGAAGAAGTCTATGCATTCATAGAAACTAAATTGCTTGATTACATAGACACTTATAAGTCTTCATAGACCAACTTAATCATCTTCTCCAATGTTTCTCTATTTTGTGGGTCGGTTAGATCAATATTGTATTTCTTCACCAACTCCTTGAGTACATAGTCTGTAGTCTCTTGAGATAAATCATTCTTTTTAGAATTAGAGCCACTTTGTTCATTCCAAGGGGTGTCGGTACGCCCGAGTAGATAATCCGTATCAACGTCGAGGGTGTCCGCCAAAGCTACCAAGGTCTCATTTGAAGGAGTGCTATGCCCATTTTCGTAATTACTTATAGCCGCCTTGGTTAAGTTAACTTTTGAAGCTAATTCTTCTTGAGTTAGCTTTTTCTTTTTTCTTCGATACGCAACTCTATCTCCGCGAAACACACAACTTCCCCCTAAACAATAATTATAAAAGTACATGTATATTGTACATCGAAAATGCCCTATATATAAAATAAGTACATTAACCTTGTATTTTATTGTTGACATACACCAATCTTGTACTTATAATAGAGTCATAGGTACAAGATTGGTGTACAAGAGAGGTGATAAATTTGAAAAATCACGCCCTAGCAGATGCTAGAAAAAAAAGCGGTCTAACTCAAGAAGAACTTGCATTTAAACTAGGTTATTCAAAAGCTACGGTAAGCAATTGGGAAAATGGTTATTCTAATCCTTCCCTTACAGATGCGTTTAAAATTTCTGAAATCCTAAAAGCCGATATCAACTATCTTTTTTTTGGACTAAAAGTACAGGTTCAGTATACATCGCAAAATAAAAGTACAAGAACACAAAAGGGGGCCGGCTAAATGAGTAAATCGTCAACTATGAGCGAAGAAGCTTGGCGGCGGACACATAAACGGCTAATTTGCTACTGGATTAAATACAGTAGCAAATTAGCGGCACATATAGAGTCAAAAAAAGATAAAACATCGTAGGAGTTTTAGCCTATGCGTTTTTACTGGATTTGTTCCACAGAAGTCTGTTGATATGGAAAGGAGGTACAGTAATTGAATCGGCATTCTGGCGAGATTATCACGGTTCCTGAAATGGCAAGACGAATGAAAATTCGGAAGCAGGCGGCTTATGACATGGTTGAGGAGCCAGGCTTTCCTATATATAACATTGGTGGTGCTCGCGGCAAACGAGTCCTCTGGCCGGAACCCTTGGAATGGCTAAGAGAGAACAAATCAGGGTCCATATGAATTAGGAAGAAACCCGCCGGGCTGTACCGGCTCCAGCGGGTTGAGGAGATACGGGGGGAAGAACTTACAACCTAATACTACATCAGCCCTCTGTCCGTAATAAACGTGTCAATCGGACAAAGGAGAGGAAAAAAACATGTCAATTGGACAGTTTGGTCCCAATCTTCAGGAGGTTTTGAAACGACGGGGGGAAACGCGTAACGCAGCGGGGCGAGCTGCTCACGTGGATGCTTCATTAATTGGAAAGATCATCAAAGGCTCCCGCAAACCATCGAAAGAGCTCATGCAACAAGCGGCGGAGCATTATGATGACGGCCAGCTTTACATTGCAGCAGCCGGGGAAGTGACAGGCGGTGCCTTTGCGCCCTGGCTGGACAATGTAGATCTACATAGGGCAAGTGTACTGTTCAAGACGATTGAAGAAATGAGGGAAGTTCTTGTTCTGTCTGCTGAGGTCCCAATTAGCAAAACTGCTGACCAACTTACTGATTCTGAGCGCCAGAACATGAAACGTCTACTGATGGAGACGGTTGAAGCTATTACTGCCCTTACGCATTTCGCGGCAGTGTTATGTAAAGAGTATTCGTTTTCCTGGTTGGGTGCTTGGAAAGAACACCGAGCTGACCTGAAGGCAAAAAAATATATGAAATGAGGTTTAGCTATGAGCATAGTACAACAACGCATAGATGAGTTAGTTTCCATGCGTCAACGTTTATCAGAGACACAAATTGAGGATGGGAAATGGGATTGGTTTTTGAACAAGGAAATTATAGAGCTTGAACAAAAGAAAAACGCTCGGCTGGCGGGCCGAACGCTTGGTTTGAGAACTCGATTAAAGTCTCTTGTGTTGCTTATTCTATCTCCTTCTGCGAGAGAAAGCAAGGGTGAGGGTGCGTGATGCAGCAGTTAAAGGAACATCTCATTAAAAACTTTCTTGATAAGAAGGCAGGAACGCAGGCCAACACGGATGCAATAGAAGCTTTTCTGCAAGGGGGAGGTTCAGTGGTATCACCTGAATTTCGGGAGCTACTACAGGAACGGGAAGAAGCGTACTTTCAATGGAACAATGCTTTGATGAGTTTAAATTTCCTTCCTTCAGATGACAGAGCGCAATTTCTCGGCAACATATTGCAATCGACGTAGTGAGGAAATAAGTGGGGACAGGCCATGTCGGCCTTGTCTTCGACCACCGGACGGTAATATAACCTACTCCCGTTCGAGGGTCGAAGATGCGACTGACGCATCACAAAGCAGCGGCACGATGGTACGTGTACACGCGATGGTGAGAATATCAGGTGGAAAACGGCGGAGCGCGCCTGACTGCTGGTTCGAATCCAGTCTGCTTGAAATTACATAAGGAAGGAGGAAACTTTGTGCAAGTTATTCAACGTTTGACCGTTGTCTCTAATCCAACAAGGATTTTTGAAGTTGGAACGGAGCTAAATGGCTGCGAAGTCATTGAGATTAAACAAGTTGGTACGGAGTATGAAAATAGTGTCCATTCGGAATTCCATGTTTTAGACGAAGATGACGTGCTTATCGTAAGCATTGAAAATGCCCCGGTGGTCGTCGAGTATCGACAGATTGCAGAGCATGACGAAATCATGGAAGGAGAAACGGCATGAACGCAACTCATAAAAAAGTGGTGGAGTTTTTTGCGAAAATTAGCACCGACGAATCTGTGGATGCTACTGAGTTTTTAGAAGCTATCGCGTTAAATGTGGGGCTTTATACTGCGCTGAAAATCAAGACAGTGGGACAACGAGAAGTCACAGAGCAGTTCAAAAGCATCATTGGTACTGGCCTCAAGATAGCGAATACCGAAGTTGTACCGAAACGAGTTAGCTTTTTCATTATAAAAAAATAGCCCGCGGCAACGGGCTATCACTGATCTTTTGAAAACTAAATATGTGAATACGGCCATCTTATCATGGGTGGCCGTTCCTAACAAGAGGGAGCGATATGTATATGGCTATGAATGTAGCTGCTATTACAAAAGGCATTGAACGTGACGAATGGTTGAGACTGCGTAAGCGTGGTATCGGTGGTTCGGATGCATCTGCGGTGGCCGGATTGAATCGGTATAAATCACCCGTTGGTGTATTTCTGGAGAAAACCGATCAGATTGTACCAGACGAACCAGGCGAAGCAGCTTACTGGGGTAACCAGTTAGAAGATTTAGTCGCCCGTGAGTTTATGAATCAAACTGGTTTACGAGTGCAACGCAGCAATAAAATGTACCAGCATCCTACACATAAATTTATGTTGGGTAACGTGGACCGCCTGATTTTAGACAAGGGTGGTCGAGGACTTGGCATCCTGGAATGTAAAACGGCCAGCGCTTATAAGCTGAGCGAATGGGCTGACGATCAGGTTCCTGATGAGTACGCAATTCAGCTCCAACATTACATGGCTGTGCTTGGTGTGGATTATGGTTACTTCGCTGTTTTAATTGGTGGACAGAAATTCCAATACAAGCTGGTTGAACGAAGCGAGGGCATTATTGATTCTCTCATACAGATCGAGGAAGAGTTTTGGAACAAGCATGTAATTCCACGGGTTCCACCAATGGTAGACGGTAGCGCTGCTTCGACTGAGCTACTGAATCGCTTGTATCCTGCTTCTCGGCCAGCGACAGAAATTACGCTGGAGAAAGATCAGGCATTGCTGGTCGACAAGCTCATTGCGGCTAAAGAGGATGCACAAGCGGCTACAGAACAGGTTAAGCGATTGGAGAATGAGCTGAAGGCAGCTATCGGTGAAAATGAGGTTGCCACGTATAACGGGGAACCCTTGGTAACTTGGAAATCCAGTCAAACAACGCGCCTAGACACTAAGCGCTTGAAGCAGGAACAGCCGCACATCTTTGAAAAATACGCAAACACCACGTCTTCTCGACGGTTCTTGGTGAAGTAAGGAGGCTATTATGGCAGGACAACGTGCTACCGGAACACAACTTGAGAAGAAGCTCCAAAATAAGGCGGCTGGGGCAAAAAACGATGCGCCTACACCTTCTCAGACTATCGCTGCTTATATGGACAAAATGAAGTATCAGATTGCGGAGGCTATGCCAAAGCATATGAGCATTGATCGGCTCAGCCGTATTGCGCTGACGACGATCCGCACGAATCCGAAGCTACTGGAATGCTCTATGCCGTCTCTCATGGGGGCGGTCATGCAAGCCGCGCAACTTGGTCTGGAACCGGGTCTAATCGGTCATTGCTACATCATCCCATACGGCACAGAAGCCACATTCATCATCGGCTACAAAGGCATGATTGATCTGGCACGACGGTCTGGAAACATCAAGTCTATTGCCGCTCACGAAGTCTATGAAAATGATTTCATTGAGCTGACATATGGGCTGGAGGAAAAATTGCAGCACGTTCCTTGGTTTTTGCGCAAGGACGCTCAACCTGCCGAGTCAGGGAAGATCATCGGAGCTTATATGGTTGCCAAGTTTAATGACGGCGGTCATTTTATCCATTACATGCCGATCAGCGAGATTGAGGAACATAAGAAGCGTTCCAAAGCATCCAGTAAAGGGCCTTGGGTGACTGACTATACCGAAATGTGCAAGAAGACAGTTGTACGTTCCGGGTGGAAGTGGCTACCCATCAGCGTGGAGATTGCTTCTGCGGTTACTCAGGATGAAACGGTGCGTAAAGATATCACTCCAAACGATGAACCTTTTGTCTTTGATATGCCAGCCGAACCTAAAGACGGTGAAACACCTCAGACAGGTGATGCAGCTCAGCCAAATAACACTGATTCGCAGCAGCCTGCTGATGGATCAGGTCAGGACGAACTGGAATTTGAATGAGTTCTATAGATGAGATTACTGGCAAGCCGCTGTTACGCAGCATGATCGGTGAACACATTTGGCGGATTAAAGAGTCCGACCCTGTAGCCTTTAAGCGCGAGGTGCGAGAATACTTCGCGCGGGGCTATCCAGGTTGGACAGTGGTTCGAGCTAAGTACCCTTATATATTTCTGCGGGATGGTAGGGAGCAGAGTGTGTAAATGATTCAAGCGGTCTGAAGAAGCGAACGGTATTTATATATAAAACGCAAGAGATTAGGTGGTGAAGCCGGTGGACTCCAATGTAAATCCTCAGCCTACGGACGCACATATACGCATATCACATGAAATACATCGAGAGCTGATCCGGCGGAAGTTTACTCAGCGGCAGCGGGATATTATTGATTTTGTCCTCACGCTGAGCTGGGGATGCGGGAAGCCATCGGCTAAGATTCCTATGCTTAAACATTTTGAGCTATGCGGTGTTCGGAAGGAACATATCAAAAAGGAACTAAAAAAGCTGGTTGAAAATCATGTGCTGTTTTGGGACGAGCACATGAATGTGTTCCAGATCAATAAGTACTATGACACGTGGACTGTCGATGTGGTGGAACGATATGACCCCAAAATGATGAACGATTTAATCAAAATTAACATTGAAACTCATACCCCAAATCTCGGCAAACCAGTTACTAAAAAAGTAACTGAGTTACCAAAAAGGCAACCGATCCGAGTTACTAAAAAGGTAACTCAGTTACACAAAAGGCAACTGTTCAGTTACCAAAAAGGTAACTCGCCAGTTACTAAAAAGGTAACTGTGAAGCGCGATTTTTGCTGTCATACCAAGGGATTTCAGCTCTCTAAAACAATATTTAAAGCAATTATTAAAAAAAACACTACTACATCTTTAGATACTGTACAGGAATTAGATACAGAACAAAGGGATGGGGGAGGAGAGATTCCTTCGGACCATTCCTTTGGCTATATCTACCGCGCTTACGAAAACAATTTTGCAGATTCAGGGAAGGTCACCCCGTTTGAAACCGAAGACTTGGGAGCCCTTTTCGACGATTACGGTGGAGAATGGCTTCTGAAAGCCATGAGGGAAGCCGTTCGACAGAAGAAAAAGAGTCTGGCTTATGTACGTGGCACGCTGGAAGGATACCGTAAACGCGGGGGACCAGAAGCGGAACGCCGAATGGATCGGGCTTCACCGGCGGAAGCAAAAATTCAAGAAGACGACCCCATTACGATCTTGATGAGAAAGGCAGATGAGCAGCGACTTGCTGAATACGGAGTTACTTGAGGCTGAAATATTAGGTTCCTTTTTTCGAGACCCCTCCCTTGTTGGGGAAGTCGCCGTAACACTAGAACCAAGCTTATTTACACAACCTTGGCATCGCAATCTGCTGAAAATGATACTAGAACTACAGCGGACTGAACAGGAACTGTCCATGACTATGTTGGTGACGGTATTCGAAAAGCATCTTGAAAAGGTGGGTGGAGTTTATTACCTGTCTAAACTGGCCAGCTCTGCCGTTGCAGTTTCAATGCTGGAGCAGAATATCAGGCAGCTTATCGAAACCGATGCTCGTCGTAAAGCGCTGGATTTGGTCGGTGAATACCGCGATAAATTTTTGGATTTGTCATCAGGCGGGTTTGAGGAATTACTGGATGAATTTGAACAGCGTTCACTGGATATTCGTCCTAAAGCATTGCAAAAGGATACGGCGGTTGACGACATCATCCAGTGGTATGAGGACTTGGTACTTAAAACGCAAGATCCTTCCCGAGCGCTTGGCATTATGACAGGCTGGTCAGCATTGGACCGACTGACGCTAGGGTTCCAGCGTACTAACCTAGTTGTCATTGGAGCTCGAACTAGCATGGGTAAATCAGCCGTTGCCAATGAAATTAAGATGCGGGCCACCCAGCGGGGACATAAGGTTGCGGACTTTAGCTTGGAAATGTCCAAGGCGCAGATTTATAACCGGATGATCGCTAATCTGTGCAGCATTCCTTTGCAAGCTATACGTTCAGGGCATCTGAAGCCGGAACAGATCGAGCGTATTTCTATGCAGATGGAGTTTCTGCGGAAAATTCATATTGACGATAGCCGTGGTGTGACTGCGGAGTACATTTGTTCCGAAATGCGCCGATTGAAGCGGCAAGAAGGACTTGATTTGGTCATTGTAGATTACTTGCAAGAAGTGGTCGAGCCTGCTGAACGAAACGACAACAGCGGTTCTGGGTTGCACAGGGTTTGTCAGAAGCTACGGAAGGCGGCAAAAGACTGTGATTGCGCGTTGATCGGTTTATCACAGGTCAAGCAGGATGTGGAGAGCCGGCAGAATAAAAGGCCGTTCGTTTCAGACTTATCAGGCAGCGCAGCAATCAGCGCAGTTGCTGACGATATCCTTCTGCTGTATAGGGACGAATACTACAACCCTGACACACCGGACCCAGGTATTTTGGAAATCAACCTCGCCAAACAACGTAATGGTCCTACTGGAGTGGTGAAGCTCAAATTTGAGAAAGACACACAACAAATCGCTTAGGGGAGGAACGAACATGAAACAGGGGAAACGACTCACCAAGAAGCAAAAGATTGGATTGCTAAAGGCCAGACCAGGCGTGACGCTAGACAACTGGCTCTCTGAAAGAGAAACGGCAGATGGAGTCGTGCTGCTAAACAAATTCTCGGGGAAGCGGTGGCTGCTAAATAAGCACTATGGGGCATTGCAGCCATACAAGGTACGAGCCTGATGCAGCCGTCATGTTGGACACGTTGGAGTGTCTACGAGTACATGAAGCACCGTTTCGTCCGTACTGGACGAGTTCCGAATAAATCGGAATTACTTGAGGAACTGCCGGACATCGACCAGACCGAACTGATCGAAGGAATGGCCGAATTTCGCCTGATTCTTGGTGACTGGCCTATCGCTGGAGGTGACAGGTCATGCAGCCCCAGATAAAGGACCCGATATATCAAACTCAGTTAAAGCAAACTGTACGAGACCGAAGCGGCAGGGTGATAGGCGAGGTATTTGTCCTTGAACACAGTATGTTGCTGGCCAAACAGTCACGTAAGCGTAAAAAAAGGGGGAAGCAGCTTTGAAGATCATGGGGATTGACCACGGCACGAATTTTGCTGGTTGGGCCACAATGCGAAATGGTAAGCCGATAGACTTTGGATTAAGGGACTATTCGTCAATTGCAATGCCTGGTGTTTTGGACGCCATCTACCAGGACACATTCCGACTGATCGAGCAGGAAGAACCGGAATTGATTGTACTGGAGCGTCCAGTTCACTTTAAAAATGCCAACAGTGTACTAGCACTTGTAGGGGCGTATACTTCTGTTTCCTTGGCTGCCCTGCATTTGGACAAGCCGATTGTGGGCATCCGTCCTTCGGAGCTCAAAATTCAGACTGGTAAAGGGAATGCGGACAAAGAGACAGTCGCCATGGAAATGCAGATGCTGTTCGACCTCGACTATGACGAAATTGCGGTTCCTGTCCTGTACAAGAAAAACGATCCACGGGGCAAGTACAAAATCGGGGACATAAGGGAACGTCTTTTTGATCCTTCAGACGCTATCGCACTTTGCTGGGCCTATCATCAAAATTTCATTAAGGGAGTGGCTTAAAGATGAGCTATATCAATTTCAAAGGTACGGTTAAAAAGATCAATCTCAAGTCATCGGAAGAAACGGAAATTACAATCAGTATCCCAGCTTCTGAACTGGACGGTCAATATAATACGCTTCAAAGCATGTTGGAGCTTAAAGTTATCGGAGGTCTGGATTCACAGATTGTCACGTACAAAGTTTTGAAAAATGCCAGAACAGGCAAGCCAATCACGAAATACACCGTGGATGATGGTGGTGTGGTTTCTGTAGCGAAGCCAGAAGGGGAACAGCTCTCCATGGATCTCGGGCTTCCTCCTGAGAAAGTGGAGGTTAAAGCTGATCCAGAGCAGATTGACCTTGAAATTATTCAGGAATTTATACTCAGCGGTCTGGCGCCACGCTTTGACGACATGCAGTATGACTTTGTGGAAATTACAGAGCGCTTGGCCGGTGGGGACACCTATCTGAAAATAGCTGCTGATATTGGTATGGGTGTGGGCGTGTTTGTGGTTATGGTGGATGAATACCGGAAGCGGGTCGCGCCAATGGCTGCCAAGTGGGATGAATGGCGCAAAGGCCAAGTCAATACGGTACCACCGAAAGATGAGGAGCCAGTAAACGGTCAGCAAGAAGAACAAGAAGGTGCTAATACTGATTCGTCCGAGCAGACTGAAGAAAATGAATCTGAAGACAACAAGCCGGAGGACGGCTCAAATCCTGATACTGACACAAATTCCGAGCCGGTAATCAATAATGAGGAGCTGGAGGAATATATTCTGAAAGTCCGTCCTAACTTCGACGACATCCCTCTTGATTTCCCTACATTGCTTCATCAGCGTCGTGAAGAAGGCAAGACGTGGATGCAGATTGCTAAAAGCATCGGCTTGACCAGTGGCCAGATTACTACCAAATGGACGGCTTATAAGAAGATGGTTGCCAAACAAATGAGAAGCGGGGGAGCGGCGTAAGCCGTTCCTTTCATAAAGCAACGTGGCCCCTACCCTCACGGGCTACGGCGGCCACCTGCATTTTATAAACGGAACATATGATCTTAATCCTCTTTCATTTTCATTTCAACTAAATGTCTGCAATGAGGGCACTGGGAAGTCAATGAAAAAGTTTTCTTCTCATTGATGTTAAGTAGAGATACCAGTTGAACAACTATTCCCGGCAGTGAAAGCATTCCTAATATTAATGCAATTGAGTTAACAGCTGGAGTACTAACTAGCGCTTTTTTGTCAGTAAGCACATCAAATATTAGATAGCCTATAAAAACAACAAGTCCTGTTACATTCACGATAAAAAGTAATTTTAAAACGGTCTTCGTCCAGCGTTTTATTTTTTTGTACGTCATAATATCACCTCATTTGTTATAACGGCAGACTTAATAGAAAGATTCATATTTCCCAAAAAGAATTTTGAAAGGGTGAGTGACATGGAACAACTACTAAGAAGCTCTACGACTACGGTAAACATCTTGGAAGAGTGATGACTAAAGTTTGAAATTCAGAGGACCTTGCTACTAAGGAGGTGTGAACCTTGGCAAACATTAACGCAGCGATAGAGCGGCTCATGGATATGCGTTTGGAGCTGGATGATACGATGCGACTGCTCGGTTTTGACCCGGAAGCATCGGACCGCCAGCAGGCAGGGACGGACGAGCGTGTGTTGCTTCATTTACAGGATATATACGATGTGTTGGATGCTCCGAGACCAAATGGGGACTACGCGAAGCAACTGGTGCAAGAAGCGATGAAAATTGCAAAGGAAGAGATGTAATGCTGTTCTTCTTCCACAAGAATACAAACAACCCCGCATTCCTTGGCCGGGCTCGCGGGGGTCAGCACTCTTAAACCTCACCAAATTATACCACGGGTGAGGGGAACATAATGGGGAAAAGAAGAAAAAACAGCTTACAACTGACTTTTAACATTCTGCCGGTCGATGAGAAAGCCACCCGCCTTGCGGTGGAGGAATATCTGGAGACAGTTCGGCAGTATCGGCAGATTGGTTTTGTACGGCGCGAGGCTGCTATAACGCAGTCCTATACTTATAGAGAGCATCAATCCACCAATGTGATCAGCAAGCAGACGGAGGAAATTGCCACATACAACGTGGACAAGGAGGCAGAGCTTCAGGCTAAAGATCGGCTGTTGGAGCTTGCAATGAGCAAATTGTCCAGTATGCAACGGGAGGTTATTCAGCGAAGCTACCTGGATCATGAAGGGGAATTCGATTACATCAGTTGCGGAGAGATGGGAATTAGTGATAGTACGTTTCGACGTTTAAAAGGAGAAGCGGTAGGGATTCTTGCAACTGCGTTAAAGTTAACAGTTTTTAATAAGACTGATGAAATATCGTTTGAGGTCGGCTGATGTCGACCTTTTTAATCCAAAATCATTAGTTTAGATTATAATTGGAATACAAAAATGTGGAATGGGTGATTGAACATGGGGTTTTCATCTGAATTTAAGATGTTTTTTGATGAAATAAAAGCATTTTGTGACTTTCATCATAATAAAGAGATTTGGTTTCGGGGCCAAACATGTGACAAGCCTTTGAACTCCGGTTTATTTAGGATTGACCAGCTTAAAGAGATTGAAGATAAAAAAAATTATGAAGAGACGGCATATCGTAGATTTATAAGTCTTGGTCATCCTTTTTTAAATGGTGAGAAAGACTGGGAACTTCTATTTATTATGCAACATCATGGAGTAAAGACAAGACTGTTGGACTGGTCACCATCTCTTTTAACAGCTCTATTTTTTGCTACACAAAAAAATGAAGCACCTGTACTCTGGATGTTGCACCCCAGAAAACTTAATAAAAAATGCGCAGGTGAGTATACCGTATTTTCAATGCCCATGATAGTCTCCTATGAGCGGTACATTATGACACCAAATCGTCTTTCATTTGGAACGGCAGCAATCTTCCCAACAAGAAATACCACACGCCAAGTAATTCAACAGGGTGTGTTTACAGTCCAAGGAGACGGTAACATACCGCTTGAGGAAGAATGTAATGGTGCTTTAATTCGCGAAAGTATACTGAAGAAAATCGAAATTCCAGAATCCTTATTTGAAGAGATTAGATACTTTTTGAAACTCAACAATATTACTCAGTTCACTATGTATCCGGATTTAGATGGTCTTAGTAATCATATACATGATGCGTATTTGGAATGAACTGTCTCAATCTTGACCGGAAATTGACCGTTTTATGATCCGCCACTGGACTTTTCATGTAGTAAATTTATATCATGGAAAATCAAATAAGGAACGCATCGCAGCTTTCGAGCCTCGGTGATCAGGTCGGCCAATGTGCCGGCCTTTTTGATTTCTCTATAAAACTATATTCGGAGGAATTAATCATGTCTACAAAACCACGTTTCGCATTTTTGAGTGAGGACGGAATCCTACGCTTACACGATGAGGAGCACGCTTCGCAGCACGGCAAGCACGTACAAACAAGCCTGACTGACGACGAGAGTGGCTACCCAGTCGTTGAGGGTCAGGGCGTTGTGTACTATGCCTTTGAGGACAAGGCTTACGTCAAAGGCAACAAGAAAGATGGCCAGCTTATCCCGACACCGTTGGTGCTCAAGCAACTCGCAGCAAAGCTCCTGTAGTTTTTGAATGTGGTGGCGGAAGAGAGACGCTACAACGTAGGATGACACCTGCAGATGACAGTTGATAGCCTCAGTGACTCCTGCAAGGGGATAGAGGGACATACTGCTCAGCGGCATAGACCAGTGCGCGCAAGGGAAGGCCCGATTATGTGGCCGCGAACAAGGGTAGATCCTTGCTTCACTTAGGGGCACCCGTAACGCACAGCGGTAGATCGACACAGTTTGCAGATTGCGGTTAAACGGTAAGTCATTCCATGCGGGGGAGAGTGGCCCCCGCCCACATTACTCATGGCACGCGCAGGCGGCAAGGAACCAGTTAACCAGCGGAAACATGAAACAGCCTGGTCAGAACCCTTGCGCGGTTCAATTCCGCAGCGTGTCTTTTATTTTTTCATCGATGGGAGCGATATTGTGAAAAAGAGCCCGAAAGCAGGGAAATGTATGCTTTGCAATGACCCCAATCCGAATCCAGAGAACACAACAATGGGTGCATCCTTTTGTGATACGTGCTGGGAAACCATGAAGTCGGGTGATGAGGATAAACTGGGTGAAAGAATTGTCTGGGATGATTAATATCGAGAAAGTGAGCAAAAGCCAGCTTATAATGGTTTAACTGCCCATTTTCCGGTATTGTCCGGTCTTAGTTCTTTGACGGCCAATTTCTGAAATCAGTAAAATGGTCTTGTTCTTCCTCTCTTGTTACTAAGTTCAATTGCTTTTAGTAAAGAGCGCAGCGTTTTTACTGCGGACGGTACGGACGCCATTCTTATAAGACGTAATAGCAGCAGATAGCGGTATTTTTTTGCGGAAACGTAATTTAAACAGCCAAAATCGTACATATATCAGCCAAAGTCGTTCCTTCATGGATCGGCTTTTTTTGGCATTCAAAGGGGCGGTAACATGGAACAACCATTGTTGGAGAAATACGAATGCATTAATAGAGAGTGTAGAGAATCGTTCCTTGTAAACATCAAAAAATCTTAAGGCAAAGATCTGAAATGCCCGTATTGTCAATCAACCGCTGAAGCTGTTGCCAACGAGAATCCAGATTCAGAGCGCGGATTAGTCCAGGGGTGTTTATATCCATGGTGAAATTCATTAAATGGCTGATTAGAGTCACGCACAGCCGAGCAGAAGCACCAAGAAATAGGAGTGAACGTCGTCATGGCCCGAAAACGTAATAAGCTCCTGTCGCTACGTTCTCAACCCAAACAGCCGAAGAAATGCAAAGGTTGTGTATGGGGTAGATGGGATGGCGTAAAACAGTTTTGCTTACGACCATGTGTCAAAGAGGAAAAATCTTTCTGATTGTCGAATCATGATCAATTAAAGGAGTGAATATTTAGATGGATATGTTATTCAACTTTAAAGAATTTAAGAATTTAACGCTAAATAAGTTTTTATCAGGGTCTTTATTTATAAGTATTGTTATTTACTTAACAGATTTTTTTTATCCGGATGTCTATCTAGGTTTTGTTCAAGCAATGAAGTATTTTGCTAAGAAGATTGAATTTAATGCTTGGGCGGGTATTATTCCTGTTTGTAAAATCGTAATAGAGGCATCTTTATACTTGAGTATTCTAATTCTGTTGTTTTTATTTATTTCCAGAATGACAATTTGGAGTGAATTTAAACAACAGTCACTATCGTATACTCTAATTGAACAACTATTCATGTTAAACTTGAATATAACCTTTTTTTCTGTTTTATCATATTTAAACATTATACTATTCTATCGAATTCTTGGAGCAGAATGGAAGGGAACGATACATTCTGTCGTTGTGTGTTGTGTGTGTTTGTTTTTATACATTTTATTTTGGTTTTGGAGAATTAACTCTCTTAGTGAAATTAATGACGAGAATCTGAGCACTCATAATTGAGTGCTTTTTCTTTTGCCCTCATTCTACAATATGTGAGCTATTCTGAGCCTTCTTCCTGTTATACGGACGAATGCCGGAAGAAGTGCATAAGAAAGCAGAGAGAGGGCATACACACAGTCTGACAGCCTATTATCCTGCCACCCGAATAACGGAAACCAACTCAACACAAATACAGGGCAAACCGTCATGGTCTGCCCTCTTTGTTTTACCTTGAGTTTTTGATGACTACAGCAATGATTTTATAGATGAAGTAAACAACCAACGTCAAGCAGATGAATGGAATTGTTACACTCAGTGCGGTAAGCATGTAGCTTCCTCCCTTCTCTTGTTCTCACTCTAGTAGTCTATCTATCTACATCTTTATGTGCGGAAGAATTTTTGGAGGTGTTCATCATGGAAATCAGAGTCCTACCAATCGAACAAATCAACGCAGCAGCATATAACCCACGGGATGACCTTCAGCCTGGTGATCCAGAATACGAGAAGCTTAAAGCCAGCATCGAATCCTTTGGTTATGTCGAGCCCATCGTCTGGAACGTGCGCACTGGGAACATGGTTGGCGGTCATCAGCGGTACAAGATCATGGTCAATGAGCTGGGTCATACGGAGCTGACTGTAAGTGTTGTCGACCTGGACGACCAGCAGGAAAAGCTTCTCAACCTAGCGCTTAATAAGGTCGGCGGGAGTTGGGATGATGAAGCCCTTTATCGATTGCTTGATGATCTGCAGGTGAGTGGGGCTAATCTGGCCCTGTCCGGCTTCGATTTGGAAGAGTTCGAGGATCTGGCCGCAGAGTTTGCTGTGCCACATGATGAAGATTTGGACCTTCCGGTTACCGATGATGACTTTGACGTCCAGCGTGCTCTAGATGAAATCAAGGAGCCGGAGACCAGGCGCGGGGATGTGTGGCAACTAGGCCGGCACCGCTTGGTGTGTGGAGATGCGACCAAGCCTGATGATGTTGCACTTTTAATGGATGGAGCCAAAGCAGCGCTGGTCGTTACTGATCCACCTTATAATGTGGCCGTTGAGAGTGTCTCAGAGCGTCTGGCCGCTGATGGCCGTAGCAGCATAATGAACGACAACATGCCCGCTGAGGACTTCGCGGGCTTTTTGTTTGCCGTTTTTTCCAACTATGCAGTGGTAATGCAGCCGACTGCAGCTATATATGTATTCCATCCTTCGTCCTATCAGCGGGAGTTCGAGGATGCGATGAACGCAGCCGGCATCGTCGTCCGGACACAATGCGTTTGGGTTAAGAATTCAGCTACCTTCGGTTGGGCACAGTACCGCTTTAAACATGAGCCGGTCTTTTATGCCCACCTGAAGGGCAAAGCTCCAGCCTGGTACGGTGATCGGACACAGACAACGGTATGGAAGGCTGGTCTGCCTGTTGAGGACCCTCTACCGGAGACAGTATGGGAGGTTTCGAGGGGAGATGTGAACAAGTATGTCCATCCTACCCAGAAGCCTCTTGATTTGTTGGCTATTCCGATCAAGAACAGCAGTCTGCGTGGTGACGAGATCGTTGATTTCTTCGGCGGGAGCGGCTCCACACTCATGACATGTGATCAGATGGACCGGACATGCCGGACACTGGAGCTGGACCCGATCTTCTGCGATGTAATTAAAAAAAGATTCCTGGAGAACACCGGCATTGAGCCGGTCCTATTGCAGCGGGCTGAACCCGTAGTATAGGAAAAAGGAGGACGCGCTAACGTCCTCCCCCCCAATCCAGGGTATCCCCCGGCTGAGACAGCGGCCCGCCACGCGTGGCATTTTGCAGACATCCGCTATCTCGCATTCCATAATAACGGAAGCCGAGGGATACGACAATGGGAACAGACAACGAACAACAAGATGCATTACTACAACGTGAAATAGAGATCGTCGAGGGAATCCTCGAATCCAAGGCGCAGTACCGAAAGATTGTTAAGGCAGGAATCGCACAGTGGGTCAAAGACCTACAGGCTGGAAATATAAAAATGCAGACGGTTCAGGATCTGGATCGCCTGATTGAATTGGATATTAAGCTTCAGAAGGATGAGCTGTAAATCCGTATTATAATATTGTTAGTCAATGCATAAAAATGGATTTATTAAACAACATTATGATTTTATTGTAAGGAAAATTAAAAACATGGAATCTTTTAGTAGAATGAGGAGGTAGTTTAATATACAAATATAGGAGGAATAAGCTTTGAAGAAAAAACATTTAGTTGCGTCAGCCTTAGCTTTAGGTATTATTGGAGGGGCTGTTGCCGTACCCAATGCGATTTTTGCGGATTCAGATACTGTAACTGATTCTGCAAAAACATCCACTACGGCGACCCAGGATGCTGTTACAACAACTACTGGTGACCATGTCATTACTCCACAGGCTACTGATGGACAAATTGTCGATCGTCCAGTAGCTGGATTTAATGATTCTGCTGATTTTGACATTAAAGGAGGATATGGATACGTAAGACTGTACTTGAGAAATACAGGAGACACTACTATATCCTTTACCGTAAATCAGGGAAGTGTATCTGGTGCGGAAAAGTACAGTGGAACAGTAAAACCCGGTAAAACATTCGATGAAATATTAAATAAAAGCAAGGCGTGGTCCTCAGGGAAATTTTATGTTAGTTTAAGTAGTGGTTCTGGCTCCATGTCTGGAAAGCTCGGAGTTCGGACTAGTACTAATACGAATTTTTAAATATAATTGCTGGGAAAGCGAGCCTATGAGGCTCGCTTTTTTTGTTGGGGGTGGTGATTGTGTAGCATGGCAAGAGAGCGAAGTCCTGAGCGGGACAAGGCAAAACAGATGTGGCTGGAGAGCGACGGAACGATGAAGTTAAAAGACATCGCCGCCGCTCTTTCTATTCCTGAAGGCAGGGTCCGCAAATGGAAGTCTATTGACTGCTGGCAGGATGAATTGAAAGGGAACGTTTTTGCTTCCTCCAATGGGAACGTTCCAAATGGAACGAAAGGGAACGCTCCTAACCCAAGGGGAGCGCCAAAGGGGAACAAGAACGCTGTTGGCAATCGCGGCGGTGCTCCCCCAGGTAACCAAAACGCCAAGGGAAATAGTGGTGGGCTGGGTGGTCCTTTTCGTAATAAAAAGGCCCTCAAGACAGGGATGTATGAAACTATCTTTCTGGATACGTTGGAGGAAGACGAGCAAGAGCTGTTTGATCAGATTGATACTTCCCCTTTGGCCCAGCTCAACGAACAGCTTATTATGCTGTCTATCCAAGAGCGACGGCACATGCGCCGGGTCAAGCAGCTTGAAGCTGGTCTGACGGATGAGGAAAAGAAGATCAAACAGGAGCTACACCAGCGCAAGGACAAGGTTCCTTACACTAGCCCGAAGACAGGTAAGCAAATCAATCTGTCCGTTGAAACTGAAGGGATGAAGGTCACTGAAATTACGACCGTCACTACTTCCAAGCTGGATAAGATTTTGAAACAGGAAGAAGCGCTGGTCAAAACCCGTGATAAAAAGCTTCGGGTTATTAACCTTATTGCCAGCTTGCAGCAGGAGGAAGAAAAGCTGGAGATTGCTCGCGAACGGCTGGAGCTGGAGAAACGTAAGTTGTTAGGCTATGGCGGCGCGGAAGGGGATGAAAGTGATGAAGACGATGAGGAAGATGACGACGAATGGTAATTACTCTTGCTAAGGAGCATCGAAAAAGAGCCAAGCGGCGGCTAAGGGATCGACCTGAAAAACTGGATGAGCTAAAAGGAATCCTAGCCGACTTTGAACAGTTCTGCTGGCGTATGCTCAAGATAAAAACGAAGAGTGGCCGTATTATGCCGCTGACGCTTAATGATGCTCAACGGACATTTGTCCGTGAAGTATTTAGGCAGATCGAAGCTGGCAAGCCTGTCCGGATTATTATCCTTAAAGCCCGGCAGATGGGTTTTTCCACTGTCACGGAAGCACTTATCTATTATTTCACGTCCCTGCAAGAGGCCAAGAACGCCTTTATCGTCGCGCAGTCTTCTGATGCTTCTAGCAACCTTTATGATATGTTCCAGTTCTATTATGAAAAGGTGCCGGCAATCATCAAACCAATGAGCCGAAAGAACAATGCTAAGAAACTCACCTTTGAAAATCCGACGATTCGGACAGCGGACCGCCGGAAGAATCCGGGGCTCAAATCGAAGATCACTGTACAGACTGCGGAAAGCCGGGTGCTTGCCCGTTCGGACACGATCCATTATCTTCATGCTTCAGAGGTGGCGTTCTGGCCAGCCAAGAAGAAAAAGAAGCATCTATTGTCCCTACTGGCAGCCTTGTCCAAGGAACCGGGAAGCTTGGGCGTGATCGAATCTACCGCCAATGGCATGGAAGAGTTCAAAAAAATGTGGGATGCAGCCGTTAAGGGCGAGAGTGATTTTACTCCGCTCTTTTTTGCGTGGTTCGAAATGCCTGACTATCGTAAGCCAGTTCCGCCAGGCTTTGAGTTAACCGGAGAAGAACGGGAGCTAAAAGCAAAATATAGTTTGGACGATGAACAATTGCAATGGCGTCGATATACCATTCGGAACGACTGCGGTGGCGATCCGCGGCAGTTTGACCAGGAGTATCCTTCTGAGCCCGGTGATGCTTTCTTACTATCCGGTGAAGGCATCTTTGATAACAAATTTATCAAACAATTGCGGGATGGAATCAGTATCATTGGCAGCCACTACGAGATTGATTTTGTTAAAAACAAGATCATCCCGGCGCATGCTGGCGAGCTGGTTATGTATCGACAGCCGGAGCAAGGAAAAAGGTACGTTCTGGCGGCTGATACTGCTAAGGGGAAAGAGGACGGTGACTATGATGCGGCTTATGTGCTGGAAGAACGCACTGGCGAAATGTGCGCGGCTCTGCACGGCAAATGGGACACCGACTTGTATGGCAAGAAGCTGAACACGTTTGGTTTGTATTACAATACGGCACTATTGGCCGTGGAGAACAACAACACTGGGGAATCCGTCCTGAATACGTTGTTCAATACTTGCCACTATCCGCTGTTGTTCATGCACAAGAAGAGTTTAGGCTGGAATACCAACCAAGCGACGCGACCAGTCATGATTAGTGACTTTAAAGAAGCGATTCGGGACCAGCTCTATGATATCTACTGCCCCGAACTGTACAGCGAGTGCATGACGTTAATAGACAAGAACGGCAGAGCTGAAGCAGACAGTGGGTGCCATGACGATAGAATTCTTGCGTACTCCATTGCCTTGCAGGTGCGACAAGTAGCTGATAAATGGTTTGAATGGTTCAAGAAGAAACAGCAAAAACGGGCTGAATCCCGTGATGATTACAACGAGGGAGTGGGGTGGATTTAAGCAATGAGTGAGGGAAATGCACAGTGGTTTCAGATCAGCAAGGCGGACGATGAACAACATATACCGTCCAGCGCTCAATTGCCGGATTTATTTGACGATCTGTACGATCTTCACGGTCTGTTACCCTTCGCACTCGGCAATGACCCTGCTTCCTGCAAGCTGCTGGTCAAAAACTCCAACATCATACCGCAATGCATAGAGGCATATAAACGCAACATCGCTGGTTATGGTATTGCCCTGGAGTATTTGCCGGGGGAAAACGATAAAACCGCTCTGGACGATTGGAACAAGGCGGAGAAGTTTCTCGAAACTTGCAATCTGGAAGACACACCGGACGAGATTATAAGTCAGTTGATCGAAGACTTGGAAAGTACGGGAATGGCTCATGTAGAGGTAGCTTGGCCTGTAGGGTCGGAGTTCCCGACTATCTTCCGGATGAACCCGAAATATATCCGCTGTACGAAGGAAAGTACGAAGGCGACTATCAAGCGCAAACGTCGAATCAGCTCTACGAAACAAGTGGAAGAATTTTCACAGGAGCTTTACACCCGGCGATATGCGATGAAACGTAATACTTCCGTCGTATGGTTTCGCTTATTTGGTACGGAGGCAGAGGAAGGTAGGGAGGGAAATCAGATTATCCCGCTTCGTATCGGTCATGACGGCCCCTATGGGGAGCCACGTTGGTTCGGCAATGCGCCTGGCGTGGTCGGCAGCCGTGAAGCCGAGGAACTGAACGTTTCCTACTTCTCCAATGGTCGTATGCTCTCTATGTTGCTGACCGTTACGAATGGCCGCCTGACAAAACAGTCTATGGAGCTGCTTAAAAAGGTGAAGGGTTCCGATTCTCAAGGCGGGATTTTGTATCTCGAAGCTAAGGGGGAGGAGACAGGCGGCCCAATCGATGAAAAGGTCGAGAAGGTGTCTATTAAGCTGGATAAGCTTAACGACCTGCTGCAACAAGATGCACTCTTTCTAGAGTATGGAAAGGAAAAGAAAGCTGATATCCTGTCCGCCTTCCGACTGCCTCCAATCTTGGTCGGTCAAAGCTCGGATTACAACAGGGCGACCGCCGATGCAGCTCTACGCTTTGCAGAAGAACAAGTTTTTGAGCCTTACCGCAAGTGGATCATGGCAGAAATATTTAATAAGCGCTTGTTTCCGGCTATGGACATTTTCCGGGTACGTGCTGTTTTACGTGGGCCGAAGATCATTGACCCTGCGGATCGTAAGGCTATGCTGGACTTTATCGCAGACCGGGGCATTATGCTGGTGCGGGATCTGATTCCGATTGCCGAGGACGTGCTGGGAACTACCATCGACGAAACCAAGTTCACCGAGGAATATCTGGACACACCGATTGCACAACTTGCAGCCAGTCAGCCCGCATTGCTTGAGCCAGAGCCTGACACCGATACAGACGATTTGCAAGAGCGTGTTGCTACAATTGCCAAACGCTTGTTAAAACAGGCTGACAAGGAGGCAGGCTTACATGTGTGAGTCCTGCTGGGCGCTGATCGCCAAAGCTGACGACGATGAATTTCTGGATAGCCTTGAGCTAAGCTATGTTGAGCGTAAGGTGCTGGAAGAACTGTACAAGCAGGGCGAGGATCGCATAACTGAGATTCTGGAGTTACAGGGGCAAGCCCTTCATGATGCCATTTCAGAACTAAGCGAGGATGCCCTGGGCAATATCGGGGAACTGGGTAAGGTGCTTATTGCCTTGCACACTACGGATGTGTTCGCGGAGCTATTCGAGCAGGCGGTGCAGGAAGCATTTGAGCCATTGTTTCACTTGGCCGGTGAAACGGAACTGATGGCACTGGACAAGGAAAAGGTATGGAGCACAGGGAACAAGGCTGCTGGCCGTTTTTCCAAAAAGCTCAAGAAGCTGGTACCGGACATGAACAAAGCTTCTACGGATGTGTTGCTGCGTAGCTTCGGCAAAGCCATTGAGGAAGGAGCTACACCTTCGGAGCGGGCTTTGTTGGTGCAGGAGGTCAGCGCACAGGCTGCCAGCGGCGAGGACGGACCTTTCAGCATGCAACGTGCGCAGCGGGTATCACGAACCATGAGCACGGCGGCTGCCAACGGTGGCAAGCTGGAGGGCTGGAAACAGTCGGAGATTGGCAAGGGCAAGAAATGGCGCTCTGCTTCTGGCACACGTACCCGAAAGAGCCACCGCAAGGCCAATGGTCAGGTGGTTCCGTTGGATGAACCGTTTAAAGTCGGCGACAGTAAACTGATGTATCCCGGTGATCCAGCGGGTGAGGCAAAGGAGATTGTTAATTGTCGGTGCACAATGCAATTGGTGTTAAATCAATAACAAACCCAGGAGTTTGGCACCACTCCTGGGGATTGTCTCACGCTTGTTTACTTCTTAATCTCCTGCAGATACCGATCACGGATAGTGGAACTCCGTCCAGTATGGCCGCTGGTTTTTCAGCATCGTTGGCTGAATAATCGGTAACACTGAAGGTGCCACTTCAGCTTCTATGGGCGATGCCATGACTTATGCAGACGTGACCCTGCTAAATTATTATCCCCTTATAGCTCATGGCAGAGAGAGTATTCTGAAACTTTTCATCTACAATTGACCTTAGTTATGGTCCACTTTGGACCTAATTCGGTCTCTCAGATTCAATAAATTAAAGAATACTTCTATCTAGAAGAACAAGGGAAGATCAAAAGCTTTGTCAACTAATCACTTCCCTTTCTTAGAGGTAAGTTTATTATACAAGTAATTGGGATAATTTCCAATATAGAAAGGAGGTGAAAGAGAATATGACCTTTAAATTGAAAGATGCAAAGATTACACATATTTCGCTGGTTGATAAAGGAGCCAACGGTGTTCCATTTGCAATCATTAAATCTGCCGGAAAAAATGCCATCCAGAAGCAAGTACAGATTGCGAAGATTGACGATGCCAAGAAGGTTGTAATCGGTGTGGTATATCAGCCGGACGTGGCTGACGCTCATGGGGATCAGATGGATGCGGAAGAAATTGAGAAGGCCGCCCATCTCTTCATGGAGAAACAGCATACCTATAACATCGACAAGCAGCATGATCTGGATACGGACAAGGGTTATGTAGTCGAATCCTATATTGCTCCTTGTGATATGGAAATCGGTGAACAGACTATTGTTAAAGGCTCCTGGGTAGCTGGGGTAAAGGTAACGGATGACGACACTTGGGATGACATTCAGAAAGGCGAAATTACTGGTTTCTCTATGTGGGGGGTCGGTAAGCGGGAAGAGATCAATGAAGATGGGGAGGTATCCAAAGGACTCTTGGGTAAAATCGTTAAAGCGCTCGGTGCAATGGGATTGATTGAGAAAGGCGCAGTCGCTGACAAATACAATAAGAACCGTAAGAACCGCGAATTTTGGGCTGCACAGGATGCTTTAAACGCGGTTCTTTTTCGTTGGGATAGTTGGGAGAGCGGCATGGGGAGCGATCCTGAATTAATCCGCGAAGCCCTTCAGGACTTTGTGGACATCGCTCAGGAAGTGCTCGTTCAAGAGGATATTGTGAAGGCAATCGGTAGCCCACCTAAACAGATTGCTAAAGCAGGGAAGAAGATTTCTGCCGGCAACCTGAAGCACATTGATGATGCCATTGCTGCATTAACCGAATTAAAAACAAAAACCGCCCCTGAAGAAGATGAGGGGAACGAGGAGGAAGACGATTTGAAAGCTGAAGACATTGCAAAGGCTGTACAGGCTGCCGTGGCTCCAATTGCCAAGCAGGTAGAAACCCTGTCGACGCAAGTTACTGAATTGAAGAAACAAGAAGGGGCGGAGCCTGAACAGCCAGCGGGAACAGAACAGCCTGCTGAACCACAAGCAAACGCATTGACTGATGCGATTACTAAGGCGCTGGCACCGCTGACTGAGCAGGTCCAAGCGCTGGCTACTGACGTACAAGTTGTAAAGAACAGCCGTGGTGGTTCCGCTCAAGGCGGTACCATAGACGAAATTCAAAAATCTGGCGGCGTAAGCTTCGGCGGCCTTCTGTAATCGAAAGGGGAGATAAACATGAGAACAAACGGACAAATTATTAAGTCTACCATCACGACTACGTCGGACCAAACAGCCCTGAACTATGAGCAGGTGGACAAGTTTACCGAAATGGCTTATGAATCTACGGAGTTTCTAAAGGGGATTCGAACGGTTAACAAGATCAGCTCTAAAGGTACACTTGACAAAATCGGTGTTACTGGCCGTAACTTGCGCAGCAAAAAGGAAAATATTATGGCTGACAATACGCCTACCCCAACATTACCGC
This sequence comes from Paenibacillus sp. FSL L8-0644, assembly GCF_038008165.1. Classification (NCBI taxonomy): domain Bacteria; kingdom Bacillati; phylum Bacillota; class Bacilli; order Caryophanales; family Paenibacillaceae; genus Paenibacillus; species Paenibacillus sp. FSL L8-0644. The sequence goes on from NZ_JBBOYN010000001.1 coordinate 570,310, forward strand.
AAGTTCCGTATGCCGTAGAGCCAGTTGTTTTGCCATTCGAAATCACCGAGGAATTTATCCGTCAAACCGCTCGTGTACGTGGTCAGAACGGTGAGGATATTATTATGGCAGCCATGACCAAAAACTATGGTGAAAATATGCAGGATATTGGGTTTAACGGGGATACTGCTACGCCGAATACAGACCCGGATTATGCTTTCCTAAGTATGAATAACGGTTGGTTGAAACATGCGAAGACCAAAGGCAATTACATTGATTGGACCACGTTGAAGGACCCTCAGAAAAAGGGTGTACTGTTTGAACTGGAACGTGCGATTCCAACTCGTCTGCGTACTGGTGGTGTATTTAAGTATTTCATGCATCCGAATACCTTTTCTAAGCGGCTTCAGGCTTTGGCTGAGAAGGACACCAGTGCATCCATCCAATTGCAGATTACGGGCGGCGTGAAGAAGGTGAACAGCTATGAGGTTGAGGAAGTAGCTCATATGCCAGAGGGAGCTATCATCTTTACGTACCAACAGAACTTTGTCTTGGTCAATACGTACGATATGCAGATTCGTAAGACGACCGAGGGCAGAGAAGCCATTCTCGCGGACAAGCGTTTCTACGCTATCCATTCCGATTACGACTCTATCTTCGAAGAGCCAGGAGCCGTGGCATACGTCGAAGGGGTGGAATTTTAATGGCCTATATCACATATCGAGGAGAAAACACCTCTTTGATGCTTTACGGCATCCGCTTCCCGGCCAAAGTTCCAGTGTTGGTTGAAAGCGAATCTGTCATTAAAAATTTTCGTGAACGATCCGATTTTGATATCAAGGAAGAAAGGGTTATTCCGCTGGAAGACCTGACGTTGGTACAGCTTAAAGATAAAGCTAAGGCTGCCGGGATTAAGGGATTTAGCAACATGAATACACAGGATCTGATCACTGCGCTACGCGGTGGAGGTAAGCCTACCGACAATACGCCACCTGCAGGTGATCAACCGAAACCTGAAGGGGCTGACGGTAAAAATGCTGACGCCAACAATACTCCAACAGCGTAGCCGCGTAACCCCTATCCAAGAGGCACCGGCAGAGCTGTTACAACAATACATTGACGACGCACAGGTACGGATTGAGTTATACTTGCCTGTTCCCTTCCCGGCTGAACCTGATAAGCAGCTCTTGCTTGCTTGGGTGAAGCTCTCTGAGGGGTTAGCCCTACAGGACAGCGAGGAATATCTCGCATCGGTAGCGCGTAACTACGCGTCCGAAAGCGATGGGGCTTGGACGTACACCCGGCAGGCCGTGGAGGGCAAAACAACTGGTAATGCCGATGTGGACGCTATCCTGTTCTTGTGGGTGAAGAAGCAGACTGGACCGGATGATGGAAACATCACGGCTTATTTGTTATGAACCATCGTTTTCACACGCCACTGTCTGTGTATCGGACAGAGAGCAAAAGGGATGATGACGACCTGTTCGATGATCGGAAATCCGGTAAAGTTGCTGATCTGAAATGCTTTGTCGTGAAAACACAGACGGAAGCGAAAGCAGATTCTAAGCCGGTAATGTACATCGTCAAAAAGACGATAGGTATTCCGAAACAGGCTGACGTTAAACTCAGCGACGAAGTGGTGCTGCTAGGCCGCCGATACCTGGTGATCGACTCCATTCCGCGTCGTTACTGGCGCGAGCTGCTTGTAACATGTGAGGTGAAGGGAAATGACCGTGCATGATTTTGATGGGCTGGCCCGACGTTTTAGGCGCATTGCAGATGAGGGGATGGAACGCATTTTACGTAACATCGCAGAGGCAGCCGGGGAAACGCTGCTCAACCTGATCATTGATGAAATCGACCGACAGGATCTGATCGACACTGGGGCCATGTGGCAGTCCTTTTCCCGTGGCGACGATAACAACGTATGGGAATGGGATGTAGACCGCAACGCGATCACGCTGGAGCTTGGTTCCAACCTGCCTTATGCACAATTGGTCAATGATGGTTACACCATTGAGAAAAAACATTTTGTGCCGGGTTACTGGAATGGTGGTGGCTCTTTCGTGTATGATCCATCTGCCAAAACCGGGTTTATGGCAAAGCCCCGCAGTTTCATCGGTCGGCACTATTTCGATATTGCCGTGGAGCACCTTGAGGGCGGGATGAACCAACTGATCATGCGACGCCTGGAAGTCGAACTCGAAAGGATGTTGCGCTGATGATGGATGTGGGAGTAAAAGCCTGGGCTGAGATCGTGCGGCGGGTGTATCCTGATCTGTCTATCCTGCGAGATCGGTCTAAATGGATGGCTGGTGACTTCAAATTGCCAGCCGTGTTCATCGAGACGGACATTGTTTCGGACAAGGTTCACACGCCGAGGGCTGACAGGATAATTGAGGATGTGGGGCTGGTATTCCACTATGACAAGGAACGAGTTACTGAAGAGAACGAAGGGGAACCTATACCGCTTGATCTTGACCCGTTTTTCACCTACCTTCGGCAGCAGCGGTTTAACGTTGCTTCCAAGCGCTTCGGGGTTGTGTTGGTTATCGAGCCACCACGAACTCGGAAGAAGGCAGATCAGGTGGAACTTACGTTTCGATACTCTTATCTGTTGCACATACCGAAACCGATGGTGAATGACGATGGCAGCACGATACAAAAGATTAATGATTTCTACATCAGTCACAACGGGGAGGAATTTGACATATGACTGACGATTTAAACAAACGGAATAAGCAGGAATGGATAGGGAGCGCAGTGGTCTTGAAGGCAGAGCCTTACGAGATTGCGGGCGCTCTTTTTGATTGCGCTGCTTGCGCCTTGCTTTCGCGGGCAGAAGTGGAGCAAAGACTGGATGCGTATTTGCATCCGGTCAAGGAAGTCCCTGCTTCTATGCCTGTTAAACCAGAAGTACCACAAGTGAAAAAACCAAAGGAGGAAACGCCAAATGACAATTCAGCGGGTTAGGCCCAGCGCGTACATTGAATTGCTAGTAAAGGCACGGTCTCGGGTTGTTCCAACAACTGGCCGCGTACTCATTCCCTATCAGGCCGAATGGGGCGCACCGAACCAAGCCGTAGATATGGCTAATGATTCGGAGCGCCTTAAGGAGTCCGGCAAGCTTGTTGATGTACTGGAGCTTGCTGCCGAAAGCGGGGCGACTGTTATTGGCTATCGAGTTACAAACGGGGAAGAGAAGGCTGCATCTGTCGCTGTTGCTGACAGCTACACGATCGAGGCACGTTATCCAGGGACACGAGGCAATGATTTCGAATACATGGTGCGTCCGGCTCTTATCGATGACACCAAAAAGGAGATCGTAGTCCGCGACACCAAGGGCGTATATGATACCGAAACGTATCTTGTAGCTGACAAAGCCGCTGCTGTGGAAGCTCTTAAAAAGTCCGCTATGGTTCGGTTTAAAGATACCGGCGCGACTGCTTTTACAGATACGGCTTACACCAAGCTGGATGGCGGTACAACTGGCACGGCCACATTGGCAGCGACCGACTGGAATCGCATCTTCAACCGGGTGTACGGCCTGACGTTTGATACTATTTACCTTTCCGCTACTGATCCGGCTGTACAAGCTGCCGCCAAACAATGGCTGCTAGATCGTCGCGATAAGGGTCATAAGCTGGCGACGGTGGTTGTCGCTGGCCCGGCAGCTACGGACGGCGACATTGAGGCGCACAACGCACGTTCACGGGCCATGAATGCCCGTTATGTAATTAACTGCTCGTTGGCTGGTGAACACACCAACGGCAAGACCTACACATCCGTCGAATGGGCTGCATGGGTGGCTGGGCTGGTTGCGGGTACGCCTGCCAATAAGTCATTTACGGGTGTTGAAGTGCCTATGACATTGGCAAAAGTGGACTGGAGCCATACTGAGGCACTAAAAGGACTGGCAGAGGGAACGCTGATGGCTACACGAGATGGTTACAAATACATTATCGAATCTGCTATTAACACCCTGACCACAATCGGACCAAATGAGCGTGAGGACTTTGGGAAGATTCGCGTATCCGCTACGATTGACCAAGTAATGAACGATATCTACGAAGCGGGTAAGCGCTGGAAGGCCAAGCTTGATAATGACAAGGAAGGCCGGAGCATGTTTATTGCTGCTGTGTTGGAATATCTCAAAATTCGTGCTCAGCAGAAGGCCATTGCAGACAAATTCAGTTTCTCGGAAAATCCAGATAAGACAAGCGAGAACGATTATGCCTATTTCAAGCTCGGCGCCAAACCGCTTGATGCTATCGAAATTTTCTATACTGACTGGGAGGTGGAATAATAGATGGAACGCGAACTTATTGGGCGAAATCTCTCGCTCCAAGACGACAACGGCGAGGACATTCATACTGTCAAGGAAGTTGAGGTTAAGCTGACTACGGAAACATTGGATATTGTCAGAGCACGCCGTATGACGAAAACAAAGCAACTGACAGGTTATGAAATCCCGGTCAAAATCGTCATGTCCAAATTAGAATCACGGTTGCGTTACCGATTGCTGGAGGATTTTAAAGCGGGTAGGACCATGTTTTTGGCACGCATTACAGGCGGTCTTGAAGACCGGATCACTGGCAACACGGAGAAAGTATTGATTACTGGTGTTCACATTCACGGAGAAATGGACATCCTGATTGCCAAAATCGACGATAACAACGGGATCGATATTACTTTGGAGGGCACGGCGACGGATTTCGATTTTGTCGAAAAGTTCCCAGATTATATGTGGGAGTAAGAGGGCGATTTATTCGCTCTCTTTTTGTTTTTTTTAAATACAACCAATATGGAGGAAACAACAATGAGCAACCAACAAAACTACAAAAACGATAGATTGCAGAAGTACCTTTCCAAAGCGAAAGAAGACCGTAAAGACGACTTTATCTCAGTATCGGTTGATGGTGAGGATTGGTCTATAAAACGTTTGACTACACTGGAAACCCGTCGGGTTTATGAACTTGCTTATGACGAAGACGGAAAACCAACATCTCCTTTTTACACGGAAGTTGACGTGATGATCGTCAAAGCTACTGAACACGAATTTGATTGGAATAACAAAGACCTGTTAAAAGCATACGGTGCAACGAGTAAATTTGAACTGCCACCGCGCATTTTGGATGATGCGGATGATTATGCTGCACTCAGCAAGGCTGTACGTAATTTTAAAGAGACTCAGGAATCGCTTTTGGCCGAAGCAAAAAACTCATCCGGCGAGACGGAGAAGCGAGTTGGGTAGCCCACTTTTGGGTTAACCAAAAGAAATTGCCTGCCGAAGTCTTGCCATATGAAGTAGACGAACAGCGCCAGTATTATTTTTGCCTGGCTGCGTCGATGATCGCTGAGGAAGAAATGGCGCGTCTAAACAGGAAATAACCAGGTCGAAACAGGAAGGGGGTGGGAACAATAGCAACTACGTCAGTTACGGTGCCATTTGAGGCACGAGATATGATAACCGGCGCTGTCCGAAATATGCGCCGTATGCTTCAAGGGGCGCATGACGACTTAATGAATTTTCGGCGGGCATCGGGCAGCATGTTCGATGATTTTGTATCCGGTAGCCGTAGAGCTCGGGAATCCGCCGACGATCTAGGTAGACGGATTAATGGCGCGTCCGACGAAGTACGGCGTATGAATCAGATCCAGCTCGATGATATCTTTCGGCGGGCCCGTGCTGGAGCCGACGATCTTCGGCGTTCAGCGGATCGTGCGGACGCGGATATCCGTAGTATTCGTGATGCTAATGTGAAATTACGTGCTGAGGATTCCATAAGTCCAGTCGTTGACCAGGTATCTGACAAGATTTCAGCCTTGGCAGCTTTGGCGGGCGGAATTGTGCTTGGTAGCGGCATTAGTGACTCTATGTTTGGAGGCGTGTCCGACTACAGCCGTGAGGCGGCGCGAAGTGCGGCTTACATGCCGGAAAACATTCGTCAGCAGAGCCTTAGTACGGTAGATGATTTAGTTAAAAAGGCCATTATCCCAGATCGTATTGAAGGAACCAGACAACTTGCCGATGCAGCTCCTTTAGTTCAGGACAAATCCAAGATGAGTGACTTCGTAAGTGCGTCTGCTAAAATCCAGTACATTCGCCCGGATGCCGGAGCTGAGGAAGTACAGCGGGCGTTGTCTCAAACGTCGAACAGTTTTAAAGAATCCTACAGTCAAGTCGCTGATAGCATGATGTATGCCTATAAGGAGGTAGGTGACAAACAACAGGATCTGTTCGATACGTTCTGGGAATACAGTCCTTACTTCTCCAGCAGCGGAACTGACTCAGAGCAAATGAGTAATTTTTTAACGCAGACGGTGAAGGGTGGGGCCTTCAACTTCGACAAGCCTGCGGATTTTTTCAAGGAAACGTTTGGTGTAAAAGCTTTGAACACTGGTGACATGGCGAATTACTTTATCAGTCGCGGAGCAGGCAAGGATGAGGCACAACGTCAAGCCCAATCATTTACTACCGATATTAATTCAGGGAACAAGCAGCAAGCACAGGGAGCCATTATGGCTCTAGTAGCAGATTTAAGAAGTCAATCACGTGACCAGTTAAAGCAGTCTCTTGTCACTTTGGGCTCTGGCGCAGCGGAAGATAATGCTGATTCGATCCTCAAAACATATGGAACGCCTTTTGAAAAGGCTCCAGATATGAGAGGAACGACTGATAATTTGCTTCGTAAGCAGCAAGCTGCTGATCCGATGACGGAAATGAAGCAAACTCGTGCTGAAATGAGCTTGCAAATGCAAGAGATTGGAACAAACGTTGCTCAAGCAGCCCTTCCAGCTTTGAAGGAGTTTAACGCCTTGCTAGTGCAGAATAAGGACAACATTCAGGCGCTTGGTACTGGAATAACCAGTGCGATAACCGGAGCGACTAGCTTCTATAAAGATCATTTTAAAGCCATAAATACTGCCTTAATGGGGTTAGCTGCTGTACTGGTAGCTAAAAAATTATGGGCCTTTGCACAAGGAGTAAAGAAGTTCAACGATGATCTTTCAACTGCCGCTAAATGGGTAGGAGAGAAGGGGAAAGCGGGGGCAAATGCCACAGGCAGAGGAGTCAAAGCCGGTTGGAATTGGATTCGTCGGAAACCTCCTGAACCTCCAGCTCCACCGCCTGAAGAAACACCAGCCCAACGAGCTGCACGAATACGGGAGCGGATGGGTGGGCGTGGTATTAGACGCCAATTGAGTGGAAACCGTAACCCTGTCGATGATCGTATTGGAGGTTTACGCTCTGTTGCTTCGATGACCGTTAATGCGACTAAAGTTTATATTAATGGCTCTGTGTCCGGTGGTGGAGACGGCGGGGCAGATGATGGTGGTGGCGATGGTGGCGACCGTGACAGAGATCGCCGCCGTAGACGAAACCGTCGTGGAGGGCGTAGGGGAGCAGGAGGCGCTGGCGGTAGACGACGCATACGCATTAATGGCCCCCGTCCCACTCCACCAAATCCACCTAATCCGAATCCAAGCCCAAGGGGATCGCGTGACAATCCATATCGTGTTCGTCGTCCTGCTCCACCCAATCCACCGCCACCACCGAGTCCGCCTTCTGGCGGTGGCCGCCTGAGAGGCTTTCTTAAAGGAGCAGGTAAAGCGGCTAAAGTTGGCGGTATTGTTGGAACAGTCGCAAGCGTAGCAGCCGGCGCATATGACCTCTACCAAGCATCCAAGGATAAGGGCTTGCGTGAGGCTGTATCTACTCAGGGCGGTGCTATGGTTGGCGGTGTAGCTGGTGGTGCTATTGGCGGTGCTTTTGGGTCTGTTCTTGGTCCGCTTGGCACAATGGCCGGTGCATACATCGGCAATGTCGTCGGTGAAAAGATAGGGAAATTTGCGGATGAAAGTGGACTGACTCGTAAAGTGGTGGACGGTGCAGTAGGTATTTTCAATTCTGCTAAGGATAGCTGGAGCGGTGTTAAAAACTGGTTTACTGGAGACAAGAAGGAAGAGAAGCCCGGCCCCCCTCCTGAAGCCAAAATTACGATCAACAATCTGACTGAGCAGAAGCAGAAGCGTCTTCAGCAGATTGGCGACGATGTGCGCAAAAGTATAGTCGATAAAGGTCTTAAAGAGGGACTGAAAACTGTTGCTGAACAGCCAGAAGTCAAGCAACGCCTTAATGCGCTTAAAAATACATTCGGCGCTGTTTGGAAGATGGGTGACAGTAGCAAGGCTCAAAAAGATGTCAAGGCCGTAGGAACCGCTACAAAGAGCAGCGCTGATGAAGTAGCCAAGGGTGCAGCCAAGACCAAACAAGCTTATCAAGAGGTCGGAAATGCAGCCAAGACGGCTGCTGAAAAAGCAAAGCAATATCTGCTCTCTCTTAAAAGTGTGTCGGGCCAAGGCAATAGCTGGGGTAGCGATCTTATTTCCCGTTTTGTTGCCGGGATGCGTAGCCAGTTTCCGACACTTTCCTCTGTAGTCAGTGGCGTTGCTGTAGTCCTTAAAAAGATGAAGGACGTGAAAGACGGTAACTCTGGCGGAGGCGGTACTACACCGAAACCCAAGCCACGTCCATATGCTCAAGGCGGCTATATTAACCGTCCTCATGTTGGGTTAGTGGGTGAAGCTGGTCCAGAAATGATTATTCCGTTGTCGGCCAGCCGACGCAACCGTGGTCAGGAGCTGTGGGAGCGGGCCGGGATTATTATGGGCGTTCGGCCATATGCAAACGGCGGCCAAGTCGGACGGCCAAGCCTGATCGGTGCGTCCAGTATGATGCCGATGGCACAGATGCTTAATCCATCCGCTTCGGTTGCCCCGAAGTCAGTGAACATTGAGAATATCAATATTGATTTTGGTGAACTCGCGAAGGGAATAACCAACTTTGTAGAATTTGCAAAAATGTTCAGTAGCCCGCAGGGGCGAGCTCTGATCCGCAAGGTGGTTGGTGAGGAATTGATTAAAGTATTGGAGAATGGAGGGTAGGCGATGCTGGCACTATCGCAAGGCAAGATCCGTCTTACCTTTCCGATCACCCCGGCAGAGATTCAAATAACCGGAGGCAATGAAGTTGAAACCTTCACTGTCATAACTGGTCAGGAACGCACAGGGAAACCCGTCTCGAAGGTGAAACGGGTTTCTTTTTCTGCTATTCTTCCACGCTATTGGGAAGAAATTTGGGAGACGGATAGCAAACAGACGGTCACGTATAAAACACCGGAAGTAACGTGGAAGCTGCTGGAGCAATGGAAAGGTAAGCCGGTTGTACTTAACTTTGAGAACCTATTTAGTCAAACGATGCTCTTGGAGGGGATGGATCAGACGTACAAGGATGGACAGGGGAATCTTCATGGTAACTATTCATTTGTGGAGTATAAGCCTGTTAAAATCGTCTCTTACTCTAATTCTAAACAGGTTCTCAAGCCTGGAACCGTGATCACTAAACCGTCGAAAAGTCGCCCTAATACTACAGGCAAAAAGGACAAAAAGAACGATAAGAAAAAAGATGATAAAAAAAAGAAGGCCAAGGATAAAAGCAAAAAAGCCAAAGAGGACCCAAACGCTAGGGGTACTTTTGACTATACGGGTTCCAAAAAGCGAATATCGGACAAGGTTTCCAAAGCGAAAGGGAAGTGATGTATTATGGACGGATTTGCGGTTGTATATGGCAAGGAGAACGCCCGGCAGATGCTGACCGATGGCATCGAGGAAGTATCCTGGTCCTCTGGTCGCGATGAGATTGCCCGCAGCGCTACGGTGCGGCTTCGCAATGCAAGCAATATAAAGGTAGCTGGTATGCTGATGTGCTTTTCGCAAAAGGTCGGTGGTGCTTTATATCATCACAAAAACCAATTTTTTCACGGGCCGATAATCAAATATGAGCAAGACGAATTCACAAACGCCTGGGAAATTGAAGGGCGGGAGATCGGCTGGTACTTGTCCAAAAACAAGGGGACCCGACCGTACTTAAAGGGTGAAGCGGGAGCGGAGCTGCAAAGATACGTCAAGAGCACAGGCATTGACTTCCGTTGTCCTGCTCTCGGCTTTAATTTGGACGAGCGTTATGGGACTATGGCCCATTCGGAAATCATCCTCGACGTATTGCAAAAGGCATATGAGCGTAGCGGCTACCGTTACTATATAGACCTTGTTAGGACGGAAAAGAGCTTTTATCTGCAGGTGATGCGCGAAGGGACCAATACCAAGGTCCCTATTTTTGTACCTGAACAGATGACCTCCAGCACGGCAGGATACAGCATCGAGGAAACCTATACAGTCGTAACCGCGCAAAAATGGAAGGATGATAAGATTGCTTCCGCTGTTACCAAAACGGCAGCGGGTGCGGTGAAGGCGATGGGCCGAATGGAAGAAATCATTGAAGTCGGTGAGGACGAAAAGCCGGAGACCATCGCTACGCAGCGGCTGAAAGTTTTATCTGCTGCCAAACAGATCAAGAAGATTATAGTTCGGCACACGGACCATACGTTATCCGGCTTACGCTCTGGCTGGCTCGTACTCACCAAGACGGATCATACCTCTAAATGGATTGTGGTGACTGCTGATAGCAGCTATAAGAATGGAACATATACCGTCACGTTGGAACTGGAAAGGAGGGAATAGGGGTGCTGAATGATGCGCTCAAGCTTCTAAAAGAACAGACCAAAGACAGAATCGACGCACGGGACACTGAAAGAGCTACACTCCGGAACTGGCCGGATAGCCCATCAATACAGGTTGACGGTGACCCTGAGCCATATCCAGCGGAAAGGCTAGTGTTTGCTGAGTATTTGTTGGATCGGGAAGTTAAAGCGGATTTTGTAGTGGCCGAATACCTGGAAGGTGACGAAGCCAAAGGCAGTGTCACAGGCATATTGGCTGACGGGGTGGTATACGAGACAGGAGAGCCTTACAAGCAGGGTTTACGCAGTTCGTTACGTGGCAAGCTGGTTATTCCTAGCCCTTTGCAGGTCGGAGATCGCCTGATTGTCTCCAGGCTGAGCGGACAGCGGTACTACGTCCATGGGAAGGATGTGGGCGCTGGTGGCTGACGATGAAACGTTATTTCCGGATATAGACTTTTCCGCATTGGACGAGGTGGAGCTGACCGAAACCGTAGCATCTGAAACCAAATGGACGTACGTGATCGACTATCGCACGCGGCAGATGGCAACCACCGACGACGGGCGTCCCAAAAAAACGGCTACGTATGGTGAATACCTTGTGCAGACGGCGCTAAAAATCCTGAACACCGAGCGATTTCAATATGTGGTGTATGACGCTGATATCGGTGTCGAACGATCTGAATGGGCCAATTGGGAGGACGTTGAAATAAAACGCGACATTGAGGAAGCTTTGGCAGCTCATACGGAAATCTCTCAAGCTGAGGTGTTGTCGATGGAGCGGAACGGCCAGAACATGTATTTGCGAATTAAATTAACCGGGCTGGCCGGAGAAGTAGAATTGGAGGAGGCGATTGAATTGTGAATGTGAAATTAACAGACCTTCCTGCACTGCCACCGATGGCAATTTTGGAGGAAACCCCAGAGGAAGTTTACCGCCGATGGGTCAACCGGGCGATTACATTGGCACAAGAACGCGGTCTACCTCCACCCCCGACGGATCCGGGAGAGTTATTTTATGATCTGTGGTATCCCATCGCTATGGAATACGCTGAACAGCAGGAGTTGTTAACATATGCCTTTCTCCAAGCCTTCCCCATTTGGGCAGACAGTGAGTATTTAGATGGTCACGGATGGTCGGATGGTATGCCTCGGAAGGTGGGGGAGGACGACGACACGTACCGATTGCGAATGCTTGAGCGTGCGTTTACTGAGGAAGGCAGCGGGCGTCGAAAGGATTATGAGACATGGGCGAAGGAGCTGGAGGGCGTTGGTGGTGCTGTTGCCGTGGAGAAGGCACGTAGCGATGTGTCCATAGATTTGTACCTGACTGACCTGCAGGGCAAACCAGCAACAGAAGAGTTCGCCGCTAAAGTTAAGACGAATTTATGGGAAAGTAAGCGGATTGCCGGGCATGATCTGGCCGTTCATCCTGCCCCGGTGTTCACGTTGCAAGTAGCTGCGAAATTAAATACTGTTCTTCCGCTTACTGAACTGGTCGAACCAATCAGACAGCGTATTGCTGATTATGCTCTTGGTCGTACAAAGCTTGTCTTTAATTACGTTGGTGCAGCTTTGTTGGTCAAAGGCGTGGAAGATTATGAAAATCTTACGCTTAATGGAACGACTCAAGATGTTGAGGTTCCAGTAACGTCCGTATTGCAAATTGAGGTGAACCTGACATGATACCTCTGCGATACCGGGAAATGCTGCCGCCACACATGTATGAGATCGACATGGCCGAGCGGCATTTTGACGTTATGGAGTTGGAAGTAAACGATCGGGAAAAGTCGATTGACGATCTGGGAAATCAGTTCGTTTTGAAAACTGCTACTTGGGCATTGCCCATTTGGGAGTGGATATATTTCCGACAGGAGCAGATTGGGACACTGGAGCAGATTGGGACACTGGAGCAGCGCCGTGATGCGATACGTCGTAAGCGCTGGGCCAAGCGGCCATTTACGCTGCCCACACTGCGGCTAATGGGTAATAAATACGGCAAACTGTTGGATATACAAGAGGATTTTCTCGCCAAGCAAATTCGTTTTGTTTACTCAGTCGAATCGGATGTGGATATTAAAAGCCTGATGGAAGACTTCGAATATATCCGGCCTGTCCACATAAACAAAGCTCTGCCCTCGATTCATATTGACTTTCATCATGCGTTCCAGATCCATTCACGTATTCATTTTCGCTCCCGCGTTCGCTTCTTTGGTGGTCGTCCTTGGTATCTGGATGGTGTTGAGTTACTGAACGGTGCTGCATCCTTGTCTGGATGGACCGAAGAGCGCCAGCGATATCGGAACCGGTTGGAGCTGAAGGTGAGCCATCCGATCCAGAACCGACAGGAAGGCATTGTAAGGGTCCGGCAGAATTATTGGCTGCTGAATGGTAGTGTTGCGCTCGATGGTAGCCGATTACTCAGTTCCACTGAAGAAATAGAAACTGTATAGGAGGTAATTATGGCTGAACAAGTATTAACGGTAACAACTGCCTACGCCAGAGAGCAGATGGCCCGCGCTCGTGCCGAAGGTGGCATGCTAACGAAGGTGGTCAAAATGGCATTCGGTAGCGGCGGGGTGGATGCAGAAGGCAAACCACTTCCGCTGGACGGTACTGAGCATGCTTTAAAAGGGGAGTTGCTGCAAAAGGATATTACCAGTTATGAATTTATAGCCCCAGCGACTATTCGTTATGTCTGCTCGCTAGCAGAGACCGAACTAGCCGGGAAAGCCATCAATGAGCTTGCTTTGGTAGATTCGGCGGGCAAGTTGACTGCTGTTCGCACCATGACCAACAAAATTAAGGACAGCGACATGGAGTTTATATTTGAAATTGATGATATCTACTAAGGAGGATGAGTCTGATGGCGATAAAACAGCCACGTAGATTTGTTACCACGGATCAAGGGCACGCCGATGTTTTTAATCAGCCGATTGATACGCTTTATGAAAATGACCAGGCCTTGGCTGCGCAGTTGGAGAGCATCAAAACCGATCCAGCCGGGAACGACATTGCATCCAAGGCAGCACTGGACAAACATGCTGCCGATACCAACTTGCACGTTACAGCCGCCAAGCAAGCGACATGGAATGCAGCAGAGGGCAATGCCAAGAAGTATACGGAACAGTATGCAGCACCCAAGGCGCATACGCATCCTGCATCGGATCTGCCTTCCGCATCAACACAGGCGCGCGGAATTGTACAGATTAATACATCGGTAAGCAGCACTTCTACAGATCAGGCAGCGGCGCCGATCGCGGTCAAGACGGCATATGATCGAGCCAATGAAGCATACAGCCGGGCAGACCAAGCTTTTACGCAGGCCGTTGATCTTAAAAATAAAATCGTAGGCGCGATCAACGGCAAATTTGGAGGCGCCGGTTCTGATATGAGTAGCGATCAGATAGCAGCAGTAATCACAAATGCACCTGTAAAACGCTTTGCGTCTGGTACGTTCAACGGTCAAAGTGCTCAGGCTAGTAGTTGGGGACAGTCCATATCAATGGTGGTTTCTGTTGGAGGTCTTTCTTTCACGCCTTCTGTGGTTTTTATAAGAGTTAGGTTAACTGAATCGGACGGCTTCCGGCACATAGATTCTTTCGCCCGCCTCAGCACCGCGACCGGAGACACCATTTACGGCTGGAGAGGCAACAGTGTATGGGCTCCTCCTTTGCGTCAACAAGCCGGCGGATTTAACGCGACCATCGAAGGCAGCAAAATAGACGCATACGCCGGAGGATCACCCATTTCTAAAGTATGGGCGTACGAATGGTGGGCATTCGAATAAAAAAATGAAAGGGTGGGTAATATGCAAATCGGTTCTAAGGTTTATTGGAGAAAAAGCAGCGGAGAAGTAATCTTCATCACGCCGGAAATCGAGTCGGAACATGTTCGTGAGACAACCAAAGAGGATGATATGGGGTTTTACCCGCAACTCAAGGGATTCAACCCAGCACAGGTTGAGGTGTTGCAATTAACCCATCACCAGTATTACGAAGACTTTCAACGTGCAAAGTCGTATGTGGTCAATCCTGATACCGGGAAGCTGGAGTTTGTTTATATTGATGGCGGCGGTAGCGAGACTCCTACACAGCAAGTTCCTCTGACAGATCAGGTGACAGAACTAAAGACGCGCCAGGACAGCACGGAGGCCGCTTTGCTTGCTCTTATGGATGTTACAAAAGCTTAATGGAAGGAGGTGAAGCCTTATGTATGGGTTTTTGTTGAGCATGTGGATTATGAAAAAGGTTGATGAACAGCGGCTAGTTTCATACACGCCAAAATTCATTAGCGAGGAAGAACGAGAAGCGATTTTAGCAACAACACAAAATGTTTAACCAGCGTATCCAAACCGGATGCGCTATTTTTATGCCCTCGGTGAGTGGTCGGGGGCTTTATTTTTTAAGGGGGAAAAGGTAGTGAGCCAAATAAAAATGTTTGGCAGCACCGTATGGACTGCAATCGTTGGGACATCGGAAAAGGAGGCGGCAGCAGGGGGAGTGACGGCGCTGACTGGTCTGATTGTTACATTTTTGGGTGGGTGGGACAAGCCGCTTCAGGTGCTGCTTACGATGATGGTATTGGATTATATTTTTGGAGTTGCCGCAGCTATTAAAAACAAAAAAATGGACAGCGATGTGATGTTTTGGGGAGGCATTCGAAAGGCTACGGTTTTGACGGTGGTGGGATTGTCTGCACAATTGGACAATTGGCTACAACCAGGCGCACCGATCTTCCGGACGGCGGCTATTTACTTCTACGCTGGCCGTGAAGGACTTTCCTTGGCCGAGAACTGGGGAGCAATGGGAATACCACTGCCCTTTAAGCTTAAAAGTTTCTTGCAGCAGTTAAAAGACAAGGGAGATGGACAGGATGGTACAACTGACGCTGGAACAGATACAAAAAAAGTCTCTTAATCGGCTTGTCGGGCTGAATCCAGTTTTTAAAATTGTAATGGAAAAATTAATTGAGCGCTGCTATGCCCGTGGTGTTTGGATCGTGATTACCCAAGGTTTACGAACATATGCGGAGCAGGACGCACTCTATGCCCAGGGACGGAATGGAGATAAGCGTCCCAAAGTAACAAAAGCCAGGGGCGGATATAGCAATCATAACTTTGGGTTTGCGGCCGACTTCGCGCTGCTATTACGAGATGGCCGCACAGTTTCCTGGGACACGCTGAAGGATGATGATAAGGATTCCCTTCCAGACTGGTCGGAAGTTGTTGAAGAAGCGAAGAAACTAGGGCTTGAGTGGGGAGGAGACTGGCGCAGCTTTAAGGACATGCCCCACCTGCAGATGATCTTTGGAATCACGACGGCTCAATTTCGTGAGGGCAAGCGCCCAACTCAAACGCAGCTTAATGCAGCTTTAGCTAAGATAAATAAAACGGAGGATGAAAAAATGACAGCAGAAGAAAAAGCGGCCTTTAAGGCGTTGCAAGATCGTGTAATCGCATTGGAGACCGCGAATAAACTCACCAAGGTACCAGCGTGGGCCAAGCAAGCCTGTATTAATGCTAAGGCTGCCGGAGTATTGGACACAGCAAACGATGGCTCCTATGACTTTTACAGACTGGTCACATTGCTTGACCGAGCTGGAGTATTCAAGAAGGGAGGCGTTGCATAATGACAGACTGGAAACGTAAATTGTCTAGCCGTAAGTTCTGGGCGTTACTAGCCGCATTGATCACGAGTTTGCTAACTGCTTTTGGTGCGAACAATGATACAGTTATCCAGGTGACTGGCGTTATCGGTGCATTTGGTGCAGTAATTGCTTACATTCTGGCTGAGGCTTACGTAGATGGTAAGTCGGCTGAGACATCAACCACTGACGATTTGTAAATTTACAAGCGTTTGGAATTACGAAACACCCTACTGGCTTCGGCTGGTGGGGATTTTTTTGTTTTCTTGGTTGTTAAGTAGGGCATTAATTTAACTATATATGCAGTACAGATGTAGGATGGAAACTGGAGAGTGAGGGAATTTTATCTTGAATAAGAACACTTGTTCCTGTATAATAACAGTATAATACTAGGAAAAAAATTATTTAAAGTTGATAGATTCTGGGTCTTATGGGATAATTATTTGGGTAAATAATCCTATTTGACTGGGGTAATAGTAATGTTAAATATCTATTCATTTCTATGGAATCTACTTTTTTGGGGCAAAACTTATATATTTAGGCCATTAGCATTGTTTTTCATATTTTTTCATGATTCTGTTAATTGGGTTATAAAAAAAGTCTTTTCTATCCCTACACTCGCGATATTTCTTTTACCAATAATATATATATTATTGTTGGGTTTCGCTCAGGGAATGCATCTAAACGGAATATTAGATATTTTTCATAGTTTTTATACAGTTTTGAACTTTTCTCCTGGTTTGAGTACAGATATCGCTGTAATTAAAACTCTGACTTCTGTTGTTGCATTTGCTATCCCATTGAGCTTGACATTTTTTTATTTTAGTTACAAAGAACAAAAAGCGCTGGCTATTAGTAATGCTTCTTTTTCTTATGCTTCTGCTCTCGCGTTTGTCTTTACTTGTATAATGGCTGTAGCTTTCGGAACTCATTTATCAGTGGCTCTTAAAACTAAAGCGTCGATGCCAATCGAAAAGTTAGACGCATACTTTTCAGGCACTATTGGTGTATGGCTCATTTTTTGTTTTATGGCTTTTCGACAAGGCATTATTGTTGTAAAGTTGCATATTTCAAATCTACATGTTAAATCTCAAACAGATTATTCAATTAAACAAATAAAAGAAAATTTACATTGTCTTAAATACTCATTTGCCAAATTTCAAAAAAAGATGTACTTCAACAGACTGTATGATAATGTGGAGACGCTTTATCAATTAATGTTTTTGTCAATTGATAAAAGTACTTCTACATATTATGATTACTGTGTTAAAAATTGGAATAGAATATTAAGTGACATACATGAGAAGCCTGAAAATCAGAAGTATATAAGTGGACCGAGCTTAACTAAGGGAGATGATCTTTATTTAAATTTGTACAAATGCATTTTAAATAACCAAATTAATCTTTTGATAAAGTTGATAAAATCGCATAGGTTCGAGGATGCTAATATCGCTTTTGAAATGTTAGAGAAGCTCGAGTCAAAAAAATCAGCGTATTATACTGCTTTGCACGAGATTGCTATTTTGAGTTTTAAGCTTGATATATTGGACACTATTTTAATCAGATTGAATAATATAATGGAAACGTATAGACATAAAAATGACAGTGTCAATGATGTCAATATTATATTTAAACAGCTTTTAATTATAGCCATAGAAAATAATGATGTTAAATCCTTGTCAAGAATTGTTTACTCCATGTTAAAAAATTTTAAAACAGAGGATATGAGATTGAAAAATGGGAGAATTCCTATTCCTTTTATGGCAACCCCTGAACAAAACATTCAACAAAATGAGTGCATTATTTACATGTTATTTCAGGCTTTAGTAAAAACAATTGAACTTTCCCATTATAGCTGTACTGGGTTTTTAATAAAGTTTATGGTCACGAACTTTAAAGGAGATATTATCAAAAGGGTTTATAGTATTGTAATTGATAATTTAATAACTAACAAAAAACAAGAAAGCCCTTATCTTAAAAATAATGTTATTTCTAATGTGGCTGTATCCTTTAATTTCAATTCCACTACAATAAGATATTGTTTTGAAAAGATGTCTTTATTATTATACTGCCAACAAAAATTTGTTTTAAGAAAAGGTATACTAATTAATTTTAATAATACCGTGGAACCAGTAATAAAGATCTCAGGTATTAAATTTGAGGTAGATTATCTTGTTGAGAAGATTAAAAAGGCTGGAGACAAGTATGGATTATTATTTTTTAGTTCAAAGTTTGTTGATGAGGCAGGAATTGAAAAGGATTTTTTGGAAATTATAAGTGATGATTTGAAGAAAGAGAAGGAGAGATACAAAGAATTTAAACCTAATTCTAAGGAACGCAAAAGAGTACGTAAAGCTAGATGAAAAGTGAAGAATAATTTACTTTCTCAATAACGTATGTTTTAATACACTATAGAAGGGGTGAAAAAAATGGCTAAAATTTTTGATGTTGCAGATTTTTTTATTCAAAAATCACACAGTATAGATATGCCAATCACTCATTTGAAACTTCAAAAACTTTGCTATTATGCTCAAGCTTGGAGTTTGGTATTGAACAATAATAAAAGATTGTTTAATGGTGAATTTCAGGCTTGGGTTCATGGACCAGTTAATCCCGAACTATTTAGGAAATATAAAGATTATGGTTGGGATCCAATTGATTGTACATATAATGAACCAGCTTTAGATAAAAGCGAAAAACGTATCATGACTGAGGTATGGGGTGTATATGGGTCATATGATGCGAAGTTTCTCGAAGCATTAACGCATAATGAAGAACCATGGAAGGAAGCAAGAAAGGGACTTCCTGATGACGCTTATTCAAAACAAACCATTAATGAGGATACGATGAGAAGATATTATAGCGATTTGCTGAAGCAGTCGTGATCTAAAAAGTAAGCATTTATTACGGCCTGTAACACAAAAATAGTGTCATTGAGTATGAAGACATCCTACTGGCATAAGTTAGTAGGATGTCTCTATGTTTAAAGGAATTACCACTACCGAATACCTATCCTGAGGTAACCGGCATAAACATATATATTGTATTTACAAAATCATTCAAAAACAAATTATACTTATCTTATAATCCGAAAGCATCGGTAGCACCCCGCTGGCTCAAGCCGGTGGGGTGTTTTTTTGTTTTTAGGGATGCTCTTATGACAAACGCAGCTTTTCCACATGATTCGCAAAAAAGATATTGACAACTGTTAATTACTGGACAAAAATAGTAAATGATTATAAAATACTGGAATTTCTATGCGAAGGGTGGCTATGACATGAAGCATACACCTACGATTCGAGCAGAATTAGACAGATACATACAACAAGAGGGTTTGAACATAGCGCAATTTGGACAAATTGCAGGCATGAATAGGGGTATAATAAGTGCTATTGTAACAGGGAATAAGTCTATGTCAGTTAACCAACTTGACCTCATTACTGAGGCTATGGGTTTGCCTGAAGGTCACTTTTACGACTTGTTCGTGGAAAATTACATCGTCGACCATCCTCCGAATATGAGGCGAATCGAGCCGTTTTTGTTTCGCTGTGCGGAGTTGGACAAGCTGGATTCGATCCGTCGAGTGGTGGGAGCCATCATGGACAATCTACTTTATTCGCCCAAGCTATTTGAAATTGCAGAGGAATTGTTGTCGCAGGGAAGACACGCGGCTGCATTACTGCTCTATGAGGGGGTAGCTGAAGCGGAGAAATATCAACATTCTGAACGTTTGGCAGTCTGTCAATATCGCATATTCACGATTCAAATTGGAGACGATCAAAGTCGTAACATTAGGGCAGCAGCGGTATTTGAAGCTTTTGTCGAGCGTCTGGATGAAATAGACCAGCTTGACGCATTGAAGGATTTGGCGAACGTATACAGGTCTTTGCGTAAATGGGACAAGGTTGACGAAATGGCAAGGAAAATGAGAGCTAAAGCGGAAATCCAATACACTTTGAAGCATCAACAGAAAAATCGAGAGTGTGACGAGCATAAGAAGTTGACTCGCCCTTTGTTTGTATACATTTCCTATGCTGACCTGCTGTGTGCAGGTGTTTGCGAAGCCCAAGGTGATTATCAACAAGCTCTAGACTATACATACACCTATGCTAATTTAGATTGGGTAAAAGAGACAGATGATGATACCCAACATTGGATCGGCTTGTTTCGACACTGGGCAGAAGTTAATACATACGTATTTAAACTTTTGTCTGGGGATACAAGTGTGCTAACGGATTATGTTGAATACATTGCTGCATCAACCAATAAAGCCGATAAAGAAATGGTAACAAAGCTACTGAACGTAATGTTGGCAGCTAACCGATATCAGTTAGATGTGAATCGCATACTTAAACGTTTTGAAACGGTTATTGACTCTTTTGTGCAGCAGGGGCAGCCATCATCTGATATGTACACTAACCAAGTAATACCAGAGCAATTCGCACGCTTTGGATATGAATTGGCTTATTATTATTTACATCTTGGTATGTTTAGTGATGGCTTCAAATATTTGATGTATTCAATGGTAAGTTATCATACATTGAATAATGAGACTTATTATATAAACTGTATAGGGCTGCTTGAGCGTTTTCGTGCTCACCTAAGTCCTGAAACCAAGAAAGAATATTCAAAATTCATTGAAAAGGTGTGGTTAGATAATGTTGAAAAAATTAGCTCTTCTGATCATCGCGGCTAGCTTTTTGTTTATTGTTACTGTGCCTGTTCAGTCGCATAGTCATCAAATTATTCAACTACAGGATGTCGTTGGAGGGGCTTAAACGTAAGTAAAGCAAATCCCTGCTAACCTTAATTGGTCGGCGGGGATTTTTAACTTGCAGGAATTACCACACTATTCATCGAATGAATGTATTGAGGTGATCAGCATGAACCATACATATAAAGTGTTGAAATCAGATATTGAATTATTTACAGCAGCATTAAGTCAGGTAAGAGTATATGTTGTACAGCCGTTGGGAGAGAATTTGATAGATATTGTGGATTATGGCGGTACAGTGGAGAAGATTACACCTGAGTCGATTAAAATTGATGGATCATATTTCTTACGGAATCAATTTGAATTTAGAACTGATGTAAAAATTTCTGATGGATAATAATTATATTTGTTTATGAAAATTCAAAATCAAGTAAAAGCAATAACGAACAAGGATTTTGTAAATGTTGTTTCCTTATTGCTTTTACTCATATTTTTACATTCCTATCAGTTTCAAAAATCCAAAGACGCGAACTCTGTGACTCCTTTCTTTTTACTATCTTGTAAGCAAAGTTATGGGGAACAATGTTAAATGGCAATTTGCTTTCTTTAAAATCTTTTTCGAAACCTTCAATCATTAGATGATAGGTTAGTACATTAAAGTCTTTAGATTTACAGTCCTCAATTTGTACATAGAGCGTTTGAAATTCACTAAGATACTTCTCCAATTTTACATGCATATCATTAAAAATTTGCTTCTTCTCGCTTTGAAAGTCTATGAATATGGAAGCTGCTGAGATTACAACTAGAACATATCCTATAATGTTTTGTGAAGTAGACCCCAGTTTATAAAGAGGGGTAATCTGAAATATGCTTATAAAAAATATAAAAATGCTAATTAATCGAGGAACATTTAAAATCATAGCGTTAATTTTACATTTCTCCAATTGTATCGCAACTTGTATGGATAATTGAAAGAGTCTTGTTAATGTTTGTTTCTTATTCATCTGCAAGTTCCTCTGAGTGACTAGATGATTGGTCAATCATATTTTTATTAATACGTTCTAACTCATCCAATACAATATTAAAATCTCCAAATATTGATTCATTGGTAAATATATGCTTCTCTATTTTTTTTAGAAATTCATAGTATTGAACATAATATTTTTTATTATCGGTGTCTCTACTATAAAAGAGATGTAACGATTCTAATGATAATTCTACATCTTTGTCTCGAAGTGGTTCTTCTAATACTTTCAGAAAATACGGAAGTAGTTCTTTGTCAGCATTATTCCAATTGACTTTAAAGTATTTCAATTCATCTTGTATCTCTTCTATATTTTCTACAAACAAGGGTTTAATAGTCATGTTAGAATCTATAATTTCTAATGCTTTAGATTTTCCATAATAGCTGTCACGTATCCTTAAAATATTCCATCCACGATTCAAAAATATCTGAAGTAACTGATAGTTATTTTTTTGGCTTCTCATTTCCATGATAGTTTGACATATTAGTATTATCGGTATTATGTTGCCCAAAAAACGTTCAGTTAAAATGACTATTTGGGCCAACCCAGAGAATTGCACATTTGATGGGAACTGAAAATAAACTGATGCACTATAAAAAAATATATCTAATAATATTAGATATTTGTTCTCTGAATACTGGTTTGAGTTTTCGAAAAATACATGTTTGAGTTTTAGAGGGTTGAGATTATCCCCCCCAATTTCTTGAAGATCACCAACGAAAATAAATAAATAGATAAACGAGAAAAGCAGACAAGTTATCAAAGAAATAATAAAATAGCGAAATATAATTTTGTTCAAAATTTTGCGATTTTTAAACATAAATAATCTAGTAGATACATAGATCACCAGTAAAAAGATAAATAAAAATGGTAAGGTAATATTTAGAATTTGATTGTCTGACATTCATCTAGCCGCCCTTATGCTAATTTTTCATTTCTATAAGTTATTATAATTTGACTAAATGGGTCTATTTTCCTGCATCTATAGTCATTAATTTTATGATTTTGAAATTTGCTTTCTGCAGAATATGACAAAACAAATGTCCATTCAGCAGCTGTACGGATTTTAGGTTGTAGGATTGTATTCTAACGTTTGAAGTAAGTGAATACTTTAAATAAACTAAAAAGCTCTGCTAACCTTATGGTCGGCAGAGCTTTTTAGTTGAAAAATTGTTTACAGACGACATTCAAGGTGCTCTGAATCCACTTTTTAAATGTTCGCAGAAAATAAAGTTTTGATAACTACAATAAAAGAAACAACGGTAGGCTAGGACGAGAAAATATGCCCTAGACTGTCGCTGCTTCATCTGTTTCATTGAAATAACGCTTCCCGTTAGTTTAATTGTCTCGAAAGCAAATTTAACTATGTATTTTAGTTTTATTGACAATGATAAAAACAGACAGAATATGCGGCAATGTAGGTTGATTGAATCAACACATGTAATATAATAATTGAAAATTAAATGGGATGGTGTTTCTCAATTGAAAACTTTTTATTGTGATCTGGAAATAACCTTAGATGTCATTGGCGGAAAGTGGAGACCTCTTATTCTGTACTACTTAATAAAAGGTCCTAAACGGACCGGTGAATTGAAAAGGCTCATCCCATCAATTTCTCAGAAAATGTTAGTACAGTCTTTGCGGGAGTTGGAGAGTAATAATTTGATTATAAGAACAATGTTCAATCAGGTTCCACCAAAAGTGGAATATGCAATATCAGAAATGGGTATGTCACTTGAACCCACTTTGCGAGCACTTTGTGATTGGGGTCAGGATTATGCAGAGAAGACATTGAAAAAGGATGAATATCGGAGATTAAATGTAGAATAGAGTAATTTAAAAATCAATTTATTCTTTACTTCATCACAATTATCACTTCTTGGTTACTATATAACCAAAAAGTACGTACTATTTTAAAAGTGATACATAGTACATAATGGGACTTGTGGCCATGAAGAAAATTAAAGAGTTAATAAAAGGAGTGTGTAGTGATGTCAACAAACAACAATCAAATAATTCTCAATATACGTTTTAAAATTAAGCCTGGTAAGAAAGAAGCTTTCCGTGAAAGTCTATTTGCAATGATTAGCAACTTCAAAAGTGAACCTGCCTTTGTCAATGCGATCGTCTCCGATGATCTTGATCATTCTGATGATCTTGTCATCTATGAGATCTGGCAGGGAACAAGAGAAAGTTGGGTTCAACACGAACTTACTAAACCTTATCGTGCTGAGTATGAAGGTGCACTTACCAACCTTATTGATGATAGAATCGTAAGCTGGCTTGAACCAGTCGGTGAATGGGGAAGTACACTGACGAATGTTAGACAGTAATTTTTTTTAAAGGTAAGTATTATCACTTACACAGTAAGTTAATAACCTTTTTTTGATTGTAATGTAACTACAATTGTTACATTTACATAATATCATACCTCATTTACCTTATTGGAGAATAAGAATGTGAAACAAGGGCTTTCAGTCAAGCAATGGTCATAAAACTGGTGAACGATTCGGAAAGTTGTGATTGGTTTCTAGTTATACGATTAAAGCATTAATAAAAGTACAAAGGGGTTATTAATATGGGTAAAATACTTATTACTGGAGCAACAGGTAATCTCGGCAGCAGGACACTAGAGCTTCTTCTTAAAAAGGTTCCGTCCAATCAGGTCGCTGTATTGGTACGTAATCCGGAATCCGAGAAAATCAAAAAGTTTGTTCAAGAAGGTATAGAAGCTCACCAGGGCGACTATTTTGATTATGACTCACTTCTGCGAGCTTTTAATGGTGTTGAAAAAGTTATGCTTATTTCCGCGCAAGCATTTACCGACCGCAATACGCAACATTTCAATGTCATCGCAGCTGCAAAACAGGCTGGTGTCAAACAAGTGGTTTTCACGTCGATCATACGAAAAGAAAATTCAAATCTTATTGTGCCCGAAGTATCGATGTCAGACTTATTTGCTGAACAAACGCTTAAAGCATCCGGATTAGCCTATACCATACTGCGGAATCCACCGTATCTTGAAGTCATGCATTCGTATTTCGGAGATGCGCTTAAAGTCGGCGTACGAGTACCAGCGGGTTCCGGTAAAGTAGCCGCTGCATCTCTGGACGATTTGGCGGCAGCCAACGTAGCCGTTCTTACTCAAAACGGGCACGAAAATAAGTCATATACTTTAAGTGGCAGCGAGGGAAGCTCATTTGCAGACATCGCTGAAGCCCTCTCGGAGATTAATGAGATAAATATCCCTTATGAGGCAATTAGCGAAAAAGAATATATAGACACTATGGTAGCAAATGGCTTGCCTGTTCTTATGACTGATTTCTTATTAGGTTGGGTGCGAGGAATCAACACTGGAGAATTCTCGGAGACGTCTGGGGATCTTGAACGTCTGATTGGCCGAAAACCAATGACATATAAGGAATTCTTTAAAATCAAATCTCCGTTTTCTAAAATTGAAGATTTGAAAGCTGGAATGTTACTAACTTAACTCTATGAAAAGTTTTGAGATATTTGCAAGGAAGATATACTATGGGACGCAAAGAGCAAAGTATTATTCAGAATCGCTAGCTAAAGTTTCCAGTTAGCACAATATATGATATACGAAGAAATAGCCAACCATTTAAATGATTGGCTATTTCTATTCAGCGTTATTAAAACATACTTCTCCAATTCTTACAGGCTTCGTTACGGAACTTGCACAGGCACAAGTTCCTTCCTTGATTCTTAATGATCGCTATTCTGATTCTGTATCTTCATTTTCCGCTTTTTTGAACTGCTTTCTCTCCATATGGGACATTCCCCATTGATGCAAGGTTTCCAAAATCGGAGAAAGGCTCATGCCGTATTCCGTGATGGAGTACTCCACTTTCGGAGGAACTTGAGGATAAACGACTCGCTTCACGATCTCTTCCTCCTCCAACTGGCGTAGATGGAGCGTAAGCATCCTTTGCGTGATATCAGGCAGCAATCTTTTTAATTCATTGAACCTCAAAGGTTCACCTTGAAATAGATGGTAAAGAATCATCGGCTTCCATTTGCCGACAATTGAATCCAGCGCCACAACGAATTGACATTGGACAGGGTTCTTTTGCATGTGTTCTCCTCCGTTACAGTACCTTTTTTAATACTATACCACATGATTGTGCGTACTTCCCAAATAGTATATATACGATATGATTAATCCAGAAAGTATATTTAGTTTAATTACGAAAGGAAGTTTTTAATCATGTCAACCCTACTATACATCACCGCACATCCTCTTGATCCTCAATCATCTTATAGTCTCGCTGTTGGGAACGAATTTATTGAAGCATACCGCAAGGCAAATCCAACAGATGAAGTTGTTTATTTAGATCTGTACCAGGAGAACATTCCGCAAATCGATGCTGATGTCTTACGCGGTTGGGGAAAGATTCGATCAGGTTTGTCTTTCGATCAACTGACTGATGCTGAGAAATCAAAAGTAGCTCGTCATGAAGCGATTATTGACCAATTCGTGGCTGCCGATAAATATGTGTACGTCTCACCTATGTGGAATTTCTCGATCCCACCGGTGTTGAAAGCATACACGGATGCGACTTCAGTTGCGGGTAAGACTTTCAGATATACCACGAATGGTCCTGTGGGTCTGTTGTCCGGTAAAAAAGCATTACACATTCAAGCTTCCGGATCCGTTTATTCGGAAGGTCCTCTTGCACCAGTTGAAATGGGATACAGCTATCTAAAAAAGATATTACACTTCTATGGAATTCAATCTATTGAGGCCATTTTTGTGGAGGGAGTGGCATCGTTAGAGCAAGCACCAATTATTAAGGAAAAAGCAATTGCAAAAGCAAAGGAAGTTGCCAAACGTTTCTGATCGTTCATCTTGTTTTCAATGGAGTCAAATCCATGTCGAAATACTTCCGGATGCAGTCGGTTGGGGCTTAGCATTTTATAAATATACTGTGCGCTAAATGAACAAAGCAGCCAATCACGATATTTTAGCAGCTCTAATCATGATCTTTACCTCCAATCGATTGTGAAAACCGTCAAAGTGGATGTGATTGATTATTGTTAGGCTATGACACCCGTTAGCTTAACGTCGCCGTTCATTCTACATGCTTTCAGCAGGCCGCGAAGATGCCAGCTATTAAGGGCTGGAGATAAAGATGGGAAAGCGCACAGAGGACATAAAAGTTATGTTGCTTGCTTTAGAGCAATATAACTTTATGGGGAGGGATAATTATACACACGGAATATCGTCATCTGGAGGGCTAGCATCGCAATCAAAAGATCATCATGCTCGTAGGACGAGAAGGGGACTTTAAAGAGCATTAGGCATCAGTCTCGTCTTGTTACTCAATTATTTTCTTCTACCAAATCTTCTACCGGAATACGGATATCTGTAATACCTGACGGAACCCTATTTATTGTTGGATAGGCTATAGAGGCCTTGTAGAACCCATCAAAACTCTATTTCAACGCACTCGTAATGCGTAGGCCGGGGGTTCAATTCCCTTCACCAGCATAGCTATCAACTCAAGCACAGCGCGGCTTCCAAGCTTTTTGGAGGACGCGCTTTTTTTGTTGGAGTGAGCATTTTTCTACCATTCTTCTAATCTTTAATCTAGTAAAGTGGGTTTTTCAGTGCTAATACTCTCACCTGTAATTGAATCGCCAATGTTTTTTAACACCGCCTCTTGGAGATTCGGAAGAACATGTGAATAGGTATCCAGAGTTACATTGATAGACGAATGTCCAAGTTGCTCTTGAACGTTCTTCGGATGAATACCAGCTTTGAGAAGTAAGGTTGGTTATTTTTACACTCTCAGGATTATGCGGTTCCAGAAATTAAAGCAGCATTTTTAAATCTTATTGTTAATGTGCCGGATAAGCTTTTAACCACCATCATAGCATTCACCCTCAAGTTACCATTGGAGGATTTTAAAGCACAAGCTCTGCTAACCTTATGGTTGGCAGAGCTTGTTCGTTACCGGAACTCCGTATTTGTTTTCGCAGCCCCTATCGTTAGATACGCTTAATTTATTTCATTATATCGTTCGACTGCCTTGCTTAGCTTATAATTGAAATTCTCAGGTGTGCCATCCGTAGTGTTCAGGAACTGGCCGTTCAGGTCAGAATCAGATACAGGTTCCTTCTTATTGATGCGTTCAATAATTTTCGAAGCAGCCGCTTTTGCCTCAGTGGCTGAATCAACGTAGTTTCTGATACTGAAGCTGTTAATCCCTTCTTTTTGAACTCGATTCTTGTCTTTTGAGATTGTCATGAGCGCACTTAGATCTGCGGTCATAATGTCGTATTTGGCTTTAAACTTCGTCATATCAAGCTGCAGCACATTGTTGGCGGTGATACCCTGCTCATCCATTTCAATGGCCGTAGCCTCGGCATCTATCATGAACTTCAAGGCATTATACCTGATCTGCTGGTCTGAATCCTTGAGTTTTTGCAGTTCAGCCAGACGCTGCTCGTTACCCAATTTTTGCATAGCCGTGAAGTATTGTTTGGAGACAGTCTCGTAAGCGAGATTGGCACTTACCAGCTTGGTATGCAGCTGTTTTCCTTTTGCGAAGTCATCATCCACGTAGCCTTTTGTATCATAGTAGGCTTTCATTTCGTCCAGGACGGACAACAGATCATTGATGACCGGTGTCAGTTTGATCACTACGGGGTCTGCGTTCGCAAAAGCAGGTTGGCTTGCGGTATAGCCGTTCGCTTTATCAATAACTTCCCGCTCAGTTTCAGCAACGCCGAGCATGATGAAGCTGAAGTTCTTCTCGATTACAGGCTGTGTATCCACTCCGAACTTCTCGAAATAATGAACCAGAACCTCATTGATTCTGCCTGTCATCAAGTTATTCAGCCTCACATACGCATTGTATTTTTCGATTTCTTTGCTCTCGCCGGACGTAACGCCTGCAGTCGCTTGATCCACGGTGGATGTAATGGCAGAACAAGCGGACAACATTGCACCCAACATAATAATGGAAATAAAGAATGATAGCTTTCTCAAAATAGTGATTCCCCCGACTGAGTAATTTAACGTGCTCTTCTTTTGTAAGATGTCTGAATAGGAGAGAGAACAACTGACCTTTTCCGGGCGATTAAATTCCCTCTTCGCCGCATACCAATGTTAATTGTAAAACGATCTATTCAATTTTAAATTTATTTGGTGAATAGGTCTTGAGACTTGAGTAGCATAATTTTATAAATTTCTTTGTTGTTGACGATTGCTCTGCCAACTTCCTAAATGCTTATATTCCTCTGGTCTCAGTGGTGGTTTCCCCATTGGAAATATTCCTGAAATATGATGTCCCTTATTTCTTTACTAACCATAATCGTACTCCTCTCCTTCACATAAAAGATGATACCTTTGTTTACCTAGACGAACTCATTTTAGTACAATTTTGCTACATATTGGAATATCCTACCCGTTAGCTTAACGTCGCCGTTCAGACTAGTCTGCAACTTTTCAGTAGGCTGCTGTAATATGCCAGCTATGAAGGATCTGGAGATAAAGACAGGGAGGCGGATAATTCTACACTACAGGATATCGTCCTCTGGAGGACTGGAATCGCAATCAGAAGATATCATGCACGCAGGAGACGGAGAAGGGTACTTTAGAGAGCATTAGGCATCAATGCGTATGCCGGGGGTTCAATTCCCTTCACCAGCATTCTATGAAACTCAAGCACAGCGCGACTTCCAAGCTTTTTGGAGGTCGCGCTTTTTTGTGACTTTGGACAATCTTCTACGCTGAGGTCTTTTTAGTAGGATTATTATGCTAAATATAATTAGTTTTTTTGCTTTGTTTCATGCTAAAGGCCGAATTCTTACATTAGTTGCATAGTATATTGACAGATGGTCAATTTTGGTGAAAAATGAAGTTAGTTTTTAAAAAATATGGAATATTTAAGCGGAAGGTGGCTATGGCATGAAGCATACACCTACGATACGAACAGAATTAGACAAATACTTAAAACAAGAGAGCATGAGTCTAACGCAATTCGGGCATATAGCAGGCATGAATAGGGGAATAGTAAGCGCTATTGTGACGGGGAATAAGTCTATGTCTGTTAACCAGCTTGACCTAATTACTGAAGCTATGGGTTTACCGGAGGGCTACTTTTACGATTTATTCATAGAAAACTACATCATCGACACCCCACCGAATATGAGGCGAATCGAGCCGTTTTTGTTTCGCTGTGCGGAGTTGGACAAGTTAGGCGCGATCCGTCAAGTGGTGGGAACCATCATGGACAATCTACTCTATTCACCCAAACTATTTGAGATTGCAGAAATGTTATTAGCGCAGGGACGAAATGATGCTGCATTGCTGCTCTATGAGGGCGTAGCTGAAGCCGAGAAGTACCAACATTCTGAACGTTTAGCCATCTGTCAATATCGCATATTCACGATTCAGATTGGAGATGATCAAAGCCGAAATATCAAGGCAGCTATACTGTTTGAGCCTTATGTCGAGCGACTAGATGAATTAGATCAGCTTGACGCATTGAAGGATTTGGCTAACGTATATAGGTCTTTACGTAAATGGGACAAGGTTGATGAACTAGCCCGAAAAATGAGAGATAAAGCGGAAATCCAATATACTTTGAAACATGAACAGAAGAGTCGAGAGCGTAATGAATCTACTAAGAAGCTAACTCGTCCCTTGTTTGTATACATTTCTTATGCCGATTTATTGTGTGCGAGTGTCTGTGAAGCTCAAGGCAACTATCAACAAGCTCTAGAATATACATACACCTACGCTAATCTAGATTGGGTTAAAGAGACTGACGACGATACTCAACACTGGATTAGCTTGTTCAAAAGTTGGGCAGAAGGTAATACTTACGTATATAAACTGTTGTCAGGAGATATAAGTGTGCTTCAAGATTATGTTGAATATATTGCAGCAACATCCGCCACTAACGAGAATGAGAAAATCTCAAAACTGTTGAATGTTATAATTTCAGCAAACCAATATAGTATAGATGTAGAAGGTATACTTCAGCAATTTGAAGCCGAAATAAATGCTTTTGCACAACAGCAACTATCATCAGATGATATGTATACCCAACAAGTGATACCGGATTATATCGCGTGGTTTGGTTACGAGTTATCTTATTATTATTTACATCGAGGTTCTTACATTGATGGTTTTAAACATTTGATGTATTCATTAGTAAGTTATCATACACTAAATAATGAGACTTGTTTTATAAACTGTTTGGGTTTGTTTTTACATTTTCGGGATTATGCGACTCCTGAAACCAAAGCAGCATTTTTAAATTTTATGGAAAAGGTGTGGATGACCAATGTTGAAAAAAATGGTACTGCTAATCATCGCGGCTAGCTTTTTGTTTATTGTTACTGTGCCGGATCAAGCCCTTAACCACCACAATAGTATTCAGCCTTACGTTACCATCGGAGGTGCTTAAACGTAACAAAACCAATCCCCGCTAACCTTAACTGGTCGGCGGGGATTTTTGTTGAACAATCTAAGGGGAACAGTATGTTGAGGAATCGTACTGGAAATTTAGGCTTTAACGGGTTCAGGTCTTTTTAATTGAAGAGGGGGAGGTATTAGCCAACCCTTTTCTTTATTCATTTTTAAAATACGAACTCCCAAAGCAGTTTTAGTTAGATGATATTTCGCAAATAAAGCCCCGATGTCTTCTCTAATGGATTGACCCATAGCTTGGCTGCAAGATGTCAATCCTACAGAGGTATCTAATGCGATTTTAGCTGCGATTTCGGGATCAGTAAACCTTGCACCAACCGGGATATCCTCAAGTTTCACAGGGGGTCTTTCAGGCAAAATAGGAGCTGGGGCAATCCCATTATCAGTAAGCATTGCGTCGCATTCTTGGATTTCCAGTTTAGCTTGATCAATAAGATCATCCAGTATTTTTTTGAGTTCTTTGTCTCCTGCGTGGTTTAAACATGCTTGGTAAAATGAAACGCTGCCTTTCGCTAACGCTGAAAACTGCCATACACTATAAACTTCTCCGTAATGCATGGGCTCGTCTTTTGGATTCCCGCTTAGGATACCCATTATAAAAACCACTCCTTTTTAATTTTAATGATGTACGAATTTATGATTCCCAGTAGTGAAGATTTAATGTGTGTATAAGAAATAAGTTCAATTGGCATGCTAAATACATTAAAAAATTGATTGCAAACACAAATTTAAAGGAGTGGTTTAGGTATGTTGAAAAAAATGAAGATAATGGCTGTTGTTGCATTAATGATTTCAAGCTTTGGAGCGGCAGTAGCATTTGCTGAAAACAGTCAAAACAATATGGCCACAAACGACAATGGTAGAACACAAATGCTAACTACTACTAATAATAATGATAACGATAATAATAATAATTGGGGGTGGCTTGGCCTGTTGGGATTAATTGGCTTGGCAGGTTTAAAACGTCGCGAGCCTGAAAACCACAGTAAAAGA
This sequence comes from Paenibacillus sp. FSL L8-0644, assembly GCF_038008165.1. NCBI lineage: Bacteria > Bacillati > Bacillota > Bacilli > Caryophanales > Paenibacillaceae > Paenibacillus > Paenibacillus sp. FSL L8-0644. The sequence continues at coordinate 602,716 of NZ_JBBOYN010000001.1, forward strand.
TAATCGTAAACAACAACTCAAAAACAACTAAACAATTCCCGCTAACCATACTTGGTTAGCGGGGATTGTTTACTTTTAGATTCAACACACCGATCACCGAATAGCTATTAAGATTAACTAATCTTATTTTTCCGTGATCAATGTGAATTTAGAGTAAATGAAAGGACTCCGCTACTTAAAACGTCAGGGTATCTTTTCTGTTTTATGGAGTAGTGGGTAATGCAGTTTCCTTCTCTTCGTTATTTTTAACTTTTCTTGTTATTTTCTTAGTTCTCCGTCTAAGAATGACGAACATATAAACTATAGCAATCAAAAGTGACTTTATATAGAAAATGTCATCTAATTGTTGATAATAGAAAGACAAAACCAAAATAAAAGTAAAGACAGAGACAATAATCCTTACCGCCAGATGATGAATAAATTTTATAAATTTACTATGTTCATTACTTTTTTGAAGATCAATTATTAAGTATAGTACAAAAACAGGTATGGCAATCGAAGCTCCTTTTAATATATCCTCTATTGATTGTGATCTAACTGTAATAAATATTAGATACGACAATGCAAGCGTGCCAAAAGTAATAAAGGAAGTGACGACATTTTTAAAATTTAAGAATCCTAATAACCATCGTACCAGTACTTTGAAAGGATATAATATAAGAATTAGTGCAAACAAGCCCATGAATACTTCTATCATATATTCCATTCTAACTCTCCTTATGTTATTTAGAACTTAATTCTATACACTTACTATTTTCATTTATTAAATGTTCTCATATATCCACATCGGTTGTGGTATTTGCTTTTTATCTGCCATACATATTATCGGTATTTCCTGTTATTTTCTTTCATTATTTGTTCCATTGAAACAATTTTCTAACTAATGTGATAATGCATATCTTGAGAGTTTTTAGCAGCAATTAGAATTCTTAAGAGTGGAACCAAGTCAAAGATCATCATTCTGCTAGATACAAAGATAAGTATTTTAGAAACCATTAAGGCAACTGTCTCGTCTTGTTACTACTTGAGCGCGCATGGCTCCCACAATGATGGAAAGCTGTAGATAATCACTAATCCTCTGTATAAAATTTCGGATATTTCAACCATAATAAGACAGCCTGTTTTATTCCAAACGTACAGAGGAGTAGATAAAATTGAAAAACAAATGGCTGTTGCCGTTAACCTTGGCGCTCGTTTTTAGCATAACTCCGTTAGTATCGCGCAAGCGAAGGTAGGGGAGGAGAAGGGTTCTGCTTGCCTAAGTTCCAAAATGGTGCAACTGAAAGGCGATATGCAGAAGGTATGGATCGACCATACGATATGGACGAGGAACTATATTGTCAGCGCCATATCTAATCTTCAAGATCAGAAGGACGTATTGGACAGGCTTTTACGGAACCAGCAGGATATAGGCAATCTGATCAAGCCTTATTATGGGGAAGCCGCTGGTAATAAGCTGGCTGATCTCCTGAGGGAGCATATTCTGATCGCAGGCAAAATTGTAGCGGCTGCCAAAGCGGGCAATCAGGCGGATGTGAAAAAGCTAGAGGCGGATTGGCATACAAACGCCGACGATATCGCCAAATTTTTAAGTGATGCGAATCCGAACTGGCAGTTTAAAACGTTACAAGATATGCTGTATACGCACCTTCAGTTGATTACGGAATTAGTCCTTGACTATACCAAAGGAGATTGGAGAGCGGGGATTGCAGCAACCGACAAAAACGAGATCCATATGATTCATTTAGCGGACATTCTGACAGAAGGCATTGTCAAACAGTTTCCTGAAAAATTTTAAGTGAGCGCTATAGACGCTGCAAAGCAGATTAGCTTTCTATAAATACCCCAAAGGGTGGCTATGGAAAGCTTTTTTTACCGAGAAGCCGCCTCAAAATATATTTCAATACATATACTTGGAGCATGAACATTCGAAGAAATAGTTTTCGAGAAAAATAGGGAAGTTGGCTTTTATGCAAAATAATATTTTCTAATTTTAAAATGTAGAATGGAGGGAACTTCTTGTGCCACGAGCTTCAGTTATACTGCCAGTTTATAACACTGTGTCCTTTGTTTGGGAAGCAATCCACAGTATATTAGCTCAAACCTATTCCGATTTTGAATTGATTATTATTGATGATGGCTCAACAGATGGATCCGCTTTTGTTATTTCACAAATAACAGATCCTAGAGTGGTTAAAATATTCCATAGTACCAATCAAGGTTTGGTTGCTACTTTAAACGAGGGATTCAATAGGGCAACTGGTGAATATATCGTTCGTATGGATAGCGATGATATTTCTACTCCAGATCGATTGGATGTGCAAATATCATTCATGGATCAAAATCCCTTAATTGATGTATGTGGTGCTGCTTTTACTACTTCTAGTGGAGGGGCACTTAAGGTGAATCCGGCTAGTCATGAAGAAATTAGAACATGGTTGTTATTTCATTGCTGTATCTGCCATCCTGCTACAATATTACGCAATAGCATGATACATCGGCTAAACATTCAATATGATAGTAGTTATCCTCATGCCGAAGACTACGAACTGTGGAACCGATTAGCCTCTCAGGTACAAATAGCAAACCTCCCCATAAGCTTATTATATTATCGTCAACATAAAGGACAAGTGTCCATTCAGCACAGAGCCATACAAGACGACACCGCTCGGAGAATTCGTCAAAGACAGTTTAGCCAGTTGGGCTTGGAATTATCAGATGAAGAGAATCAGATGATGCTGAATATTCTTGAGTTTAAAATTAATCCCTATGATTATAATTGCTACACTAAAGCTGTGGGATTTGCAAATTGGGTGTTAGATCAAAACCGTAAGTATCAGATTTACAATCAGGAACTATTAAGCATGGCTTTTTCGCGGTGTATATCTCATCTTCCATATTAACAAAGATATCAGCACGCGATCGGAAAGTATCCTAATATTCCGCTGGCATGCGTAAATGGAGTGTTTTTTATGTTTACCTGAATGCCCGGTCATAAAACATATTTACACATATATTAAGATGAAGACAAATAAAGGAGGGCTAAAGCTATGAGCGGATGTGCAGGTGCAGCTGTTTGCGGTGTGTGGACTTCTACAGCGGCTATTTTGGTGCTCTATATCCTCTTGGTTATCATCCTTAAATCATGTTGGGTTTAATTTTGCGAAAAGAATTGTATGATAATGACCCATCAATCAAGTTGAACGACCTTCTTTCATTCTGTCCGAAATTAGATTAGATAAAAAGCTCTGCTAACCTTATGGGTCGGCAGAGCTTTTTGCATTTGAACAATTTCCTAATCACTTTATTTAGCCGGATAGAGTCTCTATCGTTGTGTATTTAGTTGAATACTCGCTTAAGGGCTTGCATGATTAAAATTTATTGATTTTCTTTCGTGAGAAAAGAAGCTGCTAACAGTGTAGTATTCGTATAGCCACCTGAAATATTTTCATATGAAAAATTAGCGATAGGAACTCCAATAACTGTAGCAACGTCTCCTTCAAAAATTTCCCCACTTGCTCCCGGATAAACTGCCATTACTGTATTATCATTTTCATCACTAATATAAACGATAGCCGTTGTTCCTATAGGAATGTTATCTTCTTCTATATCTATTACATCGCCGCTTATTTTTACAAATTTGTTTAAGTATAAGTTCAAATTTTTATTTAAGTGTTTTGTTGTTACGGATTTGTCTACTAGATTAATGACTTTGCTTTTATCTGTGGAAGGAAATAAGTCACTGTTTTTAGCAATGAAGTCATAAGACGTTTGTTCCATAGAAGCTTGATCTTCTGTTAACATGGGGGTTCCATCTTTCATGAATTCAGCAAATAAATATTGTTTATCTGTGACCTGATTTGTAGAAGCTTGCTGAGCAGTATTTTCATTGCTTGCTGTTTGTTCAGTAGCAAAGGATGTACTTGAAGACCCAGACCTTGTCGTTGCTTCTTTGAAATTGCTTCCACAAGCTGTTAGAGCTACAGAAAGTAGAGCAATGAGTAGAGCTTTTTTTAACATGACGAATTCTCCTGTGAGTATCCTCATCGGTTGAGGTAGTTGCTCATTTTATCTTGTTACCTTTATTATCGAATATTAGGGTTGAATACATAAGCAAAGCACAGCTTCCAGGCTTTTTGGAAACCGTGCTTTTTTGTTTAAAAAACGATTTGCAAACTTTTAGTCTAGAAAAAATGTATCGTCCAGTATAGCAGTTTAGGCGTGATCTCGAGATTAGAGTAAATGTAAAGAAGGACTTCATCGGCATGTTAGCCGACATGAAGCCCTTCATATGTTTATTTCGTTGAATATTCGCTTACTTCAAATGTGAGAATTTTGTTGAAGATTACGTAGTCTTTGCGATTACTGAATGGACCTTTGTTGTTATTATGTTTGTCAATGGCAAAGAAAGAAGCACCTCTACCAGCATCTTTAGCGTCATACCATGCGATGAAGGCATTGAGTTCTTTTTTACTCAAATCGAATTCTTTATCAAATCCATTGTCCATCGTTACAGTCAGAATGGCGCGGTCACCAGTTGGTTGGGAGGCCCCATCTGTATCCGACGGATCGGGCTTAGTGGACGGATCCGGTGTAGTAGACGGGTCAGGCTTTGTAGATGGATCAGGTGTAGTAGACGGATCGGGCTTAGTGGATGGATCCGGTGTAGTAGACGGATCGGGCTTAGTGGATGGATCCGGTGTTGTAGACGGGTCAGGCTTTGTAGATGGATCAGGTGTTGTAGATGTACCCGAATCTTGATAAGGTAAAAATCCTTCAGGAATCGGATATTTAAAATCGCTTGCTCCGAAATTAGCCTCAAAAGCTATTTTCTGACCAGTTCCACTTAAAACCACAGGGAAAATCTGTGACCCCTCTAGTTCAGATGGTTTAATGGAATTAGCTCCGCGTGAAACCCCATTAGCGTACCAAACTATTTTATCGTTATCTAAGTCCAATGCAATGCCGATAACGTAATCAACTCCAAAACCATAATTGTAGGCTAGCTTTACTGGTGATTTGATGTTATTCCAAATTTCACCACTAGCCCCATAAAATGCTTGATATTGTTTGTCCGATTCACCTGTTATTCCTACGAATGAAGCAACATTGTTGACCTTCACTTCCCAATACCATTTCCCATTTGTTTTCCCCACTGTCGCTCTGTCGCTTGTTGAAATCCCATCAAGAGTAGTTACTACAGACCCGTTTTTCCAAGTCACATTTGTAGTCTCAGCTTTTGTAACGGTAGGGAACAATGAGAACACCGAAGCTCCAATGAGAAGGGCTAACACTATTGTTCCTAGTTTTTTGAATATAATATTGTTCATGACTTCCTCCTAAATATATGTAATAACAAGTGAATTATAGAACTAGAATGGGAGAATTGTCCAAACATTAAATGATATAAATTCAAATATGAGTATTATTATGGAATTTAATTTGTTTCAGGGGAACCTAGGTCGTCGAAAGTATAAAAAGGAGAAAACTCTAAAAGATCTAATAACTTTGACGGTCATTAGCCAGTATGAAGAAATATTTCAGGTACATAAATAAGGCAACAGAGTTACGAGTCACAATAGCTCAACTTCAAAATTAGATTTGTATGAGATTTGGAACTTCATCATTCATAATGACCTGGCATATCCCATATGACTAAGTAAGTGCTTTTTGCTCACATAGAGGAGGGATATGATTGGATGCATTCGTAGCGCGCTCATTAGATGAAATACGATTTTGGTCGAGGATTATGAAGGAGCATTCCTTTTTTCTGGGGTTAGGTTTTAGAGCGGAAGATACTCAACTTAAAACAGAAGCCAATCAGTTTTACGCTATTTTCGAGGATATCGAGAAAAGGTCGCATGAATTTAATAACAAGACAGATCCTTATACAATCAAAGAGTTTAATACGGAAGTTCAGAATGCGGCGACGAATATTTGGGCATTTAAGAGGATGGTACTGGGCCTTATATTACAATGCAAGCTTCCTGGACAAACCAATTTTCCTTTACTGGTAGATCACGTAAGTCGGGAAGCAAATTATTTCAGAAACCGTTTAGGAGAACTGAATTCAGGAACACTTGAACCCTTACCTGATGCTATTATTGACGAAAATGTATTTTTCTTAAAAATCATGGCCGATCACGCAAAATTTATAGGCCATTTACTTGATCCATCCGAACGTAAACTGGTTGAACAAGCTAGGGAGTTTAGTAATGATTTTGATATGCTAATGTTTCAAGCGATTGACCTAAGTCATATGCGACCACAGTCACAAACCGTTCCACTCCTGAGTCAATTTGTTGATGAGAACCGTGTCTCTGTGAAGTCCTTGCGTGATTTTAAGAAAACAGCGCGTGATTTAATCGACGAGTGCCGAATAAAAAGCATTATCCATCCTTTATTAGCCGATCATGTATTTCGTGAAGCTGAGAGGTTCCTTTTTATTCTCGATATGTTTGATCAATCCTTATCAGGTGTTAAGGTGAATAAGAGAGAAATCATGCACTGAGAGAGCCCAGCCAAAAGAACACAGTTTCTGTAAAATATCCAGTGGAAATAAAGCTTTAGACTGAACAAAAAATCAAACAGCGGCGGACCAAGACTTGAAAGATAAAGTCTTAGACAGCCGCTGTTGTCATCCAACTAACGTGTATGAGCATATAGAAAATCCAATATGTCAGCATTAAGTCCCCTATGGAAATGTTCGCGATCAAAGCCGGGAGGGTCTTGCGATGGGAGAAAGGCTGGAGTCCTCATCGATTTCGGGAAGGGACTCAGAAAGGAGAAATGTCCGGCGTTTTTTACTGTTTTGTATTGTACCTTCTTAGGGTCCAGCACGCCATCCAATATTATACGCGCGTGTAAAGAAGGAGTGTACTGATCCTTCTCTGCATCCATCATTAAGATAGGTAGATTAACCGTACGCAAGCTATCTTCAGCTCGAAACCAGACCGACGCTGGCGCTAGTAAAACGAGGCATTTTACTCGGTAATCTGGTGTAACCTCTATAAGCTGGGGCTTTCCGTCCGAGGTCTCGTGAGGAAAAGAAGTCGGCACGCCACCTGCCGCTGCTAATACCGTATAACCACCCATGGAATGTCCAATGAGCGACACAGCATTCCTTATCAAATTGTCCTTGAAAAGCATACTATCGAAAAACCAATCGGTGGCCATATTAAGATGTCTAGGTCTATAGATAAGATTCTGGGCAGTCCCTTCCAGACTATTATCATTTCGATTGTTAAATGGATGCTCTGGAATGCCGACAATAAAACCATTACGTGCTAAATACTGCGCCAAAATCCGATACACAAGCGGTGTACTGCCAGTACCGTGAGAGATGATAACCAAAGGGAACCTTCCTTCCGATGGCCCTGCCTCTCTCGCCAACTCTAACTGGTATGGACCCAATCGCTCTATTTGTTCGGGTTCGTTCGTTGGATACATTACCATCATGGGAAATGTAATGCCTAGAGAGGAATCCTTTATTTCTACTTCTCGCCATCCTGCATAACTATTCTTAAATTCTGCGTTTCTTATCATCCACTATACTCTTCCTTTCTCGAAATTTTTGTTTAACTATCCCCCCTGCCCGTTGCTTAATGCAATAATAGACAGCTACGGAGTGCATACGCCCCATCTCCGATCAGCTTCAATTTTTCTTGTTCACTTCTAATTATTGCTATATATTCAAATCCAAGTATCATTGGCTGCCGTTAATTCTGACTCTGCTCCTCCAGTATTTACCACTCCCCTCGGCTCTACTAGCATGATATGGCACTCCTCATGGGCGAAAGGTTTATGTTCGACCCCCTTAGGCACAATAAACATCTCTCCCTGAGAAACTTGTACCCGTCCATCTCTAAAATCAATGAACATCTCACCTTCAAGTACAATAAAGACCTCGTCGGTATCCTGATGATCATGCCATACAAAATCCCCAACTATTTTCACCAATTTAAATTGATAGTCATTCATTTCACCAATAACTTTCGGAGACCAATGATCACTAAACTTAGATAACTTTTCATTCAGTTTGATGGATTGATACTTCATAATAACCTCCTTGGAATTTCCCGAAATTCAATTACAATAATAAGAATATTGAAATTTGGTACTTTTATCTACCACCTACAATGGTTAAATGATTGTTCACTCCGAAAAACTAGATATCCTCAGATGGATTTATAATCGCCAAAACCTGGTGATCCTCCCATTTTCCGTTGATCTTTACGTTGCTTCGAGAGATGCCTTCTTTGTGAAAGCCAGCCTTCTCAAGCACACGTATGGATCCTGGATTCTGGGGAGAGGCTTCCCCGAAGATCCGGTGAAACTTTAGCTTATCGAAAACATAGCGAACCACCTGCTTCACCGCCTCCGTCATATAGCCCTTGCCGTTATATGCTTGATCTAGGCTGTATCCGATCATACAGCTCTGAAGCGGTCCTCTCACCACAAAAGATAGGCTTATGCTGCCTATAATCCGGTCGTCCTCCTTGTGGCATACCACGAAGGAATATTTCCGGTCTTCCATCATGTCGGCCTTGCTTTTAATAATCGTCTGGAGCTGGTGCTCCTCCGTATAGTACTTCTCTTGGTTGTTTGGCGAAAACTTCTCAAAGAATTCTCGATTGCGCTTGTACATTGCTGCCAACTCTGCGGCGTCCGTCTCCTCAGAGAACCGGATGTATACTCGCTGCTCCGACATCTGCACCATCCTTCCAAACTGTAATATTGAAAGAATTATATCACAGGATGAAGATTGGGAAATTGATTTGATGAATGGTGTATATCAGGCAGCATTCCTTTGAATGTTAACTAAAAATATATACCGTAATTATTGGATTGGATATAATGTTTTCTAAAAAAGGAGGATATATTGTAATGAATAATGCTTACGAAGTGCTTGAGGAGCGTATATCCGAATGGGGAATCTCTAATGAGGAAATTATTGCGGTTTATATCGTTGGGTCCCGGGCAAGAGAGGACAAGCCTTTTGATGAGTTTTCTGACTTGGATGTAGTCGTCTTTTCAACGAATCCAGATTACTATCTTCAAAATGATCAATGGTTACTAAACATCGGCAAAGTTTGGACCAGCTTTATGTTTCGAACGGCAAAAGGGGATCCGGAAAAACTCGTTCTCTTTGACCAAGGGGCTGAGGTTGATTTTCTATTCCGTCATATTTCTGATCTGGATCATATAATCAAAAATGGACGTATTCCTGAAGGATTTCAGCGGGGGGTCAGGATGCTGCTCGATAAGACGGGGAATGGAAATCAAATCATTTCTCAAACCACAACGATCCCGGATACTCCTCTAATATCTGAAGGTGCTTATCTACAGGTTGTTAGCATGTATTGCTTCGCCTCTCTATATGTGGCTAAACAAATTTTGCGTAATGATCTGTGGGTAGCTAAGCAAAGAGATATGGACTGTAAACAATTATTGCTGCAAATGATAGAGTGGCATGCAAAAGCTGTACATGGATCGGAATATGATACTTGGCATGCAGGGAAATTCATGAATGAATGGGCTGATCAAGATGTTGTTACTGATTTGAAGAAATCTTTTGGGAAATACGATCCCAATCATAGTTGGGAAGCATTGGTCGTATCCTTAAAGTTGTTCAAACGATTATCCTCGGAAGTGGCAGCTAAGTATAAATACGCGTATCCGGATGAATTATTTTCCCATATTCAAAACTGGTTAGGGGGACAATATGATAAGCATAGATAAAAAGTCGAGCACCCTAATTGTTGTACTGCATGAGATTTATGGGATTAACAAGCATATACAAAATTTTTGTAGCCTATTATCAGATCAGGGTTATGATGTCATTTGTCCAAATTTACTAGGCAAAGAAATGCCTTATGACTATTCGCAAGAGGAAAGTGCCTATACCAATTTTATAGAAAATATAGGATTTGAACGCTCTTTCTATCATATCGAAAGTTTATTATTAAGTATTCGAGCTCGCTATAAAAAGGTATTTATCGTCGGCTTTAGCATAGGGGCAACGGTTGCCTGGCTGTGTAGTAAAGAAAAGTATGTTGATGGAATTGTAGGATACTATGGCTCTCGTATTAGGAATTATTTAGAAATAACTCCACATTGTCCAACACTGCTTTTTTTCCCACAGGAAGAACCATCATTTAATGTGGATGAGCTCATTTCAATTTTAGATAACCGTAATATCCGGGTACATAAATTCAGCGGACAGCACGGATTCAGTGATCCGTACTCTCCCCGATATAACGTACATTCGGCTCAGCAATCATTTAACGAAACGGTAGAGTTCTTCAAGAGAGGTTGATCAATGAACAGCTTCATCCAGCCCACACCTGTTTCATTACTCTGGGGAAACGCACAGTCTTGATATGCGGATTAGTCATATGTATACACATCATTGACTATGAAAAGGAGACGTATGTGGCTGTGGCTACCTTTTTTTCATAATACCATTCAACCTTCTCCGGCAGATGGGGCAAAAGCGGCGGATCAGAGCGGGAAAGCTTCTTAATTTATCCTGCTTACTACGACAGGAGTTAACTTTCAGGACTCCGCCATTGCTATTGCCCAATTCAAACAGTCTGCTTGATTTGAGGTAATGCGAAAAATAAAAGGACTCTGATGATCTAGTCGACCTCTATCGAAAATATCTCTTTAAAACCTCTTTTACCCTCGGCTGTAATACGTATCGCTCGGGTTGTAGGCAGACGCTCGATCCAATGTAATTCGAATAATCTGTCCAGAATAGCACTTCCTAAAGCACCGGCAAGGTGATGGCGTCGTTCACTCCAATCCAGGCATTTATGTGAGAAAGAGCGGCGCTTTTGTCTTGTTTTTGTAAGGTCAATCTGAAAGTCAGTGAAGAAAGTCTCTCCTTGGTCCGTAATATGAAGCCCGTCCTGATCCTCGGAAAGAATCCCCTTTTGCATGAAAAAATTCATGAGCTGTACGCCTAATTGACCCGCAACATGATCGTAGCAAGTTCTTGCCAACCGTATGGCCTCGTTTTCGGAGGCTTGTTTGAATGACTTGATTGGAACAGGTGGAGCTATGGATAAAAATGACTCCATCACCCGGGCAACTTCGGGGTCTTGAATGCCATAGTAACGGTGACGCCCTTGTTTTTCCACAGTAACGACGTGTGCCTCGGTCATTTTAGCCAGATGGAAGCTGGCCGTTTGCGGTTTGATGCCTGCCATATGGGCCAATTCACTTGCCGTGTGGAATCTGCCGTCTAATAAAGCGGTGAGTATAGCTGCACGAGAAGGCTCGCTAACAAGAGAAGCAATCATAGCTACATTTGACTTGGTACTCATGGCACGGTTATCCCCCTTTGTAATCCATACTTCGATGAAGGTTGAAATATTTATATTTTACAATAGGGAGGTAGATCTGAATAGAAGGAGAAGAGATAATGAACCCAACAAATCAGATGAATGAGATGAATCATACCCCAAACGTTAAAACGATTAACCCTAGCATTTTATATTACGGAACCCCTGTGATTTTACTCAATACGGTGAATGAGGATGGAACGACCAATATTAGCCCGATTTCCTCCTCGTGGGCATTAGGAGATTGTGTGGTACTAGGCATTGGAACAGGTGGCAAAGCATTAGAAAATATGGAGCGGCATCCCGAATGTGTAATCAATGTTCCGGGACCTTCCATGTGGGAAAATGTAGAACGTTTGGCTCCTTATACAGGTAAGAATCCTGTTCCAGCGGAAAAAAAGGAACATGGATTTATGTACCATAAAGATAAGTATGAGATCAGCGGACTCACTTCGATTGAGTCGAATAGGGTCAAGCCTGCCCGAATTAGGGAGTGCCCTATTCAAATTGAAGCCAAGGTGAGGGATGTAAGAATTCCTGACCATTCTCCTTATTTTGCTATCGTCGAAACTCAAGCCATACAGGTGCATGTTCATCAGGATATCATCCTCGGCGAGAACCATATTGATCCGACAAAGTGGAGTCCGCTCATCTATAATTTCCGCCATTATTTTGGTCTGGGTGAGCATTTGGGCAAAACCTTTCGATCCGAAACCTGATGCTTTAAATAAAATGATAATATCCTACCTGAATAATGAGAATTATCTTCCCAAATCGTTCTTTTTGTGCGAGAATAATTGAAAAATCATCCATGACTACGCATACAGGAAGAGACGATTCATACAGCACGTATAACAAGGGAGGAAATAATCATGTCAGAAGAACGCAAGCTGTCATTCGAAACTCTCGCTGTCCATGCCGGACAAGAGATTGATCCTACTACCTTTTCCCGCGCCGTTCCGTTGTACCAAACCACTTCATATGGATTTCGGGATGCCGAGCATGCGGCTGATTTGTTCTCGCTGAAAGAATTCGGCAACATTTATACGCGTCTGATGAATCCGACCACGGATGTGTTCGAGCAACGGATTGCCGCACTGGAAGGCGGGGCTGGCGCGTTGGCCACAGCTTCGGGAATGGCGGCGATTTCCTTCTCCATTCTGAACATTGCGGGAGCTGGAGATGAAATTGTATCAGCCTCCAGCCTGTATGGCGGTACATATAATCTGTTTTCTACCACACTGCCCAAATTGGGTATTAAGGTGCATTTTGTCGATTCGGATGATCCAGAGAATTTCCGCCATGCCATTACGGATAAAACGAAGGCCATCTTTGCCGAAACGATTGGCAATCCACAGGGCAATGTGCTGGATGTGGAAGCAGTAGCGGCGATTGCGCACGAATATGGTATTCCGCTGATTGTGGATAACACGTTCCCAAGTCCTTACTTATTGCGTCCTATTGAATACGGAGCGGACATTGTCGTGCATTCGGCAACGAAGTTTATTGGCGGACATGGTACGTCTATTGGTGGGGTGATCGTGGACAGCGGCAAGTTTGACTGGAAAGCGAATGGTCGTTTCCCGGGGCTGACTGAGCCGGACCCGAGCTACCACGGAGTTGTTTACACCGAGGCGGTGGGACCTATCGCATATATTATCAAGGCACGGGTGCAATTGCTACGGGACTTGGGAGCTGCCATTTCTCCGTTCAATTCATGGCTGCTGCTTCAAGGCTTGGAGACACTTCATCTGCGGCTGGAAAGACATAGTCAAAATGCCTTGAAGGTAGCGCAATATCTCGAAGGGCACAAGGATGTGGAGTGGGTAAGCTACACCGGGTTGCCGAGCCACCCGTCCTACGCATTAGCTCAAAAGTATTTGCCGAAAGGACAAGGAGCAATCCTGACCTTTGGTATTAAAGGTGGAAGCCAGGCGGGAAGCAAGCTAATTGCGAATGTAAAGCTATTTTCTCATTTGGCGAATGTAGGTGATTCCAAGTCTTTGATTATTCATCCGGCAAGCACAACGCACCAGCAGTTGAATGAGGAAGAACAGGTTGCTGCCGGAGTCAAACCGGAGCTGTTACGCCTATCTGTCGGGACAGAAGCAATAGACGATATATTGTATGATCTGGAGCAGGCGATCGCGGCCAGCCAGCAGTAGTAGCAGTAGACTCTTCTTAGACTAAGTGTGACAGAGCATTCGTGTAGCATCGCAAGTGATTTTTCGACCCAGATCGGTATTCGTTCAGGGTTGATCAGGCGGGGGGCAACCTCCGTCTTTTTTTGCGTGTTGACAACATACCCCCATAGGTATATATTATACCCCATAGGGTATATAAGGAGGGGAAGAAGTGGGTAGAAAAATAGTTATTATTGGCGGGGTAGCAGGTGGAGCTTCTGCTGCTGCGAGATTGCGTAGATGGAATGAGGAAGACGAGATTACTCTGTTTGAACGCGGAGAGCATGTTTCTTTTGCGAACTGTGGCCTTCCCTACTATATTGGCGGGGTAATCCCTGCGCGAGAGAAGCTGTTTCTCCAAACACCTCAAGGGATAAGAGACCGTTTTAATATAGATGTGCGGGTACTGAAAGAAGTGATACAAATAGACCGGGAGCAGAAGCTCGTCCATTTCCGCGATATGGTTACAGGGGAAACAGATGAGCAGCCATATGATATTGTGGTATTGTCGCCGGGAGCCAAACCGATGATACCGGACATTCCCGGATTACATGAAGCTATGAATCTATTTACATTAAGAAATATTCATGATACGGACGTTATTAAGGCATATGTAGATGAAAGACATCCAAAGCATGTCACGGTGATCGGGGCCGGATTTATTGGGCTGGAGATGGCCGAGAATTTGCGAGAGCGTGGACTTGCAGTAACTATTATTGATATGGGACAACAATTATTGAATCCGCTGGACCCTGAAATGGCCAAATGGGTAGAACAGCATATGAGACTGAACGGGGTGGAGGTGCGTTTAGAGGAAGGAGTCACGGCTTTTGAAGAGCAGGGTGCACAACTTCGTTTGACCTCCGGGGGTGTACTTCAGACGGACATGGTTATTCTGGCGATCGGTGTTGTTCCTGAAAATGAGTTGGCCAAGCAAAGCGGATTGGAACTTGGTTTTCGCGGCGCCATCCAGGTCAACGCCCAACTGCAAACCAGCGATCCGGCCATTTATGCGGTGGGGGATGCCATCCAGGTCAAGGACCGCAATCATGGGTTTGCAACGATGGTATCGCTAGCTTGGGGAGCCAATCGTCAGGGGCGCTTGGCAGCGGATCATATTAACGGTCAGACAATTTCTTATGATGGGGCGCTCGGAACATCCGTCATTAAGACCTTTGCATTGACTTCAGCATCTACAGGTAATAATGAAAAAACATTACAGCGGCTGGGCGTTCCTTATCAGGCTGTTCATATTCATCCCGGTTCGCATGCTGGTTATTATCCTGGCGCATCACCCATCGCTATGAAGCTGCTCTTTAATCCCGAGAATGGGATGATCTATGGGGCGCAGGCTGTTGGAGCTGATGGAGCAGACAAAAGAATTGATGTCATTGCGACGGCTATTCGTGGTCATTTGAACGTCCGAGAACTGGCTGATATTGAACTTGCTTACGCACCTCCCTATTCTTCAGCAAAAGACCCTGTGAATATGGCGGGCTACGTGGCTTCGAATATCATGGATGGGCTGGTCCAAACGATACAGTGGCATGAAGTTGATGATTTTCACCGAAAGGGTGGTCTTATTATTGATGTTAGGGATGCAGTGGAGCTACAGGCAGGAGCCATTCCAGGTTCGATTCATATTCCTCTGGCCGAGATTAGAGAGCGGATGGCGGAAATCCCTAGTGATCTGGAGATCGCGGTATCCTGCCAAGTTGGTCTGCGAGGCTATATTGCGGCCCGAATTTTGACCCAATACGGTTATCGGGTGAGGAACGTTGATGGTGGCTATAAGACGTATTCGGTTATGGCTGAACGTGATCATCTCTTAAAATAGTTCATCACCCATCCAATCTGGTTAAGGTGATCCGTTACTTCGCCGTGCAGCGCACCAAAGAAAGTATCTTGTAGCTCCACGGTAACGGTACCTTTTTCTGCTAGTGCGTGGTAAGCCTGCTTAAGCTCGTCCTCACTTTCACAGTCGAGAATGATTTGTACATGCTGTGCTTTCAGCGGCTTACCGTAGGAATCCGAAAAATGGATATGACTGCTACCCAGGTGAAGTTCAGCGTGCAAGAGTCTGCCTTCCTGCTTGTTTAGCACTTTGATTTTTCCGCCTAAAACCGATTGGTAATAGTCAATTGACTGCTGCACGTCGTTTACAATGACAAAAGGGCTTGCACTTCTCATGGAATCATTTCCTTTCCTGTCTTTAATGTAGGATTGCTACTGTACATTATTTACGTTATTCGCAGAGTTTACCCCTTTTCTGATCAAATTATGGCTTGGTTCACTGTGTGACGTCTGTTACAATAGAAGAGGCATATACGAATGGATAGAAAAGAGGTTGAACAGTGGGCACTTCAGTGATTTGGGAAGCAGTTATATATTGGGTAATCTTGGTGATTTCCGCTCTGTGCGTGATCGCAGTATCTGGTAGTCGGAAGACGGCAAGCACGATTATTTTGGCGCCCGTTGTTTTATTCTGTACCATATTTATGATGCAGGGCTCGGTGTTTACTGCCATGCAGCACCCGACGATGGGGTCTAATGTGGGTTTGGGTATGGCATTTCTGACAACATGGGTAGTCAGCGGAATATTGTTTGCTGTAGCGCTTGTAATTGCTTTTATTAAATATAGCAAGAAGAACAAGGCGTAATTTAGCCCTAACCTCATATGAATAAAGGCTTTCGGTGATGTGCCGAAAGCCCTTTTTGTATTCCTTCTTAACCATGCAGGATGTCTCCGCTTATCTGCGTCTTCTCATAAGCAACACAACGATCAGCACGACGATGATCACGATCAATAGGAATTTCATATTCGATAACCTCCTTGGTCTGTCTCATATTTGGTATTAACCATTTTTAGTTAGTATGCACCGATGGATCTCAAGCAAGTATCTATTGTCGAGTTCTTGGGGAAATTTAGAATGTGGGATCAAAAAGAGGTTTACAGGCTTAGCTGGAAAGTGTATACATAAAGTAAGGGAGGCGATTGCCATGAGTGATCGTGCATTTCATTTGTTCTATATTATTTTCTTAACGGTTCTGGCACTTGGAAGTGTTGGTGGAGTCGCTTGGTGGCTGCGCTCTGTCGGTCGTCAAGAGAAGGAAAAAAACTGAATTCAACATGGGAATACAAGCCCAGTGCATCTTCCAGTAGGAGGGTGCATTTTTATGTGTTATAATGGGAACATATGTTCTTTGTAGGAGGGAAGACGATGTTGCCAGATTTGGAACGAAAGCTGCTACGTATTTTGTATAATTATTTCGCCCAGCATCGCCACATGCCCACAATGGCGGAATTGACCGTAAAAACGGGCAAGCGAGACGCTGAAATTACAGTCGCCTTGCGACATATGGAACAGGAGCGCTACATCACTTGGGAAAACAATTCGGGTACCCAACATGTTGTTTTACTGGAAGGATGGGAGCGTCCCTCGACCCAAAGGCGCACTCAAGCCGAAACAAGACGTTCCACTACGCAAACGATGCCGACCGATGGTACAGAATATTGGACGAATTATTAAAAGGTATATAAAACTGGAGAATTAATGAGTTTTTAAGGTGCATATCATTTAGTTTTAAGAAAGCGAGACTATAATGACCCTATTAACCCCTTTTTGATCAAGCTATAGGCCCTGTCGATGTATCGACGGGGTCATTTTTTTGTTCATGATACGGTTTCCGTAAAATGAAAAATCCCCCGGGGATCATCCGGAGGATGGGTGCAGTTTGCATGTACTGCACAGCTTGCCCAAACTTCATCGTTTGATGGCATAATATATATTCAACCCCTGCTACCTTGCAATATATGGTCAGCATGTTCATAAGGGGCAGTGTGATTCCACTGTTCATTTTCCAAACGACAAAAGCCCTACCTCTCTTTCGTCCTTGCGGCTCCGATGACCGCGCCAGTGTGAATGTGAAAATCTTCGGCAAAAGCTCAAAATTCTACATTAGGGTTATACATAAAATTTGGAGAAGCTCCATACGGTGATTAGGAGTAATAGCTTGTTGCGTGGAATCTTATGGGGTTAATACATACTTTAATAGTATAGCAGGAATATATCTAAAACACAAGGTGTGTTTGGTTTCTTAATTAAGAATAGCACGATTTCCCATCTATAAATTGCAGACTAAAAGCCGTCTTCGTATTGTAAAATGCTCAAGCAAGAAGGTAAACTTTTGATGGTTGGACTCCGATATTGAATACACAAGATATTTTAGAGTGTACGGATGAAAAGAGGGGTAGCAATTTGCCGACCTATAAGCGCTTTATTCAGCATGTTATCCTGAACTATATTATAGGTTCGTTTATCGCTGTATTGTTGGTAGGTATGATTTTTGTATTTTCCACCTTAAATGTAGCCCACCATGAAATTTGGGGTCTTGTTAAAATTATTGTATTTTCCAGTGTTATTATGATTGCTTGTGAAACCATAGTGTTTCGAATCCATTTGAGACCGGTTCATCGTTTTTTTCTAGGTAACCAGGAAACACTCAAGGATGTAGAAGCGGTGTATATCCGGGTTCATCATCTGCCTAATTTGTCAGTTTTACGTATTGTAGGACCGCATTTGTTAGGCTTCTCTATCCCGGCAACCGTCATTGCGTTATGGATGATACATACTGGACAACTTACTTTTCCCTTTTATTATGTAGGAATCGCTTGTATAGGAGCTTGTCTGGTCGCTTCCATGCACGCACTGGTTGAATTTTTCCTGACCATGAGAGCAATCAAACCACTGCTGGAGGAAATTCGGGATCGAACCTACCAGCAATATGGATTGAGCCTGTCCCTGCGAGGACGAGTCCTGCTATCGCTTCGGCATAAATTTCAGTTAAGTGCGACGCTCATTGGTGCTTTTCCTTTATTTTTATTTTGTTTAGCTACACAGATTCGCTTGGAACGTTTGGAGGCGGCGAATTCTAGTTCCTATTGGGCATGGGCGGGTGCGATTTTAATCTTTGGTGTAGCCTTTGCTTATCTGGGAGGCAGGTTGCTGACCCGTGAGATCGAACAGCCGATCCACCACCTGCTGGAAAAAATGAATGAAGTGAAGGAAGGCCGCCTGAACAGTAATGCCAGCGATTTGTATTCGGACGAATTTGCGGAGCTGGTCGAAGGATTTAACATGATGATTGAGGGCCTAAAGGAACGGGAAGAAAAGAACGGTCAGCTATTGGACAGTTACTTCGCCACCTTGGCGGCAGCACTGGATGCACGAGATGCCTATACCGCAGGACATTCTTTGCGTGTAGCTGAATACTCTGTACTCATTGGGCGCAAGGGAGGTTTGAATGAGGCGGACATCGATTTGCTGCGCAAAACAGCCTTGCTGCATGATATCGGTAAAATCGGCGTGGCTGACGCTGTGCTACTCAAGGACGGCAAGCTGACGGACGAGGAGTTTGATCAGATTAAAATGCACCCGGTTATGGGGGAGAGCATTCTCCGGCAAGTTGAACCGGCTTATGCTATGGCCCCTTATTTGCCTGGCGTGCGCTCGCACCATGAACGTTATGATGGCAAAGGATATCCTGACCAGCTCGCTGGGGAAGATATCCCCTTATTTGGACGAATCATTGCTGTAGCGGATGCTTATGATGCAATGACGTCTAATCGCCCCTATCGGCAAGGTATGAAGGAAGAGAAGGCGGTTATGATATTGGAGGAGGGAAAGGGAACCCAATGGGACCCTTATTTTGCCGAATTATTTGTCAAGGAGTGGCGCCGGAACAAAGGCATCACAAGCTGATTCTATAGGTATCAGCACATTAGAGCGAGCCATTGAGGTTCGCTTTTTTATATAGGGAGCTAAGCATCTTTTGACATGTCGAAAGATGGGGCTTCATGTTATGATGTACAAGAAAGGCAAACGCGGTTAACATAGGCCTGGCATCCAATTTTTTGCGCTATGGGAGTGTGAGTCCATGCAATTTTCAATGATGTTTTTAATGAATTTAGGGATGCTGATTGCCGTTGCCTATGTGGCGAACGTGATTTATAAATATGGTTTGAGTCGTACCTCTTCGCGGTTCAAATATGTCAGCTCCGTGCTGCTAGTGATATTTGGCGGATGGGTCAGCTCTTGCTTTGGTTTTAACTTTAGTGAAACGGTTATTTTTGATCTGCGTTTTGTACCGCTGATTATCGCGGCATTGGTGTATCCCCGCTCCTATACGCTTATTATTATTGGGGTCGCAATCGGACTTACGAGATTTACCTTCGGTTTGCATATGGCGGCGTGGGTCGGCTTTTTGAATATGAGCATTCTGGGCGTCCTGTGCGCCGGATTGAACTACTGGATGCGGCGTTCCACCTGGCGTCTGATTATCAAGGCATCGGTGACCATTTTAGCGGTTAATATCGTAAATACGTTAAATATAGCCTGCCTGGGCGTCATTCCCTGGCGCTATTATGTAGCGGAGGTTGTTCCTCTGACACTGCCAATCGGCATCGTCCTCAGTTTTCTATTTGCTCTGATTTTACGGGACTTTCAGATGGAGCAACAGCGGAATCATCAGATTAAGCAGGCGAATGAGTTGTTATCAGAGCAGCGAGATGAGTTGCAGAAGACAAAGGTCATTCTAGAGGAACGTGCCAAGCAACTGATGATGGCTTCCCAATATAAATCGGATTTTATGGCAACGATGTCGCATGAGTTACGTACACCTCTTAACAGCATTATTAACCTGGCGCAGATTATCAACGAGCAGGGAAAGGAACTGGATGAGGACGAGTTATACCAGTACAGCGATCTCATCTATGCCTCGGGGCATGATTTGCTCCAACTGATCAACGACATTCTGGACTTGTCCAAGGTCGAGGCTGGACACATGGAAATCGTAAGTGAGCCGGTCAATGTGCGTGAAATTGCGCAGGTGATGATGATGCAGTTTGAAGTCACTGCGAAGGATAAAAACCTGGAATTCAGCTTAAAGGAGCATGAGCCTATACCGAATGAAATTCGGTCCGATTCCAAACGAGTACAGCAAATTTTGCGTAATCTGTTGTCCAATGCCTTTAAGTTCACTCATGAAGGACGTGTATTGCTGGAAATCAGTACACAACATCTGGATCGAAAGGGACAGGAGGGAGATTGGGTTGTATTTGCTGTAAAAGATACGGGCATCGGCATTTCCAAGCTTCAGCAACACGTTATTTTTGAGGCATTCCAGCAGGCGAACGGTTCCATTAATCGAAAATATGGAGGAACTGGGTTGGGATTGTCCATCAGCCGTGATTTTTCCCGCTTGTTGGGCGGGTTTATCCGTCTGGAGAGTGAGGAGGGCAAGGGAAGTACATTTTCCCTGTACCTACCGATGTGTCCGTCCAAAAGCAAGGAGGCGGACGAACAACCCTTTAAATTAACCTAATCGCAATTGTAGGAGCAGGAGCGTTATGGCACAAAGGAGGTCTATCATGGAACGTAAAGCGGTCGTTGTGGGTGCAACAGGGCTTGTCGGGGGTTATGTTGTACGAGAGCTGCTGGTGCAAAAGGAATACAACCGCGTCATGGTTATGGGCAGACGTCCGTTGGACATCAAGCATCCCAAGCTGGAGCAGGCGCTTATCGATTGGGAACAGCCACAGAAAGCGGCGTTCGCCTTCGAGGGGGTGGATGATGTTTTTTGTTGCCTTGGGACAACGATGAAAAAGGCTGGCTCCAAGGAGCAGTTCCGTCAGGTGGATGTGGACTATCCAGTGCTAGCTGCCCAGTTGGGCAAAGAGGCTGGTGCTGTACAGATGCTAGCTATCTCAGCGATGGGGGCCGATCCAGATTCACGCGTGTTTTATAATCGCACCAAGGGTGAGGCTGAAGAGGCGCTTGCCGCTATCGGGCT
The DNA here is from genome assembly GCF_038008165.1 of Paenibacillus sp. FSL L8-0644. Classification (NCBI taxonomy): domain Bacteria; kingdom Bacillati; phylum Bacillota; class Bacilli; order Caryophanales; family Paenibacillaceae; genus Paenibacillus; species Paenibacillus sp. FSL L8-0644. The sequence continues at coordinate 624,098 of NZ_JBBOYN010000001.1, forward strand.
GTCTGCGCTGCATTTGTTCCGTCCGTCGCTGATCTTGGGAGCGAGACCTGAACGACGTTTGGGCGAAGCCGCTGCCGCTGTTGTCATGAAAGCGCTGGACGGTCTGATGACGGGCAAGCTGGCTTCCTACCGTGCCATCCCGGCTTCGGTCATCGCACGAGCCATGGTACGAATCGCTCTTGCGCAGGCGAGCGGCGTACATATTTATCCGAACGACATCATTCGGGTCATCGGTGCGGAGCTAACATCCGATGTTGAGGAAACTGGTTCAGGAACGGGTGCGGATGCGGATGTAAACGTGTAAAACCACGTTTAGGATTAAAAATGATAATAACGCCGCTGTTGCCCGATGATTCGGGCAGCAGCGGCGTTATTTGTGTTTTATGGGTGGTCTGTATGTTGCGGCACATCGATCGTAATCTCTAATTCATCAAGTGCGTTAATCCGTCGCACGGAATAGTGGCTTTGGGCTTCACATGCTATAATACGGTGAACCAGTATCAGGAAGGAGAATCCAACCCATATGAAAAAAACAATTGCGACTGAAAAAGCACCCGGTGCTATCGGCCCTTATAGCCAAGCGGTAGAGGCAGGCGGGTTTGTTTACACTTCGGGACAGCTTGGACTGAATCCGGCAACAGGTGAGTTTGGTAAGGATGTACAGGAGCAGGCACGCCTGTCCTTGAGCAACGTACAAGCCATTCTGGAAGCGGCAGGCAGCAACATGAACCAGGTTGTGAAAGCGACTGTATTCCTGAAGGACATGAACGATTTTGTCAGCGTCAATGAGGTGTACAGTTCTTTCTTTGAGCAACCCTATCCAGCACGCAGTGCGGTGGAGGTAGCCCGTCTGCCTAAGGATGCACTGGTGGAGATTGAAGTCATTGCATTGAAGGGCGAATAGTCTGAAAGGTCCGTTCATAAAATAAAAAGTTTGCATGGCAACCGGGTGTCCCTATTAAATAGAGGCACCCGGTTGCTCAAATTTAATGTGTTTTGTTTTGTTGAATACAGAGTGGAGGTGGAGATGATTAATAAAAAAATAATTTTCACTGGTGGAGGTTCTTCAGGACATGTAGCAGTAAACTTAGCTTTGATTCCTCACTTACTGGAACAACAATGGAGTGTCCAATACATAGGCTCTGAACAAGGGATTGAAAGAAAATTGATTTCCGGACTAGAAAATGTGTGTTATTTCAGCATCTCAACTGGGAAATTGCGCAGATATTTTGATTGGGATAATTTTAAGGACCCTTTTAAAGTGCTGAAGGGGATTTCTCAAGCGTACCGGATTATAAGAAAAGAAAAACCGGATATTATTTTTTCAAAAGGCGGGTTTGTTTCGGTTCCTGTGGTACTGGCTGGGTGGTTAAATAAAGTCCCTGTAATCATTCATGAATCAGATATTACCCCTGGATTAGCTAATAAAATTTCCAGCACATTTGCTACAGAAATTTGTACTACCTTTCCTGAAACCACTCAGTACTTTCGCTCTAAGCATACCCGGTATGTAGGGGCTATTGTGAGAGATGAACTAAAAGATGGGGTGGCAGCTAAAGGTTTGGCCTATTGCGGTTTTACTCGAAATAAGCCGATCATTCTGATCATGGGTGGGAGTTTAGGTTCCAAGAAGATCAATGAGATGGTCTGTATGAATTTAGAGGCTTTGCTCGTTTATTTTCAAATCGTGCATATTTGTGGTAAAGATCAAGTGAATCATTCCATTCATATGCATGGCTACAAGCAATTTGAATACATAAACGATGAACTGGCGGATGTTATGACGATGGCAGATATGGTTGTTTCTAGGGCGGGTTCAAATTCCATTTTTGAATTCTTGACGTTGCGGAAGCCTATGCTATTGATTCCTCTTTCAAAGGCGGTTAGCCGGGGAGATCAAATTCTAAATGCAAAATCATTTAAGGCGCAAGGCTTTTGTGAATTTTTAGAAGAGGAAGAGTTGGAATCTGAACGGTTTGTCGACATGATTCTTCGTTTGTATGAAAAAAGGTCGGATTACATTATCAATATGAAGAAGATAAATGCAGATCACTCGACAAGCAAGCTTATAGATTTGATCAAAGTCTATACCTAATCATATTGGATAAAATGAATAAACAAAGCAAGCGAGCTTGGGCTAGATGATTCAGACCCGAACTCGCTTGTTTTTGCTAGTAGATATCAATAGTTTCTTTAATCCCGGTCTCGATTACGGGCAAAGAATAGCCATAGGGCGTACACCAGAATGATTGCTGCCAAGATCAATGCAGCCAGCCGTACATTTTCATGGTTCGGATGCTCGACGGCGATGGCGACATAGGCCCATACAAATACGAGAGGATAAATGCTGTCACGATAAGGAAAGCTGACCATGATCGCCAATATGGTGCCGATGAGCAGGATAATGATCGCCCATGTCGTATCACTGAGTCCCCAGCCACTCCATTCATTCTTTTCCAGTGCCACTGCAATATTGATAATAGTAGCAACGGATACCCAACCGAGGTTGAGGCTGAACGGTAGCTTGACGAACCACATTTCTCCGCGGGTTGGCTGAGGTGTGCGGGTACGTACATACACGACGCCCAAGGAAAGCAAGTATAAAATAATAACGATGACGCACAGTTCTACGTATACATACTGCCAGAGGAAAATCCAGATGATATTGAAAAGACAGCCTAGAATAAAAAAAATACCGATGGATTGAACGCTTGTCTTGGCTTGCCCTGTAGGTGTAGCTTGATACACAACAAAGCAGGCGAGCAGCACGTAGATGACCGACCAGATGGAAAAAGCGTAACCCGCTGGGGTGATCAAGGTAGGGTACATGTTGGATACAGCAGCAGTACTTCTGCCACCGATAGGAAGTGTAGAAGCCAGAAAGTTAATGAAAACGACAGCAATAAATACAATAATATTCCACCATTTATACGGATGGCTTCGTGACATTGGGATATCTCCTCCTCAACGAATGATGATCCAAAATGACTGACTGGTCACAATCTTCTACTATGAATATACCCACTTTACTTTCGAATATGTCGGAACGGTAAAAGTTTCTTGATCCCGGCATAATCATAAAAAGTGGTATGTATATGCAGTCATATGTAGTACAATGATAAAAATTTTAAGCACTATATAAGCTGTATTTCCTCAAATTCAACTTATATAGAAGTAAGGAGATAAGTTGAATGAATAGATTGGAGAAAGTAGGGAAATTTGTAGGAGGGACCTTTTCCATCTGGGTACTTTTATTTGCATGCTTGGGATTTTTCTTTCCTGCGGCGTTTACAGGGTTGAAAGGATACATACAGTTATTTCTGGGCATTGTCATGTTCGGGATGGGGCTAACTTTATCTGCGGCTGACTTTCGCGAAGTATTCCGGCGTCCAGTGGATGTGGCTATTGGTGTGGTCGGGCATTATCTGATTATGCCGTTTCTGGCCTTTGGATTGGCATTAGTATTGCAGCTGCCACCGGATATTGCGGTAGGTGTCATTTTGGTAGGCTGTTGCCCGAGTGGAACTGCGTCCAACGTAATGACGCTTTTATCCAAAGGCGACGTGGCGTTGGGGGTATCGATTGCTTCGGTGTCGACGCTGATTGCTCCACTGGCTACCCCGGCGATGATTAACCTGCTTGCTGGACGTTGGATGAATATTGATGCGAAGTCCCTGATCATGGACATTCTCATCGTAGTTATTGTCCCCATTGTGCTGGGTGTTATCATCAAATCGCTATTTCGCAAACAGGCAGAAGCCAGTGTCCAGGCGCTGCCGCTCATATCAACACTGGTGATTATGCTCATCGTGGCTATTGTGATTGCAGGTAGCAAAGGCAAGATTTTGGAGACAGGTCCGATTATTTTTGGTGTGGTTATTTTGCATAACGGAATCGGGTTCCTGCTTGGATATTGGTTTGCCAAGCTGTTCGGCATGGATCTTTCCAAGCGTAAAGCTGTTACGCTGGAAACGGGAATGCAGAATTCCGGACTGGGTGCTGCGCTGGCAGCAGCTCATTTTAACCCGATTGCTGCTGTACCGAGTGCGATTTTTAGCGTGTGGCATAATATTTCCGGCTCGTTGCTCGCGACTTGGTTTTCCCGCCGGGAGGAGAAGAAAAGCACAACCGGGAAGCATTAAGCTTTGTTAGTGGCTTGTGCCAAGTGGCTACGGTTCAGCTTTTTCGAACAGTTTAGGGATGGTCAGAAAGGATAGATTTGACTTTATAGTTGCGGATCATTATACTGTGGTTATTATAACCACTGTATTTAAGTAAGCAACAATAGTTTGAGTCGTTATGGAGGAAAACTACATCGAATTCGTATTTGGCTTCATGCTCAACAGCCTTATATTATCTGATCTGATTTAACTGAAGGAGAGAGAAAGAATGAACCCAAAATATAATTCTCTATTTGAAGCTTTTACCCTGCCATCCGGTGTTACGTTGAAGAACCGTATTACCATGGCACCTATGACTAACTTTGCTTCCCACGAAAATGGTGAAGTGAGTGACGAGGAACTGGCATACTACCGTGAACGCTCAGGGGGTGTGGGCGCAGTTATTACCGCTTGTGTGTATGTAACTCCAGATGGTAAAGGATTTGTTAATGAGTTTGGTGCGGACAAGGATGAAATGATTCCTAGCCTGCGCCGTCTGGCGGATACGATTCATCAGGAGGGCGCGAAAGCGATCCTGCAAATTTATCATGGTGGCCGCCTGTGTCCACCGGATCAGATTCCAGACGGACAACCGATTAGTGCAAGCGCAGTAGCCGAGGAAAAAGAAGGCGCACCCGTGCCGCGTGAAATGACATCCGATGATATCCACCGCGTCATCCGCGCCTATGGCGAAGCAACTCGCCGCGCGATTGAAGCAGGCTATGATGGTGTGGAGCTGCACGGAGCGAACGGTTACCTGGTGCAGCAGTTCTTTTCCCCGCATTCCAACATTCGTACTGATGAATGGGGAGGAAGTGTTGAAAAACGAATGACCTTCCCGCTGGCGATTGTTCACGAAGTGAAGAAAGTGATCGCAGAACATGCAAAGGGGCCATTCATTTTCGGATACCGCTTGTCTCCTGAGGAAGGACACACGCCAGGCATCACGCTGGATGATACGATGGTGCTTGTAGACCGTCTGGCGGATCAAGGGCTGGATTACCTGCACATTTCCGTAAATCATTTCTTCGGTGGTTCGTTCCGTGACCGTAGTGACGAACGGTCACGTACCGTTCTCATTCATGAGAAGGTAGGTAACCGTGTGCCGATTATGGGAGTCGGATCGCTGAATACACCGGACGAGGCGCTTGCAGCACTGGAGACAGGTGTACCGCTTGTATCGCTGGGACGTCCGCTTTTGATGGAGCCGCAATGGGTACAGAAGGTGCAAAACGGCACAGAAGATACCATTCGCACGACCTTATCCAAGCAAGCCCAGCAGGAGCTAGTCATTCCTGACTACCTGTGGGGTGCGTTGACGACCCTTCCAGGCTGGATGCCTGTTACGGACTAAATTTTTGAATGATGGAGATACCCTAGGCTGCTCTCATGCACCTGGGGTATTTTCCTGTCTCGTGACCGTGAACACAATAATATAGGAATAACTGAGAAAGAGGGAAACTGACAATGTTGCATGGAACTAATGGCGCGATTTTGATGAAGTCCACCACCCATCCGGGGCTACAGATTCGACTGTTACAGGTAAATGATGCAGAACGTTTATTAGAGATCAGACGTGAAAATTTTGATTTTTTCAAACCGTTCGAGCCAGAACGGCCTGAAGTTTACTTTACCCTGGAAGAACAGGCGCGTCTGATTTCCAACGGTTTGGAAGCGGCACAAGCCGGACAGGGATATACGTTTGGACTTTTTTTGCCGGAAAATAATAAGCTGATTGGCAGAATAGAGCTGTCGGGTGTCGCTAGAGGCCCCTTTCAAAACGCCAATCTGGGCTACTTTGTAGATCCTGCTTACCACGGACAAGGCTATGCTACTTCCGCAGTGAAGGATATTGTACGCTACGCCCTGAATGAGTTGGAATTACACCGTATTCAAGCTGGAGTGATGCCAAGAAATACGCCTTCCAATCGAGTGATGGAAAAGGCAGGATTTCGCCGCGAAGGGCTAGCTCTCAACTACTTGAAGATTAATGGTGTGTGGGAAGATCACGTGCTGTATGCGATAACGGCTGAGGATTTGCAGAATGGCGTCTTCTGAACTCGCCAGGCGTGACACCCTCCAGTTTTTTGAACACCTTGCCAAAATATTTTTCATCCTGATAACCGACCATACCGGCAATATGATGAAGGCGCAGCTTGTCATTCAGCAGTAATAGCTTTGCCTTGCCCATCCTGATCTGGCACAAATAGTCCGACAGATTAACCCCGTACTCCTGCTTGAATTTACGAGAAATATATTCCCGACTGAGGTAAAAGCGGCTCGCCATATCCTGTAGAGAAATGTCCTCGTCGTAGTGTGCATCCAGATAGCGGGCAATATCACGGATGGTCGGGTTGTTTGGACTATGGCTTGGTGTAAGTGCCTGACCGGCTGCCAGCAGTCGGTTTTCGACCTGTCTTTGCCATAAGGGCAACGAAAGCATGCCGCGGTTGTCGACCGGCAAGGCATGAATGGAGCCGGACTCATCTGCCATCTCCTCGCCATCGGTATCTCCAGGTCTGTCATTCAACCAGCGGGCCAGCATCCAGTCCAGCTCTTGATTCCAACTGGCTAGCTGCTCTGCTGTAACCGAAGGCAACTCGGCTACGGCTGCTATCCAGCGGCCTACCGCTATAGACACACGACTGGCATTACAGCTGAGCGCACTAAGCCGTAGTTCCTCTTCCATGTCAGGTAACTGGGGAAGACGAATGCTCTGCCGTGTCTGGGTACTCTGGTGCATCCAGTCGGCTTGCAACACATCCCGTTTCCACAACGCTTGCCTTGCCTCTTGGTAGGCAGTGGCTGCCGCTATGGGAAAGGCACCAAAAGAGCCAACCCCGATGTGCATGTAGCACCGCAAAGCGGTTTTGATTCCTGTATGAATATCCTGCAAGAGCTTTGACCAACGAGATGGATCGCCCCAATATAGCAGAATAATTTCGTCCATACGCTCCAGATGACGGAATGCAACTCCGGTTTGAGAAGATCCGAGAAATTCGTTGCAGATGTTAGTGAGGGAAAAGCTCAAAAGCGCACGCCGCGTTTTATATTTGTCCAGTATATCGGCATCCAGCTGAGTAGTACTCATCACAGCTGCATTACATATCTGAATAGCTGCGGGAAGACGTAGCTCCTCGCGTAAGGGCGTAATGGAAAGAGGGGTATTCGCTATCCCGGAAACGATTTCAGTCAGGAGCTTATCAGTATAGTGTGGCCTCATCCGATTGACTTCCATGGCCTGCATCGTCTGCCTGTTCCGGTCTTGCTCTGCTGTCCGCCAGGCTTGAGTGGCTTTTTTTACAGCCTCGTTAATCTCCACTGGATCCACGGGCTTAAGAATATAGTCCATGCCTCCCCGGCGGATGACCTGTCGAACCAAGTCAAAATCATCATAGCCACTGACCACCACGACTCTGGTTGCTGGGGAATTGACTTGAATCCACTCCATCAGTGCTATCCCATCCTTGCCGGGCATCCGCATATCCGTGAGTACAACGGGTGGGGAAAGGGCGGTAATGACCTCAATCGCCTGATCGCCCGACTCGGCTTCAATCACCTCGCTCACACCGCAAGCTTCCCAATGTACGAGCATCCGTATGGCATGGCGCACATGCTTCTCATCATCCACAATCAGGACTTTCATTGACAGATCACTCTCCCTTAATATGAATCTCCGTATGGGCTTCAGTGCGAATTTCGAGTGTGTACCGGACACCATGAGGCAGAATGTTGTCTACGCACAGGGTGTTAGAACCATCCTCCGAGTGAAGCTGAATACGCAATAGAACATTACGAAGGCCAATGGAGTCCTGCTCGCTAGTGTCTGGCTCCTCGTAGGCTTTTAGCGGACGTTTTAACATATGCTGGAGTTGCTCCAACTCGGCTTGTGGAATGTTAGTTCCGTTATTTTCCACTGTTATTTTCACAATGCCTTCCCGGATTCGGCTGCCTGTAATGCGAATTTCACCGGGCCCCAGCCGGGGATCGGCACCGTGCTTAAAGTAGTTTTCCACCAACGGTTGGAGAATCATTTTAGGCACCCGATCATTCAGGACCTCATCCTCCCACTGGTAAGTGACTTCTAATTGCTCACCGAAGCGTTCCTTTTGCAAATCAAGATATTGTTTTACATGTTCGGCTTCTTCCTTAAGTGTAACGACCGTATGGTCCCTCATATTATAGCGCAGCATTTTGGCAAGGGAAGAGAGCAGCGAATAAATTCGCGGCACCTCATGCTGTAGAGCCAGGGTTCCAATAGACTGTAGCGTATTATATAAAAAGTGAGGATTAATCTGTGCCTGAAGCGCTTTCAATTGATGTGTCTTGTTAGCCAGCTCCAGCTTGTATTCCCGCAAAATGAGGTTATTGATGGTATCCATCATCTGTCTGAAACGGCGCGACAGTACTCCGATTTCATCGTTACTCATGGCCCGAATGTCTACATCCAGTTGACCGGACTGAATCTGGTTTATGTAACGAGTCAGTCGCTTAATAGGTGCCGTGATTTTTATCGAAATCCATAACGTGGCAACAATGGCAAGTAGCAATGCTGCGCCTGTAATGACCGCATTGATCTGAGTCAGGCGGGTAGCCCGTAAATACAGCGTACGATGTGGAATTTTCTTGACGAGTGTCCAGCCTGACAAGTTGGCATCCAGCTTGCCGTACACGTGCAGTGCTGTATCATCCTCAATCACTCCGTGCTCGCCTTCTTTAGAAATTCGATTGAGCAGGTCAGATTCCTTCCAGTGTGTTCCAATTGATGCTTCTTTTCCGCTATATATGATCGTTCCGTTTCGATCAATTAAAAACAGCTCCTCTGTATCCGCATCATACAATTGACGGCAAATACTGCGCAGCGGCTCCAGATCAACATCTATAGCCAGTACCCCAAGCGTCTCTGAGGCAGGAATGTTCCGAATCGCCCGATGAAGTGTAAATACTTGCTGCTCTGTGCTGTGCTCCGCATAGGAAACCGCCGAAAAGCCGTACAAATGCTTCATATGCGTGGGCTGTATGAACAGTCCGGAAGGCCCATAATGAATAAAACCGGTAAAGGGCTCCAGCCGGAATTCCCGTAGAGGAACCGTGCTGGTAATCAGCGTAGATTGCCCGGCCTCAAAAGAATGCAAATACACCTGGTCAATGCCTGACGTAGCATTCATCATCGTTTGCAGAGTGGTGTATATTTCAGCGACGGCCCGGTAATCATCCGGAATTTTGGCCAGATTACGCAGAAAATGAGGGTCATTATAGACTCCGATGGACGCGCGATTCAAACCCTGTAAATAGTTATCCAAATTCGTAATTCCCTGAAAAATAAGCCGCTCATTTTCTTGTGTGGCCTGCTCCCGCAAGGAGTGCTTGGTGAGAACGAAGGTCATGGTCATCGACAGCAGTAGCGGCAGGGTGACCGCAATGAGCAAAAACCAGATTAGGCGAGAACGAATACTGTAAAATTTCATGCAGTGAGCTCCTTTCACAATTCAAGGCGAGCCAGAGGTCAATATTTTCCCCCTTAATGGTTCACGATCCTACGTGTTCTCGAGAGCGCTTATTCGACATAATGAACATGTGAATCGCATATCCTTACGGCCCAAACATCATACTGCTGAAAGAAAGCCGTAAAGGAGCGTTCCAGACACCAATAGACAACATAAGGGGGGATCGGTTTGAATCGCGCCAAGTCGTCGCAATGGCTACAGCAATGGATTTTTGTAGGGCCGTCGACGTTATTTTTCGTTATCATTATTGTAATCCCTTTCATGCTCGGAATGTACTATTCTTTTACAGAGTGGAATGGAGTAGCCAATCAGGCAAAGTGGGTCGGGCTGGATAATTTCAGTCACATTTTATGGAATGATGACAAATTTGGGACAGCGTTCTGGTTTACGGTCCGTTTTACGGTGGTAGGAGTGGTGGCTGCGAATATTTTTGGCTTTCTGCTGGCGTATTTTCTAACCAAACCGTTGAAAACAAAAAATGTACTAAGGACCATCTTTTTTATGCCCAATGTGATCGGAGGTCTGTTGCTGGGCTTTATCTGGCAGTTTATTTTCGTCAAGGGATTTGCAGCAATCGGAGAGAGCACGAACTTGTCCTTCTTCAATCTGTCCTGGTTGGGAGATGAGATCACGGCCTTCTGGGGCATTGTAATCGTGTTTATCTGGCAAACTGCCGGGTATTTGATGGTGATTTATATCTCTTCCCTAACCAATGTGCCCCGCGATATGCTAGAAGCAGCCGAAATTGACGGAGCTAGTCGGATGCAAATTTTGCGGTCGATTATACTTCCTTTAATCATGCCTGCCGTTACGGTTTGTCTTTTCCTGGCGATATCATGGTCATTCAAAATGTTCGATCTTAATTTGTCACTGACCAAAGGCGGTCCCTTCGGGTCCACAGAGTCGGTTGCACTCAATATTTACAATGAAGCGTTTGTGAATAATCGTTATGGGCTGGGAACAGCTAAAGCACTCATTTTCTTTATCATTGTTGCTCTGGTTACGAGCCTTCAGGTACGACTGACGAAAAGTCGGGAGGTGGAAGCGTAAATGGAAACAAGCAAGCGCTACCGCTTTGGAACATGGGCGACCGAGATAGTGATGATCCTCGTCGCATTGTTATTCCTCGTCCCGTTTTACTTTTTATTCGTGAATTCGGTCAAAAGCTTTGGTGACCTGCTCACCGATTCTGCGGCCTGGCCACAAACCTTTGTATGGAGCAACTACGCTAGAGCGTGGAGCATCACGCGTTTTCCCGAAGCTTTATGGAATTCATTCGTGGTTACGGTAGTTAGTAATCTGCTGCTCGTACTGATCAGCTCAATGGCAGCTTACCGAATGGTCCGGCGTCCGACGCGTTATAATCGAGTGTTGTTCAGCCTGTTCGTAGCTGCTATGGTTATTCCTTTTCAATCGGTGATGATTCCTTTGGTCAAGGTTGTAAGTACACTGGATTTAATGAACAGTATAAGTGGTCTGGTCATCTGTTATCTGGGATTCGGAGCTCCAATGTCGATCTTTCTCTTTCATGGATTCGTCAAAGGTGTGCCAGTCGAGGTGGAAGAAGCAGCTACGGTGGACGGCTGTACGCCTTACGGAGTGTTTTTCCGAATTGTGTATCCGTTGATGCTGCCGATGATGGTAACTGTTATTATTTTAAATACGCTCTGGATTTGGAATGATTATCTCCTGCCTTCTCTGGTACTGCAAAAGGCTGAGCTGCGCACGATTCCGATTGCGACCTATGCCTTTTTCGGACAATACACAAAGCAGTGGGATTTGGCTTTGCCTGCTCTGGTGCTGGGCATCTTGCCAGTCATCGCATTCTTTCTGGCTATGCAAAAATATATTATACAAGGTATTATGGCGGGTTCGGTCAAGGGTTGAGTGTGGGATGAGCTGAAAATGTACACGGTGTGCCACTCCCCAAACGAGGGTGCTTACCATCGCTGTTAGCCTCCAGATTTCCCTGAATAAACGAATAAAGGTGGGAATCTAGAGACAAAGGCGAGCGCTATCGCTTGTTCAGCACCATTCCGTTAGCTCCGTTTCCACATGAATTTTTCGAGTTCATCTGGTATGAATTTAGAATAGAAAGGAACATCAAAATGAAAACGCATACTTTTAAAAAGAAAGCTCAAGCATTAATCTTGCTTCTCGCGGCCTTTGCCCTGGTTTTGGCAGGTTGTAACAGCAGTGGCGGACAAAACGCAGGCAAAGAGGAAGTGAAGGAAAAAACCATTCACATTTTTCAATTCAAGGTAGAGATTGCAGAAGCGCTGAACCGCATGAAGGCGGAATACGAAGCGTCTCATCCAGGGATCAAGCTCGATATTCAGACCGTGGGCGGGGGCAGTGATTACGGAGCGGCTTTAAAGGCGAAGTTTGCTTCCGGGGAGCAGCCGGATATTTTTAACGTCGGCGGTTACCGCGAGCTGGATACGTGGCTGGAATATTTGGAGGACCTGTCTGACCAGCCTTGGGTTGGGGATGTGGTCGATGTCGCCAAAGAGCCGATGACCAAAGACGGCAAGCTGTATGGTCAGCCGATGAATCTGGAAGGATACGGCTTTATTTATAACAAGGATTTGTTCAAGAAGGCGGGGATTACGGAGACCCCTAAAACATTGTCCGAACTGGAGGGAGCTGCACAAAAGCTCCAAGCCGCTGGGATTACTCCATTTTCTAATGGATATCAGGAGTTTTGGGTGCTGGGCAATCATTTGCTGAACGTGGCATTTGCCAATCAGCCAGACCCTTCGGCCTTCGTTAAGGGACTGAATGATGGAACTGCAAAGATTCCGGGCAACGCTGTATTTGCCGAGTGGGTTAAGTTGTTCGATCTGACACTGAAGTATGGGAATACGAAGCCGCTCACGACTGATTACAACACGCAGGTAACGAACTTCGCCACTGGAAAGGCTGCCATGATGCAGCAGGGGAACTGGACTCAAGTCCAAATTGATGGAATTAATCCGAAGCTGAATCTGGGTATTTTGCCTATGCCGATTGGTGAAGACGCAACAGCCGGAGATAAGCTGTTTGTAGGTGTCGCCAACAACTGGGTGGTTAATAAAAATTCGTCTGTCAAACCCGAGGCGAAAGAGTTCTTAAACTGGATGGTAACATCCGAGCAGGGTAAAAAGTATATCACCAAGGAATTCAAGTTTATTCCAGCGTTCAAGAGCATCGAAGGGGCAGAGGCTGATATGGGCCAATTGGGTGCTGAAGTGGTGAAGTACAGTAAGGAAAACAAACTGCTGGGCTGGTTCTTTAGCCGCTATCCTGAAGGAGCACAGCAAGAATTCGGAAGTCAGATGCAAGCCTATGTGGCAGGTAAATCGGATGCTGGGAAGCTATTCGATGATTTCCAGAAAACATGGGAAAATTTGAAGACTAAATAAGAACAAAAGCACGCGATAAAGCCTTCGTATGTCAGGGAAATTGCATGATCCTGAACATACGAAGGCTTTTTTGCAAAATTAATTATATATGGTAATGGAGAAGAACAATATCCCCGCGGCGTTCTATTTCTTGGAGTTCAAACGTACTTGGTAGTGTTCCCTCTGGAAATAACGGTATTCCTTGTCCAAGCACTTTGGGAATGATCGCAATGATAGCTTTCTCCAGCAGTCCAGCTTGTAAGAAGGCCTGGACTAACTGGCCTCCACCGACTAGCCATACCGCACCTTCCGATTGTCCTTGTAGACGTGGAACCAGTTCAGTCAGAGCTTCGTCCGTAAATGTAATATGTGGCGTCTGCTGTTGCTCCGTTAATGCTCGTGTGAGCACATAGCATGGCTTTCCAGCATAAGGGAAATCATCTGAGAGCTTCAATACTTCCTCATACGTCAGTCTGCCCATCAGCACCGTACCAACGGTGTCGTAAAAGTCGGCATATCCATTGTCCCCACCATCCCCTTTAACATCATACAGCCAGTCCACCGAACCGTCCGGCAAAGCGATATACCCGTCGAGACTCATGGCAATATACAGCACAACTGCGTTTGATTTCAAATCCTTCATAGTGTTCATTCACTCCTTTCTATATCCTAATGTTACAATGTATTTATGACATCGTATGTCGTAGTTAAACGGTCATTTTAAATTAATTTTTTGATTAGAGGGGTACCTTATGAACGAACGCAGAATTGCTCTTATGAGGATACTGGATTCCCGAAAAAAATATACGGCGCGTGAGCTGGCTGAACGTTTTGGTGTCTCCGTCAGGACGATACAAAGAGATCTCGACTATTTGCAGCAGACCGGATTACCCCTTTATACCGAAATGGGTCCTCATGGGGGGTATCGGGCACTTCCCAATCGGCTTCTTCCTCCCCTTCATCTTGCTCGTGACGAGGCCTTGGGTCTTTTTCTCATGCTGCAACTGTTGGAGAACATTCCAGATATCCCTTTTGGCTCAGTTCGTGGGCATTTATCCGAGCACTATTATGCCGAACTTCCACAGGATGTGCAGGACAGCATCGATCAATTAAAGGAGTACATTTCTTTTCGTATGCTACCTACTCACGCAGAGTCACCCTACACCTCAATCATTTTGGAGGCTGCGCTGAATAAGCGCCGGGTGAACATGCATTACCGCTCCGCTTCCGGGGCAAAGTGGACTCAGGTATATCCGATTGGACTGTATTTTGATCACGGATATTGGTACATGCCAGCGTATAGCAGAGACCGCATCATTTTGTATCGTTCAGATCGAGTGATCACAATAACGATGCTGGACGACACCTTGGACACCCTTCCTACACTTCAAGAATGGTTGGCTTCGGAGGATTCCCGTATAGGAATTCCGTCCAAAATAAAATTTACCGCATTGGGTGTCAGGCTGGCCGGATCAGATGCCCTCTTCCAAAATGTTTCCCATCAGGAAGGGCAGGCTCAGGAATGGCAGGGATATATTCCGGTCGAAGAGTTTAGATATGTATCCCGACTTTTGCTAAAATACGGGCCAGAGGCCGAGGTCGTATTTCCCAAAGAACTGCGTGTACAGGTCAAGCAACTGTTGCAAGACAGCCTGAACCCTTATCTGAAGGATGCAAAAGCGGATGATGAAGAAAAAGACAATTAATCCTGTAAATTGATTCTCTTATTTATAGTTAACCACATGAATATTTAAGGTTATTGACTTATGACTTTCCATTTATTTTTGTGATAAAGTTTTGAAAAGAGCCCGTTTTCGTATATGATGAAGAGTAATAATTCAAAAGGCTGGACGGGAGACAGATATGAATCAACCGCTTTATGGGATATGGCTCGGAGATGTGTTTTTTTGCTTTTCTGGTGAGACGTCGGAACCACGTATCGATGCGTGGAGCAGTGTAATTCGCAGGCTGACGCTAAAGGGAGACCTTCGGCCGTTTCGGCAGGCTGCGTTGCGCCTTGCCGAGGTACGAATACCGAACACTGCTCGTGTGGAAACCGCGGGCAGAGGTGGCAAAAGACGTTCCATGCTGGGGCGTACATTGGAGGGCTTGGCGCTGGAACCGCGCGAGACGATGGCACTGCTGACCCGCATGGACGAGAAGGGCTGTGCGGCATCGGGCATTACGCTGGGCGAGGAAATGCAATATTGGCAAAAAGCCGCTTATTTTGCGCTAGAGCTGATGCAGCGGGGCGAAATTACGCCATCGCTTACAGAGGCGCGTCCATCGGGACCGCGTCGTCGCGGTCCGGAAGCGGCTGTCGGGGTGTGGATTCCTCGTCTGTATCAAGAGGAGGACATACGCCGCTTTCATGAGCTGGCTGCTGCAATGCCGGCTGTTTGTATGGCGGCTCCTGCCGTTTTCGCGGGTAAGGAGCCTGAAACACGCGAGGATGCAGCCGGAATCGTGCTGTACTCCTTCTTGTGTGCGGTCATCCATGCGGAAACGACCGCGGTGTTGGCAGCATCAGACCGTGAGCTGGGACGATATCGTGCAGAGTATCGGCGCGGAGGATCGCCGCTGACAGAGCTATGGTGGAACAGTCTGCTGACAGGTTCCCGCCCGGTGGCGATTCAGGGAACGCCCGCGGAGATGGAGGAGCTGGTTCTCCAAGCGTCCTCTCTTAAGGGAAGCGCAATGCCTGTCACGGAGCGGGAAGACAAGGAGCCGATAGAAGGGCAACTGCGGTTGTGCCTTCGTTTGGAGCCTTCGCTGGAAGAGAGTGTGAAGGAATGGCGCATTACCTTTTGGGCAGAAAGCGATGCTGAGCCGGGGTTGCGACTGCCTGCTCTGGCACTGTGGGCGCATCCTGAACGCGATCTGGTTCGCGGCGGAATTGTATATCGTCAAGTGCAGGCGCAACTGCTAATGAGGCTCGGACAGGCTGCTGAAGCGGCACCTATATTGCAAGAAGCGTTGAACCGCCCTTATCCCGAAGGGCTGACACTGGAGCCGGAGATGTTCTTCCGCTTCCTGACGGAAGCCGTTCCCGCATTACAAAAGAACGGTATTACCGTGCAAATGCCTTCACGCTGGAGCCGGGAGGGCCGAAGACGTGCAGGCTTGCGGCTCAAAATGCGTTCGACAGAGCAGGGTGCCAAGCCGGATGGTGTGATTGCCGATACATCGACTGTCGGCATTAACCGCATGATTTCGTTTGATGCCGAGGCTGTGCTGGGTGATACAACTTTGACGATGGAGGAACTGGAAAGCATTGTCGCCGCTAATTTGCCGTATGTACGTCTCGGAGGGGAATGGATCGAAGTCGATCCTAAGGAAATTCGTCAGGTGCTGCGCTTTATCAAGCGCGGTGAGAACGGTGAGATGAGCTTGTCCGAATGGATGCATCTGGCCGCAGAAAATGAAAGTGCAGGCGAGGCCTCATGGAAAGGCTTGTCCATCTTTGGCGCGGAATCCGCCGGATTGCTTGCGTCTTTGGCTGAGGGCGGCGTACTTCGTTCGGTAGAGCCGCGACCTGTGCCAGAGACGCTGCACGGCGCATTACGGCCCTATCAAGAGCGCGGCTTTCAATGGCTGGCCGCGATGCGTGGATTAGGTTTTGGCGTCTGCCTTGCGGACGATATGGGGCTTGGTAAAACGATTCAGGTCATCACCTGCCTACTCGACGGTGGCATCGGCGCAGATGATCAACGTCCGGCGTTGATCATCTGTCCAACGTCCTTGCTCGGCAACTGGCAGCGCGAGTTGAAACGCTTTTCACCGGATTTGTCACTGTATATTCACCATGGAAACCAGCGACTCCACGGCGAGCTGTTTCAGGAAAGTGTACGTGAGTATGATATCGTCCTCACTACCTATCATTTGGCGGGACGGGACGGTAGCGATTTATCTGCGGTATACTGGTCCTCCATCGTGTTGGATGAAGCGCAATATATAAAAAATGCACGAACAAAGCAAGCACAAAGCGTCATGAAGCTGTCTGCTCCACATCGGATTGCCATGACGGGTACCCCGGTAGAGAATCGGCTGAGCGAGCTGTGGTCTATTTTTCAATTCCTGAACCCAGGTTACCTCGGTACGGCGTCTTCATTCCGCCAACGGTACAGTCTGGCGGGAGAGGAGCGGGGGTCTGCGTTGCGTGAGCTTCATCGCCTCGTCTCCCCGTTCATGCTGCGTCGACTCAAAAGCGACCCAGATATACGCAAGGATTTGCCGGAGAAGCTGGAGTTGAAATCCTACTGTGTACTGACACCAGAGCAGGCCGGATTGTATCGGGGCGTAGTGGATCAATTATTGGGAACACTGGATGGGCAGATCGGTATAGCTCGCAAAGGGCTTGTTCTGTCTTCACTGACCAAGTTGAAGCAGATTTGTGACCATCCGGGTCTGATCATTCCGGGTCGGGCTGATAGTGGTAAAACGCAAAACTCGGGCAAAATGGAGCGACTGCTGGAATTGGTAGAGACGATTCGCGAGAACGGAGAATCGGCGCTGATATTCACCCAATATGTGTCGATGGGAGAATTGCTGGTCTCCCGTTTGGCCAAAATCTTCGGGGAAGAGCCGTATTTTCTACATGGAGGACTGGCGAAAACCAGACGGGATGAAATGGTTCACAACTTCCAGCAGGGAGAAGGGCCGAATATATTCGTACTTTCCCTGCGTGCAGGTGGTGTGGGCCTGAACCTGACACGTGCCAGCCATGTCATTCACTATGACCGCTGGTGGAATCCTGCAGTGGAAAATCAGGCGACAGACCGCGTATTCCGTATTGGTCAAAGCCGCAATGTACAAGTGCACAAGCTGATTTGTCAAGGTACACTGGAGGAGCGAATCGACGAGCTGATCGAGAGCAAAAAGGCACTTTCCGAGCAGGTTGTCGGCTCCGGTGAACATTGGCTCACCGAAATGTCTGATGATGAATTGCGCGGTCTGATAGCGTTGCAAAATGATGTATGGATTGAGTGAGCAGAGAAAGGATGAAGGCGATGACGAGGCCGCGAGTGAAGCTGAAAGTAACTGACGGTCAATGGATAGCGGAATTAGACAGAAATGGCTTGGAAGGCGAATCAACGGGTGTACCTTCCGCACATGCTGTCCAATGGATGGGTCCAGCGCCTGTACTAAACCCCGAACAGCGAAAGGCATGGCTGGAGCAGCTAAAAGCAGATCCTTTGGACATCTACCGCTTTTTGCAAGGGAAAACCTGTCTATCGCTGGATGAGATCGTTCAGCTAGCAGCTGAGACAGCCACTTCCAGCATGGAGGATGGCGTGGGTGTAGTCGACGATGTGAAGAAGGCTCTTCAGACCGGGATGGAAAGCGAGCCGCAGACCTGTCTGGAATTGATCGGAATGACGCGGGAAGAGCTGCTGGAGTACGTATTCAGTGCTTGGGCCGGAGAGTTATCTCATGTGCAGGGGACATCCCCCGCGCTTGAGTCTACCTCGCGGCCGGAAGGCGGACGCAGTGGATCGGCTGCGATTAGCGAATGGATTGCCGAGTCAGCGGCAGAAGGAGCATTACATCGTCCCGGTGCAGGTTTTCATGCGATTGAGATTCATCTGCCGCAGAAGCTTGTTCCTAAGAAGGAAGCGGATATTACGGCTTTGCTGCCGGGTTTACCCCGTGCGGAAGAGGCATTGAAACTCATACGTGAACGGGTAGCCGAGCGGGCCCGAGCTGCAATTCCGCAAAAACGTCATACTCCGTAACAATTCGGGTATATACTTTCTTTTTCGAGTCTATTCGCCTTCATCGAACGGGATAACGGCTTCGAAGAGTGTCCAAAGTTCAGTTACAATGGGGGAACGGAAAAGTCACTGCAAGTCATGTATCAATTGCAATATTGGAGGAGATACCAGCATGAAACGACATATACAACAGACGCGCACATCTCAGCGATGGACCAAAGCGCTCATTCCAGGGCTGATCCTGCCAGGGCTATTACTGGCAGCCTGCCAGCAGGGAGGATCAGGTGGACAGGAAAGCGAGCCGTTAAAGTCATCTACAGCGGTACAGGAGAATGTGCAGCCTTCCACCCAGCCGGATGCGGGCAATGGTAGCACTAGTGCTGGACAAGCCTCTGCGGGTACAGAAAGTGGGCAAGCCGACCCTGTGATGGCGTTGCGGAGCCAGAGTGCGCTGCAAGCCACGGTTAAGGAAGAGGATGGAACCGCGATTGTCACCAATGCGACTTCGGAT
The DNA here is from genome assembly GCF_038008165.1 of Paenibacillus sp. FSL L8-0644. Lineage (NCBI taxonomy): Bacteria > Bacillati > Bacillota > Bacilli > Caryophanales > Paenibacillaceae > Paenibacillus > Paenibacillus sp. FSL L8-0644. Next base: position 643,373 of record NZ_JBBOYN010000001.1, read on the forward strand.
ACAGTCGTTGTGAACAAAAAGCGCAGCTTGCCTGTGGGCTATGTCCCAGACGACCTGGTGGAGCCGCAGGTGCAATTTTCCTTCGAGGGACCGCACGAAAAGCGGCATTTGCGTAAGGAAGCGGCAGAGGCACTGGAGAAGCTGTTCGACGGTGCGAAAAAGGACGGCATCGAGCTGCGTGCGGTATCGGGATACCGTTCCTATAAGCGTCAGGTGTCTATTTTCGACAACAATGTAAAGACAAAGGGACAGGAATATGCCTCTAAAGTCAGCGCTGTACCGGGTACGAGTGAGCATCAGACGGGATTGTCCATTGATGTATCCAGCCCAAGCGTAGGTAATGCGCTGGAGCAATCCTTCGGAGCTTCCAAGGAAGGCGAATGGTTGGAACAACATGCACCGGAATACGGATTTATTATTCGTTATATGAAGGGTAAGGAAGATGTGACCGGCTACGTGTACGAGCCTTGGCATATCCGTTATGTGGGAATAGACATTGCGGAGGATGTAGCCAAGCAGGGGATGACGCTGGAGGAATATTTCGACGAGAACAATATCAAGCTGTAGCAGCTAAAATCAAGCCGTAATCCTAGGGATTGCGGCTTTTTGTCGTGTTTTTCTTCCAAATTGAACCTTTTCAAGGTAGAATCTCGTATAGTGATCAACGACAGAAGCGCTTTGATTTGTTGCAAACCTCATGACAGAAGCGTACAGGAAGGGAAGGGAATCATCATTTATTATTCATTAACGTATCGCGAATGGTCGGAAGACACTCAAAAGGAACTGCGCAGCCTGACACGGGAATCCGTATCGGGAGATGAGCTGTTTCTACGCAAGCTTGTAGACGCTACGCGTCTCCATGACAAACTATGGTCGCATATCTCGAATGAAAGTGAGGAACATACGGATCATTCCGTCTATGTGACTGAATTTACAGGGGAACGTGCAAAGCCTTACGGTGCGTCTATCACAGACCTCGTGCTTGCCAGTGAGGGAGGTTACACTTCCACATACAGTGCAATGTACTGGATATGGCATGAACCTGCATTCCGTAGTATGGATCAGCGGGAAGGTTCGGTATTTACTTTGGAGTTGGCCCAACGGCTATTAGATCACTATACAGTACTGGGTGGCAAAACATATGAATTTATATATTCGGTACTGGACCCTCAGCTGAAAAAGGTACATCTGTTTGTGAAGGAGGTCGATCTGTGATGGAGCATTCTTGGGAAAAAATGAAATCCAAGCCCGGCTCTCGTACACGGATGGCGGCCTTTGCCCTGATGTTGGCTGTCCCGGCCGCTCTGACGGGTTGCGGTGACGACGAGTATTATGACTGCGATGAGCTTCCTATATCGGAACAAACGGCGTGTCGGGATTCAGGCAGCAGTGGGTATTACTATGGCGGATCGACTTATTATAGTGGAGGCTCCTCATACCATAGCAGTCGTTCTTCTTCCAGCTCATACCGCAAAAGCTCATCCTCATCTTCCAGCTCACACAGCGGTTTTGGCAGCAGCGGCTCACGCAGCGGCTTTTTCTCTGGGGGTTAAGATGAGCATGCGCACGATTCGGCAATTGCCTTATGAACATGATGAGCTTTTTAAGGGTGAAATCAGCCGTATCATCCCGTATCACCGCATGTATGGCAAGTCCTATTGCGTGCCGGCCTTAACGGTATATCGGGAAAGCGAGCTGGCAGAGCTTCAGGTTGCTTCTGAGGCGGTACATCGTATTTATCGCAAGGTTCAGCAATTCGTTCAGCGCTATATGCCGGATGAATACCTGGTGGAACGGTTGGGGATTCATCCGGGCTTGCTGCGTGCTGCACGTATGGAGGCCGAGCCGGATGGGATAACCCGCCAGGACTGGATTGTGGGGGAAGCGGGTATCAAGTGCATTGAGAATAACACCGATACCCCAACCGGAATTCCCGAGGTGGCTTATCTCGAAGGAAAGCTGCTAGAGGTGCTGAGTAAGGGAGGAATGTCGGAGGATGACAATGCACTACATGGACCCTCAACTGGAATGGACGAGGCGATTCAGTCTGCCTTGACGGAGCTCATTCATTTTTATAGCCGCAAGGGATTAGGGACAAAGGTGTATTTCACTTGCTATGACTGGCACATCGAGGATCAGACGAACACCAAATATATTATGCGTTTATGTGAACAAGCCGGATTCGAAGTCGTTTATGCTCCTTTGGAAGAACTGGAGATTATCCCGAATGAAGGATTGTATCACCGGGGAGAGCAAATCCGCATTCTCTATCGCCTGTATCCGCTGGAGTATCTAATTGATGACCGGGAGGAGAATACGGGGCTTGAGGTGGGGCAGGCGCTAATGGATATGGTGGCAGACGGGAAAATAGGATTAATCAACCCACCGCAGCATATCATTACCCAGAGCAAAGGGTTCACCGCAACCGTATGGTCACTGTATGAGCGCAATGAGCAGACACCAGAGTTCTGTGGTTTTCGTTTGTTTGACGATCGCGAGCTGGAGGTGATACGAACCTACCTGCTGCCTACGTATTTTGAACCCTCGGTGTTTATGCAAAATAAAGAGCCCTATGTGGCCAAAGGTATATGGGGTCGGGAGGGTAAAGGGACGCACTTGATTGAACATACCGAAGACGAGGAGAGACTAGAAGGCGTCTTGGGAAAGGTTCAAAATGCGAAGACCGACCATCCTGATCTGCTTCACCAAGCTGATGCCCCACGAACGCCTGAGCAGGAGGAAGCCGCACATGTTGCCGCTTATTATGAAGGACAGCCTAAGATTTATCAGCGGCTGTGGCCGATGCAGACCGCAGAGGTACAGACCGAGGAAGGGCTATTTCACGGCTATGTGTTAACAGGCATATTTGTAATTGGGGGGCGTTTTGCGGGTGTCCTGCCGCGAATCGGTGAAAAGGTAACAGGTGATATGGCCTACTATTGCGCCGCCGCCGTTGCCACCGTACATCCTAATCCGCCGGTTGTATAAGCTAAATTGAAAAATATACAATATTCGAACATATCTGTTTCATTTTCACAAGTGAGGATTTTGCAAAATCCTGAAGTATCATAAGGAGGAAAAAAATTGGACTCTCATATCAGTTTGGGCAACGCACTGGGCAATGTAGGTATCGGCCTGCTTATCCTGTTTGCCATCTTAATCGTAGGTTATTTTGTGTTCAGCTTACTGACACGTTATAACGATAATCAAGAAATCGCACACGGCAATGAGGCGGCAGGCATCTATATGGGGGCAAAGCTGCTAGGTCTGTGTATCATCGTGGGGATGGTGTCGTACAGCAGTCATTCATGGCTCGATATGCTGGCCTGGTCGGCTGTGGGTATTGTAGTGCTGTGTCTCGTCTATGTGATTTTTGATCTGGTGACGCCGCGTACCAAGGTGTGCGAGGAAATTGCCAAGGGCAATGTGGCTCTGGCACAGCTGCTGCGTTCAATCATCGTCGGGGTTTCTTTTGTGGTAGGTACATTTTTGATGTAGTCGATATAGAGAAGGAATACCAAGGATCTGCAACACCGGACAACGGAGCTGCAGATCCTTTTTTTATGAGACATTGTATTCACTACCGGCATCAGACTGTTGAATTAAGGGTTGCAACGATCACTTCCTGTGGGGACTATTCTACAAAGCAACGGGTGATACTGCATAGCAAAAGGAATTTGCTACAGAGTTCAAACCAAATTGAAGAGAAGGGAGTTCTGAACATATGAGTACCACCACCTTCCCAACCAAACAAATTCGGATGGGTATCATTGGCCTGGGTCTTATCGCTGAATATCACATGAGATCACTGCACACCATCTCGGGGGTATCTATTGTGGCCGTTAGTGATGTGAATCCCCATCGCCTTCAAGCCATCGGAGAACAATTGCAACTGCCTACTTCCAAGCGGTACGCCCATTATGAAGCATTAATCCGTGACCCAGAGGTAGATGCGATTCTGTCGCTGACACCCAATGATGTGCATTTTGACATTATTCGTATTGCGCTGGAAAAACACAAAGCTGTACTGGCAGAAAAACCATTGACTCTCACATGGGAGGAAGCGGATCGGTTGAAAAAGCTATATACAGCGAATCCGGTGCCTTTGCTGGTTCACTATAAGCATCGCTACGGCGCGGCCTTCCAATATACCAAGCAACTGCTGGATGAGCAAAAGCTGGGTAAAATCTATAACATTCAATTTCGTTATCTAATGGATGCATTTGCGCCGTATCGTCAGCATCCGTATACTTGGCGTCACAATTTAGCCAAGGCTGGTTCTGGAGTAGTGGGGGATACAGCCTCACATATCATTGATCTGGCCCGTTTTTTGGTGGGTGAATTTAAAAGTGTCGCAGCGCTGCTACATACCATTACACCCGAGCGGCTCGATCCGATCACGGGCCTGCCTGTAAAAGTGGATGTGGAAGATCTCGCTGCCTTTCATGGCATCATAGGCGACAATACCGTGGGAACCTTTATCACACATAAAAATGCCATCGGCATACGGCACGATATCGAAGTCGATATCTATGGAGAACTGGGTACGCTGCACGCCAGCCTCAGTAATCCGGAAAGTATCCGCATTGTGCTGCGTGACCTAGAACACCCGGATGCCGAATACGAGACTTGGACTGTCCCTGCAATCTATAATCATACGGCCTATGAAGATTTTGTTGAGCTGGCAAGGGGAGAGTCTGTGGATCGTGCCCCCTTATTCGAGGACGGCTACAAAAACCAGTGGGTACTTGAGAAAATACTGCAATCATGGAAAGAGAATGGACGTTTAGTAGAAGTGTAGGGACCCGCAAGAGGGTTCCTTGGAAAGAGCAGCCATCTTGCGGTTTAGCAATTCAATTACCTGTAAAGACATCTTTTTCATCATTTTCGCATCGCAACGCTTATAGGGCCTTCGCCTTCACACTCCTTTACCATCAATTTTGTTCCGCATGCATAGTAATGTTTCATGTGAGCTCCACCCTTGTATCCCATTTTTAAAATTGTAAATGTTACTCTTTATCCCTTTTCTTGCTGCGTTCTTACCCGTCTAGCCCCGATCAGCCGCCAGCCTGTTAACAATGCCGCCACAAGACAGATGGACGCAGACGTCATAAAGACTACATGCATGCCTGCCAGAAAAATTTCTGGATGACCCGGGACCAAGCCGGTGACCCGATAACCAGCCTCTTTACTCATAATATAAAAGAGGATTGATGTGGCCAAGGTGATCCCCACAACCATACCGACGTTGCGAACCAGCGAATTGACGCTACCGGCTGAGCCGAGCTGTGTGCGGGGTACCGTGGACATAATCAGCGAGTTGTTCGGCGATTGGAATAAACCACTGCCAATGCCCAGCATGGCAATCCACAGACCCACGAGCGGGATGGAGCTGCCTGCATGCAGTTGGGCCAATCCAATCTGGGCAATGACCATAACGACCAGCCCGGCGAATGTGAGCAGTTCAGACCCGATTTTATCGGAAAGCGCACCGCTGAGTGGGGCCACAATAACCATAGAGATGGGGAACAACATCAGCAGGAACCCGGCATGAAAAGGCGACAAGTTCAGCATATTCTGCGCATAAAAAGGTGAAATGATGTTAAAGCAAAAGTTAGCGACGAACACCAGAAAAGCACACAAAATACTGAGCGAAAATAACGGATTTTTGAATAGCGCGAGCTGTAGCAGTGGCTGTGGACGACGAAGTTCCAATCGAATAAACATGGCAAAAGCAACTACAGCCATCACCAGCGAAGCAACGATACGTTTGTCGCCATACCCGACCTGTTGTCCCAGCAACAATCCGACGAACAAAGTGAGAATAAAAATAGCAAATACCAAGCTACCGGGAACGTCAATTTTATCTTTCACCTTGATCAAATCCTTCGGCAGAAGCTTCCAGCCAAGAAAGACAGCGACCAATCCTATCGGTACATTGACCCAGAAAATGTACTGCCAGCCGAGCGAGGAGACAATAATACCGCCCAAGCTTGGCCCGGCGATACTACCTAGAGAAACGAAGGTTCCAATGAGGCCAAGTGCTTTGCCCCGTTCCTTGGAGGGGAAGACATCTGTCACAATCCCCTGGCTGTTTGCCATGGTCATGGACGCCCCCATCGCCTGAATAATGCGGGAAATCAGCAGCATAGAGAGCGAAGAGCTAAGACCGCACAATAGGGAGCCAAGAATGAATACGATTGTGCCGATTTTAAATATTTTGATTTTACCGACGATATCTCCAAGCTTGCCAAAAAATAAAATAGCGATACATATCGCCATTAAATAGGCGGTTGTCACCCATTCAATCTGTGCTACGGGTAAATGTAATGTGCGAGACAACACAGGAAGAGCGATATTGACGATGCTTCCATCCAATGTGGACATAAATGTAAACAGATTCAAAACAATTAAAATCAGCCAACGTTTCTTCTGGACTTCGATATTCTCTTGATAGGTTGTAGCCGTTGTAGCAGTTGAACTCATCATTACACCTCGTTATCGTTGACAATTTTCATTTAGTTGCACGCGCAACTAAATGAACGGTTCTAGTGTACAGCAAATTAGTTGCGTGTGCAACAATATTATTGTAAACTTTGCTTTGGTCCCAACTGGGGATGTGTCATTTTTAAGCCAATGAGGTGTATTTGATGAGAAAAAAACAACCGATTGGAAAGCTAATTTCCCACCTGTACCGTCGTAATCAAAAAATATTGTCCAAAAAACTGACTCCTTACGGAATCGGCAGTGGAGGACAACACAGCTTTTTAAAGCTCATTTTGCAGCGGCCGGGCATTACACAAGAGCAGTTGACGAATGAACTTAAATTTGACAAGGCAACCACGGCGCGCTCTGTGAAACAATTGGAGGAATCAGGCTATATTGAACGGAAAACAGACCCAAATGACCGCCGTTCCCATCTTTTGTCTCCTACAGCCAAGGCGCTAGAGTTTTCCCCTGTCCTACAAGGAATATTGGACGAGTCCAATGTCAGCCTTGTCCACAATCTATCCGAAGAGGAAGAGGACCTTCTGATCGACCTGCTGCAAAAAATTAGTATAGACCCTGACGAATAAACAAATCAGGAACTAGCCAGAGGATCGTGGCAGGTAAAAGAAAAAGCAGCCCTCACAGAGGATACTCTGTGAGGGCTGCTTGATGCCACGTCATTCAGTCCAAGCCAATTCCTTTGAACGCATTCATGACTAATTGTCGTACATAGGAGTCGTCTAATGGATAACCGGTTACCAACAATCGATAAAAAACGGGCCCATAAATGAGATCGATACATAATTCAATATCGAGATCTTCCTTCAATTCTCCGCGCTCCATTCCGCGCTCAATAAGAAGCCTGGCCTCAAGTCGCCGAGGGTGGAAATATCGGGTCCGGTATGCCTCTGACAATCCTGAATCAAGTTGCCCTTCGCCTATTAACTCCGTAATGATTTTACCCTCTCGACTTATTAAGAACCGCACTAAATTCGTGGCATGAATGAGAATATCATCTAATACAGAGCCCGTGTCGGGCACGGGCAATCTTGCTATGGTGGCTGACAGGAAACCATCCATCACTACGGCAGCTTTGTTAGGCCACCATTTATAAATGGTGGCTTTGCTAACTTTCGCTCGTTCAGCAATTTTTTCTACCGTAACCGCCCCAAAGCCTTGCTCCAACAGTAAATCATAGGAAGCGTTAAGGATAGATTTTTGCGTCTCGACATTACGTGGACGTCCTCTTTTGCTCTGCACTGGAATGCTCACCTTCTTAATAGATATAAGTAACCACAAAAAATAAACTATACGTTCAGTATATCAAATGCCATGTAAAAATAAAAAGTTGATTTTGTCTATTTACAAAACGAAACGTTCAGTATATTATTTAACTATCGAATTAATGAACTATACGTTTAGTATTTAAATTAATGAGGAGGATTATCATGCAAAGAGAACAACAAGCCTTAGAAAGTAACCGTATCTCAAATTGGATGATGTTTTTGTTAGCAGCCGCATGCGGCCTTATTGTTGCCAACCTGTACTATGCTCAAACCCTTGTAGGACCTATTCATATTGCTATGGGCCTTTCTTCTACAGCCGCGGGCTTCATTGTCACCTTGACTCAAATCGGCTATGTGGTGGGATTGCTATTTATCGTACCGCTCAGCGACATTATCGAAAATCGACGGCTCATGGTCGTATCGCTAATCATTACAGTCTGTGCATTGGTTGTTGCCGCTTTTGCTACCAATGCCCCGTTGTTCCTGACCGCATCCTTGTTCATTGGAATTGGATCTGTGGTAGCCCAAATACTGGTGCCGTACGCCACCTATTTAGCATCCGAAGAGCAACGCGGCCGCGTTGTTGGGAATGTCATGAGCGGACTCTTGCTAGGCATTATGTTCGCACGGCCAGTAGCAAGCTTTATCACCAGCATCTGGGGGTGGCAAGCCGTATTTATTTTGTCAGCCATTGTCTTGACGCTGTTGACGATTCTGCTCTCGCGAGCTCTTCCAGAACGCAAGCCTGTGCCTACGGTATCTTACAGTAAATTGATTTTCTCGTTAGGTACTCTTCTAAAACAAACGCCTGCATTGCGTCGCCGTGCCCTCTATCAAGCCTGCCTATTTGGTGCATTCAGCCTATTTTGGACTGTTGTTCCTCTACGTTTGGCGGATGATTTCGGAATGTCCCAACAAGGGATTGCATTGTTTGCTTTAGTAGGCGTAGGTGGTGCAGTAGCTGCTCCGATTGCCGGGAGATTGGCGGATAAAGGTTGGAGTAAAGTATTAACCGGGTTAGCTATGATCATTGCAGCCTTGTCTTTTTTGCTCATCTATCTTTTTCAAAGTCATTCGACGGTTGCACTCGTACTTCTCTTTATTTCCGCGATTACACTGGATATGGCTGTATCGGGAAATCTTGTACTTGGACAGCGTGTGATTTACTCCTTGGGAAGTGAAGCGAGAGGGCGTTTGAATGGATTATTCATGTCTATTTTTTTCATAGGCGGAGCGATTGGATCATCATTAGGTGGTTGGTCGTATGCGTTAGGAGGTTGGAATTTCAGTGCTCTGATTGGAGTCGTCCTGCCTGTGCTGGCTTTGCTGTACTTTTTCACTGAGAAAGAAACGAGTGGAGACGTGCGAAAGAAACAAACCACCTGATAGAGGTCAGCTTTAAGCTATGCCGTACGCAAAAACATAATGATTAAAATGGCTGTTCCCAAGAGAAAACAAAGGGGCGAGTAGAGCATAGTGTCCCATTTTGCAAAAACGGTTCCTTTCTTTCTCTTGCAGAACCCTACCCATTTGAAATCTCCTATAGAACGTAAAATAAATACGCACGACAACAAGCCTGCACCGTAGGAATGAAAGGGCCTGAAAAACAGGAATTGTGTTACTCCACCTAGTTCTAGGACGAACCAAGCGGCTAAAGCTAGTAAGATGGCAACAATTGATGTCCCTATCTTGGAGGGGTTAAAGAGTAAATCCGTTCCCGTGCTTGGGATCGCTGCCTTAGCGCCTTTTTGTCCGCCGAATACCCAATATAAATGCATGCCGCTCAGTACCCATAGAATTCCGCCAACTCCCCATGTAAGTAATTCCAACATCCCACATCCTCCTTAATTGGGTTCATTCGAAATCCACTCTGTCCAAATCATGTGAATATGCTGTTGAATGGCTTCGTCACTTAATGTCTCTTGCTTGTGACGCTCATACCAGCCTAAGTAGTAATGGTACAACATCCATGATCTCTGAAAGGCTTTCTCTGGTTGCATTCCCTTCTGTATTAAAAGCTCTTTCATAAACTCCATTCTCATCTGTTCAACTTCATCGAGCAAGGAACGGTAACTATCATCCTTCAATGACAGTTTTCGCAGATAAAACAGAAAATCTCCTCGTTTCGTCTTCCCGAACATCTGGGTTAACAACTCTTTGATCCGCTCATCTGCAGCAGCATGGATGATGGACGCTGCAATCACCTGTTGTGTCGTTTGTTCCTTCCATGTCTCCACAATCTGTCTAATGTAGCTGCTGCGATTGTTAAAATACCAATAAAAACTGCTCTTACTGCACCCCAAAGAAACGGCCATTTTTTCAACTACGAGTTGATCAATTCCACCCTGTTCAAAACGTTCGATTCCTTTCTGAATCCATTGTTCTTCTGTGACAATAATTCTAGGCATCTCTCCTTCTCCCTTTCTGTACGGTATCGTCTAGATAAGTGTATATTATAGTGTTTTCAGAGCTGTGTAAATATGGATACATAAACGCCCACTTGAAATACCTGCGAATTTGATCTATAATGCTGTAGCATATAGTGATATTCAAGGCATTGACCAAAGACATGATTTCCTTGAAGGGCCGTTCAGAGAGAAAAGACGAGGCTGAGAGCTTTTCCGGCAACCGCATGTGAAGTTACCCCTTTGTAGCCGTGACGTTGAACATGTAGCTGTGCAATCTGGCAGTGACATTAGTAAGCGCCTACCGCTTTATCCCCGTTAACGGATACCAATGGAGGGTCACGCATGTGTGCATGAGCATGTTCCAATGAACATGAATGTACGCACAGGAGCGGGCCGAACTAGGGTGGAACCACGAGCTGAACGCACTCGTCCCTTGAGGGAGAGAGGCGTTTTTTTGCGTTCAATTTTTGATATAGCACACAATTTGAATGGAGGCTTTAATCGTGAGTATTCAAGTGAAATTGCCGGATGGAGCCGTACGCGAGTACGAGCAGGGCGTAACGATCGCCGATGTGGCGGGTTCGATCAGCTCCGGGCTGAAAAAGAACGCCGTAGCAGGTAAAGTGAATGGGAAGGCTGTAGACCTGAACACCGTTTTGGACCAGAACGTTGACCTTGAAATCATTACGCTGGACGGTGCAGACGGTCTGGAAATTTATCGCCACAGTACAGCGCATTTGCTGGCACAGGCGCTCAAACGCATTTACGGTGAGAAAAATGTGAAGCTGGGTATCGGTCCGGTCATCGACAGCGGCTTCTACTATGACATTGATATCGAAAACCCCTTGTCCGTTGACGACTTGGCCAAGATTGAGAAGGAAATGACGAAGATCGCACAGGAAAATCTGCCGATTACACGTCGTGTGGTCAGCCGTGAGGAAGCCACTCGTATTTTTGGAGAGTTGGAAGACCCACTGAAGCTGGAACTGATTCGTGATTTGCCGGAAGAAGCGGAAATTACGATCTATGACCAAGGCGAATTTTTTGACCTGTGTCGTGGCCCGCATTTGCCATCTACTGGCCGCATCAAAGCTTTTAAACTGTTGAGTGTAGCGGGTGCATACTGGAGAGGCGATTCCAACAACAAGATGCTGCAACGTATCTACGGAACAGCATTCCCGAAAAAAGCACAACTGGATGAGCACCTGCATTTGCTGGAGGAAGCAAAAAAACGTGACCATCGCAAGTTGGGTAAAGAGTTGGAACTGTTCATGTTCTCCGAAGAAGCACCGGGTATGCCGTTCTACCTGCCTAAAGGTATGGTTGTCCGCACTGCATTGGAAGATTACTCCCGTGACATTCAACGTCTGCATGGCTATGAGGAAGTACGTACACCGCTGATGATGAACAACCGGCTGTGGGAACAATCGGGACACTATGAGCATTACAAGGAAAACATGTACTTCTCCGAAGTGGATGAAACTACATTTGCTCTGAAACCGATGAACTGCCCAGGGCATATGCTTGTGTTTAAAAATGAGCTTCATTCTTATCGCGATCTGCCAATTCGTATAGCCGAATTTGGACAAGTGCATCGCCATGAGCTGTCCGGTGCGTTGAACGGTATGATGCGTGTTCGTACATTCTGTCAGGATGATGCGCATATTTTTGTCACACCAGGTCAGATTGAACAAGAGATTTCAGACGTAATTAAGCTGATTAACGAAATGTATAGTGTGTTTGGCTTTGACTTCACAGTGGAATTGTCCACACGTCCAGATGACTTTATGGGCGAGCCAGCACTGTGGGATCAAGCGGAACAAGCTCTGCAAAACGTGCTGGATCACCTGGGCATCAACTACCGTATTAATGCGGGAGATGGAGCATTTTACGGTCCAAAAATTGACTTCCACATTCTCGATGCGCTCAAACGCAGCTGGCAGTGCGGAACGATCCAATTGGACTTCCAAATGCCTGAAAAATTCGACCTCACTTATGTGGGCGAGGACAACCAAAAGCACCGCCCAGTCGTTATTCACCGTGCCATCTACGGTTCAATTGACCGCTTCATGGGCATCCTGACTGAGCATTTTACAGGTGCATTCCCATTATGGTTGGCTCCTGTTCATGCGAAGCTGTTGCCAGTATCCGAGAACTATATCGAGACTGCTAATGAGATACAGGATGCGTTGCTGAAAGCGGGTCTGCGCGTCGAAGTGGATACTCGCAATGAGAAGCTTGGTTATAAAATCCGCGAGGCGCAACTAGAGAAGGTTCCATATATGTTCGTTATCGGGGAAAATGAAAAAACAACCGGTACTGTAGCGGTTCGTAAACGCGGCGAAGGCGATCTGGGATCACTCAGCATTGCGGACATCGTTGAGAAAATCAGCACAGAAATCCGTGAGAAACAGTAATATTTGATCGAAAAAATGTGTAAAAGAGCCATCAAAACCATGATGAACGTGGTTTTGATGGCTCTTTTTTTGTACATTACAGAATTCAGCGTAAGACTGAACCAACGTTTTTGCAGCCTCGACGGAATTCTTAAGTTATCTTACACACAAAAACTTAGCAGGTTTGTGGCCGTGAAGTGGCGTGATCTGCGGGGAGGGAGAGTGTCTTCATGGACGACTCTTCGGATGGTTTCTCCGGGGTTTCTTCCGCATCCTGTTCCTCGCTAAGCGATAAAATTTCGCCGCGCAACTTCAGCATTTTCTGATCCAGCTCGTAGGTTGCACGTGCGGCTTCGGTCAATCCATTAACGACATGTTCAGGCACTTTCTTATCGAACTTATAATACAAAATATGCTCCATACTGGCCCAGAAATCCATAGCCAATGTACGCAATTGAATTTCAACCTTGATCCAACGTGTGCCCTCAAACAGGATCAGTGGAATTTCCACAATGACATGCAGGCTCTGATAGCCGTTGGGCTTAGGATGGGCTATATAGTCCTTGACCTCCAGAATACGAATGTCTTCCCGAGTGTGTAGATGATCCATCAGACGATAAATATCTTTCACAAAGGCGCATACCACACGCATCCCCGCGATATCATGAATTTCACGCAATATATTGTCCAAGGTCACTTCATGCCCTTTGCGCCGAACCTTTTCCACGATGCTGTGGGGCTCTTTGATTCGGGTTTTAATATGTTCAATCGGGCTAAAACCGTCTAACAGCTTCCATTCCGTCTGGATCAGCTTAATTTTATTCTTTAATTCTTCCAGAGCCAGCTGATAAAGGACGGGAATCTTTCTCCACTCCTCTAGTTGCTTGGCGTCAACACTGTTTTGATCCAGCTGTAGCTGAAATTCCTGCAAGGGTAATGGGACAGCATTCAGGTGCTTCCAATCCGGTTCATTCACAGAGCATTCTCCTAAATGAGGCTTATGATGTCCTCGATCTTTTTCGTAAAAATGCATTATCGTATACATTGTACACTATGTCAAAACCTACAGGCAAAGGAGAGACGGACAAAGAAAAAAAGAAATACGACAAGAATTATAGTGGTAAAACCGAGTAATCCGATGTATAATTACAAAAATGCTGATTTGGAGCATTTAATTCTTTGAAAAAAATCACAAATGTAGAGTATCCATCATTAGATTAAAAATATAAATTACAGAAAAGAGGAAAAGAAAAATGGCAAAAGTAGAAAGTTTTCAATTAGATCACACGATTGTAAAGGCTCCTTATGTAAGAGCAGCGGGAGTAGAGCATGACGAAAAAGGAAGCACAGTACAAAAGTATGACTTGAGATTTTTGCAACCCAATGAAGATGCACTTCCGACAGCAGCTGTACATACGCTGGAGCACTTATTAGCCACGTATCTGAGAGATGAAATCAAAGGAATTATTGATATCTCTCCTATGGGATGCAGAACGGGGTTCTACTTGATTTTATGGAATGAACATGAGCCTGAGGAAATTGCACTCGCTTTGGAAAAAACCTTGAAAAGAATTCTGGAAACGACAGAGGTCCCGGCTGTTACTGCTTTGGAATGTGGGAACTACAAGGACCACTCCCTTTTCTCTGCGCAGGAATATGTGAAAATTGTATTGGAAGCAGGCATTAGCCGCGATCCTTTCGAAAGAGTATTGTAAAATCTATGATTTCGATTGACCTATCTCATCAGACAGCGGTAGTGACAGGCGGTAAGTCAGGCATAGGCAAGGGAATTGTAGAGCTTTTCATTCAAAGCGGAGCTAAAGTGATTTCTGCTGATATCTCTTATGAAGAGCCGTATAGAGTGGTCAATCCACAGTTGGTTGAAACTCAATTGGACATATCCAAACCGGATGATATCGAAAGATGGTGCGATTTACTAATCAGCGAAGCGGGAGTTCCTGATATATTGGTGAACTGCGCGGGTACTTCTACGATGGATTATGTCATTGATAGTGAGTTGGCTGATTGGGAGAAAGTATTTTCGATCAATTCAACCGGATTATATGTAACGTCCAAACGTTTTGCCAAAGAAATGGTGGCTGCTCGTAAAGCAGGACGAATTATTCAAATGGCTTCGCAGGCTGGAAAAAATGGATATCGGGCGATGGGCGGATATTGTGCTTCCAAACATGCGGTTCTCGGCTTGACCAAGGTGATGGCCATTGAGCTTGCCCGGCAAAATATTTTGGTAAATGCGGTCTGCCCTGGCATTGTAGAAACGCCGATGAAGCATCGTGAACGGATTGAAGGAGGCGTCATTCGCGGAATGACCGCTCAAGAAATATACGAAGAAGATTGTTCACAGGTCCCTTTGGGGAGAACGGCCGAGGTGGAGGATGTTGCCAATGTAGTGCTGTTTCTGGCAAGTCCGCTCTCTGCATACATGACAGGACAAGCGATTAATGTTACAGGTGGAATGACGATGCACTAGCATACTAGCATGATCTGGGGGAAAACAACATGAGAAAATCGTTCGTTTTACTATTAGGGATTAGTTTATTATTAATTGCCGCAGGATGTGGTACTAAAAGTTCGGACAGCAATGGCTCCGGCGCCGCTTCCGGTTCGGAAACGCAAAAAGTAGTCATCGGATCCATGGGCTCTGACGCCCAGATATGGAAGCATATTGCCCAGTCCCAGGCCGCCAAGGATGCCAAGCTGGACATTGAAGTGAAAGAAATTAACGGTGGAATCGAAACGAACAATGCAACCAAAGAAGGCGAAGTAGACGTGAATGCATTCCAATCATGGGCGTACCTGGTTAGCTATAACAAAGAGAGCAAAGCCGATTTGAAGGCGATAGCCACAACCTATCTGGAGCCGATGGGGATTTATTCACAAAAATTCAAAAGTATTGATGAAGTGACCGACGGGGCTCTGGTAGCTTTGGCAGATAACCCGGCCAATACAGCAAGAGGTTTAAAGTTATTGGAAGCCTCCGGTTTAATTAAGCTTAAGGCTGACTTTAATGATGCCTTGGGTACAGTCAATGATATTACCAGCAATCCTAAAAATCTGAAATTTGAACTCATTGATGATAAAACAGGACCACGAGTGATTCAAGATGTAGGCTTGGTGCTGATTGGGAATACGATTGCTTTAGAAGGGGGCCTGAATGTACTGAAAGATTCCTTGTTCCATGAGGAAATCAGTCAGGCAACCAAAAATAATATTAACGTTCTGGTGACTTCATCTGATAAGGCGAATGACAAAGGGCTGCAAAAGTTAGCGGATCTCTATCATAACGAGGATACTCAAAAATACATTAAAGATGAATTTGGCGGTACCAAAGTAGAAGTTAAAGAGCCGGTTTCTTATTTGGAAGGACAAACTACAACAAAATAAACTTATGAGGTCAGCCAGTTTTTCGGGTTGACCTCTTTTGTTAGTAGTCGGCTTGAGTTTGAGCATGGGTTTCGATTCGATAGTGTTTGGGGGAGAATCCCTTTATCTTTTTAAAAATTTTCGAGAAGAGTAAAGGATCGTTATAGCCGACTGAACGGGAAATATCACCGATCGAAAGTTCAGCGTTTCCCATCATTTCACATGCTTTGTTGATCCTATAGCGAACCAAATAATCCTGAATGCTTGTGTTCACTTGTTGTTTGAATAACGAACATAAATAGCTTCGATTGAGTCCGATAAAATTTGCAATGTGCTCAATGGTGATTTTCTGAGCATAATTCATTTCGATAAAATCCTTCACTTTTTCCACGTAAATTTCCGCCCGGCTTTCCTTTTGTTCAGGAGGTGTTACCGGACCGAACTCTATAAGCTCCGATAACATTAGGCATAGCAGACCGGTCAGTCTGGTTTCCCGAGCTTTATGGCATCCACTTGATTCGTTCATGAGCTGCAAATACTGATAAATCAAATGGTCTCCTTCAAAGTTGAGGATTGGACGCGTCATCGTTAGGCCTGCTTGCTTGAGGAGTGTTTCTGCCAGTACCCCGTTAAAACCAAACCAGCAATAAGACCAGGGATTTACGGTATCGGCTTGATAATAAGTGATGACTTGCGGGCAGATTAGAAACCACTGTCCTTTCCGCAAGCGATAACTGAACCCGCCAACCTCGAAGGTACCCTCTCCGTCCAAAACATAATGGAGCAAATAGTGATCTCTTATCGCAGGTCCAAAAAAGTGACTGGGTATGCATTTCTCTATGCCAAACTGAGTTAGATACAATTCAGAGTGCTGTTTACTACGTGGCAAATACTCTATCACGGTAAAATCTCCTTATGTAAATTATCAAGCATTATAACATAAATAGTGAGCACCATGCCATGTACTTCATATCTAAAATTAATATATGATTTCTGTAGAACCTACTGCTATATTGTTGGATCTTATCAAGCTTTACACCATATGAGCTTAGTTGATGCCTGCTACATAAAGATTCTTCTAAGTGCCTTTTTGGTGTGGATCTCCGATGATTATTATCTAAGAGAGGGGTTATTTTCCCAATGGGTATCATTGTTCAAGAGCAAACGGGGCTGTTTCATCTACAGTCATCGGGCATGAGTTATATTATTCAGGTTGTGGATGGATTTCCTGTGCACGTATACTGGGGAGATAGGCTGAAGCATCGCGAATCTACTGCCGATCTATTGCCTCACACTTCTGCGACGGCTGGATTGGATCGGCTACCGCAAGAGTATCCGCAGTATGGGAGTGGAGACTTCCGTACCCCGGCGTATCAGGTAGAACTTGAGGATGGAACTCGTATTACGGAGTTGAAGTACGATGGTTACCGGATCGTGAAGGGAAAGCCATCATTAAGCGGGCTTCCGGCCGTATATACCGAGAACGCAGACGAAGCGGATACGTTGGAACTGGAATTAAAAGATGCCTTTTCAGGTCTTAAAGTGGTTCTTCTTTACACCGTTTTCGCGGATCGAAACGTAATCGCTCGTTCGGCTCGTTTGAGTAATGCGGGGGAAAAGAATCTTAGGCTCCTTCGTGCACTAAGTGCCAGTGTCGATTTTTCGGGTAAAAGCGATTTGGAATTCATGTATCTTTCGGGAGCATGGGCTCGGGAAGGGAATATTACCCGCAAACCGATTCTTCAAGGTGAAACCCGAATTGATAGTAAAAGGGGCATGAGCAGCCATCAACTCAACCCTTTTACTGCATTGGTCACTCGGGAGACAACGGAAAGCCATGGCGAGGCATTCGGGTTTAGCCTTGTGTACAGCGGGGGCTTTGAGGCGGGAGCGGAAATGGATTCATTTGGCTCCACACGGTTTAACATCGGCGTGAACTCCTTTGACTTTTCGTGGTTACTGAGCCCAGGGGAGAGTTTCCAAACGCCAGAAGCCGTTATGGTTTACTCCGGTCAAGGCCTGGGAGATATGTCGCGGACGTATCATCGCTTGTATCGGACTCGACTTTGCCGAGGGAAATATCGGGACGAAGAAAGACCTATTCTGGTCAACAACTGGGAAGCTACCTATTTTGACTTCAATGCAGATAAGTTGGTATCGATCGCGAAAGAGGGGGTTGAGCTAGGCATCGAACTATTTGTCTTAGATGACGGTTGGTTCGGAAAACGAGATTCCGACAATTCGTCTCTTGGCGATTGGTACGAGGATCGTCGGAAGCTGCCAGACGGACTTGCGGATGTCGCGAAACGTATCAATCAGCTGGGTCTTGAGTTCGGGCTCTGGTTTGAGCCAGAGATGATCTCTCCAGACAGTGAGTTGTACCGGGAGCATCCAGACTGGTGCCTTCACGTTCCGGGACGGAGGCGCAGCGAAGCCAGATGGCAACTAGTGCTGGACTATACTCGCAAGGAAGTGCGCGATTTCATCTACGATTCGCTGGCTGCCATTTTCTCCAGCGTGCCGGTTTCTTACGTGAAATGGGATATGAACCGCTGCCTGACGGAAATCGGTTCCGCTGCTCTGCCGCCGGAACGCCAATCCGAGACTGCCCATCGCTATGTTCTTGGATTGTATGAGTTATTGGAGCGCGTCACCACTGAATTTCCGCATATTCTTTTCGAGAGCTGTTCAAGTGGCGGAGGACGCTTTGATCCAGGCATGCTTTACTACATGCCTCAAGTCTGGACTAGTGATAATACCGATGCGGCGGAACGCCTGAAGATTCAATATGGAACTAGCCTTGTCTATCCTGTAAGCGCAACCGGGGCGCATGTCTCGGCAGTTCCGAACCATCAAGTTGGACGCATAACGCCCCTTGATTTTCGAGGTGATGTAGCCATGTCCGGGAATTTTGGATATGAGCTTGATCTCACGAAATTCACCGATGAGGAAAAAGAGACGGTCAAACGCCAAATCGCAGTCTACAAGCAGATTCGTGGTTTAGTACAGAAGGGTGACTTGTATCGCCTAAAGAGTCCGTTTGAAAATAACGAGTCGGCTTGGATGTTTGTTTCTGAAGACCAAGAGGATGCCATCGTCTACTATTTCCAAGTGATGGCTGTCCCGAACGCGCCTTGGCGAGCCCTACGCCTTGACGGACTTAATCCAGAACTCGAATATGAAGTTCAGTCAGGAAATAGCGGGCAAAAGTCTATCCATGGGGGGGATAGGCTTATGAAGTTGGGGCTTCCTCTTGTCTACAGACAGAAAGACTATGAAAGTGGATGGTTCAGGCTCCGGGCAATAAGGTCCGGCAAGGTCTAAAGGATCAGTACAACAGTAAACTGCCAAAAGAGAAAAAACAATCGATTAGGTTATGCCCCTTTTTATATGAAAAGGGGCATTTTGCGCGTAGCAGCCGCACTGATCTGAGAGGGGGGAAGCCTTGTTTTTTATACGAATGATGAATGACATGAAACTGAGGAAGAAGATGACACTTACATTCATTTCGGTAGCCGTTCTTCCCTTGCTGTTATGCGGCCTGTTTTTGACTGGGAAGCTTCGAGATATTGTCATTAAGGACGCCTTTATGCAAGTATCCAACAATGTTGAAAGGGTGCAAAATCGTACAGAAGAACTGATTAATGTGCCACTGGACATCTCGTACCGGCTAACCAATGACAATCGGATGAAGAGGGTGGCCAGTCAAAAGTACGAAAGCGATATCGAAGTCATCCATGCATACCGGGAGTATACGGATATTCGTGATTACCTCCAGTTGTACAAAGAGATATCCGGCATCCGTGTCTATGTCTCTAATCCAAGAGCACTTAACAACTGGGAATTTATCCAGCCGGACGATAGCATCACAACCGCAGATTGGTACAAGGAGGCCATAGAGCAGAAAGGCTTGGCCGGATGGAATTTAATCGAGGATGAGAGGGACGGTTCCAATTATCTCAGTCTAATTCGTTCATTTTCAGTGGATTCACTAGGGCGGAAAGGGGTTCTGGTCATGAATGTAAACAAGCGCCAATTAAATTCAATCCTAGAGCAGGAATCGTTCCCTACCTTGATCGTGGATAACCGAAATCAGATCGTTGCGTCCAATGAAGCAGAGTTGTTCGGGAAGAATCTTTCTGAAATTCATGCCGACGAAAATATACTTTTCAATCAGGAAGGAAGTTACAACACGTTTATCAACGGAAAAGCATCAAAAGTGGTTATCGCAAATTTAATTCCACAGAACAGCTGGAATGGGCTTCGGGTCATTTCTATCTTTTCCGTTTCAGAGATCACCCGCGATGCCAATCAAGTGATATGGCTTGGCGGAATCGTGATCACGGCCAGCCTGATGTTTGCAGTCTTACTTATCTATGCTTCTGCTTCGCTATTATCCAGAAGGCTTCTCCGCTTGAGCAAACATATGACCAAAGTTGGCGCGGGCTCATGGGAAACATTTCTCCATATCGACGGAAAAGATGAAGTCGGTATACTATCAAGGCAATTTAACGCGCTCGTCAGCAGCGTGAACAATTTGGTGCAGGAGGTCCAAGAAACGAATCGTCAGAAAAATCTCGTAGAGCAAAGACAAAACGAGATCAAATTTAAAATGCTGGCCAGCCAGATTAACCCGCACTTTCTCTTCAATTCGTTGGAGTCCATCAGAATGGAGGCCCACATTCGCAAACAGGACGATATTGCTGAGGCAGTATGGCAGCTGAGCACGTTGCTTCGCAGCAGTCTGGAGGCTGGTAATGATAAGATTCCGCTACGCAAAGAACTTGAGCGGGTTAGCTGTTATCTTGATCTTCAAAAGTTTCGATATGAAGACCGTTTGAATTATCGTTTAACGGTTGATCCGAATTTGGAGGAGATGTTGGTCCCGCCGTTGATTATTCAACCTTTGGTGGAGAATTCTATTGTGCATGGCCTGGATAACCGAGCAGAAGGAGCTGTCATTGAAGTGAAAGTAAAGGAAATCCTGGAGGGGGTCCGAGTTATGGTACGTGATAACGGGGCCGGTTTCACGGCCGATCGTCTCGCTCTTGTACGGGAAGAGCTTGCTGCATCCCTACATGAACAGGAGGTCCAGCGGATTGGATTGCGAAACGTAAACGATCGTCTCGTCTTACTGTATGGGGCTTCTAGTGCCTTAAAAATCGAGAGCGAGCCTGGGAAAGGCACTTGTATTCAGTTTTTCATTCCTGGAGGGAATCCAAATGATTAAGGTAGTGATCGTTGATGATGAACCGAAGCTTCGTCAAGGCCTTCAAACGCTGATTCCATGGGAAAGTCTCGGATTTACCGTTATTGCTGCGGCAGCTAATGGAAAAGAAGCATTGAAAGTCATTGAGGAAAAGACTCCCGATGTCGTAATTGTCGATATCCGCATGCCGGTTATGGATGGTTTACAGTTGATTGAGCACTTGACATCTGACGGTCATCATTTGCATTTTATGATTCTCAGTGGATATGCCGACTTCGAGTATGCCAAACAAGCGATCAAATACGGGGTTGTCGGCTATCTCCTTAAACCGGTGGACGTCGCTGAAATGTCGGCCAACTTAAAGCGGATACGCGAGCGGATTGAAGAGGAGCGACTTCAAGGAGAGTGGCGTGAGAGGGAGATTATGAGTCGTGATTTTTGCCTGCATAGCCTGCTCATCCCGCAAGAGAAAACTGAGGATCCTGCCAAATTGAGAAGTAAGGCAAAAGAAGCGGATTTGTTGTGGACCAGCTATGAAGTCGTAGTCGTCTACCCGCGTGTTTCTGAAGTGGATCGTGCCGATGTGGTAAATCGGCTTTCGATTGAGTTAAAACCAAAGATAGAAGGGCAGATGATGGGGCTTGTAACTGTGATTCCCCCGTATACGGTTCTTCTGCTCAACGAGCTGCTGCGCGGGAGAAAACGACGTGAAAGTCTGTATAACGAGATTCGTAACGCCGTGGGTAATGGACGGTTCGTTGCTGCAACCGGAGGGGGAGTGTCTGTTCCCCAAGATATTTGCAAATCTTTTTTTAAGGCCCAGAAAGCAGTAAAACAAGCTTTTTTCAGCGAGAAGAACCGACTGATAGATCCGTATCCTCTCTTTTCGTCCTCGCTGGATTCTCCCCGATTGTCCGTCAATAAAGCCGAAGAAATGATGGAGGATTTCATCTTCCGCCTGTATTACAGTCTGGAGGTAGGAAACCAGGCTATAGTACTATCGTTGTTGAAAGAGGCGGCAGCATTTTTTCTCAAACAGGGGCAAGATGAGAAATCTGTTAAAGAATCCTTCTTCTTTCTGTCCAATGCAGTCATTCACAAGCTGACCGCGGGTTTCTGCATTGAGTTGAAAGAGACGGAAGCAGTTTCCCGCTTTTTGAATGGGATATACCAGCATGATAACCTAGATGATCTTTTGGAAGAGACCCACCGTTTCCTACTAGCATTGGGAAAAGACTCCGAACACCGTGGAAAGGAGCAGGAATTCAAAAAAATGATCGATTTCATTCACAGGCATTATGCGGACAATCTGAGGCTGGAAACGCTAGCTGGACTACTAAACTACAGTACCGCCTATTTAGGCCAGCTTTTCAAGAACAAGACTGGGGAGTACTTCAACACCTATCTGGACCGAGTCCGCATCCAAAAGGCCAAGGAGCTGCTGGACCAGGGAATGAAAGTATACAAAGTCGCTGAAAGTGTGGGCTATACAAGCGTCAACTACTTTTACAGCAAATTCAAAAGGTACGAAGGCTGTTCACCGTCGGAATATAGAAATCCATAATTTGTGTATGATTTTTCCCGAAATCCGTTGTATGGGCCCGGACTCCTCTCTGTTTTATGATGGATTTTAAGAGAGGGGATGAAAAAAATGAAAGCGGTAACAGTGGTTTCGGAAAAGGCATACAAAAAGACGGAGAGGAATGCTTGGAAGGTATTTAAAAGCCAGAGGTATCTTTACTACATGTCCATTCCGTTTGTTATTTGGGTTTTTGTCTTCCAGTATTTGCCGCTATGGGGCTGGACAATGGCCTTTCAAAAATATAAACCCGGTTTGAGTTTTTTTGAGCAAAAGTGGGTGGGCTTGGAGCATTTTCGTACTTTGTTCCGAGATGATCATTTCTACCAAGTGCTGCGGAACACGCTGGCTATGAGTCTTATGGGACTGATCGCCGGTTTTATCGTGCCGGTTGTCTTTGCTTTACTGCTCAACGAGGTTCGTATCCAGGTTATAAAACGATTTGTTCAGACGGTATCTTATCTGCCGCACTTTGTTTCATGGGTGGTTGCTGCAGGCATTGTCACCAAAATGCTTTCAGCGGATGGCGGTGTCGTGAATGATATGTTCATGGGTCTAGGCATCATCGAACAGCCGATCCAGTTTATGGCCCAAGGTAAATTATTTTGGTGGGTTGTAACCTTCGGAGACATCTGGAAGGAAACAGGTTGGAACGCCATTATTTATCTGGCTGCCATCGCCGGTATTGGTCCTGAATTATACGAGGCTGCGCGGGTCGACGGCGCTAGCCGATTCCGGCAAATGTGGCATATCACGCTGCCAGGGATCCGGCCGACCATTATCATCCTCCTGATTATGTCTATTGGTCATTTGCTCGGTACGGGATTCGAGAAACAATTTTTGCTGGGCAATCACCTGGTCATTGATTACTCTGAAGTACTTGATTTGTATGCGCTTAATTATGGTCTGGCGATGGGACGTTACTCTTTCGGAACGGCAATTAATATCTTTAATTCGGTGATAAGCCTGATCCTATTGTTTGCGGCTAACGGAATCTTTAAGCGCTATACCAACGAGAGTATTATGTAGGGAGGATAAAGGACATGGAGGCTGTCAAAAGCAGTACGCCAGTCGGCCGATTAAACAACTGGCTTAAGGCGAAATCACCACAAGATCGAATCTTAGAAGTCGTTGTTTATCTTTTCATGATTGTGGTAACCGTTCTAACAATCTATCCGTTCTTAAATGTACTGGCTATCTCTTTTAATGATTCGGTAGATACCATTAGAGGGGGAATCACCATCTGGCCAAGACAATTTACGTTGAAGAATTACGATTTGATTTTCACCTATGAGGGGTTAATCACTGGATTCAAGATATCCTTTCTGCGGACCGTCATTGGCACCGTAGCGGGCTTGGCCAGCGGTTCGATGCTTGCGTATACGCTTGCACGAAGTGACTTTCAAGCTCGAAGGTTCATCTCAATCTTTCTTGCCGTCACCATGTATGTTTCCGGGGGATTAATCCCAGGTTTTATCTTGATGAAGGAATTGCATTTGATTGATACATTTGCCGTCTATATTTTACCCGGCCTTGTAAGTGCGTTTAATGTCTTCATTATTCGTTCCTTCATTGATGGTCTGCCTTATGCGTTGCAAGAATCAGCTAAGCTAGATGGTGCCAACGATTTCACGATATATTGGCGCGTTATTCTTCCTCTTTGCAAACCAGCATTAGCGACCGTAGCGCTCTTCTTGGCAGTAGGGCAATGGAACTCTTGGTTCGATACTTATCTGTTTAATGGGTCTAACGAATCGTTGACGACCCTGCAATATGAATTGATGAAAATTTTGCAGAGTACTACAACGAGCGCAACCAATTCTCAGGATGCTGCCAATATGGCTGAGCGTATGGCACAAGTGTCTCCGGAATCGGTCAAAATGGCAATCACCATCATTGTTACAGTCCCGATTCTTATCGTCTATCCTTTTCTACAAAAGTATTTTGTTAAAGGTATGACGCTTGGAGCGGTAAAAAGCTAAAACGAAGCAGCAAACATTCATTATACAGGGAGGTTTCGCTCCATGAAGTCAAGAAAAAACAGAATGATCGTATCTTTCGTAATGTCACTGACTTTAGTGGCGACCCTTGCAGGGTGCAGCGGTAATAATCCGTCCGAGGCTACCAAGGCCGTAACAACGGGTGACATCACGCTTACTTATTTTTCGGAAGACTCCAGCACAAATTGGAATGGCATGAAGGATGAAGTCGGTAAGGTCATCGCTGAAAAAACTGGAGTAACCCTTGATGCTGAATTCGCTGTCGGTGACCCGGTCCAAAAGATTTCATTGATTGCTGCCACAGGAAACTATCCTGATTTAATCGCTGCTAAGGCGGATGTTGGCAAACTTGTCGATGCTGGCGCAATCATTGATCTGACGGATTTGATCGACAAGCATGCACCAAACATCAAAAAAATGCTGGGTGACAAGCTTGTTCGAACAAAGTACAGTTTGGACGACCCATCAATCTATGTGATTCCAACTTGGTCTGCTGTCGAAGAGAAAAAAATCAAACCCGACGTAGGATTTAAACTCCAACACCGTGTCGTCAAGGAAGCGGGATACCCAGACATTCGTACGGTACAGGATTTTGAAAAAGTCATTAAGGACTATCTAACCAAGCATCCGACGGATGAAAATGGCAACAAAAATATCGGACTGTCCCTAAATGCGGACGATTGGCATATGTACCAGGTAACGAACTCAGGATTCCAAACAACTGGGGGACCAGACGATGGTGAATACTACATCGATCAAAAAACACACCAAGCGACTTATCATTTCCGTCGACCGGAAGAAAAAGAATATTTTCGCTGGTTGAATCACATGAATGCCATTGGATTACTTGATCCGGAAAGCTTTGTGCAAAAGACTGACCAGTTTAAAGCGAAAGTGGCTTCAGGTCGCGTACTGGGCCTGGCCGATCCGGAATGGGACTATGGCGACGGACAAAATGCGCTGAAGGCGGAGGGCAAATTCGATCAGACTTACGGTCATTATCCAGTTACCATGAGCAAGGAGTACAAGGATACCAACTTCTGGCTGCCTGGTTTTGATGGGGGGTACGGAATCTCAATCTCTAGCAAATGCAAGGATCCGGTACGCGCTATCCAGTTTCTCGACTTTCTAGCATCGGAAGAGGGGCAAGTCCTGAATAACTGGGGAATTGAAGGAAAGCATTACACGATGAAAGACAACAAACGGACGATTACTCCGGCTGTACTTGAACGGATAAACAATGACAATGCGGCTTTCCAAAAAGAGTCTGGAATCGGCCTATATTGGAACTTGTCGGTCCATTATGGTGATGGCATCGAGGACTCAACCGGCAACTATTTCACTCGTAGTTATCCAGAACTGCTGACAGCGACTTACAATAAGTCGGAGAAGGAAGTTCTTAAAGCTTATAAGATCGAGCACTGGAAAGATCTATTCCCGAAGGAAGAGGAATTTCCGCCTAGAGCATACGGAGCAGCATATACAATGTCTCTTCCCAATGACGATCCGGCTGTTATTCTTGGAGCCAAGATGAAGGATATTACATGGAAACGAATTCCGGAAGCTGTCATGACTAAACCGGAAAACTTCGACAAGGTTTGGGATGCCTATATGGCAGAACTAGAGAAAGCTGGAGTGCAAGAAATGGAACAATCCTTTACCAAGCATATCCAAGACCGAATTAAGCTGTGGTCCACGAACTAACTCGTTTCGCATAAAAGAACGGGGCCGTTTCCACTTTCCTGCCGGAGAGGAGACGGTCCTTTTTCATAATGGTCTCTTGGTTAGAAAAGTAGCTACATTAACGAAACGGGAGAATAGAAATATGGAGCATTTGAGGTACAAATAAACAGCGGCTACCCTGGTTATTTTCAGAGGCGGCCGCTGTTTGTTAGAGGAAGACTACTTCGTTACTTTACGACGCTGGATGGGACGGTATAGTTACGGATACGTTTAAAGTAATTTACTCCGCTTCATTCTTGGACGAAGTAAATAGGTCTTGGGGAAGCTCATCCCTCGTGATCACGTAATCGCTGTTGAACACTTTTATGAGATGATCCAGGGAGTTATATTGTCCGTTGCGGATGAAGTCGCCTGTCCATGTGGTGAAAAAGAGCCAATGCGCTGAATATGTTTGAAATAATTCAGGATCGCCAATCGGACCGTTTTCGGACAGACCAACCAGCTTCTTGCCTTGCACGAGATTCACCAAGCTGTCATACTTGCCGATACTTGGGCTATAATTAGCCGCCTGGTTGTAGATATCCACACTTACAATATCGACGACATCGTCTCCCGGATACCACTCGGGGCTCTCAGAGTTCCATACCCAGATCAGGTTGTTCAGGTGATGGTAGTTTGTTAGGCGGTCGTACATGATATGGTACAGTTGCTTGGCGGAGTCTGGCCCTTGGGCGCCCCACCAGAACCATTTGCCCTCCGCCTCGTGCAGCGGTCTCCACAGCACCGGAACGTGAGCGTCTTGGAGACGTTTCAACTGAGCAGCAATAGCATCGATATCCCTTAGGATAAGCTGATACTCTTCCGACTCGGGATGAGTGAGCGCATATTGAACGTCGAATGTAGTAGCGTCCTTGTAAAACCCGCGCCACCATTCTTTGCCGGGAATATCATGCAGTCCCTTAGGAGCATTCCAGTGCCATGCGAATGTGACAATTCCACCTTCTTTGGCCCATTGAATCGCCTTTTCCACTTCAGTTGAGGTGGCGCCATGTTCGATGCGAGAGGGGGAATAATCCATCATGTCCGTTGATAACATCGCAGGATACTTTCCAGTTTGGTCTTTAATCCACTGGGCATCCTCAAGAGTGTGCTGACCGGAAAGAATATTGCTGCCGTAACTATCGACGAGATAACCCATAAGTGCCTTGGTTTCCGCAGTCGCATTCGGGTTTACTGGCTTTTTCTCAATCTGATGCAATTTCGGGGGGGACACTGCTGACAGCTTGACGTAGTCGATATGATATTGGTCCGAATCGACATTGAACTGTATGGTATTGTTTCCCGCACTCAGCATCAGTTTACCGCCAGATACCTCTGTGTAGCTTGCTGTTGTCGGGAGTGATGTTTCGCTGGTCTGGCCATTGACCACCAATTGAGTCTTTTTGTCTCCATTGGGGTTACTGTAACCGATTGCAAGATTGTAAAGCCCGCTTGAGGCTGCGTTATAGGCAAAGGTTAACGACCCTGTGCCTTTAAAGGCTGCGTAACCGGTACCGGAATATCCCGTATCAGCAGCTTCGATGCTGACCTCACCAGTAATGGCTCCGTCTTCGGCTTCCATTTTGCTTATTGCAGCAGGCAGATTGGCGAATTCAACCTTCACATACTCGATCCCGTAATATCCCCAGCCTCTTGAAAAAGTCAGCTCGTTTGTGCCAGCATTCAGCATGATCTTAGTTACCATTTTCTCGTTCACCGCCGCACCTTTCGGAGGAGCAGCCAGCGTTACGTTTTCAGCCATTGTGCCATTGACCTTGATGCTGGTATCCTTGGAGCCGGTGTCCGCCGGAATGTAGTAGCCGAGGCTCAGCCTATAAAGACCTGCTGTAGGCACGTTCACTTTAAACGTAGCCGTCCCGTCAGACTTTCCTGAGTTTGGGTCATAGTCATAAAAGAAGGATACATAGCCATCGCCTTTATAAAGCGTATCGCCGGTATAGGGTATATCCCGTTTTTCTACCCCGTAACCTTGAAGAATTGCATTTTTGGAGCTGACGACTATAGGAAAGGGGCTACCGTCAGTGACCAAGTGAGCTGATTCTGCTTTTGCTAGGCTTGGAATTAAACTGAGAGATACCAACAAAAAGGATAAGAGAACAAAACTGAGAATACTGAGAAACCTTTTTTTCCATGGGTCTGGCATATGACTCACTCCTTGAATTAGATGTTAACGCCTTAGTTAATCTGCAACGCATCGTACAGAAAACGCTTTCATAAGTGTGTACATATTAAGTACACTTTGAAGTAATCGATGACAGGTGATTAAGGACCAGCTTGCACTTTTAAACATTCCTTCTTCATTTGTATGCGTTTTCAATATTTGTCATTAATTTTTTCAGTGCCTCACCTCTCTTTAATTTCATCATAAATTAGACGCGAGGCAGGAACCATACAATGAATTTCGGGAAAAATCATCCTTAAATTATGGATTTTTATACTCGGGCGGCAAACAATTTATCTTTATAGAAATGTATAACCCAATATTTTTTAAGGCTATATGGAATAAGCGGGAAGAATAGTTTCAATTTGTGGTATCATGCCAGTAGGTATTCCACGCATAGGAAAAGTATGACTAATGAAAGGGACTAATAAATGATTTCTCATCGATTGCTTACCTACGAAACAATTAGCCAATTAACTGACCAGATTAATAGAGACCAACACTTGTTATTCTATAGCTATTTAAGTCAACGTAAGGAGCAGGCTAAATTTGTTGGTCAATATATAGACGACAAGCTGACGGCGGTCTTAGCATACTTTTGGGGGCTATCCTTCCCTGCTTTTTCTTTCCATTGCATAAATCGCCAGAAACTTAACTTTCCAGCTCTTATTACTTTTACTGAGGAAATCATTCAACTTAAGAAAAATACTGTTTGTGGTACAATTCTCTGTAATCGTGACCTTCAACTTTTTCAATCTCATGGTCTTATAATGGGTAACCCACAACGTTTTTTAACAATGAAGCATATGGATCAATCGAAACTGCTCGATTCAAACTGGGCTGAGCTAGTTAAGGAAAATGACCTTTCAGATATAGTGGATTTATTACGAAATGGCGGCATGAAATTTTTTACGAGGAGCGAACTCGAACAATATCCTTTCCTTGGGATAAAGGAATGCGGTCATTTTATTGCCGTGGGCGGCTTCCACTTTTATGATTCTAAACTCGTTGAGCTCGGAAACATATACACAAGCCCTACCCACAGAGGGAAAGGCCTAGCAAAGCACTTGACGAGCCAACTTACAAAACTGGGCAGATCACTTTCATCAGATATCTACCTGGGAGTATTGAAGGAGAACCAAGCCGCTGTATATCTTTACGAGGGCTTAGGCTATGAGATCAAGGCTGAGCAAACTATTGTTGATTTTAAGCTATCTATTGATTGACGAACTAGGCCGCTGTCGCGCGCCGATTGAGAAGTACAACGGAATATAGGTGACTGTTGGTATTAGAGCGGTATCACGCAACCAGAAAAGAAATAGCCCTTAATCCTTGATTTCATTTCTAAATTTCCGGAAATCTTTAGGTGTTCTTTCATGATGTTTTTTAAAAGACTGAATGAAGTGATTTACATGATTGAACCCCACTCTGTGGGCTATTTCAGTTATTGTAGAATCTGTTGAAATTAATAACTCGCTGCTTTTCTTGATACGGTACTTAATTAAATAGTCGTAAGGTGTCATATGAATGGTTCTCTTAAAACTACGAGTGCATTCCGAAATACTTAAATGTGCTACTTCAGCAATTTCTTGCAGTGTTATATTGTCTGAATAGTTTTGATGGATAAAGCTGAGCATCAATTGAAGTCTTTCCTGTTGCAGTTTCATGTGTTTAGGTGCTTCCTCCGAAGAAAGCGAAATGTTAGAAATTATGATGAACCATAATTGTACTGTTTTAATAGAAACCTCATATTCCCATCCCCAGTTTTTTTTCATATCAAATTTCTCTTTCATATCCCAAAGCATTTGCAGTATTTGAATTTGCCATTCAACATCTCCTTTGATTACTAATGACAATAAGAGAGAGTTTGTATAAGGCAGTACATAGTTTTTTTCCATCGCACTATCTGCATAAAAGGCCAGCAGCTTCTCCGGAAAATTAAAACTGACATATTGGCCGTTATGTGTAAGGTGCGTAGTAACGTGAAGAACACCTTTATTAATTAAAATGGCCTGACCTGTTTCTAATTCATGATCAATCCCGTTAACTTGGATTACTAGCTTCCCTTTGGTAACCAAAGTGATTTGTAGTTCCTCATGCCAATGTAGATCGTTGAATCCTCTACCTTCAGGACTACTTGCATGAATAGTATGGGTGTACATGATGTATGGAAATGAAACATCGGGATATAGAATGGTCTCATGCAATTGTTTTTCCATTTTAGCGAGGTCCTTTCTGATGACGATATTTCTATATAAATTAAAGATATAGTTACACAAAATAAATAAAAGTGGTGATATTATTATACCAGATCTTCGGCTTATCATTACAATCCTGTGCACAGGCGATTGGATAAGACCTCTTGGAGGCGTACATGTGAAAATAAATCAATCGTCGTTACCGTTTCATCCGTATATTTTGCTTTTAATCAGCATACTGTCTGTCTCTATCTCATCCATCATGATCAAATCTTCAGATACTCCAACCTCTGTGGCTGGGATGTACAGATTGTATATGTCAGTACTCATAATGCTTCCTTTTGTACCTTGGAAAATGTTCCGTACCTTAGAAATGAACAAAAAAGATTGGATTACCGTTTTCATAGCCGGTCTTTTTCTCGGGTTACATTTCTTATTCTGGATGGAATCTTTAGTATATACCTCAGTTGCGAGCTCCATGGTCATCTTATCCTTACAGCCTTTATTTGTAATGATGGGTTCATACTTTATGTTCAGAGACCGAACCAACATATTAACCATACTTTGTTTGATCGCCGCTCTTGTCGGTTCAATCATTATTGCTTGGGGAGACATAGGGATTTCGAGAGAGGCATTGATCGGAGATGGATTATCTTTATTGGGAACAATTTTGGTTTCAGCATATATGTTGGCAGGACAGAAAGTAAGTCACAAAATAAATGCAAATTTATATAGTGTTATTGTTTTTTTTATTGGTGGCAGCGTCTTGCTGGTCTACAATTTGTTGAATCATTATTCCTTGATTGAATATGACTCGTTGGAATGGATGTATTTCTTGTTACTTGCAGTAATCCCAACTATTTTTGGACAATATATTTTTAATCTGTTGTTGAAATCAATGGGTGCAACTATCGGTCTCAGTTGGTATTATTGGAGAGCCTGTTCTTGCCATAATTCTCGCCTACTTATTCTTGGGAGAAATCATTTCTGCATTTCAATTCATAGGTGGAATCATGACTTTATTCGGTATGGGAATGTATTTTTGGGCAAAATCTTTAAAGTATACTACAGTTGCAAAATATTAAATTTGAAATTGATTTTGGACAAGATATCGGTGTAAAAACTTCGAGTGCGCAAATTACAGAAAGATATGTGGCTGAAGATATTATAGGGGAACAAATTATAGGTGTAGTCAACTTTCCACCTCGACGGATAGCAGGCTTTAACTCAGAGGTATTGGTTCTTGGAGGAATACCCGAAAAGGGGGATGTGATTCTATTGAAACCAGATATCAAACTACCTGATGGAACACCTATTGGGTGATAGAACGCTTGGATAATCTAACAGGACATGATCGTTCAATAGCAAGTTAAAACAGATAGTGGCAGGCTAGGGCTTTATTTTTAAGTCCTAGTCTGCCACTTTTTTATTTGGTCTGTCCAAATTTTATTTGATTTATTATTGGTCTGCACAATTCTCCATACCAGCTATACGCCGTATCCCTATCTGGCTGGGATGCTGCGTGTCCCCTCTGTCATCGGGGAGGCGCAGAGCGGGCACACTGGCGGCGTGCTTGTGCTAGCCGCGCTTGTACGGCGTCCGCTTGTTGTGTCGCGACGCATCCACGCTTTGCAAGCGCCGTCGGTACATTTCCACACAGGCACGTTGATGCGTGGCTCCGCTGGAGACCCTGCCACCGACGAGGTTGTCCGTGCCGTAGCGCTGCCTGGTCCCGGCCTGTTGCTCACGCGGGTCGCTGTGCCAGACGCTGGCGATCCAGCGCCAGCACGGCTGCCATACCCGGAAGCACCCTTCGCTTGGCCGAAGCTACTGCGGCGTGTTTCTGGCTTGGAAGCCTCAGGGGTGACCCCATAGGCTTCCAGCAGGAAGCGTGACACGGCGGCAGGCTTGCCATGATTAGAGGCGGGGGAGGTGATGTATAGCAACTCCTTCGCCCGGGTGACGGCCACGTAAGCGAGGCGGCGCTCTTCTTCAAGCGCTGCATCGTTATCCACAGCCGTAGTTGGGGCGGCGCCTGCCCGCCGATCCTCCGGCAGCTCGCTGTGCAGCGCCGAGCTGTGCGGCAGAATGCCTTCGCTGGCTCCGATCCAATATACGCAAGGGAATTCCAATCCCTTGGCGCGGTGGATCGTCATGAGCCGAACAGCATCGCTGTCTTCCTCTCTGCGCAGCGATTCCATTTGGCGGTGACGCTCGGAAAGCTCGTCCGCAAAGCTGACGAACGCCTCCACAGTGTCAAACCGCTTGGCTGCCGTTTCGAGCTCCTCCAGACTTTCTTGCATCGTTTCCTTATAATGAGTCCACGCGCCCGTATCTCCACTTTCCAAATATTTGTCATAAAAGACGCGCCGCATTTCTTGAATGGCATAGGCAGGTTTCATGGTAGTGAGACTGCGAATCAGACGAATACGCTCTTTCACTTGTTCACGCTGAAAATCACGTAGTCGATCCCAGCGGCTGAGATGAATCAGCGGGTATTTTTTAGCCTGCTGTTTCTCCTCGCGCATAATCCATTCCATCCCAGCCTCACGCGAGACGTACAGCGGCCCAAGGGTGCTCGGAATGGATTCCATACGTCGGGGATTTAGCGACAAGCGCAGGTGATCCATTAAAGGACGAATCAGGGACTGGTCATAAAATACAGCCCCTGCTCCGTACTGAATAAATGGGACATCCCGCATAATTAATTGCTCAAAAATAGATCGGCTTCCGCTGGCTGTCCGGTGCAAAATAGCGATATCCCGGTAGCGAAGACGACCTTCTTCTACCTGCCCGAGCAGATGAGTAACAATATGTCCCGCCTCTTCCTCAGGCCCAGATGGGGTGGCAAACTGTGGCGGCAAGCCCTCACGCCCGGCAGCCGCAAGACGTTTGGAGCGTCGATGAACATTTTTGGCGACGATGTTGGAGCCCAGCCCCAAAATGCGTGCATCACTGCGATAATTAATATCCAGAGTAATGACCTTTGCATCCTTATAGACCTTGTCAAACTCCAGAATGGATTCCTGGCGTGCCCCATTAAAGGTATAGATCGTCTGGTCATCATCCCCCACAACCATCAGATTGCGATGTCGGGCAGCCAACCGCTGCACCATCTCATATTGGAGGGCATTCGTATCCTGAAATTCATCGACCATGATATGTGAAAAACGTCGCTGAAGCGGCTGAAGCACATCCGGGTCACGCAGTAGTGCGGAGGCACGCAGCAGAATATCGTCAAAATCCATTTTATTGCGCTCCTGTTTCCACGCTTCATAAGCGAGCATGGCACGCTTGGCATCCGATTCCTCGCGCACGGTTTCCGGCAGCTCGTCCGCGCTGCGGCCTTCCGCTTTCCAGGCGGAGAGGGCAGACAGCAGGCTTTCCGGCTGGAAAGCTTCGCTGAGCCCAAGCTGCCGCAGCATCATTTTCATGACGGTATGCTGGGCCTGCGTTTCACCGAACACTTCATCTTGCACGCCGCGATGACGCAGCATCGCTAAAGCGAATGAGTGAAACGTGCGTGCCTGAACTGCACGTGCAGCGGCAGGGCGCACACCGGGTAATCCCGCGATGCGCAGTTTCATCTCGGCAGCTGCCTTGCTGGTGAAGGTCACCAGCAGAATGGACGATGCAGGAACATCCCGCATCGCCATCAGGTAGCCTGCGCGGGCAGCCAGCACTGTGGTTTTGCCGCAGCCAGCCCCTGCAAGGGTCAGTAGGGGACCTTTGCCGTGGCGGACGGCCTGAATCTGCGGGCGGTTCAGGTGAATGCCGGCGTTCTCTAAAGCACGAAAATAGGCCGAGTCTTGGTCGGTATCGGGTACCAGCGTCATACTGGTATCCATGGAAGCACGACGTGCCTGAGGGCTCGACGTTGAATAAGGAACCCCGATGGGTCGGGGGTAAAAAGAAGGATTTGGGTCCATAATCCTGAAACCCCTTTCGTTCTTAAAATCTTCCATTTTCACAAATGGGGGTAGTTTTTGGTATGATAGAGTTCTAGTCAGCTTTAGCTGACGATAAGAACAAGGCGATGGACTAAAATAATGCTGAAATTCATGCGGATCTTGCCGAAGCGTCAGAACGTCAATACGTTGACGCCAATGCCTATAGCCTTCAAACAGGCGATATGACCGCATTCCATTATACAGGAGTTCGAGGTTTGCCAACAGAAAAAAACTTTGGGATATACGGACGGTACAGTGAAATCCGGCTGGATATGGGGAGGAAATAACGATGAAGCTGATTCAACGTATAAAGGAAGGCGCTAATCGCGCAACAGAAAAGGCGCAGCATGCTGTCGAGATTAGTAAGATCAATTCACAAATTACAACGATCCAGCAGGAAATGGATGTTCATTTCTTGCGAATGGGTCAAATCTTTTACGAAGGTTATCGCGCATCCGACATGTCGGTGGCAGAAACCGAGATGACACAGCTATCCACTGCTTGTGATGAGCTTCAGGATGAAATTGACGAGCTGCGCAGTAGAATTGCAGAATTGAAGAACGCTCATTTATGCACCTGTGGAGCGGTTGTGCCTCTGGATGCGAACTTTTGCCCTAAATGCGGACGCAAGCTCAATGAAGGACAGGCTGCTTCCAAACAAGTAGCTGCTGTGCGTGAAGAGGTGCCAACGGACGTCTATTCTTTTGATCTGCGCAAGCCAGAGGTAGCGAAGGATGCTGCGCCTGCTTACACGGAGTATGCAGAACATGAAGTAGTCGATCGACATGAACAGGAACAGGATGAGCGGTATGAAACACACGAACCAGCGGGACTAGACCGCGATTATACAGTGTCTGATTTTACACCGGAGGAAAAAGCGGCATTCGACGCTGAGTGGGAGCGCCGTCGTCAGGAAGATCTGGAAAAAGAACACCGTCGTCTTGAAGAATTGGCACGTGAGCGTGAGCGTCAGGAGGAGCTGGACGAGCGGATTCGATATTGGAAGGCCAACAACTCCGGGGCTGAGAAACCGGCAACGCCGTCTGCACAAGTACGTGAAAATGTAAAATGCCAAATCTGCACCGCAGAACTACCCAAAGGGTCCAAGTGGTGCCCGCGTTGCGGAGCTGAACAGATTTAACGCAGCCGAACAGGCTGCTGCAGGACACAGACATAACGCCGGGCAGCATAGGGGGAACAGAATATATGGAGCGTTTGCTGCATCATCTGCGGAATCTGGGTTTTACGGAAATGGAAGCCAAGGTTATGGTCGAGCTTTCGAGGCAAAATGCGGCTTCCGGCTATGAAGTGGCTAAGCGTCTGGGTGCATCACGCTCCAACGTGTACGCGGCTTTACAGCGTTTGGCCGGGCAGGGATACCTCAGAACCAGTGCGGGAGAGCCTGTACGTTACAGCATGCTGCCACCGGCTGAATTAACCCGGATGATCGAAGGACAAATGCAGGAGTCTCTACGTGCAGTGGAGAAAGAAATGCCACGAACAGAACCAACCAAGCCGACCTTTTATAATGCGGAAGGCGATCGGAAGGTACTGGAAAGTCTGACCCGTGAGTTGGAACGGGCAGAGCATGAGATTGTGTTGGACTTGTGGCGCGAGGAAGCCGAACTGCTGCGGACAGAGTTGGAGAAAGCCGAGAGTCGAGGTGTGCGTCTGCTCTGGTCCTGCGATAACGGAGAAAGCATGATGGGACCGTGGTTACCGCTTAGGTCTGGTACAGACGGACAGGAACCAGCAGGGCGTAAGTTTTCTTTTGTTATTGATCGGCGTTGGTGCATGCTGGGGATGCGGGGAGAGAATTGCCCGACACAGGCGCTTATTACCGAGCATCCGGTAATGACAGGCCTGCTGCTTAATCATTTTGCTCAGGATCTTATTCTGTATGAGCTGGAGCATGATATGGGCAGAGAGCTGTCGACCCGGTATGGCTGGCGGTATGAAGGCATTATCGGCAAATATATGTCAGCTGGGGAATAGCTAAAGATTACCGGGTAGGAAGTTCCATCAGTGCCCGGCATATAGATGTAATATAGCCCGCCTTATGAGGCACGAATTGATCCGATGTGATCAGGCGGCGAGTTTTTTCTGGGTTCGGCCCTGACGTAATGCCTTGGGCTTCGATAAAGGGAATATAGCCTTCAAAAAGGGCCAGTGCTTGGTCAAGATCCGCTTCGTACAGTCCGGCTACTTCTTCTTGCTGGAGATGATAAGCTTCCAATGGCTGGTTCGATAGCAGTCCAAACACCGAGCTAACCTCCCGATCCCAAAAAGAGGTGCCCTGGGCGGTATCTTTGCTTTCATACCGAACGGTCATCAGCGGTGTTAATGAGGTAAAGGGAACATGAATGCCCAGTTCTTCCTCCAGCTCGCGAGCCGCCTGAGACATATCTTCGCCTGCCGTCAAATGACCGGCTGCTGTAATATCGTAGCATCCGGGGAAGGTATCCTTCGTATCCTGACGCTGTTGGAATAGCAAGCGACGGCCTGTAGAAGTGTCTCGTGCTAGCCAGCAGTGAAAGGTATGGTGCCAGTATCCCTTGGCATGTGCGTCTTGTCGGGAGGCTGTGCCAAGGGGGTTGTCTTCATCGTCGTAGATATCCAGAAGCTCGCTATTCATCGTGGTTCCTCCTATAGTAAGCAGAAATCAAAGGTCTACTTTACAGTATAACGTGTTTTCTGTCCTGACGATATGAAGGCGGGTGTGGAATGTGGAGTGGCATTTGGGGTATGCTGGGAACATAAGGATTTGAAACATCACATAGATTATGATTGAAAGGAGCGATTTTACATGGAATGTATAGTACATTTTCGAGTCATGCATCCGGAGGAACCCAAGGAACTTCGCGGGTTGATTATGCTGGAAAGCGGGGGCAAGCCGGGGATTGATCAAATCACGGATATGTTCAAAAATATGGGCTATGATGTCCGCCCAGACAATCCGGAGGAATTGATTTTTAAACCAGTCGATGTCAGAGCCAATTATACATATATCCGGGTTATTGAGCTGGATACGGGTGAGGAAGTCTACCAGGAAGATAGGGATTTGCGCGCGATTTTGGAAACTTTGCTGAATAAACGTTAAACGTTAAAGACCAGGAGAACTAATCGATGAAATGAGATAAAGCGATCCTGTCGCCATTCATAGGAACGGAGAACAATGATGAGATTGTATATTATCCGACACGCAGACCCCGATTACCCCAACAACACCATCACGCCGGAGGGGCATTTGGAAGCCCAGGCACTAGCCAAGCGGCTTTCCAGTCACGGACTGGATCGAATTTATGCCTCTCCTTTGGGGAGGGCTTTGGATACGATGCGCTACACCGCCGACTCTCTGGGTATGACTCATGAAGTAGAACACTGGACGCAGGAGCTGGCTCTAAAGCTGGAGGAAACCCCATACGGCCGTCTTTCCCATTGGGATTTGCCTGGTGAAGTGATCCGTTCCGAGTTGCCCCTGCCGACTCATGACTCTTGGCAGGAGATTTCCTATTATCAGGGAACACAAAGCCCTGAAACCTTCGAGCGGCTGAAGCTTCATTCCGATGAGTTCCTGAAACGGCAAGGCTTTGAGCGGGTGGAGGGCAGGTACCGGATTCTGAAGCACACTGAAGATCAGGTGGCGGTATTTTGTCATGGCGGCTTCGGGCTGACCTGGCTTGCTCATCTGTTGGAGTTGCCATTGGCCTTGGTCTGGTCCGGTTTTTGGATGCCGCCTAGCTCCGTAACCACGATCTTGTTTGATGAGCGCTCCCAAGAATGGGCAGTTCCCCGTTGCATCGGCTTCGGTGATGTTTCCCATCTGTACGCTGAGGGCTTGCCCGTTAGACCCCGTGGCATTATCACCAATTTCAACTAATTGAATTTTCCATACATGCCAAAACGGCTTAAGACGATAGAGCGTCTTAAGCCGTTTATTGTAGTCATATAAGTGGGTTGAGTCAGCGTGCTTCCACGTACCCTTCCAGCTTGGAAGTGCAATGTGCGCAACGGGTAGCGGCTACAGGAATTTCGGATAGGCAATGTGGACATTCCTTGATCGTTTTTTCCTGAGGAGGTTTTTCTTCCTCTTTGCGTTTCAGCATGTTAATCCCTTTGACCAGCATGAACACACAGAAGGCCACGATCAGAAAGTCCAGCAGGACGTTAATGAACTGACCATAGGCGAGGACCGCGATCCCTGCTTCTTTGGCCTGTGCCAAAGTCTTGCGTGTACCGTCACCATTTAAAGGATCAGCAGCTTGTAAAGCTACATACAAATCTGGAAAATTCATACCTCCCAGAAGCTTACCAATCGGAGGCATAATAATATCGTTTACCACAGAAGTGACAATTTTGCCAAACGCTCCACCGATGATAACACCGACCGCAAGGTCAATCACGTTACCCCGTACAGCGAATTCCTTAAATTCTTTTATAATACCTTTTCCGCTCATGTGAGTGCTCACCTTCTTTGCATAAAATCATTTATCTATAATACATGCTATGTCAATTGAGGGCAATTCCCAATTGATGTATTGCACTTTGTCACAAAATCACATGTTCATTTGTCTTCTATATGTAAACCAATAATGGAGGCGATGTATCGTGAGTTTAAGATTCAATCACAGAACAGTGAGTCCTAGTACGTTCAAGGCGATGATGGAGATGGAGAAATATATTTCCGGTCGTTTTACAGACAAAGTATTGTACGAACTACTGAAAATTAGAGTATCCCAAATCAATGGATGTTCCTATTGTCTGGATATGCATGCGAAGGATCTGCTCAAGCTGGGGGATTATGCTGACCACATTTTGCAGCTAGCCTTATGGCGGGAGGTTCCTTTGTTCACGGAAAAAGAACGTGTTATGCTTGAATTAGCCGAAGCGGTTACTCGTATCTCAGAACAAGGGGTACCTACAGATTTGTATAATCGGGTCAGAGAGCATTTTACCGAGGAAGAATACGTAGATTTGATAACCGCAGTTAACGTGATTAACAGTTGGAACCGGATTGCAATTGCAACGGGCATGTATCCGGGCATTCTTTAATGAACAGGGGGCTATGCTTTGTCTGGCAAAGAACATAGAATTGAACAAGAATCGGTGGATGTAAGTCTGGAAGAGCTGTATCAGAAATATCGCAAATATTCTTTTGCCATTGCTTATCGCATGCTTGGAACGGTTACAGATGCCGAGGATGTCGTTCAAGACTGCTTTGTCGAGCTGAAGGATAAGCCCCTGGATAATATACACAATCCCAAAGCCTATGTGGCCAAAATGACGATGAATCGGTGCCTGAATCTACTGAACTCTGCACGTAAGCAAAGAGAGACATATGTAGGACAGTGGCTGCCGGAGCCGTTGGGTGAAAGCGCAGATCTCCCTGCGGATTGGTTAGAGCGTAAAGATATGATATCTTACGCTTTTCTGGTTTTGCTGGAGCAGCTAAAGCCGATAGAGCGGGCTGTTTTTGTGCTGAGGGAAGCTTTTCAATATGATTACAAAGATATTGCGGAATTGCTGGGGAAGACGGAGAGCAACTGTCGTCAGTTGTTCAGTCGCTCCCGTCGTATTCTATCTTCCGGAGAATCTGCTTTTGAGGCTCAGTCCAGTCGCAATGTGAATAACTCATCCCGAATAAAACTACTAGAACGTTTTACAACAGCTTTTCTTGCCTACGATGTGACTGCTATGCTGGAACTACTGGCTGAACAACCTGTATTTGTGTCAGATGGCGGAGGTAATGTGCATACGGTGATGAGGCCGATGGTTGTACGCAAAGGTGTTCTTGCCCTGTTGACTTCTCGTCGGGTATTAACCGTTTTACGAGAAAGAGATGTGTGCCATACCGTCATCAATGGCGAGGTCCAGCTGGCATTTCTGGAAGACGGAAAAGTGAGAGAAACCTTATGTCTCATACTGACACCGGACGGGGAGCATATTCAGAATTTTTATTTAATGGTTAATCCAGATAAGCTGGGACACATCCATATAGACGAGGATTTTGCAAAAATCCCATAAGCGACTTCCAATGAATAAGATATAGATCGAAATGGTTTAGTTCGTCTATATCTTGCACTCCGGAGCGACTGGAATCGAATTTTTCAAAATCCTGATAGGACAGAAGAAGCTAGCGTAAAAAAATGAACTGCCCAAACATAAAAAACCTTGATTCCTTGCTTAGGATCAAGGTTTTTTGCTGTTTTCATAACTGCCGGGCTTGATGAAGAGCCAGATCGCCTATCCAGGGAAGCTTGAGCCACTTTCCTTGTCCCGCACGAATTAACAAGATAATCCACAAGGCAAGGCTTGCCAGCGTTAGCAGGGAGGCGAGGAAAGGACCGAGTAGCGGAATGAATCCTACCAGCACATGTCCGATCATGAGGGCTACAAAAAGAAGTATGGATTGCAGTGCGTGAAATAATACGAATCGGCTTTTCTTTTCCAGCATGACAAAGGCCAGCGCGCCAATAAAGGCGAACAAATAGCACAGGACAGCTGCTATATTTTCATCCAATCCTGTGGAAGACTTATAGACTGACATGTCAGGCATATCCTCCTTTATAAAAAGATTCAAGCTAAGTCTCCGTACTATACAAGCTATGAGGACAGGATTGAAGGATATGCCCGATCTCGGTAAAAAAATTGGCTCTACACAAAGGATAAGCGGTCAAGCGAATGGATATACTCGAATTTGGCGATAACCTTTGGACTGCGCTTCTGTCGCATCGCCCACAAGCTTCGCAGATTCGATGTTCGACTGCAGCCAGACGAGCTTGCAGACTCATTGAACCACTTCCATCTTACGAATTGCCTGATAGTCTTTCCCGAGAATCCGTTTCGGTTCCCGCCAAACGTTTTAGAAACGTATTTCTCCAGTTTAAGGACAATTCTTCCACTTCGAGAATTTGCTTAATACCCTCGATATGATTCTTCTCTTGATGCATAATTCGATTGGCAAATGAAACCGTAATTGCTTTCGGATGGCGATGAAGGAGGGATAGTCCGTCGGCTTTAGAGGCAACTCCCTCTTCCAAAACGCGGAAGTAGAATCCCGTGTGGCCTGTTTGCTGTACCTTCAAGGGCATGTCCGGTACGCCGTACTTGATGGACAACTTGTAGCAAGGCTGTCTCGGTTGGCTAACTTGAACGATAGCTTTGCCAAGCTTAAAGACGTCTCCAATGCAAACGTCGGATTCTAGCAAACCCTTTATCGTTAAATTTTCCCCGAACGCGCCGTAATCGAGCGGTCTCCGCAATTCATTTTCCCAGAACGGATAGTGCTCGTAGGGATAGACGCATACAGCTTTCTCTTTACCCCCGTGATGAACTAGATCGCCCTGCCCATCCCCTTCGAAGTTTAGATAAGATAAATACAAATATTCATCTGTGGCCGACTTGAATATCCCCGTAGAAACGTTCTTCTGATTAAACTGGATCTGCTTGGGCATGCCGACATTAAGTGAAAGGATTTTAATAGATGCCATTCGGATCACCCCTACTCCAAATTTTGGTCAACGAGTTTTGCTAGATGCTTCTATATACCGCGTTCCTGCATATGTTCGCCCGCCTGAAGCGAGAATTTCTATGATGACTACGCCTTATTACATTTCGGTAATTCCTCTTTTGACTCTGTTCGTCCTCGTTTCCATTTTACACTCCTCTATGCGCTATTTGCGAATTTTCGATGAGTCTCCGTTAATGGGATAGAGTCCTTTTTGGGCAACTCATCGTTCCGGGAGCGATTTTTCGTTCGAACATACCCGATCTCGGTAAAAAAATGAATTAGAGAATGTGTATAAAAATACGAAAAAGGCTGAACGAAAAGAATTCGTTCAGCCTTTTAAACGGTTATGAACATGTTGTATACACTTTATCCACCACATATTAATGTTTATCCACAGAAATAACATTATTTATACACAAGTTGTGCACAATCTGTAGATAATATTACGATAATTTATACTTTGCACACAGTTTGTCCACAAACTATCAACATATTGGGTGTAATTCTGGATATACTTTCGTAATTATCGGTCACCAGTTTTTAAATGGCGGCGTGGGTGTGTGATTTTACCCATTTTATTCTTGTCATCCTCTTTGGGGATAAGTCGTTCATCGGTACGTCCTTCGTGATGGTTATCAAAGGCATATTCGGTCATTTTCCACTCGGAAGTACCCAAAACTACATCAGCGGGAAAATGCTGGCCCCTGTGCAAATGCTGCTCATGTCCATCCTCATCAATATAAACACCGTCCACTTCTACCTTATCACCCGTTAGTGGGAGTAAATCCTTTCCTTTGCGTTCCATTGGTATCCCCTCCGTCTGGCTTATTCTCCGTTAATTTGTCCGGACGGAGGTTCTTTTATCCACAAGCTGATGCAAAATATCCTCGGCAATTTGGTCTGCGGGATGAGGTTTGCGAAGTAGCTTAATCGCCTGCGTCATCTCTCCAGCAAGAGAGGGGATGGAAATCAGGTCGAGACAATGCTGAATCAGCTCCTCCGTAGTGCGAGCAATCCGAGCAGCTCCTTTTTGCTGCAAATATAGAGCATTATTTAGCTCCTGACCGGGTACGGGCTTGAACACAAGAATAGGCAAACCGGATGCAATGCTTTCTGAGAGTGTAATGCCGCCCGGCTTCGTAATCACCAGATTGCTCGCACGCATAAGTGCTGGAACAAAGTCCACGAATCCATAGGTGTAAATGTCCGGGTAGTCTGCATACAGCGCATCCAATTCTGCCTTCAGTTGCTGGTTACGACCGCAGACGATGAGTAGCCGCAACTGAGGAAGCTGGCTTAATTGCTGACAGATATCCATTATGCCGGATAGCACACCATAGGCGCCAGCCATAATGAGTAGCGTAGTAGTCTCAGCCTGTAGGGGTGGGATTAGCTGTTCTTGAACAGGCGCTTCGTCGGCAGACATGTTATAAAAAGAAGCGTGGATCGGAATGCCCGTCGCGGCAATGCGTTCGATCGGTATTCCCCGCTGGGCAGCTTCCTGCTGCATATCCTCAGTGGCTACATAGTAGCGGTCAATATCGGGATGCAGCCAGCGCCCATGCAGATCGAAATCCGTAACCACGTTGACAATCGGCAAATGCATTCCCATTTTGCGACGTAACGCCGGAAGCGCGAGCTGCGGGAATGTATGTACTACGAGGTCGGGCAACTCCTTTTTCAGTGTGAGCGTAAGTTGACGCATTCCGAATGAATGCAACACATGGCCGAAGGCCGATGTAGCCTGCATACCGCGCGTGATGTTATAGACCCATCCGTAAAGCTGTGGAATGGTTTTGAAGCTTTGCATATATACAAATTTGGTCAGACTGTTCAACCAGGGATGAGATTCAGCCATTAGGTCAAGTAGTCGTACCTCGCAGTGTCCGAGTCTTCGCAAACTGTCCTTAATTGCCCGGGCGGCCTGTACATGGCCTTCCCCGTAACTGGCGTACAATATTAGAATTTTTGGTGGTAAGACTTCCATGATTGTTTAGCCCCCTATATTCAATAAGCACATTGAAGCTCATTTCAGGAACGTTCCAAGTTGAGGGAGGATACGGCTGGCAAAACGTAACGCTCCAGCAGTGTTCGCGGATTTTTCCAACGGCTCACCTTGCTGTCTGCTGTAAATACCGCGACTGCGTTCGCTTCTGGCACAAGATAAATTTGCTGTCCTCCATGTCCGTGTGCACACGCGTAGTTGATGCCGTGGAGTCGTCCTGTCCACCATTGGAATCCGTAATCCCCGAATTCTGGATAGCCTTCGACCTGTCGCTGTGTCGCCTGATGCAGCCAATCGGCCGGTATCAATTCTTTTCCGTTCCAGCTGCCTTGATGAAGGCAGCAGTCGCCGAATTTAGCCATGTCACGCGATGTCAGATATAGCCC
Source organism: Paenibacillus sp. FSL L8-0644 (assembly GCF_038008165.1). Lineage (NCBI taxonomy): Bacteria > Bacillati > Bacillota > Bacilli > Caryophanales > Paenibacillaceae > Paenibacillus > Paenibacillus sp. FSL L8-0644. The sequence goes on from NZ_JBBOYN010000001.1 coordinate 688,077, forward strand.
GATATGTCCCATGGTGTAGCCCTCTGGATCTTGTGCCCAACCACTTCTCCCAAAACCTAAGGGTTCGAACAGATGCTGGAGAGCGTACGTATAGGCGTCAATCCCACAACAATGGGTCAGTAGCACGGACAGCAAGTGCGAGTCAACACTGCGATATTGGAATACACCGAGTTGATCCTCCTGTACAGGTAAGCGCAGGGCAAAGGACGGCCAGCTTTTGCTGCGATGAAAACGGTGGATAAAAGCTTCTCCGAGCTTTTTGCCTGTCTGCCAATACAAGCCGGATGTCATGGTCAACAGATGGCGAATCGTAATCTGCTCTAGCAGTGTTTCCTTCCGCCTAGGTAAATACTCAGGCAACAGCTTATGTACAGCCGTCTCTGGCCCGGGCATATCACCGCGAGCCATAGCTATGCCGATGAGCGTGGAAGTGAAGCTTTTGGTCGCGGATCGCAAATCGTTCAGAGAGCTTGCTTCATGACCGTTGTAATAGCGTTCCCAGATCAGTTTACCGTGGCGCAGCAGCAGGAAGCTGTGCATTTTAGGAAACTTGGCTTGAACTTCACGGTCTGCCTGATCAAGTAAGGAGGCATTGATGCCCTCCTCTTCACAAGTTCCTATGTTCAGGGCAGACATACGGGCAACAGGTGCAGTGAACAGCGGAGCATAGCGGCTCATCCTTTTCCCTCCTTGTTATGTTTATTTATTTTACCCCAAACACATACACTCCAAAAACCGATAAATAAGGTATACCCTCTGTGCAACAGCTGATGTAGTACCCCAAATGACATGATGCGTAAAAGATAGGTAAAATCAATGTAAATTTACTGGAAAGCTGAAAGCTGTATCTGAATATGTTATAATGGGGTAGTGATTCAGCCAAAAGAAAATCGGTTAATACAAGTGTCAGGTACATGCCTGCCTAAGGCGTTCCCGACCTAAGCTGCAATTAGACATACTACTTCACTGCATAAGGACATCAATACTTTTCGGCATTCTCTTCAACGGAGCACTTATTTTCAACGTTTTGGGAGGGAGTTACATGGCAACGAAAGGTCACAATGAAGTAAAGGAAAGTCTGCGGGAAATGACTCGAATTTTCCGGCCTAAGGATCCCAAAAAATTTGTAAAGGAATATGTGCGAAAATACCGGATTACAGGAGGGTATGAGGAAGAGTTGACCATGGTGGTGGAAAACGAACTCGGTCGCATAAATTCTTCAGTATCTTAAAGGGTTCGATTACCCGAAAAACTAGAAATACGACTTTTATAAACCGTCTATCCACAGAGGAGACGGTTTTTTTGTGTCTGCCCTGCATACAATGGGATAGGTTTAGTGTATTTGTATGCTCAAAGGAGGCGGATTCCAATAGAGATAGCGATACGAACACCGGAGGAAATCGGCTACATGAGGGAGGCCGGGCGTATTTTAGCAGATTGTCATCGTACGCTGGAAAGTCGTATTCTTCCGGGAATCACAACGCTTGAAATCGACGCTTGGGTGGAGCAGTTTTTAAACAAGCGCGGAGCCACGCCTGAACAAAAGGGCTATAAAGGTTTCCCTTATGCCACCTGCGCTTCGGTCAATGAGGTGGTGTGCCATGGTTTTCCCTCGGAGCGGGTGCTTCATGATGGGGATATTGTGACCATCGACATTGTGGTTAACAAGGACGGTTGGCTGGCTGACCGAGGATGGACCTATGCGGTAGGTAACATTAGCCGCCCGGTAGCGAGACTGTTGCGGCAGACCCATAAGGCACTGATGCGCGGTATAGAGGTTGCCCGCCCGGGGAGGACATTGGGGGATATCGGGCATGCTGTGGAAAAAGCGGCAGGCTGGCGGCGGTTCGGCAACGTCAAGCCTCTGATCGGGCATGGCATTGGCCGCCAAATGCATGAGCCGCCAGAGGTTCTGCACTACGGTCGTCCCAAAACGGGATTACCCCTGCGCGAAGGGATGGTGATTACCATCGAGCCGGTATTTACCCTAGGAACCGAGGGGGCCGTGCTCTGGGGGGACGATGGCTGGACCATCAGCACAGCAGACGGCAGTTGGGGAGCCCAATACGAGCACACGATTGCGATTACAAAGAACGGCCCTTATATTTTGACCTCGTAAAAGCGAGTTGTGCCATAGGGAGTCAATGTGCGGGTCCTTTGCATAAGGCTCTCTAGGTAAGTTTTTTTCAGGATGATGCATTCATCGGAAACAGCCATCACAATTCCCGCCACTTTGCCGTCCAGTCCTGGAAAAAAGCAGATACAGAGAATAAGCGCGAGAATTGCAAAGCTACAGAAAACAGCCTACCGATAAAGATAGGTTTGGTAGCATCACGATAATACGTATGGACGAGCTGAATGTCATCCATGCCGTTCGGTGCTTGTTAATAATAAGTCCCTGATATATGTTACGGACAGCTACCCATATGTATAGTAAAGTAAGAACCTGAAATACGTTCTTGGTAGGTTCGATCAATTCGGGGACACACCAAATACATATTGAAAGACCAGATTGCCTACGGGCGTCAACCCGATACTCCAGCCTATGATCAATACAGCTACAGCCACGAACGTACATAAAATGAAACAATTTTATTCAAGTCGAATCCTTCAGGAATGAATGAATAGCAGTGAACATTTTTATTATAGATCAAGATTCGGATCGTCGGTATATGGAAAGTATAATATTGGAAACTAGGAGTGGAACTCACATGATCATCAGGGAAGCAACGATATCAGATGCCGAGGGCATCGCCAAGGTGCACGTAGATTGCTGGAGGACGACGTACAAAGAAATAATGCCTGCCCAGGTTCTGGAACAGCTTTCCTATGAGCAAAGAACAAAACTGTGGAATGCGAATCTATCCAGTGAAGACGGTCATCGGGTATATGTTGCTGAAAATGAGAAGGGGGAAATCATCGGATTTGTGAGTGGGGGTCCGGAAAAGTCAGGTGAATATCCCCCGTATGGGGGAGAAATAACGGCAATTTACGTTTTGAGTGAATACCATAGTTTAGGCTTGGGGAAGAGACTATTTTTACGTCTGCTTCAACATTTCAATAGTATGGATATTCACTCTGTGATCGTATGGGTGCTAGCAGGTAATCCAGCATGTACCTTTTATGAAAGGTTGGGAGCCAAACTTATAGTAGAACAACATATTATAAGTTTGGGTGGCAAAAATCTGAACATGGTGGCTTACGGTTGGATACTATTCGGATAGAATACGCTTTTGTCCTTCCAAGGCACGAATGGGTGCGATATTTTGCGTAAATTCCAACGTTCCCAGATAGCGGCCCTCTGCATCACGGATGGCAAAATAACGAATGTAGACAAATTTATCCTTGATTGGAATCCAAAAATCTTCAACATCCTTGCGGCCTGCCTTAAAATCTTCCAGCAGCTTCTCAACGACATGCACGCTTTGGGGTGGGTGGCAATTCTGTACGGTACGACCAATGACGGCTTTCGTGCGCGCGAAGATTCGTTCCTTACCATGGGAAAAATAGCGAACAACATCATTTTCATCGATAAAGGTCAGGTCAACAGGTAGATGGTTCAACAGCAGTTCCAATTGTTGTACGGATACAATCCCTGTCTCGAATCGCACGAAGCCTTGCGGTGTTCCTGATGTGCCTTCCGTTTGCTCAAGGGCTTCTGCAGGCTCCTCTGCCCGTTCGGGTATCCATTCGCGTTCGGGGGCGGTCAGGCAGAATCCAATTTCCTCGCTTTCCCGGGCTATTTTCAGCCATTCATCCTCTGTCAGCTTACTGAGTGCCATCGGCAGCAAAATATTCTCTTCCTTGAATATCATTTCATTTACTTCACTCATGATATGGGCAAGCGCCTTCCCAATCTGTTCACGATCCCCGTTATATTCGGCGAGCAGACTCTTCGCTTCCTTAATCGCGGCACGAATGCCGTCGTCCACACCCCACATGACTTTGGTCGGGCCAAAAATTCCATAGCGTTCTAGATAAGGAAAGACCAAGTTTTCTTTACGACTGTAGTGCTTGTCGAGATCCATTAGCAGACTTAAATCCTCAAGCAGCTTGTAAATAACCTTGGGACTGTCCTCCTTTTGAAATTGCTCTGCATGCAATGCCAACTTAAAGTTGACCAGTCGTTCGATCTCTCGATTTTCCAGCTTGAATGTGTGGACAGGATGTCCCGGTTGTTCCTCCGGTCCTGAAGGACGGTGAATATCCTCAATGGAGCCCTTGAAGATCGAAGTATGCACGGAACAGAGCCGCTGAACTTCCGATACGGGAATTCCCTCCTCGGTCATCAGTGCGTGCTCCATAGCTGAAATTTCCGCCACACTTACTCCGCCAACAGCCTCTGCAAAACGCGCTTTCACCTCTTCGACGCTTTTCCCGGCATGTAATTCTTTTATAATTTCCTTCAGTGTTCGTTGACGTTCTGTTAATTCCTGTGCTGTATGTTCACGGTTGTTAATTAGCTCGCTCATGATCGTTAGCTCCTTTATTTTTGAATGGTAAAACCATGTTGCAAAAACGTGCGTTCCACGGTTTCCATAGCTACTTTTTTCAATGCAATACCTTTGGACAATGTCATAAAACGACCTGCGGTTTGTAACATGCCAGGCTTGGCGATATCATGAAAACCCAGCTCTACCATAATGTCCTTCACTTCGGGATAACGGTTAACAAGGTTAAAAATCGGCTCATCCCAGTGCAGTATCTTATCCATTTGTTCATCCCCTTGATTGAGAACGTTTATCATTTACAGAGTAGCATAGGTCCTGACGAGCTATTGTGATTGTACGCACAATTTACATTCAGGTGTTGACAGTTGTAATTCATGGTTTATATACTGTGTATAAAGATATATACAGTAATAACATTGATTACTTTAATAATAACTTCGTATGAAGAGAGAACGAGGTCGTCATTACAGGCAGTGCAGAAGGGATCAGGATAAGAAAATGACAATCATCAAGCAGGCATGGAAGATTACCCGGCAGGATTTTCGCAACAATCCATATGTTATGCTGTGGACATTGCTGTTTATTGCGTATTTGGGATTTACCATGAGTTTTGCTGTAAGTGTGCATTGGGATGAACGTGGAAACTTGAGTCCGGTAGCCGATTTTATCATGCTGGTGTTGATTCCGTTTCTCGGATACATTTATAACCGCCGTGCATTTAAATATCTTCAGGAAGATTCCTATACGCATATGCTAGCCTTTTTCCGCACCTTGCCTATACCGATGAATGCGGTGATTATGAGTCGAATTCAACAGGCGCTTTTGGCGTTTGTTGTGAATAGTGTGATATTTTTCACTCTCTTGTTTACGTTGTCAGCTACGTTTCGGGTATATGCCAGTACAGGTTTCTTTGTATCGTTTGCACTTACCTGGATAGGCTACGGAATGCTGATTCAAGCCATTTATATTCATTTGGAATTTCTTAAAAAAGGTAAATCCTACTTTTGGCTATCCATTGTCATCATGCTAATTTGTGGGATAGTTACGATTATAGTTCGAGTATGTGGGGCCAATCTGGTATCGATAACGGCATTTTACAGCAAGGAATGGCAGCTGTTGTCTCCGGTGATGTGGGGAGCGCTGCTGGCAGGAGCTCTGGGTATGTGGATGTCCTACAGGGTGACACAGCGTAAGCTTATGAAACGGGATTTAACTTAGCGGTATGTGTACAAAGATAGATAAAAAGGGGGGAGAAGCAGGTGAATATACCAGTGCAAATTGATGAGAATAGCGCGGAACCGCTGTATGCGCAGATTGAAAAGCAACTTCGCTCACTCATCGTAACCGGACAGATTGCAGCGGGAACGCTGCTTCCCTCCATTCGGGAGTTCGCAGGGACGCTCCGCTGCAGCGTCATCACCGTCCGGCGGGTCTATCAGGATTTGGAGAACGAAGGCTTGCTTCGTACCCGGCAGGGAACGGGCACCTTCGTAGCTCTGGTCGAAGACGATAAGCGCTCAGGTTACCGCCTTAAAGCAGTGACCGAGGCGTTGGAAACGGCGATTGACACAGGCATCGCTGTACAGATGACAGAACAGGAATTGTTGGAGCTTTTCGCAGAAATGGTGAAGAGAAGGTATGAAGTCCAAGTGAAGGAGTGACGCCCGTGAAAAACGATGTAAACCATCATGTGGAAGTTCCTATGGGGATACAGATAAAAACACCCATTATTGAGATGAGCCAAGTCTATAAAACTCGAGGTAACCGGGAAATTGGACCGATTAATCTAACCATTGAACCGGGATATGTAGTCGCTTTGGCTGGACATAACGGATCGGGCAAAAGTACATTGATTCATCTGCTGACTCAGCTTATCCACCCGGATTCCGGTGAAATACGTTGGTTCGGTCAAGCGTATCCGGACGGCATGCCGGCAGATACACGACAATGGGTTGGGTATATGTCAGAGCAGCCGACCCGTGAGGAAGATCGACTCACAGCAGAAGCAGCAGCGGCGTTTCGAGCCTTGTGGTATCCCGGCTGGGATGAAACACGTTTTCAGCGTCTGATGGAACGATTTCAGGTTCCTCAGCATACGAAATTATCGCGCATGTCCAAGGGAGAGCGCCGTAAGTTTGAACTGGCTGCAGCCTTGGCGCCTCACCCTCGTTTGTTGCTGCTGGATGAGCCTTCGTCGGGTTTAGACCCTTTTGCCTGGAAAATCATGCTGGAGGAACTGCGGGATTGTATGGAGAACGGCAAAACGACGGTCATTATTGCCACTCATATCATAGACGAGATTAAGCGTTTGGCGGATTATATTGTCCTGATGCATGATGGCAGGCTGCTCGGCAAGCTGGAAAAAGACCATTTGCTCGAAAATAGCAAAGAAATGTGGTTTGAAGGCACACCGGAGGAGGCATCGGAACTTCCGGGTGTTGTAGAGATGGAGAGCGAAGGCGGATTGCAGCGAATTGTAACGTTGGCAGCCGGAGAGACCAGCGCCATCTTGGAACAAGCGGGCATCCGCCCCATCCGTGTGCGGCGTTTGGAACTGGATGATATTTTAGTATATTGGTCTGCGGGACAACTATCAGAAGATGCGGAGACATACACGCAGAAAAAAGGAGCGGAGTAATCATGAACATGCTGGAATTGAAAGAGGTCGTGAAGCAATATGGGAACCACACGGCGGTGAACGGAATTTCGCTGAATGTGAACGGTGGGGAGATTTACGGACTACTGGGAGGCAATGGAGCAGGCAAAACGACAACGATGCGCATGGTGCTCGGTCTGATTTACCCTGATGGAGGTAACATTCAATATGAGGGCAAGCCCTACAGCAAGGAGCTACAGCGGACGATGGGCTATTTGCCCGAGGAGCGCGGGTTGTACCCCAAGGTGAAGGTGAGCGAGCAAATTAACTATTTGGGCAGGTTGCGCGGAATGTCGGCTAAGGAGGCGGACAAAAGTCTACGCTACTGGCTGGAGCGCTTTGGGGTGCCCGAATATTACGACAAGCGGATTGAGGAGCTATCCAAGGGAAATCAGCAGAAAATGGGCTTTATTGCCGCCGTTGTGCATCGCCCGACGCTGCTCATTTTGGATGAGGCCTTTAGTGGGCTTGATCCGGTAAACGTTGAATTGCTTAAGGACACGGTGAAAGAGCTGCGGGACGATGGGGCTGCGATTTTATTCTCGACCCACCGCATGGAGCATGTGGAGGAACTGTGCCGCCATATTACGATTTTGCATCGCTCAAATACAGTTGTGCAGGGAAGTGTGCAGGAGATTAAGGGCCGTTACCCGCGTGAAAAAGTTCGTCTCATCACTACAGGTGAAGTGAACGGACTGGAACAGCTGCCCGGCGTGCGCCGTGTAGAGCCTATGGATCGCGGCTGGATGCTGCATATTGAGCAGCCGAATGCGGCGAAGTTGGTATTACAAACGGCGTTGGAGCAAACGGATGTAGAGCATTTTGAGATCAAGGAACCTACGCTGAACGAGATTTTCATAAGAGAGGTGGGTGATTCCCATGAATAGACTGGGTACGGTAATCGGTTTTACGTTTCGTCAGAAGGCGAGAACCAAATCTTTTATCATTACAACGCTGGTACTGGCCTTGCTCATTACGCTTGGTATGAATCTGCCATATTTGATTTCTTTGTTTAAAGCAGATGGGACAGGAGGTTCGGGCACGACGGCAGCCGAGCATCATCGCTTGGGACTGATTGCCGGGAGCCGGATAGAAGTGGCGAATCAACTGGAGAAATTCACCAAGGAGCAATCCAACCCGGCAGCCATCTGGAAGCGTTATGACAACGTACAAACACCAGCCATGCAGCAAGCCTTGAAAAATGGGGAGCTGCAAGGTTACGTACAGTTCACGGAGCCTACCGACAAGGGAGACACGTTTCCTAAAGTGGAATATGTCTCTGTAGAAAAAGAGCCATCTCCTGCTGTAATTACATTGTTGCAGACGGGACTTCAGGAAGCTAAGGTCAAAGCCATTATGGGCGGCAATGCATTGACCAGTGATCAAATTCGTGAGATTAGCACACCTGTAATGGTGGATAGCAGGGAAGTAGACGGTTCGTCTGAGGCAGGGGGAGCTGTGGGGACAGAGGAAAAAGAGACCTCTATGATTAACTATGGTTTGGTCTATGTACTGATGATTTTATTCTTCACCTCCTCCATGATGACGGGGAATATGATTGCTGCAGAGGTGACATCGGAAAAAAGCTCACGTATCATGGAGATTCTCATCACAAGTGTCTCACCGTTGACCCAGATGTTCGGAAAAATTATCGGCATTTTCCTGGTCGGCCTGCTGCAAATTGCTGTCTTTGCAGCCGTTGTATGTGCCAACCTTATGCTGCCGCATAATAATGTCATTCTTAGCTCAGCCGGGCTGGATCTGTCGCAACTGAATATCGCGGTGTTGGGTTATGGTCTGGTATTCTACATCCTCGGCTACTTTCTCTACGCAGTACTGTTCGCCGCGGTGGGCTCCATTGTTAGCCGTACCGAGGAGTTGGGACAGGCGATCATGCCGATTACCGTGCTGTCACTAGCAGCCTTTTATATCGGTATCTTCAATATCGCCGCATCTGATACGATTTTCGTAAAGGTTGCCGGGTACATCCCATTTTTCTCGCCAACCGTCATGCTGTTGCGGATTGGTCTGGAACGGGCGAGCCTGCTGGAAATCTGGCTGTCACTTGGTATTCTGGTCGCCTCCATTTTGCTGTTCGGTTGGCTGGCCGCCAAGATCTACCGTACGGGTGTCTTAATGTATGGTAAACGTCCTTCGTTCAAAGAGCTAAGAAAAGCTATGAAGGCTTACAAGATTTAAATTTTTAGCAATACATGTGGTTTATAACATCAATTGAGACTAATTTTATTATTAAATGAGACTGTTTATACCATCTAAATGAGACAGTCAATATCCCCGAAAACCCAATGAAATCAGGAATAAAGGATAAGTGAATACAAAATTATCAGTGAATAAATAATCTAAGTATTCTTATTTTATGGTGAAAAAGGATAGCCTTTTTTTTATAACAAGAAGTGAGACAAACATTAACTGAAGGGAGAATTACCTTTGCTCGCTATAATAAAATTATGTTATATACATTTTTAGCAACAGGACAATCTAATATCTAACCTAAAAAGCCCCGTTGAAAAGGGGCTTTTTTACTTTATGTATAGCTGATTGAAATGGCTACCCGTTTCAGAAAAATGTTGCACTCATTCTAATTTCATCCTGTTATTTGGAGAATGCATCTTTGGTACCTAGGCTTTAACTTACTGAGATATTTAGAAAATTAACAGGCCTGTTTATAGATTGAAATTTTTAAGTTGGGGCGAAACCATCTCATCAGTTTTTTCATTTTGTTGATTAATTTCTAATAAATATTAGATTGAATTCATATGTCTATTTCCTTGTCTAAATGGGTATACTGATTCTAAAATAGAAGGGAGGAGATTAAGATTAATTATAAAGATATATATAATTTACATATTCAGCTTCTTGATGTATATGAGAGGAATCAAACGTATCGCCATCCTTATCAAAAGGAAATTAATTTTTATGAACGACAGCTTAACTTTTTTTGTGAAAATATCGTACAAAAGGTTTTCGTTTTAAACCAACTAATAAAGATTTATGAGAAGAATAGAGAGCCTCAAATTAAGTGGTGCTCAGAGACTTATTATTCAAAACAGCATGAAGATATTAAAAAAACAAATTGAGAGATTATAAGATCAGTGAGTGGTTCCATTTCATCGTAATTGAAAATGGCTCAGCATGAACAAATAATCCAAAGTGGAAATATTCAAGGAAAGCAAAATCACAGATGAGTTCCCACGTTGGGATTCGATTCTGTGATTTTGCTCTTGTTTCACGAGCGAACCCTAACTAGATAATGAATTCACAGGTTCATTATCTAGAATGATATTGAATTATGGGGACTATTATAAAATTACAACAAAAGTTACGGCTAGTAGCAGCCTAGCAGAAGACGAAATTCCTGGCCTAGAACCTGCTTCTACAAGCTGACACCATAGTTTAAATTTTCGGGATGAGTTGACCGCCTATGCAAGAAGTTGGATCGGTGCTACAACAATCTAGAAGAGGTGATAAGTCAAAGTGCGTTGCAACTAGATAATTTATCCATGGTTAGCTTAAAGGACAACAAGCCAAGTTCAATCTGATTCATGATGGTAGCACCTAGACCATGATAGTTTTGGACGCCTTTCTTGTGGTTTGCAGTTTAGGTCGGTTTTCGGGACTGTTTACAATGCCTGATAAGTCGGTCGAATTATCATTTTACTCACTTCTTCTCTGTTTTGAAACTAAATGTTTGGGTTTGGAAGATCGGTTCTACTTTCTCTGAAAGTAAATCGACAATATTATTTCAATCACGGACTTGGTACCATCCGAGATGAAGAGGCTTTAGTTTGTTAGCACCGAAAACGCATTAGGAATGGTGTTCAAGTGTAAAACAAGACCTCTCTATGGTGCTGGTCACGCAAAGTCTATCTTTCGATTAAAGAGGGGAATAAGGAAATGAAAATTGGTGAACTATAAGATAGGCCGTTTCTGATTTCTCTTTGAATACTTTGTTATAGAGGTACATCCTTAGTCAGTATTTTGAGCCAGATACTTATGAAAATTAATGAAAACGAGGAGATGCGTAAGATGAAATTTGAGAATAAAACGGTTATTGTCACTGGCGGAGGAACTGGAATCGGAAAAACGACAGCGCAAAGATTTTTTGAGGAAGGTGCCAATGTCGTCATTAATGGCCGCCGTGAAGAGGTTCTGAAACAAACCGCTTTAGAGATTGATCCATCAGGAAAAAAGGTATTGCCCGCTGTGGGTGACATCAGTCTGCCTGAAACTTCGAAAAAAATAGTCCAACTGGCCGTCGAATCTTTTGGCGGCATTGATGTACTGGTTAACAACACAGGGAAATTTAACCCGACTCCTTTTCTGGAGCATACACCAGAGGATTTACAATCTTATCTGGATACCATTGTGAAAGGGACGTTTTATCCCTCTCAAGCTGTCATTCCCGAATTGAAAAAAAGAGGGGGAGGAGCGATTGTTAATACGGGCTCGATGTGGGCGATCCAAGCAGTAGAAGCAACGCCGTCATCTGCTTACTCGGCCGCCATGGCAGGACGGCACGCCCTGACTCGAAATTTGGCGATTGAATTCGCTGGGGATCACATCCGAGTGAACGCTGTAGCACCTGCCGTTGTTGAAACACCGATTTATAACACCTTTATGAGTGAAGAAGAAGTGGCTAAAGTGCTTCCTGGGTTTAACGCCTTTCATCCGATCGGACGGAATGGCACCCCTCTGGATGTAGCAGAAGCCATACTATTTCTTGCCAGTGACTCGGCTTCATGGATTACAGGAATTGTCATGCCATTAGATGGCGGAGTTACAGCTCGTTTGAGATGAGTATACTCAGGGCTCAATCAAATGTTTGTAACTACACATTAAAAAAGAAGTCGCAGAAGTGCCTCCGAGCTTTAATGTGCCCCCAAACCGTATTTCATCAAAAAACTTTAAAGTAATGAAAGTTAGTGAATGATGGGAAAATACAACTTGACGGGACATTTTTATTATACTATAATTCAATCAATCAATTGAACATTTGATTGATTTTAAAGTATTTTAAAAATTTAAGGGAGGTCTTTCTTTATGGGAGCAATAACATTAACGAAAGAAACATTTCATAATCAAATTCAGTCGGGAGTAACTTTGGTCGATTTCTGGGCTCCTTGGTGTGGTCCATGTAAAATCCAGCTTCCGATTGTAGAGGAATTAGCTGATGAGCTAAAGGGACAAGCAACACTGGCAAAAGTCAATGTCGACGAAGAGGCAGAACTGGCCTCGCAATTTGGTATCAGAAGTATCCCTACTCTTCTTTTGTTTAAAGAGGGTAAACTAGCTGATACGATGGTGGGAATTAACCAAAAGCACATACTAAAAGAAAAAATTGAAAATCTGGCAAGCAAGTAACACCAATAAAATAGATTAAAATCGGCAATGCTTTAACTGAGTAGTTGCCGATTTTTAATAGGACTTGAAAGGAGGTTTGTATGATGCACTCGCAATCAGAAACGTCCATTAAAGAAAGATTATATCAGCAATATGCCCGTATCGGAAAATGTTTGTCCAGTGACAAGCGGCTCGAGCTTTTGGATTTACTTTCCAACGGCCCTAAATCTGTTGAGCTTTTAGCCCAACATACGGGTATGAGTGTTGCCAACGTATCACGGCATCTTCAAATCTTGTTGGATTCGCGCCTGGTGAAATTCAGAAAAGAAGGGACCTACGCGATTTATAGTCTAGAAGATCCTGTAGTGACCGAGTTTTTAGTTGTCTTATGGAAGCTCTGTGAGAATCGGCTTTCCGATATACCTCGTATTAAAGAAGACCTGCTTCATCAATATGAAGGTATTCAGACGATTGCAAAAGAAGAATTGATCAAAAGAATGGCTTCAAACTCGATCGTTGTTTTGGATATCCGTCCTAATGACGAGTATGAGGCAGCGCATATAAAAGGTTCAATATCGGTACCGATGGAAGAACTCGATGCATACCTTCAAACGCTGCCTAAGCAAATAGAACTTGCAGTGTACTGTAGAGGTCCCTATTGCGTGAATACAACGGAAGCTGTGGAACATATAAAGAAGAAAGGATTTACTGCTTATAGGATTGATGAAGGGGTACAGGAGTGGAATTTGAATTAAATATTATTTGTGATGAACTAATTCAAAAAAGGTACTGGCTACAATATGAACAATCATTACCGATTCTTTTGAAGAACTAAATTTAAGGGAATTTTGAACACTTCGCCCATCTCAATAGGGATTGATATATTAATAGAATCACTTAACCTTGCTTGACATATGAAATACCTAACACTATAATTCAATTATTCAATTGAATATTTCAATATATTAAAGAAATAAAACATGAACAAGTCGATGATTTGATTGGGGGAACAGGTTCTGAGGACTGATCGCAGCTATCTTTCAAATATAAATCTACTCGTCATTAAAGGTAGAGAACCTGAGCAGGCGATTAACCATAACGACGGAAATTAGAACTCGAATAGATGGACAACATGCAAAACAGACCGAATGCATAAACTTCCCTCAATCTTCAATATGAAGTGTTTTTTCAGAGATTCGTGAAATTTGGGATCAGCTTAACTTTGTTTCAACATAAAGGTGGAAATTATGGATGTGATGATAGAAAGTTGACATCCACAATGGAGAAAAGGAAGTGAAATAATGTCAAATCAAACATATAGAATTGATAAATCCATTATCAATGAAGAAAGGCAAATTAATCGTTCTGAACATTCAAATGAGACGCAAGAACATGGAACGATATGGAGCGTTAGGACATGGATACTCCTTTTGGTCGTATCTAGTGCACTTTTCCTTGACGGAATCGACCTATCGATGGTCAACATCGCTCTGCCCTCCATCGGAAGTGAACTACACCTTTCAACGGGAACACTACAATGGATTGTTAATGCGTATATCTTGGGTTACGGAGGATTTCTTCTTCTGGGCGGACGAGTTTCAGACTTAATCGGACGTCGCCAAGTTTTTCTCATCGCTGTTGCTGTATTTGGGTTAGCCTCGATCGTTAGTGCATTAATGAGCAACGAGATGACACTCATCGCTTTGCGACTCGTAAAGGGGATAGCAGCAGGATTCACGGTACCTGCGGGAATGTCGATTGTTAGCACAACGTTTGCCGAGGGACCCGCCAGAATGAAAGCACTAAGTATTTATTCGATTTTCGGAACAACCGGTTTTGCACTAGGCCTTGTACTCGGGGGTGTTCTCACTGAACTCGGCTGGCGTATTACTTTATTTGCTCCTGGGCCACTTGCTATCATCATTTTCCTTTTAGGATTGCGATTGATTCCACGTTCAACACGGGAACGTGTCACTCTTAAGCAATTTGATCTTTGGGGAGCACTTACTATTACAGGATCTTTGCTGCTATTAGTATACGCCCTCGTTGAAGCTCCAGTTCAAGGTTGGACGAGCTTTTGGACGATTGCATTACTTGTCGCAAGCGTAGCCCTGATGGTGGCCTTCGTTCTGGTAGAACGAAAACATCCTCACCCCCTCGTCCGGATTGGCATTTTACGGTCAGCAACACTTCGCAACGCGAATTTGGCGGCGATGACCTTGCTTGGTAGCTTTATGGCATTTCAGTTCATCGTGACCATTTACCTCCAAGATTCGCTGCGGTGGGCGCCGCTGTGGGTAGCTTTGGCCTTTCTGCCATCAAGCCTATTCCAGGTCGTTTTTGGTCCTCGAATCGATAAAGTAATGAAACGTCTTGGAACCGTCGTTGCGATACTGATTGGTCTGACATCGGTTTCCGTAGGTTATCTCCTGTTCTTCCGAGTTGATCCGTCGTTACCGTACTGGAACTTCCTTCTCGCAACGATGATCTTAATTGGTATTGGATTCGTTTTGGCCTTCCCTGCGGTGAACGTGCAAGGTACATTCGGGGTAGCCCCACAAGAACAAGGTCTTGCTTCCGGTCTAGTTAACACCAGCTTGCAAATTGGCGGAGCGGTTTCCTTAGCTATTATTACAGCTGTTCTTAACAGTTCGAATGAATCTACTCAGCAGAATCAACTACTGCCTAACATGCATACCGCGATGGCCATTGTTGCAGGCTTGGCATTACTGGGAGTGTTAGCAACGTTAATCCACCTGTTGAACTCATCGAGAGAAAATAAAAAAGAAATAAAATAGAATGAATTTGTGAATGTAATACTACACACCATTTTAAGGCGTCTGTATCGGATTTAGGCAAACAGACAATTGATTAAAAATTTTAAAACAAATCTATTTTGTGATTATTTGATATGTAGGAGAAAAACGACGGTTTTAATTAGACAAACCGTCGTTTTTTTAAAATAATTTTCTTGATTGGATATAGTAGCATTATCGAATAGAGAAACCGCAATTTGCTTGGGTCGTCGTGTGACAGGACGGAATAGATCTGTGATGAAATCCATTATTTCTATAGGAAAAAAAGCTTTTGAATTAAATATGGATCGAATTCCACATACAGCAAGGGGATTAGAGATGAAGGATGTCCAAGAAATAACTTCAACGAAAGAAATAGATACGTTTATTCAAAGTAATCGATTAAGCATGTTATATGTATCGCAGGAGGAATGTAATGTATGCCATGCGATTTATCCCAAACTAAAAGAATTACTCAGTAATTATCCAGAAATAAAGCTTGCGCACATTAATGCCACCCAGGTAGAAGAGGTTACAGGTAAATTGTTGACTTTTACAGTTCCCACGATCATGTTGTTTTTTGATCAGAAGGAACATCTCCGCGAAGGACGATTTGTTCAATTTGAACAATTAGAAATAAGATTACAACAACTTTGCAATGCAATAAAACAAAATGATTAAAATAAAACGAATTTTAAATATACATCTCCTAAATTGGAATCATTTGCTTTCAGATTCTCTTTAGTAAAGATGCTATAGATATGATGATTTCCTTCAAAATTTCTTCTATCAAATATTAGAGAAAAAGAAGATCCACACTTGACTTAAAAAGCATAACGACCTAATATTCAATTGTTCAATATAATATTTGAAAAAAGTTTTGATACTCAACATGAACTTAAAATTATCTACAGGAATGGAGAACAGAAATGGAAAATCCGGTGATTATTATTGGCGCTGGTTTAAGTGGTTTGCGAGCTGCCACTTTACTTACAGCACAAGGTATTGAATGTAAGATTTTAGATGCTAGAGATAGGATTGGTGGGAGAGTTTTAAATGCTTTTCATCCAGACAAACCTGAAATGGGGAAATTTGATCTAGGACCCACTTGGTTCTGGCCGAGATATGAGCATGCTATCGCCAATCTCGTTCAGGAGCTAAACCTCGAAACTTTCGATCAGCACACCGAGGGGGCTATGTTATTTGAGCGATACGAGAACCAAGCACCTGAACGCCATATCCTTCCTGCTCACTCAATGGAGAGATCATCACGGTTTACAGGAGGAGTGCAATCTTTAATTGACGCATTATATAGTAAGTTACCACCTGAAA
The DNA here is from genome assembly GCF_038008165.1 of Paenibacillus sp. FSL L8-0644. Lineage (NCBI taxonomy): Bacteria > Bacillati > Bacillota > Bacilli > Caryophanales > Paenibacillaceae > Paenibacillus > Paenibacillus sp. FSL L8-0644. The sequence goes on from NZ_JBBOYN010000001.1 coordinate 704,672, forward strand.
TCTTTGATTTGGAAACACGTGTAACGACAATTAAATTAAACGATCAAAACTCTATCACGATAAGTGCAGTACTTTCAGATGGAAAAACAAAAGAATTTATCGCTCGGGCTGTTATTTTAGCATTACCGCCTCGTATTGTTGCACGACATATTACTTTTATCCCTGCATTCTCTCCTGAAATGAACCTAAACCTTATCAACAAACCAACCTGGATGGCAGGGCAAGCCAAAGCTATAGCTGTCTATGATGAGCCTTTTTGGAGAAAAGATGGACTTTCAGGTTTCGTATCGAGTTGGGTAGGCCCTTTGCAAGAAATTCATGATGCTTCTCCCCTTACAGGTTCAGGTGCATTATTTGGTTTCTTTGGTATGCCCTCGAAAGTCCGTCATCATTTAGGGGAAAAGCAGGTTTTAAAGCAGGTTAAAGAACAATTAATTAGGCTTTTTGGCTCTTCGGCAGAAAAAGTAAGGACTATTTTATACAAGGATTGGTCTGTGGACTCTGATACGGCTATATATGAGGATAGTATTCCACTTCAAGACTTCCCGAATTATGGAGAAATACCTGTAGTTGGTGAATGGAAAAACAATATTGTATTCGCTGGAACAGAAACAAGTACTGAGTTTGGTGGACATCTAGAGGGTGCTCTTCAGTCAGCTGAACTTGCAGTCTTAAAAATTATCAATTAAAGAATAAATTAGATGTTCTCAATAAACGATGAATTTCACATTCGTTATCAGGACATAGTAATAAAAAAATATTTATTCAATTATACAATTAAATAATAGAATAAATATTTTATTTGTTTTATACTAATGAAGTTCCGACATTTTAAAATTATAGGGGGTCTATTCATGAAGATGATGAGAGCTATGCAAGTACCGGCTAAAGGGGAAAAAATGAAACTGGTTGAGATTCCAGTTCCGCAACCTGCAGAAGGACAAGTGCTGATTCGTGTTGAGGCTTGTGGTGTATGTAACGGAGATTCGATGGCCATTGGAGGCGCTGCCTCGGAGTATCCTCGGATTCCTGGACATGAAGTGGTTGGAATCGTTGATGCGCTTGGAGCAGGTTCATCAAAGTGGAAGGTTGGAGAGCGTGTCGGGATTGGGTGGCATGGAGGACATAGCCATGTAACTGGATTAACAATTGACGGTGGTTATGCTGAATACATGGTCGCTTATGAGGATAATTTGTCCAGTATTCCAAGTGAAGTTTCGTCGATGGAAGCTGCTCCACTAATGTGTGCTGGGGAAACGACTTTTAGCGCTATCAAAAATAGTAAAGCTCGGCCTGGTGATCTGGTAGCTATTCAGGGAATTGGCGGTCTAGGTCACCTTGCTGTTCAGTATGCAAACAAAGCTGGATATCGTACCGTTGCCATATCCCGGGGAAGTGATAAAGAAACGCTTGTACGTCAACTTGGGGCACATCTGTACATTGATTCTGAAAAAGAAGATCCCGCTGCGGTTTTACAAGCTTTGGGAGGAGCCAAAGTCATTCTGGCTACAGCACCAAACGCTAAAGCCATTTCTTCACTGATAAACGGACTGGGTCAAGACAGTGAATTAATCATAGTAGCCGGTTCGGGCGACCAATTGGAATTGTCGGCAATGGACTTCTTGAAAGGTCCCAATACAGTAAGAGGTTCTTTTACAGGCGGAGCGAAAGAAATTCAAGCAACGATTAATTTCAGTGTTCTTACAGATATTCGCCCCATGATTGAAACATTTCCTTTAGAGCGTGCTGATGAAGCATACGATAAAATGATGTCAGCATCGACAAGATTTCGTGCTGTTTTGAATATTTCTGAATGATATAACTATGATGACCAGAGCATAATTTTGATTCCTTTTTGGTCTCCGTGATCATTAATAAATCACAGAATTCGTCCCCGTTAACTAATAAAATAAGCTCAAAACCGGCAATACCTATCGCATGGTGTAGCCGGTTTTGTAGTTATGAAATGAACATGCAATATTACGTAGTTGGATTCAATTACATTCTACAGGATGAGTCTTCACTTTTATCGATAGCGATCTTACCCTTAGTAAGGGACTCTATTGAACAAGAAGCTACTATAGAATAAAAAATACACTTGACTATCTACCTACTAGAAGGTAGAATTAAATCAATCCAGTGAGGTTCTTCTGGACTTGAAAATGATTTTAAGCTGTTTTTAATTCTGGGACTCAGAGTAGGTGGAAAAATAACAATTATTATCACAGGTGGCGGAAAAGACAAGACGAAGCTTTGAAGGATTTAAAATAACATGGATGAAGGAGATGTAACACAATGAAATTTGAAAATAAAACAGTAATCGTCACTGGCGGAGGAACCGGTATTGGTAAGAAAACAGCACAACGATTTTTTGAAGAAGGTGCAAATGTGATCATCAACGGTCGTCGACAAGATGTATTGACGCAAACAGCTTTGGAGATTGACCCTTCAGGTAAGCGAGTACTGGCCGTATCCGGTGATATCAGTCTGCCCGAAACCTCGAAGAAACTGGTTCAAACCGCTGTGGATGCATTTGGTGGAATTGATGTCCTCGTGAATAACACAGGTAAATTTGTTCCAACTCCTGTGCTTGAGCATACACCTGAAGATTTGCAATCCTATTTGGATACGATCGTGAAGGGAACATTCTATCCATCTCAAGCCGTCATTCCGGAAATGAAGAAAAGAGGAGGAGGCGCCATCGTAAACACAGGTTCGATGTGGGCAATCCAAGCGGTTGAGTCAACGCCTTCTTCTGCTTATTCTGCTGCGATGGCAGGACGCCACGCTTTAACTCGCAACTTGGCTGTGGAACTCGCGGGTGATCAAATTCGGGTGAATGCTGTAGCACCTGCTGTAGTTGAAACACCGATTTACAACAGCTTTATGACGGAAAAAGAGGTTGCTAAAGTGCTGCCAACCTTTAATGCGTTCCATCCTATTGGACGTAACGGAACTCCGGGAGACGTTGCTGAAGCTATTCTCTTCCTTGCCAGTGACTCTGCTTCATGGATTACAGGTATTGTCATGCCGTTAGATGGCGGAGTTACAGCTCGCTTGAGATAAGTGGTTTCTTATGGGTCAATCACATCATGTGGTTGACCCTTTCTTAAACAGTAAAAGGAGGTAGCTGCCTTGACAGTATACTTACTGAATGGTAGATTGCTTTTATGAATACAAAAAAAAACACATTGCAAGAGATTATGGATGTAGGGCTTACATTAGTCCAGGAACGGGGCTATAACGGTTTTAGCTATGCAGATATCGCGGAGGCTATAGGTATTCGCAAAGCAAGCATCCATTATCACTTTCCTTCCAAACAAGATTTAGTGCAAGCCGTCCTTCTCCGATATCGCAAAGATTTTGTGGGTAGGCTTCAGGAAGTTACTGATCAAACGCTTAGTTCAATGAAAAAAATTCAACTTTTTTTTGGTCTATATCGCGAAACGTTGGAGAATAACACCAAGCTTTGTTTATGTTCAATGATGGCAGCAGAATTAAATTCTTTTCCACTGGAGATCCGCGAGGAGCTTAATTTATTTTTTGATGCAAATACGGCTTGGCTGGAACATGTGCTTGATCAAGGAAAAAAATCTGGAGAATTCACTTTTTCTAATGAGGCTCTTGAACAGGCCCAAACGCTTATTGCATTTGTTCAAGGTGCACAGTTATTATCTAGATCCTCTGGTGAAATTGGGTATTACGACTCGCTTGTTACTAATTATATGTCGATTCTGCGCCCAGTTTAATCTTTTACTCAACGAATATAACTTAACCTCATACGATACTATTCAGTGGTAGCGTAAGTTAGGGATCGTATCAAACACATGACGTATCCTAATTGCTTCCGTTCTAGCATTTCGAGGGCTACAACGAGGGTTAATGAATGGCTTAAGGCTCATCAACGTATCTACCGCAGCTTCACCAAAAAGAGTCATTCGACGTGTAAGCAGCTATGAATGATATTCTGTTAGAGGTTATTTTACGTTTAAGAATAATTGTCTTACATAAAAAAGACTTCAAAGCCCCTTAGTAATGGGTCTCGAAGTCTTTTTTATTACCTAATTGGAAAGTTGAGATTGTCTGAATGGGATAATTTTAGATTCAAATTAGTACCTAGAAATCAGTTTAATGCACTTGAAAATGTTCCTGCCACTCATTTAAGCCTTCCTCCATGCGATAAGCAGTGAACCCCTCCGATTGTAATTTTTGTGCTGCCAGGGCTGAATATACGCATAAAGGACCTCTGCAATATGCGATAATTTCCGCGTCTTTGGGCAACTCGCGCATCAACACATCCAACTCTTCCATCGGCAGCGAAATTGCTCCCGCAATATGCTCCCTTTCATACTCTTCTTTCGGACGCAAATCCACCAGAATCAAGGAAGAACTATTAAGTTTGTCCATAACCTCATCCATTGTAAGCGTCTGGACGTCATCAAGGTTGTTTAAGAAATCATCTTTCATCCTACTGATATCCGGAAGTTGCTTCTCACTGATCCGCCATAAGGACGAAAGAAATCCTGTAATTTCAGGATCAGCCAATGAGTAAATGACGTAAGTTCCTTTTTTCGTGAATTTAACAAGTTTTGCATCGAGTAGAATTTGAAGATGGCGAGATACATTTGCAATATTCATATCTGTGCAAGTGGCTATTTTTTCTACTGTTTTAGAACCATTGGATAACACATTCAAAATTTCAAGACGCTTGTCACTGGATAAACATTTTCCGATTCTGGCTAATTGTTTATATAAATCTTCCTTGAAAATTTTTGCAGAGTTCAGCATTTCCTCCATTATGATCAACCTCAATTCTTTTTCAAATTTAAAGAAAGGAATTCCTATGTTAACTATACCCTCTAAATCGATTTAAACAATGATTCATAACTGTTAAACATGAGTAGGAATTCTATTTTAGCGTTTTCCGAAAGCAATGTGTTCAATGATATTATCTAACTTCCATATTCAAAAGTTGACTTTGCTCCTCAAAAAAAGAAGTGTTAAGTCATTCAATTGATTAATAGAATTTTAACATGTACCTCAGTATAGTCAAGTAGAAATAATGTAATTTGATCAAATTACTAGGAATTAAATAGTTGACAAAATTATGAACATAGCCATCTGCTAGAGATTAAAATATCAGATATTGACTTGACGACTAGAAGTTTATTGTATAAGATTCAATTGATTGATTGATCATTTGATTTATTGATCATATAAAAAAAACTGGAGGTACAAATCCTATGCAAAAAGCTTATCTTCAAATTACATTGAAAGTGAATGTATCCGAACGCGAGGCAGCAGCTAATGTTTATACAACCTTTAAAGAGCCTTTTCTTTCAAAGATCGCTGGTGCTTTGTCAAAAGAATTACTAGTACGTGAGGAAGACGTTCAAGTTCTGCACGGCTTCAGTAGTGAATCTGACGCTAAAGCCTATCTGGAAAGTGATCTATTCAACAAGGATGTTGTCGTTGGTCTGAAAGATTTGCTTCAAGCTGACCCCGAAATTCGTATTTATAGCGCATTCTAAGAATGGTCAATATTGTTTGAAAAATGCAATTTAACCCATATGAAAAATCAATTCTCTTGTAAAAGCCGACACTGCAATATTGCTTTGTCGGCTTTTTCTCAAATTTATGTATGTTAGTTAGTCTTCCACATTTCTAATCTATACCCTCCCGAGCTAAAGTCTTTCTCAAGATCATTTCAAATAAATGTATAGACATATTACTAAACTTTAACTGACGTGTTGACGAAAAGATAATACAATGATACAATTCAATTATTCAATTGAATATTAAATGAAATGCCATAAACTTTGGAGGGGTAGAGAATGTATAAATCCGTAATTGTTGGAACTGGTCCAGCCGGGCTAACTGCAGCGATCTACCTGGCTCGTGCAAATATGAGTCCTCTCGTTATTGAAGGACCTGAACCAGGTGGACAGCTTACAACTACAACCGAAATCGAAAATTACCCAGGATTTCCTGAAGGCATCATGGGCCCTGAATTAATGGATAACATGCGGAAACAAGCAGAGCGTTTTGGAGCTACATTTTTAACCGGTTGGGTAGAAATAGTAGATCTTGAGAAACGGCCGTTTAGATTACAAGTGCAAGGCAAAGGTGAGGTTGTTACTGAAACGTTGATCATCTCTACCGGTGCTAGCGCGAAATATTTAGGCATACCTGGAGAAGCGGATAACGTAGGGCGTGGAGTGAGCACTTGTGCTACGTGTGATGGATTTTTCTTTCGGAATAAGGAGCTGATTGTGGTGGGAGGTGGTGATACTGCGTTGGAAGAAGCAAGCTTCTTAACGCGATTTGCCTCTAAAGTGACTGTTGTCCATCGTCGAGAGGAATTGAGAGCCTCAAAAATAATGCAAGATCGCGCACGCTCGAACCCTAAAATTGAGTGGGCGTTTAACAAGACACCCCTCGAAGTTGTTGCAGAACCAAATGGCGTAACAGGATTAAAAGTCCAAAACAATATCTCGGGCGAAGAGGAAATCCTGCCTGCACATGGTGTTTTTGTAGCTATTGGCCACCATCCGAATACTGAATTTTTGAATAATCAAATTGAAACGGATGAAAACGGCTATATTGTAACAGTACCGGGTACATCCATGACAAACATCTCAGGTGTATTTGCTTGTGGAGATGTACAGGATCATCGCTATCGTCAAGCTATTACTGCTGCTGGAAGTGGGGCCATGGCAGCCATGGATAGCGAAAAGTTCATCGATTCTTTGGAACAATAATCACTTGAGGTATTCCAGAAGTAAAACGAATGTATCAAAGTTTCAAGCAGTTGCGTTTAAGCAGCTATAGTATAAAATAACATATTCAAAAGGAGTAGATTTAAATGGCAGATCAAAAAATTAATATGAATACGGTTTGGTACAAAGATGCAAAAGGCGATGGTCGTATAAAGAGTGACAAATTACAAACCCAAATTGCTATCCCTGCACCTAAAGGAGGAAGTGGAGAAGGGGCTGAACCCCAGCAACTCCTCATGTCCTCAGCTGTCGCTTGTTATACGATGACACTGGCATACATGCTCGATCGCAAGAAAGTACCCGTTACCGGACTCTTTATGGATACCGAGGGCAATATAACGAAAGGCGATCATCTAAGTATCACACATCGTCCGCACGTTGTGTTATCCTCGGGATCCTCCAATGAGGATATCACTATGGCAGAAGCCTTGATTCTACAAGCTGAAAAAGACTGCCATATCGGTCAATTGCTTATAAAAGCAGGGGTTCCTGTTGATACCGAGGGGAAAGTAACGATTGACTCCGGAGATGATGTGACAAGCAACTATATTGAAGAACACCAATTACAATGGTAAATCATTTTTGAAGAGGAGCAAAGAACATGAAAAAAATTTCATCGAAATCTGAGTTTGATGCAGCAATTAACTCTTCAAAACTCACGGTCGCTGTTTTTAAAGCAGACTGGTGTGGTGACTGCAAGTTTATTGATCCATTCATGCCTGAAGTGGAAGATAAATTTGCAAATGATTTGAATCTGGTCGAGGTGGATGTTGATCATGTAGGCACTGTCAGTGAAGAACAAAACATTATGGGTATTCCAAGCTTTGTCGCCTTCGCTGGCGGTGAAGAGCTTACCCGTTATGTCAATAAGATGCGTAAATCTCAGGAAGAAATCGAGCAATTTCTGCAACATGCAGTTGAAATAGGGAATATACGTTCTTGATAAACGGTGAGCTATGCTATCATATCATCTCTTAACAGCGAATCCTAGAGTGGAAGGAACAGATCATGTTGTAGGATAAGAATAAAACCGCTTCGTAAGCCGCCTGAATGGCGGCTTTTTCACCAAAACAATCTAGGAACATGGTTCATAGGATTCCGTTCTCTTCTCACGTAAAAAAGTGCTTGACTGAATTAATGAACTAATTTATTATTCAAATTATCAATTGAATAATTTTCATGGCATATACAACTAATAGTACATTTATTTGGAAGGAGGTAACTGAAGATGGAATGGAGAGAAGTTACGACTTTGGAGGATTGGGCTACTATTTTTGAAGAATCCATGGAACGAGGTCAAGTTGTTTTAAAGCACAGTACATCTTGTCCCGTCAGCGCAAATGCCCTTAAGGAATTTGAACAATATCTGAAAGAGATGCCTAATCGCAAAACGGACTACTTTCTTGTGAAAGTGATCGAGTCCCGTCCTATATCGAATAAGATTGCAGAAGATTTAAACGTTAAACATGAATCCCCACAAATTATTTTAATAAAGGATAAAGCAAAATACTGGGCAACTTCACACTGGGCAGTCACAACTGAACATATAAGAGCGGTATTGGATTAAATTGATTTGATATCGAAGAAAGATGTTTTAATCCGAATTTAAGCATGATACAAAACTACCTTCTAGTAGGTAGTTTTGTATAGTCTATTGCTATTTATAAAAGGAAAGAAAGATGAGGAGATATCCAATGAACAACAATAATCTCGAAACTATTAACGGACTCAACATAGGCGCTCTGAAACAGTTTGCAGGAGCTGTAGAGCAGAATTCAAACGATGGGATAGCGAAATTTCAAGTGACAACGGAGTGGACTGGGGGGACAAAGTCAGCCACGTCCGTTAAGGAAATGAAGCTTGGTGAGCAACAGCTTGAGAGGGATTTTGAGATTTTAATCGATGAACCAGCTGAGTTATTAGGTGAGAACCAAGCTGCTAACCCACAAGAGTTTCTCATGGCAGCACTGAACGCTTGTATGATTGTTGGGTATGTTGCAGCAGCTTCTTTAGAGAATGTCCACTTGAAATCGTTGAGGATTGAAACGAAAGGACAATTGGATCTTCGCGGCTTCCTGGGTCTGGATGAGAATATTAAACCTGGATATGAAGAACTCCATTATAAAGTGGTTGTGAATGGCGACGGGACGCAAGAGCAATGGAATCGAATTCATGAAACCGTCTTACGTACATCTCCTAACCGCTGGAACATTGCCAATGCGATCCAACTGAACAGCGAATTTGTTGTTGAATCATAATTAGGATACTGGTTCCAGAGTTCCCGCCAAGCAGCATAGTATTCTGCTTGGCGAGAATCACGAAATAAGTTTCAATACTTTCGACTAGTCCATTTCACAAAAAAGTTGTATCACAAAGTGGACTACGTCTTAATAAGAGGAGAATGATTCAATGAAGACAATGGTTATAGTTGGTGCTGGGCCTGGTCTTGGTTTCTCACTGGCCAAGACTTTTGGGAAGCACGGGTTTCGTATTGCTCTGATTTCAAGAACACAGGAGAAGCTCGATCAATATGCTCAGCAGCTAAATCAGATGGGGATTGAAGCAAAGGGGTTTGCTGCCGATATCACAAACAAAATGCAGCTAACTAGTGCATTTCAACAAATTAAAAATAATTATGGTACAATAAATGTTTTAGAATTTAGTCCTCATAATGGAAATGCCTCTGTGACACCTGTGCTGGATACGACAGATGAGAGCGTTATTCAAATTTTCAATAATGTGGTCATCGGAGCCATCAACTCTGCAAGACAAGTCATTCCAGAAATGATTGAACGAGGTGAGGGTGCGCTTCTTTTCACAAGCGACCTTTCAGCCATGAGTCCAAGCGCCATGTTCGGAAATTCAGGGATAGCCATGTCTGGATTGAGAAACTACATCCTTACTTTGCACGAACGTTTGCTTCCTATGGGGGTATTTGTTGGTCATTTATCCATCAGTCCTTTGATCAAGAAGGGCACGGGTTTTGATCCAGACCAGGTAGCGGAGGCTTGGTACAATATATATGAGAAAAGAGCAGAAGCAGAAGAAACTTTCCCTAAGAGTATTATGCAAGTATTGAATTAAATTAATTTTTTTGAAGACCAATCTATTTTTCAAATAGGAATTCAGGAAATGTCGACATTTTAGGGTTTTATTGTTTTAACGAAAAAATCAAGTTCTTTTCCCTCCTCTGAGGACAAGAACTTGATTTTTTTTGTTACTATTAAGATGAACAATAATAAACATTATTTGATACTTGCCAAAACTGCACCCATGAGTGCAATGAGGCCACCTACAAAAGACATAAAGGACACATGTTCTCCGAGTAAAACAATACCTAGAATCACAGTCCACACGGGAAGTAGGTTAATAAAGGGGGCTGCTCTAGAAGCACCAATCAGTTTAACCCCTACATTCCAGGCAAAATAGGCTGCTACGGAAGCAAACGTGCTTACGTACAGAATGCACACCCATGCCGTAGAGTTCATGTGTATGGTATCAACATTTACGTTGCCTATACAGCTAATGGCACTAAATATGCTTCCATATACAGCAGCTCCAGCGGTTAGGGTCAGCGGGCCTGTAGACTCTCCATATTTCTTTCCTTGCACCGTGTAGAGACTCCAGGCCACACATGACAGAAGTATCATTATATCCCCTGTAACTGATGTGTCGCCGGCTGAGTTAGAGGCTTTACCTTGAAATAATATAATAATCCCGACAATCGATACCGCTGACCCAATCCATGCCAGAGGTTTAACTTTCTCTTTCAATATCAGAGGTGTGCAAATGAGAATAAGGATCGGAATAATCGCTGAAATCATACCCGCTCTGGAAGCACTAATCAACTTCAGTCCCTCATAATTAAGCGTAGAAAAAGCAAATATACCCAGAAATCCAAGTACAGAGAACTCTTTCCATTTCGAAAAGAGCGGAAGCTGTTGTTGTCTGAATTTCACCAATCCCCACAGAATGATAGCTGAAAGAAACCAGCGTATCGTATTAAGAAGTGTTGCTGGTAGAGTTGGACCAAGATATCGACCACAGATGTAATTTCCAGCCCAGAATAACGTGGCGGTAAACAGTAAGATTAGACCTTTATTTATATTAGATTGCATCATGTTTTCACAAGGTGGTTAATTGATTTGTAATTCAGCTATGGAGTACAGGACTGCCGTTCCGCTGATTTTCACTCTTTCTTTTTGCAGTTGGCAGTAAAGTATACCTCCACGTGAAGACCATTGCTTTGCTACCATTTCCTGCTTACCCAAGCGCTCTTCCCAGTATGGAATCAAGTTACAGTGTGCTGAACCGCAAACGGGATCTTCATTTACATTCAGCTTAGGGAAAAAGCTCCTAGATACAAAATCATAATTAGAGCCTTTAGCCGTTACCGTCACTCCTAACCCATCCGCTAAGCTCTTTAACTTGGAGAAGTCCGGTTTCAGGTCCCGAACCTGATCCTCAGTCTCCAGTACAAACATCAGATCTCTGCTTAGATATGTCTCCACTGGGGTAACGCCAAGAGCCTCTACCATATCAGGAGTTAATGTGGCCAACGCCGGCATCCGGCTTGGGAAGTCCATCTCATATAACTCGCCCTTTTTAATGACAGTCAATTCTCCGCCTAGACTGTGGAACGTAAAGTGCTCCGAACCAGGTTCATAAAAATTGGCTATGACATAAGCGGTAGCTAGGGTGGCATGACCACAAAGCTCAATTTCTTCTGCGGGCGTAAACCATCTTAGACGGTAATGATCTCCTTCTTTAACAGCAAAAGCAGTTTCGGAAAGGTTATTTTCTATTGCGATGTGCTGCATCAAGTCATTCGAAATCCAGTTCTCCATAATGCATACACCTGCAGGATTCCCCTCAAAAACCTTCTGTGCAAATGCATCTACGACATAATATTTCATCTTTTTTGCCCTCCCTGCTGATAGTTTGTTGACTGATATGCACCACTGTAACACTATATATTGTATGGCTACAATGTTAAAATTGTATGTAAGACAATCTTTGGAGGATGCTTATGCCTGTGAATTCGTTTGAAAATTATCCGATGAGTTGGACACCGGTTCGCAAAAAGCTTAGTTCACCTATTTACCGCTCTATTGCCAGTCTACTGGAGTATGACATTATCAATGGATTTCTGGCACCGAATACTAAGCTGCCGCCTCAACGTGAACTGGCAGATTATCTGGATGTGAATCTGAGCACAATTACGCGTGCTTTCAAGATATGTGAAGTCAAAGGGCTGATTTATGCTGTAACAGGTAGAGGGACTTTTGTAACGCCTCATGTTCGTAACGCTATTTTTCTCGAAGAGCATGTAGAACGCAACCAGTATATCGAAATGGGGATTATACAGCCGTTAGATCATTGCAATGACCAGGTAGCTGAAATGGTTAAACAAGTTGCGAGTAAAGATTATCTGACGACCCTGCTGGATTATAGGCACCCGCTTGGAATTCCCTATCATCAAACCGCAGCAAGAACATGGATGCATCAGTTTGGAATGGAAGCCGAGGCAAAGAACATCATGATTGTTTCCGGCGCACAGAATGCACTTGCTCTAACACTAATGTCCCTGTTTCATCCAGGCGACAAAATTGCCGTAGATATACACACCTATCCTAACTTTATTGAACTAGCAAACCTTCTGAATATTCAACTTGTGCCTATAGATGGAGATACAAGTGGCATGCTTCCAGAAAGTTTGGAGAAGTCTTGTAATACTAATCATATTAAAGGAATTTATCTCATTCCATCCTGTCATAACCCTACGGCGATCGTCATGGACATGGAGCGTAGACAAAATCTAGCCAAGATCATCAATCAACATGGAATCATTTTAATTGAAGATGATATCTATTCATTTTTGTCTCCTAGCGGTTTTTTGCCGGTTTCTCACTTCGTTCCGGATCACTTTGTGTATATTCTGAGTACTTCGAAATCGCTCAGTTCAGGATTGAGGGTAGCGTATATGACATGCACAGAGTTACTAAAGGAAAAGATGCATTACGGGGTATTCAACGTGAATATTAAAACGTCTTCACTTAATGCAGAGATCATAACTGAAATGATACATTCAGGAATCGCTGAAGAAATCATCAGGCAAAAGCGGGCAATCGCCTTGGAACGGAGCAAGCTATACCAGAGTTATTTTCATCAGTACACGCAAACTGAGAATCCACTCAGCTTCTATAGATGGTTACCATTATCTCATCATTACCAACTAAAAGAACTGGAAAATAAGGCTATGGATTATGGAATTCATATTTATCACTCGGCACGTTTCTTAACAAGGAAAGATAACGGGGATCAGTTTCTGCGAGTTTCTTTATCCTCGTCGCTGGATCAACTGGAACTAGTCATTGGACTCCAGCGTTTGCAAAGGTTACTATCGAATATCGAACCTGAAAATCAATTTATCAAAATGAGTAACAGTATAAATAGATAAAAGATCGTTGATGATAAATTAAATAAGAGTTACTAGAAGGATGTATAGTAACTACAAGAAAAATTCTTAGCTGTAAAATGAAAAAATAAATATATTCAGATAGATAAGTCGCCAAAATGGCGGCTTTTCTTGTTTTAACGATATAAGTTTTTGTCTTTAGCATGTCCTTAAGGAATTTTAACTCCATTTCATAATCAATGAATGGGAGATATTATAATTGATGCAGTTAAACAGCCAGACGAGGATGGCCACTACGATCCTATTCCTAATAAAGTGCCAGCTCCTGAGCCACCTACTGTATTAAGTAAACCTGCACCTGTAAACAGCCCAACCTGATTGTTTTAGATGGTAATTTCTCAGCCCAAGTATTTGCATTATTAGCATTAAAGTATTCCTGTATTAAATTAGCTTCTGGGGGTAAATCACCAATAAACTCCTTGAATTTTCTACTATTTTCATATATAGATATATACTCTGAAAAAGTCTTTTCCCCGGAATTCAAAACTCCTCTAACATTTCCAGTTTTCAGTACAAAATTATTAAATGTTTCTATACTATTACTTCCACTAACGATTTTGTTATAAAGGGAATCAAATCTGTTCGCAATTAAGATAGAAGATGATGGGCTTAATTGGAAATCCGATGAGTGCTTTGACCATACTTCAAAGCTAGAAAAAGTCGAAAAATAACTTCCTAGAAATGAGAGAGGGTCAATTATCTCTTTACTAATATTATGTTCTAATTCATATCTTTTTAAAAGAGCATCATCTTCTATGATGTGTAATTTTAACTTAATATCTTTTGGAAGTTTCTTTAAAAGTAAAGGATTGGTCTTTATAAGGAAATTTTCTAAGTAATTTATGATTTGTTCTTCAGATTCCATTTCTTCTGCATACTTTTTTGTTGTTTCAAAATAAATATCATCTCTACTCATTAATCTGTAAAGTTTTCTTGCCAAAGGTAAGTCTGTAAAATGCCCATTAGGACTATTCAACCCACCTTTTTCCCACAAGTAATCTAAGTATGGGTCTACATCATCTTCATCCATTGAGGTAAACATTATTTCTGTTTTATCATCGTGGTGGAAAGTTCTAGTAACTGGTACAACCCAGAAATAAACTAATTCAATATTTTCTTTGTGTTCTTCTAAAAATGGAATAAATTCAGCGGGATGGACTTGTGAAAACAAACGATTTAACAGATTCTCATTGACGATTATTTTTACCTTATCATAAAAAATTGCTTTCTCTGCTATTGTCCCTAAATCGCAATCACTAGAAACACATATACTTTCAAACATTACAGCAACCTCCATATAATCCACATGGTATAATATACCATTACTAATCTGCTGCATTAATTCAAGTACATTTATTCACAATCCATATAGTAATTTTAACATAAAGACTCAATAATAAATCACTCCCCCCTTATGAGGGATCAATATTTTTTACAATGCTACAACCATACTAGTTATTGAAATCTCATGGTTAACCTATCTGTCCGTTAGCTTAATGAAGCATCGTCAGTCTCTCTATTTTCTCAGTCTACAACTTTATTTGCTGAGTCTAACACTTTATTTTTTAGTCTAGAACGTTATTTTCTCCTGACAATTAAAATGCGCTGATGTTATTGAGTATTGTGGTACTACTGATTCTTTGGGATGGCTAATGAGTACAACAGGTTCAATACTAAAAGAAGCCAGGAGAATGATGGGCTCGGAGTCTTAAGTAGGATAAGAAAGTAAATAATATGTAATTTCTCCGAATAGGTAGGTTCAATTGCGAACCTACCTTTTTTCATTGAATACAGTTATAGCTATTTCTATAAATAAAAAAATTATTTGTATTATGCGACATAAGGACAATTTATTTTTAAATATATCTTTTAAGAAAATCTAATATAAACGTATTATTTATATCAGATTCATTTAAGTATAAACTGCTACTTATAAGCCTAACTTTACGCAAATGCAATAATTAGAAAGGAGATAGGGCTGAATTGTGAAGAGGTTTTTCGTCTTTTTAAAAATGAGATCTACGCTAAATGCTTCTCTTAACTCATTTTAATTTAGTTACCAAAATACCTTCTACAGTTCGGGCGCTTACTCATCTGAAAAATTCATTACACATCAAAACTTAATTAACGCGAAAAACATAACTTATTTGGAGGAATATCATTGAAAATCAAAGTGCTGATTCAATTTCTTATTTATTTATGTCTATATTGTAATGATAGAAGTACACTATGATTATTAACTATAAGGAGCAAAAAAATAAAACATAAGAATGTGAGAAAGATTAATTTTTTAGTTTTGCTATCTCTCTCATTCATACTACCTTGGTATCTGAAAATCTTATTCATCTTACCTTGCTTAAAAATAACAGTGTATATGCTCTGAATAAAAATGGTTCCCTGTATCTTTGTTACATACAACTTGATTAGGAAGACTTCGTGGAGCCTCTATGAACGATGCATGTCTCAAGATGAATGGTCTCATTCCGTCGATCCGGCTGCTCCAATCGAGCCAACAAGGACTCAACGACGCGTGTACCGAGTCCGTACGGATAAGTATGTACGGTCGTGAGCGGAGGATCGATAATCTTGGCATTAGCAATATCGTCAAAACCTGTTACCTCGATTTGTCCAGGAACATCGATGTGCAACTCCTTTAGCGCACGAATAACCGAAATTCCAATATCATCGTTGGCACAAACAAATGCTGTCGGAAGCTTTGGAAGCTGCTTCAACTGTTCAAGCATCCACTCAACAGATAGATAAGGATTGTTGTCCTCAAGCTTGATGCTGAACGTCTCTCCAGATGAAGCGCGATGCATCCGGAGGGCTTGATCGTAACCAAGCCAACGCTCATAGAAGCTTCGACAGTGATTGTGGTCTCCGATAAATCCAATCTCCGAATGGCCGCGTCCAATGAGAGAACGAGTAAGATTGTATGTCGTGCGGTGATTCTCCATCAAGAGGATGTCGAATTTGTGTGGAGAGTTCAACGACTCTGGCAAAAAATCGATAAATACCGTTGGAATGCCCGTGTTTAGAATAGTTTCAATATAGGCTTCTTGGAAGATCTCAATACAAACAATTCCGTTCACATTTGATTGGTTAATATTGGAGGGCAGTGTGCATGAATGGATATCCTCAGGATTGACAAGAGATAAGATCAGATTAAAGCCTTCAGCGCGCAGGGAGGTTTCCATTCCTTTAATCGTTTCAGAGTAGAAGCTGATGGCGTTAATGTCCCCTCGTGTAAGAAGAGCAATATTGCCTCCATTCATAAAACTGTAGTTTTTGTATTTCATCTCCGCTGCTTTTTGGATTACTCTCTTTTTTGTGCCCTCTGGAATTTGCGGATGGTTGTTGAGGGCTTTGGATATGGTATTTCGAGACAGCCCCATTGCATCCGCGATGTCTTGAACCGTTACTTTCTCAGCCATAATAAGCTCCTTTTTATCCTGCTTCATAAAATCTTAAATGATAAACAAAAATTTATTCAAATGTAAATGTGAATGTGGTTTTTAGCTTGAAAACAATTCTTTGATCTTGCATACTTCTAATAAACATTCCCCTCTTATACTACACTACTCTTTGCCTTTTTTGTAGTAAGAGTTAGATAAAAAAGATTCTATACTATTAGGATAAATCGGTGTTCTTCTAAGAAAAGAAAGAGAGCTAGACCCCTTCTCGTGAGGGTTTGCTATCAAGGAAATATATAAACTTAAACAAGTAACAGAGTGAGTGGGATTTTCATTGCTTTTTATTTTTGAAAGCGCTATACTTTTGGTTATATAAATTAATGTTTATAAATATTGATTATAAATGTAAACTTGATGAACAATTAAATGCACAAGTATAAGTATTTTGAGGGTAAGGATGGAGGTAAACTAAAATGAGCTCTGTATAACCGGCTGTGATTTTATTGAGCTTTTCCGCCGGATAGCCAAATTACAGATTCGCTACACAACTCCTAAGACGGGGTCGAAAATTACAAACACTGAGTATTCTGCGGCGGGTCTTGCCGTTCCCGTTGGCTGGGAAACCGATGTCAATGCAGCAGTTTATAGCGAGATTTAAATGGGGTGCTGCGTAAGGATTCCTACTGCTTGTAATATATCGTAGGTACGGGGGGGGCGGTGTTAGTGTTTATTCGGAAGGTGAAATTATACATATACTTGTATATCCGAAGAGTGGACAAATGCTGACCAGACGGCATTCTGAAGATGAATTCGTTAACATAGGGACGCCTTGAAGGCCATTGAAGCCAGATGAGAAAAAGGACCACGAGCTGCCGTTGAACCATATCGCATTAGATATGGAAGCCTTCTATATTGCTGGTCCATAAACCCGTGTCATTTTACTTTTGTCAACTCACAAAATTTTTTGGGCGGCGTTATGCAGCTGCTGCTGATTTTCCCGCTGAACCGGTAGGTTGTGCTCCGGAACCTGAACGGTTATTTCAATTTAAGTGCCATCTTGGAGCATAAGGATGAGTATAGTGTTCCACCGGGCTCGGATATTATTGAAAATTAACAAAAAGGGAAAGAGAGAGGGGAGTCGGAGTTTGAACATTCCCAATAGTCTCGTTCAAATCCTAAAATAGAAATCACAAGTTCAAGCTCTATATATTTTATAACAAATTTAATATGCTATTCCGGCCAGTTACTGTGCTGTAACTGGCCGCCTTCTACTTTTTTGGTAGAAGATGATTATTCCGTAGAGTAGAAATGGAGGGTAATCGATGAAAAAGAAATTCAAAGCTGTGCTGCACATCCTCATGGTGATGGCTATTATTATGACTTCATCTGGAGTTTACGCCGCTAGTCCTGATACCGGCTGGGCTGCACGGGCGGAAGGTAACACAGGAAAATCGGAAAAGGAGGGTCTTTCTATTTTTGAAAACGTTATAAATCTAAATACAAATTTGACAGGATGGCAGGTAAAAGGAAATGGCAAGTGGGGAGATGCCGCAGAAGGGCTCCTGCTGACATCTGATCCGCAGGAGGACGTGATGGCCATCTCAGAAACAATAGCAGATGATTTCCTGTATGAAGCCGATGTTATGATCAAGGATATGCAAGCGGATGCTTCTTTGCTCTTCCGTTCCAATGAAGACGGATTGAATTCGTATATGCTTCAAATTGCACCGCAGTCCGGTATTATCCGTTTAAAAGATGTGGGCAGTGGAGCAGGTAAATTAAATGAAGAGCATCCGGTTTCGCTCAAGAAAGGGGAGATCTATCATCTCAAGGTAAAAGCTGAAGGGGCCTCGCTGAAAGTATATTGGGGAACTCAATATAAGCCTGTGATTGATGTTCAAGACAGTTCATACCGATCTGGCCGCCTTGGACTTCACGTCTGGGATGGGTCAGCCTTGTTCCAAAACATAACCGTTAGCGATCTGAAAGGGAATCTGGGTTTGGTACTTGTGAAAAAAGGACAGTGGCAGCCTGACCTCAGCGGCCAAAAAGGAACGTCTGTGAACCAGAGCAAGGCTCAGCAAATCTATAGCAGGCAAGCTGCTGACTTTGTATATGAAGGAACAATCGTTTTCCGCTCCGATGCTGCTGCCGCTCTAGCTTTCCGGTCCTCTACCGATGGAACACGTGGATATGAAGCTACTCTGGTGAAGGAAGGAGAGCAGGTCCGCGTATCGCTGACGAAAGCGGATGGAACTGCAATTGCAGGCTCAGAGCGACCTTATCCGAGCTTAGCGGGGGCGAAGCATTATGTGGAAGTAAAGGCAATGGGTAACCGGATTCAAGTTTTCGTGGACGGTTATACTCCACCAGCAATCGATGTAACGGATCATTCGTATTCAACAGGAAACGCCGGTCTTGTTGTGAAAAAGGGAAGCGCTTACTTTCAGGATGCTTATGTCACGGAGTCTAATAATTATTATACTGAAACCTATCGTCCCCAGTATCATTATACACCGATCCGTGGGTACGCCAGTGACCCGAACGGGTTGGTCTATTTCGAAGGTGAATACCATCTTTTCCATCAGGATGGAGGCACATGGGCCCATGCCGTCAGCAAGGATATGCTGAGCTGGAAACGTCTGCCGATTGCACTTCCGTGGAATGATTACGGGCATATCTGGTCCGGATCTGCTGTGGCGGATGTAACGAATACTTCAGGCTTATTTACGGATTCGGGCGGCAAAGGTCTGATCGCCTATTATACTTCCTATAACCCAGATGGTCCTAATGGCAACCAGCGCATTGGCCTTGCTTACAGCAAGGATCAGGGGCGTACGTGGCATTATGCCAAGAATCGTCCGATCGTGGTTGAGAACCCCGGCAAGAACGGGGAAGAACCGGGGGGATGGGATTTCCGCGACCCTAAGGTGATTCGCGATGACGAGCATAATCGCTGGGTCATGGTAGTGTCCGGTGGTGATCATATCCGGTTCTTTACATCGGCTAATTTGCTGGACTGGACGTTGACCGACAATTGGGGTTATGGAGATTATGTTCGTGGCGGTGTGTGGGAATGCCCTGACCTGTTCCCACTGGTCGTGCAGGAAACGTCAGAGAAGAAGTGGGTTCTCATGATCAGTACAGGGGCGAATTCGGCAACAGGAGGATCGGATTCTGAATATTTTGTGGGAAGTCTGACTGCAGAGGGGAAATTCGTAAATGACAATCCGGCAGGAAAGGTGCTGAGAACGGATTTTGGCAAGGAGTATTATGCATCCATGTCTTTCTCGGACATGACGGATGGGCGCAGAGTGATGTTGGCGTGGATGTCCAACTGGGATTATCCGTTCGCTTTTCCGACTTCGGGCTGGAAGGGGGGACTGACTGTTCCGAGAGAGGTTGCTCTGGTCATGACCCCCGACGGACTCCGTCTCGCCCAGGGTCCGATCAAGGAGATGGAACATCTGCGCAGCAGGCTGTTCTCTGTAACTGACAAGATGATCAATCCATCTTCTCCAAACCTGCTGAAGGGACTTGTTTCTGGAGCATATGAGATTGAAGCCGAACTGGAGATTCCGGCTGGAAGTAACGTAACAGAGTTTGGTTTTAATCTACGTGAAGGTGCGAATCAGAAGACTGTGGTGGGTTATAAGCCAGGCGAAAGTAAATTGTTCGTGGATCGCTCTGCTTCCGGAGCTACGGATTTCTCCAATCTGTTTACCACAAGACATGAAACGGGGATGAAAGCCGAGAACAAGCGGATCCAGATGCGGATTTTGGTGGATGAATCCTCTGTTGAGGTCTTCGCTAATGGAGGCAAGGTGGTTTTCTCCGAGGTCATATTTCCTGATCCGGCCAGTAGGGAGATGAGCTTCTATAATCAGGGTGGCAATGTGAAGATTGTTTCTCTGTCGGTAAACAAGCTTGGATCAGTGTGGAATTCGGATAACGATTCGCCACTACGGATTGCAATGGACACGGGTGACCGTGAACTAGGGATAGGGCAAAGCGAAACGCTGCGGGCGGCAGTGGAGAATGGGCCTGGCAATGGTGTTCACCCGCTGGAGTGGAAATCCAGTAATGCCAAGGTGGTAGGCATAAAGGGAGCCGGCGCTTCTCAGGCAACTCTTATGGCCAAAAAAGAGGGCGAGTCCGTCATTACTGTATCCACCCCGAATGGAAAGGCATCCGCCAGCCTTCTTGTAAAAGTCTCTGGCGGCGAGTTTCATACCAGTCTCAGCGGCTGGACCCCAGATCCGTCAATGGCTTCATGGGTACTCAGCAAGGATGGAATTCGTGGAAGATACTCAAGCGACGCGAATTATATGGCCCAGGAGCAGGCTGGGGATTTTACTTATGAAGCTGAACTGAAGCTTGGCACGTCCGGCGGGGCTGGTTCACTCCTGTTCCGTGCAAGCGAGGATGGGCACAGCGGCTACTACCTGAATCTAGATCCTAACATGAAGTCTATTCGCCTGTTCTACAAAATAGATGGACGATTCGAGGAACGACAGGTTCTGGCGAAAGTCCCGGCCTTCATCCAGCGAGGCCAAACCTATAAAATAAAGATTCAAGCGGAAGGCCCGCATATCGTGGTACATATGGGAGGACTGAAAATAATGGATCTGAAGGATGGGACCTTTGCCGAAGGTCATTTCGGACTTCATGTCTTTGGCGGCTCTGTCTCTTATCAGAATGTAAATGTGACAGGAGGGAAACCGGCCAAGTTGAGGGTATCAAGCCTCGTGAACGTAGCATTCCAAAAATCCATATATACAGCCCGCCTGGCAAATGGCGAAGCAGTTAGTGTACAGGATGCAAATGAAGCCTCGGATCAAAAATGGGTGTTTGTGCCGACCGGAGATGATGCAGGTTCCTATTCCATCCGAACGACCTCCGGACAGGCGCTGGATCTGGACGCGGAGCACAATAAAATTCAGCTCTATTCTTATTTGGGCTACAATAATCAGCGGTGGATTGTCCACAAAAATAGGGATGGTTCGGTTGTCATTATCTCAGTTTATCATAATAGGGCTTTGACCATATCCGAGGATGGTTCAAAGCTTACGTTAGAGACTCCTCCAACGGATGAAATGCGACGAAATAGGTGGAAAGTAAGCTCTGATTTTTAGTTCTATCCTGTAGAAAAGCCCCTTCGCTTGGCGTAGAGGGGCTTTTGGCAAAAGGCGGATTTGTTATTGTGTTCATGCAGCTTCAGCTTACTTCTGTCAGGTTAGGAAAATCAATTTCTTGCTGGCCAGGAAAGCGTCGAGCTTCTTTCGCTTTTCGTATCGCCAGCGAGTGATAGAGACTGAGTGATAGAGACATATGAACAAGACCCGTTGAGATGTCCATGCTGCAAGCACCAGATGTTGCTTGTGGTGATTTGGCATGCCGATTTGGACGGATTTATTATTATGTGCAACGAGAATATAAAAAATCAAAAGAAATGGTGAATAATAAATGATGATAAACCACGAGGCCAAGGGAACGAATAGGATAAAATGAAATGGATTTGTAGGAGCCAAGGGAAAAGAGCTTTAGGTATGGATAGACTTTGTGTGGAATGTGGGACGGAATCGAATAAACCAAACATAACTTAACGATGGGGGCATTATTAATGAATATGGATGATGAGAAATTACTGTAGTGCTTTCAGAATGAGACTTTTCCCCTTGTAAGAAACAATTTTTAGACAGGGGAATGATGTACTTTGAAAATTTCAGATCGAGTATTAAGGCTTTATCTAAATCACATTTGCTTGGATTTGTGGCGGGGGCCTTACGGCGGTAAAAAGCACTATGACTAAGACGAAAGCCTCCAAGTGGGGAGTATTATTCTTCTGATGACCATACCTTTGATTATCAGGGCAAAGCTAACCCTCAGGACCATCCGGCAATTTTAAGTCACTTTATCGATTGGGAGTGGTTTTTCTTAGGTTGTGGGAACGATGGAGTCAATGGTTCTTCGGTCTTTGATGAAAGTGTTGAGTTCATTATTTTAGAGTTATAACAAATGGGTAAAAAGAAGCCCATTATCGTCGATACCTTTATGGAACCAGCATTTTCAGGAGGAATTTCTGCCTACAACCAGGTTTTCTTTGTGTTTGCCGAAGATGGACTAATTCGATCAGAGTATTTAGAACGAGATCACCTGAGAGGCATGGAGGATTTATTTCCTGTTTTATTTGATCCACAATGTACAAGAAGTGAAACACTAAATACAGTTGTTAAAGCTTCAAATCACTACCTACAATAAGCACAGCAATGTGAATTAAAATGTTTTATGAAAACATCTGAGTCAAATAAAAATGGAATATTATCGGCAATCGAAAATATTTTGGTCTGTCTTAAATACAAGGAGCTACTACATAGGATAGTAGTAGTTTCCTTTTGATTAAACTCCCTTGATATGATTTAGTTTCCTCACTTCACTTTCCAAGGAATAACTAAAAAGGTGTCCAGCGACCCTAGGATCGTCGGGACACCTTTGCTGTTCTTACAGTTCGATTTTTGTTTCACCCTGTTGCTCTATGAAATGCTTAACTTCTTCCAACGATGGCAAGGCTGCAATCGCTCCAACTTTAGTGCACACGATAGCGCCGACTTGATTGGCAAGTGTTATAAATTCCTGCTGTTGCTCCCAATCGGAGGTAAATGCCTTGGGCTGACTCAGCTGGCTGATTTGATACAGCATAGCTCCGACGAAGGCATCACCGGCACCGGTAGAATCGATCGATTTAACAGTAATACTGCTGATTAGCGAACGGGAGGTACCGCTTGAGATGAGAGTACCTTCTTTCCCCAAGGTAACTGCCACCGTTTTGGCTCCCAACCCATGCAAAAGATCCAATGAAGCATTGCGGTCAGTCAGCCCCGTAATGATATTTAATTCCTCTTCGCTTACCTTTACGAAATCCGCATTGTGTATTCCTCTTCTGGACAATGTTATAAACTCCTCCAGCCTATCTTTCCAGAGGTCCCCCCGGTAATTGGGATCAAAGGAGGTAAATTGCCCATTGGCTTTCGCTTCGTCCAATAAAGACAAATACGCTTCCCGGAAAGGATCGGCGAGCAAGGCCGTTGCCGAGCCAAAATGCAGAATGGCAGCCTGTCGAGTCCATTCTCTATCAATGTCCTGCAGAGACAGCTGACGGTCAGCTCCGCGGTTGAATACGAAATCTCGTTCGCCGTTAGCGGCAAGGGAAACAAAGGCCAGTGTAGTCGGTGTTTCCGGATCAAAAAGAAGCATGGAAGTATCCACATGCTGCTCCTCCAGCGTTTGCTTCAGGTAGATACCGAAGGGATCAGCACCGATTTTCCCCAAGAATGACGCTTTTCCTCCGAGTTTGGCTACGGCTGCGCTTACATTTGCCGGAGCACCGCCAGCCTGCTTGGAGAAATGCTGACCCTTGGCAAGATTAACATCAATATCCGTGCAGAAAAAATCAATGAGCAACTCGCCCACACAAAGAACCGTTCTGTCATTTTTCACTTTGATTCACCTCTTGGTAGATTTAGTTTAGAACAGGGGTCGAGTCCCGGTATACGATATCCGTTGCAACATGAGTCACTCGGTATGGCATGGTATTGTCTTTGATTCTGGACAATAACATTTCGGCTGAAATAATACCCATCTGACTACTGTAAATATGCACGGTTGTAAGATGAGGCTCGACAACCCGGGATTCCGAAGCATCATCGAACCCGCAGACAGCAACATCTTCTGGGACTTTAATCCCTTTGTTTTTTAAAGATTTGATCACGTTGATGGCAATGAAATCATTGGCGCAAATAAAGACGGAGGGACACTCCCTCAGAGCATCCAACTGCTGTTCCATCCAGTTCTCCTCTATAAAGAAGTTGCGGTCAGGCGCTACAATGCTATGGGCAGGATCTACGGCGATTCCTGCTTCTGCTAAAGCCCTATTAAATCCGGTCCAGCGTTCATTGAAGCTTTTGCAGTGATTGTAATCGCCTACAAAACCGAAGCTTTCATAGCCATGATCGATTAATTTCCGGGTAACACAGTATGTGCTGTGTTCATTTTCCATTAATACCAGATCCGCCTTCAATTCTGGATACATCATATCCGCAGCGCAATCAATAAAAATGGTTGGGATGCAAAGATCTGTGATCAGCTTGCTGTATTCCTTGCTGAACATTTCGATGCAGAAAATGCCAGCCACATTCGAAGGTTCAAAATTGCCGGGTAGGGTCATCGAATTGATATCATTCTCACGGACAAAATAAATGGATAAAGTATAGCCCTGTTTGCTGATTTCCTTCTCCAGTCCGCTGATCAACAAAGATCCAAAGTGTGAGCTATTAGGAAGATTACAGGTCAAAAGTGCGATATTGCCTTGTTTTTCAGAAGCTGTTTCCATATAAGAAAATTGTTTGTATTTAAGCTCCATTGCTTTTTTGACCACCTTGTCCCTAGTAACGGTGGGAATACTCTCCACTCCATTAAGCGCCTTGGATGCAGTGTTTCTGGAAATTCCCAAGGCATCAGCGATATCTTGTATCGTAACCTTTGACTTTCTCGTCATATTGTTCACCTTATTCTCCGAATTAAGATTCTTCATATTTCTAAATATATAGTATTTTCATGTTTTTAACAATGTATTTATTCAAATGAACAATAAAGGTTTACGTTTGTTTATTTATATTGTGTATTTTTGATGTATTTTTGCTAAAAACATTATAATTATCTTGAAATACGCTTTTTGAATGAATTTTTCACCCGAATTATATTGACTAATTAAATGTACATCTGATAAATTGTAAGAGTGAAATATGTTCAAATGTAAATTGTAAGCCCATTCATTTTGGGAATGTGTAAAATTCTCGTTCTGTTGGAGGTGTGGATATTACAAGCAAGTATTTGAAAAACATCTTGGTTAATTATGTCAGAGAGATGACATAACATGGCTTATATTTTGTGTCGTATAACAAGCCGTGAACAGTAGGAGGGAAAATATTGGCAAATTCGATCGTTCAAAAAAGGGGATTAAAGGCTTCAGAAACAAAAAAAAGAAACCATTGGTTAAGCTATATGCTTCGAAATTATATATTGTATTTGTTTCTGCTTCCGTCCATAATTCTTACCGTCATTTTCAAGTATGTTCCCATGTACGGCTCGATCATTGCGTTTAAAAATTTCAGCCCAAGAAAAGGCATCCTCGGCAGCGAATGGGTTGGATTTGAACATTTTCAGCGGTTTCTTTCATCACCAAATTTTTATGACATATTAATGAATACGCTTAAATTAAGCGCTTACGGTCTTATTCTCGGCTTCCCAGTACCCATCATTCTGGCCTTAATGCTAAATCTGGTCAGAGGAGCGAAGTTCAAGAAGAATATTCAGCTTATTGTATACGCACCTAACTTCATCTCGGTTGTTGTTGTTGCCGGTATGCTGTTTGTTTTTCTATCGCCAGCTGGAATAGTGAACGCTTTGGTAACAACCTTCACCGGCAAGCCGATTGCTTTTATGACTGATCCTGCCTATTTCCGAACGGTATATATTTTGTCTGGTATATGGCAAACAGCGGGCTGGTCCTCTATCATTTATGTGGCCACCTTAGCCAATGTGGACCCGCAGTTGCATGACGCTGCAACAATTGATGGTGCTTCATTGATGAAGAGAATCTTCCACATTGATCTGCCAGCTCTTAAACCCGTCATGGCCGTCCTGTTCATTCTCGCTGCAGGAGGTATTATGTCGATCGGCTATGAAAAGGCTTACCTAATGCAGACGGCTCTGAACACACCTACCTCGGAAATCATCGCGACTTACGTATACAAGGTGGGGTTGCAATCCGGCGATTATGCTTATTCTACGGCAATCGGGTTGTTCAATTCCGTAATTAATGTATTCCTGTTGATTTTCGTAAATACCGTCGTCAAGAAGCTGAACGAAGGAGAAGGGCTGTATTAAAGAAGGAGGTATTTATGGATATTCATTACACCGGGAAGGACCGGATTCTGCTCATCATCAATTATATTCTACTTGGTTTGTTTGTTCTCGCTATTCTGTTACCGCTGGTTTATGTGGTGCTTTCGTCCTTTTTAACTCCAAATACCCTGATTACCAAAGGGTTTGCCATTACATCATCAGACTGGACACTCACGGGATATGCCAAAATCCTAAGCAACAGTGCCATGATCCGCGGTTTTTTTAATGCTATTTTTTATTCAGCAGCCTTTGCGTTCGCAACCGTATTATTTTCCGTCTTCGCGGCTTATCCGCTTGCGGTTGAAGAGTTGGTAGGGAAACGGTCCATTATGATCTTTTTCCTGATAACGATGTTTTTCGGTGGCGGTCTGATTCCTACCTATCTGGTGATTAAGGATTTAGGCATGTTGAATACGGTCTGGGCCATTATTCTGCCCGGCTCGATCAGCGTATTCAATATTATTCTGGCAAAGACTTATTTCCAGGGACTTCCGAAAGAACTGTTCCAGGCGGCGAGTATAGACGGAGCTTCCGAGCTCAGTATTTTCTTTAAAATCGTCCTGCCGCTTTCCAAGCCTATTATTTTTGTTCTAGCTTTATACGCTTTTGTCGGACAGTGGAATTCTTATTTCGACGCCATGATTTATCTGGATGATCCGAAGCTGTTTCCGCTTCAACTAGTACTGCGCTCCATTTTGATACAGAATCAGGTTCAGCCCGGCATGATTGCCGATGCGATGGCACAAGCGGAGCTTAAGAAATTGTCTGAAATGATTAAGTACTCTGCCATTGTCATATCAAGTTTGCCTTTGATTGTCATGTATCCATTCTTCCAGAAGTATTTCGAAAAGGGTGTCATGGTAGGTTCGATCAAATAACAAATCGGGGGAATAGAGATGAAAAAAACATTACTAACCTTGTCTGTGTTGGCACTTTCTACTTCACTGCTTGCCGGATGCGGCGGTTCGGGCAATAATTCTGCGGCATCCGAAGATTACAAGCTGGAAAATGTTACTCTGCCGCTTAAAGAGAAAGTTACTTTGCATTTTATGACTCAAAGCTCGCCGCTGGCACCTTCCGATCCAAATGAAAAGTTGATTTATAAAAGACTGGAAGAAAAAACAGGGGTGCATATCGATTTTACCAACTTCACCTCCGATTCCTTCATTGAAAAAAGAAACCTTGCTGTTGCCAGTGGAGATCTTCCAGATGCCATACTGGATGCCGGATATTCCGATTACGATTTGTTGAACCTCGGAAAGGATGGAACTATTATCCCTTTAGAGGATTTGATTCAAAAATATATGCCCAATCTGCAGAAGGTATTAAAGGAAGCGCCTGAGTACAGATCCATGATAACCGCACAGGACGGGCACATTTATGCCTTTCCTTGGATTGAAGAACTGGGTTCTGAGAAGGAGAGCATTCATTCTGTAAACGACATGCCATGGATCAATGTGGAGTGGCTGAAAAAGCTGGGACTTAAAATGCCAAAAACCACCGAGGATTTAAAAAAAGTTCTGCTCGCATTTAAAAATGGCGACCCTAACGGAAATGGCCAAGCGGATGAAATCCCGCTGTCCTTTATGCTCAATAACGGCAATGAGGACCTGAATTTTCTGTTCGGATCATTCGGTCTTGGGGACAACGGCGATCATACGGTAGTGACCAATGAGGGGAAAGTGGTCTTCACTGCCGATCAGGACGGTTACAAAGAGGGGATTAAATATCTTAATGAGCTGTATAAACTGAACCTGATCGACGAGGAATCATTCGAGCAGGATTATAACACGTATCTAGCCAAAGGTCAGAGTGAAAGATATGGCCTCTACTTCCAATGGGATAAGGCGAATATTTCAGGAGACAACGATAAATATGAACTGATGAATCCGCTCGCCGGACCAAGCGGTGAAGTCAATGTGACCCGCACGAACAATCTCGGCTTTGACCGGGGGAGAATGGTGATTACCAGTGACAACCAAAATCTCGAGCTTACGGCAAAATGGATTGACCAGCTGTATGATCCTATCCAGTCCGTGCAAGACAACTGGGGTACCTACGGCGACAAAACTCAGCAGAACATTTTTGAATACGATGAAGCGAGTCATATGCTGAAGCATCTTCCGCTTAAGGGAACGGCCCCTGTCGAGCTACGGCAAAAAACGAACATCGGTGGTCCATTAGCAATTCTTGACGAGTATTACGGAACGGTTACGACTAAGCCCGATGATGCAGTGGGACGGCTTAAGCTCATGAAGGAAAGACTCGTTCCTTATATGAAGGCTGACCATAATTTCCCGAAAGTCTTCTTCTCTCTGGAGGATCAGAAGCAGATCTCCACATTGGAAACCGATTTGTTTGCTTACGTTAACCGCAAGCGGGCGGAATGGATCAAGACGGGTAAAGTGGAAGAAGAATGGGCCGAATATAAAGCCGAGCTGTCCAGACTGGGGCTAGATAAATGGCTGGAAATCAAACAGAAAGGCTATGACAGATATCTCAAAGATCAAAGCTGAAACATTTAAATGGTAGTATTTCAAATTCATTTGCAAACGAGCAACTCAAATTATTATGTTAAATACCTTATCAACAATCAAGAGGAGAGCGGATACTATGAAAGAATTAAACCTAACGGACGACTATAGCGGCAGAAAGAGAAAAAGTAACTATAGTGAGACGTACAGGCCTCAATTTCATTATTCACCGGAGAAAAATTGGATGAACGATCCCAACGGCATGGTTTACTTTGAAGGAGAATACCACCTGTTCTACCAGCATACGCCCCATGATACGCAGCCTGATTTTGGCAACATGCATTGGGGGCATGCGGTAAGCAAGGATCTAGTGCATTGGACTGAGCTTCCACCAGCGATTCCACCTGGGGAGGACGGAGCGATCTTCTCGGGGAGTGCGGTGGTGGATAAGAACAATACCAGCGGATTTTTCAAAGAGGAAGGATCAGGATTGGTGGCCATTTATACAAATGAGGGCAACAAGGCTCAGCCTGGAAAACCGCAGGTGCAAAGCATTGCTTACAGCAAGGATAAAGGTCGAACCTGGACAAAATATGAAGGTAACCCGGTTTTATTTCCAACGGACACGCTAGACTTTCGTGATCCGAAGGTGATTTGGCATGATGAATCATCAATGTGGATCATGGTTCTTGCCGTAAGGGACCGTGTAGAATTTTACACATCTCCAAACCTGAAAGAATGGTCTTTTGCAAGCGAATTCGGTTCCGACATTCCACATATACACCGAGGGATATTTGAATGTCCTGATATATTTCGAATCCAAGTGGATGAGGATCCTAATACCACGAAGTGGATTCTGATGCTAAGCGTCGGGGATAGAAATGGTGTGAATCCAGACGATCCGGAACCACCGGCAGGCGGTTCTGGCATGATGTATTTTGTAGGCAACTTTGACGGTAAGTCGTTCACGCCAGATGAAGCGTTGGAATCCATCGATACTATCAAATGGGTAGACTATGGATCAGACTTTTACGCGGCCGTGTCCTGGAATGGCATTTCGAACGAAGACGGACGAAAGATTTGGATCGGCTGGATGAATAATTGGCGTTATGCTACCACGCTTCCTTCAAAGGAATGGCGTGGCAAGACATCAATTCCCCGGGAGCTACAGCTAAGGACTTATCCCGAGGGACTTCGCCTAATCCAAACACCCATAAATGAATTAAGTCAGCTAAGAAAACCGATTTTGTCTCTACAAGACTTGACGATTAAGCCAGATATGAACGTGTTGTCTGATATTTCCGCAGCCAAGGCAGAAATTATTGCAGAATTTGAAATCGGTACTGCTATGGAATTCGGGTTTAAAGTACGGAAGTCCGCCAATCAGGAGACGATCATCGGATATAATATCTCGAATGAGGAATTGTTCGTCGATCGGACGAAGTCGAGCGCCACTGATTTTCATTCAGATTTCACAGCAATACACAAGGCCACTATGAAGCCAGAGCATGAGAGGATACAGTTGAGCATTTATCTGGATTGGTCAAGTGTCGAAGTCTTCGGCAATCATGGAAAAACAATCATTTCAGACATGATTTTCCCGGACTTCGAAAGTAAGGGACTAGAACTCTACGCCATTGGTGGAGAACTGAGGGTCGTGTCGCTTCAGATCAATGATCTGGTAAGCATTTGGGGAAATGAGAATGTTTAGACAGTAGTTATGATTATCATTCCAATTGAAACGTTCTTACAACAGAACCCGTTAAGCAGCGGCTTGATTCGACGAAATGGTTACAGCCCGATTGCTTATATCCGTATCTAAACTGGTCTCCAAAACTAATTAAAGTATTATCTTATGCCTGGACACGTAACCTCCCGTCGGCTCACAACCGTACCGGGGGTTCGTATCCTTAGAAGTTAGCAGAAATCGAAAGACTAACACGGAGAATTTCATAATATAGTTTTACAGTGGTAAGAGGGCGTAAGAATCTTTCCTTGCATCTTACCTATAATAATATGAAGATTGACAATAAGATCATATTCTTTTCCCAAGGGGGTACCTAGTTCTTGTTCTCAGTTCGGGACAAGAACTTGCAGTGGTTATGAAGTCGCCAATTTGGCGGCTTTTTGTTTTACAGATAAATGATATTGTCTCGTGTTAAGACAAGGGCAATTAAGCGTTTGAATTAAAATAATGGGGCTGGGTATGCTAAATTAGCAAATATGGAATTTCTTGATTTTCATGAAAGGGTGAGACCGTCATCATTCTGCAAAAGGTACTAACTTATCTTATTAAACCGGATATATGGTTAGGAACTTTTTTCCCATTTGCTCTTCCGTTTGGAGTATCAAGAGTATTTCAATGGTTGCATACAGGGAACGGGAGAAATTTACACTGGTTCAGCTTTGATCAAAAAAAGTTTCATGAAACAAGAAATACCTCAACTAGTCGTTCCTTTTACAGCAGATCTAAATCAAAATTTGCTGGTGATGAAAGAAATCATCGGGCATAACTCAGAGAGCCTCTGAAAAGAAATATTACTAAAGTTGAAACTGAAAGAAACCATCTGGCTAGACGTGAAGTTGAACTGTTGAAAGAGATAGATACTCTTAGAACGCAAAGAACAGAATACAGAAGAAAACTAAGAGCTAGATCCAAAGAGTTTGGGGCAGTTTTACAGTTCAGTCACAATTCCTAAGTTATTAACCCTTCTCGATGAAAGGCCTAAGCTTAGCAATGTGTTTGCATTCTATCAGTTAGATAAACTCAATAGAAGGTACAATAAACTAAAATTAGCAGCTAGAGAGGTATTAAAACAGGAAAGAATAAAAAGACTACGTGATGAAGCTTATAAGGAGAAAATGGCTGCTGGCTATAAAAAAGTTAACGGATATATCGTAAGTGATGAGAGATGACTGGTACCTCTATGATCCAAACAATATTGTATACCTCATAACAGACTCAAAAATTAAATTAATTGAAGATTTACCAGCTACTGCATCTTTGTATTTAATGATGGAACTGCATATGTTTTTTATATCCATTAACCGGCATTTTTTGTGCCCTTTTTTGTATCTTTAGGGTTACTCGATGGTAAAATAATGTATACAAGCGGATGTATTTTTATGCATTTAAGCAATGTGGATATTCTCATTAATTATGACACCACACAGTGAGTAACGGTAATAATTGAGACTGATTTGGTTGATAACCGAGACATTTTTGGGTATATGTTTGAGACATTTTTAAACCAGTAGAAACAAAGCCCCTTGTTTCTATTGGTTTTTTGTGTTTCTATTTACTCTATATATCCTATAAATGTTAACATATGGTATTATCGATATCGAATCCAAATTACGATCATAATTGATACTTTTCGTAAAGGTGGTTTGGTTATGGATTGGAGAAGTTGGACGTGGAGTTTGGAAGATGAGTTAATAAAATCCCCAAGTGTTGTACAAATCTCTTCAACTGCAATTTTGGAATACATAAGATGAAAACCTGCTTGTTCTCCATGGATTCTCAGGCTACTAAGCCTGCTGCTACGAAGCCTACAGGAAGTAGACGAAAGAGCGCTGCTGATGATAAGAAGACCGAATAAGGAGAGCGTGCCATGGAAGTCCGATCCGGACAATTCGCGTAGCAGCCATTGGCAGAAAAAAAGGGTTGTCCCATAAGTCATAAAAATGACTAGGGACGTCCTGTTCTCCAATTGTAAAACAATAAGAAACCGTTCCTGGGTAAAATGGAGGTACCACCCGACCATTTGAAAAGATATGGTTTCTTTGTACATTCAATATACCATTATGAGATAAAAAGAGGAGTTACGCAGGACTATTCCTCATCCATGTTATGTGGCTTTGTGGCCAGCCCCTCAATTAATGTCTATTAGCTCTTAAACCTTCAATAAATATGCGGTGTAATCCATCAAGAACTCGTTGGCTTGTAAAGCCCTCATCTTGGAGATGGTAATCGATATTGTGAAGCACGGCCAGCAGGGCTTCAATAGTATATGAAATGTCCACCCCGGATACGTCTCCCTGTTCAACGGCCTCATTTAGCAGATTTCTGCTTATATTGCGCATCCATTGACATAACGGGGATTGTAACGGACGATGCCCGGTTGAGGCCCGGCTGACCTCACAGAGCCAAGGAACTTTCGCCTCTAAAAAAGAGACATATCTTACGATTACATGGTAAAGCCGGTCCAAGGCAGCGGTTTCTGGGGATTGATCAAGAAATGCTTGAACTTCATCAAACAAAGGTTGGTATTCTTCATACGCGATCTCCTGACATATGTCGCCCTTATCCGAGTAGCGGCGGTATAGGCTTGCTTGTCCTACTCCAGCAGTCTTCGCAATCTGATGCATATTGACATTGTCAACGCCTTTTTTGATGAAAAGTTCTCTAGCCGCCGCCAAAATTCGTCTTCGGTTTAACTCCTCTCTGGGAATTTTCAGAGAGACAGATTGCGATTCTGAATTCACCATAAACATCTCCCTTCATCATTAATTTAACTGTTATTTAACACGAAAAACGGACAATATGTCCGTTTTTCGTGTATAGGACATGTTGTCCGTCTTCATAATTATAATACATTTCGTGAAAAATTAAAAATACATTCATTTGGGTGACCGATGAGCTTTTTTTATCTCTTGGTATAGTGCTTTTTGTAAATTGGAGGCAAATGCGGTTCAATGCCCGATAGGTCCAGTTCCTTTAAACTTGCGATCGTATGAATAAACTGCTCGTATGCTTTTTTCTTGTCGCTCGTCGTATCTGTTCCGGTTTCGGTTGATGCTCTCCTGCTAACTTCAGAGTTAAGTTGCTTTTGATCCATAGATTACCCTCCATCAAATATAGTCAGGCTTACAAATCCGGATGTCTCTTGTGCCAGTCTGTATTCATTTCATAAGTATTGCCGATACCTAGTACTGTCGCTTCTTCGAAGGGGCGGCCAATCAATTGCATATTAATCGGCAGACCGGAAGGTGAGAAGCCGCAAGGCATGCTCAAGCTAGGCAAGCCAGTCAAATTGGTCGGAACCGTAAATGAGTTCAATCTGAATACACTAGCTTCATCATCTGCACGCGGCGCAGTGATCGGTGTTGCCGGCGTCAACAAGATGTCGATTCCGGACAATGCATTCAAAAAATCATTGACAATTAGTTGCCGGGCCCGCTGAGACTGAAGGTAAATGGAAGCCGGAATATCTCTACTGCTTTCAAGAAACATTCGGACGTCCGGTCCATACTGTTCCAATTCTGTCTCAAGCCACTTCTCGTGGTACGAGTACATTTCCGTCATCATAATGGCCATCGTCGCACTTCTAACATGTTTGATCAGGGGCAGGCTAACTTCGATGATTTCTGCTCCCAGTTCTCGGAATTTATTGATAGCGGCCTTCATCGCAGCTTCCACTTCTGGCATCAAATCCTCGTAATAGTAGCTTGTCGGCAATCCGATACGCACACCCCTGAGACCATTCGGATACATCTTGATACCTGGCGCAGGCAGATCGACAGTCGATTCATCCTTTGGATCGAAGCCAGACATCACATCCAAGCACAGGGACGCATCCATGACACAGCGGGTCAACGGACCCGAGTGGTCCAATGACCAGGCCATTGGAATGATACCATACCGACTGACCCGACCGTACGTCGGCTTCATCCCTACGACACCGCACAAAGCAGCGGGTATGCGGATCGAACCTCCGGTATCCGAGCCTGTGCCCAGATAAGTAAGTCCAGCCGCTAAGGCAGAAGCCGAGCCGCCGCTTGAACCTCCCGTTACAAGTTCAGTGTTCCACGGATTGAGACAAGGACCGAAGTGTGGGCTAGTTGTTGTCAATCCCGCAGCGAACTCGTGAGTCTGTACTTTGCCTAGCAGAACTGTTCCAGCCTCATGTAGCTTAGCTGCAACCGTCGAATCGTAATCGGGGACGAAGCTGTTCAATATTTTTGAACCGGCAGTTGTTCGGATCCCTTTAGTGTAATATAGATCCTTATGAACGATGGGAATCCCGTGAAGGGGCCCTTTGTACCGACCATGCATAATATCGCGTTCCGATTGCTTCGCTTGTTCAATCGCCAGTTCGGACGTTTGG
This sequence comes from Paenibacillus sp. FSL L8-0644, assembly GCF_038008165.1. Lineage (NCBI taxonomy): Bacteria > Bacillati > Bacillota > Bacilli > Caryophanales > Paenibacillaceae > Paenibacillus > Paenibacillus sp. FSL L8-0644. Next base: position 739,889 of record NZ_JBBOYN010000001.1, read on the forward strand.
GTAACGAAAACGTTCAGTTTCGGATTCAAACGTTCGATGCGGTGAAGCGCATGTTCTGTAATCTCTACCGGGGATATTTTCCTTGTTCGGATCCCCTCGGCCAGCTCATGAATAGCAGCAAAGGACAGTTGGAAATTTAATTTACTCATCTATTCATCCTCCGTATCTTTCGGACATGTCGTAAGTCTACCAAACTAATTACCATAACTTCCGCTAGGATTTGCTTTTCTTGCGAATAAGTATGTCAGGATTGCCAACAGGGAAATGGTAAAATAAACAACAGAAAAAGGCATCTTTAGATCAATCAGTCGGCCGACCAGCGAAGGGCCGAATGCTCCGCCTAGGAGATAGGCCAGTGTGAAAATACCCATCCCCACACCCAGCTCAGCCGAACGGAGTGTCGTCGAAACTAAATTGCTGCTAGAGGTGAGGACACCGTTGAATCCAATCATAAGGATAATGATCAATAAAGCGTCGATCCATGGCGGCAAATGTACGGATACCCCCAGTAGTATAAATCCGCTGATGACGAGACTTTGCGATATGACAAGCACACGGGAGCTTCCGAAACGATCTGTCCAACTTCCGATCCGGGATCCGAGCAAGGCTGCACAGGCGGCACCGGGAAGCATCAGCAGACCGATTTTACTAGTTGGTAAATGAAAGGAATTCTTCATCATGACAGGAAGAGTAAAGGTTAACCCCGTGTTGCATACGAAGGTAAGGAATCCAATCCCTAGAATTCGTCGGTAAGGAGCATTTTTCATGAAAGATGCATCGATAAATGGATGTTCTTTTTTCTGAATATGAGTACCGAACCATAGAAGAACTGCTGCTCCTGCAATGAGCATAAACCAATAGTTCGTAACCCCTAGCAATACCAACGCCAGTCCCGCGGAGAACAAAACAGCTCCGAGAAAATCGAATGAACCGCGGTCGTGTTTCTTGTCAGGAACATACTTGAATATCAAAGGGATAACAAATAGGCTCAGACTGGACACGATGAACAAAGCACGCCAGCCAAAGTATTGCTCTACGAAACCGCCGAACACAGGCCCGAAGCCGGAAGCAAAGGCAATTGTGGCGGATAAGGTTCCCAGCACCCGTCCCTTGACTGTAGGCTTAAAATACAGGGTTACTGCCGCATAAGACAGGGGAGAGATGGATGAGGCCCCTGCTGCCTGCAGTAGTCTACCAATGATGACTTGCAAGTATGAAGCTGCAAAAAAGCCGATCATAGAGCCGAAAGCTAAAAGGATTAAACCAATGACATACAGCTGGCGAAAGGAAAAGGACTCCGTTAACTTGCCGTAAGTACCGGCGCCGATAGCCATCAAAATGCTGTAACCGACCATAACCCAGCTCACCTGCGAGGAGGTCAGGGCAAAGTCAGCGGAAATCGAAGGTATAGACAAATTAAACATGGTCATATTGATGTTTCCGAAAATAATGAGCAAGCAAAGTGTCCCCATTAATTTCCGCTCATTGCCGGATAAAGCAATTGATTGAGTATCCATAGCCTGTCTCTCCATTACAGGAAGTCAGGAAAGGTGCGGCATTTTTGCGCCTGATCTCTATCGTGTCCCAAGAAAACATAGGACGGCCGAACATCCTGAATTAACTCCTGCATGCGAGTAATCGATTTGGCAGCCATCTCTTGATCGAATGTCAAGAACGGTACGCTATTCTCGAAGTTCTCCCGAGTATAAGCAACATCAATTGTCAGTAGCACTGGACCCGACTTTTCCGTTGTGACAAGGACTGATTGATGGCCAGGGGAATGACCCGGAGTGAATAAAATTTGAACCCCCGGAATCAATTCATGGTCACCCTCAATGATTTGATATTGTAAATCGGGCAGCCTGCACTCTAATGGAGAGTAATCCTCATTGTTTATGGCCGCATCATACTCTGCCCTTTGAATAAGGATCGGCGTATTGCGGAAATGCCCGTTTCCCCCAGAATGATCCAAGTGTAAATGGGAGCTAATGACCATTTGAATATCGTCAGGTCGATAACCGACACGCTTTAACACATTTACGATCGAGTCGCCGTCAGACATGTTGGGGACGACGCGCCCTTCACGTCTAGTCCCCTTGTAGTAATCGGGATTGTTGATAAAAGCGTCGGGCATTCCCGTATCGATGAGTATCGGCCCGCTGGTCGTTTCCAATAGAAAAGACCACACAGGCATTCCGACTAATTTCCCGGGGGCAAGGGTTCGATTAACTGCCGATTGATCTAGGAAACATTCACCTACAGATAAAAAATACAATTTTTTGATATGCATCCCAGTTTCACCCTTCGTATTATAAATTCGGACAGTTTGTCCGTTTTGTTTTGATTATATCGGACAAATTGTCCGATGTCAATTTGTCATCGGCGGTTGGGCATCGGCAAAAGCCTTACACCTGCAACAATACGCCAAGCTAAAGAATGTCGCCTAGGTGGAGTGCAAAGAAACAACGGGGCTGCGTTTGTACCAAATGCTAACGAGAGCACGACAGGAGATTACTGTTGTAATCTATAAAAACAAGGATATGCTGAATGCCTGTTTGAAGATAATGGGCTTAAAATGATTGATTGTAGTCAGGAGATAACAATGTTTCGGTTCAGCCATCAATCCGGCGGTAGAGGAGAACATCCGGTTTGAAGTGTTGAGAAATGAATCGGGATTTGAAATTAAGGTTTTTGATCGATTGGTAAAGTTAGATAAGGAACCTTTTTCGACTGTAGATCAAGGGGACTGACCCCATAACGTGAGACAAATCAAAACACCTTCAAGAGAATCAAGCCATGTCGTAAGATATGGAGATAACCTTGGAGGTGTTTTTACGTTGGCAACGAGAGTGAGTTACCCCCTAGAAAAATGCAAGCGATTGAATTGAGATTGGCAAGAGTTCCGGTAAGAGAGGTTATGGAGCAACTGGGAATACGAATAAGACACAGCCAAATCACCAGCTTCACTGACAGCGACATCTGGATTGAGATATTCACTCCGAATAATATTAGGATTTTTAATAGTGTGACATTTTGACACTACTGTATGTGACAGAAAAATACTTAGAATCATAGAGGCAGTTTAACACATTAACAATAAACGAGGAGGGGAGATTTTCATTGTGTATGATAAAAAAATAAAGAGGCGTGAAAGGGGAAACAGGTATGACCTATTTATGAAAAACAAACCAGTAACAAGAGTGTTTTAAGGAAAAGAAGTAATTTCTAGGGTTAACATACATGTGAAAAAAAAGGAATTTACCGTTTGTTAGGACACAATAGCGTTTGTGAAAATAATAATGAGTAAAGATAATTGCAAATCCACTCTTGCCCTAAAACAGCAAATAACTGCCGATACAATATGAATAGAGGAGAAGAATATCTTTATGAAAAAGCATTGTCAAATTGCATCTACAGGTTTAGTCCTTTTAATGGCTGGAAGTTCTCTGTTATACACAACACCAACCTCAATTGTAAAAGCGGAGTCCATTCAAAATGTATCTAGTCCGTTACAAACAAGCACTCAAAGTGAACGTAATTCCGTCAAAGAGGCAATGCGGGATACATTGCAACTTGGATATCCTGGGATACTTGCTAAAACTTCTGAGGGTGGAAAAACATGGAGTTATGCCGCTGGGTTAGCGGACCTGAGCACCAAGAAACCAATGAAAACAGATTTTCGCTTTCGCATTGGTAGTGTAACGAAGACATTCATTGCAACAGTTCTACTTCAATTATCTGAAGAGAACCGCTTGAATCTAGACGACTCCATTGAAAAATGGTTGCCTGGTGTCATTCAAGGAAACGGATATGATGGTAACCAAATTACTATCCGGCAGATATTGAATCATACAAGTGGTATCGCTGACTATGTAAATTCAAAAGACTTTGATTATACGGATACAAAAAAATCGTATACGGCTGAAGAATTCGTAAAGATGGGGATTTCTCTTCCCCCAGACTTTGCCCCAGGAAAGGGTTGGTCTTATTCAAACACAGGATACGTAATACTGGGGATCCTTATTGAAAAAGTAACTGGAAACAGCTATGCGGAAGAGGTTGAAAATCGGATTATTGAACCGCTTGATTTGTCAAATACATTCCTACCTGGCAATTCAAGCGTGATTCCAGGCACCAAGCATGCCCGTGGCTATTTCCAACTAGACGGAGCAAGTGAGCTAAAAGACGTTACTTATATTAACCCAGGTAGCTCGGATGGAGATATGATTTCTACTGCTGACGATTTAAACAAATTCTTCTCTTACTTACTCAGTGGTAAATTACTGAAGGAACAGCAACTAAAACAAATGCTTACTACAGTTCCTACAGATAGAGAAGGAACCGGATATGGTCTTGGGATCTTTGAAACTAAGCTTCCAAACGGTGTCTCGATATGGGGACACAAAGGTAGAGTTCTAGGGTTTACCACTTTTGCTGGTGGCACACTTGGAGGCAAGCATACATTGGTCGTCAATTTGAACAGCTTTAAAGCTGATAGTCCTGATCCATTTAAAAATATTTTACTTGCTGAATTTAGCAAGTAGGAAAAAAGAAAAAAAATGGTTTAAACTGGGCTCCTTAGAGCATGTCAAAAAACTAACAAGTAAGTATTTTAGGAGGGTATTATGAAAAAGAAAATGATTATTGCACTTGGTGTTTTTGCTATAATACTGACTAATTTTGTAGGAAGTACTTATGCAGACTCGAAAACAGGAGTTTCTGTTACAGCTCCCTACAATACAAATCAAATAACGGAATGGTTAGAAATGCATGCAAAGCCTTTAAAAACAACTAATCCAACTGCATCTTTTAATGATTTAAAACCACTTAAGAATATGGTAGGTTCAGCTTCAATTGTAGGTTTAGGTGAAGCTACGCATGGGGCTCATGAAGTTTTTACAATGAAACAACGCATTGTTAATTATTTAGTATCTGAAAAGGGATTCATCAACTTAGTTTTAGAAGAGGGATGGGACAGAGCTTTGGAGCTTGATCGATATGTTCTTACTGGTAAGGGAAACCCAAGCCAACATCTATCACCTGTATTTAACACAAAAGAAATGTTAGATCTACTTAGTTGGATTCGACAATATAATGCTAATCCAGAACATAAATCTAAAGTGCGTATCATTGGGATGGACATTCAATCAGTAAACGAGAATGTTTATAATAATATAATAGAATATATAAAAAGAAACAATTCAGATCTTGTGCCTAGAGTAGAAGAGAAGATAAAAGGTCTCATTCCTGTAACAAAGGATATGACTACTTTTGAGAGCCTTACAAAAGAAGAAAAAGAAAAGTATATTTCAGATGCTAAACAAATCAGTGCTTTATTAGAACAAAATAAAAGTTATCTGAACGGAAAATCCAAAGAGTTCGCATGGATAAAACAAAATGCTCGTATTATTGAACAGTTTACTACAATGTTAGGAGGAACATCCCCTGATAAACCATCGGATTTTTATTTGAAACATGATATTGCAATGTATGAAAATGCGAAGTGGACTGAAGAACATTTAGGGAAAACCATAGTTTGGGGACATAATGGACACGTTTCGAAAACAAATATGATTCCATTTATATACCCTAAAGTAGCCGGGCAGCATTTAGCAGAATATTATGGAAAACGGTATGTATCTATTGGAACATCAGTTTATAAAGGACAATATAATGTTTATAATAATGATGGTGAATTTGGCCCATATGGAATATTAAAATCAGATGATCCAAACAGTTATAATTACATTTTTGGACAGGTCAAAAAAGATCAATTTTTTATTGATTTACGTAAGGCGAACGGAGTGACAAAAACTTGGTTAAACGAACAACATCAAATTTTCGCTGGAATAACTAAAGAAGGCCCTGCTATACCAAAAACTGTTGATATATCATTAGGTAAAACGTTTGATATACTTGTTCAAATTCAAAAAGTGAGTCCATCTCAACTACATCAATAAATTTGTAATAATGTGGCTTAACGAAGTGTTGTATTGATGATAGTGTTAAGTGTCAATAGAGGTGTTTAAAAATGTCAGCTAGGTTATTCCATTAAAAGATCATTAGATGGAATAAATGTTTTCGAATTAGAGACGATGTTGGGTAGAAGCACATTATTATCAAGTTAACAAAATAAATCCGAATTGAAACAGCCTCTATCCTGCAGGTTCAATCTGACTGAGCACAACTTGCACGAGTCTGTTCATTTGTATCGGGTCTGCCCAAGGGCAGACTCTTTTTTGTACAAGAAAAAGTCCATCTTATAATCGTCAGCTTGGTTTTTTGTGAAAATAAGAGAAACAACTAGCAGCAATACAAAAAGCTCGAACCGTTCAGTTAGCCAAAGAAAATCAGAATATATCATTTTAGATGTGAAAACCACCGGTTTAGATGGCGACTCTGAGATCGTAGAGATTGCAATTATTGATCTTGACGAAAATCCTCTTTTTGAAACGTTAATCAAGCCGGTATCCCTCATTCCAGAAGAAGCGACCGCCATCCACGGAATCACAAACGAAATGGTTGAAAATGCTCCAAGCTCATCGCTAAAAGAAGAGTTGTAAAAGAGGATGCTAAAAATACGGGTTGAAGGAATACCTGAAGAGATTGATCAGTTTTTGGAGCACTTCGAGGACTATTACAGAGTGCTGAAGCGTTCAAAGGCCTATCAGAACAGAAACAGTGAATATGTTCGTGTTTATGTTGATGTAAGCAGTCCAAACGATCAGCCTCTAAAAGCTTAGAGGAAACAAATTGCGGTTTGTATCAATTTCTCTGGTATTACCCCATTTTAACGTACATATTTTTATATATTGATAAAAGAATCAAAATTGCAAATATTGGATTTTGGTATACAACTTTATTGTCCAAAATAAAGTTTTAGACTGATCCGACAAATGCAACAGCGGCAGATAAGGACGCGAAAATAAATTCCTAGACTGGCCGCTGTTGTGGTCAACATTCAACTATCGTGTCCTGTTAGCCTAATAACTCTGCAGTTTGTAAGAAAGCGTCCAGCCGCTCCTTTTGAAGAAGATGATGACGGTAATGCATCTCCACCATCGTGAACCATTCGACCGCGTTTAACGCGCCGAAGGCTACGGCCGGATGAGTCGCCTTTCGCTGCAGCCGCTCTGGGTCTATGTTCTGTAGCGACGCCCCAATCTCATGCATGCGGCGCCTTGCTTCCTCCAGCTTGGCGACAAGCTGCTCCTTGCTTTCTGGCTGTGGGGGCGTATATTGCAAGTCGGCCGGTACCTGAATGCGAACCGGTGGGAAGCTCCCTTGCTCAAACACGGCATGACCGGCCTCCGTCTTCCCGTCGCCCTCCTCGTTGCCGCCACCGAGCGCCATGCACTGCTCCGCAAGACGGAGCTGCAAGTTCAGCGTGGAATGAGGCAGATGCAGGTACATTTGCCCAAGCGACCATTCGTTCTCGCTTGGCTTGCGACACAGTTCCGCCAGACTATACTTGTCCAGCTCCCGAACATAATGCTTCGAAATCTCGTCGAACCTTACCAAAGTATCCTTAATCCCTATGTTCTTGTTCATCAAGACCATCTCCTCGAATACTGAATTACTCTCATCATATGAGAGGGTTCAAGAAAAAAGCATATTCGTAGTTTATACCTTTAATACTTTATTTTCCAGTCTAATACTATATTTTCTAATTACACGGGCGCAGTCGCTAGCGCGCCGATCGCAAAGCTGGACTTCATTCCGGAAGAGATGGGGAGCGCAACTGCAGTCGCGCATGCGGGCCGCGCGTCGCCAGTCTATAACTTATCTCAGTCTAGTTCTTTATTGTTTAGTCTAAAACATTATTATTCGCTAACAATTGACAATTAAGAAGTAGTATAACTTCGAGTCAATGAGTTCTCACTAATTATGAAGATGATCGTTGAATTATCATCTGACATGCATCTGAGGAAATGAGACTGCTTAGACTTTAGTTTACCATTATCATTAAAATTGAAATTGAAATGAATTTACGACAGAGCCTATTAAGCAGTGGCACGATTCGACGAAATGGTTACAGCCGCAGGCAATACGGTGTAAGCTTCTTCAGGAGGATTTTTGCTCATTTCTATGATGTAATAATCAACAAATTCGCTATCATATCCTTGTTTTTTAGCGTCTTCTTTGACCAGTTCTTCTGTCGCCAAGGAGATTCTTAGAGGGAGACAAATCTGAAGAATAATCCATAAGAATGCTCAAGCATGTTTTTTAACATTTAACCATGTTAAAATGAAAAAAATTAGAGATATGGCATGAAGAGAAGGCAGGGAGAATCAATGAAACCAAAACTTAACGATGTTGCACAATTAGCTGGAGTTTCACCGACTACGGTTTCTCGCGTACTTAATAATCGTGGCTATATCAGTCAAGAAACGAAGGATCAAGTTCATAAAGCGATGCAAGAGCTAAATTACTTTCCAAATGATGTGGCTCGGTCATTATTTAGTAAACGAACAAATCTGATTGGATTAATCATTCCAACTACAAGCAACCCATTTTTCGGAGAGCTGACTTTTCATATAGAGAATATTTGTGCGTCATTAGGCTATAAGCTGTTGCTTTGTAACAGTTTGAATCAGCTGGATAAAGAGGAATCATATGTGGATATGCTTATGCGAAATCAAGTTGACGGTATTATCGTTGGTACACACAATCGGGGTATCGTAAATTATGAACAGAAGAACATTGCCGTCATTGCGATCGATCGCTTCCTATCCGATTCAATCCCAGTTGTAGGATCGGATAATTATATGGGTGGAAAACTGGCGTCAGAACTACTTATTGAAAAAGGGTGCAAGCATATCTTACACATAAATGGCCCTGTTGAATTGGAAACACCAGCAAGCTTAAGAAGAAAAGCATATGAAGATGTGATGGAGCAGTATGGTCGAAAGGCAATTACCTATGAAGTACATGATCCCTTCCACCAACAGAATCACGACGAACCGATTAAACGCTTGCTCGATGAACATCCTGAAGTAGATGGATTGTTTGCGAGTAATGACTTGGTGGCTGCGTCTTTTATTGCTAAAGCAAGAAGAAGAGGAAAACGTGTTCCTGAAGATATTCGCGTAATTGGATATGACGGAACAGAAACAACCCGCAATCTTCTCCCTGAATTAACGACAATTCAGCAACCAATACAGGAGATTGCGAGATCTTCCATAGAGTTACTTATTAAAGAAATTGAAGGTGGATTCAGTGATGTCCCGCGAGAAACCTATCTACCAGTGAAACTGATTGAAGCTAGTACGGCTTAATACAATTTCCATAGTTTTCAGCATTGTGATAGAAGGTGGAGCTATCCTTATTAGAGTAATTGAAATCAAAGAGGAAAGCTCTTTTTCTTTCGAAAATATGTCAAGCGGTTGACATATGAAAGCGGTTGACATATAATCGATCTGTAAATACGAAAGTGCTTTCATTTACATTAAATGTTCAACTTGAGGAGCGTTCGATATGAGAAAGTCAAAGAGCATGTACTGGAAACTAAGTGCCTATTTCTTCTTTTTCTTCTTTACTTGGTCAGCAAGTTATTCATTGTTCTCCATCTGGCTAGGGCAAGAAATCAGTCTGAATGGTGCTGAAACAGGTGTTATCTTTACTGTAAACGCTATCTTTGCGCTATGTATGCAACCGCTTTATGGCTATATATCTGATAAAATCGGATTAAAGAAGCATATTTTATTTCTAATCAGTTCTTTGCTCTTATTTGTTGGTCCTTTCTATATCTTTATCTATGGGCCGTTACTTCAATACAATGTATTTCTCGGTGCCATTGCAGGTGGATTATACTTGGGTATTTCTTTTTTGGCAGGGATTGGAGCCATCGAATCTTATGTCGAGAAAGTCAGCCGAAAATATGACTTTGAATACGGAAAATCTCGTATGTGGGGCTCGCTAGGTTGGGCAGCAGCAACGTTTTTCGCTGGTCAGCTCTTTAATATCAACCCTAACATTAACTTCTGGATTGCATCAGTATCTGCTGTCGTTCTGTTTATCATTATGATGACAATTAAAGTTGAAATGACAGATTCCGAGATGGAGCGAGCAGAATCCGTTAACTTTAAGCAAATCGGCCATTTGTTTGCAAATAAGCATTTGTGGTTCTTCATTTTATATGTTCTTGGTGTTACCTGTATTTACAATGTGTATGACCAGCAGTTCCCGAATTACTTTTCATCGACGTTCTCAACGGTTGCATTAGGCAATCAAGTTTACGGTTACTTAAATTCCCTACAAGTGTTCTTGGAAGCAGGCATGATGTTCTTAGCGCCTTTCATTGTCAACAAAATTGGAGCAAAAAAGGGTCTAATATTGGCAGGGTTCTTGATGGCGTTCCGGATCATGGGTTCAGGCTTAGTTATTGGACCTTATGGAATCTCAGCTATGAAATTGATTCACGCATTGGAACTGCCAATCATGCTGATCTCCGTATTTAAGTACTTGGCTGCAAATTTCGATACGCGTCTGTCTTCGATCTTGTATCTGGTGGGATTCCAGTTTATGAGTCAGGTAGGAGCTTCGATCTTCTCGCCAATCGCCGGTATGTCTTATGACATTAGAGGTTTTGCAAATACGTACGTGATTATGGGTGTTTTCGTATTTGTCTTTACAACAATCTCAATCTTTACCTTAAAGAAAGAACCGAAAAAGCTGGATCCCAAGCCTAACAAGCATATTGAAACAGCATAGGAGGAAGAAAGATGAACACATATAATAACAATACGAAGCAAGCTGAGGAAGCATTGAAACAGGCAGAAGCGAAAATGAACAAGCGGTACCGATTAGGTTATCATATTATGGCACCAGCAAACTGGATTAACGACCCAAATGGATTAATTCAATTCAAAGGTGAATATCACGCCTTCTATCAGCATCATCCTTATGATGAGAACTGGGGCCCAATGCATTGGGGCCACGTGAAGAGTAAAGACCTTGTACATTGGGAGCATTGTCCGATTGCATTAGCGCCTGGAGATGCGTGTGACCTTGATGGTTGCTTCTCAGGAAGCGCAGTAGATAATAACGGCGAACTGACATTGATCTATACTGGTCATCACTATATTGATCAACCAAACAATATCTTTTTCCAAAATCAAAATGTGGCAGTAAGCACAGATGGCATTCATTTTACAAAACTAAGGCAGAATCCCGTAATCGCTGAACCTCCGACTGATAGCTCACAGCATTTCCGTGATCCGAAGGTATGGAAGCATGAGGATACATGGTACATGATCCTAGGTAACAGCACGAAAGAAGACCTGCCGCGTGTTATTCTATATACATCTCCTGATCTTAGGACTTGGACCTATCATGGTGTGCTTCTGCAGGGAGATAAGAATATGGGCTTCATGTGGGAGTGCCCTGATTTCTTTGAACTGAACGGTAAGCATATATTTATGTTCTCCCCACAAGGTATTGATGCGCAAGGAGATAAGTACAATAACTTGTTCCAGACGGGATATTATGTTGGCGAATATAATTATGATAGTAATGAATATAAGCATGGAGAGTTCATCGAGTTGGATAATGGTCATGACTTCTATGCTGTTCAAACTTTTCTAGATGATCAAGGTCGCCGCATAGCGCTTGGTTGGATGGATATGTGGGAATCGGATATGCCGACGAAAGCAGACGGCTGGTGTGGAGCAATGACGATCCCACGTTTAATTACGTTGGGTGACAATAATAAAGTACTGATGACTCCAGTTGAAGAAATGAAGTTACTTCGTCAAAGTAAACATGTTTTGTATCAATATGGCGCTATTTCTGGAAGTTACTTCAAGGAAGTTGAAGAAGACTTGCTTGAAGTTAAGGTAGTGTTCGACCTCACGAAGTCAAGTGCAGACCTGGTAGGCTTGAAGTTTCGTGGAACAGGTCGAGAAGAAACGGTTATCACATATTCTATTCCGGAGCAGAAACTAATGCTTAATTGTTCTAAATCAGGTAAAAAGACAGATGGAGTACGTCAAACAGCCTTCAATGCTGAGGGACAGCTGACATTGCATGTATATCTGGATCGTTCATCCATTGAAATGTTTGCGAATGAAGGGCAAGCTACGATGACAAGTCGCATCTATCCGGGTGAGAAATTGCTAGGCATAGAAATCATAACAGAGGGTGGAGAGGCGCTAGTAAATGGGCTGACATATTGGAAATTGAAAGATATATGGCAAGCTGAATAACTCAATGAAAAGATTGCAGTTCATATTATGTATACAGTAAAAGGATATGGAATCTATATATATCTTGATAGAGTGGTTGAAGGGGGAAATTCCCAAGGGACTGGTTCGAGAAGTCTTCAGGGTTCAGGCCAAGAGTTTTATTTGCAAAGTTCACCTTATTAAGTTGCTTTGAAACAAAAACAATTAAAAATAACACTAACAAGACGACACTGGATATGCAGTGTCGTCTTTTTGAAAGGTTACATGTGAAAATTGGTTGTCTGACTTCCTTTTGCTACGATCTACGTTGTTCTTCCATTTCGTCATGATGTTGTTACCGCTCACTTTGAAAATGCTATTCCTTTACATTCAACAGGTCGATTATGGTTAGATATCACCATGATTGACCTGTTTTTTGCTATCTTCACTTTCTCACATTATATAAGCTTAATTGCAGCAATGTATGTACATAGGAAGATAGTTAGGGTGGACTACTGTCAATAAAATCGACACTCTGAAACGAGAATCATTATGCTGCATTTGCATGCTGGTTCGGTGACGACGGATTGTAATATTCAAAATAGGTTATGGGTTTTGACCATTCCATTTAAGCTTGTTACAATAGGATAAACTTACTGGAAATACTTCAATATAGAATGGTGTGGTCTAAACTTGCAACATGAAAACGAACTTTTGGATGTATGGTTGTCTTTGTCTCACATCCATTCCACTTTAAATGATAAGTTAGAACAAGCCCTGCTACAAAATTATGATTTATCTTTGAAGGAGTTTTATGTTTTAGGTTTTATATCCAATTCCGAGGAAAAAAAATTACGACTGCAGCAACTTCAAGAATTGGTGGGATTAAGTCAAAGTGCGACATCGAGACTCGTAGTGAGAATGGAAGCCAAAAACTGCGGGGCTTTACAAAGACATACATGCGAGGATGATCGACGAGGTGTGTATACTCGGATTACGGAATTTGGTGAAAATAAATTCCAGCGTGCACTTCAAACCTTTAATCAGGTGTTACAATCAGAACTTCAGAAAGATGGAGTGAAGTCACAATTTCAAAATCTTACGCAAAAGCTGTTTTAGACTTTGCGACCTGTGTATATCGTTCTTAGTTTCCTTAGGGTAATATATGGCTTGAACGTTGTGCCACGAAAGGCTCTTTACGGAAGCTAAGTTTATTACCCTACACGATTCAATAGTAATGTTATGAAGTGGAAAGTGACCATTTACATGATTGTGCATGCATATTTAAATTAGACTTTCAACCATGTACGTATAGAAACGCCCTTCCGAAACTAACTCCTCCTCATAAGGAGGAGTTTTATCATCTGGAACCACCGCTAACCCCCTTTGCTTAAGAAACAGAGGCCGTATTGCGCTTTTCCTTGGCGTTGCCGCGGTCGCGACGACTCAGCAGAAACCCGACCAGAGATGCTGTGGATTGTTGGAAAATCATCCCCAGTACAACGGGCAATGCTACCGGGGCCGGGAAATAGGTGATGGCAAGCACGGCTCCCGCGCTAATATTGCGCATGCCGCCGTTAAAGACAAGCGCCGTACGGTCTGCATTATTCCACCGCATCAGTCCTGATATCAGATAACCGATCGCATATCCAGTGGAGGCAAGGACGATTATGGATAGGCATACTCCGACAAGCTTAAGATTAAAATCGACCAGATAAGGCGCAATGACAGATCCGTTAATCATGACGACAAGAGCCATAGCCAGCTTGGAGAACGGTCCTAGCCGTGGTCCCCATACCTGCTTGATCTTCCCTTTGGTCCATTCGTTCAACACCATGCCGATTAGCGAAGGAACGACAATCATCCAGAATAGGCTCTGCATCATCGCCCAGGTATCGAGCTGCACATCCGCTCCGATCAGTAGGGACATGATGCCCGGCACGGCAAATGGGGCCAAAATCGTATCAATTAAAATGATCGCCAATGTCAGCGCTGTATTGCCTTTATAGATGTTGACCCACACGAAGCTGGAAATGCCCGTAGGGATAGCTGCACCAAGAATAAGTCCAGTAATCGTGTAAGGATCATCACTGAAGGCCAGATGTCCCAGCATCATGGCGAGAAGCGGCATGGCCAGGTGAAGAATAAACAGACAGGCGATCATCGGACCAGGATGCTTGATCACATGGACAAAATCCTTAAACCCCATACTGATGCTGCCCGCGAAGGTCATGAATGCAAACAGCCAGGGAGAGAGTTCGGTATATTCTGACAACGGCGTACCGATTAGGACGCCAATTAGAATGCTGATTGGTGTAATTAGCGGCATAGCTGCATTTAGTCTACGATTCAACGTGAGGAGCATACAAAACTTCCTTTTTTAACCTTAAGTATAGACCTTGCACCCGTGATTCGTAAATGATCTGTGACCTTGCGGTAGCCCGATAGAAGCAAATTTGAACGCTCCTGATGAACATAGATTAACCCTTCAAATTATTTCGATATTCCAAAGGAGAGCAGCCCATTATTTTTTTGAATAGTCTGGAGAAGTAGTAAGGGTCCCTAAAACCGAGTTGTATGCTAACTTCTTTAATAGAGGCATTCGTCAAATCCAAAAGCTGACTGGCCCTCTGTATCTTCATTCTTAAATAGTAATCGACAGGAGAGTAGCCGGTGGATTGCTTGAATATCAGGTTCAGATGCTGCTTGGATACCTGAACATGCCGACTAAGCTGCTCAAGCGAAACGGTGGATTCCAATTGTTCACTCATATAGCGTGTTGCCTTATCCACATGACTCTGGTACGTACTGTCTTCCTTGCGAAATGCAACCGATACAACAAAACTCAGCAGATAACGGACAGTTTGCGATACTTGAACTAAATGTATAATGGAGTATGATTTATTCAATAAAAGGTCGTAACACTGATGAAATAGCTCCAGTAGTTTGACTCCATCACTGGCAGATATCGAAATATACGTTTTAAAAGGCTCAAACAATGCTATAAAATCATCCATTTGGTCCCCTTTAAGATGAAACCAGTAAATTGTCCAAGGATCTCTATCGTCAGCCCCATAAGCATGCGGCATGTCTCTGGGAATGTACGCAAAGCCTCGCTCTGTCATGTCAATCGTTAGGCCATCCTTTGTTCGTATCCAACCTTTTCCGCTGGTACAGTAGATGAATATATGAGAGTCACATCCGTGCATTCTTTCACGAAAATGATGGCGGGCATGGCTGAAGCAGCCTATATCCGTAATATATAGATTTTTTGTAAGCGGATTCATATTTAATTTATCCAGTATATAGGGTGGAACGACATATAACTTTTCACCCTCAAATCCATCAGCTTTCTTATTCATAATCTATCCATCTCCTAGCCTTAGGCGGCTCTAATGATGAAATACGTATATAGTCCATCATAAACAGTAGATTGTCAATTGTCTGTAATGTCGCTTACTTGTAAGCTCTGAATATAAGAGCGACTATGAGGGAGTGATGGAATTGAGCATTTTCGACGCTAGGGCACGCGTGTGGGAGCAAACCGTGCAGATCCCCACGTATGGAATTGGCAAACCCGACAAAAATCCAATGTTTCTGGAGAAACGTGTCTATCAGGGAAGTTCCGGTCGAGTGTATCCGCATCCGGTCATTGATAAAATTGAGGATGAGAAGAAGCTTGAAAATTATCAAATAGTTTTCCTAGAAAATAAATATTTGCGCATTGAGATCATGCCAGAGCTGGGAGGACGCATTTATCGTGCGGTCGACAAGACCAACGGTTATGATTTTGTTTATTATAACAGGGTCATCAAACCAGCGCTTGTGGGCTTATTGGGACCATGGATATCTGGAGGCATTGAGTTCAACTGGCCGCAGCATCACCGTCCCAACACTTACGGACCCGTTGAATACAAGTTGGATGAACATGACGACGGAAGCGCAACGGTATGGGTGAGTGAAATTGATCGTATGTTCGGCACGAAAGTAACAGCTGGTTTTACACTTCAACCGGATAAAGCATACCTTAAAGTGGGGGCCCAGCTATACAACCGAACTGCCGAGCCTCAAACATTTCTATGGTGGGCCAATCCAGCCGTAGCGGTACATGATCACACGCAATCTGTTTTTCCTCCAGACGTATCAGCCGTGTTCGACCATGGAAAGCGAGATGTATCCCGTTTCCCGATTGCTACAGGCACTTATTATAAAATGGATTATTCTGAAGGCGTAGATATCTCCCGATACAAAAATATTCCTGTTCCCACTTCATATATGGCCTATAAATCGGATTACAATTTCATAGGTGGTTACGACCATATGAAACAAGCTGGGCTTTTGCATGTGGCCAACCATCACATCTCTCCCGGGAAAAAGCAGTGGACATGGGGAAATGGCGAATTCGGCCAAGCTTGGGACCGCAATCTAACAGATGAAGACGGCCCCTACATCGAGTTGATGACGGGAGTGTATACCGATAATCAACCAGATTTCACTTGGCTTCAGCCGTATGAAGAAAAGACGTTCTCACAGTATTTTATGCCTTACAAACATATTGGTATGGTCAAAAACGCTTCAATTGATGCAGCCGTTAGTTTGGAATTAAATCGCAGCGAAGGGACAGCACAGATTGGAGTCTATGTGACTTCGTCATTTCGTGAGGCTGTTGTGGAATTAAGCAGTCAGCGGAAAGTTTATATTCAAGAAACCTTGGATCTGACACCTAATAAGGCCTTGATACAGAAGACAGTTATTTTGGCTGAGGATGAGGAATATGAGCTATGCTTAACTGTCAAAGACGCGACCGGAAGGGAGCTGATTAGTTACCAGCCGAAGAAAAGGGAAGTTGAACAGATGCCGGCTGCTGCTGCCCCCTTGCCGGAACCGGAGGAATTAAGAACGAACGAAGAATTGTATTTAGCAGGACAACATTTGGAGCAATATCGTCATGCTACCTTTGAACCTGAGGCGTACTATCTTGAGGGCCTGAAAAGAGATAAAAATGACAGCCGTGTAAATGTGGCATATGGTACGTTGCTTCTTCGTAGAGGATTGTATTCAGAAAGTGAAGAGTGCTTTCGTAAAGCCATCTCGCGGGTAACCTGGCGTAACTCTAATCCCTATGATGGTGAGGCCTACTACCAGCTTGGTTTGTCGCTAAAACACCAAGAGCGGATGGATGAGGCGTTCGCTGCATTTTATAAATCAGTATGGAGTGCGGCATGGCAAGACAGCGGGTATTTCTCACTGGCACAGATTGCAACAGAACAAGGGAACTATGAAGAAGCCCTGGAACTCGTGGAGCGCTCAATAATCCGAAATGCTCGCAATTACAAGGCACGCAACCTGAAGTCGGCTATTCTTCGTAAGCTTGGCAGGAACGAAGCGGCAATAGCCTTTTCCAAGGAAACGATGAAGCTCGATATCGCCGATTTTGGAGCTTACCGTGAGCAAGCATTATCTTTAGAGGCTCTCGGGCTACGAGATGATGCTAAAACGGTCTTTGAAGAGCTGGAAAAATGGATGCGTGGAGATGTGCACAACTATATAGCGGTAGCATCGGACTATGCGGCGGCAGGACTCTATGAGGATGCAGCATGTGTGCTGGAAGAAGCTCCAGAGCAGGCAAAAACATACCCTATGCTGTATTACGTTCAGGCCTTCTGCTATGCTAAAATCGGCAAGCCTGAGCAGGTGAACAATGCTCTCGCTCAGGCCGCAGATGCAGTACCCGATTACTGCTTTCCTAACCGTCTGTTTGAGTTGGATGTGTTACAATTTGCAATTCGAACAAGACCGGAGGATGACAAGGCGCATTATTACTTAGGTAATTTACTCTATGATAAGAAACGGCATCGGGATGCTATTTCCAGCTGGGAAATGTCTCGTTCCATTGACGATACTTACCCCGTTGTTCACCGTAATCTTGCTCTTGGATATTTTAACAAACAAGGCCAAGTAGAGAAGGCTCGCCATTCGTTAGAGCAGGCCTTTGCGTGCAATACTTCAGACGCACGTATTCTTTATGAGCTTGACCAGCTGTATAGGAAGCTGAACATCAAGCCCAACGACAGATTGAATCTAATGGAGAGTTATCCGGGAATCATAAAGCTTCGCGATGATCTGTTTTTAGAATATGTAACCGTTCACAATACGATGAAGCAGCATAAGATAGCGTTGTCCTTGCTGACAGGGAGAATATTTCATCCATGGGAAGGCGGAGAGGGGAAGGTAACGGGACAGTATAGGCTGGCCAAGGTAGAGCTTGCCAAGTCCGACCTGAGGTCTGGGCGGATTGAACAGGCTGTAAAGGGGCTGCGGGAGGCTTTAGTGTATCCAGAGAATCTTGGCGAAGGTAAGCTAGAGGGTTCCCAAGATAACGATATCTATTATTATTTGGGCTGCGCGTATGAGCTATTGAAATTAACAGATGAGGCAAGACAGGCCTTTTCCACGGCCTCTCAAGGACTGGGGGAACCCATTAATGCCATGTATTATAACGATCAACAGCCAGATATGATATTTTACCAAGGATTGGCCTGGCGGAAACTTGGTTATGCGAAGGAAGGCAATCGTCGATTCAACAAGCTCATTGATTACGCCGATAGATACTTATTCGAACCCGTGAAAATGGATTATTTCGCGGTCTCGTTACCCGACTTTCTCATCTTTGAAGATGACCTGAATATTCGTAATCAGGTTC
The DNA here is from genome assembly GCF_038008165.1 of Paenibacillus sp. FSL L8-0644. NCBI lineage: Bacteria > Bacillati > Bacillota > Bacilli > Caryophanales > Paenibacillaceae > Paenibacillus > Paenibacillus sp. FSL L8-0644. The sequence continues at coordinate 758,756 of NZ_JBBOYN010000001.1, forward strand.
ATTGTACTTATATGAAAGCACTTGGTTTGCTTGGATTAGGGCGACAGGACGAAGCCATCTTGCATTTTGAATCGGTGCTTAAGCTAGAAGCTAACCATCAAGGAGCGTTGAACCATATGGACTGGAGCTGGGAGGGGAAATCAATTGAGTAATCTCATGAGAACTGTACCGCGCAAATTGACGATCACCATGTGGGACTTTTCTTGGTATACCATGACACAGGAAGGTGAGCCCTACAGCGATCTGGAAGCCCGTTTTAAAGAAGCGGTCGAAAGAGGCTACAATACGATCCGAATATGTGCTATGCCATTCATGTTGTTTACAGCGGATGGCAAACGCTCCGGACCCTTGGAGTTTGCTAACCTTGGGGAAGTAGGCCAGCGTACGCGTTGGTATAACTGTCGTGGAGGCGCAGTACTGGACGGGCATGCTCATTTGCTCGAACTGTTCAAACAAGCAAAGGCTCATAACTGTTACATTATGTTATCCTCTTGGGAATATCAGCAGAGTCCCAGCTTTCTGGCTCATGCTGAGCTTAGAGATGAACTAGCTGCAATTCCTCCTAAGGAGAGATTCATGGCCATTGCAAAATCAATGGATCAGTTGATCCGTTTCGTCACAGCAGAAGGCTACAGGAGTCAGATCATCTATACAGAGCTGCATAACGAAGTGGAATTTGGGCAGTTAAACGCCGTCGGAACGTCTGAAGGCATAGCCGAAACGAATGTACCGGCGCTTATTGAAGCCATGCAGCCCTACGTAGAAGAAGCGATAGAATATCTTCGCCAATGTCATCCTGATATGATGATGACAGCCAGTTATACGTTAAATGAAGCCTACCCCAAGGCTTACGTCGCGCGCAATATGCAGGTGGCCCATTTTCACCTATATATTAAAGGGGTGCTCAATGAGCTTATGGAAGCGGCAGCGCTTTATGATGAGTTGGCGCCGTTTCCCAATCCATTCGTACAATCCCTATTAAGAGAAGACGCTCCTCCATTTACAAAATGGACCCTGCCTCCGGGGCAGAATTGGCGGATGGAAGGCAATCCAGTCGGCATGAGACTTATTTATTTGCACGACTGGGTAGATCCCGATCAATGGGATTTATTTTTGTACGATCGGTATGGAGACCATAAAATGGCCATGTTGCAGAAGGCCGACACCCGATTGGAAGAGATTCATGAATGGACTCGTCATTCCGGCATTCCAATTGTCATAGGAGAAGGTTATGTAGGCTACACGCCGCTGCATGCCCAATTTGAAGAAGGCCCAGTCGGCAAATTTATCGCTGAATATGTGTTGCGAAAAGGAATGGCACTTGGGTTCTGGGGAATGACCCTCTGTTCTAACTGCGCTCCCCATCATCCATTCTGGAATGATATCGCTTGGCAGCGCAAGTGGAACCAATTTATCCTGAATTCAGATTAACGAGTGAGGGGAGTGAACTCCATGAGAAACTATCGAGTTGCGGTTAAAGACGATCAGAAGCATATTGTTAAAGGACATATCAAACTTGGCGGCACCAACCCAAAAGGAGAGGAGATCGGATTCACCAACTATTTTATGGAGAAGGACGGAGAGCCCTTTTTCGGTATTTGTGGTGAATTCCATTATGCCCGTTATGATGAACGCTATTGGGAAGACGAAATTATTAAAATAAAAATGGGCGGCGTAAACATCATTGCCACTTATATTTTTTGGAACCTACATGAAGAAGTTGAAGGTGTTTTTAATTGGAGTGGGAACAAGAATCTTCGTCATTTCATCGAGTTGTGCGGCAAACATCAGGTATACTCCATCATTCGGATCGGTCCCTTTGATCATGGGGAAATTCGAAACGGCGGTATGCCAGATTGGTTATTCGGTCGACCATTTGAGGTTCGTTCTAATGATGAGGGGTATCTGTTCTATACAAGAAGATTGTATAACGAAATCGGTACCCAGGTTAAAGGGCTGTTATATAAGGAGGGGGGGCCGATTATCGGCACCCAAATCGAAAACGAGCATCATCATTCATCTGCCCAGTGGGCATTGACTGTAGGAATTAATGATATGTGGCTAAACAGTGGAAGTGACGGTAACTCGCATATGTTAAAACTTAAAGAAATAGCTCTGGAAGCGGGGATTGATACTCCGATCTATACGTGCACAGGATGGGGAGGAGCAACAACTCCTGTACCCGATATGCTGCCGTTATGGGGCGGGTATGCCTATTGGCCATGGATCTACTACGAAGAGGGACGTTTGGAGGGGATGGACGAGCATCCTGCGACACCGGAATACATTTTCCGCGACAAGCATAATAACAAGATTCCAGAGAGTTACAATTTTAAGCCTCAATACGCGCCTGAAGACTATCCGTACGCTTGCTGTGAAATGGGTGGCGGCATGGTTCAGTTTTATAAATATCGGTTCGCATTTCCCTACCGCAGTGTTCCAGCAATGACTGTCATGAAGGTTGCAGAAGGCTGTAATCTGATCGGATATTACATGTATCATGGGGGTTCCAATCCTCGGGGTAAGGTTAACCCGTTCACCAATGATCTAGCCACACCTAAAATATCCTATGATTTCAACGCCATGATCGGCGAATTCGGTCAAGTAAGGGAATCGTACCATAGAACAAAGCTGCAGCATTACTTTTTTTCAACGTTCCAAAAGCAATTCTCAGTAACCAAGACTATTCTGCCAGGGGATACGTCCCAGATGGACCCTTATGATGTGGATACGTTACGATATGCAGTGCGATCCAGTGCTGGATCGGGTTATCTGTTTCTAAATAATTTCCAAGACCATGTCGAAAATGACGACCTGTGCGATTTTAATGTGAGCATTGAACTGCCCGAGGAAACGATTATAATCCCTAGTCAAGGTGAGCTGATGTTAGGACGTGAAAGTTTCGCTATATTGCCATTTAACTTTAATTTAGATGGAATGAAGCTCAAATATGCTACGGCACAGCTGATAACAAGGATAGAAGAAGATGGAGAAGTATACTACTTTTTCTTTGTACCAGAGGGGATGAAGGGAAGATATGAAATTGAGTCAAAAGATATCATCAGTGCCACAATCGACAAAGGCTCGATAGAGCAGTTGGATGGGAACACGATCATTAAGGTTGCTGAAGAGGACGATAGTCTCATCCATCTGGTATCTGAAAGTGGCAAAAAAGTTGCCATCTACACGATGACTGATGAGCAAAGTCTTACATTTTGGAAGGTAAACATGCAAGGCCGGGACAGAGTCATTTTGACCAATGCCAATGTACTTGTATCTGAGGGCGATCTAAGGCTGGAATCGACGGATCAAGAAATGGTATCCCTGAGTGTATTCCCTGATTTCGACGCCTCGATCACATCTATTACTGGTGGAGAGCTGCTAGACATAACAGAAAACAATGTATTTAAAACGTATCGTTTAAAGGCTCCTAAGCGAGAAATTCATTTCAATTTGAAAAGAATAAATGACGATAAACTTACTATTGATTTTGAGATAGATGCCTTTCACGGAATTAAGGAAGCTCTGCTGCGTATCGATTATACTGGAGATATCGGTTATGCTTTTATGGATGGCGAACTGATCAACGATAATTTCTGCAACCATACGACCTGGGAAATAGGCTTGAAAGCATTTGAGCATCGGCTCATCGAGCAAGGGTTGTACGTATATGTTTCCCCAATACGAAAAGGTAAGGTTCTCAACAGCAATACGACTATGGCTGGCTGGAAAGAGACGGCAAAGGAACGTATCGTAGATATCGGCGCAGTCAGCATCGTGCCTGTGTATGAAATTCGACTCACCGTATAACCCAGGAAGTGTAAGTTCAGAGACGCACAGTGGGTACTTTTAGTATAAAGTATAAAAATGTAAAAGCTCATGGTCGTTCAACCATGAGCCTTTTTTACTTTCTGATAGTACGTTTAGTAGATACCAGCCTTTTTCGATGTTTCTTTGATCCCGTTGCTTCCGTTAACTACAGTTTTCCCCCAATCCGTCAGATTGCCATTAGGTCCTGTTACAAGATCAAGGTAGGAAAGATTGGAACTATTACCATACCAGGACCAGGCTAACCAGCCTACTCCTTTGGATTGACCGTATCTCATGATTTCTGTCTCGTCGACGTCTGCTCCCTGGTGGTAACCGCCAAATTCGCCAATAATCAGAGCGAGTCCTTGATTCAGAACGTTATCAATATTGGTTCGAACAGTTTGAACATCTTTACCAGCGAACTCATACATATGGATGGAAAATACCGTATTCTTCAAAGAATCAGCTGCGAATACAGATTTACCAAAGTCATTGATAGATTGAGGATATTGTCCCCATCCGGCACAATCGACGATGAGCGTATTTTTAATACCTGCGTTTCTCAGCTTGGGAATCGCTTGCTTGTATCCATCAGCCCAACCACTTCCATTCCAAGAACCATACCATTCGTTCGCTATGTTTACGATAACCCGGTCTTCCTTGCCGATTAGAGCATCCTTTATGCTAATCCAGTAGTTCACAGCTGCATCCAAAGAAGCGTAGTCGTCTTTGCCCGTAGCGTCATGAACTTCAAGTACAGCAATCATTTTATGGTTGGAGACGAGAGAAATAATATTTTTCACAGAATTAATATCATCCTTGGTGTACTGGTTTCCGTTAGAAAGGACAATTCGGACGGTATTAGCACCTGTCTGGGCAATTGCCGGGATCGCTGTATAAAGATCGTTTTTGTACCATGTGTGAGCATGATTGACGCCTCTCATAACAAATGGCTTGCCTGTAGAATCATACAATTTGGTACCGCTTACATAAAATCCTGAAGCAGCTTCTACCTTGGAGAAAACTCCTCCTAAACCAATCATGATGAGCAAGCCGATCATTCCAGACAATAGTGCTTTTCTTAACAATACCTTCATTTTTATTCCTCCCTAAATATATTATTCAACTTCCTGCTATACAGAGATGAAGTTAGGTATGTAAGTGTGTAAATAGCAGTAAGCTAAACACAAAATTAAGCGCTTTCAAATATAAAAAAGTTATTTTTGTTATTCTATCATTTGTGTTTTTGTTATTCAATCGGTTATTTTGGTTATTTTTTGTGTTTTTGAAGTATAAACACATGGATGTATTATTTAAGTGCGATTTTCTGTGGTTTCATTGTATTTATTGTTTATGTTTGTTTAAAATTTAGTTTATATTGATAAAAATAACCTAACTATATTTCTGTGATATTCCGAATTTGTGTAGGTTGACCTAACGTTTTGCTTGGTTAATTATTTTGAACAAAGGTGAGATCTATCGGACAGCAATACCTAAGCTTCACCGCGATATTAAATTATAGTATGATATTCTTGTGAAAAATTTTACCAGAGTGAATAGGGGCAAGCTGATGAGAAAACCAATCATTGCAGTCGATATGGACGATACCATCTGTCATCTCGTCAAACGAGCCATATACCATAACAATAGTGAATTTCCCACTCATCCGCTTCGTTATGAAGAAATGTTAGATTGGAACACGGATCATCTACGTCATCCCAAAAGCACGCATGATGTATTTTATGGGCGACCGGGTTTGTTTGAGGAACTTGAACTGTTTGACGAGTATGTTGTAGAAGAAATGGAGAAGCTTTGCAATGCTTTTGATGTCATTATTGTGACAGCAGCAGAACCTAAGACCGTCGTAGAGAAATGGAACTGGCTTCAAAGACATATGCCATTCATTCCGATCGAGAACTTTTTCCCATGTAAACGAAAGAACCTGATTAACTATGATCTCCTGATTGATGATGGCCCTCATAATTTAGTACCTGCGCTAAAGGAGGGGAAAAAGGTGCTTTGTATTCCTCATCCATGGAATCTGAGAGCAAGAGAGCAATATGAGTTCCCCGTCATGACATCCTGGCAAGGAGCAAAAGAACGAATCGACTCCATTTTAGGAGTTCTGTATAAATAATAGAATTATTCGTAAAACAGCTGGCTCCTCTGGAACTGGCTGTTTTGCTAGAAAGAATAGCGCCTATGGCTGAAATAAAATGGTACAATTGCTATGCATTATCCATGAGGAGGGAACGTGTATGACCATGACTATGGGTCTGATTGTGAATCATCTGACCAAGGGAATAAGCCTACCCCACACCACCGTAGATCTGCTGGACCCAGGATCTGTAGATACTGAGGTGCAAGGAATTGTAACCGCTTTCTCCGCTTCACAGTACGTGATAGAACAAGCTATTTCTCTAGGTGCAAATTTTATCATTACGCATGAAGGCATTTTTTATAGTCATCAGAGGATGCATGAGTGTCTACTACATGATCCGGTTTTTTCGCAAAAATCTCGCCTCATTGCCGATGCAGGTATAGGCATTTATCGGTTTCATGACACCATACATCGTTATCAACCGGATGGAGTGATGGTTGGGCTTCTTCAGGCGCTTGGCTGGCACAACTACATGGTAAAACAGCAGCCGACGGCCGCCATTTTGACTATTCCCGCTATGAAAGTTAAGGAGATCGCTGAATATATCAAAGCCAAACTACATATTCGTTATGTACGGGTGGCTGGCGAGGTTTCCATGCCATGTGAACGAGTGGGAATTTCAGTAGGATACAGGGGAGGTGGCGATCTAGCCATTCCATTATTTCTAAATGAAAATGTAGATGTAGTCATCGCCGGTGAAGGCCCAGAATGGGAAACACCAGAATATGTTAAAGATGCTGTCTATCAAGGGCACAGTAGAGCACTTATCATGCTGGGACATGCTGAAAGTGAAGCACCTGGGATGAAGTATCTCGCAGATGTACTTTCCGCCCAATTTCCGATGCTTCCCGTACACTTTATTGAAGATCGCCCGGTGTTTCAAATATTGTAATGAGAACACGTCTTTTGTGATGGTCATTCCGCACTGTTGTTATATCCGTTCATCCACTTTATGAAATGGAGGCAAGATGATGGGAAGCAGAGTGATTATGCCGTTCAAAACAGACTGGAGATTTATAGAAGGGAATTACGCGGGTGCTGAGAAAATGGACTACAACGATGAGCATTGGCGGCTCCTTCAAGTCCCTCATGATTGGAGCATTGAAAAGTCCTTTGATCCACATATGGCTTGTAATGATGAAGCTCTAAAAAAGGAAGGTACCTGCTCTTAGCAAATCATACCATCCAGTTTTTTTGACAAATAGTTTGGATACGAATAGAATGACTAATTATAATATAACTTATTAAAAGATTAATAAAAAGTAGTGATAGGGAGATAAGTAAATGCCGAAGGTTCTGTGGTAGAAAATCAATTGCAAAAAATGCTTTTGCCGGCTTTCCACGGTTCATTTCGTATGGAGACACTTGTAGGTGCGGTCATTGACTATGTTGGCGTTATTGTTGCTGGTTTGATATCGAGTGCTACCCAACCCATTGGGATGAAAGAAAAAAAATCAGATTAAAATATAAAGGGGATGGGCCCATGACTATGAAAACGGAAAAACAAAAGATGATAGATGGAGAACTGTATGTAGCTGCTGATCCTCAATTAACGAGTGAAAGAGAGTATGCGAGAAGATGTGTCCGTCTCTTTAATCAGACGACAGAGACGGATCGTGAGTACCGTGAAAAGTTACTTAAGGAGCTTTTCGGATCAACTGGTGAAAATATAGGCATGGAACCCAACATACGTTGTGACTACGGATACAACATCCATGTTGGAAATAATTTCTATGCCAACTTTGACTGTACCATTTTGGATGTTTGCGAAGTGCGCATTGGAGATAATTGTTTCCTGGCTCCAGGAGTTCATATTTACACAGCAACTCACCCCATAGATCCGTTTGAACGAATCGCTGGCCCAGAGTATGGAAAGCCTGTTAAGATTGGCAACAATGTATGGATCGGTGGAAGAGCCGTTATCAATCCTGGTGTTACGATAGGTAATAATGTCGTAGTGGCATCAGGAGCAGTAGTAACCAAGGATGTTCCAGATCATGTGGTTGTAGCTGGAAATCCAGCACGAATAATTAAGCAGATTGAAATCTCCTAAACAGCATACAGGCAAAGCATTTAATATTTGTTCCGATGATCCTATTAAAATAGCTCTTTATTTTAATAGGATCATTTAATTTAAAGACTAGTATGCTTATGGTCTTCAAGATTGAACTATACAGAGTAATAAATAATCATATTCATCCGAACTAGTGTTTCTCCTAGATTATAGTAACTGTGTGGACGGTCTGCTTTAAACCGGATTGAATCTCCAGCTTTAACTGTGTACATTTCTTCGCTGACTTTTACCACCATTTCACCCTCAAATACCGTAATAAATTCTTCTGTACCTTCACGGTGTGGCGCTGAACTCAGTTCCCCGCCTGCTTCAATCTCTACGGTGTAAACCTCAAAATTTCTACTTCCTTCATAGGGAAAAAACGGATACAACCGATAGTGATTATTTTCTTCAAGCACTTGCACCTTGGTTTTCGGAACGACTACTGCATCTGCAGGGGGTTCATTAATCAGGGCAGTGAAAGAGATTTTCAAACCGTTCGCAATTTTCCATACGGTTGTAATCGAAGGATTTGATTCTCCCCGCTCAATCTGACCAAGCATCGTTTTACTGATCCCCGTCAGATCGGCTAATTTATCTAAACTTAATTTTCGTTCATTTCTTAGATATTTCAAATTTTTACTTAAAATCAGATTAATATTCTCCATAATTATTCGCCCCTATTGTGCTTTATAAAGAACGTATTGTACAATCATAAAGTACAAATGTGCGTTTTAACGCACACTTTATACAATTATAACATACTGGAGTTGATTGTTGCATGCCGGTTATTCCGTTTCTTTCTTATGTGATTGTTACCAGCTTTACGCCCGGACCCAACAATATTATGTCATTAGACAGTGCCAGGCGGTTAGGTTTGAGAAAAGCATTTCCATTTTTGCTGGGAGTAACAGCGGGCTGTTTCGCTATTATGCTGTTAGCCTGCTATTTTAATCTTGCTTTGTATCATTTTTTGCCACGGGTTAAAATCTGGATGAATGTACTCGGTAGTCTGTACATGCTTTATCTGGCGATAAAAATAGCGAAGAGCAAACCTTCTTCTAAAAATAATGATCACAATGAAGGATATTCCTTCAAATCAGGATTGCTGCTGCAATTTATCAATTTAAAAGTCATTTTGTATGGTATTACGGTCATTTCAACGTTTGTTATGCCTTATGATGTATCGTATATAGAGCTTATTATGATTTCATTACTTTTGACCTGTATTGGTTTTATAGCTGTAGTGTGCTGGGCGATTTTTGGGGCTATGTTTCAGCGTTTCTTGAACAAGTATGAGCGCTCCTTCAATATCATAATGTCCTTATTGCTCCTTTATAGTGCACTATCGATATGGATGTAAATGAATACCGTTTCCATCATAGAAAAGAAAGGTTCCTGACTATAGGCAGGAGCTTTTTTTTCGTGTGAATTGAGCTTATTTTACGAGTTATAACATACAATCGGACAGAATGGATGAGTCTCCTGATCATTTAGCTGCAAAACGGGTATTACCTTAATAAATAAAGCTGTTGACAACTTGTATATACATGACTTAATCTTGTATATACAAGATGTTGAAAGCGTTATATTATTTTTTACGCTACTTCATTTCGCAAGGAAGGAATGAGCATGAATGGAAGCAACGAATAGGACTTTGATTCCTCAAGATAAGGACTGGTGGCGAAAATCAGTAGTCTATCAGGTTTATCCCAAAAGTTTTAACGATACGACGGGTAAAGGAACCGGTGATATAAGAGGACTGACGCAAAAGCTGGATTATTTGCAAAAACTGGGTGTCGATATTGTCTGGTTGCAGCCTGTATATGTCTCACCACAACGTGATAACGGGTATGATGTAGCCGATTATTGCCGGATTAATCCTGACTATGGAACAATGCAGGATTTTGAAGAATTGAGCCGGGAAATTCGGGCGCGTGGGATGCACTTGATGATCGACATCGTGGTTAACCATTCTTCCACAGAGCATGTCTGGTTTCAGCAGGCGCGGCTTTCTAAGGATAGTGAGTACAGGGACTATTATATCTGGCGTGACCCAGCACCCGATGGAGGACCTCCGAACAACTGGATTTCCAAGTTTGGTGGACCAGCTTGGCAGTATGACGAGGCTACAAACCAATATTTCTTGACACTGTTTGATAAGACGCAGGCGGATTTAAACTGGGAAAATCCCAAAGTTCGTCAGGAAGTTGTTAATGTGCTGGAATTTTGGGCAGAGAAGGGAGTTAGTGGCTTCCGACTTGATGTCATTAATTTGATTTCCAAAGATCAGCAATTCTCGGACGACGATGGAAGCACGGCTCCTGGGGACGGGCGTAAGTATTATACGGACGGCCCAAGTGTGCATGAATACCTTCATGAATTACATGAGAAAGTATTCTCAGCGTATAACAGTGTCACTGTAGGGGAGATGTCCTCCACCTCACTGGATCACTGTATCCGTTATTCCAATCCAGAAAGAAAAGAATTGTCCATGACCTTTAATTTTCATCATTTGAAGGTAGATTATCCAAATGGACATAAGTGGGAATTGATGCCATATGATTTTGAATTGTTGAAGAAGCTATTCTCGGATTGGCAAACGGGCATGCAACAAGGTGGCGGCTGGAGTGCATTGTTTTTTAACAATCATGATCAGCCAAGGGCGATCTCTCGCTTTTTGGATGATGGCGAATACCATGCGGAAAGCGCCAAGCTGCTGGCAACCACGTTACATGGTCTTCAAGGAACGCCCTATATATTTCAAGGTGAAGAGATTGGGATGGCCAACCCGCAGTGGGCAGATATTGAAGAGTTTCGGGATGTTGAATCTCTGAATATGTATCGTATCTTACAGGAACAAGGCAAAAGTGCAGAAGAAGCATTGAATATCATTCGAGAGCGGTCTCGTGATAATTCGAGGACACCGATGCAGTGGGATAACACTCGCAATGCGGGCTTCACTACAGGCACGCCTTGGATTAAGGTAGATGAACGATATCCACAGATCAACGTTCAGTCTCAGTTAGAGGACCCGAACTCGATCTACAATCATTACCGTCAGCTGATTCACCTGCGTAAGACGGTGCAGGTCCTTACTGACGGGAGTTATCAACGTTTGGACGAAGCTCATCTTCAGGTCTACGCCTATCAACGCAGCAATGAAGAGGAGACTTTGATCGTCATCTCTAATTTTAGCGGACAGGATGCGCAATTCCGTATACCGGATTCATTTTATTCATCATTAAAAAATCAAGCGTTGGGTGCGGCTGAGCTTTTAATAGGTAATACCCAGCACGTCCCGGAGCTAAAACAAGAGATCACTTTGGCCCCATATGCTTCATATATGTGGATTGTCCGTAGTCTTAGTGAATAGTATGGAGATAACTAGTAGTACCCCGGGAACGTTATTTTTTATAACCGGGGTTGCTGCTAAAAAAGAGCAAACGTTAAGGGAGTGGGCTAAATGGCGATTGAAAGATCACAGGTAGAAGACATTATAAAAGCCGTTGGTGGCAAAGACAACATAGAGGCCTCTACGCATTGCGTAACTCGTCTGCGATTTGCCCTTTATGATGATAAGCTGGTCGATAAAGAAGCACTTGAACAAAATGATTTGGTCAAAGGCCAATTTTCTTCACAAGGACAGTATCAGGTCGTGATTGGTCCAGGCCTGGTGGATAAGGTATATAACGAAATGATCTCCATTACAGGAGGTAGTCGGGCTTCTAAAGACGATGTCAAAAATGCAGCAAGCAAAAAACAAAATCCAATTCAGCGTGCCATCAAGACGCTGGCAGATATTTTTATCCCCATCTTGCCCGCAATCGTGACTGCAGGTTTATTACTTGGAATAAATAATATTTTGACAGGCAAGGGGATTTTCTTCGAAGGTATGGCTCTGGTTCAGGTCTATCCTCAATGGACTGACTTTGCTGCTATCATTAACACCATTGCCAGCACCGCTTTTACATTCCTACCTGCCTTAATTGGATGGTCAGCCGTTGTCCGGTTTGGCGGCAGTCCTTTACTCGGGATTGTACTGGGTCTGATTCTGGTTCACCCAGATCTATTAAGTGCATACGGTTATGCGGATGCCGTTACCAAAGGAACCGTTCCGGTTTGGAATTTGTTTGGGTGGGAAGTGAACAAGATTGGTTATCAAGGACAGGTTTTACCTGTTTTAGTATCCGCTTACGTACTTGCACAAATTGAAAAATTCCTAAATAAAAAGATAGCGGATTCATTTAAGCTGTTACTCGTGGCACCGATTACATTATTAATAACGGGATTTCTGGCTTTTACAGTGATCGGTCCGGTTACTTTTATGATTGGTAATGCTATTACGTCTGGTCTTGTATACGTTTTCGATTGGGCTCCTGCGGTGGGAGGCTTGATCTATGGAGGCTTGTACTCCTTGCTCGTGATTACGGGAATGCACCATACTTTCCTGGCGGTGGATGTGCAATTAATTGGTACGCAGGGTGGAACGTTCCTCTGGCCGATGCTGGCGCTGTCCAATATCGCTCAGGGGGCCGGAGCATTGGCCATGATGCTAGTATTGAAGGAGCAAAAGGGAAAAGGGTTGGCTCTTACCTCTTCTGTGTCTGCTTTTCTGGGTGTAACCGAGCCTGCCATATTCGGGGTGAATATCCGATATAAATATCCGTTCGTATTTGGAATGATCGGTTCCGGTATCGCAGGTATACTGCTTACCGTAAATCATGTGATGGCTTCTTCCATTGGTGTGGGAGGGATTCCAGGCTTCTTGTCTATTTTCCCAAACAACTGGGGTGTATTCTTCATTGGGATGGCGATCGTATTGATTGTACCGTTCACTTTAACCTTTATGTATGGAAAACTGCTAAATAAGCGCCGTCAGACTCCAGCTACACCAGCTAACGACTCCGTACGGAAAGATTCGGGCCGTCAAGATTCTGCACTGGATGTGCTTGAAGTAAAGACTCCGGTACTGGGACGTGTTGTGCCGTTGGAGCAGGTTCCTGATCCGGCTTTTGCCGAACGGCAGATGGGACACGGTATCGCAGTGGAACCGAAGGATGGCAAGATTCTTGCCCCTTTCAGCGGAAAAGTTATTCATATCATGATGAAAAGCAAGCATGCCTTGATTTTGGAGCATCCGACAGGGGTACAGATTCTGGTACATGTGGGGATCAATACGGTGTCACTGAAGGGTGAGGGATTCACCATACATGTGGAGACAGATCAAACTGTGAAGCAAGGACAACTATTGATGGAATTTGACCGTGATCTGATTCAGAAATCTGGATATCCCATCATTACACCTGTCATTGTCCCGGATGGCCAAAGTATGATTAAATCGGTTGAGGAACTGCCAGGTGAGGCAGACGATTTGCAGTATACCTTAATGAAAATTCATTTGAATTCTTCATCAGGTCATAGGAATTAATTCAGTTTCAATTCGCACAGTCTATTATAGTGAACAGGGAAGTGAAAGAATGCTACAATGAACGTGGTGATGAAAATTGACAAAGAATATATTTTTGCAAATTTATCAGGATTATTCGGGACAGATTCAGACAGGCGAATTGGCTCCAGGTACGAAAATGCCATCTGAAAATGAACTGGCCCGGGAGTATAACACTTCTCGCGAAACCGTACGTAAGGCACTCCATTTGCTTGCACAAAATGGGTATATCCATAAAATAAAAGCTAAAGGATCTTTTGTTCTGGATATGGGACGGATGGATTTTCCTATAGGAGGTCTGGTCAGTTTTAAGGAAATGTCCGAACGGATTGGGCGTACATCACGAACCATTGTACATGAAAATCAACTACTTCCAGTTCCAGATGACATAGCCAATCATCTTGAGATTGACAAAGACAAATATTTGGTCTGGAAAGTCGTTCGTGCACGTGAAATTGAAGGTGAATGCGTCATATTGGACAAAGATTACTTTCGATCAGACATTGTATCTGTGCTTACTGAGGAAATTAGTCGTGGATCCATCTACGAATATTTGGAGGGAGAGCTCCATCTTCAAATCAGTTATGCAAAAAAAGTCGTTTCCGTAGAAAATGCAGACGAAGAAGATCATAGGCTGATGGACCTTCAGAACTACACTCATGTGGTCGTAGTACGTAACTATGTTTATCTGGAGGACACCACGTTGTTCCAGTATACCGAGTCAAGGCATCGGCTGGACAAATTCCAATTTGTCGACTTTGCCAGACGTTCCCACGGTGGAGACAAGAGAGCAGATTTTTTAAAATAACGATCAATAATATAGTTAAGAAACCCCGTCTTTTAAGACGAGGGTTTCTTTTTTACCTTGGATGCAACTGCTGAGCAGCTTGTATACTGGCATTTGAGGGATTTGAATTTGCGTTTTATCCAAAAGCTGTTTATAGAATATTAAAAGGTTATATACTGTTTAGAATACAATTCCATGATCAATGCAATGGGAACGAGGTGTATGTTATTTATGTATAGAGTGGCTATCTGCGATGATGAGCACAAGCAGAGAGAGCTTGTTAAAAATATGCTGATTACTTTGTCGATAAAGACCAGTATAGAATTTAAAGTTGAATTATTCGACTCCGGAGAACAGCTGGTATCTCATTATCAAAACCATGAGTCTCCATTCCATATCTTAATATTGGATGTTGAAATGAGTGGCATGAACGGAATCCAAACCGCCCAAAAAATAAGGAGTTTAAATCACCTGGATGAACAGATTGTTTTTTTAACGAGCTACCCTGAATATATGGTGGAAAGTTTTGACGTAGTCACATTTCAGTATTTAATAAAACCGATTGCTCCCCATATCTTTGAGGAAAAAATGATAAAGCTGTGTCAATATTTTCAATCTCTCGATAAAAAATTCGTTATCATCAAGTCAGCTTATGAGGAAGTGCTTTTAAAATATGATGATATCATTAGTATTGAAGTGGTCAAAAGCTTAACCATAAAAAACAAACTGCATTTTGTAACCTCTACTCAAACCTATGATAGCAAAGGGATTCTTTCGGACTATGCTTCAGCATTAAAAGAACATAATTTTCTACAAATTCATCGTTCGATTATTATAAACTTAATTCATGTGAAAAAATTTGCTGGCGGTGATGTTTTGATGTCAAATGATGTGAAGTTACCTATTGGGCGTTCTAAAATAAAAGAAGTTAAAGATCTATATACCAAATTTATGATCATGAAGATGCATTAATATGATGGAATATAACTCCCTGCTTCTTAATCTTTGCGTTGTCCTTGTTATGTGCTTCCAAGTGAATTTTTACTTTAACTCGGTTTTTGATAAGTCCAATCGAAAGCCGAACAGATTCGTGTACTTCATTATTTTTGGGTTGCTGGATTCCCTATATTTAAGTGTTTATTTGGCTCCTACGATATCTTCGATTTTAGCATTACTTGTCATATTTAGTTTAGCGCAATCGTATACAGTGGAAATAAAGACAAAGATCATCTTTTCTATCCTTTATGCTGTATTGATAACCATCGTTAATTTTATATCTCTTTATATTTTATATGCTGTAGGCTCTGTTAAAATTAGCAACTTTAGCCATTTGAGTGAACAAGATCACTTGATATTCTCTAAGGTTATGTTACTCAGCTGCATTATCATGTTTGCTGTCATTCAGATTATACGGTTATTTGCCAAACGAAGAACCTTCCCTTTGCAGCATCGTTACTATATTTTATTTTTAATCGTTCCCATCATAAGTTTATACCAGGTCAATGTTTTATCTGTTTATAGTGAAAAGAATATGTATTATTTTGGTTCTATTATTGGCTTTATTTCCTTAAATGTTTTTATCATATATATTTTTGATAATGTCATTGAAAAATTTCAATTAATGCATGAAAATGCTCAATTACAACATCAGATGGACTACCAAGATGCTAACTACGAAAAAACGGTTCACAGCTTCAAAAATATAAAAAGAATCATTCATGATACACACCAACAGTTTTTGTATATTGAAGAATGTATCAAGAGAAATGAATTGGCAGAGGCGAGTGAACATATTAAGGTTACCTTAAATAAGATCGAAGGAGCATATCAAAGGGTTAATACCGGTAATCTGGTTATAGATGCTCTTGTCACGAATAGTCTTAATATTGGGCAAGCCAATGGCATAAAGATAGATACCCAACTTAACTTATATTCACAGAAAGTAAATATTGAACGTTATGATTTATGTGTAGTCCTAGGGAATATGCTGGATAATGCCATAGAAGCATCTAAAAAGGTCAAGATTGCGGATGACAGGTACATTCTTATTAAAATACATTCCAATGAGTCCGCGCTTTTCATTCACATCCTTAATCATGTGGAGAATGAAGTGGCTCATTTGCATAGTCAAAAATCAAACCCAGATGTTCATGGCATTGGCTTAACCAATATATCTAGAATATGTGACAAATATGGTGGGAATATGACCATTGAAACGAAAAATAAAGTATTCAATAATATGGTTTTATTGCCATTTTATAAGGACATTCCTTAGACATCATGTTGTTTAGGGATTGTTTTTTTCGTTTAAGGGTGTTTTTTTATATAGAATCCTCGTTCATTGTATGATCAGGTCAGTCATAAAATCTGGTGAAGCTATAAGAGGAGGAAATATGGAATGAAGAAAATAATAGCTGTGTTCGTTTCTGCTATGCTTTTTGTACTGCCGATGACGAATACTTTTGCTCAAGGCACTGATGAACCTATCAAGGAAAAGGCTCGCAGTCTGGCCTCGGAGCTGGTATCCAAATACGGTGTTAGCGGTGTGCAGTATGCCATTATGGATCATGGAAACATCGTATTATCGGATAGCGTGGGTGTAAAGAATAAAGCAACCAACGAGCCGATCACCAAAGATACGATGTTCGGTATAGGCTCTACAAGCAAAATGTATGTATCTGCTGCAACGATGATGCTGGTGGATGCCCATAAGGTAGATATTGATCAGCCATTAACAACATACATTAAGGACTTTAAAATGTCTGATGAAAGATACAAACAAATTACACCGCGTATGCTGTTAAATCATTCGTCAGGTCTTTATGGTGCTCACTATAAAAATAGTATGTTATTTAATGACAATGATACAGAAAATCATGATGAGCTCTTGCTAAGGTTGCAATCAGAAACTTTAAAATCAAACCCTGGCGAATATTCCGTATATACCAATGATGGATTTCAATTGCTTGAAATATTAGTTGAGCGGGTGAGCGGTCTAAGTTACACCGATTTCCTGGCAAAGCATATGAGTACCCCTTTGGGTTTGAAATCTACCAAAACACCTCTCGATCAATTTGATAGACAAAAGCTGTCCAAAACTTATTTTCCTGCGATTGAGGGGGCCTTACCGGTTGAAAATGCCAATGTCATCGGGACAGGGGGCTTATACTCCACCGCAGAAGAGGTGGCTATGTTTTCAGAAGTGTTAACGGGGAACAGACCCGATATTCTATCTGCCCAATCGGCGAAGTCCATGCAAAGTCATGAATATCGAAAAGGAATATGGGTACCTGAAGAGACAAACAGCTTTAATTATGGACTTGGTTGGGATGCGGTTCAGTTGGCACCGTTTAGTGATTACGGAATAACAGCGTTATCCAAGGGTGGGGATACTGTTTTGTATCACTCTACTTTGATCACCATACCAGAGCATCATATTTCTATGGCTGTACTTTCATCTGGAGGGTCTTCCATCTTAGATAGTATTTTTGCCTCTAACATTTTATTGGAAGTTTTAAAAGATAAGGGCATCATTAAAGACATCCTACCGGAGAAAACATTTGAGCCTCCTGTAAAGGTGGAAATGCCATCTGAGTTACTTTCTTATTCGGGATTATACGGTTCTGTGGGTACAACCATCAATGTAGAGATTAAAAACGGTGAGTTTGATTTGCCTGCTTTCTTGGATGGATTCGTCCCGGCGCAAAAATATGTGTATATAGGCAATGGACAATTCAAAAGCAGTGATGGAAGTGTAGTTGTAAGCTTTGACCAACAAAAAAACGGGAAAACGTATATTAAGGCTAACCTATATTTAGACTTTCCGGGATTAGGTCAAATGGTTATGGTGACTTATGAGTATCAAAAGCTAGATGCCAATCCTGTAAACCCCACAGTTAAAAAGGCATGGGAAAACAGAAACGGGAAAAATTATTATGCTTTGGATGAAAAGATATCTTCCATATTTTATCTGGCTCCCTCATTTATAACGAAAAAAATATCCGTTGATCATAATGGATACGCAAGTGGAACTAAAATTGTGGATGAGAATAAAGCAGTAAATGCCGTTGAGATTCCTGTTATGAGTGGAAGAGATGCATTTGATCTGAATTTTTATACCAAGGATGGTTCGGAGTATTTAACCATAGATGGACAATCCTATATCAGTGAAGATGCTGTTAAACCTATCTTGGGAGGAAAATCAGTGTATACCATACCATCTAATGGCCAAGCCACATGGTATAAAATAGATAAAAACTCAGCCAATAAAACGATGACCGTTGATTTTCCAACAAGCGGAGGGTTCGCTGTCTATGATGAAAACGGAGCGGTTGTACAATTTTCAACTGCTAGCAATAACAATTCGGTTGTACTGCCCAAAGGTGGCTTGATCGTTTTGGGTGGCAATGTAGGGGATGTATTTAAAATCAATTTGAATTAATTGTGTAGCCGCTTCTGGAAATTCAGGAGCGACTATTTCATTCAGCAGATGAACCTAAATCCGTAATGGATAATTTTATATCAAAGGTTACGGGTGTTTTGCTGAATTTGTAATCCCAATCATCCTTTACTTTTTTCCACACCTGCGGTTCCTCAATATGCAAATGATCACCAAAACCGGCAACATCGACTTTATATTCTGACTGTAATTTGTGCATAAGAGACTTAATCCTGTTAGTCACTTGTTCTTCAAACTCTTTCTCAGCCTCCTTCATGTTTTGTGTCTCAGTCGGGTCGGCTTTATCATCCCAGTTTTCGATTAAACGTCCTTTGGATTCAATTTCTACGTGAAACGAGATATCGTTACTCTCAGTCACCTTCGTTGTTATTTTGCTTTTTACCGATTTGATTTCGTAAGTTATGGCTTCATTCCGCTTATCATACGTTTTGACAGCTCCGCCCTTAACATCCCCTGTAATCCATCCAATACTCTCCACGTCTTGTTGTCCCAAAGTACCGATCCAGTGACCGGTATCTCCTTTAATAATGCCGGCACCTGAAAATTCTAATTCTCCATCGGATTCAGTGATGTTTTGCAATATATAGCTTTTTTTGGAATGCATCAACCCATCCAATTCAGACAAATTTACTCCCTTCATTACCTTGCTGGTTCTGAAATGGTTACGAAGCATATACAGAATATGAATGGATGGGACTTCTTCTTTATATTTGGTAACTAAAGTACTATCTGCTCGTCCCTTGCTTAAAAAGACCAAACAACTCGGGCGAATATCATTATCACGAAGCACAAAATCCATCAATTGCTGCATCGTCTGTTGTTTTGCCAGTTCGGTGGAAACCACCATGACCTTTAGATGGTGGCCAATAACGGGGCGATCCAAACGGAGAGAGAGTTGGCGGAAGATTTCAAGCAAAGAATCTCCTGTGCCAGTTATGTTGTTATAGTTTGGCTCTTGTCCCCCTCCTCCGCCTTGTTGGTTTGGGCTTCCAGATGATTTTTTGGGGACGATTTGTACGCTGGCCGTAATTTTATTTTTCTTGAAGTAACGGCTGCCTTTCTTCTCCAGATCCTGTTCCAATGGAGTGAGCTCTCCCTTATCCAGAGAAAGTCCTGTATATATGCTAAGTTCCTCTACTTCTTTGCTGCTCCAACAACCGACTTGAGTCACCAGAAGAATAAAGGCAAGCAGTACAGATAGGATAGGTCGTCTACACATTTTGCTTCATTCCCTTCTTCCTGATCATGAACACAATGGAGAGAAATACCGGAATCAAAATAAATAATAGGATTCCCATATATCCGATCGCATCGCCCAGGCTAAACACTTCCATCATACGAACAGGAGTCATTGTGGAGATAAAGATTAGCGGGATTAAACCGAAAACCGCATAACGATATTTAAAACCAAACACCTGTGAAACACCTAAGGATGCATTGAAGAAAAAACTGCAGGAATTACAAAACATTTGCATCATCCAGATCACTAGCAGTGGAAACTCTAGACGTTCAAAAAGAAATCCGGGGATTTCAAAACTGCGCATCAAATTAATGGTAGGCCAAGTACTTGTCACAGTGGAATCTACCGATAGCCCGCCGATGACCATAACTACGGTCAAAAAGTACAAAATTAAAGGGATACTGATCCCCACTACCATGGCCTTAAATGCTTTCTCGGGGTGTTGCATAAAAGCGACCAGTGTCATGACGACTTCACATCCACTGAAAACAAGGATAGTTGATTTCAGTCCCTTGATGACGGGTAAAACCCCTTCACTCAATACGGGACGAAGATGATCAATTTCAAAAATCCTTAAGCTAAAGAGAAAACAGAAAAGCAGAAAGAAGAGACTGATCGGAAGTACAATCTGGTACAGTCGCGCGATAGAATTAATGCCTCCAAAAACCAAATAACTCCCTACCCAGATAAATGGAATCACAATTGCCCAGATAGGTGTGCCTTCGAGTAGAAAAAAAATGTTCACTTCAGCTAACACACGGATTTCAAAGCCGGCAATGATTATAAAGTATATAATTAATAGCACGCTTAAGAATCCCCCCGGAATCTTGCCCACGATTCTTCTGGAATATTGATACACGGTGTTTCCAGGAAACTGTTGATTTAATTTCACCATGATCCAGACGACAAATATGACAATACTTCCACCGATGAGGACAGAAAGCCATGCATCAGGAGTCTGTACCTGTTCAGTTACACCCCTCGGCAGTGTCAAAATGCCTGCCCCCAATACGGTATTGGTCAGGAATACAGCCGCCTGCTTCGTTGTGATCTTGTCATCAGAGCGTCTAAACACAGTAGCTCCTCCTTCGTCTTGGCGTCATGGTCTACGCTTTTTTTGCTGCGTTTTCATCATAACAGGTCTTCGTTTCATCAGAGAAATAGGAGCCCGGATGTACATATCCTTCCAATCACTTGGTCGCATGGGTGAAAAGGGAGTTACATACGGTACGCCAAAACTTTTCAACTTCGTTAGATGGATACAAATTAACAGAAAGAACAATATGGTTCCGAGCATACCCAGGATTGCTGCAAAGAACATGCCGACGAAACGCAAAAGACGCAGGGTAATGCCCGCACTGTATGTCGGTATCGAAAATGAAGAAATGGCAGTTACCGCAACCACAATCACCAGGAAGGGGCTGACGATGCCCGCATTTACAGCAGCGTCGCCGATGACCAAGCCTCCCACAATGCCCATTGCAGGACCAATGGGTTTGGGCAATCGGATGCCGGCTTCCCGCAGGATTTCGATCGAAATTTCCAGAATCATGACTTCAATGACGGAAGGAAAAGGGACGCCTTGACGGGTCTGAATGATGCTAATGACCAGCTTGGTCGGAATCAAACCGGGATGAAATGAAATAAAAGAGATATACAAAGCAGGGCCCATCAGCGCTATGAAAGCTCCAAAAAATCGCAGCAAACGTAAAAGTGAACCTGGAATCCAGCGTTCATAATAATCCTCGGGAGATTGAAGCAGCATACTGAAGGTCACCGGGACAATAAGTGCAAAGGGAGTCCCGTCCAGAAGAATGGCTATTCTTCCTTCCAGTAATGCATTAATGACACGGTCGGGTCGCTCTGTGTTGTGAACCTGCTGGAACGGACTTAAGTAATTGTCTTCAATGAGTTGCTCCACATAACCGGATTCAGCCAAAAAATCCATATCTATTTTTGATATTCTGCGGTTTACTTCTTCAAGAAGATCCGGATTCACAATATCCTTGATGTACGCGACAACCAGATCCTTTTTGATTCGGCTTCCCACTTGAAATTTCTTCATTTCCAGACTTTTATTTAAGCCCTGGCGTCGAAGCATCGAAGTATTTTCACTTAATACTTCCGTAAAACCGATTCTGGGACCCCGAAGTAGTGCTTCAGAGGTTGGTTCATTGACGGAGCGAATGGCGCCATTAGGCGAGCCTACCAGTAGTGCTTCCTTCATTCCTTCAATTAATAAGGCAGTATGACCTAAAAGGATGAACTCGTGCAGTTCCTCCATACTGGTAACTTCACTAATTTGCGTAAGTGGCATCAAGCTATCTTTTATAAAAGAGCTACTTATACTTTCCGGCTGTTCCTGTTGGTCCTGCTGGCCCTCAAACATCAAGACCTCCAATACCTGATTGCTCATAAGCTTTTCATCCTGCATGCCTTCTATGAAGACTAATACGGACCGAGCATGAAATTTTTTCAACATAAACTCACGAAAATGCACATCACTATTTCCGCCTATAGACTCTCGGATCGAATTTAAATCGGAATCGTAATTCCCTGTAATTTTAGAGTTTGGTTTATTCTGTTGATCAAGGTGCCCTTCGTTATTTTCATCGGAGAGCGGCCGACCGGAAGAATGTTTGGATTTCGCTCCCTTACTACCGACAAACGAATAAATCGAGGTGTTTATATAATAAATCCCTAAAGGAATAATCAACGCGAGGCCTGCTTGAAAGAGTATACTCCAGCTCGGAATATAAGAAATTATTTTAGACCACAAGATGACCACCTCCAAACGAATCAATTCTAAGATACAAGTTGTCCCTAAAGTATTCCTTATAAAGGTTGTATTTACACATGAACTGGAAAGATTCGTTCGATGACCAGAGCAAATGATCATCAACTACACTATTTTTAAATCTAATCATTACGGCAGATCTCACACGAAACACTTCTGTTGTTGTTATAGAGCTATCTAGCACTGAGAGCCAGTGTAGAGAATGGAGCAAAATCCCTTGAAACGGAATAGGGAAATCCCTAAATATTCTTAATTTTAACTACATTGTGATTCTAGTCACATATAGCTCTATCTGCTGTATTAAAATAGAAGCATAAACAATATTCATTAGAAACGTAGAGATGTCGTCGGATAGGAAGTAGCGTCGAATGAATGGAGGAACCGGTATATGATAAACAGTAAAAAGAAGCTTGTGGTTATAGGGAACGGGATGGCTGGTATCAATACGGTCGAACAAATTTTAAAATTAACAGATAAATATGAAATTACAGTCCTGGGAAGTGAGCCGCATCCGAACTATAACAGGATCATGCTCTCTTATGTGTTGGAAGGTAGTAAAACAATAGATGATATCATACTGAACGATTTGCAATGGTATGCGGATCAAGGGATTACTTTATATACAGGAAAAATGGTTAAAAGTATCGACGGTGAGAACAAGAAGATTCTCACCGAAGACGGACTGGAAATTGATTACGATGTGGCTTTGGTGGCTACTGGTTCACAATCGTTTATTCTGCCTATTCCGGGTAAAGAATTACCGGGAGTTATTGGTTTCCGAGATATCGCCGATTGCTCGGCAATGCTGGAAGCGGCAAAGACCTATAAAAAGGCCGCTGTCATTGGTGGAGGTCTGTTGGGGCTGGAGGCAGCTAAAGGCCTGGTCAATCTGGGGATGGATGTTACGGTCGTTCATTTAATGGAAGATTTGATGGAACGTCAGCTAGACCGGGAAGCCTCTGCGATGCTAAAAGCAGAACTAGAACGCCAAGGAATCAAGTTTGCTATGCAAATGCAAACTTCGGAGGTGTACGGTCAAGATCGCGTACAAGGATTGCGGTTTTCAGACGGAAGCGAGCTGGAAGCGGATTTGGTCGTTATGGCGGTTGGGATCAAGCCTAATATTCAGGTAGCTGTGCAAAGTGGTATGGAAACGAACCGTGGTATTGTAGTCGATGATTTGATGAGAACCTCTGTGCCGGATGTATATGCTGTAGGGGAATGTGTTGAACACCGCGGAATCTGTTATGGTCTGGTAGCTCCGCTGTTTGAGCAGGGAAGTGTCATTGCCAAACATTTGGCAGGCGCGGAAACTGAAGGTTATATGGGATCGGTGGTTTCCACCAAGCTCAAAATTTCAGGGGTGGATGTTTTCTCAGCTGGCGAATTCATAACCCAGCCTGAACATACGGTGATTGTTGCAAAAGATGAGTGGAAGCGGACCTACAAAAAAGTGCTGCTTCGTGAAAATAAGATTGTTGGAACTGTACTGTTTGGCGATGTGAGCGAATCTGCTAGCCTGCAAAAATATGTGCGTCAGCAAACATTGATGACAGATGAAATATATGGACAGCTCATGGGTACTGGATGCAGCAATCACGGGTCGAAAACATCATCCGCTGAAACGATGGCCGATGATGAAATTGTGTGTGGCTGTAACGGTGTTACTAAAAAGGCCATTGTTGATGCAATTAATGACAATGGGCTGACTACAGTCGATGAAATTAAAGCATGTACCGGAGCAACTCGTTCTTGTGGAGGATGTAAGCCGGTCGTGGAGCAGATTCTACAATATGTTCTTGGAGACAGCTTCAAGACGTCAGCCAAGCAAGGAATATGTAGCTGCACAACATTGAGCCGGGACGAGATTGTGGAAGCGATCAAAACCAAAGGGCTGACAACAACGCGTGAAGTTATGAATGTACTGGGTTGGCATAATGATGAAGGTTGCTCCAAATGCCGGCCGGCGCTGAATTACTATCTGGGAATGATTAACCCGGACACCTATGAAAATGAGGGGGATTCCCGTTTTGTAAATGAGCGATTGCACGCGAACATTCAAAAGGATGGAACGTTTACAGTTGTTCCTAGAATGTACGGCGGTGTAACGACCCCAGAAGATTTGAAGAAGATAGCAGATGTTTCTCTTAAATACAACGTTAAGGTCGTTAAAGTAACAGGAGGACAGCGGCTTGATTTGATCGGTGTCCGTAAAGAGGATCTGCCTAAAGTATGGGAAGAACTCGATATGCCGTCGGGGTATGCCTACGCGAAGTCACTTCGTACGGTTAAAACCTGTGTTGGATCGCAATTTTGCCGGTTTGGCACACAGGACTCGATGGGAATGGGAGAAGTGTTGGAACGGAAATTCGAACGACTGGACTTCCCGGCAAAATTCAAATTAGCGGTTAATGGATGTCCACGCAACTGTGCGGAATCATGTACCAAAGATATCGGAATCGTAGGTAATGATGGGGGCTGGGAGATCTTTATCGGTGGTAATGGCGGTATTAAAGCACGGTTGGCTGATTCACTCTGTAAAGTGAAAACCGACGCCGAGTTGATTGATATTGTAGGTAGCGTAATGCAACTCTACCGCGAAACAGGACAATACCTGGAACGTACTTCGGAGTGGGTGGAACGGATCGGTGTGGAAGAGATTCAGAAAGCAGTCGTTCAGGATACAGCTAATCGCCAAGCTTTAGTAGAACGTATCGAATTTGCACTGCAACAGGTCGAAGACCCTTGGAAAAAGATCATCAATGATGAGGATTCACGCAAGAATTTATTCGAGGTTGTCACCCCGTCTATTGTGTAATTGTATCTAAAATGCCTGAGGAAGGGAGCAATCAAGCAAATGATCAAAAATGCCGAATGGCTTGTCGTCGGTCACAGTAAGGATTTTCCGATCAGAATAGGACGTACCATCCACATCAAAGGTGTCGAAATTGCTGTTTTTCGCACTTCGGAGAATGAGCTTTATGCCGTTGAAAATATCAATCCTCATCCCAAAAGAGGTCCTCTTACAGAGGCGATAGTATCTGGTCATTATATCTATGATCCTTTATATGACTGGAAAATTGACCTGCAGACAGGCATCGTTCAAGAGCCTG
This sequence comes from Paenibacillus sp. FSL L8-0644, assembly GCF_038008165.1. Classification (NCBI taxonomy): domain Bacteria; kingdom Bacillati; phylum Bacillota; class Bacilli; order Caryophanales; family Paenibacillaceae; genus Paenibacillus; species Paenibacillus sp. FSL L8-0644. The sequence continues at coordinate 784,625 of NZ_JBBOYN010000001.1, forward strand.
ATCACGGACAAGTTAAAACGTTCGCTGTTTGTGAAGAGGGAGAAGAAGTAAAAATATCGCTCGAAACGGTTTAGTTCATCTGATGGAATACAAATAAAAAGGGCTCAACAGGACAATCCTGTTGGGCCCTTTTCGGCTTGGATCAGGTAATGGTAATGCCTGCACTCGCATAACCCACCACGGTGTTGAGGAGGGAGGCTCCTGTAGCCGTTGCTGAGAAGACCATAAGTAGACGGGTCTGCGCGGTTACGGGTATAGCCAATTCGGTAGTAATACCACTAGAGATCGTTCCCAAAGCAACAATGTCAGTCAGTGGGGGAGTCAATATAACGGTAGCTCCGGGAATCGCTGTGAAGGAATTATTAGGTGTTGGGGAACTAAACAACTGGGCAGTAATGCTAACGGATGATGCTAAGAGGGTCAGAGCAGCTGTTGTACTGAAGTAACCAGCAATAGAGGTAATTACGCCATCCCGTGGTACGGAAAAAGCAAAGTTAATAAGCGGTCCTACAAGCGTACCTGTGAGGTCAATGGTATCGCCTACGAGGCCAATACCTGTAGCTGAGCTTCCGAAGCCGATCAAACTTGTGGTTCCTACCAGCCCACCAAGAACAGTTGTCAGTGTAGCAGGCCCTCCGGAAGCAAACGGGATGATGGCTCCCGAGCCGGTGGCTCCGGTAATCCCTGTAACGCCCGTAACACCCGTGGCCCCAGCGGGTCCGACAGCGCCAACTGCGCCCGGTAGACCATCGGGCCCCGTAGCACCCGTAGCGCCGACAGGTCCGGCAGGGCCTTCCGGTCCAGCGGCCCCGATAGGCCCAGCGGGCCCAGCGGCGCCCACAGGTCCCGCAGGCCCGTCAAGGCCCACAGGTCCGGCCGCTCCGATAGGTCCGGGAGCCCCTTGTGGCCCTGGTCCACCTGCTGGTCCAGGCGCACCGCCGGGTCCCACCGGTCCTGGAGGTCCTGGAGGCCCTGGAACCCCTGGAGGCCCTGGGGGTCCTTGTGCACCGGGCTCCCCTGACAAGTATGTTTCACCTAATACGTTGCTAACCATCGTTCCAGCGATTCTGATCGCGTTGATTAAGCTGTCTTTAAGAGCAGGATCGAGGGATTCTTGTAAAACGATGGACAATAGCGCATCCAGCAATTGTTGCAGTGCAGTACCTACGCCGATCGGCGAGAAAGGTGTAGCTTCTAACGCAACAATAGCAAGCTCCAGCGCTGCCAGTAAGTCTGCCTTGGCCCCGCCGCGAAGCCTTAAGCTTTTCGCCAGAGACAACAGACGTCTTAAAACCTGTTGCAAGGAAGATACATTAGCCGCAGAAGGGTTTGCGAACACGATGGGGATAATCGCGGTCATTTCATTAATCAGCCTGAGAAGATCTTCGATACTTCTATTTACTCTTGTTGGTTTACAGTCTTCATCTTTTTTTGATGCACCACTGAACCTGAACGGTTTTTTATGTTTCATGCTCAAATATCTCCTCCTGATCGTTCTTCCTACAGTAGAGGTGACAGGTGGTTCATCGCCCCGTTTCGCAGATACTCATAATATATTTTCTGAAGCGAAAAGGGTGAATGACCAAGCAAAAATGATTGTTGAAGGCTCCTACATAAAATACACATAAAAAATACGGCCCCCCGAAAAGCTTGGAGGCCGCGTTGTATTGGCTATACTCATCTGATCTATGAAACTTGAAAATTCTTATTTAAGCATACGTACTAACAGTTCAGCCATCTCACCTCTGCTGATAGCCGCTTTTGGCTTGAGCGTTCCATCTGGATAACCGCTGATCCAGCCGGAGGATACTGCATTTTGGAATGCTGTGGAGGCCCACGCTGAAATCTGCTGCTCATCCTTGTAGGATTGCAGTGCAGTAGTGCTGGAAATGGATGTCTGATTCTGCATCGCGTGTGACAGGATCACCATCGCCTGTTCACGGGTAAGGCTTTCATCAGGTCCGAAAGTTTGAGCGGTTAGCCCTTGAATCCATCCCTGACGGTAAGCAGAATCCACAGCTGATCCAGCCCAGTGTCCCTTCATATCTGTAAATGAGGTAGAAGGGCTCTCATCTCCAGCAGTTCCCAATGCTCTGGTCAGTATGGCTACAAATTCTGCACGGCTTACAGCGCGCTCAGGACGTATGTTGCCGTCTTTATAGCCTTGTATCCAGCCTTTGTCTGCAAGAGATTGCAAGGACTTCGCAGCCCAATGGCCTTGTACATCTGGCCATACTTGAGCTAGCTCTTGCGAATCTGACGAATTGATTGGGGCATTTTGCACACGGGTATGACCGGTTTGAGGCTTTGCATCTGTGGCGATGGCAAAGGTACCTAACCCGGTCGTATTCAGACTCACACCCGACAAAATCCCTTTTGAATCCATTACAGCAGTACCTTTTAGAATCTCACGCTCGCCATTCTCATGAATAACAAGAATGGAGAACTGGGGCTCTGCATTGTGTAACTCACCTAAGGATTCGTTATCCAGCGGTAGAATGATGGTCGATGTCCCTGTCACATTAGCTTTGATGTCTGTAACCGGACCCATCAGCGTCAGGCTGGATTGTTGCTCAGCCCAATCACGGATCTGCTGTGCACGCTGTACATCTACCTGCTGGAATGACAATGTAACGTCCTGCTGACCTGAGGCCATGCTGGTTAAGGTGTCACTGGATATCCTCAGTGTTCCATATCGGGATATTACCGATGCACCCATCTTATCCCACTTATTCAGTAAAGAATGAGGAAGGAGAACACGACTCATTTGTTTTTCCTGCTCCAAACGAATGTCTGCGTATGCTTTGCCCTCACGAAGTGCTTGCTGTATCTGCTCATCCAGAAATGCCGGCGAAGGAACAAAGAGGGAGAACTCTTTCCCTTGTTCGGAAAATCCGATCTGTGGCACGAAAGTAGATAGATCCTCAGTCTTATCTTTGTTAGATTTGCCTGTATTCGCAATTACCTTGGCAGGAACGGTGACTTCTATGGCTTGCGTCAAAGCATGAGAACCATCACTTACCCTCATAACATCCAGCATGATAGTTACAACGGAAGGAGTACCTGCTTGAACAATAGTTCCGTCTGTACGCACGATGTCTGGCTGGCTACTGCTGCTGATGGTCACACGGAAACCATCAGGTACAACAGGCAACCTGAGCAATGTATCACTTGTTGTAGGAGGTGTTATGCTTGTGATGGAATCGGCAACGCGCTGCGCGGTTAACCCTTGCGGATACACTAGCCCTGACGGAGCGCTCTTCATGCCATTTACGTTCTGTAGCACATAGTAGGTGGCTCCTTCAGGAACGGGTATAAATGTATATCTACCCTCTCCGGAAGCAATTCCTTCCGCTATAAGCTCCTGCTGAGCATTGTACAGCTCAAGCCGTGCGTTCGGTAAGGCGCCTGTAACGATCACAGAGGCTATATCCTCATTGCCTGCTGCGGCTGTAACAGCACGAGGCAGCACGTTTATATGGCGTTCTGCAGGCTCTGCCGTCCAACCCCCGTTGTCGCTATAAGCATAGTTCAATACATATACACCAGGTACATTTGTATCAACATTCCCGCTACCTGAAAGCTCAGGGAGCAGGATATTGCCGTAAACACTGTCCAGTACGCTGGCTCCTGGATCAGTGAAGCTGTCGCCGGTTTCCAGAACAATTGGATTACTGCCGTTCAATCGTACGTAAGGTGTATTCGGCAATGCCTTCAGCACTGTGATCGTGAATGTTCTTTGTACAGAAGCTGCACCTTTAGAAATAATGGCAATTAATTGTACATTCGCATCACCGTCTGTATATTTAGGCCGATTCACCTGACCACTATTGCTGAGGATATCCGGTTGATCCGAAGACCAGTCAATCTGGGTGTCAAATGCTCCTGTACGAGGCAGAGCAATGGAATCCTTAATCCCTTGCGGATAATCCAAATTTAGTGTATTTGCTGCCAAATTTACGGCTTCATCAGCACTTACGGGCAGTGCGGGCACGAGCAGGCTGAATGTTTTTCGCAGCTCAACCCCGCCTCGTGACACAACTGCTTCCAGCGTGATGGTCTGATCGCCTTGCACATAGCTTGGGAATGTTACATGCCCCGTATGATCCAGGAACTGGGGCTGAGTCGATGACCATGACACCTGAACACCATTCAATGCGTCTTTTGGCAAATATACGTCTCCGGTTACTGTAGTCATTGGCAACTCAAGCGCCCTGTATGCTGCGTCAACGGCTTCTGTATCGCTCATGGGCAGACGGAATACATGCGCAGTAAAATTCTTTGTTTTCGTTAAGCCTGCAAGTTGCAGGGTAGCCGTTAGGATAACGTCAGTATCTCCACTACTATAAGAGGGTCTGGTGAGTGTTCCATCTGATGCAATGACAAGAGGTTTGGACGAGGACCATTCGATCTGCGTACCACCATAACCGGATAATGGGAGAGATATATTTTCTGTCAGCGCAGACAAATCGCCAAGCGAGAGGGCACCTGCTGCTTGATCCAATGTATCATGTGCAGTTATCTTCGGTACGGTAACTTCGAAAGTTTGAGTATCCGAGGCGGTTCCTTTTGCAATCGTAGCTGTCAGTTTTACTTTTCGGTCACCCAGATCGTACCGCGGGCGTGTGACAGCCCCCTCATTCGTAATGACGTCAGGAGTATCCGAACTCCAGCTCACCGTCGTATCATTCAATCCAGTGAGGGGTAGTGTCAGATTTTGAGATACCGAATCAGCTGTATCTCCAGATGCAAAGCCTAAAGCAAGAGCGGCTTTTGCCTGTGCAACTCTCTCGGCATCGGTAAGTATAATCACTTTAACCTCTGAGGGAGTGCTCTCCCCTTTAGCATTCACAGCCTGAACCGTATAAATTGCTTCACCTGGCGGCAAGGCTGAAGTGTCTATGAATTGGGTTAAGCTGCCTGTATAGAGCGTTACGCTATCTCGTATGACTTTGTATGATGTTGCATAAGGAACAGCATCCCAGCTTAACTCCACTGTATTTCCATTTTTGGTTCCTGCAAAATGGCCCGGAGCCTGTGGAATAGGCAATTGCTCCCCATAAGCTGCGAATTCCATGATGGAAGTCCATTGATTGTTTCTTGCATTTCCTTGATCAATAGTTAATCGCAAGTATCGTGTAGTTACAGGGGCAATGCTCTTTTCAACATTAGAGCTTCCATTATTCTGTACGGTATCAACAGTCACCCAATTAATTCCGTTGCTGCTTGTCTGCAATCGGAAACTGTATGGATCACGTTGATCGTTCCATCCATAATGGACACCCATACCTGTAACAACGTATCGATCTACGATATACCAATCTCTCAAGTCTACCTGGATCCATTTCTCACCGTTGCTAGCTTGATACCAGCGGCTTGTTGGCTCGATTGACCCATCTACCGCTCTGGAGGGATCATAGGGTTGCGTGTAACCGCTTGAGCTTACAGGCTTGTGCAACACTACATTTTCCCAACCGGCAGCATGTGCCTCATTCGTCCCTATGAGCAGGAACGCACCGCCGATGAATGGCAGCAATGGAACCAGCAACCGATAGGGTTTCAATTTGTTGCGTGTGAAGTTATTGCCTTCGAGCACGCTATCACCTCTTCTTTATTAAATAGCACACTATTGAGCGTATTCATCTTATGGGCGGGACGGGTATGCCCCTTCGGTTGCGATGTAGTAGTTTACATTTGGCAACGGGGAAGCTCCGCGCAAGTCAGGCAATGCAAATGTGCTCATTCCATCGCCGCCAAAATTAGTGCCCAGCAGGCTAAATAATGCTGAATTCTGAGCAATGCTCAAGATCTGGCCCTCGCATTTTAGCCAACCTTTAGGAGCGAACATGTACGGGTACACCGTAATTTCCCCAATATAAGGCTCATAACCTGCATGTGCCTGTTTGGGACTGATTGCCGTTCCACCTAACAAAATGACCGCTAACAAACTCAACACAGCGGTTTTCTTCCAAAAATGATTCTTCATACCTACAACTCCTTTTTAGATTCGAATAATGGACCACGAATTCAACAAATTTGTGACATTAGTCATAGAATGAATAGATATTATCATGGATTTCTACATTTGACACTACAGTTCATCTATCAAATTCACCTTTTTATTCCTTTTGTGAGCAAAGAAATTTATTCCATCCCACCTATCGTCCATGCATCTTTTTTCTAATCCAGGTAAATCTATATACAAATCCTATGGAAGTAAAGGAGGAAAGAACGTGTGGCAGGTCATCGGAACTCATATACCCAAATGGAACGTATGGATAGAAGCTGTCTTTTTGTTCATCATACCTTTGATTATTTTTCTGACGGTACGACAAATTAAAGCGATGGATGGTCGAGAGAGCAGACGTATGGAACGATTAAAGCTTCTAGAAGAAGAAGACCGTTCGGAGCAGGCAGATCGCAACCCGTCTGTAAGTGAGGCAGAGAAGGAAAAGGGAACCTTTACCGAAGATTATGAGGCGAATATAGAAAAAGTCAGACAAGCCGTCGCGGATATGGCAGATGTGAACGAACGATCTATTTTCCTGGGAAAACTGAACGCTGTAGGTACACTTTTTTTTGTGGATGGATTAACAGACAAGGTTGGCATGGATCAGAACATTTTAAAGCCACTGATGGATTGGGGCAGTTCAGGACAAGGCGGGGAGGATCTTCCGAGAGGAAAAGAGCTTCGGGATATGTTTATTCGTCAGGTCATGCTGGTATCGGAGACAGAGTATACGTTAGAGGTGCAGTTCTCCTTGCAAAAGGTGCTGTTCGGTTCTGTCATACTTATAATTCAGGGCATACCCGGCGCTTTTGTGCTGGGTACACCCAAAGGGAATACACGAGGGGTGGAGGACCCGATATCGGAATCGGTGCTGCGAGGACCGCGAGTCGGTTTTACCGAGACCCTCAGCGATAATACGGCAATGCTGCGCAGACATGGAGAAAGTACGGAACTGGCCATGTCGTCCTTCAAAGTTGGAAAAAGAGTGGAGAAGCAGTTGATGGTGGTGTATTTCAGAGACATTGCCGACCCGGAGCTTGTGGATGAGGTGAAGCGGCGGGTCCAAACCATTGATATGGATGAGGTATTGGAGTCGGGCTATGTGGAGCAGCTTATTGAGGATAATTTTCTTAGCCCCTTTCTGCAAATTCAAAATACGGAGAGACCGGATCGGGTCATGGCTGCATTGCTGGAGGGACGTGTGGCGATTCTGCTGGACGGTACACCTTTTGCGCTTCTTATGCCTGTAACGTATGGGATGATGCTCCAGTCCCCCGAAGATTATTATGAACGATGGATACCGGGTTCGCTTATACGATTCCTTCGTTTTATGGCAACTTTCATATCGCTGTTCGCCCCGGCGCTCTATATCTCCTTTATCTCGTTTCATCCCGGATTGATTCCAACCAAGCTGGTCATTTCGATTATCAGTGCGAGACAGGGGGTCCCATTTTCGACACTGATTGAGGCCCTGATTATGGAAATTTCCATCGAAATTTTACGCGAGGCAGGACTTCGGCTCCCCAAACCCATCGGTCCAGCGATGGGCATCGTTGGCGGTTTGATTATTGGACAGGCCGCTGTTGACGCTGGGATTGTAAGCCCGATTCTCGTAATTGTGGTGGCCGTTACAGCGATTTCTTCCTTTTCAGCCCCTGTATACAGCGCTGGGATTTCCATGCGTGTCATGCGCTTTGGAGCCATGTTTACGGCGGCCACCTTCGGGTTGTATGGCGTAATCATGTTTTTCCTAATGCTGAGTATTCATATGGTTAAATTACACAGCTTCGGTGTGCCGTTCCTGAGTCTAACGGTCCCCCGTTCGTTGAAGGACTGGAAAGATTACTTCATACGAGCACCGCTGCAATTTATGAAAAATAGACCCATTCTTTTGAAGCATAAAGACCCTAAGCGACAAGGATGAGCTCAACACAGGAGGGAGCAAGATGGCCCGTGGGAAAAAAGCGGATAAAATTACAACGTTGCAGACAACGGCAATTGTGGTTTCCTTTATGCTGGCTGCCGGGTTGCTTACCCTTCCCAGAGTAGCAACTGAAGTTGCAAAAACACCGGATGCGTGGATATCTGTCATTTTAGCAGGGGGGGGCACTTTCCTGCTCGGATGGATTATGATCAAACTAAGTTCAAGGTTTCCAGAAAGCACCTTTTACCAGTATGTTCAGCGGATAACAGGCAAAGTCATTGGCAAAGGGATTGGTATGCTGATTGTTATTTATTTTGTTTGTATAGCCGCATTTGAAATCCGATCTGTGGAGGAAGTAACGTCGTTCTTTCTGCTTGAAGGCACTCCGGCGTGGGCAATTTCAGCACCTTTTATGTGGCTCTCTCTGTACCTATGCATGGGAGGAGTAAGCTCATTAGGGAAAATATGCCAATTAATATTCCCGATTACGACGGCTATCTTTTTGTTGATATGCTTGCTGAGTTTAAATATTTTCGAATTGAATAATTTGCGTCCTGTCTTGTCGGAGGGGGTGATGCCAGTGGTTAGAACGCTCAAGACTACAATCCTGACATTAACGGGGACAGAGTCCTTGCTGATTATTTTTTGTCGGATGGAAAAACCCGAGAAAGCAACCAAGGCAATCGGACTGGCGATCGGGATCGCGGTCGCTTTTTATACAGCAACGCTGATCCTGTGCATTGGCGCTTTTTCGTTCGAAGGAGTCTTGAGCAGAACCTGGCCATTTTTAGATTTGGCTCGCAGTTTTGAAGTGGAGTACCTGTTATTGGAACGGTTCGAATCCTTATTGTTGACCATTTGGATCATGCAAATTTTTTCCACATTTAGTATTGCTTTTTATTGCGCTTCGCTCGGAGTTTCTCAAATTTTGAATAGCTCTTATTCCAAGACGCTGTTCATTTTGCTTCCGATCATCTACTTCCTATCCCAAATTCCCAAAAATCTGAATGAGTTATTTTCTTTTGGAACGATCCTGGGGAATGGAGCTTTTGTTTTATTCGCTCTGCTTCCACTGCCACTTCTGCTTATTTCTCGCTGGAGGAAGGTGCGGTCATGATGAGGGCACGGTCGGGATTACTCGGAATGACCGCACTCCTAGTATGTTTTACACTTTCAGGTTGTTGGAGCAGCTCGCCGGTGGAGGATCTAAATCTGATGACAGGTATTGCTATGGATGTAGAGGCAGAATCTTCGCAAGAAGAGCAAATTAATCGAAAAGGAGGAGATTATCCAAAAAAAGAGTTAATCACTGGAACCTTCCAATTTGTCATCCCAGAGGAAAGCGGAGGCTCCAATAGCTCCTCCCCGCAAGCTAAAAAATTTTTTAATATTACGGAAACGGGGGATTCCGTTTTTGAAATGCTCAGAGAAATTTCATTGCGGACCAATCGACCTCCCATCGGGCAACATTTGAAAACGATTATTATCAGCTCCAGTCTGCTTCGCAAGATTCCGTTGTATGAGCTGCTGGACTTTTTCTTGGGGGATAATGACATTCGGCCCAGCGTACAGCTACTGATTAGTACAGACAAGGCGGGGAATGCGCTTCAGGAGAAAATTCCTGGTCAGATTCCTGCTTATATATTAAAGGATATATTCCAAAACCGTAAACGGAACGCGCGGTTGATAAAGCCCATGGCTTTGGCTAAAGTGATCGGACCCATGAAGGGTGAAAGAAGCTTTATATTACCTAATGTCATTACGGCGGAGAATGAAATCAAGCTCGCAGGTGCGGGAATCATCAAGGGAAAGACACAAACCTACGGTGGTTATCTGAATGAGTCGGAGGTCGAGGGTCTTATGTGGATCAAAGGCCAATTGGATGGAGGCGTGCTGAAAAGCAGCGATCCGAAAACCGGTAAAAATATAGCATATGAGATCAAAGCGGTGAAAAGCAAGATCAAGGCCATCGTTCAGGGGGATGACATTTCCTTTCAGGTAAAAATGACCTCAGAGGGACGCATTTCGGAGGTGCATATAAAGAATGAAAATTTGCGTAGCAACAATGTGCTTGGACAAGAAGAGAGTCTCTTTCAGGAGAAAGTGAATTCATTAGCTGAACAAACGTTAGCTAAAATGCAAAAGCTGAAGGTTGACGTCGGAGGTTTCGGAGAGGCCTTGAGGATTCAGCATCCTAAAGTTTGGCGTAAGGTCAAAGAGGATTGGGATACCACTTTTAGTACCATTCCTGTACGGTTTAGCACAGATATCCATATTGAAGATTACGGCTCTTCGATTACGACGGCAGACTAGTTTGCACGTACTTATTTTAGAAAAACCTTCAATACCACGAATCTACGTGACGTTGAAGGTTTTTTAGGCTATTCAAACAGGGACAGTGTTTCTTCCAGCCACGTAATATAGCTTTCTTCCCGATTAATGGCACGGCTCAGCACCAGATAATGCCCGAATTGGTTAGAGCCGGGGGATTGAAGATTCTCGTCCAGCTGTTGGAGGGATTTTTTACTTTCGTACAGATACTCCAGCTTTTCTTTACGTTTGGCAATCTGGTCCTCGAACAATCGCTTGTTCTCTTCCTTGGGGATGGCCGCTGAGAAATACAGCATAAGCATAAACTCATCTTTTTCCGTTTCCGGTAACTCCTTGGGGCTTAGCAGCCATTCGGTCAGCTCTTGGGTTCCTTTGGGGGTAATGCAGTACAATTTTTTTTCCAGCTTGGCTCCTGTAATGGAGGTCCGATATTCAATGAGTCCCTCTTCGGTCAGCCTTTTGAGCTCGGGATAAATCTGACTGTGCTTGGCGCTCCAAAATTGTCCGATTTCCTGCTTGAATTGGCTCGTAATATCGTAGCCGCTCATTTCCTCTTTGTGAACCAGGCCCAAAATGGCATATTTTAAAGTGCGTTTCAACGTAGCTCTCCTCGTAAAACGGTATTTGACACTAGTATACCACAGTGCTACAATTTATATGTAGTTAAAAACATGTTTATATTTACATGTTTGAATTGAATATTTAATATCTTTGGTATCCCATTCAATTCATGAAAAATTATAATTTAGGAAAGAAGGATGCAAGATGGACAAGTTTATCGGCAGCCACATGATTTACACCTATGAGAATGGTTGGGAGTATGAAATATATATTAAAAATGAAGATACGATCGATTATCGCATTCATAGTGGTATGGTAGGTGGCCGCTGGGTACGTGATCAGAAGGTCAATCTGGCGAAACTGGTGGAAAACGTGTATAAAGTATCGTGGACCGAACCGACAGGCACTGACGTGTCTCTGAATTTTATGCCTGAAGAAAAACGTATGCACGGCATTATTTTCTTCCCTAAATGGGTTCATGAGCATCCGGAAATCACTGTGCGCTACCAAAACGATTTTATTCCGCTAATGGAAGAATCGCGTGAAAAGTATGAAACGTATCCAAAGTATGTGGTGCCTGAATTTGCAGATATTACATTCATCGAAAATGCGGGTGTGAACAACGAACAATTAATTTCCCAAGCACCTTATGAAGGAATGACAGACGATATTCGTGCAGGTAAACTGCAAGTGTGATCAACTCTGTGCTGAAAGTGTAAAAGCCTGGCCTGTGATAAACAGTCTCAGGCTTTTTTGCATGAACTGGAAAGTAGATTGCTAATGGAGTGGTGGACGATATTTAGAATGAATAGTAGACCAGGCCATGCTCGATGAGATACGAACGACTAATCCGAGGGGGGAGGATGGTCGCTAATGGGGAGAGAATGTGCAGGTTCGCATGGGCAGTCAGATCGGATAAGGCAGATAGAGCCAGCTCTGTTTTATCAGGCCCCCAGTGATCAGCGTGGTGCTGAATATATTGCTCAGCCTCGGTTAAGGACAGACCCTTGAGTGAGGTAAACACGGAAGCCCAGCGGACGAGGTCAAAGGCGCCTTTAATTTCAGGTAACTCATATTCTGCCAGACCTTGAGCGCCGTTACACGACATAGTAAGCAAGCCACAGCAATGGTGTTGATAGGGTTTCGAGTCAGGAAATTGACGATAATCGTATTGAATCATTTCCATGGAACCAATGCGTAATTGGGTCGCTTGGGACGTTGTGGGCTGGGCAAGCGTCATGCTCATGCTAGAATGGCCTCCTTCTCGAGTTCACTGTAAATAGGGATGGAAGAATCATACGTCACAGCGGATGTAATGTAAATCACGAATACAAGTGTAAAATGAGGATATGTAGCGGAAAACGATCTTTAATGCCAATGGAAACGGATACTTGCATCCATATCTTTTATTATCTTGGAGAATGTCTTTATATCACAAAAAAACAACCCCGGATCTTCCCAGGGTCGCCTCTACGAGAAATATAGTTTAGCATTTCGCAAAATGCTTGTTTGCTGGTCACACGGGTGTGACGTCTTGAACCGCTTCTTCTTCTTTCCAAATCACGTTCTCGCGATAGTTTGATCCCCAATCGTACATTGCTCTCAGTACCGGAATCAGGCTTTCGCCATGCTCTGTCAGTGAATATTCCACATGCGGAGGGACGACAGGATAGACTTTACGTAGAATGAGTTTATCTTCTTCCAGCTCGCGCAATTGGTTAGTCAGCATTTTTTGCGTAATATGGGGAATCAGCTTCTTCAATTCACCAAACCGCTTGGTGCCTTCCATACCGAGATGCCACAAAATAATCAGCTTCCATTTTCCACCGATGACCGCGAGAGTCAATTCCTTATCACAATTAATCAGCTTCAAATCAATCCGGTCTTTTACAGTAGTGATATTCATCGACCTCCTGTCCATAGTTATTCCAAGTATACTATTTATAGTTACTATACGCAAAAGGATATACATCCATTTTGGAAACTATGCATACGTATATGGATACAGATCGACTGGACAGTGAAGCATGATGATTACGCAGGACCGGAAAACAGGAACGTAATATTCCTAATATATGCATAATTCCAGAAACCTGCGGCGTTAAGAAGGAATCACGATCGTATTAAAGGACTCTGGCTCCAGCTCCAAGCGGTGTGTTGTTTTTCCGAGAGACAGATTCAGTACACGTGATTCCTTGAACGGATTGGCGATGACTAGCACTCTTTGCCCGTCTGTATTTTGAAAAGCAACTGCATTTCCAGTCCATGAGCCACGAAGTCCGATGCGTCGGGCACCCGGTAATACAAAATGAGAAAAATGCTTCATAACATAATACTCTGGATTCAGGACAGGTTTTCGATCCGTTGGATCAACGGTAATCATCGAATTTTGCTCCCAGCCCCATGTGCTCTTGCCTTTCGGTTCCAAAACCATATTCCAGTAAATATAAGCATTCACACCATTGGTGAAGTAGTGCTGGTACAGATTATATACATATTTGGCGTAGTCCCATGAGTTCTCTCCGTTACCGCATTCATTTTCGGTTTGCATGTAACGAAGCTCAGGATAACTGGCAACGGTGCGCTGAATGGCATTTTTGCCTGCCCACTGGTAGCCTACACCTTTAATATATTTGTAGGCCTGGGGGTCACTTAACACGGTATGGGCATACTCATCGAATCCGGTCGAAGTCTTTTTCATTAATTCCTCCCACGGATCGGGTGCGTTAATGGTGCCCAGCCAAATTTCCGTATCCAGTCCGTGTTCCTCAAAAGCAGGACCCAAATAGTCGCGAATAAATTCACGCAGTTGCTCTCCGGTCCATACACAGGAAGGAAACTTCTGATCGGCAATGACTTCATTTTGAACATGAATCTGATGGATCGTAATCCCTGCCTCCCGGTAAGCCTGAACAAATTTGACAAAGTACAATGCATACGCTTTCAAAATATCCTTTTCCCAGCGCAGCGTGCCGTAATTGTAGGCTTTCGGTGATTTCATCCATGTCGGCGGACTCCAGGGTGAAGCGAACAACTTTAAGTCCGGATTGAGTTGTAACGCTTCTCGAATAAAAGGAATGAGATACTGCTGATCGCGCTCGATGGAAAAATGCTTCATCTCCACGTCGCCGTCTGTTTCATTGTGGCTATACCATTCCAGCGCGTAGTCACTCGCTCCAATAGGAAGTCGGCATATCGTGAATTTGTGCTCGCCCTCTGGGTGAAAGAGAGAATGAAGCACCCGATCTCGGTCGTCCTTTTCCAAATGATTCAGGGCCACATAACCTAATTCATTAAAACAGCCACCAAAGCCTTCTACAAGCTGATATGTTTCTCCTGTAAGGATTAGGTTGGCACTCTCTTGGGTATCGGTCAAATGGTGAGCTTGGGATTGCCAAGCTTTAGCTTTGGAAGTGGAAAACCACTGAATGGTTTGATTGCTCATGTGTTACCCTCCTGTCAGGCTTTTTGTATCTCAACTTATTATAGGGTAGGATCTTAGAGGAAGAGATGGTCTGAGCGATGACAAATTTGCCCTAATCCAAGGTGAAATTTGCGGATGAGAACTTTTGCTGATAAGAAGTGTCAAGAACACATAAAGAACACATGTCTTTGATATACTGGTGTCCTAGAATGACCGAAAGAGGGAAGTCGATTGAAGAAAAGAGTTCTTCTTGTCGAGGATGAAATACGTATTCGTGAAGTGATTGCGGATTATTTTAAACAAAATAATTGGGAAGTCTATGAAGCAGGCAATGGAAAAGATGCACTTATCTGGTTTGATTCGGTGCAGCCTGACCTGATTATACTCGATATTATGATGCCGGAACTGGATGGTTGGGAGGTGTGCCGCCAGGTGCGCAGCCGTTCAGGTGTGCCGATCATTTTGTTGACAGCCAAATCCGGTGATGATGATAAAATATTAGGCTTTGAACTGGGAGCCGATGATTACGTGACCAAACCTTTCAGCCCCAAGGTGCTGATCGCCCGCGCCAACGCGCTGATGAAACGGGTGGAAGGACATGTGCAGCCAGAGTCGCATATCTTGCAGTTCGGTAGTGCCATTCTCAACACGATGGCTCATCGGCTTGAGGTGGATCAGGCAGAAGTCGAGCTGACGCCCAAGGAGTATGAGCTGCTGCGGCTGCTTATACATAATAAAGGCATCGTTATTTCACGGGATGCGATACTGAACCGAGTGTGGGGCATCGACTTTGAAGGAGATACACGAGTTGTCGATACGCATATCAAAAAGCTGAGAAGTAAGCTGGGACGTGAATCACGCCATATCCGCACTATTTTTGGTACTGGCTACAGGTTTGAGGAGGAAGAATGAACAAACGGGGAGTTACCTTTAAGTTGTTCATTATGACGGTTGTGTTTTTCCTGTGTTTTTACGGTATGGTGATTTTAAGTCAATTGTTGTTTTTTGAAAATTTTTATCAGAAACAGAAGATTGGGCGTGTGGAAAGTCGTTTGCATAGCTTCGGTCAAAGTTATGTCCAGGAGGCTTGGGGATCGGGCAGGGTTTCGCGTGAGGCAGCTCGTTTTATGCTTCAGAATAAAAACCAGTTGGCGATTGTAACGCTGGACGGCAAAGTAAAGCTGGATGATGCGTTTCATATCAATGTAAGAAAAGCAGATGGTAAAATCGTTAAAATATCGCTGTCTCTGTTTATGAGTGAGTATGGAGATGAGCTGAGAGCTGCCCGGCTTCAGCCTGGCGATACGGTAACGGTTGAAGGTGAGGGATTGGGAACGGAAGGCATATCCTCCGCCAATTTAATTTATCCAACCGGCATACAGAAGCTTGGCTTCAAAAGTATAGGATCAACTTTGGAAGAGGCAAGCACAGGTGGCAGTGTAAGGTTTTCCGGTACGGTGACAGAGATTGTACTGCCGGATCTGAAAACATGGAGTCAGCGACAAGGTTTACTGTTTAGTGCGCTGGAGGAATGGTTCCCTTTATCACAGTCGCATCTGGAGAAGCTTAAGAATTTCGAAGTGTTGGAGGAAGATTGGACGGAACCTTGGACAGGGGTACGCAATGCAGTTATAGTCCATCCTGTTCGTCAGAGCACAGGCGAGATCGACCTCCTGTTCACTGTGACATCGTTGCAGGAAATCAGTGAGACGAATGAGGCTTTGCGCTGGTTTTATCTGTACTTAGGGATCGGAGGATTTGCACTCATTCTAATTTTGTCTCTGTTCTATTCTCGGATGGTGACCCGCCCGCTCATTGCTTTGAATAATACCGCCAAGCGGATGGCTAAGCTCGATTTTACAGCCCATACACCAATCCGGCAGAATGATGAACTGGGCAGCTTGTCCTACAGCATGTATACCCTGTCCCAGAACCTGGACACCGCTTTGCGCGAGCTTCAGGAGGCCAATCAGCAATTAGTGGAGGATATGGAACAGAAGCAGAGGATGGAGGCTGTGCAACAAGACTTTTTTGCCAACGCTTCTCATGAACTGAAAACTCCGCTGAGTATCATTAAAGGCTTCGCAGAAGGATTACAAGATGGGGTTAGCGCCGGGAAGCAGGATCATTATATGAAAGTCATTGTAGAGGAAGCGGACAAAATGGAGCGATTGGTCAAAGATATGCTGGACCTCGCCAAATTGGAATCGGGTACTCTCAAGCTTCGCAAGATGACCTTTATCTTGAGTGAGCTGGTGGAGGAGGTCGTGGACAAGCTATTCCATTTGTTGAAGGAGAAAAAGCTGGAAGTAGTCATTATCCCCGCCAATGAGATGCCGATCCATGCCGATGTAGGATGGATGGAACAGGTGATTATCAATTTTGTTGTCAATGCCATACGACATGCTGAGGAAGGAAGCTCAATCACGATTCGTATCGAAGGTGATGGGGAAATCAGTTCCTTTTCCATTGAAAATAAAGGTGAGACCATTCCTGATGATCAACTGGAGCAGATATGGGATCGCTTTTACCGGGCTGAGCTGTCCCGAAGCCGCCAGACAGGTGGGACAGGGCTCGGGCTGTCGATCGTCAAACGAATTTTGGATTTGCACGAATTCCACTTTAAGGTGGAGAATACCAAGGACGGCGTCCGTTTTGTTGTTATATTCGGAGGCTAAGCTATGGCAAAGGAGTTAAGAGTATGAAATGGAATTGGTTGCCCTCACTATGCACGATTGCAAACCTGGGGGCAGGGGTCTTATCCCTGTATTTCACGATTCATGAGCAATACATGACCGCCTTTATTCTCGTGGTGGTGGCTGCTTTGTGGGATGTATTAGACGGTTTACTGGCAAGGCTGCTGCATTGTTCCAGTGATTTTGGCAAACAGCTCGATTCGCTGGCGGATGTGGTCTCATTTGGGGTTGCCCCTGCTTTCTTGATCTTGTTATACAAGCTGGGAGATACCCATTGGGTAGGACCACTTGTGGCTGTTTTGTTTGTCATATGTGGTGCGGTAAGATTGGCAAGATTCAACCTAATGGCTTTTAGTAAAGGCTTTGTGGGTATGCCGATTACGGCGGCGGGAGTGATTTTGTCCTTTATGTTTTTATGGAGTGAGCATTTGAAGCCGGGGTTGTTGCTTGCGTTAATGGTAGTGCTGTCGTTCCTGATGGTTAGCCGTATTCCCTTCCCGTCCTTCAAAAAATAATCGGTCAGGAGGTGGCGCTCCTATGGAATGGGCCATCAGCATGATTACACAATACGGATATATCGCTATTTTTGCTCTTCTTGCTCTTGGGATTATTGGCCTACCGGTTCCAGATGAAATTATTATGGTGTTTGTCGGCTATTTATCTTTTATTATGGTACTGAATTATTCGGTGTCTATCTTAGTCAGCTTCATCGGTGCAATGACAGGGATGATGATCAGCTACACGCTAGGCAAAAAGCTGGGCCAGCCCTTGGTGGATAAGCACGGCAAGTGGGTTGGATTGACACCGAAGCGATTTGCAAGAGTTAAGGGGTGGTTTGCGCGCTTTGGGTTGTGGACCATTTTGTTTGGTTATTTTATCCCAGGAGTCAGACATGCAACAAGCTATTTGTCAGGGCTTAGTGCGATGCCTGTCCGAAAATATATGCTGGTGGCAAGCGCAGGTTCTCTGATATGGACGCTTATTTTTATCTCCATTGGTTATATTGCAGGGGCGAATATAAACTTTCATTAAGGTGACCCCAAAAGTAATGTAGCATTTTTCACGTATACCACCGATAATATAAATAAAGATGATATTGTACAACCAGTGAGGGGATCTGTATTGAATGCATTAATGAAGTATATTGAGAAGTTACCTGGTTTTCTGCAAATGATCTTAAATATCTCGCTATTTCTGGTCGGGCTGATTTTAAGCTTCTTACTTCTAAAAGAAACATGGTCCATTTTTTCTTATGTTTTTTTGTACACAGAGGCCGACAAAAATTACTATGAATTCACGGAAGAGCTGCTTGTATTTTTCTTGTATTTTGAATTCATAGCATTAATAGTTAAGTACTTTAAAACCAATTTTCATTTTCCATTACGTTATTTCATCTATATTGGGATTACGGCCGTCATCAGGCTCATTATTGTGGACCATGATGATGCTAAAAATACATTCTGGTGGTCCATTGCTATTCTAGTCATGGTAGGTTCTCTATTGATCGCTAACAGTAAATTGTTAAAAAGAGAAAGTTAATGCCGGGAAAGATTGCAAAGGGTGACAGTCAAGTGGGAGAGAGGGAATAAAGACGAATGGTAAGAAACTGGATGAATCATGCGGGCGTCAGGCGGATAGCCGTCCTTGCGATAATCGTTTTGCTGTTGTTTATGTTAAGAAGCATGATGAATATTATGTTGTTAACACTGCTGCTTACGATCTTGATTGGCAGTATATATAACGGAGTGAATAAGCTGGTCAAGCGGTTTGTCAATGTACCGTCAATGGTCGTACTGCTACTGGTGTATGGTCTGCTGATCCTGATTATGGTGTGGGGCGTTTACCGAATGGTGCCGCTAATCATTGTACAGGTCAAGCAGGTGTATCTCATGATTCAGCAAGCGTATATGTATCCTGATCGTAATCAATGGAACGAAACGATTATCGAATTTATGGACACACTGAATGTTCAGCGGCTATTTGAGCCTGGCCTGAGTGCAGTAATGAAGGTCAGTCAATTGGGAACACAGCTTCTGGTGTCAATTATTTTGAGCTTGTTCTTCCTGATGGAAAAATCCTATATTACACGCTTTACAGCTACGTTTGTAGATAGCAAGCTGGGCTGGTTTTTCAAGGAAGTGGGTCATTTTGGCCGTATGTTTCTGGGTACGTTCGGGAAGGTATTGGAGGCTCAACTGCTGATTTCACTTATTAACTGTATATTGACCACGATTGCGCTCTGGATTATGGGCTTCCCTAATCTGCTCGGTCTTGCGCTCATCATTTTCGTACTGGGATTGGTTCCGGTGGCAGGTGTGTTTATCTCACTGGCACCGCTCGGCCTGATCGCTTTCAGTGTCGGTGGCATTCAATATGTAATTTATCTGGTTATATTGATCGTGGTGATTCATGCGATTGAGGCCTATTTCTTAAATCCGAAGCTGATGTCATCCAAAACGAATTTACCGATTTTCTTTACCTTTGTCGTACTTATTTTCTCTGAGCATCTGATTGGAATTTGGGGCTTGATTGTAGGTATTCCGTTGTTTGTTTTCTTCCTTGATCTGATTGGGATAAAACGCAAGCAAGAGAAGGATACTTGATTCAGCAATACAGATTCCGCCCTAGTATAGTGACTATTGATATATCACAAATGCCTGCGAAACCGCAGGCATTTTTTTATTGCCCTTTTGTTCACAGGAAAAATCGCTGACGCTCATCCACTTTTTAATTCTCTTGTTAGCTATAGTACACTGAATATGCAAGATCAGATCAAGTTCGGAGAAATGAGATGATACGGTTGGAACAGAAAATTAAGGTATTGGCTATATCGGGTAGCCTTCGTCATAAGTCCTCCAATACAGCACTTATGAAGGCTACTATGGGGCTGGCTTCTGAAAATATGATGTTCACAGTCTATGATGGGTTGGAAGATCTCCCGCATTTTAACCCTGACTTGGATGTAGATGAGGGGCCAGCTTCCGTAAGAGGGCTACGGGAACAATTGAAACAAGTGGATGGAGTGCTGATCTGTACACCGGAATATGGAAATGGGGTACCGGGTGCTTTGAAAAATGCCTTGGATTGGCTTGTATCTTCAGGTGAATTTGTAAATAAACCAACAGCGGTCATTAGCGCGTCACCGTCTCCTATGGGCGGCCATCTGGCGCATGCCTCGCTGCTGCTCACATTGCAAATGATCAACGCAGAGATTGTGGAGAATGGAAAGGTCATTATTCCGCATATCACATTAAAGCTGAACTCAGAAGGCATCATTACAAACGCTGAAACTAGACAGGAAATGGAGGCATTACTTCAAGGGCTTGAGCAAGCATGCAGAGGACAGGTATAGGAAAATCCAAAGCAGATCCTTCATCATAGAAGGATCTGCTTATTTGAATGGCCACCTACTACATATTCAACGGCAGGAATTCACCAGTTATCTAATATTAGTTGTGTCCAGCAAACGCTCATAGACCTTTAATCGGGCATACACCGTTTCAAGTATCGGATATGACATATTACGATTAGCCAATGCCAGAAGTGTTCCGCTCATGCTGGCAACAAATATATACTTTTGCCAAATTTCACGCTGAATGTCATGGCTGTGTGTAACCGTGAAACCTGCTAGCACTTTTTCAGCTGTAAGAAAAAATCATTTCGGCCACGACCTTTTTGATACCCGCAGCATTACGGGTAAACGTACCTAAAAGCGATACTCATATCGCTACTTCGGAAGCATAAGCTCTAATAAGACGCCGTCAGACGTTTCTTCTTATTGCAGACCCAAGCATTAATGCGGCGCGAGAGCAAGATAATAGCGCATATCCTTATTCTCACAAGTTATCTTAAGATAAAAAGAACTGGTATCTAATTATAGGGAGATGAGGGAACGGAAATGATTAATGTAACGAAACTACTTACCGGTATGAAGGGAGAAGGCGATGATCTTCGTTATACCATTAAGCCGGGCCACAAACCTCATGGCGTTTCCGCGGGCAGAGGGCCTGTCGTCGTATGGAATTCGACACGGGCTTGCAACTTAACCTGTAAACATTGTTATGCGAATGCCTGTCCTGCCCATGATCCCGATGAAATGTCGACGGAGGAAGCTAAGGTATTTATTGATAATCTGGCCGCCTTCCAAGTGCCGGTACTGCTTTTTTCCGGTGGAGAGCCTCTGATCCGCAAAGATATTTATGAGCTGATTTCTTATGCGTCAAGCAAAGGGCTTCGGCCGGTAGTATCGACCAATGGCACATTGATTACCATGGACAGAGCGAAGATGCTAAAAGAAGCAGGGGTTAAATATGTCGGTGTAAGCCTGGATGGGCTGGAAGAGCGCCATGATGAATTTCGCGGGCGAAAAGGAGCCTTTAAGCAGGCGCTTCAGGGTATCCGAAACTGCTTGGTCATCGGCCAGAAGGTAGGGGTCCGGTTCACGATCAGCAGACATACATATGAAGACTTGGATGGTGTCCTTGATTTGATCGAGCGGGAAAATATTCCTCGGGCCTGCTTCTACCATCTCGTCTATTCCGGCCGCGGGAGCGCCCTGCAGCAAGAGGATGTTACCCATGAACAATCCCGGCATGCTCTTGACCGGATTATGGCTAAAACGGTGGACCTGCATGGCAAAGGCAAACCGGTGGAATTGCTCACCGTTGATAACCATGCGGATGGCGTTTACTTATACCAGCGGATGATGGAGCGCGACCCGGAGCGCGCAGCTGAACTGCTTGGCTTGCTTCAGAGAAACGGCGGCAACCGTTCCGGAATAGCCATCGGCTGCGTGGATTGGCACGGCAACGTCTATCCCGATCAGTTCACGAGAGATATCGAAATCGGTAATATCCGCAAGCAGAAATTCAGCGAGATTTGGCGTGATGCCGCTCATCCGCTAATGGTCGGCCTGCGCGACCGTAAACCGCTGCTAAAGGGACGCTGCAGAGAATGCAATTGGCTGGATATCTGTAACGGGAATTTCCGGGCCCGGGCTTCGGTAAGCGGTGATTTCTGGGCGGAGGACCCATCCTGTTATTTAAGTGACCGTGAAATTGGAATCGTATAACACTGGAAAGGAAGGCTGAATACGCATGCTCGTTTCCTGGAATGTGACCAAGAAATGCAATTTATACTGCGAACACTGCTATCGTGACTCGGGGCCGACATCGTCTGTAGAAGACCAGCTAACCACGGAGGAAGGCATCCGGCTCATTGATCAGATCAAGCAGGCTGGATTCAAGCTTCTCATATTCAGCGGCGGCGAGCCCTTGATCCGTGAAGATCTCTGCGAATTGATCGCGTATGCCTCGTCTATCGGCCTTCGTCCCGCACTTGGCAGCAACGGCACGCTTCTGACCGCCGCCAAAGCTGCGGAGCTGAAAAAAGCAGGGCTGGGGGGCATTGCGATCAGCATAGACAGCGCCACGCCTGAGTATCACAACCGGTTCAGGAATGCGCCAGAAGGCTGGCAGCAAGCATTGGAGGGCATTCGTTATGCCCGGGAAGCCGGGCTGAGAGTGCAGATTAACATGACGCTGACCGAGGGAAATATGGATGACTTCGTGCAGGTTGCCCAGCTTGCCGAGGAGCTTCATGTGTCCTCTCTGCACCCATTCTTTCTCGTCCCGACCGGACGGGCCGTCCATATCGAAGAAGACGGGCTGAAGCGGGAACGGTATTACTCGGTTCTGCGCAGTGTTCTGTCCAAACAGAAGTCAACATCCCTTGAAATCAAACCGACATGCGCTCCCCAGTTCATGCCGCTTGCCAAGAGCATGGGGCTGGAAATGCGGTACACGCGCGGTTGTCTGGCCGGGGTCTCCTATTGTTCTGTGCTGCCGAATGGCGAGGTGCATATTTGTCCGTACCTGCCGGTCAAGGTGGGGAATGTTCGCGAGCAGCCTTTTGATGAAATATGGCGGGATAATCCGGTGTTTCGGGATTTAAGGGACTTCAAGAAATATGAAGGAGAATGCGGCTCCTGCCCCGATGTGGGCATTTGTGGCGGCTGCCGGGCGAGATCGTACTATTACAGCGGCGGCAATTTCATGGCCGAAGAGCCGTGGTGTTACAAAAGATCGGCGGCGCTGTAAGCTGGGGAGGTGGGAATAGTGGACCTGGATTCGAACGACCGGAAGCTGCTGAATCGGCTGCAAATCGGGCTTCCTCTGGTCAGACGCCCTTGGAATGCCATTGCGGAGGAACTGGAATTACGCCAGGAAGATGTGCTTCAAAGGCTTGAAAGGCTGAAGAAAGAGGGATTCATCCGGCGGATCGGCGGGGTGTTTAATCCGGCGGGACTGGGATTTAGAGGCTGTTTGTATGCGATGGCAGTCAGGGAGGAGCTTTTTTACCAGACCGCTGCTGTCGTCAACAGGTATAGAGGCGTAACCCATAACTACCGCCGGCGCAGCAGGCTCAATATGTGGTTCACGCTGACTTCCCGGACCGAGGAAGAACGGGGGGCTATTCTTGAAACGATCCGTGAAGCGGCGGGAGGGCCGCTGCTATATGAGTTTCCCTCCGAGCAATTATTCAAACTAAAGGTCTTTCTGAATATGGAAGAAACGGCTGATGCATCAGCCATTACACCCAGCCCGAACTTGAATGGAGTCGCAACCTCCAAACAGGAACCATGCAAAATAGAAATAACGGATGTGCAGCTGATCCGCGAACTGCAGGGAGATCTTCCGTTGTCAACTGAACCGTATACCGAGATTGCCAATAAGACAGGTTGCAGCTTGGAAGAGGTGTTTCTGCGCTTGCAGGCACTGCAGGCAGGAGGAGCACTCAAACGAATCGGAGCCGTTCTAAAGCATAGGGAAGCGGGATTTTCAGCAAATGGCCTGTTCATCTGCGTACTTCCTGAGGAGCATATACCTGAGGCAGGAAAAAGGCTGGCCGATTATTCGGAAGTCAGCCACTGCTACAAGCGCCGGACGCACCCCGATTGGCCGTATAATTTATACGCCATGATTCATGGACCCGATGAAGCGTCTGTTCGGAAAGTTGCGGAGCAATTTGTTCGGCGGGAAGACATCAAGGATTACGATATTCTGTTCAGCACGGAAGAATTGAAGAAAACGAGCTTTTCGATCTAAAGCGCTTCTTATATTCACACGGATGCCGTCTCTTCAAGGACAGCGTCCGTTTTTCGTGTTGACAGGTTAACGCTCTTTGACTATATTGAGTTTATTCGTAATGCTTACAATTTTACATAGATCGGAAGTACCGAGCGTGCAGTCTGAAAGCATCGGCAAAGGCCCCGCTAATCTTAATGAACTGACCCCTAGATCCTGTGCAATTTGTGGCAGTAATCCAGCAGGCAGGCTTTCTGTAAGAATGCAGATGAATCCCGCCATGGCTAAAGCCAGCAACCCGACCCACGGGAGACGTTTGGAAGACGACACATTTGCACCGCCTTTTCTTATAAGAGCAGTGTTTGAGTTCACGAAAAAAATCTCCTTTATTTATTTTTTGCCGCTTAAAAAAGCTTTCGCTTCCGTATAAGCTTATATAAATAAAACACTTTTTTACATGGATGATTAAAGGGGGATGAAGTGAATTAAGAGGAAAATAGGCGCTACCTTATTGCGCCTAACAGTAGTCATTATTATTTTTCGCGAACCAGTTATCCTGTCCCATATAGAGCCAATCCGAACAGTGTGTGCGACGGTATCCGTAGTGGTTCACCTTTAGCACAGTTCCCCTAAATGTAGCACGGACTTAGTGTATATGTAGCGTATGAAGGTGATATAATAGGGCGCAAATAGGTAGGTTCGTAGAACAAATAACTCGGAACAGAGGAGAGAAGGCTGGTGTTTGAGCAAATTGTAGCATATGGTTTGAGCCAAAAAGAGGCCGTTAAGGATTACCCGTTTGGTGCTGATCCCCTGGTACTCAAAGTAGGGGGCAAGATGTTTGCTCTCCTGACTGAAAAGGATGGTATTAGCCATGTATCCTTGAAATGTGATCCAGTCATTGCGGTAAATTTGCGTGAACAAAACAAGGCGATTAAGCCAGGCTATCATTTAAATAAAAAGCATTGGAATACGATTGAGGTTGATGCTACCTTCCCACTGGAGGATTTGTACAGCATGATCGACCATTCGTATGAGCTGGTCTTCAAGAGCTTAACCAAAGCGCAACGTGAAGCGATTACGATGAGAATACGGGCAACGGATCTGTAAAGGGCTGAGTGAAGCCCTTTTTTTGTATCCAAAAATACTTATAGTTTTACTTGACAGAAATCACAAATAGATATATTCTTAATTTAAAGATAATTCATTTGAAAATAATATCAAGGAGTGGAACTTAACATGAGCGAACTGGTGAATATTATTCAAGAGAGAAGATCAGCTTCTAAATTTATTCCTGATGTTACTATAGATGCAAAAGAACTAGAAGAAATATTTCAGTTGGTGAAGTTTGCTCCATCGGCTTTTAATTTACAGCATGCGCGTTATATCGTAGTGCAGGATGCGGATACCAAACAAAGACTGCATGATGAGGCAAGTAAGCAGTATAAAATATTAACGGCTTCGGCGACCATTGTAGTGTTGGGGGATACAGAAGCTTATACCAAGGTAGCTGACCTCAACGAAGGATTCCTGAATTTAGGTGTCCTGAGCAAGCAGGAATATGATAGTACAGTGGAATCGGTAACTCAGTTTTATCGCGAGCGGGGACCTGTCTTCCAGAGAGAAGAAGCGATCCGTAATGCCAGCCTGTCGGCTATGCAATTTATGCTGATTGCCAAGGACAAAGGCTGGGATACTTGCCCGATGATCGGTTTTGATCCGGCGAAGGTGCAGGAAGTATTGAATATTCCAGAGCAATTTGTACCCGTGATGATGATTACCTTGGGTAAAGAGGACGAATCGGGTCAGCGGGCACGGGGATACCGCAAGCCGGTTGGACAATTTGTCAGCTACAATGGATTTTGAAATTTGTAAATCATTTGTGTAAATAAATCAACATGTTAATGAAGGAGTGATAAAGATGTCATTGAAAACCGCTGGAATTCACCATATCACGTCCTTTGCAGGCGACCCGCAGGGCAACGTTGATTTTTACGCAGGCGTACTTGGTCTGCGATTGATTAAAAAGACGATCAACTTTGATGCTCCAGAAGTATACCATTTGTACTTTGGTAATGAAGAGGGCAGCCCGGGAACAATCATTACTTTTTTTCCAGCTCCGGGTACACGCAAGGGTAAGATTGGAGGCGGACAGGTTGGGATTACGACGTATGTCGTGCCATCCGGTGCTTTGGAATACTGGGAAAACCGTCTGCACAGCTTGAAGGTATCTTTCACGAAGGCTAATCGTTTTGGCGAGTCATTCATCCAGTTCCGAGACAACGAGGGCTTACATCTGGAGTTGGTGGAGCGGGAAGGTGGCCCGTTGAACACGTGGACAGCCGGGGGTGTGCCTACGGATAAAGCGATCAAGGGCTTTGGCGGGGCGGTACTGTACAGTGCGGATTCCAAACATACGCAAGGGGTGTTGGAGAACGTCCTGGGGATGACTCTCATCGGAGAAGACGCAAATGCAGGCTACATCCGCTATCAGACGACAGGTGATCTGGGCAACCTGATCGATATTCCGGTCAAAGATGTCCCGTGGGGGAATGGCGGTGCCGGTACGGTTCACCATATTGCCTGGCGCGCGCAGGATGATACGGAGCATCAAGCGTGGAACGAATGGGTTCACCAGCAGGGTTTTGGGACTAGTGGCATTGTAGATCGCCAATACTTCAATGCCGTATACTTCCGCGAGCAAGGCGGTATTCTATTCGAGATAGCAACCGATCCGCCCGGATTTACGGTGGATGAGGAATTGAATGAGTTGGGGCACAAGCTGATGCTGCCTGAATGGTATGAGCCTCAGCGCACCCAGATTGAGTCTAACCTGGTTCCCATTGAACCTAGAGTATTAAAACAGGATTAATCTGCTCGATCCAAACAATCATATTAAAAGCAAAAAGGTCCAATACGGGAAGATTTCTACCGTGATTGGACCTTTTTGTGCATGTGGAATTAGCTAGATCATGAGCAGTTCGCGAATCTCCAGCTCGGTCAGTGCCGAAAGGGTTTCTTGCCCCGGCTGAATGACCTGGTCGATCATGTTTTTCTTTTTTTGTTGCAGTTCATACATTTTATCCTCTACCGTACCTTGGGCGACGAGACGAATAACCTGCACGACTTTTTTCTGGCCCATTCGGTGTGCGCGGTTGGTAGCCTGCTCCTCTACAGCGGGATTCCACCATAGATCATACAGTATGACTGTATCTGCGCCGGTGAGGTTCAGGCCAGTACCTCCTGCCTTTAGGGAAATCAGGAACAGCTCGCGTTCTCCTTCGTTGAAGCGACTGCACAGTTCGACTCGTTCCATAGCGGGAGTCTGCCCATCCAGGTAAAAGTAGGGCACTCCTTCTCGAGCAAGCTCGCGTCCGATCATTTGAAGCATCGTGGTGAACTGTGAAAAAATGAGCATCCGTTTCCCGGAGCTGAGACATTCCGTAATGATCTCCAACAGCTGTTCAAATTTGGCGGAGCTTCCCGTATATCCTTCGATGAACAAGCCAGGATGACAGCAGAGCTGACGAAGCCGGGTTAGACCTGCGAGAATTTTGATCCGATTTTTCTGAAATCCTTCCTCGTTGAGATGCTTTAACGTTTCATGCTGGAGCTTGGCCAGATAGGCCGTATACAGCTTTTTCTGATCTGGCAGAAGCCGGGATACCTGCACGGATTCGATTTTTTCCGGCAGCTCCTTGAGGACATCACTCTTGAGACGGCGCAGCAAAAAAGGACGAACCCGCTTGGCAATCACATTTCGAGGTAGGTTGTGAAACGCTCTTTTCCCGCCGGGAAATAACGCAGGAAATACAACGTCAAAGATGGACCACAGCTCTTCCAACGTATTTTCTACTGGCGTTCCTGTCAGGGCAAAACGGTAACGAGCTTTTACATCCTTAACAGCCTGTGCCGTCTGGGTGGCATGATTTTTGAAAGCCTGTGCCTCGTCCAGAATGAGCGTATGAAACGATGGCTTGCTGTACACATCTGCATCGCGTCGTAGCAGCGGGTAGGACGTAATGACGACGTCATAACTGGCGGCATCCCGTATGATCCGGCCGCGTTCTTCCGGGCTGCCATCTGCGATAGTAACGCGGATATGTGGAGCAAACTTCTCCAGCTCATTCCGCCAGTTGTACACCAGTGATGCAGGGGACACGATCATGGCTGGAAGCTGCTGGTTGCGGATTTCCGGCAATACTGAGACAAGGAAGGCGATACTTTGCAGCGTTTTACCCAGCCCCATATCATCTGCCAAAATGCCCCCAAAACGGTAATGCGCCAATGTCTTAAGCCATTGAAAGCCGTAAACCTGATAATCTCTTAAGATTGGGGCAAGCATGTCTGGAACTGGAAAGTCGAGATGGTCTGGGTTGCGTATATTTTCCAGTAGCTGGCGAAAGGTTTTACCCAAAGTCAGGTTTTTCCCATGATCGTGAGGATCAATTAAGTACAGTCCTTGCGTGACGGGAACACGAATTTGGGCTGCATCCAGATCACTTTTGCGGATACCTGTTTCATTCATGAACCGAATCAATTCCTTGTATTCCTCTGTTTCCAGCGGCAGCAAGGCACCATTCGGCAGACGGTGATATTTCTGTTTTTCCTCTAACGATTTGAGCAGTTTGCGAATTTCCGGTTCCGGTATGCCCTCCATATCAAATTTAAATTCAAGCCAATCTGTACGTTCATCCCACTCCGCGCGTATCCTTGGGGTAGGCAGAGTATTGTTTATTTTTGCTTTGACTGCACCTGTAGCATAGACGTCCAGCAGCTTTTCCAGTTGCGGAACCGTATGGTACAAAAAATCATACTCTGCATCTTCATCTTCCATAAAATATCCGCTGTCTGTTCTGGCAAAGGAGCTATGCTCCATCAGCTCCAAAATCCGTTGCTCCTGTTCCCCATCACGTATCAGAATTCGGTCGTTACCAGGCGTTCGTGCATCTGTTTCCAGCGGGTTGATGATGATATCCCCATATTGGAACTCCAGCCCTGCCAGCAGCTTGTCTCTTACTCGGTCCAGATACAGCTTGGCCTTCAATGGCTGCTGTGTGACCCGATCTGAGACGGAACGTGTCATATGAACACGTCCGAGCTTCATTAACCCGGGTACAACCTTGTCCATAAAAGATTCCATCTGCTCTGGCGCGATCTGAACTTTTCGCCTGTGGTGTACTTCTACCATCCGTTTTAGCTCGGACAAACGCCGTAAGGGGTCGGCTTTCTGTTTGACAAGCTTGCCATCGGCAATGACGACACCATAGTCTTCCATGATGGTCAAGTCATCCAATCCTTGTATGCTTAGCTGGTAGCCTTCGGTTTCGGCCTCAACCTCATCAAATTCAAATTGCAGCGGAAGCATCAGGTCGGACTGGGGAATACCCTCGTTCATGTTTCCGTGAATTTCAAAGTAGACACCCTGTGCTGCTGTCAGCAAGGGGAGCAGCTTTTCCCAAGCCGCAGGCGGGATGAGGAGCATTCGTTCACCGCTCATATGACTACCTGAAGATGAATACGTACCTGAGGTTTCCCGAATCATACGCTCATGGTGGCACACCTGGGATAATTGCTGGAGAATAGCGTCATGTTCAGGTCGGAAGCGGTACAGCTCAGGCTCGTACGAGAAGCTTTTCGTGAACATGTAGCTATCCCCACGGTCAATACTATCCAGAAACGGACGAATTTTCTGGACGATATATAATCGTTTGGGACCAGCCTTCATTTCTACACCAAACATATATTTTTGGTAACCGTAGGCAAAAGGTCGGATCACGAACTGAAAATCCAAGACCGCACGAGTATCCAGCAGGGTAGGCGTGCTGCGAAGCGGTCGCTTGCGTTCAAATAGTTTTAACATACTGTCGGTCAGCTGGAGATCGCCTTGTGTGATGTCAGAGGATCGTGCTGTTCTAGCAGTGTGATCATATGAAGCATCTGTAGATGTGTACATCCCGTCTGAATCTAGGCTTCCTGCTGTATCTGGGGCAGTACCGGGATGAAGTCTGGAGGCATAGGAGCGCACAGACAGACTCTTTCCACGGCGTATATCATGGGCGTTAAGGAGAACAGCTGCGATATGTTTACAATATCGACCGGTGTTCTGAAATGTGCTACAGGTGCATTCTGCTCGGATACTTCCATTGGATCGGATCATCGCCGCAACAGCATAAAAGCTGCTTCCTTTGACCGTAGCTTCGTATACACCTTCATCATGATCTATTTGTGTAAAGGCCACTCTTTTGGCCCGGTAATAGGCATCCCCGTCGTCATAAGCGGCTTGACTGCATAGTTGTCTGATGGCTCGTCGGGTAAGTTCAAAACTCATGGTTCGTAATCCTTTCCTGGGTTATTCCGTTTTCTTACATGATAACAGAACAGACAGGAGGATGGACATGTGGGGAATGTAATTGAAAAATATGGATGATATTATACGAGAAATAAAACTTATCAGCTAAGAACGGAAGGTTTCCACACCGATTTGATACCGTAGACTTAACCCTATCCCATGTCTTATGGCGTATTGATTGTCTTTGGAAACAAAAGGTACAATTTATAAAAGGGATTTTGTGGATATAAAATGGATGTTACGCATATGAAAGGGATGATTAGGATCAGTCACCGATATCTAAAAGGAATGATGGTGTTGATAGCCCTTATTTTAATACTGGGAGGATGCCACAAGGTGAATAAAGACGAAGATGCTGAACTGATCAGTAAGGCGAAAGCTACGGCTGTTCAATATTTGAAGGAAAAATACGAACTAGACGTTGAAATCACATATGCAAAAAAATTTCCTCCTTATGTAACAAACAAGGTAGATATAAGTGGCAATGTAATAGGTCATGCAGAAGAGGATTTTACGATTTCTGTAAACTATGAAAATCAGGAAACTTCGAATTTTGCTATAAGTCCCGAGCTAAAAAAGGTGCTTATTGAAAATGGGACTTATCCAGGCTTTCAAGATAAAAAGAAAAATCACTAGATCAGAGGAGTGTAAATAGTATGAGTTCACTTCAAGTAAGTGACGAAACTTATAAAATAATGTCTGAAATGGCCTATAAAAAAATGAAAAAAGGTGCTGAACCATCAGAAGAACTCCCCAGCTGGAAAGTGTTAGACACGCTCGATCGCGAGGATTCGGGACTTGCCGCTGTCACATTTTACAACGAAGAAACGGAACAGGCCGTTATCGCCTATCGTGGGACGGAAACGGATGATCCACAGGATCTGTATAACGATGTGACTCTTGCACTTCCTGAAATTAACCGCAAAATTCACGGTAGTTTGAATATTCATTCAGATGAATATAATGAAAAAATGAAAAAAATGGACGACGCTTTAGGGTTCACGGCGTTTAACAACTGGATGGGAGAGAAAGAAAAAAGCGTAGATAAGGCTTTGTTCGGCAGCTCGAACCAGTTCTATCAGGCAGAGGACTATGCGAAGGATATACAAAACAAGTACAAAAACTACAACTTCTCGCTAACTGGACATTCGCTGGGAGGAGGGAATGCACAATATGTAGCTGCTTATACAGGGTTAAATGCGGTTACATTCTGTGCGCCTTCAGTCATTTCCAGTCTGACACCGGAGTACAGAGAGAAAGCAGAAAATGGTGAGTTTGACCATCAAATTACGAATTTTCTGCATCCCAGTGATATGATAGCTAGCTTTATTGGGGGAGGGTACGATCTTCACGTAGGAGCTTCCTACCATATTGACAATAATTATCAAACAGCTAATGAAGGCTTAGGACTAAAAGAGAGAGTGGACAACACGTTGGGTGGGCCTTCCTATCACTCACTCAATCATTATAAGTTTGATAAGAATGGCTATGTATCCAACCCGCTATATGATCCTGTAACAGGCGAACGAATCGCGGAATCTCCGCGTATTCCATCTGACTTTAACCTAATGGAAACGGTGGACGGCTGGATACATCAATTAGGACAGACCTTAACTCAATTCCAAAAGGCAGCGCTGGTAACGGCGGCAACATCTGCTTCAGCAGGTACGATTCAAGTCATGCCGGAGCATCTACTCGCTGTAGCTGAAAAATGGAAGGCGAATGCGCAACAATGTGATGCAGATTTCCAACGTGTCAGAGCCAGGCTTTCACGCTATTTGCACAGTAGTCAGAGTCGGCGGTTGCAGCCGATTGTAACACAGCTTGACTCCTCCATGATGGAATTTAGTCAGTGGCATTTACGGACGACTAATGAATTTCTTTACAATCTCGAGTACAAAATAGAGCAGTTTATCCAGGCAGATATTAGCTAATAACGCTAATAACAAGGTACTAACGATATAGAAAAATGAATACATAGGAGGTGGCCAGTAATTTGAACGGACAATTACGGGTCGAACTGGAAGAGCTATTGCTTGCCGAAAAGGAGCTGACCTGGCTACTCGCCAAACTTCGCACAGATGAACAAGCGGCACGTGTATTATATGGGCGTCTGCATGAATGGACTGGGCATTCGGCCAATGCTATCAGAGACCAAATTGAAGCTTTTTTTGTCGGGTTAACGAACAGAATTCATACTTTAGAGCAACAAAAGGCAGAGTTAATTCAGTATGTTGAATTGATGAAACGTACAGACGCTGTACAGTAATGAAGGTAGAGAAGTTTTTACAAGCTGCACATAGCAGGATACAATGGAAGTGTTAGAGAAAGGAGACGGATACTTTTGCAAAATGAAGAGAAAAAGACCGATTCCAAATCCGGCTCATCCAAATGGTACCTTGGTAGTGCAGTAGCATTGCTTCTTCTGAAAGGCAAGTCGTTACTTGCCCTTTTAAAATTCAGTAAATTTGGCGGTGCGCTGATATCTATGGCGATAACGATTAGCACATATGCGATCATTTACCCGTGGGGATTTGCGGTCGGCTTCGTGTTGCTGTTGTTTGTACATGAGCTGGGACATGTATTGGCCGCCAAGCGCAAGGGGCTTCCCGTATCAGCACCATTATTTATTCCTTTTCTCGGTGCGCTGATCACCATGAAACGTCAACCTTTGGATGCGCAGACAGAGGCTTATGTGGCCATGGGCGGCCCGTTACTGGGGACGATTGGGGCTATGGCAGTATACGCAGGAGCCTATGCAACAGACAGTCCCCTGTTGTATGCGCTCTCGTATGTCGGCTTTTTCCTGAACCTGATCAACCTGCTGCCGATTCATCCGCTCGACGGAGGACGGATTTCCACGGCAGTGACGCGTTGGCTGTGGCTGGTGGGTCTATTGGGTGGAATTGTAGTCGTAGTATATTTAAAATCCTTTTTATTTTTCTTGATATGGGCGTTCTTTGCCTACGATTTGTACAAAAAATATGTTAAACGCAATAAAGAAGAGGCTAAGGTCCAATCCTTTTTGCAAAAGCCACTGGTGAACGTACAGCATCTGTATGAACAAGGATATCCGCTGCCTGGACCGGAGCACACGCGCAGATTATCTTTTAATACCTACTCGGATTTAGAGGGGCAGCAATATGTGACGGTGTATATGGAAAGTCTGGATGTGGAGCAGACACTTCTGCTGCCACAGCAGTGTCTTGTCCAGGATGTATGGCTGAACGGTGTGGAACATATACCGACGCCGGATGCGTACCAGCTCAGATTGCTGTGTGGGATTGATTATATTCCGTTTGAAAATGATAAGTATTACGAAGTACCCGCATCATCGCGCTGGAAATTCGGCATCGGTTACTTGGCTTTGGCCGTATTCCTGATGGGGATGATGTATGTGGTGCACCAGCATATAGGGGATATTAGGCTGTGATCCGAATGATGAGAGCTTGGTGAAGATTTTAGATCATTAAGGCAACGGTACAGCTTGTAGAAAATAGAGACAAAAGAGCGCGACAGCCGCAATATTCGGTGTCACGCTCTTTTTTTGGGTTGAATAACACGGTGGAGCCTTTGCTATCCGTCCTTATATCTTAATCCTTTGTTCATTAGTAATCGGTTTTAACGTTTGGCGGTATTTAAGTGGGCTGGTGCCTGTCCAGCGCTTGAACTGTCTGCTGAAATGAGCCAGACTGGAGTATCCGAGCAGGGAAGCTACCTTGTTGAGTGGTAGATTGGGCTGCTGGATCAACACCTTAGCTTCATGCAACTTGGTCTCCGATAGATAGTGACGTGGTGAATAGCCGTATACCTTGCGGAATACTTCCTGGGCATAGCCAGGACTGATCCCGAGAGAAGCCGCCACATCTTCAAGTCGGAACGCTTGCTCGCCAGATTCATCTTCCCGATAAGGCTTAAACCTCGATTGAATAGCTTCCATGATGGCCTTGGCATATTGAACGGATGAAGGCGCAATTCTGGGCTCCAAACTGGTAGATATCATTTGCGAGAATATCCCGAATAGCTCAAATAAGGCAATCTGCATGCGAAAACGGTCTGCTGTCGTATATTCTCCGCTTTCCCGCACCATGCCAATCCAGCTATGGACAACCTTTTGCAGCTTGGCATTCGTTTCAGTACCCGCCGGAAAAAAGAGCTGATTGCTTTTAATCATTTCCTGACGGAATAATGGATCATCGACATTAAAATGAGAGCTAAAATAGTACATGCCGTTTGGGGAAACACACTGACTCACATGTTTAAAACCCGGCGGAATGATTAAAATATCACCTTCTCCAACCGAATATACGTTATTTTCCATAATCGTTTCCTGACGACCTTCTAAAATGAGTGCAATTTCAAAACCGATATGAGATTCCTCCGGCATGCACCAATCCGCTTGGACCCGGTGAATATGGGCGCCAAAAAATTTCACATTCCAGTCAATAATGGGCAGCCATTGGCAATCATGAAATAGAGATGGATCAACATCAGGATTTAATATCATCAGATCACCTTCGATTAGGGCAAATTTTACACCGCTTAGACAATCTCATTGTATCTAACATTTAACTATAATAAAAGAGCGCTTACAAATACTATTGTATAAGCTTTTATATAAAAGAAAGTGCTTATATATAGACATTTTGAAAGTGATGCGGATTATGTTGACATATCTGTTTCAATTATCAGTACTCTATTTGTACTAGCCCGTATATGGAATGCACTTAGTGCTCCGATCTTCGGAGTGGCTGGAATCGAATTTTGCAAAATCCTGATGAACCTAATTGGAGGACGACTTGATGAAAAAGCTACTGTACGGTGTTGCCTATTATGATGAATATATGCCATATGACCGTTTGGACCAGGATATCCAAATGATGAAGGATGCGGGCATCAACGTGGTGCGGATTGCGGAATCCACCTGGAGTACGCATGAACCGCAAAATGGCGTGTTTGATTTTACTTCTGTGGATCGGGTGCTGGACGCCATGCATAAGGCGGGCATTGAAGCCATTGTGGGGACGCCCACCTATGCCGTACCCACGTGGCTGGTGAAGGAGCATCCTGATGTATTGGCGACAACGCCTCAAGGGCCGGGCAAATATGGTGCTCGCCAGATTATGGACATTACGAACCCGGTGTACCTGTTTCATGCCGAGCGAATCATACGCAAGCTGATCGGACGGGTGAGTCAGCATCCGGCGGTCATTGGCTTTCAGACGGATAATGAGACCAAGCATTACAACACGAGTGGGCCTAATGTGCAATTGCAATTTGTAAAGTATCTGCGAGAGCGGTTCGAATCGCTGGAGGAGCTAAACCGCAAATTTGGTCTGGACTATTGGAGTAATCGCATCAATAGCTGGGAGGACTTTCCTTCAGTGGTCGGAACGATTAATGGAAGTTTGGGCGCAGCCTTTTCCCAATTCCAGCGCAAGCTGGTGACGGACTTTCTGGCATGGCAGGTCGCGCTGGTGAAGGAATATAAGCGGGAGGACCAATTTATTACGCAAAACTTTGATTTTGAATGGAGAGGTCATTCCTTTGGTGTTCAGCCAGACGTGGATCACTTTGCGGCATCGCAAGCCTTTGATGTGACTGGGGTGGATATTTACCATCCATCACAGGATGACCTGACTGGTATTGAAATTTCCTTCGGTGGCGATGTGGCACGTTCGACGAAAAATAACAACTATCTAGTGCTAGAAACGGAAGCGCAGGCTTTTACCCACTGGGTTCCCTATCCGGGGCAATTGCGTCTGCAAGCGTTCAGCCATCTGGCTTCAGGGGCCAATATGGTGGCATACTGGCACTGGCATTCCATCCATAATTCCTTCGAAACCTACTGGAAGGGTCTGCTGAGCCATGATTTTGAGCCGAATCCAGTGTATGAGGAAGCACAGACCATAGGGAAGGATTTTGCAAGATTGTCTCCGCATTTGGTCAACTTGAAAAAGAAAAATAAAACGGCGATTCTGGTCAGCAACGAAGCATTGACGTCAATTGACTGGTTTAAATTTAATATGAGTAGTCCGTTGAATTACAATGACATCGTACGTCGTTTGTATGACGAGTTGTATAAACTGAATATCGGGACAGATATTGTTCATCCAGGTACAGAATCGTTTGACGACTATGATCTCTTGATCGTCCCGGTTCTCTATTCTGCCCCAGATGCACTACTGGAGAAGCTGAACCGATATGTGGAAAAAGGTGGTCATGTAGTATACACATTCCGAAGCGGATTTACCAACGAGCATGTGCAGGTGAGAACGTCCCGACAGCCGGGCGTGATTAGCGAAGCCTGCGGCATTCATTACAGCTTGTTCGTGGAGCCGAAGAAAGTGACGCTTAAGAATAATCCTTTTGGGGTGGCACCAGAGGACAATCAGGTAGATACGTGGATGGAGCTGATTACCCCGACGACCGCCGAAGTATTGGCCTATTAC
Source organism: Paenibacillus sp. FSL L8-0644 (assembly GCF_038008165.1). NCBI lineage: Bacteria > Bacillati > Bacillota > Bacilli > Caryophanales > Paenibacillaceae > Paenibacillus > Paenibacillus sp. FSL L8-0644. Next base: position 821,460 of record NZ_JBBOYN010000001.1, read on the forward strand.
GATCACCCGCATTGGGGCAAATATGCAGCAATTACGCAAAACCGCTATGGTCAGGGAACAGCGACCTATATCGGCTGTATCGTCAGCCCGGCGGTCATCCGCGAACTATTCAGCTCTGTAGCCAAAAAGGCAGGAGTATGGGGACTGGATCAGGAAACGTCTTATCCGATCATTGTTAAATCCGGCACGAATGAGCTAGGACGGACAATCCGGTACTATTTTAACTATTCTGAACAAGCAGGCTCGGTGGTCTATCCGCATGGAGACGGCAAGGAGCTGATTGGGGAGCATGCGGTTACCCAAGGAGAAACGCTTCCATTAGAGCCTTGGGGTGTTATAATTATCGAAGAAGCGTAAATGATGAATAATGAGCTGAAACCAACTTACGAATAATATCATATAGGTTTTCCCCGGGAGTATCCGGTACATGAAGCGCCCCTGCGAATTGCGGGGCGTTTTCGCATATGGCTGAAAGAGGAGTGCATCGCTATGCCAACCCGAGCAGTTCGCTGGTTCCGGGCGCTGACGGCCCCGTATCGACGTAGCATTCAGCTCAAGCTGATCTTGACGATGGTTGTTTTGTCTGTGCTGCCGGTCATTGCTGTCACGGTGCTGGCTGCGGAGAAAAGCAGAGCTTCCATGGAAACGGAAGTGGTAGAGACGAACATGTCCAATATGAAATGGACGGGGATCTATATCAGCGATCAGCTAGATCGTCTGAATCATCTGATTTACAGCATTCAGATCAGTCCTGATCTGAGCGATTATTTGAATGAGCGCGAGCCTGACAATCTTTCAAGCCAATTTAATGCCCAGCGAAAAATGCTGAATACGATGGCGAATGTGTATTATTCGGCCGGAAGTCATGTGATCGGCATCCAGCTTTATTCGAAGCAATCGCAAACCTTGTTTACCTTCAATAGCATGCAAAATGAAATTACGACGGTGAGCGGTATTCCCCCACAGTATGCCGAGATGTGGCAAGCGAATAAGGATTATTTGATTCGCCCAAGCTCTACTGACCCGGAACGCTTTACTCTGACGCGCAGTATTCGGCGTTTTGAAGACCAAAAGCAGACGGGAGCTATTTCTTTGGATGTATTGTGGTCTCAATTCGATCAGACGCTGGGCCTGCTGGGACGAGGGGATCAGCATCAAGTGTTGATTACAGATGCAGATGGCAGGGTTATGTATCCAGCACAGGCTCTTCAGTCGCCTCCTCCTGCAGGAGTGCTGACAGCTCTGCGTGACGTTAAGCCGGGCCCCGGGATGATTCAAACTGCTGAACATTATGTGTTCTATAATGATCTGGATGTAGTTGGGCTGAAGCTGGTCAAAATCGTACCCACTTCCTCCATTAACCACAGCGCCTTTTCAACCATGCTGTATGGTATCATCGTCGGCGTGATTTCAATCCTGGTTTCCATCTGCATTGCCGTTTTCATCGCATGGCGGACTGCACGTCCGATTGTTCATTTGGCACGTTCCGTACAGGAGCTGGATATGATCAAAGGGCCGGTTGGACAGCCAAGTACACGTCCGGATGAGATAGGACTGCTGGAAAGAAGTCTGCATGGGATGGCAGGCCGAATCCGCGAGCATATCCAGACAGAATACAGTATCAATTTGCAAAAAAAGACGGCTGAATTGAAAGCGCTCCAGGCACAGATTCATCCACATTTTCTGCAAAATACACTGCAAATGATCGGGAGTATGGTATTTTCTCAAAAGCCGGAGGACACCTATGAAGTTATTCGGTCGCTGAGTGAGATGTTCCGTTACGTGGTACGGGAGCCTCAGGATTTGGCCTCTTTACGCGCAGAGCTCGACCATGTAGGGCATTATATGCGCATCCAACAACGTCGATTTCCCCAAAGATTAGTGTTTCAGGTGGAGACGGAAGAACAGGCGATGGATATTCGTCTGCCTAAGCTATCGCTTCAGCCATTGTTAGAAAACGCGTTTCAGCACGGTCTTGACCGTAAGGCAGGGGCATGGCTAATGGGAATTCGAGTGGAGATTATGAGAGAAGATGTGTGTATTACGGTTTGCGATAATGGAAACGGCATGACCCCGGACAAGCTGGAAAAAGTACGGGCAAAGCTGGAAAACGCGTCGGAGGAACCGATCTGGGCGCAGGGTAGTCATATCGGATTGAGCAATGTGTCTTCACGCATACGGATGAATTTTGGAGTGCACTACGGAGTGATGATAGATAGTGAGCAGGGTGTTGGTACACGTGTTACCATCCGCATTCCATTCATCTCAGCAGAGGAGGGAAAAGTATGATCAGAGTATTAATTGTGGACGATGAGCCGTGGAATCGCGATATTCTGAAGACATTTGGCACATGGGAAAAACTCGGAATGTTGGTAGTGGGTGAGGCTGAGGACGGAGACGAGGCGTTCAGACTAGTCGGGGAGTTAGCTCCCCATATTGTGATTACGGATATGCACATGCCGGGTGCGGACGGAGTGGAGCTGCTGCAAGCGCTAAATAACCATTGTCCTGATGTAAAAATCATTGTCGTGAGCGGATATGATGACTTTGCGTATGCCAAACATGCCATCCGTTACAAGGCCGTCGATTATTTGTTAAAGCCAGTCAATCCTGCCGAGCTGAATGCAGTGTTGCTCAAATGCAAAAACGATCTGGAGGTCAAGGCTGCTGAACAGCAGCAAGAAGCGACGGAGCTGGATTATGAGTTTTTTCACAAGCTGACCCGGTATAAGCAACTGCTGCGTCTTTATTTTAATGAGTTGAACTGTGACGGGGTGAACCTAACTTGCAGACAGGTTATGCAGGAGCTGGAGAGTTATGGAGCGCCGAGTCCACCTATGCTGGGCAGGCTGGTGCAGGAGCTTCTTTCCCTGCTGAAAGAGCTGGCAGCGGATAACGGGCTGGATACTTCTACGGCAAAGGCAGGATTTCTACTGTCGCAGGATGCCGTATCCTCTGTAGAACATGCGCTGGAATTCGTATCGTCGTGCTATGTTCAGGAACTGGATCAGCTCATTCGGCAGCGGAAATACAAAAACAAGCTGAATTTAGAAGAGGTACGGCGATATATCGACAGTCACTTTGCTGGGCCGATTACACTGGAGCAGTTGGCGAAAAACTTTTTTGTGAGCAAGGAGTATATGAGCAAGGTATTTAAGCAGGAGTATGGTCAAAATGTAACGGACTATATTGTAGCGCGAAGAATGGAAAAGGCGCGAGAATGGCTGGTCAATAAACAGGTTTCAATTAAAGCAGTTGCGGAGATGGCAGGATATGAGGATGTGTCTTATTTCTATCGGGTATTTAAAAAGCATTTTGGCATGGCACCCGGTGAAATGAGGAAGGAAGTTTAAAAAAGTCCAATCCAATAAGCTAAGGGTGTCCAATGGCAGAAGTGACCTCCTATTCTATAATGAAAGCGTATACAAAACAAGTTGTACAAAGGAATTTGGCCTTTAGGAAGTTCGCACAGAGCTGAATAGAGGTTGAAGACCGGCGGCATAGCTGCTTTGAATAACAACTGATTTGTCGGTGGGTAGCAGTTATTTTCAAAATAGGGGAGGTCATTTTTTATGAAAATGTGGAAAGGTGTATTGAGCACAATGCTGGTTGGCACGTTATTGGCCGGGTGTGGAGCGAATTCTTCAGGCAGTGACAGCAGCGGTTCCGGTGGAGACGGCAAAATGGTGAATCTCAAAATGTTTATTGCTCAGCCCCGTTTGAAGGAGCACTACGATAAATACATTAATGCGTTCGTAGCGAAAGAGAAGAAAGATAAAAATATCGACGTTACGGTTCAACTGGAGATGCCGCCTGCGGACAACGCTGCACAAATTTTGAAGACAAGACTCGCATCCAACGATGCGCCGGACGTATTTGCATTGCACGCGGTGAATGAAATCCCTCCGTTTTATAAAGCGGGCTATTTGGAGGATTTGTCCGGTCAGCCTTTTGTTAACAAATTGATGGATAGTGTGAAGCCTTCGGTGACAACCAAAGACGGAAAGGTCGTAGCGGTTCCTTTGGAGACGATCTCATGGGGCTACTTGTACAATAAAAAGATATTTAAGGATTTGGATTTGCAGCCGCCGGGAACGTTAACCGAAATGAAGGCAGTGGTCGAGAAGCTGAAAGCGAATAATGTGAAACCGTTCCTGTTGTCCTACAAGGAATCCTGGATTCCACAGCTGTTCGTGCCGCTGACAGCGGGTGCGATGATGAACACACAGAATAAGGATTTTATCGACCGGATGAATCAGGATAAAGGCTCTTTTTCCGAAATGAAGAGCATGTTCGATATTATTGATCTGGTGAATAGCAACGGTACGGACAAGGCGCTGGAAATCGGTGGGGATGATGGATCGGCTGCGTTTGCCTCGGGTAAAGCGGCGATGTGGATTCAGGGACCGTGGTTTGCAGAAACGATTTTAAAATCGGATCCGAAGATGGATTTTGGGGTAGCTCCGCTGCCGATCAATGACGATCCGAATGCGACATTGATCAATTTGTCCACTTCGACTTCGCTGGCTGTATCCTCTACAAGCAAGAATAAGGAGGTTGCGCTCGATTTTGTTAACTATGTGCTGGATGACAAGGATTCCAGTGCGTTCTATGAAGCATTGAAATTTAACCCGATCTCCAAAGTGCATACGTTTAAAAGCTATCCTTGGGTTAATGATGCTACCGAATACGTAAAAGCAGGCAAGTCGTACCAAGATCCATCGATCCCGCAAGCGGTCAAGGACGAGGCAGGCAAATCGCTACAATCCTATTATGCGGGTCAGCTCTCGCAGGATGATGTCATTAAGGCGCTGGATAAGGCATGGAAATCGTATAACAAAGTGAACAAGTAACGGTAACCTACAGAATTACACCAGGAGGGAGAGACTCCATGCCTTTTAAAATCTATAAAAAATACGTCATGCTACTGGCGTTTACAGCCCCGGCGCTGATCTTTTATGCCATCTTCCTGCTCATTCCAACGATCAGCGGCATGTACTACAGCTTTACAGACTGGAACGGATTGAATCCCAATTACAGCTTTATCGGCTTGGGGAACTTTGTGGAATCGTTGAAAGAAGACCCCGATTTTCTCAATTCCCTTTGGTTTACCCTTAAATACGTATTCGTCATGATTGTGCTGCAAAATGTACTGGCGCTGGCACTGGCAGTGTTGATTGAGTCGCGTACACGTACCAAAGGATTTTTCCGGACGATATTTTTTATGCCCAATATGATCAGTACCATTATTAGCGCATTTATGTGGACATTCGTTTTTTCCTCCGTGCTGCCACAGATCGCCGAAAAGACGGCTATCGCCTTTTTGGGCCAATCGTGGCTGGGCGATCCGAAAGTATCTTTCTTCGCTATTATTATCGTGTCGCTCTGGAATGGCGTCGGTTATATGATGATCATCTATCTGGCTGCGCTTCAAGGTGTACCACAAAGCTTGAAGGAAGCTGCGATTATTGACGGGGCGAACGCATTTCAGACATTGCGAAGTGTGACGATGCCGATGATTACTCATGCGATTACGATCTGTTTCTTCCTGACGCTGAATGGTGCCTTCAAGGTGTATGAGGTCGTATACGGACTGACTGGCGGGGGGCCGGGGCGCAGTACACAGGTGATTACAATGAACATTTATGAGGAGGCGTTCTCCAACAACTTCCGTTATGGTTATGCGAGTGCCAAATCTGTTATTTTGTTCGCGATTGTTCTCATTTTCACCCTGATTCAACTGCGTGTCATGAAGAAGAGGGAGGTGGAGGCATGAGGTTGAAGAAAGCCAATTCCTTGCTGATTACGCTGATTTTGTGCGTGGGCGCAGTCGTGTCCTTCTTCCCGATCTACATGGCGGTAATTAATTCGTTTAAAACACAGGGTGAGATGTTTGCATCCTTTACAGCGCTGCCAACAAAGCTTCATTTTGAAAATTACAGTCAGGCTTTTCATCAGACTCATTTGCTGAACAGCGCTCTGAATTCCACGATTATTTCTTTTATCGGCATTGGTGGCATTGTGATCTGTTCGGCGCTGGCAGGCTACAAGCTGTCTCGTACACAGGGGAAACTGAGCAGTGCGATTTTCTTCCTATTTGTCGCATCGATGCTGGTGCCGTTTCACTCCATTATGATACCGCTTACACGAATGGCAAAAGATTTGTCCGTTCAGGGCAGTACGTACGGCTTGGCCCTGATCTATATCGGCTTGGGTGTGAATATGGCGATCTTTTTGTATCATGGATTTGTCAAATCCATCCCGCGTGAGCTGGAAGAATCCGCACAAATGGACGGTTGTAATGAGTTTCAGACGTTCTTTCGCATTATATTTCCTTTGCTGCTGCCGATTACAGTTACTATCGCGATTTTGGATTTCTTGTGGATTTGGAATGACTTTTTACTTCCATTGTTGATGTTGACGGATGTGAACCATTACACCCTGATTCTCTCGACCAATATGCTGTTTGGAGAGTACAACAAGGAATGGTCGCTTATTCTGGCCGCACTCGTGCTGACCTCCATCCCGGTTATCCTGATCTATGCATTCTTTCAGAAATTCATTATGGAAGGAATCGCGGAGGGAGCGGTTAAGGGATAAGGTGGAAAGCCTTCCTATCAATAAGGAAGGCTTTTTCTCTGATTCAGCTTTTTTCGCGCCAACGTTTCAATAAAAAGATAGGAAGGGTTACAAACAAAATTGCAAAGGCTACAATGATCCACCACTGAGGGTCAATGATATACAACACGACTCCGATCAGCAGAACTGTTGTTATTATGGAAATTCTCACTTTCAACATTGTTCTCTTACTCACCCTAGCTTCTAATTTTGGCAGCGTTATGAGGGTGATTGCAGTTAACGCAGCAAAAAATGTTGAGGTAAATGAATTATAGATAATATCAGCTCCTTAATCTAATTACCCACCCAGGAATGTTCGGAATTAATGTGATAAAACAGAAACCCTCCGCTGAGAAAGGCTTTTGTTTTGGAACGACGCACATCCAACGTTACTTCGAGAAAATACTTATAATAAAAAATAAAAGCGAAATGATGATCAAAGTTAGATATATACTAGAAACCCGTTTTCCGATTGTAGCTCCAAACTCTTTAGGATTTTTATATCCAATGATTAAACTGGGAATAAAAAAAATACTGGATAGATAAATGGTGTAGTGAAACCTAGTATTATCGACAGGATTGGACCATGCGGACAATCCAAAAAAGGAAAGCAACTGGTCTCCCAATATGTAATCGCCAAATTCAAAAGAAACAGCCATGCCAAGAAGAGATAACAGCAGTGAAAGTGATCCCCAGCCTACTTTTTTTCTGTTTTTTCTCAACAATTCAAAGATAATTAGTAAAATTGCAATTGCTTGTATGCTGTATGTCAACATGATTGAAAACATAAAGTACCTCCTTGAACATCAGAATCAAATGATAAGATGTCAATTTCGGAAATAAGTGTACCATTTTATGGTATGTTTTCATATGCCTTTCAATATAGCGATCGTAAGATCAAATGGAACGCGAAGCGGCCTTAGCCATACAATATTTCATCTGAATGTAAAAGGAGATGATTATGTTGGCTACCTTCTCGGCCGCGCTTCAAGTAAAAAAGCGGATGGCCAAGCGAGTCTTAAAAATGTCCGGTGTCCACGGCATTGGCGTAGGATACAGGGACCCTGCCCATCCCAAAAAGGGAGCCGCTGTCATTGTGTACACGGACCGTTTAGCGTCGGCCTCTACTGGACTCCTGTCGGCCACCGCATTAGGAAAGAAAACGAACGTTCCAGTCCGAATTGTAAAGACTGGAAAGATCAGAGCCAATGCTACGGACTACAGAATGCGCATACGCCCGGTCATCGCCGGCTACAGTGTCGGGACGATTGAAGGCTCCGGTACAACCGGACTCATCGTTGCCCCAACTGGAGCGCCGGCTACACGTTATCTTTTTAGCAACAACCATGTCCTCAATCCCTCCAATACAGACAATCGGGAGGCTACAATTCAGCCAGGCGGAGCCGATGGGGGGACGGTTGCTCAGGATCGTATAGGACGGCTATATCGTTACGTACGCTTGAATCCCACCGGAACGAACCTGATTGATGGGGCGCTTTCGCTTCCGACCCGTAACAACCTGCTCAATCCGCGTTATGCCACAGTAGGAGCGATTCCGGGTCATGTGACCGCTTATCGCATAGGGGATAGGTTGAAGAAGGTAGGGCGTACGACCGGGCGGGTCAATGGCACGGTAGAGTCCGTCTATACGGACCTGCAAATCAATTATGGTGGAGAGTTGGGCTTACTGACCTTCGAAGATCAGACGGTTATTAGAGGTACGACTCCTGTATCACTACCCGGGGATTCTGGCTCTGTATGGCTCAGACAGTCTGATAATTATGCAGCTGCGGTTAATTATGCAGGCACGGCAGATGGTCGCTTATCCATAGCCTTTCCAGTGCAGTGGGCCATGCAGGTATTCAACACACGGGTAGCCCGCCCCAACGGGGCAGGCAGGGTGCTGAGGGTAGATACAGGATCTTCCCCTCGCTCCTATACTAGACAACTCACCAGTGAGGAACTGGCTCGCTTAAGACCAAGAACGACACGCATTAGACGGAGCTAAACGCCCTCCCGATGGAAAAATTGCCGCTGATCGTCCCGGTAAGGCGTCAATTTAAATGCTTTCCATAGGGCGGCTCACTTCGGAAGCATCACCTCCCCGGATTTCACCCCTGATTACAGAATTAATATAAGAAATCCGGGGTGGAGGCAATGAGAAGCACCAGCAGAAGTAATTCACGATCCCAATCATTTACGACGCAAATGATTCACGACACAGATGATTCACGGTACAAATCATTCACAATCTAAAACGTTAATGGCATGAAATGAATGCATAATGCATTCTAATCTGCCCCCTCAGCATATGCTTGGACTCCCACATCAGGGGCTGTAATGATGCTACTTGCCGAGGCCAAGCCCCGGATTTCCTGAGCGGTCAGGGCTCTGTTGTAAATGATCAGTTCATCTACTGCGCCGTTCAGATAGGGATCATCAAACTGGGATTTTCCAATATAGTTCCGGTCTGTCAGTCCAAGGCTGGAAGGATTCAGCGTCATGTTCGTGTTACGCGTCGCCTCTACACCGTCCACATACATCATTCCAGTATTGCCTGACAAAGTCACGGCGACATGCTTCCAAACCCCTGTTGCCAGCTCCGGCGCATTCAACTGTTGTTCCTTTCCGTTCCCCGAGATAGTGATAGCGAAGCGCATACCAGTTCCCTCGGCCTTAGGTGTCAAAAACATATACCGATCCGTGCCTGCTCCAAAATCAAACAGGCGTGCCCAGCCGTTATGCGTGTTCACCCGTACCCACGCGGCAATCGTAAAGTCATTGAGGCTGCTAACGATACCGCCGGGCAGGCTGGCATAGGCGTCTGTACCGTTAAGGCGCAGGGCATTGCCTTTCCGTCCGGCTCCCCACGCGCCTCCATTTACACTGGCCTGCTGTCCATAACCTGACGAATCGACTGCGGTAGATCCGGCCGTTTCGCCAAATTCATAATGGGCTATAATGTCTCCAGCGGGAGACGGATTACCTGTACTCGACTGAATACGGATATCATAGTTGGCTGCCGTACCGATATTCAGTCTGACCGTGATCGCAGAGCTGTTAGCAGCCGTGACTGATCCGGTTTTTGTGCCGTCTACGAGCACGTCATACGTACCTGCCGCGAGTCCGGTCAAGCTCATAACGGTAGTATGAGTCGTGCCTGGGGTCATATTTTTCAGTGTCAGGCGCATGTTGCTCTTGGACTTGGACACGATGGCCAAGCTATATTGATCCCGGTTCAACTCCAGACTCAGCTTCTGGGTGATCAGATGCAGACGTTGGAATACGCCGTCTTTTGGAGTAACTGTATAGCTGTTATTGCTTTCTGTAACGTCACATCCGTAACCGAACAAACCGAATATGGGATCGACAGCAACATCCGAGCTTAGGATTTTAATGGCTCCAAACAGCCCTAGATCGGCTTCCCCGGACATGCCGCGCCATCCGTTAAAGAGAGGGCCGCCGTCCAGACCGAGTGCGCCATAATTGCCTTTGCCCGCCTGATATGTCCACGATACCGCCCCGATATTGGCAGGATCAGAGCTGATCTGTCCCGAGTTAATCGCCCCGATGTTCGCCAGCTTGGCGGCATAGGATAGGCGCTGGTCCACTTCGGGCTTGGACGAATACCGACGTGTCCAGTCATCCATCGCATAGCCGGCCAGTGAAGTGGTGTACTGGAAGTTCCACCAATTCTCTCCGGTGATAGTGACCGGGTCGGCGTAATAGTACCAGACAGGCATATGACCGCGTGCAGCACGCGTTTTGGCGTTGATTTTACTCATCATGGTCGTGTTGTTGTTCATTTTGGCGAGCGTATATACGGCTTCTTCGCCTGTATTGTCATAGTTATACTCAGAGCCATAAGGATAGGTGGTATTTTTGAAATTGTTGTACTTGGTAGCCATTTTGGCATTCAGGTCGTTAGCCTCGGTGGTCAAGCCTTCTTCCTGAAGCGCTTTAATGATATCAGGTGTAGTCAGCTCACCCATGAGTCCCGTGTTCCAGTTATAGGCAACAGGGCCTTCATACAACGCTTTAAAAATATGATAAGCACGTAGCAAATATGTGTTTTTGCTATTGCGATAGCTGATCAGGTTGGGATACAGCTTGGCAAGTTTATACATGCTAAAAAACGTATTATAAATGTGCGGATAGGCATAGCCCCGGTACGTTGGTGTCGTATTAGGCTGCGGCATCAGGAAATCAGGAACCAGATAATCGGTATGATGGCCTTCCATCAAATTCGTCCAGATGGCCACTTCCAAATAATCATCGACTGCCTTGATCTCAGATGCCACGGGCTTCTGAACGTTTTTCTCCGCCAGAAACTGACCGTGAGTTAGCCCCCAATCGTCACCCCAGCCCCAGTAGCCAGCAAAGCTGTTGCGTTTGGCCTTGTACTGCATCATCCAGTCATCAAAGACCTTGTCCCTCAGGTCGCCCGGCACGTTCCATTGGGTGCTGTTGACCATGAAGGTAGAGTGACGCTGAAGTGCAGCTTCGATTGGCTCGATGGCATAGAACTGGAGAACGGTTTTTTCGCCGTTACCATAGTTAACCGTAATATTGTTATGTCCCAGTCGTCCCAGTGTAAGTTCATATATTTTATGGTTTGTAGGGGCTGTTTCCAGATAGCTGATGGTCGTTTCCGACGGATATTGCGCGGTGACAGAGGTAATGGATTTGCTGGTATGCAGATCGAATTTAGCCTTGAGATTGGTTGGGAAGATCATACCCGGAACCACGGTCACATCCACATGTCCCTCACTGTACAGCCTGTCCTTTACGGCCTGCTCGTCCGCTACCTTGTAAAATTTAAAAGCATACGTTTTGCTTTCACCAGGAGCCAGCGACAGACTGGTGCTTCCAAGATAGCCACGGTTGGTGCTCTTGATGACATTGGAGTGGATATAGAACACATTCAGTCCTTCGGACCAGCCCCCTTGCTCCATAGCCCATGTGCTGCCGGGATGCTCCTCAGTTCTCCAATGGTCCTGATATTCGAGACCAGCCCCCGTTGAGGCATCAGGGATTAGTAGTACATACGGTCCGATGCCGCTAGGTCGTCCGGCGGTAATAAAGGAACTATTATGGCCTACAAAGGAGTGTGAGAGTACTCTGGTTTCATAAATTTGTTCATTATTGCCACCGGACCAATACTCGTTAAACGGAAGTGGCAGTCCCCAATCTCCGATCTCCAGCGTTTGATTAGAGCTGTTCGTTACTTTCATTTGCCAGTGCAAATAATCGTTAACCAACGAATAAGTTTCATGTAAAATGAAATTACGTATTCCCTGATGGTTTGATGAATTCTGATAGGCTACCTGGACACTGTTTCCAGAAGAGGTGATCTGGCGCGCATCAGTAGAATTGCTTGTCCATGCCCGAGTCCACGCTCCGTTGCCGAGACGATAGGTGAACATGAGTTCACCCAGCCATTGATGATCCGACGTATTCTGTTTAGGTGCGTTGGAGCTGTTCATAACATAGTTGGTATTAAAAGTGTCCCCTACCAGTCGCAAGGAAGAGAGATCCCCGTAATCTCCGACAGAGATGGAGAACACTTGATTAGATAGCTGTACTGCCATGTTATCAACCTCCTAACAAAGGTTCGTGAGCGTGCTCACTACGTTAATATATGTGTGAGAAATACTTTTGCTACCCTATGTATGAGAATTGATAGAAAATAGATTCATATAGATATCCTAGAGGGCTCTCAATCGTGGAGGTAGAGATATAATGAAAAATAAAATGGAGTTGCCAAAGATTCCTGCGGATTTACCCGTATTAAATGAAGAAATGCGCTCCATACGATCCAAAGACGAACTCAGTATAGGGTCTGTAGAGGATATCATTTTGGACAATATGGAAGCGGTTAAGGTTTCATTAGAGAAGATGACTTTTAAAAATGTAACGATCATGGAATCGTCATTGCCGGAAAGTGAATGGACAGACGTTATTTTTGATAAATGCGATCTATCGAATGTTAATTTTTCAGGTTCCTTTATCCATCGGGTAGAGTTCAGAAACTGCAAATTGCTCGGAACGGATTTTTCGAGAAGCAGGTTCCAAAACGTTCGTTTTTCGGATTGTTTAGGGGATTATTCGATGTTCCGTTTTGCTAATTTCAAGCAAGTTGGTTTTGAGGATTGTTCTTTGATAAGTGCAGATCTGTATCATTTAACACTACAAAAAACCTCTTTTGCCCGTTGCAATCTGGATCAAGCCACCCTGTCGGGGTCCAAGCTCAAGGGAATTGATCTCAGTGATTGCGAATTTGATGGATTACAAGTAGAGATAGAAGACTTGAATGGCTGCATCATCTCACCGCATCAGGCTTCATCCTTTGTGGGCCTTTTGGGGCTAGTAATTAAATAAGGGGATATATTCGAGTCATCCGCCGCAAATGACGAACGAGTCTCAGGCTACTCTTCATATTCTTCATATCGTTGCCGTCTTAACTTTCGAGCGCGTATATTTTTATCCAGCAGCTTTAATTGTCGTGCTATGGTATATCCTATCAGGTATGCAGCAGCGGATGTGTTACCATCGACCGTGAAGGGGATGATGGAAGCATCGGCAACGATTAAATTTTTGACTCCATGCACGTTACCTCTGCGATCCACGACGCCTCCTCTATTTAATGGGGCCATGCGAAGAGAGCCTTGCTGGTGATGATTATGGCCAAAATTTTGCTTGATAAACTCCTCCAGGTTAGAGTCGTTGTCAATAACGTCAAGCGTAGGAGAAACGAGCTGATATGATGGATCAATGGCCGTCAGCTCTGCCGCTATGTTTTTGACATAATTTTTATATATGTTTTTCACCGCTTCCATGTCCTCGGGATTCGAGAGAAAGCCTTCATCTGCAAGCACGATTTTCAGAGGGTCGTTGTTTTGCAGTTTGATCGATCCCCGGCTTGCAGGGCGTAAGTAAATCAAACCTAAGGTAAGCATGCCTTCCGAACCTATACCTAGCATTTGAACCGCCCGACGATGGTCCTCCGTTCCATTGGGATCAGGCAAGAAGGCTCCACCCGTATATAGAGCACTTGGATCATTAGAAGGCAGTGCGCGATCCTTGGGATTGGTTGAGAAGGAGGCAAAGTTCAGAGTATGGTTACGCAGGCGTTTGCCTACATTGGGATTATTAAATACTACATGAATCCCTTTGTCTTTAAGCGATTTTTCAGGTCCGATTCCGGATAGCATTAATAACTGGGCGCTGTTAATGCCTGCTGAGACGATAACCTTCTTCCGCGCATAAGCTCGTGTACATATTCCTTCACGGAGGAATTCCACTCCTACAGCGCGCTTATTAGTAAAAAGAACGCGCAAAGTTGTTGATTTAAAGAAAACCCTCAACTTCCGGCCGTTTACGCCCTGTCCGGAAGAAGTCATGATGCCTGGCGAGAGAAAAGCGGTTGAAGAGCTTTCCCTGTGTCCATTTGGTTTTTGGAACAACTGCCATCGGGTAAAGGGACCAAGGGGAGTTTTAGGATCGTTATAATCGAGGATTTCCGGAAACCCTGTCGCACGTTCAATGGCCAAGGTTAGTTTTTGCGCCATAGACGTGGGATTTACAGGAGCTTGCCTGATATCAATCCGTCCGCTATATCCGTGAACCCTTGGATTATTCGTTTCTCCATTATATTTTTCTAGTTTTTTGAATCGGCGAATGGCTCTTCTAGGTGACCATAATGGGCCTAAAAGCCTTTCCCATTCTCTAAATACAGCCGAAGTAGGCCGTACATACTGCTCGCCGTTAATTGAAGAGCCACCGCCTAGCAGCCGTCCTGTGGTCCATTCGAATGACCGATCGTCTACTCCATTTTGTGGAATGCCTTCCCCTTGCCAAAAGTATTCGGGGAAAAATTGTTCCTCCAGCTCCAGGGCAAAGGTAGAGTCCCTTATTGGTTTGTCTTTATCGTTATTTTCCCCTGCTTCCAGCACAAGAACCGATGTTTGCTTATCATCCGTAAGGGTTTTCGCTATTACAGCACCTGCAGGACCTGTTCCTACGACAATATAATCAAAGATTAATTTGTTTTTCATAAAGCTCTCCTTTTAGATAAATGGGCTAATGTAGAATATTAATCTGTTTTGTCCTATGTTCCGCCCATAACACAAAAAGACCCGCCAAAGCGGATCTTTGCATTTATTGATAGCTTACTTTTTCTTAATAACCGGCCGTACAGGCTTCGTTGTCAAGACATTAAGCGCGTCACGCACCTCTGTGGCGAAAACAAGCGGTTTTTCTACTTTTTCGAAGTGGATGTACCAGAGATTGGGGTTATCGAATAGCCAGTGATTGTGCAGTGCAGTCACTTTGACATCATGTTTACGAAGTCGAGAAATAAACGGATTAATTTCTGCGGTCAAAATCACGGTTTCACCAAGACATAATCCTTTTCCGTTACGGCCAATACTTTCGAAAGAAAAAGCTTGGGGTATTGCAAGAAAGGATCTGGCCCTTTTCCCTAAAATGATCGGCTTGATGTTATTTCTGACTGTAGATGCAGTACAAACTCCGTTGATGATTTGAGGTGTTGCTTTTAATATAGCTGCAAACTGTCTACAAAGCGGACTAATTGCCATTTCTCTCACTCCAATTCTTTTAAGTTACTAGCATCATATGAAAAAGTAAGGGAATGGAAAGGGCAATTCTTCTTTATCGTTAGTCTAATTTGCTATATACAAAGCGCGAATGGAGTACCTTTTTAAAGCCTCAGCTTTGCTCCGTGATACTCATGTTTGATACTGTCCCATGCCTGGCGCAGGCGCTTAACACCTTCGATAATTTGCTGCTCCGTTAAGTGAGCAAAGATAAAGCAAGCTGATGGAGGTCCCGGTGTCAGTTGGTAATCAGCGGCATCACGCCATGTGACTCCGTAAAATCGTGCTGTCTGCATCAAATGATGATACTGGGCAGAATCATGCTTCCAGATGGCATAGGCATGTAGTCCGCAATTGTTCTGATGCCAGTGAAACAGTTCATTCAACTGCTGTATTTCCCGCTGGAACACGTCGTAGCGTGATCTGTATATGCGAGTCATCCGACGCACATGGCGAACGAAGTCGCCGCGCATCATAAAACGTGCCAGTGCGCGCTGTTCCAAGCGGGCAGGCGGCAGGGGATCGTATAGTCGTTTGGCAGCTGTCAGCGCTTGGGCTAATTCAACGGGCAGGATTGCAAACCCGAGTCGAAGGCTGCTGAACATGCTTTTGGAAAAGGAACCGACATAGATGACACATTCTGCGCGATCCAGTGCTTTTAACGGTTCAATGGGTCGTCCTGCCCAGCGGAATTCACTGTCATAATCGTCCTCAATGATCCACGCTCCCTTGGATGCTGCCCATTGCAAAATATGTTGACGGCGTGTTAATGGCAACACTGCACCGGTTGGAAACTGTCGTCCAGGTGTAACAAACAGCAAGTTGGAATCCCAATCCTGTGGGACAATTCCGTGTTGATCCATTTCGGCAGCGAGTATCTGTCCGCCTGAGGCAGTAACTGCACGGTAGATGCCGGAATAACAAGGATTCTCCAATACAATTCGATCTTGTTCATGAATAAGTAACTGACTTAATAACGTGATTACTTCCATGGAACCACTGCATAATACGACTTGATCCGGGCTGGCCGTAATTCCGCGTGTTCTGCCAACATGATGGCAAATCGCTTCACGTAGCCATTCATCACCGCTCACTGGTGCAGTGGTCTCGTCAGCCGAGGGCTTTTGCAGATCTTTTCCAGCGGCAGTCAGTGCGCTTTTCCATGCGATCTGTGAATTGCCCTCTAATACAACTTCTCCTGCCTGAAAAGAAATCAAAGGCTGTTGCGCACGGTCTCTATCTGTAGTTGAAACAGGAGACGACTGTAAGTTTCGTTCCCTCTCGATCTGCATGATTCGTTGTCCCCATGCTGACAGCGTAGGGGATTTTTGCTTGGCAACGGGTGGATTCTGATTCTGCTGGCTGATTTGAGATGGGTTTGGTAGCACTGCTGTCTGTTGCATAACAAAGGTTCCTCTGCCTACTGCCGAGTCTACATATCCTTCTGCCAGCAGCATATCGTATGCTTCTTTAACACTCCCTCGCGAAATTCCATACATCACAGCCAGATCACGAGTGGAAGGCAGACGCGTACCACTGGCAAGGGAACCATTGAGGATTCCCTCACGAAGAGCATGATACAATGCCAAATATTTTAAATGATATTTATGAAGCGCGCGCTGATAAGCAATCGTAATATCCATACTCTTCTCCTTCGATTGGGCCACTCATTTTCGTTCATATTGGGTCTTTTTATGAATCCATTTTCAACATAATCTGAAATGTATCATTGGTCAATAGATGGAAGGAGAGTTCACTATGAGAAGGAAAGAATTTGCGGTGGCAGAACTAGAGGAAATAGAGCAGTTTCTAAGCGAGGTCAGTTTCGGATTTTTAGGCATGAACAGCGAGGATGGTTTTCCGCGTGTGGTTCCCTTGAATTTCGCTTATGGAAATGGCGTTTTTTATATTCATGGCAGCCGTGCTGGAGAAAAGATGGAACAGATGAAAGAGGATAATCGGGTTACTTTTTCAGCCGCCAAAGAATATGCGCTCATTCCATCTTATTTTACGGATGAACATATGGCATGTCCGGCGACTTCATTTTTTAAAAGCATTACCGTTCGTGGTCATGCGGAGCATGTAGTGGATTTGGAAGAAAAAGCATCGGCCTTTTCCATTTTTATGAGTAAGCTGCAACCGGAAGGCGGGTATGACACGATTGATGCTAGCGATTCTCGGTATGCTTCACGTTTGAAAGGGGTCGCTCTGATCAAAATTGTACCGGAGGATTGGACCGCCAAGTTTAAATTCGGTCAAAATGTCAAAGATCAGGAACGTCAGCAAATTATCGACGGCTTGCAACAACGGGGGCTGGATGATGATCTGACGACGATTGAGATGATGCGCAAATATTGTCCTCATCACTGAGCGTAATAAATCCTGCTCGCTCGCCATCAGATTGGTTAATTATACCTTGTAGGGAGATGCCCTTGATTTTCCGAAACTTTCAGTCCTTCCGTATTAGGACTTTTGAAGGACAGGTATATATCATCCTCAAGCCCGTTGTTCTTACTGCAAAGGAACTTTATAATACGATAGATTTGTGGCGTAAGGGGGCAAGACCGTGATGGGAGCAGGAGTCAGAAGTCGGGAGAGTCGACGGTTGTTACTGGAAGCAGGGGCTGAAGAGTTCGCTCAGACGGGGTTTTATCAGACAAAGGTAAGTTCGATCGCGGCACGCGCAGGATTGACGCAGCCGGATTTTTATATTCATTTTGAAAGCAAGGAACAGATGTATGATGAGCTTGTGGAGAGCTTTCGTACTTTGGTGAATGAAACGGTTCAAAGCATGAAGATAGGCCCGGATCAAAGCGAAGCTGAAATTTTGCAACGGGGACAAGTGTTTCTGGAGGCTATTTTTCGCGTGTTGTCTAACAATCCGGCGATCACCCGTGTCGGATTTTACCAGGCGGCAGACTCGGTGCGCATTAAGGCGGAAATGGCCGAGCATATCAAAAAGCATCTGCTGGCTGCGCAACGATGGGGCTCGTGCCGTGAGGAACTGGACCCTGAACTGATAGCAGAATGCGTGATCGGCTTGATTGAACGGCTGACGTTAACGAAATTGTTGCCTGGACGTGAAAGTCCGTCTGTACTTGCCAAGCAGGCACGAAACCTCCTCTATCACGGCATGCTCGGGTCCGAAGAATAACAGGACTATACAATACCAAACCTAGATTTGGGCGGCAGGCGCGGCATTTGTCCCTATCATGAATGATGGCATAAGCATAAGATGCTCTTGTAAACCATGAAGGGAGGAATCACCATGTCTGGAGTAGGCGCTGGTTATGGAGCTTTTACATCTACAGGAGCGATTCTGGTACTTTTCATTCTGCTCGTTATTATTTCCAAAGCATTCGTCATCTAATTCGTAGCTCATGAATCTGATTTCGGGCGATTTGTTGTAATCGACAGAGGGAGGAGGAACTTAAGATGGGTGAAGTAGAAAGAGGTTGCGGTGGTGGCGGCTACAACATGTTTACTTCCACTGGTGTTATTCTGGTACTCTTCATTTTGCTGGTTATCATCACACGTACCATTTTCATCTAAAGCTATATTCATGGGCTTGAGCGCCGATGCTTCGGGTCTATGACCGTGCTAGTCAAAACAGGAACCGTCTCCAATAGAGGCGGTTTCTTTTTATATCAAAGTTTACGTTGACGTTAACGTTATATAGGCGTAGTATTTATATATAATCTTTTTCATAAGGTGGGTGTCATGGTTACGTATAAAATTGATGAGGTCGCCAAGCAAAGTGGTCTGACGAAGCGAACTATTCGTTATTATGAGGAGATCGGATTATTGCCCTCCCCGCAACGCAGTGAAGGAAATATGCGCCTGTATACGCAGGAGGATGTGGATTTACTAAAAAAAATAGTGAGTGCCAAGGAAGTACTTGGATTCTCCTTGCAAGAGCTTCAGCGTTACATGTCCGCAGCGGAAATGCTCAAGGGTCAGCGGGAGGAATATCGCGAGCGAACGGAGCATTTGCAACCGAACGAGCGACGGGCCATGTTGGAGGATATGGAAGGTACACTGAACGAACAGTTGGAATTAATGGAGGGAAAAATCAACAGCATCCGTTTGCTCCAGACTGAGTTGGAGGAGTTGCGGGTCAGGGTTCGTGAACGCAAAACCCTTTTGGATGAGGAACTTGATCACAACCCATCATAACAAGAACATTTACATTCAGATGTGGAGGTAACATCATAATATGAGTTCACAACATGCATTACCTGAAGAGCTAAAAGAACGCTCAGGCTTGCTGTCTCAACCTAAAGCGGTATGGGCGGTCGCCTTTGCTTGTGTTATTTCATTTATGGGCCTGGGATTGGTCGATCCGATTCTTCCGGCCATTGCCGATCAGCTTCATGCTACGAAAAGCCAAGTGTCATTGCTGTTCACCAGCTATAACCTGGTAACAGGCGTTGCGATGCTGATTACGGGCGTCGTATCTAGTCGATTGGGTGTCAAATGGACGTTACTAACCGGGATTTTGTTTATTATTGTGTTTGCCGGACTTGGCGGCACGGCCAATACAGTTGGCGGAATTGTGGGCTACCGGGCAGGCTGGGGCTTGGGGAACGCTTTGTTTATCGCAACAGCGTTATCTGCGATTGTAGGTCTGTCTACTTCTGGAACAGCTAAAGCAATTATTTTGTATGAAGCGGCCTTGGGCCTCGGGATTTCAGTGGGTCCGCTGCTGGGCGGTGAGTTAGGCTCCATTTCCTGGCGTGGTCCGTTTTTCGGTGTAGCCGGACTAATGGTCGTGGGATTTTTGTTCATTACGTTTATGCTGCCTTCGATTCCAAAGCCCAAAAAACGCGGTTCCATTGCCGATCCGTTCAAAGCGCTTAGTTATCCAGCTTTACTCACGCTCGGTATTGTAGCGTTGTTATATAACTTTGGATTTTTTACGTTGATGGCGTATTCTCCATATGTAATGCATCTGGACGAGCATGGTTTGGGTTATGTATTTTTTGGCTGGGGAATTATGCTAGCCTTTACCTCGGTGTTTGTAGCACCAAAGATTCAAGCACGCTTGAGCGTGGTATCTTCCATTAGTATCATGCTGACGCTATTTGCCATTGATTTAGGTGTTATGGCGATTGGGACGGTAGCTGGCTCGCCAACGACTGTCATTGTCGCCGTCATTGTAGCTGGTATTTTCCTGGGGATTAACAATACATTGATTACAACCGCTGTTATGCAGGCTGCTCCAGTGGAGCGCTCGACAGCATCTGCGGCCTACAGCTTCATGCGGTTTTTGGGCGGGGCCATTTCGCCGTGGCTTGCAGGGAAGCTGTCAGAGTGGTACTCAGCAGAAACCCCGTTTTATTTTGGAGCATTGATGGTCCTGATTGGTGTAGTTGTGCTGATCGGACGTCGTCGACATATGCAGGATATTCAGGTGGATGCACACTAAGATCGAACTTCTGAGGAGGAAAAGAGTATGAGCGAATACAAACATATTCTGGTCGCGATTGATGGTTCGGAACACGCGATGAGGGCGTTGGAGACCGCCAAAACGTTGTCTAAGCAGCTTCAGGGGAACCCGCATCTGACTGTATTGCATGTAAACCCGGCTTTATCCATGAATGAGCCCCCGATTGGGGTCGATGTGGATGAGCGGATCGAAGAGGAAGGTCGTCATATCCTGGAACCTGCATCCGACTATTTAAAGGACGCGGACATCCCTTGCCGTATGTTGGCGGGTCATGGTAATCCGGCGAGTATCATTTGTGAAATTGCAGATCAGGAAAAGGTGGATCTGATCATTATGGGAACACGGGGAAAAGGACTTGTTTCTGAAATGATACTGGGCAGCGTGAGCCATCATGTGATTCAGCATGCACCTTGTCCGGTGCTGACGGTAAAATAGATGGTAAAAGAGACGTTAATATAGAGAAAAGGAGGAAAAAGCATGCAGCAGCATTTATTTATTGGTGGAGAATGGAAAACAGCTTCATCGTATACGACGTTGAAGTCGCCGTATTCCGGCGAGGTCATTGCTGAGGTGGCAGAGGCCACGCCAAAAGATGCCAAGGCTGCTATTCAGGCGGCCTCTGATGCACGCTCGGAGATGCGGGCCATGCCAGCGCACCAGCGGTCAGCCATTTTGGAGAAGCTGGCTGACCTGCTGGAAGAGCGGCGTGAGGATGCAGCGCGCATCATTGCACGCGAAGCGTCAAAACCATGGAAAGCTGCGCTGGCGGAGGTTGATCGGACGGTGCAAACCTATAAGTTCGCAGCTGAAGAAGCCAAACGGATTCACGGGGAAACCATTCCGCTGGATGCCGCACCGGGCGGCGAGGGCCGTATGGCCTACACGCTCAAAGAACCTGTCGGAGTAGTAGGGGCTATTACACCATTTAACTTCCCGATGAATCTGGTCGCTCATAAAGTGGGTCCCGCGCTGGCAGCAGGCAATACAGTCGTATTAAAGCCTGCGGAGCAGACGCCGTTGTCGGCTTACTTAATCGCGGAGCTGCTGGAGCAGGCTGGATTGCCTGCGGGCGCTCTTAACGTGATCAGCGGCGATGGTAAAACCATTGGCGACGTACTTGTCACTGATCCGCGCGTCAGCTATATCACTTTTACCGGTAGCCCGGCGGTCGGTACAGAAATTCGCTCCAAGGCTGGCTTGAAGCGGGTGACGCTGGAGCTGGGTTCCAACGCGGCCGTTATTATCGACCGTGATACGGATGTGGACGGGGTCATCGACCGTTGTGTGAGTGGAGCCTTTGCCAATCAAGGGCAGGTGTGCATATCAGTTCAACGTATTTACGTTGTCGATGAACTGTATGATACCTTTGTATCCCGGTTTATAGAAGCAACTCAACGTTTAAAAATGGGAGATCCGCTAGAGCCGGACACGGATGTATCCGCGCTTATTTCAGCCAAGGATGTCGAACGTGTCCGTGAATGGCTGGAAGAAGCGGTTCAAGCAGGTGCGAGAATCGCTCTGGGTGGCCAAGCCAAGGGAGGTATTTTGGAGCCGACGGTTTTGCTTAATGTGGACCCGACTTCCAAGGTGTCCTGTCGTGAAGTGTTTGCCCCGCTTGTGCTGATTCATTCTGTTAGCTCTATAGATGAAGCCGTAAACCATGTGAATGATTCGATCTATGGCCTGCAGGCGGGAATTTACACACGTAATATCACGACTGCGCTGGATGCAGCAGACAAGCTTGAGGTTGGCGGCGTGGTGATCAATGACATTCCAAGCTTCCGTGTCGACCATATGCCGTATGGTGGTGTGAAGCAAAGTGGCACCGGACGCGAAGGCGTAAAGTATGCCATGGAAGAAATGCTGGAAACAAAGCTGATCGTTATTAAACGGTAAGTAGTTATATAAAAGCCTATCTGATGGACATAGATAATACGTTTTGCGTATGTCTGTTCATTAGATAGGCTTTTTTGGCACCTTCTGCGTGATTGTCAGATGAAAATAAAGTGTTTTCTTAGTGCTAGATTAAGATAAGGCTCCTTTAAATCACTACTGCTACCCGCGTATGTTCTTTAATTAATATTTGAAAATGGAATATAATGGCGGATGGTCGTAGCCCCAAAAAGACAATAACAAAATAGACCTAGCCAAATGATTTTTTAAAAAAGGCAGTGCCTGAGAAGAGTTATGAAATTAAAGTATCAAAGATCTTTCAAGGCTAAACGTAAAAATGAGGATGTTGCAGCAACCAGAGTAGGCTTAATCTCCCATGAGTGCTTCCCAAAAGGGAGCGACAAGCCACTAAACCCTTTGAAAATGCACGTTTCTCCTTGGAAGTTTACAGCAACAAGGAATTCACCCCAAAAAAGGTTGTTTTAGTTCATTCAAATGATTAAACTAACGGTTAACAGTAGGTTCAAGTAATCGATGAGATGAAGAGGGGGAAACCGAAATGAAGACGATCAAGTGCATGATGGACCACCTGTACTGGGCGGACGGACGCATCTTGGACGCGCTCGAGGAGAGTGAGACGAAGAACAAGGACCTTCTGAAGCTGGTTCGGCACGTCGCGGTCGCGGAACGAGTCTGGCTGTCCCGATTGCAGGGCAAGGGCAGCGCGCAATATTCGTTGTGGGAGGAAGCTGAAGACCTGTCGGCGATCCGGACGATGTTCGAAGAAAACGCCGAACAATATCGTGTCTATATCGAAGGGCTCGAGGAATCCGAGTTGGATGAGATGATCGACTATGCGAACCAGAGCGGGGTTCCGTTCCGAACGTCCGTCCGGGACAGCCTGTTGCAGGTCCTCTTACATGGACAATATCACCGGGGACAGATCAACCGGGCACTTCGGATCGAATCGGCAGAGCCTGCCCAAGTCGATTACATCACGTTCGCGAGGCTCTGAAAAGTTCCGCATTGAGAAGGAATGGAAACGCAGTAAAACCGAAATATCCTACTGCACAAGAAATGGCAAAGGTAACTCAGGATGAACTTAGGCAAACTCTAATTGCGATTGGAGCAAAATCGGCTGCTACAAAGCCTCCACGGTTTTAGCAGAGCTGTTTAGGATCAAAGAGAGCCCACACCCTTATAAATTGGAAAATTAATTTGCTTCCAAATACGGTTATGGGCTTATTGATAAAGCGTATTTAGCTTGAGTTTTAGACCGTTGGTACTGTTCCGCCGTCAATATTATATTCACTTCCTGTAATAGAAGCGGCCCGGTCAGATACCAGAAAAGCAACAAGCTCAGCGACTTCTTCTGGTAGTCCTGGACGACCAATTGGAATTCCTCCCAACGAGTCCATCAGTTGCTTTAATGCACTTTCTCGGTCACCTGTCGTCTCAGCAATCCGATCAATCAAACTTTGTGCTGCCTTCGTTTCGATAAAGCCTGGCGCAACTGTATTAATACGAATGCCTTGAGGCGAAAACTGCTTGGCTAACCCTTTGCTGTAAGTAGTTAAAGCTGCTTTGGCTGCAGCATAAGCCAATGTTGCATCATATAGCGGCAAGCGACGTTGAATGGATGAAATATGAATAATAACACCGGCTTCCTTTTCAACCATAGCCGGCAGCAGTCCACGGTCTAAACGGACAGCAGCAAACAGATTGGCGTTAAAAGTTTGCTGCCAATGCTCGTCTGTCAAGATAAGGGCTCCCCCGGATGGGGCTGACGAGCCTCCAACATTGTTGACAAGAATATCTACACCGCCTAGGCGCTCAAGAACGCTGGTTACCACTTTATCTACACCTTCAGGCGTACTAATATCGGCTGGAATAAATAGATCCGGATTTTCTAAATTAACTGGAGTAGTTCGAGCCGTAGTAATTACAGTAGCACCTGCAGCCGTAAGTCTCTTAGCAATAGCCTCTCCCATTCCTTTGGTACCGCCTGTGACCAAGGTCTTTTTACCTTTAAACTCACTTACAATGTTTTCTAATTGAAAACTCATGCGAATAATTCCTCCTGATTTTCACAATGTGGTTGAGAACTACCTCTAGGTATCTTCACTCCGAGTTCACTTGTTTTGCGAACCTTACACACTATCGACAATGATACCTCGGTACCGCCCTCCGCGCAGTCGATGCTTTAGGGCTTTTTGATAGGCTGGACTAAAGTACCAAGCTTGTGCTTCCTCAAAAGTGGGGAATTCCAGGATGGCCAACCCTTCAATATCGGGTCCTTCGAGGACCAGGTATGCGCCATACATTGCTAGGGGTTTGACGGAATGTCCCGCCAAACCTGCCGGTGCCAACTGAGAATAGAGTTGGAGTTCAGTTTGATCGGTACTCTGTTCACGTATAAAAACAACATAAGCGGACATATACGGTTTTCCCTTTCTTGTTTTTTCAGGATTTTGCAAAATCCTCTTTTAATTACTTTATGGGAGTGTAATAATCAGTTCTTTAATTTTATTGTTGTTTACTAGAAATTGATGTTTGAGTAGGAGTGGATCGGGAAGATTCGATTTATCAAAGTCTCCGTCTACTTTCGCAGTTACGACGACGGTATTAATTGTGTCATCCGTATCCACGATCTCGAAGGTGACATTCGGCCCCAATATTTCTGCTTCACACCATGATTTTATGGCATCCATACCTTTGATTTCGCGATGGTTATCCAAGATCAACGCATCTTTATCGAAAGCGGAAGTAAATGTTTCAAGCCGGGATTTGTTCGCTGATGTAAAGTAAGTTTCTACTGCTGGTGGCATGGGTCTATGTGGATTCATTGATTCTTCAACCTCCTATGGTGAGTATGTTGTGAGCGATAACTTCAAACTCATCATAGCAGTGATAATATGACTACATGGTGTCATATTATAGAGGATCATTTAAATTTCTTTTCATCGTTTCTAAATGAGACAATATTCTTGTACGTACTTGTTCGGGGCTAACCTTTATAAAGAGGGGACCAAAGGACAGCAGATAACTGTCCAGCCAATTGCCTACGGGAAATTGTGCCGTGACGGTATAAGAGCCGTCTTCCTTCTGAGTAATTGTTTTCTCGGCAAATTCATCGTATACGCGGTAAGCACCTTGAGCAGAAATGTGAAGAGTTACTTCAATGGTATCAAGCAAATTGTTCATTTTTGTATCTGTAGATGCTACGACCGTTCTTGGCTCATAACTAATTTCGGAAACTATAATCTCTTTCATTCGGCTAATCTTAAATACACGAGACTTTCGGTATTTAAACAGTAACCTTCCACATACCAGGATTTATCTTTAAACAATAGCTTGGCAGGTTCGACGCTACGATAACTCTGTTCCCCGGCGACGTTATAATAGCGGAACTTTATAACATGGTTTGTAATTATTGCGTTGCGTATGAGTGTAAATAGCTGTCTCTGACTGTTTTGGCTTCCCCATGGCGAAAAATCTACCTCGATCCAGTTACCCATGTCTTTTTTAAAAAGCCTACTCAATTTGTTCAGCACTTCTTCTACCTGTGGAATGGTAGCGGTGGCCACACTCTGAAGGGCCATTAAGATATCATCTTGTTCCTGCTCGGACAGTAAAGAGGTGTTAAAGACATAACCCTCCATCAATGATATTCCGCCACCCTTGCCTCTACTGCTGTAGATGGGAATCCCAGCTGCGCTTAAGACATCTATGTCCCGATAAATGGTTCGTGTGGAAACCTCAAAATGTTCTGCCAATTCATCAGCAGTCACTTTTTTCTTATGGAGTAACATATAAACAATTTCGAAATGTCTGCTTAGCGGCATACGCTTCACCTCTCTAGGAGCATACACCTAATAACATGACATTATAAAGTCATATTAAGTGATTGTTTGACACCACACCCTAATGGACATCAAATGGGGGACCAATCTTTTATATAAAGTTGAACAAAAAGCCCTTGCATAGTAAAAAGGAATATACTATACTAAGGCCAAATTAGTTAGTGATTGATCAATTACTAACTAAATTAACAAGCAAAGGAGGTGATATCCATGAGTAGGATTCAACTCAAGTTCATCGATGGTATCTTCATTGGGATTATTGGCTTATGCATATTCAGTTGGTTGGGATAGTATGAAATATAGTAATTGATCAATCACTTATTTTATTGATAAATGGAGGTAACAACAATGAAACATCTTATTATTTACGCACATCCATCTGAGGGAAGTTTTAATCATGCGATTTTGACAACAGCAGTCGAGGGGCTAAAGCAAAAAGGACATGATGTGGTTGTTCGTGATCTATATGCAATCAATTTTCAACCTGTGGTTAGCAGTAGCGAGGTCATTGGAGACATTGGAGAAGATGTTGTACGGGAGCAGGAGTATTTGCAATGGGCAGAGGTAATCACCTTTATTTATCCTATTTGGTGGACGGGGATGCCAGCTATTATGAAGGGGTATATTGACCGCGTATTCTCCTACGGATTTGCTTATAAATATGTAAATGGAGTGCAGATGGGACTGCTCAAGGGAAAGAAGGCTATTATTCTCAATACGCAGGGAAAATCACGTGCGGAATATGCCAGCATTGGTATGGATCAAGCACTTCGCTTGACGTCCGACAAAGGCATATTTGAATATTGTGGACTTGATGTCATGTATCATCTATTTTTTGAGTCGGTACCCCAATCTGATGAAGATACGCGTAAAGAGTGGCTTAACCAGATTGCAGACATGGCTAGCAAATCCTAATATTTATGTTCAGAGCCAGTGGCTAACCCAAAAGACATCGCGTGCATTTGCAGGCGACGCCTTTTGGTTGGTCCAATATTGAATGTCACTTCAGTAGTGGTCGCGAAATGTGGTTGTAACGGCCCCATCGAACGATGAGAAGAATGTTTTGACAAGGCATCATATGTGCAAACGTACTCGTTGGAATGGGCAATGTTGCTACAAATCGAGATAATGCATCTTAGAGAATTTAGTTAATCAATTGAAACAATTTGCCATGCGCCATCTTTATCTTTTTCAAAGTAGAAGGTATATCGTATATCGGGTGAATATCCTTCTTCATTATTCAGCCGTTCCCCTACAACGGGTATCAATGTCCGATTATTTTCTTTTATAGCTCCAGCAATACCAGTAAACTTCACCGGATGATCGAAGAGGTAATCGTGACCTGTTCCAACGTCTGGACCGAGCGTAGCATGGAATTGTTCCAAATCTTTTGACACGAAGGCAGCTATTACTGCTTTGAGTTTTGTTATCATGGCATCTTCAATTAGAGGATCTTTAACATCATTCCATTTGATCTCGTCTAAGCTTTGCAGGGCGGCTGGTTGATCTGTTCCTTCTTTGACTACCGTTTCTGAGGTTGTTGGTACTGTTTCATTGGTAGATGTATCTGTTGTTTCCTGCTTTCCACAACCAGCAAACACACTTACACTTACGGAAAGTATAAGAATAGAAAAAATTTGAGCAGGTTTGTTCATATTAGGTTCACACATCCTTTCTCTATCTATAAAACGAATACTATTTTTTTATGAGGAGAAGATGTAATGAAATGACGAAAAACTGACGAAAAGAAAAAGTATAGGATGTTTTACTACAGAAAAATGAATAAATAAATGAAATGACCTTCTCTAATTAAAGAAGGCCATTTTTTAATTCAGGAACCAATATTAAATGTAGCACTGCCTTTTGCTATAGGCGTTCTCGCTTGTAAGTCATTCAGTGGGTCTTTATACCTGGTTTGGAATTTTCGCATGGACGTTTTTGCATTTTGTCGGTTAGCTATGATGCTGCGTATCACGGTTCAAAAGTAGCTGTACATGATGAAATCACTGGTGTATATCTATGTAGGGTATCAAGCTGTGGTTATAGCATTTTTTTGAGCTGGGATATACGGGCTTGGGAAACCTCAAGTATTTTGGCATATTCGTGCTGTGCTGCATTGGGGTGCTTTTGCATTAATTCTTTTAGACTTTCGATCATCTGTTGTGTCGATCGCCGCAGACGTTTGGACTCTTTATTAGATCGTTGTGAGTTGGATAAAGCTGATTTGGCTGGTCTTAGGACTGGGCTGAAATTTACCCCCTTCTTTAAACTCTCAATACATTCCCCGCAAATAAAGCTGTCTCTAAAATAAGTTAATTGTTCTGTTGAACCACACATTTTACACGTCACCCCAGTATATTTTCGAAAGGCGAGAATACCAGTTTCCTCATCTGCAAAAATCTCAACAGGATCACCCACATTATAATCCATGGAAATTCGCATTTCTTTGGGAATAACGATACGGCCTAACGCATCTAGGGGACGTGTCATACCTGTACTTTTCAAATGATAACCTCCTTTTTTTATATCCTTATAATACTAAATAGTTATGATAAAAAAGAATAGGCTTAGAGAAGCAATCGCATATATTTAGTAAACTGTTGAAAAGTATACAAGTAATTACCAATATGTGTTTATTTATTGAGGGGTGTGTGAGGGTAATTATAAAGAATTACCGATATATATTCATAAATAATATTCTAGTTGGCAATAAAATTTTTAGTAATACCGGATAAGGAGCAAGCTGTGGTGGCAATCGATTCCCATGCTGTATGAGGTGGCGTTTGGTGTGTAGAATTGGATGCAATATAAGGCGGTGCGGGTATGAACTCGATTAGCACGTGAAGGTCTTCAGACCGACCAGATTGTGGACGATATTATCAGCCATGTTGACGATTTTGGTTATGAGGCACAAATGCCCACGTTCTATTTTCTGTCCGGACTGACGGGCAATAAGAAGGTTGCCTCGCTGCTGTAAGGTAGTAGGAATCTTAATTTTGCACTCTTTACTATGAAAACTTATACTTATCGTTAAAGCTGACTTGAAGAGAAAATATAAGAATGAGGAGGGGAATAACCATGTACTCCATTAAAGAAGTTCAAATCAAGAGCGGATTGCCCGCATCTACCCTTCGTTATTATGAAAAAGAAGGCATATTACCTGATGTCGGTCGGGATGAAGGGGGAAGAAGGGTATATACCGAAAAACAAATCGATTGGATCAGGTTCCTTATGGCTATGAAAGATACAGGGATGACCATTGAAGAAATTAAGGCATACCTTGAGCTAAATGTAAAAGGAGAAGCCACAATCCAAGAGAGAAGAGATTTCCTTGTAGCCCACAAAAAGAAGGTGGAGGAACATGTGGCACAAACGCAGCACAATTTGGAGAAAATTATTCAAAAGATAGCTTTTTATGATCGTGTGGTTATGGGAAAAAGCCTCTCTTAGGTATCGTTTGATCTGTAAATAGTGGTTAAGTCAAATCGAATATATGGAGCCCCCAGCATATTTGAAAATGCTCGTTGGTGGGCTTTTTTTTGCATAGTTATCTAAAGATGCCGATTGTAGGTCGCAAGTATGAAAAATGGTTGGTAAATGAGCGGTTCACAATGCGCTTATAGGGTAAAAGTGTAGTACCAAGGTGGGCAAGTGGGGGCGTTGACTCTCACGCCACGTGAGACTGTAGACTGTCAAGCAAGGGAGGTGAAGCGGAATGGCTTATACGGTGAAGGAAGTATCTAATCTGTCGGGAATCAGCGTACGAACCTTGCATTATTATGATGAAATAGGATTGCTGAAACCGCATCATATTGGAAATAATGGATATCGCTATTACGAACAGGAACAACTGTTGAGGCTTCAGCAAATCATGGTATATAGGGAACTGGATTTGCCTTTATCTGAAATTGGAAATATGCTGGAGCAAACCAAGGAACAAAAGGCCGAGGTTTTGCAAGAGCATCGAGCCAAGGTCGAGGCCAAAGTCTTCCGCTTGCATACTCTCCTACAAACCATCGACGAAACGGTGGCTCATTTGAAAGGGGAACAAGCAATGAAACCAGAGCAAATGTACCAAGGGTTTAACCCGGAAAAGCAGGAAATGTATGAACATGATTTGACAGACCGTTATGGTCAAGAGGCTCAGAAAACAATTCAGGAGAGCAAGACGGCGACGGAGAACTGGAGCAAAGAGGATTATTTGGATTCACAGGCAGAGGCTGACCAGATTCATCGACGGCTGGCTGAAGCCATGAATAAAGGATTGAAGCATAACAGTGAAGAAGTACAGGCGCTGATCCGCCGTCATCTTCAATGGGTAAGCCGATTTTATACTCCTACCGCAGAAATTTATAGCGGGCTGGGAGACTTGTATGTCGAGCATGAGGATTTCAATAAAATGTATGAAGGCTATCGCCCCGGGCTGGCTGAGTATTTGCGAGACGGAATGAAGGTGCTGGCCGAACGGGAATTAAACTAGCAACAGCTGATGAAAGGGCTTAAATGATATGAAAAAGAGGTGAACAACAAGCCGATTTGACGGCCTGCTGTTCACCCTTTTTTTGTGTAAAACAGCTTACATGCTGCTTGGTACTGTTCTCATGCCTTGCTGACTGCTGTTTCCGAACTGCTGCATGTTACCACTGCCTGCAAAATGCTGTCCGGTCGACCCCATATGCTGCGGAAAGCTGTGATTCATGTGGCTTCCTGCACTAAAGGTGGATGGTTGCATACTACGGGAAGCATAGTTATCGCCAAATCCAGGCTGAGTCATTTGGCTGCTCGAGCGGATAGTGTTTTCCAGCTGACTACACAGTTGAATAACTTGTTGGTATTGTTGCATAGCTTTTTGGTGGTCCTGGATTGCGGTTTGGATCATTTGAGCTGCATTACGTTCACGTTGCATCAGGTTTTCAAGGCTGGATGCATTTTGTTGCTCTTGTTGCAGCAACTGCTGATACATGGCGGTTCCTTGCTGTGTTTGTTGTGCCAATTGCTGAATAATTTGTTCACATTGATGAAGTTGTTGTTGTGGAGCCATGTTGTTGAACATTGATCATCAATCTCCTTCGCCGGATAGTTTTGGGTTTCAGACCCTCCTATATTGTGGCGAAGGAAGACGATATATATGCGCTGTTTTTGGTTATAGGCTGGCTAACAGAATAGCCGTAAATTCCTCTAGGAATACACGATCTTCGTGATCAAAACGACCTTTAAGTGGGCTGTCAATGTCCAGCACTCCTATCAGCTCCCCATTCTTGACAAGGGGAATAACGATTTCACTATTGGAAGCAGCGTCACAGGCAATATGTCCTGGAAACGCATGTACATCATCTATAACAAGCGTTCGTTGTTCTGCTGCTGCGGTACCGCATACGCCACGTCCCAATGGAATCCGTATACATGCAGGCAAGCCCTGGAAAGGACCAAGTACAAGCTCAGTGCCATCATAAAGATAGAAACCGCTCCAGTTAATATTTGGAAGGAAGTGACCGAGTAATGCTGAAGCATTTGCCAGATTAGCAATGGTATTGGATTCATCATGAATCAGTGCCCGGAGTTGTCCGAGAACGGATTCGAATTGTTCATGACGTGTGCCTTCGTAAGGTATAGTTTGAAACATGTAGAGTTCACGCTCCTAACATTAAATTTTCACATGAAGTGTTGTATATATCGCCAAAAATAGGTAATTATGCAATTCGCTTTTACCATTGGTTAATTAATTTAAGATATAACGATTGTGCATATTCAGTCAAGTGGAAAACTATACGTTTTAGCGGGGCAAACAATATCGAAAGTAATTCAGCAAGGGTTGCCCTCATCTGTTTCCAGCTTATCCTCTATGGGTAAAAACAGTGTAACATGGTTGGCCTAGGCCAGAGAGGAGTTACAATTATGCATGCAGATGTTCAGAACTTGTTTATCCGTATACAGATGCTTTCTTATGCACATCAGAACGATCTCACGATAAGAGATATTCAACCTGTGTTGGAAGAGCGCGGTTACCGTGTAGGAGAACGTGAGGTCAAGCAGGAGCTTGAAAACCTGACGCAGGAAAACTTTCTGACACCGCATGATGATATGTACAGCATTACCGGTGCAGGGATCGATGAATTACAGGAAATTCAGTCGATGCTGGACGTACTGTACAAGGATGTTGTGAAGAAAACGACACGCACCACTACCCGTGTCTCTTCTTAAAGGGCTTAGATGCTCAATACTTTTGATTCGGAAGACAAGCTCTCAAACGGTTTAATCTCTTATAAAATAGAAGATGCCCTTCTAATTCCTAATCCTAGGAACAGAAGGGCATCTTCTATATATATAAGTTTCTCAGCTTTAAATAAGGTTGTGTTTGTTGAAGGTGTATGCTTAAATGTAGCGTATATTTATTGTCATTTTAAATGCTGGAAGGATGATTGAACATGTGTGCATATGCATGTAAGGGGCATATACCACCGCTGGAGAGTCCGCGTCTTCGGCTGCGAAGGATGGAAAGCGGGGATGCGGCTACGATGTTCGCTTGCTGGTCTGACCCGGAGGTTCACCGTTATATGAACCTTTCTGGTATGTCAGGGCGTGAGGACGCAGAGGATATGATTGAGCTGTTGAATGAGCTGGCGAAGACGGAGGATGCGTTGCGCTGGGGAATAGAGTTGAAGGAGAGCGGAAAGTTAATTGGAAGCTGTGGTTTTAATTACTGGCAGACGGAGGGAGCTTATAAAGCTGAGATTGGTTATGAGATAGCGAAGCTTTATTGGCGACAGGGTTACATGACCGAGGCGCTACGCTTGGTGCTGTCATTCGGGTATAACACGATTCGGTTGAATCGGATCGAAGCGCTGGTGGACCCGCGCAATACAGGCTCGCAAGCTCTGCTGTCCTCGATGGGTTGGACACAGGAAGGACTGTTGCGGCAGGTACAGCATACATCTACAGGCTTTAAGGATATGCTAATGTATTCTTTACTGCATGAAGAATGGCTCAGACTGGAGGCACAACGAAATGCTGTTTCAGTATAACGGCGGTTCATCGCCGCTGCATAGGCTAGGGCCGTTAAGTAAGCTAATATGGGTGGGATGTTTTAGCCTCCTGTCGATGGCTTGGGATTCGACGCTGCGGGAAGCAGCACTCTTGGCTGTACTGATTGCTGTGGCTGGCTTGGGCGCACGTTTGCTCTTAGCACGCCAGCTTCGGGCTATGTCATTCCTGATTGGGTTAGGCATCCCATATTTTATATTGTCTATCCTAGCGATTCGAGAAGGACATCCCGTGGCTTCATGGGGACCCATTGTCATTACAGCAGAGGGACTGGACATCGCAGGGGCGTTAACGTTGCGGATTTTTGTGTTGTTTTTGGCGTCTTATATCTATCTCTCGACGACCGATCCCCGAGATTTTGTGCAGGCATTGAATCTGCGCTTGCGTGTTCCTTATCGGTTTGCGTTCGGTATTTCAGTGGCACTGACGTTTCTCCCCTTATTGGAAGAAGAAGGGCGAACCATTATGGCAGCACGGCGTGTTCGTGGACAGGAACCACCACGAGGGTGGAGCCATCGGTTATCATGGTGGAGCGGGTATGCGGCTGCCGTGTTGGTGAATGCTGTAAGACGGGTTCAGCAGACGGCGCTGGCTATGGAGGGCAAAGGTTTCGGTGCTTATGCGGAACGGACTTATCTTCGTACACTGAAGAATGGGCGTTTAGGCAACTTATGTGCTGTGACTGCTGTAGTAGCTACGGCTGTTTTAGGGTGGAGCTTATAAAGTGAAGCCTCTTATTTTTAGTCTTATTGTCAACCTATGAAATATAATTAGGTTGACAATAAGACTGCAGATGAATACATTTATACAGTAGCAGCTTGTATAAGGATCAGAGCTGCAATCTTATAGATTAGATAGGGAGAGGAGTCAAGAATACATATGAAGGAATCTCGTATGTTTGCAAAGTTTACAACGCTGGATATCGTACTCATGGCGATGCTGGCCACGTTGAACGGCGTCATGACCGTGTATTTGTCGCTCATTAACAAAACATTAAACAGTCTGGGAGGGCCTATCGCAACTTCCACTATTGTCGGTCTGTACATGATATACGGTTTGTTGGCCTATTATATTATTCGTAAGCCGGGTACGGCGGTTATTGCTTATGCTTTTGGTGCGGTAGTGCAGTCTTTTATGGGCTCTGCCTATGGAATTGCTTCTATTATTGCGGCGGCTGTCTGCTATATGATTGCGGCTGAGTTGGTATTTGCCTTGTTGCGGTATCGGCGCTGGAACGCAGTTTCGCTGATGCTAGTGGGTGGGGCTATGGTTCCGCTGTGGTTTATTGTGGCAGCCAATATGTTTGGCTATATGCATTGGGGGTGGAAGGTGCTGACGATTGCACTGGTCGTTCGTATCCTGAGCGGCATTGTCCTGTGTGGTCTGCTGACGAAAGTGCTGGGCGATGCCTTAAATCGTACGGGACTGTTAAAACGGTTTGAACTAGGACGCGCTTCACGTGCATAGCCGTGGGTGGCTATGCATGTGGTTATATCTTCAACAATGGGGATCGAGGATATTTCAGTTATGAATGAACATAGCGATTATAATTCGAACAGTAAAATAGCCGTATCCTTGAAGAATTTTGGCTATCGGTATGATGATCAGGTGGAGCCAGCGTTACATGGCCTGACACTGGACATTGCGGTGGGCGAGCATGTAGCCATTGTCGGAGCCAGCGGAAGTGGAAAGTCTACGCTATGCCAGCTGCTTCATGGCGGGTTATCCCGTTCTGGCGAGGGCGAACGAACGGGTGAGTTGACCGTGTACGGGATGGACCCCGATACCGCTGATTTGGCTACTGTCGCCACCACTGTCGGCGTCGTGCTTCAGGACCCGGATGCCCAGCTGGTGCAGGGAATCGTCGAAGACGAGATTGCTTTTGGGCCGGAGAACCTGCGCGTGCCTCCGGCAGAAATAGCGCAGCGCATTGCCGCTGCGCTGGAGGCCGTCGGCCTAGCTCCCGAGCGCGACTCCTTCGTGCGGCGCCTCTCGGGAGGCCAGCGCCAACGCACCGCGATTGCTGCGGTACTGGCGTTGGAAGCGCCGCTGGTCGTGTTCGACGACGCAGCTGCGCAGTTAGACCCGCCGGCTGTCTGCGACTTCGTCCTGTTATGTCGGCGGCTCCATGCCGAAGGCCGGACGGTAGTTACCGCGTCCGGCCGCATAGACGATGGCGCACGGGCAGCGCAGCGCATCATCGTCCTGAAGGGCGGGACCGTGCAGCTGCAGGGTCCGCCCGAAACGCTGCTGCGCGAACATGGTGCGCAGCTGGCCGCCTTGGGGCTGCTCCCCTCTTCCGCAGAGAGGGGAGACGTGCCGCGTGAGCCGGGCGCGAAGCCCGGGTCAGCGGCGGACCGCGCTGGACAGCCGTTGCTGGAGGTGAAGGGATTGCCCTTCACCTACCCCCGCAGCCAGCGCCCGGCGCTCAAGGGCGTGAGTCTTGCCCTTGCACCTGGCGAACGAGCCGTGCTGTTGGGCGAGAACGGCTCGGGTAAAACCACGCTCGGCAAGCTGCTCATGGGCCTACTCCCTGCACCGAAGGGGTGCATGTGGTGGGAGGGGCAGGATATGGCGAAGCTGCCCATTCACCAGCTGGCTACCGAAATCGGCTATGTGTTCCAGCAGCCAGAGCATCAGTTTGCAGCTGCAACGGTGTGGGAAGAGTGCTTGTACAGCGTTCGCGCCAAGCTTGGTTTACGGACCGGGGAGCCAGTTCCCGCCGCATATGTGGAACGGGCGCATCACTTGCTGGCTGCCGCCAGGCTGGAGCACAGACTGGATGCCTCCCCGTATCTGCTAAGTGGAGGCGAAAAAAGGCTCTTGAGCGTTGCAGCACAGTTTATCTTGCCCAAAAAGCTCTACATTCTGGATGAGCCTACCGCAGGAACGGATTACGAAGGGGCGAATATTCTGCTCCGTATGTGCACAGAGCAGTCTACCGAAGGCGCGGCATTCCTGATCATCACCCACGATATACAGGTAGCTGAACGCTTTGCCAGCCATGTTCTTCGTATGGAAGAGGGGTATCTCTATAAAACGGAAAATAGCTGGAATGATCATACGATTACAGTTGACAAAAATTAAGGATATGTAGACAATAATATATATACATCGTACAAAACAGGCGGCCTATATAGGCCGCCTGTTTACGATTATACAGTGCGGGTAATCATCCATCTGAGAGGGAAAACTGCACAGATACAACACAGTTTTTATAAGGAAAGGATTTGTGATTTGCTTGGGAGACGATAAACCTATGAAGCGCGGACTCGTGCTGACAGGTGTTCTATTGGCCACTTTTTTGGCCGCAATTGAAGGAACGGTTATCGGTCCAGCGGGACCGACGATTGTTAGTGAACTGGGCAGCGTGAATTTGCTCAGCTGGATTTTTACGGCATATTTACTGACGATGGCTGTGACCACACCTATTTTCGGAAAGCTTAGCGATTTGTTTGGACGAAAACCCATTTTTTTAATCGGTTGTTCGTTGTTTGTACTTGGCTCTTTACTTTGTATGATAGCTGGTACTATGGAGCAGCTTATTATCTACCGGGCCATTCAGGGGATTGGTGCGGGTGGTGTCATTCCCGTTACCTTTACCATCATCGGTGATATATACAAAATGGAGGAACGTGGCAAAGTCCAAGGCATGATCAGCTCAGTATGGGGAATTTCTTCCCTGATCGGGCCACTCTTGGGCGGTTATGTGGTCACCTATTTTGGTTGGGAGTGGATTTTCGGCTTTAACGTTCCCTTTGGATTGCTGGCTATGTTCTTCATCGCCCGTTACTTGCATGAACAGGTAAGCAAGCGTACCGCACGTATCGACGTACCCGGAGCGGTTACCTTTACCATCGGGATGACGGCTCTCTTGCTCGTATTGGCACTGGGCGGACAGTATATCGGTTGGGCTTCTCCTGAATTGCTGGCCTTGGCTGCCGTAGCCATTTTGTTCCTGATTCTGTTTTTGGTTATCGAAAAACGCGCTCAGGAACCGATGGTGCCACTAAAGTTATTTCGGATACGGGATATCGCTTTTTCCTGTGCCGCAGCCCTGTTAGTCAGCACCCTGCTGATCGGATTGACTAGCTATCTTCCACTATGGATTCAAGGTGTATACGGTGGGGATGCCGCTTCATCTGGTCTCGCATTGGCTCCAATGTCCATAGGCTGGCTATTTGGCTCTATGATCGGAGGACGCATTTTGCTGACGCTGGGCTCGCGTCGAACCTCATTGATTGGACTGACCCTGATTGTATTGGGAGCCTTCGTCATGACCTTGATGGGCCAAACGGCTCCAATCTGGCTGCTCTTCCTGTCTACATTGTTGTATGGAC
Organism: Paenibacillus sp. FSL L8-0644; assembly: GCF_038008165.1. Lineage (NCBI taxonomy): Bacteria > Bacillati > Bacillota > Bacilli > Caryophanales > Paenibacillaceae > Paenibacillus > Paenibacillus sp. FSL L8-0644. The sequence continues at coordinate 859,282 of NZ_JBBOYN010000001.1, forward strand.
TGGGATTCGGTTTCTCGATAACTGTGTTTACGATTATTGCCCAGTCCTCGGTCGGGTTCCAGTTGCGTGGCGCGTCTACAGCTTTGAATACATTCCTGCGCACGTTGGGGCAAACGATCGGGGTTGCTGCCTTCGGTTCATGGCTGAATTATCGCATTGCTGCCCAGACAGCAGAAGGACAGCTTACACAGCAAGGGGTTACGCAGGAGGATATTAACGGTCTGCTTGCACCTCATGCTTCACAGAGTCTAAGTGACAAGGTTGCCGGATTGCTTCGTTCTGTACTGGAAAACAGTCTGCATTCCCTGTTCGTTATCATGGTCGTTATTGCAGTGATTAGCTGGTTTGTCGTGCTCGGACTGCGGAACCGTCCGCCGGGTACGGAAGAAGAGGCAGATCAGCGCGTAAAGACACCACAAAGAGAACACGCATAAAAAATAATATAAATCTTTCATTATAAAAGAGATAGCCCGGACCTTTGAATAAAAGTCCGGGCTATCTCTTTATTCAAAGGTCTCTCCTCCTAATGATTCAACAAAAAAACACCTCGCTTAGGACCAATAAATTTCCCAGCATACAAAAAGGAAATAAAAATCCCCTTGAGACTGCGATATATTCATATGGTATAGGTAACAAAATAGTAAAAAAGTCTTAAGAAATTGTAACAAAAAATTTGTTTCTGGATGGAGCTGTAGGGTACTAAGGAACTATTTTTTTGAACCCGCTTACAAATTGGGCTTTGTATGATTTATTTTAGAATGATTTTGCATGTGAATGAAGCAACCAAGCTAGCAATATGAAACACGGAAAAAAATCAAGCAGCAAATTTTTCTGAATGTAATAAGAATGAAAAAAAAGGGATTTTCAGAAAATTACTAGGAAAATATGAGGATGAAATTCATAGAGTAACCTGTTTTCTTATCTCACATAATAGGGCTTTTCAGTCTATATCAATCGTTTGACATACCATATAAAATGGCCCTACCAACCAAAAAGTTGGTTTTCAAATCTAGAAGCATAATTAGATTAAGGGAGATGGAGTACTTGAAGTTTAACAAATGGTTCAGTAAAGCAGCCACTGCAACAGTAGCAACTACCTTGCTGTTAGGAGGCGGCGTTCAGGCTTTTGCCGAGGAAAATGATGCATCTGATCTCAAAACAGACAATGCATTTACGCAAATTACGCGTAATGACATGCTGAATATTTTCAAACAGCAAGGCAAAGAGAAATATGAGGTTCCGTCCTTCGATGCGTCTACAATTAAGAATATTCCTTCTGCTATTGGTCGCGACAGCTCAGGCAAGCTGACTGATTTTGATGTCTGGGACTCTTGGCCGTTACAAAATGCCGATGGCACAGTAGCCAATTACAAAGGGTATAATATCGTTTTTGGATTGGCAGGCGATCCTAAAAGAGCAGAGGATACATTTATATATCTGTTCTATCAAAAAGCGGGTAATACCTCGCTGAGCGGCTGGAAAAATGCCGGAAGAGTATTTAAAGACAATGATAAATTACTTGCCAACGATCCGATTCTAAAAAATCAGTCAGAAGAATGGTCCGGTTCTGCTACGTTAACCTCTGATGGACAAGTACGTTTATTTTATACCAGCAGACAGCCCTTTGAGCCAAGTAACCAACTATACGGCAAACAAACCTTGAGCACGGCTCAAATTAATGTCTCTCAGCCTGATGACAAGACACTGAAAGTAGATGGAGTCGAGGATTTGAAATCGATCTATGACGGTGGAGATGGGAAAACCTATCAAAATGTACAGCAAAGCGTCGGAATAGATATGGACAACCATACGTTTAGAGACCCTCACTATGTCGAGGATCAAGGCCACAAATATATTATATTTGAAGCCAACACAGGAACAGAAACCGGCTACCAAGGCGAAGATTCGCTTCAAAACCCAGCTTATTATGGCGGCAATAAGAAATTCTTCACGGAAGAGCAACAAAATTTGTTGCAAAGTCCCAAGAAAAGGGGAGCTGAGCTGGCTAACGGCGCACTGGGCATCGTTGAATTGAATGATGATTATACGTTGAAAAATGTAATGCCTCCTTTGATTGCTTCCAATTTGGTAACAGATGAAATTGAACGGGCAAATGTGTTCAAAATGAACGGTTTGTGGTATTTATTTACGAGTACGAGAGGTTCCAAGGTGACTGTAGATGCGATCGGTGACGATGATATTTACATGCTGGGTTATGTTTCTACTTCCTTGACAGGGCCTTATAAACCCTTGAATGGAACCGGTCTCGTTCTTCATCAGGATCTGGATCGTGATGATATTACCTGGACGTATGCCCATTTTGCTATCCCGCAAGGCAAAGGCAATAACGTAGTCGTTTCGAGTTATATGACCAATCGCGGGCTTTTCCCGGATCACAAATCTACTTTCGCACCAAGCTTCCTGCTGAATATTAAAGGCTCGAAAACCTCTGTTGTGAAAAACGGTATTTTGGAGCAAGGGCAAATCACGATTGATCCAACGAATGACAAAAAAGAATCTCCAAATGAGTATGGAAAGAAATAAGTAGGTATATGTAATGCAGTATGTCCGAAGGCGGTAGATTGGTAGCAACCCGATCTGTCGTCCATCGGGCGGTACATAACGATGCAATGAGAGGTAAGGAGGATCGTCATAATGAAAAAAAAAACTCCCAAGAGCATTTGGATACGATCCGTTGTAATCATCACAGGCTTAACTATATTCATAGCTATGGGTTGGAGTATGTACCAACAGGATACAGCCGAACCCCCAAAATCTGCTGCAACTCCAAAAAGTCAAGCTAAACAAAGTAAGCATACAACACCGACCTATCGGTCAGCCTATCATTTTACCGTTCCGGATAAGTGGAAGAATGACCCCCAACGGCCCATTTATTTCGATGGAAAATATCATTATTACTATTTATACAATCGTGACTATCCCAAAAAGAACGGTACAGAATGGCGACATGCCACATCAACCGACCTGGTTCATTGGAAAGATGAAGGGGTGGCGATTCCCAAATATACGAACCGGAATGGAGATCCTTGGTCCGGTTCGGTCGTGATCGATGATAAGAATACCGCAGGTTTTGGAAAAGGGACGCTGGTAGCCATTGTGACACAGCCCTCCGCAGATGGCGGAAAGCAGGAACAATTTTTGTGGTACAGTAAGGATAACGGCAAGACGTTTACTTCTTACCGCAACAAGCCTGTGATGTCCAATCCCGGTACAAAGGACTTCAGAGATCCCAAAATCATCCGGGATACTGGGCGTAATCAATGGATGATGGTCATGGCAGAGGGAACGAAGATTGGCTTTTATAAGTCTAAAAATTTAAAGGATTGGCAGTTTACGAGTGGCTTTCAAACGGAAAATATCGGGCTTGTGGAATGTCCTGACCTTTACCAGATGCGTGCAGATGATGGAACCTATCAATGGGTTTTGGGCGCGAGCGCCAATAGCAAACCAACAGGCGGACCCAACACGTATGCCTACTGGACGGGAGATTTTAATGGAGAAGCATTTCTCCCTGATCACAGTGAACCTGAGTGGCTGGATTATGGGTTTGACTGGTATGGTGCAGTTACGTTCGAGGAAGGAAAAGACAAAGATAAATACAGTCACCGTTATGCTCTGGCCTGGATGAATAATTGGGATTATGCCAATAACACGCCTACCCTAAAGGAAGGCTTTAATGGAATGGATTCGATTGTTCGTCAAATTCGGTTGAAGCATACAGCAGATGCTGGGTATCGCTTGGTTTCACAGCCAGTAAAAACTTTGGAACGATTCCAAACTTCTACGAAATCATTTGGACAGATCAAAGTAGACGGTGTTTACTCGCTTCCGGTAGCAGGCGATACCTATCAGTTAGAGGCGGATGTATCTTGGTCAACGATCAAAAATGCGGGACTGAGGCTTCGAGAGTCAGCAGATGGCAAGCGCCATGTGGATGTCGGTGTTTCGGTGGATGGGCAATACTCCTACGTAAATAGAGCCAATACCGGACATCCGGATCAGAGTGGGAAATATGTAGAGAGCAAGGCGCCTTTTGATGCTAATAAGAAAAAGGTCCACCTAAACATTCTCGTCGATAAAACCAGCATTGAAGTGTTTGTAGATGATGGAGAAGTAGCTTATTCCTCCTTAATATTTCCACGATTAGAGGATCAGAAAATTACTCTTTTTTCCGATGGCGGTCCGGCTATGTTTAACAATGTAGTGGTCAAACATTTTAGTCGATAGCAGATACTTATGTTGCTCGTAAGCTTGGGCATATTTCGCTCTATTCAGGTATATAAAAAGTCCACCCATGAATATAAGGGTGGACTTTTCTAGTATAAATCTAATCTACGTTTAGCACAGCTAAAGATTGTTCATTTCTTCACAAATGTTTGTTTGCTAAAATTACTATACATTCTATTTGTGATAAGGTGACAGGTTATCAGCGCTACGACCCAATTTTTTAAGCAAGCCGATGAGTTGATCTCTTTCTGTTTCACTGATTCCGCTAAAGGCACGTTCAATCTGACGTGTATAATCAGGATAAATTTCGTCCATGACACGTTGTCCCTCGTCCGTCAATTCTGCATATATAATCCGACGATCTTGGTCGCACGGGTGACGGTGCAAATAACCGCGACTTTCCAGCTTGTCAATAACATAAGTGACATTTCCGCTTTGCAGAAGCAGCTTTGCTCCAATTTGTTGGATTGGCTGCGCGCCCTTGTGATATAAAACTTCCATCACGGCAAAGGCCGTTGGGTTGAAGCCCACCGTTTTGATGCCAGCAACCGCATGTTCGTTTACACTTTTGAATGACTTGGCAAACACGCTATACAAATGCATGGATTGCTGTGTCACCAATGTTCGGTAATCTATCATCTTCATTCCGCCTTTATGTATGGATTTGGGCATCCTTTGACCGCTCGGCTCGGATGACCGGGCAACCATACCCTTGTTACTAGCATAAAGGGATTTACATAGCGAAAACATGCGATTTGTCACAGTAGCTGCTTTTTTAACTATTTAATTTCAAAGCATTAAAGTAAATTTTTGAAAAATAAAGGATTTGAATGTAAAAATACTGTTCTGGTTGGTTATATTAAAAAAGAACATACCTAACCTAATGAACAAATTAACAAAATAAGCTAATTTAGAGGAGATGAAACACATGGATACGGGTTCTTTCCGTTTTCAATTTCGTGATCCGCAGCAAGCTGCTCAAGCCTGTGAAACATTAAAGGAAATTGGATACTCTGCCAGCACGAACGGTGACACAGGTCTCAATGTACATATTGAGAACCAAGATGTACTGTCTGCATTGGAAATTTGCCAAGCCTATGAAGGAAGCATGATTGAGGTAGGGACTCTTTTCTCTAAACCGGATGAATATCCCGGTTTGCAAGGAAATATAGGTGTACATAATCCAGGTTATAGCCCGGAAGACTGGATTATCCCAGCACATACGATCAACGAAGACTGGAGCGAAGCTTATAAAAATGGCTCCTCTCAAACGTACACTAATACGACGGAGGAGCACAATGTCAGCTCTGATCCTCAACCCGAGGACGATGTGGATGGATTTTCTGGAAGCATCCATACCTAATTTTATCCTAAAAATCATGATTAGAAATTTGAGTCTTCACTGTCCAGCACATTTTAAGGAAAAGTTCCTATAAGACCATGGATTATTGTGGCTTTGAAGGAGCTTTTTTTTGTGTGAGAAAAACTCAGTTAGAGCTTTTGCCAGAACTGAAACTCTGCAGGATTTGCATAAATAGCAGCGATAGCAGGGAATAACAATTTCAGAAAGGAGGTCTTGACCATGCAAAAATTAGGAGTTCACGAAAAATTGGAATTACATGAGCTGCTTACATTTAAAACAACTTGTCTCACAAAAGCCCAAACCATGATTCCTTTAGTGTCAGACACAAACTTAAAAAACATTTTGCAGCAGGATGTCAACGGTGGTACACAAGATATTCAACAGCTTAGAAATCTACTTGTGTAATTTTAAAGGAGGATTAACGTGAACTCTTTTGTTGAGAATATGACTGGAACGAGTCCCATGAACGATCAGGTGATTGCTTCTGATTTATTAATTTCAGCTAAAAGCGGAATTAAGAACTATGCTCTTGCGCTGACAGAGTCAACCAGTTCGGAAGTTCGCAATGTTCTTTGTGACCAATTGAGCAAAGCGGTTAATCTTCATGAACAAATCTTTAATTACATGAAGAACAACGGTTACTATAACGCTTATGATCCGGAGCAGCAAATACAAATGGATATTCAAAATGCCGATAAGGCCCTTTCTTTATCTAAAGTTTGATCGTTTGAGTTTCACTTAACCCCTCGGACAATTTTATACATTTACAAAGCACCAGTAAACCTTAACGGGGTTCTGGTGCTTCTTTATTCATAAATAAAGCCAAGTCATGCTTCACATGAAATATGGTGAAATAGGCAATCTTAAAATAGAGAACTCGGTCTCAAATTCAGGAATAGGGTGATTCTCTTTTATGGGTAAGTCTTCGGATCGTATGCAAAAAGAAAAAAAACTAAAATGGTGGCAACTAAGCTTGTTAGGAGTTGCAGGTACCATCGGTACAGGATATTTCCTCGGGTCCGGCTTAGCGATTTCCATCGGTGGCCCAGCCGTACTCATTGCATACTTTTTGGCAGCGGTGGGAACGTATGTGGTGTTTGACGCCCTTTCGCGCATGACGGCAGATCATCCAGAACAGGGCTCTTTCCGTTCCTATGCCCAAAAAGCATTTGGTAATTGGGCAGGCTTCGGTAGTGGCTGGGTGTATTGGTTCTCAGAATTGCTTATCAATGGGAGCCAACTAACGGCGCTATCTATATTCTCACGCTTCTGGTTTCCTCAGGTACCGATGTGGATTTTTGCGGCAGGCTTCGGGATTTTAGGACTTGTGATTGTTTTTTTTGGTAACAAGGGTTTTGATCGAGTTGAAAATGTATTGGCTATTATTAAAATGGCAGCTATTGTTATGTTTCTGGTCTTGGCCGTTGCTCTTTTGGCAGGCTGGATCGGAGGAGGAAAATATAATCCAAAGTTCCCCATCAGTTACAAAGACTTTTTTCCTACCGGCGGTATGGGATTATGGTCATCTTTTATTTTTGCCTTTTATGCATACGGAGGTATTGAAGTGCTCGGAATAATGTCTAATCGGCTTCAAAAACCGGAGGATGCACCTAAAGCAGGAAAAGTAATGTTGATGACGCTCGTTGTAGTATATGTGCTTTCGATTGGTCTGGCTGTGTCTATGGTACCCTTAAGTGCCTTTAACCCGAAAGAAAGTCCATTTGTGCTTGCGCTGAGCAGCGATCATCTGGTTTTTGTACCTCATTTATTTAATGGAGTGCTTATTATTGCAGGGTTCTCAACAATGACAGCCTCCCTATATGCAGAGACATCTATGATGATTACACTTGCACAGGAGGGAGATGCGCCCACATTGTTTTCACGGAAGTGGAAGGGCAAATATCCTCTGTATGCACTTAGTTTGATCTCCGTTGGATTAATCTCAGCCATCGTAATGTCGTTGCTGCTGCCGGGAAAAGTGTATGAATATATTACAACAGCTGCAGGGTTAATGCTGTTGTATAACTGGTGCTTTATTTTGCTGTCTTCAGGTAAGTTACTGAAATCGAGCACATCTAGCAACATTAAACGCTGGGTTGGATTATTGTTGATAGCTATGGCTGTGGTCGGATCCTTTTTTCATAAGCTTAGCCGTCCTGGGGTTTACATCAGCTTACTTCTGGTCTTGTTCATTGCAATATGTGACCTCATTGTACAATGGGTTCGCCGAAAGCACGCCAAGGAATCTCGTTAACTTTGTCAGGGAGTTAATCGTCAGTGTAAAAAAAGTAATTGAAATGCCTGTACACCAAAATAAAAACCAAAACCGATAAGAGATAATCCAGACATCCAAGAGATGGTTTTAAGTAATCCGGTTTTTAGAAACCTCCGGAAAATACTTGAAGCGGCTGCCATGGTTACGTCCCAGAGTAACACACCTAATACAATCGCTCCGCTAAAGATCATTAGCTGTTGTACTGGATATGTATTAGCGACGTTGGCCAGTATGGACCCGTAAATGCCAAGCCAGAAAAGGATGGAGAGAGGATTAAATAATGACATCAGGAAGCCTGCCAAAAATGAATTGGTTAAGGTATTGCCATTTCCCCTTAATTCAGATTCTGAAATCACACCTGCATTTTTGATGCTTTCAACACCTGTATACACAAGTACGAAAAAACCAAATAACCATAAAAAAGCTTTAACAAACGGGGCATTGAGAAGGTGGATCATTCCCAAATAGACAAGCAGCATATAGATTATATCTGCGGTTATTGCCCCAAGCCCGATAAACCAAGCATGCCAAAATCCATTCTTAATACCTCGATCCAACTGTGCAGCATTAATCGGCCCAATGGGGGCCGAAAGTGACAGACCGAGAAAAATATAACTGATAAATGTATTAATGGTGTTTTCCTCCTTGATTTTTTATGGGCTGTTATGTACTTGTCTACTTTAGTTTATTCGGACAAACCCATGGGTAAGACCAATTTTTTGCGTATTTTGTAGGTGTAATCTCGTTATGACCAAACACTCAATAAATCAAATCCCAATAGGAGCTCTAATTCTTCGACAAAAGGATTAGAGCTTTTTGAATGCAGAGTATTAAAAGTTCATTGAATAAATGGGCTTGACACTTTTGGTGAAAGCGCTTATATTTATCCCATAAACAATACGTTATATAACGTTATATAAAAAGGAGAGGTAAAAATGATGAATGTACAACAGACGGTTCAGACGATTTATGAACAATCAAGTGGAGAGATTTCTGAGGTTTATTTAGTAGCTTGCGGGGGCTCATTAGTCGATATGTATCCCTCAAAATATTTCTTGGATAGTGAAGCAAAGAAGCTGGTAGCAGGCATGTATACAGCAAATGAGTTTGTGCACGCGCTGCCAAAACGATTAGGTAAAAACTCAGTTGTCATCGTGTGTTCCCATGGAGGAAACACGCCGGAATCGGTTGCGGCTACTAAATCAGCCAAAGAGAAAGGCGCTTACACCATCGGCTTAACCCACAATAGTGAAGCGACACTGCTCAAATATTCTGATTATTCATTCCTCTACGAGTGGGGAGATGAGAGCGATGTCAAAAATAACCCGATGGCTATTATTTTGGAGCTTACTGTTGAGCTGCTTCAAGTCGCTGAAGGCTATGTGCATTATCAAGCTTTCCAGAACGGCTTGGGAGCAATCAATGGAATTATTAACAGGGCCAAAATACAAGTCGAACCGCGTGCCAGTGTATTCGCTGACAAATACCGCAATGAAGATCTCTTCTATATCCTGACCAGCGGAGCTTCTTATGGACATGCCTACGGATTTGCTATCTGTTCTCTAATGGAAATGCAATGGCTTCATGCGGCTTCAATCCATTCCGGTGAATTTTTCCACGGTCCGTTTGAAGTAACGGATAAAGAAACTCCATTTATTCTGATGATCAACGAAGGACGCACACGGGCATTGGATGAGCGGGCACAGACTTTCCTGAATCAATATGCCGAGAAAGTAGAAGTGATCGATGCGAAAGAGCTTGGAATCGGAACCATTGCTGACGAGGTTGTCGAGTTCTTTAACCCGGTTTTATTTTATAGCATTGTATGTGTTTATCGTGAAGCACTCGCAAATGTACGCAATCACCCACTGGAAACTCGCCGTTATATGGGCAAAGTAGCTTACTAAGCGCACTTACCAACAGGAGGAAACCATCATGAAAGTTCTAGGCATTGGCGATAATGTGGTAGATAAATATGTTCATCTGCGCATGATGTATCCTGGCGGCAATGCGCTTAATTTCAGTGTGTTTGCCAAAAAAGCGGGAGTAGATGCAGCCTTTATTGGAGTATTCGGGGATGATAACGAAGCACAGCATGTAGAACACATTCTCCGTGAGCTGGAAATCGACATTTCACGGTGCAGATATCACAGCGGTGAGAACGGCTGCGCACGTGTAACCCTGGAAGACGGGGACAGAGTATTTCTGGGCAGCAATGAGGGAGGAGTTACACGTCTCCACCCGCTGAAGCTGAGTGAAGATGACAAGGCCTATGTTGGCGGGTTCGACCTTATTCACACGGGCTTGTACAGTCATACAGGGCACTTGCTGCCTGAATTGGAGACGCTGGGAATCCCTCTTTCTTTTGACTTTTCAGATGATTTCGTAGATGAACAGGTCGAGAGATATATTGCGTACGCCGATTTTGCATTCTTCTCTTGCAGCCATATGACGGATGAAGAGACACAGAACTATATCCGCTCCAATCGAAAAAAAGAGGGGCAAATTCTGGTAGCCACACGCGGCGGAGATAGATCTATTGCCTATGATGGTACCAAGTTCTATTTTCAAACGCCTGATTCCGTGGACGCTGTGGATACGATGGGGGCAGGAGACTCCTATATCACCGCCTTTTTACTGAGTTTTTTGAAAAAGGATAATATTCAGGACGCTATGGCAGAAGGATCGAGGGTTGCCGCCCAGAGCTGTCTGGTAGAAGGTTCATTCGGATACGGCGTCCGTTACTAATAAACTTTTTTCAAACATCTTCACTTGTAAGAATATGTAACATTTGATACTCTAAGTGGGAGTAATATAACGTTATATGACAAGTGAGGGTACATTATGTTGAATTCAGATCAAGCAGAGCCATTATATATTCAATTACAAAAAGCGGTCAAAACTGCTATTCATAATGGAACATATACGCAGGGAAGTCGTATACCGACCGAAACTGAGCTAAGCGAGACCTACAATGTAAGTCGAATTACCGTAAGAAAAGCGATTGCCGAATTGGTTCATGAAGGTTATCTGACCAAACGTCAAGGAAAAGGAACCTTTGTCAATGTACCCAAAATTGGGCGGAAGATTGAACATGTCATCAGCTTTACGGCTGCCTGCAAATCCAACGGCCTCTCTTCACACAGTGTGGTCACAGAACGTGAAATCATAGAAGCAGATGAGGAAATTGCACATCAGTTGCAGCTGCCACAAGGAGAAAAAGTGTTATATATTCAGCGCCAAAGATACGCCGGTGATCGACCGCTCATGCTGGAGAATAATTTTTACCCTTATGACCGATTTTCTTTTCTAATGGAAGAGCAGTTAGAGGGCTCTGTATATGAGCTATTGCGTCATAAATATAGCATCGATCCTAACCAACCGGGAGAAACGATATTACAAATCGCCTTGGCGGATGAATACCAGGCAAAGCTGCTAGAGACGGCCATCGGACAGGCGTTGTTCTACATGCATACGATTATTTATGATCAGCATGGAAGCCCCGTTCATGTAGGTAAGCAGTACATCATTGGGGACCGTTATCAATTCTCAATATAAATCCGTTGCCTGTTACGTAATGTTATTCAGGTACGGCGCAGCTTCTGCTTCCACTCGATGAGAGAAGCAGAAGCAATATTATAACGTTATATTACGTTATGTTATGAAGCGGATAAATAATGAGGAGGTGAAACTGTGCAAGGGAAGAAGGACACATTAGCGGACAAGGTTCTACTGTCAAATGCTATTTTTAATGGCTTAGAAAATGAAGCTTCGCCTGGGTTTATTGCACTGCGGGGAGAATGTATTGCAGCAGTGGGGCGTCCCGAGGAAGCACAAGCTTGGATAGGAACTGAAACGGTTGTCTGTGATTTGGGTGATGCTTTTATCATGCCAGGAGTTCATGACAATCATGTATTTTTTACCGGATATATGTCGATGCATCGGGGCGTGGATTTGACTCATGCAGCCTCGATTGGAGAAGCAGTGGAATCCATGCTGCAAGCGGCAAACAATCTCCCGCCAGGGAAAGATGTAACCGCTTACGGTTGGAGCGAGGAAAGATGGGGCAAGCTGCCGGAACAAAGGTTGTTGGACGAGATGTTCCCTGATCGGGCGGTAATTGCCATTAACCTAAATAAAAGCTACTGCTGGATGAACCGACTGGCTCAGGAGAAATATCAATTTTTGCCGGATCAATGCAGTGCTGAGGCACGCGCTTTGCTACTCCAAGCCATGATGCAGGATCGCAGCCTTGTCAAACAAGAGTTTGTGGAGTTTTGCCGCCTGCTGGCTGCACGAGGAGTTACTTCCATAAAGGATATTGGCTTTGACCGACATAGCGAGCTACTGCCGATTCTAGAAGAATTGAAAGAAGCAGGAGAACTGCCACTCCGATTTCATTTTTCGCTTGAACCCGTTGTTGAACCGTTGGATGTTGGCACCGGTATCAAGTATAAAGCACTTTATAATGGAGACCTTATTCGTTTCCAAGGATACAAGCTGATGCTTGACGGCGTTGTAGCCGATCATACAGGGGATATGTTGGAGCCTTACGCAGATATGCCTGAAGTCACGAATTTAAGAACGGTTGATTATGAAAAAATTGAAGCCTCAGTTCTGGAAGCAGACAGCCAAGGTATCAAATGCTGCCTAACTGCAGAAGGGGATGCTGCAATTCGCCAGGCAGTATCGATGATTGAAAAATGCCGCGAACAACAAGGTAATCACCTTATTAGACATTCGATCAGTGATCTAGAGTATCCTCACCCAGATGATCTGATTAGAATGGGCGAGAACGAAATTTTTGCCGAAGTCTACGCCCAAATCCTGCTACTGAATCCTTCTTACGAGGATGCTTATATGTCTGCTGTGGTAGGTAAAGACAATGAAAACCGCTTTTATAATTATAAATCCATGCTGGAGGCTAACGTGCCAATAACCATTGGGACTGATCTGCCTTTATTTATCACTAGTGTCCCTGATTCACTGTATGCAGCCTCTCACCGATTATTCCCGGATGGCTCGCCTGCAGGAGGCTGGTATCCTGACCAAGGGATGCCGCCATCCGAAGTTTTAAGGGCATGGACCATTAATGGAGCCAAACATTGTTATATGGAAGAAGTTACAGGTACGCTGGAGGCTGGAAAATATGCTGACATCGCCGTTTTTGATCGCGACCTCCTTAACGCATCCGCTGGGGACATCAGGGATGCCCAAGTGATATTGACCATTATGGGAGGGAAGGTTACGTATAACCATTCTTGGAATGAGGGATAAACATGAACATCAAGAATAAGAAATGGAAATTATCCTTGCCCCATAGTTATACTTTAATATTTTTGATTATTATTACGGTCGCTGCGTTGACATGGATTGTACCCAGCGGACAGTTTGAGCGTCATGAAGTGACAGTGAACGGTGTGATCAAAACGGCAATCGTTTCGGGAACCTATCACACTGTACCCAAAACGGGTGAGAATGGTGATTTAAGACAGGGAATCCCCCAAATCCTTAGCGCCCCGATTGAAGGGATTATCAATGCTGCCGATGTGGTCTCTTTTGTCCTTATTGTAGGCGGCTCCTTCGGGATTATTCTGCAGACGGGAGCCATCGATCGTGCTCTGACGGCTCTTGCCAGGCGACTGAAGAATAAGGGGATTTTGCTTATTCCAATTGCCATGGTTATATTCAGTCTCGGAGGCTCTACCTTTGGGATGAGCGAAGAAATTATCCCGCTGTATGCGATTTTTATTCCGTTAATGTTTGCTCTAGGCTTCGATTCTATGACTGCTATTCTCATTCTATTTCTGGGAACGCAAATTGGCTATGTTGGTTCGACTGTGAATCCATTTTCAGTATTGATTGCCCAGGGAATCGCGGGAGTGGAGGGGAATCCTCAGCTCTGGCTGAGATTTATTGAATGGCTTGTATTTACTATGATTTCTATTGCCTTTACGATGTGGTATGCGCACCGGGTTAAGAGAAATCCGGAGAAATCCATTGTTTTTCAGAGTGATATTATAAATCGCGAGCAATTTATAAAAGAAAATACAGGTGAGGACGTCGTCTTCACGTTTCGGGACAAATTAATTATAGGTGGATTTATTGTAACGCTGGGAGCCATTGTCTGGGGAATTTTGGTCAAAGGCTGGTATATGACTGAAATCGGCGCCCTTTTCTTCGCACTCGGTCTTTTTGTCGGGGTAGTCACCAAAATGAGCCAGAAGGAGATAGCTGAGAATTTTGTAAAAGGGTGTGGAGAATTCATCTACGCTGCAGTGATTATAGGTCTCGCTCGCGGAATTCTGATCATCGCCGAGCAGGGTATGATCATTGATACCGTATTGAATGCACTCGCAGGCATCCTGGAAGGATTGCCAAATTACTTGTTCACAACCATTATGTTGGTTGCACATAATATTATTACTTTCCTGGTCCCATCTTCTTCGGGGGAAGCAGCACTAACTATGCCTGTACTTGCACCGCTTGGCGATCTTGTAGGCATCAATCGTGAAGCCGTAGTCACAGCGTACCAGTTTGGTAACGGGTTAACCAATCTCATTTCACCGACAGGTGGAGTTCTGCTAGCAGGATTGGCCATTGCCCGGATCAGCTTTGGACAGTGGCTGAAGGTAATCTTCAAGCTATTCCCCATCCTGTGGTTAATTGCTGCTATTTTCGCTGCTATTTCGGCTGCGGTGGGTATCTAATAAATCAAGTGAGAACCCCTGTCTTTTAGAGACAAGGGTTTCTTTTTGTGTATAAGTTTACGTGGAAAATGAATAATATGGATAGCATTTTTCTAAGGAGGAAATAAACTTGATGCTTGGTGATAATAGATTACTCATTGCTGCTTTAGGCGGTGTGAATGAAATCGGGAAAAACATGTATTTCATCCAATACGATCAGGATATCGTCGTAATCGATTGTGGTTCGAAGTTTCCTGATGAGAACTTGCCTGGTATTGACCTTATTGTGCCCGATGTCACCTATCTGCTGGAAAATCAGGATAAAGTCAGAGCGCTCATTGTGACTCATGGGCATGAGGATCACATCGGAGGTATTCCCTATCTGCTCAAGCAGATTAACATGCCCGTTTATGGGACAAAGCTCACCATCGAATTAATTAAGATTAAGTTAAGGGAACATAACCTTTTGCGTGATGCCGAGCTTCATCTTATAGATGCGGATTCAACCGTTCAAGCGGGAACGATTCAGGCATCCTTTTTCACCACGGTTCACAGTATCCCGGATTGCCTGGGTGTCTTTTTTCAGACACCGGAAGGAAATGTGGTCCATACCGGCGATTTCAAATTCGATATGTCTCCCGTAAGCGGACCTTTTCCCGATCTTCATCGAATGGCTGAAATAGGAAAGAAGGGGGTGAAAGTGCTGCTCTCCGAAAGTACAAATGCGGAAAGGCCAGGATTTACCCCTTCAGAACGTTTGGTTGGCGGGCATATTCTAGATGCATTTGCCAGAGCCAAACAGCAGGTGTTTATCTCCACGTTCGCTTCTAATGTTAACCGTGTCCAGCAAGTCATTGACGCGGCTGTGGAAACAGGCAGGAAACTGGTTTTACTCGGACGCAGTATGATAAATGTGGTGTCAGTGGCCAAGGAGCTGGGCTTCTTGCATATGCCTGAGGATTTGCTGATTGAGGCGGGAGAAACAGAGCGGTTTCCCGCAGAAGAAATTGCAGTTTTATGTACCGGAAGCCAGGGAGAGCCGATGGCCGCATTGTCACGTTTAGCCAATTCCCTGCATCCCAAAATCGAAATTTTGCCTGGTGATACGGTCATCATTGCTGCGGGAGCCATACCGGGGAATGAGCGAAACCTTTCCCAGGTCATTGACAACCTGTATGTGCTGGGTGCCCAGGTTATTTATGGATCAGGCAGCTCTACAGGAATGCACGTATCCGGTCATGGTAGCCAGGAAGAACTGAAATTAATGATGACTTTGATGAAACCACAGTATTTGATTCCTATACATGGTGAATTCAGAATGCTGTATCAGCATCGTCAGCTAGCGGAGTCTGTGGGGATTCCGATGGAGAATGTATTTATCGTCCATAACGGTGACACGATTCAAATTGAAGAGGGAAGGGCATCCCTGGGGCCTAAAGTACCAGCCGGCAATAGCTTGGTAGACGGGTTGGTAACCGGTGACGTAGGTAATATTGTCCTGCGTGACCGTAAAAAACTTTCTTCAGACGGAATGCTGATTATTGTGATGACGTTGAGTAAAAATGAGAAGCAAATGCTCGCAGCGCCAGAGGTCATTTCAAGAGGGTTTGTATATGTTAAGGATTCCGAAGAGCTCATGAGTCAGATCCACGACACGATTATGTCCACAGTGAACGAGCTAACAGAAATCGAAATGAGTCAGTGGGGACTGATTAAGCAGATGTTAAAAGATGATGTTGGTCGGTTCATTTACAATCAGACGAAGAGAAGACCCATGATTTTACCTATCATTATTGAGGTTTAAGATAGCGGCAAATGTCAAAACAAGATAGAGCTTGTTCAATACACGATTACTCAAAAAAAGACTTAACTCAGCAATTCAACTGATTTAAGTCTTTTTCATTTCCTTTTCCTATCTCCCCCAAACAAATGAGGATGCAGTGGTGGTATGCAGCGCAGCGGAGGATTTGAATCTGAAGAAGCGACAGCGTTCGCCTTTGCCACGGAATTTTTATATAATCAAGAGAATCCCGTGGCAACAGCGATCGTAAGATCAAGTCCTACGCGCAGCGTCTTAATCGCTTACGGCCGCTTGTGTCCCTGCTGTATGCCCTGTCGTAAACGCCGCTGTAATATTATAACCACCTGTGTAACCGTGAATATCGAGAATCTCACCGCAGAAGAACAATCCAGGCATCAGCTTGGACTCCATCGTTTTCGGATTAATTTCCTTCAAATTCACACCGCCCCCGGTAACAAATGCTTCCTTCAGAGAGAGCGTACCGTTCACACGGATTGGAAACGCCTTAATGCGATGAGCAAGTTCTTGCCATTGCTGCTTGGGAATATGATCATAGGTCAAGTCCTCACGCAGTTCGGCTTGCTGGAGCAACAATGGAATCAAGCGTTCCGGTAAATAAGGCTTAAGCACGTTTTTGATCGCTTTTTTAGCATCGACCGATGCCAACTCCAGCGTCTCACGGTAGACTTCATCGGCATGTTTATGAGGCTGCAAATCGAGAGTCAATAACACCGTGTTTACCTTATCTTTTTTCATTCCCTTGACGACAAATTGACTGCACCGCAAAGCAGTTGGGCCAGATAGACCGAAATGTGTAAAAATCATATCTCCTTCATGGACGACAACTTTCTTTTGCTTCGCATTCCATACGGTCAGACTGATGTCGCGTAAGGATAGTCCCTGAAGCTCTTTCGTCTGGATGAACGTTTCGCCTGAGGTCAATGGCACCTCTGTTGGATACAGCTCCGTAATGGTATGCCCCGCTTGTTCTGCCCATGCATAGCCGTCACCTTCCGAGCCGGTATGCGGGACGGACTTGCCACCGACGGCTACAATGACATTACGGCTATGTAGGATTTCACCGGAACGCAGCCGTACCCCAGCTGTATGACCTTCTTTGTAAATAACCTCTTGAACAGGAAGACTTGTCCGAATTTCGACTCCTTGAGAGCGTACCTTGTTAATCAAAGCATCGACTACTGTTTTGGCTTTGTCCGTCACTGGAAACATACGCCCATTGTCTTCTTCCTTTAAGGCTATACCCAGCTGTTCAAAAAAGGCGATGATATCCCGATTGCCAAAAGCCGCCAGTGCACTGTGCAGAAAACGGCCATTGCCGGGGATGTGCCGAATGAGTTCGTCCAGCTCTTTGGCATTCGTGACATTGCAACGGCCTCCACCAGAGATCCCCAGCTTTCGCCCGAGTTTATTTCCTTTTTCAAGTAAAAGCACCTTGGCGCCCTCACTGCTGGCAGCGGCAGCAGCCATTAATCCGGCTGAGCCGCCTCCGATCACAATAACGTCGTAAGTCATAAACCTCTTCCTTTTCGTCGACAAATTTTCAAAAAATTCAGAACGGCGTAACCAATTTTTCATCATATCGCAATACCGTCATTTTAGATAACCTAAGGGCACGGTAAACGTGTATATTTTTCAATTTACAGGATTTTAAAACGCGTAAAAACGATCTTCTTATATACATCTGGTATTTAGCAGATTTTGTCGTTCTATACCGGAATTTTAACACATATATTGTAATATATTGTAGCCTGTGCTTTAATTCAACTAACGGCGTCAAGGAAAGATGATGAGGGGGAGAAGTCCTTGTTAATTGCGTTGAAGGAAAGTGTGCTCCAAGTTCTCCTTGCCGTTATATCGGCGGGTTTTTTCTCTATATTAACGGATTATGGGGATAAGAAAAAGGTTTGGGGCGGCAATCTGCTTCCTGGACCCACTCAAGGAATACTGTATTTGTGTTGCTTACCAGCCATATTGCTATGTACACTCTTTCAATATCAGTCTCCGTATGGTCTACCTTCTAATCTCGGTATTATTCCCCTTGCTGTTGGCATCATGTACGGTAGACGTCGCACTGCCTTTGTGCTCGCTGCTTCCGCACTGATGGGTGTCCTGATTATAGCCCAGTCGACAGAAATGTCCCCAATGTATGTGGGCACTGGTTTTATCCTTTTTCCTTTTATGCTCCTGCATGTCAAGTTTTTTCAAAGAGGAACATTGCTGGACAAAAAGCTCCTGATCTCTGCATATGTTGTGGCTGATATGCTGTTTAAGGCGATATTTCCGCTACTGTGGGGCAAACAGGATGTTTCTGTATACATTCCTGACTTACTTACAACGTTTTGGAATATGGGTGCAGGGGTGCTGGCAAGTTTTACGGTCGTGAGTCTAATGCATAATGCCTTTGAGAAACTGACGCTTCGGCGTGATGTGACTGAGTTTACGAGCAAATACTTAATTGAAGTGGATAAGCTGCGTCAAGTTATGGATTTGATGCCGTTATCTCTTGTTACTCTGGACAGCGAAGAACGAGTTATACATATGAACAAAACGATGCTGGAACTCTATCGAAACTACGATCCCTACATTACACTGCCTGAGATAGTGGGTCGTCCATTGAGCACGTTATATGGTTTTGACACTTTACCTGTGGTTAACGAACGAGTTGCGAAAGCATTGGAAGGAGAGGCGGGTGCTGATTTTATAAATGTTACTCCCAAAGTATTCTTCTCCAGTTTCCTTCCTATTCGGGATAAACATGTAAACCAAACGACAGGCGTCATTATCGCCCTGCAAGATATTACAGAGCTTGAGACGCTGCGCAGTGAGCTGGGCAATTTCGAGAGGCTCAGCCTGGTTGGACAGATGGCAGCGGGCATTACTCATGAAATACGTAATCCGATGGCGGTTGTGCGTGGTTTTTTACAGCTTATGCGTGAGAAAAGCCCAGAATCCCTCAACCATTATTACCGCATTGTGATGGAGGAACTTGACCGGGCGAACGGGATTATTAACGATTTTCTTTCACTGGCCCAGAATCGAATTGTCGAGAAGGAGCAATGTCATCTGCATGATATTATTCGCGAACTGACGCCTTTATTGTGGGCAGATGCGAATCTGAGGGGGCAGACGATTGATCTAAAGCTGGAGGATCATGTGACGATGCTGCATTTGAACCCTAAGGAAATAAAGCAATTGCTGCTTAATTTATCGCGTAATGCGATGGAAGCCATGGGGGAAAAGGGAGTGCTGACCATTTCTACTCATGAGGAAGGGGATTTCGTGGAACTGGAAGTAAAGGATACAGGGCCTGGAATTTCGCAAAAACAGCTTGAAAAGCTGTTCCAACCTTTTTACACCACCAAAACGAAAGGTACAGGTCTGGGTCTGGCCTTATGTCAAAGTATAGTGGAGCGTCATCACGGTACGATTGCCGTAGATTCGGTGGAGGGAATGGGCACGCAGTTTAAAGTTCGATTGCGCAGAACCGTCCCGACTTACCGGGATCATTCTGAGCCTCCTGTCATGAGTCCGATACAGAAATAATCGTTCAAAAATATAGCCGGATTTTTGCAAATTACGTGAAAAAGATTGTATAATGAAATTTAGATGTCCATGCCTTTACTACGGCAAAGGATGAAATTAGAAACGTACTATACATGATTTTCGGAAAAGGAGTGAAAGAATATGTCTATGTCTTTCGATCAATATATGAGAGATTCAGTTCAGCCGATGCGCGATGAACTGACGAATCTTGGGATTCAGGAACTGCGTACCTCTGAAGATGTGGAGGCCAAGCTGCCTAATAGTAAAGGAACAGTGCTGGTGGTTGTGAACTCGGTATGTGGTTGTGCCGCAGGCCAATGCCGCCCGGGTGTGGGTGAAGCACTGAAGCATGATATTACGCCAGATCATCTGTATTCGGTTTTTGCCGGACAGGACAAGGAAGCAACGGCAAAGGCTCGCGAATTTTTCGCACCTTACCCACCGTCTTCCCCTTCTATCGCGCTGTTGAAAGACGGCGAGCTGGTTCACTTCATCGAGCGTCATCAGGTGGAGGATCGTTCGGCAGATCAGATTGCTGCTGATTTGACCAGTGCATTTGATCGTTTTTGCCGGTAAGACTGCTCAAGCTATGCCCCGCATTTTTCGCCTGCGAAACTTGCCGGGGCTTTTGCATGTTGGCTTGTGAAGGAAATTCCTAAAAAAGAGGTGCTTATCTGATGAGTTTGCAGGAACAGATTATTGCTGAATTGGGAGTACAGCCTACGATTAACGTAGAGGCAGAGGTCCGTAAGCGTGTGGATTTCCTCAAGTCGTATGTAACGAAAACGGGAAGCAAAGGGCTGTTGATCGCCATCAGTGGCGGGATTGACAGTGCCGTAGCAGCTGCTTTGTGCAAGCGCGCTACAGATGAATTGACGCAGGAACAAGGAGACGAATACAAAACGTTGGGTGTATTCCAGCCATACGGCCAACAGGAAGATATCGAGCATAGCTACGCGGTTGCCAAAGCGTTCGACCTGAAATATGCCGGGGAAACGAACATTAAGGAAGCCGTGGACAAGGTTGCCGTGGAAGTGGAGCATACGTTAAAGGATATTGGTCTTGAGCGTTCGATTACTCCGCAAGTGAGAGGGAATGTAAAGGCAAGAACACGTATGGTAGTTCAGTACGCACTTGCGAATGAGCTGAATTTGCTCGTCGTTGGCACAGATCACGCTTCCGAAGCCATCACAGGCTTTTATACCAAATGGGGCGATGGTGCGGTCGATATTACGCCACTTAGCACGCTGAACAAACGTCAGGTGCGCTTGCTCGCCAGCTATCTCGGAGTTCCGCAGGCCATTTTGGACAAAGCGCCTACAGCTGGATTGTGGGAAGGCCAGACGGATGAAAAAGAACTGGGGATCTCCTACGAAGCAAACAGTGACTATCTGGAAGGCAAGGAAATTGACCCGGCGGCACGCGAAAAGCTGGAAAGCTTCTTTACACGTACTGCGCATAAGCGGACAAGCATCCCAGGAGTCTAAGCATTAATCATTATGTAATTTTAAAATGCTCAAGCGAGGATTTGCAAAATTCTGAAGTAAATAAATGCGGCGATCCGCCCGGCGGATCGCCGTTTGTATTGAAGGGGTAATAATTAATTGGCGATCCACTCAATGAAGCGGCGGGTTTCGGTAATCGCCTGATCCAGTGGAAGACTGCCTCCCTGGAATGGATGAACGGTATTAAAGGTATGATTGCCGCCTTGAATTTGTACCCATTCGATGTCGGGACGAACGGATGTGAGCAGGGCAGAGCCTTCTCGTAGACGTTTGGAATCTTCGGTTCCCTGGATCAGTACAGCTGGGAGCTGGCTGTTGGCAAGTCTGTCTACAATGGCAAAACGCTGGCGATTTTGTTCCAGGTCTTCCAGAATGATAACATCCAGCGGGAGCTGTTGCCCGGTTCTGGCGTTCTCCACATAGCTGCGCCCCTTGGCGCGCATTTCTTCTTTTTGCGGTAAAGTAAACAGATCAAGATCTGTCACGCCATTCCATGAAATGACGCCAGCAATCTCGCCGGGATGATCTAGAGCATATACAAAGCAGCTTCCCGCGCCTCGGCTATGACCTAACAGAAACAATGGCAATTCTCTGAACTCATGACGGGCTCTCAGATTGGATAGCAATAGTTCCAAATCCTCTTGTTCGCGGCTATAGGTGTTGCGTGCGAACTTTTCCAGCTCGGTAAAATTCTCCAGATCCTCACCTATGCCATTATGTGAAAAGTTGAAGGTCACAACATGGTTATCCATACTCAATGCTTCTGCTATATAGGGGAACATGCCCCAATCCTTAAATCCTTTGTAGCCATGAGCGATGATGAGCAGGCTTTTGGCTGTTTTTTTAGAGGGAAACCAGGAAGCCCGGATCACCGCATCTGTTCCTGCTTCGGTAACTGCTTCAACAATAATGGTTTCTGACATCCTATCCTTCCTTTCTACGGGAATTTTTTTAAAATGGGCATATCAGCTGAATTTCAAACATTCATCTATAGCCTTTCTTATTTTAACATATTTTGGTGCTGTTTTTACGCCTTTGTGACTCGCCAGGGTGTGGACGCACTGTTACAATAGATCCAGTAAAGTATAAAGGACGGAGAATACCCAAATGATCTACGGAATTGGACATGATGTGCTGGAAATAAGCCGTATGGCTCATATTTTGGCAGGTAAATATGCAGATGCGTTTTTGAATCGAGTGCTGACCCCGGCAGAACGCGAGCTTGCTGTGGAACGCAAGGGTAGACTAACGGAGTTTGTAGCAGGGCGCTTTGCTGCCAAGGAAGCGATAACGAAAGCCTTCGGTTGCGGAATTGGGCAAATCATCGGGTTTGGCGATATGGATATTTTACCGGAACCTGGGGGGAAGCCAGTAGTTTATTTGTCTTCATCCGCGTGGGATCGACTGAGATTGCCGAATACAGGTGACTCAAATTACAGCATTCACTTGAGTATTACACATCAGCCTAACATTGCCTCTGCTTTTGTGATTGTCGAATATAAGGAGACGTGATGTGATGACTACAAATACATTGGAACAAAAGCGTTATTTCAGCTTTGAACTGTTGAATTGGTATACACGTAACAAACGCGATTTGCCGTGGCGACGTCATCGGAATCCTTTTTATATCTGGATCTCGGAAATTATGCTTCAGCAGACGCGTGTCGATACGGTCATTCCGTATTTTAATCGCTTTATTGCACGTTTTCCTACGATTGAAGCGCTGGCGGAAGCACCCGAGGAGGATGTGCTTAAGCTATGGGAAGGACTGGGCTATTATTCGCGGGCCCGGAATTTGCAAACTGCGGCAAAACAAGTAGTTGAGCTTCACGGCGGACAGGTGCCGGATGATACACAAGCTGTTGCTGCACTGAAAGGAGTAGGCCCGTATACGACGGGGGCGATTATGAGTATCGCCTTCAATCGACCAGAGCCTGCTGTGGACGGGAATGTGATGCGTGTGCTGTCGCGTTATTTTCTCATTGAAGAGGATATTATGAAAGGCAGCACGCGGGCACATATGGAAAGTCTGGTACGGGAGCTGATTCCCGAAGGAAGAGCCTCTGATTTTAATCAGGCTCTGATGGAGCTAGGCGCACTGGTCTGTACGCCGAAGTCGCCTCATTGTCTGACCTGCCCGGTCATGGAGCATTGCTCGGGCAGGTTGGCAGGTCGCGAGGAGACGCTGCCGGTCAAGACCAAGGCGAAACCGCCGCGGCTGGAGCCGCGCTCCGTCGCTCTCATCGAGGGCAGCGGAGCGAACACCGGCCGTCTGCTCGTACGGCAGCGCCCGGCCAAGGGCCTGTTGGCCCGCATGTGGGAGCTGCCGCATGAGCTTGCCAGACCGGAGGGCTACAACGGCCCGGTGCCAGATGAGCCCGCCATGGACCATCTGGCGGCTCATTTGCTGGCAGAGGGCGTGCTTGCGCGCCCGGTGCGGTTTGTACGTGAGGCGGAGCACACGTTCAGCCACATTCACTGGAATCTGCGTGTGTTCCAGTGTGAGGAGGTCGCCGCCCCTGCCGGGGAGGCGGGAGGCCCCCCGCTGGCTGCCGAGCAGCGGGCCAGCTACAGCACCGGAGCGAAGCCAGGTGCGTTAATTGCGCTGGCTGAGCAGGCGGAGCACGCGCATAATGCGCTGCCAGCGGGGTACCGCTGGATCAGCGAAGCGGATATGGCCACCTTGGCGTTTCCCAAGGTGTTCCTCGATCTGATCACCGAGTATTATGCGAAGCAAAAAGGGAACTGATGTTAATTGAATAGCTGTCAGCAAAAATAAAGTATTAGACTGAGCCTAGAAAATGGAAACAGCGACAACCAAGGATGAGAAAATAAAGTCCTAGACTGTCGCTGTTTCCATTGAACTAACGTTCTCCGTTAGTTTAGTGAGCAATGTAAATGCTTCTCTGTTCTTTGATTGAGTTCTCGACTAAACCGGATCGGGCGGCGCAAAACGGTTATTGCTTGCTTGCTCGTAAGCATAGGCAAGTCTGAATAGTGAAGGCTCACTGTATGCGGTTCCGACAAAGGTTATCCCCTGCGGCCCCTTGGTCGTATAGCCCCCTTCTGCGATGATACCTGTCTCAGCATATCCTCCCGGCACTGTAATGGCAGGATACCCCGCACGTGCGGACAAGTCGAGTCCATCCTCGTTACCAAGGAACAGCAGCGCGTCCAATCGATACTCGCGAATTGCGTAGTCGATCCCCTGGCCTCTGGCTATCTCTCGGTTCAGGCGTAAACTCTCGATGTACGCCGTTTCGGTTAACATGCCACTCGTTTCGTTAGACCAGATTAGCGTATCTTGGCCGTATTTAAGCGCGGAGTCGCGATTCGTTTCGTTATACACTATGAGTTCATCTAACGTTCTAACCGAGGCGCCGGTACCTGCTTTGGCGAGATAATCGTTCAGTCCTTTCTTGAATTCGAACCGCATCACATCCCAGTCCCACTTAGCACTCTCGCAAGGCAATGAGATCGGGTCGATGATAGTGGCCCCGCATTCCTTGCACAAAGCGATCGCCCGTTCGATAATCGCCAACCGGGCTTGGTCCAGTCCTCGATAATATTGACGCGGAACACCAATTCTCGCAGAACGCAAACCGTTAAGATCCAAAAACCGTGTATAGTCCTTGTGCGCTATTCGCTCTTTAGATAACATGGCTGTATCTTCCGGGTCCGCCACTGTCATGGCACCGAGTAAGATCGCAGCATCCCTGACCGTCCGAGTCATTGGACCGGCTGTATCTTGGCTATGAGTAATCGGGATGATGCCCGAACGACTGACGAGCCCGATAGTGGGCTTCAGGCCGACGAGGTAGTTCTGCGAGGATGGGCTGATAATTGAACCGGAAGTTTCCGTTCCGATGGCAGCGGTACACAAATTTGCGGCAACCGCTACACCGGAGCCCGAGCTCGATCCACCTACGAACAACTCACCAGGACCGTAAGGATTTAGTGTCAAGCCACCTCTAGAGCTATACCCTGCCCACATCGTAGGCGACATGAAATTCGCCCATTCCGTCATATTTGCCTTGCCTAAGAATACTGTTCCTGCAGCCCTTAATTGCGCAGCTACGGACGAATCCTTCGGTGCGAAGTGGTTCGCCAGTGCGACCGACCCAGCACTAGTGTGCATACGGTCACCTGTATCGATATTGTCCTTGAGAACGATCGGGATGCCGTGAAGCGGTCCGCGAGATCCACCTTTCTGTCGTTCTTCGTCTAGCGACTTTGCGACAGCAAGCGCGTCCGGATTAACTTCCAGCACCGCTTTCAGAATTGGATTAAATCGTTCAATTCGCTCCAAATACCAGCGAACACAATCCACTGCCGTTAACGTGCCTAATTCCATCGCCGCTTGTAACGAAGCAATGTCTGCCTCGAGTAACTTTTCATTTATCGTTCCATCCATTTTAGAGAGGCCTCCCAATTCTACTTTTCTATATTTAGGAAATGTTTGACACCCATAGTATACAACCGTCAGAAATAAATTTACTATGTAAAATTTGTATTTAAACTATCCTGCCCGTTAGGTTTATGAAATAGCGTCAGTCTAATGTAGTGTAGTGCTTAGGAGAAAGAAAATAAGCCCATCACTTTGATTTGGAGGTTAAATCATTTCCAATTAATAAATGGATAGGCTCTCTTTGGCATTAAATAAGGCGTGGTAAAAGCCAATTGATTGAGCTATCGTTTCCCGTTAGTTCAACCAATTCTGTTGCCATCGTATATGCTGGTGATGAACCAAGTTTCCTACATTACTATATCGTCTTTCATAAGTTTTTGGTACAGGGCTATCTTCTCGTTGGCAAGGGAAATCATGCGCTCAAGTTCCTGTCGCTTGGATTCCAGTTCCATCAGATGCTTCTCAAGAATTTCTATCCGTATGTGTAAGGCAGGAGTAAAATTAGCAAGTTCTTCCCCTTGTTGAATTTTATCCAGTACACATCCGTCACGAGTAAATTCCGTGATCTCCTCAAGCGACAATCCCAATTTTTTCAATCTAATTAAACATTGTATATATGAAACCTCACTTTCGGTATAAATACGTGTCCTTCCATTTCTTCGATTTGGTTCCTGTAGCACTCCAATTTTTTCATAATAGCGAATCGTATAAGGAGTTAACCCCGTTCTTTCTGATACTTGGCTTATAGTAAGCATTGTTTTATATGTCACTCCTTTTTTCTAAACCAAAATTTAAAACTATTATACATCTTTAAGTCAATTTGAAGTCGATATTTGCACCTCTAACTTCATTTCAAAGTTTGTGCTTGATTTCTAGTTGACTCTAACTTGTAAGCTAAAGTTGCTTATTGATATACATGAAAACAAAAAACAACCTAAAGATAAAAGGAAATGGTGTCAAACTTATTTTGATGGAGGTATAAACAATGAACAACAAATATTTCACGATTCAACAAGCAGCGGAAGGTATCTGGGGTGCTATTTCGGTACCTGGTAGTGGTTCTCTGGGGAATGCGGCAATTATTGACCTTGGGGATTTGACCGTTGTTGTGGACACAACCAACCTACCGCATTCTGGTGCTTTGTTACGTCAATCCGCAGAGCAATTAACGAATAAACCAATTAAATATGTGATCAATACTCATTTCCATGGAGATCATGTCAACGGCAATCAGGAATTCATGGAAAGTGATTTTATATCTACCGTTTGGACAAGAGATTTGCTATCTGAAATGGGTAAAGTGAATATTGATCTAATGCAACAAAACATTCAGAAGTTAATAAATAGCCTGCATCAAGTACATTCACAAGAAAAAAATCCGCACATGTTAACCGAAATCGGTTATGATCTTTCTGTGCAGAGAGCTCTATATAATGCTATCCCTTCCCTTCGTAGAGTGATACCCACGATAACTTTTGACGATAAACTAGTTATAAAAGGCGCAAAACGCACTGTCGAAGTTTTATCTTACGGAGGCGGCCATTCTTTAAGCGATGCCGTTGTTTACGTGCCTGAAGAACGAACCTTAATTGCTGGTGATTTAATAACCAACAAGACGATTCCGGTCATGCCATACGGTAATCCATACGCTTGGATACGCATCCTAAAACGCATTCAAAGAGATCTGAAGGTAGATACTGTTATTCCCGGGCATGGAGATGTGTCCACTCCAGATAAAATTCTAGATGTCATTCGCTTTTTAGAAAAAACGATCGCTTATGTGTCTGAAGCTGCGACGAGCGGAAAACCAGAGTCTTACTGGTTAAATGAAGGTGTACTAAATGGTTATGAAGATTGGCATCTAGCTCAGTATTTCAGATGGAATTTTCGCTGGCTCTTCAATACAATGCTTGTTCAAAATAATAGATGAGACACAACTAGAACTCCCTTTAACTCCACCAAATTCAAAAGGCCAGTTCTGAATGTCAAACCGGCGGTACGTTTGGGTATTTTCAAACGTAATTGGCAGTCTACTTGTTAGGTTAACCTGCTCGTTAGCTTAATGAAGCAACGTCAGTCTAATACTTTATTTTTCAGTCTAGAACTTTATTTTCTTTTGACAATAGCGACAGTATGGACATGAGGTTGATCCATACTACCGCTATTTTTTGTTTCTGGAACGAATATGCCTAACTTACTTGCGAGCGAAGGTGTTATTTTGGAGAATTTTTTCGGTATTCGGATGGAGTTACCTTGTTGACCGTTTTGAACATTTTGGAGAAAAGGAGTACATCTTTATACCCTACAGACCGAGCAATATCTCCGATTTTAAGGGAAGTATTTCTTAATAGGGAGCACGATTTTTCAATCCTCAAATGCAATAAAAATTCCTGCGGTGACTTATTTAGTTGCTGTTTAAATAAACGATGCAAATACGAACGGTCAATTGAAATGTACTTGGCAATATCACTTACGGTAATGAAGTGTGAATAGTTTTGTTGAATGAAGAGAAGCGCTTCTTTAATATACCGCTGCTGTCTTACCTCAGGGTTGACTTCCTGATTAGGGTAAAGATCAAACATCAGATACAGAAATTCATACAGCTTGGATGCAAGCAACAGGTCCTTGTTGGTTTTCAGCGTAGAAGAAACCACGATGCTCTCCATACAGCGGGCAAGGCTGCCCTCCGCTTCAAACCGGAAAATGGGATTGTCCCTATGGATACAGGTCCGGCTTAGATATTCTTTTGCTTGCACCCCATTAAAACCAATCCAGGCATATTCCCATGGGTCGAGCTCATCCGCTTCGTAGTAAATTAAAACCTTCGGTTCAATAAAGAAAGCATCGTTTTTCTCCAAATGATAGATTTTATCGTTGACTTTAAAGATCCCTTTTCCTTTTAAAATAAAATGCACCATATACCCGCTTCGAATGGCTGGACCATAAGAGTGTTTGCTGGTACAGCTCTCTTTGCCACATGTGTATAGATTGAGATCCAGATTGTTATAGGAATGATTGGAAAAATGCGAACTCATTTGGTTTCACCCCTTAATTCATCTCTGCATATTATCACACTGTTTCATATAGAGTCTACATTATTCCATATAATTATTAAAACTATTCAATTATTATTAGAATGTAAACGATAAGCAAACAACATAATTTATAATTTTGGGAAATCGTACTATTAGCGCTATAAGGGGGTTGCTATGGCTATATACATCGATAAAGAGAAGCTTCTATTCCATTTACAAGGTAGCAATACAAGTTATGTCATGCAGGTTATACGAGGTGGTTATTTATCCCATTTGTATTGGGGAAAGAAAATTCAGAACTATCGGGGGAGCAATAAAATCATCTTTATGGATAGAGGATTTTCGCCCAATCCCGATGGCGAGGATCGAGCCTTTTCACTGGATACCATCCCACAAGAATATCCGTCATTTGGGAATAGTGATTTCAGGATTCCTGCGTATCAGATTCAATTGGAGAATGGTTCTACCGTGACCGATTTCCGGTATAAAGAACATCGGGTTTTCCAAGGCAAACCAAAATTGAAAGGGCTTCCTTCTACGTATGCAGAGGATGATGGCGAAGTAGCAACACTGGAAATCGTCCTTGAAGACCCATTAATTGATGTAAAGGTTGTACTATCCTATAGCCTATATCAAAAGCGGGATGTCATTACCCGTTCAGTCCGTTTCGAGAATGAAGGTCGGCAACAGCTAAAACTGCTTAGAGCGTTAAGTGCCAGTGTGGATTTTCGAGATGATGAATATGAACTCATTACCTTGTACGGTGCGCATAACAATGAAAAAAATATAGCAAGGAGAAAAATTTTACCCGGAATTCAAATGGTAGACAGCTGCCGTGGCGCTAGCAGCCCTCAACAGGCACCCTTTATGGCACTTGTAAGAAAAGGGACAGATGAAGAACAGGGTGAAGTGTACGCCTTTAATCTGGTGTATAGCGGGAACTTTACGGCCCAGACTCAGGTAGATTCCTATCGGAACACAAGAATCACGATGGGGATTAATCCTTTTGATTTTACATGGCTGCTTGAACCAGAGGAATCGTTCCAAACGCCAGAAGTGGTCATGGTATACACCGAAAATGGCTTGGGCGGTATGTCGAGAATTTATCATGATTTATACAGGAACAGATTATGCCGTGGGCCTTTTCGTGACAAGGAGCGGCCGATCCTGATTAATAACTGGGAAGCTACCTACTTTAACTTTGATGCCAACAAGATTGAGCAGTTGGCGAAGGAAGCTCAAAGTGTGGGAGTGGAGCTGTTTGTATTGGATGATGGGTGGTTTGGAAAACGAGATGATGACAATACTTCATTAGGCGATTGGGTGGTGGATCGTCGCAAACTTCCAGATGGATTGCCGGATCTTGCAAACCGCATTCGAAATCTGGGTATGGAGTTTGGTTTGTGGTTTGAACCTGAAATGGTATCCATAGACAGCGACTTATACAGAAAGCATCCCGATTGGTGTATCCATGTCCCTGATCGTCCGTATACGTTGGGAAGAAATCAGCTTATGTTGGATTTATCGAGGAAGGAAGTGTGTGAATACGTTATTAAATCGGTTTCCGATATTTTATCGGATGTTCCAATTACTTATGTAAAATGGGACATGAATCGTCACATGACGGATGTGGGTTCGGCAGCCTTGCCACCTGAGAGACAAAGGGAGACTGCGCATCGTTATATCCTGGGACTCTATAATATTATGGAAGAGCTTACATCAAAGTTCCCCAATGTCTTATTCGAGAGCTGTTCTAGTGGAGGAGGCCGTTTTGATGCCGGCATGCTCTATTACATGCCTCAGACCTGGACGAGCGATAATACGGATGCCATTTGCCGACTGAAAATTCAATGGGGAACAAGTCTTGTCTACCCGCCAATTACCATGGGGGCACACGTTTCCACAGTACCCAACCATCAAGTGGGTAGAATAACTCCCTTGGAGACAAGAGGTTATGTCGCCATGGCCGGGAATTTAGGATATGAGCTGGATTTGACGACATTAACCGTTGAAGAAAAAGAAGTGGTGAAAAAACAGATAGCTCTATATAAAGAAATGAGATCGCTCATTCAGTTTGGGAATTTTTACAGAATGATTAATCCGTTTGATGAAAATGAAGCCGCATGGAGTTTTGTGTCAGAGGATCAAACGGAAATGGCGGCCAGCTATTTCAAGGTTTTATCCCAACCCGCTGCCGCGATTAAAACGTTAAAATTCAAAGGTCTGAATCCAGACTACGTTTATAGAAATGTAGAAACCGGTGAGCTGTTCGGCGGTGATGAGTTAATGCATGTTGGCATAACGCTTGCCAGGGTGAAGCAGGACTTTTTAGGCATGTTCTGGAGATTTGTTAAAGAAGAGATCTGATTCAGCTAGAGGAGGGTTTACTAGATGGAAGCGAAAGAAAAGCGGTATAAGCACATTTCTCAAGAAATTTTAAAATATATCGGTGGTGAAGAGAACATTATCGGTGTGGCCCATTGTGCCACAAGATTAAGAATTGTACTTGAGGACAATGAAAAAGCGGAATTAAAGAAGATTGAAGATATTGATCTGGTTAAAGGTGTTTTCATAGCGGGGGATCAACTGCAGATCATTTTTGGAGCAGGGTTGGTCAATAATATCTATGCCGTGTTCTCCAAACTGACCGGAACAGAAGATATGTCATTAAGTGATGTCAAATCAAAGTCCGCACAAAAGCAAAATCCTTTTCAAAAAGCCATTAAATCGCTGTCAGATGTCTTCATTGAGATCATGCCGGGAATTCTCGCCGCCGCATTGTTAATGGGGATAACCGGGCTGTTAGGTCAGAAGGGGTTATTTGGTCCTAAATCGATTGTGGAGATGTATCCAATTTTTCAAGGGATTAATCGCTTTGTTCAAATCGTTTCCACGGGTATTTTCACCATCCTGCCGCTGCTTGTTGTTTATTCTGCAACCAAGAGATATGGTGGTCGTCCTATTCTGGGGCTTGTGCTGGGTGCGATTATGCTTCATCCGGCCCTGGCGGATGCCTTTGAGGTAGCTAAAGGGAGTCAAAATCCGGAATCGATCAGTCTTTTTGGCCTTCCCGTACAGTTGGTTGGATTTCAGGGTGGTATTATTATTGCTCTAATGATGGGATATGTGGTAGCCAAGTTGGATCAGTTTTTTAACAAAAAGGTTCCAGACATGATTAAACTATTTTTGGCTCCTTTGCTGACGGTCTTTGTTTCTTCCCTGCTATTGTTCACGATTATCGGCCCTCTTGGGCGAGAGTTGGCCAGTCTGGTCACCGTTTCGCTGCTTTGGATGACGCAAAATCTTGGAATATTCGGTTTTATGTTTTTTGCAGGCATTCAGCAGATCATTGTTATTACAGGCTTACATCATGTTATGGGTGCGGTAGAAGCGCAGCTGTTAACCGATACAGGCAGAAATTTTATCAACCCATTGGCATCAGTAGCTTTGATGGCTCAAGGGGGCGCCGTTTTGGGGTATATTCTTTTGAATCGCAAAGACACTAAAGTTAAAGAATTGGGTTACTCTGCATTCGGGTCTGTACTTTTTGGAATCTCGGAACCAGCGATCTTTGGGGTCACTTTAAAGTATAAGTTCCCCTTAGTTGCTGGATGCCTCGGAGGAATGGTTGCGGGAGCATATGTATATTTAAGTAAACTGACAGCCATAGGATTCGGAACCACGGCTCTTCCGGGCTTTGCAATTGCAGCGTCAGATAATCACGGTCATATCAATTATCTTGTCGCTCATCTTATTGCCCTGTTATGTGGAGCATTATTTACCTTGGCTTACGGTGCTATCAAGAGCAAGAGGTCACGAGCCTGAACCAAAGGAACATTAGCAGGTTGAAAAAATTAAGCTTTTATGAAAACGGTTAAAGGAAGAGAATATTTGTGGAATGGACAAGAGAGCATAGATGAAAAATTAAAAGGGCCGTCCTCCGTCGTTATAAACGACCGAGGATGGCCCTAAGTTTACATAGGTATGCATGTACATTCGTTAAAGCTAATCGATGCCACCATCGCTTTCAATCAGCCCTTTGCCGATTACATTGGCCGAAACCGGAGGCTTGCCGAGCTCCCGAGACCATATGGACAACTGCCCAATATGGTGGATTTGGTGGGCAATGACATGGCGCATCACCTCGCCCCAGGCATCCATTACAATTCTGC
Source organism: Paenibacillus sp. FSL L8-0644 (assembly GCF_038008165.1). Classification (NCBI taxonomy): domain Bacteria; kingdom Bacillati; phylum Bacillota; class Bacilli; order Caryophanales; family Paenibacillaceae; genus Paenibacillus; species Paenibacillus sp. FSL L8-0644. The sequence continues at coordinate 892,342 of NZ_JBBOYN010000001.1, forward strand.
CGTCCGGGAGGTGAACTTCAAACCTTTTCCGTTCCAGACCATCATGCCAGGCGAGCACGAACGGCTCGACATTGAGTCGAAACTTCGCATCCAGCTCACGGACCTTGTCGAGCGTATCATACAGAGAGAAGTCCTCCTGAAAGTCGGGTTTGCCCTGAATCGTTTGAATCCAGCTCCACTCCACATCAACGATATGAAAGAGTGTCTTTAGAATGCCGCCGACTCCGCCGACGCGTTGTTTCAGTAATTCCTCCTGCGACACCTCTTCACACCAGCGGTACCATTGTTCCCGAATCATCCAGTTGTAACGAAAAAAAGTCTGCATCCATCAACCTCCAGAGCCATATTTGAGAATCATCTCCACCAGTTTACCATGGAATGCCAAAAGGGCTGTCTCATTCGTAGAAAATCTACTTTTGAGACAGCCCTTTATTATAGGATAAGAATGTTGCTACTGGCTTATTTCTTTGCAGCCGCGTAACGTTTGTTGACTTCATCCCAGTTGATTACATTGTAGAAAGCTGAAATGTAGTCTGGGCGTTTGTTTTGATATTTCAGGTAGTAAGCATGCTCCCAAACGTCCAGTCCAAGTACCGGAGTCAGACCTTCAAACAGCGGGCTATCTTGGTTTGGAGTGCTAGTGATCGCCAGTTTGCCGTCTTTGCCGACAACCAACCAAGCCCAGCCGCTACCAAAACGAGTTGTAGCTGCTTTAGTGAAGTCTTCTTTAAATTTGTCATAGCCGCCCAGTTCATTGTTGATTGCTTCAGCAATTGCACCTGTTGGCTGTCCGCCACCGTTAGGACCGATAACTTCCCAGAACAGGCTGTGGTTGTGATGTCCACCACCGTTATTGCGAACCGCAGTGCGGATGCTTTCTGGAACGCTGTCCAGATTAGAGATCAGATCCTCCAGGCTTTTGCTTTGCAGTTCGGGAGCGCTCTCCAGAGCTGCGTTCAAGTTTGTAACATATGTGTTATGGTGACGATCATGGTGAATTTCCATTGTCTGTGCATCAATGTGCGGTTCCAATGCGTCTTTTGCGTAAGGAAGTTCTGGTAATTGAAATGCCATAGTAAAATCCCTCCTGGTTATATGGTTGGGTAAGTGTTCCTATGTAATAATACCCTCGACAGTTATATTAAACCGCATTCAGCCTATTTAATCAACATTTTTGTTTGTAAAATAGCAAACTGGGCAATACGGCCTGGTAGATAGCATGTCCAAAAACCCGCTTGGAATACACAATACATAGGTAATAAGAGGTAAATTGTGAACATTAAAATGTAAACGTTTTATATACAGCGCTTACATGAGAAAAAGGGATGTATTCCGTCAAAAAGTATGGTTTAATGGTCAAGGAAGCAGAAATTTCGGCTTTTTTGTCGTCTGCTATAATCTGTCATGTCTATGACATGACGAACTTGAGGGCATACACCCTTTTCCTGTTCTTCATTTCATATATAGCAGATCGTATGCATTTTTATCATAATGCCTTGTGATTAACACCATGATAAGAAATTTAAGGATTTATGTAAAAATGACGGTGCTGTCTCAATTTTTTTATTATGCTTACGAAAAGGGAGATATTACTTATGCACGTTCGTTCCTTTCAATTAAGTGATGTGAACTCAGTAACGGAACTCATGCAAATTGCCTTGTCAGAGGAGTGCTACAAAGAGACGGTGAAAGCATTTGCCCGTCAGCTTTCGTGGGATTCCGGTTTGATTATCGTTGCAGAAGAAGAGGGAGAGATCGTGGGTGCTTTGATCGGCACGATCGATCAGAATGATGGTTGTTACTATCGTATCGCTATTCACCCGGATCGTCGTCGGATGGGAATCGGCAAATCGCTTGTGGAGTCCATGGAGCAGCGTTTTCAGCAACGTAAGGTTAGCCGTATTTGGGTAGCAGGGGACAAGCATAACAGTGTGGCCATGCCTTTGTACGAAGCGATGGGCTATGGAGCAAGCCAGATTTTACAGGCTTTTCAGAAGCTGAGTATTTTGGCGCCTCATTAATTGGGAATCGAAATAAAGAGAATTGAATAACATTAAGTATAATATTTACATTTAGAGCATATCTGAGTAACCGTTGCAATCGGGTACGGGATATGCTTTTCTATTTATAACAGGGTTGAGGAGGTTTAATTATGGACGCTTTGGCTCCTTCGTCAGGCCCGCCTCCCTCGCCGGAAACGTCCAAACAAGCAGGTCGCTCTGGTTACATACGCGATTGGTTAGTCACTCTTCTGATCGCTATGGTCGTCTTGCTGCTTCTGAACCTGTTTGTATTTAACTTGTCCACGGTCAGAGGACATTCGATGCAGCCGACGCTAATGGAAAGCCAGCATTTGTTCGTTAACAAGCTGGTTTATAATTTTCATGATCCGGGCAGGGGGGACATTGTGATTTTAAAAGATCCCGATTCCAAGCTGTCGAGCCCAAGATTTTTAGTGAAAAGAGTCATAGGTATTCCCGGAGATGTAATCCGAGTTGAACATAATCATTTGTATGTGAACGGTGAACTGCTAAATGAACCTTACACCAACTCTGACGTGGAGGATGGTGATTATGGTCCTTTTACGGTGGAGCCGGGGCACTTTTTTGTCATGGGAGATAATCGCCATACTGCAGCAAGCAAGGATAGCCGCTATTTTGGCAGCATTAAATCTCAAGATTTACTGGGACGTGCAGAATTTATATTTTGGCCGATATCTGAGTGGAAGTGGCTATAGAGCAACTAAAGTCTGAAATCAAGGAAAGGAAGAGGAAGATGAAAGAAGTGATGGTATATACCGACGGTGCTTGTTCGGGAAATCCGGGTCCTGGGGGCTGGGGGATCGTTCTGCTGTATGGGGAGCATCGTAAGGAGCTGTCAGGTGCCGAGAAAATGACGACAAACAACCGTATGGAGATTAAGTCCGTGATTGAAGCACTGAAGCTGCTCAAGGAGCCTTGCCATGTGAAAGTACACAGTGACTCTGCCTATGTCGTCAATTGCTTCAAACAGGGCTGGATTAAGAACTGGCTTCGTAATGGCTGGCGCAACAGTAAAAATCAGCCAGTGGAGAATAAGGAATTATGGGAAGAGCTGTGGGAACTGATGGGTAAGCATGAGGTTGAATATGTGAAGGTTAAGGGGCACAGTGACAACGAACTGAATAATCGTTGTGATTTTCTAGCGACCAGTGCTGTTAAAAATTTACGGTAGCATCTGCTGCTATTTTCTGTTGAAATTTGAGATATGAGAATTTTGCAAATTCTCATATCTGTAATGATAAAAAGTGGAAGAGAGGTGAGTATCGGATGCAACGCGGATTGACTCAGGCGGCTGCCGGAACCGCTTCGACTTGGGCTTCGCTCAAGCAGGAAATTATTGAGGCGGCTCCAGGGCTGGGTATCGACTCCATCGGGTTCGCATCCGCCGACCCCTTTCTGTCTCTGAAAGCTATATTGGAAGAGCATCGTGCGAAAGGCTATGAATCCGGCTTTGAGGAGCCAGATATTGATAAGCGGATCTACCCGGAGCTGTATGGCTCACAGCCTGCATCTCTGATTGCTATTGCAGTGGCGTATCCTTCCAAAATGAAGGACCCGCCGAAGTCGGACAAGGGGAAGTACCGTGGTATTTTGGCGCGTTCAGCCTGGGGGAAAGATTATCATCTGGTACTACGCGAAGCGATGGAAAAGCTTGAGGCTTTTATAAGCGAGCGGGTGCCTGATGCCATTATGAAAAACATGGTGGATACCGGAGAACTGTCGGATCGAGCCGTTGCGGAACGCGCAGGGATTGGTTTTAGCGGCAAAAATACGATGATGATTTCACCGACACTGGGATCATGGATTTATCTGGGGGAGCTGTTGACGAACATTCCTTTCCAGCCAGATGAACCGGTTACGGATGGTTGCGGAGAGTGCACCAAATGTTTGGATGCCTGTCCTACGGGCGCGCTTGTAGGTCCTGGACAGCTGAATGCCCAGCGGTGTGTGTCCTTTTTGACGCAAACCAAGGGCTTTTTGGACGAGGAGTTTATGCTGAAAATAGGGAATCGGCTGTATGGATGTGATACGTGCCAAATCGTATGTCCCAAAAATCGAGGCCTTAACTGGGATCATCATCCCGAGCTTACACCCGATCCTGAAATTGTGAAGCCGTTGCTGCTGCCGTTATTGGATTTGAGCAATCGCGAATTTAAAGACCGATTTGGTCAAAGTGCGGCGGCCTGGCGGGGGAAGAAGCCGATTCAACGCAATGCAGTCATTGGTCTTGGCAATTTCAAGGATGTTAGCGCGGTGCCCAAATTGACGGAGGTTTTATTGGATGATCCGCGTCCCGAGCTGCGAGGCACGGCGGCGTGGGCTTTGAGTCGAATAGGAGGGGAAAACGCTATGACAGCGATCAAGCAAGCATCAGAGAAGGAACAACATGAGCAAGTACGCGAAATGATCGCACAGGCGCATTCCAAGCTAGAGGAACAAGAGCAGGCAGAAGAGCTAAAGGCATCTGAATTATCAAAATCAGAAGTAACGGCCGGGGATTCACAGAGTCCAACCACCATTTATTATGATGAGATGGAGACACCTGTGGGCACGTTAACGCTGTGCGCTACGGATCGGGGGCTGTGCCGAATAGACTATGGCGTTTTTCATGCGAAGGAAGCACTGCTTCAGCAATGGGCCCGAACATGGATTGGGGAATATGTCTATGTGCAGGAGCCGGAAAAGCTGCGCGAAGCTGCGGACCAACTGCGTGAGTATTTTGCCGGAGAACGGCGGGAATTTAGTATAGCTTATGATTTGAGAGGGACTCCTTTTCAAGAGCAGGTGTGGCGTGCACTGCAAAATATTCCGTACGGACAAAGTGTGTCCTACAAAGATATTGCGGAATCGATCGGACGAGCCAAGGCAGTACGTGCTGTGGGTGGAGCCAATAACAAAAATCCGTTACCCATTCTGTTTCCATGTCACCGAGTATCGGGTGCTAACGGAAGTTTGGTCGGTTATGCTGGAGGCTTGCCAGTCAAGACGAAGTTGCTGGATTTGGAGAAACAATAAGGACATATGTTTGCAAAAAGTGATTTGCTAGCTGTCCCATGTTTTGCTATGATAGGTTCGTGTGTAATTCAAGATGTTTCATATAAATATACAGAGGTGACGACTTCGTGGTGTGGAATATTGTCATTCCGATTATTACCCTGATTGCTGGTTTGGTTGGGGGATTTTTCATCGGTGCTTATTATCTTCGTAAACAGCTTGAAAAGATGCAAAACGACCCTGAAACGCTGCAAAAAATGGCCAAACAGATGGGTTACAACCTGAATGGGAAACAAATGCAAAAAGCCCAGCAGATGATGAAGAACCAACAGTTCTCCAAAAATCAGCCTGGTCCGCGTAAAAATCAGGGCCGTCGGAAATAATGAGCAACGTGAGTACGGATGCCGCATGAGGTTGCTGCATAGAGGAGGATTACTGTGGCTGGCGTAAAAGATTATATTAACCGCAAAGCTGCGGATAACCGGGATAAAATCGAGTACCATGTGGAGCAGATTTTACAACTGATCGGTGAGGACCCCAAGCGTGAAGGGTTGTTGGAAACACCGGCACGCGTTGCGCGCATGTATGAGGAAATATTTGCGGGTTATGAGGTTGATCCCCGGGATGCGCTGGGTGTGACATTTGACGAGAATCACGAGGAGCTTGTGATCGTGAAGGACATCGTCTATTACAGCCAGTGTGAGCACCATATGGCTCCTTTCTTCGGAAAAGTGCATATCGGCTATGTACCCAGCGGCAAAATTGTAGGATTGAGCAAGCTTGCACGCCTGGTAGAGGCAGTGACCCGCCGATTGCAGGTACAGGAGCGTATTACTTCACAGATCGCTGATATTTTAAATGAAGCGGTCTCCGCTCACGGGGTTATGGTAGTCGTAGAAGGCGAGCACCTGTGCATGTGTGCAAGAGGTGTCAAAAAGCCTGGTAGCAAAACAGTAACGTCTGCGGTACGCGGTACGTTTCGTGATGATGCAGCGCAGCGCGCAGAGTTTCTGTCGCTGCTTAAGGATTGATCGAACATCGCAAGACGTTTATGTGATGAACAAAAAAGGGTGGTTTACGCATAGGCGTAGCCACCTTTTTTTGTTAACATCAGATATAAACGACGGGATAGCCGCCTTAAAATTACGATTAGCCTATGGATAACAGTTATTTTTATAGATAGGGGATAACGTATGGAGAATGTACATAGATCAACAGAAAAAACAACAGCTTTGCCTGAGTTGCAGTGGTTTGAAGCACCACTTGCGGACACTCAGGAGGACGTTTTGTCTCCGCTGGCTTGGGAGGAGCTGGCCTGTCGGCAAGTAGGGAAAGGAGCTGCACCCATTTTGCATCTTTGGCGGCATCCGTCAGCGCTTGTGATCGGTCACCGGGACCGCAGGCTCTCTTACGCCCCACAAGCGATGGAGCGAGTGCGCAACGCGGGAACTTCGGTATGCGTACGCCCCTCAGGTGGAGCAGCCGTCATGCTGGACAGGGGGGTGCTGAACCTGTCCTTGATCCTGCCGAATCCACAGCGGGCCATCAGCCTGCATGAAGATTTTCGGCTCATGGCAGGGCTAATTGCCGATGCGCTGGTTCCGTGGTCTGGCGAGGCGCAGACCGGAGAAATCCCCGGGTCCTTCTGTCCCGGGGATTACGATGTCAGCGTCCGGGGCCGCAAGTTTTGCGGCATTGCACAGCGACGTCAAGCCAAGGCGTATATCATCACAGCCTTCGTGATGATTGAGGGCAGCGGTGCAGAGCGTGCACAGGCGGTACAGCAATTCTATACAGAGGCAGCCGGAGATACGTCGACAGGCGTGCAGCAGCAGGATTACCCCCGGGTGAATCCAGCAACGATGGGTAGCCTGGCAGAGCTGGCTGGAGTGCCGTCTGTTGAGGCGTACACGGCATCTTTGCGCCGTGTCGTCGAGAGCCAGACAGCCATTTCACCTGCCGATAGCTGGCTGGTACAACCGGAAGGATGGACCGAACAAATGGCAGCGCTCAGAGAGCGATACGATTTGCAGGTGTAGTTTGTCTTTAGCTTAGAAGCCTATTAGTGCGTGTTCAAAAAGTCGGCTTTTCAGGACCGAGAAAGTTGGATGAAGCTAGGGACTGAGTAGCGGAGCGTAGACAGATCTACGTGAGCAACGGAAGGCCCGGCTGAATTCAAGATTCGACGTCGAATCCGCTTCTTGAATAGCTTCGTTATGGAAAGACGACTTTTTGAACAACCTCTAGAAGGGTTGCCATCTCAGCTTGGAGGCTTGATCGTAGCGTGCTTCCACTTCAGGCCAGTTAACGACATGCCACCAATCCTCAATGTATTTGTTGCGCTCGTTTTGATGCTTTAAGTAATATGCGTGTTCCCACACATCTATCGCCAGCAGCGGAATGGACTCCCATTGAGTCAGATTCTGGTGCTTTTCGGCCTGCAAAATTTCAAGCCGTCCCGCGCGCGGACTCCATACCAGGATCGCCCAGCCGCCACCCTCGACCTTTTCGGCTGCCGAACTGAATTGTTTTTTGAATGCATCGTAGCTGCCAAAATCTTTTTTAATCTGTTCAGCCAGCGGTCCGCTTGGGTTTCCACCGCCTTGAGGACTCATGATCGTCCAAAAAAGAGTATGCAGATAATGGCCTGCGCCGTTGAATGCCAGTTCGCGTTCCCAATGTTTTACGAGATCAAAATTACCTGTTTTTCGGGCTTCTTCCAGCTTCTTTTCCGCTTTATTCAGGTCATTCACATAGCTCAAATGATGCTTGTCATGGTGAATGCGCATCGTTTTTTCATCAATATACGGTTCAAGCGCATTATAGGGGTAAGGGAGCGGTGGGAGTCGATGTCCTCCAATAGGAACCGACCGGCCGATTGAGGTTTTTTCCGTTGCCGAAGGTTGAGCCTGGCTGGATTTGACGCCTTTAGTCGTCCATGTGCCTTCTCCCCTTATGCCTGCCTGACGTTCTCGAAACGCTTCCTCTGGGTAATTCTCACCCTCTGTCGCTACATGATACAACCCAGCAGCCCTTGCGATGGAGCCAGGTTCTTGAAAGGGGGTTGTCGAGATCAGGAAATATTGGCTTTCATGTGCCGCGTGTAATACAACTCCAGCGGATTTTGGCTGCTGACGCAATGCATGACTGTGCTCGCTCAGCAGACCGAGCTGCCGTACATACTCCTGTGACTGGCGGTTTGCGGTTTGTAGCAAATCGTCCAATCGACGATTTAATTCTTGTGAGTCAGGCTGAGCGTTTAATGCTGACTCTGACGATGGCATCTTTACAGATGATGATGCGTCTAATCCCCTTGACTGTTTTGGAGGTTCAGTGAATTCGTGTGTATGTGCTTGTGGGGCAGCCGCCAGCTGTTTCCATTCCTGATGCCACGCCTGATCTGCCGGATCAAGTGCGCTCCGTTGCTCTTCAAGCAACTCTATGGCGGTGCGTTCCGTCTGTTCGAATACAGTCCGCCAATCATCCAGCAGCCGTACATAAGTAGGCTCCAGTCCCTCGGTAGCGGATTTAATCACTTCCACATGCCAACTTTCCTGCTGCTTCCAATGCCGAATTTCCTCCAGCACACGTAAGGGCAGGAAAGACCCATAAGTACTCAGCATCGTTTTATACCTCCCGTATCCCACTATGGCTATCCGGCGGATCTGGCAGATCTGCCCTGGATGCATACGTACCCAGTATATTCGCTGTCCTATCGGGAATATGTCTATGAACTCGCTTAATTTGGTCACATCTGTTACGTAGAACAAGAATACCATGGTAAACGAAAAAGAAGCCCAGCTACGGCACGGGTTAGTGTCCGTAGGCAGGCTTCTTCAAGGTGAAGAATTAAATACAGTTTTTTTGAAAAATAATTCTTTACTTTGTAGTCGTTTGTTTGTGGGCATCAGCGATCGTTTTCTTGTCCTCCAGCTCCTGTACACTGCTTAGAAACGTCGATACCCGCCGTAGATATTCACGGGGATGCTCTCTGAAAATAAGCTCATGTATTCCGTTTTTGACAATCCATACACTAGAAAGTGGGTTGGTTTGATTGGCAGCGAGCTTTTCCGCAATAGGATAAGGAGCCTTTTCATCCTGTGTACCATGCACAAACATGATCGGGAACGGATAGTTTTCCTTTTTAACCTCCTGATATGGAATCTGATGCAAGCTGGTGCCGTTCAAGACTGGAAACAGCAACTCCAGAATTTCCAAAGACGGATGTCTTGGCAGGTTAATTTGATTGTGAATGTTATGGTACAGCGTATCCGGCTCCAACAGGAAAGTGCTGTCCAAAATCATTGCGTCCACATCCTTGGTTTGCAAGCCCGCCTGAAGAGCGGTTCCTGCCCCCATGGAGAAGCCCCATACGATAATCTCCGACGAGCCGCGTTGCTTCGCAAGCTGGATCGCTCCGAGAAGCTGCTGGGATTCCGCTTTGCCTCCGGTTGCGACTGATTTGCTGTTTTGTGACGCGAATCCATAATCGAACATGACCACATTAAAGTTCAAACTGTGGGCATAATGCGCCAGATCATACATGGGAATCCAGCTTTCTTCGCGGTTAGCTCCATAACCATGGCTGAAAATAATCGTTTTCCGCGATTGATCCGCCGGGATATACCAGCCTTGTACCATGCGGCTACCATCCTTGGCAGGGAAGCTGACTTCCTCATAAGGCATGTTTTTGGCCTGCATCGGATTAGAGTACAGCGGCGCGACGGTAGGATTCGTAAGTACCCATGCGATGTAAGCATGCAAGGCAATAAAACAAAACAACAGAAAAAAAACGACCGACAGCAGCAGAGCAATCACAACGTGCTTGAACCGCAGCAGACGGGGATTAAAGAGTGGGGTGGACGGCTCCTGAACAGCGGTCTGTAGCTGAGAGTTGCGCTGGGATGTAGAAATCATGTAAGAGCCTCCTTATATAAAATTGATCTTCGTTTCAATAGAATTTAGGTATAATTCCACTTGAAAATGATAGTGTATATCCGTATAGATACCTATTATCGTATGATGGGGGTTATCCAAAGTCAACGCCTGAACCGGAAAAGTAAAAATGATGCAAAGAATTGTCGATGTTTGTTCTCGTTCTGTAATATGGTTGTCACAAAAACATCGGTTTACAGTAGCCGCGACTATTCTATATAATTTATGTAACCATGTTTCATAGTGTGAAACGAATATGGATACAAGAGGAGCGGTTCACGAATGGAAGACCGTAAATTAACCGTTCGCGCTGTAGAGCGTGCACTTGATATATTGCTGTGTTTTACCGCAGATTCGGATCTTGGCCTAACGGAGATTGCCTCCAAAATTGGTCTACATAAAAGCACGGTTCATCGGCTGCTGACTACGTTGGAGGATCGGGGCTTTGTCGTTCGGAATGCCGAAACGGAAAAATATCGACTTGGCTTCCGCATTTGGGAGCTATCCACACATTTGTCCCAAAGTGACGAGCCGGCGGTGTTGTTACAGCCTGCAATGGAAGGACTGCGTGACCGTCTGGGCGAAACGGTCAGCTTGTACTTACGGGACGGCAGCATGCGTATTCGCATACAAGCCGTGCAGAGCAATCAGGCGATCCGCAGGGTTGCGCCTGTGGGTGCGCGTATGCCGCTGGCTGTAGGAGCCTCCAGTAAGGTGCTGGCTGCCTTTATGCCGCCGCAGGAGCTGGAAGCCCTGCTAAGCGGGAATGAATGGCCGCCCTCGGTAGACGCGGAGGTCTATAAAGCCCAGCTGCAGGACATTCGCGAGAAGGGCTATGCGACCAGCTATGAAGAACGGGAGCCAGGGGCCGCTGCTGTGGCAGCACCAATTGTGAACCGGAAGGGACAGGTCACTGCGGCTTTATCTGTATCCGGTCCGGTCAGTCGGCTTGCACCCGAGACGCTACATGACTTTGCTCCGATTTTGATCGAAGCGGCGAAGGAAATGGGGCTTATGCTTCCGTAACAAGAATGAATGCAGTTGAAGCAAGCAAAGTGATTTGGTGAGGAGCGTCTTCTTGCTAAATGGAACCTAGAAGGGTTGCCAAAGCCATAAATTTGAAGTAGTCTGATAAGGATGGCGGGATGTCTGTTATGTCCGCCTCATGTGAATAGAAGTATCGCAGTTACTGGGGGAGCCTGTAATGCCGGGCTGAGATGGAATCGTGTAAGATTCCGGACCCTTTGCACCTGATCTGGATCATACCAGCGTAGGGAAGTAATCGGCCATTGAAATGTATACGCAGCTGCTGTCTACGGTGACGCATTGGAATAGGATTATTCCACATGTGCACGGTCTGGATAGCTGCCTCGTTAGATTAGCCGGTTCCCTCGGGAACCGGCTTTTTTGCATAGATCAGCGCCACCCTGGGAATGGTTCCGGATCGGTGTGTCATTTCATCGAAACAGGAGGAATGGACAATGAAGCCGACAGAAGTAGAAGGAACAAAAGGAACAGAATTTAAATCAGCAGAAGTAAGGTTGGCAGGAACAAGGGAAGTTGGGGTAGAGAAGACAAACGGGGAGCAAGCCAGTGGGGTAACGCCCTTTCCAGGGAGCCGTAAGGTATATATTCAAGGCTCGCGGCCGGACATTGCCGTCCCAGAGCGGGAAATTGCTCTTCATCCTACACATACGCCGCAGGGCACGGAGCATCATGAGCCATTGCGTGTGTACGATACGAGCGGTCCCATGACTGACGAAGCCTATCAGGTCGATATCCGTCAGGGCCTGCCTCCATTACGGCGAGCTTGGGCACTGGAACGGGGCGATGTGGAGGCTTACGAGGGACGCGCCGTCAAACCGGAGGATAATGGACTGAAACCTGGCTCCAAACGGGAGACAGTTGAATTTCCCGGCGTGACCAACCGTCCGCTTCGTGCTTCGCAAGGTCGTACAGTGACGCAAATGCATTATGCACGGCAAGGGATCATTACGCCCGAAATGGAATTTGCGGCGATCCGCGAAGGGGTGGAGCCTGAGTTTGTACGGCAGGAATTGGCGGCTGGACGAGCCATTTTGCCTTCGAATATCAATCACCCGGAAAGTGAGCCGATGGTCATTGGGCGTCATTTTCACGTGAAGATCAATGCGAACATTGGTAATTCTGCGGTTACCTCCTCGATTGAGGAGGAAGTGGAGAAAATGACCTGGGCTGTGCGTTGGGGCTCGGATACAGTTATGGACCTATCCACAGGCCGTAATATCCATACCACACGTGAATGGATCATTCGGAATTCTCCTGTACCGATTGGAACTGTGCCGCTGTATCAGGCACTTGAAAAGGTGAACGGCGAAGCAGAAGCGCTGACGTGGGAGTTGTATCGCGATACGCTGATCGAGCAGGCGGAGCAGGGAGTGGACTATTTTACAATTCATGCGGGTGTATTGCTGCGGTATATACCGATGACGGCGAATAGAATGACGGGAATTGTGTCCCGTGGCGGGTCGATCATGGCAGCCTGGTGCCTTGCGCACCATCAGGAGAATTTTTTGTATACACATTTTGAAGAAATCTGCGAAATTATGAAAGCCTATGATGTGGCCTTTTCTCTCGGGGATGGTCTACGTCCAGGTAGTATCTATGATGCGAATGATGAAGCACAGTTTGCAGAGCTGGAAACGTTGGGCGAGCTAACGCAAATCGCATGGAAGCATGATGTTCAGGTCATGATTGAGGGGCCGGGACATGTCCCTATGCATAAAATCAAAGAGAATGTGGATTTGCAAATGGAGATTTGTAAGGAAGCTCCTTTCTATACCTTGGGACCGCTCACGACGGATATTGCCCCCGGATATGATCATATTACCTCAGCCATCGGGGCGGCGATGATCGGTTGGTTCGGGACGTCCATGCTGTGCTATGTTACGCCTAAGGAGCATTTGGGTCTTCCGAATAAGGATGATGTCCGTGAGGGTGTCATTACCTACAAAATTGCGGCACATGCTGCCGATCTGGCGAAGGGCCATCCACGGGCGCAGCAGCGGGATGATGCTTTGTCCAAGGCACGCTTTGAGTTCCGCTGGCGGGATCAGTTCAATCTGTCGCTTGATCCCGAGCGGGCCTTGTCCTACCATGATGAAACGCTACCAGCAGAGGGAGCCAAGGAAGCACATTTTTGCTCGATGTGCGGCCCCAAATTTTGTAGTATGCGCATCACGCAGGACATTCGCGCCTATGCAGCGGATAAGGGGCTGAACACCGAAGAAGCAGTGGCCGCTGGGATGCGTGAGAAGGCAGAGCAGTATCGGGATGGCGGTCAGTAAAACGAATGTGTGAGTTTAGGAACGCATGAATCAAAAAAAGCCGTGGTTCTCTACAGTCGATGTAGGAAACTACGGCTTTTTGGCTTATGTAAAGCGAGTCATGCAACCGGATAAACGGCGCCTTATTTTTTACCCATTTTTTCATTCAAAATGTCCTGAAAGCTGAGCTTCTTCTCCGAGCTATCTTCTTTCTTCTGCATACTCACCGCGTTGGCACGTTGGTATTGGTGGTGAAAGGGCATCAGGGTGTGGACGGTTAAGTTCATTGTATTCATGTAGATCATTCCTCCAATTCCATATTGTCAAATTCAGATTGAGTTGCTTAGGACGTCTGTATAGGACTATTTATATGTACTTGATGTCGCAATGCTATGTAGGTTGCTTGGTTATGTTTCAATCATTATACCCACATTTTTTCAAAGTAAAACGCTTTTGACATAAAACAGGAAGATGGTCATGTGTGTTCAAAATGCCGATTAGGAGGATGGTCGTTTTAGGGGAAAATGTGCCTAGGTCTAAAACAAGGGCTTGAGGCCCGTTTTCTTAGTTTAGTAGTCGGGATTGTGTTTTTTTGTCGAATAACCTTGTAAAAGGAGGGTTTTGCGGACTCCTCAAGTCAGGATTGAGGCAGTCTGGTGGCGAATTAAAGTGTCAAAGTTGTATTGACTTTATGTTTGGTAGTAGATACCATGAACTGGTTGTCAGCGTATTTTGACAACAAGAGTCAGCCAATCGATCTGGCGATTCATCCTTTGAAATGTTAGAGAGAGGATTAGAGCATATATGAAAAAATGTATTGCAGACATCGCATTTATTATTCTGGGTGCGTTTTTTTTCGCGCTAGCTGTTAATCTGTTTGTGATCCCGAATGAGTTTGGCGAGGGGGGCGTTACAGGGGTCACAATCATCCTGTACTACCTGTTTCAGTGGTCTCCCTCGATCGTTAATCTGGTGATTAATGGCTTGCTGCTGATTGTCGGATATAAATTTTTAGACAAGAGAACGACCTTGTACACTATCATTGCGGTCGCTTTTAACTCGCTGTTTTTACATTTAACAGTCAACTGGCGGATTGATTCGCATGAGCCGACGATTAATGCCGTATTTGCCGGAGTTTTGGTGGGGGTTGGCATAGGCCTAATCGTACGGGTAGGCGGCACTACGGCGGGTACGGTCATTTTAGCACGGATTGCCAACAAGTATCTGGATTGGAATATCAGTTATGGCCTGCTGTTTTTTGATTTGATTGTCGCATTCTCTTCCTATTTTATTATTGGCCCGGAGAAATTGATGCTAACTATCGTTATTTTGTACGTTGGTACGAAGGTGATGGACTTTATGATCGAAGGACTGAACCCCAAAAAAGCGGTCATGATTATTTCGGAGCACCAAGATAAAATTGCCGAGATGGTCATTACGAAAATGGATCGTGGAGTTACTGTCCTGTCAGGCCACGGTTATTACACTAAAAATCCAAAAGAAGTGCTGTATATCGTCATTAGTAAACAAGAGGTATCGGCGCTTAAAAAGATAGTGAAAGCCATCGACACAGCAGCGTTTATCACCATTCATGACGTGCGGGACGTGTTCGGAGAAGGTTTTCTGGATATTTCGAAGTAACTGGTGGTGTGAAGATAAGGTTATAGGAGAATAGGGTAGGAAGTCGGTCCTGAGGGATCGGCTTTTTTGCTTTGAGATGTTTATTTTAATAATCGAAATAGAGTAGATAGATAATAACTTCTTTTCGAAACAGAAGAAAAGCTATTTTTTGTAAAAAAATATTGTGAATGTGACTTTGATCTCTTATTTTTTTGAAAAATATGCATTATGATCTGACAATAATATATATTTTATTAAAATATATTCATTTTTTATAATGAAGTATTATAAATACACTTACTTCTAAAATCAACTGAGAAACAGTTCCAAGTGAGGTTGTTTTGAGTGGAGAATAACTATGATTTAAAAAAAGAATTTAAAAAGCCGTGGATTCAGATTTCTATTTTATTTATTATATTGCATTTTATAAATATCATTTATTATATTGCCTTCAATGAACCCGCTAAAGCTCCCTTTAGCTTTTTTTATTGTGTCATCAGGAGCGATGATTATCTCTTTTCTTATTGTTGTCTTGTATCCAAAATTCTCGAAACATAGAGAACAATTTTCTGAAAATAATTTGGTTCCATATCGTAAAATATGTTCCAGTGTGTTTGTTGTTCTAAATTTTATTTTTCTTTTTTTAATGTTACTGTATTCAAATGCTATTTACTTCAGTCCCTTAAATATAGTTTTATTGGTTTCAGCGATATCGCACTTAACAGTAGGTATCACATTCACTAAATTAACACCTAACCGTTTAATTGGTTTGAAGTTCCCATGGCTGCTTTCGAATGAAAAGGCATGGAAGAAGACGCATCGTATCTCTGCTTATATTTGGATAGCCTTTGGCTTAATCGGGATCGTTATAGGATTAGGACAAGAAGTTAATGTGTGTATGGTGCTCGCTTCTTGTTTACCGACGATGATTAGTTTTGTTACTTCTCTCTTTCTAAGCCATAGGTATAAAAATATAGACTGCTGATATCTGTATAATGCGGATCGATTTAGCATATTAGGGGGATTTCCATGAGAAGTAAATTAAATTTTTCTAATGTATTGTCTTTTCTTATTTCTGTTTTGCCTTTCATTATCTACCTTTTCATGTATCCGAGAATGCCTAGGAATGTAGCAATCCACTACAATTTCAATGATGTGGCTGACCGTTTTGTTGACAAATCCTCCCCTGAGGTATGGTTGTTGTGTGGAATCAGCCTCATATCTTTTATGATTATGCTTATGCTCCAACCCTATTTCAGTCGTCAGTTCAAGAGCGAAGAAGGCTCTGCAATCATGGAAAGCCTGCCTGGTCTCTTCACACTCCTTATAACCCTAGTGTTCTCAGTTCTCGGCATATGTTTCCTTTTAAAGGCTTAAATCATATAAAAAATCCCCTCTCAATGTGCAGTTTCCACTGCATTTGGAGGGGATTTTGTTATTTATACGCTCTTTACTCTTGAATCATTTGACGCAATACGGTTTGCAGAATACCACCGTTGTGGTAGTAGTCGATATCGACGGTGCTGTCCAGACGGGCAATTACCGGGAATTCGAACTTTGTGCCATCCTCGCGTTTAGCCACAACTGTAAGCTCTTGACCAGGCTTCACGTCATTGTTAATGCCGAGGATGTCGAAGGTTTCGCGGCCATTGAGGCCCAAGCTGGACCAGCCATAGCCCTCCTGGAATTGCAGAGGCAGTACACCCATGCCGACTAGGTTACTGCGGTGAATCCGCTCGAAGCTTTCGGCAATGACAGCCTTAACGCCCAGCAGAAGCGTACCTTTGGCCGCCCAGTCACGAGAGCTGCCTGTGCCGTATTCCTTACCAGCGATGACGATCAGGTTCTGATCGGCTGCCTGATATTTCATGGACGCATCATAGATGGACATTTCCTCATCCGTTGGCAAGTATTTGGTCACGCCGCCTTCAGTACCTGGAGCCACATTGTTGCGGATACGGATGTTGGCGAATGTACCGCGCATCATGACCTCGTGGTTACCGCGACGGGAGCCGTAGGAGTTGAAATCCTTGCGTTCCACGCCATGCTCCTTCAAGTACAGTCCTGCCGGGCTGGAAGGAGCAATGTTGCCTGCTGGTGAGATATGGTCCGTCGTGACCGAATCATTCAACAGGGCAAGCACACGGGCATTACGGATTTCCTTGATATCCTGCACGCCATCCTGAAGTTTTTCAAAGAATGGTGGATTTTGAATATAAGTTGATTTTTCATCCCATTCATACAGTTCGCCTTCAGGAACCGGAATGGAGTTCCATTTTTCATTGGCAGTAAATACATTTTCGTATTTGCGACGGAACATATCCGGGCTGAGAGACAGGCTGATGGCTTCCTTGATTTCCTCGGAAGTGGGCCAAATGTCTTTCAGGTAGACAGGCTGATTGTCCTGATCGTAACCGAGCGGATCATTCACCAAATCAATGTTCACTGTACCTGCCAGCGCATAAGCGACAACCAGTGGCGGTGAGCCAAGATAGTTGGCTTTGACCTGCGCATGCACACGGCCTTCAAAGTTCCGGTTACCGGAAATAACTGCGCCAACCGTTAAATCATGGTCTGTGATAGCTTGACTCACTTCGTCAGGAAGTGGGCCGGAGTTACCGATACAGGTTGCGCAGCCGTAGCCTGCTACATGGAAGCCGAGGGCTTCGAGCGGTCCGATTAATCCCGCTTTTTGCAGGTATTCCGTCACGACGAGGGAGCCTGGCGTCAAGCTTGTTTTAACATAGCCTGGCTTTTTGAGCCCACGCTGCACTGCCTTTTTGGCCAGCAAGCCCGCACCGAGCATAACGCTTGGATTGGAGGTATTCGTGCAGCTTGTGATAGCCGCAATAACGACTGCTCCTGTACCTAACTCGCTGGTGGAGCCGTCCGGATGGGTCAGCGGAATCTTCTGTGCGATTTTTTCATCGCTCAGTCCATAGCCGCCCTTGTCCACTGGGGTACGAATAATGCCTTCAAACGTTTCTTTCATGCGGCCAAGCTCTACACGGTCCTGCGGACGTTTGGGTCCGGCGAGACTCGGTACAACCGAAGCTAGATCCAGCTCAATGGTATCGCTGAACACAGGGTCCGGTGTATCGGATGTGCGGAACATGCCTTGGGCCTTGTAATATTCCTCTACGAGGCTTACTTGCTCATCGGAACGTCCAGTGCTGCGCAGGTATGCCAGTGTTTCCGCATCGACCGGGAAGAAACCAATCGTTGCGCCGTATTCCGGTGCCATGTTGGCAACTGTCGCACGGTCAGCCAAGCTGATGTTAGCCAGACCAGGCCCGTAAAACTCTACGAATTTGCCGACTACGCCTTTTTTACGCAGCATTTGTGTAACAGTGAGCGCCAGATCGGTGGCGGTAGAGCCTTCCGTCAGACTGCCTGTCAGCTTGAAGCCAATCACATCGGGAGTGACAAAATACAGCGGTTGCCCCAGCATACCCGCCTCTGCCTCAATCCCGCCGACACCCCAGCCAACAACACCAAGGCCGTTAATCATCGTGGTATGGGAGTCTGTTCCTACGAGGGAATCTGGAAAGACGACCGTTTCACCGTCAATGGTTTTGGTAGCGGCAACGGAGGCGAGATATTCCAGATTGACCTGATGGACGATACCTGTGGATGGCGGAACGGCGCGGAAGTTGTTGAACGCCGTTTGCGCCCAGCGCAGAAAACGGTACCGCTCCTCGTTACGTTCAAACTCTACATTAATGTTGTAATCCAGCGCATCACTGGTACCGAAAGCATCGACCATGACCGAGTGGTCGATAACGAGATCGACGGGAACGAGCGGATTGATTTGCTTCGGGTCCCCGCCTGCTTTTTTCACCGTATCACGCATAGCTGCCAAATCGACAACTACGGGGACACCGGTAAAATCCTGTAGCACGATGCGTGCAGGAATGAACGGAATCTCCTTGTTGGTGTCCCGATCCTCAGCCCAGCCTGTCAGCTGCTGTACATGTTCTTCAGTGATGGCGCGTCCGTCAAATTGGCGAACCGCGGCTTCCAGCAACACTTTAATGGAGAAAGGCAGCTTGGCGATACCGCTTTTTCCTTGTTCCTCCAGTGCCTTAAGACTGTAGTAGCGATAAGGCTTCCCGTTAACTTCCAGACTACGGGCGATGGAGAATTGATCTTTTCCTGACATAAGTATTACCTCCTTGAAGTGAATGCTTGGGGGAAAATAGGGATGTCGTTTTTTCGACGTCTTGCCCAGTTGGTTTAAATTGGTTGCGTTCTCAATTACATCTTCAGTGCTTCATAACGTGTTAGAGGTTGTGATGAATGCAATTTGTTTCATTAGATGAAACATGATTTCAAAATGATTGCTTTTGGATTAAGTATACCGTTTTCAGGCAGTTCCGTAAAGTTTTTTTGGCCTAAATGATGCCTTGCAGATTGGAAAATAAAACGTTCCGCTCCCTCGCGTTTCGATGTTCATACCAAGCTTTAGAGATTCATACTTATAGATAGAGAGCATTTCAGACCAGAGAGGCAAGAAAGGAAGTTATACATCATTCCGGTTATCCCCGGAAAAGGATAGCGGGACGAATTTGGAGGGATAGGGATGGGGGAGCGGGAATGGAAACAGGCCCTTTTTGCTTACGTGAATCAATACAATCGCAGTGAAGTCAATGGTGTACCGCAGCCAGATGAGTATCTGGAGGTGGGCCAGCGGATGGAACGAGCAGCACGTGCGGCCAGATTGGAGCAGTGGTACAACGAACGGGATGCTGTTCCCCTACGCAGCGAGACACGCGCCAAGCCGCTACGAATGGTGCAGGATACGCCGGATGAGGCTGTGGTAGATGTACAACTGCATGTCCGACTCTTTTATGAGAAGGGCGGGATGACTCACCGGGAGGATCGGATTGAACGGGAGCGTCTGACGTTCACACGCGAGGGTGAAGCCTGGCAGGTAGCGAGAATTGAGCGAGATCCGGCAGAAAGGAAGCCAGCGGGGGGAGAGGTTCCTTTTGAACAGGCTTCGTTTAATCAGGGAGGGAGTTTGCCGCTGCTGAATCGCGGTGTGCTGGGCTTTGGTTCGTCCGCACGTCCCAGCCGATATCGCCGTGAAGAAGCAGCGGCTTATGCAGATCAGTGGTGGGATAGCTTTAACCCGGAGTTTGAAGGTTTTGATGTGGATTGCACCAATTATATCTCGCAATGCCTCTTTGCAGGGGGCGCACCGATCCACTATACTGGTAAAAGAGAATCGGGCTGGTGGTATAAAGGACGGGTCGCCGGACGTGAGCTGTGGAGCTACAGTTGGGCAGTTTCCAACAGTCTGGAGCGGTATTTGGGCTCCAGCTCATGGGGTTTGACTGCTGAGCAGGTGAGTCGACCGGAGCAGCTCATGCTGGGGGACGTCATTTTTTACGATTGGGATGGTGACGGAACCTTTCAGCACAGCACGGTGGTAACGGCCTTTGATGCGGGCGGCATGCCGCTAGTCAATGCGCATACGGTAAGCTCCAGACATCGTTATTGGGACTATAAAAATTCGTATGCGTGGACCGACAACACGGTATATCGCTTTTATCACATCGCCGACTATTTTTAAATGAGATGATGGATAACAGGTATAGTGACGCAAATCAGTCATAATGACGAAAGTAGGAAAGCGGAGGATAGGCATGGCAAATCAAAAATTGACCGTAGGGCTGGTGTACGGTGGCAAATCGGGCGAACATGAGGTTTCGCTGCAAACGGCGTATGCGGTAATGAACGCATTTAACTATGAGAAATACGAGATTATTCCTTTTTATATTACGAAGGCTGGCGATTGGCGTAGAGGGGCGCTATTAAGCGCTCCTCTGGCTTCTGTAGAGCAATTGAAGCTGGAACGTGCAGAGGGCGGTACCAAGGCGGCATTAGATACGTTGTTCGGCAAGCTGTACGGAGAGCAGACGCTGGATGTGCTGTTTCCGTTGCTGCACGGCACCTTTGGCGAGGACGGAACGATTCAGGGTCTGTTCGAAATGGCGGATATGCCTTATGTCGGTGCAGGAGTGTTGGCTTCGGCAGCAGGTATGGATAAAGGCGTCATGAAGAAGCTGTTTGAGCATGCAGGATTGCCGCAAGTGAAATACTGTTATTTTAATAGTACACAGTGGGCCCAAACCAGTCATGATCTGGTACGTAATATGGAAACCGAGCTAGGTTATCCTTGCTTTGTCAAACCGGCCAATCTGGGATCAAGTGTCGGTATTTCCAAAGCCAGCAACCGAGAAGAGCTGGAAAAGGCTGTAGATCTGGCTTTGCAATTTGACCTGAAGGTGATTGTCGAGGAGTACGTCGATGCCCGTGAGATTGAGGTCAGCGTACTTGGCAATGACGAGCCGATTGCCTCGGTACCGGGTGAAATTGTATCGTCGAGTGATTATTATGATTATGCTGCCAAATATACGGATGGCCAATCGGAAATGCTTATTCCGGCACCGTTGGATGAGGAAGTGGCAGATCGTATTCGTGAAGCCGCATTACAAGCATTCCGCGCGCTGGAAGGCTGCGGGATTTCCCGTGCCGATTTCTTCGTCAGACGCTCGGACGGACATATTCTTATTAATGAAGTGAATACGATGCCTGGTTTTACACCGTTCAGTATGTATCCATTATTGTGGAGAGAAACCGGCGTATCCTATGCAAGTCTGCTGGACCGCATGATTGCTCTTGCACTGGAGCGTTATGAGCGCAGGTCCGCATTGCACTACGAGAACTCATAAAAGAAACAAAGGGGAGCTGATCACTCTCCTTTTTGTTCATATATATGGCACTTACTTGAGCATTTCACTAAACCCTTAATGATGAAAGGTGGCGGCTACACATGGGCTTTCAAACTGAATTTAACTCCGTATGCAAATTCAAGAGCGAACAAGAACTTTACGAACTGCTGGAATACGGACGTGGCAAAATGGTTAAATCCGGGCTGCGCGTGTTTCCGACAGGCCAGAAGGTCATCGCTTACAGCGTGGACAACGTGGCAGTAGCCATCGTGCAGATTGTGGGCTGTATCGCCGAAATTAATTTCCAGGGCGATGAAGTGACCGAAGTTGAAATGATCCTCATTCGTAAGCTGAATGATGAGGAATCAAGAATTCAGACCGCATTGGCGGATGAAATGTTTTTTGGAGCACAGCAGCAATCCTAGCTGTTTGCTTCTTGCAATTTGTGCGATAACACCGAATCAGCATGTGCTTTTCCGGGTATGATCAGTAGAAAAGGGTTTTAGGTCACAGAACGAAAGCGGCCTTACCATCTACTGCGAACTACTGAAAGGAAGACACCCTATGATCGTAAGGTTAGGTTATGTAGCCATGTCGGTTACCGTGCAAAATGCATCCCCCTCTAAAACCATGACGATGGCCAGCTTTAACAAGATTGGAGACCGAGAAGCTGCGATCCGCAAGCTAGAACGGATAGCAGCTGAAAATCTCCATAATACATTGAGGCTGCTGCGCCATAATCGCGCGAGTGATATCCAGGTCTATCGTTTCTCATCCAAGCTGATTCCGCTCGCGACCCATCAGGATCTGCGGGATTGGAACCCGTTTCAGGCGCTTGCTGCTGACTTTGCAGAGGTTGGGAACTATGTCAAGGCGAATAGGATGAGGGTATCGTTTCACCCCGATCATTTTACAGTGTTAAGCACTCCCCGTCCTGAGGTGTTGGAGAGCTCCATTAATGACTTGAAGTACCACAAAGCGATGCTGGAGGCCATGGGGCTCGGTGCCGAAGCCAAGAACAACATTCATATTGGTGGTGCATACGGAGATAAGGTGACCTCAGGCCAGCGTTTTGTAGAGCAGGTTAGTGCTCTGGATCTTTCGTTAAGAGAACGGTTGACGCTGGAAAATGATGATAAAACATTCAATGCGGTGGAAACACTGGAAGCTTGCAAAATAACGGGCTTGCCGATGGTTCTCGATATTCATCATCAATGGGTCAATAACGAGGGTGAGAAGCCGTGGGAGCTATGGCCGGACATATTGAATACCTGGAAAGGGGAATTGGCCCAAGCCGGATCTTCTACTGATCATCCATTGCCGCCCAAAATTCATGCCTCCAGTCCCAAAAGTGAAAAAGACCCTCGTGGTCATGCAGACGGTGTTCTGGTGGAGCCGTTGCTGACCTTTCTGCGCAATATTGCTGGATATACGGATCGGATTGATGTCATGCTTGAAGCCAAGCTTAAGGATGAAGCGTTATTCGGATTGATGAATGAACTGCGTCTTCAGGAAGATAATGGGGTCAAAGTGCTGGATGGGGCTTCCGTAGAAATTATGCCTTAGAAAGTAGTATTTTGCGGATAAAGCTCTCATTTGGGGAAACTTTATGCAGTTTATTGTGTATACTAGAATGTGTAAACTAGCAAACTTGTACTGAAACAGAGATGGTTAAGAGACTGTGCTGTAGGCCAGCTTCGTAAACCACGTAACAATGATATAGAAAGTAGAGTGAACACGTTGAACGAACATGAAAACGAAAAGGTTCCCTATATCGTATCAGGAAAAAGCTATACGGCCGTGGCTATTAACGCGGCATCCAAAGCCGGGGAATGGATTAAGAGCAAGCTGGGAACTGTTGAACATTTGAATACCAAACAGTCTCCTACGGATCTAGTGACCGAGGTAGATAAAGGTGCAGAACAGATGATTCGCAGACTGATTCTGACCCATTTTCCCGATCATGCGATTTTGGGTGAAGAGGGTGTAGAGCCGGGAGCCGAAGCTTCGGCCCGCGCACTAGAGGCTGCCCGTGAAGAGGAATATTTATGGATTATTGATCCGGTAGATGGCACGACCAATTTTGTACACAGTCTGCCGTATTACAGTGTGTCTATCGCCTTGGCCCATCGTGGAGAGGTGATTGTCGGAGTTATTTATGATCCGTCCCGTGATGAAATGTTTGTAGCGGAAAAAGGAAAAGGCGCATATGTACATGGTAATCGCATGCAAGCCTCAAGAGAAGAAACACTGGGAGATAGTCTGGTGTGCATCGGCTTCCCGCCAGATCGTACGTATGCACAACCGCTAAATATGAAAATCACGCAGGTTCTTACACCTCAGGTACGCGGCATTCGGGCGCTGGGCTCGGCAGCATTGCATCTGGCTTATGTGGCGTCGGGACGGTTATCGGCCTATTGCGAAATTGGTTTGAATGCGTGGGATGTAGCAGCGGGCGCTTTGCTGGTGCAGGAATCAGGCGGTACCATTACCGATACATTGGGCAGACCTTATGACCTGAGTGTACGGCATATTGCAGCTACGAATACAGCTATTCATTCTCAACTTATTCAAGTGCTGAAAGAAGCAGACGCAACCGGGTTATAATTCTACGTAGGGACCATCACCCTAAAGGAGGAAATCGCGATGAGTCAATCCGAAGAATTGGAACGCCAGCTCAGTGAACTGCTGACGGAAGGCGAAATTCGTGAGAATGAGGCCCAAAAGCGGGAACGGCTCAGCCCTAAATATGAGGTGCGGGTTCAGACTCATATCGATCCCATTGTTGAGGAAACGCGTAAATACCGGAGTATGGCACGGGAACTTGATGACCGATACGACGAATATATGAGCAAGGCGGACAAATCGAAACCAACCGATCAACGCTAAGCAAATGCAAATACCTCTTGCCGAATGACCAAGGCATGGGGTATTTTGTATGTTATAAAGGAGGCGACAATCACTGATTACCTACTTTAAAAGCGCTTACAAAAATGCTGGAATCCATCATAAAATGGTACTGCTGATCACGGTGCTTATGCTGGTTAATTTTGCAGTTGTTGCAGTCATACTTAAGTACGTATTTCACATTTATGATAATCAAATGTACAAAAAAACATCCGAAGTACTCAATATTTCTTCAATCGGTATAGAAAATGAGCTGAAGGATGTGGAAAAAGTTACTTTCAAGGTAACAACGGACGAGCAGCTTCAACGTTATTTGCTGCAATTGGAAAAGGAGAAATCCCCTTATGCCAAAATGGTGCTGCGTAAAAAAATAACGAATAGGCTTGTCGCCTTTGCCGGCTCTGAAACCTATGTCTATTCTATGATGGTCATCGACAAAGAGGGACAGGTCATGAGTGCGGGCAACCGCGAAGGTATTCCCCAAGAGCTTCGATCCACCCTGTCGGAGCTGGCAGACGAACATGACGGTTCCAATGCATGGTATGCCGCAGGTCATTCCTCCTTGCTGGCAGCTCGGCAGTTCAAATCCTTTACCGATTCCAATTTTACGCTGAATGGGCTCGGAACGCTTGCGATTCGTGTGCGAATTGACCGGATTGTAGCGGACCGTGTACAAACCTCCGGTCGTGACGGACAACTGATGATTACAGATGGAAGGCGGATGATTTATCCCGAAACACCACTTTTGAGTGAGAGTGATATTCAGGCCGAGCTGGGCCGGAAGCAGCCTTACGGGATTGCGACCTACTCAGGAGGAACCTTTTTCGCTGCTCAAATCAAATCTTCTTATACGGATTGGACGTATTTGCATATGACCCCCTTCGATGATATGTTTCGCAGCATTACGATTATCAAAGAGGTTGTAAGCGCTATTTTTGTCATTATGCTTCTTATCGCATTGGCTCTGGGGGCTAGATTGTCAGGGAGCATTACCAAACCGATCGTTCAATTAATCCAGAACATGCGTAAAATAGAAAAAGGCGATCTCGACCGTTTGGAAGAGGAAGCACTTGGTGCGGTCCCCCTTTCCACACAGGATGAGGTAGGCTTGCTTCATCGAACGTACAAGAAAATGATTCGCCGCATTCGTGAGCTCATTAATGAGAATGTTGCCAAGCAGCTATTACTGCGGGAAACAGAGCTAAAGGCGCTCCAGGCCCAGATTAATCCACATTTTTTATACAATACATTAGAGTCCGTGAACTGGCTCGCCAAGGCCAATAAACAGGATCGGATTTCAGAGATGGTGGAAGCACTTGCCTTTCTATTGCGTAGTGCGGTCAGTTTTGAGGAGCAGCTGATTCCGCTTCGAAAAGAGCTGGATATTGTAAGGAGCTACGTAACGATCCAAAAAACACGTTTTGATGAACGTCTCGTTTTCCATCTGGATATTCCGGAAGAACTGATGGATGCACAAATTCCGAAGCTAACGCTTCAGCCCTTGGTGGAGAATGCCATTCATTATGCGCTGGAGCCGCGAATTGAACCCTGTCAGATTGCTATTATTGCGAGAGAAAGCGAGGGTGCTCTATTTCTGCGAGTTGAAGATGACGGACCGGGAATGACGCCGGATTTCTTGGAAAAGCTGCGAAGCGGGCAGGTTACGACTCGTGGGCAGGGCATTGGACTTACGAATATTCAGGAACGGATTAACCTGACATTTGGTACACCTTGGGGGATAGAGCTGCATAGCGAGTCAGGAACAGGAACGTCGATTCATGTCTGTATTCCATATGTGAAAGGGGATCAGGGTCGTGTACAAGGTGCTACTGGTTGATGATGAGCGTATGATTTTGGAAGGCATATCACAGGTGGTTGATTGGGGGAAAGCGGGCACGAGATTGGTTGGCACGGCACGTAACGGGATTGAGGCTTATGATCAGATTCAAGCCAGCCCACCTGATTTTGTGATTAGCGACATCTCTATGCCAGGACTAGACGGTATCGGACTGGTTGCCAAAACGACGGAGCATTTTCCAGACGTCCGTTTCATTCTGTTGTCTGGCTACAAAGATTTTGATTATGCCTGTCGGGCCATGCAATACGGGGTGAAGCACTACTTGTTGAAGCCATGCAATGAGCGGCAAATTCATGAGGCTCTGACCGAGTTGGGACAGGAGCGGGAGGAGCAGGAAGAACGCAAGCAGTTTGTAAACCGGATGAAGCTAGATTTTCAGCGTATGCTGCCTCATGTGAAGGAACACTTTTTGAAGGAGTTTATTTCCTATAAAACTTACGGTAGCCGCGATATCGCATTTTATGAGCGGTTATTCGGAATTGAATTGCAAGATAAGCAGGTTCGAATGCTGCTGCTGCGGGTGGAGGAATCCCATGAGCCGGAGCATCTGTTTGCATTGCAAAATATAGCGGCAGATTTGATGGATGATGTCTTGCTCAGTACGACCATGCAGGGGCAATTGCTCATCGTGCTGGAAAGCGAGGATGATACGTCACGGTTTATGAAACAGATTGAAGCGGTACGTGCGACATTTCATCGCTTTTACAAACTGGAGGTAACGGTCGCAGTTAGTGAGTCGGATAGTATGCAGCATTCACGGGGGATGTACCGGGAGACACTGCATTGTATGAATCACCGTTTTTACACCGGGGAGGGCAGTCTGATTACGAAAGAGGATTTAGCGACTGAGGATACCCGGGAGATGGCAGATTTGGAGCTGGACGAGGAAAAGTTCGGTCTGCTGATCAAGGCTGGAAATACGGTGGAGGTTGCACAGGAAGTGGATCGGTTATTCGGTATTTTGTCCCGGATGAAGCTGGAAATCTCTGTGACCCGCTCTTATGTGCTTCAGCTCTATGCCGCTATGATCCGTATATGCCCTGAAGAAGAGCGTGCGGCGTTTACGAGCCGAATGGTGGTGCTGGCAGAGCAAAAAACGCTGGCATGTCTCAAATCTTTTGTACAGGAAGCTGCCGAACGAATGACCGCAATCTATTATAAAAGTAATGTGTATCGCCAATCTTCTACCGTTGATAAAATGATCACTATTATTGAGCAAAACTACAGAAAATCCGATTTGTCGCTGAACGGAGTGGCAGGCCAAATGCTGTATATGAATTCCGACTACTTAGGGAAGATTTTCAAAAAGGTGACTGGGGAAAACTTCTCACACTACGTCAATCGTTATCGGATCGAACGTGCGGCTGAGCATATTCGAGAGACAGGAGATGTAAAGGTGTTTGAGCTGGCCGAATGGTTCGGCTTTGGCGGGAACGCGCAATATTTTAGCCAGGTGTTCAAAAAATGGGCAGGTATGACGCCTTCCGAGTACATTAAATCACACGAGAGGGGATGAGCTGATGGAGTCCCACTGTTTTTTAAACCCAGGAAACCTGATTTGTGTATTCCAATGCTTCTCAGCTTTTGGGAAAATAACAACAGGAGCTAATGTAAACGCTATCAAAAATGCGTAAATACGTTGTCACTTGTAATTTGGCTCCTTTCTAGAACAGCGAAAAGGGGAGAGATAGGTGGGCAAAAAGGGATGGTTTCTGATTATAGCTATGCTGCTCGTTTTGACGACAGCATGTAGCGGAGCGGACGGCGGCGGCAATTCGGGCACAAGTGCAGACGGGAAAGTAAAGTTACGTATCGCTTGGTGGGGATCGGATACGCGTCATGAATACACGCAGAAGGTCGTTGATTTGTATAAGCAGAAAAATCCTAATGTAACGATCGATGTGGAATATGCCTCTTTTGATGACTATTGGAAAAAGCTCGCCCCACAGGCTGCGGCTAATCAGTTACCGGATATCGTGCAAATGGACATTTCGTACATTAGCCAATATGCAAAAAATGGTCAACTGGAGGATCTCGCGCCTTACTTAAATCAAAAAATTCAGGTCGCTGACGTGAACGAAAATGTACTCAGTACCGGCGTAATAGCAGGAAAGCAATATGGTATTCCAACAGGTGTCAATGTTCTGGGTTTCCAGTATGATCCGGCGCTGCTCAAAAAAGCGGGCATAGACAAAATTCCTGACAACTGGACATGGGATCAATACAAAGAAATGGCTTTAAAGGCAGCTTCCAATAAAGTATACTTTGACAGCTCAATGGCTGCCGATATTTTCTTCCACTATTATTTGCGTACGCAAGGAAAGACTCTCTACAATGCGGAAGGGACAGGATTGGGGTATGACGATGATAAGCTGTTTGTTGACTTCTTCAGCGGATTGGCTGATCTGATTAAGAAGGGAGCGACCCCGCCTCCTGAAATTATGAACCAGACCAAGGGGATTCTTGAGGAATCCGATATCGTAAAAGGAACAGGCATCGGTATTTGGCAGTGGTCCAATCAGTATGTAGGTTTACAGCAGGTTGTTAACCGCCCCATGGCACTGGCACCAATGTTTGGGCCGAATATGGAAAAAGGCGTATACATGCAGCCTACGATGTACTGGACGGTTGCTTCCCGTTCACAGGTGAAGGATGAGGCCGCAAAGTTTATTGATTTCTGGATGAATGATGTAGAAGCGAATAAATTGATTAAAGGCGAACGTGGCGTGCCGATTTCCTCCAAAATCAAGGAGGCTGTTGCGCCAGAGTTGAGCGAGCCTACGAAGCAGGTGTTTGAATTTGTAGCTTCCATGGAGCCGAAGGCTTCTCCAATGAGCCCGCCGCCGCCAGTCGGATCGCCGGAAGTGATTGCGACTCTGACCGATTATATTGAACAGGTCAATTTCGGACAGATGACGCCTGAAGACGCAGCGGCCAAATTCCGGGCTGATGCGAATACTATCCTTGCGAATAACAAGCAATAATGAGCGCAATGTGACCTTTAGGATATCTGATACTGTTTAGCATAAGATCGAAGGAACGTTTCGTTAAGTTAACCGTGCGTAGTCCAAAGCATGATTGCGCACGGTTGATTGGACGAACCAACTGCATAAGCACCCTTTGCAGACATCACAATATTATTCACATAACAACGAATTATTAATATTATAAAGTTTTGCTAATTCTTTAAAATGCAACAGAAGGGAGGCTTGATGAGCTTGCGAAATCATCAGAGCTTGAAAGCCAATATGACCGGATATGCGTTTATCAGCCCGTTTATTGTGGGCTTTCTGGCGTTTACGTTAATTCCAATGTTTATTTCGCTGTATCTGTCCTTTACCACCTACAACCTGTTCACCCCGCCCAAATGGATTGGTCTGGGTAACTTCGAAAAAATGTTCACAGGCGACCCGAAATACTGGAATTCGATCAGGGTCACGTTTACGTATGTATTGGTCGGTGTACCGTTGCGACTGATTTTCGCGCTGTTTGTGGCTATGATTTTGAATACCAAGTCGCGTATGGTCGGCACCTATCGGACAATGTACTATCTGCCGTCGATTATCGGAGGTAGCGTTGCGGTATCCATTATGTGGCGGAACATTTTCAGTAATAACGGCATAGTGAACAGCCTGCTTTCGACCTTAGGGGCGACTCCGGTGAAGTGGTTTGGTGACCCGGATGCTTCGCTTACGATGCTAATCACCTTGTCCGTATGGCAATTTGGCTCCTCCATGCTGATTTTTCTGGCAGGTTTGAAGAACATTCCTGTTGAATTGTACGAGGCGTCCAGTGTAGATGGCGCTAAGCCAGTACGAAAATTTTTCAGTATTACGCTGCCGTTGCTTAGCCCCATTATTCTATTTAATCTGATTATGCAGACGATCAGTGCCTTTATGACCTTCGTCCCGGCTTATGTTATTTCTAAGGGCGAAGGAGGCCCGATGGATGGAACGATGCTGCATTCACTGTATCTGTTCCGGCAGGCGTTTATGTTCAGCAATATGGGATATGCGGCAGCCATGGCTTGGGTCATGCTCATTATGATTGGGATACTGACAGCGATTTTATTTATAACCTCCAGATACTGGGTATTTTATGAAACGGAAAAGGGGCGCTGATACCGATGGCATGGAAAACGGTCAAATGGCCAATTTATCACATACTGGTTGCTGCACTGGCGCTCCTGATGCTGTATCCCGTGTTTTGGATGCTGTTCAGCTCGTTTAAAGAAAGTCGGACGATATTCGTCACGGCATCCTCGCTTTTCCCTACAGAATGGATCTGGCAAAACTATGTAACAGGCTGGAAAGGAACGACTGGCTACAACTTTGGCACGTACATTCTGAACTCGCTCACGATCGTGGTGATTTCAACGATTGGAGCCGTGCTTTCCTCCTCATTGATCGCATTTGGCTTTGCGCGCTTGAAATTCAAAGGACGTAACTTGTGGTTTGCTTTGATGATGGTGACGCTTATGCTACCAGGGGATGTGGTACTGGTACCGCAATATATTATTTTCACCAAGCTCGGTTGGATCAATACGATCTTACCGTTGGTGGTACCCTCCTTTTTCGGGATGCCGTTCTTCATCTTTCTGATGGTGCAGTTTATACGAACGATTCCAGGAGAGTTGGATGAAGCGGCGACGATTGATGGATGCGGCAAGTTCCGGCTGTATTTTAGAATTATTTTACCCTTACTCAAGTCGTCGTTGGCTACAGCGGCAATCTTCTCTTTCTACTGGAAGTGGGAGGATTTGCTAGGTCCGGTACTGTATCTGAATTCGCCGGAGAAATATACCGTATCTATTGCACTCAAGATGTTCCTCGACAGCGAGTCGGCTTCCAACTGGGGAGGAATGTTCGCGATGTCTATCCTAAGCCTGCTTCCAGTTATCGCTGTATTCTTCGCATTCCAGAAGCAAATTGTAGAAGGAATGAGTACAAGTGGTTTGAAGGGATAAGATCCAAAATCCATAGCGTGAGGATATGAGGCTTACGAGTGGAAATGGAAGGTATCCGGGTTTATACAATTGAATGGTTGGGATTTGAGGGCGATGGCTGAGAGGTGAGTAAATTGTGGAAGTTTGATTTTGGTCCGGGGGAACCTGCGGATGGCTACAAGGGAGTGTCTCCGGATTGCGTATATACAACTGAACAGGGCTATGGCTTCGAGACTACGGAGCATGTGTACGGTCGAAAAAGGCAGTGTGCAGCTAAGGATGCACGCACGCAGCTACGAAGCAGCTTTTGTATTCCACTGAACGCTGCATTTGTTGCAGATGTGCCAGACGGGATGTATCTCGTCACTATACTGGTCGGCGATTCGCAGGCGGAAACGCTCACGCGACTCAAGGCTGGTGAAGGCAAGCACATGCTTCCCCCGGTACAGACGCTGCCGGGCCAGTTCACCGAAGCCCTGTTTGCGGTGCCAGTCCGGGGTGGCAAGCTGCGCCTCACCGTATCAGGCACCGCGCCACGGCTCAATGCGCTGGAGATTGCGCCAGCGCCACAGACCCTCCGGCTATTCCTAGCCGGAGATTCCACGGTTACGGATCAGGACGCATCCGGTTATCCGTATACTGGCTGGGGCCAGGCTTTGCCCGCCCTGTTCAAGCATGATGTCTGCGTGGATAATCATGCCGTATCGGGAAGAAGCTCCAAAAGCTTTGTGGACGAAGGACGGCTGGGTGCCATTTTGGGCGAAATAAAGGCAGGAGACTTCCTGTTCATCCAGTTCGGCCATAATGATCAGAAGCCTGACCCGGAGCGGGCTACAGAGCCTTTTACAACCTACAAGGAGCATCTTCGCCTCTACATCGACGGCGCAAGAAGCCATGGGGCAACCCCGGTACTGGTCACGCCCGTACATCGTCGCTATTTTAATGAGGATGGTACGCTATCTGACACACATGGTGACTATGTAACAGCGGTTCGTGAGCTGGCGGAAGAAGCGAATGTACCGCTGATTGATTTGTCTGCCCGCACGCAGGAGTTATATGAGCAGCTGGGTCCCGAAGAGAGTAAAGAGCTTTTTATGTGGCTGCTGCCTGGTGAATACATGAACTTTTCCGGCGGCTTAGAGGATAACACACATTTTCATGAGAATGGTGCGGTTCGTATTGCAGACATGGTGGTGGATGCTGTGAGGGCACTGGATTTGCAACCGTTACGCATGTATTTACGTTGAAGGACGACCTATTCATATACGGACGTCAAGGAGGTAACTCACGTGAAACTTACCAAAGGGGGGGACGTGGAAATGCCTGCATTGATATTTGATGAAGAACAAGTTAAGCAGGTGATCGACCGGGTAGTTGAACGCACATTTCAAATGCACTACAGCTGGGATTGGCCGGGTGGAGTAGCCTTTTACGGAGTATGCGAAGCGTATGAAGCGACAGGGAACGAAAAGTATTTGATCAAGCTGAAAGAATGGGTTGACGAAAGTATTGAGGATGGGCTTCCATCTCTCTCGGTGAACGGCGTTTCTGTCGGGCACTGTTTGTTGACGCTTTACCAGGCCACAGGTGAGCAAAAATACCTTGATATTGCCATCGAGATGGCAGAATTTTTGGCCAAAAAAGCGGAACGGTTTGCCGACGGCATTTTCCAGCATACGGTGAACTCACTTCATGATGTATTTCCGCAGCAAGCATGGGTGGATACGATGTTTATGGCCGGTTATTATTTGCTGCGTATCGGTCATCTGTTGGGCAACAAAGAGTATTGGGAGGATGGGGTTCGTCAATATCACGGGCATGAAGAATTTTTGCAGGACCCGGATACGAATCTGTATTATCACGGATGGGATCATGCGAATCAAAGCCGGATGTCAGGAATATATTGGGCGCGCGGCAATTCATGGGCAGCTCTCACGATGGCAAAAGCGCTGAAATTTGTGGAGGTGCAGCATCCATCTTATATGATCATCGATGGCTCGCTGCGTGACCAGCTCAATGCGCTGGTGCGACTGCAATCCCCGGAAGGGCTGTGGCATACGGTGCTGAATGATGATACCTCTTATCTGGAAACCTCGGGCTCGGCAGGAATCGCGACTGCCTTGCTTATGCAAGGGCGGTTGTTTAACAAATACACACAAAAGGCGATCGACGGTATTCTTTCCCGCATTAAGGACGACGGCACAGTAACGGGTGTATCCGCTGGAACCGCTGTGATGAACGATATTGACGGCTATCGAAACGTCCCCTACAAACGCATTCAGGGCTGGGGTCAGGGATTGGCGCTTGCTTTTCTGGCTCAACTGTTGCGTACCAAGGAGAATCCATACGGCTAGAAGAAAGGGCATATGCGCTAAAAAGTATTATGGGTAAAGGAAGGAGGCCAATAGTATGGGAAATGCTGAACTTTCTCAGGAAAAGGTGGCTAATCAGCCGCGAGGCAGCCTATTCTGGGTCATCCCCGATGGGTATATTCCACCGGAAAGCCGGGGAGAGCTGCTCAGTCATGAGAGTATATGCGTGCTGAATTGTGGGAGCCGTGTGGCAAATCTAAGTATAGACATCTATTTTGAAGACCGCGAGCCATTGGAGGGATTGATCGAGGTGGTGGAAGGAAGACGAACCCGTCATATCCGAACAGCCTCGTTGGAGAAATCCGGCGAACGGATTCCGACAGGCATTCCTTACGCAATTACGGTCACTAGCGATGTGCCCATCATCGTACAATATAGCAGATTGGACACGACACAGCCGGAATTGGCGTTAATGAGTGTCATGGCGTACCCTATTTAATCCGACGAAGACTAAGAAGTGAAAAAAGAAATCTCCCGGCTGGAATTGCGCAGCTGGGAGATTTCTTTTTTTTGCAGGCAAATTAGTATCCATTTTTAGCCCGTCTTTTGTGATTTTGCCGAAGTTGTTTTGATCGGCGTGAAGTTTTTTCGCCCTCCAAAATTGGTACCCAGCACGCCGATAATGATCATCACAGCCCCAACAATGTGATAGTAGGCGAGCTGCTCCTTCAAAATGTAAGCACCGGCAATCATGGAAATGAGGGTGGATAAATTACCGATCACACTCATTTTGGAGGCTTCGATCCACTTCAAGGCAAAGCTTGATAACAGTGAGGTGACGAGGGTAGACAGAATGCCCAGATAAATCAGTGCCATCCAATAACCAGGCTTCACCAGTGGAGCGGTATAGGCGCTCATGGAGCCGTCTATGGCATGATATCCCAGTGCCACCACGTTAAAAACGATACATCCCAAAATAGAGGTAACGTAGGTCAATTCCATGGGGCTGTACTTTTGTGTTAAGGGCCGTGCCAGTACATTATAACCGGATAGGCATATCGCAGAGAGCACGAGCAGAAGAATACCGCCATAGCTATTGGACGCTAGCGGTGCTCCGCTTTTCATTACAAATATAAAAACCACACCAAAGACAGAGAGCAGTAAGGAAATCTTTTGGACTACTGTTGTACGCTCTTTAATAAAATAAGAAGCTAACAGCAACGTAAAGATGGGAACGGTTGCTTGAATAATTCCACCTTCCGATGAAGAAGTGCTCATCAGCCCGAAGGCTTGCAGTGGAAAATACACTAATGGCGAGAGCAGCGCCAGTGGTAAAATGCGCAGAATGTCACGCAATTTGATGTTGAGCTTAATCCAACCAAGCAGCACTGGAACGGTCAAAGCGATAAAAGACAGCGCAAAGCGGTGGGCGATCACATCCAGCGGGCTCGCCTCTGTGACCGTCAATTTTACAAATAAAAATGAAAATCCAAGTATAGCTGCATAGCTGAGAGCTGCCAGATAGGCGGCTCCATTTCTGGAACGACTGTGCATAATAAACCTCCGTAGTCATGACCTTAACCTGTGGTTCTCTCAATATACCCGGATGGCATAACATGATACAATCCATAAAATCTGAAACTGTACGGGTACAGTTGTAAAATAAAAAAAGCCGGAACGAAGTCCCAGAGGTCGAATACCCTTCCCTAAGACTACTTCCAGCTCTTATCAAAATTCATATTCTATCACTTACTGCTGGGTTTACTTCCCTTGTGACATCGCCCGGAACGAATCGTCCGCCGCTTCCAGCGTAGCATCTACATCTTCGTCCGTATGCGCTGTTGTGAGGAACCAGGCTTCGTACTTGGATGGTGCCAGATGAATACCTCGATCCAGCATGTGACGGAAGAAGGATGCGAATGCTTCGCTATCCGTATCCTGCGCCTGTGCGTAATTCGTGATCGGATGATCACAGAAATGCGTCGAGAACGCTCCACGAATACGGTTGATCGTCAATGGCACGCCATAGCGTTCGGCAGAGGACTGAATACCGTCCGTCAGCCTCACAGCCAGACGTTCCATCTCTTCATACACGCCTTCTCCTTGAAGGACTTCAAGGCAGGCGATGCCTGACGAGATGGACGCCGGGTTGCCTGCCATCGTACCCGCCTGATAAGCCGGGCCGAGTGGGGCAACCTGCTCCATGATCTGCTTGCTGCCACCGTAGGCACCAATTGGCAGACCACCACCCATGATTTTGCCCAGCGCGGTCAAATCTGGCTGAATCGCATCATGGTTGTCCAAACCTGCATACGTTTGGGTAGAGCCGAAGTGGAATCGGAATGCGGTAATGACCTCGTCATAAATGACGAGTGAGCCGTTCGCACGCGCCATGGAGCACAACCCTTCCAAATAACCGGGCTGCGGCATAACCATGCCGAAATTACCGACAATAGGCTCGACCATGACTGCCGCCACATCGTCGCTCCAGCGCTCCAAAGCTTGGCGCAACGCGTCGAGGTCATTGAATGGCACAGTAATGACCTCGCTCGCAATGTTGGTTGTAATGCCTGCACTGTCAGGTATGCCCAGTGTAGAAGGTCCAGAGCCAGCAGCTACAAGTACCAGATCCGAGTGACCATGGTAGCAGCCGGCAAATTTGATGATCTTGTTCCGCCCAGTATAAGCCCGTGCCACACGAATCGTCGTCATGACTGCTTCTGTGCCGGAATTCACAAACCGGACCTTGTCCATAGAAGGAATGGCTTCCTTCAGCATCTTGGCCAGTTTGATTTCCAATACCGTTGAGGTTCCGTATAATACGCCGTTCGCGGCCGCTTCGCTGATCGCCTTGGTAATATGGGGGTGAGCATGTCCGGTAATAATAGGGCCGTAGGCCGCCAAATAATCGATATACCGATTATCATCCTCGTCCCAGAAATGAGCGCCTTGAGCGCGTTTCATGAATACTGGAGCACCGCCGCCCACAGCTTTAAAGGAACGTGAAGGGCTGTTAACGCCCCCGACAATATGCTCCAGGGCCTCTTTATATAGTGCTTCGGAGTTTTCCCGTTTCATCATCAAAAACTTCCTTTCCGTTCATTAAAATAGGGTATACACACGCCAAAGGGCAGCGTTCACGGCTGCCCCTGCATACATCATTATAGCTCTTTTTGACCTGTCTTTGTTGTTGATTGTTTGGAAGCATTCTCATCACTGGCTTTACTGCCCCCTGTAAAAGAAGCTTTATCCGTCTTGGTAGACGATGCACTGTCTGGCTGTTTTGTTTCGGTCTGATCCTTATTTTGTTCCTGTGTTTGTGTGGGTGGATTATTAAAAATATCCTGCACATACGTTTTCAGTTCTTCCGGATCGCGGACAGTAAGAACTGCCGCGCCGCCCACATTCTCTTCTCCGAGCATCTTCATCGGTGGAACCTGTTCACTGCCTGCAAAGTTGCTTTGGTACCCCACATTCGCCAGCTTCCACATATCGTTAACACTGAGATTTGTGTCGATGTACGGGTTAACCTGCTCTAAAATGTTCGGCAGGTTGGCGATGGAAGTCGTGGTCTGCATTTTCTGGGCTACGGCCTCCAAAAATGCGCGTTGCCGTCCTGATCGGGAGAAGTCGGACATCGCATCGTGGCGGAACCGCACATATTGAAGCGCCGTGTTGCCATCCAGATGCTGCATACCCTTTTTCAAATCAATGTCGTACTGATGTTTATCTGCATTACTTGTATAATGCATATCCTTTTCCACTTCAAAATCAATCCCGCCTACGGCATCCACCAGTTTGATAAAACCCTGGAAATCCGTGTACACATAATATTGCACCGGAATGCCTAACAGATCGCCAGCCGTCTTCATGGCTGTGTTGGGTCCGTGAGTAATGGCGGTATTAATTCGATTTTTTCCGTAACCGGGAATATCCACGTACGTATCACGCAAAATAGAGAACAGGTGGATTTTTTTCTTGACGGGGTCCAGTGACACGACCATCATGCTGTCTGATCGGGGGACTTCCCCTTTCTGGATACCGCGCCCATCGACACCCATTAGCAAAATATTGACCATATCGGTACCTTCCCACTTGGGCGGTTCTGGCGTACGAACCTGATCGACCTGCTTTACATTTTTGAAGGGGGAGTTAGCACCCTCTTTATGCAGATTATCCAGCTGATTATAAATAGATGTAAAATAGTACACGGCAAAGCCGACAATCGCGACGATTACCACGGCTAGAACCGACCATATCGTCCTTTTGGTTCTGCTTGTCATGGATGCTCTCCCTTTCGCTTTTCAGTTCATTACATTATAATTTCTTTTTGGAGCACAATCAATTTAACTATGGATTTTACAAATCCTGATTGAGAGGTATAACATGCTGGCAATAGATGTGCAGGATCTGCGCAAAACATTTAAGGTTCAAAAAAATCGCGAGGGCTTAAAAGGCGCCTTCCTTGATTTATTTGCCCGCGAGTACAACGAGGTAGCCGCGGTCAAAGATATATCTTTCCGTATTCCGCAAGGAGAAATATGCGGTTATATCGGTGAGAATGGCGCCGGAAAGTCCACCACGATTAAGATGCTGACAGGCATTCTCGTGCCGACATCGGGACATCTCAAGGTGGGCGGTTATGTCCCCTATGAGGAACGTGAGAAATTTGTAGGCAACATTGGTGTTGTTTTCGGTCAGCGCAGCCAGCTTTGGTGGGACATCGGTGTGATCGAGTCTTTTCAACTACTGCGGAAAGTATATCAGGTTCCGGCTACTGACTTCAAACGCAGGCTGGATGAGCTGGTGGAGAGACTGCAATTGCAGGATCTGCTAAGCCGCCCGGTACGCAAGCTTAGTCTCGGGCAACGGATGCGCTGTGAGTTGGTAGCAGCCTTGCTGCACAATCCGTCTATTGTTTTTCTGGACGAGCCGACCATTGGGCTTGACATTATGGTGAAGTCCGAAATCCGCGAGTTTCTGAAGGACATGAACCGGGATCACGGTACGACTATTTTGCTGACGACCCATGATTTGCAGGATATTGAAGCGCTGTGCTCGCGCGTCATTATGCTGGATGATGGGAATATCATTTATGATGGTGGTCTTGAGGATCTGAAGGCGCGTTGGGGTACAGGTCGAGAAGTACGGTTCCAGTTCGGCACATCGACCCAATTGGAGCAATTACAGGCATGGACTGCTGATATGCCATTGGCTTGGACGGTGGATAATGATTTGGCTGCCAAGGTATGGATTCCTCTTCATATTAATGTATCGGATGTGCTCGCTTGCGTAGTCGGTCGCACGGACATTACGGATATCAAAATCATTGAAACCAACACGGATGATATCGTCCGCAGTATCTATCAGTCTGGCTCGGCGGAACGCCAGGGCAATCCGGTAGTGGAGGCCAAAGTTCATGCTTAGCGTATACACCGATTTTATTCGTATTCGATTTCTCACGATGCTGGCTTATCGTGTGAACTATTATTCAGGAATCCTTATTTATTGCATGAATATTGGCGTGTATTATTTCACATACAAAGCGATATATGGCGATGCGGGTAGCATTGGAGGCTTTACCGCTGCTCAGATGACGACGTATGTAGCCGTATCGTGGATGGCGAGAGCCTTTTATTTTAACAATCTGGATCGTGAGATATCGACGGATATTCGTGATGGAAGCATTGCAATTCAGATGATCCGACCTTATAACTATGTACTTGTTAAATTTATGCAAGGACTCGGCGAGGGAATGTTCCGTTTTCTGTTGTTTATGATTCCAGGTATGGCGATTGCGTTGCTGCTATTTCCGGTGAAACTTCCCACGGATCCGGTAGCCTGGGTTGGTTTTCTGGTCATGCTGTTTTTCAGCTTTATGATCAACACTCAGATCAATATTATTACGGGATTAACGGCCTTTTTTATCGAAAATAATGAGGGCATGATGCGTATGAAGCGCGTAGTTGTAGATCTGTTTTCTGGATTGATTTTGCCAATTAGTTTGTTCCCAGGCTGGCTGGCGACAATCGCCCAATGGATGCCGTTTCAGGCAATTACCTATTTGCCGGGCTCTGTATTTACGGGACGTGTAAAAGGCGTTGGCATTTGGAATGTACTGGGTATCCAAATCATTTGGCTGGTCGTTCTGCTCGTGCCGATGATCATCATTTGGCGACTGGCGCGCAGACGTCTGTTCGTGCAGGGAGGGTAAGCCGATGATGTACTATTTGGGTCTCATTAGCGAATATTTAAAAAATTACATGAAGTCACGGCTCACCTATCGGGCCGACTTTTGGGTAGAAGTTATTTCAGATCTGTTGTTTCAGGCCACGAATCTTATTTTTATCCTGGTTATTTTTATGCACACAGACAGTTTGGGTGGCTGGAGTGAAAATGAAGTCGTGTTCGTTTATGGATTTTTTATGGTTCCTTACGGACTATTCAGCTGTTTCGTCAACCTTTGGAACTTTAGCGAGCGTTATATTGTAAAAGGTGAACTCGACCGGGTAATGACCCGTCCTGCGTATAATCTGTTCCAGATTTTCCTTGAAAATGTGGACCCGCCCGCACTGGTCGGCTCAGTGATCGGTCTGATTATAATGGGGATCAGCGGGGCACAGATGGACTTGGCTATGGAGTGGTGGTTCATACCGGCGCTGATCATTTTAAGCCTAAGTGCCGTGGCGATCTATACGGGGATATACACCATATTGACTTCCCTTTCGTTTTTTTCGGATGCGCCGACAGGAATTATTCCGCTCATGTACAATATTCAGGGTTACGGACGTTATCCAGTAACGATCTATAACCGAGCCATTCAGGTTGTGCTGACTTGGATACTACCGTTTGCTTTTGTTGGCGTATATCCAGCCTCCCTGTTCCTTCACCGAGAGGACATGCGCCATATGGCGCTCTTAACTCCTGTGATGGGGATTGTCTTTCTGACCTTGGGCTTACTGGCATGGAACTGGGGAATTCGCCGCTACAGAGGGGCAGGCTCATAGGTCAGGTTATATAAGAACCCCCACAAGATAGGAGATGATGAGATGTCCGCGGCATTTACCGTTATTGGGCAAGCGGCACCGGATTTTGAATTGCCTGGCAGTGAGGGAAAGCATGTTAAGCTGTCAGATTATCGAGGCAGTAGGGTGTTGATATATTTCTATCCCAAGGACTTGACCTCTAGCTGCTCGACCCAGGCTTGTGATTTTCGGGATAAACATACGGAGTTTGAAGGTTTGAACACGGTGATTCTGGGGATAAGCCCTGATCCACTCAAGCAGCATGACAAGTTTATTGCCAAGTACGGACTCCCTTTTCAGTTGTTATCTGATGAAGAGCATCAGGTCGCTGAGACGTATGGTGTATGGCAGCAAAAACAGATGTATGGCAAGCAGTACATGGGCATTGTTCGGTCTACGTTCCTTATTGATGAAAATGGTATCTTAGTTCACGAATGGCGTGGTTTAAGAGTAAAAGGGCACATTGATGCTGCGCTGGCATACATTCAGGATATGGCGTAAGTGAAGAACAAAAAAACCTTTTGGAATCGGATTATGCTTCTTTAAGCATCGGTTTCAAAAGGTTTTTGTTAATTTTTGGATGCGTTCTGTCGATGCTTCCACTTTTGCTTGCAGAGATAAACACCCCATAAAAAAAGCGGAATGATCAAGCCGTTTGTATAATGCCAAGTAGACATGGGATAAACAAGAGTTCTTACATAATAAAACACATTTGGGGTTATCAAAATGGTCATGCCAAACACAAGCGCTCCTGCGGGGATGACAAAGGAGCGGATATTAGAAACTCGGAATAGCTGGGTTGTTCCGAAAGTAAACGCGTAAAAGAAAAGGACACCTTTGAAATAGGCAGCAAGTGCCCAGGTTAAAGTTACTAACGATTCAACTCGTGTAATATAATTGAGCTCGTTAATCTTTGTTGTGAGAGCAGAAGAAATGTATGGACTATAATTGGTCACAAAGGGACCAACGACAAGGAGAGAGAGAAGCAGAAACACGCTAATCAGGAATCCGCCTATAAGAGAGGCGAGCAACATGTCCTTTTTAAAATGGGCTTTTTTGTTTACATAAGGAAAAACCATGAGCATAATAGACATTTCGGCAAAAGGCATAGCCACGCCTGGAACCATTCCTTTAGCAACAGGAGCTAACCCGTTTTCCAAAACAGGCCGTACATTAGAAAGCTGAATTTGTGGCAGGAGTGCAAGGATCAGACCGGAGAAGATTAATATATATGCTGGTAATAGCATCTCGCTAACACGACCGAAAACTTCAATTCCCATTAGCGCAGTAAGCACCATTAGGGAAATTCCCATAACGAGCAGGACATGCAGAGGGGTTTGTACAAATAACTGGGTAGTCAGGTAATCGCCTACCTCTCTAGCAATAAGAGCGGTGTTCATTAAAAAATAAAACAAATACCAGCAGGAGACAATGGTTCCGAATACAGGCCCGAAAATTTTACGGATCGCTTCAATAAGTGTAAGGCCCGGGTAGAGTTCATGGACACGAAGGAGCACGTAAATAATAATTAAACCTAACGGTATGGACAGTATAGAGCTGATCCAGGCATCCTGATGAGCAATATGCGTAATCATAGTCGGATAAATTAAGAGCATATCCCCGATTAAACACATAAACATAAGGACAGTCACTTGCCGAACACTGATACGTTCTTTTTTTGACATTTGTGGCTGCCTCCCTTCTAAAAGCCAAATACATGTGAAATAAAAGCGTTAACAGGGTTATAGATGATCTCTATCAGAATCAGCGGACTTGGCGTAACCTCTAATTTGGCAGCAAGAATACTAAGCCATGTGCCTAATCCGAGCATAACGATGTACACGAACATATCCTTAAAGCGATGCTTTCGGTACAAGCCTGGCAAATCTTTGGCAGCGATGGCTAAGCCGATACA
Source organism: Paenibacillus sp. FSL L8-0644 (assembly GCF_038008165.1). Taxonomy (NCBI): domain Bacteria; kingdom Bacillati; phylum Bacillota; class Bacilli; order Caryophanales; family Paenibacillaceae; genus Paenibacillus; species Paenibacillus sp. FSL L8-0644. The sequence continues at coordinate 934,940 of NZ_JBBOYN010000001.1, forward strand.
GATAATGATAGTGGTAATCAGCATGTCGATGCTCCTTCCTTTGAGGGTGAGGCTCAACCAGATCCCAGGCTATGATTGCCTTTCGATCTCAACTTGTATACGACAAGCAGCAGTAAAGGCAGGACAACGGAATCCGTCAAATCCCAATAAATCCAAGCGTGGACGATCGTATCCAGATAATAAGTAATGTTGGGTGCCGACACGATAATCAGACCAAACAGGATCATAAAGCTAGGGCCAAGAAAGGTCCGTACATTGTCTAATCGCAGTAGCTGAGTCATTCCTAAGGTAAAGGCATAGAAGTGTAAAATGGTTTTAACAAAGGTAGTGATAATCCAGGCTATGCTCATCATGGATTCAACTCTCTGCAAGAAATTTCCTATGTTGATTTTTTTAGATAGCGTATAAGAGGTATACACACTATGTTCGGTTACAAAAGGGCCCAGAACCATGAGAGAAACCAAGAGTAGTACGCTTAACAGAACGCTGGCAGTAAGTCCGGCTAGCAAAACCGATTTTTTTAGACCCGGTTTTTTGTTCACATAGGGAAAAATCATGAGTAAAAAAGCTAATTCTCCGAATGGGTAGGACAGTGCAAATAGGCTGCCTTCCATAATCTTGGGAATACCTTGCTCCAGCATAGGCTTAAGCTGCTGACTTTCACATTGGGGAAGCAAGCACAGGATTAAAAACAAAGTGAAAGCCAAGCATAATGGTAATAAGATTTGAGCCGTACGAGCAATAGGCTCTAATCCCATATACATCCCCCACATAAGCGCAAGAATTAAGAGTAAATTGATAACAGGCAGAGGCGTCATAACATAAGTCTGGCTGTTCATAAAATCCCCGACCTCTCTTAAATAAATCGCGGAATTCATTAATAAATGGAACAAATACCATATCGAGATGAGGGAGCCTAGCCACGGTCCCAAAATTCTCTGGCAGAGTTGAATAAAGGTGAGATCAGGATATAGCTGATGTACCCGCAGGAGTAGCAGTAATACAGCCAATCCTGCTGGGATACTTAGGAATGAGCTGATCCAGGCATCCTGCTTGGATATGCTTGTAATGAGGGAGGGATACACCAATACGCAGTCTCCGATAATACTCAAAAATACGAGTACGGCTATATTTCTGATGCTGATACGCCCTTTCTCCTCCACCCAGCTCACTCCTTCATTTGTTTTTGGAATGATTCAAACAAGGAACCAATTTTTTTAATCTTTGTCTGTGCCTTATATTCAATCTGTAAGTCCATAAATGGATTTTCTTTTTCTTCTTTTAGTCTTTTCCAAAGCTCGGGTTTGGACTGGTGAATCAGTTGACCAAAGCCGAAAATGTCTGACTTAAACTCATGCCGAACGGTCTCTACGGAATGTTTCATAATTTCAACAATTTTTTCATTGCTTGCGGCTTCAATTTCTTTAATATCGTCCATACTGTCTAGCTTCATATGCTGGCAGTTGACTTCTCGTACTGTGCTGTTGTTGGTAACTGATATAGAGATAACAGGTTCTCCATCACGAATGATTACTTTTTTTTGAGTGTCGCTACTCAAGGTTAATAGGGCAATGTTACCCCCACCCTGACAATCGGTGTGCCCCGTTGTAGACTCCACTTTATCCCTGATGTAACTGAGCCCTTTACTGTCAAGTTCATTGATCCATCCCAGCAATCGGTCTTTTTTGAATACACCATTACCCGAAAACCGCAATATGGTTTCAGGCGATATACTTTTGGTGGCATCCATACCTTTTTCATTGGTCGACTCTATATCTCCCACAGCTTCCAATGCGGGCAGAGTGGACTGGATGTCGGGATTAACCAGATCGCTAAGAAGTTGATCCATGGTTACTTTGGTAGCAGGAGCCCAGGTTTTGGTTAAGGTATCTAACGAAGCAAATAATTTATTTGCCGGCAACTTTTCCATTGGAGTGGGGATCTTTAACATCGTAGAAGCCTTGTTATTCTTGGCTATCGCAATATAAAAGTCACTTCTTGTGAAAGGCTCTCGCATCATGGCTTCAATCGCATCAGCAATTCCCTTTCTCGCATACTCCTCACCTAAAATCAGCATACGAATATGAGATAAGTAAATGGCGCGCGGACTTGTATTCGTCATTTTTTCAATGGCCTCTTGAATCGTGGGTGCAGTGGCCTGATAAGTAACGACTGGAGGGCCTGCACTTGGTGAAGATTTGGAAGCTACAGCAGAAGGAATGACCACCTGAGCGGTTACCTGATACTGGTCTCCTTCTATATCCACACCGATCCCAATAGCTATGCCCAGCTCATTTAATTCTTGGCGATCCCAGCAACCACCTAACAGTAATGCAATCAGGCCCCAGACGAAGAACAAATGTATGGTCTGCTTCATGGTTGATCCCTTCTGGTTTTTGATTTATTACCGATCCGTCTTTTTTTCGTTTTTTGGCGGATCGTATTTTGGATAGAGATGGATTGAGGACGCTTCGTCATATGAGGCCAAGGCAAGCGAAACAGCGTATCTTTCATATCGCTTTCCACATAGGGGCCAAACGGACTCATGTAAGATACTCCAAACGATCTCAGACTGGTCAAGTGCAGCAAAACTACGATTAACCCCATCAATATTCCAAGAAGCCCAAAGGCTGCGGCTAGCATCATTAAGGCGAAGCGTATAATACGAACCGCTATCGACAGGCCGTTTTCTGGAATAACATAGCTGGAGATGGCGGTGATTGACACGATAATGACCATAGCCGCCGAGACAACCCCCGCATCCACGGCTGCTTGCCCAATGACCAATGTGCCTACAATAGATACAGCTTGTCCGACTGTCCTCGGAATTCGGACTCCTGCTTCACGCAAAATTTCATAAGTAATTTCCATGAGCATCGCCTCGACAAAGGCTGGAAACGGTACGCCTTCCCTTTGTGCAGCGAGACTGACCAATAAGTTTGTAGGAATCATCTCTTGATGAAAGGTAGTTACCGCGATATAAACTGCCGGTGCAAGCAAAGCGATAAAAAAGGAAAAGAAACGCAGCAAACGCAGCAACGTGCTGATATCAGCACGTTGGTAATAATCCTCTGCCGACTGGAAAAATTGCACGAATAGCGCAGGAATCAACAGAACAAAGGGTGTCCCGTCCACCAAGATAGCAATCCGCCCCTCCAACAGGCTGGCAGCGACCGAATCCGGACGCTCGCTGTTATAAATGGTGGGAAACGGAGTGAAGGATTCATCCTGAATTTCCTCTTCGATGTAACCCCCTTCCAAAATTCCGTCAATATCAATTCGGTCCAAACGTTCTCTCAGTTCCTGAATAACCCCTTCGTCAGCAATTCCTTTGATATACATCACGGACACATTGGTATGAGTGACTTGACCGATCTGTCTTGTTTCCATCCACAGGCGCGGATCGCGGATTCGCCTACGAATTAGAGCGGTATTGGTACGTAAATTTTCGGTAAAAGCCTCCATTGGACCCCGTACGACACTTTGGGATTGGGGTTCGCTAACACTGCGATCCTCCCAACCGACCGCATCAATCCATATGCCCTTGGCGTATCCGTCCAGCAAAATGATAATACCGCCAGATAGCATCTGGTTGAATAAGGCATCCATTTCGTCCACACTACCTGAGTTACCTGCAATCAAAACTTGATTCTTCAAATAGTCGAATGGTTCTGCGCCCTCCGGTACATGATGTTCATTTACTCGCATCAATGAACGGAGAACGGAATCATGGAGCAATTGAGTATTGACCAGACCATCAATATAAAATAGAGCTGCTGGCCATTTTTGCATCCATAATAGCTCTTTAATGATTACATCTCCGCTGTTTCCAAAGGAGCTTTCGATATGATTCACATTATCCTTCAAGTTAGAGGACACATGAGTAAGTGGACAACTTTTATTCTGATTTGGCATACGTAAAATCCTCCGATATTGGAGTTTGTTGGCTTAGTATGCTCTGAATATATGAATTTATGCCTTGCGATTATAGAAACGAATGCAGTCTGACATTCGCGATTTGCTCCGGTGAAGGGAGGACTGGTATGTCTTTTGTTGCTGGGGATTTTACTTATGGATTAAGCGGTAGTTGGCTTGCGGGGTAGGGGCCATTTGTCTGGATACATTATTAATACGGGAGACCCCATTGTATTTACAGGGTCCATTGTTGGGCATGCTGACGGCGTAGAGTCAAGGAATCATCGGAGTTCTATGCTTGGTGCAGGGGTGGCGATTGAAATGATGGAGCCGCGTACGTTGGGTTTGGCTGGAGGTGGGGGGTTTATTGTGATATCTATCGTGATTTTGATGTATTATGCAAGGACTCGTAGCCGCAAGGCAGCATGAGTGTGATTACTTCGTGTCATCCTTGTTGCTGGTTTTCACCGACTTTTCGGATTTGCGTAGCGAGCTAAATAGGAAGCTTCTCCACCGGTAAATAATATACAGCAGGATTATGAACCCAACGACTCCCGCAATTCGCAGTGCATACAGCTCTACCAAATGGAAAATGGCATCCCATTGGGGACCAAACAGCTTGCCGATGCTTAGAAAGAGGATGACCCAGAATAAAGCGCCGCTGTAAGCATATAAGACAAATTTACGGAAAGAAAGAACAATAATTCCGGCAAAATAACCGGTAAAATGCCTGACACCGGGGATGAAATATCCAAGGAAAATAAGCCAGTATCCATATCGTTGAAACCATTTTTGTGTTTTCTGAAGCTTGTCCGGCGATAACAAAACCCATTTACCATATTTCTGAATAAAGGGGAGTCCAGCCCACTTTCCGATAAAGTAGGTAATAGTCATACCGATGGTCGTGCCCAAAAAAGCTAGCAGCATCAGTTTACCGAAATCCAGGGTACCGGCATAGGAGAGATATCCCGCATAAGCCATGGTGGTTTCCCCGGGAAATGGTAAAGCAATAAACTCAAGCAGCAAGCCGAAAAAAAGGACGCCGTAGCCGTATTCTTCGAACAATTGCGCGATCCACTTCAGCACATCCATCGTTTACACTCCTACGAACAGATTGAGTATTTTAGAATCAATTCATTTTAACAATCTTTTCATGCCCACTCAACTCCGGTTGATTTCTTGACGTCTTGTTTTATCGTTGCGTATAATGAAACGAACAATTGAGGGAGGCACGGTAATGAATAAGCCTAATGAAATCGTTGTAGTTCTTGATTTTGGAGGACAATACAACCAGTTAATCGCAAGAAGAATTCGGGATCTCGGCGTATATAGCGAGCTCCTTCCATACAATACGCCTGCGGAGAAGCTGAGAGAGCTGGCGCCAAAAGGGATTGTTTTCTCAGGCGGACCTTCCAGCGTATATACAGACAATGCTCCTCAGGTGGATCGGGCAATTTATGACCTGGGCATTCCTATCTTTGGTATTTGTTATGGCATGCAGCTGATGGCCCACCAACTGGATGGTAAGGTAGAACGTGCGGGCAAGCGTGAGTATGGCAAAGCAGACGTGCAATTCAATCAGGATGCCCGCTTGGCTAAAGGACTGGATTCTCGTCAAACCGTATGGATGAGCCATGGGGATCACGTAACAGATCTGCCAACCGGCTTTACACTGGATGCAGGAACAGAGAGTGCGCCGATTGCCGCGATGAGTAACCTGGAGCGGAATCTGTATGCGGTGCAATTCCATCCAGAGGTACGTCATTCCGTTCAAGGTAACGAGATGATCAGCAACTTCCTATATGAAGTGTGCGGTTGTGAAGGCAACTGGACGATGGAGTCGTTCATTGAAGATCAGATTCGCGAGATTCGTCAACAGGTAGGCGACAAAAAAGTATTGTGTGCTTTAAGTGGTGGCGTGGATTCTTCCGTTGTAGCGATGCTTATTCACAAAGCGATCGGTGACCAACTGACGTGTATGTTCATAGACCATGGATTGCTGCGCAAAGGTGAAGCCGAAAGTGTAATGGAGACGTTCGTTGGTAAATTTGATATGAAAGTTGTCAAAATTGACGCACGTGAGCGCTTCTTGTCCAAGCTGGCAGGAGTCGATGATCCGGAACAAAAACGTAAAATCATCGGTAACGAGTTTATCTATGTGTTCGAGGAAGAATCTTCTCAATTCGACGATTTTACTTTCCTGGCACAAGGTACGCTGTATACGGATATTGTAGAGAGCGGAACTGCAACGGCACAGACCATTAAATCCCATCATAATGTGGGTGGTTTGCCGGAGAACATGAAGTTCAAGCTAATCGAGCCGTTGAATGCCCTGTTCAAGGACGAAGTGCGTAAAGTCGGCGAAGAATGCGGACTGCCAGCTGAGATTGTATGGCGTCAACCATTCCCAGGTCCGGGTCTTGCCATTCGTGTGCTGGGTGAAGTGACAGAGGACAAGCTAACCATTGTTCGTGAATCGGATTACATTTTGCGCGAGGAGATTGCTAAAGCCGGTCTGGACCGGGAAATCTGGCAATACTTCACCGCTTTGCCGAATATGAAGAGTGTTGGCGTTATGGGCGATGCTCGTACGTATTCTTACACTGTAGGTATTCGTGCAGTAACCTCCATCGACGGTATGACTGCTGACTGGGCACGTATTCCTTGGGATGTGCTGGAGAAAATCTCCGTTCGTATCGTAAACGAAGTGGATAACGTGAATCGTATCGTGTACGATATCACTTCCAAACCACCAGCAACGATTGAGTGGGAATAAAGTTATACATTCCTCTTAACTAATGGAATGCCTAAAATACTCTCTTTTATCTGCGTAGTTGAGATAAAAGAGAGCATTTATTTTACCCCACCCACAGTAACGAGGCAGCATACTTAGGTATACATCCATTCACTATAATTATCCGCTAATTCTTGTAAGGTATTAATGAATCTCCCCACATGAAACCCGTCACATACGGCGTGATGTACTTGTATTGCCAAAGGCATTAAAACTTTATTATCGTGTTCAATAAATTTACCAATCGTGAAGATTGGAGGTAGATAACCACCATCGGTATATACATTAAGATTAAACTTGTAAAACTCGTCCAAGGTAAACTGGATATATTAAATAAATTTTGTGGTTCATTGGGCTTAGGCATTAAAACAGTTGAGCTTGAGTAGCTTGCAATATCGCCAGTACATGTATCATAAAAATTGCAGAAAGACGGATTATACTTAGTCCATATGCTTGCAAATGTCTCTTTCTCTTTGTTAAAGATTGTGTAACCTGGATTCAATTGATCCCAATAACCTAAACGTCCTTCACTATCTGTATTCATCCGAAACTCTTGATACTGATTCACAACACTTGCTAGCATGTAAATCAATACCGGATACATTGTTTTGTTCAACTTTTTTATTTCGCTTCGTAAACATGTAATGTCTATATTCGTTGTTAAACTATAGGTGCAACGTAAACTCTGCATATAGTGCGTATAATATTCTTTTCATTTCCAATTTTCCATATCTACTAGGTTAAGAACCATTATTTTATCTCCTTAAAGTATTATGATGTGGAATCAAATATATTTATATTATTACGACGATTTGTTCTTTTTTCAATGTTGTTGTAACATATGGTTACACACCTTTCTTTTTGGTTATGGTTGGTCGTACTTCCATAATACCAGACAAGCAAGGTGTTTTTTTTGTAAAAATTAGTAAAAAAAGGTGAACTTATCTTACAAAATCAAGAGTTTAGGCTAATAATCTAGGTGCGAAAGTTGGGTAACTTATGTCAAATTTCAGCAGAAGTAGTACTGCATTTGCGTGTTGATTGACCTATTCAATTGAGAAATCATTGTACATAGTGCAGGTCCTAACAAGGATGTGGATCTGATCTGATTTCCCCATGCCTTCGCTGCCGTATAAGGCGCCTTAAGAGATGTCCAGTGGTTTCACACAGACCATGAAAGCAAATTTAAGAACTTAAACCATGGACGAGCTGTTTGAGACTTTCAAGATTTGTGGATCTTTGAGTATGAAGGGGAGGTATAAAGCGGTAACTCTCATTTTGCCTTTTATTCGTCATACTTCATGATCAGGTTTAGTGTAAGGGAGAAGTCTGTCTTTATTGCACGTTATTTCCCCAATTTTTAAAAGGCAGTGATGGAAGTTCACGATCTCTTCTTCCCAGCTCCGCATCGTCTTCAAAGCGCTTCACACGGCTTCATGAGGAATATCTTCCCCTTGCTGACACCAACGAGTAAAACCAAGCTGGGCTACATCAAAATTCGGCGAATAGTCATATCAACGGGTGAAGGATTCTTTCCATTCCCCTACCTCGCGCAGCAGCGGAGAGAAGGCCAGCAAGTGATCTAACTGAGCGCGGCTCTTGGCCGGTAACGATTCTACCGGTGGATTTACTAGTCGGTGATGACTTTTTAAATCCCTTTGGCCCGAGGAGAAAGAGTAGACTGAATGGATTTCCGAACAGCTTGGACACTCTCAATGTCATACCCGTGAACGTGGAAACGGTCACGATTCGAATGGCCCTTGGAAAACACTCGTTGATCTAGGTGTGATAGGTTTGAGCCAGATCCATGATGGCAGCCTTGGGATTCAGGCTTAAGAATTCTGGATGCTGCTCGGCATACGCGCGTAGCGCGTCCAGTTTTCGTCCCGAAAGCAGGACTAACATGGTTTCACCTCGAAGATCGTGAATATCGGTGTTGTACATATGCCCCTTTTTAATCGCAAAGTCGTCGATACAAAGCACTAGCCCGGCCTGATCCTTTGCTTGTTTCCATGCTAGCTGAAGTAGACGTTCGTTTTCTGCAGGAAGAGCTTTCTGATACATGCGCTGAACCATACTAGCTGGAGCTTCTTGCACTCTCGCACTGTGTGCTACTGTGGAACCGAGTGTCTGATGTACGGTCTGTGAGCCGAAAGACGGCTGTATCGTTCTTTCGCCCTCACCCATGCATACGACCAAACAAAACCGATATTGCACCGCGAGCAGGCCAAACGCAGCGAGGGAATGTGCAAAAAACACTTTTTTCCAAAGATACTGACATGACGAATTTTTCGCGGCGTGTTACGGCCGTCTCGCTTTACCGCATCTTTGGAGTGGTAGAGGGGCAAACCTGTTTGTAGGCTACCGATTTGGCTTCCAAATGTACTTCTGATTTATGGATGAAGAGAACACTATGAAATTGTAGTTCTGGTAATTCGAGCAGCTCATTAATATACTGAAGTGGCATCTATCATATCCTTTTTGTTGTTGAGGTAGGACTTACAACAATATAGGATTTACAGATGTTTTCCTATTTCTACCTCGTTTTTCCTCTGTTTTAATTTTCAATCGCTAATTTTGGTTTTGAGCCTTTTAAAATCCTCTGAAATTATGCGGGATAATGGATACGCATTGGTGGGGGAGGGGGGCGAAGCGTGAGTTAATCTCCAAAAGTATGTTGAATATTTCACGTAATATTCACAATTGTATGGGATAATATTGGATAAATGATTTATAATTTCAGTTATAGAAATATTTCTCCACAAACTTGTATCTAGTGATGTGAATTATAAATATAAAGAAAGGGTGATTTAAAATGAATGAGATATATTTGGATATGGATGCAGAGCTAGAAGATTTCGTTGAGGTTAACAATTACTCTAATGTATTAGAATCTTACTTTCAGAGCGAGAAAATTAATAGAATACATATTTTTGCATTGGGTCCTGAAGGTACAAATATTTATGAAGCAGCAAAGCTGTGGACAGAAGAGAAAAAAATAAGTCATAAAAGTGAATTTATCTTATGTGAAACTCCGAAGGAAGCAATATTAAAAGCAAAAAAAATTCAGGAACCTAATTCTTTTCCAGTATTTGTATTATGTGCCGTGTACAATCGATTAAGTGAATTGTATTTTTCGAATAGTGACTGTTATTTTTTTATGGATCATTTATACATGAAATTGGATGAAATGCAGCTAGCAACCAAAGAATTAACTCAAAAAGAATCGTATACGGTTTCATCCCACGCTTCACCTTCTACATTACTTAACAAAGTACCCAATGTTACAATCGTAAATTCCAATTCAAATGCGTATGCTGCAATATCATGTAGGAATCAAGAAGTAGATCTCTGCATTACAACCGAAAAGGCCAGAAAAGCCAATGATCTTATTAGTGTACATAAATTCGGATCGCCATGGATGCTGTTTACATTTGGGACTACTTCGCATGGGATCGATTTACTTCAATCATTTTAAAATGCACTAAACAACTTATTAGTAACAGGAAGGAGTAATTATGTATAAGACACAAGAAACCTTGTACCCCTTAACTCATTCTCAAAAAAGAATATGGTATATGGAGCAAATTAATTACAATTCTCATCTTCATAATATTGGTGGATGCTTAAAAATTAATGGTTCTATAAATGTCGATTTATTACAACAGGCTATTAATATCACCATAGGTAGAAATGAAGGGTTGAGACTAAGGTTTTCCTGTGACAATGATGGACAAATTATGCAATATGTACAGGAAATAGAATATATATTGATGGATTTTCTAGACTTTAGCAAATTCATGAATCCTGTAGATGAACATACGCAATGGGTAAAACAAATTTTTTCGCGGAAATTCGATCTAGATCATTCACAACTGTACTATTTTTCAATATACAAAATTAATGATTTTGAATATGGTGTTCTGCTGAAAATCCATCATATGATATGCGATGGTTGGTCCATTGGATTAATTCAAAAACAAGTTTGTGATATCTACAGCGAATTGATAAATAATAACGGTAAACAATACCAGGAAGCCCCCTCATTTATTGAATACATAAAAAAAGAAGATGACTATTTAAAATCCGATAAATTCACTAAACATAAATCGTTCTGGAAGGGAGAATTCACTACTCTTGATGAATCTATGCTTTATAAAACTTTCGAATCTGTTGATGGACTTAGGGAAAGTATCCAATTAGATGAATTTATAAGAGATAGCATTCAGAGATTCCAAAGCATAAATGGTTTTTCGTTAAATACTTTGTTTCTGGCAATATCTTTTATTTACACGTATAAACTATCAGGTGAGAATAGTATTACTATGGGTATTCCCGTTTTTAATCGAAGTGGCAGGCACGAAAAGCATATGGTTGGTATGTTTACTAGCACTATGCCGTTTAGGTTAAAATTAGATGCTGACTTATCTATTATGGAATTTATCAACTTAATTAATAGAAAGCTGAAAACATCTTTTGTGCATCAAAAGTATCCTTATGATTTATTAATCAAAGATTTAGAATTAGGGAAATTGGGATATGATTCTTTATTCCGTATGAGTGTCAATTACTATAATATGGAATACAATAATCGCATTGATAGTTTGGATGTGGAGGTGCAAGAGTACTGTAGCGGACACCAGAGTTACTCATTGCAACTGGTCATCCAAGAATCTGATGAGAAAGGAATAGAATTAAGTATTGATTATAAGAAGAGTGAGTACAGTAGACAAAATATCATAACGATGTTTAATAATATGATGAAAATACTTCAAGATTTACTAGATGATCCAAATCAGAAAATAAAAGAAATCCATTTGTTGAATGAAGAGGAGATTATTTATAAATCTTTAGAATTAAATTCGACAGCGTGTCAGTACCCGAGTGATAAAACTATCGTTCAGTTATTTGAGGAACAGGTTGAACAGACTCCGGATCGGGTTGCCATAATATTAAAAGATAAAAAGATAACCTTTAAGCAATTAAATGAAAAGATTAACCAATTGGCCAATTATCTTATAGATAACGGGGTTAAAAAAGAAGCTATTGTAGGTCTGATGCTAGATCATTCCATAGAGTTAATTGTTGGACTAATGGCGATTTTAAAAGCTGGCGCAACCTATCTCCCTATAGACAGTAGCTATCCAGACAATAGAATCAAGTACATATTGGAAGATTCTAATGTCCAGGTGATTTTGACGGATAGTGATTGGAATAAAAAAGTGGCATTTTGCGGAATAGTCATTAATTTAGTAGGTCTTAAAGTTGATAATTATTCTAAAGAAAACTTGAATATAACAAATAATGTGAAAAATGCAGTTTATATAATTTACACTTCGGGATCAACGGGTAGACCAAAGGGTGTAATTATAGAACAGAAAGGGTTGGTTAATTATATAAGCTGGGCCCGAAAAATGTATCTAAACTCTCAAGAAGATGTGTTTGCCTTCTATTCATCGATTTCTTTTGACCTTACTGTAACTTCTATTTTTACTCCTTTGGTTTTTGGTGCGGTAATAGCTATTTACAACAGTAAAGAATCGGATTTTATCCTTTATGAAATTTTGAAAGATAATGTAGCAACAGTAGTGAAACTGACTCCTGCACACTTGAGTTTGATTAAAAATTTGGATAACACTAATTCATCTGTAAAGAGATTTATTGTAGGCGGAGAAGATCTGAAAGTAGGATTGGCAAAGGATATCGTCGCCAGCTTTGGCGGAAACATTGAAATTTACAATGAGTACGGTCCTACGGAAACAACAGTGGGCTGCATGATATATAAATATGAAGTTGGCAATGATTTAGGGATCTCAGTACCCATCGGTCATCCGGCAGATAATGTTCAGCTTTATATTTTAGATCATGAGCTTAATCTGGTCCCCGATGGAGTTCCCGGAGAGCTTTATATTTCCGGAGACGGTTTGGCAAGAGGCTATTTGAACAAGGAAATGTTAACCAATGAACGATTTATATCTAACCCATTTATTAAAGAAAGTCGAATGTACAAAACGAATGATTTAGCCAAGTATTTGAGTAATGGTGTAATAGAATATACTGGAAGAAGTGATAAACAAATCAAACAACACGGCTACCGAATAGAGGTCGGAGAAATAGAAAGCTGTTTGATGGAGAATAATTTTGTTGAGGACGCTGTTGTGCTATATCAGGATAGTCAATCTGGAAATAAAATATTGAATGCTTACCTCGTTCCTAGAGAGGAAGTAACAGAAGCAGCAATGAGAGAGTATTTAAAAGCCTTTCTACCTGTTTATATGATTCCTACAAATTTTATTTTTTTAGAAAAGCTCCCGTTAACGCCTAATGGAAAAGTGGACGTAGATAACTTGCATTTGCCCCACAAGGCAAATGACCATAACATGGATTGCTTAAATTCGCATGTCGGTTCACCAGATTATTTAATAATAACTCTTCTGCGACAAGTACTCGGTGACGTCCCAATTAACATCGATCGAAATTTTTATGAAATGGGTGGAGATTCTATTAAGGCTATTCAGCTTGCCTCCAAACTGCAAGACAACGACCTTGATATTAGGGTCAAGGATATTTTGTCTTATGATAGCATTCGTATGATGATGAGGGAGGTACAATCTTTGAATCCTGTCAGAGCCACTACTCCAGAGGAGGAATGTACAGGAGAGATTATGGAAACGCCTATAACAGAATGGTATTTTAATCAGAATTTTTTAGATGAAGATTATTATACTCAGTATTTGTTAATAGAGTATAAGCATGCCTATAGCCATTCAAATCTTGAATCTTCACTCAAAAAGCTGATTATCCATCATGATATGTTGAGGTCAAACTATAACGGCCACCGACTATTTTATAATAATGATTATTTAAATGAGCCCGCGCATATTCAGGAGTACGATATATCGTTGTGTTCTCTTGAGCAGCAGCGAACTGAAATACAGACCGTTCGGATGGAATTAGGAAGAAGCATCAATATTCAGAGTAGTCGATTATTCCACATAGCCAATTTTCACTTGGATGAAAATAGGCAAGCTCTTCTATTTGTTGCACATCACCTAATTGTTGACGGGATATCTTGGAGAATTATAATAGAGGATTTTATGAAGCTTCTAGCTGAAAAAGATGACAGTGATAAGATAGATCTCCCCTATAAAACATCTTCCTACAGTGAGTGGGCGGAATGGCTGTATGAAAATTGCAAAAATGACTTTACTAATGAAGAGCTTTATTGGAAAAGCATACTTGAAAGTATGGACAACAATAATCCCAAAATAACGGATTTCACTGCAGGTGTGGATACCGTAATAACTGGGCGTACCTTAAATTTGTATATAGAAAACGCAGTGATGAAAAATTTAACAATGAAAAGTATTGAGTTTTATAACCTTAAATTTGATGAAATTTTATTGATTGCTTTAATCATAACAATAAGCAAGGTGTTTAACCGGCAAGGTGTTTTTTTAGAACTTGAGAGACACGGTCGTGAAGTTGACTCTGTGATTGATGTATCCCGAACTGTAGGCTGGTTCACAACAATCTATCCTGCCAGTTTCCAAATACCCAATACCTACAGTATGGATATTTTAATTAAGACACTCAAAGAGCAGATAAGAAGTATCCCAAGTCAAGGCTTCAATTATGGATTACTAAAGTATTTGAAAAAACAGTACAAACAATCCTATGAAAAAAATATTCGTTTTAATTACCTAGGTGATTATGAAAGTGTAATTAGACTAGCCGAAGGCAAGATATCTAGTATAGAAAGCGGTTTAGATAGCGCTCCTAACAATGAGCTGACTACATTGATTGATATTAATAGCATGATCATCGGAGAAAGACTGAATATCGCCATAACATACAGTAACAATCGATTTTCAGAAAGGACTATTCAAAACCTTTTAAGTCAATTCGAACAAGAAATTTTTAAAATTAATTCCCATTTGGACACCTTGAATAACAAAATTCTTACCCCTTCAGACTTTGATGCGGCTAATATTTCGCAAGAAGATTTGGATACATTGTACAGCTAATCACTAATCTACTAGGAGTCTGGTGATGAGAAAAGTATGTATAAAAAAATTAGATTGTTGTTAACTGCTCTTATTTTCATCATCGGATTGTTTTATTCCCATATGAACTCTTGTGCTGAAGGAAACACAATTATAAGTCTTCCTACGGAAGATGCCCAAAAGATCGAAGATTTTATTAAATTAGAGATGGAAGATGGTGAGATTCCTGGTCTATCTGTGGCCATAGTGATGGATGAACAAATAGTTTTCCAAAAAGGTTATGGATATGCGAATATTCAGCATAAAACCCCCGTGACTTCGAAAACTTTATTCGAGATTGGCTCGAACAGCAAAGCTTTTACTGCTTTAGGCATAGCCAAACTAGAAGTTGAAGGTCTATTGAAGAGAACAGATAATATTACGACCTATCTCCCCTGGTTAAAGATGTATCATCAGGGGCACGAAGCGAATGTGAAAATTGAAGATTTACTAAATCATACAAGCGGGATACCCTTCCATACCATTGATAAGATACCTGTTTCGAGCAATTTTAACGCATTGGAACAGACTGTTAGGACACTAGAGAATACAGCTCTTGATAGTAAACCGGGCCAAAAATTTCAATACG
Source organism: Paenibacillus sp. FSL L8-0644 (assembly GCF_038008165.1). Taxonomy (NCBI): domain Bacteria; kingdom Bacillati; phylum Bacillota; class Bacilli; order Caryophanales; family Paenibacillaceae; genus Paenibacillus; species Paenibacillus sp. FSL L8-0644. The sequence goes on from NZ_JBBOYN010000001.1 coordinate 950,283, forward strand.
CGACTATGAATTATGATGTTTTAGGCTTAATCATTGAGAAGGTTTCAGGCCAACCTTTTGAAGAGTACATCATTGATAAGATCCTGTATCCTATGGGACTGAAAAACACCACTTTCTATGCGAGTAATCAGTGGAATGGCGAAATAGCGCAAGGTTATAAGCTCGGTTTCTTAAAGTTGTTGGAGTATAATGCACCCAACTATAGAGGCAATACTCCAGCAGGATATTACATTTCAAATATCGAGGATATGGCTGAGTGGACCAAATTACAAATAGGGGTTCAGGGAAATTCTGAAGTTATGGGATCACTGATAGAGAATTCACACCATAACCCACAACCTATTGCTACCAATAGTAAATGGGCCTATGCGAACGGATGGTATATTTCACGAAATAATAGTGGAGAAATTTCTCATGATGGAAGTAATCCTAATTTCTCATCTTATATTGTTTTCAATAAAAACGGTATTGGTGTAATTGTATTAGGCAATATAAATTCAATGTATATTAGCTCTATTGGACAAGGAATATTTGATCTGCTTCAGGATAAATCTCCTGCGGCTACATCGGATCTGAATAAGGTCGCAGACACTGTTGCAAGCATACTGATAATGATCATAGTCATTATTATTGTGGCATTTGGAGTTGCGTTAGTAAGGATAGGTAGAGATATCCAAATCAAGAGAAGACAACGACAGAAACTCGGTATTCGATTCATAATTAAAATAATAATAATAAGCGTCGTTGTTTTGGCGATTTCAGTGTTCATTTACTTTATCCCTTACTTTTTTTATAACGGGTTGTCTTGGAATTTTGTATTTATTTGGCTTCCACTTAGTATGGAAATAGCTTTATATCTCGTTTATTTGGTAATCTTCATTTTCTTTATAATGCTTATTCTTAAGACGTTGTATAAAAAGAATGGGAGTGAACCATATGGAATTAACTAGAGAGAACACGGAAGAAATAATGGACCTTTCGCCTACTCAAGAAGGGTTATTGTTCCATTATGTCAAGGACAAAGATAGTAAGGATTACTATGAACAGTTATGCATCAGACTTCGTGGAGATGTACGTCTCGAATTGGTGCAAAAATCATGGGATTTACTTATAGCGAAGCACGCTGCACTCAGAACCGTTTTTAAATGGGAGAAGATAAATAAGCCAGTGCAGATTGTATTAAGAAGCCATAAGGTCAAGGTTAATTACTATGATCTCAGTAGTTGTACTGAAGATCAAAAGTTACATTCAAAGAATCGGTTGAAACATAAAGATCTTAATCAAATTGATATCACAGAAGAAACGTTGAAGATTACATTATTAAAGTTAGAATATGAATATTATGAATTAGTTATCAGTAATCATCATATTTTATACGATGGTTGGAGTAATGGGATTATTTTAAGAGATTTTATGCGTATATATAACAGCTTATATAAGGGGGGGACACCCGAAATCTCCGTTTGTAAAAGTAATTTTAAAGACTATATCAAATGGAGCAAGTCAGTAAATTTCCCTGAGCATAAGGAGTATTGGAATAATTATTTGAGTAATATTGAAGTGAATTATGATGTGTTTGACTATCACGGTGATACGCATATAAAGAAAAAACTCGAAAAAAAACTTTCGAAAGAATTGAGCAGGAATCTTCATCATTTGGCTAAACAGAACAATGTTTCATTAGCCTCCATTTTTTATACAGCTTGGGGTGTCCTTCTGCAAAGGCTGAACAACTCCGATGATTCCGTTTTTGGCATGACGGTTTCAGGAAGAACAGTTCCTCTTAGAGATATTGATCATATTGTAGGTCTATTTATAAATACAATTCCGATAAGAATTAAATGTGAAAAAAACCACTTAATTCAGGGGCTGATAAATAAAGTTAACGATGAACTCAAATATAGAGGGGATTACGAGAATACTCCTCTCGTGAAAGTACAAGAATTTTCCGGTGAAGGTAAAAGTAAAAATTCATTTAATTCTTTAGTTGTTATAGAGAACTATCCCCTATCTTTTGACTCGCATGATACTAGCGTCATCAAGCTTGAAGATTACACCTTAGAAGAACAAACCAATTATAACTTAACCTTAACGATTACAGCTTTTGATGATTTGTCGCTTCAAATTTCCTATATAAACGGAATAAGTGACGAGCTTGTTCATAGACTTCCTGACTATCTTGAAAATATATTAGAAGCCTTTGTTAATGCGAAGAAGGGTACCACTGTCGGTGAGATTGAATTTTTGGGACTTGAAGAAAAACAAAAAGTTCTGAATATTTTCAATGATATGCCGATAGCGTTATCTGAAGATCAAACATTGCAGTCACTAATTGAAGATCAAGTATTTCGAACGCCTGATTTGAATGCAGTTGTGTATTGTGGTCAAGCGTTAACTTACCGTGAACTTAATGATAAAGCTAATGCATTGGCACAATGGTTAAGAAACCATGGCGTTAAACCTAATAGTATCGTCGCTATTATCGTAGAGCCCTCCATAGAAATGATAGTGGGAATTTTGGCAATATTAAAGGCAGGGGGAGCATACTGTCCAATAGATCCAAGCTTACCTCAGCAACGAATTCAAGACATGTTGAAGGATTGTGGTGCAGAACTGGTATTAAGTCAAACTTCGCTTATGGAGACGTTTAATTTTAAAGGTACACTTGTTGATTTAAACGAGAGAAGCATCTATGAGCACAAAGTGGACAACCTTGAGAATATAAATTGCTCAGAAGATCTTGCTTATATCATTTATACTTCCGGTACTACTGGTCAACCTAAAGGTGTCATGATTGAACATAGGAGTGCAATTAGTTTTATTCTCGCGGTAAGCAAGATTATTGAATTCGAAACAGCAAAAAGTATATTATCAGTAACTAGTTTATCATTTGATATTTTCTTTTTAGAGAATATTTTACCTTTGACCAAAGGAATGCGGGTTGTCATCTGCGAGAAGAAGGATCAAAACAATGCAGAAAAATTATGTGAATTCATTGCTGACAATAATATAGATTTTCTTCAAACTACACCATCTAGAATGAAGTTATTAATTCATACTCCCGATAGTTTATTCTGTTTAAACCATGTAAAAAAGATATTATTAGGTGGAGAAGCGCTACAAGAAGAACTGACTTTATACTTGAACCAGCTTCCATTCACAAAAGTATACAATATGTATGGACCTACAGAAGCGACTGTTTGGGCATCAGTAAAGGAAATAACATATAAACAAAAAATTACTATTGGAAAACCCTTGTTCAATTCTCAAATGTACATTTTAGACAAAGATCTACATCTGCAACCGATCGGGGTTCCAGGTGAATTGTTTATTTCAGGAACTGGACTTGCAAGAGGTTATATCAATAGAGCAGAGTTGACAAAGGAAAAATTTATTATTCATCCTTTCACTAAAGATGCAAAATTATATCGTACTGGTGATCTTGCTAAATGGACCGAACAAGGAGAGATTGAATATATTGGGAGAACTGATTTTCAAGTTAAAATCAGAGGCCATAGGATAGAAATTGGTGAGATTGAATATAGGCTATTACAACACGTGGAAATTCTAGATGCAGTGGTTTTAGACAAAGAAGATGAGCTTGGTAACAAGTATCTCAATGCATTCATAGTATGTAATCGAGATCTCACAGTGAAAGAGATTCGGAGTTTCTTATCCGATAAATTACCAGAATATATGTTACCTTCTCAATATGTTCAATTGACTGAGATGCCTCTCAACTCCAATGGAAAATTGAATAGAAATGTATTAATTGGACTATCTCCAAACATGAAGAGCGGGAACAATTATGTAGCTCCGACTCATGCAATGGAAGAGAAACTTATGCGAATATGGATGCATTTACTAGAAACAGAACGTGTAGGAATAGAAGATGACTTTTTTATGATGGGTGGAAATTCGTTAACTGCTTTAAGATTAGTTACTTCTATTCATAAAGAATTCGAGGTTAATATTCCTGTGCAAAAAATATTTGAGAACCCAACAATAAAGGGGATCGCCGAATATATCTCCCATCAGTCCATTAGCGGATATGAATCAATTAATAAAGTTAGTAAAAAAATATGGTATGAAACCTCTTCGGCTCAAAAAAGGATGTTTATTCTACAAAAAATGGATGAGCACAAAGTAACTTATAATTTATCTGATGCCCTACTAATAAACGGGAACTTAGATATAGCAAGGCTTGAGCTAGCATTTAAGCAGTTAGTCGAAAGACACGAATCCTTAAGAACTTCCTTTGAGATTGTTGATGATCAGCTGGTACAAAAAATCCATGAGCACATCGAATTCAGTATTATATATTCGGAGCAGCAAGATAGAGATACTAGAAAAGGAATTCAACATTTTAATTTGATGTTTGATTTAGCTCAGGCTCCGCTGTTTAGAGTAGGGTTGGTAAAACTGGGAGTAGAGGAGTATTTATTGCTATTTAATATGCATCATATTATCTCAGATGGTTCTTCAATTGAAATATTAAAGCGTGAACTCGTTGATTTGTATCAAGGTGATAAACTGAAAAAACTAGAAATTCAATACAAAGATTATTCAGAATGGCATAACCGCATTCTTAATTCTGCGGAAATGAAGAGACAAGAAAATTACTGGTTAGCTCAATTCAAAAATTTCATACCTACTCAGGGGTTGAAGGGCGATAAAGATGTTTTAAAAGGTGAGGAATTTGACGGCGCAAGGATCACCATGAATTTGGATCAAGAGCTATTTAATAAGGTTAATGATTTCGCCTACGAAACCAAAAGCACTGTGGTTATGATATTTTTATCTGTTCTTACCATACTCCTCTCTAAATATATGGATGAAGAAGATATTGTAATTGGAACGCCTATAGATGGGAGGATGCATTCGGATACAGAGCATATAATTGGAATGTTTGTAAATACCCTGCCCATGAGAAATCAAGTGCGTAAGAACACAGCATACACTACATTTTTGGCAGATGTAAAAAATAATGCGTTGTCGGCATATCAGAACAAGGATTATCCTTTCGATGATTTAGTGCAAAAACTCGGACTTAAACGAGTTATGGATAGGAATCCACTTTTTAATATTTCCTTCTTTATGCATAACAGTAAAGACGATGAGATTAACATTGAAAATCTTTGTTTTGAAAAGTATACCGATCTAGGTTTTATTTCGAAATTTGATATTACGGTTGGAATTATTGAGCAGGAGAAGTGCTATAAAGTCGAATTTGAATATAGTAAAAATCTATACAACAAAAAAACTATTTCATTAATGATCGAAAGCTTTGTTCTTATTTTAGAGGAAGTGTTAAATAATAAAACTATTAATTTAGATGAAATTAAAATCCCTAGCAGATTTAAGCATGTTAATGCAGATCTGTTGATGATGGATCAGAATGACTTTAATTTTAGTTGCTAATAAAAGGAAAAAGGAATTCAAATAACATTTTTATAAAGGAGAAATAGATTTGAAGAATCCTGCCAGTTGCAGTGAAGAAAAAAAATCATTCAGAGAAAAGAAATATTGGAATAATATATTATCTGGCGAAATTACCAGCGCCGTTCTACCTTATGATTATCTAGAGGAAAGCGGTAATCGCCTTCCATCGAATAACGAATTTATCACATTTCAAATTCCGGAAAAAGAAAGATTGCAGCTTCTAAAAATAAGCAATGGCTCCGATATTAGGCTACACATGATTTTGACCGCAGTATTAATTGTTATGATAAGTAAAATCTTGGATCAAGAGGATATTTTCTTGGGTGTTCCGATTTATAAACAGCAGGAAGTAGATGCAGATTTTATAAATATTTTTTTGCCTCTGAAAACTCACGTTAATAGAGAATCTTCTTTTAAAGAACTTCTCATTGCTGTTAATCAAAATATAAGAGAGGCTGTAGATCATCAAAATTATCCGATAGATCAAATTACCTCTTCATTAGCTCCTTATCCATTTTTTAAAATGCTGCTAATGTTAGATACAATACATGAATTTCAGCACAATGAAAAGTTGAAGATTGATAATATTTTTCTTTTTTCAACAAAAGAGGACAGCTTAAACGGGCGTATATATTACAATCCGAAAATGTATAAAAAAGATAGTATTTTGCTCTTTACTCGGGTTTATATAAGCTTACTTTCCAATATTTTACTCGATCTTAACGTGGAACTGAATAAGATCGAACTGATCACCGAGGAAGAGAAAATAATACTTGAGGATTTTAATAAAACGCAAACACATTATCCTCATAATAAGTCACTTAACGAACTTTTCGAGGAACAGGTGTTAAAGTCCCCTAATAATGTATGCGTTATTTATGAAAATAAAAGTTTAACGTATAAAGAAATCAATGAAAAAGCAGATCAATTGGCAACAACCTTAATAAAGTGTGGTTTGCAGCCTGAAGTTATTGTAGGAATACTGTTGGATAGATCTCTGGAAATGATTATTGGAATATTGGCCGTATTAAAAGCCGGGGGAGCATATCTACCAATTGATCCGGAGTACCCTAATGATAGAATAGAGCACATGCTTCAAGATAGTAAAGTAAATATTGTATTAATTAAACGAGATTATAGAGAAAAGCTTGCAGAGAATATTCAAGTAATTGATTTAGCTTCAGAGTATGTCTATTCTAACCAAATGGAATTTAATAGAATTCATGTTTCTGCCAAGAGTTTAGCTTATGTAATATATACTTCGGGTAGCACAGGAAAACCAAAGGGTGTGGCTATAGAACACCGATCCATTGTGAACACCATTAGTTGGAGAATCAAGTATTATAAATTCACCGAAATGGATACTGTTCTACAAATCCCTTCTTTTTCATTTGATAGTTCGGTTGAAGACATTTTTACACCACTATTATCAGGTGGGAAATTGGTTTTAATTCCGCAAGAAAAACGGTTGGATTTAAATTATTTGAGACAGACTATTTTTATACATTCCATTAATCATTTGCTTATTGTTCCAAGTTTTTACACGAAATTGTTGGAGGACAACTGGGCTTCACTGAAAAGTCTTAAGTCAGTAACCCTTGCCGGAGAAAATATTACAAAACGCCTAATCAATGAGCACTACAAAAAGTTAAATCAAACCACTCTTTATAATGAATATGGTCCCACAGAGAATAGTGTGTGTTCGAGCGTGTATCGAATTGATAAGGATGATCAGAAAGTATATATCGGTAAACCAATCGATAACGTCCAAATGTATGTACTAAATAATTGCCATCAATTGCAGCCTATCGGATTGACAGGTGAAATTTATTTATCGGGTTGTGGATTGTCTAGAGGTTATTTGAATAACGTTGCACTCACAGAAGAAAGATTTATTCCTAACCCTTACCTGCCAGATAATAAAATGTATAAAACTGGAGATATCGGCAAATGGTCGTACGGTGGAAATATGGAGTTTCTTGGACGAATAGATAACCAGATAAAAATTAGAGGCATCCGAATCGAGCTGGAGGAAATCGAAAACCAGTTGTTATTCCATGACAATATCAATGAAGCTGTTGTCCTCGGTAAAAAAGATCATAATGAAGCCCATTATCTGGTTGCTTATTTGGTTGTGAACCAAACGCTATCCACTAATGAAGTGAAAGAATTCCTTTCAAAAACATTACCGGATTATATGGTTCCTTCTTACTTTGTAGAAATAAAAGAAATACCCAAAACACCTAACGGGAAAATTGATAATAAATCCTTGTTGGAAATTCTAATAAATATAAAAAAAGAAAATATTTACGAAGATGCAAATACTGATACTGAAAAGAAGATTGTGATTATATGGGAGAAATTATTGAATCAACATGAAATCGGAATTAATGATAATTTTTTCGAACTGGGAGGACACTCTCTAGCGGCTACAGTATTAATAAGTAAACTTCATCAGACATTTAATGTGGAGGTGCCTTTAAAGAAGCTATTCACCTGTCCTACCATCAAAGAAATAGCTGAATATATCGATATTAGCAATAAAGTGATTTACCTGAAAATTGAAGAAATGGAAGAAAAGGAGTTCTACGAAACTTCTTCAGCGCAGAAAAGAATGTATATGATTCAACAGTTCGACCAAAACTTAACGGCATATAATATGCCTGGAGCTATAGAGGTTCAGGGGGACATTCACTTAGAAGAAATAGAAATCGTGTTTAAGCAATTGATTCAGCGCCATGATGCACTTAGAACGTCCTTTGAATATATAAATAACAAAGTGGTACAGAAAATACATCGCGGAAATAAGTTTAAGTTGGAAATTATGGAAAGTTCAGATGCCGATATCGAAAAGATTATGAAAGATTTTGTTAAGCCTTTTAATTTACATTCTACACCGTTGTACCGAATCGCATGGGTAACTACTCCGAATAAGCATTATTTATTGATGGACATGCATCATATTATTGGTGACGGTATCTCTATTAGGATTCTGATTAAAGAGTTTATGGAACTATATAACGGTCTTACGCTGGAACCTCTGGTTATACAGTATAAGGATTTTGCGGAATGGGAAAATAAAAATCTGTCCTCAGATACTGTTAGTCAAGAGGAAGAATATTGGTTGAATACTTTACAGGGTGATATTCCGCTTTTACAGTTACCTTATGATTTCGAAAGGCCAGTAGTTCAAAGCTTTGAAGGTAGTAGTATAAGCTTCTGTAGTGCACAATCTATGACAGAGCAGCTGAAGGAAATATGCAAGCACAGACAATGTACGCTCCAAATGATACTACTAGCTGTGTATGAAGTTTTGCTGTCTAAATATAGTGGACAATATGAACTGATTGTAGGGGTGCCTGTTTCGGGAAGGCAGCATGCAGATCTCCAAAATCTAATGGGGTTGTTTGTAAATACACTGGCAGTGAAATTGAATATTGATCCAAATAAAAGTTTCCTTGATTTGCTAAGTAAAGTGAAGGAAAACTCCTTAAATGCTTACGCTAATCAAAACTATCAACTTGAGAAATTGATTACAAAACTAAATATTAAAAGAGACGTCAGTAGAAACCCTTTATTTGACGTAGTATTTAATATGAACAACATAGATAAGGGTCTTAAGTTGGAATCGGAGAGAATTAAATTAGAACTGTTAGCTGGCAGAAATGAAATCTCTAAATTTGATTTATCTTTAAATGTAGAGGAGAAGCCGGATACACTGGAGTTTAAACTAGAATATTGCACAAAATTGTTTAAGAAAGAAACGATTGAAAGAATGGCACAACATTATATACAGTTGTTGGAGCTTGTATGCCGCAATCAAGAAGTTCGTATTTCTGATTTAAATATGATTACAAATGAAGAGAAAAATCATATTTTGGTTAACTTAAACAGAACTTTCGTACCCTATCCCAAAGACATGACCGTGCAGGCGGTATTCGAAGCAGCAGCAGCATCGAATCCTTATAAAATCGCAGTAGAGTTTGAAAACGAAAGTATATCTTATAGAGAACTTAATGAATCAGCCAACAGATTAGCTCGAGTTCTAAAGAAAAACGGTGTTTCCGAAAAAGTAATCGTTGGCATCATGATGGATAAATCCATAACTATGATTGTTGGAATGCTCGCTGTGCTAAAAGCAGGAGGAGCTTACTTTTCACTCGATCAGAACTATCCTAAGAATCGATTGGATTATATGGTGAAAGAATCCAGGTGCAGTCTCATTTTGACATCGAGGACAGTTGACAGGACTGATTTTAAATGTGACATCATAAATGTTTCAGAATTGGACTTGACAATGGAAGATTCAGATAATATGCCCTTGACTAGCGATTCTTCTAGTTTGGCATTTATCATGTTTACATCCGGTAGCACAGGTAATCCCAAAGGAATAATGGGAGAGCATAAGAATATCGTGAGTTTGGTTAAAGGTAGTAATTATTTAGATTTTATTTCTTCGGATAAGATACTTCAAACCTGCGCAATCGCTTTTGACGGCTCAATATTTGAAATCTGGGGTGCTTTGCTTAATGGTTTAACCTTATGTTTAGCAGATAATGAGACGATCATGACAGCAGAAAAATTAGTGAAGTTGATCAGGGAAAAGAAAATTACAATCATTGCAATTACGACGTCTTTATTTAATAACCTAGTGCAAGAAATTGCTGATATTTTTAAGGGCCTACGATACGTCATTGTAGGTGGAGAAGTTTTAACTCCAAAGCATGTAAATTTAGCTAGAAAAAATTGCGGTCAACTAAAAATTATTAATGCTTATGGACCCTCTGAAAATACAACTCATTCTACAGCATTTTACATTGACCGTGATTATAACAGTAATATCCCAATTGGAAAGCCTATTAATAATTCACAGGTGTATATTTTAGGGAGATATGGTGAAGTTCAACCGATAGGAGTCATTGGAGAGATATATGTAGGAGGTGAAGGGGTTACAAGAGGATATTTAAACAGACCTGAGCTAACATTTGAGAAATACCTTGATAATCCATTCATAAAGGGTGAACGCATATATAAAACTGGTGATTTGGGCAGATGGTTAGACAGCGGTAATATAGAGTTCATGGGAAGAAGTGACAATCAGGTAAAAATTAGAGGACATAGAATAGAGGTTGAGGAAATTGAAAACCATTTTTTGCTCAATAAATCCATAAGAGATGTTGCAGTAGTTGATATAACCAACAAAAAAGGTGATAAGTGTTTAAGCGCATTTGTAACATCTGAGGCGAAATTAAATATGGAGACTGTCAGAGCCGAGTTAGCTCATCAACTGCCAGCTTATATGGTACCGGATTATATCATGCAACTTGATAAATTGCCTTTAACACCAAATAGGAAAATTGATAAACAAGCATTAAAAAATATCAAACCAACATCTACTCATTTAAATCGTATACCTGAACAAGCAAGAAACAATATAGAGCAGAGACTTATTGAAATTTGGGAAGAAATATTGGAAGTGAAAGGTATAGGTATTAGGGATAATTTTTTTGAATGTGGTGGTAACTCTATGAAATCCATAGATTTGATAAATTGGATTAAAAAAGAATTCAAACACACCCTAAATCTACAACAAATTTTCCAAACACCTACGATTAAAGATCTAGCACTTATCCTGACAAAAGCAAAAAATCATCATTTTGTTCCCATAGCTAAGGTACCTGAAAGAGAGTACTACCCTATGACCTCCGTGCAAAAAAGAATTTACATATTAAATGAAACTACTGACACGGGAACAGGCTATAATTTGCCTGCTGGTGTAACCATTCAAGGCCTCATTGATCTTTCAAAGTTCAGTAAAGCAATAAATCAACTAATTCAGAGGCATGAGAGCCTACGTACCTCATTCAAATTAGTAAATGGTGAACCGGTACAAATAATTCAGCAAGAAATCGAATTCAAATTGCAGGTTATTGAAACTAATGTAGATGATATTGATAAGCAAATTGAGGCGTTTATACAGCCCTTTGATTTGGCAGCACCATCATTGTTGAGAGTTGTTTTATTACGAATAAGTGAAGACTCATATATTATGTTGCTAGATCTGCATCATATTATCGCAGATGCTATATCAATGAAAATTTTAATAAAGGAATTTACAAGCTTATATTCGGAAATCGGACTTCCAGAGGTGAGCATTCAATATAAGGATTTTACGAAGTGGCAAAACGATTATTTGACATCAGACTATCAGAAAGTTTTGGAGGGGTACTGGGTAACCAAGCTCTCGGGGGGAATTACGCAAATTGGTCTTAAGACTGACTATCCGCGTCCGAAAATAAGAAGCTTTGAAGGAGACACCATTCAATTTGGATTTCCGGAAACAGTGAGGGTTCACGTTCATGAACTTTCGTTAGCAACGGGAGCAACTCAATTTATGATTTTTTTAGCTCTGTATTATGTGTTGCTGTATAAATATACAGGGGATGAGAATATCAATATTGGCGTACCAATTTCAGGGAGAAATCATAGAGATTTAAAAGATACGGTTGGAATGTTTGTTAATACGCTCGTCATGAGGAATCAAATTGATTATAAAATCAAGTTCATAGATTTTTTGCATCAAGTTAAGAACAACTCATTAGAAGCCTATGAGAATCAGGATTATCAGTATGAAGATCTGGTTAACAGGCTATATTTACATCAAGACAGTAGTCGAAATCCGATGTTTGATGTCATGTTTGCGATGGATAATGAAAGAGATTACAAAATTAAATTAGATCAGTTAGAATTCAAATCCCTTGTATTAAGCAATAAGAATTCTAAAGTGGATATCTCTTTGGGGGTTGTTGACGAAGAAAAAGGTCTGACATTCCATATAGAATATTGTACTGCTCTTTTCAAGAAGCAGACAATTGAAGAAATGGGTAAGCACTTTATTCATATTACTAATGAAGTGCTCAACAATACCGATGTTCAAATTGGTGACATTGACCTGATAAGTGCCATAGGAAGCAACAAAGACAAAAGAGTTAAAAAGAAAGAGAAAATTAAAATTGATTTCAATATCTAAAGGGGGCTTGCATAATGAATACAAACATAAATCTTATGTTAACAGGTAAGCACTTTATAGAACAACGGGAGTATTGGACAGATAAGCTATCCGTTGAGAGTGAGCAAAGTAATCTTTTTCCCTATATGAAGCCATTCGTAAGTGGAGAAAAAGTGCATACAATTCATTCGATCCATCTCGACCAAGAGCTCAGTTTTGGTCTGTTTAAAATGTGTAATAATAATGATTTATCCCTTTACGCAATGCTGATGACCGGCTTAAACAGCTTAATTTACAAATACACTGGAAATACGGATATTAATATCGTATCACCTGTATATCAACAATTTTGTACAGAAGATACCCTCAACGAATACGTAGTTATTAAGGCAAGCCTGAATTCATTAACAACATACAGAGATTTAGTGATACAACTAGGTACAACATTAGAGGAGGCATATGAGAATCAGGATTACCCCATGGAAGATATTTTGTCTAGGATAAATGCTTTAGGAGCCCAAGATAAAAGTTATTATTTAAACCTTGGCTGTGAATTAAGAAATATACATGGAGACAAGCAAAATCTGTCTCAGTGTAATGTGATTTTTTCTTTTGAGAGAAAGGAAAAAGAAATTATCATTAACCTTAAGTATAATCATCTGCTGTATGATACGTATTTAATCATTGATCTTTTGGATAAATATGAAAGTATATTACAAGTGCTTAAACTGGATATAAATCAAATAATTAGCAAAACTGAACTTCTCACCACAAACGAGAGAAATAGATTAGTATATGAATTCAATGATACCGCAAGTAACTTTTCGTTAAATCAAACGATTCCTGAAATTTTTGAAATAAAGGCTTCGATGAACGGAGAGCAAAGCGCAATTGTTGCAGAAGATACTGAAAAGTTTGAATTATGGCCCAGTCTAGGAGAGTATCCGATTTACGATGAAATGCTTTATCAAGCGATGACAAATGATAGAGTAAGAAATGAAAAGTATAAGAAGGCTATTGAGAATTCTGTAAAAGACAAAGTTGTAGTGGATATAGGAACAGGTGCGGATGCTGTACTTGCGCTGATGTGCATCGACGCGGGAGCTAAGAAAGTATATGCCATAGAAATTATGGAGGAAAGTTACTTAAAGGCAAAGAAGTTGATTTCCAGATTAGGTCTGCAGGACAAGATAATATTACTTCATGGGGATTCAACAAAAATTGATCTGCCTGAGAAGGTTGACATTTGCGTTTCCGAAATTATAGGAATGATTGGTGGTTCAGAAGGTGCTGAAGTCGTTCTTCAAGATGCCCGAAAATTTCTAAATGATAGTGGAAAAATGATTCCTAGTCGATGTGTATCGAAAATAGCCGTAGTTTCTCTACCGAACGATTTCGAAGAAAAAATGGGTTTCTCTGAATTAAGCACTAAATATATTGAATATTTATTCAACCAAGGTAATGCTAGATTTGATTTTCGGGTATGCATAGATAACCTCTCCAGAAAACATCTAGTATCTAATGAAGATATTTTTGAAGACCTGCACTTTGGCTCTACTTCGAGTGAGTATGAACAAAAGATAGTGCTTACTATTAATAAGGATTCCAAAATTCAAGGTTTTCTAATTTGGGTTAACTTACATGTTCAAGATAATATTGAGATTAATGTAATGGATAGTAGAACGAATTGGCTTCCAGTATTTGTCCCTGCTTTCTATGAAGGGATAGATGTCAAAAAAGGGGATCAGATTTTTGCAAACTGCATTAGAACTGTTAGTGGAAATAAAATAAATCCTGATTATAAAATAAATGGTAGTTTAGTATCAACAAGTGGCAAAGTAACAGAATTTAGCTACGAGTTACCTTACTTTGAACAGAGCTATCAAAAAAATACGTTCTACAAAATGCTGTTTTCCAATGATAATGTCAAACAAATAAGCAAAAAGAGTTTGAATAAAACGATCAGTTATGCTGATCTTAATAAGCGTGCCAATCAAATTGCTCATTATCTAAGAAACCAAGGGATTAAAATCCAGGATATGGTAGGGATTATTGGGAGTTCATCTATAGAAATTTGCGCAGCAATTTTAGGGGTATTGAAAGTTGGCGCAGCATATGTTCCTTTGGATTCTAATCATCCCATAGAGCGTATAAACTACATTTTGAAACATAGTAATACCAAGGTACTTCTAAAGCATAATACGGATACTGATTGCTATCATTTTTCGGGACGTGTTATTCCCCTCGATAGTCAAGAAATAGGAGCTTGTGGAGAAAATAATCTTGAGAAATTCAATCATTCCACAGACTTGGCTTATATGATTTACACAACTGGTACAACTGGTGATCCAAAGGGGGTAATGATAGAGCACAGAAGTGTAGTTAATATTTCGGAATGGTTCAACCGCGAATATCAACTTCAAAATCATAGAAATGTTCTACAAATTACAAACATAGCTTTTGATGTATCTGTTGAGGAAATCCTAGCCACACTATTGAATGGTGCAACATTGTATATACCGGATAAACTGGTTAGCACGACCCGAATGATTGAATATTTGCGAAATAACGAAATTAATTTAGCACAGTTTGTACCGGCTACCTTGAAGGAATTCTTACTTGAAGGTGAAAAGTTGGACTGTTTACGAACTGTAATTTGTGGTGGCGAGAAGCTTGATGAAACATTGAAAAATCAGATTCTGCAGAAAGGATATTCCTTATATAACCATTATGGACCAACTGAATGTACCATTGATGCTATAGTTGCGAAGTGTGATATAGAGAAATCTGAGATAGGTAAACCTATAGCGAATATGCGAGCATACGTAGTAAATGAAAGCGGGGAGCTGCTTCCTTTAGGAGTAATAGGTGAATTGTATATCGCTGGTGAGGGTTTGGCTAGAGGTTACTATAACGACGAAGTATTAACCGGACAAAAATTTATCTATAGTGATCTGGATCAGTCTGGAAGATTGTATAAAACAGGTGATTTAGTGCGCTGGAGTGATAGAGGTACGATTGAATATATTGGTCGTAAAGACAATCAAGTTAAACTTAGAGGATTCAGAATTGAAATCGAAGAAATTGAAAGTGTATTTTCCTGTATACCAGGAATGAAACAAGTTGCTGTTACTTTAAAAGAGGTTGCGGGTGAAAACTGTCTGTGCGGCTATTATGTAACCGATCAGTTCTTGAATTTAGAAGAGATCAAAACACTGCTTGCTCAGAAACTTCCGGCGTATATGATACCTACCTTTATCATGCAAATAAACGCTATCCCTTTGAATGCGAATGGAAAAATAGATAGAGATGCTCTGCCAGATCCGGAGGACTATAAAACAGAAAATCTTTACATTGCTCCTGCAAATGAAGTTGAACAAAGATTGGCTGGTTTATGGAGTGAAATTTTAGGAATCAGCAAAATAAGCACAAATGACAATTTTTTTGAAATTGGTGGACATTCCTTAAAGTCAACGAATTTAATTTCGAAAATTTATAAAGAGTTTAATGTTGAAGTACAGCTCAGAGAGATATTCGAATTTAATACCATTCAGATGCTGGCACAATATATTGCAAAGTTGCAAAAGGTTCAGTATGTTGGAATCCAACCCACGGAAATAAGTGAGAATTACCCCTTATCTTCAGCACAAAAGCGGTTGTTTTTACTAGATCAGTTCGAAAATATTAACACGAGTTACAATATGCTTCATACAGTGATAATTGAAGGAAATCTGAACAAAGAAAAGCTGGAATTTTCCTTTAATGAACTTATTCATAGACATGAGCCATTGAGAACCTCTTTTGAGTTCATAAATGGTCAAGCTATACAAAAGATACATCCAAAAGTTGATTTCGTATTGATACAAAGCAAGGCACAAGAGGATAGATTACCTGCAATCATTAATGAATTTATTCATAAATTCGATTTGAATAAAGCTCCACTATTTAGAGCGAAGTTAATTGAATTGGAAGATAACAAACATGCGCTTATGTTGGATATGCACCATATCATTTCTGACGGAACCTCTATGGGGATTTTTATCAGGGATCTAATAGAGATCTATCGGTCAAACCCCTTACCACAGCTCCAAATTCAATATAAAGATTTCGCACAATGGCAAAATAGTTTTCTGAAGACGGGTGCTTTGGAAGACCAGAAGAATTATTGGGTAAATCAATTATCTGGAGAAATCCCCATTATTAATTTGGAATTAGATTATAAGAGAGGTCAAACAGTAAATTTTGACGGAGATATTTTTGAATTTGAGCTAAATGGTGATATGACCGACAAAATTAGATATGCCTTAAAAGAAACCAAAACCACGTTATATATGTACTTACTGGCTGTCTACAATACTTTGTTGTATAAATATACTTCACAGGAAGATATTCTTGTTGGTTCTGCAATTGCCGGAAGAAAAAGCACTCAGCTAGATGATTTGATCGGTATGTTTGTTAATACGTTGGTTATGAGAAATTTCCCTAAAGGAGATAAGACATTTGAAAATTTCTTGACCGAAATAAAAGAAACAGCAATCAAAGCTTTCGAAAACCAAGATTATCAGTTCGAAGAATTGGTAGAAGATTTGGATATCGCTAGAGACATGAATCGTAATCCGTTGTTTGATGTAGCCTTCACCGTACAAAATACGTATCAGTCTGTTATAGATATGGACGATTTAGGCATTTCATTTAGAGAGTATAAATCCCAAGCTAGAACATCTAAATTCGATCTGACACTGTTTGTGATGGAAGAATCCGAGAAAATCAAGTGTATTTTTGAATATAATACCAAACTCTTTAAAAAGAGCACTATTGAGCGAATGGTACGTCACTATGTAATGATTATTGACTTAGTGCTGAAGGATATTCAGATTAAATTGGATAATATCAGTCTTTTAACCATGGAAGAACAGCATATACAGTTGTATTCTTTCAATGATACACAGACAGGGTATCCTTCCTCAAAGCCCATTCATCAATTATTTGAAGAACAAGTTGGAAGAACGCCTGATCGGATTGCAGTTGTTTATAATGATGTGCAGCTTTCATATAAAAAACTGAATGCAGAAGCTAATAAGTTAGCAAATTTTTTAACACAAACTGAAAGGGTTAAAGTTGGCTCATTGATTGGTATCTTAATGGAGAAATCCGAACATACACTAATTGCTATCATGGGGATTCTTAAGGCTGGTGGGGCCTATGTACCCATTAATCCCGAGTATCCAAAGGAACGCATCAAAACAATAATTACAGATTCGGAAGCGAAAATTATTATTTCTTCTAGGAAGCACATTAAGTTATTGAATGAATTGCAGTGGGAATGCCCGCACTTTAAAACATATTTATGTATGGATAGTAACAATGTTTATCAGGAGCAAGAGGACAATAATATCTTGAGTAATGAAGAGCTATGGAAGTTCGTTGGTGATAAAGCTACTGATGAAATTAGTGGTGGAGGTTGGGGCAACAGTTACACCGGCGAGGATTTAAGCAAAGAGGATATGGATGAATACGGCGATAATATATTAAAGAAATTGCTACCCCATCTGAATAAAAATACAAAAGTTCTTGAGATTGGGTGTGCTTCGGGAATTAGCATGTTCAGGATTGCCCCACATGTAGGTCTTTATTACGGAACCGATTTATCGGAGGTTATCATTGAGAAAGATAAAAAGCGGATACTTAGAGAAAATATTCCCAATATTAAATTAGATACATTGCCAGCAGATAAAATAGATACAATAGCTGAAAATGGATTTGATATTGTTATTCTTAACAGTGTCATTCAGACCTTTAGCGGATACAGTTATTTGCGTGAAGTAATAGAAAAAATCATTGGACTAATGTCGGAGAAAGGCATTATTTTCTTTGGTGACATTATGGATTATGGTTTAAAGGATGAATTGATTGCTTCGCTTAAGGAATTTAAAGCAAATAATAAAAATATGAATTATAGAACAAAAACAGATTGGTCTTCGGAATTGTTTCTATCAAGAGAATTTATTCTCGACTTGAGATGTGATTTCTCATCTATTAAAAAGGTTGATTTCTCTGATAAAATCTATACTCTTGAAAATGAACTCACCAAATTCAGATATGATGCGATGCTTCATATTGAAAAGGATCAAGAGTTAAAAAGTATTGAGAAGTATAAAAATCAATACGGTAAAGAAGTGTATGAACATTTAGATGACAAGGACATCAACGTTGCATGCGATGGTAAACAAATATGTTGTGTGGTTTATACCTCTGGATCTACGGGTAAACCCAAAGGCACCTTGATTTCTCATCTTAATATAACAAGAATTATTAAGGACACTAACTACATCGATATAACTAGTGAGGATACAGTATTGCAACTGGCCAATCTATCGTTTGATGCTTCACTTTTTGAGATTAATGGAGCTTTATTAAATGGCGGAAAGCTAATTATGGTTAACAAAGAAACTTCTTTAGATGTCCATAAAATCGGAAGTATTATTCATGATAATAAAATCAGTGTTATGCTTTTAACTACCGCCTACTTCAATATGCTTGTTGACACGAAATTGGAATGCTTATCTAATGCAAGAAAAATATTGTTTGGAGGAGAACGAGTTTCAGTTCCACACGTCAAAAAAGCTTTGCGATTCCTTGGTGGTGATAAACTGATTCATATGTATGGACCGAGTGAGAGTACCACTTTCACAACATATTATCCCATAAATAGGGTAGAGGACGAAGAAATCACAATTCCAATCGGAAAGCCTGTATCTAATACTTCAGTCTATGTGCTTCATGAAGATCGTTTACAGCCCCTTGGATTGCCGGGTGAACTTTGTATCTCTGGTGACGGGATCGTCGGTGGATATTTAAACAATCCTAAGCTTACTACTGAGAAATTCGTAAGTAATCCTTTTTTATCACATGGGTTGATGTACAAAACCGGAGATTTAGTTAGATGGTTGCCCGATGGTAATCTACAGTTTATTGGTAGATTGGATAACCAGGTGAAAATAAGAGGCTTTAGAATTGAACTGGGTGAGATTGAAAATGTTTTATTGAAACATGAAATGATACGTGAAGCAATTGTTATGGATATTGAAGCTGAGGACAATGATAGATTCCTCAGCGGGTACTATGTTGCAGAGAACGACATTACCCAAACAGAGCTTCAAGAATATCTGGCTACTAAGTTACCAGATTATATGCTGCCTAGGTATTATTACAGGGTTGATAAACTTCCAATTAATATAAATGGAAAAATTGACAAAAACAAATTGAAAATGATAGGCGTCAAAACAGGAGTGGCTTATGATTTGCCTGAGAGTGATACAGAAGAAAAGATGCTTGGTATCTGGAAAGACGTTCTTAATATCGAACAAATTGGTGTGAATCAGCGTTTCTTCGATATAGGGGGACACTCTTTGAAGGCCGCCTATGTAGTGACAAAAATATTTGAAGTATTTAATGTTAATCTTCCATTGAGTGAGATCTTTAAAAATTTGTCAGTTAGAGAAATAGGGGTACAAATTGATCGATTAATTGAGCTTAAAGGCTGCACAAATTCTGGTAGTGTGGATTATATGACCCTTCTGAAACAGGGGAATGATAAACAAAAGAATCTCTTTTTTATTCATACAGCAACCAACTCAAGCGAATGTTATGCAAAATTAAGCGTATATTTACATGATGATTTTAATTGCTGGGGTGTTCATTTCAACAACCATGATTTATATTGCAAGCAAGATATTGATATCAAAAATCTGGCACAAGAGTACTTAAATCGAATTAGAAAAATCCAGCCAATGGGTCCGTATTATATAGTAGGATGGTGTATTGCTGGAATTATAGCTTATGAAATCGCCAAACAATTAGAGGACGCAGGTGAGAAAGTAGATATATTGGGGCTTATTGACTCTCCGACCTCAAGAAATAAGCAATATAAATTTATCATTAATAAAAAACACAAAAGAAATGATAAAAATAAAGAGTTTAAAATGTTCGAATTCGTTATGAAAGGGATTGATCTAGGGAACCTTGAAAAAATAAAAAATGAGGATAGTATTTGGGATGCGTTTGTGAAGAATATAGACGATTATCCAATAAATGAAGAAGAAAAAGAGATAATTTTTAAAAACATATGTTTATTTGAACCGCAATGTAAAAGCTTATTGAGTGGCTATAAGATGATGACTGTACCAACAATCATTCTTGTTTTTAACACCATTAGAACCTTGGTTGACGCAATATATAATAATTATTCATTACAGGGTAAACTCCAAGCTGATATTGCTTACTTTGTGGCGCTGAAGGGTCCATGTAAAGATAAGGATATATGGAAGAATTACTCAAACGATAAAATATCTTATCAGGGGGTGGATTGTGATCATTTCTCAATGTTCGACGGAGAAGCAGGTCAGCAGTTAAGCGGTCTATTAAATAATGTGTTAATAAAGAAATAGGAAAGTTCTAATCAGAAGTTATTAAAAACTGGATGGCGCTTGTTTTTTATCCATAACAAATGAGGTGATCATTTGATTAAATCGTGGAATCTAGAAGTTTATATAGCTCATTTGACAGTGATGAGTTTAAAAGAGATATGGAATTGCTTAACGAGCATACAGAATCATTGAGCCGATGGGTATTCGGTTCAGTGGAAACGAATTCCAATCAAGAACAATTGCAGTGGATTATCGAAGAGTATCTACAGACACATAATGCTTATAAAGGTGTATATATTTGTTTATATTCTTATGCTGAATTAGTATCAAACATCGACGGCTCCAACACCGTGGCCTTAACAATCCTGGATGAGATCGCTGAGAGGGACTCTGAAATAGCCGAGAGCGTTGCTAGTTTTGCAAAATGGTTTGGAAATATATTTCATTCCGATGAAATTATAGCGAATTCAGCTTATCTTATGAAGCACGAATATTATCTCAAAAAGCTTTTGCAAAATACGAACTATATGCAAAATGAAGAGATTGAGAAGGCAGTTTACAAAATGCAAAGCACTGGTTCCAAAGCGTGGCAGCGATTATATATGGAATTAATTAATCACACCTATGCTAATATTGGAAGTCCAGATGAAGAGAAGAAGGTGCTCTTTTCCGAATTAAAAAACATGGCATATGATGCAGATCAAGCTGTCAGAAAAGCTGCTTATCAGGCAGAGATGGAATTATGTCATAGGATGTCTACCACTTTTGCGGCATGTATTAACGGAATTAGTGGCGAAGCCATTACGTTCTCAGAATTAAGGGGTTACCAAAATCCTTTGGAGAAGGTGCTTGTTAAATCAAGGATGGATGTCGAGACATTGAACGCTTTGTTAGAAGCTATAAAAGAGAACTTGGATGTCTTTCATGAATATTTCGGAATGAAAGCACGGCTTTTAGGTCACAGGGCAGGTCTTCCTTATTACGATATTTTTGCACCTATTGATCATGAGAATAAAAAAATATCCTTTTTAGAAGCCCGTGATCTAATTATTTCAGCTTTTAGTAGCTTTGACCAAGAGCTTTCCGATTTTGCCAAGAAAGTGTTCGACAGCCAGTGGATTGATGCAGAACCACGCGAGGGTAAAGCGGGTTACGGGATGTGCGTTGATATTTTTTCGATCCATGAGAGCCGGATTATGACCACGTTTGCCGGTAATTATGAAGATGTTATTGTATTGGCACATGAAATTGGACATGCCTATCAAAGTTCATGTCTGGGAGACCAGACCATGCTTAATACGGACTATCCAGTTCCTATTGCAGAGACAGCTTCTATATTCTGCGAAATCATTATGAATAATAACCTGGTTGAGCTGCTGCCTGCTGAGGATTCGATCCATGTTGCGGAAAAAAGAATTGCGGATTCCGCTTATTATATTGTGGAGATGTATGCGAGGTATTTGTTTGAAATAAGACTTTACGAGCGCAGAAAGCATGGAGCGCTATCCGTCGAACAGTTGAATGAACTGATGATGGAAGCTTTAAAAGAAGCATACGGAGATAATATAGATATTGCGAGTCTGAATCCTTATATGTGGGGAAGCAAACTGGGCTACTTTATGTCCGGTAATGAGTTTTGCAATTTCCCTTATACCTTTGGCGTACTATTTTCTAAGGGTCTTTACTCGGAATATCTTCAGAAAAAAGAAGGGTTCGCAGCACTTTATAAGGGATTTTTAGGTATATCAAGTACTAATGATATTGTAGATCTCTCCAAAATATTAAATATAGATGTTCATTTAGTTGAATTTTGGAGAAATGCGTTGAATCTAATAAAAAAGGATGTCGAACTCCTGTCTTTATACAAAGGATTGGAAAGACAAAATTAATATTTATGACGGATTGTCAAGCCAAGTGCGACAGTTCTTCTTGTGCGATCGGGCATCACAGTGGCGGTGTATAAACGTGTCTTGCGTTCCAGAGACGTGGCTACGCAGGCCTTCCTGCCGAAGGCGCTCCGTGATTTGCTTAGGAGACCAAGTCGCCTGAAGTTTCTCTTCGATAGATGCTGCGAATTCCGGTGTCCACTTTCCGATGGGAACCGAGGTATTGCGACGATAAGCATAATTCTTCAAGTCCAGTCTTATTAAACGCTATTCTAAGGAGAATAAAGAGATGAAAAAATTATTTCTGTCATCCTCATTTAAGGATGTTGCACCATGCTTAGTCCATTTTGCTGGTGAACACTTAGAAGGAAAAATAATCACCTTCATCCCAACCGCAAGTATCCCAGAAACAGTTAAGTTTTATGTCAATTCAGGAAAAAAACATTAGAAAATTTAGGATTAGTGGTGGATGAACTCGAAATCAGCACAGCAGCATCAAATGAAATAGAGAGTAAACTTAGAGAGAATGACTATATTTACATTACCGGAGGCAACACATTTTATTTACTCCAAGAATTAAGAAGAACCGGCGCAGACAAAATTATTGCTGATGAAGTTAGTGCGGGCAAGTTATATATAGGCGAATCGGCAGGTTCGATGATTCTATCGCCGAATATCGAATATGCCCGACTTATGGACAATGTAGAGGAGGCTCCTGCTTTGGATTCCTTTGTTGCGCTCGGGATTATTGATTTCTATCCAGTTCCTCACCATACGAATATTCCGTTTAAAAAGGCGGCCGAGAGCATCATTGAGGAATATGACAGCCAATTAAATTTATATCCAATCAGCAACGCGGAAGTTATTTTGGTTGAAAGTGACAGTATAAAGGTCGTGAATGCATAACTTCATTAAAAAAGACAGCTTTTTAGAGGGATATCCACGATTCACGATATTACCTCCATACGATCCTCTTCCCAGTTACAGCCGATTCCTCAATGCGATCCAGTAGCTGATGCAGCTTTAAGGCATGGTTGAAATCGGGAGCAGGCGGGTGCGCTATTAGGACCATGACTCTGTGTCCTGCTCGAATCGTACACCAGTTTTTCGAGTGTTAGATTTCCGAATTGCGTCTATCATCATATATTGTCTGAGGGCTGCCTGTACCTCACGTATTTAGAGAAAATGTATCAGGACATGCAATTGACCATGGCGAGGCGGTGGAGGTCGGCGGGTTTGATACGATGGTGTAATTTTCTTTGATGGGAACGGGAATCACCCTCATGTCCAAAAAGCTGACGCGGCAATTTAAAGTAACCTCCTATTTACCCGCTCCCCCAACCTTCGGCTACATGGATACATATTTAATAACCCGGCCAAATCACGAAATGACAGCGATTGAACATAAATTTATCGAAATTAATAGTACCGTTCAATAAGTGGAATTTTAGAATGCTCAGGCTATTTGTTTAAATTGAGCATTTTTTATGGTTGTAGGATTTCAATACATATAGACTTGTCTCAGGACTTGTTTGTTTTTAGTGAGGGTGTATAATACTTGATGTATCAATTGATAGGTCAAGTATTAGGAGGATGGTTTGTCATCGAACATTGCTCTGAAAAAAGTCAGTTGTTTTATCGCATGCATCTTTTGTGTAAAGAAATGAATAACGCTTTTGAAGCACAGTTAAAAACCAGTTTTACCAAGGTTGAAATTTTGTATCATATTGACCATCGTCAGGAACTAAGCCAGCTAGAGCTCCAACATCTGCTCGTTCTGGATGGTGCAGCAGTGACTCGACATCTACGAAGGCTGGAAGAGGAAGGTCTGATTTTACGTAGTAAAAAAGAGCAGGATAAGCGTGTGACCTATATACGTTTGACCGAATTAGGGGTTCAAGAGCTGCAAGTTTTGTCAGAGCAAAGACAAGCCTTCCAGGAAAAGCTGCTATGTAAGTTTACAGATGAGGAAATTGTGGCTTTGACAGATGTACTACAGCGTATGTCTAACAATGTGAAGAATATATAAATGTGAGGAGGAAATGAATATGAAAGCCATCGTTATAGATCAGTATGGAAGCAAGGATGAATTGAAAGAAAGAGAAGTGCCTACTCCTACACCACTGGCTCATCAGGTTGTAGTCAAAGTGGCGGCTACCTCCATCAACCCAATTGACTGGAAGTTGCGTGAAGGTTACTTAAAACAAATGATGGATTGGGAGTTCCCGATTATTTTAGGCTGGGATGTAGCCGGCACTATTTCGGAAGTAGGCAGCGAGGTCACCGATTGGAAAGTGGGAGATGAAGTGTTTGCACGCCCGGACACCACACGGTTCGGTACTTATGCCGAGTATACCTTGGTGGATGATCACCTGTTGGCGCGTAAACCTGCCTCAATTTCTTGGGAGGAAGCCGCTTCTGTACCTTTGGCGGGGTTGACTGCTTGGCAGGCGCTTTTTACACATGGTCAACTGACCAAAGGGGAAAAAGTATTAATCCACGCAGGTGCAGGTGGCGTAGGCATGTTTGCTATCCAGTTTGCCAAACAAGCCGGAGCCTATGTCATTACTACAGCCAGTGAGCGTAATCATGAATTGCTTGCTTCATTGGGAGCCGACCAAATCATTGACTATCACACAACTCGTTTTGAGGAAGTTTTATCTGATGTGGACGTGGTGTTCGATACGATGGGCGGGGATGTTCAGAAGAATAGCTTTAAGGTAATGAAAAGGGGCACTGGACGGATCATATCCATTGTGAGCAATTTTGACGAAGAGCTGGTAAAGGAGTACAACGTAACGGTCAAAAATATATGGCTGGAGCCCAACGGACAGCAACTGCAGGAAATTGCCGACCTGTTGGAGCAAAAGAAAGTAAGATCGGTAGTGGGAGCGACGTTTCCTTTTTCGCAAAAAGGCTTATATGATGCACACGCTTTAAGCGAAACCCACCATGCTGTTGGAAAAATTGCAATAACCTTCTCATAAGGATGAATACACATATACAGCACGAATGGAATTGCGCACGATGAAGATTTTAGAAGATTATTTTCACTACTATGATTTAGCAAAAGATGACGAGAAGAGTAGAGAGCGATTAATTAGCCTTTTTTCTGAGAAGATTGAGTTTGTATTGAATGGTGATCGAAAACAAGGTATGAACAGTTGGAAAAGCTTCTTGAATATGTTCTTTGAGGGATCGCTCGAAATCAAGCATATGTATGAAGGTTGGAAACCTGTACCCAGAGAACCTGATACCTATCAAACCAAATGGGCAGTGTGTGGTAAAAAAGCAACAGGCGAAGTTTATACACTTACTGGAGTGGACAAGGCCCGGCTGGATGCGGAAGGTAAGATCGTTTATCTGGAGAATATCCCAGACACAGCGAATGCATTTGATAAGTACAAAAACATCTGATTCCCTTAAATGATAACCCGTTAGCTGCATAATAGCTTGCGGGTTTTATATTTTCCGAACAATACATATATGTTTAATTTGTAACATTCGCTTTTTCTGTTGACAAGCAGTAGGTGAGAGCCTAAAATAACGAATGTAATAATATAGCGCATTGAATGCGAATATTACTTCAAACGAACGACAACAATACGAGTATGCTTTGCGTAGGAGGAATTACGACTCATGGAGCGTTTCTTTAAATTAAAGGAACATGGCACGAACGTCCGCACAGAAATTATAGCGGGGATTACTACTTTTATGACCATGGCTTATATTTTGGTGGTCAACAATACCTTTTTAGGTCCGACTGGAGCAGGTATGCCCAGTGAAGCTGTCTTTTTTGCGACGGCCGTAGGTGCAGGTTTGGTTACCATCCTGATGGGGTTATTCGTTAATGTGCCGATCGGCATGGCGCCGGGTATGGGCTTGAATGCTTATTTTATGACTGTAGTCCTGAGTTCTAATGGCATGATTACTTGGCAAGCGGCACTTGGCGCTGTATTTATATCCGGTATCGTCTTTCTGATTTTAACCGTGACACGAGTAAGACAGATGCTGCTTGTTGCGGTTCCGGAAAATTTAAAGACAGCTATTACAGTGGGTATCGGCTTGTTTATTACGATTGTCGGCTTCAAGCTTTGTAATCTGGTTATGGTGAGTATCGTTCCAGGGACAGATGTTGGTCAACCGGTTCCGGGTCATGCTTTTAATTTAATTTTGGGAAGTCTGGTACATCAAAAGGATGCACTGCTGGCCCTAATCGGATTGCTTATTATCGCAGTACTGATGGTCGTTCGGGTTAAAGGTGCATTGCTGATTGGGATCGTAGCTACTACATTAATCGGTATTCCGATGGGAGTAACGAATCTGAGTAGCTTGACAACAGGCAACTGGATTCCTGATTTCAGTAATTTGGCTGTAGGCCAGTTAGACTTGAAAGCAGCTTTGCATATTGGTCTGTTTGATATCATTTTCATTTTCACATTTGTAGAGTTGTTT
>NZ_JBBOYN010000001.1:980000-1205000 GCF_038008165.1 Paenibacillus sp. FSL L8-0644
TGATTGGGGTGAAGTCGTAACAAGGTAGCCGTATCGGAAGGTGCGGCTGGATCACCTCCTTTCTATGGAGAATCGTTTCCTGCGATGGAAACATTCAAATCAGCAGGTACATGTACCTGCGACCGGATATTCAATTCGGTTCATCACGTTCATGTGAATGAAATGAATATCCTAAACTTACTCACTCGTTGCTCAGTTTTGAGAGCTCAAACTCTCAAGCTTCGACGGATACTTCATTCACACATCCGTGTGGAACCGAAATATTCATCGGGTTTCGCTTCGATGAAGCGAATTGCACCTTGAAAACTGGATACCGAAACGAAATTGCGTTTTAGAATATTCCTTTAAGCTGATCTTGTGTAAACAAGTGAAATAAAGGTAGCAGATAAGGAAAGATCTTTTGCCTTTGGCAAAAATCATTCTTTATCGAACATCGACATTTTCTTTTATCAAAGAAAAGTCTAGGTTAAGCTACAAAGAGCACACGGAGGATGCCTAGGCGCCAGGAGCCGACGAAGGACGTGGCGAACAACGATAAAGCCTCGGGGAGCTGTAAGCAAGCTTTGATCCGGGGATGTCCGAATGGGGAAACCCGGCTGTCTTCATCGACAGTCACTTTCTGCTGAATACATAGGCAGAATAGAGGCAGACCAGGGGAACTGAAACATCTAAGTACCCTGAGGAAGAGAAAACAATAGTGATTCCGTCAGTAGCGGCGAGCGAACGCGGATTAGCCCAAACCAAGGAGCTTGCTCCTTGGGGTTGTGGGACGTCTCACATGGAGTTACAAAGGAACCGGTTAGATGAAGAGGTCTGGAAAGGCCCGCCAGAGAAGGTAAAAGCCCTGTAGTTCAAAACTTGTTCTCTCCGAGACGGATCCCGAGTAGTGCGGGGCACGTGAAACCCCGTATGAATCCGGCAGGACCATCTGCCAAGGCTAAATACTCCCTGGCGACCGATAGTGAAGCAGTACCGTGAGGGAAAGGTGAAAAGCACCCCGGAAGGGGAGTGAAATAGATCCTGAAACCGTGTGCTTACAAGAAGTCAGAGCCCTATTTATGGGTGATGGCGTGCCTTTTGTAGAATGAACCGGCGAGTTACGTTCCCGTGCAAGGTTAAGGTGAAGAGCTGAAGCCGCAGCGAAAGCGAGTCTGAATAGGGCGAATGAGTACGTGGACGTAGACCCGAAACCGGGTGATCTACCCCTGTCCAGGGTGAAGGTGCGGTAACACGCACTGGAGGCCCGAACCCACGCATGTTGAAAAATGCGGGGATGAGGTGGGGGTAGCGGAGAAATTCCAATCGAACCCGGAGATAGCTGGTTCTCCCCGAAATAGCTTTAGGGCTAGCCTCGGAAAGAAGAATCGTGGAGGTAGAGCACTGATTGGGTGCGGGGCCCGCAAGGGTTACCAAGCTCAGTCAAACTCCGAATGCCATAGATTTAGTTCCGGGAGTCAGACAGTGAGTGCTAAGATCCATTGTCGAAAGGGAAACAGCCCAGACCATCAGCTAAGGTCCCCAAGTGTGTGTTAAGTGGGAAAGGATGTGGAGTTGCACAGACAACCAGGATGTTGGCTTAGAAGCAGCCACCATTGAAAGAGTGCGTAATAGCTCACTGGTCGAGTGACTCTGCGCCGAAAATGTAACGGGGCTAAACACACCACCGAAGCTATGGCTTGATGCTTGCATCAGGGGTAGGGGAGCGTTGAATGCGGGTTGAAGGTGTACCGTAAGGAGCGCTGGACTGCATTCAAGTGAGAATGCCGGTATGAGTAACGAAAAGATCTGTGAGAATCAGATCCGCCGAAAGCCTAAGGGTTCCTGAGGAAGGTTCGTCCGCTCAGGGTAAGTCGGGACCTAAGGCGAGGCCGATAGGCGTAGTCGAAGGACAACAGGTCGAAATTCCTGTACCACCGTAATCCGTTATGAGCGATGGGGTGACGCAGTAGGGTAGTGACGCGGACTGATGGATGTCCGTCTAAGCAGTGAGGCTGGTGTGTAGGCAAATCCGCACATCGTTAAGGCTGGGCTGTAATGGGGAGCGAAAATTGTAGTAGCGAAGGTCATGATCTCAGACTGCCAAGAAAAGCCTCTAGCCAGGAGAAGGTGCCCGTACCGCAAACCGACACAGGTAGGCGAGAAGAGAATTCTAAGGCGCGCGGAAGAACTCTCGTTAAGGAACTCGGCAAAATGACCCCGTAACTTCGGGAGAAGGGGTGCCTCGGTAGGGTGAATAGCCCGAGGGGGCCGCAGTGAAAAGGCCCAAGCGACTGTTTAGCAAAAACACAGGTCTGTGCGAAGCCGCAAGGCGAAGTATACGGGCTGACGCCTGCCCGGTGCTGGAAGGTTAAGGGGAGTGGTAAGCTCGCAAGAGCGAAGCTATGAACCGAAGCCCCAGTAAACGGCGGCCGTAACTATAACGGTCCTAAGGTAGCGAAATTCCTTGTCAGGTAAATTCTGACCCGCACGAATGGCGTAACGACTTGGGCGCTGTCTCAACGAGAGATCCGGTGAAATTTTAAT
Source organism: Paenibacillus sp. FSL L8-0644 (assembly GCF_038008165.1). Classification (NCBI taxonomy): domain Bacteria; kingdom Bacillati; phylum Bacillota; class Bacilli; order Caryophanales; family Paenibacillaceae; genus Paenibacillus; species Paenibacillus sp. FSL L8-0644. The sequence continues at coordinate 982,524 of NZ_JBBOYN010000001.1, forward strand.
ACCTGTGAAGATGCAGGTTACCCGCGACAAGACGGAAAGACCCCATGGAGCTTTACTGCAGCTTGATATTGAATTTGGGTACGATCTGTACAGGATAGGTGGGAGCCGTCGAACTTTGAGCGCCAGCTTGAAGGGAGGCATCCTTGGGATACCACCCTGATCGTATCTAGGTTCTAACTTGGTACCGTAAACCGGTGCGAGGACAGTGTCAGGTGGGCAGTTTGACTGGGGCGGTCGCCTCCTAAAGAGTAACGGAGGCGCCCCAAGGTTCCCTCAGAATGGTTGGAAATCATTCGAAGAGTGCAAAGGCAGAAGGGAGCTTGACTGCGAGACCTACAAGTCGAGCAGGGACGAAAGTCGGGCTTAGTGATCCGGTGGTACCGCATGGAAGGGCCATCGCTCAACGGATAAAAGCTACCCTGGGGATAACAGGCTTATCTCCCCCAAGAGTCCACATCGACGGGGAGGTTTGGCACCTCGATGTCGGCTCATCGCATCCTGGGGCTGAAGTAGGTCCCAAGGGTTGGGCTGTTCGCCCATTAAAGCGGTACGCGAGCTGGGTTCAGAACGTCGTGAGACAGTTCGGTCCCTATCTGTCGTGGGCGTAGGAAATTTGAGAGGAGCTGTCCTTAGTACGAGAGGACCGGGATGGACGTACCGCTGGTGTACCAGTTGTTCCGCCAGGAGCACCGCTGGGTAGCTATGTACGGAAGGGATAAGCGCTGAAAGCATCTAAGCGTGAAGCCCCCCTCAAGATGAGATTTCCCAGTATGTAAGACCCCTTGAAGACGACGAGGTAGATAGGTTGGGGGTGGAAGTGCAGTAATGCATGGAGCTGACCAATACTAATCGGTCGAGGGCTTATCCTAAGAATAAAACGCAAATGAGTTTCGGATCCAGTTTTCAGGGTGTAACCTTGAAGGTATGTACAAGTGACATACAACAAATGCATGGCTATTCGTTCACACGATATGTCGTGAAGCGAATAACCGTACGATAGAATTTGCATAGCAAATTCATGTTTGGTGGCGATAGCGGAGGGGTTCCACACGTACCCATCCCGAACACGACCGTTAAGCCCTCCAGCGCCGATGGTACTTGGACCGCAGGGTCCTGGGAGAGTAGGACGTCGCCAAGCAACAAGCAAAAGAGACTATGATCTTCATAAGATCATGGTCTTTTTTTGCGTTAAAAGGCAGTGGGATTTTATTTAAATTGAGCTTGTTATAAGTTTAACTGGATAAGTGGATATTAACTAGTAATAAGAAGACGGTTTTAAAATAATTTAGTACCAGGTATTAGTATCTGGTGTTATAATGTGAATAAGGATTACAAAGGAGAGTGATCAGATTGTTGAATTCAAAAGCTAAGCTTACGGCCTTTGGCACTTATGTACCTGAACGGATTTTGACGAACGCTGACTTGGAGAAGCTTGTGGATACTAGTGACGAGTGGATTGTACAAAGAACGGGCATGCGTGAAAGACGCATTGCGGCTGAAGATCAATATGTATCTGATTTATGCATACAAGCTATTACACGTATGATTAACCTGTATGACGTAAATATAAACGATGTTGAGATGATCATTGTAGCGACTAGTACACCTGATTACTACTTTCCGAGCACGGCTTCACGTATTCAGGCTCATTTTGATATTCCGAATACAGGGTCAATGGATATTAGTGCAGCATGTGCAGGTTTTTCCTATGGACTTCATTTGGCAAATGGCCTTATTACGGGTGGTCTGCATCGTAAGGTGCTGGTAGTGGGAGCCGAAACGTTGTCCAAAATTACAGATTATACGGATCGGACGACGTGTATACTTTTTGGAGATGGTGCAGGGGTTGCGCTTGTTGAATATGACGAGGATGAAGGATCATTTTTAACTTCAGATATAGGTACTTATGGGCATGGGGGAGCACATCTTTACCGTGTGGGACTATCTGATCATTTAAATGGAGAGAAGCTGCAAGACCATGGATTTATTGCGCAGAATGGACGTGAGGTTTATAAATGGGCTGTTCGCTCTGTTCCAACGGGAATCGAACGATTATTGGATAAGGCAAATATGAAGAAGGAGGATCTTGACTGGTTTGTACCTCATAGTGCTAATTTGAGAATGATCGAGTCCATATGTGAAAGAAGTACAGTACCTTTGGAAAAAACGCTGACAAGCGTAGAATTGTATGGTAATACATCGGCGGCATCCATCCCGTTGGCTTTGCAGTGTGGTTTGGATGATGGACGTTTACGGTATGGACAACATGTGTTGTTATATGGATTTGGCGGAGGTCTCACCTATGCGGGTCTGCTATTAAAATGGAGTGTGCCTGATTTGTAAGTTATCTTAACCCATGTAAAAGTAATAGCAATAGTATGTATGATCATGTTCATAAGAGCCGTTGGCATTAGAATTTATAGTAAGATGGCAGGATGGTATAATTAACACTATGAGAGAAAGGAGCGTAACATGAAGGTATTGGTATTGGCAGAAAAACCGTCCGTGGCCAGAGAGATTGCACGTGTGATGGGTAGCCGCGAGAAGCATAAAAGTTATATAGAAGGACCCCAGTACGTGGTGACGTGGGCACTGGGACATTTGGTCGGCTTAGCAGAGCCGGAGGATTACGATTCTAAGTATGCGACCTGGAATTTGGAGGACCTGCCTATTCTTCCGAAGAGTTCAAAGTTAAAGGTGCTGCGCGAAAGTAATCATCAGTTCAAAGCTGTGCAGCAACTCATGAAGCGGCAGGACATTGGAGAGCTTATCGTGGCAACAGATGCTGCTCGCGAAGGAGAATTGTTGGCACGCTGGATCATCCAAATGGCAAACTGGAAAAAGCCCTTCCGGCGCTTATGGATCTCTTCGCAGACGGACAAGGCGATTAAAGCAGGTTTCGCAAAGCTATTGCCTGGTCAGCAGTTTGATCGTTTATATGAATCGGCTCGCTGTAGAGCTGAAGCAGACTGGATGATTGGTCTCAATGTAACCCGCGCGTTGACTTGTCGTTATAACGCCCAACTTTCGGCGGGAAGAGTCCAAACACCAACGCTGGGGATGATTATGGAGCGTGAGAAAGAAATTACCGAATTCCGTTCTCAGGAATATGATACTTTGACGGCGGACTTCGGCGATTTTCAGGCAACTTGGCGGGCAGAAAGCGGGGATTCACGCATGTTTGACCGCACTCAAGCAGAGGCTTTGCGCCGTAGACTTGAGGGGGCCAAAGGCACAGTTGCCAGTGTTAAAAAGAGCGAAAAGAACGAGCCTCACCCGCTAGCGTATGATTTAACGGAACTACAAAGAGATGCTAATCAGCGCTATGGCTTTTCGGCTAAACAGACGTCTAATCTGCTTCAGCGTCTGTATGAGCAGCATAAGCTGGTGACCTATCCACGTACGGACAGCTGTTATCTGACATCCGATATGGTGGACACACTTAAGGAAAGGCTCAGCAGTGTAGCAGTAGGTCCATATGCTTCCTTGGCACGTCCGTTATTGCGTAACAACCTACCAATCACAAAGCGAATTGTGGATGACAGTAAAGTCACGGATCATCATGCGATTATTCCTACTGAGCAGACATTATTGCTTAATCAGTTGAGCCCAGAGGAACGTAAGCTGTATGATCTGATTGCACGACGGTTTATCAGTCTATTCTATCCACCTGCACGTTATGATGCTGTAGCCGTATCAGTTACGGTGGAGCAGGAGACGTTTCAGGTAAAAGGCACAACGGTAAAAGATAGCGGATGGCGTGCTGTATATGACGCGAACCATTATGATATGGATGATGAAGAAGCAGAGGATGGGGAAAACAATGGACGGGGCGTTATTTTACCTGAGCTGCAAAAAGGAGATTCCGTCCGGTTACAGCGTTGTCTTGTACGAGCTGGGCGAACGATGCCGCCGAAGCGGTATACGGAAGCAGCCCTGCTCGCTCAGATGGAAAAGCATGGACTGGGTACTCCTGCTACTCGTGCCGATCTGATTGAAAAGCTTGTCAGCTCGGATACGATTGAGCGTCAGGGGAACGTAATGCATCCAACCGGGAAAGGTAAGCAACTGATTGAACTGGCAGCTCCACAGCTTCGAACGCCTGAGCTGACGGCACGTTGGGAAGCGGAGCTGGAACGGATTGCTCGTGGTCAAGGACAACCGGAACCGTTTTTGAATTCTATTCGTGCTATGGCGAAAGAGCTGGTTTCCACTGTGAAAAATAGCAGTGCGGAGTACAAGCCTCATAATGTGACGAATAGTCATTGTCCAGATTGTGGTACAAAGCTATTGGAGAAGAAGGGTAAGAAAGGCAAGTTCCTTGTATGTCCAAGTGCGGATTGCGGTTACCGTCGTTCAGGGGAAAAACGTTTGTCCAATCGACGTTGCCCGCAGTGTCATAAGAAAATGGAAATGAAAGAGGGCAAAGCAGGATTGTATGTAAGATGCCTGCCCTGCGGCATTACCGAGACGTTGGATAAGGACAAGCAACGGGTAAACAAACGGGAACAGCAAAAGCTAGTAAGACAATTTGAAAAGCAGGAATCTTTTGGCTCCAGTTTGGGTGATTTGCTAAAAGCAGCGATGGAACAAAAGCAGGGCAAATAACGGATGACCAAAAGTGCTGCAGTCAACATAATCAGTAGGTGCATGTCGGTATAAAAACGATCACTCCTTGGCATGGTAATCCGAGGAGGTGAGTATTTATGCCCAAACATAAACCGCTTAAAATCAATAATCAGCAAAATAAATCAAGCATACTGGAGGAGGAAATTGCTGCTCATCCAGAGAAGCAAGCGAAATATCCTCCAAGCTTGAATGGGATTCCCAAACAGCAGTCTTGATGCTGCGTGGGAGGGACGATGGATTACTGTATAGAACCAAGACGATTGGATATTAGATGAAGTAGTTATTAATGCTAGACTTGTCTTGCAAAAAAAAGCAGCAGTTACGGTGATCAACCGTAATCGCTGCTTCTTTTTCATAATAAGGATGTTGTATTTATTTGATTTGGGATAAATGTTCTTAGTATTCATTAAAGAAGGATTGAATTTGGTTAACATCGTGTGTTTGGGTCAAAGCAAGCATGAGCAAAATCCGTGCTTTTTGTGGATTAAGCGAATCGGTCGATACAAAGTTTGAAGCTGCGTCTTTTGTTGACGGGGACACTACTCCACTTCCCACTCGGCTGGAGCGGGCAATGATTATTCCTTTTTTACCTGCGGCCTCTGCGCCTTCTGAGGAGGTCTTGGACAAGGAACCATTACCGGAACCAGCTACGACAATACCCTTGGCACCAGCTGCTACGGCTGCATCATACAGATAGCGACCATTGTTTTGATATTCGTATAAAATATCTACTTGTGGCAGTTGAGTCAGGTTAGAGATGTCGAATACAGAAGAAGTCGTATGCTTGTGTGTGGATTTGTTGTAGTAGTACACTTGATCGCCCACAACAGCTCCAAGGTATCCCTGCTCCACAGATTTGAACGTATCGACTGCTGTTGTGTTCGTTTTGGTGATGTATCTTGCTGCACCGATACGGTCGTTCAGCAGGACGAGTACGCCCTGACCTTTAGAGGCCGAAGCCCCGGCGACTTTCACTGCATTATAGAGGTTGAAGGGACCATCGGCACTGATGGCAGTAGCTGGACGCATGGAGCCAACGACAACTACTGGCTTATCGCTTTTGATAACAAGATTGAGGAAATAAGCTGTTTCTTCTAATGTATCTGTACCATGTGTAATGACAATGCCATCTACATCGTCTTTGGCAAGCAGTTCATTGGTGCGCTTGGCAAGTTTTAAGAGGATCTCATTATTAACATCGGGGCTACCTACATTAACAACTTGCTCACCACTGACATTTGCAATACTTTTCATCTCAGGAACGGCATTGATTAGAGTTTCCACTCCCAACGCGCCTGCTTTGTAGCCGGTTGTATCCGTGTTGACGGCAGATGATCCTGCAATGGTCCCTCCCGTGGCAAGTATTTTAATATTGGGTAAATGATTGGTTTGTGGTTTTTCGGATTTGTCCGAAGTTATAGTGGTAGAAGTAGGTGCAGTTGTGCTGGTTGTAGCTGCTGCCGCAGCGTTGGCGGTAAATCCACCACTCCATAAGGTACCTCCGAGAATAAAGCTGGCCAACAGGGGAATCATCGTCATTTTTTTCATGTTAGTCATATAAAGCTCCTCTCCAATCTTAAACCTCAAATATGATGATAGATTAACTGACAAATATTTTGTCGGATTAAGTTAATATCACGAATTATAGAGTGTGAAAATGTTTTTAGTCAATATCTATGTTAGAAAATATAACTTTAAAACCAATCCATTATCAATGTAACCGCCTTATTATTGTATGGTGGGTGTATGTAGTAAGATGAACAGTCGGTTGTTTAAGGTAAAGACCACGGCTGAATAAAAAATGTTTGCAAAAACAAAACAACAAGCAGAAATCTCATAAGGAGTCTGCTTGTTGTTTTTGTTGAAAGGTGAACAACTGAGTTTACCTTTAACTTCATTCAATGAGAACGACAAGGTAAAGTTGATATTTTACGTTAATAACATGGTTCTACAGCTGAATACAGATCCCATGATCAGGGGTTTTTGCTATGCTGTTTTGTCGGCAGGCTGGCGCTGGGAGTTCCTTTTCCTCGTTTACGGTTGCGTTCTGCCTTTTTAGCATTTTCTCGCAGCTTTTCAACGTATTCATGGGTGCTTTCCATTGCAGTTCCTCCTTTAAGACGAAATAGATGCACTCGGGGATCGCCCTTATGCCACCTTACTATTTCCGCAAAAACGCTATCCAAGTCAAGGGAGGCGTTGTTTCTGTAAAAGGGGTGGGGTTATAATGAGGGGAGAACGATATATAAGGCCTAATACCTGAACTTGGTACGGTGTGCAAAAGGGGGAGAGACATTGCAGACAGGCTTGTTGGTATGGCTGCTGTTTATCAATGCAGTAGGCTATCTGGTAATGTCGGAAGATAAAAAGAGAGCACGTAAACATCGTGATCGTGTACCTGAACGGACGTTGTTTTTCCTGGCCCTGATCGGGGGAGCCTTAGGCGTGCTAATAGCCATGTACCGTAAACGCCATAAAACACGGCATATGAGTTTCAGATTAGGTATTCCGGCGTTGCTATTCATGAACGCATTGTTGTATGGTTATTTTTTAAGGTAAGGCGAGGAGTTTAGCTTCTCATAGGGAAGTTTAATGATGAGTGAGAAGACTATTCCAGCCATCCAGTGATGTCATGGAATGAACAACAACAGGAGTACATATTTCAGGCTTTGAATCAACAAACCGAATGAGGAAGAGGTGCGTATTATGCTATTTTCAAAAGTATTGCTTGCTTATGACGGTTCGGATGCATCCAACAAGGCTTTGCTGAAGGCAGCCGAATTAGTCAAGACATCATCGTCCTCGCAGCTTGAGGTGGTAACCGCATTTGATTTTCCACGGATTTTTATGGGCGAAGGTTTGGCGCCAATTCCGGCTTCGATAAATAAAGAATATTACGATTTGGCCGAACAAACTACCGAAGAAGTTAAAAAGCGGCTTGCTGAGCAAGGTGTAGATGCCAAGGTGGAGCTCATTCAAGGTTCACCAGCCGAAGTCATTTTGGATTATGCCAATGAGAATGGCTTCGATGTGATTGTGATCGGTAGCCGCGGTTTAGGTGGTATCCGTGAATTTGTATTGGGTAGCGTAAGCCACAATGTGGTGCAGCATGCGCGTATTCCTGTGCTGGTCGTAAAATAACTGAATAAGAAAGTAAAAGTCGGTTTACTGCCTGTATAGGGAGTGCCGACTTTTATTTTTGTCAGTGGAATGCGGTACGCTCGCTGTTATCAGGATAGGTAATAGATAGCTAAACGTAATACAATAGTCCTGACCTGTGGGTATATAAGGGTGTTGATTTTGTTAAACACGAACATTCTATTGCATGATTATTGTAATGTTCGTTTTCAAGTTGACATAAGGTGTAGGGAATTGTTAAACTAGGAAGTGTATTGTCGATAAAAAATGAACTTTAGGTACAATTTAATAAGGTACACATGTTTGAGCCGAAACAGACCGCGATCATACTTGTAAAGAATATCGTCGGGTATGGAATAGGCACAATGCTAACTCGTATAATGCCGGGGATATGGCCCGGAAGTTTCTACCTGGAAACCTTAAATTTCCGGACTACGGGAGACATACGGCTGAAGCCGCATTGCATGCGGTGGAAGAGGCTTGCTTTTGGCTTGCCTTTAAGAGGCTCTGTCGTTTGTTTTTTCGTAGTCCGGTGTCTTGAAAATAACGTTATTTTCGAGTGCCGGATTTTTGGCGCTTATTGATAAACAGGGAGTGAAGGACATGTCAGTGCAGGTCGCTGTCATTATGGGCAGCACATCAGACTGGGACACCATGCAGCATGCATGTGCTGTGCTGGACGAGCTTGAAATCGGATATGAGAAAAAGGTAGTTTCAGCCCATCGTACACCGGATTTAATGTTTCGTTTTGCAGAAGAAGCCGCCGGGCGTGGACTAAAGGTCATTATTGCTGGAGCGGGTGGGGCAGCGCATTTGCCAGGGATGGTGGCTGCGAAGACATCCTTGCCAGTCATTGGTGTGCCTGTCCAGTCGAAGGCTCTGAATGGTCTAGACTCCTTGCTCTCCATTGTGCAGATGCCGGGTGGTATTCCGGTTGCCACTGTGGCAATCGGTAAGGCAGGCGCTACGAATGCAGGGCTGCTGGCCGCACAAATGTTAGGCGCTTTTGACGAAAAGATAAGTCAGCGGGTTGTGGCAAGACGTGACCGTATCCGTGATGAGGTGCTGGAAGGCAGTGACTCACTATGAATGAAGCATGTGAACCTGCAGGTCGCATCCGTCCTCCAGGTACAACGATTGGACTTCTAGGAGGCGGACAGCTGGGCAGAATGCTTGTGCTAGCAGGGACAAACCTAGGATATCGTTTTGTGACGCTGGACCCTGCACCTGATAGCCCGTGTGGACAGGTGTCAGAACAAATCCGTGCTGCCTATGATGATGAGCTTGCGGCCAGAGAGTTGGCTGGTCGGTGCGATGTGATCACGTATGAGTTTGAAAATGTGGACGCAGATGTGGCTGCACTTTTGGAACAGGAATCCAGCGTGCCGCAAGGCAGCAGTCTTTTGTACACAACACAGCATCGTCTTCGTGAAAAGCGTTCTATTGAAGCTGCTGGTGTCCCTGTCGCTCCGTATCGTGAAATCAGTAGTCCTGCGGATATGGTCCAAGCGGTAGCTGAACTGGGTGTACCATGTGTGCTCAAGACAGCAGTCGGTGGTTATGATGGCAAGGGACAAGTGGTCATTCGCCAACCGGAGGAAGCCTTAGCTGCCTACGAACAATTGGCAGGAGACGGTGCGGAACTGGTATTGGAACAGTTCATTCGTTTTCGCTGCGAAATCTCGGTGATTGTAGCTCGCAGCACGAACGGTGAAGCTAAAGCCTTTCCACCTGCGGAAAACATTCACGTAAACAACATTTTGCACACGTCGATTGTACCTGCGCGCGTGCCAGAACCTGTTCAGGAGGAAGCACGAAAGTTAGCGCTGGCTGTGGCAGAGTCGCTGGGTGCGGTGGGACTGCTCGCTGTGGAGATGTTTGTCACCGAAGACGGACAATTGTACGTTAATGAGTTGGCACCACGACCGCATAACTCCGGTCATTACACGATGGAGGCATGCGCCACGTCGCAATTCGAGCAGCACATACGTGCGATTTGCGGTTTACCCTTGGGCAGCACGAAGCTGCTGACTTCCGTCGTGATGGTCAATGTGCTAGGTGAGCATTTGGAGGATGTGGTTCGGCGGTTTGCGCAATCGGATGTTGAAGCTGAAAGGTTGGATGTTGTACCCAAGCTGCATTTGTATGGAAAAAGTGAAGCCAAGCCAGGCCGAAAGATGGGACATATTAATCTACTGTGCCAGGATGCGGAACAAGCGCTGGAATGGATTGAACAAACCAATATTTGGGGGGATAAATAGTCATGATCGAACGCTATAGCAGACCGGAAATGAGAGCGATTTGGACGGAAGAAAATAAATTTAAAGCGTGGCTGGAAGTAGAGCTGTGTGCCTGTGAAGCTTGGGCGGAATTAGGGGTTATTCCAAAAGAGGATACTGTGGCTCTACGTAAGAATGCAAGTTTTGATATTGAACGGATCTATGAAATTGAGCAGGAGACAAGACATGATGTTATTGCTTTTACTCGCACGGTGTCTGAAAGTCTTGGAGATGAGCGCAAATGGGTACATTACGGTCTAACCTCTACAGACGTAGTTGATACGGCACTGGGCTACCTGTTAAAGCAGGCGAATGAAATCCTGGAACGCGATATCTTGAATTTTATTGAAATTTTGAAGGAAAAGGCATTGGCTTACAAGCATACACCAATGATGGGACGTACACATGGAGTGCATGCCGAGCCGACCACATTCGGACTGAAGATGGGATTGTGGTACGAGGAAATGAAGCGCAATCTGGAACGCTTTCGTTTTGCCGCTGACCAAGTACAATACGGTAAAATGTCCGGTGCAGTTGGGACATACGCCAACATTGACCCGTCTGTAGAAGAATTTGTATGCCGCAAGCTGGGTACCAAGCCTGCACCGATTTCTACACAGACGCTACAGCGCGACCGTCATGCCGAATACATGGCAACGTTAGCGTTGATCGCCACATCGTTGGACAAATTTGCTACAGAAGTCCGTGCTCTGCAAAAGAGTGAATTCCGTGAGGTGGAGGAAGCCTTTGCCAAGGGTCAAAAAGGATCTTCCGCGATGCCGCATAAACGCAATCCGATCGGAAGTGAAAACATCTCCGGTCTGGCACGTGTGATTCGCGGGCATATGGTATCGGCGTATGAGAACGTAACCCTATGGCATGAACGCGACATTTCGCATTCTTCCGTAGAACGCATTATTCTGCCGGATGCCACGATGCTGTTGAACTACATGCTGAACCGCTTTGGCAATATCGTGAAAAATCTGACGGTCTTCCCTGAAAATATGAAGTGCAATATGGCGCGTACGTACGGCGTACCGTTCTCCGGTCGTATTATGACGAAGCTGATCGATAAAGGTTTTAGTCGTGAAAAAGCCTACGATACCGTGCAGCCGCGTGCTATGCAGGCGTGGGAAGAGCAACGCCAATTCCGCGATATCGTCGAGGCCACCCCGGAAATTACTGCCGTGCTCAGCGCAGACGAAATCGAGGATGCTTTTAACCCAGCCTGGCATCTGAAGAACGTGGATACGATCTTCAAAAAGCTGGGATTAGGGGAGTAGGAGGGAAGGTTGCTGCGTGGTGAGGCCGCTCTGCGAACGGATCATTCTTCCGATTGCTGTTGCCCCTGGATTCCTGAATTGGAAAACCTGCAAAGGTTGGAATCCAGAGGCAAAGGCAAGCGCTAACGCTTCTCCAGAACGATTCCGTCCGCCCCGCTGCTTCCAGCACCAACCTTCGTGTGGGAGCAGAACTTGGGAAGGTGCGGCACATAAGATGCCGCACCACCCCAAGAGCGATGGAAAAGCGTGTTCCACTGCTTTTGCTATCGCTGAGCAACGTTCTCGGGAGGGCTGCCGAATTTGCGCAGCAAACAGCCCGCTGCCCTCCCGAGAACGCGCAGGCTCAAGAAGTGAAGCCTTGAGCCACCGTATCCGTGCGCAGCGTAACACATGCGCACAACAGGCGAAGCCAGAATGCTCGCTGCACGGCATGCCGTGCTACGGCCACGGGCCGAATGGTATTGCGGCGGCATACGCGTAAAAACGCTATTTTGTACCGACGTAAAAGCGTTGCTGGATGACAGCTTGTGTCAACAAGCCTTAATCCAGCGGAACGCGCTCACACCACCCCAGCTCCAGTAACCCGCTATCCCCTGCTCACTACGCCAACCCTTGCGGGAGTCCCGAGGGCAGCAGCCCTGGGGGTTCTCCCTGAGGGGAGGATTTAGGAGGGGCAAAGGTTGATTTAGGAGGGGCAACTTCTATGAAAGAGGTGTAATGAAATGTCATTGTCTACTGCCGAAGGTCTGATCCATGCGCCGCTCTTGTACAAAGGCAAGGTGCGTGAACTGTATGATCTCGGAGAACATTTTCTGATTGTCGTGACAGACCGAATTTCGGCTTTTGATTATGTGTTAGAGCCACCCGTGCCCGAAAAGGGAAATGTGCTGAATAAGCTCAGCGCTTTCTGGTTTGAGCAGACGAAAGACTTGTTGGAAAACCATGTCGTGCACACTGATGTGAACAAGCTCGGGCATGTGATCGACGAACAGAATAAAGAGTTGCTGAAGGACCGGATCATGGTCACGCTGAAGGCTGAACGCATCGACATTGAGTGTGTGGTGCGCGGATATATTACCGGAGGCGGCTGGCGTCAGTATGAGCAGAACGGTGAGGTGAACGGCATTCCATTGCCAGAGGGGCTACGTAAAAATGAGCGCTTTCCCAAGCCTTTATTTACACCAGCTGCAAAAAATGATGTTGGACACGACGAGGACATTTCCCTTCACCAAATGAAAGAACTGGTCGGGGTTGAACTAACAGGTGAGCTTGAGGAAAAGAGTTTGGCGTTGTACGAATTTGCACGTGCTTTCTGCGAAAAGCGGGGGATTATTTTAGCCGATTGCAAGTTTGAGTTTGGTCTTGTTAACGGGAAGGTTATTTTGATTGACGAAATTTTCACTCCGGACTCATCCCGATTCTGGGCACAGGAAAAGTATGAGCTGGATGTGGAAATTGACAGCATGGACAAGGAGCCGGTACGAAGTTATTTGGCATCATCCGGTTGGGACAAGAACAGCAAGCCCGATCCGTTGCCGGCTGAGGTCGTAAAAGAAACAACTGCAAGATATACGGATATTTGGCGGCGTCTGACGGCACAGTAAATAGTAATCATAATTAAACCAATAGGATTCACTCATTCGGAGGAGGAACTGAAGGAACATGATGAAAGCAACAGTCTATGTCACGATTAAGCAAAGCGTTTTGGACCCGCAGGGGGTTGCGGTGCAAGGCGCACTGCATTCTATGGGTTTCGGAGAAGTGGACAGCGTCAGAATTGGCAAGTATATGGAACTGAATCTGGATACAACAGACCGCGAGAGTGCTGAAAAGCGCGTCATCGAGATGTGTGAAAAGCTGTTGGCCAACACGGTCATTGAAGACTACCGCTACGAACTGGAGGGCTAATTCCATGAAATTTGCAGTTCTGGTTTTTCCGGGCTCCAACTGTGATATTGACTGCTATAAGGCGGTAGAGGACACGGTCGGTGAACCTGTCGATTATGTTTGGCATACTGCGACGGATCTGTCGCCTTATGATTGTATTCTTGTTCCAGGAGGCTTCTCCTACGGGGATTACCTGCGTTGCGGCGCGATTTCCCGGTTTGCTCCAGTGATGAAGGAAGTTGCGAAAGCGGCTGCCGAGGGCAAATATATTTTGGGTATTTGCAACGGTTTTCAAATTCTGACCGAAGCCGGTCTGTTGCCAGGGGCTTTACGCCGTAATCTGTCGATGAAATTCCTATGCCGGGATACGGTGTTGCAGGTTGCGAATAACCAAACACCTTTTACTAAAGATTACGCTGCTGGTGAAAAGATCGTCATTCCGATCGCACACGGCGAAGGCAACTATTACTGTGATGATGAGACGCTGGCTCGCTTGCAGGCGAATAACCAGATCGTATTTACGTATAAAGATAATCCAAACGGTTCCATGACGGATATCGCAGGGATTTGTAATGAACAAGGAAACGTGCTGGGCATGATGCCTCACCCTGAACGCGCGGTGGACGCATTGCTCGGAACGGATGACGGCAAACGTATGTTTACATCTATTTTGAACGCATGGAGGGATCGACATGGCGCAGCAAGTTTCCGCTAAGGAACCAACGGCAGAGCAGGTTGCCGAGCATAAACTGTACCAGCAGATGGGTGTGTCGGATAGCGAATATGCGTTGATCTGTGAATTCATGGGACGTCAGCCGAATTATACGGAGATTGGTGTATTCAGTGTCATGTGGTCAGAGCATTGTGCTTACAAAAACTCCAAGCCGTTACTGCGTCGTTTTCCAACGAGCGGTCCACGAGTGCTGATGGGACCCGGTGAGGGCGCAGGCATTGTAGATATCGGTGATAACCAAGCGGTTGTATTTAAAATCGAAAGCCATAACCACCCGTCGGCTGTGGAGCCTTTTCAAGGGGCAGCGACTGGGGTAGGCGGTATCATCCGTGATATTTTCTCCATGGGTGCAAGACCCGTTGCGGTGTTGAACTCTCTGCGTTTTGGCAAGCTGGAGAGCGACCGTGTGAAATATTTGTTCGAGCATGTGGTATCTGGTATTGCGGGCTACGGGAACTGTATCGGTATTCCGACTGTAGGTGGCGAGGTTGTATTTGATGAAAGCTACGAAGGCAACCCGCTTGTTAATGCAATGTGTGTCGGACTGATTGACCATGATAAAATCCAGCGTGGTGTTGCTAAAGGGGTCGGTAACCCGGTGTTCTATGTGGGCCCACCGACAGGTCGTGATGGGATTCACGGAGCGACATTCGCATCGGTTGAGCTGACAGAAGAATCTGAAGCGAACCGGACTGCGGTTCAAGTAGGCGATCCTTTTATGGAGAAGCTGGTTATGGAATCATGTCTGGAACTGATCGATAGTGGTATTGTGCTGGGTATTCAGGATATGGGTGCCGCAGGACTCACCTGCTCCAGCGCGGAGATGGCGAGTAAGGCTGGCAACGGCCTGGAGCTGTATCTGGATCAGGTACCGCAGCGTGAAGAGGGTATGACACCTTATGAAATGATGCTGTCCGAATCACAAGAACGGATGCTGTTCGTAGTAGAGCCTAAGGATGAAGCACAGGCACTGGAAATTTTCGAGCGCTGGGGCGTTATTTGTGCCAAGGTCGGTAAAGTGACGGATGACGGTCGTTTGCGTTTGTTCCATCACAATGAAGTGGTCGGAGATATGCCAGTGACGGCACTGGTTGATGAATGCCCGATTTATGACAAGCCTTCCGAAATCCCCGCTTATTATGAGCAAAATGCTGCTATTGACACACTTCGTTATGCAGAAGTGACAGATTTGAACGGTGCGCTGAAAAAGGTGCTGTCTTCACCAAGTGTAGCTAGTAAGAAATGGGTATACGAGCAGTATGACTACATGGTTCGCACGAGTACAGCCGTTCGTCCGGGATCGGATGCAGCTGTAGTAACCGTGCGTGGAACTCGTAAGGGTCTCGCCATGACGACAGATTGTAACGGACGTTATGTATACCTGGATCCAGAGGTAGGCGGACGGATTGCAGTTAGCGAAGCAGCACGTAACATTGTATGTTCTGGCGGCGAGCCTTTGGCGATTACAGATAACCTGAACTTCGGTAACCCTGAAAAGCCGGATATTTTCTGGCAAATGGAAAAAGCCGTAGATGGTATGGCTGAAGCTTGCCGTGTACTGGATACACCTGTTATCGGGGGTAATGTCAGCTTGTACAACGAAAATACCAAAGGCTCCATCTATCCGACGCCTGTTGTTGGTATGGTAGGTCTGGTACATGATACAGATCATATTACGACACAAGGCTTCAAAGCCGAGGGTGATGTGATTTTCTTGGTGGGGGAAACGAAGGCCGAGCTGGGAGGTAGCGAGTTCCAAGCTGTCGTACACGGTGTATCCGAGGGACGCCCTCCTGAGCTGGATTTGAACGTAGAGAAAAAGCTGCTGACTGCGGTACTGGGAGCGATTCAGGGCGGATTGGTACAATCTGCGCATGATTTGGCAGAGGGCGGATTGGCTGTAGCGCTTGCGGAATCCGGGATTAGCGGCGGATTGGGAGCACAGGTCAACGTAGAAACGACTTTGCGTCCTGACCATGCCTTGTTTAGCGAAAGCCAGTCCCGTATTTTGTTATCTGCATCGCCGGATAAAGCGTCTGCGCTGGAAGCACATCTACGTGGTTTGGAAGTGCCAGTTACCGTATTAGGAAAAGTTGAAGGATCACAATTGACAGTTGAGGTGAACGGACAACCCGCTTTGAACGAGGCAGTCGCCAGTTTGAAGCAAATCTGGGAGGATGTCATTCCATGTCTGATGAAATAACAGCACGGACGTTGTGGACTGGAGATTATTATAATGAAGGCTCTGGTAAAGAGGGGCTGTTTGATAAATTAAAAGAGGAATGCGGCGTATTCGGTGTGTATAGACACTCCGATGCCGCTTCCCTAGCATATTACGGGTTGCATGCGCTCCAGCATCGTGGGGAGGAAAGTGCAGGCATCTGTGTGAGCAGTGGTGACGAGTTCCATTATCATCGTGGTATGGGTCTTGTAAAAGAAGTATTCAATAAAGATTTGATGGCTTCGCTGACAGGCGATATTGCCATAGGACATGTGCGCTACTCGACAAGTGGAGACAGTAAGCTGACGAATGCACAGCCTTTGGTGTTCAAGTATCGTGATGGCGATTTGGCAGTAGCCACCAACGGGAATATCGTGAATGCTTTGCAAATCCGGCATGAGCTGGAGCAGGGCGGGTCTATTTTTCAAACGACCAGCGATACAGAAGTAGTAGCACATTTGATCGCACGATCGTCCAAGGATTTGGTGGAGGCCGCTAAGGATGCATTGAAGCGTATTGTCGGCGGGTTTGCTTTCCTTATTATGACCAACGACAAGCTGCTCGTGGCTTCCGACCCCAATGGTCTGCGTCCAATCACGATGGGCAGACTGGGAGATGCTTATCTGTTCGCATCCGAGTCTTGTGCCCTGGAAACGATTGGGGCAGAGTTGCTGCGCGATATCGAACCGGGTGAGCTGTTGGTGTTGGACAAAAATGGACTGCATGAAGATCGTTACACGGAAGAAAAGCACCGTAAAGCGCTATGTGCGATGGAATATATTTATTTTGCCCGGCCTGACAGTGACTTGAATGGTTCTAATCTTCATGCTGCACGCAAAAGAATGGGCAGCCAGATGGCGCTGGAAGCTTTTGTTGATGCAGATTTGGTTACCGGTGTACCGGACTCCAGTATTTCGGCTGCGATTGGTTATGCAGAGCAGACAGGTATTCCTTATGAGCTGGGCATGATTAAAAATAAATACACTGGACGTACCTTCATTCAGCCGAGTCAGGAGCTGCGCGAGCAGGGTGTGAAAATGAAGCTGAGCGCTGTACGCCGCGTTGTTGAAGGTAAACGAGTCATTATGATCGACGATTCTATCGTCCGGGGCACTACATCCCGTCGAATCGTGAATATGCTGCGTGATGCGGGAGCGTTGGAGGTACATGTACGTATTACCTCGCCGCCTTTCAAAAACCCGTGCTTCTACGGTATTGACACGCCGGATCGCCGGGAACTGATTGCTTCATCTAAAACCGTCGAGGAAATTCGTGAGGAAATTAACGCCGATTCGCTTTACTTTATGAGCGCCGAGGGTTTGATTGCCGCTGTAGGTGGATATAACGAACAGGATTACAAAGGCGGCTTGTGCCTAGCTTGTTTCGATAATGATTACCCGACTCAGGTAGATTTCAAAGGCGAAGAGAAGTTCGGATGTAGTTGTTAGTATAGGGAACAAAAGAGGTGCTAGCGCCATATAATGCGGTTCTGAGGGGGCTACTCCGCGTGTGGAAGGTTCTTACGATCGCTGTTGCCGCTGGATTCCTGGATTGAAATAATCCCTTACAGGGTTGGAATCCAGCTGCAAAGGCGAACGCTTTCGCTTCTCCAGAATCCTTCCACCCGCTGCGTTTCTCAGGTATGCAGCATTATTGCAGCAGTGCCTGTACCTCTTTGGTTCCCACCAAGAAGAGGATAGGTAAGGCAGTTAAAAACTCATGGCATAACTATTTCATGCCATGAGTTTTTAGCGGAGCGGTGACTCGTAAAAAGTCACCCTGCTCTTGTAAGGTTGAGCCGCGAAGCGAAGCTCAATAGCAGGCAAGGCAAAGCTGCCTGCCTCAAAGGGCAAAGAAGTAAGCCGCCCGTTGGCGCTGCTCACTTCTTTGCCCGGCACGTCCCCGCCTTTGCGAAGCAAACAGCCCGGGACGTGCCCCCGCCGCCGTGAAGGCGGCAACGCACCAAAGCGTGTCCTTGTGAATTGCGGGAATGCCCCGCAATTCACAAAGGAAAGCACGCGACTCACAGCACGAACCATACACCAAGCAGCACCCAACCCTACGCATCTGACCGACTCTTGAGAGGTCCAGGGGGAGCAGCCCCATGGAATCCTCCCTGTTAGGGAGGACTTAGGAGGGTCAATCATTTGAAGGAGTGTTCATGAATGTCCGAAGCATACAAAAATGCAGGGGTAGATATCGCTGCCGGTAATGAAGCAGTAGAACGGATGAAAAAGCACGTTAAACGTACCTTCCGTCCCGAAGTGCTGACGGACTTGGGCGGATTCGGTGCGTTGTTCGGCCTGAATAAGGATAAGTACGAGGAGCCTGTACTCGTTTCCGGTACCGATGGTGTCGGCACGAAGCTGAAGCTTGCTTTCGCAATGGATCGTCATGACACCATTGGTATCGACGCGGTTGCGATGTGTGTAAACGACATTGTCGTCGGGGGCGCGGAGCCACTCTTTTTTCTGGATTACCTCGCTTGTGACAAGGTTGTGCCCGAGAAAATTGAAGCTATAGTCGCTGGAATCGCAGAGGGATGCCATCAATCGGGCTGTGCGCTGGTCGGCGGTGAAACCGCAGAAATGCCAGGGATGTATAGCGAGGGTGAATATGATATTGCCGGATTCACGGTAGGGATTGTAGATAAAAGTAAAATCATCAACGGCAGCTCCGTTGCCCCTGGAGATACCGTTATTGGGCTGGCCTCCAGTGGAGTTCACAGTAATGGCTTCTCACTGGTTCGCAAGCTGTTATTGGAACAGCAGGGCTATGATTTGCATGATGAAATCGAAGGCTTAAACGGCAAACTGGGCGATGTACTGCTGGAGCCGACGAAAATTTACGTGAAATCCGTTTTGGCATTGCTGGACAAGGTAAAAGTAAAAGGTATGGCGCATATCACAGGTGGTGGTTTTATTGAAAATATCCCAAGAGTGTTACCGGATCACGTCAATGTGGATATTGAATACGGCACTTGGCCGATTTTGCCGATCTTCCAGCTCATGCAGGAAAAAGGTGCAATCTCCAACAGAGACATGTTCACAACCTTTAATATGGGGATTGGCATGGTAATCGTTGTAGGCGAAGAGCATGCACAGACTGCACTGGAAGTTCTGAAGGAACAGGGCGAAGCTGCCTATGTGATCGGAAAAGTAACGGAAGGCAGTTCTATCGTGACCTTTACGGGAGCCGAGGTGTAATGAACGAGTACCGGATTGCTGTTTTTGCATCAGGCGAAGGGACGAATTTTCAGTCATTGGTGGATGCCGCTGCGCGAGGAGAACTGGGCGATGCCTCGGTAGAATTGCTCATCTGTGACAAGCCTGCGGCTCCTGCCGTAGCTAGAGCACAGAAAGCTGGAGTTGCGTGCCATACCTTTCGACCCAAGGAATATCCTTCTCGAGAAGACTATGAGCGTGAACTGGTGGCTTTACTGGAGCAGAAATCAATTGATCTCATCGTGTTAGCTGGCTACATGCGTTTGCTATCCAGCGTCATGGTCGATGCCTACGCAGGAAAAATCATTAATATTCATCCGTCACTACTTCCGGCATTTCCAGGGAAAGATGCTGTTGGACAGGCATTGACCTATGGTGTCAAGGTAAGTGGCGTCACCGTTCATTTTGTGGACGGGGGCATGGATACGGGAGCTATTATTGCCCAGCGTGTCGTGGAGGTTAGCGACCATGATACTGCGGAATCCTTATCCGCAGCCATTCAATCCGTAGAACGTCAGCTATATCCAGAAGTAGTTGGAAAATTAGCCCAAGGCAAAATCCAATTAAATGGTCGCAAAGTGATTTCACTTCTCTAAGAATGATTGTAATTTGTCATATCATTGTTATATCAAGGATGCTGTACAGGCATTTTCCGATATTTCTCGGGAAATAAAATGATAAAAGAGAATTTTGCAAAATTCTGAAAGAGCTAAAGGAGGAGACAGGGTGAGTATTAAAAGAGCGCTCGTCAGCGTATCGGATAAGCGAGGGATCGTGGAATTTTGCCGCGAGTTGTCCAAATTGGGTGTGGAGATCGTTTCGACAGGGGGAACGAGCAGCTTGTTGTCGAAGGAGGGCATTCCTGTCATCGGCATTTCCGAGGTAACGGGTTTTCCTGAAATTATGGATGGACGTGTTAAAACACTCCACCCTGCGGTACACAGCGGCTTGCTGGCTGTTCGGGATAATGAAGAGCATCAGCGTCAGATGAAAGAGCTTGGATTGGGTTATATTGATCTGGTCGTTGTGAATCTGTATCCTTTTGCGGAAACGATTGCCAAACCCGGTGTAACTTATGAGGACGCGATTGAAAATATCGACATCGGCGGGCCAACGATGCTTCGTTCTGCGGCAAAAAATCATGCTTTTGTCAGTGTGGTGGTTGATGCTGATGACTATAGCACAGTGTTGGAGGAAATTCGTAAGGATGGCGATACGGAGCTGAATACCCGTAAGCGTTTGGCTGCAAAAGTGTTCCGCCATACGGCGTCATACGACGCTTTGATATCCGATTATTTGTCGAATGTGACAGGTGAGCCGTTGCCTGAGCGTTACACTGTAACCTATGAAAAAATCCAGGATTTGCGTTATGGCGAAAATCCGCATCAGCAGGCGGCATTTTACCGTGAGCCATTGGCGGCAAAGGGTACACTGACAACAGCGAAACAACTTCACGGCAAAGAGCTGTCTTACAATAACATCAATGATGCTAATGCAGCTTTGCAAATTGTCAAAGAATTCAGCGAACCTACAGTAGTAGCAGTTAAGCATATGAATCCTTGCGGTGTGGGAATTGGCGGCAGTATTTATGAAGCGTACAGCAAGGCGTATGCAGCTGATCCAACCTCGATTTTTGGCGGCATCGTAGCGGCTAACCGGATTATTGATGGTGATACAGCAAATAAGCTGAGTGAGATCTTTTTGGAAATTGTACTGGCACCGGGATTTACGAAAGAAGCATTGGAGATTTTAACGAAAAAGAAAAATATTCGTTTGCTTGATTTGGGTGAGCTTTCCCGGTCTGAACAGGTGGAAAGCCGCTTCGTCGTGACTTCCATTGAAGGTGGCATGGTCGTTCAGCAAAATGACATTCACGCTGTAGACTCGGATGCACTTACAGTTGTAACGGAGCGGGCACCATCCGAGGAAGAACTGAAACAGCTTTTGTTTAGCTGGAAAGTGGTTAAGCATGTGAAATCCAACGCCATCGTACTGGCGGCAGATAATATGACCATTGGCGTAGGCGCTGGACAAATGAACCGTGTCGGTGCGGCCAAGATTGCTATCGAGCAGGCTGGTGACAAAGCAAAAGGTGCCGTACTGGCATCCGATGCATTTTTCCCGATGGGCGATACGTTGGAGTTGGCAGCTAAAGCAGGCATCACAGCAGTTATTCAGCCGGGCGGCTCCATCAAAGACGAAGAGTCCATCAAGGTTGCTAACGAATACGGCATTGCCATGGTCTTTACAGGCGTACGTCATTTCAAGCACTAACTTGTATGAGTTGAGGATGCAGCAGCATTTTCACCTGAACAATCTTAATGGGAGCGGGAGGAATCACCTGAATGGATATTTTGGTTATCGGAGGGGGCGGCCGCGAACATGCAATTGTGTGGTCGCTGAAGAAAAGCCCCAAGGCCGGACAAATCTATTGCGCACCAGGCAATGCTGGTATCGGACAGTTAGCGGAGTGTGTGCCGATTCCGGTGAGTGACTTTGACGCGCTGACAGAACTGGCGGAATCCAAAAAGGTCGGACTTGTCGTGGTTGGCCCCGATGATCCGCTGGCAGATGGCATTGTGGATGCTTTTGAAGCGAAAGGCATTCCCGTATTCGGACCGCGTAAAAATGCAGCGGAAATTGAAGGTAGCAAAATCTTCATGAAGGATTTGCTCCATAAATATCATATTCCGACAGCAACCTATCGTAAGTTTTATACTTACGAGGAAGCACATGCATACTTGAAGGAGCAACCGATCCCGATCGTCATTAAGGCAGACGGACTGGCGGCAGGCAAAGGGGTAACGGTCGCTTACTCGATGGAGGAAGCGGAAAAGGCTCTCTCTGACATTATGGTGACCAAGGTGTTTGGTGAAGCCGGGGCACAAGTCGTGATTGAGGAGTTTCTGGCTGGTCAGGAAATGTCGATTCTCTCCTTTGTCGATGGTGAAACGGTTCGTCCGATGGCCGCGGCGCAAGACCACAAGCCTATTTTTGATAATGACAAAGGGCCAAATACAGGCGGCATGGGTACGTATTCTCCATTGCCTCACATAGCCAATTCCATTATTGAGGAAGCTATTGAGACGATTATTAAGCCGACGGCCAAGGCCATGGTTGCTGAAGGGCGTCCATTCCGAGGTGTATTATTTGCCGGATTGATGATTTCGCCGGACGGCAAGCCGAAGACCATTGAGTTTAATGCACGTTTCGGTGATCCGGAAACTCAAGTGGTTCTGCCTCGTTTGAAATCCGATCTGCTCGATATTTTTCTCGCTGCTGTAAATGGCACGCTGGATCAGGTGGAGATTGAGTGGAAGGATGAAGCGGCGGTGTGCGTGGTGCTGGCATCCGGAGGTTATCCTGCAGCTTACGCCAAAGGCGTACCTATCCACGGATTGGAACAGGTAGACGAAGCTATTGTATTCCATGCTGGAACGGGCATCAACGAACAGGGTGAGTGGGTAACGAACGGAGGACGCGTACTAGGCGTGGTTGGCTTGGGGCGTGACATTGCCGAGGCACGTGACAAAGCTTACGAACAGGCGGATCGTATTACCTTTGAAGGTAAACAAAACCGTACGGATATTGCGGCAAAAGCATTGCTGTAGCAGCAACATATAGGATAAAGAGAACCTCTGTGGAGGTTCTCTTTTTGTTTAAAGAAAATAAAGTTGTAGACTGAGCAAATAAAGCGTTTTCTTAGTGCTTGGATTAATATAAGGCTCCTTTAGAAGCACTACATGCTACCCGCGTATGTTCTTTAAATAATATTTGGCGCTGGAGCTTCCTTTTTTATTGAACTCCCATGAAAGTTAAAGCAGCTAAAAACCCGAAAAAGACAATAACAAAATAGACCTAGCCAAATGATTTTTTTTAAAAAAGGCACTGCCTGAGAAGAGTTATGAAATTAAAGTATCAAAGATTTTTCAAGGCTGAACGTAAAAATGAGGCTGGTGTAAAGGTTGTTTTAGTTCATTTAAATGCTTAAACTAACGGTTAATAGTAGGTTCAAGTAATCGATGAGACGAAGAGGGGAAACCGAAATGAAGACGATCAAGTGCATGATGGACCACCTGTACTGGGCGGACGGACGCATCCTGGACGCGCTCGAGAAGAGTGAGACGAAGAACAAGGACCTTCTGAAGCTGGTTCGGCACGTCGCGGTCGCGGAACGAGTCTGGCTGTCCCGATTGCCGGGCAAGGGCAGCGCCCAATATTCGTTGTGGGAGGAAGCAGAAGACCTGACGGCGATCCGGACGATGTTCGAAGAAAACGCCGAGCAATATCGCGTCTATATCGAAGGACTTGAGGAATCCGAGTTGGACGAGATGATCGACTATGCGAATCAGAGCGGGGTTCCGTTCCAAACGTCCGTCCGGGACATCCTGTCACAGGTCCTCTTACATGGGCAATATCACCGGGGACAGATCAACCGGGCGCTTCGGATCGAATCGGTAGAGCCTGTCCAAGTCGATTACATCACGTTCGCGAGGCTCTAACAGGGCCTAATAATCACCATTATTCGGAATGGGATTGGCATTGAACGACGGGTACGATATCTCAACAAATTGCTTTTACCATATAAGAGCAACATGCTAATGTATATTAGCAGACGATGATGTTTTATAAGTGATAAGAACCTACACTGCCTTATTTAGGATCAAAGAGAGCCCATACCCTTATAAATTGGAAAATTCATTTGCTTCCAAATACGGTTATGGGCTTATTTACTTTTCATAAGCACTACACCACATTAGACTGCCGGTACTTGTTTAAGCTAACGGGCAGGATAGTTCAAATACGTGGTATCATGTGGTGAGTAATTAATGGAGCCCTCTTTTACAATGTTGAGAATGAGGGAAATCGTGGTCGGCTTGGAATGGGAAGGTTTGTATAGAGAATTGTTGGGAGATGGAAACCAATTGCTTATGGAAGGCGCAATGGATGTCTGTCATCGCTTATCAAAGACCCATCGAATGTTCGTAATCACGTATGGTATCACTCACACGCAAATCAAACGCTTGAAGCAGTCTGGGCTATATAAGTTTTTCGAGGATATCTTTGATTCGCAAAGCATTGGTTATCAAAAACCGAAGGGAGAATTTTTCAATTACGTCATAAGTCATATTTCAGATGGTGGTCTTCAGTCGGGCATTGACACCTGTTGGGTCAACAGAACCGGACAAAGAAGTCCGGCAGAAATTAAAAGCACATATACAATCTCAAACTTAATGGAGCTCACTTCCATCTGTTAGGCTGTAAAAACAAACGCTTGTGCCGCCTCAATTATCACTTTTTGGTGACTATATCACAAAAAAGTGGGTACTGTTTTTCTTGTAACTTTTCCCCCATACTATCGTTCATAGGAGGTTCATGAAGCAGACAGAGCATCCTATACCATATAAATCATTATAAAAGGAGTGTAATAGAATGGGGAAATTTGACGGGAAGGTAGCAGTTGTAACCGGAGGTACAAGCGGCATCGGTCTCGCGTCGGCACAACAGTTCGTAAAAGAAGGGGCTTACGTTTTTATCACGGGACGCAGACAACGTGAACTGGATGAAGCAGTAAAGCAGATCGGAAAGAATGTTACAGGTGTCCGAGGTGACATATCTAAATCGGAAGATCTAGATATATTATTTGAAACAGTTAAGCGAGAAAAGGGACACTTGGACATTCTCTTTGCAAATGCCGGACTAGGGTCATTGCTTCCATTAGGAGAAATTACAGAAGCACAATACTACAAGACTTTCGATGTCAACGTGAAAGGAACCATCTTTACAGTACAAAAGGCATTAGCTTTGTTTCCAAATAAAAGAGGTTCGATTATTCTAACGGGATCCACTGCTGGCTCGACGGGGATGCCAGCGTTTAGTATCTATGGTGCATCCAAGGCAGCGATCAGACAGCTCGTCCGCAGCTGGATTCTTGATATGAGAGGGACCGAAATTCGTATAAACATCCTTAGTCCGGGAACAATCGTAACGCCGGCGTACGATGAGTTATTTGGCTCTGAACTAGATCATTTACTGGAACAGGCAAAAAATGATATTCCGCTCGGCAGAGTGGGGCAGGTTGAAGAGATCTCCAATGCTGTCATGTTCCTAGCCTCTAATGAAAGCAGCTATATGAACGGCGTTGAATTATTCGTAGATGGCGGAGTAGCTCAAGTTTAACCAGGACATAGTAATTTTCAAACGACAAAGATTTTTAAATCAACTTAAAGGCGATTGTATTATCCCCTCCATGTAACGTTCAATTTTTCCTTCAGTGATCCTTGAAGGATCAAGCGATACATGAAGGGGATATTCTTAGATCGGGAGATGGTGTATTGATATGAAAACATTTTTCTGTGAACTGGAAGTTACACTAGAGGTTATCGGAGGAAAGTGGAAGGGGCTTGTTCTGTACTATTTAATAAAAGGACCTAAACGGACGGGAGAGCTTAAGCGACTCGTTCATAATATATCGCAAAAGATGCTGATTCAAACTCTTCGGGAACTGGAAACAGACGGATTAATTCGCAGAAAGATGTACAATCAGGTACCGCCTAAGGTGGAATATTCAACGACGGAACTGGGTCAATCACTTGAACCCATTTTGAGATCGCTTTGTGATTGGGGGGGGGATTACGCAGAGCAATCCTTCGCTCCGGGCGAGATTGAGATTTTGTATCTGGATTAACTGTCGGGGGACAAGAGCATAGTCCCATTTGAAGTCGCTATTTTAGCGGCTTTTTTGTTTTATCGTTTTACGTTGATGTTTTCGAGTGATGAGCAATATTCTAGTACAGGTTACTTCGTAATTAACAAGGTGCACTACAAAACTAAGGACACAAAACTTGTCTCAGAGATTAATAAGTACGTCTTGGATTATGGCAAAAGCATCATGCCCCAGCTGTTGCCAGGAGTCTGAGCAAACAAGTAAGCGGTTGAGGCTAATGACAGAACCCATTACGCTAACGAGAAACGTTAGTTTAATAAAACAGCGGTAGTCTGAGACTGCCGCTGTCTTTTTTGTTGGCGCCAGTCTAATACTTATTTTATGGGATCTGTCGGTTTTTAAAATTTAAAAGCCGCTTGGAGCAGCAAAACTTTATTTTCTTCTGACACTTTTTTCTTTGACAAAAGTATACTTATCCTATAGGATTAAAAATACAAAACTGACTGACTGATCAATCGGGAGGAGGAAATCCATGCAGCCACGGAAGGCGAAGCAGTCCGAGATTGACTCAAATGACCAACCTGCTGAGCATGCGGGAGAAGAAACAGACCGCAGAACACAGCTTCTTCACATTGCATTAAAGCGGTTCGCCGAGCAGGGTTACCACCAAACGAAGATTTCAGATATCGTGGTAGAGGCGGGAGTAGCCCAAGGCACGTTTTATTGGCATTTTAAAAGCAAAGAGGCACTGGCGCTGGAGATTATCGCCACCGGTCGTGAACAACTACTGTCAGCGATTGGACAGGGATATCGCCGTGATGCGGGAACGCTGGCTGATATGGTTAAGGCTTCGGAAGCGCTGTTTGGTCGATTATTTGATTTTGCATTGGAGAACCGCTATCTGATGGGGTTGCTGCTGATCGGCAGCGGTGTCGATGAACCGGTGCGCCAGAGTATCCGAGAGACAAGGGCTGCGATGGAGCTGGCATTCCGGCGCAATATGGAAAGAGCGATCGAGCTGAACATGTTGCCTGCTGAATTGGATGTCGAATTAAGGGCGGCACTACTCATGAGCATGATCGAAGGTGTCATTACACGCTGGCTATTCGGTTCAGAGGGAACACATGACCACATCACGCAGATAACTGCTAAAAGATTGGCAGAAGAAGCGGCTAATTTTGAATTTTACGGATTATTAGGTCAAAGCTAGAGGGTCAACATCGCATGAATGGGTAGTTGGCAATAAATAATATAGCCAAATCACATATATGAACTCAATCATTTACATCCAGACAGGAGAGAAGGATACATGAAAACACGTAAAAAAGGGTTCTTGGTAACTATACTTATGGCTCTGGCATTGTTCAGCCTTGTGCTGAGCGCTTGCGGTACTAAGCCAGAAGCTTCTAATACTAGCAATGGAGCGGGTAGCAGTAATGTGGCAGCGAGTAACCAGCTCGAAGCAATCAAAAAGGCTGGTGTAATGAAGGTAGGCATGATGGGCACCTATCCGCCGTACAATTTTTTGAACGATAACAAGGAATTGGACGGATTTGATGTAGATATTGCCAAAGAATTGGCGAAGCGGATTGGAGTGAAACCGGAGTTCACGGCACAAGAATTTTCGGGACTGGTTCCAAGTTTGCAAAAGAAAAAATTCGATGCAGTGATTAGTCAGGTGACGATTACAGAGGATCGTAAGAAGGCCATTGACTTCACAGAGCCTTATATCACAAACAATGTAAACATTATCGTAAACAGCAAAACAAATGATATTACCAAGCTGGAGGACTTTAAAGGTAAAACTATTGGTGTCGGCTTGGGAACGAATGATGAATCTTATCTGCGGAATGAAGTACTGCCGAAGGTAGGCGATTTTGAGATTAAAACGTATGATGATGTCATTACTTCCTTAAAGGATCTAAACTCTGGTCGTATTGACGCAACCATCAACAATCTGTATGCTCTCAAGCCCATTATCGATAAAAACGGGTTCCAAATTAAAGCCGTAGGCGAGCCGATTAAATCGGATCAAGCGGGTGTAGCCATTAACCAGAAAACTCCTGAGCTCAAAGAAGCCTTGAACAAGGCTTTGAAGGAAATGAAGGAAGACGGCACTTATAAAACAATTTTCAAAAAGTGGTTTGGCGAGGAGCCAAAAGAATAACGTAAGCCTGTTAGAGGCGTCTGGCTCCAGTCTTGGCTTTTATGCTGACATGGGGCCACTCGTCTGAAAGAAGGGAATATAACCGATGCTTGAATTAATGTGGGAGAACGTCCCTTTTTTATTAAAGGGTGCTTATTATACGCTATATATTACGATTGTCTCTATGTTTTTTGGCCTAATCATTGGTTTGGTTGTTGCTGTGGCCCGGTTGAAGGGGAATCGACCCGTGCGATGGCTGGCGCGCATGTATGTATCGATCATCCGGGGGACGCCGGTTTTGGTGCAGATTGCGGTCATTTATTATGGACTGGATGATTATGGAATATCATTCGGATCGCTGACGGCTGCTTGTCTGGCACTCAGTATTAATACAGGTGCGTACTTATCGGAGACGTTCCGTGGAGCTATTTTGGCCGTACCCCAGGGTCAGACCGAGGCAGCTTATGCGACGGGAATGTCGCCCGGTCAAACGATGTGGCGTATTATTCTTCCTCAGGCGGTACGCATTGCAATTGCACCGATGGGGAATACATTTGTGGGCATGCTGAAAGAAACGTCGCTGGTGTCGGTGATCGGGGTCAGTGAATTGATGCGCCAGGCACAGCTTTTACAGGCGCAGTATTTGCGCTACATGCCGTTTCTGCTCGAAATTGGCCTGATGTACTGGATTATGAGCATTGGATTCTCCGCTATACTGGAGCGGGTGGAAAAACGTCTGGCTCGAGCTTATTAAGGTGGAGATGATAGATGATGATAACAACAAGCGGATTAGGTAAACGATTCGGACAGGTAGAGGTTCTGAAAAGCATTGATTTTCAGGTTGCCGCTCGTGAAATCGTCGTATTACTCGGCCCGAGCGGCTCAGGTAAAAGTACCTTGCTGCGCTGCCTGAACGGTCTGGAAGAGCTGTCTTCCGGCAAGTTTGAGGTGAATGGGATTGAGGTCGATGCTACAGCTCCCGTTCGTGTCCGCCAAGCAGCCATTCGTGATATTCGCAAACAGACAGGGATGGTGTTCCAGCAATTCAATCTGTATCCGCACAAAACCGCGATCGGCAATGTCATTGAAGGACTGCTGACCGTAAAAAAAATGCCGCGCGACAAGGCTATGTCCATCGGACAACGGTTGTTGGAGCGGGTGGGGTTATCGGACAAGCAGGATGTACATCCTTCACGTCTGTCCGGTGGACAGCAGCAACGGGTAGCCATTGCGCGTGCGCTGGCGATGGACCCGGCAATTATGCTGTTCGACGAGCCGACATCGGCGCTTGATCCCGAGCTGGTAGGGGAAGTGCTGGGTGTTATGCGAGAATTGGCTCAAGACGGGATGACGATGGTCGTGGTTACCCATGAGATGAAATTTGCTCGTGAGGTGGCGGACAAGGTCGTATTTATGGCAGATGGTATCATTTTGGAGGAGGCAGCGCCACAGGCGTTTTTTGATACTCCCCAGCATGAGAGAACACAGAAATTTTTACGCCAAATCAGTGAATTTTAAAATAAGATCGAGGATGAATCATAGATTATTAAAATGGAAAGAAGGCCTTTGAACATGAAAGTATCTACAACTTGGCACGGTAAACGCGCGTTTACTTCGGAGGGACCATCCGGTTATTCGGTAGGGATGGATGCTACGGCGGCTTATGGCGGTGATGGTAAAGGAATGACACCCATGGAACTGCTGTTGGCAGGTCTGGCAGGATGTATGGGTATCGATATCACAATGATTTTGGATCGTTTCTTGTCGGACATTGCTCGTATTGATATTGACGCAGAAGGTACGCGCAAGGAAGAAACGCCGACAGGCTTTACAGCGATTGATCTGACATTCCACGTAGATGGAGATATTCCGGATTACCGCGTATGGAAAGCAATTCAGATGGGTAAGGAAAAATATTGTGCCGTATCCGATTCCTTAAAAGCGGAAATTCGAATGCACCTCATTTTGAATGGAACTGAAGTACCCTATCCAGCATAAGTGTTGAAGAATAATGAAAGAGAGTCAGCCTGTTTTATATACAGGAGGCTCTCTTTTTTGTGTTATTTGAAAATATGACACGTAATGAAACTTTTTGTACTGTATTTTCGTTTAAAATAGAAATTGAAATATAAAAATGGAAAAATAAACCTATGTATGAAATGCATACAGGGGGAGGTTATAGTGAAACGAAAGTGCCTTATCATAATAGCAACTATTGTGGCTACAGTGCTCATCGTTATGGGTGTGACAACAGGATTACTATCTTTCATGCAGAATCAAGTGGCTAATCCTCCAAATACTGTCCGACCCACAACTGCGATTGTAGCCGAGGTTCAGGGTGAAACGAAGGAACAGGATGCTGCTCGGTGTTTGCTTCATTTTGTGGAGACGAATGCAGAAAAGGTTTCGATTACGATTCTGAGAGATGGAAAAAAGCTGGCAGGCCAAGAAGAGAACCGGATGATGCCTTTGGCGAGCACTGTCAAAACGATCATTGCGATTGAATATGCCAAGCAAGCGGCGGTGGGTCAGATTAACCCGGATAAGAGAGTGAAGCTGATTTCGCTGGAAAGGTTTTATTTGCCGGGTTTGGATGGTGGTGCTCACGCGGCGTGGCTACAGGATATGGAAGCTAAAGGGCGGATACAGAATGAAACTGTATCTGTACGTGAGGTTGCCAAGGGGATGATTCAATTCAGTTCCAACGCCAATGCGGAGTATTTAATGGACAAACTGGGGTTGGAAGCGATCAATCGGACGAGAGCCAACTTGGGTTTGCAAAATCATGATCCTATTTATCCTTTTGTATCCTCTATTCTGATTCCTTACGAACGTATGAAGGAGAGCCAAGATGAGAATTGGAATAATACAAAGAATAATATTTCTGCCAAAGAAGCCATCGAGGCGATGTCTGACACGGAGTTTCGCCGATATGCCCGTGTGATTCATAACAAGCTGCGCCGTGATGTGAGTGGTTCTTACAAGAGAAACGCAGATATTAAGACCTGGTATGACCAGGATTATGACCGTATCAATACGGATCGTTTTATAGCTTCAACGACAGCCGATTATGCCTTTTTAATGAGTAAGCTGAACCGCCGTCAAGGGTTCACAAAAGTTGAGCAAAAGTTATTGTCCGAGGTCATGGAGAAACCTCTTATGGTTCTTCCTGAAAACCAGCAATTTCTGAAACATACTGGGCAAAAAGGTGGCTCCACAGCTTACGTTTTGACACTGGCCATGTATGCGACAGATAAGGAAGGGCATTTGACAGAGCTAGCTGTCTTTTTTAACGATTTGGATCCTAACACAAATGCCAGCTTGCCTGAAATGATAAATGATTTTAAAAAGAGATTACTACATGATAAATCGTTTACAAAAGAAATTAATCAGCGTATCGGTGTACAGGTGAGAAGGTAACGCAGCTAAACGCTACGGTATAATACAGCGTTTAGCTGCGATGCGCAACTCCTTATCCTCATCCTATCCGCTGCCTTTCTGTTTGCGTTCCCGTAGTAATAGATACAAAAAATATGGCGCGCCAATGACGGCTGTCACGATGCCAGCGGGAATTTCGAGCGGCGGCTTCAGACCCCGTCCGAGCGCGTCGGAGAGGACGAGAATCAGCGCGCCGATCATCGCCGAGCCGGGCAATAGATAGCGGTGGCGATTGCCAAATAACCGTCGTGCCAGATGCGGTGCCAGCAGTCCGATAAATCCGATGGAGCCGATGGCAGCGACACAGGAGGCAGCCAAGGCGACTGACACGGCTAGCAGTCCTGTACGCACACGCTTCACGCTAAGTCCCAGCCCAGCAGAGCTTTCCTCATCTAGGCTCATAATATCCAGCTTGCGCTGTAGTGCATAGGCGAGAGGTAGTAACACGATTAACCACGGCAGTAGCCCGTACACTTCGTCCCAGCCTTTGCCCCACAGACTTCCAGCTAGCCAAGTGAGCGTGTCGCTGGCTTCGAGTGGATACTTGACCAGTATATAGTCGGTCGCAGCCTGAAAAATAGCGCCCACCGCCAGTCCGGTCAAGGCTAGCATGTTGGGACGCATGCCTCCCTTCATCGAAAGCTGTACGAGCAACAGTGCTGCTAGCCCGGCACCGACAAAGGCGGCTACAGGCAACAGCGCCACTGGGGATGAGGGGAGCAGTACGATGACGAGAACCGCCGCAAAGCCGGCCCCTTTGGATACACCTACCACATCTGGTGAGGCTAGCGGGTTGCGGATCATGCCTTGCAGCAGAACACCGGCCACTGCCAGCCCAGCTCCGGCCATGATGGCCAGCAGGCCGCGCGGCAGCCGATAATGGTGAACGATGAACCAGGAAGAGGCATCCCGGTCAGTCAGAGCCGCGATCAGCTCAGAGGGCGTAATGTAGGTGCTGCCTACGCCTATAGCTATAAAAGCAACACTCAGCATGAGCGCGAGTAAAATCCACAGTTTTTTCATCGTGAAGCCCTCCCGTTCTTATGCGCTAGATATAAAAAGAAGGGCGCGCCCACCAGTGCGGTTACAATGCCAACGGGCGATTCATAAGGAAATGCAATAAATCGTCCAAGCACGTCTGCATAGGTCAGCAGAAGACCTCCGCAGATTGCAGACAGGGGGATGATCCGTCTGTAATTGTCGCCTGTAAACATCTTGATGATATTCGGTACCATCAGGCCCAAAAAGCCGATGGACCCGGCTACCGCTATGGCAGAGCCTGCCAGCATAATCACTGAGGCCGAGGCCAGTAGACGGACAAGACGTACGTTTTGTCCCAATCCCTGTGCGACCTCCGTCCCGAGGCTCAGCACAGATAGCGAAGGGGCTAGCGCCAGTGCAAGAATCATACCCACGGCAAACCATGGCAGCACCAGACGCGTGTCGGCCCATGTGGACCCGTCGATGGCTCCGGCGAGCCAATACAGCACATCAGATATTTGCTCGTTAAACACGAGCAGTCCCTGGGTGATGGAGGCCAGCAGCAGATGCACGGCCATCCCGGCTAGGGCCAGCTTGACCGGCGTCATGCCCGCCGTTCCGGCCAGCGCATATACGAAGGAGCCGCCTGCGATGGCCCCGGCGAAAGCAAAATAAATGCTGCCGGACGATCCGATATTCGGCAGCAGCACGACGGACAGCACGACAGCCAGCGAAGCGCCTGAGCTGACCCCGAATACCTGCGGCGAAGCCAGCGGGTTGCGTGTGATGGCCTGCATCAGGGCTCCTGCCACGGCAAGCCCGGCCCCGACGATTAGGCCAATAACGGCACGCGGTAGGCGGACCGTCAAGACAATGAGCTGATCCTTGGACGGGTGCTCGGTGAACAGCGCAGTCAGCATGGTGGGGATGTCCATCCTGACTGGGCCAATCGCCACGCTGAGTAGCAATCCAGCCAGCAACGCAGCGATAAGTGCAAAGAAGACCGGCTTATTCAGCCGGTCGCGTGAGGCTTGTCCGATCAATGGGAGCCGTCTCCTTTACTTTGCGCGGGATACAGAAGCGAAATGGCTTGCTCCAGTATTTTCTCGGCTGAGCCGAGTCCACGGTACCGGGTCCATAGTGCCCGGTTTACTTCGTAAACTTCCCCTTTTTTGACGGCTGTAATGTTTTGCCAAAGCGGGTTTTGCTTCCATTCCGCAATCAGCTTCTCGTCGGCTTCCACCAAAAAGATCACATCAGGATCCGCTTGTGAAATCTGTTCCAGCGTCAGCTTGACGGTAGGTTCGCTTGTATTTTGAAGGGCGTTGTGGATACCTGCTTGCTCCAGCAGTTGTCCATCAAAGGATGAAGCGCCGTGAGCCGATAGTGAATCAGAACGGAATACCCCTAGCAATACGCTGCGTGGCTCACCCGCTTGGATGCCTTCTTTCAACTTTTTCATTGTAGCTTTATGCGCCGCGAGAATTTGCTCGCCTTTTTCCTTCTCACCCAACGCATCGGCGATGACACTGAAGGATGCCAGGTTTTGTTCATAGGAGGAATTTCGGCTCTTTAGAACAATGGTCGGAGCAATCTCGCTTAGTTCTTTGTATATGCTTTTATGACGATTCAGATCGGCAATAATCAAATCCGGCTTCAAGGAGCTGATCGTCTCCAGGTTGGGCTGTTTGCGCGTGCCTACTGGTGTGAAGTTTATTTTCTTGCCGAGCAGCCCCTCAATATCATCGTCATTTTCCTGAGCTATGCCGACAGGTGTTACGCCCAGTTGGGTTGTAGCATCGACAAAAGAGAATTCCAAGGTTACGATTCTTTTGGGTGTACCTGTAACTTTGGTTTCTCCCATCTCATGTTTAATCATTCGAGTGTCGCCTGTTGCTTGAGGTGCTGCTGCGCTGTTATCTTGTGACTGGCTTCCACATCCCGCCATAATGACCGTCAGTAGTGCCAGGATCACTGCAAGCAGCATGCCTGTGCGCAGTGGTTGTTTCGGTGTTGCCATATATTATCCCCCGTTCCAAGTATGCTTACCAGAGAAACTGATAATCATTATCAATCAACTAACTGATGATCATTCTAGCAATCGGGAAGGAGGACGTAAATAATGTGGTCATTTAAACCGTTTTGATCGATTAAATGAATTAAATTCATTAAAATTACGAATGGGAGGAGGGGGAAGTACCAGGACATCAGATATGTAAGGTTTATGCATCCCCCCGTTGTCGGCGATAGATACGCTCCGGTCTGCCAACGGTTCCGTACACCTGATCGTGGTGCGCATCGCCACTTTCCACTAAGTACTCCAGATACCTTCTGGCTGTAGAACGGCTCATACCCAGCTCAATTCCCACTGTACCTGTAGTCACCTCACCCCGTCGATTCAGGAGATCTAACACTTTGTCGCAAGTCACTTTATCGATGCCTTTGGCCCATAGATCTCCAACTACGTTCCCTGCCATCCGACCGGTGCCCGCGCTTTGAAGCAAACTGTCAATTTCCGATTGCTCCACCGTGGATTGTTCTTCCTGCCATGTTGTGACTTGTCGCCGAAACCGGGCGTATTCCTTCAAGGTAGCACGCAATCTCTCAAATACAAGCGGCTTCACGATAAAATCAAACACACCTGCACGAACGGCTTGTACCACTGTTTCAGCTTCTTTGGCGGCAGTCAGCATAACAACATCTGTACCCGGATAGTGTTGCTTGATGAACGATAGCAGGGTTAGACCATCCGTATCAGGAAAATAAACATCCAGCACGACTAGAGGAGGACGGAGTACGTCCAGTTGAAGTTTTGCCTCAAATTCGTTCGTCGCGATTGCACATACGGTGAACCCATCCACCTTTTCAATAAATCGGCGGTTAATCTCCGCAATTCGCGGATCATCTTCAATAATAAGAACCTCAATGTCCGATAAAACCCGCTCATTCATGGGCGTAATCTCCTTTTGCATCATTACTCGTATCAGTTCTTTGTAAAGGAATGTATAACTCAAAAATACTTCCACCACCAGGCCGTTCGTGTACTTCTATAGAGCCGCCCATTCGTTCAGTGTACTCCAGCACGAGAGCAAGGCCATATCCATGTCCAGCTTCTGCTTTGGTCGAAGCTCCTCTGACAAACAGCTTTTCTTGGATATCGTCCGAAATTCCCGATCCGTTATCTGCAACTTCGACGATGATGGCTTCAGTCGTTTCTTCAAGCCGGAACCAGACCTGTCCGTCAGAGATGGAGGACATCGCAACAGCTTCCATGGCATTGTCCAGCAGGTTTCCGACTACGGAAGCGAGAAAGGACCACTCCAACGTAGGAGACTGGGTTGAGAATGCTCCTTTAATATCAGAATGGAGTAAGATCCCTTTTTCCAGCGCCTGTTTCTTCTTGCCGATCAGTAGGCTGGCGATGATTGAATCGGGCAGGAGAGCAGTGGCAATCGGCCTGTGTACACGATATTCCTCTGATTCCTGGGTGATAAAGTCCACCGCTTCGTCATAACACTCCAACTGAATCAGGCCGGATATGAGATACAGCCGATTGGCGTATTCGTGTGTTTGTGATCGCAGTACTTCCGCATAATCTTTGACCTCTGTCAACTGTTGTGTCATTCGGAGCAGTTCGGTCTTGTCACGCAGACTGGCAACTGTTCCCATGATGCGACCGGAACGATCCTGGATCGGCACACGGCTGACGACTACAGTTCGCTGCTGGACCTCAATTTCCTTATTCCATATGTACTGTCCCTGATCTGGCCCCATCGTTGAATGCTCTACTGTGTAATCGGCAACAAGCATATCAACCAGTACATCCGGAACACCAGTCAAGTGACGAAGGTCGCATCCGTAGATAGAGGTTTCCGGTGGGAGTCCGATCAAACGAGCTGCCTGTGGATTGGCAAGTGTGATTTGTCCGTTACTATTTACCGCGATAATCCCTTCGCCGATGGACTCAATAATGGCTTGCTTTTCCTGGTACAACCGTCCGATCTCCACTGGATCCAGTCCATGCAGTGCGCGGCGTACCCGTTGCGCTATAATCAGGCTTCCCAATATGCCGATCATCAGAGCACCCACCATTAACCAGAGCCATGCATATGTGTATGTACGAATATTTTGCTGCACATCTGTCATTAAAAAACCTACAGAGACGAGCCCGATGGCCTTACCTTGCTGATCATAAACGGCTGTTTTGGCGCGTATTGACGGTCCAAGAGAGCCCGTCGATTCAGTGATCAAGGACTGCCCTTGCAGTACCTTATCATTCATGGGGTCTATCATAGGCGTGCCGATGCGCTCCGGGTTTACATGCCACTGCCGGATGAGATGACGATCAGCAATAGTAATAAAATCAGCTCCGCTGCTGGCTTGGACGGGCTTTATGGCCTCGTTGATACGCGAACGCAATTGCGTCGTCTCGGTCCGCTCCAGAGCGTCTCTGACTTGCGCATCTACGGCGAGGGTATTGGCGACGGTTAGCGCCCTTTTTCCGATTTCATCATATAGAGCGGAGGTGATCATATATCGAAAGGATAATCCCAACAGCCCGGTAACTACCAGTACTAAAAGGGATATAAATACTATAAGTTTTGTCTGAAAACGCACATGCCTTCACCGCCGTTAAACAAAATATAGGAGGAACGAATCAGCCGATAATCTCCTCCATACGATCCATTTTACTGCATTACAGA
Organism: Paenibacillus sp. FSL L8-0644; assembly: GCF_038008165.1. Classification (NCBI taxonomy): domain Bacteria; kingdom Bacillati; phylum Bacillota; class Bacilli; order Caryophanales; family Paenibacillaceae; genus Paenibacillus; species Paenibacillus sp. FSL L8-0644. Next base: position 1,019,853 of record NZ_JBBOYN010000001.1, read on the forward strand.
AACGCCCGCACTTTTATTCTATCGAAAGAATGGTCTATAATAGAAATAGTTACATAATACGAGGAGGAACATAATATGATTATTATTCATGCCGATATGAAAGTTTTACCTGAGAAAAGAGAAACTTTTTTGCAACAAACCAAAGGGCTGATCAGCGCATCCCAAGCTGAAGAAGGCAATGTACGTTACACGTTAATGCAGGATCTGAATGATCCTAACGCATTTACGATGGTTGAAGAGTGGAAAGATGCTGCTGCTGTAGATTTCCATAATAATTCTGCCCATTTCCAGGCATTTGTTGCCGCCGCTAAAGAATTGTTGGCTGCTCCGCTTCAAGTGAATGCTTTTCAGGATGCAACTAAACTGTAACCATCCCGTTGGATAATTCATAATCAGGAACAGGAGGAATAGACATGGGGAACATTGCAGATACAACTGTACTGAATAACGGAGTTCAGATGCCTTGGCTTGGTTTTGGTACCTACAAGGCGGAAGGTAATGAGGTCTACGAAGCGGTCAAAACAGCTATTGAGGTCGGTTACCGTCACATTGATACAGCGGCGATCTACGGCAACGAGGAACTGGTTGGACAAGCCATTCGTGATAGTGGAGCGACTAGAGAAAATCTGTTTGTAACCACCAAGCTATGGAATCAGGATCAGGGCTACGATTCAACACTGCGTGCCTTTGAGGAAAGTCGTAAACGGCTGGGTCTGGATATCATTGATCTGTATCTCATTCATTGGCCTGGTAAGGATAAGTACAAGGAAACCTGGAAAGCATTTGAACGCTTGTATGAAGAAGGAAGCGTACGCGCTATCGGCGTTAGTAACTTCCAAGTTCACCATCTCGAAGACCTCCTCCAAGATAGCAACATGGTTCCTGTCATCAATCAAGTGGAGCTTCACCCACGTCTGACACAACAAGAGCTGCATCAATACTGCCGGGAGCACCAGATTCAGCTAGAATCGTGGAGCCCGCTGATGAAGGGGAAATTAACCGAGCAAGCGGACATCGTTGAGATTGCTGCCAAATACGGTAAAACCTCTTCGCAGGTCATTTTGCGTTGGCATCTGGATCGGGGGATTGTGACGATTCCCAAATCGGTAACCGCGCATCGTATTCGCGAAAATGCTGATTTATTCGATTTTGAACTAACGACTGAGGATATTGACCGAATTAATGGTCTTCATCTGGATGAGCGTGTAGGCACCCATCCCGATAAGCTGTTGTTTTAAATAAATATTCACTTGTAAAAAGAACCTCCCATTCTGCGTTTATCGCGGTTTGGGAGGTTCCTTTTTTAGGTTCAGGTGTGGCTTTGTCTATTTATTTGTTTAGCTTACGATACAACAAGTAAGAATAGAGTACAGGAGAGATAACGGATATGATCAGTACGGTTAGGAAAATGACTACTCCCGCCATTCCACCGATCCATGCCGCCACCAATGCTGAAGCACCGCCAAGCATCATCATAGGCCCCCCGAAACGGTGCGTTTTACGCCATACCTCGGGGTTAGACAGAGTCCACGGCGTGCGGATACCGAACGTATAGTTCGGCTGTACCTGAGTCATATAATTCCCCATCACCATCAGCATCAGGCCTATTAACCCTAAAATTATAGCATTCATTTGCAGTCGTATATTCAGGTTATACAGCAGCATTCCCCAACCGGCTATAGCGAGAATGAGCGAAGTGCCTACACGCGTAACCTCATAGGCTTTTGAAAATTTCTCATAATTAGCTCTGTTGGGGTCCATGTGGCGTGCCAATCGAATGACCAGCGGGACTAGGCCCAACAACACGAGCATGATAATAGAACCACTTTTGCTCGTATACCCGTCTGCTGTATTGTTAAAGTTAATATGCGAGACTAGAACATTGGGAAGCCGGTCGTACAGCAGTATAGCGCCTATGGCGGGTGATAAGGCAATCAAAGTTGTCAAAACATCCGTCAAGCTCCAAGGTGTTCGAAATTTCATTCAGATTCCTCCCCATCCTTAATATGATTCACATTTTTCCTGGCAGGGGTATCGGAGTGGGCTATACTGAACATCCAACCGATGACATCCGCCACAACCGTTGTATGCAGGGTGTATATAATGTTTTGCCCCTGTCGTTCATCCAGCACCAGCCCAGCCTGCTTTAGGATATTGAGATGGTGGGAGATGCTGGGTTTGCTAATTTGAAAATGTTCAGCTACTTCGCCTGCGCTCATGCTTTTTTCCTTTAAAAGCTGCAAGATTGTACGCCGGGTCGGATCAGCCAAAGCTTTGAAGGCATCGTTCAAAATACATTTCCTCCTTTAGATATTTAGATAATATTCTAAATATCTAACACCATAGTAAAATACAGCTATACTACATGTCAATGGAACAGGACATCATTTTAGAAAAAATTAACGAGGTCAATTATGTTTGTATAAAGTAGTGAAATGGGCTATAATCAATTTATACAAAAATAAGATTCTTAATTTAAAGTTAATTAGAGGAGGGAATAGATATGAAACACGTCTTTCGTAAAGGAAATGGTCCGCAAGCCCCGGTTATTTTGCTGTTGCATGGTACAGGCGGGAATGAACAAGACCTAATACCTTTGGCTGAGATGGTAGCACCGGGAGCTTCTGTGTTAGGCGTAAGAGGAAATGTGCTGGAAAATGGAATGCCGCGCTTCTTTCGCCGTTTGGCAGAAGGAGTGTTCGACATTGAGGATCTCGTATTTCGTACCAAAGAACTGAGCGAATTTGTGGACACAGCTGCAGAGCAATACGATTTTGACCGTAATAACGTGGTGGCTCTGGGCTATTCCAATGGTGCAAACATAGCCGCCAGCATGCTCTTTCACGATGCAAAAGCGTTACGCGGAGCTATTTTGCACCATGCAATGGTGCCGTTGCGTGGGCTGGACTTGCCTGAATTGAACGGTGTCCCTGTATTTCTGTCTTCCGGTGAAAATGACCCGATTGTTCCGGCTTCGGAATCCCGGGAGCTGCAAGCATTATTGGAGGGAGCCGGAGCGCAGGTGGAAGCATATTGGGAACGCAATGGTCATCAATTGACCCGTACAGAAGCTGCCGCCGCAGGCCAATGGTTTGGAGAGCATTTTAATCTGAGTGGAGAGCAGATTTAAATACCGGATAAGTTAAAATGTTGAGGATAGGGCGAGTAACCTGGTTAAAATCATTGCCCAAAAGAGTCGACTGCTTGTAGGCTGTCGGCTCTTATCCTAGCAGCATTCCTCCAGTTGCCCCCACAAGAACTACCACCCAGGGCGGCAGCTTCCAAAAAACCAGCATCACAAACAAAATGACCGCCAGAGCAAAGTCTATTGGCTTCAGGATGGCGGTAGTCCAAAGCGGATCATACAGCGCAGCCAGCAAAATACCAACCACAGCTGCATTCACTCCTACCAAAGCCCTTTGGATTTTCGGACTGTTTCTTAATTTATTCCAGAACGGAAGTACGCCGACAACAAGAAGAAATGCTGGCAAAAAAATGGCGAGAGTAGCAATCATCGCTCCTGGTAACCCCCAGGCCATAGCTCCAAGGTAACCTGTAAAGGTGAATAACGGCCCTGGAACGGCTTGCGTAGCTCCGTAACCTGCCAAGAAATTCTCTCGGCTAACCCATCCAGTTGGAACAACTTCCCTCTCCAAAAGCGGCAATACCACGTGTCCCCCACCAAATACCAAAGAGCCTGAACGAAAAAAGCTATCGAACAGCGTTAACCATCCCACTTCCTCTGAGGATCTAAGAAGCGGAAGTGCCACAAGCATTGCAACAAATACAATCAAGGAGCAGACCGCAAAAGTTCGGCTAATCGCAATTTGAAGATTGGACGTAATCTCCGCCTCTTGCTTTCGAAAAAGCCATAACCCGATAACACCAGCAGTAACAATGATTAGAATTTGACTGTAAGCTGTATGCCAGGACAACGTAATCACGGCGGAAATCACGGCAATTGTCGCCCTATCCCGATCAGGCGTCAGCTTCTGTCCCATACCTAGAATAGCATGGGCCACAATCGCAACAGCTACGATCTTTAATCCGTGAATCCACCCCGCACTCGCTATATCGTATCCTTGAAGCAAGAAAGCAAACGCAACTAACACAAGAAACGACGGCAGTGTGAAACCAATCCAGGCAGCAAGTCCTCCAAGTAATCCTGCTCTTACAACCCCAATTCCAATGCCAACCTGACTACTGGAAGGACCAGGGAGAAACTGGCAGAGGGCTACAAGATCGGCGTAACTTGCTTCATCCATCCACTTTCGGCGACGTATGTATTCATCATGGAAGTATCCTATATGTGCAATCGGTCCTCCAAAGGAAGTGAGTCCTAATTTTGCGGACACCATCAGCACTTGAAGAAGAGTGGCTAATTGTCCCCTTAGCGGCTCTTGCTTATTCGTTTCCATAAACGGGGCTCCTTTTCTCATATCTTCTAACTTTAATATAACTGAATAATGTAATCTAAATTACTCCATTTTATTAATTTGGCTCAGGCATGCATAAAATGATCCGATAGCGATCAAGCTACGGATTAGCGCTCTACTGAGCGACCCCATGATTAGGAGGCGACAAAGGAATGGCAAAACCAGATAATCGAGCCGATAATGTTGAACACTTGCAACAAAGTATTCAGAACACACAGCAGAACCTGCATGAAGCTGAAGGATATCTGAACGAATTTTCCTCTGAAATCAGCAACGAGGAACGTAAGCAGATCGAAGAAAAAAATAATCGTCGTAAAGAAAGTATTAGATCATTTCGCGAAGAAGTGAAGGACGAAGCAGCTCATTCCCAAGAGTAGTAAAAATAGAGAGGCCCAACTTCGAGTTTTAATTCGGGTGGGGCCTCTTTTTTATGCAAAAATCATCATAACTGTATTCATTTCAATTGCCCCCTATAATGCAGTGGAGACGCTAATCTTCGTTGAAAATAAAAATTTTATAAATAATGTTGTTGTAAACTAATTTGTATTGATGTTAAATAATAAAAGAAAGCGCAATCATTTATGAATTAGGATTTCATCATGCGAAGGGGGAAGGATATGCTGCTGCGAAGAAAAAGCATGGCTTTGATGCTTATGGCGGTGGTTTTGATGGCTGGACTGCTGCAAGGCTGTTCTTTCAAGACCGATGAAAAGGAAGGGCCGGGAACAGAACTTGTATTATGGACGTTCAATGAACTGCATGAGAAGTTTTTTCTGCAAATGGCTGACCAATGGAACCAACAGCACCCTGATGAATTGATTAATTTGAAAGCGAATACATTTCCTTATGACAACCATCACAGCAAGCTGTCGATTGCGCTGCAATCGGGGGTGGGAGCGCCGGATATCGCGGATATCGAGGTGAACAAGATCGGTAATTTCCTCAAAGGGATACCGCAACTGGTCCCGCTTAATCCGGTGATTGACCCCGAGATCAATAACATTGTACCTTCCAGAGTACAGATTTACGGCAAAGACGGTAAATATTACGGCATTGACTTCCACGTTGGGGCCGAAGTGATGTATTACAATAAAGAGATTATGGATCAGGCGGGGGTAAACCCGGATTCCATCGTCACCTGGGCAGACTATGCTGCTGCAGGCAAGCAAGTACTTGCGAAAACAGGCAAGCCAATGGCGACCTTAGAAACGAATGACCTGTGGAGCTATTGGCCGATGATCTCCCAGCAAAATTCAGATTTTCTGGATGACAAGGGCGAGTTGACGTTGGATAACGAAACCAATATTAAAACACTTGAGTTTCTTCAACAGATGGTAAAAGACAAAGTCGCTATTCCCTCACCGGGCGGCGGGCATCATATGGAGGAATACTACGGGTTTATGAACAAAGGCGGGGCTGCTTCGGTATGGATGCCGATGTGGTACATGGGGCGTTTTACGGATTACATGCCTGACCTGAAAGGTAAAATTATCATCAGACCCATGCCGGCGTGGGAAAAAGGCGGCTATCGCTCAGCGGGTATGGGCGGAACCGGAACGGTAGTCACGAACCAATCAGAGCACCAGGATCTGGCGATGCGTTTTCTAGCCTTTGCCAAGCTGTCCAAGCAAGGGAATGTGGAGATTTGGAAGCAGCTAGGGTTTGATCCCATCCGCAGTGAAGTGTGGACAATGCCGGAAGCCAAAGCCAAAAACAAATTTACGGAGTATTTCGGAACAAATATTTTTGACACGCTGATCGAAGTCAAAGATGAGATCAATGCGGTGCATATTGGACCGAAAACGCCTGACATCGCCAGTGCTGTACGCAATAAAATACTTTATCGGACACTACAGAGTGGCGAAGATCCAGCCACGGTGCTGCATGAGCTAGCAGATGAACTGAGATAGACCCCAACAGGAAAGGGAGTGAGATTCATGGCAACGCCCGTTCATACGAACGCTAATGTACCGACAGGTCAGCCGCCAAAAACTCAGCGTCCGGCCAGAAGCCAATGGAGCCGATTTATTCATTCCAGTCGTACGGCACCGTATGTGTTTGTCCTTCCATTTTTACTGTCCTTTGCGCTATTTTTTGCCTATCCGGTCATCTCGACGGTCATTATGAGCTTCCAGGAAGTCCTGCCAGGGATAACAACTTATGTTGGACTGGAAAATTATAAGGACTTAATCAATCCTACGTTTGGAAAGGCGATATTGAATAGCGTCCTGTACACGCTGCTTACACTGGTCGTGCTGATTCCTCTGCCGCTGGTATTGGCAGTATTGCTGAATTCGCCTAAAATGCCGGGCAGAGGGTTGTTTCGCTCCGTGATGTTTATACCTGCACTAACCTCGGTGGTGGTAGCAGGAACGATCTTCCGCCTCATGTTCGGGGAATTGGATGGTTCGCTGATGAACTCCCTGTTGGGGGTCTTCGGTCTGGAGCCGTATAAATGGCTAATGAACGCCAACACCGGCTTTTTAGCGTTGATCGTGCTGGCCTTGTGGAGATGGTTGGGCGTAAATATGCTGTACTACATGTCGGGACTCCAGAACATTCCTCCCGAGTTGTATGAAGCTGCGCAGATTGATGGAGCCAGTCGTTTCGATTCATTTTGGCGGATTACGATTCCTATGCTGAAACCAGTGACGATCTACGTATTTACGATTAGCATTTATGCGGGGTTGTCCATGTTCACGGAAAGCTACATGTTGTGGAACGGAAATAACTCCCCGAACGATATTGGTTTAACGATTGTTGGCTATCTCTATCGCCAAGGTCTGGAGCAGAACAGTATGGGCTTCGGAGCTGCGGTGGGCATTGTATTGCTCGTATTTACACTCGTGCTGAACCTGATCCAGCTCAAATTTTTCGGCATGTTCCGGAAGGAGGATTAAGCGATGGCTCAGAAACAAAAAGGCTCATTATCCGCATTGCTCGTTGTCCTGTTCATTCTGTTTGCCGGGTTTGCCCTGTTTCCGCTATTTGCCGTGACGCTTGCCTCGTTCAAGCCATCTACGGAGCTGTTGCGCTACGGCTTGAATCTTAAGCTGGAGTGGGACATCATGTCCTTGAAAAACTATGCGTTCATCTTTCAGGGGACGACGGATTATTTTCAATGGTACTGGAACAGTATTGTTATTACCGTCTTGTTTACGGTGTTATGTCTGATATTGTCCGCGATGGTGGGCTATGGTCTGGAGATGTACCGTTTTAGATTGAAAAATGTGATTTTCACACTGGTGCTGGTTGTAATGATGATTCCGGTAGAAATTATCATGCTGCCGCTCTACAAGCTAATGATCGGCATGAAGCTGATTAATACAGTATGGGGTGTAATTCTACCCTTCGTCGTCGCGCCGATCCCAATCTTTTTCTTCCGTCAATATTTGAGTGGAGTACCCAAGGATTTTATGGATGCTGCGCGGGTTGACGGCTGTTCAGAATATGGCATTTTCGTACGCATTATGATGCCTCTAATGGCGCCTGCATTTGCGGCAATGGCTATTTTGCAGGCGATGAACAGTTGGAATAACTTCCTGTGGCCGATGATTGTATTGCGGACCAACGACATGCTGACACTGCCCATTGGACTGTCCAGTCTGCTGACGCCATATGGCAACAATTATGATGTGCTGATCGCGGGCTCCGTTTTGGCTATTTTACCGATTCTGGTCGTGTTTCTATTCTTCCAGCGTTACTTTATTGAAGGAATGACGGCAGGTGGAGTAAAAGGGTAATCGGAAAGGTATTCAATGGAGCGATTGAATACAAGAAATGTGCAACGTCAGAAAAGGCTGATCGGGCATTGTCCCGGTCTGCCTTTTTTTAGATTTGATTGATTTTCATTCTCATTTTCATGCTATCATCTGCACAAGCTATGGGTAAACGTGGTATGATATTTGAAAGATTTCAAATACAGAAATATTCAGGCGGAGCGTGGAGAACCTATGGAACCAACAGAAACCCAGAAAACTGACCCGGCCATGGCGTCAACCGTTGGCATGGAGGATATTGTACGGGCGCATCATATGCTGCGTGAGGTGATTGTACGTACACCTTTACAGAGGGATGCCGTCCTATCGGCCAAATATAACTGTAATGTGTATCTGAAAAGAGAGGATCTCCAAGTCGTGCGGTCCTTTAAAATCCGTGGTGCTTACAACATGATCCGTAGCTTGACTCCCGGACAAATGGAAAAAGGCATCGTGTGTGCGAGTGCAGGGAATCATGCGCAAGGTGTGGCTTTTTCATGTAATGCACTTGGTATCCACGGTAAAATATTTATGCCGAGTACAACGCCTAATCAGAAAGTGAAGCAGGTTCGTCGCTTTGGGGGAAACAGTGTAGAGGTCATTTTGACCGGAGATACGTTTGACGATGCTTATGATGAGGCCATGAAGGTGTGTAGCGAGCAGGCAATGACCTTCATCCATCCGTTTGATCAGCCGAAAATTATTGCGGGCAATGGTACGATTGCGATGGAAGTGATGGAGAGTCTAGATACACCTATGGATTATGTGTTCGTAACGATTGGCGGCGGCGGTTTGGCGGCAGGCGTAGGTACGTATGTTAAAACCGTGAGTCCATCCACCAAGGTAATTGGTGTGGAACCCCTTGGCGCGGCGTCAATGACGGAAGCGATGCGTTTACACAAGGTGGTTACACTGGATCAAATAGATAAGTTTGTTGACGGAGCTGCGGTGAAGCGTGTGGGTCAGCTGACATACGATATTTGTAAACATACCTTGGACGATATTGTGAAGGTACCGGAAGGTAAAGCATGTACCGCGATTCTGGAGCTGTATAATGAAAATGCGATTGTTGTGGAGCCTGCGGGTTCACTGCCTGTTGCAGCACTTGATCTGTACCGCGAGCAGATTCAAGGCAAAACGGTTGTCTGTATCGTCAGCGGTGGTAACAACGATATAGATCGAATGCAGGAGATTAAGGAACGGTCCCTAATTTACGAAGGACTGAAGCATTATTTTATGGTGAATTTCCCGCAAAGAGCTGGGGCACTGCGTGAGTTTCTACAGGATGTGCTTGGACCGGACGACGATATTACTAGGTTTGAATATACAAAAAAGAATGATAAGGAAAATGGGCCAGCTCTGGTCGGCATTGAACTGTTCCACAAGGAAGACTATCTTCCTTTAATTGAACGAATGAACCGCAAGGGGCTTAAATATACGGAACTGAATAAAAACGAAAATCTATTTAATATGCTAATTTGAAAAGGAGCCTGCGGGCTCCTTTTTTGTATCAAAATTTTGCAAAATCCTCATATGCATAGCGGTATGCGTAGTTTATGAATTTCTTTTTATTTGAAATAAAGCGTTTACAAAACAGAATGTGATAGGTTAATATATGGGTAACTTCATAAGTATAAACACTAATGTAATAGGTGTGTCACCTGAATTTCATTATAAGATACTCATTCGGAGGTGCGAAAGAAATGTTGAAAGCATGGAAAAAATCAGTACGGAGTAAATTGACCCGAACGGCGTTTGCTGCTGTAACCTCGGCTGCTTTGTTACTTTCAGTGATGCCATCTGCATCCGCAGAGCACTGGGCGTTAACTGGTGATGTGGCAGTACATGATCCGTCCATTACGAAGGAAGGCAACGCTTGGTATATTTTCTCCACAGGGCAGGGGATACAGGTTCAAAGATCGGACGACGGACGCAATTTTTACAGATTGCCGCAAATATTCCTGTCGCCGCCATCATGGTGGAAATCGTATGTACCTAAGCAAAAGCCTAACGATGTGTGGGCACCGGACGCTCAGAAGTACAATGGACGTGTCTGGGTTTACTATTCCATTTCAACTTTCGGGTCGCGCACTTCGGCCATTGGATTAACTTCAGCAACAAGCATTGGTGCGGGAAGCTGGAGAGATGATGGACTCGTGCTGCGTACGACGGATGCCAACGATTATAATGCGATTGACCCGAATCTCGTCATTGATGCTTCCGGTAACCCGTGGCTTTCCTTTGGTTCATGGAATTCAGGCTTGAAAGTGACTCGACTGGATAAAAATACGATGAAGCCTACGGGCCAGATCTATTCTATCGCCAAGCGTACGGCTGGTGGTTTGGAAGCGCCACATGTTACATACCGGGACGGCTATTATTATCTGTTTGCTTCCATTGATAACTGCTGCAAAGGCGTAGACAGTAATTATAAGATTATTTACGGGCGCTCTACTAGTATTACCGGACCGTATGTGGACAAGAGCGGCAAAAGCCTGATGGACGGCGGCGGAACGATACTGGATGCGGGGAATGACCGTTGGAAGGGACCTGGCGGCCAATCCGTCTATAACAACAGTGTCATTGCGCGTCATGCCTATGATGCCACTGATAAAGGAAATCCAAAACTTCTGATTAGTGATTTGAAATGGGATTCGGCAGGCTGGCCTACGTACTAAAGAGAGGACCGTTTGGAGTCACCTATGTAGTAAAATCATATAGATATATTCAAAAACTGTTCCTCTTATGGGGAACAGTTTTTGGCTTGCAATGTCATAGAAACATGCTATTATGTATCAAGTTGATAATAATTATCATTATCGTTATCATTTTGGAAAACGTAATGATTTTTTCAGGTACGGAGGGAGTGACCTCATCAAATGCAGTCTAAAGACAGCATGGACAAACATACAGCTCGGACAGAGAGGGCAGTTCCTGAAGTAGTCATAACAGCACGTCCAGTACTTCGAGCGGGTAGGATTCGGCAGGCGTTGTTGTTCACAGCTTCGGCTGTATTGTTGGGTTTGGCCATATTCGCCGCCATTTCTCTCGGAGCCAAGGACTTGACCGTAAGCACCGTGTGGTCGGCAGTATTTCACTATGATCGTTCGCTGATGACACATCAGATCATTCATGAGTTGAGATTGCCGCGTGTACTCGGTGCAGCTGTTATTGGAGCTGCGCTTGCGGTTGCAGGTTCTCTGATTCAGGGCATTACGCGCAACCCGCTGGGAGATACAGGTGTGCTGGGCATTAACGCAGGAGCGATGTTTGTAGTTGCAGTGAGTTTTGCCTTTTTTCCCGATCTTCCTTATGGGACGTTAATAGTATTGTCGTTCCTGGGGGCGCTAATGAGTACCTTACTGGTATTTGGTCTGGGAGCATCTGCGCCTGGTGGATTGACACCTATGAGACTGACGGTGTCTGGAGCTGTGACGGCTGCCCTGTTAGGTTCCATGACTTCGGGGATTGCGATTTATTTTGATTTAAGTCAGGATTTAGCCTTCTGGTATGCGGGGGGTGTAGCCGGGATCAAATGGTCGCAGCTTGAGATTCTTGCACCGATTTTGCTTATTGTGATCGCCTGGTCTATGGGGCTGGCACGTTCTATTTCGCTGATTTCGATGGGCGATGAGGTGGCGTTAAACCTTGGGTTGAATCTCAGGCGCATTCGGCTTTTGGGTCTGCTGACCGTAGTGGTACTGGCCGGACTCTCTGTATCGGCTGCTGGAGCCATCGGCTTTGTAGGTTTGGTTATCCCACATATCGCTCGCAAGCTAATCGGTGTGGATTATCGCCAGATCGTGCCGCTGTCTGCGTTATTGGGAGCCGTGTTACTGGTGCTGGCAGATTTGGGAGCGAGAATGGCAAATCCGCCAGAGGAGCTAGCTATTGGAATTATGGTGTCTTTTATCGGAGTACCCTTTTTCCTCTTTCTCGCCCGTAAGGAAAGGAGGGATTTATAGTGAGTCGCTCTTTAGGGATTGGGGACACGAGAACGAAAAAGGCTTGGCTCGTTTGTTTGGTATTGGCGGGAATCAGCTTTGCCGTCCTTGTTTTGGGTTTGAATACCGGAACGATTCGTATTCCACCGCTACGCGTGCTGGATACGTTGTTTGGCGGTGGCAGCGGACGTGATCATATCGTTCTGTTCGAGTATCGTCTGCCTCGTATTGCTGTAACGGTGCTGGCTGGAGCGGGACTAGGCGCAGCCGGGGCGGTCATGCAAGGCTTGTCGCGGAACGCACTTGCTGATCCGGGAGTGCTCGGTCTTCATGCAGGGGCTGCGTTGGGACTGGTAATGTTCGTTAGCTTTTTTCGCGACTTGGACGGTTCGGCCGCCGTCCTGATCCCCTTGTTTACCTTTGCAGGAGGTGTCATTGCGGCGGTGCTGATTGTTTTGTTGTCCTATAGCCGTAACAGAGGAATCGTGCCAGTGCGTCTGATTTTGTCCGGTATCGGTGTAGCCTCGGGCCTTAGCGCTATAACGCTGTATTGGTCCTTGCGGCTGGATGAGGATACATACGCATTTACCGCACGTTGGTTGGCTGGCAGCGTTTGGGGCCGGGACTGGATACATGCAGCAGCTTTGCTGCCTTGGTTAGTCATTGTATTACCCTACGTTCTGTCGCAGACGCGCAGTCTGAATAACCTGTCGTTGGGCGACGAGACCGCGGCTGGAATCGGTACAAGTGTGAAGCGCCAGCGCCTATTACTGCTGGGCGCAGCCGTGGCTCTATCCAGTGCCAGCGTATCCATGGCCGGAGGCATTGGCTTTATCGGGCTCATTGCGCCTCATCTGGCTCGCCGCCTGGTTGGGCCGATGTACCAGCATTTGCTGCCAGTAGCCTGTTTGGTCGGGGTCGTCATTCTGGTCACCGCCGACACGATTGGGCGTTCGGTGTTTCAGCCGAATGCGATTCCCGCAGGTGTGGTGGTTGCTGTGGTAGGAGCTCCGTATTTTTTATTCCTGCTGTCCCGAACAAAATGACAGAAGAAGCCTTCTATAATGATCATTATAATGTAGAGTTCTATAGCATAGGAGAGAATAAACATGAGAAAACACAGATTTGAGGGTTCAGGTTTTAAACGTTCATGGGTAGTCACAACTCTTGTTGTATGCATGATCATGCTATCTGCTTGCGGACAAGCAGCCGACAAACAGACTGCCGATACGAAAGCGGCGGACAGTGCGCAGACAACTATTAGTGCGGATTCGCGTATTGCTTCGATGTCTATTCATTTGACGAACAACCTGCTGGCATTGGGCATTACTCCGGCTGGTTCGGTCATTGGCGGAGATGTGAAGGATTTTCTACCGCATGTAAAAGATCGTCTTCAAAGTACCCGTAAGCTAGGTGTTGTCACTGATCCGGATATGGAAGCGGTACTGGAGCTTCAACCTGATCATATTTTCTTGGACAAAAAATATTCGGGAACCGATGTGGCCAAGTTTGAAAAAATTGCGCCGACCGAAGTTTTTGATCTGGATGAAGGCACATGGAAAGATCAATTGAAAAAAATAGCCGTTATGGTCAAACATGAAGCACAGGCAGACGCATTTCTAAAAGACTATGATACACAGAGGGAACGAGTCAAAAAGCTGATTCATTCAAAAATTGGGGACGGAACGGTTATGGCTATACGTGTGACGGCGAAAGAGGTTCGTGTTATGGGGATGAAGCGTCCGGTAGGACCGCTGTTATATCAGGATTTGGGCTTGAAGCCAGCCAAAGGTGTAGAAAAGATCGACAAGGCTTATCAGGTGGTTTCCCAAGAGGTTTTACCGGATTATGATGCCGATGCGATTCTTGTTATCATCAGTAAAGGCGCGGATGCCCAAAAGGTATACAAGCAGCTGGAAGGAAACACAGTATGGCAAGGTCTCAAAGCGGTGAAGCAAGGGCATGTCTACATGTTGGACGGACAGCCTTGGCTGGACTATTCCGCAATGGGACACAAAATGGCTCTGGATAATGCAGAACAACTATTTTCCAAATAAGTTCTAAAATATATCAAGCCGTATTCCTCCATGCAGCTTCTTGCAGGCCAGGAATACGGCTTTTTGGCGCACACCCCAGCTGTAAGTCGATTGCCTGATCGAAATGAAAAGGAGCTGCTATGACCCAAAATGGGGCAGCTCCATATAATGAAAATTGCGGGCTATGAACGTTTTTTACGCAGAAAAATTGGTTTGAGTCCAATAAAGCCGATGGCGGCGAGAATTAAATTTACCCAAGGTGAGATCCTGAATACTGGCAGTACACTGCGCAGCGCTAGTCCGGCGACAAGAATCACGACAACTAAAACAACATACATCAAGATGGATTTAAGATTCATCTGGGGCTTTACGGGGGCGGGGTTTGGATGTTGTATCTCCTCGCCTTCTTCGGGACGATCCATAAAATTCATCAGGGCTTCAACGAGTAGAATGGCTCCTGCGGCGATGATGATAAGAGTGGATAGGCTGATTTCTTCAAAGGGTTTGAGATCTCCGCCTGTAAAGGTGACAAACCATCCGATAATCGCCTGTGTCAAGAAAAACATGGACAAGGCAACCCATGCAATAAGCGTATAATTTTTTGCTTTATTCATTGCTTCCTCCTGCTTTATGAGCGTATTCCAAGCTGATGGAACCGCCATTTCGTAACAAAGACAGTATACGTGAGGAAGCGTCGGATGGCAAAAGACTTTATCTCTAGCATGTATATTACCGTTGCATTCTCCTCAAACTGGATAGAGGGTGAGCACGTGGAGCAACCTGAATATAAACGTTGAGAGGATGTGGCATCATGAAACTGGAGAACCAGGCAGATTATTTAGTCCAAAAACGACTGGGAAACGCTTCGAATGGGAATAGCGGGGCGGCCTCGTCTACAAATGTGAGTCACCGGAGCGTTCAAGCAACATCTCCAACGTACCGTATAGTGGACGATATCGAAGTGGCTGAGGATACAGAATTTGCAGGTGAGCTAGGTGCACAGAACTACCGCAGCCTGTGGCATGAGGATGAACATAACGGCGACTCTTGTAAACTGCAGTGGGAAGGACGAACGGAGACCCACCAAATGTTCAGGAACAGCTACGAATAACGAATGTCACTTTAAATGTAGTGGATTCACTCAATAAGTGTAGTATAGCGTTCTCCGGAATCGCATCGGGGAGCGCTGTTTGTTTACTTTTTTAACGATGTGAACTGACAGGTTGACAAGGAAGCAGGGCGATGATAGACTGACTTTACTATAAAACTTATTAAACTTATCGGAATTAAAGTGAATGAATATCCTGGATGGATATTCCACGTTACTATATGAGTTCGAAATCATAAATGTGTAGTGAAGCTTGAAACAGGGGGAATCAGGATGGAACGGCAAATTGGAATTCGTTTTGAACATGAAGAGCTGGCCGCAACAATTCATTATCCAAACCGTACAAATGAGGGAGAGCGTCAGAGACGAGTTCCCCTCGTTGTTATATGTCACGGTTTTGTAGGCAATCGTATCGGCGTAGATCGATTATTTGTCAAGACTGCGCGTGAACTGGCCGAAGGGGGATATTTTGTCCTGCGCTTTGATTTTGCCGGTTGTGGGGAAAGCACAGGTGAATACGGCAAGCAGGGGCTCGAATCCATGATTAATCAGACACGTACCGTATTGGATTACGCCGTCAATTGTGCGGACATTGACCCGACCAAGGTGACGCTGATCGGTCACAGTCTGGGGGGCGCGGTTGCCCTTCTCACAGCCGTACGGGACAAGAGAGTACAAAATCTGGTCCTTTGGTCAGCAGTGGGCTATCCGTTCAATGACATCGTCAAAATTACGGAGCGAAGCGTGTACGATGAGTCTGTTAAAACTGGTCATGCCGATTATTTGGGCTATAAGTTTACGCCCGCTTACTTTGAGTCGTTAGCTCAATTTCAGCCGTTCCAGGAGGCCGTTAAATTTAACGGGGATGTGCTCGTCATTCATGGAACCTCGGATGATATTATTCCTGTCGATTATGCATTTCTGTTTCAAAAGATATTCTGGATGCGCCCAGAGGGACGCTGTGATAAAGAGATTATTTTCCAGGGAGATCACACTTTCTCGTCAGGTAAAGAGCGGCAACGGCTCATTGATCGGACGCTTGAATGGCTGGATGAACAGGAAAATATTCAACGTGATTGGCAGCACTGGATGATCTGATTTCAGTGTGTAACGGATTGTATTGGAAATTGCGCCTCCGCCGGAGTAAAATGGAAGAGTAACACTATACTGGCGTGTGGAGGTTGGCAGCGATGACATTACCCTCAATTTTTGTTGCGCATGGTTCACCGACACTGGCTGTAGAAAATAACGCATATACCAGCTTTCTTGCAAAGCTGGGCGCGAGCCTGCCCCGACCCAAAGGAATTGTCATTTTTTCCGCGCATTGGGATAGCCCCGATCAATGTATTGGCGCGGATGATCAGCATGCAGCGTTGCACGATTTCTATGGCTTTCCTGAAGAAATGTACTCAATCGATTACCCTGCACCAGGCGATCCAAAGCTGTATGAGGAGATAGAGCATCTGTTCAGTCAGCATAACTTGTTCCACCAGCCGGTTCGGAACCGGGGACTGGATCATGGAGCATGGGTGGTTTTGCGGCATATATATCCTGATGCGGACATACCGGTCGTACCGTTATCTATTGATTCTCGGCGCGCTCCTCAAGAGCAATACGAGATTGGACGGATGCTGGCGCCGTTGCGAGAACAAGGGATTTTGATTATCGGTAGCGGCGGATTGGTCCACAACTTGCGGACACTCAAGCAGACGAGTGAGCCAGCCGATTGGGCCGTTCAATATGATGACTGGATTGCACAGCAGCTTCAAGACTGGAATTTACGTCACTTATTCCAATATGACAAGAAGGCTCCATATGCCAAACAAGCGGTACCTTCTTATGGAATAGAGCATTTTTCACCTTTGTTTTATGCGATGGGGGCTGCGGATCAGGAGCGCTCCGCGCATAAGCTTTTTCAGTCGTATGTCCTTGGCTCGCTGAGTCTCAATTGTTGGGCTTTTGGTCAAGAAAGTGATACGTAAATGTAAAAAAGAACTTCCGAATCCACATGCTGTGTGGGAATGGAAGTTCTTTTGTGTATTTTGCGTCTTCGATTAATTAGAAGGCACGTTCTTTTTTAGCCAAGTGGATACCTGCGAAGTACGTTGATCTCCATTTTGATCCAACAGTGTCATAAATGCTTTCAGCTTTTGAATATAGGTGCTCTTCGAATCCATATTACGTTGAACGAACCATTGATACCCCTTTTTGGCATTCGGATGAATCTTCCCGGTATCATGATCGAATAATGGCGTATTGTTCGTGCCGTAGAAAGTATAGAAAAAGTACAGATCGTGCAATTTTTTTATAGCTTGTGTACGATTGGAATGTGGATATTGGTTTAAAAACAATTCCTGTGCCAGCACTCGTCCGGCTAACTGTTGATAGCCGATACGGAGCGCGGCATCCTTGGTAGCAGCCTGTCCGGATTCCATCGACATGATGTCAATATAGCTGCGGATATCTGCCGTGGTGTGCTTCCCGAATACTTTATATTTTTCATAGTTGATGATTGGGTAATACATGCCTTCTGCGGTTTCAAGTTTGTAGCCGGCATCTCTTGTTTGAGTTAGCAACTTTTTCAGGTTCGCATCGCTGGCACGGCTGATTACATTTGTGAACGAATCACCGGGTTTATAGATTTGATTTATTTTGGTTTGAACAGAGGTCGGGTATAGGGTCTGTGCATAGGAATCCAATTGCTGGTTCTGTGCATTTTCCAGATGAAGCACCATGAGGGTAGCTTGAGAAGCTGGAATGGATTGAATATGCTTTTGCAAATAAGTGAATGCCTGAGATAGCTTGCCGGGTTGGCCTAGTAGCTGCTCGAAGGTCTTGGAGATATGTTGTACACTTTCTGCCTGAGATGTCGTAGTAGACGTCGCCGCTTGGGCTGATGCCGTATATCCCGATCCCATAGTCTGCACTGTGAAAGTTACTGCTGCGAGCATGAGATAGGCTTTGGTGATTTTTTTCATGATATAACCCTCCATTACGTTCTTTGATGTAACTGTAGTGTATAGGGTAAATGTATCGTGAGCATTCCATGTTGTATCCAACTTGTAAACGTTTGGGGAGGATAATGAATCCGATAAAAGAGTCCGAGTTAGGAGGAGCTAAAATCCTCCTTGTGAGCATAACAGCGCAAAAAAAATAACCATTATCCCGGAGGATAACGGTTATTTGGGGGATGTTTAAGCTATTTTTCGACTAGGGTCCGCTGGAAAGGTATCTTTATTTTTACCAAACAGTCCACGCAGGAAGGGCAGTACCCAACGGTCAAAGCCAATTCTTCCGGCATTTGCGCCAGCAACTACGAGGAAGATTTCAAACAGCAGGTAGATTGCATTGGTGCTTACTGTACCCGAGAACAGGAACGAGAAGTTCATAACCATGGCCATCAAAGCAGCCAGTGTAGTCAATGTACCGAGAAGCAGGCCAACCCCGACCAAGAACTCACCCAACGGGATCAGGACGTTGAACAAACCTACATTCGGCAGGGCAAAGGCTTCGAGGAACGATCCCCACCAGCCTTGTACAGCGGGATGGTCTCCACCTGTTTTAGCAATGGCCCCCGAGATAAATCCGCCTGCATCGAATCCACCTGTCAGCTTTTCAAGTCCGTGAGTCATCCATTCATAACCTAGATAAACCCGTACGACAGTCAGCAACCACATTGCGACTTTGTTCTCACGTAACCAGCTATTAAACATTCAAACCACTCCTCTTTCTTAATCTATAATGTTGGTTGTATTTCATTTTGTTGGGATGATCATCTTTGCTACACCTTTATTGTAGTAGGTTCAGTTACAGTTATTTGTGATAAAAATCACAAAGTATGAATATTTTTAAAATTTTAATGTCTTCAGATAAGTATTCTATAGAGAGGTCATGCTTCAATCAAGACAAAAACAGGAAATAAAGCTTATAATGAGAAAAATAACGAAGTGGAGGGATGAACTTGTCCGGGCCCATTTCCCAACGAAATCATTGGTTGCGTGTAATGGCCTCAGCTCTGTTATGCATGACGCTGATGTCTTGTTCTGCTATGTCCAATACGGGAGATACTGAACCCGTTCCTCAACCGACCAAGCATAAAACAGAGAAGGAGGCGCTTGAACCGCCGAAGGAGCAGTCTACTCCGGCATTTACAGCTCCGCTTACCGGTCTTCCGGTGGAGCAGCCAGTTTTGGAGCGACCGCTCGCTGTCATGATTAACAATGCTCCAGCAGCACGTCCGCAGGCAGGACTTAGTCAGGCAGATATGGTATATGAAGTTCTTGCAGAAGGCGGAATTACCCGTCTGGTCGCTTTTTTCCAAAGTCATGGCGGAGATGTAAAGGTTGGTCCGGTCCGTAGCATTCGTCCGTATTTGATTGAGCTGGGCGAAACTTATGGTGCGTTGCCGATACACGCAGGGGGAAGCACAGATGCCTATGCGATTTTACAGCAGCAGCGGAAGGAACATTTAGATGAGATTTCAAATGGAGGGGCATACTTCTGGCGAAGCAAAGATCGTCGTCCTCCGCATAATCTATACACGGACGTGAATAGACTGCGCAAAGGAAGCGATAGTAAAGGGTATGCTACGCATACGGACGTTCCAGTATATACTTACCTTAAATCCGGCGAAACCCCAGTTATGGTGGACGAGACTGCAACATCTTTACAAATCCGGTTTTTGCTTAAAAGCTACCGGGTATCTTATACCTATGATCCAGCGGATCAACAATATAAGCGTTTTGTGAACGAAAAGTCACATGTGGATCAAAATAATAACCAACAGCTCTCAGCAGCCAATGTCATTGTGATGAGCACCAGACATCAAACGTTGGATGATGTAGGCAGATTAAGTGTTGAACTGGACGGTAGTGGAGAGGCCATGGTGTTTCAACAAGGACAGTTAATACAGGCTGAGTGGCAACATACGCCGGGTGATGCGATTCGTTTTATGAAGAATGGGGTTGAAATTCCGTTAACGCCAGGTACATCCTATATACATGTGGTGCCTGCAGATACACCACTAAAGGAACATGTAACCATAGAAGCGAATTAGAAAACGAATTACACCTTTTTAGGAAAAAATTGTCGGATAATGAGCTTATATGTCGGGCACTGTATACGTATATCATGAAATTTGCTTTTACAAACATTACAAAAACATTGATGAGTGTGATAAGATAGCAAAGGTTGTCTATTGCAGTCGAAACAGGTTGCGGATATTTTCGTAAAGGGGTAATCGTTATGAGATTGAAGAAAAAGGATATATTCTTCGAGACGTTGGAAAATATGGCAGATACGATCGTGCAAGCAGCCGATTATTTTGCCCAACATACTTCAAATCTTCAAGATGTGACTTTGTTTACAAATGAAATGAAGAAGTATGAAAATAAGTGTGATGATTACACACACACGATTATTACTGAACTGAACAAGACCTTCATTACGCCGTTGGAACGCGACGACATCATGGAACTGACAACAACCATGGATGATGTGTTGGACGGTCTTGAAGCGACGGCTTCCCGTTTTTATATGTACAACATTACGGAGCCGGACGAGTATATTGTGCAGTTCGCTGATATTCTGCGTCAATCAGCTTACGAAATTCAGAAAGCTGTACATCTGCTTTCACAGAAAAAATTGCTGGCCATTCGTGAATACACTATTCGTCTGAATGATTTGGAAAATCAGGGGGATGAATTGTTGCGTATTTGCATCAAAAACCTGTTTGCAACTGTAACTGACCCTATTGAACTGATTAAACGCAAAGAATTGTACGAACGCCTTGAAACGACAACGGATTCATGCGAGGATGTTGCAAATATGCTGGAATCCATCATTATGCGTAACTCGTAAGGAGTCCTTTTACATGGATACAAGTTTACTGGTATTGGGTATTGTTATTTTTCTTGCTCTGGCATTTGATTTTATTAATGGTTTTCATGATACGGCGAACGCGATTGCAACTTCGGTATCGACCCGTGCATTGACCCCGCGACGTGCGATTATTATGGCTGCGGTCATGAACTTTCTCGGGGCAATATTGTTTACAGGGGTTGCGAAGACCATTGGTGGAAGTGTCGCTGATCCAACCAAGCTTACGAATGGAATTGATATCGTCATTGCGACGCTGATCGCTGCGATTATCTGGAACCTCTTAACCTGGTGGTTCGGTATTCCTTCATCCTCTTCTCATGCATTGATTGGTGCATTGGCTGGAGCGGTGTATGTAGGTGCAGGATCGGAAAAATTAAACTGGAGCGGCTTCATCGGGATTGTCGAAGGACTTATTTTCTCCCCGTTGATTGCTTTTGTTGTCGGTTACATCGTGATGATGATTTTAAAATACATCTTCGCTCATCGTAGTCCGCATACGGTGAACAAAGGGTTCCGTACAATGCAGGTCATTACAGCAGCGCTTCAGTCGTTCACGCATGGTACGAATGATGCTCAAAAGGCGATGGGGATTATTACATTCGCACTCGTTTCGTCGGGGTATCAGGACCATTTGGAAGTACCCATGTGGGTAAAAATTTCAGCCGCAACAGCCATGGCGCTAGGTACATCTATCGGGGGCTGGAAAATCATCAAGACGATGGGAACCAAGATTTTTAAAATCGAGCCAATTAACGGATTTGCAGCCGACATTTCGGGAGCCTCTGTTATTTTCACAGCTACATTGCTTCATTTGCCCGTAAGTACCACTCATGCCATTACTTCGGCTATTTTGGGTGTGGGTTCTGCGAAGCGTTTTTCCGCTGTGCGTTGGTCGCTGGCCGGTCGAATTATTATTACTTGGGTGATAACGATACCGATTGCTGCGCTGTTATCTGGATTGATTTTCAAAATTCTTTTCTAGTCCGTTATTATTTCTTGAAAAATAGGTACACACTATAGAATACACAATAAGCTTCCGTCCGCTTTTTGCGGCAGGGGCTTATTGGCATTCTGGGGCAAAACGGCTTCTTCGAAGTTTACACATCCAGATAGTTCCATGAAACGTTTTTCAAAAATACCTGACATCAAAGTAGTCAATTTTTAATAACTCCTGTAGAATAAACAGAAAACTTTGAACCGTTCAACTGACTGGAGGAAATTATGCAAAAATCTAGAAAACTAATAGCACTTATCATTTGTTTGTTTTTTGTGGTTGCCCTGGCTGGTAATTTCGGTGTAGTGGCACATGCAGAAAATAAAACAAAGTATGATATCGGCACGGATACAACGTTCGCGCCTTTTGAGTTTGAAGATGTAGATGGTAAATTCGTCGGAATTGATATGGATTTGCTGGCAGCTATTGCCAAGGATCAGAATTTTGAATATACCATTAAGCCTCTTGGCTTTAACGCGGCAGTGCAGGCCCTTGAAACGAATCAAGTGGATGGTGTCATTGCCGGGATGAGTATTACCGATGAACGTAAGCGGAAATTTGATTTTTCCGAGCCTTATTTTGATTCAGGCGTCGTGATGGCGGTCCGTAAGGATAATGATACGGTTAAACGCTATGAGGACTTGAAAGGGCAGCGTGTCGCTGTCAAAACAGGAACGGAAGGTTATACATTCGCAGAGTCCATTAAGGCCAAATACGGCTTTACTACAGTACCGTTCGACGATTCTTCTCAAATGTATGATGAAGTTAAAACAGGTAATTCGGTTGCCTGCTTTGATGACTATCCGGTACTGGCATACGGTGTAAACCAGAATAACGGCCTTAAGCTGGTAACAGATAAGGAAAAAGGTGCTTCTTACGGGTTTGCTGTTAACCAGGGCAAAAACCAGGAGTTGTTGGAGAAATTTAATGCAGGGCTTGTTAATCTGCGTAATAGCGGGGAATACGATAAGATTTTGGCTAAATACCTTGGCGAATCGGGCAAAGGTGTGGCGCCTGTAGAGACCAGCCGCTGGGGACTGATTTCTGCTTCGCTGCCTTCGCTGATTAAAGGCATGGGAAATACGTTGCTGTACACACTTGTATCTTTACTCGTAGCCTTTATTCTAGGATTGGTGTTTGGCTTTATGAAAGTAAGCCATAACAAGGTGTTCCGTGGTATTGCAACTGTTTTCGTCGATATATTCCGCGGTATTCCGCTGATCGTGCTTGCTTTCTTTATTTACTTTGGTATTCCACAGGCACTGGACTTCAAAATGCCACTTTTTGTTGCGGCTGTATTGACGCTATCCCTGAATGCGGGTGCGTATGTAACTGAGATTATCCGTGGTGGTATTCAGTCCATTGATCCGGGACAAATGGAAGCAGCCCGTTCGCTTGGTCTACCCTATCGGACGGCTATGCTTAAAATCATTTTGCCACAAGCTGTGAAAATCATGATCCCGTCGTTTATCAATCAGTTGGTTATTACGTTGAAGGATACGTCCATTTTGTCTGTTATCGGTCTGGTCGAATTGACCCAATCGGGTAAGATCATTATTGCGCGGACATTCCAATCCTTTGATATTTGGCTGGTAGTAGCGGTGATGTATCTTATCGTCATTACAGTCCTGACCAAAATTTCCAACCGTCTTGAAGGGAGAGTTCGCCGTGGGTAAAATTATCGTTAAAGATCTTAAAAAAAGCTATGGTAGTAACCAAGTGCTAAAGGGCATCGACATGCAAGTACGTGAAGGCGAAGTTGTATGTGTCATTGGCCCCTCTGGTTCGGGAAAAAGTACGTTTTTGCGTTGTATGAACATGCTTGAAGAAATTACCGCAGGTGAGGTCATTGTCGATGACTACAACTTGAGTGACAAAAACGTGGACATTAACAAAGTCCGTGAAAATATAGGTATGGTATTTCAGCACTTCAATCTGTTTCCGCATATGACCGTGCTTAAGAACATTATGTTCGCGCCGACTGAACTGGGGAAACAGTCCAAGGCAGAGGCCCGGGAAACGGCCATGAAGCTGCTGGATCGTGTGGGGTTGGCCGATAAGGCAGATGCACTGCCAGGACAGCTTTCCGGCGGTCAGAAGCAGCGTGTGGCGATTGCACGTGCGCTAGCCATGAACCCAGACATTATGCTGTTCGACGAGCCGACCTCGGCGCTCGATCCTGAAATGGTGGGCGAAGTGCTTGGCGTAATGAATGATCTGGCGCGTGAAGGCATGACGATGATGATCGTAACGCATGAGATGGGTTTTGCACGCGAAGTAAGCGACCGGGTTGTGTTTATGGACGGTGGTTACATCGTAGAAGAAGGAACGCCACAAGAGGTATTTGGTAATCCGAAAAATGAGCGGACCATTAGTTTCTTAGAAAAGGTATTGTAAGAGGATTAAAAGTGAGGCATGGTTTGTGGATGTAGGCGGAGATCTGGTTGTGAGACGCTCCGCGATCCATTTGATCTTTCGATCGCTGTTGCCCCTGAATTTTTTTGGATTGTATAACACATGAAAAGGTTAAAATACAGGGGCAAAGGCGAACGCTCCGCTTCTCCAGATTCAAATGGACCGCTACGCTACGGCTCGCTGATTGCCCTTTTCGTGCCATGAGCCTGCCTCACTTTTGAATGAGTGGGTGCAGGGGAAGAGGGCGCGACGCAGCTCGGTGCTTGCTGCGCCGAGGGGGATATAGCGAGGTAAGCATCCGACCGCTTTGTGGCTTATGATGTTTATTTTCATAAGTGAGAATTTTGCAAAATTCTGAAGTGGAAGGCTTGCTTTGAAGATAAGAACTGCTCTGCACGAGGATAAAGGATATCTTGGGACGGCTTGTTGACCCTGAGATATCCTTTTCTTATTTAGTGTATGGAAATGTAGAGCGTGAGATTTGTATAATGTTAATTGGCTTATATAAAATATAAATAACATATAAGACAGAAGTGTAAGCGAGGGGGACGTACGGTGATACGTACATTGGCTATAGGTCATGATCATCAGGTAACAGTGGGAAAACCATTGGATCAGATCGTCATGGAGGATTACATATGGATGTGGGTAGATTTTAGCGAGCCTACAGATCGCGAGACGGAGCTGCTGACGAGTTATTTTCATTTTCACCCATTGGCTGTGGAGGATTGTATGCATGTTCTGCAACGTCCCAAATTGGATTATTACGAGGATGTGCAGTTTCTGGTTGTGCATGCGCTTGATGTAGATACGTTAGCTGCGGAAGAAGTGGATATGTTTATTAGCAGTCGTTTTTTGGTTACATATCACCATCGTGAGTTGGAGGAGCTGGATCAAGCCTGGGAGCGGATTGTCCAGCATGCGAATGAACGCAAAATATGGTCTCGAGGACCGCTGTCTGCAGCCTATACGGTGATGGACAAGCTGGTAGATAACTATTTTCCGAGCCTTTTTATGATTGAGGATGAATTGGCCGAGCTGGAGGGCTTGGGCGGTCGAGAATCCGTAGAGGAATTAATGAAGCAGGTGTTTGACCTGCGTGGCAGGCTGCTCAAGCTGCGCCGTACCATCGTACCCATGCGTGATCTGATGTACCGAGTTTTGAATTCGCAGCATGTGCAGGGCCAAGGAGATCATATGGCTTATTTTACCGATATATATGATCATTTATTGAAGCTGACAGACATGCTGGAGGCCGACCGCGAGATGACAGCCGACCTGAGAGACAGTTATATATCGCTCAATTCCAATCGCATGAATTCAATTATGAAGACGCTAACCGTAATTACGACCGTTTTTATGCCCTTGACGCTGATTGCAGGAATCTATGGTATGAATTTTTCGAATATGCCCGAGTTGGGCTGGAAATATGGATATTTTGGCGTACTGTTCTTCATGTTTTTGTTGAGTGTTGCAATGGTGGTCTGGTTTATGCGCCGAGGCTGGTTCAAATAGTATAGTCTACTTTCTTGTGCGTTTGCGCGGACGTCTGCGCGGGGTAGTGGTACTTTTGCGCTGTGTCTTTTTCCGGCGTCGGCGTGGTGGTGTATATTCATCCAGTTCCTCAGTAATTTGTGTTGTAGATTTTTTGCTTGCGTTTTTGTTGAATGCTGGGAGCGAGCCCATAATCAGTTTTGCCATCGGAGCAAATTGCTGCACGCTAGACATGATCTTTTGTACCTTGCCGACCGTAGCAACAATCCCGTCAATACCGCCCATACGGTCAATAATACCTTTAATATCGTTGAGATTACCAAGATTGCCAAGGCCGCCAAGCAGTCCTCCTTTGGCAGGGGCGGGGTCTGGTGTAACCACGGCAGAGTCTGTTATACTCGCTGGCGCCTCGTAAGGAACCAGTGCGGAGGAATCGACTTGCGGAACCTCGCTGTATGGATCGAGTCCAGGATAAGGAGATGAACTATACGGATCGGAAATGGCACGCGTTTGCGCCCTCCGATGATAGTAATGTCCAGGCATGAGATCACATTCCTTTGCAGGTTGATACTCTACTGTATGTTACAAACGCACAGTGGGTTTAGGCGCGTGTCCCGAAATGAGGTATAAAAGCGGATTTGGGCATTCGTACGGTATGTTTCTATGATCATAATGTTGTTCTGTAATGCGTGAAACCGTTAATGCTTGAAAAACCGACTATTCCTCAGGTACAATGAGGAGAGATCGTAACCTTGGGAGATGATAATCCATGCAGCTTAAAAAGCTTAATGATAAAAGTATTGATCAATTGTTCGAAGCTATTTTAACTCTTAAAAATTTAGAAGAATGCTATGTATTTTTTGATGATCTGTGCACGATTAACGAAATTCAATCCCTCTCCCAACGTCTGGAGGTTGCCCGTATGCTAGGCAAAGGCAGCACATATAATCAGATTGAAGCAGAGACAGGAGCCAGTACAGCCACCATTTCACGTGTTAAACGTTGCCTGAACTATGGTAATGACGGGTATAAAATGACTCTGGAACGTCTGGGACGCTAATGCGGAGCCCTGGGATACTGGTCATCAGCCATGGCTCTAGGGAGCCATATTGGGTAGAACAGGTGGATCAGGCAGTTGCAAAGCTTCATTTGCCGGAAGAAATACCGGTAGAGGTTTCATTTTTGGAAACGGTTAAAGAAAGATTGATTCAAAATGGTATTGACCGTCTGGAAGCCTTGGGTGTAACAGATATATTGGTTATACCTTTGTTTGTGTCATCAGGCAGTACGCATGTAGATGAGATTAGCTATGCGCTGGGTGTCAAAGATGCACCGGATAAAGAAACAGATTTGGAGCCGTTTCGATTGAAAGCGCGAGTGCATTTTGGTAGCCCGCTGGATGACGGAGAAGATGTTGCTCACATGGTGTGGGACAAGGTTCGTCCGCTATCAGCCGACCCTGCGAGAGAGGTTATTTTACTCGTAGGTCACGGCAGTGTACACAACGGCTTTTTTCAGCGCTGGGAGCAGGGGATTTCTTCGTTGGCCCGTACGGTGCAAAGCGTGAGTGGCATCATCACGGACTACGCTTTGCTAAATCCCGAGAGTGTGTACGACAAGGCAGCGTACTGGAATCAGGAGCGGGGTCATGATGTTATTGTGGCGCCGCTATTTTTGAGTTCGGGATATTTTACAAGTCACATAATTCCTAAACGCTTGCAGGGGCTCGAATACCGTTATTCGGGAGATCCTTTATTGCCGCATCCTTTGCTCACAAGCTGGATAGACAGGCAAATTCATGAATTATTGCAAAGCATGCAGAAGCAAGCGAGGTCAAGTAATAGATAGTCTGGTTCGGCTATAGCGTTATCTTAGCCTTAAATTTCCTTATTTGGGCAAAGTCTGGCTTCTTTTATTGTAAAAGAGGTCTTTTTCCAGTATGATGATATTTTGTACAGACTGAATATGATGAACTGCGATGTGAATATAAATATCATTAAATATACGGGTGGCGTAACGGAATGAAAAGAGCTAGATTAATCTATAATCCGACCTCTGGGCGTGAGGAAATGAAGCGTCGTCTTGCGGATGTTTTGCAGCGCCTGGATGAAGGTGGTATTGAAGCCTCTTGCCATGCAACTACGGGTGAAGGGGACGCAACACGTGCCGCAATAGAGGCCATTGAGCGTGGGTATGACATGATTATCGCCGCTGGTGGCGACGGTACACTGTATGAGGTCATTAACGGGATGGCTGAAAGAGAAAACCGTCCGCCTCTGGGTGTGTTTCCTCTGGGGACGACGAATGATTTTGCCAGAGCACTGGGCATCCCCAGGCATTGGGAGGATTATTGCGACCTCGTTATTCGTCAAAATCCGAAGCCGCTGGATATCGGAAAAGCGAACGACCGCTACTTTATCAACATCGCAGGCGGGGGGACTTTAACTGAGCTTACGTATGAGGTTCCGAGCAAGCTCAAAACGATGATTGGCCAGTTGGCGTATTATTTTAAAGGTATGGAGAAGATGGTCAGCCTTGCACCACAGGAGCTGATCATCAAGGCATCGGGTCAGGAAGTGATCCACGACGAGTTTATGCTCTTCCTGATTGCAAATACGAATTCGGTGGGCGGGTTTGAAAAGCTTGCTCCCGGGGCAACAATAGATGATGGACTGCTCGATGTCATCGCTGTGCGGAAATGCAATTTGGCGGAAATGATCCGCTTGGTAACACTTGCGCTGCGTGGTGAGCATTTGCAGGATAAGAAGATCGTTTATTTTAAAACAGATTACATGGAAGTGACTTCACCTGGCTACGTCCAGCTTAATTTGGATGGCGAACTGGGAGGCACCTTGCCAGCGACATTCCGGAATTTACCTCATCATTTGAATGTTTTCCGGTGAGGAATGAGAAGGAAACGCTTCTGTTTCCGGTCGTTAATACAATTTTGTATATGGAATGTAGAGTAGGTAGTTTTTTTGTAGGGAACATGTCGGTCCTTGCCGTTCTCCGTGGGGAGTAACGGCATTTTCGAGTTGATGTTTAAACGTCGTCTAGATGACGATTTGAATGATATGGTTGAATGAAGATAAGCAAGAAAAGAAGAACAGAAAGAAGTGACCATCATGACGAATAACCGTAGCGGACGTGGAAAAAGCCGCCGGAATGCAGCAACAGCAACTCCTGTTCAAGGAAATCAGCACAAAAAGACTATGAAGGCGACAAGAGAGAGCGAACCGGAACAGTCTCAAGTTAGAGCTGGAAATGGGTTACTTCAAGCCGAAATCAAATATAAAAATGGAAATGTGAATGAAAATATGAATGATTCGGATCGGAAGAAGAGAAAGAACGGACGAGATACTCGTCTTTCTTCCAACGGTGGACGAAGTCATGATGCTTCCAATCGTAACCGGTCTAGTGTAGAGCGTAGCGATCTGCCTGTGCAAAAGAACGATGAGGCTGTGATAGACATCATCGGCATGAACCACGATGGCGAGGGTGTAGGACGTGTTGAGGGTTTTACGCTGTTCGTTCCGGGTGCGTTACCGGGGGAAAAGGTACGGGTAAAGGTGCTGAAAACGAAAAAGCAGTATGGCTATGCCAAGCTGTTGGATATCACGCAGGCTAGCCCTGACCGGATTGCAGCTCCGTGCGCTATCTACGATCAATGCGGTGGCTGTCAGATCCAGCACATGAGCTACGCAGCGCAGCTCAGCTGGAAACGCCAGCATGTCGTGGATGTGCTGGAGCGTATCGGGAAGCTGAGTGTGGCTACAGAGCCCAGTGAGCATACTGCACAGGTCTTGGCTGCTTCTGCGGATACAGATGGTGAGGCCGATACAGTCACGACTGCTGATTCGGCCATGAATGCGGATGGAAATGCCGACAGTATGTCGCGTGTACATGGCGTAGTCGTGCATCCTACACTCGGTATGAGTGAGCCTTGGCGATATCGCAACAAAGCCCAGGTGCCGATTGGTGTCACAGAGGGCGGGCTTGTCGGTGGCTTCTACGCACGTGGCAGCCATCGGATTGTGGATATGAACACCTGTCTCATTCAGGACGAGCGTAATGACGAAGTTGTCGCACGTGTGAAAGAGATTGGCCGAATGCTGGGCATCAGTGCATATAATGAAGAAACCGGACGTGGGCTACTGCGCCATGTCGTTGTAAAGACTGCTTTTCGCACAGGTGAAATGATGCTGGTGCTCGTCACGAATGGACGAGATATTCCGCATGCAGATGCGTGGATCGGCAGTATCCGTGAGCATATTCCACACGTGGCAAGCATATGCCAGAACGTGAATACAAAGCGAACGAACGTTATTTTTGGCGACGAGACTCGTGTACTGTGGGGTCGTGACGTGATCTACGACTACATTGGAAACGTACAGTTTGCGATTTCTGCGAGATCCTTTTATCAGGTGAATCCCGTACAAACGGAAGTGCTGTATGGCAAAACCGTCGAATATGCCGGGCTCACAGGCAAAGAAACGGTGATTGATGCGTATTGCGGCATCGGCACGATCTCCTTGTTCCTCGCTCAGCATGCTGACAAGGTGTATGGGGTGGAGATCGTCAAAGAAGCCATCGACGATGCACGAAGTAATGCGCTATTGAACGAAATGCGTAATGTGAAATTTGAGGTAGGCGCGTCCGAAGACGTCATTCCTGCGTGGAAAGAGCAAGGCATCACCGCCGACGTTATCGTCGTCGATCCGCCCCGTAAGGGCTGTGATCCACGCCTGCTCGACACCATTCTGGAGATGAAGCCAGAACGTGTGGTGTACGTATCCTGTAACCCAAGCACACTGGCGCGGGATTTAAAGATACTGGAGGATGGCGGGTATAAAACAGTGGAAGTACAGCCTGTAGATATGTTTCCGCATACGGTTCATGTGGAGAGTGTTGCGCTGTTGGTCAGAAAAGACTAATAGTTGAGGTGTATTGGCGTTTGAAAAAGGTGAAAATCAAAACAAACTTACTGATAAAAACATCAATAAGATTATCGAAACGTATCGAAATCGTGTAGATGTTGATAAATATGCTCATGTGGCATCAGTTGAAAATTTTGGGTATTCATGTGTAGAAATTGACGAAAAGGGTCAAGGATATTATTCCTCGGCTCTTTTTTTAGCTATTTCGCATGGGAACGGCATAGGCTGGGGGAAGTAATGCCGTGCAGTATTTCTATGAACTGCGGCGCAGTACGTTATAGAAGATGGCAAGGAGGGGCGGGCGCTCTTCCTTTTTTTGCGAGTCTTTTGGGGAGTATGCTCCTCTATTGAGTATGATATACTCATTTAGATGTCTATGCTTAACATATACTGCCGTTTGAACTACGTTGCTTAAACATGTTATATGTGAAGAAGAAGCAAGGACATGAACAGGTTAGCTTTACCATTTTGGGACCAAAGATTTGTCCTGGTATTTATAGAGGAGTTTTTGATATGACGAATAATTTTTGGCGTGATTTGCCACGACCTTTTTTTATACTGGCACCGATGGAAGATGTGACGGATGTTGTGTTTCGCCATGTCGTAAGTGAAGCAGCCAGACCGGATGTGTTTTTTACGGAGTTTGCGAATACAGAGAGTTATTGTCACCCGGAGGGGAACAAAAGTGTACGCGGGCGTTTGACTTTTACAGAGGATGAACAGCCCATGGTGGCCCATATCTGGGGAGATAAGCCGGAATATTTCCGTGAAATGAGCATCGGTATGGCGAAAGAAGGCTTCAAAGGCATCGATATTAATATGGGTTGTCCTGTAGCGAATGTAGCCGAGAATGGGAAGGGAAGCGGCCTGATCTGCCGTCCCGAAATCGCAGCGGATATCATTCAGGCCGCCAAAGCCGGGGGACTGCCCGTCAGTGTAAAAACAAGGCTCGGTTTCACTACCGTAGACGAATGGCGCGACTGGTTGACCCATATTTTGAAACAAGACATTGTGAATTTGTCCATTCATCTGCGGACAAGAGAGGAAATGAGTAAAGTAGACGCTCACTGGGAACTAATTCCGGAGATTAAGAAACTTCGTGATGAGGTGGCACCAGATACACTGCTGACCATTAACGGAGATATTCCGGACCGTCAGACCGGCTTGAAGCTCGCTGAGCAATATGGTGTGGATGGCATTATGATTGGGCGTGGTATTTTCCAGAATCCATTTGCGTTTGAGAAGGAGCCGAAGGAACACAGCAGTGAGGAATTGCTTGAACTGCTACGGCTTCATCTAGATCTCCATGATCATTATTCAGCGCAGGAGCCACGTTCGTTCAGCCCTCTCGCCCGCTTCTTCAAAATATATGTCCGTGGATTCCGAGGGGCAAGTGAACTCAGAAACAGCTTAATGAACGCCAAATCAACAAGTGAAGTGCGTACATTGCTTGATGAGTTTGGAAGCAAGGATCATGATGAGGTAGAGGAACGTGGAAATTAAATTGCCAAGTTGGGAGACGGGCTGTTAGTAGGCATTGAAAACATAGGAGGATATATGTCCTGGAGTAAATTGAAGCAACAACTGGAGAGCTTCCGCTGTCCTGCGTTAGACGGAAGAGTCGAATACCGAGCGACCAGTTACCGTTATTTGCCTGATAAGTCTGGAATCTGTTATATAACTGTAGATAAGAAGAACATACTCAATATGAATGATATCACTAGTTCGATCAAATGGTATCAGACGGAGTTGGAAATCAAGAATGATCCAGATATCCAAGTTCCTATCAGCAATGAAGACATTGAAACGGTCAGAAAAGATACTAATGGGAACGTTCCCGAGGAGCGTCTACAAGTAATTGCAAGAGGTAGAAAAATATCAGAACATGCAAAGGAGCTTTTCTCAGCACAGGCCTCATTAAGCAAGTCTAATTTTAATATTGTAGCTAATAAATTTTTAACTACTTCTATAGAGGAAAGCTTAGAGAGTAATGATATCTTATTGAATATTCTAGCTTTAGTGGACAGACGAGTTGGAAAAAAACGAATATTAAACATGACCGAGAAGATGAAGTTAAAGCATCCCATTGTGCAGTATTTTTATGAACTACGGCGTAGTACGTTATGAAAATAAATAACTTTCATTGATGGGGGCACGTCGTGTCAGGATTAAGTGCTGTTCATTGTTGCTGCATTGCACATTGGCAAATAATTTGGATGTCTGGGAAAACAGCAAAGAGGGGCGGTGTGCCCCTCTTATTTTCGTAATGCTGAGCATTTTCATTTATTTACAGAAAGTGTAGCACTTCATTTTCATAATTTATCATCATAAAAAAACTTTTCTCTCATTCAATGATCTTGCTATATTCGATAAAAGCTGAATTGTATTCCTTATCTCATCTTCCGTAGTGTCTGGGTGAATTGCACAGATTCGGAGAACCGTTTTTCCATTAAGTTGTGTTGTAAGCACAGAGGCGTATCCGTTTGTCGTCATTTCTTGGGAGATCCTTCTATTCAGTGAATCTAATTCTTGCTCAGATAATCCAGTTGGCGCATATCGAAAGTTAACAATCGCTAACTTAGCGGGGGATACAATTTCCCAATGATTATGTTTTTTGATTTCATCTTCAGCCCATTCTGCGAGTTGAACTCCATGCTCTATGGCTTCACCGACAGCATTAGTTCCTAAAGCTTGTAGTGTCACCCATAGTTTCAAACTTCGAGCAGGCCGCGTTAATTCAGGACCCAGATCCCAATAATTAATATGTTCTTCATTAGTCTCGGCATCTTTCAAATATTCTGGATGTGTGCTGAAGCAGTTTCTGAGCTGTTGATTTTCTTTGGCTAAAACTACGCTACAGGAATAGGTCTGCATTAACCATTTATGTGCATCCCAGGTAATGCTATCTGAACGCGATATTCCGCTCAAAAGGGGCTTATATTTCGAAGAGGCCAAAATCGATGCACCGTAAGCTCCATCCACGTGTAACCAAATGTTATGTTTTTCACATAGGTCAGCAATATCGTTTAGCGGGTCAATGCTTCCTGTATTGGTTGTGCCTGCCGTGGCAATGATCGCAAAAGGTTTCATGCCAGTCGCCTGATCATCCATTATTTTTTTCTCTAAGGCTGAAACATCCATACGAAAATTTTTATCACTTGGAACCTTTCTGATTTGATCACTACGGAATCCGAGGATGCGTAGCCCTTTGGCGACCGATGAATGAGTTTGATCTGAAACATAAGCAGTTCCAATGGCATATTCCTGCTCGGATAACCTTGCATTGCGTGCAGCCGCTAAAGCGGTCAAATTCGACAGCGATCCGCCCGACAGAAATAAGCCTCCAGCAGTATTGGGATATCCTGCTTGGTCACACATCCACCGTATCACTTCCCCCTCTAAAAGGCTTGCGCTCGAACTCAGCATCCAGCTTCCGGCATGGGTATTATAGGCGCTAGTCATGATATCTCCTAACCACGAGTAAAGAGACATTGGACCAGGAACCAATGCGAAAAAGCGAGGGTGTTGCATGAAGGTTTGGTGAGGATAGACGTTTTTCCTCATTTCATCGACGACCTCTTGTATCGGTCTTCCTTTTTTCGGAAAACCAATTCCCCTTAAATGAGCTATTGTATCCCCATCTGCAGTGTTGATTACTTTTTGAGATCGAATGTTATTGTTTTCTGCTATAAATGAATGTATGAACTGCTCAATAATCTCACCTAATTGTTGATTTAGTTCTTGATTCATCATAAGCATCTCCTTTGTTTAACTTCAACCAAAGTATAATATAACATCTGTTGTCATATTGTGAGATTCACCGATTTCATCATTACGTTTATTTTTAGGCTCCACATGCAGACTATATTTATATGGCTCAGGTTTAATCCATATTCATGATGTTGAGTTCGTTTTATCAAGTTTATTTCTGCTGTTATGCTAAACCCATCCCGTAAACTCCAGTATAGACGCTTTCGCAGATTGCGCTTCAGATTGTGCCCCTTTACGCCATTCTTTTGGCGGCTTTCCCATAAGCCTGGAGAAGCAACGGTTGAAGCTGGAAATGGAGTGAAAACCGACTTGTTCGGAGATCGAAAGAATAGAATCCTCCGTGCTTTTTAACTGCTTGCAAGCCTCTTCGATTCGGGTGCTGTTTAGGAAATCGAGAGGCGACGTCCCCATAATTTCATGGAATTTTCTTCGAAAATGAGTTGTACTTAAATGGCACAGGTCGGCCAAAAAATCCATCGTAATGGGGTTCATATAGTTTTTCGTGATGTATTCCAAAACCGGAGAAATGACAAAATCGTTTTTCAGGCTATGCTCTGTTTCTTGATCTGCCAACAGTTCATTCCTGGAATGAATTCTAAGGAGTTCTATGTAAAGGGATAGCAATAAGCCATAGGCACTTTCCTGATAGTAAGGATTCTGCTGTTTTAATTCTTCTACGATCGAAGTTGCAAGTGTATAAACCTTGGGATACTGCTCCTTATTCAATATACAGTTTTTTCCCTTCACCACCCACAAATTTGGTTCGAAGTTGCTGTAAGCACTTTTAAATGAATGTTGAAAGAGATCCTCTGGTGAAAAAAAGATATAAGACCACAGACTGGCTGTATTTGGCGAACTATACGTGGTATGAGGAAGATACCTGGGGATGAAGGTCACATCGCCGGCTTTGAAGGGTACAGATTCTCCTTTGATCTCCATGACGCCGCTATCTGAATAGCATATACCAATCTCCAAATGGTTATGGAAATGGAGATGCTCACTTTTAATATCAGAAATCTTCCAACGTTCACCGCTTAATAGCAAGACAGGGAAATTTATGGGCAAGCTATAGTGTCGATATTCTATAACGGGCTTCTTTTTTCTGGGCATATTCAATACCCCCATGACTTTGGTTTTAACCAGCAGATATACATCAGGATTTTGTAAAATCCTCACATAAATGATTGGAAATGCGCAGTTTTGTTGCGAATATGCTTAGATGGAGACTATTTTACTGCGTACAATGGAATAAGTAAAGCGTTTTCAAAATAGTGACGAACAGCTCTCAAGCGCTTTTGGGAGCGTGGGCGCTAAGAGAGGGGAATAAAGATGCTTCAATTGGTTTGTGACAAGGAAGAGATATTAAAAGTTATCGACAAAGTCGTCAGAAAAACCATGACGATGGATTTAACGTGGGATTGGCCCTGCGGTGTGGCTTACTATGGTGTATCCAGAGCCTATACGAAAACAGGAAATAAAGAGTATTTAAATATGCTTGTGCAGTGGGCGGATGAATATATCGAGCTGGGTCTGCCGCACTGGACGGTAAACACATGTGCTATGGGCCATATGCTGATCACGTTGTATGAAGAAACAGGAGACCCAAAATATTGGGATATTGTGATGAGCAAGGTGGATTACATCCAAAACAATGCTCTCCGGTTCGGAGACCATGTTTTGCAGCATACGGTATCCGTGGCTAATGATTTTCCAGAACAGGCATGGGCGGACACATTGTTTATGGCGGCATTTTTTCTGCTGCGTGTAGGAACCAAATTAAAGGATGAGGCAATGATCCAGGACGCCTTAAATCAATATTACTGGCATATCAAATACCTGCAAGACCCTAGTAGCGGTCTCTGGTACCATGGCTACAATAATGTCAAGCAGGATCACATGTCCGGATTTTTCTGGGGGAGAGCGAATGCTTGGGGAGCATATACCATGTCGCAAGTCAAAATTCATTTAAAAGACTGGTACTTGTATCCGCAATGCATGGACGTAGAGTGTTCGCTTCGGGATCAACTGGCGGCACTAAAGGGTGTTCAAACGGAGAATGGTTTGTGGCGGACGGTACTGGATGACGAGGAGTCCTATGAAGAAGTGTCGGCATCTTGCGGTATCGCGGCGGCCATGATCAATAACGGCAATCCGCTGCATACCAAATACGTGCAAAAGGCATTGGAGGGCATCTTGAACCATATTAGCGAGGACGGTCGGGTACTAGGTGTGTCGGGCGGCACAGCGGTTATGAAAGATCGGGATGGGTATCGCAATATTCCAAAGGACTGGATTCAGGGCTGGGGTCAAGGCCTGGCATTGGCCTTTCTGTCTGATATGTTGAATTAGGAGGGAAGCAAGTTGTCCAAACAAACTACGGGGAACTTTACACTACCGGGAGAATCCGGTTATGAGGCGCTGACCCTGAAATTAGCTGAACGGTGGGGTGCCGATGTCATCCGTGATAGTGACGGCACGCAATTGTCCGATGAGATTATAAATGCTGGATACGGCATTTATTCTACAATCTGTATCATCAGAGATCATAACGAGTGGGCGTCCCACAATCTAGATAAGCTACAGCAGTGTTTTTTAATGACAAATCCAAAGGTAGCTGTACAAGATTATGTGTCCATCTATCTGATGGAGGATTTTTTTGCTGAACAGTTCAAAGTGAATGATTCCAAAGAAGCGTTTAACTATTGGCAGGTTTTTGACAGAACGACCGGAGAGGAAGTTCCAAGAGAACAGTGGAATTATGAAAGGGAATCCGGCAATGTGGTCATTACCGGAATTGTTCCTTGGCATAAATACACGGTAAGCTTTATGGCCTACCGGATCTGGGAAGAGATTTCCATGTACAATCACACCACGAATCATTGGGACAAAGAGCATTTGATGCAGATTGATCCTATCTATGCAGAAACGCAACAGTATCTGCTGGATTGGATGGAAGATTGGTGTCTTCATCATAAGGAAACCACGGTTGTTCGGTTTACCTCCTTATTTTATAATTTCGTCTGGATCTGGGGCAGTAATGAGCGCAATCGCCATCTGTTCTCAGACTGGGGTTCATACGATTTTACGGTAAGCTCAAGGGCGCTTGATCTGTTTGCCAAGAAATACGGGTATTCGATGACTGCCGAGGATTTTGTGAATGGCGGGAAATACCGCGTCAGTCATATCCCGGCTGAGCAGCGCAAGCTGGATTGGATGGCATTTATCAATGATTTTGTAATCGAATTTGGCAAGAAATTAATTGATATTGTGCATAAGCACGACAAGCTGGCCTATGTTTTCTATGATGACAGTTGGGTTGGCATGGAGCCTTACAATGACCGTTTTCAAGAGTTTGGATTTGACGGGTTGATTAAATGTGTATTCTCAGGTTATGAGGCGAGGCTTTGTTCAGGTGTAAAAGTGAATACACATGAGATTCGGCTGCATCCTTACTTATTTCCGGTTGGCTTAGGCGGGCTTCCGACCTTTATGGAAGGGGGAAACCCCACGCTGGATGCCAAAAAGTATTGGATTAATATCCGGCGCGCCTTGCTGCGGGAGCCTATTGACCGGATTGGGCTGGGGGGATATTTGCATCTTGTAGAGCCTTACCCGGATTTTTGTGACTATATCGAAAAGATTGCCAATGAATTTAGAGAAATTAAAGAACTACATCATGAAGGCAAACCCTATCAAATGAAGACGAAGGTAGCTATTCTGCATAGCTGGGGGAAATTGAGATCGTGGACCTTGTCCGGCCATTTCCATGAAACGTATATGCATGATTTGATTCATGTCAATGAAGCTTTATCTGGATTGCCGATTGAAGTGCAGTTCATTGACTTTGAAGATATCCGTCAGGGAATTCTACAGGATTGTGATGTAGTGATCAATGCCGGCTCTGCTGGTTCAGCATGGAGTGGTGGGGAGTACTGGAATGACAACAAGTGTGTGGACTTACTGACCCAATGGGTTTACGAAGGTGGTATCTTTATTGGCATCAATCAGCCTTCGGCGGTAGAAGGTCACGACAGCTTTTTTAGAATGGCGCATGTTCTCGGACTGGATGAGGATACAGGCTCCAGGGTAGGTCATGGAAGATGGACATATGAGGTTAGGGATGAGTATGGTTTGGTGCCTGAGGGGGCAAGTATAACGCCAAAGAATAGCATTTATCTTACGGATGGGTCAGCTGCGGTAGTGGAGGAAGCAAGTGGTATGATAACACTGTCTACACATGCCTTCGGTAAAGGAAAGGGAATTTACCTTCCTTCATTCGAATTCAGCTGGGAAAACACAAGGTTGTTGCTGAATATGATTCGCTTTGCAGGTAATGAGTTACATGAAACGAAGTACATTACGGATAACCTATATACAGAGTGTGCTTATTATCCAGAAAGTAAAATGTTGGTGGTTATTAACAATAGCGATCAACTTCAAAGAACGACGGTTGATACGGAATATGGCAAACAAACGATGGAATTAGATCCGTATGACACCATGATCACTCGTATTGGCTTAACAAAATCGGTATAGAAACGGAAAATAATAAGAGTAGCGGTGTCAAGCCCTCCTTTATTTAAGGAAGGGCTCTTTGTTTTAGCACCTCCAGAAAATCCAGCCAATTTACCGGGGATTTTGTCCATTCAAAAGTATCTACTCCATCATTAACTATAAGTAAAACAATGAAGGAGATGATTTCTTTGAGAAAGGCAACCTTAATGAAAATTAAAAATGCGGAAGCCAAGTTGGGAAGAAAGTTAAAAAAAAGAAGTCACGTGGTTATGAATCTTAAAAAAGCCATTCGTGTAACTCAACTTGGAGATGGATTTGCGCGTTTCACTTTCGCTGCGGTTACTATCCCCCCAAATAGCTTTAGAAGCACTACGATTAACGGTAACGCCTACAATCTGATTAGCGGTTCATGGATTTTCTCTGGAAATCAGCAAGGGTTTCTTCTCGATAACTATTCTGCGGCGGAAGACAGATGGTTCTTTACTGCATGGAATCCAACTGGATTCACAAGAACGGTCTCCTATGCTGTTATCGCCAAACGGAAGCCATAATTCAAATGTCATCGTTAGCAAGGAAAAGGAGCTTGATCCTTCTTTTCCTTGCTAAAAGGTAGAGGAAATGTTGAACAAACCTTCGATGATCTTATAATTTTTGATAGTGGTTCAAGAGATGCTCAACTTTTTCTTTAATAATCTGTTTTAAAGATTCAGGCTTCACAGATCGTACATAATGACCATATCTCATAAAATAATGAGCGATAAACTCTTCTTCTCCAGGATTATAGAATCCCTTAATGACTGTCTTATCACCATTTTCTATTTTCATAGAGGGATAATGTTCTTTATAGAAAATGTCCTTCGCTTGTTCTACAATCTCTACTTCAAAGTCAATGCTCTTCTCGGATTGATACATTTCTAATGAACGATTAAGGAGCTCATCTATAGAAAAGTCAGAATTGCTCTCCTCTTCTTCTATTAAGGTTATTCGATCACATCTGAAAACTCTATATTTATTCGTATTTAACTCTATGCCAGTAGCATACCATTGACCAAACTTAGCGGAAATTTTGAAAAATTGAATATAGTAACTTTTTTTCTGATTATTTTTTACATATTTAACTTTACAGGTACTCTCATTAAGAATGCTTGTTAGAATTTTATCTAAATAACGACTAACATGAGTATGCTGATATACTTCAAATTGTAAGACCTTTTTCATTTTATGAATCTGGTCTATTTGTGTTTTAGAAAGACAGTGTTCAAACTTTTCATTGAGTTTATTAATACTTAAATGAAAGGGGGTGGATTGATAAGCTTCTAACGTCAACATTGCAAAGTACAGAGCATATACTTCATCCATCGTGAAAATAATGGGAGATAACAACCTATTTTTTAAGATACCATATCGCCCATGTCTGCCATGTTCCGAATAAATAGGCATACCTAATTGTTCTAATGAATGAATATCACGTAGAGCTGTACTTTTTGAAATGTGATATTTATCCATTAGGTCATTTAAATTAAAGAATTCTCGACTGTTTAAGTACCTGATCATGTCATTTAATCTTTCTGATTTCTTCATCTAAATCTCCTTATAAAGGTGTCATGTTTTGATACCTTTTTATATGATAATAAGCTTAAGGGAATATATCAAATTCATAAGATATCTACCTGAGGATTTTACAAAATCCTGACTAAGATTATATATAAAGGAGATTGATATCATGAGTGCAACACTGGAAGTAGCTATTTTCTTATCCATGAACGGAAAGGCAAAGGAAGCTATACATTTTTACAAAAAACACTTCAACGCAGAGGAATTGTTTCTGGTTACCTATCAAGACATGGCCCAACGTGACAGTTCCATACAGATTACGGATGAAAATGAAAATTATATTTCTCATTCTGTCTTATCCATCGGAAAAACAAAAGTAATGATAGCAGAAGATACAATGAATCCCAGTGAAAAATATACAGTTGGTAATAACACTTCATTATGTATTCAAAGTGCTGACTTAGAAGAAATTAAACATTTTTATCATAGCTTAATTACAGATAATCGCGTGAAAATTATCGTGCCTTTATCTAATAATATGTTTAGCCAAGCCTACGGTATTATTGAAGACCCGTTCGGTATTCAAATACAATTAATGTTTGATAATCGATTACAATAAAAAGGTTGTTAAAAGCTAAAAAGCACAATAGCATGGTGAAAAGTGGATAATAAATGGACAGAGGTAAAAACTAAAAGGGGAAAATCCAAGATACCACAGCAGAAAAGGAGACACTATGACGGAGAGAAAAGAAATAGCAGATAAAATAGGGTGGAACTTCGACAACAGTTACTCTCGTCTGCCGGAATCCATGCTTACAAAGCTCAACCTAACTCCTGTCCGCTCACCAAAGCTGATTATACTTAATCATCCGTTGGCAGCATCACTGGGGTTGAACGGCACGGCGCTGCAAAGGAATGATGGCGTAGCGGAGCTGGCCGGCAACCAAATTCCTGAAGGGGCTACGCCTCTTGCTCAAGCTTACGCAGGACATCAATTCGGGCATTTTAACATGTTAGGAGACGGTCGTGCTCTGCTGCTTGGCGAACAGATCAATCCCTTGGGTGAACGGGTTGATATTCAGCTCAAGGGCTCTGGCAGAACGCCATACTCCCGTGGTGGTGACGGGCGTGCGGCACTTGGTCCGATGCTTCGTGAATACATCATTAGTGAGGCGATGCATGCGCTAGGTATTGCTACCACCCGCAGCTTGGCGGTGGTATCCACAGGTGAGACGATCATCCGGGAAACCGAGCAGCCCGGTGCCATTCTGACCCGTGTGGCTGCCAGTCATCTTCGCGTCGGAACTTTTCAATACGTCTCAGCATGGGGCACGTCCGAAGATCTCCGTGCTCTGGCTGATTATACATTGGAAAGACACTACCCGGAAGTTGCCAATGACGAAAACCGTTACCTTTCACTGCTTCAGGAAGTGATTAAGCGTCAGGCCGAGCTGATTGCCAAATGGCAGCTGGTTGGTTTTATTCACGGGGTGATGAACACCGACAATATGACCCTTAGCGGAGAAACCATTGATTATGGTCCTTGCGCCTTCATGGATACCTATGATCCTGAGACGGTATTCAGTTCCATCGACAGGCAGGAACGCTATGCTTATGCCAATCAGCCGCATATTGCTGCGTGGAATCTCGCGAGATTTGCTGAGACGCTCTTGCCACTGCTGCATGACAACAGGGAGCAGGCTGTCACACTGGCTGAGGATGCAATTTCAGATTTTGTAAAAATGTTTCACAGTCACTGGCTTGCAGGAATGCGAGCGAAGCTAGGGATCTTTAACGAAGAGCAGGAGGATGAATCTCTTATTGAGGATCTTCTGAATATCATGCAGAAGCATCGTGCTGACTACACCAATACCTTCCGTGCCCTAACTTTGGACAAGCTGGAGGATACGGTTCTGTTCAGCACTGAGGAATTCACCCAGTGGCACGAGCAGTGGCAGGCGAGACTGGGCAGACAGCAGGAATCCCAAGATTCATCGCATCAGCTGATGCGCAGCAGCAATCCTGCAATCATCCCGCGCAACCACCGAGTAGAAGAAGCATTGGAAGCTGCGGTGGAACGAGAAGACTACCATGTGATGGAGCAACTCCTTGAAGTTCTTTCGAACCCTTATGCTTATTCTGACGAACAGGCTATTTACTCTACATTGCCTGAGAAATCCAACTGCTCATACCGAACCTTTTGCGGTACCTAATGTAATGTAATCATGTTGAACAACTCGATGATAACCTATTTCATGCGTTGGTGGAGAAGATAGCCATTCTCTCACCAGC
The DNA here is from genome assembly GCF_038008165.1 of Paenibacillus sp. FSL L8-0644. Classification (NCBI taxonomy): domain Bacteria; kingdom Bacillati; phylum Bacillota; class Bacilli; order Caryophanales; family Paenibacillaceae; genus Paenibacillus; species Paenibacillus sp. FSL L8-0644. The sequence goes on from NZ_JBBOYN010000001.1 coordinate 1,062,987, forward strand.
GCATTTTGTTTTTATTTTGGGAGGCTGCAACTAATTAATCCAGCTCTTGACCGTCATTTTCGATTTGTATGTGCCCGCAATAAAGACATTGATGCGTACAGTTCTGTGTAAGAGCAGGCTGGCCTTCGATGCGCATGTCGCTTTTTCCGTTCAGCCAAGGCATCGTAAGAACAGGAATACATGGAGCCTTTTTCACCCCATAAATATCGACCATCTCACTGGCTTGCACAGCCGGATTCAGCGGACTGGAGCAATTTCCAAAAGATTTTATGTTCACTCCAGGCACATAATCTCCAATATTCATCTGGGCTTTATTTTTGACATACACCCCGTGGCTAAAAGGGCGCTTCAAACGCGTAGGCTGTGTACCGTAACTACAGCTTAAAATCGCACCTGCCACGACATAGCTTTTTTTCGCACCTGACCCAGGCTGCACACTTGCTTCTTCCATACGGATTATTCCTCCTTTGTGGACATCTCCACTTTTTGCACACGAACACCTGTAAATGGACGACGCAGCAGACTTTCCGCTACCGCGAGATTGATATAGATATGAGCTTCCAACAAGCCGGCGATCCGAAATATAGACGATTGGATTTTTCCGTGTTTAAGTACCAACTGCTTCAAGGTATGGTCAGGATACCACTCGGTTTGTGAGGAAAGACAATCCACCACAGGTGGACGCAATATCCAGTACACATCCTGCCTAGCCTTCTGAAAATCGGTAAGTATAGCGACCTTCCATTCCAGCTCCGGCATATATTTTTCCAACAGGACTTTCATGGAGTCTGAAACCAGTGGCAAAGGGAACTCCAGAAAATCCGGATATACGGTTCGTGGATCTGTATGTACTGCTAAAAACAGGGGAGTGTCCTCCGCCTGAATGGTATGACCCGAAAGGAGTTCTTCCACCTGCAAGGGAGACAGGGGCGCAGTCTCTACCCGATGCTTTACGCGCTCGTCCACCATGAGTCGAAAATATCTCATTTACCCCCACTCTCCTTACTCACTGTATCTGTTACCTGTGTAGCCAGGGGTGCTTCTACAGCAGCAAGACCAATGGCTTCGCTTAGTTGGATATCTGTAAAGATTGCCCGGTGTAGCTTTGCCCCTGTAAAATTAGCTTTTACTAAACATGCACCTATAAACGAAGCGCCAGTAACATCGGCTCCTACAAAGCAGGCACCTGTTAGATCCGCGCCGTTAAATAAAGCTCTTTGCAGCGCGGCATCTTGGAAAGTAGCTCCTTGAAGCTGTGCATGTTGAAAACGAGCTCCCTGTAAATTAGCTCTTGTAAAATCCACTCCATCCAATCCTAGCGGTTCCCAATCCAGCCAAGCATCCGATCCATATTCGCTATTGCTTATAACTTCGTCCAGCACAGCCTCTTGCAGGGAACAGCCACGGAAATCGGCTCCGTGAAGCAGGCTGTGCGAAAAGTCGGTTCCATCTAGCTGAGCTTCTTGCCATACCGTGCCTACGAGGATACAGTGATGCAATCGGCTTTGTTGCATCCCGATCTGGCGAAAGACTGTATAACGAAAATCCAAGGAACTGTAATCTCCATCCGACAATTGCACTTGAGACAGTGCTTGGTAGCTGTAGGCCGATCCTTCTTTTTCCTCCAGCCAAGACTTTATGATGTTAGCATCCACGGGTCTTCGATCTTCCCGGTACACGGAGACACTATGATCCATATACTCTCCGACGCGAATCTCAAAAGCTTCTTCACGATCCAACGCCTCAAACTCTGGTAGGTGGACTGCTTGCTTCATAGCCTGACGAACCAGACTAACGATCATCGTATGAAGATATCCCGCTGCTTCCAGCATGATCTGCTCTAATTCAAGTTCGGAAAGGGAGACTTGCTGGTTCAAGGTTTCAGCCCCAAGTTGTTCATGTAATTGAGTCCAATAGAGAAAAATCCAACTTGCATCGTATTCCAACTGAACGGGCTCAGCATCAAGCATCCATAAGGCATCCGTAGCTTCAACAAGATAAACGGGCTTCTGTTCAAGCCATGTGGTGCGCAGCATGGAGTAGGTGATGTAACCGATATGACCTTTACGATCTGTGAGTTGCTTTTGCCGAACCAGCTCACAAAAGGCCCGGAAATGTTCTACTATATGCTGTAATCGTTGTGTTTGTGTTGATGTACATTTCAACGCCCATTCTTTGCGAATGAGAGACCAAGCCTGTAGAAGAGCTGCTTGTTGCTGATCTAACACATCTGTTTGCTTTTCCATTGCTAATCATCCTTAATTTGACTTCACTTCGCTGCCTTTCATATCCGCTGACCCGCTTAATTCAATATGACTGCCGTTACAATCCATACGGAGCTGACTACCTGCGGACAGACTCATCGTCTTTCCCGCAGACAGGCTGAGATTGCCTCCTGCCGAAATATTCACTTGCTTGCTGCTGGTGATATGAATGCCTTCTTTATCATCCAGTTTGATGTAAATAGCGCCGTCCTTGGCTGTAACGACCAGTTCATCCGGTCCCAGTCGAATTTCCTTGCCATGCGGGGTACGCCATATTTTCATTTGCGGATTGGAAAAATGGTTATGCGTACTCTTGCGATCTGCCCGTCTCACCGCACTACCTGCCACGCCGTCTTCTTCCCGACTACCGGGGAAATAGAGAGAAACGGAATCGCCTTTTTCTGGCATGACGTACCAGCCAATATGGCCACCGCCACTGTAAACAGTAGAATAGTTGAACCAGTGTGCTTTGCTTGCGTCTTGTTGTTCATCACAATCCAGATGAATGCGTACCTGATCCTGACGTACGTCCAGTACAACACCGCTTAATGAGGCTCCTGCCAGCTTATCCTGGTAGTAGCTTTTTTGCCGAAATCCCTGGTAAGAACCCAACACATACTGATGCCGCAGCAGTCCTTGACTCATGGCGGTGTAGGCTTCCATGACATACAAGTTATGCCCCTGAAAATTCAACTGAGCACCCAAGTCGAGTACCTCATCTGTTTCTACCTCATAAAAAATAAAATCGTGTTCACTCAGTTTGGTCTGTTCATTCTCCTGAAAATAACGAAAAGGAAGCAATTGCTTACGTACGGTATAACGGGTATGATCCAGTATCGCCTGTGCAGGGCTGTCCTCAATACCAAAATAAAATTTGGGGCTGTCAAAACGGGCTACAGGCATCAGACTCGTATGATAACGGGAGGCTATGCGTCTTAAAAAAGCCCAGTCTGTCTCCTGATACTGAATGGCAAGCCGCCCGATGGCTTCTCCGCCAGTAGCCCCGTCGATCACATCCAGTCCTTCATAGTCCTTACCTATGTGCTCCAGCATTTGAGGAATCGTCATTTTCGTATACTGAAAAGAGCGGGTACGCTGCTTGATGTCCATCCGGTACGTATGGGAAATAGCTTCCACTTCCAGATAGTACACACCTCGCACGACTTTTACCTCGACCGAGAGGGCAATCCCACTAAATAGCGGTTTGCTTACGCCAGACTCATCTTGTTGACTGACTTCAATGATGGTATTTTTTTCTGTCGTTTCCACGTAACTGTCTTGCAAGTCTTCGGGGATAACACCTGTAAAATAAAGCCGAGTATGCTCGTTAACTTTTTTCGTTAAGGTGAGCTCTTCTAGATCCATTTGTTCATAAGGGTGAATGTGAATTTGATCGTATCCCAGACTCATGGTGTAGTCATTCCTTTCTCATTTGTAGAATAGGTGGAGGGTGGAAGGACAGAAAGGGATTGAACCCAGTATTCTGCTACAGGTAACCAGATTTCGAGATCTACCTCCAGACAGCTAAAGGAACCTATGACAACTCGTCCATTGTGGATGAAGAATAGCATTTCGCTGTATAGATTACCGTCGATCCCCGCCGCCACAAAACGAATCTGCCCAACTGAAAGTCCGGAACCGTTGATAACCATTTCGGTACCTAACCAGTTGCGAATCGGTTGTACAGACCGTAAAATATCCGCCATTTGCTCTACAAAATCGGGCAGCTCTTCCGCTTCCAGGGCAGTATCTGTAGGATTAAAAGTGATATTGATAGTCTCCTCAGATGAGGTATAAATGACCTTTGGTCGATGCTCTGAAGGATATTTGATTATAGCTTGCTCCATTGGCATAGGAGTAAAGGACTTGGGAATGTAGAAACCAATTTCTCCGTGTAGTATTGTTATGGGCTCCAATGCGAGATAATCGTTTTCAATATGAAGTAGCTTTGTTTCTTCAAACATGGAACCGTCCTGTTCCGATTTCTGAGTTTGAGCTGGAATGGATTTCACATTATCGTTATTAGCTGTCTTCCGATCCACCATTTTAGCTTTGAGGCTAAGTATATGCTCGTCTAGATAGTTCATAGGAAGCCCCCTTTTAGGAAAAATACACGTTTGTACTTGAATATGTAAAGATGGGAGGAGATATTTAAGTACAGAACCAGCATATGTATTTATCGGTTAAAAGAGAGATTTAGTTTACAAAATGAACCATTCGTTGGGGGGCATTATTTGATAATAGCTCCTATTTCATGCCATAACCCCTTTTTGCCGTAACAATTCGGTAGTAGTACTCCAAAGTAGGCGTTGCATCTTGCTATCCCCACCAGGATATGTCGGCACAATCGGCTTACCAGTGCCAACATTAAAATATCCACCTGTCACTTCTCGATATTGAGATTCTGTTGCTAAACGAATAATAATTTCTGCTCCTCTTCGTGGGTCTCCGATGTGCAAAGCGTTCAATATTTTTGCAAGTACTGAAGAAAATCCTAACTCACGGCCAAGGCCGGTAACGTTAAATCCTGGATTAAGTGCGTTAACTACGATTCCGGTTCCATACAACTGACGTCCAAGTTCTTCTGTAAACATGATATTAAGAAGTTTAGTCTTTCCGTATATCTTAGATGAGCCTCTTGCGGTAAATGCAGATATATCTGTTAAATCCTCCGGTAATTTTAATTCGCCATGGTTGCGTGACGCTTCAGAAGCCACATTGACGATCCTAGCATTTGTGGATTCCATGAGTGAATTGAGTAGGGTATGCGTTAACAGCCACGGGGCAAGATAGTTTACGGCTATCATTTCTGCCAAACCCTCTGAGGTTATTCGCTGTTCAAATCCATGTAATCCAGCACTGTTCACTAATACATCAATCTTTGGATAATTAGCTTTAATTTCATCACCAATACGCCTGACATCTTTCATAAGAGACAAGTCCCCGAAAAAAAAGTCTACCTTTGTACTTGGCGCCAGATCTTTTAGAACATTTTTAGTCGTTTCAGCACGCTTTTCATTTCTGGCTGTTAAGACTAGATGCGCTCCGCGTTGGGCTAATTCAATTGCTACTAATTGTCCAAGACCGTTAGTAGCACCAGTGATTACAATAGTCGGGTATGTCGACATATACATCATCCTCCTAATTCTCGATCCAATTACATTCTTATTCATGCTTACGCTTTAAGGTTGTAGATGCTTTATACTGTAGATCTTCTGCTTGACACTTATCAAAGCCGAAAATATGATTGATATATATCAAGTATATGTATTTTAATTGATATATGTCAAATATATTCGAACTCATTCAAATAAGGTGGAGACATATGGATCATAAAACTCAACATTCAAATTCTACAAGAGAGCAATTAGAACTGAATCTTGGTGAACAACTTAATGCACTTATAAGCGCGTCACATGCACTCAATGTAAGAACAGCGGCACTTTTCGATCCATCATTACAACCTGCGGCTTTTCTGATCGTACGCTGCCTTCTTTCGTACGGTCCGGCAAGCGCTACATTTTTGGCGGAATCCACCGCTATGGATCGAAGCTCTGTCAGCCGACTTGTTACTCAGCTTAAACACTTGAATTATGTAAAAAGTGAAACTCACCCTGAGGATCGTCGGGGAGTGTTAATATCCCTGACAGCTAATGGTCGTGAAAAAGCCCTAGAAGCTTTAAAAGAAAAAGAAAATGAGTTTTATCAACGTATTTCAACATGGGAGAATTCCAAACTTGAAGCGTTTATTGGTATGCTGAATTGTTTTAACGGTCAAGATTGCGAGGAGTAATGATTCGACATAAAGCATCGGATGATGAAAATAGGGGGCTTTCAAAAAGTGAAAGAAAAAAATGTTAGGGAAATTAGGGGAACTGATTATCATGATATTTATTTGTTAAACCAAGACTTTAATCCCAATCTATATCTATTTCCTGAAGTAAAAGTAAAAGAGAAGATTGAAATGATTATAAAGGAATCAAAAGATGTAATCTTTGTTTATGAAGAAAACAACGAGGTATTAGGATATATTCATGGAAGCCCACATGAATTACTTTTTTCAGAATCTTTGGTGAATATACTAGGATTTGTTGTTAAAGAAAAGTATAGAAATCAAGGTATAGGTAGCATGTTGATTGAGCGTCTTGAACAGTGGGGAAAGTCCCATGGATTTTCCGGGATCAAACTGTTATCTCACCCAAGTCGGATACAGGCTCACAGGTTCTATGAACGACGTGGCTATATGTTTACCAAGGATCAGAAAAACTTTATAAAAAATCTCAAATAAATACATAGGCTTAATATCGTGATATTTATCATTGAAAAACTAGTTATGTTTAGCACTCTAATGCATCGCATTAAATTGACCATTGTTCAGAAAACATGAATCACCTTCCTTTCCATTTCATGCCTAAATATGTCTGCTAATTAGCAGTTGTATTTAGGCGTTTTTTGTCATACAATGCATCTAATGCTACGGACTCGGTCTTAGAAACAGTAAGGTTTGGACGGTAAATAGGACGTGGTTTCCTTGTATATTTAAGAATCGTGGAACTACTTTGTAGTCGTTCACTCACGACCACGTCAGTCTGAAAAATTAATAATGTTTGGGGGCAGTTTTCCGGATCATTAGCGTTTGATGATGAACATATACGAAGGGGAGCGTTCTTTTGGAATCGAAACAATTAACGAGAGGGCTAAAGCCACGGCACGTTGAGTTGATTGCGCTTGGAGGCACGATTGGCGTCGGTTTGTTTATGGGGTCGGCAAGTACGATAAAATGGGCAGGTCCCTCAGTACTGTTGGCTTATCTCTTAGCTGGGATTATTATGTTTTTTGTCATGCGGATCATGGGGGAAATGCTGATTCTTGAACCGGTGACAGGCTCATTCGCTACATTTGCTCATAAATATATCAGCCCCTTAGCCGGTTTCTTGACCGCCTGGAGCTATTGGTTTTTATGGGTTACCGTAGGGATGGCAGAAGTCACTGCGATTGGGGTATATGTGGGCTACTGGTTCCCGGATATCCCGCAATGGTTGCCGGCTTTGGCAGGTGTAATTATTATTGCATTGGCCAATTTGGCGGCTGTGAAATTTTATGGGGAATTTGAGTTTTGGTTTGCGATGATTAAAATTGTCGCCATTATCTTCATGCTAGTAGTGGGTACGGGGATGATCTTCTTTGGCCTCGGTAACGGTGGACAACCGATAGGTCTATCCAATCTGTACAGCCAGGGCGGCTTCTTTGCAGGTGGTTTGAAAGGGTTTCTATTTGCACTCTGCATTGTAACAGCGGCTTACCAAGGGATAGAGATGGTGGGTATTACGGCAGGTGAAGCAGAAAATCCGAAAATGACACTGCGAAAAGCCATTAAAAACATCATCTGGCGTATTCTGATTTTCTACGTGGGTGCAATCTTTGTCATTGTTACGATTTATCCTTGGAACCAAATAGGCGAGATCGGTAGTCCATTTGTTCTGACTTTTGCCAAGGTAGGAATTGTGGCTGCTGCGGGTATCATTAACTTTGTTGTACTTACAGCTGCGATGTCTGGTTGTAACAGTGGTATTTACAGTGCGGGCAGAATGTTATATACATTGGCTAAGAACGGACAAGCTCCTAAGTTCTTTGGGAAAGTTTCTCCAAGCGGCGTCCCTAGAAATAGTATAATAACGACCATTTCCTTGCTACTGGTAGGGGTGTTATTTAACTATTTAATGCCTGATTCCAAACTGTTTCTGTATATTTACAGCGCCAGTGTTCTTCCAGGCATGGTACCGTGGTTTGCATTAGCCATCAGTCAATTTAAATTCAGGAAAAAGTGGAAGGATGAAATGAAGGATCACACCTTTAAATCTCGTTTTTTTCCAATCAGTAATTACATCACCATTGTCTTTTTGTTGCTTGTGATCGTTGGAATGTGGTTTAATCCAGACACACGCTTGTCGTTGATTGTCGGGGCAACATTCATGGCGATCGTCATTGTTGGATATTTTGTCTTTGGCATAGGAAAGCGGCAGAGAATTGAAGAATTAGAGGAAAACTAAAAGAAGATTGCTAAATACGTAACATTTGCCGAGCGCAATTCAGATGATTCTGAGTTCGCTCGGCTTTTCTTTTACATGACGAGAGAGAGGGCTATGGAAGGTTATTACTGAGGTATAAAACCGTGTGGTTAGCCTGTTCGCACTACAAGTGTAAATATAGATACAAAAAAGGTGAGAACGAAAATTGAGAAGTTGATTATTGCTATACTCTTACGATTGGCCTTAAACTCTGTAATTCCCGAAAATAAAAATATAAACCCTAGAAAAAATTGCGTGATTTTGTATGAGTCCCTATAGGTGTCCGGGTATGCGAGTGATAAAGAGGAAGAGATCATAACAACTAATGCAAATATTAAAGTGAGGATTTTGTAAATATCCATTTTCTTAAACATAGATAAGTTCCACCTTCCTATTTATTCCTAATGTATTATATTCTAAGGGTGGAATCTTTGGATTACAAATAAATGCAAAAAGAGGAAATGGACAATAGGATGGTACACAGAATAAAGTGAAGGTGTCCCAAGTAATACTTTGGGGACACCTTCAAAATTAAAATCACTTGTATAACTTATGATTTACATAGCTTACATTGTGCTAATGTCAATCACGAATCTATACTTCACATCAGAAGCTAACACTCGTTTGTAGGCTTCGTCAATCTGGTCGGCCGAAATTACTTCAATTTTAGGAACAATATTGTGTTTTGCACAAAAATCCAACATTTCCTGTGTCTCACGGATGCCTCCTATCATTGAACCAGCAAATGAACGGCGATGTCCGATAAGGGACATCACATTTAGTGACAACGGCTCCCCAGGGGCACCGACATTCACCAAAGTTCCGTCTAGATTGAGTAGTGCAAAATAAGCATCCATATCGATGGCAGCACTTACCGTGTTAATGATCAAATCAAATTGCCCAGCAAGTTTTTTAAATGTTTCTGGTTCGCTTGTAGCATAATAGTGGTCCGCACCAAATTGCAAGCCATCATCTTTTTTCTTTAATGTTTGGGATAGAACGGTTACCTCAGCACCCATAGCATGTGCAATCTTGATAGCCATATGACCAAGGCCTCCCATTCCCACAACGGCCACTTTTTTATCTGGACCAGCACCCCAGCGGTTCAACGGTGAATAAGTCGTAATACCTGCACAAAGTAATGGAGCAGCCACGTCAAGCTCAATGTTATCTGGAATTTTCACTACAAAATCCTCAGTTACGACAATGTGGGTAGAATATCCGCCTTGTGTAGGCTCGCCGTATTTGTCAACACCAGCATAGGTAGGGACATTTCCTTTAAGGCAGTATTGTTCCTCTCCTTTACGACAGTTCTCACATTCGCCACAGGAATCAACCATACAGCCAACCCCTACCCGGTCACCAACGCTGTACTTTGTAACCTCAGATCCTACCTCCGTGACAATCCCTGCAATTTCATGTCCAGGTACGAGAGGGTAGTTCACTGGGCCCCATTCGCCGTGAGCAGTGTGGATGTCAGAATGGCATATGCCGGCATATTTAATTTCAATCAGAACATCGTGTGAATCAAGATCCCGTCGTTTAATTTCAGCCGATCGAAACGGTTTGTCTGGGCCATCGACAGCTCGTGCTTTAGCAGTTATCATAAATAGCCTCCAATTATTTTTATTTTTCAAGAGAATGCAGTTATATCGGTATAAATTGAAAACTAGCTGAAGTCGGTTGAAGTTCCCCTTCATTCATTTCCATTTATACTTTTTCTCTTGCAAATCAATGTTAATCCTTATAGTTAACTCTAAGTCAAGCGCAGGTTTATAAGCGTCTATTCAGTAATGTTGTTTTCTTGCTAATTATATTTCGTTAGATAGCATCTGATTCTACTTTTCCTATAAGGGGACTTTGACATTCTACAAATACCTTGATAGAATCCCCCTTATATCATAGAGTTAACTCGAAGTCTATGTCATTAAGAATAGGAGATACATGATGAAGACGTATTCTATCAGCGAAGTTGCAAAAGAATTGAATCTTACAGCATACGCTTTGCGTTACTACGACAAAGAGGGACTTATGCCTTTTGTAGAACGGACATCTAGCGGAACAAGATTATTTAAAGAATCCGATATCGACGCTTTAAAAATAATTGAATGTCTAAAATCCACCGGGATGCCGATCAAAGAAATTAAAAATTTCATTGATTGGTGTTCTGGTGGGGATTCCACACTACAACAAAGATATGACATGTTTATGGAACGAAAAGCAACTGTAGAAGCACAAATGGAAGAACTTAAAAAAACAATGGAAGTTATTGAACATAAATGCTCATATTACAAAACTGCATTGGATGCCGGAACGGAAAATATTCATAAAAACAATAAAATAGGGAGTCTCATTACTAACTAATAGATAAGCATCTGTAATTCATCCATTTCTATATGAATTACAGGTGCTTTCGTTTGTAATATTCGATTTACTACAACCTACTGATTTAAAACAGCACGATCAGTTTTAGAAAACTAGGAACCAAATATGATGTAACTTGAACAGGCAGGAGTAGTACCGAGGATCAAGTATTCCGAAAGTCAACGGGCAATTTGCCCATTATGTAGGTTGAGAGCCACGACTTTAGTTCAGAAAACAACGAATTACTATAGAATCATCGAAGATAATCAGGAGTATGGTCCAGTATTCTCTCATTTTTATTTTTGATAAGATTAATTCCATATTATTGAAGTCTACTATCAAACCACGAAAGAATGATACATAAGGAAATGAGGAAGATACTGATGAAGGCAAAAGCGTATATTATTTTGTTGACTGCTGTAATAAGTTTAACTGCTATGCTGACCGCATGCGGTGACTCCAAGAAGCAAATTGAAGGTGAATCTACGACTGGAGCAGCAACGGCAACCACTACGACTACCCAGAATGCCAAGGCGGACAATGCGGAACAGGCTGGTGTGGATGGTGTTGTGAGCAATACTACAGACCAAGCTACAAAAAGTAATGGAAAGACGTATTCCGACGTGGCTAAAGAAGCAACGAAACCCGATCAGCCAGCAGGACAAATAGGGTTAAATACGACGCAGGAGCAGCTTCTTACCTTTGCCGATCGTTATGGACTGGTACGAGTGCAGGATCATCCGATTCGGCGGGTTTCCGATCCAACTGGGAAACATGTAAACATTGCAAATTACAGTGATTCTGTCGTGAATTTATATACAGAAGAACCCATCCACCTGAATACAGATGAATTTATTCATGAAGCTTATAATTTTTTTACAGAGGGAGTTGCTCCAGGTGAGTCCTACAAGAAGTGGGAGGAAACCTCTAATACTGAAAGAGGACTCGTCAAAATGCTCTATTTGTCACGAGAGGGACTTCATATTTTAGAAGAAGCGATGAAGACGCATGATTATTCTAGTCCATCGGTCCAAAATACGCTGGGATTTTTTAAGGTTGCCTCGAAATTTGAGTCTATGATGCCTGTTGCCCAGACACCTACAGACATCAGCTTGTACGATATGTACGATCAACGCGTTAAGCCCGAGTGGAAGAAACTAAGTGACATTAAAAACCCTGCCGCGAATGAAAAAGCCTTCGCTGCGGCCTATCAAAAAGCAAGAGATGAGACCAATAATCTTATGGGGCTATTAAACATTATGGTGTCTACAGAAATGGAAAAACGTCTCAAAGCTGCAACCGATCAGTAAAACACAGGCAAATAGTAAATTATCAAGGACATAATTTATCCACACTTTCTTCTAATATTTAACTGTCGATAGATTTATTGAAAAGCTATAATGCTAATGATGATTTGAGTGTACTTGGAGAAAAGAGGTTGAGGGTATGAAGTTGAAAAAATGGCCGTTAGTATTCATGATAGGTATTCTCATGCTGTTATCCGTAGGCTGGAACAGTGGAGTATCATATGCGAAATATTATTACGAATACACTTGGGATCAGTACAAGGGGACTGAAATCAAGACGTACAGGCTGACACCAGTAGCTGGAAGAGCCGGATTCATGGATCAGGAAAAGGCCTTAGCTGCTATTGGCAAAACCCCGAATGTGTATGGAAAGTTCAGTGGCTATAGAACAGAGAAAACAACTGAAATTGCAACCAAGAGTGTAACAGATGAGGTTTATAAATATGCAGTTGTTGATTTTATTAGCGACAAGGAGCCAGAAACTGTAGAATACGTTAATCCAAAAGGTGGAGTTCCTCATACATGGAACGGAACCGATGAGATTCGAATTTTTATGAGAGGGTCTGAGGCAGCTTCTTTGGCAGAGCTGTTTTATGAGGGAACTCCAAGTGAAGGACGCTATCATTTTAATGCTGACGATGTCTACTTAGTTACATTCTGGTCCAACACAGTAAAATCAATCACTGGAATGTCTGCTGAAGCGCTAGTTGAGGAAGGCCCCCCTGCGTTTATAAATCGAGAGTTGGTTGGTCAAATAAAAGGCAAAGATCCTGCTGCCTATCCACAAAATGGGGCTTTAAACGGCTACTTTTATGTTTATAAGGGTTCTGAGTTTAAAGAGAATTAAAACAGCAGACAGGATTTTATAAGTATATATGTACACGAGAACGAGATAACATTTTGTATTCTTCAAGCGAATGCGGATACAGATGTTATCTCTTTTTTTATTTGTATACGGGATCAACATAGTAACACAAAAAGATGATAAATATTTAATTACCAATGAAAACCATTGTTTAGTGATAGGGAATTACGGCTTAAAAAAAGATGGTGAATAAACAGGATAGTAGATTGCCAAAACTACTTTTTTTACTGGCTTTATTCAATCCTAGGGAGATTATTCCGATAATTCAAGTATATACAGTTTGGTGTTAACAGTAATGAAAAACCGATTGAAAACAAGAGAGATTAATTTTCAAAGTTGATATGAAAGTACAGGCGAAAGTGGCTCAGTGCTATCTAGTAAAGGAGGTGTAATGATTCCGAATAATGAATTATGAAAAAAAGTTAAAACAAATTAGGCATTACATGGCTGGTTTACTGGCTGTCTGGTTGTTCTGTATACATAGTGCGCCTGTTTTTGCGGACAGAGCCTTTAACGATATCGAACATTCCTATGCAGCTGATGCGATTGAGGCCATGGCTGCTCAAGGTTATGTTACGGGTTATCAGGATGGGAGCTTTCGACCTTTACATTTTATCTCGCGACAGGAATGGGCAAGCATTTTCGCTAAAACCTTAAAGCGAACATCGAATAACAGAGGCGTAACTTCTTTTCGTGATGTGTCACCATGGGCTCTACCTTATGTACAGGCCTTACAGGAAGAGAGCATTACGAAAGGAATTAGTGATCAATTATTCGGTGCCAAGCACAATATGACTCGTCAGGATATGGCCGTTTGGTATGCCCGCTATTTTGGTGTTACTGAAGATACCCGATCGGCTGGTATATCCAGTTTTGTGGATCAATCTGATATATCAGATTATGCACAAACGAGCGTATGGCTGATGGAACGGCTGGAACTGATCGAGGGAGATACGAATCACTATTTCCATCCTAAAGAGTCTGTGAGACGGCAGGATGCCACGCTGGTTGCTTATCGAATATGGTTAGGCGGTGACGGTCTGAGAGAACGTGCCAAGCGTTTGCTAGGGTCATTAGGAGATGGAACTGCAACGATGCCTCAGACGACCAGCCAACAAGAATCGAAGAAGATCGAGGTCGATGTGACACCGGAAATTAGTCAACAACCTGTGAATTCGGAAGTCGAGGAGCCTAAAAGGCATCGCCCAAGCCCTGATTCACCAGCATCTCCGGTGACACCACCAGAACCGAAGCCGGAACCGTCGGTGACACCGCCGGGACCTAAACCCAAACCACCAGTAATTCCGGTAGATCCACCGGATCATTCTTCGGATTTTCTGGTAGATGAGGTCGTAATCAAGGCGCAGGAGCTGGTAAATCAACCGGAGACATACCCTTCGTATCAGCTATCTTTTCAGCTCTACAATAAAGGGCGACCCGTAAGCATTCCTGCTGCCAGCGTCACAAGTGTTACGTACACATTTAGTGATGGGTTAGGTATTTTTGATGAACAAGGGAAAATTGCACATCCCGAAAATATTCCGGTTGCGGACAGCTTCATTCCTGTAGAAATGAAGGTCACCGTTGCCAAACCTTATCAGGTCCTTACAGCTCAGGCCAAGCTAATCGTGAAAGGGAAGACTCCGCCGGCAGAGCCACCGAACGTAATCAGGTCCGTATACTTGGCTACGTATACCATTTCAGAGGCTGCTACTTTAGATCCTGCTGCTTGGAATATGTCCTACGTATTTCATAATGCTAATGGAGAGGTTATAGCTCCTGGATTGCTGCCCTCAGACTTGATACTTCGGGTAGAGGATTCCAGAGGAATATTTGATGAGGATGGAAAGATTGCCAACCTGCATTTGATTCCGGTAGTAAACTCGGTCATTCCATTAAAGATCACGGTTGAGTCGCCATCTCAAGGGGTTCACTTCACATCTGATGCGGAATTAACGGTAGAACCCGGGGAACGCAAAAAGCAATACTTTGCTGTCTCCATCATGCTGCAGGGAAGCGCGACGACGGTAGATCAAATCAAGCAAGCGCGTCAATTGCTGATGGACCACTTTGGTCCTAATATCAAAGTGACGTGGGCGATGGAAAACGGATTTGTTTTTGTAGAAGCAAATCGCCCGCAGCTTAGACAGGTTTTGGCATACGTTGATCAATATGACGACGAAGTCGGAATGTTGGATGGGTATCCGAACCAGTTGAAGTTTCCTATTTGGGAAGCAAAGATGGATGAGTGGTTGTATATGTATCGTTATAATGCATTCAATGAGCTGCACCAATCCGGTACAATGGGATCACCATCTGTGTTTGAAAGCATGGATACAGACCAATATCGGAAGTATCTGCCGAAATCATTGACCAGCTTTACGGTGAATCCCGAACAGACTCAATGGCTTAAAGATCACTATCGGATTACATCCGCGATGGGATGGTCGGCTACACAATATAATGTCAACGGTATGTATGGTGAGGGCTCTCCATTGATGCCTTACTGGTCCCATAATGACAATCCGATTGTTCCCGCACAGGGACTTGCAGATAATAGCGGTACCGTATTCATGAACTCGGTTACGATTGATCCGATTGGATCACGCTATACGAAAGATTCCTCACGCTGGACTCTTCATCCGCTTGACCCATATGTGACTGAGACGGATGCAGCACCACAACTGTATATAGTACAGCAATATTTGGATAACCCTTATCAACGTATAAATACGGTAAACTACTTGTCCATTATTTTGGACATCAACGCACTTGCCAACACCCATAACATGGCTCCAATATGGGAGAATTTTGTGAACCACTTCCCTGTTGATCGCAAGGTTGAGATTGTAGGCGTGGACGGGCTGAAACAGATTTATGAATCGGTAGCAGGATCCAATAATGATCATACGGAGTTTACGCTCATGTTTAGAGGCTCAGGTATTAAGACGGCTATGGATTCCAATAATTCACCAGCAAATCTGCGCTATTTGTGGACCGAAAATGCCTCACAGCGGATTATTTTATCCAAAGAGGATGGAGATGCGGCATGGTCCATTATTGACTTTACCGATTATACCCGAAAACCGGTTCCGAAGATGGACTACAACTTGGATGGTCACACGGACGTAAGCTATGTCACCGGAAGGAACTTCAAGCTATGTCCAACGGCTCCTTTAACAGCGGATGAAATTCAACGCGTAAAGGATCGTTTGAAGGATATTTACTTTGCAGAAGAAGTAAATTATCAGTAAGTAATTGGAAAGAGTTAAGAGCTGAGGTTTTATGAAAAGGGGGTGTCCCCACAGCCATCGAAATGGCTG
Source organism: Paenibacillus sp. FSL L8-0644 (assembly GCF_038008165.1). Taxonomy (NCBI): domain Bacteria; kingdom Bacillati; phylum Bacillota; class Bacilli; order Caryophanales; family Paenibacillaceae; genus Paenibacillus; species Paenibacillus sp. FSL L8-0644. The sequence goes on from NZ_JBBOYN010000001.1 coordinate 1,079,178, forward strand.
TGGGGACACCCCCTTGTTTTAGAGAAAAGGTTTTACACCCACTCAATAACCTGATCTACAGATCGCCGAGTTTTGCCACGCGGCTCGTTGAGACGGTAGCCAAATGCCACCATACAAGAAATACCGAAATGCTTGGCATCCATAATGCCTTCTTCAGAGAGGATGCGTTCGATTTCCTGTTTATTAAAACCTTCGATAGGGCAGGAATCAATGCCGATTTGAGCTGCGGCAGTCATCATGTTGCCCAGTGCGATGTAGGTTTGTCGGCAGCCCCACTCGAACAAGGCTCTTTTGTTTTCCTCCAGCGCAAAATCTGATTTTAGGAAGGCGTCATATACTTTCTCTTTGCCTTGCATCACTTCAGCTGGTAATTGCTGCACGTTCTCCATCATACTCTTGATATAATCGGAGGAGGCTATCATATCTTCAGGAAGTCTAGAGAGGATGAGTACAAAATGGCTGGCTGTTGGCAGTTGTTTTTGGGCCCCCCAAGAGTAAGGCAGTAGCTTCTCACGCATAGCTTTACTCTGAACGACAACAAATTTCCAAGGTTCAAAGCCAAACGAGCTTGGAGATAAACGACCGGTTTCAAGAATAAAGTCGAAGTCAGAATCGCTAATTTTCTTATGACTATCGAATTCCTTCGTTGCATGTCTGAACTCGTATGCAGATAAGATTTGATCTTTAGTAGTAGCTAAGGTTTCCATCGTTATTCCACTCCTTATGGATGTGATTAAAATTGACGCTTACCAAGTGACATGCTTAATATTAGAATATACATGATCGTTTTTGAAGTACGCACATTAATGTGCTGTAGTATATAAAATGATACTAAGGAGGAGAAAAGCCTATGCGCAATCGGAAAGGCGGCTTTGGGGAATGTACCGCTGGGAATGATCAGGCGTGTCCAGTTGAGTTCACGCTGGACGTGATTGGGGGCAAATGGAAAGGAATTATTTTATATCATCTCATGTATGGGACTAAGCGATTTAGTGATTTTCGGCGGATCTGTCCGGGGATCACCCAGCGTATGCTGACACTCCAATTGCGCGAGCTGGAAGAGGATGGTGTCGTTCACCGTGAAGTATACCAGCAGGTTCCGCCTAAGGTTGAATACTCTCTCACCGAATTCGGGAAAACGCTCATACCGATTATTAACTTGATGAAAGATTGGGGAGAAGAATATAAAACAAAACAGCGATCACCAGAAAGCAGTCTTCAGCAACCTAGCCCCAATGTGTAGGTTTTTGAAGACGGCTCCACGAAAAAGACCTGGCCATCATTTTGGCAGGTCTTTTGGTTTATTAAAAAGGAATGTGCAAAGTTCGTTTTTCAGTTGACAGCAAGGACGACGCTTGATATATTTCTTACGATATTGATAATCATTATCATATGTATTGGAAGATCATCTGCACAATATATAGGGGGCTAATCAGTTGAAAAGAAAATCGTATTTTATGATGACAGCTATGTTACTTGTATTGTCTGTATTCATCAGCGCTTGCGGCGGAAATAATAATGGAAGTAATCCGGCTTCATCTTCAGGAGATAAGCAAGAGTCGGCTTCTACTGGAGAGACGAGAAGCTTTAAAACGGTTAAAGGGGATATTCAAATTCCGACCAAGCCACAGCGCATTGTAACGGATTTTTACGGTGGAGAATTGCTGTCCGTGGGTGCTAACGTGGTGGGTGTAGAGCCAACTGCGTTTCAAAATCCTTTTCTGACCGATTTGCTGAAGGAACAAGGAACCAAAGAGGTGGGTGATCCGACCAATTTGGAAAAGACGTTGGAACTCAAACCCGATCTGATCGTGGTTATGAAGGATACGAATTATGAGGCTTTGTCTAAAATTGCGCCTACCCTGTATATTCCGTACGGCACGACGACTAATTTTTATGATACGGTCAAGTTGTTCGGCGATATCACCGGGGAAAAGGAGAAGGCTGAGCAATTTATTGCTGCATTTGATAAAAAGGCCGCTGAAGGTCGCGCACGTCTTAAAGGTGTGATTGACGAAAAGGCAACTTTCGGTCTGTATGAGCTGACGGACAAGCACGCACTTTGGATCTTTGGCGACAATGCGGGTCGCGGCGGACAAGCCGTATACAATGCGCTCAAACTGAACATGCCAAAGAAAACAGTGAACTCCAAGGAACAAACGGTACAGCTTTCGATGGAGGTATTGCCGCAGTATGACGCAGATTATATGTTCCTGACTACGTATGACCCGGAGAAAAAGGGTGACGCGCTCAAGCAACTGAAGTCGTCCGCTGTATGGGGGAATCTTCCTGCGGTGAAGAACAATAGAGTGTTCTTTAACGATTTTGATACGTATTATCGCTATGATCCAATCGCTATTACAGGACAGATTGATATGATCGTAGATATGCTGATCGAAAGAGAAAAAGAGAATAAAGCTAAACAATAGGTGTGAGATTCTGCGTTGTGACGAATTGTTGAAATAGATAAGAGATCGCATATTATACACAGTATATAGCATTAAAAACCAGTCCAACATGAATCATGTTTGGACTGGTTTTTGATTTACTATTTTGTCGTAATTTCAATAGTATCTTCTTTTTGTATCCAATCTACCTTGGCCCCCAGCGTTTCGCTGATCAGCCTTAATGGAAGATAACCAATACCATTCACCATGAAGGGCGGATTGGTAAGCTTTACAGCCTTACCGTTCACTTTTGCTTGGCTGGTTTTGAAATTTATTTCTAGAAAGACAGGGTGATCTTCTGCCTTGGACTGATCTATTTTTGCTATTTTGCTGTTGAAATCATAAGCGATCTCGGCCCCCAGTTTATCAAAAACAGAACGAAGGGGAATAAACGCTTGCCCGTTGCGGGTAATGACACCATTACTCAGAGAGACAGGCGAACCATTGAGACGGACAAGAATCGGTTTTTGTACAGGAACTGCTGAACTATACAGAAACTCATAGTCTCCTATACCTAGCTGCGCGTGTTTGTTGACACCCCAGCCCCATAAGGCCCCATCTGCTTTTTGCATGATTACGTGCCGTGGACCTGCTTTGATACTTTGAATATTTTTAGCAAGCAATGTAAAGGGGGCGTTGGATGGTAACTTTTCACCATCTAGAGACGCAACATATACATTCCCAGCTGTGGTGAGGGCGAGTATGGAGCGTTCGGCGAAAAAGGCGTCTTTAACATCTTTTACTCCTGATAATAGCACAGGGGTATTTTCATTGTGATAGGTTGTATTATCTGAGTAACCTGTGACCGTTTCACCCCAGAACCATAACCGTCCTTGTCGATCAATCGCGAGATTGGAACTTCCATTGGTCTTAATTATTTTGATGTCCGATAAGGCTTGAATCTGCGATACGGATAAAGTTTCGGACGGAGTTACATTTTTATCAAATTCTTTGGGCCATGTCCATACAGTACCGTCTTTCTTTAAGGCTATGTTTTTGGAGATAGCAGTAATATCCTTTAATGATGGAACAAGCTCGAAGCCCTGCAAGGACCTTGTATTTTTCCATACACTTCCGTCCTTCTTCAAGAAGATCCAGCGTTCCTCATATTGCGGTCTTTTTTCATAGTAACTATCCAATTCTGTAACATTTTCGATGCCGGATAGGGTTTGAAAAGGAGCAAAGTTGCCACCATTTTCGATTCGATCAGCGGATAATACGGTTCCTTCGGCGTTTAGGGCGAGCACATGATCATTCATAATACGCACGTTTATGATGTTTGGTAGTCCTTCCAGAGAAATGAATTTCACGGATTCAGAAATGTTGTTTCTTGGCACATACCAGGCGGAATGATCTTGTAAGGTAAATATCAGATCGCCTTCCTGGATTATATTCGAAAATGTTCTTACAACGTTTGGCTTATCCTCTACACGAGTCGGTACGGATTGATTATAGCCCCATAACCACAAGCTTCCATCGGATTGAATCAGACTCCCGGAATCATATGAACGAATACGGGACGCCGATTCATCACCGGCCGCCCATGCACTGGAGCTGAACAATAACAGCGCGATCATACTGATTAACAGAGTACGTCTTTTCATGCGTTTTTCCTCATTTCTTCATCAATGTATATAAGGTTAAATAACGCCTTGGGGAATATCTCCTTATCAATAGACGAAGAATATATAGAAAAGTTTTCCACAAATCGTTGGATTCCAATAAAATAGCCTCCAAACCCACGAGCAGAGGCGGGTTTGAGAGGCTATTTTTTGAGCATGGAAGCAGAATATGACTTGGGACGGGTTCTTCCAATGGTCAGCCCGTTATTCGGCTGCGCACCATCAATAAGGTTTGTTCTTTGATTTGTCCGATTTCACGGAGGAGTGTGGCTGTTTTAGCTTCGTAGGATTGTTTGACATCCAAATCTTTCAGCGAAGCAAGGTTAATGTCGACGGTAAGCAGGGCAGATTGAGCGGCGGCTTCGAACAGGATCGCGCCGATGCCAAGATCCGAAATCACATTTTTATTGGACACTTCCACAATGTTATAGGCTTGCGACAATCCGTCTCGGCATACTTCCAGCAGGCGCATGGGTACCTCAATGGCAGCGATCACCGCTGTCTGTAAGGAATGGGTACGATAGCGCTTTTCTTCGTCTGTTTCCTTGGGCAAACGCAGGGCAGTCATATACTGTTCAAAGGATTGGATGTCTGCGACCATTAATTCCTCACAATGTGTAGACAATCTTTCCATGCTGCTAATGACGTCCGTGATTTGTTCATGGATGTGCGCGTATTTTTCTCCTTGTGAAAGGTTGGCGGTCATGGAGGTCATAGCCGCGCCTAGTGCCGCAGCCAGTGCGGATACACTTCCTCCGCCAGGGGTAGGAGCTGCACTTGCAGCCTCTTTCAGAAAATGTCCGATGGAATGATTCCACGACAGTTCACTCATGAGTAAACCACCTCTCTGGAGTAGTGTTGCAGATGTATCGCTTTAAGCAAATTTTTGTACAAAATCGCAGTCGTTAAGGTGCCAACACCGCCGGGAACCGGAGAAATAGCATGTACTTTTTCCCCCACGTCTAAAGCGGCATCTCCCACTATTTTTCCCTCTAGCGTCTCATTAATTCCCGCATCTACCAAAATCAGACCGGGATGAACCATATCTTGCGTAATCACATCAGGGCATCCGACTGCCACGAAGGCAATGTCTGCATGGCTCAGATGCTCTGCAATATCACGCGTACCTGCATGACAGGCGGTAACGGTGGCGTTTTCTCTTTGCAACATGTGGAAAAGGGGAAGTCCCACTGTCTGTCCGATGCCCACGAGCGTGACATTTTTGCCTGCCAATGTGTGACCGTAATGCTTGAGCAGCTCGATACAGGCTTGAGGTGTTGCGGGATATAGTCCGGCGTCACCTGTTACAGTAGCCAGCTTGTTATCGGGTGTAATCCCATCAATATCCTTGTAGGGGGCAATGGATTGTTTAATAACGGAGGCGGAAAGATGTTGGGGAAGCGGCAGTTCCAGCATAATGCCATGTACATGGGATGCATCGTTCAGACTGCCGATCAGGTGCAGTAGCTCGGTTTCGCTAACATGACGATCAAACGTATGGAGATGAAATGAGATGCCCAGCTTCTCCGCTATTTTTTGCTTGGTCCGTGCATAGTATGCAGATGCCGGATCACCTTCTACCAATAGGGTTGCCAGATGGGGACGGTGTCCTTGCTGCTTCATTTCTTCTACCTGTGAACGGATCGTTGCATATACTTGCTCAGCTGCTTCTTTGGATTTCATGATAATAGCCATAGTCCGAGCCTCCTCTGAATTTATTGCATAATGGAATCAACAGGGTGTCATGGTCTTGTAAAACGAAAAAAAGTATTTGCACAAGGTCGTCAAGACAGACGAATCCTCTGCAAATACTTCTCCCAGGCGAACGGTACGCTTTTTTTGTATGCTCCCTCGTGGTTCATTCCACTGACTTCGCCAGTCACATACAGCGTTATTATACCTTATATTTTAACAAACAATCATCAGAAAAGAAACCCGCGAACATTTGGAAAACGGGTTATGTTACTTGTCTATATGACAAATGTCATATACACGAACTGACGTTTATGACTACAGCGCCTAGAGCGTTCTCCTTATACTGAGATTAGATCAACATGTACGCCTAACAGGATCAAGGTATAGGCGTCATCTTTAAGGAGGATCATAATGAGTATGACACAACTCCCATTAGCCCAATTGAAAAAAAATATGGCTCCCTACGAGAAAATAAACACGAAATCCAGCGTTCTGCAACTTATCAATACTTTGGGTCCACTGATCCTATTGTGGTATGCTGCTTATCTTAGCCTGTCGGTTTCGTACTGGCTGACGCTTCCCATTGCCATTGTTGCATCGGGGTTTGTGGTACGGACGTTTATTATTTTTCATGATTGTGGTCATCAATCCTTCTTCAAAAGCCGCAAGCTGAACGACATTGTGGGAACGATTACAGGTATTATTACGCTCTGCCCTTATCACCAATGGAAAAATAGTCACGCGATCCACCATGCAACCAGCAGTAATCTGGATAAAAGAGGCACAGGTGACATGTGGGTGCTTACGGTAGAAGAGTACACAGAGGCTTCCACATGGACACGGTTGGCCTATCGCATATACCGAAATCCTTGGGTTATGTTCGGACTAGGTCCGATCTATACTTTTTTGATTTCCTATCGCTTTAATATCAAGACAGCCAAACGCAAGGAAAAAATGAACACTCATGTGACGAATATATCCATCGTTGCATTGTATGCACTGTTGTGCTGGGCTATTGGATGGCAGGCCTTCCTTCTCGTACAGGCACCTATCTTTTTTGTATCCGGTATGTTGGGAATCTGGCTATTCTATGTACAACACCAATTTGAGGATTCTTATTTCGAGCACGATGAAGAGTGGAGTTATATTAATGCAGCCGTAGAAGGCAGTTCTTACTACAAGCTTCCTAAAGTATTGCAATGGATTACGGGCAATATCGGATTTCATCACGTTCATCACCTGAGTCCCAAAGTTCCAAATTATAATTTGGAAAAAGCACATGAAGCGACACCGTTACTTCAAAAGGCGACCACGATCACAGTGAGTAGCAGTCTGCAATCGTTGAAGTTCCGACTTTGGGATGAAAATACGAAAACCTTTTTGACCTTTAAACAAGTGAAGCCGCTCCTCAGCAAACGTGTTGCAGTTACGAAACCCATGCCTACACCTGTTGTAGGCACAGAAAGAAAATAACGTTGAACAAAACCTGGTATGATAAGATAAGGAATATAAGTCATGTGAAGTAGAAGAGGGTGGGCAGGATGCAAAAATGGTATCAGATCTTCCAAAGAAATACAGGGCTTAGCCCTTATGTTTGGGTCGTCTTTTACATCCTGCCCTTTTACTACTTTAGCTCTTCATCTACAGGTCATATTATTTTGGGTACTGCTATTATTTTGGTATTCTTTGCATGTTATGTACTGGCTTTTGTCTCAAAAGGCTGGCTCATATACTTTTGGACCAGTGTACAGATTGCCATATCGATTACCATGACACTGCTGTTCAGCTATATGTACTTTTCCATATTTATCGCCTATTTGATCGGTAATATTAAAAGTAAGGCTGCATTTACGACGCTGTATATTATTTTAATGGTTATTACGATTGGATTGATCAATTATGGTTTTGTTTCTCAGAATCCCGTTTTTATTAAACAGATTCCTTTTATCCTGCTTAATCTGATCGGTGTGATTCTCCTTCCGATTACGAATTTTAATCGCAACAAAAGCGATCGGCTCCAAGTTCAATTGGAGGATGCCAATAAGAAAATATCGGAATTGATTAAGCTGGAGGAACGGCAAAGAATTGCGCGTGACCTGCACGATACCTTAGGTCAGAAGTTGTCACTCATTGGGCTGAAGAGCGATTTGGCGGGCAAACTGATGGATCAGTACCCGGAGCGGGCGCATGTCGAAATTAACGATGTTCGTCTCACGGCAAGAAGCGCGTTAAAAGAGGTACGGGAAATGGTTACTCAAATGCGCGGTATGCGACTAGAGGATGAGCTGCTACGTATTCGGCAGATTTTAAAGGCTGCTCACATTGAATTAACTCTAGAGGGAGACCCGAAGCTGGAGCATACATCATTAATGAATGAAAATGTTCTTAGCATGTGTATGAAGGAAGCCGTAACCAATGTAGTGAAACACAGTGGAGCTACCGCTTGCTCCATCACGATTGAGCCGTCTCGTAAGGAATTAACTCTTCGGATTCAGGATAATGGAGTCGGTATTACGAGAGAAAATGGAACCCTTCGTGGAAACGGCCTGCAAGGTATGAAGGAAAGGCTCGAATTCGTGAACGGATGTATGGAGCTGCGTTCAGATCAGGGAACGACCTTGGTCATTAAAGTGCCCAATATCCCTGAAAAGCCGAACGAGGAGGTGGGGCCATGATTCGAATTGTCATTGCAGAAGACCAACGTATGCTGCTGGGTGCTCTAGCTTCTCTGCTAGACTTGGAAGAGGACATGAAAGTAGTCGGAAAAGCAAGCAACGGGGAAGAAGCTATAGAACTGGTGAAGCTGCATCAACCGGATATATGCATTATGGACATCGAAATGCCGATAAAGAGCGGATTGGATGCGGCTGAAGAACTCAAAGGCTTGAACTGCAAGATGCTGATTTTAACTACGTTTGCCCGCCCTGGGTATTTTGAACGAGCGATCAAGGCGGGGACACACGGTTATCTACTCAAGGACAGTCCCAGTGAAGAGCTGGCTTCCTCCATTCGCAGTATTATGGCAGGTCGGCGTATCTATGCTCCGGAACTGGTCGATGATGCTTATGCCGAAGTCAACCCGCTAACAGAGCGTGAAAAGACCGTCTTGGCGCTCATCGCTGACGGAAAGAACACAAAAGAGATTGCTGGTGAACTGTATTTAACGACAGGGACGGTGCGCAATTATATTTCAGTCATTCTCGATAAGTTGGGTGTCAGTAACCGGATCGAAGCGATTACACGTTTTAATGAAAAAGGTTGGTTTAAATGAGAAACAGAGACGCTATGAAGCAAAATATAGCGCTCTGTTTTTTTGTTTTATCCATAGATTTGGTATGCCTTTAGCGTACTACCTTGTGATACAATAGGATAGTTGTCCACAGGATGGACTGGAGTACAAGGAGGAGCAGAACCGCATGAAACAAGCCCCATTTATAGCCGTTGAAGGGCCCATCGGAGCAGGCAAAACGACGTTAGCTTCGATGCTTTCAACCGAGCTACATTGGCCGATAATCAAAGAGATTGTCGAGGAGAACCCATTTCTCGATAAATTTTATCAGAATATAGATGAGTGGAGTTTCCAGTTGGAAATGTTCTTCCTCTGCAATCGGTATAAGCAGTTGGAGGATACTGGTCTGCAATATATCGAGAAAGCTCAGCCTGTTATTTCTGATTATCATATCTACAAGAATTTGATTTTTGCTGAACGTACGCTTAAGGGTGTGAAGCTCGAAAAATATCGTCAAATCTATCATTTGCTCACAGATGATATGCCTAAGCCGGACATTATCATTTATATCAAAGCAGATTTGGATACCTTGCTGGGGAGAATTCGCAAGCGTGCACGCTCTTTTGAACAGGAGATGGACCCTGCCTATCTGGAGCAATTGATCATAGATTATGATAAAGGCATGCAGTTTCTCGCTGAACAGTCCCCTTCCCCTCGTATATTGACCGTGAACGGGAATGAAATTGATTTTGTAGAAAATCAGGCACAATTTAAACAAATTGTTTCCGATGTAAAGGAGCTTATATAGTGAATAATTACAACATTCCTGCAAATGCCTTGATTACGGTAGCGGGCACAGTGGGTGTAGGTAAATCCACGTTGACCGGTGCTTTGGCCGGACGCCTTGGTTTTAAAACCTCTTTGGAGCAGGTCGATCATAATCCCTATCTGGAGAAATTTTATCACGATTTCGAAAGATGGAGCTTTCATTTGCAAATTTATTTTCTCGCGGAACGCTTCAAGGAACAAAAGAATATTTTCCTGTCTGGTGGAGGCTTTGTGCAGGATCGTTCTATTTATGAGGATACAGGCATTTTTGCGAAAATGCATGCCGATCAGGGAACGATGAATCCTACCGATTATGAAACGTATACTAGCCTGTTTGAGGCGATGGTGATGACACCGTTTTTCCCTCACCCTGATGTGCTGATCTATCTGGAAGGCAGTTTGCCCTCCATTCTGAGTCGGATTGAGGAGCGCGGTCGCGAGATGGAGATCCAGACCGAGCGTTCTTATTGGGAGCAAATGCATCGCAGATATTCCAATTGGATCAACGAATTTGATGCCTGTCCTGTACTGCGTCTGAACATTGATGAGTATGATGTACATGACCCTGCTTCCATGGATGCTATTTTGGAAGAAGTAGGAAAAGTAATATCAAAAAAATAAAGATATAACCCCAAATAACTGACAGGGACTGTGGTACAATCAGTATAAATTAAGCTGATAGACCGCAGTCTTTTTTTGTCGAATAAACATGTTGAAGCACGAGATATGACTAACGGTATAGTGGACAAGTTTAGGCTGGAATGCGAGAATAGGTACATATGAATTGTAATGACTCACGGGAAGGATGGGATACTGTGATGCGTTTTGGTATTGTTGGAACCAACTGGATAACAGAGAGGTTTATTCAAGCTGCGATGGAGACGGACGAATTTTCCCTGACGGCGGTATACTCACGCACAGAGGATAAGGGCAAAGCTTTTGCTGACAAATATAACAGCCAGCCGGAGGTTTTTACAGACCTGGCGCAAATGGCCGCAAGTGACCAGGTCGATGCCGTATATATTGCCAGCCCCAATTCCTTACATGCGGAGCAGGCGATCTTATGTATGAATCACGGAAAGCACGTGTTGTGTGAGAAACCTTTTGCGTCTAATGCAGCAGAGGTGAAGAGTATGATCGAAGCCGCGCGCAACAACGATGTTCTGCTGATGGAGGCCGTTAAATCCACACTTATGCCTAACTTTAAAATAATAAAGGATCATATGTATAAAATAGGCCGGGTTCGGCGTTATTTTGCAAGCTACTGTCAATACTCCTCCCGCTTTGATGCTTTTAAGCAAGGTAAGGTATTGAATGCGTTTAACCCGGCCTTTTCCAATGGTTCCCTGATGGACCTTGGCGTGTATTGTTTGTATCCTATGGTGACTTTGTTCGGCAAACCTGAGGAGGTTCGGGCGGTTGGTGTGCTTTTATCCTCTGGTGTCGATGGCGAGGGCAGTATCGTGATGAAGTATCCTGATATGGATGCTATCGTCATGTATTCCAAAATTACAGATTCCTATCTGCCTGCTGAAATTCAGGGTGAGAATGGAACGATGGTGATCGACAAAATCAGTCAGCCCTATGAGGTGAAAATTCATTATCGGGACGGCACGATTGAGGATCTGACCAAAGCTCAGACGCGTGAGCCCATGTATTATGAAATTCAGGAATTTATAGATCTGATCAAGAGTGGTGAACGCAACAGTTCCATTAACTCTTTGGAGTGTTCACTTACAGTCGCTGAAGTGATGGAGGAGGCAAGACAACAATTCGGCCTTCGTTATGAAGCAGATTCACATTAGTCAGTGGAATGATCGAAATTGCGATGCACAAAGGGCTGCCGATTTTGCAAACTTTGCAAATATACGGTTAGCCTTATTTGGCTTTGTAGCCCTAAAAGGGTAAAGCAGCTATCCTTCTCCTCAATCGCTAGGTCACTTAACACCTCGTTTTTACAAATTACTATATTTCCTAAAACAACGTATTAACATTTGATTGATATGATCATATTTATAACTTTTACATATTAACTACACAGAGGAGTGTACACATGTTTAAGAAGTTCCAAAAATGGTCAGCAACATCTATGTCTGTTGCTCTTGCGCTAGGTTTGATTACGGGCATGTCAGCCTTGCCTGTCCATGCTGAGTCATCAGGGAATACAGATCATGGTATTAGTAAAGTTACAGCTACATTTTATGGAGACACAAAAGGTTCCAAAGGATTTACCTGGTATACTTCAAAACTTTCCACGATGAGCACTGTTCAAGTAATCAAGAAAACGGCTTCTGAAGCTGATTTTACGAGTGCTCTTACATTTGAAGGGACTTCTTCTCCATCGACCAATTCTCCAGAAGAGCTTGTCCATAAAGCTGTAGCTACAGGTCTTCAAGCGGACACAGCTTATTATTATCGTGTGGGTGATGCAGCGCGCGGGATATGGAGCGAAACAGGTACGTTTCAAACGGCTCCTAAGAGCGGCGAATTTACCTTCATTGATTTAGCTGATACACAAGCGAAAAGCGAAGATGAAGCCATATTGTCTTCACAGACGCTCGAAAAAGCACTTCAAACTGTAGGTAATGCTCAGTTTGTAGTCCACAACGGAGATATCGTAGACACCGGTACCAAGGAAGAGCAGTGGGACTGGTTGTTGGGACATTCACAAAAAAGTCTTTTGAATACAACCATTGTTCCTTCAGCAGGTAATCACGAGGATGAGAACTACGCTTTTTATGATCACTTTAATATTAATCAACCAGCTGGTTCTGCTACTAAAACAGGAGCGTACTACTCCTTTGATTACAGCAATGCTCACTTTATCGTACTGAACTCCAATGAGGACTCAGAGAAATATGCCAATTTTTCTGAAGATCAAGTTGAATGGTTAAAGAAAGATGCTGCGGCAGCCAAAAGGGCAGGTGCAAAGTGGATCATTGTTAACATTCATAAAGGTCCCTACACTACCTCTAATCATGCAACAGATTCTGACATCATGGATAACAATGGAGTTCGTAACCAAATCGCACCACTCATGGACAAACTTGATATCGACTTTGTCGTGCAGGGACACGATCATATTTACGCTCGTACGAAGCCAATCAACCAAGAGGGTAAAGCAACAACGCCAACCAAATTAAAAGATACATTAAATGATAAGACGATTGAATATAGTGTGAATCCAGATGGAAGTATCTATGTCATCCCAGCAACCGCTGGCCCCAAAGTCTACTACAAGAATCCAAGCGAAAAACTTGGTGATAAGTATTATAATCTCTTTGAGCTAGCTGAAGAGAATCATGCGGCAGTATATGGCCCGGATCCGAGTGACAATCGTAGACCTGTACGAGGACAGGTACAGAATTTTGTTGGCATCACCGTAGACGAAAATAAACTTACAGCCGTAACGTACGAAATTGATCAAAACAAAAATGATGCCAAACCTTTTATTGTGGATCAATTCGGAATCATCAAAAAATATCAGTAAAATTGATTAATGGTTTCTAAATAATCATAAAAGGATATCCTACAGTCTGGTCAGCTGCATGGATATCCTTTTTTATTTTCTTATAGGGACTTTCTTATAGAGACGTCTGATGTTGTGCTTGTAATACTTACGCCCTGTTCGGAAGCGGGTAAACCGTACATAATGCTATTAAGAGATCCAAAGTTTAAAAGTAGTCAAATTTACATATAGAAATTTTCTTGCAAAATATGGAGGGATAAAACGATGGCTTATCAAGAAATCAATGGAGTTCGCGTATGGGGATCACCTGACCCGGGGGCACTATCTCAAGCCCGTACATGTGCCGAAAATGGTAATGTGATTCAGGCGCTACTGATGGCAGATCATCATAAAGGCTACAGTCAGCCGATTGGCGGTGTGATGGTGTATGACGGACAAATTTCACCTTCAGGTGTCGGGTATGATATCGGCTGCGGGAATAAGGCGGTAAGAACCAAGCTGTTTGCCGCAGATATTATGCCGCGTATTTCAGCCGTGATGGATGAGATTGCACGTCATATTTCGTTTGGCGTAGGCCGTGTGAATGCAATTCAGGTAGACCATGAGCTGTTCGATGACCCGGATTGGGCAGTATATGCGGCGATTGGGAAACAAGAACATGACAAACTGAAGTCCTTGGCAAGAGAACAGCTGGGTACAGTAGGGAGTGGTAATCACTTTGTTGATGTATTCGTGGAGGAAGCGACAGGACAGGTCTGGATTGCCAATCATTTCGGCAGTCGGGGCTTTGGACATAAAACAGCAAGTGGGTTTCTAAACTTGGCCGCTGGACGGGAGTTTCTCGGAAAGGCGCCGGGAGAACATATGGATCAGCCGCCTGTACTGCTGGATATGAACAGTGAGCTGGGAGACATGTACTACCGTGCGATGCGCCTTGCCGGACGCTATGCGTATGCGGGACGTGACTATGTGATAGAACAAGTGCTTGGTATTATGGGGACCGAAGCGGATTTTACGGTGCATAACCACCATAATTACGCGTGGAAGGAACAGCATGATGGACGCGACACCATTGTAGTCCGCAAAGGCGCAACCCCCTCGGCCCCTGGCCAAATGGGCTTTATTGGAGGAAGCATGGGTGATATCTCGGTGATTGTGCGTGGGAAAGAATCGGTAGAAAATCGGGATTCCTACTATAGTACAGTCCATGGCGCAGGTCGTATTATGAGTCGTACCCAGGCAGCCGGTAAAATGAATTGGAAAACCCGTACGCGTAGCGGTGGGCAGATTACGGACCTACAGATGAAGGAGGCTATTCGGAACTATGGTGTCGAGCTGCGCGGAGCAGGTACAGACGAAAGTCCGTTCGTCTACCGCAAACTGCGCGAGGTACTGGACGCTCATTCCGAGACCGTGGAAGTTATGCATGTGCTGAAGCCAATCGGGGTATGCATGGCTGGGGCCAATGAATTTGACCCTTATAAGGATTAATGAAAAGAGAAGGAACCATAAAAAAGACGATGCCCGGCAGAAGTGTTCATTCGCCGAGCATCGTCTTTAAAGTACATATATACGTATATAATAGAAGGAACTCATGGCTTGATCTGCTTGTTGAGCAGCTCTAAATCTTACAGTTGATCAGCAAAAAGCTGTTCTTTAATATAAGCGACTGGCATCTCTTGGCCTGTCCACAGTTCGAAGGCTAATGCGCCCTGCCACAGCATCATGCCCAGACCGTTAATGGCGGTTGCACCTACGGATTCAGCTTGTTCCATCAGCTTGGATTTAGCTGGGCTGTATACTACATCGGTCACAATCAGATCGGAACGAAGCATGGACACATCCTCAATTACACTTTTGCCTTCCAGCGGTTTCATACCCACACCTGTACCATTAGCGAAAATATGACTTGTAAGAATCTCTTCACGCAGCTTCTCCTGATTCTCTAATGCATAGATATTCGCCTTGACTTGGGCATGTTTCATCTCTTCATTAATCATACGGACATTTTCTTCCGCCCGGGCAAAGAACTGGTCATTACGAGCGAAAATTGAAATTTCAGCGAGACCAGCTCGAGCGGCTTCAATAGCAATCGGCGTTGCAGCACCGCCTGAGCCGACGAGTGTCATTTTCTTACCTTTCAGATCAATGCCGTTCTCCTGCAAGTTACGAACATAACCTGATCCATCTGTACTGTAGCCTTTCAGCTTACCATCCGTATTCACGACAGTGTTGACGGCACCTGTAAATTTAGCGCTGTCGTCTAGCTCGTCAAGATACTGGAGTATAGCTGTTTTGTTAGGCATGGACACGTTATAACCGCGTATGTTCAGAGCGCGCATCCCCCGTACGACCTCTTCAAGCTGTTCATTGCCTACTTCAAAGGCCATATACGCGTTATTTAGGCCCAGCTTTTCAAACGCAAGATTATGCATAGCCGGGGACAAAGAGTGTCCGATCGGTGTAGCTAGCAGTCCGATTAATTGTGTTCTTCCGTCAATACGTCCAGCATTTTTCATGATATAAGCCTCCAAGTAACGTGTGTAGTTTAATGAAACACTTTTTTATATCGATAAGCAACAAACACGGCCAGCAAAATACTGACTACAGCAATCGCAATATCCAGAATGAATACGGAGGTAATTCCCAGACTTTTGGACATGCTCCCGGTAGCCAAAGGCATCAGGATGAACGATAGGCTGGCTGCTATGTTTACGAGAGAAGTCGTAGTTCCTTTGTTCTTACGGAAAAATTCCGTCATTACCGTAAGGGCAATTTGGAATATGCCTGCGGTAGACAAGCCGATTAAGAATGAACTGATCAAGGTAGCGACAGGATTGTGCCATACAATTAAAGCCAGCAAAGAAAGTAGGGCAATAAGCGGATACACAATCATGACGGTAATGGGCTTAATGAATCTACCAAGTACCATAGCCAACAAAATAACGGAAACTAATGAACCTATACTATAGTAGCTCAGCAGCTTAATAGCGCTGGCTTTGTCCATGCCAAGAGCCTCTTGTCCAAAGGTAGGAAGCCATAGCTGCACGATCATGAACAATACAGTTGAAGTAAAACCGATAATAATCAGAGACAAACCTTCTTGCCAAAACTTAGGCTCGCTGTGGAACGAATCCGTTGATTGACCAGTCTCGGCTGGAGCCTTTTGTTCCTCGGCTTTGTGGTTGGGGAAAGCGGTCATTGACAAGAAAATCCCGTTCAGCAGATAAATTCCTGCTGGAATAAAGAAGGAATATCCATAGAACATATCGTGATTAATAAAAAATGCAATCATGAAAGGAATAACAATGGCACCGATCGAGATGGATGCTTTGACTAGGACGGTTGCAGACCCGGCTTTTTTTCCGAACCCTTCAATGAGTGCGGGATAAGTCCCCGCATCCATCATCGAGTTGCAGAGCCCTGCGATAATGGCAAACACGAATGCCAAGGTGTAGTTAGGTGCAAGCGGAATACCGATTAGGAAGATTAAATAAGCAAATGATGCAATAACAATGAGTGGTTTCCTTCCGTATTTATCTGACATTTTTCCGGCTACTCCGAGAGCGAGCAGTTTACCGATTCCAATCGCTGACACCAGATAGCCGATGGCTGCTTTATCCGTGTTCAATTGCACGGTCAGAAAGCTCATATTCGACGAGAGAATAACATTAATCATACCCAGAAGAAAATAGTTGATATAAAGCCCTGTTGCCATTCTGATATAAGGATTTTTCATAAGTGTAACTCCCAACATAAATTTTAGATCAATGGCCTAGGTAGGCATCGTCCAGGTGTATTAAAGTACGCCCACAAACAAGTGAAAATATTCACATAATGTCTATGTCTTAATTATATAAGGGGTGATATTATAAATCCAATGCATATTTTTATCGTTTTTCATAGTTTGGGTCTATAATTTAAAATATGAATTAAAGAAGGGAATTACATAATTATGAACCTGAAGCACTTACAATATTTTCGTGTACTTGCGGAGATGGAGCATTTTACTCAGGCAGCTATGCGGCTATGTATCACTCAACCCAGTTTAAGTCATGCGATTTCAGAATTAGAAAAGGATTTGGGCGTTCATCTGTTTGAGAAGCAGGGGAGAAATATTCGGTTAAACAAATACGGACGATTTTTTCTGAAGTATGTGGAGCACGCGATGGATGAATTGGAAAAGGGGGAGCATAACTTACGGGAATTAGTGAGTCCAAGTCATGGTAATATAGATTTGGCGTTCATTTACACACTAGGTTCACACTTCATTCCAGCAATAATCCAAGCCTTTTCAGCTCTGGATGCCTGTAAAGACATTTCCTTTTCGTTTCACCAAGGGAATACGAACGATATTATTCAAGGCCTGAAGCAGGAACACTATGACGTGGCGTTCTGCTCTCACGTGGAAAATGAACCGGATGTGGAGTTTATTCCGTTGGCTCAGCAGGAACTGGTGGTCATTGTTTCGCCTGATCATCCACTGGCTTCTCTGGACCAAATTGATCTCAAGGATACAGCAGATTACCCGGTGATCTTCTTCAACAAAAAGAGTGGGGTTCGGCCCATTATTGAGAATTTGTTTGCCAAGGCGGGCGTTACGCCACAGATTATTTGCGAGATTGAAGAAGATACGGCAATGGCAGGACTGGTGTCTATCAATTACGGGATCGGAGTTATGCCCCGCATTTCATCGTTAGATTATTTTAACGTCAAAACATTGCCTATTATTAATCCAGAATACGAGCGTTTTATCTACCTAGCCAGCATTAAAAATAGATATTTATCCCCGGCAGTAGTAGAGTTTCGGAACTTTGCCCTAAGTTATGGCAAGGAGTTTTATTTGAAAACACATCAGCGTGTCTAAGCCGGAGTCTCGCAATATTTAAACTTGATAAATTTTAAATTGTGTTCTATACTTCATCATCGACGCAAGCAATGTGAAATGATTCACGTTTTGATACTACAAGACTTACTTACAAAAGCAGGTGAATTCATGATGAAACGTACTTCTTTTCCAGTGGCGACAGGACTTTATGTAAACTATCTTTTGTTCGGCATGTTTAATATTATGCTGGCATCGCACATGTCCTTTTTAACAGAGCATTTGCATACAGATCAGGCGGGCATCAGTCTCTTGGTTTCTGCGATGGGATTTGGCAGGTTGTTTACCCTGTACATATCCGGGGTGCTCTCCGACCGTTATGGTCGCAAACCGTTTATTGTGGCAGCCGGGCTACTGATGGCTGTATTCTTGGTCGGTATACCGCTGAGTTCCAGCTTTGAGATGGCGATCGTACTGGCTGTGCTGGCAGGCGTAGCGAATTCTTTTCTTGATTCAGGTACTTATCCAGCGCTGATCGAAGCTTTCCCCCAATCCTCTGGTTCGGCTACAGTATTGGTGAGAGGTTTTATATCCGTTGGGGCGGCATTTTTACCGTTAATGATTATCTTTTTTATGAATCACGATATTTTCTACGGGTTCTCTTTCTTTTTACCTGCCCTCATATTTGCTTTGAATGCAATGTACTTGTTCAAAATGAAGTTCCCAGACATGCGCGTGCAGCCCGCCAAGGGGCAAAGTGGCGGTAATTCTGTATCAAGCCTAGCGGGAAAATTGGAGGCAAATGACCGGAGTAAGCCGCGGTTTTGGCAGGAAGGGCTATGCCTTATCTTGCTCGGATTTACGGGACCTACCTTGCTTTATATTGTGCAGTTATGGTTGCCTACTTTTGGACAACAGTTTATCGGTATGACCGAATCAGAGTCTCTCAGATTATTAGTTTATTACAATATGGGTTCGCTGGTTTCCGTGTTTGTATTGGTCATTGTGTTAAGAAAATGGGTTAAACCAGTTCACATTATTCTTATTTATCCATGTATTTCCCTGTTGGCTTTTGGAGCGCTTCTCCTTTTCAAGTCAGGGGCTGCGTCCATTATTTGTGCGAGTGTTATCGGGTTTTCAATATCAGGTGTACTTCAGTTAACATTAACCGTAATGAGTGAATTTTTTAGTCAACGAAAAGGACAGATTACCGGGTTTGTTTATACAGCAACCTCGCTTTCATACACGATCATTCCTGTGTTTACAGGCTTTCTGTTGAAACATTCTCAGATATCCAGTGTTTTTGTGCTAGCTATTATTGTGAATGTGCTAGGGATCGTACTGGCGGGGTTTGTTAATTTTCGGTACAGTTTAGTTTTTCCAGCAAGTCGCAAATTGTCGCCTAAAATCGCACTTGAACCCAAATAACGACGACTGGATCATATCATCTGCATGCTTATTCAGAATGCGTTATACTATGAATTATTGTACATGTTCGACTTGAAACTGTAATTTGGGAGTGAGATAGAGATGGCTAAAATCGTAAAGGTGAAAGATGTCCTGATTGGTGAAGGAGCGCCAAAAATTTGTGTGCCCATGGTGGGAGAAACGTTGGAGCAGTTGAAGGAAGAAGCTACTTATTTACGTACGCTCGACCTGGATATCGTGGAGTGGAGAGTCGATTTTTTCGAGCATGTGGAGGATTTGGAAAAGGTAAAATCTGCCTTACATGAAATTCGGTCTATTTTAGCCAATGTTCCGCTCGTATTTACGTTCCGTAGCGCTCGGGAAGGCGGAGAAAAGGAAATCAGTGCGGCGAGTTATGTGGAATTGAATCGTACAATAGCCGCAACGGGGCAAGTCGAACTTATTGATATAGAGCTTTTTAATGAGGAAGGCGATGTGAAGACGCTGGTAGAAGCAGCACACAAGCATAACGTGTATGTGATTATATCTAATCATGACTTTCATAAGACGCCGTCGAAGGAGGAGATTGTTTCCCGGTTATGTAAGGCGCAGGAATTGGGAGGCGATCTGCCTAAGATAGCAGTGATGCCGACCAATACAGCCGATGTGCTCACTTTGCTGGATGCCACGCGTACTATGGCAGAAGAGCATGCAGATCGGCCGATTATTACGATGTCGATGGCGGGGAAAGGTGTCGTGAGCCGTCTGACCGGAGAATTGTTTGGTTCGGCTCTGACCTTTGGTGCCGCTAAGAAAGCTTCCGCACCGGGGCAGATCCCTGTGACTGAACTGAGAGAGATATTGACGGTGCTGCATAGCCATTCTTAAAAGATGGATGGTATTACTCCCCAGTCAGTAATATATCCGCAGTGAGCCAAAAAGGAAGGCCCCCATGCGTTAAGCATGCTGGAGCCTTCCTTTTTGGTGTACTCTTAATTCAATCCCCGAGTAGGTTCATATAACTCCCAACCTAGATTCAGCGTTTGAATAATATAATCTGCGACTTCTTCCGCATCCAACTGATCTGTATCGATCTTGGAGTGATTCACCGCGTAGATGTCCTGTCTGGAACGGAATAAATCCTCAATTTCCCCTAAAGTCTTGTTTTGTAGATTAGGACGGGTGTCAATCAGCATCTTGAGCCGATCTTTCCAGGAATCCCAATTTAAATCCAAGAAGAAAACAATCGATGAAGCCAAACAAGCTTGCTTCACCTCTTCCTGTAAAAATGCACCACCGCCAACGGAAATGATTTTAAGGCGTGTGTTGCTGCACAGCTTCAAAATATGCTCTTTTTCAATCTCACGGAAACGCTTCTCTCCATAAGTCTTGAAAATCTCTGTTGTTGGCATGTTGTATTCTTGTTCAATCTCCTGGTCAATATCCACGAAATCGCGATACAGCTTGCGCGCTAGATGGGAACCGATCGTTGTTTTGCCTACACCCATAAAGCCGATGAGCACAATATTTTGTTCTTTTAATGGAATCTCACTATTGTTTTGCACGATAACCACTCTTTTCTCACCAGTAATGTTGAGATGTAACGCTTCAAAGCACTAAATACATTATACGTTCATCAACCGTGTCATTCAATAGTATAGAGCACATCAGCAATGAGGTATACGATAAAAGGGACTCTGAATACCAATTAAGTGATAAACAGCAGGCAAACGAAACAAGGTATTCAAGTATTGTTTAATGTGTAAATTGAAGAAAAACAAACTTGTACAAGTATAAAAGAGGCAATTTTATGTACTAAATTGAAAAAAAGGACATATTTTGCCGAGAAATATATTGAAATTACTGGAAGTGTGATTATAATAGAATTATACAAATTGTAAATGTAATCGCTCTATTTACAATTTGTGCTTTATATAATTTATGAGACAAAATTACTTTGAACCAAAAACCAAGTATACATATGCAAATAGTTGAATGATGCTTTATAGACGTGTATCGGTCATTGGGTTCATTGTGCGAAGGTGGTGATACGGTCTACACGTTCTAGTCAACGAAGAGTTGGAACAATGAAAAATATCTACGAGAGGGATGAATTGACATGAAAACAAACACAGCTAACGTATTGAAAAAGGGAATCAGTATCGCTTTATCAGGAATGTTGGTCGCCTTATTTGTCGGCAATTATTCTGCACATGCAGCTCCAGAAGTCGTTCATAAGACCATACTTGTTAAAGCTGGAGAAGTTTACGATGGTAAAGGCAAGACTGTAGTGGCTGATCCCGATACCTTGGGAGATGGAAGCCAGAAAGAGGCCCAAAAGCCTATTTTCAAGCTTGAAAATAATGCAACACTGAAAAATGTGATCATCGCTGCCCCTGCTGCGGATGGGGTGCATGTATATGGCAACGGCACAATCTCCAACGTAACGTGGGAGGATGTCGGTGAAGATGCCTTGACGCTTAAAGAACCAGGCACGGTAAACATTACGGGTGGTGGAGCGTTCCACGCATATGATAAAGTATTCCAAATTAATGCCGAAGGTACGATTAACATTAAAAACTTTAGAGCCGATGATATCGGTAAGCTGGTTCGCCAACTTGGGGGCTCTACATTCAGAGTGAATATGACTTTGGATAACTCGGATATTTCCAATGTAAAGGACTCGATCCTGAGATCGGACGGTCCTAACAGCAAAGCTAAAATTACGAATACTCGTTATCATAATGTAAAACAATTGTTCAAAGGTTTTAAATCCAGTAATACGAGTGAATCCGGCAATACTCAATATTAATTGGTATAGAAGAGAGTAAGGATAGGAGTACGGATGTGATAAGGGGCTGCCCAACAGGTCGTATGATCTGCTTGGGCAAGCCCCTTTTTGGGTGCAGCGAGTTACCCCAAAATGATTGGGCTTCGTTCGGAACGAGGACTGTGATATGATCGTGCTATTACATTTTATACAAAAAAGTTGGGTGGCTATGAATCCTTTTCATAAATATGTGAATGTTGACGGTACCTTAAATGATACGCTGGTGCGGAATCGTGAGGTTTTATATACAGGTACGAATGGCCGGCATGTGGAACGTTTTTACGTGTCATCCTCTGAAAGTTATATATTTAAACCGCTAACCAACGATGATCAGGAGGGGCGGGAGAGATGGGTGTATGAGCATGTGCTTCCTGCGTTATCCCCGATCTATCCCCGATTGCTAGCCTGGTCTGATGCAGATGCGGATGGCGGAGGAGAATGGATGGTTTTTGAGGACCTTGGTCCGTTACATCATCTACACGCAGACGAAACTTTATTGCGAGCTATTGGACTTGTAGCATGGTGGCATGCTTTGCCGACGGATCGTTTTGCTGGGATGCCGCTGCGGGGACCAAAGCCACTCATTCAGGAGATGGTGTCCGAGCTGTACACGCGCAAGCCGGATGTGTTACAGCTTTGCAGCTCACTAGGATTATCTAAGCAACAGATGCAGCGTATGTATGTACAGCTGGAGCATGTATCTTTTTCACAGCAGCTTGTACTGTCTCATGGTGATCTTCATCCGGGGAACTATGCGCTGAGCGGGGAACGGCTTATGGTGCTGGATTGGGAGCATACTCATCTGAACACACCGCTGTGGGATGTATATCACCTGATCGACATGTCCCATCCGTTGTTTCTCCGACGCATGACGTCCGAATTGCGTATTCGTATACTGGACACCTACGTGGAGCAGCTGGAGCTGTTGGGGATAAGAGTGGATCGAACGGCTTTTATGCTGGAATATGGCATGTTTGCTGTGGTATTTTCGCTCTGGATGCTGTTGTTAATCACAAGTGATTTGCAAAGGATTGGAACGCACCTGCATAGAAACGGCGACAAATGGTCAAAAGAGCAATTAGAGTCCCAGTTGGACGAAACGTTAGCCTGTTTGAACCAGTGTGCTGCGATGATGGATTGGGGACAAGCCCAGCGATGTAGATAGTAGCTTAAGACATAGACTGTATTTAGTTAGCCAAAGAAGGTAGGGAATATATCCATGAAAAAAGTTGGTTTGGTCATGAGAAAAATACAATTTGCTGAAGCACAGGGTCCGCGTATTTTCGCAGAACGTCTGAAGCAAATCGGGTTGGAATTGGGGGTGGACATCGTATTTGTATCACCGGAGCGCCATGTGAGCAGTCATGACTGGCTTCCGGGTTATGAACACGAAAAAGGCGACCTGGTCAATTATGACGTCGTACTGGACCAACTCCATGAGCAGCAGATTGAGCACGTTATTTATACGGTATCTGGCTTTACCTATTTGAACATGTTTTTTAAAAACAGCGTGCTTTTTCCGCATAGTTTTCCTGATCCGGCACTGACAGGCTATGAAATGATGAAGCCTTTTTATCAGATCGTGGACAAGGCTATCGTACAGACTGCCTTTCTCAAGCAGGAGATGGCTTCGAAGTTTGGCGTAACCGATGTGACAGTCATCCCGATCGGATTTAATGAGCGGCTGGTGGAAAAGCATTTTGATCCCTCGCAAGTGGTAGAGAACCGGGTGATGTGGATTGGTAGAGATGAGGAGAACCGACGTCCGGATTTGGTACTGGAGTATGCGAGGCATAATCCTGACAAGGATGTCTATATGGTATTTGGCGGTGAACGCTACAAGGAAAGTATGAAGAAATATGATATCCCGGACAATGTTAAACTTCAATTTGCGTTGACGCAAGATGAGGTGTTTGCGCTGATGAACACGGCGAAGGTGTACTGGAGCTGCTCCAAATTTGATACGTTCGCCATGCCGCTGACCGAAGCGCTCGCTATGGGTAAAATCGTCGTTAAGCCAGAGCACCCTTGCTATGGACATATCAGCTCTACGCATTCTTTTTCAGGGAATGAGAAAAACTGGTTTGAGCTGGTCAATATGGCTGCCGCCTCACCCCGTCGGGTTTCTACAGAAAATCAGGCATACGCCATGGAACAGTTTTCAAGTCAGGTGATGAAGCGGGGATACCGAGACTTTTTTGATCATTGGTTAAGCTGAGCAGCGAGGCAAAATACTGTGGTTGTAACACGCATCTGCGCGTCCATATGAAAACAAAAATAACCCGCAAGGGGGTCACTTTTTTCAAAATGTCCATCTTGTGGGTTACGGTTCATCATTGACTTATCGTTTGGACTTTACTGGAACCGGGGTTCCTTTTTTAAAGCGAACCGGTCTTCTCGGAATTCTGTTAATGCCGGAGTCCTCCGATTTGGAAGGTAATGCTCTACGAGTTTTCTTTGTTGACAGTAAGCTTTGATTGGTTCTGCTGAACTCAACAGTGTAATTGTCTACAGATGAATCAATGGCAAGTCGGCGCATCCCCACTCGTCTGGATGATCCACTGCTATCGTTCCAACACCAATGAAAATCATGGTCAGTACTTCTCGGAAGCCGTGTGCGGTACGTACCACGCCACCTATTGGAGTGATTCTCAGCATAATAATAGAATGTGGTTCCCCCTACAGACCCGCTCCATACTTCTCTCGTATCACCAGGCTCTAGCCGATACCAGCCCATTTTAGAATAATTCATGGGATGACAGTCGGAATCAGGATAAGCATAGGCAGCATAGATGGTGTTACTCGTGTTGTTTGTAAAAAAAAGGCTCATCATGCACACTTCTTTCCTCATAAATTGGTATTACAATGTCATACTATGAGGAATGTAGAAGAAGAGAGTGGACAATATCTCTCAATCTATGAAAAATGAACCATTCGTTTACGTCCAACTTGCTAAACGATTCTATGATTGTATCTCCGCTATCGCTTCAGTATGAGCTGTCTTGCGATCCACAATGTAGCTAACTACCATGAGTAGCAGACCGCCGACAGTAATTAGCGATGCAACCCATGGAATAGCGGCTAGCCCCATTTGATTAATAACAACTCCCCCGATAAAAGCGCCGCCTGCGTTGCCCAGATTCAATGCGGAATGGCTGGAGGTAGAGGCAAGCAAAGGAGCCTCATAGGCCAGATTCATGATGCGAACCTGAATACCCGGCATGATGCCGAACGCAGCAATGCCCCAGATAAAGACAGTAATAACCGCCAGTACCTTGTTTTGAAGCGTAAACGTCAGAATGGCCAAAATAATAGCCAGTACAGCATAGTTTGCGATCAGGGATGGCAGCAGTTTCCAATCCGCAAGCTTGCCGCCAACGATGTTGCCGATCGTTACCCCTAGGCCAAACAGGACGAGAATCCAGGTAATGCTATGCTCGGCAAAGCCACTAATATCCGTAAGCAAAGGCGTAATGTACGTAAAGACAGTGAACAGACTGCCACAACCGACTGCACCTGTGAGCAACATCAGCAGCACTTTTGGATTAAACAGGCTTCGGACTTCTTGTTTGAGACTGGAAGGCTTGTCCTGATGAATCACCGGAATATAACGAATGATACCAAACAGAGAAATCAAGCCGATGACCACAATGGCTCCAAAGGAAGCACGCCAGCCGAGTTGTTGTCCGATAAAGGTACCAAAGGGTACGCCTATAATGTTCGCCACGGTCAAACCGGTCAGCACCATAGAAATAGCACCCGCACGCTTGTCAGGACGAACCAGTCGGGCAGCGATCAGGGAACCAGCTCCCAAAAAGGTTCCGTGCGATAATGCAGTAGCCATACGGGCCGCAATCAGAAACTCGTAATTGGGAGCAATGACGGAAAAAAGATTGCCTAAAATGAATATGATCATTAGCAGACATAGCAGCTTTTTCTGTGGTACCTTATGGGTTAATACGGTAAGCACAGGTGCACCAATAGCCACACCAAGTGCGTAACTGGTAATTAACTGCCCGGCTTGCGGAATTGTAACATGAAGATCATGGGCTACATTGGGCAGTAGTCCCATAATGACGAATTCGGTCATGCCAATGGCGAAGGCACCAAGGGTCAACCATAGCAAGGAGGGAGGGAAGCGGTTTGCTGTCATATTTTCTTGAGTACTCATAAGTGTCTTGTATCCTCCTGAAAAAATAGTAATGCGAGTATATCACTACAGGCGATATCTGGCGACCCATTTTGCAAGAATTTTACATACTAAGTTGATAAGTTTTATGTAATTTACAAAAGCGACAGGTAGGAAGGAGCCAAGTGTGTTATTTTGGTAGTATGATATGAAGATCGTAAATAACGTTGTAAGGAACGATCCAAGGAGGATACAACGATGGCACCTAAAGTGGTATATAGTATTACAGATTTAATAGGAGATACACCTTGTGTAAGGCTCCAACGGCTCACAGGGCCGCAGGATGCGGAAGTGTATGTGAAGCTGGAGTATTTTAATCCAAGCGGCAGTGTTAAAGACCGGGCGGCGGGCAACCTGATTGCCGAAGCGGAAAAGGCAGGACATCTAAAGCCGGGAGGCACCATTATTGAACCGACGAGTGGCAACACGGGAATTGGCCTTGCGATGAATGCGGCAGCCCGAGGTTACCGTGCGATTTTGGTGATGCCCTCGAATATGACGAAGGAACGGGTCAACATTTTAAAAGCCTACGGGGCTGAGGTCGTACTGACACCAGCAGAAGAACGGATGCCAGGAGCAATTCGCAAGGCACTTGAACTGGGGGCTGAAATTGAAGGGAGCTTTATCCCGCATCAATTTGAAAATGAGGCAAACCCCGATATCCACCGTACGACCACAGCACTTGAAATTTTGGAACAGACGGAAGGGAAACTGGATGTGTTCGTCGCTTCTTCGGGAACGGGCGGTACCATTACGGGAACGGGTGAAGTGCTGCGTCAGCATTTGCCAGATCTGCGGATTGTTGTAGTTGAGCCGAAGGGCTCGCCAGTACTATCTGGGGGAAAACCCGGTCCACATAAGCTGGTTGGCACCAGTCCAGGCTTTGTTCCCACCGTGCTGAATACGGAAGTGTATGACGAAATCGTGCAGGTTTCGGATGAGGATGCGATTGCTACGACACGGGCGATTGCTGCCCAGGAAGGGATTCTGGTGGGCCCCTCTAGCGGAGCTACGATATGGACGGCGATTCAGGAAGCTCGGCGTTTGGGAGCAGGCAAACGGGTACTTTGCATTGCCCCGGATACCGGAGAGCGATATCTGAGCATGGGGATATTCGGATAAAAAGATGTGGATTGGGACCAAAGTGATTCGACTCATTTATATGTAGTATGATCCAGCCTCATTAAGTGAAGTAACAAAAGTGAATTGGCGATATGGCAATCAAGAATACACAAGTATAACAAGATGACTCCTGGAGCGCCTACTTCTTCACTAGCCTATTATAGCTCGACCTTGAAATATTATCTTTGAAAGAATAAAGGATGCTGGGAGCGATATAGTAGATTCTTTTTCAATGGAGGAACATAGACATTGAATACATCCTTTTCATAATTCATAGGTTAATTTCACTCCTGACAATTAATAAGCCACAATCCATAAGGTTGTGGCTTATTAATTGTCGATTATAGCTTATATTCGTGAGAATTTTAAAAGTCTCACGGTTCATGCTCCGTTCTTCGATGTTATTTGTCTCTTCAGGATCCTCTTGAAAAACCCAAATAATCAGAGAAGGAAACACCGAGCCTATTATCCATTTCAGCAAGAGCTGCCTCAAACGGGTCAACTTATTAGTTGACTGCTTAAATGGTTGTGGAAAATAGTATAATGTACGCTGACATTTTTTGGCTTCTCTAATATTCGTGCAGCGATTATACCCAATTCAAGCTATTTATCAAAAATATGCAGCGGCTACGCAAGTGGGTTGATCGGTTGTCCACGTATCGATTGTGACCACTCGCACACCATCAGGCCACAACTCTTCCGAACGCACCTATAGAGGTTAAATGGACTGAACAGCAAACGATCGCTCGCTGCCTCACTTTTCATATTTTTGGCGGCTAGTACGTTTCCACTAAAGACTTCGCGCAAGACGTACAATTTTTCATTGCCTTTTTCCGGCTGGACTCCACCCATAGACAAGAGAACGTCACCGTTTTGTTCCGTCGTTTCGGCCAGTATCGTACGAATATGGTCATCGAGATGCAGCAAAAAGAGCTTGATATCGCTCAACAGATTTTGGGTACTTGTTGGGATGCCTGTAGTGCGTCAGTCAGTTCCTTTACAGTCATGTCCTGTTTGAATCGCAGTTCGTCCACAAGAGCCAGCACATCGTAGCCATAGGACGAGCGCTTCATGCTAAGCATCTCTTCTTCAGCCGATTTATACGAGACACCTGTATAAGAACATATCGGATTCTTGCAAGCATACGCCATGCTCTAAGCGTCAATCGTTTCGCTCTGTGTCGGTATTTTTTTATGCCATGCCGCATGGGCAGCAAAATGACTGCAATTTAGGAGGTTTGGAATACCTTTCAGGAATAAAGTATAAAAAACGGGAGAATTAGATATATTCTTTATTCATCGACAGCAAGATATGACATACGGTCACTCACAATAAACGTGATTTAGGGGTACCACTGAAATCATGTTTATTATAATCTAATTCAGAGAGGAAGAGGAAAATGAAAGTAGATCAAATGTTTGACCTTGATTTAAGAAAGAGCTATGAGGCCAGTGAGCTTAGCCCACAAGCTTCAATCATCAAAACAACCATTAAGGTATCCAAAGCAGTATGTAAAACTCTTACCTGTATCTGTACCGGTTCTTGTTCCAATTGTAAATAATTCATAAGCGATTCGTAAGTCAGGGGTAGTGAAATAGGCTACCCCTACTTACATTATGGAGATTGCATGATAAAACCTAATATATACAATTGGCATGTAGCCCGGCTGACCGATCATTTTAGTTGTGGTGCAACTGTTGGTCAGCCGCTTACTATCCTGTTTATTGATACAGGCGTCGATAAATCCCACTCAGAGATCCAAGGTAATCTAGTTGAGGCAGAATGCAAGTCATTTGTACCTTATGAGCCTTGTCTAAGCGATTACGTCGGGCATGGTACACAAATGGTTAGCTCTGTTACCGGCAAATATATATTGAAGGGGATATGCCCTTTCGCTCGGGTTGTTGTCTACAAAATTACGGACAAAAAAGGAATAAGCAAGCTTGAATGGTTGTATAGAGCGCTGGAAGAGGGTATTGCTAAAGGATATCCAATTATCAACGTCAGCTATCGTACAGAATATGAGGTCGACTTATTCGAGTTCAATAGGTTTCAGGCTTTGGTTGACTGCGCCAATGCGCAAGGCATATGGGTAGTCTGTTCCGCAGGAAACGATGGACGCGATATTACGCAGGAGTACAGAGTACCTGCGAATTTAAAGGGAGTATACCCAATTGGATCAACTAATAAGAACGGGGATATCTCCGGGTTCAGCAATACGCTCAACGATCAATTTTTTGCGCCGAGTGGTGATGAGTATGAAATCAATTACAACAATGATTGGGTAATGGTTGCCAAATCGAGCTTCGACACAGAGGATTACTTATATGAAGTGCTGGGATTTGACAAAGCATACACAGTGGGTATCGGTACGAGTATTGCCAGCGCCTTATTCAGCGGAGTTGTTGCCTCTCTTAGCGGAGAGCTTATCGCGCAGGGGATGAATGCCGGACGCACAGAAATGGAGTGTCTGCTCCGTCAAGGCGCGAGACTGATTGATGTTCAGCGGAATTATTATGAAGTAAGCCTTGCCGGTTCAATTCGTGCTTTAAGACAGATGAGAGGTTGATTGCATGTTGGAGAACTTTGAAATCTCGGAAAATTACATGTACCGGAAAACGTTGCTTGGCATGGAGCATTATACGCAGATATTTGATCATGAACAACTAGATGATGATGAATACCTTGACAGACTTGTACGGTTCGTTCAGCAGCAGGGGTTGATAGATTCCATTTATGTCTCCAGCCCCTCGACCTACGCTGCACTGCAAAGCCTGGAACAAGGCAGAACATTGAAGTCCAAAAAAAAGCGGAATCTTATCCTAAGTCTAAGCAAGTTCATTTCGCGGGCAATTTGTAGACCAACACCGTTTGGACTGTTCGCGGGAGTAGGCATTTCCCGATTTGGAAAAACGGGAGGCGCCGGGGAACATGTCGTCTGGGCAACTCCGGATTATAGCCTAATTTACCGCTTAATAGGGCTTTTCCATGGGGATGCGGATGTCCGCAATGAATTGAGACTGAGTGTAAATAACACCTCTTACATTGACCATCACAGGCTCGTCATCTCTTATCAGACTCTGTTTGCAGCAGATCAGGAGGAACGAAGCACTGAAAATATATCTATTCTCAAAACCCCGGTCATAGATTTCATCATGAAGATCCTTGATAAAGAGCAGCAGACTTTTCTGCAGCTTATGCAAGCTATAAAAGACGCCTTCGGCGTGGATGACACGATCAGCACAGATTTTTTGCAGCAATTGATAGAACAAGGCTTTTTGGTAAGTGAGATGATTCCCAATCCTCGGGATAGCGCTCCTCTGGCGCATCTGATACGTACACTAAAGCTGCTTGCTACTCCCAAGGCAGCATATTACTCAGATATTTTGGAGAGAGTTGGACAAGCCATTCAGGACATTACAGTTGCTGCGGTCAAACGCGAAGGCATTGAGGCTGTCCGAAAACTAGTCCAGCTTATCCTTCCCGATTATCAGGGCGACTTGGTCAAAATAGACGTAAGACTGAATCAGGTAAATGAAATTCTATTGTCGGACAGCGATAGGCAATCGTTGGCCCAAATAGCTTCAATATTGAGCATGCTTTCTACGTACAGGAAAGAGGATACACTTTCCGACTATCGTCAGCAATTTACTGAGAAGTACGGAGTATATGAAGAAGTGCCCTTATTGCAGTTGTTCAGTAAAACCTTGGGGCTCGGCAAACCTGAAGAGTACAAGAGCCACTACCAGAACGGAGATAAGTACAGGCACAAGGATGAAGGCAGGTTCCGACAGCTTAAGGCGCTAATTGCGGAGTGGCAGACCGAAGCGCTTGTCAATCATTCGGATATCGTGCTTGACGAGGTCAAAATCCAACAGCTGTCTGAATTGAGTCTGGAGAATGTCCATGTCTCGTTCGATTTGTATTATTCCTGCATGGAGAATGAGCAAGGTGAAGTTACGTTTTATTTAAACAACAGAGCCGGATCATTGGAAGCGTGTCAGAGCTTCGGAAGATTTGCCTACATGTTTGACAAGGATAGCCGTGATGAAATCTTCAATTTTGTCAGGAACCCGAAGGATCAGAAAGCAGGGGAGAGCGCCGCTGAAATCTCATTTTACCCATTCAGTCCCAAAATAACTAATATTATGACGGCAGGCCCGACACCAGACCAATCTATGGATATGGCCACGTTTCCCGAGAATCGGAAATTAGATGTTTCCCAGCTGCTGGTAGGGGTGGAGGATTCGGGATACTTTTATCTGAAGCACAGGGAAACAGGCGAACTGGTATTTCCCAAACTCAGCAGCATGTACAATACAGAGCTGGCGCCTTATCTGATCCGGTTTCTGAATGATATTAATCTGCAGTATCAGACCGGATGGTCCCATCTGGAGGAGTATCTCTATGATTCTTCTTTTACACCGAGAGTAACCTATAAAAATATCATCATCTGCCCCAAAAAATGGACATTATATGCGGATAAACAGCTCCAGAGCGAAGAACAGTTTCTGTCCTTTCTGGAGGATTGGATCATAAAGTATAACATTCCGCGATATGTATATTTGGTGGAGCTGGACAATAAGCTGTTGCTGGATTTGGATCGCCATCATCATCGAAAGCTTTTGCACAAAGAATATACCCGGAATCCGGAAGGCAAGGCGGCCGTTATTATGGAAACGGAGAAAGAATTGTTCGCTTCCGCTAACCGATATATGGAGGAGTGCGTATTTTTTTGCAAAAGCCCGATGTTTCAGTACTTGCCGATAGACAGATTGTCTGCACAGGCTACCGATAAAAGCTTAAATAAAGTGCTGAGTTCTTCGGTGAATGCCGTTTATTATCCAGGTTCAGATTGGATATCCCTGCAGGTATATTACAATCAGGAAATGCTAACCGATTTGCTGGGCAGTGCATTTAAGACATTCATGGACAATAGCGCCGAGTACTTCATTGACCAGGTTTTTTTTGTCCAGTATGCAGATAAGGAGCCGCATATCAGGCTAAGGTGCAAAATGTCGGGAAGCGTAGAGCATCAGCGTTTCACGGCCTTGAACTATGTTTTTGATTTCCTGAATACTGTAACCTCGTCCGGATTGGTTAGTTCCTATTCGGTTGTTCCTTACCGGCCTGAAATTTTGCGGTATGGCGGCGCAGCCTTCATTGAACAAGCGGAGAGGTTATTTGCTATCGATTCTTATCTAGTTTCAGGCTATTATGCAGGCAAGAGGTCAATTAATGCAACCGATCAGATGTTATTTTGCTGTACCGGACTTTTTGAGGTTGTGAACTGCGCGTATCCGCTGGCAGAAGATCAATTGAAGGCTATGGCTGCGATTATTGATCCAAAGAAATTCAGACAGGAGTATCGGGAACACAAAGAAGCGCTATTCCAAAGAATTCAACAGACCCGTTCCATATCCTTGCCAGCAAGCGATACAGGCGACAGGTTGCGGCAATACGCTGCATATTTCACGGCTATCCGGGAAGCTGACGACAGAACCAATTATTACGATGATATTATGTTCAGCATCATGCACATGTTCTGCAACAGAGTGTTCGGCCTGGACCGGGAAAAGGAAGAGCTTGCCCTACACCTGTGCTACTACAGTTTGGAAGATTATTTACAGGTAAGCAAATACCATGTTGCTTATTGAGGAGGAGCTTATGGCGGTCAAACAAGTCCCGGGAAATTTATCTGAAATAGTCAGACAAAGCGCAGAAATTTACAAAGATATAGATACTGTAACCCTGCTAATCAAGAAGCACGCCATGCATGATTACCCTGAAATGGAGCTGATATCATTGGCTTCAGGATATCCCGGGATCAGCCTTCTTCTGGATAAACTAGATGAAGTCTACCCGGGGGAAGGGTGGGATGCGCTTGCTTTCAAGTACAATCAGGAGATTGTGCGCTTAATCGGCAATATACCGTTCCATTCATTGTCACTGTATACCGGATTGGCAGGTGTTATTTATCTGTTCAACGAGTGTTCAAGAGGTTCAACAAGATATACGAATGTGCTCTCACAGACGCTGGATATGTTTCTTAGCAGCTATGGGGAATTCTATGAGGAGACAAGGGGGAAATTGGAAGACTCCTTGATTGAGGATAGCGACTTGGATTTGATTTCAGGATGGACGGGGATTGCAGCTGCATTAATGGAGGTTAAGGAACGCCAAGACAGATACGCTGGGAAGCTGGATGCGGTGCTCCTTAAGATCCTTCAACTGATTACGGATGCTGTAGGCAAGCTGAGACATTTCGGGGAACTCCCCGAACAGACCATTTACTATAATCTTGGCATGGCGCACGGAATTACAGGAGCCATTAATTTGCTGGCTGTTGCACATCTCCGCCGCTACCCGTTAACAGGATTGAGAGAAGTACTGGAAGTTGCCAAGACTTTTCTACTCGGAAATATCAGAGAGTGGAACGGCACCCTTGTCATACCTAATATGTTCACACCGGATGAATCCGCAGAGACTAGTCGGAATCCAGGTTATCACAGAGATGCATGGTGTTACGGCACACCGGGAGCTTCTGTGGCTATGTTCCGGCTGGGATTGGCCCTGGAGGACAAAGCGCTGCAGCAGCAGGCTCTGCAATTGTTCAATACCGTCTACTCCAGACCAGATTCGCTAAGAAAGGTAATTTCACCGACGATCTGTCACGGCTATGCAGGCTTGCTCCTGATTCAGCACCATTTCAGCCGTACGGCAGCCATACCGTTCAAGAATGATTTTTTGCATCGTATGTTATCATACCGGAATACTCAAGAGGCAGTACCCTTTACAGACCTTGAGGGAAGCGTTGATGATCCGTTATCTCTCGATAAAGTAGGGCTGCTCGATGGATGTGCAGGTGTATTGCTGACACTGCTGACCTGTGATAATGAGAACTTGAGTACATGGAAGCAGATGCTGGTATTTAGCTAAAAGGAGGAGACGGTAATGTTCATTTTATTAAAAGAAATTATTACAGTCATGGTGGGACTGATTACCGATTTTCTCTCTTTTCAACTGGATGCATATTTTTATATTTGGTTTCTGGTCCTGTTTATTTCAAGCTTGGCAGCGACCCTGGTTCAACGAAGCGAAGGGACTATTACCTACAGCACAGCCGAATGTGTCGGAATAAATGTGCTAGTTGTCGTATTATACCTAGTAATCGGTACAATTTTGGCCAGATACTTTGCAAGTTTTGAGGATCAGCAGATTGTTGCTGGAGATAAGATTATGCTGTATAAAATTTCTTTTATGCTTACATCCGCTGTAATTATAGTGGATATTATACTAGATAGGTTGAAGAGAGGGCGGAAATTCTCCTACTCTTTGGAGTTTCTTGCCGGAAGCGCCGTGTGCTTCTTACTGTTCCAATTAAGCAACCAAACGGACTGGATAGGAACCAAGCTGTCGCTCTCCTATATTGTCATGGTAGCGATAGCCGCAGGTGTCTATACAATGGCAATGAAGTTTTTGCTAGAATACGAAAATCACAAAGAGAAATAGGTGATTAAGCCATAATGGAATTGAATATGGAGAGCACGGCATATAAAAAGATTGGTGAAGAAAAACAAACGGCCCATTCCTTGCTGGAGTTAATCAAAATTGCGAGATGGCCCAAGCTTGCGCTTGCTTGGAGCATCGTATTTACACTGATTTCCGCCGCTTTTTCATTAGTATTGCCGATCATTACAGGCAAGCTTGTCGATAAGATCTCAGCTATGGAGCTGACGATCCAGACCGCAGCTGTGCTTATTTCGCTGTTTCTGGCCGGAGGGATTTTAAACGCCGTGTCTTCTCTGCTCCTCAGATATGTGGGGAGCAAGTTTTTTCAGGAACTGCGACTGAAAATTTGGGAAAAAATTATCCATTTGCCGGTTAATTATTTTGATAACAACGAGAACGGCAAAATCATCAGCAGAATGACGAACGACCTTGCTATTGTAAGTAATTTTCTGGCTATCACTCTGCCTTCTATTCTGGCTGATGTCCTGATGGTCACTGGTTGCATCATCATGTTATTTGTGTTGGATTGGAGATTAATGAGTGTACTCGTTGCTCTGATTCCTATAACGGCGCTACTAATCTATCCCATTGGAAGAAGGATGAATAGAGTAGCGATTGAGGCACAGGATGCAGCCGCAGATTTTTCCGGTGAGTTATCAAAAATTCTCTATAACATCAGATTCATTAAAGCGACGACGTCGGAAAAGCTTGAAATGAAATATACTCGGGAGATACTTGGACGTATCTTTCGCTTGAACATCAAAGAGGGAATATTGTCAGCTGTCATTGAGCCGATTGTAACAATTATCATCATGCTAGCTTTGGTAGGAATGTTTTGGTATGGAAGCGCCGGCATTGCCGCTGGACATATCACTACAGGTACTTTGGTATCCATGATCTTTTATTTGTTTACAATGGTTTCGCCTCTGACCCAGCTCAGCAGTTTTTTCTCGCAGTATCAGAAGGCCAAGGGAGCAAGTAAGGAAATTTATACTATATATAACCAGCAGGATGAGAAGCAAGAAAAGTTAGGCAGTGTGCCGGACATGAAAAGTCATGATCAGAATTCGGATATCCTGCATTTTGCCAATGTTTCTTTCTCGTACAACCAGGGCCAACCGGTATTATCCAACGTGGAGTTAACCTTCAGAGGCGGTACCACTACAGCGATCGTAGGGCCTTCCGGCTCGGGAAAAACAACAATATTTTCTTTAATAGAGAAATTTTACTCAGAATATAATGGAGAAATCTATTACAATAATGTATATTTGGATAAGATTAGGACGGAAGAATGGCGTCGCAAAATATCCTATGTTATGCAGGATAGTGACTTACTGGTAGGATCAGTGAGAGACAATCTGGTATATGGCCTAAACAGAGACGCGGATGACCATGAGATTTATGCGGCTCTTGATACAGTAGGCTTGAAGGAGGTAATTTATCAATTACCGGATGGTTTGGATACCTTTGTTGGAGAAAGGGGAGTCAAATTATCGGGGGGACAGAAGCAGCGAATCCAGATTGCCAGATGCTTGCTTTCAGACCATGAGATTCTGCTGTTTGATGAAGCTACCGCCAATCTGGATAGCGAGTCAGAGCAGCTTGTACATGATGTAATCAAGCTTCTCTCCAAGAATAAAATGACCATTGTTATCGCTCATCGTTTGTCAACCATCTACAAAGCGGACCAGATAATCTTTTTGGATAAAGGAGAAGTAACGGGGGTAGGCACGCATCACGAATTAATGAGTTGGCATGATAAATATCGTGATTATGTTCAATTCCAGCTTCCTACACAATTAAGTTAGGGAGGGGCGGTGGCGTTGTATCATCAATTGTCAACGTGGATCATTGATAAATACTTTCAAGACGAAGAATTGGAAGCGGAGAAGCGTGCTTATGTGCTTTATTATCTAGAGAACATACTGGCTGGCACAGAAAAAATACTTCTTGTATTGGTCAGTGCCTGTTTGCTCGGTGTATTAGCCGAAACGGCTGCGATGCTGCTTTCCTATACAGTGGTCCGGCGAAAGTCCTTTGGCTGGCATGCTCGCAAGTCGCATCATTGCACCTGGGTCAGTCTACTGACCTTTGTGTTTGTTCCCTGGCTCTTAAAGGAAGTAGAATGGAACCGCTTTTTTTTGGCGACGCTCTGTCTGCTTTCTATCATTCTGATTGCCAGATACGCTCCGGCCGATACGGAGTGCAATCCATTGGTAGATCCGAAGTTAAGAAGAGCATGCAGATTACAAGCTATCTTTTTAAGTATAGTGTTTGTTTTCGTGGCCATCGCACTAGATTTTTATCCTTGGTTAATATTCGGGCTGTTTCTTGAAGCAGTCGTCATCACACCAGTATTCTATTCCATAATGAGAAGGAGTTATGCTAATTATGAACAATATCAAGAATATTAAAGAACACAGAAACAACCATACCCAGAGACTCAAGGCTAAGCTACTGGAGCATATGAGTAAAAGAGGTGAAGGAGGAGGGATTTGTTTCGGGTTGTTCTATGAACCAGTCAACCCAAAAGTTTGGAAATTGAACAAAAAATGATTACATCCGGCATTTATTTTTTGCAATACACCAGCTATCTTGTAATATATCATATGGTCAGCGGCAATGGTCTAAGCGTTTTCCGTATGAATTATAAGCTGCTGCTGTTTTTAGTCATGTATTATTTTATCGGAATAACAGCTCTGAATAACTTCGGACTGATTGTTTACCTATTTCTATTTGTGCTACTGGCATTATACGGGTGGTTGACCGACAAATATGAATCCTTGTGGGTCATAGGCTTCTACGCCATCCTTACCATCTTTATTACGACACTGCTGGGTTATTTCATAACGGTAATCAGCTATGCGGTTCCTTATGAATATAAAAACAAATGGACGGCGCCCTTCCTAACCGCTTGTTCACCTCCGCTGATCTACTTGGCGCTCCGAAAGCTTGTGTCTTATTTGTTTCCTACTCCGGCGGTCAGGCTTTTGAAGCTATATCGGATTAAGCTTATCGTCGGAGCTTCTTTAATCTTAGTCTTGGGGATCATCGGACTCGGACTCATTATCTATTCGGAGTGTGAAAGCAACAATCCGTATCCAAGCAGATTAAAGATTGTGTTGATGCTGATCGGCTTGACCTCCATCTTCCTGATGACGATCAATTGGCTGTATCGCTTCCTGCGTGAACGTGAGCTAGAGAAGAACAAGACGGAACAATACCTGCAGCTGGAGGCTTATATTATGGAGATTGAAAAAATGTACGAAGACATCCGCGGCTTCAGACATGACTATACCAATATCCTGTTAATGCTGGACGAGGGGATCAGAACTGGGGATTTGTCGATGATCAAGCGGATATATGAGAGTTCTATCCAACCTACTGCTTCACAGTTGAACGGATATTCCTATAGTCTGGATAACCTGATTAATCTGGACGTGAGTGAGCTCAAGAGTATTATTACATCCAAGGTGCTGGTGGCAAAGAAGCGTGGAGTTGACGTAAAACTGGAAATTGATAGCGGTATCAGTGAAATGTATATGGATATTATAGACCTTTGCAGAGTAATCTCTTGTTTCCTGGACAATGCAATCGATGCGGCATTAGAGACCTGCAATCCGTCCATAAATATTGTACTGATCCATGAAGACGATATTCAGACGGTGACGATACGAAACTCTTATAATCATTCTGCACTTGACGGGATTAAGGTGAATGATCTCTACAAACGGAACTTTTCAACGAAAGCGGACAATCGGGGTCTTGGCTTGTACAATATAGCAAAGGTGCTGCGCAGCAACAAGTATGTAACTTTGGATACCAAAAAGGAACCGGATTTTTTCACGCAAACATTAATTATAAAGAGAGCGACATCATGAATATTTTTATCCTGGAAGATCAGTTTATCCAGCAGCGCATAATGGAAAAGATGGTCCGTAAAAGCTGCGAGGAACTTGGCATCTGCTGCAGCAATCTCATTGTCACCAGTAAGCCGGATCTCCTGCTTTTTGAATCTAAAGCTTGTGCGAATAACTTGTATTTCCTTGATATTGAAATCTCGGGTTGCCAGATGAAGGGACTGGAAGTTGCCCAAGAAATCAGAAAATATGATATGTATGGGCATATTGTCTTTGTAACTACCCACGGTCATCTGTCTCCGCTTACCTTCCAATACAAGGTAGCAGCTCTTGATTTCATTATCAAGGATGCTACTCAGGATGAAATGGAAAAAAAGGTAAGAGACGTTCTTGCTGTTGCCCATCAAAGAAAGCCTGTGTTGGATGTCGATGATTGGTTTATACTCGACAATAAATTTACGAAATTTCAAATTTCCTTCTCCAGCATTTATTACTTTGAAACAACCGGTGTTCCCCACAAAATCCGTCTGGTTTCCGAAAACAGAACTCTTGAGTTTTACGGCGATCTGAAAGATATTGAGGCTAAGGACCCCAGGTTGTTCCGGTGTCATCGGGCATTTATCGTAAACCTGATGAAGGTGGAATCTATAGATAAGAGCAAGAAGGAGATCATTTTTCAAACCAATCAGAATTCCGGAGAAGCAAGGCGCATTATTCCCGTTTCCCGCCAATTGTTGAAGCACCTCTTAGATAAGATGGGAGACCGGAGCCTCCTGAACAGACCTGTTTACGAATAGAATAGATATGGAGGGCATAGTCCTTCGGGAAGAAAAGGGGAGGAATATGGAACAAAGATTATCCGTTCAAGCAGAGGTGAAGGGCATTGATGCCACCAGTTTAAAATTAATTGCAGTATTAGCAATGCTAATTGATCATATTGGAGGGCTATTTTTTGCCGATTTTTTGGGCTTTCAGGTGGTAGGCAGAATTACATTGCCTATCATGGCTTTTTTTGTAGCCGAAGGATATATCCATACCAGAAGCTTCAAAAAATATACAATACGCCTTGCTCTAACCGGGCTAGCCAGTGTGGTGCCTTACGGATTGGTATTTAAAGATTGGTATACTTCGGGAAACATCATGCTAACGTTGTTGATGGGCCTACTGGCAATATGGTTCTATGACAACACGACCAATCCTGTACTTAAATACTTGGCGATTTCGGCTCTTTGCGTAGTCTCTTTTTTGGGAGACTGGAGTGTAATTGGAGTGTTACTGGTTCTAGCTTTCTATGTCGCTCGCAAACAACAGAAGATTTACAACGGATGGATTATTGCAATAATTGCGCTTATGTTCATTTTCGGAGTCATCATTATATGGGCTGTTCCCGATTCGCTCAGCATCATGGGCATCAACGCCAGCACAATGAACGAATATCTTTATCCGTTTGCGATCGGCGGGGCCTGTATTTTTGCACTCCCTCTGCTATCCCGATATAATGGAGAGAGGGGAAAAGGCCCACGAACCTTTTTCTATTTGTTTTATCCGCTGCATTTGCTCGCGCTTTATCTGCTGAAGTTGGCTATTGATTATTACATATAAGAAGGGCTGTCTAATAAGTAACTAAAATA
This sequence comes from Paenibacillus sp. FSL L8-0644, assembly GCF_038008165.1. Lineage (NCBI taxonomy): Bacteria > Bacillati > Bacillota > Bacilli > Caryophanales > Paenibacillaceae > Paenibacillus > Paenibacillus sp. FSL L8-0644. The sequence continues at coordinate 1,119,844 of NZ_JBBOYN010000001.1, forward strand.
AAAAAATTGGACGGGAAACGACATGTTTTCCGTCTATTTTTTTATATAGTGCGATCGGTATGAATGATAACTTGGCGGTGAAAGTCCGTCAATATACGCAAAAATACCTTGCTTGGCCTCGTCCCGGATTTCATAACGATTAAGGTGAATCAGTTCTTTCTTCAGTATGCTGTGGAAGGACTGAACTCAATACAAGCATTGTCGAACACGACCGTAAGTAAGTGGTAAAATAGGTGTGTGATAGCGGTCCCACGGACTCTTCATATGTGTATGAAGCAGGGAATATTTTGAAGGTTGAAGGAGGAGCAGCATGAAGATTATGCCTTTACAGAAACGTGGAATCTCCGATAGTCGGCTGGCTCTTGGTTGTATGCCTTTTGGTGGAGAATGGAGCCATGCACCGTTTACGCAGGAGCATGTCGTTGAAGCGGAGAGAGCTGTAGAAGCTGCACGATCCATTGGGATTACGATGTTCGATCATGCGGATATTTATCGTATGGGGAAAGCGGAAGAGATTTTCGGTCAGATTTTAAAGGGACAGCCGGGCTTGCGTGAGCAAATCGTAATTCAGTCCAAATGTGGTATTTTTCTGCCAGATGGTACGCTTCCGGGCCGTTTTGATTTCTCATATGCTCATATTATGGAGTCCGTGGATGGGATCCTGAAGCGCCTGGGTACGGAATATTTGGACATCTTGCTACTGCATCGCCCCGATCCGCTGGTAGAGCCGGACGAAGTAGCGAAGGCGTTCAGCGAGCTTACGGCATCCGGCAAAGTAAGGCATTTTGGCGTTTCCAATATGAATGTAAGCCAAATTCGTTTTCTGGAGCGGAGCCTAACGGATCCGCTGATCGCTAATCAACTGGAGATGAGCCTGGCACATCTGCATTTTGTAGATCAGACCGTACATGTGAACCAGCAGGCGGGGACGAATGTACATTTTGGTGAAGGGTTGCTAGAATATTGCCAAACCGAGGATATTCAGCTCCAAGCCTGGGGACCGCTGGCGCAGGGACGTTTTAGCGGAGGTTCTTTGGAAGGGGCGCCTGAGCATGTCGTTAAGACGGCAGAGCTGGTGCAGAAGCTGGCTTCTGAAAAGGAAACGACACGTGAAGCGATCGTCCTTGGCTGGCTTATGAAGCATCCAGCACGGATTCAGCCTGTCATTGGCAGCGCCAATCCTGAACGAATCAAAGCATGTCAGGATGCGGAACGCCAGAGCGAGCTGATGACCCGTGAGGAATGGTATGAATTGTACGTCAGTGCGCGCGGACAAGCCTTGCCATAACTCGTTTAAAAGCCCTTTCCCTCGTCTCATTAACAGACGGAGGGAGGGGCTATTTACATGGATGTATCTCATATTTGCCTCAGTAGCTATTCCTCTTCGTAGCGTGCAAGGGCCTTGGCTGTTGTCTCCTTCATTCGTGAGATCAGCCGGGAGCCTTGGACGACCTTGACACGTTTGCCCAGGAAACGGATTTTGGATAACACATATTCACATTCGTCTGCCTGGAAAGTGAGTGTAATACGATAGGTATCTGCTTCCTGAACATATTCGACCTCTTTTTCAAAGCAGGAAAAAGCATATAAAATACGAGACATTTCACCGTTATATACAGGAACAATTTCGATGATGCCCTGTTCCTTGCGCGACTCCAGTATACCGAGTATACGTTGGGTGAATTTATCGGCCTCTTCGGGTAGAAGCTCATCTTCCGTGATGTTCACGATATTAGATAGCTTGGTAGACATGAGCGCGCGGTGTCTGCGATTATACCACAGCAGGCTCCATTCTTTTTTGACCATGGAAAACTCCAGCTTATATGGAAAACCGGACATTCGCTCATGCAAGCGTCCGTTGCGCAGTTTGTAGGTCACACAGATGCCAGAACGGGATCGCAGAATGGAACGCAATTCACGCAAGAGTGGATGGTATACCGAGACAGCAGGGATACCTGCCTTTTCCCGCAAACTTCCATCGGCCTCCAGCGGCTCGTCGTCTGCAAGTAATTGCCGAAGCTTATCAAGTGTAGCCGGGGTAAAACCCTCTGTCGCTGCCGAGTCTGCAAGCATAGATTTGAGCCAAATTCTTTCCTGTGATGTGGTAGCAAAAGCGCCCGATTCATCCAGCCGTGAGACGATCTGGTAGTTAAATATTTTCTCGAACAGGCTCATAATAGGCTTGCAGCTCCTTCCATTCCTGTCTGAATTCCTTCCGTAGCCGCTGAGGCTCCAATACCTCACAGCTTGATCCGAAGCTGCGAATCCACGGTTTAATCTCAGTGATTCCATTCACTGTGATTTCATAGATAAAGGATTCACTTTCCTCCTCCGCGATCGTACCCCATTGTCCCTGTGACAGCACACGTTCCCGAATAAAGTTGCGCTTCGCGCCCTCAGGATTGAAAAAACGTACCCGCACCTTCACAGGACGACCCGTATCAACAAGCCAGCTGTACCGCATTTTTTCTTCCAACACCGCTAGCAGATCGGCATGAAACTGCTCTGGTACAGGCTTGCCCTCCACCAATTGAGTCATGCCCTCCATACGAAACTTCATGATTCCTTTACCGCCTACATGACCCAGAATATACCAACGTCCATATTGATGATCATAGATGACTTGTAGGGGCAGAATGGTGTGTTCACGGCCGTCGGTCTCTTTTTCAAACAGCGGGTTTGTGTTTTGTGACCCGTACATGCTTCGTTTGGACGTCGAAAAATATAAAAAAGTTACACAGCGGCGTTGCCGAATGGCGTGTAGAAGCGGATGAATATGGGCTTCGTCCAGAATGCGTGAATAATAGTGGTATTTATATAAAAAAGGTTCGGCCATCTCCCGATCTCCGAGCTGACGGCGCATGGCTTTTTTAAGATGATCTCGCAGCAGATATCCCTGTACAGAGGGGAGCTGGGTGTTGGCCATAATGTCTACAAAATCATATAAGTCCAGCAGCTCCTCGTCCGTCAGTTCTGTCACCAGATCGTTGCGGACAGCATAGCGGTAAGGTCTGCCGCCGGGTTCCTTGCGAACGACGCCGACTTCAACCAGATATTTCAGATCGGAACGAATCGTTTTCTCATCCGGTAGTGAACTGTCGGAAGGCAGCCCGTTGCAGCAAGCATCCAATAGTTCCATGGTGGTCATAGGCTGTGACTGTAGCGCTGTCAGCAGAAGGGATAAGCGGACGCTTTCCGATTCCTTGAGCGATTTGGCCCGAAACAGAAATAACAATAATGGATCAGCCGATTCGTAATAATTAAAGCGCAGCATCTCATTAAAATCATGTCCGTGTTCCGCAGGCAACTGCTGTTGTACCGATTGGACAATTTCCTTGAGACGCCGGATTGTTTTATCAAAGGTATGTACCGAAATGCCCAGTCTATCTGCGAATTGCTGCCGATTATAGGCGCCGCTTGTTAATGTGAGCATACGCAGGAATTGAATTTCTTTATCAAAACTTTCTCTCGCCATGATGCATTCCCCGTTTCTGTTGCCGTTCTCCGAAAGCAAGTATCCCTTTATTCTAACAGGGAAGGGATGTAGGAAAAAGGGAAATTATTCATCCTTGTAATACTTTCACCATGTTCATGACTTCCAAAATAAAGCATCATAGGAGTATAAGATAGCACGATGAAATAAGAAGCAATACATAACAGAAGGGTGATGCAACATGTTTGGACGACGCAAAAATGAAGTGTTATATCCATGGGTAGGTAAGCTTTCGATTTATGAAACGATTAAGCAGGGACTGGACCCTCAGGGCAGGCTTACGGATGATCATTTACCAGATGATGAAGAATATTGGGCAGGTCACACGATGCGTTGGGTGGCAGGAGGATTGGATGGAGCATTTGGGCATCATGGCGCTGTCGGAGATGGAGAGACTGACAAAATTAAGGATCTGGCGCAGTTGTTGTCCAGACAATGCCGCAAGCCAGGGATGAAGACGAGACGTGAGACGTATGTACGCTTGATGGAGGAAAATGCGCTCAGCCTGATTGATCCGCTGCTAGATGCGGTGCGCGAGCATCCAGCAATTCAGCCGGATCGATTGTATGAGGAAGCACGTTGGCTGGCTGAACACGGAGCACATCGCAATGTGGTGAAGGTCGGTATTGCGCTGCTTGGATTACTGGAGACGGATCAGCACCACGAACTTATTTTAACACTAGCCAAGCATGATGAATTCACGCTATATGCAGCTGTAGCTATCCGTAATATTTCGGAGCAGGCCAACGAACAATTGTATAATTTAGCCTCACAGGTACATGGCTGGGGACGTATTCACGTAGTAGAACGGCTGGAGCCTGCGCGGCAGGAAATACGTGACTGGTTATTAAGGGAAGGATTCCGCAACAATGTCATGTATGAGTATCTTGCTTATGAGTGTGCTCATAAAGGCGAACTGCATACAGCCATCGCTGTACCGCACATTGATCAGGAGTTGTTTGACGGGGCGGGTGATATTCTATCGGCTTTGCTGGCAGCAGGCGGACCTGCGGAAAGTATAGACGATTATGAGCATGCCACTATGGTCATAGGCAACTACCTTCGCCATGCTAAGACCATGTGTACGACTGTGAAGCATTTTACGATCATCATGGATATTGCGGATTTTCTCGATGAAGAAGACGATTCATGGGAGGCACGTTATGAGCATGAATGGACGCCGGAATTACGTAAACGTTACGCGTCAATATGCCAGCAGATGATGGACGATCCGCAGTGGGTGAAGCCAGTAGAGCAGGAACTGCAGTATGCAGATTCACCGCATCTCCACTGCGCCATTCGCGTAGCTCGAATGCTAGCACTAGATGTATGGCCCGTGCTATTTGATCAATTAAGTAAATATCCAGTCAAGCCTAATCTATACTTTGAACTCATCAAGACAGAGGATGAACAGCGGGCTCGTAAGCTGGTGGCTTTTGCAGAAAAGCACTTGCCTCTGGAAGAAATTGCTTCTGGTCCTGCTGATGTGCCGGGCTTTGGACCGGAGTATGAAGCGCATCAATGTCTGGGTATTTTGCTTCAGCTATTGTCTTCTTACGAAGGAATGGGACAAGAGCTAGTTGCTGCCGGACTTTGGAGTCCGGTGATCTCCAATCGTCATGCAGCACTTCATGTACTCAAGGAATGGCCTTCTGAGATGTGGGGAGAGGAAACGACAGAGCGTCTTCGCCGCTTATCGATAGATGAAACGGAGGAGTCGATTAGAGAACAGATTCGGGAAATACTTTAATGATAAGGGAGGGAACAACATGACGGATATGAAGCATGGGCAGGGTTTCATTCAACCGGAAATGCGTGAGACGATTTTGCGTGAGCTGCGCGCGTTGGAGCAAGCGGAGCAGGTGCGCATTGTATACGCCTGTGAATCAGGTAGTCGGGCGTGGGGGTTTCCTTCACAGGACAGTGACTATGATGTACGATTTATCTATGTAAGACCCATAGAATGGTATTTATCTATTTTTGATAAGCGGGATGTGATTGAACGGCCAATCAGCGATTTGCTGGATATAAACGGCTGGGATTTAAAAAAGGCGCTCCAATTGTTTCGCAAATCCAATCCGCCTTTGCTGGAATGGCTGCAATCTCCGATTTCCTATCTGGAGCAATATGCAGTGGCTGATCAGATTCGTGCGATCTCGCCGTTAACCTTCTCTCCGAAGTCCTGCATGTACCATTATCTGAATATGGCGCGGGGAAATTATCGGGATTATTTGCAGGGAGAACAGGTGAAGATTAAAAAGTATTTTTACGTGCTGCGCCCGTTGCTGGCCTGTAGCTGGATTGAACGTCACAACAGCATGCCTCCAATGGAATTCGTAGAATTGCTAGAGGAACTCATTCCGGCACATACCGAACTTTATCAGGTGATCGAACATTTGCTTGATCGTAAAAAAGCGGGCGAGGAGCTGGATGTGGAGCCACAGCTTTCGGTGGTGAATGATTTTATCCAGCAGCAAATTGCTTATTTTGAACAAAAGGCGCCCTTGCTTCAGCATATGGAGAGTGGACGTGATCAGCAGTTGGATGATATGTTCCGCGCTGCGGTGAATGAAGTATGGAAAGTATAAGCTGGGAAGGAGAAGTAGAGTATGCACATCACGCTAAAAGCAACCGGAAACAATGCTGGGATGATTTCGCACTTGCTTGCCAAAAATCCCTACAATACGTATGATCGCACGGAAAAGGGTGCGCGTGTACGCATGGTGTACACCGTGTTTACCGAGGAAGAGGCAGAAATCGTCATTCAGGCTTCGCCAGATTCGATAGATTTGGTCAAAAACAGTCCAGATAGCTATGATATTACACAATATATTAATGACCGGGAGTTTGTAACCAGCAGCTTATTTTGCACCTATATTCGTGGCTCGCTTGGTACGGCACTGAACGGCAAACCCAAAGAAGAGTATGCAGAATGGGTGACGCATCCTTTCGCGCTGGAGTTATCGTTTGGGCCTGTTGCTTCGGATTTACCGGATTCTGTGGTGGAGGGACTATTTGCTCCGCTGGGCTATCAAGTGGACATAGAACGAGGGGAAGCAGACTATTCTTTTCAGCTGAAAAATCGAAGCACTGTCAGATATGTCACGTTAAGTGGCCATCAGACGGTGCAGTATGCGCTACGTCAGTTATTGCTGTTGATTCCGGTGTTGGATAACTATAAGCACTACTATATCAGTGAAGAAGAGTTTGACAAGCTGAGACGTTACGGTGAAGGCTGGCTGTCAGCGCATCCGCTACGCGAGCTTATCATTCGACGCACGCTTCGTTTTACCAATCTGATTGAGCAATTTGAGCAATCTGATTGTGATGAAATAGGTATTAAAAAACATATTGAAAAGGATACTGTCCAAGCTCAAAAGGATAAGCACGAACAGATTCAACAGCCAGAACAGCCACATGAGGAAGGGAAGCAACAGCCTACAGTACGGCTAAATGAGCTGCGGTATCAAGCTATTATGGACGTAATTCGCAAGCTGCCTCGCAGACAGAAAATCGTAGATTTGGGTTCAGGGGAAGGGAAGCTATCGGCTCGGATGGCCCGAATGACGGGCGTTGAAGAGATTTGGGCGGTGGAGCCGTCTGCGTATGCACAGTTGAGAGCCGTGGAGCGTTTTAACAAGCTGGAAAGGCATGCCGATGCGATCAGTCCTACACCCATGATGGGCTCTCTCTTTTATTATGATGAACAATTGCGGGGCAAAGATGTGATGATCCTATGTGAGGTCATTGAGCATGTGAATGAGCATCGTCTGAACCGGGTGATGAAGACGATTGTGACGGAGTATCAGCCGGGCGTGCTGATCGTGACGACTCCCAATCGTGAATATAATGAAGTGTATCGTATGAATCAGCAAGAGCTGCGGCATGGCGATCACCGTTTTGAATGGAGTAGAAGCGAGTTTCAAGAACGATGTGAGCAGTGGATTGCGGAAGCTCCTTATTCGGTAGCGCTGAAGGGGATCGGAGAAGAGGCCGACGGCTTTGGACAACCGACCCAAATGGCTATATTTACGCGCAGAAAGGAGCAGAAGGAAACATGAGCAATTCATCTAAACGTACGATTCATTTACCGCATGCTGGACTGGTTGTGTTGGTGGGGGCCTCCAACAGTGGCAAAACCACATTATTGGACAGGCTGGTGAGCGAAGGGGTTCTACTGGAGACAGAAGTGGTATCCTCAGATCATTTTCGCAAGCTGGTCGGAGATACGGAATTTATAGACTGGAGTGGACTTCCAAGGCTGGAATCGGACGTACTGTTCTATGAGTATCAGCAGATGTCAGCCAAGGCCTTTGAGGCGATGGATACGATTTTGGCTATGCGCTGTCGCTTGAATAAACTAACGGTTGTGGATGCCACCCATTTGTATGCTGAGGACCGTCAAAAATATGTACAGCTGGCAGCCAAGGCGCATGTTCCTGTGATGGCCTTGGTACTGGATGTACCCGAATCTGTACTGCTGGAACGGGATTTAGGCAGGGAGCATCCGCGTGGCCGCCAACGGGTCAAGCAGCAGACACAGCTGTTAAAGCGGAACCTGCGTGGTATCCGTGAGGAAGGCTTTAACGCTTGCTATGTCCTCAAGGATGTAGAAGAAATGAACATTGTTCGCCGTGCGCAGCCACTGTTTCATGAGATTGGCTCAGGTATTGACATCATTGGTGATATCCATGGGTGCTACCGTGAGATGCTGGAAGTGATAGAGCGGCTAGGATATACGGAAGATACGGAAGGACTATACCAACATCCAGATGGCAGAAGACTAGTATCTGTCGGAGATGTGATGAGCCGTGGCCCAGAATCGTTACAAGCGGTGCAGTTCTGGAAAAAGCACGTGGATGCCGGACTAGCGTATATGATTGACAGCAATCATGGCTGGAAAATCGGCCGTTACCTCGATGGGAGAAAGGTGACTCTCAGTCATGGGGATGAACGATTTGCACAGGAACTGGCCCAATATGAACAAAAAGCGGGCAAGGCAGCAGCGGAACAGTTTAGAGGGGAGCTGAGGGATTTTCTGCTACATGCACCCTCTCATCTTATTTTTGGCAGAAATGGATTGCGACACGTGGTCGTGGCTCATGCCGGGATTAAGGATCATTTTATCGGCAAACAGTCGGCACGTATTTCTGATTATTGCCGTTATGGAGATACGGAAGGACAGGATGCAGACGGAAAACCAATCCGCAAAGATTGGTTCGTAGACCATGAATCGGGAGAAATAGTAGTATGGGGACATGATCCTAGACCGCAGCCTACCCTTGTGAATCAGACGGTGAATATTGATCAGGGTGTGGTATTTGGCGGTATGCTGACCGCTTATCGTTATCCAGAAAAGGAATTTGTCAGCGTTCCGGCACATGAGAATTATGCGAATGATCCCGATAGCCCACTTGTCCGGTGGCAGAGAAAACGGTTTTCCCCGCCGAATTTACGCAAGCTCATCGCTGGTTACAGTGTACTGACGGAATCGTATGGCGAAGTGCGCGTTCAAGGAGAATCGGTCAAAACCGCTATAGATGCCGTGTCACATGTGACAGTACCGATAGAGGAACTGGTGTATATTCCACCGACCATGAGTCCTGCTCCAGCGGTGTCTGCAGAGGAAGGTTATCTGGAGCATCCGCGTGAAGCGCTGGCTTATTATCGCGGGCAAGGGGTACAAACGATGGTGGCCGAGAAAAAACATATGGGTAGCCGGGCTATTTTGCTATTATTCAAAAACGAACAGGCCGCTGTCGAGTATGTAGGCTACCCGACATTGGGCACGATCTACAGTCGGAGCGGGAGAGCTTTCTTTGAACAAAGCCTTGGGAAGCAAGTGCTGGAAAAGCTGAATGTGGATCTACGGACTGCCGGATATTTTGAACGGAACCAGACGGATTTTGTGTTGCTGGATGCGGAAATTGTACCGTGGAATCTCAAGGCTCGGGAATTGATTGCTGCACAGTATGCGCATGTGGGTGAAGCAGCTCTGCTGGATCGCAGTAAGCTGGTAGACAAGCTGAAGCAGGCGAAGGTTGCGGGCCGAGAGGTTGGAGACTGGTTGGAGGAAATGGAACAGAAGTACGCGAATGCCGTGACGTTTCAAAAGGCTTTTCAAAAATATTGCTGGGATGTGGACGGTCTGGATGAGATTCGTATCGCACCGTTTCATACGCTGGCACACAGCGGAAAGACTTTTTTCGACCATTCTCATATTTGGCATATGGAGCAAAACCGGGAGCTGGCTGGGCTGTCTTCCCTGTTTATGGAGACAGAGTATCGCGTGATCACGGACGAAGCAAGCGAGGAAGAGGTCATTCGTTGGTGGAACGAGATGACAGAGGATGGTCATGAGGGGATTGTGATCAAGCCGGAACGCTTTTTGATGAAAAATCGGGACAAGATGATTCAGCCTGCAATCAAGGTGAGAGGCCGGAAGTATTTGCACATCATTTACGGTATGGATTATCTTGCCCCTGAGAATTTAAAGCGTCTGAAGCAGCGTCGAACGAACAAAAAGGAGCGTCATGCCCTGATGGAAGGAGCGCTTGGTATGGAAGGCGTGGAACGTTTTGTCCGCAAGGATACGGTAGATCGTATTCATGAATGCGTCCTTGCCGCACTATCTCTGGAATCAGAGCCGATTGATCCAAGATTGTAGTTTGCGAGGGAGGGATTGAGATGGAAAGGGGTACACCGTTAATTGATATTGGTGTGAACTTGATGCATCGTTCGTTTCATGCAGATCGGGAACAGGTGGTAGAGAGAGCCGCGGCTGTAGGGATTTCACCGCTGATTATTACTGGGACCAGTGTCCGCAGCAGTCGGGAAGCTTCTCAGTATGCAGCGCGTTATCCGGGCAAGCTGTATGCGACAGCTGGCGTGCATCCCCATGATGCCAAAGACTGCAGTGCAGACACGATTCAGCAGCTCCGCCAGTTGGCGGGTCAGCCGCAGGTCGTATCCATAGGGGAATGCGGATTGGACTATAACCGTGATTTTTCGCCACGTGATGTGCAGCGCCGATGGTTTGGCGAGCAAATCCAACTGGCGGGTGAGCTGAAAATGCCGTTATTTCTGCATGAACGAGATGCACATGAGGACTTTGTCGCTATGCTTCGGGAGTATCAAGGGCTTGTCGATAAAGCGGTAGTGCATTGTTTTACCGGCACGGAACAGGAATTGCGTACGTATGTAGAAATGGGACTGTATATCGGAATCACCGGCTGGATTTGCGACGAACGGCGGGGGAAGCATCTGCGTGAACTGGTCAGAGATATTCCCTTGGACCGTCTGATGATTGAAACGGATGCTCCATTTTTGACCCCGCGTAATTTGCCTGTGAAGCCTAAAGAAGGGCGTAATGAGCCCATGTATCTCGCTCACATTGCTGCTACGATAGCCGAATGTACAGGTCGAAGCATGATGGAGATCGAAATCGCGACGACGGAAACGGCTAAACGTTTCTTCGGATTATAGGATTGTCAAAGCCATAGATGTGGTATATATTATAGTGAATTAAAAAGCATTGTCGGGAGCTTGAGAAAGTCAGGCTGAGAGGGTGGCCCTTGCCACTGACCGTGAAATCTGATCTGGGTAATGCCAGCGTAGAGAAACCAAGAACACTATACAGGAATGCCGCTTTTTTTTGCGGTTGTCGATAGATTCAATGTATGTCCTAGCATTTTACCTTGATCCTGACTTGGCTGGGTATCAGTGTAGTAGTTTAGACTACTGGTTATATAAGGCATATCGACGAATGATGTTTTGTATGGTGCTTCACCTTTTACTGCGCATAAAGCTTGCCTGGAGATTCAGCTCCAGACAAGCTTTTTTTCATGGCCAAGAGGCCAACTATAAGGAAAAAGGGGAGCACGCAATAATGAATACTGCTGTAAGAGCGTCCAAAGGGTTGAAACTGACGGATATTTTGGTCACGATTGTGATCGCTGTTGTGTTCGGGTTGATCTACAAAATATGGGGACCTGCCTATGATTTGATGAAACCATTGGGTCTACACGCCGAGCAACTGATGTATGGCATGTGGTTTATGGCAGGTACGTTTGCTTATCTCATCATTCGCAAGCCGGGTGTTGCGATTTTGGCAGAGGTGGCAGCGGCAACGGTCAGTGCTTTTTTGGGAAGCGAATGGGGTATGTCCACCTTGTACTATGGCCTGCTGCAAGGCTTGGGAGCGGAGCTGTTTTTTGCGGCTTTTCTGTATCGGAACGCAAACCTGTGGGTTGCTTCGCTAGCTGCGGCTGGGGCGGCTGTCACTTCTCTGATTTTAGACTTCAGCTACGGGTATATTGATCAGCTATCGACTTGGAACTATGTTTTGTATATTGGATTTCGGATGATTGGCAGTATTGTGATTGCCGGGGTATTCGCGTTCTATCTGGCTAAGGCATTGGAGGTAACCGGAGTCACGCGAAGTTTGAGGCCTGCAACGGAACAAGATTATAAGGGGCTGGATTGATGAGCCGGGCAACCGAAGATGTGGTGGCTTCGATCACCCGGCTACGGTTGAAATTCCCCGGTGAGCAAGAGCTGCTTTTTCACAATATGTCTTTGTCTGTCCGCAAGGGGGAAAAGCTGCTGCTACTGGGACCGAGTGGATGCGGTAAATCAACACTGCTCCAAGTGTTAAGCGGTCTGATTCCACGCACGATAGAAGTGCCTATGAAATGCGATGCTGCTGTAATCCCAAGTGTCTCAGGTATTGTATTTCAAGATCCTGATACGCAGTTCTGTATGTCATATGCAGATGAGGAACTGGCTTTTGTGTTGGAAAATAATCAGGTTCCCCGGGAGCAGATGCGATCCCGTATTCGCGAGCTGCTGATACAGGTGGGTCTATCGACGGATGATATACATATGCCCATTGGCAGCATGTCACAGGGAATGAAGCAGCGGCTGGCGATTGCGTCTGTGCTGGCTATGGAGCCAGAAGTGCTTTTTCTGGATGAGCCCACGGCTTTGTTGGACGAGGAAGGCACTACACAGGTGTGGGATACCATTCGCAACATTTCGGTAGACCAGACACTGGTGATTGTGGAGCATAAAATTAATGAAATTGTCCATGATGTGGATCGGATTGTGGTGCTTTCTGCTCAAGGGGAGATCATTGCAGATGGAAGGGCCCAAGAAGTATTTCATGTGCACCGGCAGGCATTGTCCGAGTACGGCGTGTGGTATCCGGGAGTATGGAATGAAGCGTCTTCGCCACGTTGGAGTGAAGCAGTGACGCAACAGAATGGTGCGGGGACTGATGTGCTGGAGCTGGAACATTTTAGCGGCCTCCGCGGTTTAAGTTCAGTGATTTATGTGGAGCATGCGCAGGTGAAGCCTGGCGACTGGATTGGCGTGGTTGGTGAAAACGGGGCTGGCAAAAGCTCGCTACTGCTCTCCATGATGCGCTTACTTCGCACACAGGGACGTTATAGCGTGCGCGGAATTGAGGCAGGCAGTACAGAACAACTGGCAGAGCGTATCGGGTTCGCGTTTCAAAATCCCGAGCTGCAATTTGTAGCGCATACCGTACGAAAGGAACTAGAGTATTCGTTACCCAAGAGCTTGTATACCGTTGAACAGTGCCGGGAACGGGTCGATCGGATGCTCGTACAGTTCGGACTGGAGCGGCTGGACGAGCGGCATCCGTATCAGCTTTCGTTAGGCCAAAAAAGGCGGTTGAGTATTGCTACGGCTATGATTCGTGAGCCGGAAGTGCTGCTGCTCGATGAACCGACCTTTGGGCAGGATGCGCGTAATACCTTTGTCATGCTGGATATGTTGGAGCAGCTGAGAGCGGCGGGCACGGCCATTGTGATGGTCACCCATGACCCGGAAATTGTCCGTCGATATTGTACCGATACATGGCGGATTCAGAAAGGGGAACTACAGTATGAACCTGTCCTTTCCCCATCATAAAACATGGCTGCATCGCGTGAATCCGGGCCTAAAGCTCGTGATGTTTTCCATCCTGTTTGTGGTCGTTATAGTCATTCATGATCCGAATGTCATGTTTAATGTTGCGTGTGCTATGCTGTTGCTGCTTGTCTGGTCAGGCCATCCATGGAAGAGGCTGCTGCTATACGGGTCTCCCTTTATATTGGTGTTTATTTCAACTTCAACGGGCATGATGATGTTCGGCAAAGGGGTGACGACCTGGTGGACATGGGGCTTGATCCATGTGACGCAGGAAAGCTTTTACCGAGGCATGCATCTGGGCTTTCGTGCGCTGAGTATGGCTGCGGTAGGTTTGTTGTTTGGTTTAACGACTCGTCCAGTGGACCTTTTTTATTCACTGATGCAGCAATGGAAGCTCCCTCCGAAGTATGCATACAGCTTTTTGGCAGCCATGCGGTTGATGCCTATGATGGTGGAGGAATTCCAGGCATTGAGACAAGCCCACCGTATTCGAGGTTTACATCAGCATGTGTCCAAATGGAATATGTATGCCACGCTTCGCAGGTATGCGATTCCGCTACTCGCTCAAAGTATTCGGCGTGCCCAGCGCATTGCTATTGCTATGGAAGCCAAGGGTTTTACCAATGAAACCAAGCGAACGTATTATTATGCGATCGGCTATTCGGCTATAGATATTGTATTCATATTCTATTTTGTCGTCATGCTTACGCTGGCTTGGGGACTTGGGATTTGCTTTCCTTATGTAGGGGTGTGGGATGTACGTTAATTGTTGTCAAAAGGCTTTGCCCGTTTTCTGCTCTGTGGTATATTAATGCAATGGGAATTGACGGCTCGTACAGACCCGCCTGGGCTGGCGGGCTTATTACATTTTCCCTGAGAAATGGATCATCAGGAGGCCAGGTTTCATGATTACGCTGCATCAGGTAAACAAGCATTATACCACCTCAAGCGGCCAATTTCATGCGGTTCAATCCGTGTCCCTTCAAGTGGAGGAGGGGGAAATCCACGGTATTATAGGTGCCAGCGGTGCCGGTAAGTCTACCTTGCTCCGGTTGATGAATGTATTGGAAAGGCCGGATGAGGGAAACGTGGTTGTGAACGGGGAAGATCTGACTCGCATGCCGGAAAAACGTCTCCGTGAAGCGCGGCGATCCATAGGGATGATTTTTCAGCATTATCATCTTGTTCACAATCGGACGGTCAGTGGAAATGTAGCAATGCCGTTGGAGCTGGCAGGTGTCGCGAAAAAAGAGAGAGCAGAACGTGTGCGCGAATGCCTGCAATTCGTCGGTTTAGCTGATAAAGCAGAACAGTATCCGGCACAATTGAGCGGAGGCCAAAAGCAACGTGTAGCGATAGCCAGAGCGCTGGCGAATCGACCTGCGGTGCTGCTGTGTGATGAGCCGACCTCGGCGCTTGATCCGCAGACGACCGCGGATATTCTGGGCGTGTTACGGGAGATCAACCGTGAACTGGGAGTTACCATTGTAATTGTAACGCACGATATGGACGTGGTACGCAACATTTGTACCCATGTATCAGAAATGCGGGATGGACAGCTGCTTTCCACGCAACGTGTAGCTGACGCTGCGGTAGGTTCAACAGCGAAAGCAGGTGAAGCTGATGAATGAAATGCTGAACATCATTGCGCAATATCAGTCTGAGATATGGAAAGCCATCGGAGAGACGTTTATTATGGTGGGGATTTCTATCGCAGCAGCTGTACTGTTAGGGCTTCCGGCAGGAACGATTTTGTATTTGTGCGGCAAAGGGCAAAAATATGAAAATCGACTACTGTTCACCCTATTGAACAGTGTGGTCAATGTCATTCGCTCGTTCCCGTTTTTGCTGCTCGTCGTGTTTATGATTCCATTTACACGTCTGGTCGTAGGGACGGCGCTGGGTACGATGGCTGCTACGGTTCCCTTGTCAGTGGTGGCCATCGCCTATTATTCGAGGCTGGTGGAGCAATCATTGCTTGAGGTGCCGAAGGGTGTAATTGAAGCCGCTACTTCTATGGGGGCATCCACTCTTCAGCTTATCTTCAAATTTCTGTACGTGGAAGCTCGTTCTGGGCTTGTACTGGGTTTGACCACGTCCACCATTAGCTTCATCTCCTACTCCACGGTGATGGGCATTGTGGGCGGTGGCGGGGTAGGCGATTTTGCCATCCGCTACGGTTACCAGCGTTTTGAAACAGGCTTGATGGCGTTCACCATCGTCGTCATGATTATTTTCGTACAAACGATCCAGTTCACTGGAAGCACCATATCCCGCCGGATCGACAAGCGGTAAATGGTTTATGAATCTCTTCATTAACACTTGCACCGCCCACTATGGGAAATAAAAATGACTTTACAGTGCCTCCAAAGCGGAGCGGGCAGAATTGTTCTGGAGAAGCGTCAGCGATCGGAAGAACAATCTGCACGCGAAGCGGCTATGCTGTAACTCATTTTTATCTTCCCGATCACAACTAATTTTGGAGGTTCCACATCGAATGAGTCGGAAAAACAACATGAAAACGAACTTGAAATTACTTACACTATTTGCTGTCGTTATGCTACTGGTTGCCGGATGCGGTGGTCAAAAGCAGGCTGCACAAGAAACACAGTCCAAAGAAGCGACTTCCCAAAAAGAAGTGACCCTGAAAATAGCGACGCTCATCCCACCGATGACAGATGTGCTGGATATCGTGAAGCCGCTGCTTAAACAGGACGGAGTCAATCTGGAAATCGTCGTGCTTTCAGACAATATCCAACCGAACAACGCATTGGCAAGCCATGAAGTGGATGCTAACTTCTTTCAGCATGCTCCTTTTATGCAACAATATAATGAAAGCAACAAGTCTGATTTGGTAGCGATAAAACCAATTTACAACGCCATTTATGGTGCGTACTCCAAAAAATACAAGAACGTTAAAGACCTGCCCGAAGGTGCGACTATTGCCATTGCCAATGACCCGGCCAATACAGGACGTTCTTTGGTAATGATGGAGCAAAACGGTTTGATCAAGCTTAAAGAAGGCGTAGGCTATAATGCTACACAGGCTGATATTATTGAGAATAAGAAAAAGTTTGTGTTTAAAGAAGTGGATTTGTTGATGCTGGCGCGCTCACTGGATGATGTGGACATGGCTGCCATGTATCCCGCATATGCCAAGCCGCTCGGTCTGACACCGAAGAAGGACGCGCTGATTACCGAAAAAGACGATACGCACTTTGCCATTAATCTGGTAGCGCGTAAGGATAATGCAGATTCCGATGCCATTCAAAAGCTGGCAAAGCGAATGACCGGACCGGAAGTGCGTAAATTTTTTGAGGACAATTACAAGGATAGCGTTGTTCCAGCATTTTAATTAAATAAGTATTGAAACATTATTTATGATGATATTTGACCTGTATAATGGAGTGAAGTCTGTGAAGAGCAGATGGTCTCCCTTGTGCAGGTTTTTTTCTTTTTCATCCTTAATATGGATAAATTTCATCGAAATCAGGGTACAAAGTCTTATTTTTTAAGATTTTAGTGTATTACAGCATTATGAATTTTGGTCATAAAGGGTGATGGAGTAATGATAAGGAACCTATTAAAATAAATATACGAACAAACATTCGTTTTCGATTTCGTTAACGGTGTTTTAAATGGGTCAAAAAATTCAGCTGACAACGGGTCAAAAGCGTGAATAAAAAGGAAGGGGAACGACATGAAGCTGCTTGTAACTGTAAAAAGTCTGGGAAAACGCAAGCCCGCACTCGCACGACAGGAAATAGAACTGAGTCCTGCTCCAAAAACATTGCGAGATTTGATTACTGCAACCGTTGCTTTGAATGTTCAAAAGCTGCGGGATAAGCAGGAGAGTGTCGCGCTGATTCCATTCCTCACGGGAGAGGAAGTTGAGGCACAAGGCGAGATAGGCAAAGTAGGATTCGGTTCCGTATATAATGATGGTGTCCCGGATATTAAGGATGCTGTGAACACAGCGATGCAGGCTTTTGAAGATGGTTTATACAGAGTTTTTGTGTGTGACGAGGAAACTATTGAACTGGATGCTCCTTTGGCACTTAAGGATGGGAATGAAATTGTATTTATACGCTTCACAATGCTGGCTGGAGGCCTATGGTAGAGGGGGAAATGAAATATGCATCGAGAGAACAATGAGCAAGAATATTTCACCACACTGAAGGAGCGCGCGGCGCAACTGGAGGGACAACAACAGGAGTTGGCTCAGTATGTTGTGGAACTGAGTAAGCTTCATTACATACAGGAGAACGAGGAGCCATTTAACGAATGTCAGCGAATATTAAAAGAACGGGCGACAGAAAGCGGAGAACCGCTGTTTAAGCCACTGACAGAGGTATTGCGTGCTCTAATTGGACAAACAGCGGGCGATGTATTCACACATCTAACAGAGCATGTTACTGAATATCCATACAGCACCGGGTATGCGCGAAAGCCGTTTCGTACTTCGGATATTACGGCCCATACTTCCCGGATTTATAAAAGAATGGTGCAGTTGATCCGAATGGACTGTATCGGATTCTCTATAATGGATTATTTAACGAAAAAAGATTATGAATCAGGTAGGGATTACCGGATTCAGGAAACGATTGGTGATTGGATTGCTTACGAGCTAGACAACGGCAATTCACAGGTGCTTGAGGCGCTAAAAGCTATTATTTATGGGGATAATCAGGCGGCGTTACTTACACGCAATATGATTAAAGGCATGCTCCTGAGTCATCAGGAGGAGAATTATCGCATGATCGGAGAGCTCCTGGCAGCTGCCAAACTCCAAGAGGGATTGCGCCAAAGTATTGTGGAACAAATGGATGAAGGAACCCCGGAGGCTCTAATATATCTGTTAAAGTTGATCATCGACCAAGGCTTCATTCGTTACAGCTCGGTAGTGCGGGCGCTTGCAGTATGGACGGGAATGGGCTTGGAATCCGCCAATCAACGGGTCGTTCGCCAACTGATCGAGCAGGCATATGAAGCATTGACTCGTAGTGAACTGCGCCAGGAATGGCTGACCAGCTCAAATGCTAATGAAGTGTATATGAGTTTGTGGGCTACCGCAGTACATGAGGAACGTGATCTGTATGGACAGGTTCGGAAACTCATGGAGCAGGGAGCAACTTACCAGAAGATCGTAGCACTGTATGTACTGTCTAACAGTGACAACAAGGATGTGCGCCTCGGAATTGCGAGAGAATATCTGGATGAAACAGATCCGGAGCTTCAATATTGGATTCTGACGAACTATACAAGCAATTATTTTTATGAATGGATAGAAGGCGGGACCGTCGCGGATCGGATCGTTAAAGTGGTGCGCACTCCTTTGCTGGAGAGCAAAGAGGAGCGGCGTAAGGATTTTGAACGACTTCATAACCTGTTTGTACATATAAAAAAGGGTGAGTCCACCGAGCCCTCCAAGGTGCTAGATTTTGTAAATCTGTATCACCGCTCAGATGCACCTATTCAAAAAATGCTATATCTCGCTGGCTATGATATGGACGCTTCTTGGATTGGGGAAATCATAGCCTTAAAGGAACAGATTAGCCCTAATCTGCGTGGCGAACTGTTGAACCATTTTGTGCAAAATCCTGAGGATACGGTACAGCGTGATTTTATTTTTTCCAGTTTGTCGGACAAAAGTATGAGTATCCGTGAGTTCGCTGTGGCCAAGGCGCGTAAGCTGACGCTGTCGGAACCAGAAATGCAACAAATGGAAGCCTTACTAAAGCTCAAGACGGGCTCATTGCGACAAAGTGTCATTGGTGTGTTGCTCTCACAATCGGAAGAGCCGCTCGCTGGCTCATTGGAACGCTTGCTGCGTGCTAAGGCGGAGCTGCAACGATTGGGTGGACTTGAGGTATTGACGAAGATATATGCAGACCCGGATCGTGCCGAACAGTATGAAAGCCTGCGGGCTTTGGCGGATATCATTCAGCAACCTACCGCTAAAGAGGAGCAACTGTTGTCCAAGCTGGGACAGGAGGATGCTTATACAGGGGCTAACGGTTTTGGCCTGTACGATCCGAATGTCAAGGAAGCTTGGTTGGAAGAGAAAGTGGATCTGGGTGATTTTAGATTGGCCGATGTTTTTGTTAGTCCATTGGAGAAGCTCAAGCAGTTTTTGACTGGACTGGATGAGCTTGTTCATCATCATCGTGATGTGGAATATACAGCGGAATATTATTCAGGCTACAAAGATACATTGCTTATTGGGACGAACCTTCGTCCTCTACGGCTGGTTCAGGTCGATGAAGAAGTAGATTCCAGGCTGTCTTTATATCCTCTTTACGAGGAGTGGGACCGTTATTTGCAGGAAAGCGGCATAGAAGCACGTGAACTGCTGGAGCTTGTTTTTTATGACCGATTGGAGCCTATGGACCGAACGCTGGATCGCTACTATCGCTACTTTTCTTTTAAAATGGACTATTCAGAGCTAAGCAAGCACAAGCTGCTGGAAGGATGGCGTAAAGATTTCGCCGAGCAAATGTATCCTGTGGATCGGATTAACGAGGTTCAAAGATGGATGGCAGAGCTGACCTACTCCGATCAGGTAAGCACATTAATCAATGCTTATTTTATGGACACATCCGGTGAGCAAACATTTGACGTAATTGACCTTGCTTTAAATTCACTAATGCAGTGCGTGCCTAAGGACAGACCAGCAGAGGATTTGGGAATGCTCCATCTATTGTCCGGCCCGTGGGTGGCACTGGAGAAGGGGCAGGTCCATGACGATGAGTCCTTTAAGCGCTTTTTCCATACTTTTGTGAACTACGCAGAACTGCCAGGAGCGGAAAATCGTTTTTATTCTCCGCTGGATCTGGAGGATTATTTCAAAGCCTATGAAAAAGGGTTGATCGGTGTAGGGGAAGTATATCGGGAACTGCTGGCCGGTAGTGAAAGCAGAAGACATATGAGTACCTTAACCAATGCCCGCAATACATGGATTTCTAGCAACCCGGAATTTTTGGAGATACGCCGTACGGTTATTGATCGACTGTTAGAGGTTGAATTGGTTCGAGGCGATTTGCCTACCGAGGCTACGCCAAAGGTTATGGGCTTGAACCGAATTGAAGGCATGGATTATTTTATCCGTATTCTGGAGGGTCTCGACAAGGAAACATTCGTGCGTGGTTATGTGTACGGTTACGGTGATCGTATTACCAAAAAGGAATCGTTCAGTCACTTGCTCAAGGCATGTTATCCGAGTGAGGGCGAGGATGCCACGTTGCTCAAGGAAAAGTTAAAGGACACTAAAATTACAGATAAACGTCTGCTGGAGGCGGCAATGTATGCCCCGCAGTGGATTGAGATTGTAGCGGGTTATCTCGGATGGGAAGGACTTCGCAGTGCGGCATGGTATTTCCATGCACATATCAATGAAGGTTTTTCGGCCGAGAAGGAAACGATTGTAGCTCATTACTCGCCGATTGCTCCGCAAGATTTTAATGATGGTGCCTTCGATATTCACTGGTTTCATGAGGCTTACGAGACGTTGGGCGAGGAACGTTTTGATCTGCTGTACGATTGTGCCAAGTATATTTCGGCTGGAGCCAATCATCGTCGATCCCAGTTGTTTGCGGATGCGACGCTGGGTAAGCTCAAACGGAGTGAAATGGAAAAATCAGTGGAAGACAAGCGAAACAAAGACCATTTGCTGACCTACAGTTTGATTCCACTTGCTCAGCCACCTGAACCAGATGTACGCGAACGTTATGATTTTATCCAAAGGTTTCTGGAACAAAGCAAAAAATTTGGGGCACAGCGTAAGGCCAGTGAGGCACTGGTTTCGCGGATTGCGCTCGGGAATTTGGCGCGTAACGCAGGTTATGATGACGTAACCCGTCTCGTCTGGGACATGGAGGCTCGCAAGCTGGATGATCTCCGGTCTTATTTTGAGCCACATGCTTTGGACGAGGCTACAACGGTGCAGCTCGTCATTGATGATGAAGGAGCGGCAGATATTGAAATTGTAAGCAAAGGCAAGACGCTGAAATCCATTCCGGCTCGTTTCAAGAAGGATGAGTATATCACGGCATTGAAGGAGCTTAAAGGAGATCTGGTGGATCAGTATCGCAGAGCTCGGAAGGAATTGGAGCGCTCTATGGAGTCTGGCACGACCTTTATGGTGAAGGAATTGAGAGGATTGCTGGGTAATCCTGTGCTTGCTCCGTTGGTGCGGACACTGGTTTTCAAGGCTGGCGAGCACCTCGGATATTTTAATGGGGATACGTTGGTGTTGACTGATCCTTCTGCTGAACAGCATTCTATAGGAGAAGAGGATAAGCTGATTATCGCTCACCCCCTTCACTTGTTCGAAAGTGGCCGTTGGAGCGACTTCCAGAAGGACTTATTCGACCGTCAGATACGCCAGCCATTTAAGCAGGTGTTCCGTGAGCTGTACCTGCTGAATGCTGATGAACGTGCCAACGCGACCGTTTCCCGTCGATATGCGGGACACCAGGTACAGCCGAATAAGACGGTATCCCTATTGAAAGGTCGCCAATGGACGGTCAGCTATGAGGATGGACTCCAGAAGGTGTACTATGCTGAGAATCTGATTGCCAACCTGTATGCCATGGCGGACTGGTTCTCACCAGCAGATACCGAGGCTCCTACGCTGGAGACCGTGCAGTTCTTTGATCGGACAACGTATAAGAGCGTACCGTTGGACGAAGTTCCTCCTGTTCTGTTCTCCGAAGTTATGCGGGACGTGGATCTGGTCGTCAGTGTTGCCCATGTAGGCGGCGTTGATCCAGAGGCCAGTCTGACGACGATTGAAATGCGTAGGGTCATTGTGCAGGAATCACTTCGCCTGCTGAAAATTAGCAATGTACGCGTGGATGGGGATTATGCACGTGTAGATGGGACTCTTGGCGAATATGCTGTGCATTTGGGAAGCGGGGGTGTCTATAAGCAAGCGAAGGGAGCGCTGCATATTATTCCGGTGCATTCGCAGCATCGTGGACGCATCTTCCTGCCGTTTCTGGACGAAGACCCAAGAACAGCCGAGATTTTATCTAAAATAGTGTTGTTGGCCGAGGATCAGAAGATCAAGGACCCGCAAATTCTTACACAGCTTCAAGCGTAGAATAGAATTCTGATGTATATAGATTTATAATGAACTCAACGTTCGCATCTAGACAATGGTTTCAAATCCTCGACTGTGTAGGTGGAAACTTAGTTTAGTTGCGGAGGTTGAGTTATTTAATATTGAGCGTTTATCAAGCACGAATAAGGAGATATGGGTAATATTTTAGGTTCTGTGGTTTGATGGAAATCTAACAGTATATCAATTAACAATCATAGGAGAACATAACGATGTTTAAAAGTATCTTTCTAAAAGAGTACTCAACCGAGTATCAATCACAAGTTGTCGATTTAATTTTACATATTCAAAAAGATGAATATAATATCGCCATAACCAAAGAAGATCAGCCAGATTTGCTTGATATTGAAAACTTTTATCAGCGTGGCAACGGCAACTTCTGGGTGGCTCTTCGTGAAGGAACCGTAGTGGGGACTGTAGCTTTGTTAGATGCTGGGGACCGTAAGGCAGCACTCAGAAAGATGTTTGTAAAACAAAACTATAGAGGTAAAACATTCAATGTTTCGAATCAATTATTGCATCATGCCATAGGATGGGCTAAGTAAAGGTCTATTGAAGAAATCTATCTTGGAACAACACCACAATTCGTAGCAGCTCATCGATTTTATGAGAAGAATGGATTTGTTAGTGTAGATCCAGGAGAATTGCCGATTGGTTTTCCAGTCATGAAAGTGGATAAAAAGTTTTACAGATACATCATTCAATAAAATGATCCTGAACCAAGACGATGCTGAGGGAAATTCCAGTTCAAAATGTGTGACTTAGTGGCCGCCGTGTCGTCTTGCTGCCAAGCCGCAATATAAACTATCGCTGAGCAGGAATTTCTTTTGTTTAGGACAGGCGTTTGCTAGAATAAAAGGGTATGTTGTAAGTCAACGTTAACCAAATTGCTGGGAGGGACACAAGTATGAGCAAAAAGATTAAATGGGGAATTGTCGGCACAGGCTGGATCTCAGATCAATTTGTGGCGGATTTGGCGCATGTTACGAATGGAGAAGGGTATGCCGTTGGATCACGTACTATTGAAAGCGCTACCGAATTTGCAGCTAAGCATCAAATATCACGAGCTTACGGGAGCTATGAGGAATTAGCACAAGATCCCGAGGTAGATGCTATTTACGTAGGGACTCCTCATCCTTTTCATAAAGAAAATGTTCTGACGGCTCTTCGGGCGGGCAAAGCGGTCTTGTGTGAGAAACCCTTCACCGTCAATAGTAAAGAATTGGAGGAACTAATCGGCTTTGCACGTGAGCGTAAGCTATTCCTGATGGAAGCAATGTGGACACGTTTTTTGCCTCCGATTCGCCAAGTGCAGGAGTGGATACATGCGGGACACATTGGCGAGGTAAAGCTGGTTAAGGCAGAATTTGGTTTTCGGGTAGATTGGAACCCGGAGGGCCGGCTTTTGAACCTTGAGCTGGGCGGAGGTGCTCTGTTAGATGCAGGAATTTATCCGGTTTCTTTTGCTTCAATGGTCTTCGGTCCTGAACCTGAGCATGTATGGAGCACTGCTCATATCGGGGAGACAGGCGTTGACGAGACATTTTCGATCTTGCTGGATTATGGACAAGGACGCACGGCTATGCTTAACGGGGCAGTCCGTCTCGGATTGACGAATGAGGCATACATCCATGGAACCAAGGGCTATATTCACATTCCGTCATTCCTAAACAGCACATCGGCTACTTTAGTTGTGGACGGTGAAGAGGCACAACACTTTCAGGATGACCGATCCTCTACAGGCTATGCCTTTGAAGCAGAAGAAGTCGGGCGTTGCTTGAACGAAGGTTTGCTCGAAAGTTCTACTATTTCTTTAGATGAATCATTAGGAATTATGAAACTGATGGATCAGATTCGTTCACAGTGGGGACTTCGGTATCCGTTTGAATAATCATATTCATTCCAGGGACCTTTCAGGTTCTCTGGAATTTTTTTTGTTTGTGAGCGTTATTTTTGTATACATAAGTCTTTCCAATTCCCAAATAGCGACTTTGGTCGCACGCTAGGTAACGCCATATGAGTAAGTCAAGAGTGGGACATATGAATCATTTTTTGTGATTTAAATTAGTTAAAAAACCGTCATTGAAAAGTTACAAAAGTGTAATTTATTCATCGGTTAACTGAATTGTGAACGCTCTCTTTTTATGAAAAAGAATGAAGGTCCTAGTATTGAATTTCCAAAAACTTTCAATGAAATTTCCGAAAATGTGCGGTAGGGTGGTAAACGTGTCACTTGAGCCATTGCGGCTTTTGCTGACTTGCTTGCTTATCCCGTGGCTCTGGATTCTTGTCGGAGCTCGCAGGATCGAGAGCCTTTGCAAGCCTGTGAGCGTTGAATAGGCATTCACCTCATGATCTAACATCAAGGAGGAATTACAAACGTGAAAGTGAAATCAACATGGTTGTTCCGTATGGTGATGATGACAGTGATCGCGGCTGTCGTGATCGGACCTATGAATATTGCAGGAGCGGCAGGAACCCGGACAGATCGGCCTTGGATGAACACGAGCCTGTCGGCTGAGAAACGGACAGCGCTGCTGCTACAGGAAATGACGCTGGAAGAAAAAATAGATTTGGTGACTGGCAAGGTCAACAATTACTATGGATTCTATAATAATTCGATGGAGCGGTTGGGCATTCCGGCGCTGACGATGGCAGATGGACCTGCAGGTGTACGTATCGCTAATCCGGATGTGCAGGACAAGCAATCGACTGCGTTGCCTGCTCCAATTGCGCTGGCTGCAACGTGGGATACCCAAGCTGCCAAACAGTATGGGGATTTGCTCGGAGACGAGGCTTTTAATACAACTCATAATGTGGTGCTTGGACCCGGGATGGATATTGCCCGAATTCCATGGGGATCGCGAAACTTTGAATCTATGGGCGAGGACCCGCTGCTGCAATCTCAAATGGCGACCGCTTATGTCAAAGGTATACAAAGTCATCCTGTTCTGGCGACTGCCAAACATTACCTTATGAATAATCAGGAGACAGAGCGTTTCACAACAAATGTCAAAGTCAGTGACCGTGCGCTGCATGAAATTTACATACGTCCGTTTCAGGAGGCTATTGCCAAGGCAGACTTGGGCGGAGCTATGTGCTCCTTTAACAAGGTCAATGGCGAATCGGCATGTGAGAACAAGACCATCATGACAGATCTCTTGAAAAAGGAAATGCAATTCAAGGGCTTCGTGATGAGTGATTACGGCGCGAACCTGAGTACAGTCGAATCGGCAAATAGTGGCTTGGATCTGGAAACACCGGGGACTCCTTATGGAAAATGGGGAGATCAGCTGCTGGCTGCTGTCAAGAATGGTAAGGTAAGTGAAAAAACGATTGATGATAAGGCTGGGCGCATTCTGATGCAAATGTTCAGCAAAGGTTTATTTGATCACCCGGCTCAAAATAACCAAATTGATGCCCATGACCATGGCAAGACAGCCCGTCAATTGGCTGAGGAAAGTATGGTACTGCTTCAAAATAAAAACAATGCATTGCCATTGTCTAAAGATAAACTCAAGTCTATTGCTGTGATTGGCCCCGATGCAGATAACGGCACTGTGGCAGGCGGAGGCAGTTCGCTGGTGAATCCGACGTATACCGTGAGTCCGTTAGAGGGCATCCGCAATCGTGTCGGCAAAGGAGTTACCGTCCAATATGCACCGGGCACAGACCCGATCTCTGCAGGAGACATTATGCCAGGGCCATCTGCTGTTCCGTCTTCACTGTTGACTACATCTGATGAGAAAGAGGATATCAGTGTTGGATATGCGACTTATGGAGATGGCGAACAGGGACTTCGAGGCGAATACTGGAAGAATAACAAGATGGAAGGCAATCCGATTCTTGTACGCAATGATGACCAAGTCAATATGAACCTTGGATTTTATAATTATCAGGGCTTCAATGCGAAGTCTCCTAAAGTTCCAAATACACCAACGACACTGAACGGCTTGATATCTGCACGCTGGACAGGGGCAATTGCAGCTCCCAAGGATGGTGACTATGCATTGTCATTAACCAGTTTGGGATCAAGCAAGCTGTATCTCGACGATAAGCTTTTCGTGGACAATCAAGGTGAAAAGCTGGGCACTACGAAGAAAAACATCTCCCTTAAAGCGGGTGAAAAGCACAAGATACGTATTGAATACCGCGCTGATTATCCGACCAATGGTCGGGATTCCGGTGGTATGGTTCGTCTGGGCTGGGAACCTCCGGCAGATACGTCAGATAAGCTGATTGACAACGCTGTGAAATTGGCGAAAAAATCGGATGTTGCGATTGTTGTTACGCGCACGTATGAGAGTGAGGGATATGTTGAGCGTTCCGATATGGAGCTCCCGAATAATCAGGATCGGCTGATCCGTGCGGTTGCGGCTGTAAATCCGAAAACCATTGTCGTACAAATGAGCGGCAGAGCCGTGCAAATGGATACATGGCAGGACAAAGTCCCTTCCATCGTACAAGCATGGTTTGCTGGACAAGAGCAAGGGAATGCTATAGCGCGCGTCTTATTTGGAGATGTAAATCCTTCGGGTAAGTTGCCGGTAACCTTCCCAGTTAACGAGCAGTCTACACCTGTATCCTCACCAGAGAAGTTTCCGGGTGTGAACGGTATAGGTGACTATTCAGATGGTATTTTTGTAGGCTATCGTGGGTATGAGAAATCGGGTATTCAACCGGCGTTCTCCTTTGGACACGGTTTATCCTATACAACATTCGGATATAGCGATCTGAAAACCAAACAGCATGCGAGTGGAAAAAAATCCGATCGTATGAGTTCCGTCGAAGTTTCGTTCAAATTGAAGAACACTGGCAAAACAGCCGGAGCTGAGGTTGTACAAGTGTACAGCGGTAAGCTTCCGACAAACGTAGAGACTCCATCCCGTCAACTGGCAGGCTGGTCCAAGGTAGAATTAAAGCCGGGTCAAGAGAAGAAGGTTCGCATTGAGCTCGACCCGAAAGCTTTCTCTTATTGGGATGAAAAGTCCAAAGCATGGGTTATGCCGGCGGGTGAAGTGCCCATGTATGTGGGTAGCTCCTCACAGGATTTACGACTGACAGGAAGTGTTGCGATTCCGGCTACCTCTACAGCAAAGGCAAAAAAGTAAATCCCGTTACATTTGTTTTAAAATGGTTATATTCAAGAGAGCACGGGCACAAGCACCGGCTCTCTTTTTGCTATCGGTATGTAAACGTCTAACAGGTATGCAAAGGGAAACCCAAGTGAAAGCTGAAATAGTAGAGAGAGTGGGGACAGGCTAGTGATGGGGAGAGGAGGATATTAGATGAAGAAACTCCAAAAGCAACGACGTACTGACATCTGGCTGCTTATAGCTGTAGTAGCCATTTTGATCTGTGCGGTCCTGGCCAGTATGGCTATACGGAATGTTTCGGGGCCGAAAGCAGAAAATAACGTCAACATGTGGCTAACAACACCCGATCCGGCGAATCGTCTAACCCAACAAGCCCCGATCCGTTGGGATAAGAATGATAAGGATAGCAGTAAAGAAAAGGCTGCGAATGCGGATACACTGACGATTGAGATTAAGCCAGATATTCGTTACCAGACGATGGAAGGGTTTGGCGCAGCGGTGTCCGGTTCGTCCGCTTACCTGATGAATCATGGCATGTCTGCCAATCAGCGCGATCAGCTGCTAAATGATTTGTTTACAGCCGGTGGCATTCAACTGAGTTATATTCGCCATACCATTGGAGCCTCAGATTATTCCGTAGATGAACAGGGACAGCCTGGCAGCTATACCTATGACGATGTGGAAACAGGCAAGGACTATGAGCTGAATCATTTCTCCATCGCTAAGGATCGGGATGTAATCGACGTGCTGAAGCAAATCTTGAGAAGAAACCAGGATTTAAAGATTATGGGGACCCCGTGGACAGCTCCACCCTGGATGAAATATGGGGAGCAGATTTATAACGGCTGGTATTTGGACTATACCGATCCGCGCGTCTACCAGGCTTATGCTGACTATTTTGTTCGTTACCTACAGGCTTATGCGAACGAAGGGATTCCGATTCAGGCGATTTCCATTCAAAATGAGCCAGAATTCACGACGTCCAAGTATCCCAGCATGAGTATGGGGGCAGCAGAACAGGCGAATTTTATTAAACAATATCTGGGCCCAACCCTAAATCGAAACCATTTATCTACTCAGATTATTGCCTTTGACCATAACTGGGATACAGGGAGTGAATATGCCAAGACCGTGTTAGGAGATGAACAAGCTCGAAACTATACGCATGGAACAGCCTTTCATTGCTACAAAGGAGAACCTACGGCGATGAAAGATGTGCATCATGCTTTTCCTGATAAGCCTGTATATATGACAGAATGTAGTGGGGGAGCGTGGAGTCCGGGCTTTGGAGATGATTTGAGCTGGGATATGTCCAAGCTGATCATTGGTGCACCCCGAAATTGGTCGCAAAATGTCCTCTTTTGGAATATCGCACTTGACCCGTCCGGGGGTCCGACCAATGGGGGGTGCACCAACTGTAGAGGTGTAGTGACCATCGACCCGTTAAGCGGTGCAGTTACAAAAAATGTGGAGTACTATGCGATTGGGCACGCCAGCAAATTTGTCCGTCCAGGTGCAGTACGTATTGATTCTACACATTATAGTGGAAGTATCGAAACGGTCGCCTACTGCAATCCGGACGGTACGCTTGTCCTGATTGCCGCCAATACAGGAGAGAGCACAAAGACATTTAAGGTTCGGCAGGGAAATAAGGTTTTCAAATCTACCCTTCCATCCAAGTCCGCGGCTACCTTTCAATGGAATCCTACGGCTTTCTGACACGGTCTGTACATCAACGTTTTATAGAAGTTTTAGAGCGCTTAGCCCATCTGGCTGAGCGCTCTTTTTTCATTTGCTACAAAATCCAGACTGCGAAAAAAATAAAATTTTAATATTGTTCAGAATTGGTTCAGAGGCGGATGATAAGATCTTTTCACTAATAACAAGAATGAACCGTTTACGGGGGAGAGTCTGATGAATCAAGAAACAAATAAAGAATGGCAAAAAGTGCTGATGGTGACGTTGCTGGCAGGTATGGCATGGGGGCCCCAGCTTGTTCATGCGGAAACGAAAGGGGAGACGTCTGCGATTGTGACTAAAACCAGTACAGTCTCTTTTACAGATCAATCCACTATGTCATCCCAGGCATTACAGGCGGTGCAGGAGGCTGTGAAGCAAGGACTAATCACGGGTTATCCAGATGGTTCCTTCCGCCCAGATCAACCGTTAACGCGCAAGGAAATGGCAGCTTTGCTGGCTAATGCACTTAAGCTTGACGCTACGGAGCAAGCAGTAACTTTTAAGGATACGCAGGGGAGTTGGGCCGCTTCTTATATAGAAGCTGTGCGTGCGGCAGGTCTAATGACCGGAGATGAATCAGGTGCTTTCCGCCCGAATGCTGCGGTGAGCCGTGAGGAATTGGCAGCAATTCTGGTGAGAGCGATTGGAGGAACCCATGTTCAAGGCGGAGATGTTCAAGACATTTCTGATGGGGATCAGGTGAGTTCATGGGCCAAAAACAACGTAGAAGCAGCTCTCAAACTGGGGTTAATGGATACGCCGGATAATCGGTTTGACTCTAAAGTACAGGTAAAACGTCAAGATATCGCAGCCTTTCTGGTGAATGTGTTCCAATCGGGTGAACGGACGGGAATCCTTTCTCGTATCGACGGGGATATCGCTTATATGGATGGAAAGCCCTATTTGATCGGCCAGCAATTGAAGCAACTGTTCGGAGCGGACAATGTGCCGGCGCTTCAAGGGGCTACCCTGACCTATCAGGCATCGAACCGAAACGTAGCTGATCTGTCGGCGCTTCAAATTGTGCAAAGTGGTACGGCCCAACATCCGGTGACTTTATATAGCAAAGGGTCAGAATTTAAAGGCAAGTTAGCTATTGCAGCGGATTTTGTGCGAATTCAAGGAGCTACGTTACCTCAGGTAACCTTGATGCAGGGCGCCAAAAATGTAGAGATTCATGCAGACGTAAACGAAATGATCGTAGATACGCATGAGCCTATTCAGATCCAGGGAAGTGGTGTATGGCAGCAGCTTAAACTGAATTTTGCCGATACACAGGTACGTCTCGCCAATGGGATACAGACTGTACAGACCCGTCTTGCGGAGCGGGGAACAGAGACTCAAATTATACGTGATACCACGTTGGATGCATCTTCGGATACATCCTCAACAAGCACTAAAAAAAGTTCATCCGGTGGTGGCGGTGGCAGTTCTACAACGAATCCAACGCCAACACCAATACCAACACCTAATCATGTACCTGTCTCAGCTATAGTTCCTTCCGATCAATATGCCATTATGGGTTCCGGAGATACGCTAGTGGATTTGAAAAATGTGTTTTACGATGCCGATCAGGATGAGTTGTCGTATCATGCGGTCACTTCGGATGTATATGTAGCAGAAGCAGAAGTGGCAAATAAACAGCTTACTTTAAAACCTAAATCAGTAGGAAGCACACAGGTATTTGTTACGGCAGAGGATGGAAAAGGCGGCAAAGCGAGCGTGTTTTTCAACTATACAGTGACCAGCTCTACTTATGAGGAGGACATTAATCATAGTCCTGTCGCGAGCAACAGCCTAAATGACATTCCTTTGCTCTTAAATGAAGGTGGCAAGCAGATTAGTCTGTCTGACTTGTTTAATGACGAGGATGGCGATGCACTGACCTACACGGTGGAATCGGCTTCGCCAGAAGTGGCCACAGGAGAAGTTACAGGCGATCAGCTTATACTTACGCCGCTTCAAGCCGGCACTAGTCTAATGACGATAACAGCCCATGACGGCAAGGGAGGCACAGCCTCGCTTCAGTTTGCTGCTATGGTGAATGCGCCTTTGCCTGATCCGCAGCCTGAGAATCACATACCTGTGGCTTTGCCTCATTTACCTATCGTAGTTACTAATGTGTTACAGGACAAGCTGATGCTGTATCCAGGTTCGTTATTTATGGACCAGGATGGCGACACCTTGACGTATACCCTCACTTCCTCCAATCCCCAAGTAGGCAGTGTGGTGGAGAATGGAGAAGATTCATTTGTAGCACTGCATAACGCTGGTATTACGATGATTGAGATTTCGGCGAATGATGGCCGTGGGGGCGTTTCTTTCACTTCATTTATGCTCCAAGTTGAAGCTCCTCAACCCGTAAATCATCGTCCGGTAGTGACCCGTGTGCCTGAACCTCAATATTTGGACCCGGGAGATGGTCAGCAAATATTGCAGCTGAATGATATGTTCTCTGATGAGGATGGCGACATGTTGACCTATACTGTGGTGTCTTCTGATCCATTGGTGGCAGGGGGGCAGGTAGAAGGGAATACACTTTTCATACAACCGTTGCGTAATGGTGTGACGTTCCTTACGATGACAGCAAATGATAATCGTGGTGAAACGACATCTTTTACGATTCCAGTGATTGTTGAGAAAAGAGATTTGTTCATTTCCGAAGTCGTGTGGCAAGGCGAACCGGATTATCTGGACCAGGCGATTGAATTGTACAATCCGACCAACAGACCGTTGGAGAAAAATAAAATCTGGATTGAGCGATCCGACCAACCAGACCCGATTATCATAAATGCCAATGACGGAGATGTCATTATGCCTGGGCAAACCTTTGTAATTGCGAATGATTTGAGTTCGTTCGGATCGGAAGATTGGTATTATACCTTCCTGCAGTTACAACATAACAATTCGGAACCCGTTACGCTTAAGCTGTACTACAACAACGTGCTCATTGATATGGCAGTTATTGGTCAAGGGCAGGCCTTGGGACGGAACAGTGGTACGGTCATTGGTAATACAGATCCATATCAAGCTGGCGAATGGAATGTTGAGGGGACGAACTCCCCTGTTAATTTAGGTGACTTTATCGGTAGGGAGAGAATGACACCATGAAAAATAAGAAGTTAACCGCTCAGCTGGCAGCTGCATTGCTGCTGCTGAGCCCCTCGCTTCCTGCCGGAGCAGAGCAAGCTACCGTGATAGATGCGGCTTCCGTAGCCAATGGGCCGACAGGGAACAATACTGCCACCTGGACGGACGTACAGCAGCTTACAACACAGCAATTGGAACAACTGCAAAAAGCCCGTGAACTCGGGATTATCCAAGGCGACCCCGCCGGAACGCTCCGACCTGGGCAGAAGCTCACACGTCAGGAGCTAGCCGCACTGCTGGTCAAAGCGTTGCAGCTTCCGACGGGCAACCTGGACGGCGCTGCCTCCTTCACGGACGTGCCCGCCGATAGTTGGGGGCGCCCGGCTATAGAGGCAGCCCGTAAGGCCGGGCTGATGCAGGGCGACGCCAACGGACGCTTCCGTCCGAATGACCTGATCAGCGCCCAGGAACTGGTCGCGCTGTTGGTCAGGTCCGCTGGGACGGGGACGTCTGCGGGCACGCCCGCTAGCACAACCGACTCGCCGTCGGCACAGACGCTGCCGACGGCGTGGAAGGACGCCAGCCCGTGGGCGGCCCCGATGATTCGGGCGGCGCTGAATAACGGGCTGATGAGTGAATTTGGCGGAAATCTACACGCCAAAGACTCGGTAAGCCGCGTAGATGCGGCCAGCCTACTCGTATCTGCTTTGTTTCCACAGGAGCGTGCTTCGCAGCTCGAGGAAATGGACGGCAAGCAGATACGGATCAATGGCATCGCGTATGACGTGGCAGAGCCGCTGCGCGGCATTTTTCACGCGGATAATCAGACCGCGCTGCGCAACGCGGGCATTCGTTTCCATGCCACAGGCCGGACGGTGGACAAGGTGACTTGGTTGGAGCTTCGCAGCAGCGGGACTTCGGCTCGTGACGGCGAAGCGGAGTTCAGTGGCAACATTGTGCTGAACGGACACGGCTCCACGCTAAACGGAGATTTGGTGATCGCTGGTGATTTTACATCCGTACTGCACTTGAATGTGGAACAGCAGTTAACGGTGGATGCCCGGGTACAGCAGGATTTTTATGCACAGGATGTACAGGTGCAGGGACAGACCCATATTAATGGCGGAGATAACAATACAGTTGTATTTGATAGCTCAACGTTGACGCAAATGGATGTCACAAAGCCAGAAGTTCACGTTGTACTTAGTGGTACCGCAAGCGCGACGATCATGAACGTCCAATCCAGCGCAAGCATTGAGGTTAGCGCGAATGCTTCCTTGCCGCAGCTGAATGTTAATGAAGGGGCGAACAAAGTCAATCTTCAGGGAACGGTTCAGACCGTTCAGGTAAATGGCAGCCAGTCCGTCGAGATGACAGGTAATAGTACAATCCAACAGCTGACCGTCACAGGGACGGGGGCTTTGGAATTGAAAACGACAGGCAGTATTGAAAATATTCAAGTCAGCAACCCGGCAGCTAAGGTAAATGTGAGTGGAAATGTACAGGTTTCTGCGGTCACACTGGGTACCGGAGTAGCTTCCAACGCTGTTACGGGTCTAGCTGCGGCAAGTGTAACAGGTACGTCCTCATCTTCTGGAAGCTCATCTGGTTCATCCAGCAGCGCTAACCGTTCACCGGAAGTCGTAAATGCTTCAGTAGAGCGTGTAATCACAGAAGGCGCTGGTGAACAGTTGTACGATTTACGCCAATTCTTTACCGATCCTGATGGGGATACCTTGACCTTTTCGGCAGCTTCTCTTCAATCCGGCATCGTACGGGCGTCCGTATCGGGCAATATATTAAAGTTTACGCCAGTCAGTGTCGGAAAAGCATCCATCAGTGTATCGGCTAATGATGGACGGGGAAAAAGGGTGTCGTCTACCTTCAAAATCACCGTGAATGGCCAGCCAGTATCTGCGGGTATACCAGATCAGGCCCTTACTGTGGGACAATCGGACTCGGTACTGCATTTGAATGATTATGTTCAGGACCCGGAAAATGCAAGCTTAACGTATCAGGTTACGGTTGATGATCCTGCTGTAGCGTCGGTGGTGCTTGCGGAGGATGAATTGCGTCTGAGTCCGCTTCGAGCGGGCAGTACGAGCGTTCATGTCACTGCCAATGACGGACAGCAAGGAGAGGATGGTAGCACAGGCCAAAAGCAGATTGATTTCAAGCTAACGGTTCAGGGCGCTCCTAACCATGCTCCACATGGACAAGCCCCTCAGCCGTTAACCGTCACATTGGGCCAGCCGGATATGACACTGGATCTTTCAACAATATTTACGGATGCAGATGGCGATCCACTGGTGTTCACAGCGATCAGTTCGGATGCTTCCATCGTACAGACTACCTTAATGAGAGCTCAGCTCTCTTTGCAGTCGCTGCAAGCGGGGAGTGTAAGTATTACCTTGACGGCAGACGACAGCAAGGGTGGAACAGATACAGTTACCTTGATTGTAACGGTTTTGCCCATACCTAACAGTAGCCCGGTAGTAACCCGTGCACCAGACGCTGTACATCTGATTTTAGGCAAGGCTGACGGAACTGTGGATCTGTCCACCATCTTTGCTGACCCGGACCATGACCCGATTCGTTATGAAATCAGTTCGTCTGATCCAGCCGTGGCAGATGCTACAGTTCAAAATGATCAGCTTGTCATTCATGGGTTGACTAGCGGCAATACCGTGATTACCATCACGGCTAAAGACGATAGAGGCGGAGAGATTAGCGCAGACCTACAGGTTCATCTATTGGAAAATGCGGTTATTACAGCGATCCCTGAGCAGTTGCTTCAATTGGGAGATGCTGCATCAGAACTGGATCTCTCACCGTTCTTATTGAACTGGGATCTAGCATCCCTGTCAGTGACAGCAGACACGTATGATCCAGGAATTGCTACGGCCCATATGAATGGTCAGAAACTACAGTTAAACCCAGTAAGTGTAGGGACCACGAGTGTAACACTCAGTGTGTATGATCAGTACGGACGTGCAGAGGGAGCGACGTTCCCGGTTACCGTCAGCATGCCTCAGCTAAATCAAGCTCCTCAAGTCGTAGCGGCTATAAACGAGCAGGTATTGACTCCCGGAGTTACACAGCAAAGAGATTATGATTTGCAACAGCTGTTCAGCGATGAGGATGGAGATGTGCTTCAGTTTACGGTCAGCTCCAGTGATCCGACATTGGTGAGTGCATCAATTAATGGCAGTATCTTAACGGTGGCTTCTGGAACAGGTAGCGGTCTTGCCGCTGTTACCATTACAGCCACGGATGGTCGGGGAGGTTCTGTGCAATACACGTTGAATACACGCAATGCCGAACTGGTTTCCGGGGGGATCACTCCGATAGGGGTTAAATACGGCTTGCCGCATAGAACCGTGGATCTGTCCAGTTATTTCCCAGGACAATCTAAATTCCTGGTATATAGAGGAACGCCATCATCGACATTCATCGGTCCTGTAGAACTCATAGGCACCTCCATTCCCCTTTCCCCCGAACCTTTACTGGTATGGGTGGTAGGAGCGGATGGAAGAGCTGTCGTATTTCAGGTCCAACAGGAACCACAGCAAGCGCCTGCTGTATATTTCTCGCAATATGTGGATGGCGGGGATGGAAGAATTGTTTTGCAATTGTATTATAACGGGAATGGAGATCCTTCCCATCGGGCAGACGGTTACTCACTGGAGTTTCATCAATGGATGAAGAAAACAAACCAAATGAAAGTTACCACTCTACCGATTAATCCGGTTTATCCTGCCATGCCCTATATAATCATCGACACTATTTTCTATGATTTCATGGATATTACGAATGCTTGGTATTTCAATGATGAGGGCGATTTCTACAACCCGAACGAATTTAACACTGTTGCATACGTTTTAAAATACCAAGGACAAGTGGTGGATGTATTAGGAAATCCAAATTCACATGAACAGTTTACTCCACAAGGAGGAACGTTCGTCCGCAAGTCAGGAATATCCTATGGATCGTCTGCCTATAATCAGCCAGATGAGTGGAATGCGTTCCCGAAAGGGACCTTTCAATTTGTCGGCATTCATACACCATAAACGGTATGTTTGTCTGCGATCGCCTGTTTTTTGAAGACAGGTCATGAATTCTTAAAAAGGTGTAACCCATCAACTATGGAGGGTTACACCTTTTTATGT
The DNA here is from genome assembly GCF_038008165.1 of Paenibacillus sp. FSL L8-0644. Lineage (NCBI taxonomy): Bacteria > Bacillati > Bacillota > Bacilli > Caryophanales > Paenibacillaceae > Paenibacillus > Paenibacillus sp. FSL L8-0644. Next base: position 1,156,489 of record NZ_JBBOYN010000001.1, read on the forward strand.
ACAAAGAGGTAATGATAAAAGAGATCATTTATAGCAGTGAGTGCAGTCACATAGACATATACAAAAACATGACTATAATGTACATATAGTTTAAATTTAGTCTTTTTGGGGCTGACGGTTCCACACACTTTACTCACAAAGGAGAGGATTCATCTCATGAGCATACATTTGGAATTGGATTCCTTATCCGTTGAAAGGCTAGAAATGGCCCTTTCAGGACGACCGGGAATGTTCAAGCTGTTTTATGACACCGAGGATTGTGGATGCAATGGCGTACTCGTCATTTTGGTTGTCACCGCGCCCAATGCAACTGATAAAGCAGTACAGTCTGAGCCTTATTCTTTTTGGGTAGATCAGCAGCAGGAACAGCAGTTCGATAGCAGAATGCGGCTTGAGGCAGACCCTAGTTACCCGTCGTTCAAGCTAAGTAGTGATGCCGGTATATTTAGTAGCAATGTTAGAATTCAAGATCGGCGCGCGAACTCGTCCGAGGAGTGATGTGCGGAGGTAATAGGAATTCATTAAGCACCAAAAAAGCAATTCTGATTTACACCAAGTTTCCAAAAGACGAACCTTGTTTAGCCTATATGGCAGAGGTTCGTTTTTTTTGTGTTATATTCCAATCGTTCCACCAAAAAATGAAGTGTTTAGTGGCCTGCTCTGAAGTGGTACAATAACCTTTATGATAATCGGAGAAGGACGTTGAGAAGATGAAAAACTTGCTCGTTTCGGGCTATCGTGCCCATGAGCTGAATATTTTCAGTCAGAAGCACGAAGGCATTCCATATATTAAAAAGGCGATTGCAGGCAGGCTTATTCCCCTGATTGAAGAAGGGCTGGAATGGGTGATTACCCCAGGCCAATATGGGGTGGACTTGTGGGCCTGTGAGGTCGTTACTGCACTAAAACAGCAATATCCCCACCTCAAATGCTCTATTATGATGGCTTATCAAAATATGGACGAAAAATGGAAGGAGGACAAAAAGGAATATTTTCAGCAGATTTGTGCCGAAGTTGACTATGTAGGAGTAGTCAGCCGCCAGCCTTATCAGGGGATATGGCAACTTAGGGCACGGGATGAACTTCTTTTCCGCAAAACAGACGGTTTATTGCTTGTTTACGATGAGGATGCCGGAGAGGGCAGCCCACGTTTTATGAAGGAACTTGCATTGAAAAAACAACAGGCAGAGGGCTATCAGTATATTAGCATCAGCTCGGAGGATATCCAGAGCATTGCGGATGAAGAACGATTATTCATGGACCTCTGATTTTTAAAGCATTAGCCCGGATTTTTGAACAAAAAGGACGTATTCGTCCCTTTACATTGATGTAAGCGCTGTCATAGAATTTAAACAACAATAACTTATCAGTCACATAAAATAAATTTATTGAAAATACAAACTATGAAAGGAGCTAATGATTCAGATGAACAAAAGGTTTCGGTATACTGCGTTGCTCTGTCTCGGTGTCATGTTGTGTGGAGTGGTTACCCCGATGGATAGCCAGGTCTCTGCTGCCTCTACGAGACAAATGGAAAAGCTGAACCGGGGAGCCGTCGCTGTTAAGGTGCCTGAGGGTGTACTGGTGAGCTGGCGCTTGCTGGGCACGGAAGCGGATTCGGTCGGCTTTAATTTGTACAGAGGGACAAGCAAGGTGAATGATGCGCCGACACCATCGAGAACCAACTTTTTGGACAAGGCAGGTTCGACCTCATCTTCGTATACTGTTCGTGCCGTGGTCAATGGAGCAGAGCAGGCCGCTTCTCCTGCGGTGAAGGTATGGAACAATAACTATCTGGATGTTCCGATCCAGCAGCCCGCAGGAGGCACAACTCCAGATAATGTGAACTACACGTACCATGCCAATGATGCCAGCGTAGGGGATCTCGATGGGGATGGCGAGTATGAGATTGTGTTAAAATGGGACCCTTCCAATGCCAAGGATAATTCGCAATCCGGTTATACGGGAAATGTATTTTTGGATGGCTACGAACTGGATGGAACGCGCAAATGGCGGATCGACCTGGGACGGAACATACGGGCTGGAGCCCACTACACGCAATTTCTCGTCTATGATTTTGATGGAGACGGCAAAGCAGAGATCGTATGTAAAACAGCAGACGGCACGGTAGATGGTACAGGTGTAAAGATTGGGGACGCTTCGGCTGATCATCGAAACACGAGTGGATATATTTTGAACGGACCCGAGTTTCTGACCGTGTTCTCAGGAAATACAGGCAAGGCTCTTAGTACCATTGACTATGTGCCACCACGCGGAACGGTATCGAGCTGGGGGGATAATTATGGTAACCGTGTAGATCGTTTTCTCGCCGGGGTTGCTTATCTGGATGGCGTGAGACCCAGCATAGTGATGGCACGTGGGTATTACACTCGCACCGTTCTGGTCGCATATGATTGGCGGAATGGTAACCTGAGCCGACGCTGGACCTTTGACAGCAACAGCTCCACCAATGCCGGAACGGCTGGACAGGGGAACCACAGCTTGAGTGTAGCGGATGTGGATGGAGATGATAAGGATGAGATTGTGTATGGCTCGCTGGTTGTAGACGATAACGGAGCGAAGCTGGTTAACACCGGGATGGGACATGGTGATGCACTTCATGTTGGCGATCTAGACCCCGACCGTTCGGGCTATGAAGTGTTCAAGGTGAACGAGGACAAAAATGCCACCTACGGAGCTGCCATGTACGATCCGCGTAATGGAAATATTTTATGGGGCGTAAATACAGGCAAGGATACCGGAAGAGGCATGTCAGCAGACATTGACCCGCGGACCAAAGGGAACGAGCAGTGGGCACCGGGTATTGGGTTGCGTTCAGCCAAGGGACAGCTCATCACCAACACGCTACCGTCTTCCATTAATTTTGGCATCTGGTGGGATGGGGATCTCCTCCGTGAACTGCTGGATCATACCTCATCAAGCGCTGGAAAGATAGACAAGTGGAACTACACGAACTCGACTACTTCCAACTTGCTTACGGCAACAGGAACGAGTTCCAATAACGGAACCAAAGGAACGCCGTCCTTGCAGGCCGATCTGTTCGGTGACTGGCGTGAGGAAGTCATTTGGCGTAAAAGTGATAATTCAGCGCTGCGTATCTACACAACACCATACGAGTCAGAACATCGATTTTACACGCTTATGCATGATCCAGTGTATCGCTTGAGTGTTGCCTGGCAAAACGTAGCTTATAATCAGCCGCCGCACACCGGGTTTTATCTGGGAGAAGGGATGTCCAAGCCCCAGCAGCCGAATATATATACTCCTTGATATGTCGTTAGACAGTGGTTTGAAAACAAATAGAATGAACAAAAACAGAGAGGGCTCCAAGCGAATTGGAGCTCTTTTTGTTATGATAGCCCGCAAGATAACGTATGATTTTCATAAAAATGGGAACATTAGTTCTTATCAATGGAATATATGTATGAAAAAGGAGGCGGAATCTGTGAGTTCTTTAACGACTGAAGGCATGATTGAGCTCGTAACTAATGTCGGATTCCCTGCTGCATTAAGTCTGATTCTGTTAAAATACATCCTCGTCACTTTGAGTCGCAGATTAGAGGAGCTGGACCGATCTGTTAAGCAACTATCGCTATCTTTGGAAGAGATGGAGGCAAAGCAAGTGAAACAGTCAGAACAACCGTCCCCGGCAAATACGGACAAACTTCGTGCAGAATGAACAAAAAAAGGCAAATAGAAACAATTTAGCAACCCAATCGAGAAGCGAAATTCTTATAATAGAAATGTCTGCAGTTTATGCAGACATATGATTATGGAGGTGTATATAAGTATGAAATTAAATACGAAGCTATCCGCACTGTGCATTGCGGCCACACTTATGAGCGTGGCACAGGCCGCTGCTGCCGCGCCCGCTGTGACGGCTCCAGCGGAAGCGACGCAGCCGAGCGTTGCCAATTCGGCCGCATCCGCCCCGGCTCAGGTGCCAGCACCAGCAGCGTCTGCACCGGCTACGACTCCAGCCCCGGCGCAAGCGCCGTCGGCTCCAGCAAGCTCGCCCCCGGCTGCAGCCGGAGGTTCTGCCAAAGCCGCTACACCAGTAGCTCCGTCTGCACCAGCACAGCGTCCATCTACATCGGTAGCACCCGCGGCTGCTCCGATCGTACCTTCGACTGTGAAGCCGTCTAAGCCGCAACAGCCGTCCACTGCGGCGCCAGCAGCAGCGGCTACCAACGTGAAACCGACGCAACTGGACAAGCTGAACCACGAGAGTGCGGTTCCGCTTGTGCTGGAGGCGCAGTCTCGTTATCAATATGCAATCAGTGGTGGCAGCCCGGTGGGTAAGTCGTTCCAGTTGAACGGTAAAAGCTACCGCTATCTGTCCGAGGACATCGGTACAAAGACCAAATTGATCAGCTATCTGACGCAGGCCTACACAAAGCAGGCCAGTGAGCAATTTGTCGGTAAATTTTTCGTCGAAGTTAATGGCAGATTAGCTCAGTTGAACGCAGATGGTGGCAATTTGTTAGAGTTCAACCGGGCTACGGCGAAAATGGTAACCATGACTCCGGTGAAGCGCAGCTACCTGCTGACCGTGCCTTATCCGGCAGAAACCAAGCAGGCGAATGAGAAAATCACCGTGAATTTTGAAAAGGTCGGCAGCTACTGGAAAATCAGCTCTGCGCCGCATGTCATTTTCTAAATTAAGATTTTGCAACAGGCTTCATATGGGGTAAAGTGATGTTAAGGCTTGTTTCGTAAGCCTCAATTCAATGCAGGGGAGTGCTGTGCAATGATGACACCCATCAAGGTAAAAGACGTTAAGGATATTGAAAAAATCAATCAAATCGTATCCAATTATACGTATGACATCTGGATTCATGGCAAAAGCGGCATGGCAGATGCCAAATCCATTTTAGGCATGTACGTGTTGAAGCTGGATGAGCCGCTAACTCTGGTTGTACCTGACAATGTTAATCCCAAGAAGCTGTTCAAGGAGTTGGAGGAGTTTATCCATTTTCCTGCTCAAGAAGGATAAAAGGCAAGCAGGCACTTGTAAACACTGGATGATCTATTACTAAAATAACGCAAAGAAGCCGTGGAACCTAAGTCCCACGGCTTCTTTTTTTAGTGTTCTTTCTCATCCAAAAACGGGAGATTCACCGAATAGTACATAACCCCCATAAGTAGCACGCCGCCAACCAGATTTCCGAGCGTAACCGGAATGAGATTATGGATCACGCCAGCGACAGAAACTGTACCCGGATGGTCCAGCACGAGCGCAATGGCGAAAGTACACATATTAGCCACACTATGTTCATATCCCGAAATGAAAAAGCAGAACACAAACAGCATCATGGCAAACATCTTTGCACCATTTTCCTTCATAAACATGGGAACAAAAAAGGCAAGACAGACCAGCCAATTACACAAAATAGCTCGGAAGAATAGCTGCATTGCAGGCGCTTCCATTTTATGCTCAACCACGCTCAGTAGAAAGCTGTTCACGCTGGAGGAGTCAAACAGACCGGTCAAGTAAATAAGGAGTGCAAATACCCCCGCACCCAGCAAATTACCGCCATAGCTGGTAGCCCATAATCGAAGCACCTGCCCCCAGCGTAGCTTTTTACGGAGCGCAGCATAAGTGTAATAGAAGGTGTTACCTGTAAACAAATCCCCGCCGCCGTAAGCGATCAGAATGATAGCCGCTCCGAATGTGAGCGCCGCCATGGGATAAGTGAATGGAGAATGCTCCATGTAAAAAAAGTTGCCCGTCTTGAAGGCTACAATAACGCCGAACCCGATGAACATACTCGCCAGCATGGAACGTGCCAAATACCGGAGTAGGCTCTGCTTGTAAATTTTGTACTTCTTCATGGCTAGCTGTTCGACATTGCGTAAGCCTTCCGTCTCCATATTTAAGGACAACCTCCTATTTTCTCATATGTAAGTCTTTAAACAGACTTTATTTTTCCCGAAACATGTCCAGTCTATCAGCAATTCTGTTAGCTTAACAAACCAAGCTTTTGCAGTCCGTACAAAATACCGTCTTCATCTGCGCGTTTTGTGACCATTTTAGCTGCGGCTTTGGCTTCATCACAGCCGTTGCCCATCGCGACGCTGTTATGTATAGCTGTCAGCATCTCCACATCATTTAAGCCATCGCCAAAGGCGTATTGATTTTCAGCGGCAATGCCCAGTCTGGACGTAATTTCGCGGATACCCTTCGCTTTGGAACCAGCATGAGGAACAACGTCCACAGAACTCGGATGCCAGCGCACAAAGTCAAACGCCTTGAATACCGTTTCATAGAAAGGCTCTTCTTCTGCTGTACACATTAACAGCGTCTGATAAATATCTCTTCCTTGGAAATAGAGCGGATCGTATCCAACTGAAATCTTGGCCTTAAGCGTTTGGACCGATTTCTCTACAAGCTCATCGTTAGGAATATTGGCCTTCATGTCCATATGATCCATATATACAAGGGCATGATTATGTGTGAGGGCCAGATCGGTCATCGTTTGCAAGGCTTCTCTGTTCAACGGATTGGTAGCGACCACTTCCCCGCGGAGCACGACATATTGCCCATTAAAGCTGACGTAGGAGTCAATTTCCAACTGCTCGCGGATATCTTTGAACATAAAAGGTGCACGGCCTGTTGCAATGGCCACCTCATGTCCCAGCTCTTTCAAAGCAAAGACGGCCTTTTCTGCCGTTAACGGCATTTTCTTGTCATCGTCCAGCAATGTACCGTCAATATCGAAAAAGATAATTTTTTTGTCTGACATGTCCTTACACCTGACTTTCAATAATGTATTTGTCGAAATGAACTCATATGGATTCATTATATCAAAGGAACTGCTTCTGAATACACAAATACGTATAAATCCTCATGAATGTCCGACCTCTATAGCTTACAATATGAAATAAGGCTTACTGTAAAATATAATTTCTATCTCCTATTTTCATAGATGGGATGTGATCACCATGACAAAAATCCAAGTCACACCGGAGCAGCTGGACAGCGTGGCCTCCCAATTTGCCAATGCCCACGGCACACTGTATAACCAGTTAAATGGCCTGGATAGCACAATGAACCACCTTCACAGCCAGTGGGATGGTATGGAGAGGAATCGTTTTTATAATGACTATCGAACGGCTAAATATACACTATCTTCTATATTAAATAAGGTTCAATCCATTGAAATTGAGCTGAAAAGCATCGCTTCGAAATTTAGAAATGCGGATGGTGAAAGCACACGTGGCTTCTGGACAGCCCTAGCAGCGGCAATGAGCGCTAGCGCAGCGCTGGCAGGCAGTGGAGAGGCTGGAGATCATGGTGGTGAAATTGCGAAGCACCCCAAAAACATAGACGAATGGGAGCAGGCAGACGCGGTTAAATATCATCAATATGAGGAACTACTGAAAAACGCCGAGGCCATCGGCGACAAGCAGGTTATGCAGAAAATTCACGACCAGATGAATGTCCTGCAGCTGCAATATGAGGACTCCGTTACCCGTACAGATTACAATACAGGAGAGACCTCCAAGATCACATCCGATTCCCTTGTCGCCGTCACTGAACTGACAGGTAAAGACGGAAGCAAAACGGATATATCTATAGATAAAAAAGGGAATGTTGTGAGTTATGAGCAAAATACGGATAAATACGATTACTGGGTCCAAAAGCATACCCAATCAGCCGGAGAGCATGCTCTAGGTAAAACGGCCCAGACCGTCACCGGATATGGAATAGGTCTTATTTTGTCGCGCGGGGCTGGTGTTAGTGGGGGAAGTTCGGGCATCGGTACTGGCGCAGCCTCCGGCTGGGGGGAACACGTCGTCGGCATTGGTGGCGGCATGCTCAGTGACAAAGTACTTTTCTCTGTACCCGATGAGGGCGAAACCCGTACCATGATCTACCGAACGAATAAAGAAACCGGACATATTGAGAACATGATCATCGTCACCAAAGGTGAGAATGAAATGGAGTATCGCTATTGGGAGGATTATAACTAGATCTTGAGCAGTGAACGATAATAACGTGTTTAGGAGTACCCATAAAATCTACAGTCTTTTTTTCTAGAACAGGTGAGCGGCAGGTGGAAACTGTAAACTCACTAGCTGGAGAGGTCTGTGGATTTTTTTGTTTACCATTTTTTTCTGAATTCCGATATATTAAATAGATAGAATACATATCCAAGGTAATTTAATTGAATATTCGAAAAAGATTAAAGTACTAGTTTTAGAGGGAGAAATAGTAAATGAAAAAACCATCCATTAGTATTAGTAGTTGTGTTGTTTTGAGAGGGTAGGGAGAGGAGTTACGATATGCAACAATCAGAGACATTACTGTACACGTACAGGCTAACATTGAAAGATATCATGTTATTTAATTTTTGTTTGAAGTATCAGAAGTCTACTGGGCTTAAGTTGATGGCATCAATCCAGTTTCTGTTGGTCATTATGGCTACATACAAGCTTATAGTAGATAATGAAGTAGATCCTAATACGATAGCGATGTTCTTCTTTCCATTCTTAGTTTTTGTAATTATTCCTTTCTTTACTATTAAAGAAGTGAAAGCAAACTACCTAAATCACCCACAATGGCCTATTGAAAAAGATTATGAGTTTTCAAAGGAGGGTCTTCATTTTACGTACTCTGCGGGTTACAACTGGGATGAAGTAAAGGGGGTCATTAATACGCTGACTGCCTTTTATATATTGCTGCCTAATCATAAATTTATATTGGTCCCCAAGCGGATTTTTTCTAGTAGGCTGGAGCGCCGACAATTCAAAGAACTGTTGATAACCCAGATCGGATCAGAGAGATGGGATTATAAATTTATAGACAAAATGAGCGAATTAAATAGAAAATAATTATATTTATGGTAAATAAAATTAAAGGCTAATACATTTGTTAAAAGGAGGAACTCATATGTATCTTCTATTTTGTAGTGATCCTCTAAATTCTAAAAGTGTAGATATGGATTACCGTGAAGAGTGCGAGGTTGCACAGAGTCTTGGTTTTGATATAGGGTTGGTCAATTTTGATAATCTGATCGAGGATGAACGGGAAGGATCAGAGTCTAACCCATATATTGTTTCTAAGAATATGCGAGAGTATGTTGCTAAACAGGGAAGCGAGTACGTGAACGCGCTATACCGTGGATGGATGTTAAGGCCCAAAGTATATGGTGCTTGGACTGCAGCCTTGGAGGCCGATCGAATCAGGATGCTGACAAGTGCTAAGAGTTATAGGAACTGTCACTATTTTCCCGATTCATACTCGTTAATTCAAAATTTTACGCCTCGGAGTGTATGGCTGGAGCGGGACCAATTGGATGCGGAGCATATTCTAGAGGCGGTCATACCTTTTGGAACGACAGCAATAATGGTCAAGGACTTCGTTAAATCACGGAAACATGATTGGCTGGACGCCTGTTATATCCCGGATGCGTCAGATCAGGTGTATGTGGAACGGGTGATTCGTCGTTTTGTTGAACTTCAGGGGACAGAATTGAATGGAGGAGTTGTGTTAAGGGAGTTCGTACCTTTAGAATTTCTTACCCTTCACCCCAAAAGTGGCATGCCCTTGTCTAAAGAATATCGTCTATTCTTCATGTTCGGAGAGCCTGTTTTTACAGTTAATTACTGGGATGAGGCTGCATATGAGACCGTTCCTACAGATCTGGATGAATTTATTCAGATTGCCCGTCAAATCCAAAGTCCATTTTTCACAATGGATATTGCTCGTACACAAGCAGGACAATGGATTATTATAGAATTAGGAGATGGGCAAGTTTCGGGACTGCCTGAGCACACGGATCTTGAAGCGTTCTATACAAATTTAAAAAAAGCGGTGGTGAACCGTGGATTATGGTAAAAGGCACAGTGCTTCTGTTGAATTGGAAGGCTGTGCCTTTCTATCAATTTTGACATTGACATTTCACAGACTTGCAATTGGGGTAGCAAATGATGGATGATAGAAGAGGGCCTTTTATGTAGAAAATAGGGCTAAAGATAGAGAGGATACTAATAATAAATAGATCGGATTTACCGTATTTTTGTATATTATTGTAGAAAAAGATCGTAATTCAGGTTATAGTAAAGGAAGAAATTAACTAGGATACCTTTACCCAAATACGTAATTGTGGAGGGAAACATGAGTACATTTAAAAATTGGTTGAATACAACTAAAAAAGGACTTGGAGACCAAGTTAAGAAGTTTAAGAATAAAGATTTTATGGAAGCTGTTGTTGCAGGCTGTGCATTAGTAGCATTTGCTGACGGTACGATTAGTCCGGAAGAGAAAACAAAAATGGCCGGATACATAAATATCAGTGAAGAATTGAAAGTGTTTGATATGGGTGAGGTCATCAACCGTTTCAATCACTATGTAGCGAACTTTGAGTTTTCACCTGAAATCGGTAAACAGGAAGCACTGAAGGCGATTGGTAAATTGAAAGGTAAGCCAGAAGTAGGCCGACTCGTCGTTGGCGTATGTAGCGCTATTGGCGCAGCTGATGGTGACTTTGATGCCAATGAGCAGCGAATTGTGGCTGAGATTTGCGGCGCGCTTGGTTTGAATCCGTCTGAATTTAGTCTGTAAATTTTACGGAAGGGAGGTGTGTTAATCAGTGGCTGTAATTAATCTGGTCAAGGGCCAGAAAATTGATTTGACCAAGGGAAACACAGGACTGACCAAGGTTATAGCAGGATTGGGATGGGACCCTGTACAGTCCAAAGGATTTTTTGGCTTCAAGAAGCAACCCAATATTGATTGTGACGCTTCTGCCATTTTGCTGGATGCCAACGGAAAACTGACTCAGTCAGATAACGTAGTGTGTTTCCACAATAAAAAAAGTCCATGTGGCTCTGTCGTGCATTCCGGTGATAACCTGACCGGACAAGGTGACGGCGATGATGAACAAATTGAAATTGACCTGGCACGTATTCCTGCCAATGTCGACAAAGTGCTTGTTGTTGTGAATATATATGATTGCGTTAACCGGAAACAGGACTTCGGCATGATCGAGAAAGCGTATATCCGCATTCTGGATGGTGCTAATTCCAAGGAACTGGTGACGTTTAATTTATCTGATAATTATGAGGGGCTGACCGCACTGGTCTGTGGAGAACTCTATCGTCATAACAACGAATGGAAGTTTGCTGCAATCGGTGAAGGAACCCATGCCGTACATATTGATGTGCTGGCTCAGCGTTATATGTAATTTTAGGTTGCTCATACAAAACTTAATGTGAAAAGGGGTTCTTACTCATGGCAATTAACTTATCCAAAGGTCAAAAAATTGATTTGACGAAAACAAATCCAGGTTTGTCCAAAATCACAGTGGGTCTCGGTTGGGACACAAACAAATACGATGGCGGTAAAGATTTTGACCTGGACGTATCCGTATTTTTGGCTAATGCGGAAGGTAAAGTAGAGTCCGATAAGAACTTTGTCTTTTTTAATAACCCACAAAATGAGAACGGCTCTGTCGTTCATACAGGGGATAACCGCACAGGTGATGGCGACGGAGATGACGAGCAAATTAAAATTGATCTGGGTAGCGTGCCAGCTAACGTTGAAAAGATCGCTTTTACGATTACAATCTATGAAGCACAAGAACGCAGCCAAAACTTTGGACAAGTGTCCCGTGCTTACGCTCGTATCGTAAACGAAGCAAACAATGAAGAATTGGTCCGCTTTGATCTGGGAGAAGATTTCTCAATCGAAACAGGCGTTGTTGTAGGCGAACTGTATCGTCATAGCGGTGAATGGAAGTTCAATGCCATTGGTAGTGGCTACCAAGATGGTCTTGCAGGATTGACGCGCGATTACGGTTTGGCATAAAAAATCTATACAAAGAAAGCAGGTATGCGGAATGACCATTAGCCTTTCCAAAGGACAACGTATTGATCTGACCAAAACGAATCCTGGCTTGACTCGTGTCGTTGTAGGTCTTGGATGGGATACGAATAAATACAGTGGTGGCGCGGACTTTGACCTGGATGCTTCAGCTTTCCTACTTTATGAAGACGGCAAAGCCAAAGCTGCGGATGATTTTGTATTTTACAACAACCCGACAGGTGGAGCAGGATCGGTTACCCATACAGGCGATAACCGCACAGGTGAGGGCGATGGGGATGACGAGCAAATCATCGTTGATTTCTCGAAGATTCCTGCGAACATCCACCGTATCGGGATCACGGTTACCATTTATGATTACGAGGCACGCGCGCAAAACTTTGGTCAAGTGTCCAATGCTTTTGTGCGTGTGGTAGATGCAGCAACGGATCGTGAAGTGCTGCGCTACGATTTGGGAGAAGATTTTTCCACCGAAACGGCCGTCGTATTCTGTGAATTTTACCGTCAGAATGCAGACTGGAAATTCCAGGCTATCGGTAGTGGCTTTGCTGGTGGATTGGGTGCGCTTGCTAAAAACTATGGCTTGGACGCTCAATAATATCCACTTGGGGTGGTGTCCATAGGGCGCTACCCTTTCTTTTTAAGCTATTACATTGAGCATTTTGCATAAATCCCAAGAGCATTTTTAAATCAGCAATATATAGATCGAAACGCTTTAGTTCGTCTATATATTGTACTTATGAGCGTTGGGAATCGAATGATGCAAAATGCTACATTAGCGTACGCTGACACATGACAAACCGACAGAAAGGTGACACAATCATGGCTGTTATCGTAGTAAAGGGACAGAAGGCGGATTTGACGAAAACAAATCCGGGCCTGACCCATGTCAACGTAGGGATTGGCTGGGAGTCCCCAGCGTCTCTGGAGCTGGATACTTCGGCATTTTTGCTAGGTCCTGGAGGAAAAGTATCGGGCGATGAGGATTTAATTTTTTATAACAATCCGACCACGCCCTTTATCACCTATTCAGACGGACAACAGTCCGGTGACAAAAAGCAATTTGCCCTTGATCTGACGCGAATTCCTGCAAACATCGAGAAGATTGCGTTTACGCTGACGATTTATGATGCGGATCAGAAACGGCAAAATTTTGGACAGGTTCAAGGTGGGTTCATTCGTTTTGCTCATCCGGTTAGTGGAGAGGTTTTGCGGTTTAATTTGGACAGTGGATTTACAGTGGAAACTGCGATTGTTATTGGTGAACTGTATCGTCATAACGGGGAATGGAAATTCAACGCGATTGGCGCAGGTTTTTCCGGTGGATTGGATGCGTTGTGCGTTAATTTTGGGATTGAAGTGGAAAATAATCCGGCTCCGCCCACGCCAGTGCCTACACCTCCGTCTCCAGCGCCTCGACCAGCACCAACGCCGCCACCAGTACCACCTGCTCCGAAGCCAGAGCCATCTGCAACACCGGTGAATCTGAATCTGCGGAAAATTGAGCTGAAGAAGAAGGGCGACACCATTAATCTGAAAAAGGGCTCAGGCGGATTGGGTGAAATCCTGATCAATCTGAACTGGAATCAGGTGCAGCAAAGCAAGGGATTTTTTAATCGCGGCTCCAAGGGTGTCGATCTGGATCTGGGCTGCTTATATGAGATGAAGAATGGAGATAAAGGCGTTGTACAGGCGCTCGGGGAAGTTTTCGGTTCTCTAAATCGCTTTCCGTACATTGCTCTGGATGGCGACGACCGTACAGGCTCTGTGAAAACAGGGGAAAATCTTCGCATCAACGGTGCTAAAATTTCTGAAATTAAGCGAATTTTGGTGTTTACCTTCATCTATGAAGGAGTCACGAACTGGTCACAAGCGGACGGGGTAGTCACGTTGTACCAGAAGGATGGGCCGGACATTATCGTTCACATGAATGAACATGACAATCGCAAAGGGATGTGTGCAATTGCCATGATCCAAAATGTAAACGATGAAACGTTTAGCATTGAAAGACTCGTGCAGTTCTATGGCGGTCATCGTGAGTTGGATCGGGCCTATAACTGGGGCATGCGCTGGTCGCAGGGTAGCAAATAAATTGAATTATCGGAGGCACTCTTTTCATGTTGAATGATTTGTTTAAAAATATCAGCGAAAACTACGGCCATTTCTTTTCATGGAGTGATGTTGTAGGTACGCTTACTGATCCAGTGAGTTGGGGGATTATAGGAACTCTCATTTTGCTGGAAGGACTTTTATCGGCGGATAACGCCTTGGTTCTCGCAGTTATGGTTAAACACTTACCTAAGGAACAACAGAAGAGAGCCTTATTTTACGGGATTTTGGGTGCGTATATATTCAGGTTCCTGGCTATCGGCTTGGGTACATTCCTGATTAAGTTCACCCTGATTAAGGTACTGGGTGCAGCTTATCTGCTCTATATCGCTTATAAGGGCTTATTCAAGTCCGAAGGTGATGGAGAAGTGAAAAACAAACCTACTTCTTTTTGGAAAACGGTATTAATGGTCGAACTGATGGATATTGCCTTCAGTATTGACAGCGTCATTGCAGCTTTCGGTGTGAGCGAGAAAGTATGGGTTCTGTTCCTGGGTGGTATTCTCGGCGTTCTGATGATGCGTGGCGTTGCTCAAGTGTTCCTCAAGCTCATTGATAAATTTCCGGAACTGGAACAGACAGCCTTTATTATGATCGCCATTATCGGGGGTAAAATGCTGGCTGCTGCTTTTGGCTTTCATATGTCGCAGATTTTATTCTTCGGCATTTTGATTGCTGTCTTTGTAGGCACAATGGTTATCAGCTCGGCGAAAAGAAAGAAAAAGGCCGACAAAGAGGCTTAATGTACAAAGTATAGCGAAATCCCTCCTGAAACTAAGGGGGGATTTCTTTTATACCCGGAGCACAGGGCTTCAGTCAGGCAAGAAAGAGCAAGAGGAGGGGAAGAGCCCTGAAATATTTTAATGATTTAACCTCTGAGGAAGTAGAAGCGATCTTTTATACTCCACCGTTGGAGTTTCATAACCGTTCTCCCAAAAGTATATTGGCTTATGCGATAGGAGCGGCTTTGTACATGCCAGCGACCCGCTCGGAAGTAGCGGAAGAGATCAAAAATGGAAAACATGAAGGGTTAACAACGGTCATTTTGGATTTGGAGGATGCGATAGGGGATCAGCAGGTCGGTCAGGCAGAACAATCGCTGGCACAGCAGCTGCTTCAACTATTGTCCTATGTACGGACGGGGATGATGAGTGAACAGCAATTACCTTTGTTATTTGTGCGTGTGCGCTCTGTGGAGCAGTTGGAACGACTACTGAACGGTTTGGGTGAATCTTTGTCGCTGCTCACGGGCTTTGTCTTACCCAAGTTCTCTTCTGATAATGGACGAGCGTATTTTGCACTCATTGCAGAATATAACCGGAGTATGCATACAGGGGCAGGAAACGAAAACAACATGCCTGTGCTGTACGGGCTACCGATTCTTGAAAGCTCCAAAATCATTTATCGGGAAACCCGCTGGAAAGAGCTATTGTCGATTAAAGAAATCTTAGACGAGTACCAGGAATATGTGTTGAATGTACGCATTGGAGCAACCGATTTTTCCAGTCTGTATGGCTTGAGACGCAGCCCGGATATTACGATTTATGAAATTGCCGTCATTCGGGATTGCATCGCAGATATTATTAACTTGTTTGGACGCGTGGGCTCAAATTACGTCATTTCCGGTCCTGTATGGGAATATTTCTCTCACCGAGAACGTGTCTTTAAACCTCAATTAAGAGTATCTCCTTTCGAAGATGCACTTGGGAAGCCGGGCCGACACTTGCGGATGGACTTCATCTCAGATGCCGTAGACGGACTGATCCGAGAAGTCATGATGGACAAAGAGAATGGGATTATCGGCAAAACGATTATTCATCCCTCCCATATTAAGCCGGTACAGGCCATGTATGCGGTGACACATGAAGAGTATATGGATGCACTTGAAATTGTTGAGCGTAACGATGGTAGTCTGGGGGTATTCAAAAGTACCTATGCCAACAAAATGAATGAAATTAAGCCGCATTTGAATTGGGCTCATCGAATTATCAATAGATCAAAAGTATACGGGGTGTTACATGAACAACAACATTTTGTCAGTCTCTTACCCAACCACGAAAACACATCTGCTGCCAATCCTGGAGCAGTTCAGCGTTAAAATTACGGAGACACATAATCCATTCCGTCTTCCTGTGGACAAGCTGTTTGCGATGGCGGCACGGGTCAATAAAAAGCGTTCGTTTTTATTTGTCAGCAAGGTGCTGGGCAAGCATATTCCGGTAAACCCATACACCTCTCTGCTCAGTGGTGCGGCGCTGGCGATCCTGCTATATAAGGAGCTTGTCCCACAAGCGGGACAACAGATGGATGAACTGATTGGAGAGGCCGTGAGAGGACTACTTAACCCGGACTATGCGAAAGAGGCCTACCGAAAGCTGATGGATGAGCGTTTAGCTTTTGCTTTTACGGAGCCGATCAAGTTTGTTGGTTTTGCCGAGACGGCTACAGCATTGGGACACAGCATGTACCGATTGTTTGACGACGGTACCTCGTATATTCATACGACACGCGAGGATATCCCGGGCCTTCGGCCTATTATTCGGTTTGAAGAAGAGCATTCGCACGCTGTTGATCATCGTTGCTATGCACTGGATGAAGGTGCTTTTGCGGGTGATGGCCCGATTGTGCTGGTAGATGATGAAATTACGACGGGGAAAACAACGCTTAATATCATACGGGATATTCAGGAGCATTTTCCGCGTAAACAGTATGTGATTGCTTCGTTATTGGATTGGCGGACAGACAGCGACGAGCAGGCTTTCGCTGATCTGGAGGTAGAGCTAGGCATTACGATTACGCCTTTAAGCTTGCTCAAAGGCAAGATTGAGGTACAGGGAGTACCGATACTGGACCACGCAGAATATGCTGGACAGGCAGGGCACTCAGAACATGCAGCCACTAGCATGGCAGAGGTTAATAAAGATGCTTCTGGAATAATTGACCACCGTTTTGAACAGGAGGCTTCCGGTTTTGAGCGGGTAGTACACAGCTCCATGTCAACGGACGGGTACATCAATACAGCTCCTTATCTAAAATATACAGGCCGTTTTGGTCTACAATCCATTGACAATTCAGCGTTGGATGCAGAAATCACGCGTACAGCCGAACGACTGAAGCAACTTCGTTCTGGGCAACGCACGCTGGTTATGGGCACGGGAGAATTCATGTACATTCCAATGCGGATTGCAGCAGAGTTAGGCCCGGATGTGTATTTTCAATCGACGACACGCAGCCCGGTATATCCCCACCGAGAAGAAGGGTATGGAGTCGCTTGTGGTGTGACATATCCATCGCCTGAGGACAGTACGATACGCAATTTTATTTATAATGTAGACCCTGGTCAGTATGACGAAATATTCGTTTTGATGGAAAGGGAGTCGGACCCAGAGCGGATGAACCCCATGCTGGAGGCTTTGAACCGTCTGGGCTGCGATAAAGTGCATGTCGTTTATTTTAACGGTTTAACTAGACAGGAGAGTAAAGGAGCGCGGATATGAAGCAAGCACTCATGGAGCAAATACAGCAGAAGAACATTCATCCGCCCGAACCGCTAGGCAGTTATCCTGCCTCGGATGTCACATTTTTATTGAAGGATTTGAGTCGGGTTACGTTGGAAAAAGGGACGGAGGATCGTGAAGAGGCGATTCAGTCGGGCGTCCATTATTCAGAAATGCTGCCAGTGGAATATGAGCCCACCGCAGAGTATATTGCATTGTTTCACGAAACGCTTGCCCAATCTGCCCAAAAGGTTGCATTAGCGGCAGCTTCTGTGGCTGAGATGATTGTGAGAAAAAGAGGCTTAAATACGGCGATTGTTTCTCTGGCTAGAGCAGGGACGCCCATTGGTATCCTGATCAAGCGTTATATTGACTGGAAGTATAGCGTATCCTTGCCGCATTACAGCATTTCTATTATTCGTGGCAAAGGCATTGACCGGAATGCGATATTATACATTTTACAGCAGCATGGGCTGGGGATTGAACTTCAGTTTGTCGATGGCTGGACGGGGAAAGGGGCAATTCGCCAGGTATTGATTGAGGCCTGTCGTGAGATGAATGCGGATTACGGGTTGCGCCTAAATGATGATCTGGCGGTGCTGGCCGATCCGGGCAGATGTTCAGAAACCTTTGGTACACGAGAAGATTATTTGATTCCAAGTGCTTGTCTGAATTCGACTGTATCAGGTTTGATGAGTCGGACGGTATTACGCGACGATCTCATAGGCCCTGACGATTTCCATGGGGCCAAATTTTATGAATCCTGGCGGTCAGTGGATCAGTCCAATACGTTTGTGGATACGGTATCCGGGTATTTTCAAGACGTGGCTGAAGCGGCCGTTGCATATGCTGAACTAATGACATTGAATCCGCCTGCGGTGACATGGCAGGGCTTACGGGATATTGAGGCGATTCAGCAGGCATTTGGCATTCGGGATATCAATCTGGTCAAGCCCGGAGTGGGGGAGACGACTCGTGTACTGCTGCGCAGAGTGCCGTGGAAAATTCTGATTGATCGCGAAGATAATCCGAATCTCCAGCATATTATGCTGCTGGCAAAGGATCGTGGAGTGCCTGTAGAGGTATTTGAAGGATTGACTTATTCCTGCTGCGGAATTATCAAGCCGCTCAAGGGGGGACAAGAATGATCTACGCAAGTGATCTGGATCAGACACTGATTTACTCCAAACGTTCGCTTGGCGTACCGCTGGAGTCCCCTGGTCTGTTGCCTGCGGAACAGATAGACGGGGCGACGTCGGCTTTTATTTCTGAACAAGCCCTGCAATGGCTAAAGACACTGCCTGAAGATGTGATGTTTATGCCCGTGACGACTCGGACGATGGAACAGTATCGACGAATCACCGTGTTTCAGACGGAGTTGGTTCCCGCATATGCCGTGACGAGTAATGGCGGAAACATCATCGTTGGAGGCGAGGTGGATCGAGAGTGGAATCGACGTATTCATGAACAAGTGCGCCGTGATGGTGCTCACGCGGAAGAAGCACGTCAGGTGTTCGGGCAGGTGCTGCATGAAGATTGGGTGGTAAACGAACGCTTTTGCGACGAGTTATTCTATGCTTTCATGATTGAACGGGATCGTATGCCGCTGGAACAGGTGCTGGAGAAGGCGCGAATCATGCGTGAAATGGGCTGGGAGGTATCCATTCAAGGTCGTAAGGTGTATTTGGTACCTGCAGCCGTGAATAAACAGGCAGCCGTGGAGCATATCCGTAACCTTACGAATGGAGGGACCGTGGTTGCGTCCGGTGACTCTTTGCTAGACCGTTGTCTGCTGGACTATGCCGATTATGCGATTGCTCCGCGTCATGGTGAATTGTATCGGGAACAACTGCGGGATAAGCTGGAGGTCAATTATCGTTTTACAGAAGTGTCGGGGGTTTATGCAGCGAACGAAATCATGGCGTATGTTCATGAAATACACCGGAGTGTGTTCGCAGCTCAAACTTCATTTTCAGAATAGATAGGGGACGTGGCTCTGTGAAGAAGGTTAAAGTGTATTTTAACCGCTGGTTTTCAGTGGCGTATCATTATATGAATGCTATTCGTAACAATAAGGACGGTATTCCGTTCGAGATCTATGCGACGCACTCTGATCCGCAGCATATGGCGTTACAGGCCAGTGATGTAGCTGAAGTAGAGCCTCGCACCAGTGGTGTGGAGTACGCACGGTTTTGCGCTGATTTTTGCAGACGGCACGGAATTGATGTCTTTATCCCACGGTGGAATATGCTCGATATTAGCAAGCATCTTTATTTGTTCGATGATATTGGGACAAAAGTGATGGTATGCCAAGATACCGAACTGCTGGAGCAACTGATGGAAAAGGATCTGTTTTATGAATCCATCCGTCAAAAGGACATTGTCACGATTCCCGATTATGCCATTGCCAGCAATGCCGAGCAGTTTAAACAGGCTTATGAGTCGTTAATAGCACTTGGGCATAAGGTATGCTTTAAGCCATGTAATGCAGAAGGCGGAATGGGCTTTCGTATCATCGACAATGAACGTAATCCGCTGGACGAACTGTTCGGACATGCGCTGAATCATATTTCGTTCGAGGAAGCACACCGCGTATTGTCATCCACAGAATCATTTCCCAATCTGATGGTGATGGAGTTGCTGGAGGGATACGAATACAGTATTGACTGCCTGGCTGACCGGAACGGAAAGCTGCTAGCAGCAGTTCCGCGTAGGAAGGCAGGAGGACGATTACGGCTGCTGGAGCAGCATCCCGAGCTGTTGGAGGTGGCACAGAAGGTCGCTGAGGCGTATCATATTCCGTACAATTATAATATTCAGGTAAAATATAACGGCGAGCATGCCAAGCTGCTAGAGATCAATCCGCGGATGTCCGGAGGACTTCATGTATCATGTTTGTCAGGTATCAACTTTCCTTATCTAGCGGTGAAATCGGCCTTGGGTCATGAGATCGGTTCACTTCATCCGCAATACGACATTTTAGCCAGTCATATCGAGCAGCCAATCACCATACGTAAATCCGTACATTGACACACACAAATATTGTTTTCTACAATATGGTAAGGGTTTACGTCAGGAGGTACAAGCTATGACGTCAAAAATGTGGGGTGCCACGATTGCTGTGGTTAGCTACCTGATTGCGCTTTTACTAAGTTTTTGGTTGCCACTGTTTGTGTGTTTGGCGATTCCGATCCTTGGTTTGGGAGGATACAGCGCCATCATGGCTGTTCGCCATCCTCGCCCCAATCTGACCGGTTCCGTGATTCCGGTGGTGCAGGAGCAGGTCGGTGAGACACAGCAGCATGAAAAGGAAGCTGCCGTTCGACCGGAGTCTATGACAGGACAAGTACGTCAACCAGATCAGGTGAGCAGTGAATTTGCTCAGGTGATGGAGTATTTGGAGGTACTGGAGGATATGGTGATCTCCGAGGGACAGAAGGATGCGCTTGATAACGAGATTGTCGAGAAGGCGCTGGCTCTATTTGCACGTTTGCAGCGGGTCATTCCGCTTTTGCATGAACTGAACAACAGCGAAGTGAATCATACGGTTCGGAGATTGATTTTGAAGGATTTGAATGGGCTAATTAATCCGTTCCTTCGGCTCAGCGGCGATGCGAAGCGGACCAACCGGAGGACGTTGTTAAACGGATTACGGGATGTGGATAATAAAATATCAGTAATTGTATCCACGGTGGAGCATAAGGATCTCATGGAATTACAGAGCAAAGCGGAGCTTATTCACCAGCGTTATAGCAGTTCCGAATTGTAGGCGATTTGTAAGAAAATAAAAAAGTAGCAAATTAGCTGCTCTGAAAAACAACGATTATACTTGGGAACAGTTGTTTTTTAGAATAGGAGGTAGCGTATGGCGACCCCATGGGCTGAGTTGAAAAAAGAAGATGAACAGAAGGTGACTGAGGAGGCTTCACAGCTGATTCAGAAGGTATCACAAAGCGATGTCATGAGCTTGGATACCTTAATGGATGATATCGGTAAGCTGGGGGTTAAAACGCAGGAACGTGCGGGGCAGACCCTTAAAATGCTGGATCGTCCGGTAAACGACCTCATGTCCGGTGATCGGGCTGAGGTATCCAATATGATCTTAAAGCTGCGTGATGAATGTGAAACGCTCCAGCAGAGCAAAAATGTGAGTTTTTTTGGCAAGCTTCTGCGTAAAAGCCCGTTAAAAAACTACATTTACAAGTATCAGTCGGTGAAGACGAACATCGAGAAAATCATTACTGCCTTGAGAGATGGTAAGGATAATCTGGAAGAAAACATCGTCAGCATGAGACAGTTGAAGAAAGCCTCCATTGAAGAAATCTACAATTTACAGACGAAGATCGCCTTTGGTAATCGCCTGAAAGAACTGTTTGAGACCGAGATTGCCAAGCCGGAAAATGAAAACCGCAAGCCTCATCTGGAGCGGGGATTGCGCAAGGTGGTTACTCGTACGCAGTCTATGACCGAAATGATTTTGTTATACAATCAGGCGATTGCGGCAACGGATATTATTAATGATAACAATGATAAACTGATTGATTCTGTAAATAATGCGATTGATAAAACATCGAATCTGATCACTGTATCGGCTATGATCGCGATGGCGCTGGCCGATCAGGACAAAATCATTTCAGCCGTCGATGCGACCAACCGTACCATTGAAGATCAATTCAAGGAAAATGCGAAGCTTCTCAAAACGACGACCGAGAGAACGACAGATCTGCTTAGCAAGCCTTCTATGTCACTGGAGGCTGTGAATCAGGCGATTGGTGATTTGGTATCTGCTTTGGATCTGTCTGAAAAATCAAACCGTCGGATTATTGAAAGCTGCCATGATTATACAAGTAAAATGACAGCAATCAATGCCAACCTTAGCCAACGTTTGGGGATCGAAGGGAAAGAACCTTCCAAACCGCTGAAGGATAGTAATTCTTCTGAGGGTTTAAGCTCGTTTTTGAACTGATGACAATGTAGAATAATAGACCAATCTATGAAAAAGACGCCGGGATGACTCCGAAGGGCGTCTTTTTTTGGTTTGCCAGCAGCTAATAAAGGACATGATGAACATACATAGCATTCTCGTGCATAAACTCTTAAAAAGCGAATGACAAAAGGAGAGAGCGAGCGTATGATGTCTTTTATTTTGGGCTGTGTCATTGTCTATTTACTTGTGGCTGCCAGTAGCGAAAAAGCAGATTCAATTGTGGAGTTAAATGATTCTGTGAAATAAAATTTTTTATTGAAAATCATGCATTTTCTGATAGGATAGAGTTAAATATTGGAATCCAAAAGGAGAATGCATGCTGGAATTTTCATTTGAAATCATCGACGAATCGAAAATTAACATTGTATATCAGTATGGAAGCAGCAGCTTCAATTTTAATTTATTTTTTAACTACGGTGTGTGGACGCTGCATCCTTTTGACGGGATTCTACTGCAGAACAAGGAAATGTGCCGTCTGATCGTTACGGATCTGTTTAAGAACAAAGATTTTCATGTCATGCTGGCACGCGAAAATATTTTATTATCAACCCTGCGTACCTCTATTGATCTCAATCCCGAAACTCGGGGAGATCGATATCAGGAACAGGAATTTGATGAACTGTCTGATTTTGCCGAGACACACAGCTTTGAAGAGGTACTGCAAATCGAGCAGGATTCCGTCCGCGAACGTATGGACTTTTTCCAAAACATCATTCAAAAAATGTATATGGAAGGATTCGGCCCCGAAGACAATGATTTTAACAAGGTACAAGCTATTCTTCGAATCTATAAGGCTGCACATGACCAACTCGGAGAATTAAGCGACTTTCCCCTGAGAGGCGACGAACGACGCAGATGGTAGAGTAGACGTACTAGACGTACAAACGCAAACATCATAGAGGAGCGTGGGGAACATGAGCAGTATTTCTTTACTTAAAAAGAATGCGCAACTGGTACTGACTAAAAAGAATCTAACGAATGTGACTGCGAGAGTTGGATTGGTGCTCGATATTTCAGGATCTATGAGAAGTTTGTACAAAAATGGTACCGTTCAAAAGGTGTTGGAACGAATTGTTGCAGTAGCGAGTGCTTTGGATGATGATGGTGTACTGGACGTATGGGTGTATGATCACCGTTTTTCACGGTTACCTTCCGTTACCGAAAATGATGTTGACAACTATGTTGAAAGACATATTCTGTCCAATGATTATTTGCCCAAGTTCGGTCGTAATGATGAGCCGCCTGTGATGCGCGATGTCATCGCCAAATACACCAAGGAAGAACCCTCTTCTGATCCGGCCTTTGTTATTTTTATTAATGATGGCGGTGTGAAGCGTGGAAAAGGAGACAACATCGACAACGCGGTCATTGATTCGTCAGGAGAGCCGATTTTCTGGCAATTTATAGGTGTGGGTGAGTCCGATTTTGGTGTATTAAAGAAGCTCGACAACATACAAGGCCGTGTGGTAGATAACGCTAATTTTTTTCAAATACAAGATATCGAATCTATGGAAGATAATGAATTGTACGAACTATTGCTTAACGAGTTCCCGTCATGGCTGCAAGAAGCGAAGGAAAAGCATATTTATTAAGGATACTAAGTGTTGTACTAGTACTATGAGCCCTTTTCAAAGCTTAATATATAAAAAAATGCAAAAAGAGAGAGTTCCGCTAGCAAACGCTTTGCGAAACTCTCTTTTTCTTTACACACCTCTAAAACGTATAGAATCTCCACGGAGGTTGCCAGCGGAGCGGGCAGAATTGTTCTGAAGAAGCGAAGCGTTCGCCTTTATCCCCGGATTTTACCCTTACAGGTTCTATTCAATAGAAATCCGGGGATAACAGCGATCGGAAGAACAATCTGCACGCGCAGCGCTCACCAACCGCAAGAAAGCTTCTCATACCACCCTAACTTATCCCCATTAGTATCATCGAGCAAAGGATAAGCCCTGCTCCGCACCCCGAAGTATATACCTTGAGGTGGCGGAACATGGATGTTTTCCAGGCTGACAAAGATTCATCGGAACGCAAACGCTCATTTTCCTCTCGTAATGCCTTGGATTGACGAATGAATAACTGTCCGATGTCGGCAAATCCCCGCAGGAAGAGGGTTAGAAAACCGCTTTGCAGAACGTGGAAGATTGCACCGATCACCAAGCCCAGCAACCCCAACAGGAATAACAGATTTGCAGTAGCCATGTGTTCACGACCATTCAAGAGATGGGGGGTGGCGTACAGAAACCCTAAGGTACTGACAATCAGGGCGATGATCCCAAAACGTAAAATCATTATTTTTCGACCCGTTTCGCAAAGCGCAGGTCTGGGTTCGAACGAGCATCAAATACGATACCTTGAATCTTAGGGCTGATTAATGCAGTGTCCGCAGAGAACTGGATCGGAATAATCGGCAGATCTTCCATCAATACGTCTTCTGCCTGATGGAGCTGTTCAAAGCGTTTTGCCGGATCAAGCTCAAAGGTTGAGGATTCAATCAGTTTGTCATACTCCGGGTTGCTCCAGTTGGTAAAGTTGTTCGAGTTTTTGGAAGTATAATGCCCCAATACGCCGAGCGGATCCAGGAAGTTTCCTTCCCAGCCCATACGGGCGATCTGGAAGTTCTTCTGTTTAAAGGTATCAATGTACGTTTTCCATTCCTGATTCTCCAGCGTCACTTCAACACCCAGGTTTGTTTTCAGCATTTCCTGAATCGCTTCAGCTACTTTTTTATGCTTGTCCGAAGTGTTGTATTTGAAGGTGACTGGTGGCAGCTTGGTCAAACCTTCTTCTTTCAGACCTTCGGCCAGCAATTGTTTCGCTTTTGCAGCGTCAAACTCATAGTATTTTTTCGGTGCTTCATCACGGAAGTCCTTGCCGGATGGTGTTGTTGTTCCGTATGGAACATAACCGTAAGCCGGAGTTTCGCCACCTTTGGTTACGCTGGTAGCCAGTGCTTCGCGGTCAATAGCATAGGCAATGGCTTGTCTGATTTTTTTATTGTCAAACGGCTTTTGTTTTACGTTAAAAGAATAGGTGTACACACTGAAAGACGGATGCGACAGGAATTCCTTGTTGCTCTTTTCCTGATCCAATGTATCTACGGGAAGGCTCAAAATCAGGTCCAGATCGCCCGTTTTGTACATTTGATAATACGTTGTGGAGTCTTGCACCATTTTAAAATTAATCGTTGCCATTGTAATGGCATCTTTGTTCCAGAATTGATCGTTTTTCGTCAGCGTAATTTGTTCGTTATGTTTCCATTCCTTGGCTACATACGCACCGTTGCCGACAATTGTGCCCGCTTCTGCTGCCCATTTGTCATTTTTCTCAACAACTGATTGGTTTACTGGCAGATAAGCATGACCCACGGCGATCGTGGGGAAGAAGCTCAGCGGTGATTTCAGCTCAACTACAAGAGTTTTATCATCTTTGGCAGTAACACCCACGTCTTCAATTTTACCTTTGCCTGTGTTGTACGCTTCGGCACCTTTGATATAGTAGAGGGCAGAAGGATCGTAGGCAGCTGTTTTTGGATTTAGTACCCGTTTCCAGGAGTACTCAAAATCCTTAGCTGTCAGTGGGTCACCATTCGACCATTTTGCACCGTCACGAATAGTAAAAGTGTAGGTTTTGCCGTCAGGAGATACGTCTACTTTGCTAGCAGCGCCTTCTACGATTTTACCGGCCTTATCGTATGTATACAGCCCTTCGTACAAGTTATCAATTACAAAATAGGACGTTGTATCTGATGCGAAAGCAGGGTCTAGCGTATAAGGTTCTCCACCTGCCAGATTGGCAGTAATTTCTTGCGGGATATCTGCTTGAGGCGCAGCGGACGGGTCGTTGCTTGCTGTTTTGTCTGTAGTACCAGAGCATCCAGCCAAAGCCGTTACGGCCAAAAGTAAGATGATCGTCATCCAATGCATTTTTTTCATCGTGGTTTTCCTCCATTATTGTGGTTAGTTATGCAAAAAATAAAGTACACCGTACCGGGGTTTATTCATCCTCCTTTCCCGCAGGTATGCCGCGTGTGCGCACTTCGATAAAGGAACTGCCGTTCTTCCTGCGGTTAGGCGAGAAGCTGCGGATCATGGTGACATCCCTCCTTGTCCAATTGGGATCTTTCTGTTGTTAATGCTGTGAACGCGGGTCAAGTGCATCCTGAAGCCCATCTCCAAGCGTATTGAACGCTAGCATGGTGAGCGATATCATCAGCCCGGGGAAAAATAGGCGCCACCATTGACCGCTTAAAATAACGCCAAGTGAATCGTTAGCCATCGTCCCCCAGCTGGCCGAAGGAGACTGAATCCCCAAACCGAGAAAGCTCAGGAACGATTCGGCAAAAATAGCCGACGGAATAGTGAACGTTAAATTCACGATAATGATTGCCGCTGCGTTTGGTAGCAAATGTCTGAAGATAATACGCGAATGAGATGTCCCCAAGCTACGGGCTGCCAACACATATTCCTGCTGCTTCAGCTGTAAGATTTGCCCACGTACTACACGTGCCATACCGACCCAGCCAGTAATAGATAATGCAATAATCATCGTGAGCAGACCGGGCTTCATAATGACGAGCAGCAGAATGATGACTAGCAGATAAGGAATACTATACAAAATTTCAATAATACGCATGAGAATGCTGTCGATCCGGTCGCCCGTTTTACCCTGCCCAGCACAATAGCCAGCAACACAGCCGACGAGAATGCCAAGCACCAAATCAATGGCGGCAGCGGCAAAGCCGATCATGAGTGAAATTCTAGCCCCGGCCCATGTCCGTGCCCATACGTCCCTCCCCAGATCATCCGTGCCAAACCAATGCTCTTTGGAAGGAGAGAGATTCGTCTTCAAAAGAGATTGATCACTAGGTGCATAAGAAACCATGGAAGGTCCAACAATCGCCAGCGCAATAATAATGATTAGTAGGGAAAGCCCCAAAAGAGCAAGCTTGTTGTTGAAAAGTCTGCGTAGCCGATCCCGCCAGAGTGATTCTTTGGGTCTGGTCAACGTGGCGGTGGGGATCTGGCTGCGGTCTACAAGACTGAACAGACTGTCCTTTTCGACAGTAGGTGCTGCTTTCATGTTAATCTCCTTTACTGACTAATTTGATTCGTGGATCGACAAGGCGATAGGAAATATCAATTAAAAATAAAGTAACGACTAGAATGGCACTGTAGAAAATGGTCGTCCCCATAATCACTGGATAATCCCGGTTAAAGATACTATCTACGAAGTATTTACCGATGCCGGGAATGGCGAATATTTTTTCAACGACAAAGGTACCTGTAATGACGGAAGCGAATAGCGGTCCGATAAAAGAAAGCACCGGAACCAACGCGTTGCGTAATCCGTGACGCAGAACTACTGCCCAAGAAGACAACCCTTTCGCTTTGGCAGTGCGTATGTACTCCTCATGCATGACTTCCAGCATACTCGTCCGCATAAAGCGGGCGATAACAGCAAGAGGTGAAACAGCGAGAGCCAGCGATGGGAGCACCGTATGCTGCCAGGTTCCCCATGAGGCGACCGGAAGAAGGTGCCATTGAACGGCAACATACTTGATTAGCAACGGTGCCAATATGAAGCTGGGTACGGAAATACCAACAATGGCGATAAACATCGACATATAATCCAGTGGTCGATTATGGTGTAGAGCAGCCAGTGTTCCAAGCGAAATTCCGGCAATAATCGCGACCACGATGGATTGAATACCGAGCAATGCAGAAGGTGGAAAACCTCGGGCGATGAGCATATTGACGTCCGTCGTTTTCGATTGAATAGACGGGCCCATATCCAGCACTAGCAGATTTTTGAGATACAGCACATACTGCACAGCGAGCGGCTTGTCCAGATTGTACCTGGCACGCATGTTTTGCAATACCGCTTCCGGAATGGTTTTGGAATCGTTCGAGAATGGGTCACCCGGAATGATGTGCATGATGATAAACGTTAAAGTGACGATAATCCACAGTGTAATGAACATCGTAAAAAGACGCTTTAAAATGTACATGGGGCTTAATTTCTCCTGTCTATCAAGCTGATTTACATACTATTGCTGCTAAAAATTTAATATAAGTAAAAGTATATAAGAATACTAGGAAATAATAAGACGGTTTAGGTGACATGTCAAGGTAAGGTTTTACATTATAGAACACAGGTCAAATTTTCGTCACAGGTTTTCCATTTATATAAGGCTAAGATTCCGCTCATTCCTCTCGACGAGTATCCTGCGGTGTGTTATGATGATACTCTGATAACGTGTTAACGAACTAAAGCGTTTGCCACCTGTTCTTGGATACGGGGGTCACCATTGTTGGAGGGGAATAAGATGAGAAAAGCAGCCATGTTTACGATGTTAATTGGATTGATGATGATCGTGTTGGCCGGGTGTTCCGGCGGTAAGGACGACAGTAAATTGATTATTGGCATTGATGATAAATTCGCCCCGATGGGCTTTAGAGATGAAAATAATGAGCTGACCGGCTTTGATATTGATTATGCGAAAGCGGCCGGGGAACAAATGGGTAAACAGGTGGAATTTCAGCCGATTGACTGGTCTGCCAAAGAATCCGAGCTGAACAGCGGACGTATTGATCTCATTTGGAATGGATACACCATTACGGATGAGCGTAAGGAAAAAGTGCTGTTCACGAAGCCATATCTGAAGAACAGTCAGGTCATTGTCGCTCCGGCTACTTCCAGTCTTTCCAAGCTGGCTGATCTGGCGGGCAAAACGGTGGGGCTCCAGACGCTGTCTTCAGCAGCCGACGCACTGGATGCGAATCCGATCAAAAGTAAATTGAAGTCAGTGTCTGAGTACCCGGATAACGTTCTTGCTTTGACAGATCTGAAAACCGGGCGTCTGGATGCGGTTGTCATTGATGAAGTCGTTGCCAA
Organism: Paenibacillus sp. FSL L8-0644; assembly: GCF_038008165.1. Classification (NCBI taxonomy): domain Bacteria; kingdom Bacillati; phylum Bacillota; class Bacilli; order Caryophanales; family Paenibacillaceae; genus Paenibacillus; species Paenibacillus sp. FSL L8-0644. Next base: position 1,185,827 of record NZ_JBBOYN010000001.1, read on the forward strand.
GTATTATATGTCGAAGGAACAAGGGACGTATAAGCTGCTTGATGAATCATTGGCCCCTGAGGAATACGGCATCGGTGTGAAAAAAGGGAATGAAGAGCTGTTGACGCAGCTGCAATCCGCTTTGGATGAGCTGCACAAGAACGGAAAAGCTGCTGAAATTTCGAAAAAGTGGTTTGGTGAAGATAAAGTATTAAATTAATACGTAGTGTATTGAACTAAGGTTTAGGAGTCGAAGGTCATGAGTATGGAATATATTTTACGAATTATGAAGCCTATGCTTGAAGGGGCACAGATGACGGTTATTTTATTTTTCATCACGCTCATCTTGTCTATTCCATTGGGTTTTGTCGTTACGTTGCTGGCCAAAAGCCGGATTAAGCCAATCGCTTGGCTGATGCACACGTACATTTATGTTATACGCGGCACGCCGCTTTTGCTGCAATTATTGTTCTTTTGTTTTGGTCTGCCGATGTTGCCTGTCATTGGGGAGTATCTGGTAATGGATCGAACAACGGCTGCCGTGCTGGCATTTGTATTGAATTATGCGGCTTATTTTGCAGAAATTTTTAGAGGCGGAATGTTGTCGATTGATAAAGGGCAATACGAGGCTTCGCAAGTGCTGGGCTTGAGCAAGTCGCAGACGCTGATAAGAGTCATTGTGCCGCAAATGGTACGGATCGCTTTGCCTGCGGTAACCAATGAGGCGACAACATTAGTAAAAGATACGGCACTACTGTATGCAGTAGCGGTACCGGAACTGCTGCATTTTGCCAATACGGCTGTAAACCGCGATTTTTCGATTGTACCTTATGTTGTAGCAGCGGTTATTTATTTGTTGTTAGCTTTGGTGCTGACGCTATTCTTCAGGGCGCTGGAAAAACGTTTTAAATTCGAGTAAAAGGAATGTCGGGATATGAATACTAATGCAATAGAAGTTATCGATTTGAAAAAATCGTTCGGCAAGCTCGACGTTCTGAAAAGAGTGAGCTTTAACGTTAAAGCGGGCGAGGTTGTAGCTGTCATCGGTCCTTCAGGTTCAGGGAAAAGTACCATGCTCCGTAGTTTAGTACACCTGGAAGATGTGACGGGCGGGACGATCCGCATTCATGATAAAGCACTGGTGGAAAACGGTCAGTACGCTCCGGCAGGTGACATTAAAGGCATTACCACCGGTATGGGCATGGTGTTTCAGCATTTTAATCTGTTCCCTCACTTGACGGTGCAGGATAATCTGGAGCTGGCTCCGAAGCTGGTGAAAAAGGTGAGTAAGGCTGAACTGCGCCGCCAAAGCGCCGAACTGCTGGCCAAAGTCGGCTTGGCGGATAAAGCTGACGCGTATCCGTCCCGATTGTCGGGTGGACAGAAGCAGCGCGTGGCGATTGCCCGGGCAATGATGATGAATCCAGATATTTTGCTGTTCGACGAGCCGACCTCGGCCCTTGATCCCGAGCTGACAGGCGAGGTGCTGCGGGTCATCAAAAAGCTGGCTGAGGAGAATATGACGATGGTCATCGTGACCCACGAGATGAATTTTGCGCGAGATGTGGCGGATCGCGTCATTTTTATGGATAATGGCGAAATTGCAGAATCCGGTACACCGGAGCAGATTTTTGGCAATCCGCAGTTGGAGCGGACGAAGGTGTTTTTGAATCGGGTGGAAGCTTAGCCCAAGATGCATATCATCTTTGCATACTTGTGTATATGTGTTTTATATCTCCAAAAAGCGACTTTAAAGAAGTATTCTGATGTAAGCTGAAGCAGGCTATTTGAGCTCTGTTAAGCGAACGAAGAATGCTTTTTTTTTTTTGAAATGGTTCTTATTCCAGTAAATGTGATCTATTTCATATGATTGTGTAAGAAATGGGGTTTAACATGTAAAACATGCTACCACGATTTAAACAAATTCTGTTACTAGCTCCACAATTTAAAAGTGGAAGGTTGGGATTTGAATGATTGATCGTTTTCACATTTATTGTCACATTCCGTTTTGCAAGAAGCGCTGTCCATACTGCTACTTTACAGCCAAATTTTCGGAAGAGGAGATGATTAACCTCGATGTAATGGATGAGTATGTTAAAGCCTTGAAAGTGGACATTGAATGCACTGAATTTCCAAAATCAGCAATCACCTCGATAGTTTTTGGTGGAGGAACCCCATCCCTCCTAAATGAAAGTCAGCTAGACACTATTATAAATTCCATTCGAAATAGGATTACCCCAGAACAATTTACCCACATGAAATTTATGGCGTATGAAGTTTCCCCAGATACCGCATCCAAAGAAACCTTGTCTATTTTCAGGAGAAAAGGATTTAATCGTGTAAGTATCGGTGCCCAGTCTTTTAATAATGAAGAGCTCAAATTGCTGGGACGGCCCTATTCACGAGAAAAAATTATAAAGGCTGCAAGCCTGATCCGAGAAATTGATTACGACATGTTAAATATTGATCTGCTAATCGGAATCCCGGGGCAGACGCAGAGCACGGTCATGGAAAGCATAAGGGATACAGTGAATATACGACCGGAACATATTTCGGTTAGTCTTTTCTACTCCTCTTATCCAGGGGGAAAGGAATTTGTCGAGCGATGCGAGAAAAGAGGAAAACATATTTTAGCATTGTCCGATAAAATCTCAGTTTATGAAGAAGTGTGCGGATTTTTACAACAAAACGGATATATAAGAGTAGATAATACTGTTTTTTCTTTACCAGATTATATATTTCCTTATGAAAAAGATGCTATAAGTGAAACAGAGCCGGTGTTGGCTTTTGGACCCGGATCTGCGGGATATTGGGATAATAATCGTGTACGCTTCACACCTCCTTATATTAAAAATTATATAGAACTTCCACATTCAGTCGAAGAAGAAATTACAGTCGATAATTATGCGTTTACGATTGTATGGGGGCATTTGAATGCCTATGGAAAAATCGAGGAACGAACGTTAGAGCAGTATCTAGGAGTTAATTTTGAAAAAGTAATGGAAATGGAGAAAGATGTTAATATTCTTTTGTCCGTTTTAATTCAAGAAAATCTGGTGGAACAACAAGACTCGGCTTACATATTAAAACCAGAAAGTCTAAATCGCGCGATTGTACTAATGCATTATATAAGGGATGGCTGGGGATACAAGCTCATGACTGCCCCGGATGAAATTAAAAACTAAGAGTAAAGTGAAGGTGAATACAATGAATCAAGAAGAATATTCAAAATGGATTAAAAACGTTTCTATTGCCTATCTGGCAACGTATGATTCATTCAATAATCAACCTCATGTAAGACCTGTAGATGCGGGGACTGTTCACAACGGATATATATATTTCTCTACCTTCAGCAATACAGATAAGGTTGAACAAATCCGGACGTGTGAGAATGTGGAGCTTACTTATTTTGGAGACGGGGCTCAGCTCAGAATGGCAGGTAAGGCCAAACGGGTGAGTGAAAAGAAGGAAGAAGATCTATTTTTGGAAAACAACCCTATGATAAAAGAAACCTTTAGCAATGAGAAAAGAAATCAGTTTGTATTGTTTCAAGTCACACCCCATGCAGTAAGATTTATGGGCGAGGAAGATCATCAATACTCTCCTGTAGATTGGAAGCAGACGGACCGGATAGGCATGTGACTCATGGAGACAGACGAACTGATTTTTGATTTTCTAGGTCCGGATACGATTGAAATGCAAAAGTTTATTGGTGATGTCTGGCCTGAGAAGATACATGCAAGGGTTTTGGACCTGGCTTCAGGGAGTGGTGAACACTTATTTGGTTTTATAAACAAGTCTATTGAATCTGTAACTGTAGTTGATCGTTCGCCGGAATCGTTGCAATTGTTGCTCAACAAGCATAACGATCATGGAAATATGATTAATACGGTATGCTCTGACTTAAATGATTGGTCTTGCCCTCAAAAATTTGACATCGTACACATTGGGGATAATTCTATCCAAATGTTCCCTGCGTATAAAAACCAATTTGATATTTTTAGAGTAATTGCTTCAAGTTTATCAGCCGAAGGGGTTGGAATGGTTAATGTTACGCCAGTGACGGAACATCAAATCATGGAATATGGCGGGGCACCTAAAGTGATTAAATCACTGACTATCGACGGGGAAGCATTTGAAGTATATGGAGAAGTCAAAATCGATGTTTTTAATCAGATCTTAATGATGTATTTCACAGTTTATAAAAATGAAAATGAAACCAGCCGTTGTACCTGTCGATGTCGGATGTTATTGAAACATGAAATAGAGGAGATGGCAAAGGCTGCTGGACTAAAAATAGTGCAAGTTAAACAACAGAAACTTAAACGGGGAAACGATTCTTACTATTACCTATTGCAACTCAATCAATAGAGCAAATGGGAGAATAAGGGTATGTCCAAAACCGTTTCATTGAATCCAACGGCGTTAATGAACAGGGCTTTTTTACGACAACTTAGACAGCTTGAAAAAAATATTTTGGTTACTAAAAATAATTTATCCGGAATTATGGGTTTAGAAACCGAATACCTTCTTTTTGATTTTGAGTTTAATTTGGTAGATGAAAAGGTCCGGAATCGTGTAATTGAAAATGCAACATTTATAAAACGGGAAATAGGTGCCAGCCAAATTGAATTGGTATCCCGTCCTTTCACACTTGCAGAGGGACTTGAAAATCTTATAAATGAAATGCAGGAAATGGAGCAAGAGGCGGCAGCCATAGCACATGCCCAAAATAATAGACTGGCGCGTCTTGGTACCTATCCTGGTTCATTTACTGACTTGGAAATTACAGATGACCGGGAAAATTATCAAATGATACTCGACCAGTTTAAAAGTTCAAGAAAACATCACCTTGAGCTTCATTTGGGAGAAGTTGATCTATCAAGTCGTGTTCATGAGCTAATTAGCGGGTGTCAGTCGACACAAATGAATGTACAGGTTAACTATAATCAGGCTGCTATTGATCTTTTGAACAAGACGATTGAGATCTCACCTCTCTTTATTGCCATTGGGGCCAATTCTCCGATTTTGGACAGGCGATTAACCGGATTGCTCGAAACTCGTAACCTGATTTGGGAGATTGGTTATGATTTGCGGACCTATTCTGAATTTTTGGCAGCTCTGTCTACTCGCGTTTCATTTCCTCATCAATATTATGCAAATTTCCATAATTATTGGGCTACTTTGTATCAACAAAAACATATGAAATCCGATCCACGGTATGCATTTAGCCTCAATCAAAAAATGAATTGGAAAATTGCGAGATTAAAACTGGTAGGTGGCAGCGGTAAGCCCACAGCATGCTTGCTTGAAACGCGATTTATACCGATCCAGCCAACACTTCGGGAAGATATTGCACTGCATCTCGGAGTCTATGCGCTTTTGGATTTAAGCTTAAGCAAAGGCGGAGAAAGACTTCTTCCCGTTACTTTTGTGAAGGAAAACTTCAGGAGGGCTTCATGCTACGGAATTGACTGTGAGCTTTACTATTTTACATCCGACGGTAAAAGAATCACTGAGTATGCGGCCACGGAATTAATAAATAGAGCTGGCGAGCGTATTTGTGATTATTGGAAAAGAAAATCTTCTTCAACTGCAACACTTGTGGAAGAGGTACTAAGCAAGCGACTTAGAGTAGGCCCTCCTGCCTTATCACTAATAAACAATATCAGGGGGAACTCGAAAAATACACTTCTTGGAACCCAAGAAATAAAGCGAATAGTGTCGCAAAATTGTATTCCTGTCAATGAAGGATCGTAAGGAGGACTTTGGTATGTCTGCTAATAGTTCAAGGGCTATATTTTTACTGGAGCCTTGTTTTTTTGGAGAAAAATATATTGAATTTGCCGCTGAACTTGAGTTGATTGTAATTGTCATTCGAAGAGAAGGCGGCCCCAAGGTGGAGAAGGCGCATCTGGTACATTTTGAAATCATCAGTGACATTACAGATGCCGAGTCTACTTACTTGAAAATGGAGTATTTTTTCAGTCAGCATCCGGATATATCCCGCAACTCGGGTATTGTACCTGGCCACGACTATGCAGTACCGGTCGCCGCGATTATCTCCCAAAAGTTTGGCTGGAATTCCATTCGCCCAGATGTAGCCCATAATGCCCGCAGCAAAGAGTGTATGAGAAACGGGCTAAAAGGTTCTCAGTATGTATCCAATCCAGATTACCATTTGTATCACAGCGTATCCGAACTAAAGGAGCAGTTGGACCAGATCCAATTCCCCGCTATTGTTAAACCCGTTGATATGACAAGTAGTATGTTAGTCAAATGTGTGCAAACATCTGAACAATTAATTAGGCAGGCCGAAAAGATTATTCAGAATGAGGATAACTTCGGTTATCCATCGAATCTTTCATTTCTAGTAGAAGAATATATCAGAGGCCAGGAATATAGCTTCGAGGCTTTTATGTTTAAAGGTGCTTGTAAATTTGCCCATATTACTGAAAAAATGAAAACTCCCCTTCCTTATTTTGTTGAGCTACAGCATACCCTTCCAGCATCTATGGAATCTTCAAAATACACTCAATTATTAAACAGCTTCATAAATCTTATGGCTGAGCTTGGAATTACAGAAGGACCCTGTCATTTGGAATTTGTGCTGTCCGGGGGACATATTTATATTATCGAATATTCTACTCGTCTTGCAGGGGACCGTATAACTGATTTGTATAGCTTGAGTTACGGAGTAAATCTGCATAAGGCTTCGATTTTGTGCGCTTTGGGAGAAAGACCGGATGAGTACCTGCATGAAACCCGAAACGATATTTCAAGAATCCGTTATTTCCATCAAAAGAGTGGAAAAATCAAACAAATATCAGGGGTGGAAGAAGCCAGACGTTTGCCGGGTGTCATAGAGATTGTTATAGAAAAGAAGGAGGGAGATACAGTACCGGATGAGATGACTAGCAGTATGGACAGATATGGTTTTTTTGTTCTTAAAGCTGATACTTATGATGAATTAGAGAAAGTGAGCCACCAAGTTGAAGATACGATCCAATTTGTGATGGAAAGAGAGACTACTTATGAAAAGCAAAAAGGATGAAAATCAATTCGAAATTTTGCTGATTAATCCACCCTTATGGTACTACCAGTCTGTGCCACCCGATATTACGGCTGCGGCTGCTTTATTACATCACCAAGGAGTGGGTACCAAAATCCGTGATTTAAATTTGGAATCATTTCATTACTTTTTTCGGGGACGTTCGGACATCATCACTCATCTTACGGACACTGAACTGTTTTATAATTTTGAACATTTAGAAGAAACCTGCCAAAAAATCGCTGAGATTTATGATCGTATTAGTGAACAGATTTCACCCGCGGTGCTGCGATGGAATTTATATGATCCGGGAGTGGATCTACGTAATATTGATGAGGTACTAAGGATTGCCGAACAGAAGGAACACAATCCATATTTTGATTTTTTCAAAGAAATTTTACCGGATCTTGTCCCTGAAGGCGTCAAGGTGGTTGCTATTTCAATTTTTCATCCAGATCAGGTTATTCCCTTATTTTCGTTGACTTCATTGTTAAAAGAATATAACTCTAATCTACACATTCATCTGTTCGGCAATCTGGAGGATCAGATTAATACAAAAATATTAGTGCGAAATCTTCCAGATAAGGAGTATCATTTGTTGTTTTCTCATGTGGATTCGTTTGGCTTGGGAAATGAGCATTATCGATTGAGCGAACTGGTTAGAGCTGTTGAGGATTCATCTAAGTTGGAAGAACTATCTTGGTTACTTACTCAAAAAGAACTTCAACCTTATATTGAAGAAACTAATAAACACTATTACACCAATAAAATAACATTACCCGTTTTATCTTCTCTTCCTGCAAGTGGTCTAATGCCGGAAGAGGTTTTAAATGTAGCTGCGTCTGTAAGTTGTTACTGGAAGGGATGTACTTATTGTTCTATTAAAGAGCATGGTACTTATCAGAAAGAGAGTATTGAGAGTATCCTGCAATTAATGGAGAATTTTTCAAAACAACAGACATTTTCGGTATTACGATTCAGAGACTGCTGTATTTCACCCACAGATTTAGAGAAAATAGCAACTCAAATTGTAGAAAGGAAGCTTATATTATCCTGGGCCTGTCGTGCCAGACTGGAAAAGGGTTTTAATTCCCGATTGTTTGAACTGTTAAACCGTGCAGGATGCATCATGATCTCTTTTGGAGTAGAGACCTTTGAAACAAGGGTATCCAGACTGATGAACAAAGGAATAGATCTTGAATATGCGCCTGTGCTGATTAAGAGTTGCTATGAGGCTGGGATTGCGGTGAAATTAACAGCGATGATCGGGTTTCCAGGTGAAACCAGTGAAGAAGCTCTTGCTAATCAAGCACGGCTACGGGAACTGTTTCCCTATTGTATAGATATCCGATATAACCGTTTTATTCTATTTGAAAATTCTCCTATTGCTGCCGATCCTGCTATGTATTCCATTCAAAAAATACCTTTTAACAATCGCCAGCATTTACGATTTTATAGTGAGTTTAGCAGGGAAAGTGGGATGACACAGGTGCAAGCAGATATACAGGCTGCTGAGTTTGAACAGGAAATTAAACAAACTTATGCTTTTTTTCTGTCAGAAGAACATTTGCTTTTATATTTGAAAAAATGGGGACTTTCTTTTTGTATGAATCTTGTAAATGCCAGGTCTCTCTATCAATAAAACGAAAGGATTAGGGATGGATAAACATTATGTAATTTTCGCGAAATTCGAAAACTTTTCTCGTATTGTGAATGAAGGCTTGAGCTCTTTAAGGTATGAAAAAACGTTGATTACTAATAATCAACGTTTGATTGAGCGTTGTAGTGATCATTATCACCATTTCTTGTGTGTCGAAGATTTAACATCACCTCAAGTTGTTGAGTTTATACTAACACTGCATGATGAAAAGCCCGTGAACGGTATTTTTTCCGAGAGTGAGGATTTGGTGCAGTTTACCGCTTTGCTTAGAGAGCGATTGGGTCTTACGTGTGGAGTCATCGGGAGAGATGGTGATTTTTTTAGAGATAAGGTAAAAATGAAAAATCATCTTGCTCAAGAGAAAGTTATTCTTATTCCTGAATATCGAACCGTTCACCACTTTGCTGATGCAATCGACTTTTTATCTAAACATGCTCCCGAGGCCATTATTAAACCAATTGACGGAGCGGGGTCCCTTCATACGTTTCGGGTTCATTTGGATAACATCCACGAATATGAACAATTGCTTAACGACCATGCCGGAAAATTTGAGATTGAACAATATATTGATGGAGAAATGTTCCATATGGATAGCGTTGTATATAATAACCAAGTTGCATTCACTTCAGTTGCCTGCTATACGCATAGCACTTTGGAATGCAGGGAGGGGAAGCCACTGTGCGGGTATTTTTACCCTGACCATGAGATGCCCTTGGTCCAACAGCTTATCGCGGCAAATAACAAAGTATTGAGTGCAATGCCGATCACAAGTGGAGTAGCTCATACTGAACTATTAGTCACTAAGCAGCAGGAGATCTTATTTTGCGAAACAGCGGCACGAATTGCAGGCGGAGGAATTATTTTTGGTATAGAGGATACATGTGGAGTAAACCCGCTACTGGAGGGGGCTCGCGCTTTTGTCGGCGAACAGCCGCTTTTCAATCAATATTATCCACAGACGAATGGCGGGTATCTGCTGCTCTATAAGAAGAAAGGAAGGGTTAAACACGTCACCCCAAGCTCTGACTTTCTTCAGATACAAGGTGTGAAGCGGGCTGATATTTTACCACAAGTGGGTGACTGCTTGTCTTTTAGCGGCAGTTCCGGTGATGTGGCTGGAGTTGTGACTTGGTCAGTTGATTCTTTTGAGGAAAATGAGCGTATTCGTAATGAGATTGAGCATTTATGGGAACTTGAAATGGAAGTAAGCCTGTTTGATGAGGAAGGGGAAGCGTAGGTGGTTAAAAAGTTTGAAAGTCAGGTCAGATTATTTGGTTTATTGAGGTTTCTGAACACATTCTATGTATATAATTCCATTTTGGTTTTCTATTTTAGTAATATGATTAAGCTTAACTATACCCAAATTGGGATTGTAATGGCCAGTTACTATACGGCATCCATACTATTTGACATACCCACGGGAATGATCGGAGACCTGATTGGGAAGAAAAAGGCTATCCTTATCGGAGCGGTTTTTCAATGTATTGGTATCTTTCTTATGGGATCATTACAAACTTATATGCTACTTATTATAGCTCATATCATTTTTGCATTGGGCTCATCCTTCATATCAGGTTCGGAACAAGGCTTGATTTATAAGCTTCATGAAAAGCATGACAAGCTTGATGTCTTGAACCGTAGCTACGGAAAAATTTTTTCAGCAAGTATTTTGTCTACGATTGCTGCTGCTCTTCTAAGCTCAGTAGTTATTCAATATAGCTATTCGGTTACTTTTTACATTTCGGCATTCTCTAATTTTTTAGCGGTGTTTTTTGTGTGTCTGGTTCATGAGGAGAGAGTTTATGAAGACAAAACAGGTAAAAAAGCGTTTCAACGAGTTCGTCCTTTACAAATAATGAAGGAATCCTTTCAGGAAATCAGAGTCAACAGGCAACTACTATTATTTTCTATTTACTATATATTCACAGCTATCATTCTAACCTCAGTATTCTTTCAATATCAACCCTATCTACAGCATTTAAAAATTTTACCGACTTTTTTTGGAGTTATTTATGCTCTTTTCGGCATTATTCCACTCATCTCTGCTCAGTTATCACATTTAATCAAAGGGAAGTATATATATATACTTAATCCTTTGATCCTTGCTGTTGTTTTTTTAGGGATGGCGTTAACCAAGTCCATTTGGCTTGGGATCGTATTGATTTGTTTGTTTCGGTTTAACTGGGGGATCATTATTCCAAAAATACAAAGTCACATTGATACCAGCATCACGAGCGAAACTAGCAGGGCGACAACCGTATCTACTGTGTACAGTGTACATAATCTTCTCCTATCTATGATGCTTATCATCAGTGGGCATCTTATTGAAAGCTACAGTATTGCTGTACTCCTGATTATCTATTCCTTGTTTAGCCTTTTATTTTGCTTGTATGTCTTCATTTTCCGTAGAAGCTACAACAACACAGAGGTACCCTCCAAAAGCGCTTTAATGATGGATTCGAAGGAGTTGTAGTGGATGAATACCGAGGTCATCTTAATTCGCGTTTCCCCAAAAGCTGTTTTTAGCTATGATATCGAAAATGGTCATTTTCATAGGGAGAACCCCTACTCAGAAGTCACGGATTACAGTTATAGCTCGGAATTTAAACATCATAAAAGAGCAAATGACCTTTCTAATTTTGTGAAAATAGAGCGTGTTTATCAACTGGAAAACACGGACAAGGCTCAGGCCGAAATTGCCCAGCTTGCGCGTAGGTTACATCTGACTGATTTCAGTGTAATTGAAGGACCGCTGGAACGTCCTGAATTCGTTGCAGACTACAGACCTAGTAGCCCAACAGCTTACCTGGATTTTTTTCTACAAAAATGGCACAGGGGCTGTAGTCCCTTGTATTCGGAGGAGGAATTGCAAGAGGGAGAAAACCACATTAAAAACTTGCGTCATACCCATCCTTCTTATGGTGAATTAAATGAGTATGAGTATATTGCAAAAATGCTGAGTATGTTGGACTCGAATCAAACCCAATTGTTTCCCTGCGAAGCTGGGGTACATTCTTTTCAAGTAAATGGTGATGGAGCGCTTTTTCGCTGCAATAGATATGCTAAGGCGGGCTTGGAGAAATCAAGCGACGAGATAGGATGTATCGATTCTGTGGACGATTTGGCACCTTGTAAAAGTTGTTTTTCAAGATATATGTGCGGAGGACGTTGCAATTTATTGATTAATCAGCTTCAGAGCAATGCATGTGTCCTGTTTCGGGAGTTTACAATTGTTTTGTTGAAAGCGATCATTAGTCATCATCTGGCTGAAAAATCGGCTGGAATTCTGGTAAAGGAGTAGACATATGCGAATTTGTACAGGATTAGTGACCATTGATGATTTAGTGCCTTTTATTCAGGCCGGAGCCGAAGAATTTTATTGTGGCGTCATTGATGAACAATGGTTGGATCGGTATAACTATATCGTTGCCTTGAATCGCAGACCTTGGCCTGATGCGAACTTTTCCAGTTTTGCTGAACTTGCGGAGGTCGTGAATATAGCGCATGCTCATGGGTGCCAGGTATTTTTTACGATGAACGAACACTGCTATAACAACCAGCAGCTTGGTATCCTGGATTACTATTTGGAGCAAGCTGTTCGTTGTGAAGTGGATGCTATTATTTTTGCTGATTTGGGCTTGGCCGGTTATTTTGCGGATAAGAAAACGAATGTGGATGTGCATATCAGTACAGGCGGCACGATTTTTAACTGTTACACAGCAGAAATGTACACCAAAGAATTTCATGCGGATCGGCTTATTTTGCCCCGTTCCTTGTCCATGGCAGAAATGAAAATCATAATTGAAAGCTCACCAAATACAGAGTTTGAGGTTTTTATCAAAAATGAAGGCTGTACTTATATAGATGGCTTTTGTAATTTTGTGCATGGGACTCGATTTATGAATAACAATGATGGGGTCATTTTTAATCCTCCATGTGTTTTGAGATATCAGGTTATTGAGAGTATTACGCCCATACCGTATGATGTACCACTGCTGGAGAAAAAGCTAAACTGGATTTTAGACAATAAGGGTGACTGTGGTGTGTGCAGCTTATATTATCTGAACCAATTATCGGTTGATAGCTTGAAATTGGTCGGGAGAGCTTCAGACAGAAGTCAGGTTTTAAGTGATATCAGGATGATAAAATCAGCGATAGATTTATGCGGCGAGGTGGCAAACTTCGAAGAGTACCATCACATGATTTCTTCGCAAATATGTCAGAATAGCTGGAAAAACGATCAATTGATTACACATTGCTACTACCCGGAAATTCTGGACCATGTAAATGGCATTCATAATGTTCAGGGGAGTGTATAATATGGAAAAAGCGATGATGGTTGACGACCTGCGTAAATTAACGAATGTGGAGAACCAGTATCAGCGTCTGTATTATGGACAGGAGTTTTGCCCGCGTACTTTCTTAACAGTAAGGGAGCTAAAATCAGTTATCAGCTTTTGTGAGCAGCACGACATGAAGCTAACCTTGATTACTCCTTATATGACGGATGAAAGTATGAACACGATTGTGAACATCTTAAAGGAAGTAAGTGAAGCATCTATTTTTGATGAGTTGGTGGTTAATGATTTCGGAATGTTGTATTTTCTTGAAAATCATTATCCCGGCCGCTTTAAACTTATTTTAGGTAGACTACTGAATAAAGCTAAAAAAAGTCCTTCTATTGCAAACTATTTTCCCAAGCTTGATGATGATTCGAAAATTGCCTTACAGAATACTGCGGGAGGGTTTGTCCCCAATATTAGGTTCATGCGTAAATATAAAATTTCTGCTATTCAATATGATAATAGAATACAAGGTAATAAGCTGGATATCAAAGACAATCATGATCTGGTAAATAATAATGATATTGATGATGCTGATACTGATGTGCTCCCTTTTAGCAGGGAATTAGTATACCCTTACGTACACATTACAACTGCCCGAAGATGTTTTTCCAGCATCCTGTATAGCAAGTCATCTATGTCTGAGTGGAAAACGTCATCATTATGCAATAAGAGCTGCAAGACTTGTCAAACAGTCCTCTATAATGATGTGATGAAAAAAGATATTATATTAAAAGGAAACTCTCTTTATTACGAAAATGCCAAGCTTCCCGTCAATTTAGCGGAGTATTCACGAATTATAACTCAGGTACTATAAATACTAGATCGGAGTGGTTTGCCCGCTTTTATTTTGAAAGAGCAGGTGGTCTAACCTCGCTGCTCTTTTCTGAACTCATTCGTTAAATCTTCCTATCTATTACTGGTTCCTTCACACTCGTTTTGGTATAAACTCGTGTTCCCCGCTAAACACTTCAATCATCGTTAATGCCCCGTTCGATAGCCGTGGATGAACGCTGCTGCCGAGTGTAGGGAAGTTGATTCGCTTAGTAAATCAAGCATGACTTCAATTTGTTCAAAATCGACTGCTGGTAGTTTATTTTTTTAGCATCTCCATAAGATCACTAATTTTTTAATTCACTTTTTGAGACTCAGGGTCGGTTGACTTTATTCGTTCACTGGGACGCCATTTCCTCTCTATAAATTCTGTTTTGCTAAGTCTTTATCCTCACGTAAATCCATCACCCAAGCCAAAGTTCACTACATGTGGAAGCTACATATAAGGTGAGCATTGAATTTATTCTTGGTCAGACAGGTAATCCTAAACGTTAAAGGTAAAATGAATAATTCCAGAAATAAAGCTCCCGCGGTGATGGGACTGACCCGATTTTGAACCAATGGAAAATCCTCAACAACAAAAGACTACAAAGGTGTCGGAGTACAAGACTTGATTCCATTGCCGAAAGGGACAAGAACTTGGTATCGTTACTGATTAGGTGAATAGCTAAAAAGGAAAACATAAAAAATGGATTCGCATATTGCTCGAATTAATTAAAAGCAGCCAAGCCCTTCTTTCAACGTTACGGGACTCGGTATCTATTGTTACCCTCGACGGGTTCTAAAATTTCAAAGAAAGCTAAACATAATAGAGTTAAAGCTTTAATTTGCTAGGTTTATATGCAAACGCTATTATTCTATAATTTCACTCAGAAAGGAGGTTAAAGTAAAAAAATACGGAATATGGCACGGATAGGTGATATACTGCAAAGAGAATCAACCAACAAGCAAGTGTATGGGACAAACACAAAATTTTAGGAGGTAGAGTATGTTTAAGTTTAGTAAGAAAATGATGACGGTAGTTCTTGCAGCTTCCATGAGTTTTGGGTTGTTTGCAACAACCTCAAGTGCAGCGACAGACTATTGGCAAAATTGGACCGATGGCGGCGGGACGGTCAATGCTGTAAATGGATCAGGCGGTAATTACAGCGTAACATGGAAGGATACCGGGAATTTTGTTGTCGGCAAAGGCTGGACTACTGGATCGCCAAACAGAACGATTAACTACAATGCCGGTGTCTGGGCGCCGTCCGGTAATGGATATTTGGCTCTCTACGGGTGGACGAGAAACTCACTCATCGAATATTACGTCGTTGATAGCTGGGGGACTTATCGACCTACCGGAACGTATAAAGGTACGGTGACCAGTGATGGGGGCACATATGACATCTACACAACAATGCGATACGACGCACCTTCCATTGAAGGCCAAAAAACGACGTTTATTCAGTACTGGAGTGTTCGACAGTCGAAGAGACCGACCGGGGGCAACTCCACGATCACTTTCAGCAACCACGTGAAAGCATGGGCGAGCAAAGGAATGAATCTGGGAAGTAACTGGTCTTACCAGGTGTTGGCGACAGAGGGGTATCAGAGTAGCGGGAGCTCTAACGTAACGGTGTGGTAACCACTTAACTGCAAGCTGTTCAACGAACAGGCGCGGTTGGGGCTGTCTCACGGGATAAACGGGTTCCGAAAGCTGTCTGATAGGATTTACACGAATTGGTCCATGGAGGAAACAACGATCTCTAAGCATTGTAGACAGGCCGATGGCCGTTCTCCTCCAGTCTATCCGTCAGTGCGGATGCGTTGCAGGCCGTTACCTGCTAGACGAACGGCCTTCGACGCTGCTGGAGGCGAATTGCGGGCCGTCATGGCCTATCATTTTCCCTATCAGCTTAAAGGGGATATATCAATGAGA
This sequence comes from Paenibacillus sp. FSL L8-0644, assembly GCF_038008165.1. NCBI lineage: Bacteria > Bacillati > Bacillota > Bacilli > Caryophanales > Paenibacillaceae > Paenibacillus > Paenibacillus sp. FSL L8-0644. The sequence goes on from NZ_JBBOYN010000001.1 coordinate 1,201,615, forward strand.
AAGCTATTGATTTTCCTTTTAATAGCACCAATGGTTGTGATCAGCGCTTGTTCGCAAGATAAGCCTGAGAAAAGGGATAACCTTGTATTCGTGGAAGGTGGGACTTTTCAGAACAACAAGTACAACAACTCTGGAAAAAGCGTGGCCCTATCGAACTTTTATATCAACAAATATGAAGTAGTTCAAAAAGAGTGGGTTGAAGTCATGGGAAGTAATCCCTCGGTATTCATTGGCGACAGTTTGCCAGTAGAAATGGTGAGTTGGTATGACGTTGTGGAGTACTGTAATCAAAGAGGTATACGAGAGGGCTTAAAACCGTATTACAACATAGACAAGGATAATAAAAGACCCGACTAAATAAGAATGATAACGATAATATAAAATGGACAGTAACGATTAATGAGGGAGCTAACGGTTGCCGATTGCCTACAGAATTGGAGTGGGAATATGCTGCAGACGGAGGTCAGGCGAGCAAGGGCTACACATACAGCGGAAGCAATAATGCTGACGAGGTGAATGGTATTGGAAAAACGCCGGAGACAAATACTTATCTGGAGACTGGAACTGGCCTATTATAGAGAGCAACAATAATAAAACAAAATCAATCGATACTCGGAAACCCAACGAGTTAGGAATTTACTACGATATGTCTAGCAACGTAAGAGAATGGTGTTGGGACTGGTATGGAGACTTGGATAGCGAAAGCGGTTTCTACCGGGTTGTGAAGGGTGGCGGACAGCGACCGTCTAGGACTTTATTTTTTGTCCTCGGCTGTCGCTGTTCAATTTATAGAGCCAGTCTAATACTTTATTTTCTGCTGACAAAGAGAGGGATTTGGAGGCATAAAAAATATTTTGGGCATGTTGAGTAGAAGATGGTCCAGGATATGTCTCCGCCATGTTTGTTCATCACTTTTCGCATAATCCCAGCAGCTCTCGTCCTCTATACACAAGATGACGAGGCATTAATTAAGCGACGGGCAGTTATTCAAAGTGACTTCATAGTGGATATCTTTTTAATATAGACTGTATGTTCAGTCATGGCTAAAATGGTAGCCAGGAAAATATTACCACATTGGGGAGGGGAACAAGGTGGAACTTTTTTACGAAATCGAAGGGAATGGAGTCCCTATAGTCATGATTCACTCGGGAGGTGTCGACTCAAGGGTATGGAGATATATGGTACCTGGACTGGCAAAATCATTCAAGATCATTACCTTCGATGGTCGAGGAACCGGCCGCTCGCCTGCTATGCAAGAGCCGACTTCACTTGTGGAGGATTTGCGCAAACTTCTCGAACATCTCGGACTGGATCTTGTCACACTTGTTGGCCATTCCATCGGTGGGCAAGTCGCGACTGATTTTGCGTTATCATATCCTTCTATGGTTGAGCGGCTAGTGGTAATTGCCCCTTCATTAACGGGATTTGCATATTCGCAAGAATTTACCAATTATATGACATCGGTGAATGCGGTCGCTCCCGATATTTCAAAACTTGTAGAGTTGTCCTTAGCCGCACCGATCTATCGGGCTACGATGGCTAGCCACCATCGGAGTTTTTTGACTGAAATGCATAATCACTACATGACAAGGGTATTTACCGAGTGGAGAAGCTTTGAGGTCCTTTGGCCAGAGGCGCCTTCGATTGAACGTTTAGAAAAGGTTGCAGCGAGTACGTTATTTATACAAGGAACCATAGAATGGCCGGATATGTACAATATCGCCGAGCACTTCAAGCGTGTACCTGCAATTAGGTTTGCCGAAATCAAAGGAGCCGATCATATGCTTGTCCTTACTCATGCGGAGGAACTAGCTAATAGCATCCGACAGTTTTGTCACAGGTGAGGACCATACGTGAATAGATTGGGCATCTCTTGAATCAAAGTATTATAATGGATGATAAGAAGTTTTGAAACTTAAAGGGCAACCCGGAAGAAACATCTTGGTGCTTGGAAGCGGCGGATGAGTGGAAAGCGGATGTTTACAGATAACATCAACACGATGTCTCTCAAGCATGTCTATACCAAGACCTTATATTAGGGAGCAGTTGAATTGACGTACCTATCATCAAAAGAAGACTAACGCTTTCCACCAAAAATCAGAAAGTGTTTAATTGAACTGACGGGATACGTTAGCTCAATAAAACAGCGGCAGGCTCAGACTGATAAAACAAAGTCCGAGCCTGCCGCTGCTTTATATTGGAGCCAGTTTTATAATTATAATCCGGAGCCCTGACGGTAAACTATACCAGCTACCCTGCATTCCACAGACGGTTCTTACGAGCTGTTATTCTGAAAATAAAGCATCCGTTGCAACCGGTTGAAGGATAGGCAGTGGCTGAAGGGCGGTGGTCCGGTCGAGATGAACAAACGCATCATAACGATCCGCCATGCTGGAAGGCACGTAATTGCCGAATCGTTCATGAGCAGGCTCATATACCACACCGATGGCTCGGTGGCCAATGACCGTATGCAGTATGGAAGATGCATCGGAGAGCATTACCATGCCATTCCGGCCGTCTCCCGCCCGGTGCATGCAATACTCCCAGCTTCCTGGCTGTCCGGGCGGCACGGTCATTTTCTCAACCGGAGCTCCCCAAGCTCTTCCCGCCAGTACCTCGCCCTGATAGGTTCCGAAGCCAACGGCAAACACACGATGTTCCGGATCTTCCCGCAGTAGCTGACCCACATTGACCATGCCATCAGCCATCATATCCGTTGCCCGCGCATCACCGATATGCGTATTATGCTCCCAGACAATGGCTTTTGCCGAGGCGCCGTAATAGGACATGATTCGCTTCAGCGATTCAACCATATGTCTGTCCCGTATATTCCAGGACTGCGGACCGCCCCGGACCATCGTACGATAATAGGCCTCCGAACTGGAAGTGACGAGCATGTTCACCTCCGCATTCAGTTCTTCCTCACTTCCCGGATACGCCATGCGCCTGCTCTGAATCTGCTTTAGTAGCTCAACCACTTCTTTCTCACAGCTCTCCGAGAGCAATCCTGCCGCAATACCATAATTTTGATGGTCCCTGCTATATGGATCAAAACAGGCGTATGTCCTGCGGGCCTGTTCCAAGTGGGGAGACTTGGTCTCCTCCAAATAAGCGATGATTGCCTCCATCGATTCCCATAACGAGTACATATCGATGCCATAAAATCCAACCTTGGGACAATCACTTCCGCCCCCTTGATTCATCTCATTGTACTCCTTCAGCCACTCCGCGAAATCACGAATATCCGTATTGGCCCACATCCAGGTCGGCCAGCGGGTAAAATCACCCAGTGCATCGGCTGCCGAAGAATCGGACCCCTCCATCCCTTTAACATACCGGTTTAACCGATAAGCAGAGGGCCAGTCTCCTTCCACGCCGATAATGTT
>NZ_JBBOYN010000001.1:1210000-2545000 GCF_038008165.1 Paenibacillus sp. FSL L8-0644
AGAAGCAGCCACCATTGAAAGAGTGCGTAATAGCTCACTGGTCGAGTGACTCTGCGCCGAAAATGTAACGGGGCTAAACACACCACCGAAGCTATGGCTTGATGCTTGCATCAGGGGTAGGGGAGCGTTGAATGCGGGTTGAAGGTGTACCGTAAGGAGCGCTGGACTGCATTCAAGTGAGAATGCCGGTATGAGTAACGAAAAGATCTGTGAGAATCAGATCCGCCGAAAGCCTAAGGGTTCCTGAGGAAGGTTCGTCCGCTCAGGGTAAGTCGGGACCTAAGGCGAGGCCGATAGGCGTAGTCGAAGGACAACAGGTCGAAATTCCTGTACCACCGTAATCCGTTATGAGCGATGGGGTGACGCAGTAGGGTAGTGACGCGGACTGATGGATGTCCGTCTAAGCAGTGAGGCTGGTGTGTAGGCAAATCCGCACATCGTTAAGGCTGGGCTGTGATGGGGAGCGAAAATTATAGTAGCGAAGGTCATGATCTCAGACTGCCAAGAAAAGCCTCTAGCCAGGAGAAGGTGCCCGTACCGCAAACCGACACAGGTAGGCGAGAAGAGAATTCTAAGGCGCGCGGAAGAACTCTCGTTAAGGAACTCGGCAAAATGACCCCGTAACTTCGGGAGAAGGGGTGCCTCGGTAGGGTGAATAGCCCGAGGGGGCCGCAGTGAAAAGGCCCAAGCGACTGTTTAGCAAAAACACAGGTCTGTGCGAAGCCGCAAGGCGAAGTATACGGGCTGACGCCTGCCCGGTGCTGGAAGGTTAAGGGGAGTGGTAAGCTCGCAAGAGCGAAGCTATGAACCGAAGCCCCAGTAAACGGCGGCCGTAACTATAACGGTCCTAAGGTAGCGAAATTCCTTGTCAGGTAAATTCTGACCCGCACGAATGGCGTAACGACTTGGGCGCTGTCTCAACGAGAGATCCGGTGAAATTTTAATACCTGTGAAGATGCAGGTTACCCGCGACAAGACGGAAAGACCCCATGGAGCTTTACTGCAGCTTGATATTGAATTTGGGTACGATCTGTACAGGATAGGTGGGAGCCGTTGAGCCTTGAGCGCCAGCTTGAGGGGAGGCATCCTTGGGATACCACCCTGATCGTATCTAGGTTCTAACTTGGTACCGTAATCCGGTGCGAGGACAGTGTCAGGTGGGCAGTTTGACTGGGGCGGTCGCCTCCTAAAGAGTAACGGAGGCGCCCCAAGGTTCCCTCAGAATGGTTGGAAATCATTCGAAGAGTGCAAAGGCAGAAGGGAGCTTGACTGCGAGACCTACAAGTCGAGCAGGGACGAAAGTCGGGCTTAGTGATCCGGTGGTACCGCATGGAAGGGCCATCGCTCAACGGATAAAAGCTACCCTGGGGATAACAGGCTTATCTCCCCCAAGAGTCCACATCGACGGGGAGGTTTGGCACCTCGATGTCGGCTCATCGCATCCTGGGGCTGAAGTAGGTCCCAAGGGTTGGGCTGTTCGCCCATTAAAGCGGTACGCGAGCTGGGTTCAGAACGTCGTGAGACAGTTCGGTCCCTATCTGTCGTGGGCGTAGGAAATTTGAGAGGAGCTGTCCTTAGTACGAGAGGACCGGGATGGACGTACCGCTGGTGTACCAGTTGTTCCGCCAGGAGCACCGCTGGGTAGCTATGTACGGAAGGGATAAGCGCTGAAAGCATCTAAGCGTGAAGCCCCCCTCAAGATGAGATTTCCCAATTAGTAAGACCCCTTGAAGACGACGAGGTAGATAGGTTGGGGGTGGAAGTGCAGTAATGCATGGAGCTGACCAATACTAATCGGTCGAGGGCTTATCCTAAGATAAAGCGCAATAAGTTTCGGATCCAGTTTTCAGGGTGTAACCTTGAAGGTATGTAGAAATACATACAACAAGCGCATGGCTATTCATTCACACGATAAGTGATGAACCGAATACCATACGAAAGAATTTACGATGTAAATTCATGTTTGGTGGCGATAGCGGAGGGGTTCCACACGTACCCATCCCGAACACGACCGTTAAGCCCTCCAGCGCCGATGGTACTTGGACCGCAGGGTCCTGGGAGAGTAGGACGTCGCCAAGCAACCCCATAATGGGGATTTTTTTTCGCCTATCAGGCTATTGATTATACATACAAAAATGATTTTTTAGATGGGGCTATAGCTCAGCTGGGAGAGCGCCTGCCTTGCACGCAGGAGGTCAGGGGTTCGATCCCCCTTGGCTCCACCAATATTCCCTGATAGCTCAGTTGGTAGAGCACTCGACTGTTAATCGAGTTGTCACAGGTTCGAGTCCTGTTCGGGGAGCCATGTGGAGAGGTGTCCGAGTTGGCCGAAGGAGCACGATTGGAAATCGTGTAGGCGCCAAAAGCGTCTCGAGGGTTCGAATCCCTCTCTCTCCGCCAGCTCTTAATAATAGATATATGGCCCGTTGGTCAAGGGGTTAAGACACCTCCCTTTCACGGAGGTAACAGGGGTTCGAATCCCCTACGGGTCATAAGCAGTATGGAGGCTTAGCTCAGCTGGGAGAGCATCTGCCTTACAAGCAGAGGGTCGGGGGTTCGAGCCCCTCAGCCTCCACCATTTGAAAAATAAATATTTATTACTGTCGCGGGGTGGAGCAGTTCGGTAGCTCGTCGGGCTCATAACCCGAAGGTCGCAGGTTCAAATCCTGCCCCCGCAATTACTTCAACTAAGGAAGTTTCCTCTGGAACCGTGGTGTAGAGGCCTAACATGCCTGCCTGTCACGCAGGAGATCGCGGGTTCGAATCCCGTCGGTTCCGCCATTTAACTTAATACGCCGGTGTAGCTCAACTGGTAGAGCAACTGACTTGTAATCAGTAGGTTGGGGGTTCAAGTCCTCTCGCCGGCACCATATTGGAGGATTAGCGAAGTGGCCAAACGCATCAGACTGTAAATCTGCTCCCTTACGGGTTCGGTGGTTCGAATCCATCATCCTCCACCAGTTTTACGAGCCATTAGCTCAGTTGGTAGAGCACCTGACTTTTAATCAGGGTGTCGAAGGTTCGAGTCCTTCATGGCTCACCATTATCATTGTATGCGCGTGTGGCGGAATTGGCAGACGCACTAGACTTAGGATCTAGCGTCTTTGACGTGGGGGTTCAAGTCCCTCCACGCGCATCTTGTTTTTGCGGACGTGGCTCAGCGGTAGAGCATCGCCTTGCCAAGGCGAGGGTCGCGGGTTCGATTCCCGTCGTCCGCTCCATTTATTAGTCCCCTTAGCTCAGCTGGATAGAGCGTTTGACTACGAATCAAAAGGTCGGGAGTTCGAATCTCTCAGGGGACGCCATTAACTTCATAAGCCGGTGTGGCGGAATTGGCAGACGCGCGCGACTCAAAATCGTGAGGGAAACCGTGGAGGTTCGAGTCCTCTCACCGGCATCTATTTCGGGATGTAGCTCAATGGTAAAACTCAGCCTTCCAAGCTGGTAGCGTGGGTCCGATTCCCATTACCCGCTTTATATAGATGAAAAAGGAGAGATGGCTTATTTTTATGCCATCTCTCCTTTTTTACTTTTAAACTATTTCTATCGACATTACAAGCAGTAGAAACCCCAAGGCAATCTCCTCCGTTCTTTTGCGTTATTAAGATAGGGCGTACAACTAACGAGGAACGATAGTTAAATAACACTCAATGTTGAGCAGGCGCTTCAAGTCTGCTCTTTTTATTAAACTAACGGACAAGTTAGTTTAAAGTTTACTTCACCAACTCAACACAGAAAGCAAAAAAGTCTGTTGGGAAACTCGACAGACTTTTGCGCTTTAGAAGATGAACTTACCAAGGTTGACTTGTTGGTCCAATTGTAAACTCATTAACGTTCGTATCTTCTGGCTGATCAATCGCGAACGCAACAACATTGGCAACTCGATCAGGTGAAATACCATGTTGTTCATACAATGCAGTTGCACCTTTTAAAGTATTCTTATCTGTGATGGTAGTCAACAATTCTGTATTTATTGCTGCTGGATAGATAGTTGCTGTACGGGTGTTCGTACCTTCAATGAAGATCCCCGATAAACACCTTTGTATTCAGGGGATATCTGATCCAATGCGGTTTGGAACTGCAGCTTAATTTGGATATATAGACCGGTAAACGTGTTATGCTGTCGTGTTAAGTTTCAAAGATTCAAGCAACTAAACGCCCCTTGTTTTATAATGCTCAAAGTCTTCTTTGTAGAACTAGGATCATCCTCGGTTGATTACTCCTAGGGTAAAAGTTATGAACGGTTGACCTTGGCTTCAAAACGCTTTTCCAACTCGTCCCAGTTGGGGGGGGAGGGACCCGTGTCTGTTCCTTCCAAAGGTGAAACACACGGCTCAAAGCTACGATTTCCCCTACGGATCCGTCAACCAGTCGGCTGATCGGCATCCTATGATAAATTTTCGTAAAAAGGCGCATCAACGCCGATCGTTTGCGGATTAGTGATGCTTGCGCGGCCGGCGTTAGCGGATACCGTAAGGCCTCTAACATGCGAAAGCCTTCGTCCATAGCCGCGATCATCTGCCGCAACAACTTGTCGTCCCCGGCGATTTTTTTCATTTGGCGCTCGTGTATAACCGTTACAAAGTTTAGCGCAATTACAGGCACGATATGATTCTTCAGCCATGCATCTATATATTCATGATAGATAGGTATCGTACTCATTTGGTTTATGTATGCGGGTACGCCCCCTTCCGTGCAGAGGGTCTTTCCCAAACAAACATGGACTAACGGCCACCATCATGAATGAAAATATCTTTGGCTTGTGAATCTGAACCTCCTTAATGGAAGTACAGGACACAGGCCGAGAGTTTTTTGGTAGGACATACTCTGAGTCCTTAATTTCCCGACCTCGAGGAACTATAGGCAGTATCGTATTATCTCGCTGGTCGAATATTTAAAGCGGTGTTTGTGAATACCAGTCTATGTGAACACTATTTAACAAACTAACAAATTCGCCATTCAAAATCTTCTCTTGAATCAATTTTGGTATACTATGTGGTAGATAAGAGAATTAATTTGAAGTCTGGCTATAAGGATGTTTCTACAACAACTTGAGAAATGAATTTGATTTTGGTGAAATGCGGAAGCTGTTAGGGCGTAAAGAGAGAATAGGAGGAATGGAAATGTCGTATCTCGTTGATTTTAAAGATGTATCTACGGTTGGTTTAGAGTCTTCACCTGTAGCAGAAGCGCTTGCTGGTTTACGTGCTAATGAAGCCCGTTATTTTATGAACAAGTACAAGTATGAATTTACGGTTGTACCAGCTAGCGAAAGCCAGGAGAGCCTTGATTATGTGAACCGAATTTTGAGAGAAGAACGTGATATTGCGTTTGCGGCTAAACCTTTAGAAACGTCGCGTTTTCAAGTGGAAAATATCCGATTTACCTACGTTTTTTATGAGGATGGTCTTGCAATCAATGTCATGTATACGGTGGATGACCCTAAAAAGCGGGCTGTTGGTTTTAAGCTTTCTGAGGGGATGGAGGTACCAAAGGAGCTAGAAGGGAAGTTTAAGTTTGCTAGGCAGAAGTCTAAACTAGCTGGAACAATTCGGGGTTCGTTTTTTGTAATTAAAGGACAATATTAAAGTAAGCAAAAGCGCAAATGGAGGAATCCAGCACCTTATTCTCTTTGCAAAAAAGTGAAATTAAAGAAAGGGCTATCCCGTAAAAGGATTGCCCTTTTTTGAAAGAATGATGAAAAGCTACCGCTTATCGTATGATTATCAAACAGGAAGATCGCGGGTAGTCTCTGATAAGGAGACTATTTTTTTGAGAACTTGCCTTTTCAGCCAACGCGGTGAACCATACCATAAGTGAAGATGAAAAATTTCCTTGTGCGAAGTGACCTAACAATACGATTAGCCAGAATAGTTTGCTGCGAATGAAGGTAACAACACTTAGTGTGGTATGCACTCGTGTTGATTTTGTTTTAATATCCAAACTTCTATTTCATACATGTTGTTGTTAGTCCATGTCTAGCTTCGCTTTTCTCAAGTGCTTTATTAAGCGGCCCATGATCGATTCTCGGTCTCGTCTCCAATCAGTTGTTGAAGTAGTGAGACTGTTCGAGGTCGTGGATCAGTGCAGGTTGCACAGGCCGCCATCCCAGAAGAATCTACAAGGTGGATCAATCACAGAAATGATTCAACTAACGGGAAACGATATTTGAATTTAGAACAGGGAGCACACTGCCGTGGCAAATGCTCCCTCTTTCATGGAAGTAACGGGCAGTACAGGTTAATACAGTAGCGTTGAAAAATGAAATATAAGGGATTAGGAGGCACGGATTTGCTCGTCTCGAAGTTTGCGCTGGGAACGATGATCTTCAGAGGTAAGAACTTTCCGATGAGTGTGGCGATGGGGGCGCTGAATAAGCAAGATCGTGTAGGTAGGGGGCATTTTCCTTTTTGAAATGACAATTGCCCTATTCCCCGTCCATATACCTAAAAAAGGCAGGGTCGGGGAGTGTCCTATCCTGCCTTCTTGGGTGTTATATGTTTTCTACTGTACTAACTTATCCAATTCTGGCTGCAATTTGGTCCGCAAAACATACAACATGATGGCACCAACAAGGAATGCGACCGCATCCGCAATGACAAGCGACCAGACCACCCCGTGGAAGCCGTTCATTTGATTGGCGATAAACAACACAGGAATCAGAGTAATTCCTTGAATAATTGACATAATAAACGCGGCAGTTCCTTGTGCTGATGCTTGGAAGATCCCGGTAAACAATGTGGTCATTCCTGTAATGAACAAGGATAGGAATGTCACATGTAGAATGTAGCTGCCCATTCCAATTAATTGCGAGTCATTTGTAAATAAACCAATTAAGTGGTCGGAAATCAAATAGACGATGATGCCAAATACGACTGCTAACGCCACAATCACTTTGATCGTAAATCCAATGGTATTCTTCATGCGTAATTTATTCGCTGTGAATGAGAAGGCAATCAACGGCACGACTCCCTCGCATAAGCCCATCAGAATAAACTCAGGAAATTGCAATAAACGTGATGAAATTCCGTAAGCCGCTACTGCCTGATCCCCGTATTCGACAAGAAAATGGTTAAAGATGAGCGACATTGCACCCAAAAAGATACTCATAATAAAGACAGGAACTCCGATTTTGAATACATTGCTCAGAATGTCCTTGGTAGCCTTGAACCATTTTACGGAGACGGTTAAGAATTGGCTCTTATATCCCATATGGAAGGCGTAGAATGCACTCGCAACCAAGTTAGAAATGACCGTAGCAGACGCAACGCCGATCACATCCCAATGGAGCACGAAGATGACTAACGCGTCGAGAATAATATTTATAACAACACTGAGAATCATACCGATCATCGACGTGATTGCTGCGCCCTCCGAACGCACGATATTCTCCAGTGTGAAGAATAATACGACGAATGGTGAGCCAATAAGCATAATCGTGACATAGTCCTTCGTGAATCCGAAGGAGTCAGACGTTGCTCCCAGGCCATGAACGATTGGATTGATCAACGGGAGACCCACGGCCATCACGATAAGACCGAGAACTAAACTGCTGTAAAAGGCAAATGAAGACACATGCTTTACCTCATCATATTTTCTCTCTCCTAGCAAACGGGAGATGAATGTACCGCTACCCATGCCAATCAAATTGCCTAGCGCCATAATGATTGCGAATAACGGCAGGGTCAGTGCGAGTGCGGTTAACATGGCAGTATTGTGAAGTGTACCAAGGAAATAGGCATTCAAGATGGAATAAATGACACTCATTGACGTGCCTAGCATCATTGGTATAGCGAAGTGAGCTACGGCTTTTGCGACCGGTGCTTTTTCAAAGTAATGGAGGTTTTCTGCATCCATGCGGATCACTACTTTCTCTATTTATTTTGCCTTCCAGTCTAACATTGTTAGGTTGTGCCTTACAGTGTTAGATGGTATCATGAACCAATGAACCTGTAAAGCATAAACTTACACTGTTAGATAAAAGGGCGGATGACATGAAAAAGCAGCAACCTCAGATTTCGGAGGATAAGATTTTGGAAACCTCGTGGGAGCTTCTTGGAGAGGAGGGCATCGAGAAATTAAGCATGAGACGATTGGCCGACAGGTTAGGGATTCAGGCTCCCTCTCTGTACTGGTACTTCAAGAGCAAACAGCATCTCTACCAGCGTCTGGCCAACCAGGTATCGAAAATGATTCTGGAAGAGTTCCACTCCGAGGGGGAATGGAAGGAGCAGCTGACGGGGCTTGCGGTAACGGTACGGAACGTGCTCAGCCGATATCCCTGCTCCACGCAGCTCATGATGATGACGCTGCCCCACGAACCGGACATCATCCGGTTCACCAACCGTATGCTGCTCTGCGTGGAATCGACGCCGCTTGAGCAAGAGCAGAAAATGCAAGTGGTTACTACGCTTGTGAACTATGTCTTCTATTTCGTTCTAGACGATTATCAGCATGAGCGCAATGTCTCCGCTATCTTTAAGGACCAGAAAGCGCATCCGGGTGAGGAGATGATTCGCCTTCTGGACTCCATGAGCGAGACGGATGTGGGACTGTTTCGGAGGATGTTCACGAACGGGCTGTTCAATCTGATGGGAACCGACGGGGCGTTTGAGTTCGGCTTGAAGCTGATTCTGTTGGGGATTGAGCAGGTGATAAAGGAGCAGGAGAAGGAGAAGTAGTATGTAAAAACCGCCCATCCGGTTATTGGATGGGCGGTTTCAATTAGGTTTACGTTTACCCTAAATTGTTGGTTCTTTTGGCGTAATCAAAACCTACGGGGATCTTTTGAAAGAGGGTTAGATATCGAGTTTACGGGTACTGATCCATTTCACCATGTCAGGATCGCGATGTGAAAAGAACAGGCTCTGTTTCGTATCTAACGTAGTAATCGACTCCATATCCTCCTGGCTTAACTCAAAGTCAAAGATATCGAAGTTTTTGATAATTCTCTCTTTACGAACAGACTTTGGAATCACAACAACTTCTCTTTGTGCCAACCAGCGTAAAACCACCTGAGCAACGGATTTATTATATTTTTCAGCTATGGATACCAATATTTCATGCTGGAACAAGTTGTTTTTCCCTTCAGCAAAAGGCGCCCAGGATTCGATCTGAACATTATTCTCTTTCATAAATTTTGCATTTTCAATTTGCTGGTTGAATGGGTGAGTTTCAACCTGATTTACGGCAGGAACTACTTCATTATGAATAATCAAATCGATCAGGCGATCCTCATGGAAGTTACTAACGCCGATTGCACGGACCTTTCCATCACGATACAATTCCTCCATAGCGCGCCAAGAACCAAACACATCTCCATATGGCTGGTGAATTAAATACAAATCCAAATAATCCAACTGCAATCTTTCCAGTGATTTTTCAAATGCCTTTTTTGTACGCTCATAACCAGTATCCTGAACCCAAAGTTTCGTAGTGATAAATAACTCCTCTCTTGCCACGCCACTACGTTTGATCGCTCTGCCAACTGCTTCTTCATTTAGATAAGAGGCAGCGGTATCAATCAGCCGATAGCCTGCCATAATAGCGTCATAAACGCTTTGTTCACATTCATTTGCATCTTGGATCTGATAAACACCAAAACCGAGTATAGGCATCTCAATCCCATTGTTCAAAGTTACTTTTTGCATATAAAATCCTTAGTATTAGGGAAATACTTTTACGGAATGTAAGCAAAACTTAATTTAATTCGGGGTTCAACTATACCAGCTAATAGCTGTCAAGATTCCCAGGAACGAGAACCTAAATCATATGGTATAGTTAAAATAGGCACGCCAAATAACCCTCCAGTTAATCTGTGCCTTGGAAGGTTATACCAATATAATTTCGTTAAGCCTGACGAAATGCCTTTTTACTTTTTAAGATGGCGTGAATCCAATGAACAAGCTTATTTGCACATGCAACCAGAGCTACTTTATGCGGTTTTCCTTCGGCTCTCTTGCGGTCATAAAACTCTTTGATCCGCATATTGCGAGAACGGATAAGTCCGCACTGGACAGCCATAACCAGCGCATAACGAAGCTGCCGAGAACCACGTTTGGTAATTCGATTTCGAGTTGCGGTGAACTTACCTGAAGCAAAAACACTGGGATCAATACCAGCAAAGGCTACTAGTTTCTTTGGATGATCAAATCGGTCGATTTCTCCAACTTCCGATAAAATTGTTGCCGCAATTTTATGGCCAATACCGGGAATCGACTGGATTAAATCATACTCTTCGATTTCTTCAGCCAGGGCATTTATGTTCTGTTCCAACTCAGCAAGATGCTCCTGGTACTGAAGAATGAGAGTAATAAGAACTTTTAAATTTATTAAGTGGCTAGCGTACAAGGTTTGCTCGAAGGGATTTTGTTTTGCCGCATCAAGCAGCCGCTTTACTCGCTCGTTAATCCAGTCCTTTGAACGGCCTCGTTTCGTTGAAAGCATGTCTTTGATTTTAGCTTTAAGTGTTTCTTCGTCCGTTTGCAAAACCGAATATGAGGTTGGAAATTCACTTAAAAATCGTAGTGAAACGCCTGAATACATAGCTCCGAAGACACCCTTGTATGCTGGGAAAACCTGATCCAGAACAGCTTGGAATTGCAATTTAGTCTGCACACACATCTTTGAAAGAGACTCATATTGTCTCGTTAGATAGCGAAGATTGAGCAGTTGCACACCTCTTTTCTTAAAAGGTTCAAACTCTTCTTTGTAGAACAACTCTCCCAAAAGATAAGCATCAGCAGCATCCGTTTTCACTTTACGAAGATTGGACTTCCTAAGCCGATTTGAGATGAGCGGATTAATGACAATATATAGATAGCGATGCTCTTCTAGGAACTGAACAACGGGACATTGGTAATGCCCAGTTGCTTCTAGAATAAGCAAAGGACGCAGTCTGGACGCATGTTCGACTTCTTGAATTGCTTGAAGCAGTTCCTCCAGTCCATCTCGAGTATGTGCGAAATGGAAAGTTCCCTTGTACGGTTTTCCACGCTCTAAAAAGGCTTGTCCATGACTTTCTTCTTTAGAAATATCTAGACCGATAACTGGATTCATTAGATCTCTCCCTATACGAATAGATTTACCGGTAGCCCCTAAGGGTTCTTGTCGCTCCATAGCATCGCTTGTTATACGGGATCTCGTGTCCCAACCAGCCTCAATCATGGTCATGACAAGTAGGGGGGAACATTATAGCTCTCGGGATCAAGTCCCACGGGCAGGAACGTTCGACCCGGCTACCTTAATCCTCAAACCCAAATAAAAAGGGATCAACCAGAAATAACTGGCTGATCTCATAATACGAACGGGCAGGATAGCCTAATAATTTGGTTGTCGTTATAATGTTTAATAGGGACATTTAATATCTCCAATTCATCAGGAGTTACCAATGACCTGTTTCGAAATATTCGAAAAGGGGCAAGTTGTGTGAAAAAGACTGAAAAAATTTACAACACCGCAGTTGAGGCAACTTTAGAGGTAATTGGTGGGAAATGGAAACCTGTTATTCTCTTTCATTTGACATTCGGTAAGAAACGTAATAATGAATTTAAGAGCTTGATTCCCGCAATTACTCAAAAGATGTTAACGCAGCACCTTCGGGAGCTTGAAGAAGAGGGCGTCATCTTACGTATTTCTTATAATCAGGTACCACCTAGAGTTGAGTATGAGTTGACAGACTACGGCTGGAGTCTAAAGGAACTCCTACATCTGATGTGCCGTTGGGGGGATTCGCATATAGAGAGAAAGTACGAGGGAAAGGCTACTGTTCTGGCTAATCCAATGCTTACAGACGTGAATAACAGTTAAGAAACCGACCCAATACAAGGTCGGCTTTCTTATTTTATACGGTAGTTTACGGGATGACTTTACGCTTGCGGAAGTCGTTGAAGATGTTCATAAACATTGCTTCGGTATCGACGAATTCGTGAAAGCCTAAACGACGAGCCTTAGTTCCGTCGGCAAAAAAATCGTAATCCCATGCAAACACGAAATCGCCGAATAGCCAAGAGGAAACCTCTTTATAGGAATTCCGAGCAAGACCATGCTTCTCAACCATTTTGTTCCAAAGCTGCTCCTTGTCCTCCATGACAACGTCCAGAGACATTTGCAACGGAGGGGCTGTTTCCATACCAAAGTATTGAGCGATCTTCGGCCATAACTCATTCCAACGGAACAGATCGCCGTTCGTAATGTTGAATGCCTGATTCGCACAGCGCTCGTCGGTCGCCGCCCATACTGTTGCCTTTGCGAGAAGCCCAGCGTCTGTCATCTCCAAGAGGCTGTTGTAAGCTCCTGACTTACCTGGAAACCGCAAAGGTATTCCAAGTTCCTTCGAAATTGAAGCGTAAATCGCTATGACCATTGCGAGGTTCATCGGATTTCCAAGCGAGAAGCCGCAGACTACAGAAGGACGGAGTGCAGACCAATTCCAAGCCTTACCTTTTTGCCGTTGTTCTAAAAAATCTTGCTGATCAATATTGAACTCAGGAGGCATGTGGTTAGCGTCTGTCTCACGAGCAGGAGTTTTGAACGGGCCGAGATGTGCGCCGTATACCTTATATCCCTGCATCAGACTGACATGTTTCAAGCCCGGCGCGATTGGTTCGATCACTTCTACGATGTTCACTAACATGGCGAGGTTCGGTGGAACAAGTTCAGCCCAAGTTTGACGGTCTTGGTAAGCAGCATAAAAAATGTGTGTTACCCCAGTTAAATCGCTTAACTTCTCGTGAAGATCGTCTATATTGAGTAGATCCGTAGCCACATATCGAACATGGTTGCTAGATTCTCCACCGCGACGCGATACGCCGATCACGTCCCAATCAGGAAGAGAGATGAGGTGATCAATGAGGTTGCGACCGATAACACCATTCGCACCTACGACCAAGGCGACTTTGCGTGTTGTTGTAGATTCATTATTCATAGTGTTTCAGCTCCTTCTGTACTATTCTTTCTTTGTACAACATTATTTTGCATCAACTAACCATACATAGGAAGTACGCACATTAAAGTAACATAAGAACTTTAAAGTAATCGAGGTATATCCAGACGAAAAGAAGTCAGTCAACTCTCTCTTTGCTTTCTTAATCATTATGGTAGATGGGTATACTCGGCGCTAGCTTTCAAAGGTAGTTTTAGTTAACGGAAGACGATAGTTCAAATAATATAGACTGCTGGCATGATTCGCCAGTCTATTCAGCTAACGGGCAGGTTAGTTCAAATATGCGTTAATATTGATTATTTATGTAAGACCAATAAATTAATACGGGCTAACCCAGGTGATTTGTATAAGTTTAACCCACGAATTTTTCCTTCTAAGCAACCATTTTGATTTGAATTACTGATATGAGATTATAGGGGTGTAAAAAACGCCGGTGACCTTAAGCAGGTGACCGGCGTTTTCATATTAGCGTTTCGGCATTTTGCTCTCATCCATGTACAGCAGGTTCCAGCGGTGACCATCCAGGTCGGCAAATCCTGCGCCGTACATCCAGCCGTCAATTTCACTCGGCTTGCCAAAGATGTTTCCTCCGGCAAACTCTACTTTTTGAATAAAGGCATCTACTTCTTCTCTGCTTTCAGCGCCAATGGAAAATATTACTTCTGCGGTATTGGAAGTATCTGCGGTTTTAGAACCTGTGAATTGCTCAAACGCCGCATCCGGGAACAGCAGAATCGTTGTTTGGCCTATGGCAAGCTTGGATCTCTCGTTACCAACGCTCACCGCATGGAATCCAATCTCATTGAAAAAGGCAGTTGACCTCTCAACATCTTTGACCGGCAGGTTAATCCAGATATCCTGTGACATGGCTGTAGCCTCCTGGAATATTTTTTCAACTACTCCTACTATACTCTACTTCTGGCAGCAGAAGCGAATCTTATAAAAGAAACTGCAAGGTATGACATTCCTGTCATGCATTCTGCGGTTTCCTTAGTAAACTTATTTACTTCTCTGCTCCAGCATCGTCTCCGTCAAGGTATCGATCTAGCCAAGAAATGGATTTCGCATCAAAGTAGAAGTGCGTTTTGTAATCCAGTCTATAGAGAAGCACCCTCAGCGCGAAACATATAATTACTGAAATTAAATTTTTGGGACTAAAGTAGAATTAAAACATTGAACTAACGAGAAACGATAGTTCAATGTTAAAGTGGTGGTCTCGAAAGGTTGAAATCCTATATAAATCGGTTGAAAATGTTGATTTTACCAATGGACAAGGATTTGTACAATAGAGTTGTAGCGCTTACATTTCCAAGGAGGTTGCGGCGAAATGAAGAGACTTCAGGTGATTGGCAAGCAAATCAGGACCCCGAAATCCAAAAGGAGGCCGTGTTGATGAAATTTAAGGGAATATTGGCGGCGTTTTTATTTTTAACCACAGCGTCTGTGTTGTTTGGAGTGCATACGGCAGAGGCCCATGAACTAACCAATGACAAGCTAACGATTCAGACAGGCGAGCATGGAGAAATCTCATCCATACGTATCAAAGGAGATGCTTTCCCGACTGAATATGTGATGAATGCAACGGTTACACCTGAGCAGAACACCGCAGATCATCAGTGGCTAGGGGAGCTGATGTTCACGTACCGATTGGATGGAGGTAGCTGGACAAAAGCATGGACGAACAAGTCGGCTGACGCACGCAAGATCACAACTAGTGGTAACCGTGTCACTGTCACGTACGAGAATTCTACTAATGCAGAAGGCATACGCAATTTTAAAGTCATCGAAACGTATTCGGCAGAGTCGAATGGTTCGGTGTTGTGGAATATACAGGTACAGAATACAAGTGGGAAAAAATTGGAGATTGGCGATTTCGGTTTGCCTCTGCCTTTCAATGAGCAATGGACTAATGGTGATGCGATCTACGAAACTAGAGTGGTGACGCATTCCTTTGTCGGCAATAACAGCTCCTATATTACAGCTGGGCGTCCCAGCGGCATTGGCTCTTCCCTTTTGCTGATTCCTGATTCGACAACAGGTGCGGGTTTTGAATATCAGGATCACTGGCGGGATGAGGAGCATCCGGGCAGCAAATGGGCCTGGAATCCGGCCAACGAAGGTAAATGGCTGGAAGGGCTGAATGTATTTTATATTCATTCCAATGTCATCAAGTCCACTAACCGGGGCTATTTGCCCAATACAAGCCTGATCCTGAATCCCGGTCAAAGCAAAAACTATGGCTTCAAGTTTCTGGCTGTGAAGGACGAGCATGATGTAAAAGATACGTTGTACCAAGAAAACTTGGTGGATACAACAGTCGTACCCGGCATGATCGTGCCTACGAATCAAAAGGCGAAGGTGGACCTGCGCTCCAAGCAGGCGATCAGCAAAGTAACCTATCCCGACGGAACCGTTATTCCAGAGACGGATAGCAAGGCTGGAGGACACCACATTTATGAATTGAAATTTACTAAGCTGGGACCGAACTTCATCACGGTAGAATACGGCAACGGTAATAAAACGGTGTTACAGTTCTATGCCATCGAGCCGATTGATCAAGCACTGCAACGGCACGCTACATTTATGGTCGACAAAACCCAATGGAATGTACCGGGTGATCTGCGCGACAAGGTATTTGACGATTGGATGATGCATACCAAATCCAAACGGAACATTTTCAACGGCTATTGGGGCTGGGGAGACGATTGGGGTCTGACGCATGGACAGTTCCTGGCTGAGAAAAACACACTGTCTCCGGTCGCCAAAGAGGTGCGGGCAGTAGACGATTATTTGGAAACGGCGATCTGGACGAATCTGATGAGCGGACACCATGAGGATTATTTAATTCATGATTTCTTGATGCCAGAGCCGAATGATACACCGACCTATCGAGGGTATGCGTATCCGCATGTATACAACACGTATTTCAGCATGTACAAGATTGCCAAGGAATACCCGGATCTTGTTACTTACAAGCATCCAAAGGAAACGTATTTGCTGCGGGCGTATAACATTTTCAAAGCATTGTATGAAGGGCCAGTCGCGTACAACTGGGAAACAGGTTTGATGGGCGAACTGACCACACCGGATATTATTCAGGCACTTCATGATGAAGGCTATGATGATGAAGCGAATGATCTTAAGGAAAAAATGGATCGTAAATATAACAATTTTAAAAATACAAAGTATCCTTATGGTTCTGAATATAGCTATGACAATACAGGGGAAGAAGCTGTATATACGTTAGCCAAGCAGAATATAGATACAGAGGGCGAGCAAAGTAAAGCCCTGGAAATGATGGGTAAAATCAATGCCAAAACCCGTGCGGCACGCGGTCACATGCCCGTATGGTACTACTACACCGATCCGGTGACGATTACCGGGGAGAACTGGTTTAACTTCCAGTACACGACTTCGCTTGCTGGATATGCGATGGATGACTGGATTCGCCATCATGAGGACAATCACCGTGAGGAACAACAACGGTTGTCCTATGCAGCTAAAATTGCCAATGTCGGAGCGATTAACTCCGGGCAAATCAGCTCGGACCCTGAGAACATCGGGGCGGTCGCATGGACGTATCAAGCGGAAAAAGGCAATAACGGCACGAACGGCACTGGCGGCGGTAAAAATGTTCCGCTCTTTAACGGCTGGCGCGGCATGAGTGGTGAGGCTGATCTCGGATTGTTCGGTGCGCTCAAAACCTTAAGCGCTGATATCGCGATGGATCCGATTTTTGGATTGACGGGCTACGGTGCAGAGGTGAGCAAAAGTGGCAACGTGTATACGATCAAGCCGCTGGACGGTTTGTTCAAGCGAATCAATCTGATTACGGAAAAGATGTATATCGAGCTGGAAAAGGATCAGTATACAGAAGCCAAGCTGGCAACTTCCAAGGATTATGTATGGCTTCAGTTGAAAAATCAAACGCCAGGCCAAGCTCATTCTACGTACGTTACATTTGACGGTTTGAAGAAAGGAACGTATTTGGTTAAAGTAGGCGGTCAATCACAAGGGAAATTTAATGCGTATGCACCTTCGAACAAGCTTAAATTGGAGATTGGAACAGCTTCCTCCTACACGGTAGAGCTGACACCAACCACACCGGATCCGAACAAGGCACCTGTTGTAGACGCTAGCAAAGATTCGAAGGTGAAGCTGCCGGATCAAATCATTTTGAAAGGCACAGCTACGGATGATGGACTTCCACAAGGCAAGGTGACAAGCGAATGGAGTCTGGTTGAAGGACCGCAGGACGCGAAGGTCACATTCAGCAGCAAAGCATCGCTGCGCACGAAGGTGGACGTTTCCGAGCCAGGAACGTATGTGTTCAAGCTGACAGCCAGCGATTCTCAGTTGTCAGCGGAGGCTAAAGTAACGGTGGTAGCTGAACCGGCCGCTCCGTTACTTGAACAGCTTGCAGTTTACAAGTTTGATGAAACAAGCGGTTCTGTAGTTGCGGATTCATCGGACAGTGGCAATGATGCTGCCGTGAAGGGAACGGCTGCATGGGCTGCGGGTAAAACAGGCAATGCTGTCAGCCTGAACGGCAAGGACAGCTACGTGCAGCTTCCGGCGGGTATTGTCAGTCGTGCACAGCAATTGACCGTATCCGGCTGGGTCAAAGCGAACAGCCTGAGCGATTATGTACGGATCTTTGACTTCGGCTCCGGGACGAATGAATATATGTTCCTGACGCCTAAAGCAGGAAATACCATGCTGTTTGCCATTACCAATCAAGGCAACGGGCAGGGACAGGAGCAGACGATTGAAGGCCCTGTACTGCCGACAGGCGTATGGAAGCATGTTGCGGTCACGCTTTCAGGTTCCACAGGTATTTTATACGTGGATGGAAAAGAAGTGGGACGCAATACCAACTTGACCCTGAATCCTACCAGTCTGGGACAGACCAAAAATAATTTTATCGGCAAATCTCAATACCCTGATCCTTATTTCAATGGTCTGGTGGATGAATTCCGGATCTACAGCCGTGCTTTGAATGCTTCTGAGGTAGCAGGTTTGGTCTCCGGTACAGCACAAAGCCTAACGGGAGTCGAGAAAATTACGGCTTTAAAAGAAGTAAACGTGACGACTCGTACGGGTGAAAAACCCGAACTGCCAAGCGTAGTGGAAGCTACGTATGGCGAAGGCTCCACTAAATGGGTGGCTGTGGAATGGGAGGATATAGACCCTGCACAATATGCTGCTCCAGGTTCGTTTGAGTTGAAGGGCAAAGTAGAAGGGACAGAGTTAAAGGCAATGGCGAAGGTAACCGTGATTGAGGTAGGGGCTGCGGTTCCATCGGTAACACCGGTTGGCCCGGAGAATTCAGTAACCCCGCCAACTACGACATCCCCGGTAACATCTGCCTTACCGCCTCGACCTGTCAGCTCCGCTAAATCAGCGGGGGTATTCTGAATGGGCGGCAACAACGCATAGTCATGACTAATTTTTCCCATCGTCACTTTCCTCCTATAAAGGGGAGAGTGGCGGTGGGTATCCTTGCATTTGGAGTGCAAAGCTGCGAACAAAATGTGAATGGGGGATAAAGTATGAGCAAGATTACATTTCTGGGTGCAGGCAGTACGGTATTTGCTAAAAATGTGCTTGGCGATTGTATGTTGACGCCTGCTTTGCAGGGCTTTGAACTAGCGTTGTTCGATATTGACCCCGTAAGGCTGAAAGATTCAGAAAATATTTTATCCAATTTGAAAAAAACAACAGGGAGCACCTGTGTGATCCGCTCCTACACTGAGCGCAAGGAAGCACTGCGTGGAGCAACTTATGTGGTAAATGCCATCCAGGTGGGTGGCTATGATCCGTGTACAATTACGGATTTTGAAATTCCCAAAAAATACGGTCTGCGCCAAACGATTGCCGATACGGTCGGCATTGGTGGCATTTTCCGCAATTTACGCACGATTCCGGTAATGCTCGATTTTGCGGCAGACGTGCGTGAGGTGTGCCCGGATGCTTGGTTTCTCAACTACACCAATCCGATGGCAGTGCTGACGAATGTAATGAACGTTTATGGCGGTGTCCGTACGGTAGGGCTGTGTCATAGCGTGCAGGCGTGTATACCGGAGCTGTTCAAAAGCCTTGGGCTGGAGCAGGAAGGTGTAAAGGCAAAAATCGCAGGCATCAATCATATGGCGTGGCTGCTCGAAGTGAGCAAGGATGGTGTAGATTTATATCCTGAGATTAAAAAACGAGCCGCCGCTAAACAGCAGGAAAAGCATCATGATATGGTACGCTTTGAAATGATGCTAAAATTCGGCTATTACATTACAGAATCGTCCGAGCATAATGCGGAATATCATCCGTATTTTATCAAACGGGCATACCCTGAGCTGATCGAGCGCTTCAATATTCCTTTGGATGAATACCCGCGCCGCTGTGTGAACCAGATTGCACGATGGGAAACGATGCGTGAGGAGCTTTTGGGCGATCAGGATTTGCGTCATGAACGGTCAAACGAGTATGCCTCTTATATATTTGAGGCGATCGAAACGAATCAGCCTTTTGCCATTGGTGGCAATGTGATGAACACAGGCTTAATTACCAATCTGCCGAAGGAAGCCTGTGTAGAGGTACCTTGTCTGGTGAATCGTAACGGGGTTACGCCAACCTTTGTCGGGGATTTGCCACCCCAATGTGCTGCACTGAACCGGACGAATATTAATACCCAGCTGTTAACGATTGAAGCTGCAATCACCGGGAAAAAGGAGCACATTTATCATGCTGCTATGTTGGACCCGCACACGTCCGCAGAGCTGTCCATAGATGATATCGTTTCTCTGTGTGATGACCTGATCGCAGCGCACGGGGAATGGCTCCCACCCTATGTGTAAGGGAGACAGATGAATGGGAGGCCGGGGTCGTCAAAAGTTCGCCGGGATTCCTACAATCCGTGGGAAATTTATTGTACTGACGCTGGTACTCACCGTCATTCCGATGGTGGTATTGACCTTTACCTTTTACCGGATCGCGGCCCATTCCATCGGTGAGAAATCAGAAGCATTAGCTATGCAGTCTCGGCAAATGAGTGAAAATTACGTCAATGCCACGCTTTCCGATTTGAATGACCTGACCAATGCCATTCTCAGCAATCCTGATGTGCAGTCCATGCTGGAGACCAAGCCGGAAGATGATTATGAATATTTACGGAACGATGAAACACTCAGTATGGTTGTCCGTACGCAAACCCAGACCAAGCCGTATATCACGTCCTCTCTCATATATGCCGCCAATGGCGGGCTCAAGCATTCTCTCTATCAGGGGAATGTTTCGGTCCGTTTTGGCGGCCTTCCTACATTAGAGGAAGCACGTGTGTACTATCGCCGCCTGCTCGCCGAGCGGCCCATGATGTGGATGGCTCATTCGCCGTTTGAATCAGGACGCGGGATGGCGAGGGATCGCATCTATGTGGGGAAGCTACTTCGAAAAACGACTGGAGATTACGCACCCCTCGGATTTTTGCTGCTGGAAATCGACAAGGCTAGTCTGTTTCGGGGGCTTGCTTTTCATGAGACAGACGGCAATACCCAGATGTGGGTGCTGGATCAGGAGGGCGAGCCTGTATACCGATTGCCGGAGCAAAGCGTTGCGGATCAAGCGCTATTGCGGCAGATTGCTAAATCGGCTGTGGATAGGCCAGTGCTTACGAAGGACTGGAGAACATGGAACGGTCGCCAAACGATGATCTCTTACGGCCCGTTAAATGAAGGACAATGGACGCTGCTGCAAAAAGTCGATCAGTCTGTGCTGTTCGAGGATGCGCGGAAAATTGGTGCCTGGACCATCTGGACTTTTCTGGTTGCACTGATACTGGGCTGGATGCTGTCTTATCGGCTGAGTGACACGATTCGTCGCCCCCTGCTTCAATTGAGCCGATTAATGGCGGTCGATGGGAGTGTGAATCCTACAGGCTCAGCCCAAGCTTTCGAAGCTCCTACTTCCGTTGTTTTTAATCCTAAGGATGAGGTAGGGCAGATCGGGGAGCGTTTTCTTCATATGATGCAAAAAAATCATGAACTATACGATCAGGTCTACGAAGCGTTGCTGTCGCGTAAGCAGGCTGAGTTCCGCGCGCTTCAGGCGCAGATTAATCCGCATTTTTTGTACAACACGCTGGAGTCACTGAAGGGAATGGCATTGGCGAATGGGCAACGGGATATGGCAGAAGTAATCGGTGCCTTCGGTAAATGTTTTCGCATTTCACTAAGTTATGGCCGAGAGCAAATCAGTTTGGGACAGGAAGTTGAGCATGTAAGCGCCTATGTGAAGGTGCAGCAGTTCAGGTTTAGGAATTCGTTCGAGTGGATTTGCGAGGTAGAGGAGGATATTTGCGGATTTTATGTACCCAAACTAATCCTCCAGCCGCTCGTCGAAAATGCTATTTACCACGGTTTAAAAGGGCGCACCGACCATGGCTATATCATGTTATCCGGCACAAGGGAAGGGGATATGTTGCGTTTGACGGTCAGTGATGATGGGGGCGGTATTGGAGCCGAGCGTCTGGACGATATTCGGAAGTCGCTAGATGCCGAGCGGGGAAGTGCTATTGGCTTTGGACTGCGCAATGTACATGAACGGCTTCGGCATTATGGTCCGCAATATGGACTGTCCGTGACAAGCGAGCCGGGTCAGTACACCTCGGTTACCTTACTGGCACCCATTCGAACTGAATAAGAAAGGGGAGAAGGGCATGTACCGGCTGCTGATTGTGGACGACGAATATCATATTCGGGAAGGACTGAAGCTGATGGTGGCGGAAAGTGGCCTGTCAGTGGAAGTCAGTGATGTGGCGGGGGACGGCGAAACGGCATTACGTTTGTATACGGAGCAGCGACCGGACATGGTTTTACTGGATATTAATTTACCGGATATGAGTGGACTGGATGTAGCCAAAACTATTCGGGACAAGGATCAGCAGACCCCGTTATTATTCCTGACAGGGTACGAATCTATGACGTATATTCGTCAGGCAGTCTCGCTTCAAGCGGTCGATTATTTGCTCAAGCCGGTGACCAGCGAGGATTTCGAAGCGGCATTGAGCCGGGCTGAGGATCGTATTGCGCAATGGCGAAGAAGCGAGGAGGAAGCGATTCACCGCCATCGTTCATTGGAGCCATTGTACAGGGAGCATCTACTGCTGGATTTGCTCCAGCAGCGGCGTCCTGCAGCCGAGGTCATTCGGGAGATGGACGGGCTGAGATTTTTCGGCGAGACGAGTGGGCCGCCTTATACCGTGCTGTGTTGCGAGCTGGAGGAGGCGTCGCAGCAGGAAGCAGCCGCTAGCAAGTCACACGGTTCCATGCATAAAAGCTGCCATGTATTCGCTGGACTGGCTGGGGAGGCTGCGGCAGCAACCGGGGCGAAGGCGCACAGTGCAGCGGTTTCCCGCGATCGGCGTGTTGTGCTGCTGGCGACGGCATCTTGCAGGGCGGCGGAGCGGGCGGCACAGCAGATTCGGCAGGCCGTGCAGGAACGATTGAGCCAGAGCGTGTCCATCGGGATTAGCCGTCCTGTACAACGGATGGAGCAACTTCCCGAGGCGTATGAGGAAGCCGTGCAAGCGGCGGAGCATCGGGGGTGGGTGGGCTATAGCCAGATCATCCCCTATGAGAGCATTCAGGCGGCCGAGCCAAACAGCAGTCAATTACTGGAGAAGGAACTGCTGATGATTACGGAAATTCGAGCCGGTAATGATGCTGCCGTACATGCGATTTTACAGGAATGGTCAGGACAGTTGGCAGGGTTGCCATTCAAGCAGGTGAAAATGATCGTCACCCAGCTCGTGCTGTTCGTCATGCGGATCGTTCAGAGTGATGCATCTGTAGGACAAACGTCCATGCAGGAGCATGACCCGTTGTTGGAGCTGTCCCGATTACGACATGGGCCCGAGATGGTTGATTATGTATCGCGCTATTTTGTTCGGGTGGGTCGTCATGTCCGAGAATCACGCGAGAAGGGTATTCCCCGCAAATTCCAACGGGCCAAGGAATGGATTCGGGAGCATCTTCAGGAGGATGGAGGGCTGAACCGTCTGGCAGAGTACATGAATATGAGTCCCAAATATTTGAGTGCCCGTTTCAAGCAGGTTACAGGTGAAAGCTTCGCCGACTACCAGACGCGTGTTCGCTTTGAGCGAGCCCGAGAACTGCTGCTGGACCCGAATCGCAAGGTGGCGGAGGTAGCGGAGCTTGTGGGATTCACAGATACGAACTATTTTAGCATTGCCTTTAAAAAGCATACTGGACTGACCCCGACGGAGTTTCGTAAAACATTTTTGTAAACGCGCTGTTAAAAAAATCATACCAAAACAAAGAGAGTCTGGAGTCGTTGGGTGGTCGGCTCTGGGCTCTCAGCGCATAATAGGCTTGTAAGGAGAAACCAGTTCAGGAAGGGGCCGGTTGATTTGCTGAAACGAAGGTTACGGACATGGATGGCTCTCGTGATGACGGTGATGTTGACAGGGCTGACGGCTTGCAGTGGTAACGCTGGCGAACCGGCTAATCCCAATGCGGTCGAACTCAAGTTCATGTACTGGGGAAGCAATGATGAGAAGCAGGCGATGGAAAAAATGATTCAAAGCTTTAATGCATTCCACCCGAACATCCGGGTGAAGGGCGAGCATGTCCCTGGTGACTACACGACGAAAATTAACACGTTAATGGCTGCCAATCAGCTTCCTGATATCGCCTACCTGGGTGATTCCCTCACAATGAAATGGGCAAGTGAAGGCAGACTCCTGGATTTATCCTCTTATTATGACGAATATCCCGAATTAAAAAACAAGCTCAAATCCTCCTATCTCTACAGCGAACCCGGCAAGTCTATCGGCAATTACACCGCATTGGAAGTGATGCAGTTATTTTACAACAAGGAGTTGTTTACAGAAGCAGGGGTACCCGTCCCTCCGGCTGATCCTGAAAAAGCGTGGACATGGGATGAATTCCTGGAAATTGCCAAAAAGCTGACCAAGGATCAGAACGGCAAGCATCCGGGAGACAGTGGATTTGATCCGAAAAATATTGTGCAGTACGGCTTTGCCTTCGGCAATGACCGCAGCTCCTGGGGACCGCTTTTAGCAAGCAACGGCGGAGGTTTGACTGACAAAACGGGCAAGAAGTACACCCTGAACAGTCCTGAGTCGGTGGAGGTTTTTCAGAAGCTGCAGGATCTGGTGTTCAAGGAGCATGTTTCTCCTGATTTGATCCAGCAGCAGGACATGCCGTCTAATACGATTCGTCTTCAGACGAGGAAGGTCGCGATGGTGGTGGACGGAACCTGGTCCCTGCTTGATTTTTCGAACAACAAGCAGCTGCAATGGAGTATCGGCGTTCTGCCGAAGCTAAAAGAGCCCAAAACGATGATTGTTGCGGGAGCCACGGTCATTTTCCAGAGCACCAAGCACCCAAAAGAAGCGCTCGAATTTTATTTATACCATAACAATCCCGAAAAGGTGGATCTGTTCAAGTCCGGTCTTTGGATGCCTATCGAGGAAAAATATTATACCGATGAGCAGGCTATCCAGTCATGGACGAACAATGCCGCACATCCACCGGAATTTCAAAAGGCTGGCATTGAGTATGCCAGAGATTGTGCGATCAAGCCGTCAACTTCGACCCTTCGCAACTGGCCTGATATCGGTTCCAAGCTGACCCCGGGGCTGGATCTGATCTGGACGAACAAGAAGACGCCGCAGCAGGCGCTGGATGAACTGGAACCTATCATTCAGCCATTGCTTCAAGGCGTATACCCGGATGAATAATGCGGCGGGACAGCTGCGAAAGGAGAACAGCCCATGAAGCGACCAAAATCAGGAATGATGCGCATGGAGCGAAACTGGGGTCTGCTATTCGCGCTTCCTGCCATCCTCGGATTAATGATTTTTACAATTGGACCGATCGCGGCCTCGTTCGTATTCAGCTTAACCGATTGGACGATTGGCGGACAGATGACCTTTATTGGATTGGATAATTACCGAACCATTTTGACTGAAGATAATACCTTTTCCCAATCCATGTTCGTGACCACATATTATGCACTGGGCAGCGTACCTCTAGGCTTGGCGGCGGCTTTTATCATTGCGCTGTTATTAAATCAAAAGGTGAAGGGTTTGTCGGTGTTCCGCACGATTTATTATTTACCTACCATTGTACCGAGTATTGCCAACACGATGCTGTGGCTGTGGATGTTCAACCCGGATTTTGGACTGTTAAATTCGCTGCTGGAGGGCGTTGGACTGCCGGGGAGCAAATGGATTTATGATGAGAGCACTGCAATACCCTCGCTGATCATGATGAGCACCTGGGGGATCGGGAACACGGTCATTATCTTTTTGGCGGGACTTCAGTCGGTTCCCACTCATCTGTATGAAGCAGCTGAGGTAGACGGCGGCAATAGGTGGCATAAATTTTTTCACATTACCATTCCTTCGATGACACCAACCATTTTCTTCAATCTGGTCATGTCTTTAATCAGCACCTTTCAGGCCTTCAATCAGGCGTATGTTATGACCAACGGGGGACCTAACAATTCAACGTTGTTCTATGTGTTCTACTTGTGGCGTACGGCCTTTACGGAGACTAAAATCGGCTACGCCTCAGCTCTGGCTTGGATCTTATTTTTCGTCATCATGGTGCTTACCGTCCTGATTTTCTCCACGTCCAAAAAGTGGGTTCACTATGAAGGAGGGGAACGTTCATGAATCAGGTCACTTCTTCTGTCAATTCTTCAGAAACACCACATCATCCGCTTCCACAGCCTGAACGCTCCCGTAGTCCTGCTACCCCCACCCGTTCCAAACCATTCTCAATCAGCCGTGTTGTACTGTATATCGTTTTAATGATAGGCAGTGCGTTAATGCTGTTGCCATTTGTATGGCTCATTCGTAGCTCTCTGATGGGGACATCGCAAATTTTCGTGTTCCCGCCAGAGTGGATACCCTCTCCTTTTCAATGGAGCAATTACCCGGAAGCGCTGACTTCAGTACCGTTCGGCAGGTATTTTATGAATACGTTCATGATTGAGGTGTGTGTGCTGGCAGGAGTGATGTTGACCTCGATTGTGTCGGCGTTTACCTTTGCCCGCCTGCGCTGGCCTGGACGTAATCTGATTTTTTCCCTGCTAATCGGGTCGATGATGTTGCCTTACGCGGTGACGTTGATTCCCACTTTCGTCATGTGGCGTGAGCTGGGCGGGCTGAATACATTTTTGCCACTCATTGTTCCTGCATGGTTCGGTGGAGGGGCATTTAACATCTTCTTGATGCGACAATTCATGCTGACGATTCCACGCGATCTGGACGAAGCGGCTTATATGGACGGAGGTACGCCTCTGACTGTACTATGGCGCGTCATTATTCCTTTATCTTCGCCTGCATTGATCGTGATCGGAATATTTACATTTATTGATGTGTGGAACGATTTTTTGGGCCCGATTATTTACTTAAGTGACGAAAAGCATTTTACGCTCGCGCTGGGGCTGGCGACTTTCCGGGGATTGAACAATACCAACTGGCCTTACCTGATGGCGGCTTCCAGCACGATTTTGGCTCCGATCGTCGTGATATTTTTTATAGGGCAGCGTTATTTTATTGAAGGCATCACATTGACAGGGATTAAAGGCTAAAGGAAGTTAGGACGCGCTGGTGTGTTCTAAGGCATATGCCTTGAAAAGAGATGGGAAATAAGGAGGCGTACGAGTGAAAGTGGAAGACAGTCAGAAGACAAAACCGTTACAGGGTGTTCCTGGCAGACTGGCCCGGTTACGCTCGAAATTCACGGCTCTAGGGATAGATGCACTGCTTATTACACATGGGCCCAATCGAAGATATATGACCGGATTTACAGGCTCTGCGGGAATTGTGCTTGTTACGCAAGAAGAGGCTTTTTTAGTGACGGATTTCCGCTATATGATGCAGGCAACAGATCAGGCAGTGGAATATTCAGTGATTCGGCATGAGTCGCAAATCTTCCAGACCATCGCTGATCTCACAAGTAAGTTGGGGGTTCGTAGACTGGGTTTGGAGAGCAGGCATGTCTCACTTCAACAGTCGGGACAGCTTCAAGCCGCGCTGGGCTCGTTGGAGTACGTGCAAACGGAGGATGTCATTGAACGGCTGCGCGATGTGAAAGACGAAGAAGAGATTCGGACCATAAGTGAGGCAACGCGTATTACCGATGCTGCCTTTACGGAGGTGCTGAATTATATTCAGCCTGGGGTCACAGAGCGGCGGATTGCGGCGGAACTGGAATATCAGCTTCGGCTCGCAGGCGCGGAATCAGGCGGTTTTGCGTTCATTGTCGCTTCGGGTGAGCGCTCGGCATTGCCGCACGGACTGGCCAGTGACAAGGAAATTGGTCAGAACGAGTTTGTCACAATGGATTTTGGCGCAAATGTGCGTGGCTATCTATCCGACATCACGCGTACCGTATTCGTCGGCAATCCGTCGGAGCGGCACGAGGAACTGTATGCTATTGTGCTGGAAGCGAATATGACGACGATTGCTGGACTTCGCCCTGGCATGAGCGGTCGGGAGGGAGACAGTCTGGGGCGGGATGTGATTGCCTCCTATGGCTATGGGGAGCAGTTTGGTCACGGGCTGGGCCACGGCTTTGGCTTGGAGATTCATGAGCAGGTACGGCTTTCCCGCGAAAGTAAGTCGGTGCTCGTGCCAGGTCATGTCCTTACTGTGGAACCAGGCATTTATATTCCAGGCTTTGGCGGAGTTCGGATTGAGGACGATGTGCTGATCACAGATGTCGGTGTCAAGGTACTGACCTCTTCCCCTAAGGAGCTGCTTTTATTATAAAACGCAGTGGCGCTATAGGTAACTATCATAGTTTAGTTTGTAAGTCATTCAAAAATGAGATGGAGGGGATCAAATGAACACGCATAAAAGACACACCAAAATATGGCTGACTGCGCTGACGGCTTCTCTCATTGTAGCTTTGACACCAGCTATTCCGGGTCAACAGGCTTATGCCGAGGCAAAATCGGGTGTAAAAGTCGTCGACATTTTTAGCCGGACGGTGAACGATTATGGTATAGATCTGGTTGATTGGCAAGGATATCTGGCCAACCCGTATGTGAAGCTAAAAGTAAAACCGCCAGCGGATGCTGCTTTTCCGTTAACGGTTACGTTAAATCCGCAGGGCACGTCCCGGCTGATGATGGATTTGCCAAGTACGCTGTCGGCGCAAGGTGCAAGCAAAACGCTGACTTTTGCCAATGCCCAGGAGGAAAAAGATTTTCGGCTAGCCATCCATCCTGACCGGATTGGAGGAAACGGTGAAATAGAGAACTATACGCTGTCTATGTCCGTTGCCAGAAATGGTGGTCACACGACTACTCAGTCCATTCCGATTCGCGTGTTGGATCAGGACGATAATAAAGAACCCACAGTCCCTCTCCATTTTGACTACAGATTCGATACGATCAAGCCTTATTTCAATGATGCAGCTACCAAAAAAGCCGCAGAGCTGGCGGTAAAGGACTGGTTCTATTTCTTTGATCTGGCTCCTTTCGATGAGGTTCCTGCCAAAGCGGAGGTAAACCATCTGCCAGGAGACGACTGGCAAAATGAAATACAGGTGACAAATGATAAGCCCTACAAAGGCATGTGGGTGTTTATGAGAGGGCTGAACGGGCCGTATTCTACGGGCTTTCCAGCCACGAACGGCAATTATCATACACGTAACGGTGTGACCGTCCCAGGGAACCTGAACCGTTCCTATAGTTTGATACTGGATTTCTATGATGATGCGATTCCATTCACATCCGTAGACGATGAAGAATGGTATCAATCCGATCTGTCCAAGGTGACGGATGTGCATGGGCTGATCATGCATGAATTTGGTCATGCGATTGTGTTCAGCGACACATTCCCGGGTGTCAAAGCATTGAAGGAAGCGGCGGGCAATGACCCGGATATTCTGGCTTATCAGCACAGACCAGCTGCACTGGATGACAGCTATCATCTCTCCGGAGAGCTTGCAGAAGTCGACAGATTGAGCGGACAAAATGGAGGCTGGCGCCATCTGTTCCCGACCCGGCGCTGGATGAACACGAAGCTTTCGCTACTGGTAGCAGAAAAAGCTGGCTGGCCGCTGCGTAAGGACCTGACTCCTTTCCTCGCGCCAGAAATCATAACGAAGCAATTGCCAGCACCCGTCAAAGGCAAAGCGTACACGGCCAAGCTGGAGGCCAAAGGAGGCGTTCCGTTTTACGATTGGACGGTGACAGGCGGTCAACTGCCCGCAGGGCTCACACTGGATCGCTTTACAGGAACGATTAGCGGAACAGCGGACAGCGGAGCAGGCAACAAGACGTATACGTTCACTGTACAGCTGCGGGATTATGATGAGCTGAGCAAGCCTGTGACGCAAACCTTTACGCTCAAGCTGTAAATAATACCTCATAAGCAGATTAAAACGGCCGAAGGGAGGGAAGCGAATGAAACATGATGCCGCGGATCTGGTCATTGTAGGCGGCGGAATCATCGGTACAGCCATCGCTTATTATGCAGCTAAGTCCGGTATGAAGGTCGTGCTGGCTGAGCGAGGGGAGATTGCTGGAGGCACTTCGTCCCGTTGTGATGGAAATATATTGGCAATCGATAAAGAGCCCGGGTTTGACAGTCGAATGTCGTTGGTATCGCAGGAACTGGTGGCAGAGCTGGCTAGGGAATTGGAGGATGAGTTTGAGTATCGTGCGCCTGGAAGTATTCTGGTCTGTGAAAACGATCAGGAGATGCAAGCGGCTGAGCAGTGGGTAACCCGTCAGCAGCAGGAAGGACTTCCGTTTCGCATGCTGGATCATCAGGATTTGCGAGAGGAATGGCCACATTTGGCCAAAGATTTGCCGGGTGGGCTGGAGTGTGCGACAGATTCCACTGTGAATCCGGTGTTGATGACGTATGCACTGGCCGAGGCCGCGCGTCGGATGGGGGCCAAGTTATTACCGCGCATGCCGATACAGTCCATCCTTCAGGACGAAAGGGGGAACGTCCGCGGGGTTGAGACGCCTAATGGCGTTATCCATGCAGGTGCAGTGGTATTGGCGGCAGGTGTATGGACACGCAGCATCGGTCATTCACTCGGTTTGGACCTTCCGATTATACCGCGCAAAGGACATATACTGGTGTCTGCTCGAATGCCTTCCATTGGCAACCGCAAGGTAATGGAGTTCGGCTATCTGATGAGCAAGTTTGGCGGTCAGCGGTGTGTGGATGAGCTTTATGAAAAATACGGTGTAGCGCTGGTATTCGAGCCAACCGCATCTCAAAACATTCTGATCGGCAGCAGCCGTCAGTTTGTCGGTATGGACACACGTGTCGATCAGCAAGTGATTCGCTTAATCGCCCGTAGAGCCATTCGTTTTTTTCCTGCTTTAGCCAATGTACCGCTGATGCGGGCGTATACTGGCTTGCGTCCATGGACACCTGATCATTTGCCAATTGTATCAGTGGTGGACGAAGTACCGGGGCTGTATATCGCTTCTGGTCATGAGGGGGATGGCATTAGTCTTGCGGCGGTTACGGGTAAACTGGTGACCGAAATGGTACGTGGCGAACCCACTTGCATTCCGGTGGAGCCGCTGCGATATGACCGATTTGGGGAGGCTTTTACCAACCACGAGGTTCACGGGGAGGTAACCGGATGAGTGTACTGGGCAGAATTACTACCATTGATACCCATACGGGGGGCAATCCGACGCGAACGGTCATTCACGGCGCGCCTAAGCTGGTAGGTCGTACGATGCTGGAAAAAATGACTTATATGGCAGCACATCATGATGATTTTCGCCGTTTGCTGATGTTCGAGCCGCGAGGGCATGAGGTGATGTCGGGCTGTATTTTAACAGAACCGTGTCACCCAGATGCTGATATCGGTGTGGTCTTTATAGAGACCGGTGGCTATTTACCAATGTGCGGTCACGATACGATTGGCGTATGCACGGCGCTGATGGAAGGCGGGCTGATTGCTGCAAATAAAAAATCGATATTGCTGGACACTCCGGCAGGCCCGGTTCAAGTGCGGATGAAGGTGGATAAGGGCAAGGTGCGACAAGTAACGTTCACAAACATTCCTTCTTTTGTGTACCGTCGTGAGGTGGAGGTACAGGTAGAGGGCATCGGGCAAGTCACGCTGGATATTGCGTATGGAGGCAACTTTTACGGCATTGTGGAGGCGGCTTCCATCGGTCTTGCACTGGAGCAGAGCCATGGGGCAAAAATTGTACGAACAGCAGTGCAGATTCGGGAGGCAGTGAATGCGGTTGTTGAGGT
The DNA here is from genome assembly GCF_038008165.1 of Paenibacillus sp. FSL L8-0644. NCBI lineage: Bacteria > Bacillati > Bacillota > Bacilli > Caryophanales > Paenibacillaceae > Paenibacillus > Paenibacillus sp. FSL L8-0644. Next base: position 1,241,242 of record NZ_JBBOYN010000001.1, read on the forward strand.
CGTACATCCTGAAAATCCGGTTATTCAAGGGTTGACGCATATTGAATTTTACGGAGAGCCTGTGGCTCCACAGGCCGATTGCCGCAATGTCGTCGTCATCCCACCGGGAGGTATCGATCGTTCTCCTTGTGGCACAGGAACCTCAGCCAAGGTTGCGGTGTTGCACGCCAAAGGAAAACTGGACTTCAATGAGCCGTTTGTACATGAAAGCATCACAGGTTCCATGTTTCGGGCTGAAATCGTGGGCGAGACGCAGATAGGTCCTTATCCGGCAGTCATTCCACAAATTACAGGATCGGCTTGGGTGACGGGACATCATCAATTTGTGTTGGACCCCGAGGACCCGCTTAAAGAAGGTTTTTTGCTGATGTGAGCATTTTACATCCGTCCCGAATGCTGAATATGAAAATAAAGATGGGAAAGGGTTGGTAAGCATATGGCACGTTTTGAAGGTGTGTATGTGGCCTTGGTTACACCGTTCACGGCAGAGCTGGAGGTAGACCATAAGCGTCTGACCGAGCTGTGCGAGCATCTGATTGCAAGTGGCATTAGCGGACTGGTTCCTACAGGATCGCTGGGAGAATATGCGGCTTTGTCCCCGGAGGAACGGTCGCAGGTTGTGCATACCGTAATTGACGCTGCGGCAGGGCGTGTCCCGGTTGTTGTCGGCTCGGCGGCTCCGTCCACCAAACAGGCGGTGCATTGGATTCAGCATGCGAAGGATGCTGGGGCTGCGGGTGTCATGGCACTGCCACCCATTAATTACAATCCACTGCCTCATGAGGTAACGGCCCATTATGAAGCATTGTCAAAGGTGGGCTTGCCGATCATTGCGTATAACAACCCCCATGATTACAAGGTTGACTTGACTCCAGATATTCTTGCGGACTTGTCGCGAATTGAAAATATCGTAGCAGTCAAGGAATTTTCCGGTGATGTACGGCGTATTCACGCTATTTTGGATCAGACAGAGCTGGAGGTCATGGTTGGAGTAGATAATCTAGCGATGGAGGGGGCATTGTTCGGCGCGACAGGCTGGATTTCGGGGGTGCCTAATGCGTTGCCCAAGGAAGGGGTAGAGCTGTTCCGACTTGCACAGGCGGGAAATATGGCAGAAGCGTCCGCGTTGTATCGCAGGCTGCTGCCGCTGTTCCACTATGATGCCAGCCCGCAATTGGTACAGTCCATCAAATATATGATGGAGCTGGCTGGATTTCCGGTCGGTCCGACACGTCCGCCCAGACTTGCGCTGCCGCAGGCGGATTATGACCGCATTCGCGAAGCATTTGAGGTGGCGGTTCGTCCGAGCGGGGTTTCATCCTGAATGGAGGTGAAGATGATGGAGAGCCGAAATTGGATCGGTGGTGAGTGGCTGAGCCCTTCCGGCGAGGAATTGGTGGTTCACAATCCTTCGGACTTGAAGGAGGAGGTGGGAGTCGTCCATTTTTCAGAAACGGGCGATATTACACAGGCCGGGGATGCGGCACGGCTGGCTCAGGCGGGCTGGGCTGCTTTAAGTCCCGCAGCGCGGGGAGTTTATCTGTTCAAAGCAGCCGGGTTACTAGAAGCAGCATTACCTGAATTAGCTGAACTGGCCAGCCGTGAGATGGGCAAGCCGATTACCGAGATGCGCGGAGAGGTCATGCGAGGTGTCCATCTGCTCCGCTACTATGCGGCAGAAGGCGTACGTTCCATCGGTACAGTCATTCCTTCGAATGAGCCGGGAGTGCTCCAATACACAAAGCGCATTGCGCTGGGGGTAACGGCTGTCATTACGCCGTGGAATTTTCCGGTAGCTATTCCGCTATGGAAAATCGCCCCTGCACTTTTGTGCGGAAACACGGTCATCTGGAAGCCTGCCGAACATGCTTCATTAACTGCAGTACGGGTCGCCAAGCTATTCGAGGCGGTGCAGCTTCCACCCGGTGTACTGAACTTAGTCATTGGGCAGGGGAACCGTATTGGCGATGCCTTATTGGAGCTTCCGGTACTAGATGCGGTCAGCTTCACGGGTTCCACCGCTACAGGTTTGGGCATTGCCGAGCGATGCGCGCGCCGTAACATGAAATACCAGACCGAGATGGGAGGTAAAAATGCCGCCATTGTGCTGAAAGACGCGGATGTAGCACAGGCGGTGGCGATGATTATCAGCGGAGCTTTACGTTCAGCCGGGCAGAAATGCACGGCCACCAGCCGGGTGATCGTGGAACAGTCTGTCTATGAGACGTTCACGGAAGCCTTACGCCAAGCGGTGGAAAAAATACAGATCGCTCCGGCGCTTGACCCCGGTGCGTATCTTGGACCTGTGGCATCCGCAGGTCAATACGAGAAGGTCATGTCCTATGTATCACTCGCACGTCGGGAAGCTCACATTTTGGCCGAAGGTGGAGCCGCCGCCGGGACAGAGAACGGATATTATGTGCGTCCACTGGTGGCGACTGGACTCAATTCATCCCATCCGTTGATTCAGGAGGAGATTTTTGGACCTGTGTTGGGGGTCGTGCAAGCGGACGACTTCGAGGATGCAATTCGACTGTGCAATGATTCTATTTATGGATTAAGCGCCTCTCTATTCACCCGCGATTTGCGGTTGGCTCATCGGTTTCTGGATGAGGCGAACGCCGGTATGGTTCGGGTTAATCAGGAGACGGCTGGTGTGGAATACCAGGCTCCGTTTGGCGGTCTGAAGCAATCCAGTTCACATACCCGGGAACAGGGCCAGGCGGCGCTGGATTTTTATTCAGCGATTAAAACCTGTGCGATCAGCTATGAGTAAGCGGGTGACGGGACGAAGTGAGACGGTGGGGAGCGCATCAGGTCATTTGCTCATATGTCGCTGTGAAGAAGTGAGTATCGCACAGATGGAGCAGGCTTGCCGCATGGGTATGGACACCGTGCGCCAGCTTAAAATGGCTACGCGGGTGACGATGGGGGCATGTCAGGGTAGGGTATGCCGACAATTGGTGGAGTCATGGTTTTACAATCAGGTTCCTGCTGCCCGCCGGGAGGCGGAGCTGTTATCGCAAAGGCCACCAGTGCGTCCCGTAACGTTCGGGCAGCTGGCAGAGGGAGGTTCTTTATGAGCCGCACGCGTATTGTAAATCATCCTATTTTGGGACCAAAGCCGGAGCGGCGGCAGGTATCTTTCTTTTTTGACGGTCGTCCCATGCAGGGATTGGCTGGAGAACCATTGGCAGCAGCGCTGCTGGCCAGCGGTGTCCGTTTGCTGAGAAGGCATGAGGAATCCGGTACGGCCAGAGGCGTATACTGCGCCATTGGGCATTGTAACGAATGCCGCCTGACGGTTCATCCGTTCGGTACCGTCCGTTCCTGCCTGACCAAGCTGGAAGAAGGTATGGTGGTGGAAACCGGGCGGCAGCTTTCGAATGAAATCACAGGGAGAATTGTGACATGAATGAAATGGCGCATCTTATCGTCATTGGGGCGGGTCCCGCCGGATTGTCCGCAGCGGTATCGGCTGCTGAGCAAGGATTGCCAGTCACGGTACTGGATGAGTTTACAGAGCCGGGTGGACGTATGCCCGGGCAATATCATGAGGAAGGCAGTCAAGGCTGGTGGGTTGGAAAACACGTTTCGGATGAGCTGATTACCCGTTGCGGGGAGCTTGGGGTGGACATTCGCTGCGGCGTTTCCGTGCATGGTATGGAATATACAACAACGTGGGAAATTTCCACTTCCTGTGGATTGTTCACTGCGGATTACGTATTGCTAGCGACTGGAGCTGCCGAAATTCCCGTTCCGCTGGATGGCTGGACGTTACCGGGCGTCATGTCTATCGGGGCCGCACAAGTAATGACTAATGTTCATTACGTTAAGCCGGGGGAACGCGGCATCATCGTAGGCATGAACGTATTGTCGATGGCGATTGCCCGCGAGCTGTCTGTCGCCGGGGTGAAGGTGGCGGCAATTACACTGCCGTGCGCTAATCCGCTGGCTGGTGCGGCGGCAGATCCGACAGCCTCCGCGAAGCTGCTGCTTCAGCTGTCGGGGCTAGCTCCTGCCGCCTGGATGCGTGCAGGCGGCAGGCTGGCAGCGGCGCTGCGGATGGAGAAACTCATCGCGTGCTGCTATCCCCACAGAGGCTTCCGTCTGTGGGATATCCCGATCCGTTTGCGGACAGCGGTGCTGTCCGTCAACGGCCAGGACCGGGTCGAATCCGTGACCCTGGTCCACGTTAAACCGGACGGCTCGCCTATTCCCGGCAGCGAGCGCGTCGAACCCGCCGACTTCGTGGCGCTGAGCGGCGGCTTGTATCCGCTCGCCGAGCTGGCGGCGGTACCCGGGTGCAAATTCGTGTACAGCCCTGAGCTGGGCGGGCATGTTCCACTGCATGGTGAGCGAATGGAAACCTCGCTCAAAGGGCTGTACGTTGCCGGCAATATTACCGGCATCGAAAGCGGGGTGGTCGCGATGGCCCAAGGTCGATTAGCCGCCGCTTCCGTGCTCCATGCCGCTGGACTCGGCGGAGCAGGCGGGGAACAGCGGGTGCAGGAGGCGATCCGTGAGGTCCATTTTGCACGGAAGCATGCGCTGATTCAGTTTCATCCCGGCATTACAGAGGCGAGAACGCAGCTGTACCAGCAGTGGGGGCAAACCTTTGGCAGCGGCGCGTAACGGCTCGTTGTGTTTGATATGCGTTTTTTTGTCCCAAATTCGTCTTAAAGGAGGAACGGAAAGTGACTCTTAAAGCAAAAGCCCATATGAAAGCAAGACCGTTCGCACTGAACGAGGTGGTATTGGCTGAAGGTCCCTTCAAACAGGCGATGGAGCTGAACCGATCTTATCTGTTGGAGCTTCAACCAGACCGTCTGCTGGCGCGTTTTCGGGAATATGCCGGACTTACGCCCAAAGCGCCTCAATATGAGGGCTGGGAAGCGATGACTATTTCCGGTCATACACTGGGACATTATTTGTCCGCTTGCTCCATGATGTATGCTTCAACGGGCGATGAGCGTTTTAAAGAAATTGCACATTACATTACGGATGAACTAGCCGTTTGTCAGGCAGCGCACGGTGACGGATATGTATCCGGTATTCCTGGGGGAAAGGAACTTTTTGAAGAGGTGTCTGCTGGAAATATTCGCTCGAAGGGGTTTGACCTAAACGGTGCCTGGGCCCCCTTGTATACACTACACAAGTTGTTTGCTGGCCTGCGTGATGCGTACCATTTGACAGGCTGTGACAAGGCATTGACGGTGGAGCGCAAGCTGGCGGACTGGCTCGAAGGAATGATGAAGCCGATGAGCGATGAGCAGATGCAGCAGATGATGTTTTGCGAATATGGAGGCATGAATGAGGTATTGGCCGATTTGTATGCGGATACTGGGGAAGAGCGCTACTTGCGGCTGGCTGAGTGCTTCTGGCACAAGCTGGTGCTGGACCCGCTTAGCTCGCAGGAAGACTGTTTACAGGGCATTCACGCCAACACACAGATTCCGAAGCTGATCGGGCTTGCCAAGGAATATGAGCTGACTAATGATACGAAGCGCCGGGAGACGGTGGAGTTTTTTTGGGAGCGGGTGGTGGATCATCATTCGTATGTCATTGGCGGGAATAGCTTTGGAGAATATTTTGGAGCGCCGGATGGCTTGAATGATCGCATCGGGCCTCATACGACGGAGACGTGCAACACCTATAACATGCTCAAGCTGACAAATCATCTGTTTCAATGGAATGTTTCCGCCAAGGAAGCCGACTTTTATGAGCGAGGTCTATTCAATCATATTTTGGCCTCGCAGGACCCGGTTCACGGGGGCGTAACGTATTTTCTGTCGCTGGCGATGGGCGGGCACAAGCATTTTGAAAGCAAATTTGACGATTTCACATGCTGTGTTGGTACAGGGATGGAAAACCATGCGAGCTACGGCAGCGGTATTTATTTTCACGATCACGATAAGCTGTATGTCAATCAGTTCATTGCTTCCACGCTGGAATGGAAGGACAGAGGCGTTACGCTAAAACAAAACACTTCCTATCCAGATACAGATCATACGACGCTGGAGATTCAATGCGATCAACCTGCCTCATTTACGCTACTCATCCGCTATCCATATTGGGCTGAAAAAGGAATTACCATTCGTGTAAATGGCAAAGAACAGTCGGTTGTATCGGAACCGGGCAGCTTCATCTCTATCGCCAGAACGTGGATTGACGGGGATGTTGTAGAGGTGACGATTCCGATGTCGCTGAGGCTGGAGCAGATGCCGGATAATCCGGATCGGGCGGCTGTTATGTATGGACCGTTGGTGCTGGCAGGCGACCTTGGACCCTTAGAAGATCCTAAAGCCAAGGATTTCCTCTATACACCGGTATTTATCCCTCAAACGGAAAAGCTGGATGCCTGGATACAGTCTGTAGAGGATAAGACGAATACGTTCCGTACCTTGAATGCAGGGCATCCTCGGGATGTGGAATTGTCTCCTCTGTATAAAATGCATGATCGTACGTATTCCGTATATTGGGATATTTTTACGAAGGAAGCGTGGCAGGAGGCGGAACAGGAATACACAGCGGCACGCGAAAAGCTGGCGATTCTGGAGCAGTGTACGATTGATTTTGCCCAACCCGGAGAAATGCAGCCGGAGCGGGATCATAACTTCCAGGGAGATGCTTCGACTCGCACTGGATATGTGAATAACCGACCTTATCGGAATGCGGGAATTGACGGCTGGTTTTCTTTTGATTTGAATACAGATCCATCTGCTCCGATGCTGTTGGTTATTACCTACACGGCTACGCTGGAAATGCCAAACTGTGGTTTTGATATTTTGGTTAACGGTCATCCGCTTGAGCATTTTAGTGAAGGTTTTGATGAAGCCGATAAATTTTACAACGTGAATGCCGCTATTCCGGCTGCATATCTGGAGGGTAAGGATCAGGCGACAGTGACCTTCAAAGCCAAGCCGGGACAGCGTATCCGCAGATTGTTTGGGCTGAGGATGGTCAACAAGGACGTATATGAGCAACTCTATCAAGCTGGAAATTCAGGTATACATGAATGATCTTTGAAATGTTTCGTGAGAAAAAGTAACGTTTGATTTTTCGTCCGGTATGATTTATGATGTAAGAAATATTGGATGATGCTGGAATAATCCATATGGTGGTATAAGCTGATATATTCATAGTTTTGTTGCGCGTGAAGCACACGGGCTGTTTCTTCCTTCATAGGGGAGAGGCAGCCCTTTTTTGTTGATATTTTGCGGAAATATAAAACTTTTTAATGAGTCAGTTCTATGATTGAGGGGGAGGGATTGCTTTATAGAGTCTATTTGTTTGGAATACTTTGTATTAGAAGTTTTTCTTGTAGATTTTGTAAGAGGGAAACCCTATAATATATAAGTTGTATCCAGTATTTTCCGAAAGTGGGGATGCGATAAGTTTATGAAATTAGAGATGATATACATAGTTTAAAGTTTAAGCCGACAAAGGGGATAGAGAGATGAGTATGAAAAAATGGATGTTGAGTTTGACCGCAGTCACGTTGCTATGGGGCGCGACAATTACGATTCCAACGACGGAGGCGGCAAGCAGCACCAAGCCCATTGAAGTCTTGTTAAACGCGAAAAAAATACAGTTTCCAGATGCTAAACCTTTTCAGGATAGTAACGATTATGTGATGGTTCCGATTCGTTTTGTATCCGAAGCGCTAGGGGCTAAGGTAGGCTGGGAGAAAACAGGCGGTCAATTGGCTGTGTCGATTAAAAATGATGCCCATGCTGTTAACATGACAGTGGGTCAAAACACCGCTACCGTGGATGGGCAGACCAAAACGTATGAGACGAAGATTATTTTGAAGCAAAACCGTACTTTTGTGCCGCTGCGGTTGGTAAGTGAGGGTCTGGGGCAAACGGTGGAGTGGGATAAGGTCAGTCGCTGGGTCTGGATTGGAAAGAAGGAAATTGCTGCGCTGGAGGATACGGGGCATCAGGCGGTGAGTATCGAGCCGTATAAAAAACTTTTTGCGTCAGACCCTAGCTTGTTGAAGGGGGCAAGAGGTAACACTTTCGAGAAAGTGATGATTTTCAAGAATTCTGATCTTCCTGTAAAGCTTCTACGTGATATATATTCTGTTGATCGGTACACAGCTTCTGATGGAACGCCATATATACAAATGAGAGTTAAAACTAACTCTAAAGCAGGAGCAATCTTTTATGTTACCAAAAATAATGAAACTCGTTTTAGATATGCTTTAGAGGAATTGACAAAAGACAATGGCGATGGCACAAAAATGATGTACTATAAAATCTTTTCATCTGCGGATGAAGTCTATTATGGTATTAAAAATTATCGTTCTTTCAAACTATCTGAAGTTGAGTATATTGGTTTTGATTTGGCATCGAAAGATTACATTTTGTTGATGGTTAATCCGTGGAAGGGTAATTAAACACTTGAAAAAGACACACCGAATTCTTGCCGTATTGCTGGTGGGGGTACTGCTATTGTTGCAGCTTCCACCTTTTTATTCCCCAACCAACAAAGCTTCAGCCGACGCCGAAGTAACACCATTGTCCTACCATGCAGATAAGAATAACCGTTATTTTGTTGGGATGATGTACTTCGATATGTGGAAAAATAGCTCTGGTCAGTGGGTTACAGAGGGTGGGAAACAGCCTAATAAACACATGCAAGGGGAAGCTACATTCACATACAAATTTCAGTTTCCAGGGAGAAAAATCAAAAACGTAGAAGCTCGTCTGTACACTTCGTCCGACCCAGATGAATATTTTAGTAATTCCAGACAAGATATTTACGAAGATTATTTACGTTCTATAAGTAAAGGAACTGAAAATAAAGATATTCGCCCTTTTGATGAGAGAGGAATCGGAACCGATACTACGGTAATCCCAATTACGGTGAATATAAGATTGGACGCAGATAAACCGCAGGATATTAGAAAAACAAGTTCTAATCCTCTCGATCCCAATGTAGAAGCCTGGCGCATCTACCAACCCATCCTGTTCAAGATCGAACTGGAGAGCAACCTAATCGTCAAGCATTTTACCACTGACGGGAAATCACTTAACAACGTATTTACACCAATAGAGGATGAACTGAAAGCTGATCAACCGTATGATTTTCCCCCGCCAACCAACCCGAAATATGAGTATGTGGGTTATAAGAAAAGCACGACAGGTAAACCGCCAAGCGGAGATATTTTGCCGGGAATTGTACCCGGGTTTACCTATGACGGTTCTTTTGAACAGTTTACCGCTTACTTGTATTACAAAGAAGCTCAGGGCTGTCCTAAGCCTGGAGAAAGCCAAGAGGGAGCACCCTCGGATTGCCAAGATCATGAACAGCCAACGAAAGGTGTTGTCTGCTCCCGCCCCGTTCCAGGTCTGCGCTTGGAAACTGCCGAATTGGACCCGACAGTATCTGCCGTTATTAAAGCCGATCAGCGAGGCGCGTCACGTTTTGATGTAGCCAAGGGTATTCCAACTTCTGAAAGCCTGTACGGAAACGTGCTGGCCCGGAATTACCTGTTTCAAAACACCTACCAACAGCTCAAAGGCGAGTGCACCTACAACGTCAAGCTGAAGCGCACGTATGATCTGGAATGGGAAGATATCAACGATACCCGGCACATGAAGGTCGCGGAGTATTACAAATACGAAATTGTGAAACCGTACTCCTACTGGGTGATCGACAACCTTGAGGTGTACGGTATCAAGAACGCGCAGCTACGCAACTATGCACTGCCGGGAGGTAGTATTACGATTCCACCAAGGAATTACACGCCGCCGTCTGTAGAATCAGCGACCAACGGAAAATACTATCCGGCTCCTTCTCCGGGCATCGTCGATGGGGGTTCACTTTATATTTATGGCGGCAAGAGTATGCCGAAGGTGCCCAATGAACAAAGATCACTGGAGCCTGTGGCCCAGAAGGCTACACCAGACGTGGAAGTTGAAAACGATACTGTGAAATTCAACGGTCAAACGATCATGGACCACCAGCGTGTCAAGGAAAAGGGGCCGACTCCTGGCAAAATCCCTGAACCCGTAAAAATCGGGTTGGATATCCTGTACAGCCCGGGCCATATGATTGAAAAGCATAAGATCAATAAACCCAATACGCCCAGCAGCGGTGACATCACTTACGCTATTCTCAAAGGAAATATCAATGGAGGTGCGGATAAAACGTTCCCGATACAGGGAATTAATACGGTGACTGTCCACACTCCCGTAGTGAATCTGTCTAAAGTGTCGGACGATGCTGCTCATAATCAGAAAACCCAACCTACGAAGGGACGATCCGCACTTATTTTGGAGCGACCTTTCCGGGTGACGATTTCAACAGCGGGACCACATTTGGATATTCCCGGATATGGTGATCGGGAGTATGCCAAATATGTACGAACCAAGCAGGTTCGCTTTCCGTTCGATGTGTACGACAAAGGAAAGACGCATTTTTATCCGCGGGGTACCTGGATCGACATTCCAGTGCTGCAGCTCAACACAGACTTTTATCTTCCCGTATGGGTGGATGAAGGCAACTATACAGTTGAGTTCCGTACCATTGCCGAAAATGCTCCGGACGGGTTCACCGAACAGCGCCATGCCAACACGGATATCGCCCACCATGTTGCCAATGATGTGGTAAATATAGAGGTCATCGGACGGATGTACGATTTTCATATCACGGATATTGCCGATTACCATTGGGAGCGGGTGTTTCGGCAACGTAAAGGGAGCCCGACGCATAGCGGCCTGTCCTATTGGACGGGGCTTGGCAATATTGACGGGTTACCGAGAGGGAACCAGGAGCCATTCACCTTGCCCATTCGTCCCGGCAGTCACCCACATGAAGGTTATGCAAATGTGGCAGTCAAGACAGGCTACCATTTCAAGTTTGACCTCAAGACCAAAGGCAATATGTTTAGCGCCAAGGACGGTATTCGCATCACGCCATCGTTCTATTGGGTGAGCAAAGATGGGCTACAGCGGGAAGAGGTAGATCTGTATACACATTCCGGCAGTCGAAAATTTATCCGTTTGGGATCGGCGGAGGATCGGGAAAAGCGCTATGTTATTTTGAATGAACGGCTACGCAATGTGCCGATGGAGGAAATGCAGGACGCGGCAGCCTACCAATACAAGCATGAGCTGAGTGAAGCACAGCAAAGCCAGTTGACACTGGAACGTTATGTTTCCCTGTATGCCCACCGTATTGCACGCAGCAAGACCTGGGTTGGACGCTACGACTGGCTGGTGCTGCCTGCGGCTGTGCGTACTTTAATCGGTCCAAAGACAGAACTGCCGGATGGGGTTAACGTAGATCGCGCTAATGCGTCGATTCAGCGCTGGTATGGTGAATATAGCCTGCCTGCTGATGTGTACGCAGTCACCAAAGGCACGGATTTGCGCGAGGTCAGTCGCCGTCAGGAGCTAAACGAGCATACAGATATATTCAAGAAAACGGGCTTTATCGTCGTCGGCTTTAATATAGAGTCACTGCGTCAGGGGGACGCTGAGCATCCGCATTTACAGTATATAAATGGCCCGCTACTGAACCAGTGGCAACTGGAGGGTTACCGCCGAGAGATAAAAGACCCGTACGGGCATACCTTTTATTTACAGGACGGGGATGTCGTGTTTTATCATACAGATCAGTCCAGCCGAGACGATTTGAGTTCATTTGTCCCTCACTAGGTTGCAGTAATCAAGACGAATCCTAATCCATAACTAGCGCGAAATATAAAAAAACGGACAATGGGAACAATCCACTGTCCGTTTTTTTATATTTCCTTTTGAGTTTATGCGAATATGATTTTGCCTACTTCCTCTGCCTTCATGGGGAGTTTGGCGGTGTTCAGCCCTTAGCATGCCGTTTTCATACAGGCTTGGTGGGGGCTGTTTTATTTGGAATGAGTAAACAACACGGTTTTGTGTAGAGAAATCCTCGGATATTTAAACGCGTTTGAGGGAACGGCAAAACTATAATAATAGGGAATTTAATTTATGTAAGCGCAATCATTTTGGCGTACTTGCTTGTCATCACAATACTATTGAGGAGGACGACCCGAATGGCTCAAAGTAAAGGCGCATGGCGAAAGGGAAGCTTGACCGCTGCGTTGGCAGCGATGCTGGCGATGACGGGCACGACTGGAGGAGTGGCTGCGGAAGATTTGTCCGAACCGACACTACAGGCGGAATCAGCCATTGCAGTTGAACAGAACCGTAGCGGTAGCATTCAGCTGGAAAAGTTGGATCGCGGACTGGTAGCTGCGGTGACGCAGGAAGGGGTATTTTTAAGCTGGCGGTTATTGGCTCAAGAAGTGAACGGTTACGGTTCAACGGGGCTGACAGGAGCGGACTTCAACGTATACCGTGACGGTAAGAAGATTGCGACAGTGACCGACAGTACCAACTATGTGGATAAGGAAGGGAATGGTAAATCAGTATACAGAGTAGCTTCAGTCGTTAATGGGCGGGAAAAGGATCGTAGCGCTAAAGTGAAGCCATGGCAGCAGGGTTACTATGAACTTCCTCTCCAAAAGCCTGCCGATGGCGTAACACCCGCAGGTGAATCCTATACGTATTCGGCCAACGATATGAGTGTGGGGGATGTGGATGGAGACGGACAATATGAATTTTTTGTAAAATGGGACCCGTCGAACTCCAAAGATGTATCTCAGAAGGGGTATACCGGAAATACGTATGTTGATGCGTATACGGCCGAAGGCAAGCTGCTGTATCGGATCGACCTGGGCGTGAATATTCGATCAGGTGCGCATTATACACAAATGATGGTGTACGATTTTGACGGCGATGGTAAAGCCGAGCTGATGTTCAAAACGGCTCCAGGGACCAAAACGATTTCTTTTGATAAGAAGGGCAAGCCGAAAAAAGAAAAGTATATTACTCTGCCACGTGAGGATCGCAAAGCAGGGATCACACATGAGGATGATTACCGTTTGAGTCGCTCGGATTATTATGAGCATGTAGTAAACATGTTCATGAACTGGACGAAGCATGAAGAAGTGGTCAAGGGACAATGGCCTGCTACGCTGGAGGAATGCTTTGGCATCGCTCCGAAGTACAGTTATCCGTTATCTCGAAAGGATGCGGAAAGCCTGACGGACTACTTTATGGATGTATACGCGCCTGCGCGGAGCGACAAAAATAAACTGAGAGAGTTCGAGGGCTTTATTGTCGATGGACCGGAGTATTTGACGATTTTCAAGGGGAAAACGGGAGCTGAGCTGGATACCGTCCGCTATGAGCCGGAGCGTCATGACGATGGCCTCATGTGGGGCGACTACGCCATGGCCCGAATTGAACCCGCCAACCGTGTAGACCGCTTCCTGGCAGGTGTGGCCTATCTGGACGGCCGCAAGCCGTATGCCGTATTTGCACGCGGCTATTATACGCGTTCCACTTTGGCCACCTACACATGGGATGGTCGCCATCTCCAAAAACATTGGATGGTGGACAGTGGCTGGACACCAATGACCAATCCATTTAACGATGGTCCGCACGGGCGTGATGGAACGGACCCGAAATTTGGCACCTTGACCACACAGGGAGCGCATTCTTTGAGCGTGGTGGATGTGGACGGTGACGGCAAGGACGAAATCGTATACGGTTCCGCCACGATTGACCATGATGGCAGCCTGTTGTACAGCTCATTTGATGTCATGCCTCCTGAAAGTGCAACTCCGGGTCAAACCGCCAGATTGGGGCACGGCGATGCACTGCATGTAACCGATATTGACCCGGATCGCCCCGGCAAAGAAATCTTTATGGTACATGAAGGTGGCACTTACGCTCCATATGGCTATTCTTTGCGGGATGCCAAAACAGGTGAAATCATTTACGGCGCATATTCCGGCAAGGATACAGGTCGGGGAATGGTCGGTGACATAGACCCGGATCAGCGAGGTCTGGAGACCTGGGCCATAGGCCTGTGGACCGCAGCGGGCAAACAACTGGATACGAAGATGCCGGGTACCAATATGAGTATCAAATGGGCAGCTGATATGACCACACAAATCGTAAACGGCGCAATTGATGTAACCCCAACCATTGAGGATTGGAAACGAGGTACATTGCTGACCGCTACTGGAACCAAAACGAATAACTATACGAAAGGAACTCCATCGCTGGTAGCCGACATTTTCGGAGATTGGCGGGAGGAAATGCTCGTCCGTACAGCGGATAGCTCAGCCATCCGTATCTATCTGAGCACAGAACCTACGACGCATAAATTGTACACGTTGATGCATGATCCGCAGTATCGCACGGATGTGGCGCGTCAAAATACCGGGTATAACCAGCCGTCCTACACGAGCTTTTATTTTGCATCCGATATGGATTGGGCGAATGTGCCGATTCCCAAGCTCTACACGCCAAAAGCCTTAATAGAGGAAGAGAGCAGTGACGAAGCGGATGAAGTAGAGGCAGCAGAGGTAGATGAAAAAGAAGTCGATGGAACGATAGTCGATGGGACGAAAATAGATGTGAAGGAATGATAAGCGGAGACTATTTCCCAAAATATATAATAAAAAATTAAAGTTTCTTATCTCAAAAGGAGAGCCGTATTTACGGACTCTCTTTTTTTACGTCTTGATGTTATTGAGAATATGAAATGTAACCGCGCACATGTAAAGTATACGATATATTACTTGACGTAAAATTTGACACATATGTGAATTGAGGATAAATGTCAGGGATTTCATGGAGAAGTGAATTGACTGTATTTGTCCCTGTCTCTAAGATGTAATTATATTCCAGACAAAAACAGAGATTTATGTAAGGGAATATAACGTAGAGAGGAGGGAATGAATGGACTCTTTAGCTGATCTCTCGGAAACCCCCTTAGCATTAGAAACTCTCAGACGACATCCCTGTTATAACGAAGAGGCACATCGCTATTTTGCGCGCATTCATCTTCCAGTAGCCCCGGCATGCAATATTCAGTGCCATTATTGCAACCGCAAATTCGATTGCGTCAATGAAAGCCGTCCCGGCGTTGTTAGTGAACTGCTTACGCCGGAGCAGGCGGCGAGCAAGACCTATGGCGTAGCGGCACAGCTGATGCAGCTGTCCGTTGTCGGCATTGCGGGACCTGGAGATCCGCTGGCCAATGCGGAGGCAACCTTCGATACCTTCCGCCGGGTCCGTGAGACAGTTAAGGACGTCATATTCTGTCTCAGCACGAATGGCCTTACCTTGATCAGGCATATCGACAGGATTGTAGAGCTGGGCATTTCGCATGTCACGATCACGATCAATGCTGTAGATCCAGTGGTGGGGAGCCGCATTTATGGATGGGTCTACGATGAAGGAAAACGCTATACAGGTGAGGAGGCCGCACGGCTGTTGATTGACCGCCAGCTGGCAGGCTTGAAGATGCTGGCTTCGAGAGGCGTATTGTGCAAGGTGAACTCGGTGCTGATTCCCGAAGTCAATGATGCCCATCTGCCGGAGGTAGCCAGGGTGGTCAAGGAGCACGGCGCAGTGCTGCACAACATTATGCCGCTCATCATCGCACCTGGTAGCCGATATGAGCAGGAAGGGATGCGGGCCCCCCGTCCCCGCCTGGTCCGGCAGCTGCAGGAGAAATGTGCTGAAGCGGGAGCTGTCATTATGCGCCATTGCCGTCAGTGCAGGGCGGATGCGATTGGACTGCTGGGCGAGGATCGCAATCAGGATTTTACATGGGAGAACATTGCGGCTGCTCCTCCCATGGATGAAGAGGCAAGGGCACAATTTCAGAAAGAACTGGATGAGAAGGTGAGAGTGAGAATGGAACGCAAGGAGGGACAATCGCACCCCAAACAACCGTCAACCGGGGCTGGATGTAGCTGCCCGTTATCTGGGGATAAGCCTGAAGTGAGCTTTACCTCAAAGCCAGTCCTAATCGCTGTGGCCAGTCGTGGCGGAGGGAAGGTGAATCAGCATTTCGGCCGTGCCAAGGAATTTATGATCTATGAAAGCGACGGGATTATCGTAAATTTCATAGGCATTCGTAAGGTGCAATCCTACTGCCACGGGAAAGCCGATTGCAATGGAGACAAGGCCGAGACGATGAAGGAGATCCTTTCCATGGTGCATGACTGTGCATTGCTGCTGTCGGCCGGCATAGGCGAGGCCCCCAAAGAGGCATTGCAGGAAGCTGGCGTGCTGCCTATTGTATGCGGCGGGGATATTGAGGAATCCGTTCTGGAATATGTAAAATTTCTACGTTATATGTATCCTGTGCAGAGCAATAAGGGAAGTCAGCGTAATAAGGGAGTTAAGGGCAGTCATTCGGATTTACCCATTGAACATTTTGGAGGCTGAGAAAATATGAGACAAATTGCGTTTTACGGTAAAGGCGGTATCGGCAAATCGACAACCTCGCAGAATACACTGGCTCAACTCGCGACCAAATTCAAACAAAAAATTATGATCGTAGGCTGTGATCCCAAGGCAGACTCCACCCGTCTTATTTTGAATACGAAGGCCCAACAGACTGTGCTGCATCTGGCGGCTGAAAGGGGTACGGTGGAGGACCTGGAATTGGAGGACGTTGTCCAGAAGGGCTTCGGTGACATTCTGAACGTGGAATGCGGTGGGCCGGAGCCTGGTGTCGGCTGTGCAGGGCGCGGCATTATCACGGCCATTAATTTTCTGGAGGAAGAGGGGGCCTACGAAGGGCTGGATTTCGTATCCTACGATGTACTGGGGGACGTCGTGTGCGGGGGCTTCGCCATGCCGATCCGGGAGAAGAAGGCGCAGGAAATCTACATCGTATGCTCAGGCGAGATGATGGCTATGTACGCTGCCAACAATATTGCACGCGGGATCTTGAAGTATGCCAACAGCGGTGGGGTGCGTTTGGGCGGCTTAATCTGCAACAGCCGGAATACGGACCTGGAAGCGGAATTGATTACAGAGCTTGCAAGAAGACTGAACACGCAGATGATCCACTTTTTGCCGCGTGATAATGTTGTCCAGCACGCTGAGCTGCGCCGTATGACTGTAACTCAATACAACCCGGACCATAAGCAGGCTGCGGAGTATGAAGAGCTGGCAGGTAAAATTTTGAATAATGACATGCTAACGGTTCCCACCCCTATTTCCATGGAAGAGCTGGAGGATCTATTGATGGAATTCGGCATTATTGAGGATGAAGAAACCGCAATTAACAAAGCTGAGGCGTCCGGGCAGTAGGCTGTAGCCAGAAGGCTTAATGACGGAATCATCGTGTGATGATGGGAGGAGCTGAACGCGCAGCTCGCAGGAGGGAGGAATAGGTCAAATGAGCAGTATTGTGGATAAGGGTAAGCAGATCGTAGAGGAGATACTGGAGGTATATCCCAAGAAGGCCAAGAAGGACCGGACCAAGCATTTTGAGATTGCGGATGAGGAGCTTGTGAACTGCGGAACCTGCTCCATCAAGTCCAACATGAAATCACGGCCCGGCGTTATGACAGCAAGGGGCTGTGCTTATGCAGGCTCCAAGGGTGTGGTATGGGGCCCGATTAAAGACATGGTGCACATTAGCCATGGTCCCATCGGCTGCGGACAATACAGTTGGGGTACCCGACGTAATTATGCGAATGGGGTATTGGGAATCAATAATTTTACCGCTATGCAGATTACAAGCAATTTTCAGGAAAAGGATATCGTGTTCGGCGGAGATAAGAAGCTGGAGGTGATCTGCAGGGAAATCAAGGAGATGTTCCCGCTGGCTAAGGGCATCTCCGTGCAATCTGAATGTCCGGTCGGACTGATTGGTGATGATATCGGGGCTGTGGCCAAGAAGATGACAGAGGAGCTGGGCATTCCGGTCATTCCCGTACGCTGTGAGGGCTTTCGCGGGGTGAGTCAGTCTCTGGGCCATCACATTGCCAATGATGCTATCCGCGATTTTCTGATGGGGCGCCGGGAGCTAAAGGAGTGCGGGCCTTATGATGTCTCCATTATCGGGGACTACAATATCGGCGGTGATGCCTGGGCTTCGCGTATTTTGCTGGAGGAAATGGGACTGCGGGTCATAGCGCAGTGGTCGGGTGACGGTACGATCAATGAGCTGGGGATTGCCCATAAATCCAAGCTCAATCTGATCCATTGTCATCGTTCCATGAATTATATGTGCACAACGATGGAGCAGGAATACGGAATTCCCTGGATGGAATATAACTTCTTTGGCCCGACCAAGACAGTGGAGAGCTTAAGGGCGATTGCAGCTCGTTTTGACGAAACGATTCAGGAAAAATGTGAGCAGGTCATCGCCCAATATATGCAGCAGATGGAGGCAGTCATCCGTAAATACCGCCCACGTCTGGAAGGTAAAAAGGTGATGCTTCTGATTGGCGGGTTGCGGGCAAGGCATACCATCGGTGCCTATGAGGATCTGGGGATGGAAATTGTGGCTACAGGCTACGAATTTGCCCATAAGGATGATTACGAGAAGACATTTCCCGATGTAAAGGAAGGCACTATTCTGTACGATGATCCAACTGCCTATGAGCTGGAGGAACTGGCCCAGCGGCTGAATATTGACTTAATGGGCGCCGGAGTCAAGGAGAAATACGTGTATCACAAAATGGGCATTCCCTTCCGTCAAATGCACTCATGGGATTACAGCGGGCCTTATCATGGTTTTGACGGCTTCCAGATTTTTGCACGTGATATGGATATGACCATAAACAGTCCAGTTTGGAGCCTGCTGCCGTCCCGGCAGACTGCGGAGGTGTCGGTATGAGCGAGCGTCTGAATATTGTCGATCACAATCAGCTGTTTCGGCAGGATAAATATGTGCGCCAGCGTGAGGAGAAACGAGCCTTCGAGGCCCCTTGTTCGCCAGAGGAGGTTACCGACACCCTGGAGTACACCAAGACCAAGGAATACAAGGACAAGAATTTTGCCCGCACAGCCGTAGTCGTGAACCCGGCCAAGGCTTGTCAGCCGCTGGGAGCGGTTATGGCTGCACTGGGCTTTGAAAAAACGCTCCCGTTCATTCATGGCTCACAGGGCTGTACGGCTTATTTCCGCAGCCATCTTGCCCGCCACTTCAAGGAGCCTGTTCCTGCCGTCTCCACCTCGATGACCGAGGATGCCGCCGTATTCGGCGGCATGCGCAACCTCATTGACGGTATAGAGAACTGTATTGCCTTGTATCAGCCGGAGATGATTGCGGTATGCACGACCTGTATGGCAGAGGTGATCGGAGATGACCTGTCTGCCTTCCTGGCTAATGCCCGTCAGGAGGGAGCCCTTCCCGAGGATATGCCAGTTCCTTTTGCCAATACCCCCAGCTTCTCCGGTTCACATATTACAGGCTATGATGCCATGCTGCGCTCTGTGCTGGAGACGCTGTATAACAAGTCAGGCCGGACGCCGCAGCCTGGTCATGAATTGAAGCTGAATGTACTGCTCGGGTTTGACGGGTATACGGGAAATTTTGCGGAAATGCGGCGCATACTGGGGATGTTCGGCGCTACGTATACCATTTTGGGTGACCACAGCAGTAATTTTGATTCAGGAGCTACTGGAGAGTACAGCTACTATTACGGGGGAACGCCGCTTGAGGATGTGCCCAAGGCCGCAGATGCTGCCGGCACGTTGGCGATCCAGCAGTACTCTCTTCGTAAAACATTAGGTTATATGAAGCAAACCTGGGGGCAGCAGATGTTCTCCATCTCCACACCGCTGGGTATCCGGGCTACAGATCGCTTGCTTGAGGAGATTAGCCGCCTGTCCGGAAGAGAAATACCCGAGGCATTGAAGCAGGAGCGTGCTCGAGTTGTGGATGCCATGATGGATTCGCATGCTTATCTGCACGGCAAACGAGTGGCTATGGCAGGAGACCCGGACATGCTCATCGGCTTGATTGGCTTTTGTCTAGAGCTGGGCATGGAGCCGGTGCATATTGTTTGCTCCAATGGAGACCGGAAATTTGAGAAGGAAGCAGAGCTTCTGCTGAAGTCCAGCCCTTACGGTGCAGAAGCCACGGTTCATTCTGGTCAGGATTTGTGGCATATGCGTTCGCTGCTGTTCCAGGACCAGGTGGACCTGGCTATTGGCAGTTCCCATCTGAAGTTTGCGGCGAAAGAGGCGAAAATTCCTTTGCTCCGTGTGGGCTTTCCGATCTTCGACAGGCATCATCTACATCGTTATCCGATTATCGGCTACCAGGGTACGCTGAATCTGCTTACCCAATTCGTGAATACCGTACTGGATGTCATGGAAGAGCAGGCTCCGGATCATAGCTTTGATTTGGTGCGCTAATTGCTGTATCGCGTAGATGGAAGTTGGCAGCTTGGCTTGTGATTTCAATGGATTCTATCTGAAATAAGGGGGTGTGCGGATGGAGCCGGCTGTGTCTAACGGAAGGCTGGAGGTATCCTGCGGCAACAAAATTCCCAAAAGCACGCCCTGTCCCCGGCCTGTGCCGGGGGAGGCTTCGGGTGGCTGCTCCTTTGACGGGGCCCAGATTACACTGATCCCCATTGCAGATGCGGCTCATCTGGTGCACGGGCCGATTGCGTGTCTCGGCAATAGCTGGGAGAGCAGAGGCAGCCTGTCCAGCGGCCCGGGGCTGTCGGCGTATGGCTTCACTACTGATCTTGGAGAACAGGATATCATTTTTGGTAGTGAACAGAAGCTGCATGAATCGATCCGCTACATTGTCAGCCGTTTTGCTCCTCCCGCTGTATTCGTCTATACCACATGCGTCACAGCCCTCACCGGTGAAGATATCGAGGGGGTCTGCAAGGCTGAATCGGAGCGGCTGGGGACGCCGATCATTCCGGTGAACAGTCCGGGATTTGTGGGCAGTAAGAATCTCGGGACTCGGCTGGCCGGAGATGTATTGTTCCAGCATATTATCGGCAGTACCGAGCCGGAACAGACAACCTCCCATGATATCAATCTCATCGGGGAATACAATATTGCGGGCGAGATGTGGCATATCGAGCGGCTGATGCAGCAGACGGGAATGACTATCCTGTCCCGAATTACCGGGGACGGTCGGTTCCGTGAGGTGGGATGGGCGCATCGTGCCAAGGCCAACATGGTCGTATGCAGCCGAGCTTTGCTGGGCCTAGCAGTCCAAATGGAGCGTAAATACGGCATTCCTTATTTTGAAGGTTCATTTTATGGAGCAAAGGAGACGAGTTATTCCTTGCGCCAGATGGCTTACCTGACCGGAGATCGGGATGTAGAGCGACGGGTGGATAAGCTGGCCGCACGGGAGGAAATGAGGCTATCGCTGGAGCTGGAGCCCTATCGCAAGCAGTTGAAAGGAAAGCGGGCAGTGCTCTATAGCGGGGGTGTAAAGAGCTGGTCTGTCATTACGGCTTTGCAGGAGCTGGGCATAAAGGTGGTAGGTGTAGGCACGAACAAGAGCACTGCCGAGGATGTATCCCGGATTGCTGACCGTATCGGGGATGATGCGGAATACATCCCGGAAGGCGGTGCCCGGCAGATTCTCAAAACCGTACGGAGCCGCAAGGCGGACATGGTCATTGCCGGGGGCCGGAATATGTATATGGCGCTTAAGGAACAGATTCCTTTTGTGGACATCAATCAGGAGCGGCACAAAGCCTATGCGGGCTATGACGGGCTGTTGTCTCTGGCGAAACAGCTTGTGCATACGCTACAGCATCCGGTATGGGAGCTGACCGCCAAATTGGCTCCATGGGAGGAGGAGAAGGAATTTGCTGATTAAATCCGCCCCGAAGCCTGTCAGTGTCAACCCGCTCAAGGTAGGACAGCCTTTGGGGGGCGTGCTGGCTCTGCAGGGGATGTATCGCTCAATGCCTCTGCTGCACGGCGCTCAGGGCTGCTCGGCCTTCTCCAAGGCGCTGCTGACTCGCCATTTTCGAGAGCCGATAGCCGTTCAGACCTCTGCGCTGCAAGAGATGGACGTTATATTTGATGCAGACCGGAATCTGGAGGAGGCACTGGATCATATCTGGTCCAAACACCATCCAGATGTCATCGGCGTCATCAGCACAGCCCTCACCGAGGTGGCAGGCGTTGATTTTCAGTCCAGGGTAAAGGCGTTCAAGCGAGAACGGGCCTTGAAAGACAGTCTGCTGTTTTCTGTATCGCTGCCTGATTTTCACGGCTCTCTGGAGACGGGCTACAGTAGTACAGTAGAGTCCCTAATGGATGCTGTACTCGGATTGGCCGGAGGCAAGTCCTCCAGAAAACAGCGCCGGATGCAGGTCAATCTGCTGCCAGCTTCTTATCTGACTGCCGGAGATGTCATGGAAATCAAGGATATTATCGCTTCCTTCGGCCTGGAGGTTATTACGCTCCCCGATATCTCCACTTCCTTGTCTGGTCACCTGCTGACAGGTTTCTCCCCTTTGACGAGAGGGGGGACTCCGCTGGATTCAGCCTGCCAGATGCTGGAGTCTTCCTGTACCATTGCCATTGGCGCGAGCATGGAGCGGCCGGCGCGCAGGCTGACTCATGCCGCAGGCATTCCCTACCACTTGTTCGCTGGTCTGTCTGGCTTGGCCGCGAGCGATGCGTTCATACATTTTCTGCAGAAGATCAGCCGCGAGCCAGCCCCCGTTCGCTTTCGCTGGCAGCGTGAAAATCTGTTGGACAGCATGCTGGATGCCCATTTCTATTATTCCGGCGCTTCGGCTGTAGTGGCGCTAGAACCGGATCATATGCTGTCGACCGCAGCCTGGCTGGAGGAGATGGGAGTTGAACTGAAGCGGCTAATTACACCCTGCAGCACGCCCGCACTGAAAAAGACAGAACGGGAAGTCTGGATCGGTGACCTGGATGATGCAGAGGAGAGCGCGCAGGGCGTGGATTTGTGGATCAGCAATTCACATGGAAGAAAGGGAGCGGCACGGGCTGGGGCCTCATTCGTACCGGCAGGCTTGCCGGTGTATGACGAGCTAGGCGCCCACACATCCGTAAGCGTCGGATACCGTGGAACCATGGAGTGGGTGAATAAGGTGGGCAATGTATTGCTTGCCGAGAGGGGGAGGGGAGGATGAAGGTTGCATTTGCGACGGAAGACGGCGTGCTTGTGAATGCTCATTTTGGGCAGAGTCCTATGTTCACTGTATTTGAAATCCGGCACTCAGGCGTCCAGTTCCTGGAGCATCGGCGGATAGCCCTGGGGAGCGATGAGAACGAGGCGGGCAAGATCGCCAGCCGAATTGGCCTGATTGAGGATTGTGCCTTGATCTTTCTGGTACAGATTGGCGCTTCGGCCGCCGCACAGGTTACCAAGCGGACCATTATGCCTGTGAAAGTGGCCTTCGGCAGCACCATTGAGGAGCAGGTCCAGCGTCTCCAGAATATGCTGGCTCGCAATCCGCCCATGTGGCTTGCCAAAATCCTGCATGCTGAGGAGGGCAGCGGCAAAGCCGAATCATGAGCTCTCCTGTAAGGAAGAGCAACCCTATAAGTTATCAAGATCCTGCGGACCGAATATCTTAAAGGCGGGAGCCGCACATGGAGGGGGTGGACGAATGGTACAGCTGCTGGAAGACAGTAGATACGGACGCCAGTTGAAGCTGTTGGGAGTAGAAGGTCAGAACAGGCTAAAGCAGGCTACTGTTATGGTTGCAGGCATCGGAGGATTGGGGGGGACAGCGGCCATGTACCTAGCCGCTGCTGGAGTGGGAAAGCTGATATTGGCCCATGAGGGCGTAATCCATCTGCCCGATATGAACCGGCAGGTGCTGATGGACAGCGGACGAATCGGGGAGGAACGGATGGAGACGGCATTACAGCATTTGCATCGTATCAATCCGGAGACGGAGCTTGAGGGCCACGCCCACAGAATCACGGAAGAATCCTCTGGGCCATGGGTAGAAGCGGCGGATATCGTGATTGATGCACGATATGACTTTCCGGAAAGATATGCGCTGAACAGACTATGTGTTCGACATGGCAGACCAATGATAGAAGCGGCCATGTACGCCTATGAAGTATCATTGATGACCATTGAGCCCGGTAAGACGGCATGCCTGGAATGTCTTTACCCGGAAGGCGGACAGCCTTGGGAACCTCTGGGATTCCCGGTCCTGGGAGCCACCTCTGGTTTGATTGGCTGTATGGCTGCACTGGAAGCGGTCAAATGGATTACAGATGCGGGCAATCTGTTCACTGACCGCATGTACCGTATGAATGTGTTGGATATGAGTAGCTGCACCATAGCAGTCAAACGCAACCCGCGTTGTCCGTGCTGCGGAACGGGAGGGGATACAGATGAGTCGGTTGCATATTTGTGATACAACACTACGTGACGGAGAACAGGCTCCGGGCGTTGCCTTTTCGGCCGAGGAGAAAACTAAAATTGCCATCATGCTGGACTCGGCGGGGGTGGAGCAGGCTGAGATCGGAATTCCGGCAATGGGAAAGGCGGAGTGCAGATCTATTGCCAGAATTGCTGCTCTTGGACTTCAGATGAAGCTAATGACCTGGAATCGCGCGGTGTTCACAGATATTGATGCAGCTAAATCGACAGGTGTCGGCTGGGCCCATATTTCGGTTCCCGTGTCGACGGTGCAGATGAAAGCCAAGCTGGGTATGAATCCTGAGCAGGTGACAGAACTGATCCGCAAGTCTGTCGATTACGGTCAGTGTAAAGGATTGACTGTTTCCGTAGGCTTTGAGGATGCTTCGAGGGCAGATGACTTGTTCCTTGAACAGTTGGCGAATCAGCTCTACAGGGATGGTATCCGGCGCTTCAGATATGCCGACACGCTGTCCGTTCATCATCCTGCTGCCATAGCTGCCCGTATAGACAGGTTTGTATCGCGCGTGCCGCAGGATGTGGAGCTTGAGATTCACTGTCATAATGATTATGGCCTCGCGCTTGCCAATACGTTGGCAGCTTTGCAGGCGGGAGCTGTCTGGGCCAGTACCACGGTGTCGGGACTTGGAGAAAGGGCAGGTAATACGCCGCTGGAAGAGGTGGTGATGTCGTGGAGGGACCTATATCAAGGAACCTGCAGCGTCCGTCCCGAACTGCTGAACCCGCTGGCTGCACTGGTGTCCCAAGCCTCCAACCGAATCATTCCCGAAGGCAAGCCCATTGTGGGAGACATGGTATTCGCCCATGAATCCGGCATACATATCAACGGTCTGCTAAAGGAGCGCGCCGCCTACCAGGCCCTTGATCCGACCGAGCTGGGCACTGACCATTCGTTCGTACTCGGCAAGCATTCGGGCAGAAGTGCAGTTCAATATATGCTGGAGCAGGAAGGAATCGAGGCAGGCTCCGGTGAAATCAAGTTCCTGCTGGAGCGGCTTCGCCTAGTCGGTGAAGATCCCAAGCTTGTCATCCATAGCGCGGATTTAAGGCGCTGGCTGCAGTATTATCCGGCAGAGCTGCCGAAATAACCGAAAAGGCGTTCCCGTCCGGTAAGTGTTACTGTGACTGGAATGCTTTTTTTGTATATTTGTTAATTCCTGCAACCGGAGTCTCCAATTTGCTGGTTAAACGAAGCCGTTCAGAAGGGTATAATAAAATATAGTGCTGTATAAAGTGCGTATATATGGTTTTACAGCAGGCGGGTTCGAATCTTGTAACCATTACACGCTGATCTGGAAGGACGGCTATGGGCAATTGGAGGAATGCTTGTGGGGATGATGTTCTCTTTTCTAAAAAAATATCGGGTTCCAGCCATCGCGGCGCTCGTGATGATGTTGCTGGAATTGACGGTAGAGTTATCGCAGCCGTATTTGATCTCCAAAATCATAGATGAGGGCATTCGGCAACAGAATTTGTCCGTCGTCTGGTTATGGGGCAGTGTACTGGTGGGAAGTGCCGTTATCGCTTTTATGGCGGGGATATCCAGCTCTTTTTTTGCTTCACATGCAAGTCAGGGCTTCGGCTATGATTTGCGGGAAAAGCTGTACCGTAAAGTGCAATCCTTTTCGTATCCTGTGTTTAAACGTTTTGCCACTTCGTCGCTGATTACGCGCCTGACCGGGGATGTCACGCAAGTACAGGATACGGTGTTTATGAGCCTGCGGTTTATGACACGAGTTCCGCTTGTAGTCATCGGCAGTATTGTGATGGCACTGGTTGTACATTTCAGGCTTGGGCTGCTATTGGCGGTTATGGCCCCGGTGCTGTTCGTGTTTGTGCTGGTGATGATGCGGCGAACGGTCACTTTGTTTAAGGGTGTCCAGCGTCGCCTGGATGACGTTAACGGAGTGATTCAGGAGAACCTGACAGGAATCCGGCTCATCCGGGTTTTTGTACGGATGCGGCATGAAATCGAACGTTTCGCCCATTACGGAGGCGAATTGATGAAAGGGACGGTGTCCGCTCTACGCTGGACGGAAACGACGATGCCGTTCATTTTGTTTACGATGAATGCAGGGATTATTGCAGTACTTTGGTTCGGACGCGGCCAAATTTCCACTGGGGATGCCAGTGTAGGACAGGTGGTCGCAGTCGTCAATTATTCACTGCGGACGATTGGAGCCTTGTCTGCCTTATCAGGTATCGTTGTTGTGTTTTCCCGGGCAACTGCATCTACGGGGCGGATCCGAGAGATATTGGAAACTTCTAATGAAGATAGGCATGGGCTGGAGCCTGTTTCAACACATCATACACGGATTGAGGGACAGGTGGAAATGGACCGGGTGAGCTTTCATTATCCGGGCAGTGATCTGGCTGTCCTAAAGGAAATATCTTTTAAAGCGCAATCGGGCGAGCGGATAGCTATTATGGGGGCCACTGGCTCGGGAAAATCCTCACTTGTGCAGTTGATTACGCGTCTCTATGAAGAGGATGAAGGTCATGTGCGCTTTGACGGAAAGGACGCTCGTGAACTGGATGCGTCCATATTGCGAGAGGCCATTGGCTATGTCCCTCAGGAGGTACTGCTATTCACCGGCTCGATTCGGGATAATATTGCTTGGGGGCTGGAGAATGCCAGCCTGGAGGAAATTAAGGAAGCCGCACGCATGGCGCAAATCCATAGTATGATTGAACGCTTGCCGCAAGGCTATGATACGATGCTCGGGCAGCGTGGCGTCAATCTGTCTGGCGGACAGAAACAGCGACTTTCGATTGCCCGCGCGCTGGTACGCCAGCCGGCAGTGCTGATTTTGGACGACAGCACAAGTGCGCTGGATGTAGGGACGGAGGCAGCACTACTGAATGCACTCGATGGCCTGTCCTGTACGACATTTCTCATTACGCAGAAAATCAGCTCGACTGCATCGGCAGATCAGATTTTACTGCTGGATGAGGGTCGTCTGATGGCAAGCGGAAGTCATAAGCATCTCATGGATAGCTCGGATCTGTATCGACGTATCTATGGATCACAATATGGAAAGGAGGAGTCGCATGTTCAAGGAACTCATTGAACCGTTCCGTCAGCCTACACCGCCGTCCGGTGTGCTGCGAAATCTGGCGGGAGCTGAAGGACGCCGCAAGGCCAAAGCGAAAAACTGGTCTGGCACGTTAGGACGGATATGGGCTTATCTGGCTCGTCGTAAGGCCAAACTGATGCTGGTACTGTTCATGGTGCTGCTCAGCTCCGGGCTGGCTTTGCTGGGTCCATATCTGGTTGGTGTAGCGGTGGATGATTTTCTCGAAGGTCCGGGTGGACGCACGTGGATTTATTTTCTCATCGGATTAGGGGCTGTATATCTACTGAACTCGCTGACCTCCTGGCTGCAAAATATCTGGATGATTGAGATTGCCCAAGAGACGGTGTACCGCATGCGTTTCGATCTGTTTTCACATTTGCATCGACTACCGATTCCTTTTTACAGCAAACGTCAGCAGGGAGAGATCATGAGCCGTCTGACCAATGATATCGAAAATGTCAGTTCTACGCTGAACAGCTCCGCCATTCAGATTTTTTCGAGCATATTGACGTTAATCGGTACACTCACGGTGATGCTGTGGTTAAGCCCGCTGCTGACCCTGCTGACCTTTATCGTGGTGCCGTTAATGGCTGCCGGGATGCGCTGGATTACACGTCGTACCGGGCCCTTATATAAGGAACGACAGAAGAATGTGGGCGAACTGAACGGATACATCGAAGAAACGCTGTCCGGGCAGCAGATTATTAAAGCATTTTCGCAGGAAAAGAGAGTCATCCATGGTTTTGGCGAGCGCAATGACCGTATTCGGCTGTCGGGCTTCTGGGCACAAACGATTTCAGGCTTTATACCGAAGCTGATGAATGGACTGAATAATCTCAGCTTTGCTATTGTAGCGGGGATCGGTGGGATTTTGGCCCTTCGCGGCTCCATTACTATAGGTACAATTATTGTATTCGTAGAATATGCCCGCCAGTTCACCAGACCGCTGAACGATTTGGCTAACCAGTGGAACACCCTGCTGTCTGCTATTGCCGGAGCTGAGCGTGTATTTGAAATATTGGATGAAGATGAAGAGTCCAAGGATGAACGCGGCGCAGTGGAGGTAGCGCATGTGGAGGGGGCGGTGCGGTTTACGGATGTTTCCTTCGGTTATGATGAGGGAAGTGCTACACTGGAAGGTATCTCTTTTGAAGCCAAACCTGGTGAAATGATCGCGCTGGTCGGTCCGACCGGGGCAGGAAAAACGACACTGATCCAGCTCCTTTCTAGATTCTATAGCCCCGACAAGGGCACGATTACGCTGGACGGACGCGATATTACCACCATACAGCGTGAAAGCTTGCGCTCCCGCATGGCATTTGTGCTACAGGACTCCTTCCTGTTTCAGGGGACGATTCGTGAAAATATCCGTTTCGGCAGACTGGACGCCACCGATGAGGAGGTTGAACAAGCATCGAAACTGGCCAACGCCCATTCCTTTATCATGCGGATGAAGGACGGATACGACAAGGTGCTGGAAGCGAACGGCAGCGGCATCAGTCAAGGGCAAAAACAACTGCTGGCTATTGCCCGTGCTATTTTGGCCAACCCTTCCATTCTTGTACTCGACGAGGCAACCAGCAGCATCGACACCATTACTGAGATGAAGATACAAGAAGGACTGGAGCGGCTTATGCAGGGTCGAACAAGTTTCGTCATCGCACATCGGCTGAATACCATTCGTCTGGCTGACCGGATTCTGGTCTTGAAGGATGGCCGTCTGGAGGAGCAGGGTTCTCATGATGAGCTGCTGGCTCACAAAGGCTTTTACAGTGATTTATATTATGGTCAATTGAGTAAGCAAAGCTCTTAAGCCGGCTCTCGATTCACAGATTTGTAGGCAAGATGTAGAAGCTTTATGATGCTAAAAAGGACTACCCTGGGGGTAGCCCTTTTTAAGTATGCCTTTTGGTGACAAGAGATGTTTGAAATTAACATACCCCCTTGAGGGCAGAGGCTTTTACGCTGGTAAGCGTATTATTACTTCAAAAGGTCACTGTTCTGGTTGTGGGCAATATCGTCTATGAAGAAAGCCGAGCAGTGTTTTCACAAAATTAAATATACCCATACCCCGTATATGTATGTTAGTATGGGTGTGTAAGAATAAAATCCCACTTCAAAGGAGAGTCATCATGAAAATCGCAATCATGCTTTTCGATGGAATCACAGCATTAGATGCCATAGGTCCATATGATGTATTTGCTGCTACACTGAAATGTGAAGTGAAGTTTGTCGCTAAGAAAAAGGGGTTAGTCAAACTGGACTCAAATATGGGTTATTTGCATGCCGATTACAGTTTTTCTGAAGTACCTTCAGCTGATATTCTTGTTGTTCCAGGCTGCAGTCCGCCAAATTATAAAACTCCAATGAATGACGAAGAAACGTTAAACTGGATTCGCCAAATACATGAAACTACGAAATGGACCACGTCGGTTTGTAATGGCTCTCTGATTTTGAGCGCCGCAGGCTTGTTAAATGGAACCGTAGCCACCAGTCATTGGGGCTCCTTAGACCTGCTTCAATCTCTTGGAGCCATTCCAACAGATGAGAGAGTGGTTCGTCAGGGCAAAATCATTACAGCAGCCGGTGTCTCCTCTGGTATTGATATGGCACTCCAGCTAATAGCATGGGAATTGGGAGAAGACATGAGTAAAGGAGTCCAGCTGATTTTGGAATACGATCCTCAGCCTCCGTTTGACACGGGTTCACCCAAGAAAGCACCTGCTATATTGGTAGAACAAATAAGAGGTATGTTACAAGAGTTTGCAAAAAGGGAGCCTCATGTGTAAATCAAGAATAACAAGATCTCTTTTCGGTATTAGCTAGGCTCAATAGGTTTGTATTTTTATTTACAATGCCCCCT
This sequence comes from Paenibacillus sp. FSL L8-0644, assembly GCF_038008165.1. Taxonomy (NCBI): domain Bacteria; kingdom Bacillati; phylum Bacillota; class Bacilli; order Caryophanales; family Paenibacillaceae; genus Paenibacillus; species Paenibacillus sp. FSL L8-0644. Next base: position 1,271,434 of record NZ_JBBOYN010000001.1, read on the forward strand.
ATTTCAACTAATATAGTTTACACATAGTAAAGGGTTACATAGTGTAAATGGTTGGAGGGGATTACAAACATGAGCAGCTTACCTAAGTCTGCTACATTTCCGCTTTTCATTCTGATGCTGAATTTGTTTATTGCTTTATTGGGTCAAGGCATGGTGATTCCCATTCTGCCTGAATATCTGAAACAATTTAATGCGGCAGGAGCTGCTGCGGGGTATCTTATTGCCGCATTTGGAGCAGCACAGTTTATTTTTTCGCCCCTAGGTGGGCAGCTTTCGGATAGATGGGGTCGAAAATCCATGATCATCACCGGTCTGTTTTTAACGGTCATTTCGGATCTCATGTTTGCTGTATCTACGACATTGCCCCTTTTATATATTGCCCGATTTATTGGGGGGATGGGTATTGGATTAATGGTTCCTTCCAATATGGCCTATGTTGCTGATATTACCACTCCTGAAACTCGCGCTAAAGGAATGGGGTACTTGGGTGCTTCCATGAATTTGGGGATGGTGCTTGGTCCGGGGTTAGGCGGTATGATCGCTGAGTTTGGCATAAGGGTGCCCTATTTTTTTGCTGGTGGACTTGGACTTGTTGCTACGCTGCTTAGCTTGTATATGCCAGAGACATTACCCAAGGAAAAACGAAAACCCGCTAGCCATTGGGTCCGCCGGGAACCCATTCGCAACCAAATCCTAAATTCATTTCGGACATCCTATTTTCGTTATCTTCTCCTCATTCTGATCATGACATTAGGTTTGATGAATTACGAAACAGTGTATGCTCTTTTTGTGGAACGAAAATATGGTTTTGATGCCACTAAAATCTCAATGATCATTACGGTTGGTGCAATTATAGGCATCGTTGTACAGATATGGCTACTTGATTATCTCATCAAGAGACTTGGTGAGATGAAGCTTATACGTCTTTCTTTGATCATGACAGCCATCGCTTTACTGTTAATGATCATTAAGATTAATTTAGGTTATTTGCTGGCGGTATCTGCTCTGTTTTTTGCTTTTAATGCCTTCCTAAGGCCAACCGTAAGTACAATGATCGCGAACTCAGCTGGTGATCGCCAAGGATATGCCGCTGGATTGAATACGACGTATACCAGCCTAGGCAATATATTGGGACCCATTTTAGCGGGCTTGTTGTTTGACAAACACATTCATATTCCTTATATTTTTGGTGCACTTATCCTTGCATCTGCCCTTTTCTTAACCTTACAAAAATCGAAAAATGAGAAACGGATGGTTGTGAATGACTGAGAACTGGCACCAGAATTTAAAAAACAAAAATCGGGAAGAACTCATTGCGGCTGCAAAGGAACTTTTTATGAAGCAAAGCTTTCTCAAAGTGAATATTAAGGATGTATGCAACGTGGCTGGTGTAAGCCGGGTCACATTCTATAAGCACTTTCAGTCCATGAACGAACTGATCTTTGAGGTCCAGATGGAAATCCTTGAGAGCATGACCGAATTTGTTAGAAGATCACCTTCAGCCGAAATGAGCGGTAAGGTGATGCTTACTTCGATGCTTGATGCATGGATTAATTACGCATGGCAACATCCGGAATACATCAAGTTTATTCTTTTATTCGATCTGCATTACGAAGCTTATGATTCAAATCAAGAACTCAAAGAACAGTACAACAATTTTGTTAGCCGGGAAAAGGAACGACATTTCCTGATGGATGCTCTGGAAGCTGGAATCCAAGATGGATCTTTAAAGTCCGACACAGAACCCTTGAAGACCGCTCATTTTATTTTCACTTCTATGATGGGTATACTCCAGAAAATGAGTCTGACGTCCAGGGGCGATTGGAATAACGAACTTGAGGATATACAAATCGCTAACCGATTTGTGGGAATGTTGATTCAGTATTTAAGTCCAGAAAGTGATGAACCCCCTACCTTTTAGGTAGGAGTCGCCTGCTGTATTCCAAAGGATTATAGATCGTCCAATGGACGAAATAGAAGTACACGGCTCAGTCTGCTAAACTGTGAAAATAGAGCGATTACATATACTTGCCATATTAGCCTTATCTATTTCACGGAGGTGCGGGGATGAACGGAAGTCTGTTTGAGCCACGGCTGCGTGACGGGGATTATATTCCCCGCTTTTTTGCTTACTATTACAAGCAATGGCATGACTATACGATGTCTTACCACGATCATCATTCCACTGAAATTATGTACATGATTTCCGGCTTTTGCAGGGTAGATGTACAAACGGGAGAGAACACGGAAGAAAGCATCACGCTGCGTAAAGGCGAGTTTATTATGCTGGACGCAGGTGTACCGCATCGACTGGTGGTGGAAGGAGAACAACCGTGCCGGATGCTAAATGTAGAGTTTGGTTTTACGGAAGGGGTGAGGGTAGGGCCGTCTATCCGACAAATCGCAACGGAGGAGCAGGAGGTCACGACTCTCATGTCACGTCCGTTCCCGTATCTGGTACTATCGGACCCGGAAGAGGTATATTATGCGCTGAAAAGTCTCGTGCTGGAGCTGGACCAACGAAAAGAACAGCCGGGTGCAATGGCAGAGATGCTTTTTATGCAATTGCTAGTACGAATTGCACGTCTACGGGAAGAGGCAGAGCGTAGCAACACGCAGCAAACGGATATGTACATCAAACGATGCATTGAATTTCTCCATCTGAACTATGATCGAGAGATTGTGGTCAAGGACATGGCGGCGGCCGTGAATCTGCACCCAGGTTATTTGCACCGTATTTTCAAAAAACATACGGGGCTAACACTCACCGCGTATTTAACAATGCTGCGAATGGACAAGGCCCGTATGCTTCTTCAGCAAACGGACATTCCCATTCAAGAAATTGCCGATTATGTAGGCGTAGCCAGCAGGCAGTATTTTCATATGCTGTTCAAAAAGCACACAGGCCAAACCCCTGTAGAATACCGCTCTGCTGTAGAGCGCAATGTGAGGAACTATGCGGAGGAGGAAGGGGACTGAATATATAGGAAGTTTTATGATTTATTCATATTCGCGTGGAGCTTACCTGATAAATAAGGTAGGCTTTTTTTTGATTTTGAAAATAGGCAATTGGATTCAGGTTCAAAAGAATCATTTTTTGGGAGTTGAAATTCATATAATTATTTTAAATCGAAGATGTTCAGAGGCGAATTAACTTTATTTCTTTGAAAATGAAGACGTATTTTCACAAGTATGGATGCTTGCTTTGGGTAAAAAGAATCTGAATGATAGTAAATCTTTCATTTTTATGCATGATAATAGGTCTTATATCTTGATTGTTTTATAAGAGTTATAAATTGACAATAACAAAAACACTTCGTATGATACCTATAATGTAAGGTATAAATTGGAATTCAAATGGTTCTTTGGATTCAATTATGTTATAAAGTTCCATGAAATGAATATTGAGATTGAACATATAAAGGAGTTTTACCGTCGATGGGACATATGGATGAACAAATTGCAGACATGATTAATACTGCACGGAAGGAACAACAGGGTGCATCTGGTCTCCCGAAATCGGATTTACACAATTACATAGAATCTGAGAGCGGCTTGGAACTTTATCCACTTAAGATGCTGGACGGAGAACGAATCGCTTTTGCAGAACGTCCTTTGCTGAACGACAAAATTTCGATATGGTTGCCCCGGACTTTCACCGAGATGGGTGAGCGGGAGATTGAACTTAAATATCCTTCGAGTTATCGCCCACCGCTCATTTTGACCGATCCAACAGGGGAGATCAATTTTTCTTTTAACCTGACACCAAGCGAACTGACGGATGAGGAGCTAGAGGCGTTCACCAGCGAGATGATCTACATTTTGCACCACACGCAAAAGTTGACGGAATGGTATGCAGACGGTGTGTGCAAGGTGTACGGACGACGGGTGGGATACTGTGAATTTATGACTCCGGCTTTGAATACGCGTCTGTATAATCTGACCTTTTTTGCAGCTCTGGAAGGGCATGCGCTTATATGCTCATTTAACTGTACGGAGGAACGTATGGATACATGGCGTCCGGTCGCTCAACGTATGATGACCACACTAAAAATCCTGCCTAGTGAGGCTGAAGGAGAAGGAACATGGAGCAGATAAGCACCACCTATTCTAATCTGAAAATCACGCCTTATCAGCTTATCAATGTACAGGAGCTCTACCTGGTCAAGCAGCTGAACGACCACACTCGGTTGCGTTTTACCGCTGTCGTGCCTGAGGAACTAAAAGATACTTATGTGGATATGACCAAATTTGACTCACCTGTCGGAATCTCGCAGCTGGCTGAGGATGGCACGGAGGTTCCCTTGTTTAGCGGAACAGTGCTGGCGATTGAAGTGAAGGCGGTACGAGATGTGTACTACCTGGAGGTAGAGGCTGTGTCGCATACCTACAGGCTGGATGTACGCCCCCAAAGTCGTTCTTTTCAGGACAAAAATATGAAGGTGGATGAACTGCTGCGTCGTATTTCGCTTCTTTATCCTAGCTTGGACATCATGGATTCGGCCACCGGAGGAGCGTCGATCGGGCGGATGTGGGTGCAGTACCGCGAGACTGATTGGGCTTTTCTCAAGCGGCTGGCTTCCTATTACCATACCTCCCTTATGCCCGCGGCCATATTTGATACCCCAAAGTTCTATTTTGGCATTGAGGAAAGTGGAACAGCCGTTCAACTGGACAATTATCATTACACGGTAAGCAAAAGAATCTCGGCATATCGCTACTTTGCAGGCAATGATACAGCTTCGGTGGACGAGCAGGATTTTCTCGATTATACCGTTGAAACAGAGCAGGTGCTGGAACTGGGCAATGAAATCCAATTCCGTGGCAAAACGCTATATGTATACGAGGCACAAACTCGTATGACGCAGGGAGTACTGCTGCACACATATACCTTGACGACACATAAGGGGTTGCGACAGAAAGCGTATTATAACGAGCAGTTGACGGGTCTGTCTCTGGAGGGAAAAGTGATCGCTGTCGAACGTGATCGGGTTAAAGTGCATCTGGATATCGACCCGGAGCAGGACAAAAATACAGCCCACTGGTTTCCATATGCAACAGGGTATAGTGCAGAGGGGCATAGTGGCTGGTATGTGATGCCTGAGCTGGGGGATAAAGTGCGTATTTATTTCCCGAACCAGCATGATGACGAGGGCATCGCGAGTAGCTCGGTCCGGCAGGATCGGGGGGATGGCGGCCACAATCATTTGAAGCATCCCGACGTAAAAATTTTCCGAACGCCACATGGTAAGGAAATCCGCTTGACACCGGACGAGGTGGTGATTACCGGCAAGGATGGCGCTGTTTTCATCAAGCTGAATCAGGGCGACGGTATTCATATGGTGAGCAACAAAGATATTCATTTTTCGGCAGGCGGTAACATCCACATGGAGGCGGGGCAAAAGGTGACTATTTCCGCCGGTCAGGAAATCAACCTGTCCAGCCGCAGCAGCCATATTACACTCGGTGGTGACACATCGGTCGTTGGCAGCGAAGTCAAAACGAATTGACGGAGGAAGCAGACCATGGCAAAAGAAAAAGCATCCATGACCATTCAGGCCGGATCAGGTGCAAAAAAAGGATATGTGGTTGCAGGGGCTATTTTGAAATGCAACCGTGGTACACAACCCACCCGGCTCAAGCGTCCGTTTAGCCACGGTGTTTACATCAAGGACAAGGCCCAGATGAATGTGGGGGATCACGAACCGGGAGTTCATATATCTGGGTTTGGTAACTGTTTTAGCTCGGCCAATCCGGCGGTTCAAAATAGCGAGATGGTGGACATTTTCGGTGTGAAGAAGGCGCCTTGTATTCCGGTCATTCTTCGACCCTGGATTGGGGGCAAGCAGGATGTGCTCGTCGAGGGACAGCCTGCCTTGCTGGAGCATTGTACCAATGCCTGCCTGTATTGCGGAGCAATAACGATTGAAAATGACGGGCAGAATCTGGAATGATAGTGGGGGTTTCTCATCAAATGGACAAGGTGCAGGAAACATCCGGTTACCGTCATGTGGAATTACTGAGTAAAGTTCCGCTGCAAACCATGACAGACATTCGTATTGAGCGTAGATTGGGCGACCATGTGCGTTTGGTAGTAAGTGGTATCGTGCCGGAGGAAAATCAGGAACGGTTTATGGAGTTAGAGAGTGAAGCCGAACCGGTTGAAGTCATCGAAAAGGACAAGGATGGCCAGCGGCTGCGTACGTTGTTTCATGGACAAATGACGCGTATCACGCTGAAGCAGGTACACGGTATTCATTACGTACAGTTAGAGGCCATATCGCATACGATTCGGCTCGATGTGAGGCCTGTGACCCGGTCTTTTCAAAATCATACCATGACGTATGGGCAGCTGCTGAAGCAGGTACTTACTGGTTATACAGGCGCAGATGTGATTGATACGGTCAGCGGGGGTGCTCAACTGGGCGCTTTGACATTGCAGTACAGAGAAACAGACTGGGCATTTTTGAAAAGGATGGCTTCCAGATTTGGAGCTGTGCTTGTGCCTGAGGCTGCCGCAGATGCCCCCAAGTTCTGGTTCGGTATTCCCGAGGGGCGACCCGCAACACTGGATGAGGTCCCGTATCGTTCAAGAAAAAGCTTTGTCGGCGCAGATGGGGCTTTTTCTGACGGGGACGGTTTGTCATGTGGAGCATCGTCGGTGTACGAAGCCGCAGCAATCCTTGGCGGCCCTCTTCCAGGATCGGGTCATGTGGACGACGGAATAAAATATTTTTGGAGTGATTCAAGCAGCAGTGAGCGACTATCTGCTGTCAGCGTGGATGGCTTCATGGGTAGAGCATTGCCTGGAGGAGCAGACCTTTGGCAAAGACAGCCGGGGATTCAAATCGGTATGCGCCATAACGAAGCCAACACCCCCTATGGTACGTTCTATACTGTGGAGAGTGCACGATATTTCCGCCCGGGAGATGTACTCTCTTTTCAAGGCAAGGAACTGCTCGTTGCGGATATCGTGTCCCGGATGGACCGGGGGTTGTTTTTACATACCTATACACTGGTTTCTGAAGATGAAATTCGGCAAAAGCCGATCTGGAACCATTCAGTGAGAGGGGCCTCCCTAGAGGGCCAGGTACTGGAAGTTGAGCGGGATCAGGTACGTGTACATCTCACCATAGATGCTGTACAGGAACGGGAAAAGGCATGCTGGCTCCCCTATGCAACAGGCTATAGTGCAGAGGGCCATAGCGGCTGGTATGTGATGCCCGAAAAAGGAGACATGGTGCAGGTACAGTTCCCGACTTTGCAGGAGTCGGATGGTTTTGCAGCCAGGTCTGTGAGGCGCAGTGGCAAGCCTATACCCGAGTTAGGCAATCCGGACATTAAATACTGGGGCACTCCTCATGACAAGCTGGTTAAGCTAAGCGCGCAAGAGTTGCTGGTATCGGCTAAAACGGATAGCGTATATATTTCACTTGATGCGAAGGGAATACAGGTACACAGTGACCATACGCTTTCAATTGCGGCCAAACGGGGGCTAACGATCCACGCGGAGGACACACTGGACATTACGGCAAACGAGGCCATTTATTTGCAAGCAGGTAGCAGTAGTATGGTGATAGACGGAGAGACGGATATTCGTTCGTCGCGAGTGAAGCTGGATGGGATAATCAAGCGTCCGGTTTTCGTCGCTGATCTGGAGCCCGTGCCAGAACCGCCGTTGATGTCGATCAAGGCGTATCAGGCCGCCCACGCGCCGAAGAGTACTGGCGGGGCAGGAGGAGGTTCTCCGAGTGAACAGGGTTCGGGGAGCAGCAAGCCTGGGAAGGTAGGTGTTTCCCCCGCTGCGTCTGCATCGCCCAAGGCAAACCTGCTGGGCGGTATGCTGAACGTAGCTCAGAAGGCGCTGAGTATCATCGGTACGGTTCCCGTATTGGGAACGCCTGCCCGGATAGTGAGCAGCAAGCTCGCCTCTATTCGCCGCGACGTTGCCAAGGGAGGATCAACCCGTGCCTTGAAGTATGCGGCCGCTGGTTTATCCATGCTGGCAGGCGTGCCATCAGGAGGCTGGGCTGTGCTGGCCGGAAGGAATCTGGCGCGGGAAGCCGTAGCCTTTAACCGCCGGGTAGCTGCTTATAAAAAGAGCGGTGTCGGACAACGCTACGCCGCCGCTTACAGAGGCAAAGTATGGACGGCAGCCCGCAACATCGCTAGTTCCAGATCATTAGGGGAGCTAGCGAAAAATCTAGCCCATAATATGGACAAGCTGAACACGGAGTATCACAAAATTCCGCTTGAAGTGAGAAAAGGTTGGCGGAATAAGGAAGTTGAACAGTTACAACCCTTAGATGCCACCGGAGCGAAGAAAATTCTTGATGAGAAATTTGGTTCCATTAATCAAAATGACCAAAATAGAAATCTTGAATTTGAGGAATATGTTAAGAATGTAATGGTGATGCGTGAAGGAGAAACAGGTTTTTTAGAAGAAAAAGAAAGATTAAGGAATGAGTATGAAAGATATTATAAGTTTAATCCAAATAGGGATTTTGAAACTTGGTTTGCAAGGCTAACACAAACGAGTAAAGTAGAAAGTAACTCGGAGACAAAAGCCCAGTGGGCCTTCGTAGAGCTGATTTTAAATAAAAAGGATCCGTACCCTAGGCCAGTAAATCCCGAGCTAAAAGGAAAAACAGAGCCAGATGTTCGTTTAGAAACTGTGATGAATGCAGGAGCCAAAAAAGCGGAAAAAGAACAAGCTGAAGCTGATCTAAGGCGATGGTATCAAAATTTATACAAGGGTAAGCAACAACAGACTTTTGAAGAATGGTTTGCCCATCTTACAAGTAGTGATAAGATGGAAGCCGAGCAGGCACTAAGTGAATTCCGTGGGAAGATAGCATTAGAGAGCGCAATTTCTCAAGCACAGTTCGAACTCATAATTTCCACCGCATCTATCTTCCAATCAAGACAGAGCACCCGTCCGACTCTTGGTATTGTATCTCGCGGCATGTCAAAAGGAGCAGGGGGCATTAAGGGGAATCCTAAGATACCAGAGGGGACGGGGAATCCTTCACCTGAACAATTGTTAAAAATTAAGCATGCTAATATGAAGAACCCTAGAGGGGGACTTAATGATTTGATTCCATTAGATATAAGGGTAGCTAAAAAGACGCAGAAACCTGTACGTAGGCATCTTACCCAAGGTGAAAAGAAACTAGCTCATCAGCATCTAGACGATCTTGCAGCACGCAGGAATGGGGATCCAAATGCAGCCCAAAGATTAGCTTCCGATAAGTACAGAGAACACCCCCGTGATGATGGATGGACTAGCCTCGACATTATTGATGAGAAAAAAACTACTGGAATAACGAACGTTATGAGGCTTCTTTATAAAGAAGTAGATGATGGGATAGAATGGAGAGTTATTCAGAACCATTAAAATTAGGAAAGGCGAGTTTTAAAATTTAAGTAGAGAAGCACCAGCAAAAGGAAATTATCCATGGTAGGCTTCAGCCTTTAAGAAGATATGGATACTATTTTAAGCGGAATGGAAGATGAAAAAAGATGATTAAAAGGATTCTAGAATTAATAGCGAATGCTCTTTTAGACGAAGATAATTATCTCTTAGAAGATGCTTTAAGGTTACTAAAGACTAATGCTAATTTAGAAGAATTAGTAGATGATTACTATACTCAGCTTGTGCGCATAATTCCTATGGTTAAGGAAGATAGTGCGAAAGTACTTTTAATCGAAACCATAGTTAATTCTCCAGATTTCAATGGTGATGATGAACTCTTAGATGAGTATATAAAACTGATCGCACAAGGTGCGACTTATGTCAAGGATGCAGTCAGCTGTTTAAATTCATTTAATAATCATGGATGTAATGAGATATTTGTAAAACTAGCCGAAAATGTAGATAAAGAACTTGCCTTTGAAATATTAGTATTAATGGACGAATCTAAGTGGGGACCAGTCCCTAAGTCTCTTCAGCCCTTTTCACAACAACTTGAGTCATTTGCGAAAGAGGTTCGGTTACAACAAAAAATAGGGTACCGTTCATGGATTATTGGAGCATTTTTGTTAATTGTTCATCCGTTGTGTTCAAAATATGCATCTATAAGTGCGTTAACCTTCGGATATCCTTATACTGAAGCGGCCGTAAACGATTGGGCGTGGGTAACTCCAAAAAGTACGGAATCTATAATTGAATCTAAAATAGTAACCCCGAAGGAAGCTGAAATATTGAGGGAATTAGGCGGATTATTATGGAATAAGACGAATCTGACTCCAGAACTAGCTACAAAGCTTTACTCGGAATTTTTTGAGGATAGGAATCCGTTTGATGTTATTTTTACTTTGCCAGAGTAGTATAATTCTTTGACAATAAAAAAATGTTAAGGAATGAAAGGGGATAATTCTTTAAATAGTTTGGTAATTTCTTTACAATTCCAGTAACAAGATCGTACAATACAACCAACAAACAAACACTTGATAAATTTTCAAAAGCTCTTCCCAACTTGAACCCTGAGTAGGAATGAGCTTTTTTTGCCTGCAGAAAATGAGCTGAGGAGCTGAACTAAATGACAAAACGTGAACAAGTCATTCAACAGATGGGGCTGCTTACATAGGCACATAAAGCATACGAATAGCTTATGGATGAAATTCGTGGTTACTGCCAGCAAGCTAAGGAATTGTGCGAACAGTTGGCGTTAGTCAACGCTACGTCGTCGCTATCCATTAATCAAAAACTGCCCATCATAATTTCGAGTGATTAAAGGAGAAGCAGGAGGATAAATTACACATAAGCAACAAGAAGCCTCTGAACCATTACCGATTTAGGTCGGTATGAATTCAGAGGCCGTGTGATTTCATGCATTATAACAGTGCTGGGCTTTTTGAGAGCTAAAGTTGGGTCATTTCCCAAGCCACATATTTTCCATCTGTTCAAGTGATCTCCCCTTGGTTTCGGGAACCTTGCGCCATATAAAGACTACGACGAATAACGAGATGGCTCCGAATAACCAGAAGGTATTGGACGGACCGGCTGAACTCAGCAGAGGAGGGAATGCCTGCGATACCAGATAATCACCGGCCCATAGTGCCATCGAAGCGATGGCTACAGCTTTGCCGCGAATGCGGTTCGGAAAGATCTCAGAGATCATGACCCATACGATTGGCCCAAGCGATATAGCGTAGGAGGCCACGTAGATCAATATCATGATGAGTACGAGCGGTCCGGTGGTCAAACCCATTTTGAATGCGGCTCCAATAATGACCAAACAGCAGGTCATCAACGAGGTGCCGATTATCAGCAGGATTTTTCGTCCCGCTTTGTCGATCAGCCATACAGATACGATGGTAAACAACACATTGATCAACCCGATCCAGATGGTCTGGGTCAAAGAAGCGTCCGTACCGAGTCCCATTCCTTTAAAGATAACCGGCGCGTAGTACAAAATGGCATTGATGCCGGTAATATGCTGCATAATGGCAAGCATGACACCGATAAAGAGAGCGACCCGAATACCGGGAGCGAACAATTGTTTCAATGAGTTGTTCTCATTTTTGAATGATTCCTTGATATCAAGCACTTCCTGCTTAGCGGCTTCTTCACCGTGAATTTTCAGCAATATCGGCAACGCTTCATAAGGCCGATTCTGTTTAATAAGCCATCTCGGGCTTTCGGGTATGAAGAGCATCAAGAGCATAAAGATCAGTCCTGGAACAGCTCCCACTCCGAACATCCAGCGCCAGGCTGTTGAGACACCCCAGGCTTCATCCCCCAGGCTGACGATCCACGAATTCTGAAAATAAACCAGGAAAATGCCCGTTACGATCGCCAGCTGATTTAAAGCAACCAAACGGCCGCGGTATTTGGCAGGAGCGATCTCCGCGTTGTACACCGGACAAACGGTGGAAGTGATGCCTATGCCAATGCCGCCGATCATGCGAAAGATAACATACCCGGTGAACGAGTCTTGAAGCGCAGAGCAGATCGAGCCGACGACGAATAAAAATCCGGCGGCCAGTAATACCTTTTTTCTACCGATCCTTTCACTCATGTAGCCAGAGAGAGCCGCTCCCGTGATACTCCCTACAATCAGACTCGACACCGCCCAACCAACCTGAAATTCGCTCAGCGAAAAACGCTGCTGTAGGAATTCAACTGCTCCCGAAACGACCGCGATATCAAAACCGAACAGTATCCCTCCAAGCGCAGCTACGATGGATACTAGCGTCACAAAAAGCATATTGGGTTTTTCCGATTGAAGCGCTTTCTGTTGAGCGCTTTCATTATGAATGATTACTCCCATATAATCATCTCCCCTCCAGATTCCTAAAACCTCATTCCGTTCTTCGAGGAGAAGTATAACATGCGCTTATAAAAGAAAGGCCGGTTATCGTCTTCAATAAACGGACCTTTTCACGCACGATTTTGGCTTCGGTTCCCGAATTGGAGACGGAGGAGCTAAATCTAGCATTACCTTGTCATTCGAGCTTAAAAAAATCCATGCCGATGGCCGGCATGGATGAATTTCTACTATTTTTGGCCTTTAAACTCAGTGGGAGGAACGCCCGTTATCTTCTTAAAGACACGGCTAAAATAGTTTGGGTCCTTATAACCCACTTCAAAGCTGATTTCCTTCAGAGCAAGGTTACCCTCCTTGATCAGAGAAATAGCTTTATCAATCCGTAGCCGGGTTACGAAGTCGATGAACGTCTCTCCGTATTCCTGTTTGAAAATTTTACTGAAGTAGTGGGGATTCAAATGGACAAAATCAGCCACTTCTTCCAGCGAAAGCTCATCGTTGAATCGTTCCTCGATATACATTTTCGCTCTGCCCAGCATAGTCAGTGTTTGAACCTCCCGCTGTTCGCGTATCCGTTGCAGTGCTGACATGACGTACGTCTGCTGAAGCATTCCATTCTCCGCTTTGACGGCAAGCACAGAAGCGTTTCCAGCCTCTGACGACTTCAGTTCGTCAAAGTGGCAGTAACCTCCATCCCGCTTGCGTAGGGTGAAGGCAAAAACGGCTTCGAAATAGGACTTGCGAAGTCCTTCCTCGCCGCTATGCAGCGATCCGATTCCAATGGCCGTCTTAATGCCAAGTTGCTGGTGGGCAAGCTCGGAGAGCTGCTGAACGAGGTGTTTAACCAACTGGCGCCAGTCGTTTTCGCTGGTGGCAGGCGGCTTGCATAAAAAAGTGGCTACATGATGGTCGATCAGGGAGCTTACAATGGCATTCGGGCCATGTGTTTTTACATAGCTTCGGAAATGATCGTAAATTTTCTTTTTATCCTGCTCGTCCGGATATCCGTCAAAGGCGGCAATGATGGCGCTTCCCTGATCAAGAGGAAAGTCCAGCCATTCTGATAGCTGGGAAGCGCTCGAATCCACTGTCTGGTCGACCATAAGCATTAAAGCCAGCTCATTTTCTGCGAGCGGCATCAGCTGTGAGATTTTGTGCCTAAGCTCCAATTCTTCCGTACGTGCTCGCTTCTCGCACTCAATTTCTTCAATCAGTCGTTTCAGTGTGCCGATGATCAGTTCTCGCTTCGCCGGCTTCAGAATATATTCTTTTACGCCCAAAGAGAGCGCCTTCTGGGCATAGGCAAAATAATCGTAGGCAGTGACGAGCACGAATCGGGTATCGGGAAGCCGCTCCTTTAATTCACGAAGCGCTGCAAGCCCGTCGATTCCGGGCATATTGATATCCAGAATCGCAATATGGGGACGGTGCTCTTCCGCACATTCAATCGCCATGCGACCGTTGCCAGCATGAATAAACCGGAATATCCCCGGCATCGCCCGTTCCACTGTCAATTCCAGTCCTTCTCTCTCTAAAGCCTCGTCATCCGCGATTAACAACCGATACATCAGTCTACTCACTCTCCTTCTTGACTGGAATTCGTATGGTTATGGTAGTACCTCGTCCGGTACTGCTACTGATTTCAACCATTCCTTCTTTTCCGTAGAACAACTGCAGCCGCCTAAACACATTTTGCATTCCAAGTCCTGTTGAACTGCCACTTTCGACTTCGCCTTCAAGACGGAGCACGGACAGTCGGGTTTCCTCCGTCATACCCTTTCCGTTGTCCGAGATTTCAATTTGTACATCCTCGTTCGCTCGCGACAACGTCAACGTGATAATGGCTCCATCCTCCATATCTGCCACACCATGAAGAAAAGCGTTTTCAATAAATGGCTGGATCGTCAAGGCCGGAATTTGCTGCTGAAGAACGGAAGCGTCAAAGTGCAGATTAAAGAGAATTCTGTCCCGGAAGCGCGCCTGCTGAATGGTCACGTATTCGCGAATATGATCCAGTTCCTCCTGGAGAGTTACGGGTTTGTCCAGCTTTTGCAGACTGTACCGTAGTAGATTGGACAGCGAAACGATCAGGTCGCTGGTTTTCTCCGCCCCTTCCAGGATCGCCAGCTTGGAGAGCACATTTAAGGTATTGAATAAAAAATGCGGATTAATTTGATTTTGCAGAGCCAGAAGCTCCAGTTCCTTCACAAGCCGCCGCATTTCCAGACTCTGTTTATCCTTCTCAATGAGGATACTCAAATCGGCGGACATTTGCGAAATGGCGTCCGACAGTACGCCTAGCTCGTCATCCCGTCGCGGTGGGGGCTTGATATTCAGATCACCTGTAGCGATTCGCTTCGCCAGTCCGACAAGTCTGCCGACAGGGCCAGTAATGCTGCGCGAGATCCAGATTGCAAGCAAAACCCCCATCAGCGCGTTCATGCCGAACAATGCCACTCCTAAAACGTTCATTCGCTCATTTTTGTTCCGAATGTTCTCGATGATCGGCCGGTAATAGGCCAGTTCAGCATCGATCAGTCGCTGTCCCTCCTCATGAATATAGCTGACGGTTTTCTCCGCTTCAATATAATGTTCAAAAGCCGATTGAGGATCTTGTGTATTTGCATCCAGAACTGCGGCTTGTTTCTGTTCAAGAAATGTGGTCAACAAATTCACGTAGTCCTCCTCGGCGAAGGAAGGGTCGGTCGAGTCGGAGACTTCTTGGATTTTGCCTTTCAACTGCATTAATTGGTATTCTGTCGGACCCTGCATAGCCTTATCGTCCCTTGGATTAAGCAGATAGGCATATAGGAGCTTTAAGTTGCTCTCCGCCGATTCGGAGGTTTGCTCGATGAGGAGAATGCGGCCAAGCATTTCATCGTAGCTCTGTTGTACGACCTTTCCGCTTTGGAATACAAAATAAGCGATGATATTGGCGAACACAACTAGAAGAGGGATGAACAGAAGCAGCTTCGTTCTGATCGTCATCGTCTGTCATCTCCGGACATGTTGTCGGGAGTGTCCGCATGCACTTCATATACCCTGGTGTATGTTAATTGCTGGGGATCATTCCCCTTTAGATAATCATTCAGCAATTTTATGGCCTTAGCCCCCATTTCTTCTGGCTGTTGAACAAGGGTCAGTTCGATTTTGCGATCTTTGATCGCTTCCAACGTCTCGGCCATATCGTCAAAAGCGAAAATTTGCAAATTCCGCGCGCCGCGCCGCTCCGAGGCTTCCAGAATGCCAAGGCCGTCCAGCGCACTGAATCCGACCATGTAGCGGATCTGCGGATACCGGGTGAGCATGTTTTGGGCTTGCTGGGCTGCCTGAAGCCGTGAAATATTTGAGGAGCGAATCTCCACAATGTGGAGATTGGGATAGCGGCTGATCACGGAGCGAAATCCGGCAAGCCTAAGTCGCTGATTCTCGACGTGCTCGCTACTGATCATAACTCCAATGTCGCCACGCTCTCCAGAGGCTTTCGCTAACAGCGCGCCCATCTGTTTTCCTGCTCCTTCGTTATCCGTTCCGACGTAAGCCAGCCTTCGGGAGTCCGGTTCGTCCGTATCGATCGCGATGACAGGTATGCCAAGTCCGGCTGCTTTGTCGATTAATCGTCGATACTCCGGATCATTTATCCCTTGAACCAGAATTGCATCCGCCTTGGCAGCGATCGCTTTATCCAGCAGTTTGATCTGCTCGGACGGATTAATGCGGTCTGGACCGATATAATCGAGCCGCATACCGTACTGTTCCGCTTCTTTTCGGGCTCCTTGTTCAATGGACCGCCAGTAATAATTGTCTAGCTCTTGCGATATCAATACCACTTTTGTATCGGAACCCCCGTCGTTTGGTGAAACCGTCTTCAATTGTTCTGCAAATTGGTGGATTTGAAAGGAAGACAGAGTGAACTGAAAGAGCAGCCAGGCAAATAGCAGGAAGACTGGGATAAGGATAAATGTCCATTTACGGTTTGACATGTCTTGCTCCTTTGTAAATATTTAGAGACTTAACTCATTATACAGTAACCAAAGAAGCGTAGGCAGCTATCGCCAGCATAAGCGCGATTATTGAGGAGATGGAAGTCGAGCAGGCACTAAATGAATTCCGTGGAAAGATAGCATTGGAGATAGGCCCCTACCAGTAGGATTAGGACATTTTTAAGTCCAGAAACTGCTTCAGGGGCTTAAGTATATAAAAATAACCTCACTAAATCAGACCATGCTTTTTAAAGCTGTGAAACAGTCCATCTTCATCCACAGCATCCGTAATGTCATCTGCAATGGCTTTGAGGTCCGGTTTGGCATTTCCCATGGCAATTCCTAGTGCACAATATTCAATCATTTCAGCATCGTTCATCCCGTCTCCGATAGCAATGGTGTCTTCTTGGGATCTTCCCAAATGCTCAATAAGCTTTTCAATAGCTACGGCTTTATGAATACCGGGAACCATTAGCTCACCACTGTCTTGCCCGAAAGCAGATACAGTACATTGAATAACCTCAAATTTCCCTGCGAATTCCTTTTTGATTTGTTCAAAAGGAACATTTTTATTTTCCAAAAAACATGCTTTGTTCACGTCACTACGGTACAGGTTGTCCTCTCCTATAGTTAGGCCGGTGATAAAAGGATGCGGGCGTTGTTCTTTTTTTTCTCTGGCTACGGGATCATTGTCCACATCTCCATAGATAAGCCGTTCCACATGGGGCAGAAAGTTTTTACTCGCAAACAGTCCCCCGTTCGATTCCAAATAAAAGTCCAAATCATGTTCATCAAAGTAATCGACCATATGTCTAACATCTTCATCCGATACTTTGTGGTGATATAACATCTCGCCTTCGATTTCTACAAAGCCCCCGCCAGCTCCGATGATCCCGTCAAAACCGACCTCCATGATAAAATCATAAATCTCCGCTTTGGATCGGCCAGTGCATAAATAAATCAGATGTCCGTTCTTTCTCGCTTCGATACATGCTGTTTTTGCAGATTCGGGAATCATACCATCATCATTCACTAGCGTTCCATCTATATCTAAAAAGATAATCTTTTTGTTCATCTTAGGCTGCTCCTTGCTCTCCAATGTTTTCTTTTATGTTACTACATTTACCGCACTTAAAGTACATATTGAACTGAAAAAACACTAGATAGAAAGAGAGAAGTGGGATGGATCAAAATGGAAATGGGAAACCCTCTGATCACGCGAAAGTTAGGATTTTTGACACCTAAATACGAAACTGGTCATGATTTTGATAACGCTTTCCACAGGCCTATTGCTACAATGACGGTATATACCCATTCTAATTACCGGAGGTTGAATGCCGTGTCATTTAAAGTAGCTTTTATTGGAGCAGGAAGCATCGGTTTTACCCGTGGAATTTTGCGAGATCTGTTATCGGTGCCGGAATTTAATGATATTGAAGTGGCTTTTACGGATATCAGTCAGCACAATCTGGATATGGTTACTGAGCTGTGCCAGCGGGATATTCGCGAGAATGGTTTGTCCATACAAATACAGTCCTCTACGGACCGTAAGATAGCTTTAAAGGATGCCAAATACGTCATTTGTACGATCCGGGTTGGCGGGCTGGAGGGCTTTGCAACCGATGTGGATATTCCACTGAAATATGGCGTGGATCAATGCGTGGGCGATACACTGTGTGCAGGAGGGATTATGTACGGTCAGCGTGGTATTGCTGAAATGCTGGCCATCTGCAAGGATATCCGCGAGCTAAGTGCACCGGATGTATTGCTGCTGAACTACTCGAACCCCATGGCAATGATGACGTGGGCCTGTAATAAATACAGCGGTGTGCGTACAATCGGTCTATGTCACGGCGTACAGCATGGGCATCACCAAATTGCCGAGGTGTATGGTCTGGAGAAGCAGGATGTGGACATTGTGTGCGCCGGAATCAATCACCAGACGTGGTACATTCAGGCGTCACATGAAGGCAAGGATCTGACAGCCGGGCTGCTGGAGGCTTTTGAAAAACATCCCGAATATAGCCGTACCGAAAAGGTGCGCATCGACATGCTTCGCCGTTTTGGCTATTACAGCACAGAGTCGAATGGTCATCTAAGTGAATATGTACCTTGGTACCGGAAGCGTCCGAATGAAATTATGGACTGGATTGATCTAGGCAGCTGGATCAACGGAGAAACAGGCGGCTATCTGCGTGTATGTACAGAAGGACGTAATTGGTTTGAAACAGATTTCCCCAACTGGATGAAAGAAGAGCCATTGGAGTACAAGGCGGAAAATCGCGGTGAAGAGCATGGTTCATACATTATCGAAGGTCTGGAAACCGGACGTGTATACCGGGGGCATTTTAATGTCGTTAATAACGGTGTGATTTCCAATTTGCCAGACGACGCGATTATTGAAGCGCCTGGATACGTGGATCGGAATGGTATCTCCATGCCACATGTAGGAGACCTACCGCTTGGTCTTGCTGCCGTCTGCAATGTAAGTATTTCCGTCCAGCGTTTGGCTGTTGAAGCAGCTGTACACGGAGATGATAAGCTGCTACGACAAGCGTTTATGATGGATCCGCTAGTGGGCGCGGTGTGTAATCCGAAAGAAATTTGGCAGATGGTCGATGAAATGCTGGTGGCGCAGGAAGCATGGTTACCGCAATACGGAGCAGCAATTGCCGAGGCGCGTCAACGTCTGGCTGCAGGCGATCTGATTCCAACCCGACCTTATGAGGGAGCAGCACGACTTAAGGTGAAGACGGTTGAAGAAATGCAGTTGGATCGGGATGCCGCCAATAAAAATGCAGGGCAATCCGACAAGGGCAAGGATCGCGAAAAAGTGTAGAACAACAAGAGCAGAGATTGACTTCACAACAATAAAAGGGTGTTTTCACGGTCATGAGGGCCTGAAAACACCCTTTTGCTGTCGATAGATATAACGATTTGGCATAGTTGGCGTGCTGGAGTTTATCATTGTCGATTT
Organism: Paenibacillus sp. FSL L8-0644; assembly: GCF_038008165.1. Lineage (NCBI taxonomy): Bacteria > Bacillati > Bacillota > Bacilli > Caryophanales > Paenibacillaceae > Paenibacillus > Paenibacillus sp. FSL L8-0644. The sequence continues at coordinate 1,290,666 of NZ_JBBOYN010000001.1, forward strand.
AGGCTGACGGAAATTAAAGAATACGGTCTTGCTTTTTATGAATTTGCTCTTTTGCCGTCGATCCTAAATCTCCCGAAAGCTTGTTATAGCAGGGATGTTCAACAAATGAAGAAACCGACTTCAGAAAAAGAGGGGCCTTGATGAACCACTAGGGTGGCAATTCATATGCCTAATTAATAATGTAGTCCTTAATTTATTCAATTTACAGCAGATTTCCAGCTCACTATAATCTAACATAGGAGGTGACAAAAAGGGGAAAATGTGAGCGCATGCACAAATAGAAAGCGCTTACCTTTCGCAACTATGAACGCCACTTTTTTTGGAAAAGTAGAGTAGGCGTAACTCACAATTAATCATGTAACAATCAGGTGCCGACATAGGAAGATTCAACAAAATCCACGGAAAGATAGGTGAAGCAATTGAAAACAAAGCAAGTGCTTCGTAAAAGCATGAAGTATGCTTTTGCGCTATCACTCGTCGCAAGCAGCTTTCTACCAGGTGCAGGATTTACGGATAAAATACATGCAGAATCCCATGTCGATAATCCTTACCAAGGAGCGACAAAATATGTTAACCCTGATTATGCGGCTAGTGTCGACACATCGATTGCCAAGATTACAGATGCGAACCTGAAGGCAAAAATGCAAACGGTCAAAACGTTCCCGACAGCCGTATGGCTTGATCGTATCGCTGCTATTAACGGCGGTGGAGGCAAGCTTGGCCTGGAAGCGCATTTGGACCAAGTATTGGCGCAAAAGAAAGGCAACATGCCGATTACGGCGGAATTCATTGTGTATGATCTGCCCGGACGAGATTGTCATGCCTTGGCTTCCAATGGTGAATTGCCGTTGACTCAGGCAGGTCTGGAAACGTACAAAAAGGATTATATTGACAAAATCGCTTCTATTTTTGCGAATCCCAAATATAAGGATATTCGCATCGTAGCGATCATTGAACCGGACAGTTTGCCAAATCTGGTAACCAATCTGGATACTCCCCAATGTGGACAAGCCAAATCTACAGGAATTTATGAGGCTGGCGTTAAATACACAATGAATAAGCTGAACGAGATTCCGAATGTGTACAAATACGTGGATATCGGTCACTCTGGTTGGTTAGGTTGGGATAACAACCGTACAGCAACGGTATCTCTGTTTACAACTATCTTCAAAGATACTAGCAAAGGTTTGTCCAGTGTGGATGGCTTTATCACGAATACAGCCAATACTTCACCGTTGACAGAACCGAATCTGCCTGATCCCAACCTGAATATTGGCGGGCAGCCGATCAAATCATCCAAATTCTACGAATGGAATCCTAATTTCGATGAATCGGATTTCGCTGAGTCCTTGCATAGAGATTTTGTCAATGCAGGCTGGCCAAGCTCGCTCGGCATGTTAATTGATACCGGCCGTAATGGATGGGGAGGACCTAACCGTCCGACTTCCGCAGTCGGCAATGATATTAACTCCTATGTAAACTCAGGTCGTGTGGACAAACGTTCGCACCGTGGTAACTGGTGTAATAGCAGCGGAGCAGGTATGGGAACGCCGCCACAAACGGCTCCAGCTGGCCATATCGATGCCTATGTCTGGGCGAAACCTCCGGGTGATTCCGATGGTTCCAGCTCACTCATTCCGAACGATGAGGGTAAAGGCTTTGACCGTATGTGTGATCCTACCTATACAACCAAGGATGGCACATTAACAGATGCTTTGCCGAATGCACCTATTTCAGGAGCTTGGTTCCATGATCAGTTTGTGATGCTGGTACAAAATGCGTACCCTGCAATCGTGCCTTCCACTGGTGGTGTGGACCCAGCGCCTACAGCTCCAGCTGTACCGTCTGGCTTAAAGGCCGTAGCTGGTAATGCTCAAGTGACGCTGACTTGGAGTGCGTCTACTGGTGCCGATAGCTACACGGTAAAACGTGCCACTAGCGAAGCAGGTCCTTTTACAGCCGTTGCCCCTCTTGTAACAGAAAGAGAGTACACAGATAAGGGACTGACGAACGGAACAACTTACTTCTATGTTGTAAGTGCTACGAATGCGAAAGGAACAAGTAAGGATTCTGCAACGGTAAGTGCTGAACCTAAAGGTACACCGACTGATCCAACAGAACCAGCGGGTGATCTGGTTGTAATGTACCGGGCCGGGGACACCGACCCAGCGGATAACGCAGTTAAGCCTTTCCTTAACCTGAAAAATAAAGGCACAACACCCGTGAAGCTGAGTGAGCTGAAAATCCGTTACTATTTTACGAAGGATGGCAGCCAAGAGCTGCAATCCACAGTAGACTATGCGCAAGTAGGCAATGATAACGTGCTGCGCACCATTACAGACAACTATATTGAAATTGGTTTCAGTGCTGCTGCCGGCACGCTCGCTGCTGGAGCGCAAACAGGTGATATTCAGATCCGCATGAACAATAGCGACTGGTCTAACCTGAACGAATCCAATGATTATTCCTTTGATCCAACTAAAACCTCTTATGCAGAATGGAACAAAGTAACGTTGTTCCACAATGATAAGCTGGTGTGGGGAATCGAGCCTTAGGATTCGGCTAGAACATGTGCCCCTTGAGTGATTGAAAAGTAGTAAAAGAAGGCTACGGCATAACTGTCGTAGCCTTCTTTTACGTCTTCGAATAAAGAATTTGATGACCAAGGGAATAAGCATTGAAATTGTGTATAATGAAAAAAAGAATGCTGTTTCTACTGTGGAGGGTCATCATGAGCAAAAAGTTAATCTTAGATGTAGATACGGGCATTGACGACGCGCTTGCTATTGCGTACGCGGTCCATTCGCCGGAATTGGAGCTACTCGGTATTACAACCACCTTTGGCAATATCTCGGTGGAGGAGGCAACACGTAACTCACTGATTCTGCTGGAAAAACTAGGGGTAGAGGCTCCGGTCGTGTCTGGGGCTCACAAGCCGTATGCTCGGGAGCTGTTCAAACCTTATTCTCGGCATATTCACGGTGAAGACGGTATTGGCAATCAGTTGAAAGGAGCGCCCTCCCGTCAGGCTGCGTCTGGGGATGCCGCTGATTTTATAATCGGACAGGCTCGTCGCTATGAGGGCAAACTTACCCTGGTAGCTGTGGGACCGCTGACCAATCTTGCGATTGCATTGGATCGCTGTCCCGAATTGCCCCAATTGCTTGAGCGCCTGATCATCATGGGCGGCGCGGTCACAGTGAAAGGGAATGTAACTCCAACGGCTGAAGCGAATATTTACGCCGATCCAGAAGCCGCAGCCTATGTGCTGGGAGCGGGCTTTTCGCTTACGCTCGTCGGGCTGGACGTCACGATGCAGACACTGCTTCCCCAGCAGGATGTGGACAAATGGCGTGAGCAAGGGACCGAGCTGGGCGCGTTTATGGCAGATATGACAGACTTTTATATGGAAGCCTATCGCAATTTCAGACCTGGCATTGCAGGCTGTGCTTTGCATGACCCTTTAGCCGTAGGGTTGGCTATTGACTCCAGTTTTGTGGAGACGCGTCCAATGCACATTGCCGTCGAGGTGGGCGATTCCACCGAGGTTGGTCGCACCCGTGAAATGCAAAATGAGAACGAAGCTCAAGCACTGACTACGGTTGATGTGGCACTTAAAGTCGATGCGGAGCGATTTTTGCGTCATTTTCTTAGCCGGGTGGTATAAATTAGCCGGGTGGTATAAAAAAATAATTCAAAGATTGCCGATGAATCTGCATCGGCAATCTTTTGTGCATACATGTTTAAGGGCTTTCATCTAGAGGTGGACTCACCGCTATAAAAATCCCACGTCATGGTATAATATGTGCAATTGGATAAAACTGCCAGACTACAAAGGAGGAGATTGATTGTGTTTTCTGCTGCTCGACGACTACCTTTGCTGGAACATATGTATAATCATGCCCCGACAGGAATCGTGATTTTGTCGAGGGAAGGGAAGTGCCTGTACGTCAATCCCGCCTTTTGCAAAATGGTCGGATATGAGCAGGAGGAATTACTGGATATCCGATATTACCATCTCTTGTATAAAGAGGCTCAGGATCAGCGAGGGTTGAGGGAGGCTTACGCAGGTTGGCTACAGGCTACGGATCAAGTCTATAAGACAGAGCTACGTTTGAAACATAAACGGGGAACATCCGTCTGGCTATCGCTGGAATTAACCATATTTGATGATGAGGCTACCGAGCAATCATATTTGATTGCGTATGCAATGGATATCACGGAGAAAAAGGACATGGAGCAGGTGCTCTCGGATAATGAGGATTTGTATATGCTGATTACGGAAAATACGCCGGATGTTATCTCATATAGCACGGCGGACGGCATACTCCAATATATCTCTCCTTCGGTGGAAAAACTCTTAGGCTATACGAAACAGGAGATGCTTGGGAAAAAACGATTGCAATTTTACCATGTCGAAGATGCCGATTACATGCGTGTACATGGAATGTTCAAGGAAACAGGCATCATGAAGCGGCGTGTTCGTCATAAGGACGGGCACTATTTGTGGCTAGAAGTATCGTACCGCATTATTCGGGATGAACGGGGCAGAATCAAGCGAGTTCTATCCATCGGACGAAATATCACAGAGCGCCAGAAGAGCGAGGAGAACCTGGCAAAAGCTCAACAGTTGGCGATGTTCGGCTCATGGGACTGGGATCTGGTCAACAATGTTATGCATTTTTCCAAGGAATTTCGCAGCATATTTGGCTATTGTGTCAAGCCGGTTGAAACAAGTATTGACGCGTTCATGGCGGCTGTTCATCCAGAAGATACAGAGCGCATGAAACAGATTATCACCAACGTTATATTGAAGGGAATACACGAAGAGACCTTTTACCGAATTGTATTGCCGAATGGGGAACAAAAGGTACTGCGTTCAATCTGGGAAGCTGAAATGGACGAGCATGCAGGCAAGCCCGTTCAAGTGGTGGGTATGATCCAGGATGTTACAGAGCACTGGGAAATGGAGCAGCGCCTGCGTGAAAGTGAAAACCGCTATAAGTCACTATTTCAGCATAATCCACTCGGGATATGCGCCGTGAATATGGAAGGTCATATCTTAAGTGTGAATCCGAGCTTGGAGGAGCTTACGGGTTATACGAAGGATGAGTTGCTTGGGGCTGACATACTTATCATGGCTTCCTCTGAGGAACAGGATAAAATCAAGCGTCACATGGAGCTGGCCAAGCAGGGTGAGACGCAAACCTATGAATCGGAATTTATACATAAGGAGGGGGAGCGTCTATTTATCAAGATGACGAATATCCCGATTTTCGTGCAAGAGGAAATTGTAGGCTGCTACGGGATTATAGAAAATGTTACCCCTCTCAAAAGCTACATTGCTCAAATTGAGAAGCTCAGTAATGAGCATTCGCTTATTTTGAATGCTGTATCCGAAGGAATTGTGGGTTTAAGTACCGAAGGACATGTCCGCTTTATGAACCCGGCAGCTGTCGAGATGTTCGGCGTAGGATCGGCCAAACCGCTGAATGGCGCATGCATAGACATGATCCGCCATGCTGACGAAATTGGCAGTCATTTTCCGGACGAACAGTCCTCTATTCTTCAAGCGATTCGAAGCGGAGCCTCTTATCAGGCAGAGGAAGCAGTATTTTGGAAAAAAGGCGGGTCCAGCTTTCTGGCCTCCTATCGAATCAGCCCTTTGATGGATAATGGCGAGCGAAAAGGGGCTGTGATGGTTTTTGTAGACAGGACGAATGAAAAGGAGATCATTCGGGCCAAGGAGTCTGCCGAACGCGCCGATCGGGCCAAGTCAGAGTTTCTCTCTGTGATGAGTCATGAGCTCCGTACACCGATGAACGGCATTATAGGTATGGCGGGGTTACTCGCAGATACTGAATTGGATGAGGAGCAGCGTAGCTATATAGACATTATTACCAGTAGCAGTGGTGCTTTAATGCAGATATTGAACGAGATACTGGATTTGAGCAAAATCGAAGCTGGTAAAATGTCTTTGCTGCACGAATCCTTTGTGCTAGATGACGTGGTCGGCAGTGTGGCTGACCTATTCATGACGCAGGCTATGGAAAAAGGCATTGAGCTGGAATGGCATGTGGATCAGGAAATGCCGGGGATGCTGGTCGGTGATCATGTGCGTATTCGACAGGTACTAGTGAATTTGGTGAGCAATGCGATCAAATTTACGGAGCGAGGGCGTGTAAATATCTTTGTGGAGAGAAAGGCTTACAGCCGTCGTAAAAATAGATGCCTGATTGAGTTCAGTGTTACTGATACTGGAATCGGTATTCCAGCAGACCGCCAACATCTATTGTTTCAGCCTTTTTCCCAGCTTCATCCGGCACTGAACCGAAAATATGGAGGGACAGGCCTAGGCTTGTCCATCTGCAAAAACCTGGTCAAGCTAATGGGAGGTTCCATTGGTGTGGATAGCGACGAGGCCAAAGGAGCAACATTCCGGTTCCAGCTGGATCTTAAACTGCCGGAAGGGCAAACGCTTGCCAATATATGCCGTGATCAGCCTTATGATTCAAAGGAAGGCTAAAAAGACATAGCCGTGATGCAGGATGCATCACGGCTATTTTTGTAAGAAATGTTCAAAGAAAAGATTGACAAACTGTTCTAACTGTACTATTAATAATAGTACAGTTAGAACAGTTGAACATGTATAAATGAATTTGAGCCAGTGTTGAAAGGAGGAAGTCCATGTGTTCGAGCTGGATATCCGCAGCCGTAAGCCGATCTACGAACAGCTTATGGAGAAGGTCAAGGAAATGATCATGTACGGATCGCTTCAGCCGGATGAGCAATTGCCTTCTGTACGGGCATTGTCCGCTCAACTTACGGTGAATCCGAATACGATTCAGAAGGCGTATCGCGAGCTGGAACGCGAAGGATATATCTATTCCGTTCAGGGCAAAGGCAGCTTTGTCACGCCTACCCAGCAGCAGCCGCAACAAATGAAGCGGGATGAGATTCGGGTGGCATTGTTAAAACAGATGATCGAAGCTGTCCATTTCGGTTTTACACAGCAGGAAGTGGACGACATATACGTGGAAGCTATGCAAACAAAGGAAAGGGGGATGTCCCTTGATTGAATTAAGGGAAGTCACAAAGACATTTACAGAAGAAAAGGCTGTCGATCAGCTTGCCCTTACGGTAAAGAAGGGCTCCATTTTTGGACTGCTGGGCTCGAACGGGGCAGGGAAAACGACCTTGCTCAAAATCATTGCCGGAATTTACCGACCGGATACTGGCAAGGTGCTAATCGGTGGTCAGCCAGTGTATGAGCAGCCTGAAGTCAAGCAGCACATTCTGTTTTTACCGGATACCCCTTATTTTTTCCCGCAAGCGACAATTCGTCAGATGGCCCGGTTTTACCGCTCCATTTATCCAAGTTGGAGTGAGGAACGCTACACACAGCTTACGGATATTTTCAAGCTGGACCCGAAGCGCAAACTTCACCGTTTTTCCAAAGGGATGAAGCGCCAAGCCGCTTTTTTGCTTGCCTTGAGCTGCATGCCTGAGCTGCTGGTTTTGGATGAACCCATTGATGGTCTGGACCCAGTGATGCGTAGAATGATCAAAAATCTCTTGTTCCAAGAAACCGCTGCACGTGAGATGACCGTCGTGATCTCATCTCATAATTTGCGTGAGATTGAAGACATGTGTGATCATGTCGGCATTATGCACCAAGGTCGGATGCTATTGGAAAAAGAGGTCGATGACCTCAAATCCGATACGCATAAGGTGCAGGTTGCTTTTCGGGACAGCATGCATGAGGAAGCTGTCTGTAGCCAACTTTCGGTCGTACATAAGGAACGAAGGGGCAGTGTTCTGCTGCTTATTATCCGGGGTGAGCGAGAGCGGATTGCGGAGACGATTGAAGCATACGAGCCACATGTGTTCGATTTGCTGCCGTTGACGCTTGAAGAAATTTTCATTTATGAAATGGAGGACGCAGGTTATGACATCCAACCGATTCTTCTGTAGCGGCGGCGTAATTCGCCAATGCCTGAGACAGCATGGCTGGATCGGTCTATTGTACTTGGCGGGGTTATTGTTTACGGTGCCACTGCCACTATTTATGAGTACTGGAAACGAGCGAGTGCCCACGGTTTTGAGAAGCTTGTTCGATAGTACAATCCCAGGAAATGAATTGCAAAATATTATTTTCTTGACTGTGCCTGTGCTGGCGGGCGTGATGTTGCTTCGTTTTATTCAGCGGAAGGGTTCATCAGATTTATACCATAGTCTTCCTTTACGCAGAGAGCATCTGTTATCGGCACATTTAATTAGCGGCCTTATCCTTTTACTCGTACCTATTTGGCTGACCGCGGGAGTAACTGCCCTGCTAAATACGTCGGTTGAACTATCTTATATTTTTTATATCAATGATATTGGATCGTGGGCTTTGGTCGTATCCGTCCTTACGATTTTCCTGTTTACCTTTACCGTGTTTGTAGGTATCTGTGTAGGACAATCGCTGTTGCAAGCTGTTGTAGTGTATGTTTTGCTGTTGTTGCCCTTTTTCTTGTACTCCATGATAAGTCGTTTTCTGGGGCACAATCTATATGGTTACTCTCAGATTTTGGGAACCATTGTTCAGAACGGTAATGGCGTGGGGTTGCGTAGCAGCAATAATATTTGGTATAGTTTATCGCCGTTCGTCCGCATTATGGATTTGTCGAGTAGCGTATTTTCATATGTGGAGCTGCTTATTTATATGGGTGTTTCCTTGCTGTTTGTGATTTTAGGCTATGTGTTATATCGCAAGCGGCTGGTAGAAAAGGCAACACAGGCTATGGCCTTTACTTTCTTTCAGCCCTTTTTTAAGGCAGGGGTCATGTTATGTGCCATGTTGCTGATAGGAGAATATTTTTATAGCACAGGAGGCCAGGGGAGAGATTGGTCAATTTTCGGGTATGTGCTTGGAGCTATTTTAGGTTATATTGCTGTGGAGATGGTCATCCGCAAGACATGGCAAATTGTACGTATTCGCGCTTTGCTGGAGCTGGTTGCATATGGGGCAGTTTTGGGTCTGGCAATGTACATCCCCACGTCTAGTTGGATAGGCTACGAGGAACGGATTCCAACCGCTCATTCAGTCGAGCAAGTCTATGCTGGGCAAAATTTGTATCTGGACGGGGGAGCGACACAGAAAAATCTCTATTTTTCGCAAGATAAAGTTTTTATTGCTGCTGTGCTGAATTTACAGCGTGAGCTTGTAAGTGCACACTCAGTTGGAGAGTCGGCTGGGTTCAATAAAGAACCGCAACAAATGATATCCATTGCCTATCGTTTGGACGATGGTACCATTATGACTCGTAGCTATACATTTCCAGAGCAGCCTTTCCGGGCAGCGCTGGCGAATGTGATGCTGTCTGAGCCTTACAAAACAGTAAGCTACTCACTTGATAAGCTGTATGGTAAAGCGGAGACGATCAGCATTCAATCGGCAGATGATAATGAACGGCGAGTTGTTCTGACTGATCCGGAAGATATTCGTGAATTTGAAGCTGTATTGAAAGAAGAAGTTTTGGGCATGAGCTATAGTGAAATGCAGGCAGGTTCTTACGCGTTGGGGAATATTAATATTGTGAACAAACCTTCATCTATTTTGTCAGAAGAACCAGAGTGGACTCGCACTGTCTCCTTTAATTGGCGTATATCCTTCCACAAGCTGAATGCTTGGCTGGAACGCAAAGGATACGCCGACAAGGTGATTGTCACGTCGAAAGACATTATATCGATTCGAGCTATTCCAATGGTTTCTCAAGAGAAGAAGTCGTATCAGCCCGGTAAGTATATTGAACCAGCGAATTTGTTCAGAATATTGCAGCAGAAGTATAAAGTCACCACAATTGAAGATCCAAAACTTTGGAATACTGTGCTGGATAACCGAAATGACTACAGCTATGATCCACAAGTAGAGAAAGGCACTTATCTGTTCCAAGTTAAAATCAAGTCCATCAGCGGTTCCGGCTTTCATACGATTTATTACTTATTAACCTCAAAAGACATCACACCGGAGCTTGCGAAGGCATTACCGACAGTTCCTTAAGTGGGACAGCATCTGGTTTGGATGGCATATGGACGGAGGTAGATAAACATGGGATGGTTCCGACACGACATATAACAACCTCACCGACGGGCAAGAGCTCCTCCACATTAGAGCTGACATAAAATAGATGTACAGAGAGATACAACGTAGAACATACAGAGAGAAGAGTTCAATAACGTACAGCTCAATGGTGGAGGAGCAAAAATAATATGAAATATACAGAAGATCGTGAATTTCTACAGTTCTTGGAGAATTATAAGCAGTCATTTTCCGGATGGGATTTTTCATTCATCTCGGATACGGGACGTGTGGCGAGCGAGCCCTTGGAATGGTCTTATGTCAGCAAGGCTATGAAGTTTATTCATTCATCCAAGGCGATGCTGGATATGGGAACAGGCGGGGGAGAGCTATTATCTCGGCTACGCCCTTTTCCAGAGATCGTATGTGCGACAGAAGCGTATGCACCGAATGTTCCTATCGCCAAGGAAAGATTGGAGCCGCTGGGTGTGCGCGTTATGGCTATACAGGATGACGATTCCCTTCCGTTTGGCGATGCCGGGTTCGACCTCGTGCTGAATAAGCATGAGTCATTTTCGCCAACGGAGGTACGGCGTATTTTGCGACCAGGTGGGACGTTTTTGACTCAACAGGTAGGGGGCCTAGATTGTGCGGGCATCAACGACCGTTTGGGAGCACCTGATTACGAGTATGCGGACTGGACCCTTTCTCAAGCACTTGCAGGTTTGAAAAGCAATGGCTTCGAAATTTTAGAGCAGCAGGAACAGTTTCCGATACAGCGCTTTTACGATATTGGAGCGATTGTCTATTACTTAAAAGCAATCGAATGGCAGATTACAGACTTTCAGCCGGAGAAATATATAGAACAGCTATATGGTCTGTATTTAGATATTAAACGTGATGGCTATTGGGACGTGAAGCAGCACCGTTTTTTGATCCATGCCAGAGCAATATAAAGAAGATTCGATGACAAAAAGGCCTTTCCCGTGGGGGAGGCCTTTTTTGCCATACGCAGCTTGAGTAATTCATCGCTGGGAAGATCGGATAAGGCTTTTTTTTCCTCCTCTCGTATACTAATCTTTACCATAATTGTACAATGAAGAAGCAATGGCTTACAGTCTCATTTCATTCATTAGTTATAGGGGGATGTACATGTCTGATCCAAAGGAAGTTATAACCAAGCCGGAAAAGGACGAGTCTGTGCGGATAGCATGGTTTTGGCCATGGTTGGGCGGTACGTTTATGTTTGGATTGTTTTCAGTCATGTTTAATGTAGTTTGGAGTATGGTTGTGGCACCCCAAGTGCAGCTTCTGCTGAGGCATGAAGGTGTAACGGATACAACTGTGATTGTAATACTGCTTCTATATGCATGGATTATCGGTCTCATCTTTGCAGCTTATGGTGCCTTGAGTGCGCGTATGTCCAGCATGGGCAAGCTTTCGCTGATGCTGACCGGGCTATTATCATTATTATGTGGGCTGTGGTTGTGGATTGTAGGAATACAAGGGTCTGGTGGTCAACCTGCTGAAGTGTCGGGAGGGGCGTGGGGGCTCTTTTCACTCTATCATGCTTGGGCGGAGCCTGTGTTAGAGGTATTGGGTCCATATACACAGCATGGTGAAATCTGGTTTCTACTGGCTGCACTGCTGCCGATAGTTGGCATGGTAGTAGGAGTTGGGGTAAATCGTTATCCAGCGCTAACCGACAAGAATGGTAAGGTGGATCATAGATGGCAATGGATTGTTGCCGCGATATCTGCTGCGCTCGTCATTGTGCTGACGATTACACTGATGCTTCCTCAACGCCCATACATTGCAGAGAGAGATTTTCCGGTAGTTGACGGGGCTACAGCGGCCATTCCGTTTGCGCAGGATATGCTGCATGAACTGACCGGAATGAGCAAGGCGCGAGCAGCGCACGAACTGAGATTCAACACGACCCATCAGGCATATGTCAATTTGATCAAAAAGAAGGCGGATCTGATTCTGGTGGCTGGTCCTTCCGATGAGGAACTGCGGCTGGCGAAAAGTCGGGGAATACAAATGAAGCTCACACCCATTGGGTGGGATGCGTTTATTTTCCTCGTACATCAAGACAATCCGGTTAGAGGACTTTCTTCGGAGCAGGTTCGCCGTATATATGAAGGGGCTATCCGCAATTGGAATGAGGTAGGGGGCAAGGATCAGCCGATCATTGCTTATCAGCGAGAAGAAAATTCAGGCAGTCAGACATATATGCAAAAGAAAGTGATGGCAGGCCATGAAATGGCTGACCCGCCACGTGAACTACAAATTGGCATTATGGGTGGTATGATTAATGCAGTCGCAGATTTTAACAAGGATCACAACGCGCTCGGTTATTCATTTTATTATTTTGCAAATGTGATGCATAATCGTCAAGAGGTCAAATTTTTGTCTATTGATGGAGTGGAGCCGAACAAAGAGCACATCCGCTCGAAGCAATATCCATTCACAGCTCAACTGTTTGTAGTCACACGGGAAGGCGAGGAACCAAGCCCTTCGATGCAACGATTACTCGAATGGCTGCAAAGTGAAGAAGGAACTCGGGCCATCGAAAAAGGCGGCTTTGTTCCTGTAAACTCGTAATCCTGTAACGCTGGTTTGCATTCAGTCCATTCCGTATATTCACCTTAAGAGTGAAACGAAGACAGCAGGGTAATACATAGAATATACATGGCTGTGAATACAATACCCGCACAGCCATGTATATCACCAACATAAGGGGATGAACGAAAATGAAGAAAAAAACATCGGTCTGGGTGCTTTTACTCGCCGTAGCCATAGTGACAGCGGGGTGTGAAACAGGCTCACAAACAAGTTCGCAAACAGGACAAACGGCTCAAAATGAGCAAAAGGGTGCCGTCTCGGCACAAGCGAATGGTTCGGGAGCGACTGTAGATACACCGAAAACAGGAGGACAAGCAACCACAGACACTACTATAGCGAAAGTCCGCATGGACAATATTACCGCGTTGCGTTTGATCGACGGCCAATCCGGCTGGATCGGCGGAAATGGCTGGATTGCCCGAACGGACGCGTCTGCATCCGGTTCAGTCGGATCGACGTGGAATGTGCAATATCAGGGTCAAGGTACGGTTCAGCAGATTTTTGCCTTGAACGGGCAGCAAGGCTGGGCTGTTATGGCAGACAGCGGATCGCTGCTGGCCACTCGCGATGGCGGCAAACGCTGGGAGGTTGTTGGGACTGTACCTGAGCAAGGGCAAACGGGCTTTTTACACTTTGTATCATCCAAGGAAGGGTTCAGTGGCAACCAATATACGAAGGATGGCGGGCAAAGCTGGTCTTCGCTCCCCGTGCCTGGCCACATGGTAGGACAGCCATATTACCATGATCGGCAAAACGGCTGGGCGGTTACGCAGGACACAGACCGTTCATTCCAGATTTTACATACCGTTAACGGGGGCCAAAAGTGGACTACTGTCATGTCACGGACAACGGAGGCGCCTCTAAATGGAGCCATTATTCGTTCGGTAGAACGTGGCAACGCATGGATCGAGCTGGTTGGAGATACGGGGATGAATCAGACGTCGTATTCGCTTTGGCATACTGCCGATAGTGGACAAAGCTGGCGTCCTGTACTGGCGAATGCCACCGCTGGCGGTGGCCCGGCACCAGGTATTAGCCAGCAAGACAATCAGGTTCCTAAAAATGAAGGGGCGGCACCAGGTATGCTCTATGCGGTTAATAGCAGTACCGCATGGATGGGCGGTTATTGCGCACCGTGCGACAAGCCCAATACGATTGGCTGGACGACTGACGGCGGCAAGACGTGGAACAATGGAAAGCAAGGCTTTGACGGTTATGGCGGTCAGCAAATCGGGATGGCAAATGCCAAAGAAGGCTGGGCTATTTTTTCGGACTCAGAGCAGGCCCCAGTTATGTACACTACCTCGGATGGTGGACAGCATTGGACGCAGAGCCATGTATTTGATAAGCCTGTGACACCAGGCTCCTAAGGAGGGAATGCATATGAGCCAACATAAGAAAAGTGTGATCACATGGACGGACGGTCGTGAAGTACCGCTCATCGGGCAGGGCACGTGGAATATGGGCGAAAAAGCCTCACTTCGGCAGGAGGAGGTGCGTGCGCTTCAACTTGGCTTCGAGCTGGGCATGTTGCTGGTGGACACGGCTGAAATGTATGCGGAGGGCGGCGCAGAAGAGATCGTCGGAGAGGCCATTCAGGGGCGCCGGGACGATGTCTATCTTGTCAGCAAGGCTTACCCTCATCATGCGGACCGCCAAGGACTGGCTCAGGCGTGCGAAGCTAGCTTAACCCGCATGGGAACGGATTACATGGATATGTATTTGTTGCATTGGCGAGGGAATATTCCACTGGAAGAGACAATAGAAGGTATGGAACAACTGCGTGAGCAGGGCAAAATCCGCAGCTGGGGAGTGTCCAACCTGGACAAGTCCGACATGGAGGAGCTATGGAACCTGAGAGGCGAAGCCTGCGCTGTCAATCAAGTGCTGTATCACGCGGCTTCGCGGGGCATCGAATATGATCTGCTACCTTGGAGCCGTGCGAATGGAGTGCCTGTGATGGCCTATTGCCCGATTGCCCAAGGTGGTCGCCTGCGACGGGGCCTGCTGGAGCATCCTGTTATGGTAGACATTGCTGCCAGCCACGGGGTAACTCCATCGCAAATTGCGCTTGCGTGGGTCATACGAGACGGTGATGTCTGGGCCATTCCGAAGGCGGTACAGGAATCGCATGTACGAGAAAATGCAGCGGCAGCAAGTATTCGGCTCACCCCTGAACAACTTCAACAAATAGACGAAGCTTTTCCTCCGCCGATGCGGAAGCAGCCGCTGGATATGGTTTGAGGAAGGAGGAGCCCATGACAGAGCGAGAGACAGAACTGCATGAGGTAGATGATCATCTGGATTATGGATTATCCGTTGTATTCATCGGCTTTAATCCCAGCCTGAAATCAGGCGAGGTAGGACATCATTATGCGAATCCGCGCAACCGCTTTTGGCGCATACTTGAGGGAGCAGGCTTGACACCTCGCTTGTACAATCCATCGGAAGATCGGGAGCTGCTGAAGCTGGGCTTTGGTTTTACGAACATTGTTTCCCGTCCCACGAGGGGAATGGAGGACATTGCACGCGAGGAATACGCCGAAGGACGTCTGAAGCTATACGAGAAGCTAAAGGAATACCGCCCGAAGGTTGCTTGCTTTGTCGGCAAAGGCGTGTACACCGAATACAGTAAAAGATCCAAAGTAGATTGGGGATTTCAGCCTGAACCGCTAATTCCTGAGATGCATGAATTTGTGGCACCTTCGTCTAGCGGACTGGTGCGCATGTCGCTGGAAGAAATCACAGATATTTATCGCCGTCTTCAAACGTTCCTTTCGTCAGAAATATCTGAAACGCAGTAAGTACGGTGAATATAGCTAGTACAAAAAGAACCACACGCTTCGGTCCCTGCTGGGAAGAGCGTGTGGTTCTTTGAGCTGTTTCTATTGTAAGGCTTTCGCCTGCCCTGCCTGTTCCACGGGAACATAAGGATATCCCAGATCACGTGCGACCGCTTCGTAGGTAATATGTCCATTCAGGACATTGGTGCCACTAAGCAGTGGTTTGCTTCTGCGAAGCGCCTCCTGCACACCCAAATCTGCGAGCTGGAGAGCAAAAGGGAGCGTCGCGTTCGTCAGGGCCAGCGTCGAGGTTTGCGGTACCGCGCCCGGCATGTTTGCTACCGCATAGTGAATGACGCCATGCTTCACATAGGTAGGCTGGTCGTGTGTCGTAATGTGGTCAATCGTCTCGACAATGCCGCCTTGGTCGATGGCGACATCCACAATCACAGAACCGGGCTGCATCGTCTGTACCATGGCTTCTGTTACGAGCCGCGGAGCTTTGGCACCAGTGATTAGGACAGCGCCGATCAGCAAATCACTTTGCGCCACGGCTTCAGCAATGTTGGACGGGGTGGACACTAGCGTATGGAGCTGATTGCCAAAAATATCATCCAGTTGGCGCAGTCTTGGCAGGCTTAGGTCGATTAGTGTCACATCTGCCCCGAGACCGATGGCGACCTTGGCAGCATTGGTACCGACCACCCCTCCGCCAATAATGGTCACTTTACCGCGTTTGACCCCCGGCACACCTGCCAGCAGGATGCCTTTGCCACCCTTTGGTTTTTCCAGCAGTTGTGCTCCAATTTGTACAGCCATTCGACCGGCAACCTCACTCATCGGAGTAAGCAGCGGGAGGCTGCCCTCAACATCTAGTGTCTCATAGGAAATAGCGGCTACACCGTTGTCTGTTAAAGCGCGGGCCAGTGCTGGCTCGGCGGCCAAATGCAGATAGGTGAATAAAATCAATCCTGGTCGGAAATATCCGTATTCAGAGGAGAGCGGCTCTTTTACCTTGATGATCAGATCCGCCTGGGACCACACGTCCGCAGCTTGCTGCACAAGAGTCGCACCCGCAGTGGCATAATCTCCATCCGTAAAGCCGCTTTCAACACCTGCGTGGCTTTCCACAAACACATGATGTCCGTGTTGGATCATTTGAGCTGCACCTGCGGGCGTTAGAGCGACACGATTCTCATTGTTTTTAATCTCTTTCGGAACCCCAATTTTCATTTCATTCACCTCTCCTAAAAATAATGGTTAAGAAAATTACACTATCATTTTTATGCAGTCTGCTGATTAGTTACATGGACTCAAGCCGATAAATGCAATTCATGTTAGATTAGGTACAGTTTACAAGGGGTGAAGCTCCTTGACATCATACATTTTGTCGGATTATCTGACTTAAAGGCTCGACTTTTTGATGAATATATGTCATGTAAAATGACATAAAGACATATACATAAGGAGAATGCCGATGAACGGTAAAAAAACATTTACCATTGCGGATGTGCTGGAACGTCCCGTTTTCCGGCGGGCGAAGCTGGCGGCGGGGGAACAGGGCGTACATCGCCGTGTGGGTTGGGTCCATGTGCTAGAAATCACAAATGTCTCTCCGTTTGTGAGCCGTCATGACTTGATTTTGACGACCGGCCTGTGGCTTACCCGGAAGGGGGAAGAGCGCGCCGAGTATATGGAGCAACTGATCCGCTCGGAAGCTGCGGGATTGTGTGTGGAGCTGGGCACGAGCATTCATGAAATCCCTTCTGAAATTCTGGAGTTGGCGGAACGACATCACTTCCCGGTCATCGTATTTGAGCAGCCAGTACGTTTTGTTGAAATTACACAAGATATTCATTCCCTACTTATTAACCGACATCATGAACTCCTAAAAGATCTGGAACGATTTTCACGTCAACTTCAGCAGGAAACCCTGCGCAGTACTGATATGAGCGCCCTCTTGCGTGTGCTCCATGACTATGCAGCCCGGCAGGTCATCTACATGTCTTCCATTGATACCAATCGATTCGTACCTTCCGTCCAGCCGGATCTAGCGGACCGTATTGCAGATTTTTATGCCCATGAAGTGGAATCTAGTATGACCGCCGATCGGGAGGGGCATCTGCTATTTCACCTGAATGAATCCACTGCCGTGTTGTTTCAGCCCGTTGTATGCTTCGGTCAGGTGTTTTCCGCAGTAGGTTTGGTGCTGCATGGTGAAATGCCGACAGAAGAAATGTCGCTGCTGCTCGATTACACGGCCAAGGCGGCCGCTACATTGGTGCTGAGAACACAGTTTCTTGAAGACCGATTGCTGCGTAATCAAAATGAATTGATTCAGGATGTGCTGAGCGGGCAGCTTCCCAGTGAAGAGCAGGCCCAGACCCGAATGGGCCTGCGATTGTTATCGAAGGGACAGTATTTATTTTGGGCAGGGGTCATTGAGGTGGAACATCAGGACAAAGATGCCAGTCAGGTGCGCAAGGAGTCCATCAATCAGGATGTGCTAGTGCTACTTCGTTCATTGTTGAAAAAAGAAACGTTGCACAATCTGTTGATGATGAAGGGGAGTCAGTGTTACATCCTTTGTGCCAAGGAGGAATTAACACTGCGTTCCGCAGCGCAAATGAAAAAAGTGCTTGCCCATACAGTTCAATATATTCAGAACTATGCCGCAGGACAGCTTGATAAGGTGCGCATTCATGCAGGCTTTGGTAAGGTAAGGCATCGCATGACGGGGACGGATCGCAGTTTTGAAGAGGCATATGAGGTCATTGAAGTGGCACGAAGCGTCCCAGTCATGAAGGATCGGTTATTTTACGACAGCATCGGAATCTATCAGTTGTTGAAGGCGGTGCCCCGCATTCCTTTTCTACAAGAGTTCGTAGAGGACCATTTGGGTGGGCTGATTGCGCATGATCGTGAGCACCATATGCAGCTTCTGGATACACTGGATGCCTATTTTCAATCCCATGGTTCCAAGCGTGATACCGCCGGAATTTTGTACATTCACAGACAGACCCTTTATAATCGGCTGGATAAAATTAATGAAATCATAGAGGGAAATCTGGCAGACCCTGACAAACGTCGTTGCCTGGAAATGGCACTACTGGCTTACCGGATGCTTCAGGCTGAAAATTGATCCTAAATAACTAGTTCCATTTTCCATTCTACTCATTTACAATGCGTGTTAACACTGAGATAATAGAAGAGATTACGGAAATATCTTGAAAGGGGATTAATATGAATATAAAAAAATGGATTGCCGTCCCTCTTATTCTGTTAATGGTAGCTTTGACAGGTTGCCAGGCAGTAGGCGGATTTGATGTAAGTAAAAATTTATTGGGAACACTTGATGTGAAATCCCAGCAGACAACGGAGAAAATCTCTCTTAAGTTGACTCCCAAAGAAGGAATCACGCAAGGAGATAAAGAAATCGTAGATTTGATTAATTCGATTTCCGTTACTGTGGATGAAGCCAAAGTACAATCGGAGGAACTTGCTTCTGCCAAAGGTACATTGCACATCGATAAGTATAATTTACCGTTTGAACTTGCTTTAGACCGCCAAGGTTTGGCTATTCAACTGGAAGGTGCCAAAAAACCTTATTACATATCTATGAACTCGCAAGAGAGTTTGAGCGGTCTGCCTGCTGGATTTGATCCATATGTATATTCCAAAGACGTGAGAGAACTGACGAAAACAGCCGCTGCACTTATGCTCAAGCATGCGCCTAACCCTTCGACCATTTCTGCAACGTCTGTAACCGAGGAAGTATACGGTGAAAAAGACAAAGTGAAACTGACCCATCTGCATGCTGAACTTCGTGGTGATGAGCTGGTAACATTGGTAAAACCGTTCCTGGCGAATCTGGCCAAGGACGAAGCAGGCTTGAAAGAGCTGATCGGGCAAGCCATTGATATGACGAAGACGATTGCTTCCGGCATGAATATTGAAGATAGTGATAAAGTAACAGCGGAACTGAGTGCTAACAAAGAAAAAATGGTCAATGAGGCTTATACCGAAGTTAAAAAATATTTGGATCTAGCTGTTGATCAATATGATGTAGGCGTTAGCACCATGTATGCACAGTCCCCTGAAATCAAAACGGTCCTGAGTGCTAACACGGTTCTGAAAAGCGACATGTATTTTGATGAAAAAGGAAATGTTCGCAAAGCGGCAACAGACCTGACGGTTGCTTTGCCAGATGTGGATGGTCTTCCGGTGAAGTCCTTCACAATTCTGACCGAAACTCAATCTTGGAACGTCAATGGTAGTGTGACGGCTGATAAAGTGGATATTTCTAACGGTGTTATTGACTTGAATAAACAAGCTGAATTAACTCCGGGAGCGACGCTGCGCAATTTTGAAGCGAATTCTCCGATCTACAACATTTTAAAAAATGATTTGGAAATTACAAAAGTAGAAACAACTTTCGATCCTAAAGACGATTACTACGTCTTGGAGAATCGTGGTGGTACTGCCTTTATTCCATTGCGTGAACTGACGAGCGAACTGAACTCCGAGTTAAAATGGGATGCAGCTGCCAAACAGACTACTGTAATTGATGATATTACAGGTAAGACGATTAAGCTGAAAAGTGGCTCTAAACAAGCTGTATTGGAAGGAAGCACATTGACGTTGCCACAAGCTCCATATACGGATGAATATGGCACATTGTATGTTCCTTTCAAATCAGTTGCCGAGGCGCTTGGCGCCACAGTAACTCGTAACAGTGATGGAGAATATGTACTGAAACGCGACTAAAAAGAAATTCAAGGAACCAGCCCAGTTTAGTTAGGGGCTGGTTCTTTTTTTGTTATATTGTTAAAATGCTCAGTAAAGCGATTAAAATAAGCGCTTACAAATTTTAAAAGTGCCATACTTTCATACAGGGAAAATTGAGATAATGATAGTATCATTCCAGCATAGGAAAACACATACAATTAGGGGGATATACGATGAAGGATATGGAACTATTGAATTCCAGAGAGGGACAAATGGTGCTTGCCCGAATGTACGGTCAACAGCAAATCTCTGAGCAAACGACTCGATATGAATCCCTTATACAGGCGTATCGGGAGCATTTTGGTGTAGGGGATATTGAACTGTTTAGTGCTCCGGGGCGCTGCGAAATTGGTGGGAATCATACAGACCACAATCACGGGAAGGTGCTGGCAGGCAGTATTACACTCGATACCATCGCTGCAGCTTCTAAAGTGGAGGAGTCTGTAATTACATTCTTTTCTGAAGGCTATAAGACGAAGTACGTCATCGATTTAACCGACTTGTCGCCAAAACCGGAGGATGACAGTACGATGCTGCTGATCCGTGGCATTGCCGCTGGTCTACTTGAATTCGGATACCGTATTGGGGGATTCCAAGCTTATATATCAAGTAATGTATTCTCTGCTTCAGGTTTAAGCTCTTCCGCTTCTTTTGAAATGTTGATATGTACGATATTAAATCATTTTTATAACGAGGGAGCGTTAGATGCTGTTGCTAAATCCAAAATTGGTCAGTATGCAGAAAATGGCTATTGGAACAAGCCGTCGGGGCTGCTCGATCAGATGGCTTGTGCGTATGGCGGCTTGATTTCCATTGACTTTGAAAATCCCAAGGAACCGATCATAAATCCTGTTCATTGGAATTTTGAACAAAACGGATATTCCCTCGTTATTGTAAATACAGGTGGAAATCATGCCGATTTAACGGACGATTACGCGGCAGTGCCCAACGAAATGCGTGCAGTGGCACAATCTTTAGGCGCAACGGTTTGCCGTGACTTATTGCCGGAGGATCTATATGCCAACCTCAAGATGGTCAGGGAAAAAGCAGGAGACCGTGCAGTGCTGCGGGCGTTGCATTTTTTTGAAGAAAATAGACGTGTGGATGAACAGGTGAAATCACTGGAGGAAGGGCGCTTTACTGATTTCCTGAGGCTCGTTACTGAATCTGGTAATTCCTCATGGAAATGGCTCCAAAACGTATATAGAAGTGGGATTGCGCGGGAACAAGACGTATCGGTTGCACTGGCTTTAACCGAAATGTATTTAAAGTCAATAGATAACAGCGCATGCAGAGTACATGGTGGTGGCTTTGCTGGTGTCATCTTGACGATTCTTCCGAATGATCATGTGGATGATTATAAGGAGTGGATCAGCGGCATGCTGGGAACTCCGGTACTTGTTGTCAACGTCCGTGAGGACGGTGCCGTTAATGTTAGTAATTTGATCAATGTCGAACGGACTCATTGCGAGTCTACAAACTAGTCAGTCAGTAGAAGACTTTAACCCATGGGTTAAGGTCTTCGTTCTTTTTATCGCCGATACAGCTTGGGTTTGCGTTATAATAAAGAGATGATAGTTTTAATGAAGGAGGGCCTGTCATGGCTATATACCCGTCCTGGTCCTATTCGCAATCGAGGGCTCAAACGTTCGATGAATGCTTACGCAAATACTATTATCATTATTACGGCTCGCATAATGGCTGGAATTCGGCACAGGGCACTGAAGAGCAAGTTACATTGTATCGGCTCAAGCAACTGAGCAACTTATATATTTTATTCGGGAATATTACGCATCAAATGTGTGAATCCGTCATACGTGGATGGATGGAAAAAGGGGCTATCCCGCGCACAGCATACCTTGAGACAGCTATGAAGAACATGTTGAATAACAGCTACAAGGAATCGCTACACCGTGAGCTATGGCTACAAGATCCGAAAAATCGCGTCATGCTGGCGGAGGTTTATTACGACGACGAGGTGCTTCCAGAACGGATCGCCCTTATTAAGGAGCGGCAGCACGCGGTGATACACAATTTGTACCGTACTGCGGTTTGGCGTGAACTGCAACAGGGAAAGGCCCGAATTGTAGAAGTGGAGAAGTGGGATACGATGCTCCTTCATGAGACGAAGGTGTATGTCAAAATGGATTTGCTCTACCGTAGAGACAATGGAGACATGGTTATCGTGGATTGGAAAACAGGCAAGGAAGGCGATTTTTCCGACCAGCTTTTTTTGTATGCTTCCTATGTGCAGGAGCACTATCAGCTTCCTTTGGAGAAGATTGAGGTACGTGTGGAGTATTTGATGACAGGAGAGCATGAGGTATATCGTCCCGCGCAAGAAGATATCGACAAAGTGGTTGGTAATGTAGGACGATACATCGATGAAATGAAGTCCTGTCTCGATGACGATTACTATAACCGGCCCAAGCCCGAGTCTTTCTTCACTCCGATGCCTTCACGCAGAGCGTGCGGAGGCTGTAATTTTCGTGAGGTGTGTAAGTACCGAGCGGTGTGAAATGACTTGATCGCCTTTGCCCCCGGATTCCTACCCTAATTAAAGCTAGTGAATCCGGCCATATGGCAAATCTATAACTCTTCTATATTTTGAAACCGCTTTATAATTTAGATGACGCGAGGTATGATAAGGGTATTATTGGAAAATGTGAAGGAGGAAGTTAGGAAGATGACGAGTACAGAACACGCACGTATTCTATTTCAGGGAGATTCTATAACAGACGGAGGAAGGGGACGAAATGAGGATGCGAACCATTGGCTGGGTCAGAGCTATGTGTATCTGATCGCAGGTGCATTGGGGAGCCGTTTGACGACCACACAGCCAGAATTTGTGAACCGGGGAATCTCGGGGGATCGAGTTTCGGATTTGTACGCACGCTGGAATGAGGACATGTTTAGCCTGAAACCAGACCTGCTCAGCATTCTAATCGGAGTGAACGACGCCTGGCGGATCGTCGAGCAGGAGCCGTCCGGGGTGACGGACCGATTTGAACGAGCCTATCGCCACCTTCTGGAAGAAACGCGTGAAGTGATGCCTGATCTGGGACTCGTGCTGTGCGAGCCGTTTATTTTGAAAACAGGAGCTGCCGAAGCGCGATGGAACATTTGGCAAGAAAAAATAACGGGGTATCAGCGTATTGTACGTCAGCTAGCGGACGAATTTGGTGCTGTATTTGTGCCGCTCCAGAGCATGTTGAACGAAGCCGCTACCCAGGCGGACGCCTCCTATTGGCTGCATGACGGGGTTCATCCGACAGCGGTTGGGCATCAGTTGATAGCTGATCATTGGATAGATATCGTGCAAAAGAGTCCGCTGGCGATTCGCTAACAGGGTCATACATAGTCTACTCCTTGTCATTTTTGGGTAATACACGATTATGGACATCATTACTTATGTTATGGTTCCATCCAAAAATGAATGTCAAAGGGGGTGCTTCTTGCTTCATCATGAACGGAGCAAGAGAGGGCTATGGAAACGATAAATATCATTCTGGTTATATTACTTATCGCATTAACTGCTTTTTTTGTGGCCTCGGAGTATTCCATTATTCGTGTGCGGGTATCTCGCATCAATCAATTGGCCTCTGAAGGCAACAAAAATGCGAAAGCTGTTAAAAACATTTTGTCTCGGCTGGACGAGTATTTATCTGCTTGTCAGCTCGGAACGACATTAACCTCAATGGCGCTAGGCTGGCTAGGGGAATCTACTGTTGAACATCTGCTACACCCCCTGTTTGTGCTGGCTCATATTCCGGCAGGCCTGACGGGAGTGCTCTCCTTTTTGCTGGCTTTTCTGATCTTGACCTATTTTGAGGTGGTCATTGGGGAGCTGGTACCGAAAACATTCGCCATACAGATTGCGGAACCGATGGCATTGTTTTTTGCCCGTCCGATCACGATATTTTATAAAATGACCTATCCTCTGAATTGGGTGCTTAGTCGTTCATCGCGTGTCATTACAGGTCTCTTTGGGCTCAAAAAGGTATCTGAAGAAGATGCAGCACTCAGTGAAGCTGAGCTTCGTTTGGCATTATCTGAAGGTTTTCGTAGTGGTGAAATTACACCGACAGAATATCGATATCTGAACAATGTATTTGATTTTGACGACCGTGCAGCGCAGGAAATTATGGTACCGCGCATCCACATCCGCTCCATCTCCCACCAGGCAACAGTGGCCGAGTTTATGGAGCTGATCGAGGACAAAGTTTATAATTTTCTACCTGTAGCTGAACATGGCGACCGGGATCGTATTATCGGGATGATTCGCGTTAAGGAAGCCCTGCATGATTTGGCACGTGGGCACAGCACAGGGAATACGACGATGGCTTCTTATATTCATCCGGTGCTTCAGGTTATCGAGACGGTTCAGGCTCGGGATCTGCTGATTCAGATGCAAAAACGGCGCATTCCAGTAGCGGTGCTGGTGGACGAATATGGTGGAACATCTGGACTTGTCACACTGGAGGATATTATGGAGGAGATTGTTGGAGACATTCCTTCCTATACCGACACCGAAACCCCCGCAGCGTTAACTCCACTCATTACAAAAACAGATGATCATCGTTACATACTCAAATCACAGGCGCTCATTCATGAGGTCAATCGGCGCTTGGAGACGGATATTGAGGCCGGGGACGTATATACGATTGGTGGATGGATGCTTTCAGAGCGTTTTGATATCCAGCAAGGAGACAAGCTGACCATCGGTTTATGGGAGTTTACTGTACTGGAAAAAAACAGTCACCAAATAGACACAATTGAAGCGATGAAGAAAGCAGTCGTTGAACAGAAAAATGACAATGATTTTTAATAATGGAAAATGGCTTTGTCGAGTAACAGCTTGCTTAAGATGTGACGAATAGCCTGTAAAGCTTGTGGCAACGCAATTTGTCCATCTTAAGATGCAAGCTGCTACCTGGTAACATATTGTTTTTTGTAATTAGGATAGGGGACTTAAGACTCTGTATCTTTATGCTCATAAATATATCTGTCTGTGAAAAATTCTACTAGAAATGTAGCAATTTTATGGTAAAATGGAATCAAATTTGAGTTTTTTGGGGTGGGCTACAGTACATGAAGATGTCACTAGGTACGAAAATGGTTACTGCATTTGTCTCAATTTCTGCAATAACCTATGGAACAAGCGCTTTTTTTATTTTTGTACTCAAGGACTGGCTTGCTCAAGGTACACAAGAATGGGTGTACACTTCAATCATTCTGTTATTGGGTGTCCTGTGGAGTGGCATTTTGGGCTGGTTGATCTCAAAATTACTCACGCGGCCCATTGTTAGGTTGGCGAAGGCGGCAGAGGAAGCTTCGGCGGGGAACCTGTCTGTTGTGATTCCTGAACGTCGCTCGGAGGATGAAATCAAAGTTCTGTATGATGCATTTCGGCACATGATGCTGAACATTAAAGATATGTTCAATGAGATCTCGTACAGCACCAGAACCACTTCGCAAAGTGCGGAAAATCTGAGCTTGGCTATTGTACAGGCTACCACACAAATTGAGTCCATGTCTTCGGTGGTAGAAGATATTTTGAATGGCGTGGAGCAGCAAAAGCAAGCATCTGCCCAATCGATTAAAACAGCAGACCGAATGCTGGGCGATTTTAAAATGATGCGTAGCAAATCGGGACATATGCTGGAACTGTCAGGCCATATGGAGCATTCAGTAGATTCGACGCAGACCGTATTTTCATCCCTGATGGATGGAATGGGAGAGCTGACAGCATCACATGGTCGTTCGCAGCAGGTAATTGCACGACTGGAAAAAGAAGCTTCCCAAATTGAAGCGATTACAAGCACCGTGAAGGATATTGCTGAACAAACCCATTTGCTGGCGTTGAATGCTTCCATAGAAGCGGCGCGTGCGGGAGAAGAAGGGAACGGGTTTGCGGTAGTGGCTCACCAAATTCGCGCACTTGCCGCCCAAAGTACGGAGTCTGTGCAGCAAATAAATGCCATCGTTAGCCGTGTGCAGTCACAAATCGTAGAGACAGTGCAGTTGATGCATCAGCAAACGTCATTGGTCAGTGCCGAGGCGGAACGGACAAGCTCTGTGGATCAGACGCTGAACCATTTGAACGCTATTGTACGTGAATTTGTCGAGAGCATCCGTTTAATGGAAGAGGCCGTGACGGAGCAGACGAATCGGGTAGATCAAACCTTTGAGCAGATCCATCGTATTCAGCAAATGTCTGGGGCCTTCTCTGAAGGGGCTCACAAAATTTATACAGCTGCTCATGAGGAGACAGCAATTATGCAGGAAATTTCGTCTTCTTCCGAGGATTTGAAAGTGCTTACGAATAAACTCATGATGAAAACACGTGGAATTCAACTATAATCAGAAATCGTCATGTGAGGCATGATATATACGAACAAAATGTAGCCGCTATACACCGGAAAACGCAGCAAAATGGTTTCCCGGTGTGTAGCGGCTATTTTTTAATTTCAAAAAACTCACATTGTTTTCTAGGGTGGTAAGCCAGATCACTGACGCTGGATTGCACGACGATGGTTTGATCGTCGAAACGGATTATGATTCCGCCAGAGCCAATCAATTGGTCATCCTGAAATACTCGGACACGAAGATGACGTTCCAGTGCCTCATTGAAATCCTGATCTGTAATTAATCGGCGATTAATGGCCATGAGGGTTCTCCTTTGAATATAATATCTTTTATCATAAAGGTAAGGTATTGAACAAGCAAGAAACGCGGCTAGAACATAATCGGCTATTGGGTATAAAATAGAATGCAACGAAGAGAGAAAGAGATTAAAGGGGGCTAGCTATGGATAGGTCGTGGTCAGGGCCTTGGTTTGATGCCAACGCGCCAGAAGGGTTCGAGGCTTTTACTCCGTCACATGGGTTGGCTGTATTGGGACTCATTGTATGCGCTTTGCTACTGTGGCTGACTAGGGGATGGATTCGGTCGAACAAGCCTGTAAGTGAGGGAATTCGCTGGTTGTTAATTACAGTCCTCATTCTGTCAGAGGTGACTCTGAATATTTGGTATGTGATGCAGCATATTTGGGATGTCCAGACTTCATTGCCATTAGAACTGTGTAGTGTGACACTGCTGTTGTCTATCCTGATGCTCATTTTTCGAAGCCGCTGGTTATATCCGATCATCCTTTTTGCCGGAATTGGAGGGGCGCTCCAAGCAGTACTCACGCCTAATTTGGCATATGCCTTTCCACATTATCGTTTTATCCATTTTTTCGTAGCTCATAGTGCTATTATTTTGGCAGCCTTGTATATGACCTGGATAGAAGGACTCAAACCGACATGGAAGAGTGTGGGGGGAGCTATGCTTTTTCTGAATGGCTTGGCGCTGATAGTGTGGATCGTAGACGATGCTCTCGGTGCTAACTACATGTTTCTAGCCGGAAAGCCGTCGACACCGTCGATATTGGATGTTTTGGGGCCATATCCTCTGTACATTCTGGCAGAAGAAGCCATTGCACTGCTGTTCTTTTCGCTTCTGATGCTGTTGTTCGAGGTGCTCCCGGGAGGCAGGCTGTATGTCCGCTTTCGCAAAGGAGCTGTGCATGGTGCTGATAGGTCGACATCAAAGCCGTTGTAAAGCCATATGAAAGCAGCCTTCTCCACAAGTATCTGACCAAGGATAAGGCTGCTAAGAATGCTAAGAATGCCTAAACAATAGTACGCCTGGGGATAACGTTCTCCATTCTAATTCTTAACGCAGTAGTGATTCTGCTCCGTCTACATAAATTTCCGTACCCGATACATGAGATGACTCGTCTGAGGCGAGAAACAGGACCAGATTGGCAACCTGCTCTGGTTCACCAGGGGCATCCTCTAGCGGATGCTCTCCGCCCTTCGGAAATTCGACTGGAATTTGTACCTTCTTCAAGTCTTCCGAAGGGTATGTGTTATTGTCAATTTGCGTGTCGATGGCTCCCGGGCATATCGCGTTGACCCGAATTTTGTAACGTGCCAGCTCCAGCGCTGCCATTTTCATAAACGCAACCTGAGCTGCCTTGGTGGAGGCGTAGGCTGAGAATCCAATACCCGAAAAGGTTCGATTACCGTTGATGGAGCTGGTAATGATAATGCTTCCGCCGTGTTCTTTCAGGTAAGGGACGGCATATTTAACGGTAGCAAAGGTGCCGCGAAGATTAATGTTCATCGTGCGGTCCCATTCCTCTAGCTCCAGTGTCTCGATAGGGGCCATGGTGCCGTTAATGCCTGCGTTGGCGAACACGATATCCAACTTTCCGTACGTTTCCACGACTTTAGCGAACCCCTGCTGAATCATATCTGGCTTGGAAATATCACATTCCAGCACAAGTGCTTCACCGCCAGCCTGCTCAATAATTGCTTGGGTCTCCTCTGCATGCTTGGGTGTCCGATCCAGCATGACCACCTTGGCGCCTTGTTCTGCAAAACGGATCGCGGTCGCCTTGCCGATTCCTGAACCTCCACCACTGACCACTGCTATCTTTCCTTGCAATCTCTGCTCTGCCATTGACTATTCCTCCCATTCCGTTCATAAACTAAACCTGACTCGTTATTCCATACCTCTGTACGTTGATGGTGAAACAGTCACCGCTGGATTTCACCCCATTTGCGAAATATGGTAACATAGGGAACCAGCAGGAACTTATAGCAGGAACACGTATCGGGGAAGACCGGGTGACGGAGGTGGATCGAATTGAGCTATAACGCAAATGACCAACCCGAATCGACAGACGCTATAGCACTGACCGGAAAAGTGAAACCGTGGGCACTGAGCGGCCCCAGTATTCAAATCGATCCGTTGTTTCCCTATTACGCGAACCGTTCGCGGGACAGTATAGCAGATGAGATCGCCCTTGCGGGCTACCAGACCGTTCATTATTTTGTCGTGCGTGAAAATGAAGTGGATGGAGCGCTTGTTGCTGCTTTTCAACGCAGAGGCATAGCGGTGTGGGCGATGGTGCTAGGCAACGGTTCTTTTGGCGTGTCCCAGCTGCCGCCGGAGTGGAAAGGATGGCGCATGGAGCTGCTGCGCGAACCGAACGACGGATTTCAGCGGCTTTCGCATTTTGCCCAGGAGTATGTGGAATGGAAAAAGAAAGCCGCTGCCCGGCTCGTCACCGACATTCCGTTCGACGGGTTCGAGGTGGCGGAGCCTTATTTCCCCGAATGGAACGGGCTGCGCAGTGGAGTGTACGGGGATATTGGGCCACATGCACAGCGCGCCTTTCGCGAGCGTAGCGGTGAGGACATTCCGGATTTTCGCGACAAGCATGCGCGGAATTATTACCGGAAGGTTCCGAAGCTGTACGCGCAGTGGGTCGACCTGCGCGTGGACGCCGTGAACGGCCTGATCAGCGAGCTGGTAAACGGTGCGGGTGGTGTGCGTGATGTCCGGCCGGACATCTGCGTGGCGACATGGTCGCTTGCTGTGAGCGGGCGCGGCGATGTCCCCGGCCAGCTACGGGAATGGCAGGGTCTGGACGCGGTAGCCATGATCGGGTGCGTAGCCCCGGATATGCACGTGCTCCAGACCCATTGGCCGGACTGGATGCGGCGCCGTCTGCCGCCGCAGTATACCCACGGCTACGCCCGCATCGCGCAGTCGATACGGGCCGCTTATCCGGGTCTGCCCCTCGGGGTGCAGGCGGATATCGGTTCTCTCGCGCGTATGGTTCGGGACCGTGAGTGGACGCGGCAGTTTGGCGCTGCCGCCTTGGAGGGCGGGTACGACGCCTGGACCGCCTATGAATACCATTTGGGTGGTTACATGTACGATGAGCCGCCCAAACCGCTTAAGGCGGAACGATCAGCTGAAGATGAGGTGGTTATTTCTTTCAGCAAGCGGATTGCTACACCGTCTGTAGATGAGCTGCGTATATGGAGCCGGGAGGACAGAGCAGGTACAACACGTGACCTGAGCCGCCACCTAAGGAAGGATTCACTAACGTTGTTGGAGCTTGTGGATGCCGTAGCAGACGGAAACCGTCTATTGCTGCGTATACGCAATTTACCAGCGGGGGCGTTCAGCTTGCGCCTTGATGGTGTACAGGATACACCGGAGTTGTGGCTGCTTAAGGGGAGAAAGGTACATCGCAATCTGCCAGAGCATGAAGTGAAGATACCTTAAAATTTGGGTAATAACAAAATAACAGCTGTATAAACGGCTCATTTGCCGTAGCATTATTGAGTTGTATATATTAAGGCAACATCTTTTCAAAACATAAATAAATAGTGGAGTGAAAAAAGTATGTGGGATTGGGATTATCTGATTCGGGTCATGTTCGCTGGCTTGTGCGGTGCGTTAATCGGCTATGAACGGAAGAGTCGGATGAAGGAGGCAGGCATTCGCACGCATTTCATTGTCGGTATTGGCGCAGCGCTCATGATGGTGGTATCCAAATATGGTTTCCAGGATCAAGCTGCCTGGACTAACCTGTCGCTGGACCCTTCCAGAATAGCAGCGCAGGTTATAAGTGGAGTCGGTTTTATCGGCGCAGGGATGATTTTCACACAAAAAAATAGAATCAAAGGATTGACCACTGCCGCAGGCATCTGGACTACCGCCGGAATCGGTATAGCCGTAGGTGCAGGAATGTATGGACTTGGTGCAGGTGTGACGCTGTTTATTTTAGCGGCTCAGTCCTTGCTCCATAGTCGGTTTTATCAGATGGCTACCCCGTCTACGCGACAAGTGGTTGTTCAGGTCGACAATGAGCCGGGCGTACTGAATCGGATCAAAGAACTGCTGGAACATAAGAAGCTGACGATTCACAGCTTTCACGCCGAGCGCATCAATAACGGTGAGCAGTTGGTTATTCATATGCTTCTAAAGCTGTCCCGGTCAGAGGGAGTGGAGGAATTGCTGTTACTGCTGCAAGAGATGGAAGGTATTCGTTCGGTCGAGACCAAGTCCAATTAGACGAATTTACTGCTCATACAGTAGCTTTTTTGTCGAACGCTGGCGGCTCTTATAACGGAAAAAAACTTTAAAAATAATGATTGAAAACGCTTCCTTTTGTGTATATACTCTTACTACATCATAGAGGCAGCAGCTTAGAGAGCATCAAGGGATAAGCAAAAACGACCTCATGCGTATGCACAAGGTCGTTGCGGTTATCCCGTTTTGAAAGAATGATTTGAATGTCTTACTTTACTTTGACTGGAGCTGGATATTTTTTACCCAGCGTATCCACAGTGACTTTTTTCATCGTAGCCGGTTGGATCGGTTTGTCATTGCTATCCCGTTTGGAATTGACGATAGCATCGACCACATCCAGCCCGGACGTTACTTTACCGAAAGCGGCATATTGACCGTCGAGGTAGTCCGCATCGGCAACCATGATGAAAAATTGCGATCCGGCCGAATCCAGATCCGCTGAGCGGGCCATGGATAATACGCCACGTGTATGTTTGAGTGTATTGTTAACACCATTGCTCTTGAATTCGCCTTTGATACTGTAGCCGGGGCCACCTGTACCGTTACCTTGCGGATCACCACCCTGAATCATAAAGCCTGGGATCACACGGTGGAAAATGGTGCCGTTATAGGCTCCCTTTTGTACCAAAGAAATGAAATTGTTAACCGTGTTCGGTGCTACTTCCGGATACAGCTCAAGCTTAATTTTCTTGCCATCATTCATGACAATCGTGACAATCGGATGGGAAACAGCCTTGTTCTTGTCTTTAGTCGCAGCAGGAGTTGAAGTGCTTGTCCGGCTGGCAGCTTCCACATCGGCCGCTTTTGTACCGCATCCAGCAACCAGCACGAGCATGATGGCCAGTAGGCACAGCGTGTACCATGGGCGTATCGTTTTTCGGTTCATTGATATTCCTCCTGAAAGGTTGGATGGTGTAACATCCTAATTTAAAGTTTGGGGGCAGCGCAGAACACTTTTCCATTTTCTATCATACTTTTTTGCTGGGGATAAGGAAATACGGGTTTGAAAGCCGTATTCTTGACCCATACTGCTGCTATTCCCAAGGAAAGGGGCAGGATCATGATGGAGGTAGACAAAAAGCTGGCAAAAGGTCTCATATGGGGTATGGCGTTCAGTCTGCCGGTTTGGGTAGGGGTGCTGTACTCAGTACAACATATTCGTGACTGGCTATAACATAAAGCGTAAAGATAGGCCAAAACCGTTATGGTTTTGGCTTATTTGTATTTGTGCCAGTCCAAATTGCTGTTATTCAGCAGATGCTCAAAGTTGTTATCTAGCTTCTTCTGTTCAGCTTTTTTTGCTTCGACGGCACGCTGCCGTTCGTCTTCTTTACGCTTGTCCTGTTCTGCTTGGGCTTCATTGGCTTGAGCCTTAAGCTTATTCAGCACATCCTGACTCAACAGATCCTTTAACGTAGCAGGTTTGTCCTGAGGCGCAGGAGCAGGGGAAGACGAATTTCTTTTCTTAGCCATGTCATCATCTCCATTCCATTCGATTATATCAGCTTCTTCACGGTTGTTCCACGATGGAAGGATGAGGGGGGCGGTAGACTTTTCTAATTGAGGGGGTAATAATGGAATGAGCAGAAGGGACGTGTGGCATCATGCATCTATATTGGAAGCGAAACCTGGTCATTTTGTGGATTGGCGTGTTGTTTTGCAGCATGGCCTATTCCGTGTCTATTCCGTTTTTACCTATTTTTCTGAATACGGAAATGGGCGTAAATGATCATTTGGAACTGTGGTCGGGGACTGCCTTTGGAGTCACTTTTTTAGCCAGTGCGCTGATTGCCCCATTTTGGGGTTCGCTTGCAGATAAATATGGACGTAAGCCGATGCTGATTCGTTCAGGCTTTAGCCTGGCGGTGTTGTACCTGATATGTGCCTTTGTGACAGATCCATATGTGTTCGTAGGAGTACGACTGTTTCAAGGCCTTCTATCCGGGTTTATTCCTGCTGCGATTGCGCTGGTCGGAACGGGTTCGCCAGAAGAGAAAACGGGCTATGCGCTCGGTATAATGGCGACCGCTGGGGCGACAGGCAGCATTATAGGCCCGTTGATCGGTGGTGTAGTGAGCCATTATTATGGCAATCGGAATGCCTTTTTTTTCTCTGCAGCTCTTGTACTGGTATCTGCATTAATTGCGACCTTTGGCGCTAGAGAGGACAGCTTCAAGGGAACCCGTACCCGCTCGCATGTTCGTGATGATATCAAGGAGGCTATTGCTAACCGGCCATTGTATTTTTTGCTTATTTTGGCGGGATTAAGCACCTTTTCTGTTATGATACTGGAACCATTAATTACGGTATATGTGCTTGAGATGGGAGTTGACCGCAGCCAAGCGTCTCTAAGTTCCGGGATTGTATTCTCAGCCGTAGGCATTGCGGCGGTGTTGATGGCTCCTCAATGGGGACGGATTGGGGGACGGACCGGATTTGCACATGTGCTGCTGATTGGACTGATTGGTTCGGGAATCGGGAACATCTTACAATTTTATGTAACCAACTTCGTTGGTTTTGGTGCGCTTCGGTTTGGATATGGATTGTTTTATGCGTCCGTCATGCCTGCTATCAACGCAATGACTGTGGAGGTTACCAAGCCGGAGTTTCGCGGACGAGCCTTTAGCTTGAATCAATCAGCCACCCAACTCGCGACCATGGCGGGGCCGTTGATTGGCGGCATGCTTGGCAGCTGGATGCCAATCCGCTGGATCTTTGTGTTAAACGGTGGCATATTGCTGCTTGCAGCGTTGTTGCTATGGGCCAAGGGAAAAAACGTTTTTCCGGTTTCAGCCAAGAAGAACGTCACGGATCAGGATATTCATTCTGCCGGATAGGAGAATGACAGCAGATTGTCTAATGGCATAAGCTTAAGGCTCCTAGAGCAGGTCTTTTTTTGCGCGATTAGATAATTATCCCAAACCTTTACTTTTAGTATACTTATTCATAACCCTCTACACTGATAATATGACAAGGAGGGATATATTATGATAAGAGACGACATTTTGCGTCAACAGCTTGAGAATGCTCGTCAAAAGCTGTATATTTTGCAAGCAAAACATGGTTTTAATCATGCCAGTGTGCTCAGACAGTCTGTAATTATGGATAACCTCATCAATCAATATAACCACCTTTTTTATATAAAAGAAAAAAAACCGACGGCATAAATGTAACCGATGGGCGAGAAACTTTTGGTAAGGTCACTCGCCCTTGTATTGTAGCGCTGATACTTATAACAACGATGCTTGT
This sequence comes from Paenibacillus sp. FSL L8-0644, assembly GCF_038008165.1. Classification (NCBI taxonomy): domain Bacteria; kingdom Bacillati; phylum Bacillota; class Bacilli; order Caryophanales; family Paenibacillaceae; genus Paenibacillus; species Paenibacillus sp. FSL L8-0644. Next base: position 1,325,118 of record NZ_JBBOYN010000001.1, read on the forward strand.
TTTAACTTTTCTAACTAGTGTGCAATCTATCATTTTAGGTACGGTTTGTTTGATGGGCACTTAGTAAAACACCGATAATAACGACCAAACCGCCGATGATTTGGCGCCATGTAATCGTTTCTTGCAAAAGCAACACAGAAAATAAGACTCCAAATATCGGAACCAAATTCATCAGAGAAACGGAACTGCTCGGTGACAGCTTGATTAATCCGTAATTATAAAGCAAAAACGCGATAACGGAGCAGAATACACCCAGATATACTAACAACATAAACGATCCTGTTGTTGGAACCTGCCAACGATCCTTTTCTAATAGAGCCAACGGTATAAAAAAGATACTCCCTGCAACGGTTTGATAAAAAGATAACGTCACGGGTGGATATTTGTCCACAACCTTACGCGTCATGAAAGTGTAAAACGCCCACGCAAAACCCGTTCCAATCAATATTAAATTTCCGATGAGTTGATTCTTACTATCCGAACTTTCGCCAACTGAAGTCAAGAAATATACCCCGATCATGGCCAGTGCTATGCCGCAGATTTTATATTTGGATAATTTCACTTTATACAAAATAAGTTCAAGCAGCGATGTAATTGCGGGATATGATGCAACAATTAATGCTGCGTTGGAAGCGGTAGTCAGGCTAACCCCTATATTCTCCATTGAAAAATAGAGAGTGATTCCCAAAACACCACTAAACGAAATCGTAGCCAAATCTTTTGGCTTTACTTTGACATGTTCTTTTTTAATCAGCAAAACGATACCTAGCACAACGGAAGCTATAATAAATCTGGATAGACCCAAGGTAAGAGGGGGGAACGTCGTGTAGGCTGCTTTGGTGGCAATAAACGATGTACTCCAGATCAATAGGGCCAGGATCGTAGAACCGTAGTAAATCCTGTTGCTTTCGCTGTGATGAGTTATGACTTTGTTCAAGTTAAATCCTCCCTGAGGTAATCCCCTGTGAAATACAATAGTTGCTACTATGGTGACTACTATAAAAACGTTACTAAAAAGATAGTGTGTATATCAGTTTTTGTCAAGGGGAAGTGATATAGTAAGGATGAACACGAATTGAGGAGAAGACGTCATGAAACCAAAACCAAATATATTAGAAATTCTACGGGATTTGAATTTTAGTGAATATGAAGCCAAGGCTTATGTGACCTTATTGGAAAGCTCTCCGCTTTCGGGATACGCCGTTTCATTGAATTCCGGGGTTCCGAGATCCAAAATTTACGAGGTTTTGTCTGGAATGGTCAACCGTGGGGACATCATGGTCAGTCAAGAAAATACGCCTCTGTATGTGCCGCTTCCGCCACATGAATTGATTGCCCAGAGAAAACGCAAAGCAGAGCAGATTTTCAATGTGGCGCAAGAGAGTTTGGAGCAGTACACGGCATCATTTCAAAACAGAGAGAATATTTGGAATATTTCGGGGTATGAAGCCATTATCAATCGCATAAATGAAGGGGTAAAAGGAGCAAAACACCGAATTTTATTGGAAATTTGGAAAGAGGATGCCGAGGTGTTCCGAGATGCCTTAGAGCAAGTAGCCCAACAAGGAATTGAAGTAATCATTGTAGCGTATGGGGAGCTTAACTTTGATTTCGCTACTGTTTACCGCCATGATATGAGTGAAGAGATTACGTCCGAAATTGGGGGTCGGTGGATTGTACTTAGCATAGACGACCGGGAGGTCGTAGCTGGCATACTTTCACTTGGTGATGACAGCCGCGCTGCATGGACGTTGCATCCGGGTCTGGTGATGCCGATTACGGAGGTGATTATTCATGATATTTATATCATGGAAATCCTATATGAGTTCCGTGAACAATTAGAAGAGAAATTCGGCCCTAATCTAATTCATCTTCGCAATAAATTTGCTATGGGTCCGAATGGCAAAGGATATTATATTCCTTTGACTGAAAAAAGCATGAAACGTGTATAGAGATTGTCTGAGGTCCGATGTGCAAAAATAAACAGGCCCATGGAGTGTTATTCCATGAGCCTAATTTTATTGGATGTTGTGTTCTATTATTTTACGGTTACAATCACACGTTGATAATGCTTTAAAGGATGTTTTCCATTGTCCTGTACTTCTGCAATGATATGAAGCGTATTCCCTGACTTAGCATCTGCGGGAACTGTGAAACTAACTGCATTCGTATCACTACCTTGCAAGTCAATCGTGTTTACTTTCTCTCATTTTTGTTCCCCACTCTGAACGCTCCTATGATGTTTTTTAGGATTATGACCATGTAAGTATTCTTTTTATTCAAGATTTAGGCATAAAAAAACCTAAACATATATATGTCTCAACAATAGTTGAGCATATATACATTTAGGTTTTGCCTGCATGATCAGTCACAATCCTGATCCGATTTTACATCAATGTCCGAGAAAATGAAAGCGGTTTACAAGTCCCAGCATAAAATTAGTTTTACGCTTTGAATAAACCGGATTCTTTGACTTCAGATAGGAAGTTGTGGAACTCAGGAATGTTCAGCTGTTGCTGAGCATCGGACAAAGCGACTGCCGGGTTCGGATGGACCTCCACCATGATACCGTCGGCTCCAGCAGCCAGGGCAGCTTTGGCGCAAGGGGCCAGGATGTCCTTACGGCCTGTCGAGTGAGTCACGTCCACCAATACAGGCAGATGACTTTCCTTTTTCAAAATCGGAACAGCGGAAATATCCAGCGTGTTACGCGTCCATTTTTCGTACGTACGGATACCGCGTTCAATCAGCATGACTTGCGTGTTACCACGGGAAACGATGTATTCAGCAGCATGAAGAAACTCTTCCATTGTTGCAGCCAGTCCGCGTTTGAGCAGAACCGGAGTTCTTGTTTCACCCGCAGCTTTGAGCAATTCAAAGTTGTGCATGTTACGCGCACCAATTTGAATAATGTCGATGTATTGGATCGCTTCCTCCAAATGTCTTGGATCGACGATTTCACTGATTGTAGCCAGTCCGAACTCATCACCTACACGTTTGAGAATTTGCAGTCCTTCCACGCCCAGTCCTTGGAAATCGTACGGAGACGTACGTGGTTTAAACGCGCCACCACGAAGAATCGGCACACCGGCTTCCTTGAGAGCCGCACCTACTTCACGAGTTTGCTGGTAGCTTTCCACCGAGCATGGACCTGCGACCATGATGGAGGCTTTGCCGCCTACCAGCGTATCTTTAACCTTAATAATTGTGCTATCTGGTTGATTTTTGCGGCTGACGATCAGATGTTTTTTGTGTTCTTCTTTTTGATAGTTCAAAGAAGCCTTGAAAATATTTTTGAACAGTTGGCGAATCGTAGCATCGTCAAAAGGCCCACGGTTAGCCGCGATCAGCTTGTCCAGCATTTGTTGCTCACGTACCGGATCAAAGTCAGGTACCCCTTGAGCTTCCTTCAATTTTCCAAGTTGTCCGGCCAGTTCAGCGCGTTGGGACAGCAGCTCCAGCAATTGCAAATTTGTAGCATCGAGTTGTTCACGCAGCAGCTCCAAAGAATTTTCATTTGTAGACATACAGTACTACACCCTTCCCGAATTTAATTTGTTTTTTCTGTCAGTCCATGGACTTTTTTGCAGAAAATAACACAAAAAGGCACTCGCCGCAAGGGACGAATGCCGTGGTACCACCCTAATTACAGAAGTATACATACGAATCGTCAACGTCGTTCAGTCGACAGCAGTAACTTCTGAGCTTGATGCCCGTAACGGGGGCTTCCGGAAACCTCTACTCGGACAAAGGAATGAATCCTTCTGTCGGTTCAAGGCTCGACTCGGGAGTGAATTTCAACGCGGGATTGCGGTACGCTCTCAGCAATTCGTACCTTTCTGTGGGAATCCATTAGACGTTTACTTGTCTCCGTCGATGTCTTTGTTCATGGTATTCAAAAGATTTGACCTTATTTTAAACAAAGTAGGTGCAGAAGGCAAGCCCTGATTATCAGGTTCAAGTTTTTGCCCTTGAATTGCTGCCCTTTTATTTTCCTTGATCCCTGGGTTCGGGATTCGCAGATGCGACTCCTCGTGGGTTATCTTCGGTCGAGGTATCGTCCGTATTCGTCTTGTCCGCAGTCCTACGGTCGTCTGCTTCCACAGGATTCAAGGCTTTATACCGTTTGTATTCCATATCGGCCTGAGACATCGGATCTTTATACATAGGAGATCAGTCAACTCCTTTCTGTTATACACTACATTACCCGCATAGCAGAATGGGTAACCGTTTTCTTTCACTCGATAAAATGAAGTGGTTAATCCAGCATATCGTCGCTTTCCAGTTGATCTTCTTCATCCCCATCGGTACCATTCAGCAAATCGGTACCATGCAGGAATTCGGCAGGAGCAGAAGGATCAACGGGACTGTTCGGTGTCAGTTCATCGGCATCTGGTACGTCCTCCAGAGGAGTATCCGGCCCTTCGGTCAGATTCTCCCAGTTGGTTTCTGCATTTTGCAGAGAAGGCTCAAAATCATTGTCATGTAGCTCAGTAGTTCGATCGTCACGATTTGCCATGTTGCTCAGCTCCTTTACTTTTTGTTGCTTATTCCGACCTTACCCAAACAGCGGAACGGCTAAACCTTCAGTTAGTGTGTCTGTAGGAAGTTAAAATCATGCGAATAGGGAGATGCCCATTCTCAATTAGCGTTTTTTTGGTAACTGCTGTGATATGATAAAGAAGATAGGGAGGGATATGAATTGGAATGGTACATGTTTGGTCCGATGATTAGTCGTATCCGCGTAGGACAAAAGGCATCTACCCCGGGATTTTCCCGCACCCTCATTCGACGCCCGGAAGGCTTATACTGGACAGATGGCGGACAGGCCGGAAAAATAGTAGAAATACGCGATTATTTATTTTCCGATATTTGGACGATCTATGAAGATGAAGATTGTGAACCATGGTTGGGGCTTAGAGAGCAGAAAGAGCGGCGCGAACAGGAAATGATCATTAATCAATATGAAGATTTTACAAAAAATGAGTAAAAAGAACATGATATCCTTCTTGTGAAGAAGGTATGCACATCATCGTATAGAATAATATAATTTCAGGACGTAAAAAATGTTAAAACGTATACAAACTTGTAAATCCTACTATGTAACTTTGAGGTGCTTAATATGAGGCATGTGCCCAAAGCTGTCGCCGCCCTGCTAGCGGTCATTGTGATGCTGTTGTCGCTGGGTCACTCCGCCTATGCGGCCAAAATGACCCCGGAAGGGGATTATAAAATACCCTCCTGGGATATGAGATGGGGAGAGGTAGACGAGGATGGCTCTTTAGATGAGGTAAAGAATCCCAGCAAGATCTGGATGCATATTGAAGATGATACACAACTGCTTAGGCAGCCTGGCAATATAGGCTCCGCCTGGATTCGTATTAAGTTACCTTCGCTAAATGATGAAACGCCAGCGATACTTTTTGAAAATATTTATGGCAGGCATATTACGCTGTATAAGGATGGGACCAATTTTTACGAATCCTACCGTGGGTACAATTATGAGAATAATCGTATTCTGATTCCGCTGAAGCCGGAAGACAGCGGTAAAACATTATACATATGGACGGAAAGCAGTAAGAAAAGACTGGGCATCATCGGTAATGTGATGACCGGTGATTATCGCGATTTGTTGGGGACCTTGGTCAGAATGGATGTTTTAGATATTGTACTGGGCAGTACGTTTATCTTTATCGCCCTGGTGCTGCTGATCTGCTCGTTTTTTCTGTTCCGTCCGAGTATGGCCATGTGGCTGTCCCTAAGTGCGATTGTATTGTCTATTGGTCTGATGATCGTAACGTATTCACCATTCTTGTATACATTCTATCGCGGCTATGGCAAGCTGTACTTACAACTTTTTGATGTGGCACTATTTATTCTGCTGCCCTCATTAGCCTTCTTTTTTGAGCAAAACATCAATTCGATTATACTGATTCGTAAATTCAGAAAGTTGTTAACCGCCTACTCTTTGTTCTGCTTTACCATGATGATTGTGAATTTAGGAGCACAGGAGCGGTTGAACAACATATATTATTTTTTTAGTGTAGTCATTCTGGGTATATTACTCGTCGCCTTAATGATACTGCTGGTATTTGCTTCGGTTCGCATGGCACTTAAGGGTGATCACGAAGCGATCATCTTATCGACAGGCTTTGCATTTTTTGCAGTCATCTCTATCGGGGAACTGAGCTGGTTTTTCATTCTGGACGGACACTACAATATGTTTTTGTGGAAATGGGGCGTGTTCGGTTTTGTACTGGCGTTGATCGCGATTTTGGGCAGAAGACTGGCAGAAAAGCACAAGCAGGTGGTTCGGTATTCCAGAGAACTGGAAATGTTCAATAATGAGCTTCAACGTTCGGAGAAAATGGAGATTATTAGCGATCTGGCTGCATCTGTAGCTCATGAGGTACGTAATCCCCTTCAAGTTACACGTGGATTTCTTCAGTTGATGAGCAAGCAGGAGGATGGTAAGAACAAAGACTATCTACATATCGCTCTGGAGGAGCTGGATCGAGCTTCCGCGATTATTACTGATTTTCTGACCTTTGCCAAGCCAGAATTTGACCAAACCAAAACGTTGACCATATTGGACGAATTCAAGCATATTGAAGGAATCATCAGTCCAATGGCTAATTTGCAAGGTGGAAAAATTTCGCTGGATATTCCCCAGGAAATCAAAGTACGCGGGAATTCCTCCAAGTTCAAGCAGGCGTTCATCAATATCATCAAAAACAGTATTGAAGCGCTGCGAGACCAGGGGCTTATTCATATATGGGCTTATGTGGATAACGGAGAAGCTGTCATTCATATTCGGGATAATGGTGAAGGGATGGATGCTCAGACTTTATCCAGACTAGGTGAGCCTTATTTTTCGAATAAGACAAAAGGCACGGGTTTAGGAATGATGGTGACTTTTCGGATTATTGAAACGATGAATGGAAAAATAACTTTTACAAGTGCAAAAGGGGTGGGAACAGAAGCGACCATCCGCTTCCCCGTAGCCGGATAATATCCGGCTTTTTTGCGTTCGGAGAAAACGGAGGGAAGCTTGCTGAGCCCACCCCTATGAGGTTAAGGAATCTAGATTAAATAAGCATTAACAATCATTCTACCACATTGAGCGAGGTTTCTGGGATGCAGCGAGCACGCCGGAGGGGTCTGGAGGAATTACCAGAAAAAACTGATCAGGCGTTTCTTCTAATGTTTTGATTTGGATATGATCGGGGATCACGACTCCTAACACATCACGAATTGCAGATTTGGGATCAGTCATCAGTTTCTCTCTGAAACTGGCATCCTCCCAAGCTTTTTGAATGACTTGTGTTTGAAGAACTTCAGTAGCCATCAAAAATCACCCTCTCATTCAATTGGTTATATTTACCTAGTCAGTATACCACGAAGGGCTCAGAAAAATCTAGCATTATTTCATATTTTTGGAGAGCCAGTAGTCAAGTCCGCCTCTTCTCAAATGCGAGCGTCCGCCTTCAATTTCTGCCGCCACTTCGCCCAGCTCAGCTGCGATAGAATGTGCAAAGCTATGTAGGCCGTGGATAGAAGGCTCCAGGGTCTCTAACTGTTGGACTGCTTGATCGGCAATGTTCACATAGCTGGCAAGCGCACCGCGTACATAAATCGCTTCCTGAATCTGTTTGGGTCCCAATCCTTCACAGTAAGCCGTCTTTTGCTCGGCACTGATATGGGACAAAAGACAGTTATAGCTATGTTCGACCAAATCTTCTGACCAATCCGCCCAATCATCCGACATTTGAAGCACGAGTAGCGCCAAGTCCGTCATATTTGTAATGTTTTGAATCAGATCAGCACGGCCTGCGAGCAGCAAAGCACCCGTTCCGGCCATTTTTAATGGACTTGCTTTCAGCGCGACCTTATTTTTTTCTCCTTGAAAATAGTCCTCTGTTCCTTCGGATATCACACTAACGGCCCATTCATCAACATACGTTCGGGCATATGACCAAAAAGGAGAGGTTGCCGGAAAAAGGTCCCGATATACGCTTAGACACTCGGTATAGAATAGTTGACTTAAAGCGAGTTGCGTTTTACGGTTGTCTGCTGCTGTGTCCATCACATCGTCTTGAATTAAATAGTGAGCCATGACGAACACGTTGCCAAGTGACAGCCTGCGGCATGTTTCGGGGGGCAGTCCTGTGAGTTCTTGCAGCCAAAATGGAAGCAAATAGCATATGTAATTACGCGTGCTGTCTTCCCGCAACGGATTAAAACGCGCCAGATAGTCCAAACCCTCTTGCTGAAAGGGAGCTGGAAACGTGGACGTCCGTTCCTCCGCTTGACGAAATACTTTTTCCAATTCGTCTTTGTATGCAAAATACCATTCCATCGCCATCACCTGCATCTCTTATGAATATTTTTATAGCGACTTCTAGTTGTTACCCGCCATTATACAACAGATTGCAATTTTCAAGATTTTGTTATTTTTACATTGAGAATGTTGTAAAAAGGATATCGACAAAAATCCCGGTTGGGAAGATCCCGCCGGGATTTTGTTTTTTTTAAATTAGATGATCTCTAAATAGTCAATATAAGCATCCCATGTCCCATTATCGGCTGTTACAACAAGCTCAATCTCTTGATTTCCGGTTCCATGGCTGACATTGTTTAAAGTATAGACCGCAGGACTGCTCCCGCCGTAGTAGAAGGTACCCTTCGTTTGTCCACCAATTTTCAAGTCAACTTTGGCCATGTTGGAATTATTTGAAGCACCACGGAGTGAAAAACTATGGGTGCCGCTGGTAAAATTCTGTGTGAATTTCACTGAATCATTGTTGGAGTATAAAGCCACTCCGTTGAACGGCGAGCTGATATTTGAAGTATACTGACCGCCTTTGGTCATATTCTCTGCTTCCACTTTTGTGCCTTTGTTTGGCGGCGTTTCGCCGTTTCCGCCATCAGGCGCTACCGCCCGGCCATTGCTTGGTGAGATCATACCAGAGCAAAGGTTACGATTTTTGAGGTTCTGTGCAATTTGTGGAATAGCTTGGAGTGTAGTCTGGTACTGATCATGCATCAGGATCACATCGCCGTTTTTAAGTTTGCCCGCAGCAGCTACGATCTGTGCGGTGGAGGCGCCGTTCCAGTCTTGGGAGTCAACGTTCCACAATACTTCGGTAAGACCGTTTTGGGTCTCAATGGATTTGAGGGTTGCGTTGGTCTCGCCATACGGAGGACGGAACAACTTTGGTGCCGTGCCAGTAATGGACTGTATCGTTTGCTGCGTGCGTGTAATTTCCGATGACATCTGCGATGTGCTCAGTTGTGTCATATGCGGATGTGACCATGAATGATTACCGATCCACATGCCTGCTGCTTGCTGGTCACGTACAAGCGAAGGATTATTCTGCGCGTTTTGTCCAAGATTAAAGAGCGTCGCGCGTAAACCGTTTTGCTTCAGAGCACTAAGAAGCGCTTTGGTGTTAGAGGGATTGGGACCATCGTCGAAGGTTAACGCTACATAACCGCTCGAGCAATCAGCCGCAAGCGCCTGGTTGCTCGAGATCACCAGCGAGCCTGTGAATAAAGACAAGGTGATTGACATAATCGCCGTCCATTTTCCTGCTTTAGCTATAAACATGGGTCTACCTCCTAGCTATTTTAATATAGTATGGATGTTCCGATACTCCGAACCGATTCAACTCTTTACTAGATTTGAAATTTTAGTTGATCTCCAAATAATCAACATAAGCATTCCATGTTCCGTCATCGGCTATTACAACGAGCTCGATCTCTTGGTTTCTGGTGCCATTATTGCCGCCAATCGTAATTGTATTACTAGTTACATTGGCACTCCGACTGCTTTGGTATCCCTCTACAGTAAGTGAATCTTCATACATCTTGTCCATGTATTCCCACTTTTTGAAGTGCTCGCTGACCGATATGGTTTTGCTCGTGCGTTTGGATGTCCACAAAAATAACCTTATTTTTTTGTTTCATTGGACTTTTCTCCTGTAGCCTCACTATGATGCAGTGCATTCTGTAGTAGCTTGATGCAACATGTCTTTCCAAAAATCGAATTGTAAACGTTTACAATTCGATTTTATCATATTTTCTTTAATATATAACTTGAAATTTTTCAAGTTATATTGTAGAAAGTATAGTTATTCATTCTTGCTCACTCTACAGGATAGGGTTCCCAAGGAGCGCGTGTAGATCGAAGGTTGGGTGTAATTGTGATAGCAATGTTCATAATTTCTTTTTTCCCGTCTTATGGTTACTTAACAGGCGAAAATATGAATAAAAATAGCGGGAAAAGAAAATATTATTTTAAAAAGGATGAAAGAAGGGTCTGCAACATGAAAAAACAATGGAAACTGACCGCTGCTATCCTGTATGGAGGAGTGATGATGTATGGCACTGCGGGTGCAGCTGGAGCTTCCGGGACGGAACCGGGTAATTCGTTGCAAGCAATCACCTCCAACGCCTCTATCCAAGGGGCAGCCCGCCAATGGAATGCTGAACCACAGGACGAACACGGGCATGTTCACAGACATAGGCACGGCAAAAGGCCTGGCGGCTTGAATCACCATCTCAACGAGAAAGTAGCCAAGCTGCTGGGCATCACTCCTGTCCAGTTAGAGAAAGAGCTGGGACAAGGGAAGTCGTTGGCCGAGGTTGCTAAAAGCAAAGGCATCCAAGAAGATCAGCTTATTGATAAGTTGAAGAATGAAATGACCGTGGACTTGAAACGGCTTGTGAACCGTAAAGGCCCGATTACATTCGATCGTAAGTCCGGCGCTTCGAATGAAGCTCAATTGAAGCGTTAGCCGGGGATACCGTGGTATATCTGCTCTTGAATAAGTCGAGGAGTAGATCGTTTGACAATAAAAAAAGGATGGGGGAAACCCATCCTTAAATTTCCACTTCCTTATCTTGTGCTATGTCATATTTAGTTACTTTACTGGTGTATTTATCTACATAATAGAATCCATAAGTTGCAATGTGATCAGGGAAATCTTCGTAAACTCTTATACAATATTTAGTTCCTTCCAAACCTTCAACCATTAAGTTTAAATTATATTTAACAGCATCCTTTTTTATTTTATCAGAAAGAATATGGAGTGCTTGATTTTCTGTAATCATCTTTTGCTGTTTACCTAAATACAGTTTATTATCAATGAGGCTGATTTGTCTGCTTTCTGCAATCCCAATATCTTTAACAGAGATATACGTGTTTCCGTTGTAAATCAAGCCATCGGCAGTGTTCTTTTTTGTCCCCTCTAAAAATACATCAAACTTTTTCACAACAGCATTTACGCTTGTTCCAGATGCAGCCATTGCGGTTGCACCAGTAATCATCATACCAATGGTTAAGCCCACTAATAGCCCCTTTAATTTGTCATTCATTTTGATTACCCCTCTTATGTATGCTAATTCCCTCACTATAGTATCCTAAATATCACCATACATAAAGTGATTGTTGTGGGAGAGCAGAAGAGTCAATTATCTTTAAAGAGCTTAAAAAAATCAATGGTTTCTTTTAAATCTTCATCATCAGTATAAATGTTCATCACCTTGCCTATTTCAATTGCAAAGTCCACATACTGATTTGGTTTAGCCGTAATGATATTCTTGTGTATCTCCAGACCCGTTGGATGATTCACAGGATTTTTATAGGAGACACCTGCTATCTCCAGTAGTTCAGTGGCAGAACAAATGGTCGCTATCACTTTATGATCATTATTTAGTGTACTGATTAGAGCTAGAAGTTGCTTGTTCGTCTTTAATAGAGTGTTATCTCCACCAGGTATAATTAGGAGTTGAATATCCTCAGCAGACACTTCATCAAGGGCTACCGAAGGCGTAACTTTAAAATCCTCATAGGAAATTACAGGGTCTTTGGTTACTCCAATCGTAACAATGTCCCCTTTGGTTTTCATAAAATAGGTTGCTAGCATAATCTCAAAACTCACATAACCATCATAAATTAAAACGTGTGATTTCATTTATACACCTACTTCAACATTAGTTTTTAGCTTTGAGTCAATATACCACTTTGATAGGTTTAATTCCATAATTTACAGCAAATATAGGCTTAGAAGTTTAAATAACCAGTCGCACGAAATCAACCAGCGACTGGTTATTTAGCTTTGCTAGAATATGAGTTGAGCGATACCTATAATAGCTTTTTAAGCTGGGAAATACGGCCTTGGGATACGCCGAGCCGTTCAGCGTATTCGCCTTGCTTGGCGTTTGGATGCTCGTGCATGAGTCTTCTTAGCTTCTCAACCAAATGTTGTGAAGACAACCGATGTACACTTTTTTCTTTGCACGCAGGTTCCTTAATAACAGGTACAGGTATTTGACTCACACCTATGTTTCCCTTCAGATCGTTTATGCATTTTTTACATAAAAATGAACCCCTGAAATAGCTTAAATCCCGAACCGAATAGCATAAATGACAGCAGACTCCTATATACTTTCGCATGCTCAATAATCCTGTTTCAACATCCAAATAAAATTCTAAAGACTCACCAGCTTGAATCCCCATAGAGGTTCGCATCTCCTTAGGAATAACAATCCGGCCTAACGTATCCAAGGGACGTGTCATACCTGTATTTTTCAAGTGATCTTCTCCTTCCATTGTCCAACATCCAATGATCTCCTAAAAAAAATATAAAAATCAATAAAGTAAAAGCATTTATGTTTGTTCCAAAAGATGGTATTATCGTGAAAGAAAATCAATAATTATACCATTAGTTTCCAAACTACATTGTTTATTGAAATTGAAATTGAAATTCTATGAAAATGCTGAAAGGGTGGTTTATCCATGGAAATCACACCTACGATACAGGCAGAAATTCAAACTTATCTGAAACGAAAAGGCTTAACGATGACCAAGTTTGGTCACACGATTGATTTGAATGTAGGTACAGTTAGTAGCATTGTGACTGGTAACCGATCTATTTCTGTTCATCAACTGGATAGTATTACTGCGGGAATGAATTTACCACCGGATTATTTTTACGAACGTTATATTGAAGAATGCATTGAAGAATCTCCGCTAAACTGGAAAAAAATAAGCCCTTTCTTATACCGATGCATTGAACTAGGACGACTCGACTGCTTGCAGCGAGTTGTAATTTTGCTATTGGATAACCCTAATTATCCGCCATCGCTCTTTGAAGTTGCCGAAAATGTATACAAAGACGGTTACAACGAAGCAGCGGCATACCTTTACAAAAAGGTGGCTGAAAGTGAGAAGCAGCAGCATTCAGAGCGATTGGCGGTCTGCCAGTATCGTTTGTTCCAAATCAATATTGGACAAGATAGAGCTGTAAATCTTCAAGCTGCCATTGAATTTGCTCCTTTTGTGGATCGTTTAGACGAGATAGAGCAATTAGATGCATTAAAAGATTTGGCTAACGTCTACAGGTCATTAAGCATGTGGGACAAGGTGTATGAATTTGCCCATCAGATGGGTCAATTAGGACAGATCCAATATAATTTGGTTCATAACTCCAAGCGAAAAGGAACAGATTCGAAAAAAAAGCCAATTAGACCGTTTTTCACCTACATAGCCTATTCTGATCTAATGTGTGCTAGTGCTTGCGATGCAAGAGGGGATCATGAACAAGCATTAGAACACATTCATTGTTATGCGGATCTAAGTTGGGTGAAGGAACAAGATTCTGAGTCTCTCTATTGGAAGAAGCAATATCTGCAATGGGCGAAAATTAATACGTACGTCAATAGACTTATGTCCGGGGACATCAGTGTTCTGCCAGATTACGTAGAACATATGGCTGCCGAAAAGGAGATTTTTGCCGAGCTACTGAACGTCCTTGAAGTAGCTAATCGATATAATGTAGATGTAGATCATATCCTTCGACGCTTTGAGTCCCAAATTGCAGCGTATCAGGAACCATCATCTTCTGATACGTATACTCAACAAGTTTTATCGGAAGAATACGTACGCTTCTGGTACAAAATGGCCAAGTACAGCCTAAATAAAGGCAGATATCCATATGGTTTCAATTGTTTAATAAACGCTTTTGAAAAAGCTGTTACAATTAACCACGTACTACTTATTGCCAACTGTTTTGGATTATTTTATCATTTCAAATTACATGCGGCTCCTAAAACACAGGCTCGGTTTCAATCCATTTATGAGGAGGTGTGGGAGAAAAATGATCAAAAGGATGGCTTTCTGCTTAGCGGTAACTAGCTTTTTACTGGTATTCACAGTACCATATCAAACTGCAAACCTAAGCCATGGCACAATCCAAACACAAGGACACGTTGGTGGAATGTGATCCAAGTAATCATCATCTTCAAATTCATTACTATTGACCAGCTTATAGCTGGTCTATTTTTGTATTATTTTGTAATTTTTAGGTTCAAAAAAGATCATGACGTATTTGTACATCCCTCCTTAAAATAAGATTCAATAGGAGGTATGCAGGATGAACAGGGATAAAACGGAAACGTTAATTCAACAAATGGAACACGCCAGACAACACTTGCATGATCTTTACGCAGAGTATGGCTTCGGACATGCTTGTGTACTTGAACAGTCTATGCTTTTGGATGAACTGATTAATCAGTACAACCGTATGTATCAGACCAGAAAGCAGCCTCACCATGTTTTGGATCAGATCATTAACAACGACGATGTTATGTTCAGTCCATCCTCCCCTTTCTCTTTATGCAAAACTGTGACTTCTCCCACGTAATGTTTATTATTATTCTATATAATGACTTATTTTAAAATAAAATACATATTCATGTCATAAAATGTTAATCATTTTTTTGGGGACAGCATACTAAGGCAACAAAAAAGCAGAGCTCCATAAGAGAGCCCTGCCAAAGTCCATTGGATTTATAACCCCATGCTGAAACACAGACGCACAAGTTTAGCCAAGCTCCTGCGTGCTTTTGGAAGCGCGCTTAGAGGAAAGGAACTGGAAACGAAACGAATGCCAGTTCAACCGCTGTCTGCCTTTGGAGCCAACAATCCAGTTGCCGCCGGGCAGATGGGCAAAGAGCCAGCTGATGCCCAGAGAAACACTTGCCACGACGACAAACGTAATGAGCGTAGCTGTAAAATGATGATCACCCAGTGCAAGCGGGCGGGTGTAGTAGGATATGAAGGACAGCACGAGCGCATGGGCCAGATATCCTCCGAAGGAATAGCGTCCGATCCAGTTCAGCATACGGCGAAACGGCTCGGATCGCGTATCTTTTTGCAAATGAAGCAGCAGTCCATACAACAAAAGCAACTGCGAGACAATCAGCACGAAGGTGCTTGGTTTCAAATAAGTAGAAATATTGAGATTGATCGTATCACCCGACTGGATCAGCATTGTGTGACCCATAAGCATGAATAGACCAATAAAGACAAATACATTCCACGGTAACGTCTGTTGGGCCAATCCCCGCCAGGTGTCCGTCATATAGGCGCACACTGCGCCCAGCATAAAATAGAAAAAATACATAACAAAGTTATAAGTGCGGTAATCTAACAGAGTCTGCCAAAAGGACGGCAACCCAGTGCTCCATGCAGACATGTCATAGTAGGACCATTGTAACAACAAAGCGTAAGCCGCAGCGGCAATCAGCATAACAGCCAAAACAAGCTGTTTGCGTCTTTTCGTGCTGTAACGGCGTAGAAACGCTTGAACCTGCCCGGCTGCTTTTGAAAATAAAGGAAACAAAATATAAAACTGAAAGATCATCACTACAAACCATAGATGATATCCGCTGACGGGGATGATCATTTCCTCGAACATACCTTTGTAAAAATAAATATTTCCCCACTGCGCCGTTGACCAGTTTTGAGTACATACCCAATAAATAACCGTCCAGCAGAGGAAAGGAACATAAATATCTCGAAACCGCCTGCCAATATAGCGAGGGTAGCCAATCGGTTTGTTACCATTATAAAAAAGCAGCGCCGCAGACAGGAAAACGAACGTCGGTGTGCCAAAACGTGTCAAATGATACAGCATCGCGAGCATCACAGAATCTGGCTGTTGGATGTCGCTGCGATAAATATATTCGCCAATGCAATGCTGAAGCACGACAGCGAGGTAGGCGAGGCCCCGTAGTTCTGTCCACTCCGCGATACGCGGCTTGCTCATCCATATCACTCCTTTTCCTCAAGATACGCACATGTTTTTCCTAGCGCAATTGTAGGTATTGTAACGTAGAAACATTAGTGCAGGATTAACGCCACCTGAAAGTAAGAAGAGTGAAGTAGTTCCAATTTGATATGATTGCGTTTACAATCTAAGTGAAACCAGAATAAATTAAAGTGAATTTATAACTTAAGGATACACACAGGAAAAGGAGAGGAAGGATGAAAAAAACGCTGCTGGTATATATGCTGTTGATTGCGGCCTTTGCTCTCTATGTGTTCAGGTATGAACAAACTGGCCCGTTGAATGGTACTTGGGAAGATAAGGGGCTACGAGGCAGCATCGGAGAAACCTATATGATGATTACCTTCCAGTCTGGCTTGGAGTATTGGAAAAGCGGGCTCAAGGGTTTCGAGGATGCAGGAGATGCTTTGGGAGTGACTGTGGAGTATCGGGGAGCTACCCGTTATGATGCGCAGGAGCAGACGACCGTTATTGAGCAGGCGATTGCTCGTAAGCCCGCAGGGATTGCCATATCAGCGATTGATCCTCACTCTCTGATTCCGGTAATTAATAAGGCGCTGGATGCGGGCATTCCTGTGGTACTGTTTGATGCCGAAGCGCCGGGGAGTCGGGCGTATTCTTTTTTGGGCACGGATAATTATAAGGCGGGCGTGACCGCTGCGGATAAAATGGCAGAGCTGTTGGGACGAGAAGGTCAAGTCGCTGTTTTGACGCTACCCGGTCAGCAAAATCATGAGGAACGCTTGCGTGGCTTTCGCGATACCATACAGCGGCAGTATCCTGCCATGAAGGTGGTGGAAGTAGCGGATGGCCGCGCAGACGCGATGGTTTCCCGGGATGAGTCGCAAAGGCTGATGAAAGCTTATCCGAAACTGGCGGGCATTTTTGTGACCGAAGCAACGGGAGGAACAGGTGTAGGTGAAGCGGTACTGAGTCAAAAAAACAGCCACCCGCTGAAAATCATTTCTTTTGATACGAATAAAGCGACATTGGATATGATTCGTGGTGGCACAATCTCGGCAACAATTGCCCAGGGAACATGGAATATGGGCTATTGGTCGCTTCAATATCTGTTCCATCTGCATCATCATTTGACGACTCCTGCGCCCTCTTCCACCGGAGACAACACTCCGCTGCCCGTGCGGGTAGACACTGGAATCTCTGTTGTCACCCAGGCGAATGTAGATGATTATTATGCGAAATAAATTTTGGAAGCGTATCCAGCTAGGAGTGCACCACATGATGCCGCGGTTACGCTTGCGCAATATGCCCTTACGCTATCAGCTCATGCTGCTGTTCCTGTTGTTTGGCATTGTACCTTCGCTGGGATTAGGTCTGCTGGTCAATTGGACGGTGGAACGGATTATTGAGCGGCAGGTGGAAGACCATACGATGCAGTTGATTGGCAAGGTAAACGAAGCACTAGACACCAAAATGGAAAATTTGCAGAACATGACGTATCTGATTGCTTTTAACCCCGATATCGGGGAGTTCTGGAAAGGGAAGACGCTGGCTGACGGCCACGCAGGTCATGCGAGTGTAATAACACCGGAAAACCAGGGGGAGCAGACTCAGAACTCGGCGCAAAATCAGGCTCTCAGCTCCAAGCAGGCATTAAGTTCTGTACAGGAGCAGGATACGCTGTATAAAATGAAGCAATTTTTGCAGGGCTATACTACGTTATATCCTGAAATTGCAGGGATTCTGATCGTGAACGAAAAAGGCGACTATATCAGCAACGAAATGTATGCTCGAAGCACGCGTAGCCTGACGGAAGAAGATTGGTACCAACAGGCGGCGCAGCATGCAGGCATATTCACTGTGCTAGGACAGCCGAGCCACCGTAATGTGACCACTCATGTCCGGTACAAGGACAGTGAAATTGTCTCCGTCGTTCGTTCGGTTACGGATTCGGAAACCGGACGCGTGCTAGGCGCGATAATGATTGACCTCAAGCTACGGGCTGTGTCGCAGGCCGCCAGAGATGTAACCTTGGGCAAAAGTGGGTATTTAATGGTGACAGATGCTGAGGGACGCAGCGTGTACAGGCCGGATATGCCTTTGATTGAGCGCATTCCACCGCAATGGTTCGGGGCAGGTGACAGCGGGATGTTTACCCGTGAAGCTGGGGGCAGAGAATTGCTGTTCATGTTCAGGGCTTCTGAATTCACGGGCTGGAGAACCGTAGGGGTATTCCCGGCACGCGAATCTACACTGGAAGTGCGGCAAATTCAGTTCTATGTCGTCTGTTTTGTTTTCATTGTATGTCTATTTGGCTTAACGGCATCCTTGCGATTGTCGAGTTCCATTGCGCAGCCAATTTTCCGGCTGATGTCCTATATGCGGACAGCAGAGACAGGGGATCTCACAGTTCGCCAATGGAGTGACCGTGGGGATGAAGTTGGAATGCTGGGGCGGAGCTTTAACCGGATGCTGGAGCAAATTCGCCGTCTCATGTCACTTAGTGAACTGAGGGAACGGCAAAAACGGGATGCCGAGCTGCGCAGCCTACAGGAGCATATTAAGCCCCATTTTCTATACAATACGCTAGATACCATTCATTGGATGGCCCGAAGAAATGGAGCAGACGACGTATCTGACATGGTGGGGGCGCTATCGAGATTGTTCCGTCTCGGGCTGAGCAAGGGAGATGACTTTATTCCGCTGCGCTCCGAGATTGAGCATATATCTAGCTATATGCAAATCCAGCAAACCCGCTATCGTGACCGACTTCGCTGGGAATTGAATGTACCCGACGAGCTAAAGGATCTGTTCGTGTTGAAGTTAATGCTTCAACCTGTAGTGGAAAATGCGATTTATCACGGCATCAAGGCCAGACGTGGCCCAGGCACGATTTGGATAGAAGCTAAAGCTGAAGGCGACAAGCTGCTGCTGACGGTGCGTGACGATGGCGCAGGGATGGCGGCAGAAAGGCTGCGTGAGCTGCGTGAATTGCTGGAAATACCGCTGGAGGCGATGGAAGGACAGCAGAAGCAAAGTGGGGCTAGTACAAATGGTAGAAGCTACGGCATGCTGAATGTACAAGCGCGTATCCGGCTATCTTTTGGTGAGGAATATGGAATTGTACTGGATAGTAAAGAAGGAGCAGGCACCTGCGTGACGATCATTCATCCGCTGCTGCTGGATATGGCGCAACTGAAGAAGCCGCATGAAAAAGGAGAGGGTCAGGATGACGAAATCAAAGGGCAGAGACAACTCAACGACGGTGAGTCTGATTGACCAGGCCATAACGGAAGTGATAACAGGGACAGCACAGCGTTACCAAGTATTGATCGCAGATGATGAGCCGATCATCCGAGAGGGGATACGGGATTGCATAGACTGGGCGGCACTCGGCATGGAGGTTGCAGCTGAGGCGGAGGATGGTGAAGAAGCGCTGGAGCTGGTGGGTCAGCTTCGCATAGATATCATGCTGGTCGATATGAATATGCCGTTCATGGACGGGATTGAACTGATTCGTCGGCTGCGGGAAGTACGTCCGGAGTGCCGCTGTCTAATCATTTCCGGGCATGATGAATTTGCTTATGCGCAGGAGGCAGTCCGACTTGGCGTAGAGGATTATATCTTGAAGCCGGTAGATGCTGAGCAGCTTCACGCTGCGCTGTCACGGCTCGGTCAGCGGCTCGAGGAAGAGCGTAAGCGTGCCGCCTATGTAGAACAAGCTGCCGGGCAGATTGAGCGGAATATTCCGTTGTTGCGCCAGCGGTTTTGCCTGGAATGGCTGGAAGGGCAACATACGGGCATAGATGTCATGGAGCAGTTGGCGTTTTTACGGCTTCCATCGCGGCCGCCTGCTCAGATCGGTGTCGTACGGTGGCCAGCGGCAGAGGCCCGGCAGACGATTATGCGCGAGAATGACCGACAGTTGTTTCTTTTTGCCGCTGAAAATATTATTGGCGAACTGCTGGAGGACCTGCCACATGTGTTGTTCCGCGATGCGAACGGGCTGATCGGCATATGTCTGTGGCAGGAGGCACCCGAGACGATTGGCGCTTCCATAGAGCAGGCGATTGGACGCTACCTGAATATAGCGGTTCATACGCATGTGGAATCCAACGCGGGTGGGCTGGAAGGCGCAATGGATGCGTACCGGATGTGTCGGGATCGGGTGTATGGCGAATCGCAGCTGTCTCCCATCGTACGCCGTGCTCGGCAGCTTATTCAGGAAGGCTACGCCGATCGGGAGTTGACGCTGGAAGCCCTTGCCTCGCGGCTACAGGTATCCGCCGTATATCTCAGCCGCGTGCTGAAAAAGGAGCTCAACGACAGCTTCGTGACCCTCGTCACGCGTGCCCGTATCCGTAAAGCGGTGCAACTGCTGGATTCCACGACGTTGTCTATCTATGATATAGCAGAACGTACGGGATACGACAGTCAGCACTATTTTAGCACCGCTTTTAAAAAGACCATGGGCGTGTCTCCTGTACAGTACCGTAAAGGCGGGGGAATTCAGGAAAATTCGTTGGAATAGGAATAATTGGAATGTGGAATTGTCTTACACTGTCTTATTATGATAAATGCTAAAAAATGTGTGTGTAATCACACCTACGCATTCAGGGGTTTGTTACGCTGGGGATAACGAACAAATATCTATAAATATTTGGAGGAAAACGATATGTTTTGTTATCAGTGTGAACAGACGCCGAGTGGCGGGTGTAAAGTAGTTGGGGTGTGCGGGAAAGATGAGACGATAGCGAGCTTGCAGGATACGATGATTTTTGCATTAAAAGGGATTGCTGCCTATGCGACACATGCTCGCCAGTTGGGCTATACCGATCCTGAGGTAGATCGCATCACGCATGAAGCGTTATATATGACCTTAACCAATTCTAACTTTAATGTACAAGAGCATTTGGAAATGGCGATGAAGGTCGGAAATGCGGCTGTACGGATCATGGATGTGCTGGATCGTGCGCATACGGATCGTTTTGGCATTCCGCAGCCGATTACGGTCAGCCAAAATAAAATCGAAGGCCAATGCATCGTCGTGACCGGACATAATTTATATGCGCTGGAGGAATTGCTGCGGCAGACAGAGGGCAAGGGCATCAATATCTATACTCACTCGGAAATGCTGCCTGCTCACGGTTATCCGGCATTGAAGAAATATGCACATCTCAAAGGGAATATCGGTAAAGCCTGGTATGACCAGCGTAGACTGTTCGAAGAGTTCCCGGGCGCAATTCTGGCTACGACGAACTGTGTTATGCCGATTAAAGGCACGTATGCAGACCGCTTCTTCTCTTATGAAGTAGCCGGGCTGGAGGGAGTAGCCAAGATCATGGACGACGATTTCTCTCCATTGATCGAGCGCGCGTTGGCTCTGCCAGCCGCAGATGTAGAGTCGGAACAGGTGCTTACGACAGGATACCATCACGAGACGGTCATCGGGCTGGCTCCTGAAATTATTCAGGCCGTTAAAGACGGGCATATCCGCCGTTTCTTCGTTATTGCAGGCTGCGACGCACCAGGCAAAGGCGGCAACTATTATCGCGAGCTGGCTACATCCTTGCCGAACGATACGGTCATTCTGACCACATCCTGTGGTAAATTCCGCTTCAATGACGTGGATTATGGAACCGTTGGAGATACAGGGATTCCCCGTTATATTGATTTGGGGCAATGCAACAATTCGGGTTCTACTGTGAAAATCGCTCTGGCATTAGCGGATGCTTTCGGTTGTACGGTGAACGAGCTGCCTGTCAGCATTGTGCTGTCCTGGTTTGAGCAAAAAGCGGTTGCCATTCTGCTGGGCTTGTTCAGCCTTGGCATCCAAGATATTCGCATTGGGCCGAAGCCGCCTGAGTTCATTTCTTCTGGCGTGCTGGATGTACTGGTGGAGATGTTTGGCTTGAAGCTAATTACTACCGCAGAGGAAGATATGAAAGCGATGTTGGCGTTGTCGTAAGAGATTGGTGGGGAACTGCAAAGTGCAGTTCCTTTTTTGTTTCATCGTTCATCGATTCTTATAAAGATGTCCGTAAGAATCTTTAATGCCAGTGCAGTATCTTTGGATTCACGAGTTCTTAGGAGAGTTAAAATGGTTTTTATACTTGAATGTTCTTCGGTAAGCTCATCATTGTCCTTCACATATGTAAGCAACTGATAGACGCCCACGTTCAATGCCTTCGCTATTTTCTCCAGATTTTTCAAAGATATATTTCTCTCCGCTCGCTCAATAAATCCAATATAACTCGAATTGAATCCTGCTTTTTCGGCTAAAGCTTCTTGGGAAAGCCCTTTAGACTTTCGAATATCTCGAATACGTGTACCGACTAATTCCAAAAGTTCTGACATGAATACACCTCTCTATAGTAAGGGTTCTACAAAATCGATTTCAATCGCTCCAAAGTGCAATATATAGACGAACTAGATCATCACGACCTATATATTATTATTGGAAGTCGCTTGTTGGATTTTGCAAAATCCTCTAGTTAGAAGTGTAGAGAAAGAGTTACATCTAATTAATAAGTGTTAGTAAGTAAATTGAATTAAAAACTACTATATAGTAATATTTATTAGGAAGCTTGTCCGGTAGCTAGAAAATTATACATCTTGATGGTTACATATTTGTGCTACGTTGCTCACATTTGTTTCAGGATTTTGCAAAACCCTTATTTATGAAATTTTAATTCAGGAGTTGATTCCCCATGAAACATTACTCCTTAAGTCCCCACCTACATAATGATTCTGATTTCAAATTGCCTAAGTACAGCGACACCTACATATTCAATTGCATGATGGATTTTCAAAAGCTTGCCGAATACCAGATCAAGCTTGCACAGATGATGCGCGACCATCATCAGTTTCAAAACTGCCTCATTCTTTGTGATCGAGCGATGTTTTCTATGGCTAAGGCCATGTATGTTCATCGAAACCAGATCATTCCATCGTACATTCGATCCATGACTGACCTATTCCCTTTAATTCACACAGATGCTGAGCCCAATTTAGATATGGTGCTGTTTATCGGTACGGTACATTATCTGGTTTCGGGAGAGGATGAAGCATCCGAGGAGACGATGAGACAGGAGGAAGTAGACAAGTTGCTTTATAAAACGGACTCTATTCTAGAGTCTCTGTCACAGCGGATCGTAGCTGATCCGTCTAAGCGGTATCCATCTATTTATAAAGAAAATTCGTTCAATTAAATCGTTATTTTATTGTTGGTCACATCATCTACTTTTCCCCATGATCTTATTGCTGGCATACAATATTGACTTTCTCAATATTACTTAAAGTATACATAAGCATAAAAAATCAGTTAGCATATAAGCTTCTTAGTCATAGGGAAAGTATATTTTTTTTGGTATCTATTAACATTCCATGGTACTATTGTCTATAGGTATAGAATGCTAATTTTTTCTGGTTCTATACAAAAGTAGGTCCTAGGACTTAGGGGGATGGACAATGAGATTAAAAGACGTCGAAGTGAAGAATTATAGGTTATTAAAAAATATTACAGGTGACAACAATGTTCATATAGATATGAACACAACTCTAATTGTAGGTAAAAACAATTCTGGAAAGACCTCTTTTACACACGTATTTGAAAGGTTTCTAAAAGATAGAAAATTTGAATGGGAGGATTTTTCTTCTGAGTGCCATAATAACTTTAGAAGTGTTTTTCAAAATTATCTTTTAGCAAAGGAGGATGAGAAGAAAAAGGAGGATTTTTTTCAAACATGTGTTGATGAGCTTCCTTCTATTGAGTTGATCTTGACGGTTGAGTACACCGATCAAGATAATTGGAGTAATATAAAGCCTTTGTTGACAACATTGGACGAATCAAATAGCTTGAAGATTTCTTTTAAATATGGATTGGAACAAATAAATATATTTTTTGAATATTTACACAAAGAGTATGTGAAAAATTCACAAAAAGATATCATTAGTCATATTAAGGGCCTTTATAATAAATATTTTAAGTTGTCTATTAAACCTGTATCAGATGATGTGGAAGTAGAAAAAATTAGTCCCACTGATATAAACAAAATTTTTGGTACTTGTTTCATAGCTGCTCAAAGAGAAGTAGATGATGGGAATTCTAGGAGTAATTCTAAATTATCAAGTGTTTTTCAAAAGGAGTATAAGAATAGATCAGATAAAAGCCCAAGCAATAAACAGACAGAAATAGAAATAGAATCATTAAATGAAGAAATATACAAGGCTAATAAAGGTATTGATATTAAATTAGGTTCCTTTTTTGAAGATTTTATACGTTCTTATTCGACATTTGGTTATCCCAATTTAGATGATACGACTTTGACTTTAAAGTCTAACGTGACAGTTAGTAATCTATTCACTGGCATAAAATTATTCTATAAAGATAATGAGCATTTGCTTCCCGAAAAATATAACGGTTTAGGATATAGTAATTTAATTTATATCATCTCAGAAATTCTTAGTTTTAAATCTACTATAAAAGACAATGGCACTGATTTAAATCTTATTTTTATAGAAGAGCCTGAAGCTCATATGCATCCACAATTACAAAGTGTACTTGTGCAAAGAATTAATGTATTTTTAAATCAAAATGAAATTAACGCCCAAGTCATTATCACTACCCATTCATCTCATATTGTTTCTAACTCTTCTTTTGATAGCATAAGGTATTTTTGTCGGTTCAATAAACAATTAATAGTTAAGGATATGAAGAAATTCACAATCACCGAGAACACTACAGTTCAAGATGATCAAGAAAATAGTTATGATATAGATACTCTTAAATTCTTGAAAAGATATATAACGTTGGTAAAATGTGACATGTTTTTTGCTGACAAGATTATTATGGTCGAGGGATTATGCGAACGTTTACTTATGCCCCTATTCATAAAGGAAGTTGATAACGAAATTGCTTTACTACAAAGAAAAAAAGTACCAATTAAAATTTTGGAAGAACAATATATTTCTTTAATAGAAGTTAGTGGTGCTTATATGCATAAATTCAAAGAATTTTTAGAGTTTCTAGGAGTTAAAACATTAATTATTACCGATATTGATTGTTGCAAATTAAATGAAAGATTAGATGTTAATGGAGAAATTAGAAAATATCCTGGTAAATATGAAATTAAGAGTGACGAGATAAATGAATTGATCACCACTAATCCTACACTCATAAACTGGATACCCCAAACAAGACTCATTAAGGAATTGATTGGAATGCCAAATGAAAAGAAGTTTCAAGAAAATGTGGGAGTGGCTTATCAAACAAATTATTATGCTCAAGATGAGCATAAGATTGGAATAAAGTGTGGAAGGACATTTGAAGAAGCTTTTCTGATAGAAAATACAAAGTATATTTTAGAAAATAAAAGAGAATTAAGTAGTATATATAATAAAATCAAAAAATATACTAATGATAAAGAAATATTCGATAATTCCTACTCTATTTATGAATATATAGATAAATATGATAAAAAATCTAATTTTGCTTTTGATCTGATGTATTTGAAAGGCTGGCAAGTACCATCCTATATTAAGGAGGGACTGTTATGGTTGGCGAAGTAGAACAGCAGGTTTACAGATGTATTGATCAAGAAGAAAGTTTTATTATTGAAGCTGGAGCTGGAAGTGGTAAAACATGGACTCTGGTACAAGCATTGAATTATATTATTAGTAAAAAAGCGAACGAGTATCGAAAGGCGAATAAGAGGATTGCTTGTATCACTTATACAAGGGTTGCCAAAGAAGAAATTATTGATAGAATCCAGGGTAATGAATTAGTAGAAGTCAAAACAATTCATGATTTTTTATGGGGAATTATCAAACCATTCCATAGAGAGTTGAAAGATAAACTTATTGCTTATTTACAAGATAGGATAGATAAAGGTAATGAAACGCTAAACTCCTCCAAAGTAAAGAGTGTAGCATATAAAAAGGCTGAAGAAGCTAAAATTAAAAATCTTGAGCGGATTGAAGCTTTAGGTAAACTAACAGATAAAATACAGTACAAAGAAAATGCTAATTATAAAAAGGGTATTATATCTCACGATGTAATGCTTGAAATCGCTAATCAACTTATTAAGCAGAATAAAGTACTCAAAAAACTTATTCAGGACACTTATCCTGTTATTTTTATTGATGAGTATCAGGATACTAAAGAAGATACAGCTCAAGTATTATTAGACCAACTGAAAGTTGACACTAACATACTGTTTGGATTATTTGGAGACTACCACCAACAGATTTATGAGAAAAGTATAGGTAAAATTGACCCACTACTCTATGGATTAAAAACAATTGAAAAAACGGAAAATTTCAGATGTTCTCAAGAAGTAATTAATCTACTTAATAAATTGAGAGACGATCAACTAGAGCAGAAGCAAGCAGGAGATTCAAAGAATGGAAAGTGTCTGTTTTATTATGTTGACGATGTGAATTTAGATACAGAAGATTTTATTAATCATAATCTTTTATCCAAATTTTCGATTTCAGATCCGTATAATATTAAAAAATTGTATTTGGTTACTAAGGCAATTGCTAAGAAAAATAACTACTTAGAATTACATGAATTGTATGATGAGGATGATAAAGCAACTTTTAAAGTAGGGCAAATTAAACAGAGTTTTGTTCATAGACTTCTTCCAGAGACTCGTCTGAAAAATAAAGTGGCAGAAGAGATTTATGGAATGTTTTCATCTGAATTACAAAATTCACTCAATAACGGAACTCTCTCAAGTAATGACGAAAACTTTCTAAAAGAAATAAATGAAAAAGTAATAAAATCAAAAAAGTTTAATGCTCTTGAAATTTTTGAAAATGATGTTCAGGAATTAAATAGATTAGAATTAGCGTTTCCTATAATTAATCGTCGCTTGTTGGAAAGGTATTTTGTTGATCATTTATCAATATACGGTCGAGCAGAAGGAAGAAGAGAGAAAAAGAAAGACTTTATTTTGAAAAATAAAGATAACAGAGACTGTCCGTTTGCTAATTTTTTATTCGCTATTGAAGAAATGGTTGAGCTGTATCAACAGAACAAGATTCAGTCACTCTTGAGTAAGACTTCATTTAAAATTTCTAAATTACAAGATAAAATAAACTTAAATAATCTTCTGAATGAATTAATACAAAAATCAGCTGAAAGTAAAATTAGCGAAATTTTTAACTTTGTAATTCAGAATAATTTATTGGAAGTCCCTCAAAAACTAAAGAAATACTATGAATTTGAGGTATTGAAGGATTCGTTTTTTTACGATTTAATGAATTTGGAATATGTCCAATTCCAACGTTTATACTATACAGTAAAAGATTCTTCTCCTTTTTCCACTAATCATGGAACAAAAGGTGCTGAGTTTAATAATGTGGTATGCTTTATAAACGATAATGACTGGAAAAGAAGTTATAGCTTGGATGGTTATCTTAGTGAGGTCGATAAGGATCAAAATCAGAGATATAGCAAAACTAAAAATTTATTTTATGTGATATGTTCACGTGCAAAATATAATTTGGCTATTGTTGTTCTATCTAAATTGTCCGAAGAAAGCATTCATAGAGCTAAATTATTGTTCGGCGAAGAAAGCTTTATTTACTATAATGTTCTACAGGACCAATTGTATTAGCGTAGTAAGGACACTTCATGTGCAAAATTCTTGCTAAGATTTAAAAAGCAACAAATATTCGAAACTATAGAAGTTTAATACACAAGGTGGATTGTTACACTTATCATAATAATCAGTCCATTTGATTAATTTTTTGATTTCCGATTTAGAATCTTAAAAAAATCTTATAGGGAACCCAATTAATATTTTTGTACAGAGTTGAGTTTTTGATTAGCTTTGCCAGCGCTACAAACTGGCAAAGCTTTTTTGTATTTTTTTAATCCAATCCCGTCTCCTCCCCCTACACAAAGGTTAAAATTTTATAAAAAAAGTTCAAAACCAGCAAAGACCTTTCCCGGCCTGGAATGATACCATGTGTTTGCACATAAAAAAAGGAGAGGCACTCATTGCCTCACTTATGTAAGCGCTATCTCATCTCAACTCTAATTAGCACTAACCTGAGGATTTGCAAAATCCTTACCTTCAAATTGACCCGCATCACATGAGGAAAGGGGAACTTCATATGAAAAAAGGAGCTGTTGTCGTTTGGCTTCTGGTTTTGGCCCTGATGCTTTCGGCCTGCAATCTGGCGGAGAGTGGAACGGGCAGCAAGGAAAAAGGCTATGTGGGCATTTCCATGCCGACCAAATCGTCCGAGCGTTGGGTAGGGGACGGAGAAAATATGGTCCGGTTGTTTCAGGAGCAAGGCTATAAAACGGATTTACAGTACGCCGAGGACGTGGTGGAAAACCAAATCTCCCAAATCGAAAATATGATCACCAAGGGCGTCAATGTTATGGTGATCGCTTCGGTCGACGGAAACACGCTTACGGATGTGATTCAGAAGGCACACGACCGAGGCATTCAGGTCATTTCTTACGACCGCCTGATTCGCAACACACCGTATCTGACGTATTATGCGACCTTCGATAACTTTAAGGTGGGCGTGCTACAGGCGGCATATATTGAGAAAAAGTTGGGACTCAAGGAAGGCAAAGGCCCTTTCAATATCGAGCTGTTCGGTGGTTCACCGGATGATAATAACGCTTATTTCTT
The DNA here is from genome assembly GCF_038008165.1 of Paenibacillus sp. FSL L8-0644. Classification (NCBI taxonomy): domain Bacteria; kingdom Bacillati; phylum Bacillota; class Bacilli; order Caryophanales; family Paenibacillaceae; genus Paenibacillus; species Paenibacillus sp. FSL L8-0644. The sequence continues at coordinate 1,353,874 of NZ_JBBOYN010000001.1, forward strand.
CTTTAATGGTGCGATGTCCGTACTGAAACCGTACGTGGATTCCGGCAAACTGGTCGTGCGCAGCAAGCAGATGACGATGGCGCAGATCGCTACACTGCGATGGGATGGAGCATTAGCGCAGTCGCGGATGGATAATCTGCTGAGTGCCTACTATTCAGGGGCCAATCTGGACGCGGTACTATCCCCGTATGACGGCATTAGCATCGGTATCATTTCATCCCTGAAAGGGGTCGGATATGGATCAGCGAACAAGCCGCTGCCGATCATTACGGGGCAGGATGCGGAGCTGGCTTCGATCAAGTCCATTGTGGCCGGGGAGCAGACGCAAACTATATTTAAAGATACCCGCAAGCTGGCTGAGCAAACGGTCGTGATGGCCAACAGCATTTTACAGGGCAAACAAGCGGAAGTGAATGACACGGAATCCTATAACAACGGTAAAAAAGTCATTCCTGCTTACTTGCTTGATCCGATCTCGGTAGATCGAACGAATGTGGAGAAGGATATTGTCGGCAGTCACTATTACACCAAAGAGCAAATCGGACTGAAATAAGTGTAAGAATCCAACCGAAAGGAGCGTATCCCATGACTGGAATCATTTTGGAAATGAAGGGAATTACCAAAACCTTTCCCGGCGTGAAGGCATTGGAAAATGTAAATCTCAAGGTCAAGGAAGGCGAAATCCATTCCTTGTGCGGTGAGAATGGTGCGGGCAAGTCGACGCTGATGAAGGTACTAAGCGGTGTATATCCGCATGGAACCTATGAAGGGGATATTGTTTTCCAGGGCAAAACGTGTGAGTTCAAGGATATCAAGCAGAGCGAGGAACTAGGCATTGTCATTATCCATCAGGAGCTGGCGCTGATCCCGTATCTCTCGATTGCGGAAAATATTTATCTGGGCAACGAACGCGCCAGCGGCGGCGTGATTGATTGGAAAGAGACTTTTGTGGGTACACGCGATCTGCTGTCCAAGGTCGGTTTGAGTGAGAATCCCAATACATTAGTTACGAACATCGGGGTCGGGAAGCAACAACTGGTCGAAATTGCGAAAGCGCTCTCTAAAAAGGTAAAGCTGCTTATTCTCGATGAACCGACAGCGGCGTTGAATGAGGATGATAGTGAAAATCTGCTTAATTTGATGCTGGAATTTAAAAGACAGGGCATTTCCTGCATTCTCATCTCCCACAAGCTGAATGAAGTCGCAAAGGTGTCGGATTCGATTACGATTTTGCGGGACGGGAAGACGATTGAGACACTGGATATGAAAAAGGATGAGGTCACGGAGGATCGGATCATTAGCGGGATGGTTGGACGTGATCTGACCAGCCGTTATCCAGAGCGTCATGCCGAGATTGGCAAAGTCGTTCTGGAAGTGAAGGATTGGACGGTGTATCACGAGCATCATGCAGACCGCAAGGTGCTGGATCAGGTGAATTTGAACATCCGTCGCGGTGAAATTGTCGGTATTGCCGGGCTGATGGGAGCGGGACGGACCGAGCTGGCGATGAGCGTGTTTGGCAAGTCATACGGACGCAACATTTCCGGTCAGCTGATTAAAGACGGCAAGCCGATCCAGAACAACACGGTTACAGACGCGATCAACAACGGCTTTGCCTATGTGACAGAGGATCGCAAGGAGTATGGCCTCATTTTGATGGATGATATCAAGCGTAATATTTCGCTGACTGGCCTGAACAAGCTGACGAAGGGTGCTGTCGTCAATGAGCAGGAGGAAGTCGTTGTTGCAGAGGAAATGAAAAAAAGCATGAACATAAAAGCACCGAGCATTTTACAGAAAACGGGTAATCTGAGTGGCGGCAATCAGCAGAAGGTGGTGCTGAGCAAATGGATTTTCGCCGGGCCGGATATTCTGATTCTGGATGAGCCGACACGCGGCATTGATGTGGGTGCCAAATATGAAATTTATACGATTATTCATCGACTTGCCGCTGAAGGCAAGGGAGTGCTGGTCATTTCGTCCGAGCTGCCAGAGGTACTAGGTTTGTGTGACCGGATTTATGTCATGAATGCTGGGCGGATCACTGGAGAGGTTAGCCGTGAGGACGCGTCGCAGGAAACGTTGATGAGATATATGACCAAGTCAGGAGGCGTGAAGCATGGAAACCATAACTAAACTATTTAAAAATAACATCCGCCAATATGGCATGATGATTGCGCTGGTCGTCATTATGATTTTGTTCGAGGTGCTGACAGGCGGCCTGCTGTTGAAGCCGATTAATATTACCAATCTGATTCTGCAAAACAGCTATATTCTCGTGCTGGCCATCGGGATGGTGCTGGTCATCATCACTGGACATATTGATTTGTCCGTCGGCTCCATAGCTGCTTTTGTCGGTGCGGTTGCCGCCATAATGATGGTCGATTGGCAGCTTCCAGCATGGATCGCTGTCATTGCATCTTTGCTGGTCGGAGCGTTAATCGGCGCATGGCAAGGGTTCTGGGTCGCTTATGTACGGATTCCGGCATTTATCGTTACATTGGCAGGAATGCTGCTCTTCCGTGGATTGACCATGATCGTGCTGGAAGGTCAATCGATCTCTCCATTTCCGGGGGGCTTCCAGAAAATCAGTTCAGGCTTCCTGCCGGATTTTTCATCTACCGGTTATAACCTGGTATCCATCATTGTCGGCATTGCACTCACGGTATGGTTTATCGTGAACGAACTTCGCGAACGTCGTTCTCAGCTTAAATACGGATTTGAGGTTCCGTCACAGACATTATTTGTACTCAAGCTGATTGTGGTAGCTGCGGTCATCAATCTGTTCACCTTCATGCTCGCGAGCTACGCGGGGATACCTAACATTCTCGTGCTGCTGTTCATACTGATCGTTGTGTACTCCTTCGTCATGAACCGCACGATTATGGGCCGTCATGTGTATGCGTTAGGTGGAAATGAAAAGGCGGCGGGTCTGTCCGGTGTCAAAACGAAAAAAGTAACGTTCTGGGTATTCGTTAACATGGGCGTGCTGGCCGCCATTTCCGGTCTGATCTTTGCTGCACGTCTGAACGCGGCTACGCCGAGAGCGGGTACGAACTTCGAGCTAGATGCCATCGCAGCCTGCTTTATCGGTGGAGCTTCCGCATCCGGCGGGATCGGAACCGTTTTTGGAGCCATTATCGGTGGTTTGGTCATGGGCGTACTGAATAACGGTATGTCTCTGATCGGTCTGGGTATTGACTGGCAGCAAGGAATCAAGGGCTTGGTGCTGCTGCTGGCGGTTGCCTTCGATATTTACAACAAAAACAAAAGATCTGCTTAAGCTCAGATTCGGTATCGTAAAACAAGAAAACCTCCAGTTCCACTAGAAATGTGGATGCTGGAGGTTTTCTTGCTTGTTGGGTCTTGTGGCTATCAGCCAACGAAACTAAGTCGTGACCATTTGGCCGCCGTTTATATGCAGCGTTTGGCCTGTAATGTAGGAACCGTCATCCGAAGCCAGCAGCACATAGGCAGGAGCCAATTCATAAGGCTGCCCGGCACGCTTCATTGGTGTATTGCTGCCGAAGGTGCGAATGACTTCAGGCGACTGTGTGGCCGGATTCAGCGGAGTCCAGATCGGACCGGGAGCAATCGCATTCACGCGAATACCCTGATCGACCAGATTATTAGCCAAAGCGCGGGTGAAGCTGACGATAGCTCCTTTGGTAGCTGAATAATCAATCATATTCTTTTGACCCACATAGGCTGTCACCGATGCCGTATTGACGATGCTGGCCCCAGCCCGCATATACGGCAATGCTTCTGTAGTCATATGGAAGAAGGAAATAATATTCGTATCAAACGTATCACGAAGCTGCTGCTCACTGATATCCAGATACGATTCGCGCACAAACTGAATACCTAGGTTGTTAATCAGGATGTCAATACGACCAAAGGTTTCCATCGTTTGTTGAACAACCAGACAGCAGTTGCTTTTTAGCCTTAGATCCCCCGGAATTAACAAACAACGTCGGCCAAGCCTGTGAATGACATCACGGGTTTCCATAGCATCTCGATGCTCATCGAGATAGGCAATGACCACATCGGCCCCTTCCTTGGCAAATGCCACTGCAACCGCGCGACCAATACCACTGTCCCCACCGCTAATAATAGCCACCCGATCCTGAAGCTTTCCAGTGCCGATATACTTTGGATTATCATAAATAGGGCGTGGAACCATTAGGTATTCCAACCCCGGCTGTCTATATTGATGCTGGGGAGGAAAAGTAATCGGAACTTCTTTACATTGGGTTTCTGTACCGTAATTAGGATATTGCCAATTCATCGATAATCCCTTCTTTATACGTTTTGAAATCCAATATATTCAAAATAGGCGCAAACGGTGACTCAGGACGATTGCCTTACTCCGAAACCGTCGCTCCATCTGCCGGAATATGGACGCGCCCCTTTAAACCTTCACGGTTGATATGTTCCGTAAGCTCTGAGCGAGTTAGTAGACAATGATTGATTGCTTCCATGTGGACAGCCACGATTTGTGTATAAGGGGCATGTTGTGCTACCGCCGTTACATCTTGGGCAGTCATAATAATGGGATCACCTACCGTAAACCGTGCTCCTCCAGCGTTCACAATTGTCCAGTCAGGACGGTATTTATCCAGAGTTTCCGCGACTTCACTGCACCAGATCGTATCCCCGGCCAAATAGACGACAGGTTCACCTGGTGCCTGAAAAACAAAGCCGGATACGGGTCCCATCTGCTCCCCGATTTCTCCGGTGCCGTGATGCCCGGTTGTACGGATAATCTCAATTTCTCCCACAGAACCAGCCAACGGAATCGGGGTAACCTGTGTAAAACCATCAGCAGTGATTTGTTCTTCATTTCCGGGCTGGCAGAAGACAGGAATTTGTTTGTCCAACCAGCGTACTGCTGCCGGGTCCCAATGATCGGGATGTAAATGTGTGACGATGACAACGTCAGGCTGTCCGAGTGCCTGCCATTGTGGCGGCAAGGGAACCAGCGGATTACGGCGGGCATTTTCCGTATTGGGGACCGGCGGATTTGCGCCAGCATCGCTCAACATCGGATCGATCAGAAATTTTATTCCAGCGTATTCCAGCCATAAGGTTGCGTTACGGATTAGTGTGATTTTCATATATGAAAGCTCCTTTGTGATGAATGTTATTTTTGACCAAGTGTATTTTCGGTAGTTCATTGTTTCTGTTACAATCATATCTGACGCAAGGAGCTACAGGCTACGGTTTGCTGAAAGGAAAATCAGCATTATCGTTTCATCATGAAAGGAAAAATAACTATGGAACTATTCGCACCTGATGACACCGATCTGCGCATTCTTCATCATTTAATTGAAGACAGCTCTTTATCGCACAAGGAGATCGGCCAGCTTGTTCATTTGACAGGCCAAGCCGTAGGGGCGCGTGTTCGAAGAATGCAGGATGCGGGCATTATCGAAGGCTATACGCTGCGCTGGAACCCTGAAAAAATTGGACAGACGATTCATGCCTTTATTACGGTTTTTTTGAATTCAGGAACGACTCACAGTGCTTTCCAAGCTTTTGCACGGGAGCATCCCTATATTGTTGAAATCCACCGGGTGAGTGGGGAGGGCTGTTATTGGATGCGGGTGCGCATGTCCTCACAAACAGAGTTAAATACCATGCTGGATGAGCTTACGAAGTTTGGTAATTACAAATTGAGTTTTTCCATTGGTGAGATTTAACGATAAAAGCTTTCGGCGTTTGTGCCGAAAGCTTTTCTATTTGGGCGAGGGCTATCGAGGTCAACTTATAGTGTGTGTTCAAAAAGTCGGCTTTTCAGGACCGAGAAGGTTGGATGAAGCTAGGGACAGAGTAGCGGAGCGTAGAGAGATCTACGTGAGCAACGGAAGGCCCGGCTGAATTCAAGATTCGACGTCGAATCCGCTTCTTGAATAGCTTCGTTATGGAAAGACGACTTTTTGAACAACCTCTTATAGGCTCATTTTAAAAATATGCTGCAAGCCGTGTTGTCCCATTTTAGTGTCACCTTCATCTATAAAGCCGCATTTGCGATACAGACTTTGGGCAGACAGATTACGGGCATTGACGCCCAGCACAATCTCGCGAATATGTGGGAAGTGTCTGGCGATGAACTGTGGTAGTAGAAGCAACCCCTTTTTGGCGAATCCTTGCCCCTGATCTGCGTAATGAATAGAGAACGCGCGTAGCAGCAGTGCCTCAGAAGTATTCGTATAGTCCGCTAATTCATCCCCATCGTATAAAATGAAAAATCCAACGGGTCTTCTAGTAGCCGTAATCACGACAGGATGGCGGTGCGGATCTTCCTTGGCCAGTATGAGCATTTCATCCGGCATTCCAGTAAACTGCTTCTGCTCCTCAGGTAAGTAGAAGGTATGTAAAATGGCATCATGCCCACAATGGTAAGGGACAAGATCTACATTATTCATCATTACACTCCGATCTGTACGAATTTTTAACTGACTATATCATCTCGTTTGCTAAAAAAAGAAACCTGAACTCGCCTTGCTTACGTATTACCCATACATAAACTAGCATAGTCAAAAGGAGACGTCTACGCTTATGAAGCAGCTTACAAAATATCGGGAAAGCCAGGACGTATTGCGTCATGAGTTGAAGAATATTGAAAAATGGGAGAAGGAACAGAAGGACATTTTTTTCTGGGAAAAAATCGGCAGATGGCCTTTTATGTTGCTGGATCGGCTGACGCCCAAAATCATTAAAGACAAGCTGGAGCAACTGCTTAACGAGCTGGGCAGCTTCATTCAGAACGGCGGCAAATATTTGGTGAAGGAAGAAACGGTTCTGAACAGGCTGAAAAAGACGGCCTATGAACATGTCATTCAGCAAAATGGTGCAGATTCCGCTTCGGATACGCAGGACCTGCCTCGTGCCGGGGAAAACGTTGATTCAGAACATAGTGTCGAACCTATGTGGGAGTTGAAGCAGGCGGCTGAGCTCCCGCTAACCATCATGAATCGGACTGCCGACGATATGACATCGGCTCGCATTACCTTTGCCACCGCTCAGGGAGCAACAACGGGGATTGGCGGTGTGTTTACGATTGCGGCGGATATTCCTCTTTTGCTCGGCTTGTCGCTCAAAGTGCTTCAGGAAATAGCCTTGTGCTATGGCTTTGATCCCCATGATAAGCAGGAACGCATTTTTATTATTAAATGTATGCAATTTGCTTCATCCGATATTGTGGGGAAGAAGGCCGTATTAGAGGAGCTGGCTTTGTTCGATGATCCTTCACGTCAGGCACAGGTTTTTTCCCAGATGCAGGGATGGAGAGAGGTCATTAACACCTATCGTGATCAGTTTGGATGGAAAAAGCTGCTTCAAATGGTCCCGATTGCGGGCATATTGTTCGGGTCTATCGCGAATCGAAGTGCTATTAGTGATGTAGCTGAAGCAGGGAAAATGCTGTATCGGAAGCGTCGGATTTTGATGCGTTTGGCAGAAGTAGAGAACTGATTGCAACTTAGGTATAAACGGGGGAATTTTTTTCGTGAGGAAACACGTGAGTTGGCTATAAAGGTGTGCAGCGGCCAGGATGGCCGCCACACGTTTGTCTGTTACACTTCGGCTCCATTTTCTTCCGCCCAGCGGTTCAGAGTTTTATCTGTAGGAAGCAGGAAGGTTAAGATGCCGAGCAGTGGCAAAAAGCCGCACAGGAACATGATGTGGGTGATGCCTACTTTGTCGATCCAGTTGCCGAGTACGAGTGCGCCTACACCGCCAAGGCCAAAAGCCAGACCTGTAATGAGACCGGACACGGTCCCGATTTTACCAGGCACGAGCATCTGCGCATATACGACTGTGACCGAAAAGCTAGATAGCATAATAAATCCGATAATCGCCAGCAGGATTGCCGTCCAGAATTGGTTAGCATAAGGTAGTGCCAGCGCGAGTGGTGCAGCTAATACCATGGACAGAAAAATCATATTGCGTTTACCAAAACGGTCCGCGAGCGGACCGCCAAAGAAGGTGCCCAGCGCTCCAGCTCCGAGGAACAGGAAAATGTAAAGCTGTGCATCAGCCAATGGCATTTTAAATACTTCCATCAGGTAAAACGAATAGTAGCTTCCGACCGAGGTCGAGTACCACGAACGGACGAATACCAGTAGAATGAGGACAATCATGGCAAACATAACGCGGTTACGCACTTCGGGCTTCATGCGGCGTGCCACCGCTTTTTTGCGTGCAATGCCTTCTGTACGTAGGACGTTACCGTACCAGCGTGCGATGAACGATTGCACCACAATTCCCGCTGCCGCAATACCTGTGAACCAGATCGCACCAAATTGTCCCAACGGGATAAAAATCCAGCTCGTGAGCATCGGCGCCAGCGATTGGCCCGCATTACCGCCAACTTGAAAAATGGATTGTGCCAATCCCCGACGCGGCCCGGCCGCCATATGGGATACGCGCGAGCCTTCAGGGTGAAAGGCAGCCGAGCCCAGACCCACAAAGATGACTGCGATCAGCACCGCTTTATAATCGGCAGCATAGGCGAGCAACAGCATGCCAGTCAGCGTAAAGCCCATGCCGATGGGAAGGATAGCGGGCGTAGGCCGTTTGTCCGAAAACAAGCCAATCACAGGCTGCATGATTGAAGCTGTAAAATTGATCGCGAATGAAATCCAGCCGATCTGCGTGTAGTTCAGGCTCATAGATTCCTTTAAGATCGGAAAGATCGCTGGAATGACCGATTGAATCGAGTCATTGAACAGATGGACGAAACTGATCGCAATCAGAATCGCAAAAACGGTGCCTTTCACTTGCGGCCCTGGGAGGGGGAGCGATTGGCCCGTTTCATTTTTTGTAGCGGATTTACTAGTCATGGCAACCTCCGAATATGTATGTATATTTTAAGATATAGGAAGCGATCCGTTTGCAGCAAATGGCTGAAAGTGGGATGAAGGCCACCTTTACTCATTACTGCTTGCCCATCCTGCTGGATACTCTTCATTGCTCCATTTAGTTAGAATTTCTAAAATGGCATATCGAAATTCAAACATTTACCATCCTCAAAACCGATATATATGTGAGTATTTTGTATCAATCCCAAAAAGGCTTTCAAATCAGTAATATAGAGATCGAAGCGATCTAGTTCGTTTATATATTGTATTTTTGAGCGTTGGGAATGGAATTATGCAAGTTACTGATATGGAAATAGAGATAGAAAAGGGGAATCACGATGAGAAAAGCAGGGATGATTTTGCTGGCAGTATCCGTGGTATGTGGAGCGGTGGTGGGAACTACGTTAAACACTGGAGAAACAGCAGTAGCGGCAAATGTAACGACGAACAACACTTGGAAAAATGCTAAAATTATAGACGTGATCGACCGGAATAACTACATACTGGATGATGGTTCTTTATGGAGAAAGAGTATAGATGGCCCGGCTATTGAGAAATTGAATTTGAAGGGCATTACAGGCAGCAAAGACAAGAGTCAAGGTTATTATGGCTGGACTGAGGACGGGAAGGTAGCCATCTGGGATGATAACTCCGACCCAAAAGTGACGGCCCAATCTTCAGGAGTAAAGGAGATTACCGGAGAGGGTCTGGCTATTAAAACCGATGGGACGATCTCCTGGGGAAGAGAACAGGTCGAGGGAATATCGGATGCTATAGACGGTGATAAGGTAAGTACCTACTTTACGGTTCTTACTCGATCCGGTGATGTATGGTATTCCACAGGGTACGCAGAATCTAAGCCCCGCAAGATAGGTCATGTAGATGGTGCGCTTGATATCAAAATGAGTACGGCGTATGCTGCAATACTTAAGGAAGATGGTCATGTCACGATGCTGGATATGCTGACCAATGAACCGCCACGTGAAGTGGGAAGTGATATTACTTCGATATTGTGGAAAAAAGGTACACATGTCTTGATTACTGTACATCGCGACGGGACGGTATGGAGCTATGATCGGCTGAAAAAATATCCTGCGGTGCAACTTAGCGGGTTATCTAATGTTGCAAGGTTGGTTGATTCGCCTGACGAACTTTTTGCACAATTAAAGGATGGCTCTTGGGTCGGCTATAAGGACGGAACCACGACTGCGCTAAGTTTGCCTACATTAACGGGTATGTCCTTGTTGACGACCTCCAAAGAGGCTGCCATCGGCGATACGATTCAATTAAATGTACAAGAGACGTATTCGAACGGTTATCGACTAACACGTCATCCCGAAGCTAGTGAGATTGAAGTGGAGAAACCACAGGTTGCCGAGCTACAGCAGAATGGTTCCGGTACACTCAAAGTAAGGGGCATTGGCAGCACAGCCGTATCTCTGCGGAACGAAGGTATACCCTCTTCTTTTACACTAAAGGTATCGTCTGACCAAACCTTGACCGGGGCGGCTATACTAAACGGCAGTGTGTATTTGCCTGTGCAGTCTGTGTTCAAGACGCTGGGTGGATCTGTTACCGTGGCAAACCAGGCATTTACGATCAAGCTGGGTAAAAACAATATCGTACTCCAAAAAGGGAGTTCCACCGCGATAGTGAATGGTAAACCTGTTGCACTGAAGGGCAAGGTTCAAACGGTTAACGGACAGGTTGTATTCCCGGGAACATTACTGACCGATCTGAAGTTGGGCGGATTCAAATGGAATCGTGACCGTCAGCAAGGCGAATTATCTGTGGGCGCTACCAAGCTGGTCATTGAGACGCCGGAAACGGCTAAAATTATCAAAGCCATTGATCTGGGTAGTCTGTCCAAATTAATTGGCAAAACCTATTGGGTCAATAACTTCTATAACGCTGGAGAGCGATTTGGCAAGGTAACAGTTAAAGACATCGAAGTCAGCACAGACCCGAACGGTGTTAAATCTTACGAAGTTATTTTCCAGGGGGCTAATGGCGAAACTTATGACACGTTTTCCATTATCGGAGCTTCACGCATTCCACAAATGCTGTCTGATTCCGATCAATTTCTAACTTACGATCCGTACAAGAAATACCAATGGTCGCAAGCCATCTGGAACAAGATTAAAAATAACGAGGTAAGCTTGGGCATGAATACGACGCAGGTGCAGTTCGCATGGGGAAGCCCAACAGTCAGAGAAAAGGGGGCTGCTTCAAACGGAACTCAAGTCGAAGCCTGGGTATACGGCAATCGTAGTCTTTATTTCAAGGCAGTAGCTTTCGTAAATGGCAAAGTCATAGAAGTATGGCTGTAGGGTAGCTGATTTTCTATAACGGTTTGAAAGAGGTATCTCCAGATTCGTATATACGAATCTTGGGATGCCTTTTTTTCATTTAACAAAACTAAGCTCTTGATTTAACAAACTTAAGATATGATTCTTTATGTCATACATCTTGTTATATAGATAATGGCTCCGTAGAGAAAGTATGAAGAGCACAAGAGAAGAGAGGATCTGATTTAAGAATGAAATCGCTAAGGAAACCATTATCAGTTGCATTACTATCTTTACCCTTACTTCTAGGTTCCCTGGGTGGAAGTTATGCGAGTGCAGCAACCCTACCAACAGCGGTAACTCCAACAGAACCGTCGTGGGGATATTTCGTAGATCATTATAAAAATAATAGTTCTGCAAATAAGACGGAAAGCTCTAATCCGACTCTCGGGTTGCTCTCCGAATTTAATAAGCTTTGGACTCCCGGCGCTACCTGGGATACAGGTACCAAGCTAAACAGCAGCGTGCTGGACGCCAATATTCAAAAAGTGATTGATATCGCTGCCCGTCGCACTTCCAGTGAGGCCGATGCGGCTTATTTGGATGATCGCAGAAACCAGAGCTACAGTGTGATCGACGGGCTGGGTTCGCTCACTGATGTATATCGTAAGAATGCAGGTGCCACGACAACAATCAACGACATTCCGGCAGATGCCCTGACTAAGAAATACGAAGATGAGGGAACGAATGCTGGGAGTACAAGCTCCAATCTCGGCAACATCGTAAATCTGGTAAATACCTTGCGTGGAGAATACTCTACGACGAACCCGGCTAAGTCTTATTTTAGCTATCCTCGCCCGTTTCGCTGGAGCGATAACTCTGTAGTTGTTCCGAGCCTTATTCCCGCTCTCAAAGCTGATGCTACTAGCGATGGCGGCTTTCCTAGCGGTCATACCAATGCTGCGTATCTCAGTTCTATTGCTATGGCCTACGCCGTGCCGGAGCGTTATCAAGAACTGCTGACGCGAGCTTCGGAGCTGGGCAATAACCGTGTTGTTGCCGGTATGCATTCCCCGCTTGATGTTATGGGAGGGCGTGTCATGGCAACAGCGATGGCTGCTGCTATCCTGTCTGATCCAGCCAATAGCAGTTTGAAGAAAGCCGCTTATCAGGATGCTCGCAAACAACTGCTGTCTCAAAAAGGTACAGCTCCAGATCGGTTCAGCAATTATGCCACAAACAAAAAAAATTATAATCAACGATTAACATACGGATTCAGTCAGGTTAATCCAACCGCGACGCCTATGATAGTGCCTAAGGGAGCTGAGGTACTATTGGAGACACGCTTGCCTTACCTGGATAGCACACAACGTCGTTGGGTTTTGGCTACCACGGGAATTCCTTCCGGATATCCTGTACTTGATGATGCTGAGGGATGGGGACGATTGAACTTGTTTTCCGCTGCGGATGGCTACGGTGCTTTCGCCAATAATGTGACGGTGAATATGGACGCTTCCAAAGGTGGTTTCAATGCATTGGATCGCTGGCGCAATAATATATCTGGTGTTGGAAAGCTGACTAAAAAGGGAACAGGTACGTTGAAACTAATGGGCAACAATACGTATTCCGGCGGTACACAGATCGACCAAGGTACTTTGGAGGGAACTTCGGACACGGCTTTCGGAAGTGGCGGAATTACGAATTACGGGGGAACTCTTCTTAAAAATGCTTCTGGGAAGCTGATTATTGGCGGAAATTACAGACAATCTGCCAAGGGAACACTTGAGCTTAACCTACGCACTAAAAATGATGTGCTCAAAATAAAGGGAACAGCCATACTCAACGGAAAATTACGCCTGAACTTTTCTAACAAATATGTGCCGGCTAATGGTGCTACGATCTTAACTTATGCTAAACGAAATGGAGCATTTTCTTCCATTGAAACGGTAGGTTTACCAAGCAATTATAAAGTGAAGGTTATCTATACAGCTGACAGTGCTCAGTTGAAAGTCACTAAGTAAAACGTAAGTAACTCTCTATACAACAATTGAAGTGCACCTTTAAAATACATGGGAATAAACCAGAAGGTTATTCCATTGTGTATTCTAGGGGTGCACTTTATTGTTTCATCAGGCACCAGTTGCTAGTATGCATTTATAATCAAGGATATAAAAAGGTCAAAATTTGACCTTAATGTAGTAAAATAATCCCGCTGTTTGAAAGCGCAGTCATGATATTCTTAAGAAGCATATTTGATCAACGTTTTAATGATTCAGACTAACTAAGAGGAACAGAGGAAAGGAAGAGACTGATGAGTCTTGAAAAAGAATACGTTAAAATAGCCCAAGATGTCATTAAAGGGCTTGGCGGAGAAGACAATATTATTTCCATGGCACATTGTGCCACACGGCTGAGGCTGATTGTAAAAGATAGAGAAATTATTGATGATGAATTTATTGAGAATATTGATAAGGCCAAGGGCGTTTTCTTTACCTCTGGGCAATATCAAATTATTTTTGGAACCGGTACTGTAAATAAAGTATACGATGCCATGGTTGGCCAAAGCATATCTGCTACATCAAAGGCTGATTTGAAAGAGATGGCCTCCACTCAAGGTGATAATCGGTTCAAAAGAATGATCCGTGTTTTTGGGGATGTATTTGTTCCGATTATGCCTGCATTGGTAGCTACAGGATTATTCATGGGAGTTAGAGGCTTAGTAACTCAGCCTGCACTGCTCCAGTTATTTGGACTTACACCTGATCATATTTCTGCGAATTTCATATTGTTTACGCAAATATTGACCGATACGGCTTTTGCATTTTTACCCGTGTTGGTATGTTGGTCGGCCTTCCGGGTGTTTGGTGGATCACCACTATTGGGGATATTGATTGGATTAATGTTAGTAAGTCCTTCGTTGCCTACATCTTGGGATGTCGCTCAAAAAGTTCAGGAACCACTAGTATTTTTCGGATTCATTAAAATTGCAGGCTATCAGGGCTCGGTTTTGCCTGCCTTCATAATAGGTGTCGTGGGGGCGATGCTAGAGAAAAAAATCAGGAAATCAGTCCCGGATGCATTGGACTTAATTCTAACACCATTTTTGACATTATTAATCACACTGGTACTGGGATTGTTCGTGATCGGTCCCATTTTTCACGAGGTGGAAACTTTAATATTAATGGGTGTTACCGCCATTTTAAAATTACCATACGGCATCGGCGGATTTATTTACGGTGGCATCAATCAGATTATTGTAGTTACCGGACTGCACCATGCCTTAAACCTGATTGAAATACAGATGTTAGTAGGCAATGGTTGGAATATGGTGAACCCGATCAGTTCAGCGTCGATTTGCGCACAAGCGGGTGCTGCATTGGCTGTTGGTCTAAAATCTAAAAATGTAAAAACCAAATCCATTGCGTATCCTTCTACCTTGTCTGCGTTATTGGGTATTACAGAACCCGCTATCTTTGGGGTGAACATTCGATATGGCAAACCGTTCTTGATGGGCTTGATTGGCGGAGCGGTTGGCGGTTTCTTCGCACGTATATTTAATGTTCAAGCAACGGGCATGTCAATCACAGCCCTACCGGGAATGTTATTGTACCTGAACAATCAGATATTCATATATATCTTAGTTTGTGTAATCGGCTTTGCTGTGGCATTTGCACTAACGTGGATCTTTGGATTTAAAGAAAAAATAGATCACAAATAAAATGATGTGGGGAGAATCATGGACAACAACACACTGCTTAAAAAATTGGACAGCCTTTCAATAGAAGAGAAAATAGGCCAGCTCATCCAACTGACCGGTGATTTTTTTGAAGGGGATATAGACACTGTTGTGACGGGTCCTTTAAAAAAATTAGGGTTAAACGCCGGCTACAATATATATAACACGGGCTCCATATTGAACATCACTAATCCAGAAAAAATTATCCAACTGCAAACGGATTATTTGGAAAAATCGATTCATAAAATTCCGCTGCTGTTCATGGCAGATATTATCTATGGGTATCGAACCATCTTCCCGATTCCGATTGCACAAGCATGTAGTTGGAATTATGAGAGTATAGAACATGCAGGTTCGATTGCTGCCCAGGAATGTTATGACGAAGGTGTGCACGTGACCTTTTCCCCCATGGTAGATATCGTTAGAGATCCTCGTTGGGGGCGGGTGATGGAATCGCCTGGAGAGGATACTTTGCTAGCGAAAAAATATGCTGAAAGCATGGTTCAGGGGATCCAGGGGAGAAACTTGGAAGGAATCATACCAACGAATAAAATTGCCGCTTGCGTCAAACATTTTGCCGCTTATGGGGCACCTGTCGCTGGACGTGAGTATAACGCCGTGGATATGTCGGAGCACACGCTGCGAGAATATTATTTGCCAGGATATCAAGCTGCAATCGAGGCGGGGGCAAAGCTTGTTATGACGGCCTTTAATACCCTGAATGGCGTTCCTGCAACAGGAAACGAGTGGCTTAACCGCGACGTGCTAAGACGAGAGATGAATTTTAATGGTGTGTTGATCTCGGATTACGCCGCTATAGAAGAACTGATCATGCACGGTTATGCCGAAGATGAGGCTTCCGCCGCAAGGCTGGCATTGTTGGCTGGTGTTGATGTGGATATGAAGACAGCAGTATACGCCAATCAATTGGAGAAAGTAGTATCTGATAACGAGCATATGCTGGGGCTGTTGAATGAAGCGGTATACCGTATTCTAAAGCTGAAAAATGATTTGGGGCTGTTTGAGGACCCGTTCCGCGGATTACAGGAAACCGTTCAGCGGTCGAGAAACAGCATTCTGTCAGATGAACATAAAAAAGCCGCGCTGTCCTTGGCTGAAGAATCCGTCGTCTTGCTGAAAAATGAGAATCAACTGCTGCCATTGTCTAAACATACCAAAGTAGCTTTAATCGGTCCTTACGCAGATGAAAACTCCACCCTGGGTATGTGGGCCATTAAGGGGGATGAGGCGGATACCGTCAATTTGAAAATGGGATTATTAAAGCATGTTGATCCCGACAATCTCTCGGTTTGCAAAGGGGCGCACATGCTTCCTGCTAATGCAAGAGAAGCCCTTGGCAAATATGCGGACAAGCTGGCTGCTGAAACAGTCGATGAGGAGGCCCTGCTGCGCGAAGCAATCCGAAATGCTAACGAAGCGGATGTCATTGTCCTCGCCTTGGGAGAAAGTATTTATCAGAGCGGAGAAGGGGGATCACGAACGAACCCGACGCTTCCTAAGCCGCAAATGAAACTACTCCATGAATTAAGTTTACTGGGCAAAAAGACGGTTCTGATCGTTTATAGCGGAAGACCTTTGATTCTTACCGAAGTAGCCGGAAAAGTGGACGCTATTGTTCAAGCCTGGTATCCAGGAACGATGGGCGGAGAAGCACTGGCCAATATACTGTATGGGGAAGTCAATCCATCGGGGAAATTAGCCATGACCTTTCCACGGAGCGTGGGACAAATTCCGATGTCCTACAATGAGTTGAATACAGGCAGACCGAATTTAAAGGAAAATGGCTCTTATCGGTTTGCATCCCGATATATAGATGAAGTGAATGAACCCTTGTATCCATTTGGCTATGGCAAATCCTATACCTCATTTGAATACAGCCTATTAACAATTAGCCAAAAAGAAATGAAGAAAAATGAGTCAGTTGATATCCGTATTTCTGTTACCAACACTGGAATTTATGATGGAAAGGAAACGATCCAATTATACATTCGCGATAAATTTGCAAGTATTGCAAGGCCAGTGAAAGAATTAAAAGACTTTAAAAAAGTTTTTTTGCAAAGTGGCGAGACCCAAAATGTTGAATTTTCAATTCATGAAGAGATGCTTAAATTTTATGATCGTGAAATGCAATACAAAAGTGAACCCGGTGAATTTGATGTTTATATCGGGTCAAGCTCGCAGGAAATTTTGCTGAGTTTTAGTTTTGTTTTTTTACCGGAGGATGAGCATGAATAAAAGCGACGCGTATAACCTGAAATATCATATTACCCCTCCTTACGGTTTGCTCAATGATCCTAATGGACTTGCTTATTTCAATCATCAATATCATGTGTTTTATCAGTGGAATCCAAAAGGAACTGAGCATAAAAATAAATGCTGGGGCCATGTTGTTTCCAGCGATCTGGTGCACTGGCAAAGGAAAAGTGTCGCGCTGGAGCCTTCGGAATGGTATGACAAGGATGGCATTTATTCGGGCGGGGGCATTGTTCATAATGAAAAGCTGTATCTGTTTTACACAGGAAATGTAATCCGAGATGATGGAGTAAAAGAAAGCTATCAATGCGCCGCGATTTCGGAGGATGGAGAGTATTTTCAAAAAATCGGCCCTTTGTTTGAGCATCCCCAAGGTTACACTAGGCATGTTCGAGATCCGAAAGTATGGAGAGACCAACACGGGAACTGGTGGTTGATTATTGGCGCCCAAAGAGAAGATTTGACTGGAGATACACTTATCTACAAATCTAAAAATTTGTCCGATTGGGAATGCCAAGGATCATTTGTTGATCATGACCACCAATTTGGATATATGTGGGAATGTCCGGACGTACTTCATTTTGCCGAAAATGATGTTTTTGTTTTCTCTCCTCAGGGTTTACCGGAGAGAGGCGAATATTATAAAAATCCTAATCAATCGGGATATATGGTTGGCAAATTATCGAATACAGGCAAATTCAACGGGGACCTTTCCGATTTTAAAGAGCTTGATCGAGGATTTGATTTTTACGCTCCACAATCATTCAAAGTTAATGACAGAACCATTATGTTCGGATGGATGAGCGCCATGAATGAGGAAGCGGAGAGGGCTGTCCCGACCATTCAGGAGGGCTGGATTCATGCATTAACACTTCCTAGAGAAGTTGTGCTGATGAACGGTGTGTTGTACCAGAAACCATTGCCGGAATTACAATTGTTAAGACTGGATGGCATGCATTACAAAGGGGAAATTCAAAGTAGTAGTGAGTGGGTGCTGCCTTCTACACAAGCGGAGCTAATTGTTGATTTTTCCTTACTGACAGAAAATTTTAAAATGATCATAAGGGATGCTGTGCAAATTGACTATGATCAGGAACAAAACAGTCTGACCGTTTGGAGAACAAACTGGTTGACTGGCGAGAGAGAGTACAGAAGAGCAACATTAAATAATAAGCTTGCAGAAATGCAAATATTCATTGAAAGCTCAAGCCTGGAGATCTTTGTGAATGAGGGTGAAGAAGTGTTTTCCCTGCGTTATTTCATAGAAGATGCAGACCAAAGCAATGTATTACTTGAGGCAGGAGACAATGTAGGAGAAGTTAGAATGTATCAGTTGCAGGAATGTGTAGGGTAACATTTTTTTGCTTGCCGAGTTGCAAGCAGGTTAAGGAAGGCTGTTCATTATCCCGTTTGCGGGAAGAACTGCCTTCTTTTTTATTTTTGGTCCGTTGAATAGATTCTGCTTGTCCGAGCATTTTACTATCGGTATAGTATGAGTATTAGTATAAGAGTTTATGCCTTAATAAAGAATACAGATGGATCACTCATGGCTGGCTGATGAGGTGTCGTAATGAAAAAAATATATGAACATATCGAAATAGACAGAAAAAAAATGATTAACCTTTTTATGTTCCAATCCAGAGATACAGAAAGAGTCATTCCTATGCATTTTCACAGCAATATGGAGTTGATCTACTGTACAAGTGGAAGTCTAAAGGTGTGGCATGAAGGAAAAATAACTATTTTGATGGAAAAGGATGCGCTATTCATTAACAGCAATGTTCCGCATTCCACGCAGAGCATTACGGAGAACCAGGTTATAGTGCTGCAATTTCCAGACACTTTCTTTGCCAATGAACAAGTAATCATCCATTTAAACACGCAAGAGAAACAAGTTGAAGAACCTATAATCTCTAAATTAAGAGGATTGTTTATGGATATATATGATCTACATATTTCCAAAAGCAAATACGACTACATTTTAGAGCAAAGCCGAATTATTGAACTGAAATATTTGCTTGTCAATCATTTTAGTCAGACGACAGACATTCCACCGGAAGTATTCAGTGAAAAGCAACAAAAGATAAAGACAATCATGGACTTTATTAAAGAGCATTATACTGAAAATATTAGCTTGGCCAAAACGGCCCGTATCTGCGGTTATTCGGAGGCTTATTTGTCGCGAATGTTTCATAAATATACAGGCCAGACGTTTACCGAATACAAGCAAATTCTTTGTTTGGAGAAGGCGATCGATTTACTGGATTCAACTAATAAGTCACTTACAGAAATTTCTTACGAGGTCGGGTTTCCAAACGAGAAATCTTTCAGAAAAGCTTTTAGAGAAGTTATGGGTAAAACACCGTATGAATATAAAAAATCAAGATTTGATCTGGATGTGTAATGCCACAAGCGTGCACAGTCTCCTTTCAGTAAAACGAAGGGGTTGTCCCTGAGTCATTTGATGACTTTAGGACAACCCCTTGATATTTACGCTATGTCAGAAGAGTTATTAGCTTAACGGTTATCAACCTTTTCTGGGTACATATCATGATTCATCATGCGGTGCTCCGCTATCTGTTCATACTTTGTTCCTGGCTTGCCGTAGTTGGTGTACGGGTCGATAGAGATACCGCCGCGTGGCGTGAATTTGCCCCATACTTCAATGTATCGAGGGTCCATCAGCTTAATTAAGTCATTCATGATGATGTTGACGCAGTCTTCATGGAAATCGCCGTGGTTACGGAAGCTGAACAGGTACAGCTTAAGGGATTTGCTTTCTACCATTTTAATATCGGGAATGTAGCTGATGTAGATGGTTGCAAAATCAGGTTGTCCTGTAATCGGACACAGGCTGGTGAACTCCGGGCAATTGAACTTTACAAAATAATCCCGATAGGGATGTTTATTATCAAAGCTTTCGAGAATGGCGGGATCATAGGCAAAAGTGTATTGTGTGCCTTGATTGCCAAGCAGGGTAACATCGGTCATTTCTTCGGGTGTTCTTCCGGTCATATGGATAAGGCTCCTTAAAGTAAGTTGGTTTGGTAAAAGAGAGAGGGAGTTATGGTGGTGGGAGGTCGCTCCGCGAATGATTTGAGTCTCCGCTTCGCTGCCGACCGCCGTCATCACCATAAAGTCCTACTCGTTTACGTGTAGGTTGGGATAGAAGTGAGTAATGCTCTCCTTTGTGTATCACATACAGCGCATACGGAATATATTACATATAAGTGTTATACGCCGCGTTTGTTGCCCCATACGAGGGTGTGGAGCTGCGGGAGTACTCTTACATCGTTTAGTAGGGAATCGTCCATGACACGGTCGATAAGCCATTCATAACGATGGAGTAGAGACTCCGCTATCTGTCCGGTATTCTCCGTGTTTACATCTGGATTACCCGTCTGAAGGAACAGCGGTACGTGTGGATAGCGCTCGTGAACAGTGCGGGCATAGGCAAGATCGGTGTCATCGAAGATGACGACCTTCAAGCTGCAAGCTCCGGTATAGAGCCGCGCAGATTCATTAGCGGGTTCCTTCAAGTCTGTTGCGATTGCGACGTGGGACGTCGCTCGGGACTCATAAGCCATTTTCCGGTTCGACAGACGGTCGATAATATCATCCAGCACGTCCCAGTTGGTCGTCATACCAGAGCTGGGCGATTTCGGGGATAGGGTTACCTCATCGATATCGTACAGCCATTCCTGCCAACGGGAGCCTTGTGTTTCGACAGCGGTGGCAATGCCTTGACTGCGCAGCAGGGTGATTAGCTCCCCAAGCTGCGGTAGCAGGGCAGGATTGCCTCCAGAAAGGGTCACATGCGAAAAGCGTTCGCCGCCGATGGCCTTCAGCTCCTGCCAAATGTCCGTGGCACTCAGACGACGGATCTGATCCTTGGCGCTGCCGTCCCAGGTAAAGGCGGAGTCGCACCACGAGCAATGGTAATCGCAGCCTGCGGTACGAACAAACATCGTTTTACGACCAATGACCATACCTTCGCCCTGAACAGTGGGACCAAACACCTCCAGTACGGGAATAGGGGCTATTTGGGTGCCGTGGGAGGCTGTCATGGGTTGGTGAGTAGTCACGGTATTACTCATCGAGCATCCACTCCCGTCGGAACTCGGCGTAGCTGGTAGCTGTCTCGAACAACCGTACAAACTCGGTACGTCCACCTTCGACACGGTTGCAATATGCCTCCGAGGTCAAGGCTGACTCCATTTGTTCAAAGATCCAGACGACCATATTTTCCGCCGTTGTATTCATTGGAGGAAGCGTCTCATTCAAGTAACGGTGGTCCAGAAAAGGCTCAATCCGCTCTTTCCAGATCGTTTTGATGTCACCAAAATCTAGCGTTAGACCCGTTTCGCCCGGTATGCCGCTTATGCCAAATACGACGATATAGGTATGTCCGTGCAGATTTTTGCATTTGCCTTCGTAGCAGTGCAAATGATGTGCTGCATCGAATGTAAATTGTTTGCTGACGAGTACACGTTTGCGGTG
Source organism: Paenibacillus sp. FSL L8-0644 (assembly GCF_038008165.1). Taxonomy (NCBI): domain Bacteria; kingdom Bacillati; phylum Bacillota; class Bacilli; order Caryophanales; family Paenibacillaceae; genus Paenibacillus; species Paenibacillus sp. FSL L8-0644. The sequence goes on from NZ_JBBOYN010000001.1 coordinate 1,375,536, forward strand.
ATAACGCAGCTGAGAGCGCTCAATGTCTGTCCCGAACTCTTGGAGCTTATCGACAATGCGAAAGGTACCTGGCTCACGCATGACCTTCAACTCCTTGGGATGAAGCTCCGCGCACCGCGAGATATTGCTCCAGTCCAGCACGGCGAAGTTTGCAAGCAGGGCATTCGCCACAGCCATCGCCAATGACGCCGTTATAGCACGTTAGTGTACGTGTTCTTACAAATTCAAAAGCTTTCAGCTCATCGGCCATGTGCCAAGTTTCGGCCTTGTTCAACCACATGAGCGGGGTATGAATCACAAAGGGATAGTCCATCGAAAGATTCAGTGTGACGTTCAGCGATTTGATAAAGGAGTCCCGGCAATCGGGATAGCCGCTGAAATCCGTCTCACATACGCCTGTAATGATGTGGCGCGCTCCTTTTTGCTTGGCGAGAACTCCCGCGAAGCTCAGGAACAGTAGGTTGCGACCGTCTACAAAGGTGCTAGGCAGTTCGCCTTCCTGTTGAGTAATGTCAATGTCTGTGCGTGTGAGGGCATTAGGGGCTAGTTGATTAAGCAGGCTCATATCCAGTACCGTTTGCGGAACACCCAGTTCGCGGGCGATTCCAGCGGCTACTTCGATTTCCTGCTTGTGGCGTTGACCGTAATCGAATGTCACGGTTTCTACTTCAGCAAAATGTTCTTTTGCCCAAAATAAACAGGTTGTGCTGTCTTGGCCGCCGCTGAATACGACGACTGCTTTTTCGTTTGCAAACATAAAAAAACCTCTCGATCTTCTTGGAATGGTGCAAGACACAAGTCTTGTCACTTGGAAGAAGGAGAGTTCTTGAACCGACTTCAACAAAAAACAGGCCTTGCCCCGACAAATCATTTTTCTTGCGGAGGACAAAGCATCGTTAGTTTTTTATAGAGGGAGTTCGCGAACCTCTCCCATGCATGACGCATGGATTTTCTTCATTAGTATCTGCCACGAGGACAGACGGCTTTAGCATTGTCATTATAGCATGGCAGGGCTATTTGATAAACACTCCACCAAATGGAATGACTTCCCTTAAAAATCGCTTGATCACGCCATCGTCGTTCATATCCTGTTGGAGCCGCCGATGATGCTCCCCGGCATGGAATAGTACGGTACCCTGTCCGGTCATTTTAAAATGATAGTTCATATGCTGGCTGGCCAGATGGTTGCCGTACACGGTCAACTCCAGATGGGCGTTTTCGGGATAGGCAATGACGCTGCTCGCATCCACATATATCGGTTCTGTCGGATGAAGCTGTTCCTGACACACCAATCCCTGCGTCAAAAGACCGATTTGACCCACACCATCAAATTTCATTTTTATAACATCACGGCTAAACAACATGTTTTTCATGCTTAGCAGCTTAGTACGCATTTGAATACCGGAGCTGTACCAGAACAGGTTGCGAAAATCGTATAACAGATCATCGCTTCCTTCAAGCTTAATCATTTTTAGACTAAAGCCAGGTGGAAGTGCGGCAATTAGGCGACAAGCTCCTGTGAAATCGGCCTGAATCAGTTTGTGTTTGCGATACATGCCCTTAATATTCATCAGTTTATCACTGCGGCCTGAGCTGGGGCCGCGGTATGCGATGATTTGCTGCGGATGCAGAACGTGCAGCTTTTCTCCTTCCGCCAGATCGAGCGTTACGACCGAACCGACGCTTTCATCATGGTGTTGTCCTGCTTGTATGTCCATTCAGACCTTTCATCCTTTCAGACAGTTAGTATCTTCCCGAACGTCGACGCATCCCGTAACGCAACAGTCGGATACCGATAAAATAACCGGCCATCAGAATTATAGCTGTGATGATGAGCATTTTATTTCGATGTGAAGCCTGATCGCGCTGGGTTTGAAGATTTTTTAATTCTGTGACTGTGTCAGTCAGCTTGCGGTTTTGCTCCAGCAATTGGGCGTTTTGCTCTTGATAGGCTTCTAAGCTGTTACGGGCCTTTTCCAGATCCTCCTGTGTTTGTCGATAGCTTTCCTTGAGCTGATATACATCACCAGGTAACCGCGAAAATTGCTCGAAGCCCTGATATACATCATCCCAATAAGCAGCATGTACTTCGGGTACACGAGTTATCCCCAAAATAAACAAAAGTGCTATAGCAGCGCAGACAATGCGGCGATACAAAGCAAAGCGATAAGTTGGTCGTGCCAAGAGATGTTCCCCCTTTTGATAAACCAAGATGTTAGATGATATAGATCATTACCCATATGACATGGTTACGTATAATATAACGATACGGATGCAGATTTTTGAAGAAACGGACGATAAATACGGAGAAAATGATCTCAAAAAAAGTCGATATATGAGTTTAAGTGTACCTTAAAACGGGTATATCAAGGAAGCGGCAACATTCCGGCATTTTTTCTAGCATACGAGTAAAGAACGATCCGCACCTGATCAGGTCTTAAATATGAATATATGAACTGAAATATATTAAAAATTAATATAGAAGGAGATTTTGCAAGATGAATGAGAAAGAACAAAACTATAAAACTTTAAAAATCACTGTAAATGGAAAGCCGTTATCAAAGGATCTCGTCGTAGATAGTACTACTTTTGCCCCTATATCTGATATTTGCACAAAAACGAATGTTTCTTTAACAGAAACTACAATCTCATAAGTTTAAGTATAGAAGTAGACTATAAAATAGCCCGGCATACGCCGGGCTATTTTTGCGCGTTCATGTAATTCAAATGGTTTAAAATGTTATTTACCAAACTAGGTCCCCCTTCATAAAGATTCCCATGTATAATTTTCACAATCAAACATACGTTCCCTGACAATATAGTGTCAGATAACACTGTTAATTTAGAGTTACATGTTCTTTTAGGGGGAATTTACCAGTGGTGAAGTCAATGCTCAATGTAACGTACACATGGGACAAAGAGTCTATATCTGCGAATGGGTCCAAACAAGTAAATCTACTGATAGAATGGGGCTATGGAGCTAAACGTAAAAGAAAAGGAAATCTAATACCGAAAGCAGCGGGATGTGACCTTCAACTCCAATTCATTCCAGAAAACGGGGTAAGTCTATTAAAAGCTGAAGGGGTAAGGCTCGGTTTTAAACGCTCGGAAAACGGAGATAGCATGTTTGTTCACTGTGGTGATGTACGGCGGGGAAAATATAGACAGGCTATTTTGACGTTTTCTATACCGGCTCACTCGTCCGGAAGACATACGATTGGAATGATGGAGTGGAGCTGGCGCAAGCCATCGCAGGAAAAGCGAACGATGATCCGGACAGACCAGCTCTACATCCATTTTACGCATCATCTTGGTCTGCTGAGCATTCCATCCAACCCGAAGGTGGAAAAATACATAAAGCTGAATGAGACGTCCCCTATTGTAAAAAAGGCATTGCGTATGTACGAGAAAGGGGAATATGAGCAAGGGGCGTTCATCCTTACCAGACAAGCAGATGAATTACTTATACGTGCAGCAAGAAGCGATGATATGGACTACCTGCAGGAAGCCGAGTTGCTTCTGGCTATACGTAATAAATGGAGTGGTACTTTTGTATCATTTACAGCGTATAGTTCTAAAGTCTTTTTCAATAAGGCAATATCGCTAGAAGATGTTCATTTTACTGAAAATGATACTTTGAGATAGGCAATTATGCTAGTTTATTTGTGTAATATAGTGAGTCTAATTTACTATCTTTTTGTAAAGGAGAGACTTCCTTGACTGATCGGTTGATACGTTTAATGCGGATTATTACTATTGTTCAGGCAAATCCAGGGATATTGGCAAGAGAGCTTGCCGAACGTTGTGAAACATCAGAACGTACCATATACCGAGATATGGAGGCGCTAAGCGCTATGCATATACCGATTGCGAATATGGGGCATGGCAAGGGGTACATTTTTATTAGCAATTTCGCTTTGTATCCTCTGAATTGGACGGAAGAAGAGGCAGAGGCTTTTACTAAGCTGGGAGAGATTATGGAAACGGTAAAGCCTCTTTTACCGCCAGCTTTTGAAAGTGCTTATGAGAAAGTGATGGCCTCTAGTCAGAAAAAAAAGATGGACCAGACGAGCTTCGCGCAGGAAATGAAAAATATTGTCCGGCTCGGCTCGACACTTGATCGGGAAAACCAGCCCTATCTGCTCAGGCTGATTGTTTTAGCGAGTCTTACGCAGCAGACCATTGAAGCGGAATACAGTTCGCCTCAAAATGAAGATGTTTCACTCGTTCAGGTGGATCCTTATTGTTTGGTTCCGCAGGATCGGCGATTCTATATGCTTGGTTTTTGTCACAAGCAATCCGCGATGAGAACCTTTCGGATCAGCCGATTTCGGAACATGAGAATTTTGCCGTATACGTTTCAAAAAAATACAACTGAAATGGAAATGTTTTTTAAAGGGACCTGGTCGGTGACCAAAGGAAATCAGAATATCCGGTTTGTGGTACGTTTTTCTGCCGAGTCTGTATATCGGGTCAAAGAAGAGGAACTGTTCATCAAGCCTTTTCTTAAGGATTTGCCGGATGGAAGTTTGTTGTTTGAGGTGACGGTCAATCATGACCGTGAATTTCTGGATTGGCTCACTTCCTATGGAGCTGAGGCCGAGATCCTAGAGCCTTTACGGTATCGCAAACGAATGCAAGAAATGCTGCGAACCTGGGGGGCATTCTATTTCGATAAAAAGGCAGGAAATTAAGAATAACAGGGGGAGATCCCCCGGAACGGGCCGGGGAGCTATCCGCTTAACGGTCCTTAAACAGGTTGGCGAGATTGCCAAAAGGACTGTACTGTTCCTGCTCTTCTTCTGGTGAGGAGTAGACGAGCTTCGATCCACGGCTTTCCTCATCGTCAGCAGCATTATGAACTAATGTAATACGATCAAAATGGTACATGAAAACCTGAGCGGTGTTCACGGCATCATCCAGTGCCCGGTGTTGTTGACCGTCAAAGTCAATGTTGCACAATTCTAGCGCCTGAGACAGGCTCAACTGACGGTACTTTCCATTGGAACCAAACAGACGGGAAATCTGCTTCTGTATATCATTTGTATTATGAATCCATCCGAGATCTACATGATGGGTACGACAATGGGATACCAGCTTCTGACGGTCATCCGGGCCCCATGCGCATAAATAATAGGGGGAATCCGTACCGAGCCAGGCTATGAATTGCTTCACAGCTTCAGGAAATAGTGGAGCGGCATCAATGTCTCGTTGAGTAATACCCGTGAACTGAACGGTATCTGTCGAGAGTACAGGTCGATTCGAAGGTCTTACAAAACTGTGAAACGTATCCGCAACGTATAGGCCATCGTTTCCCTGAACAACTTTGACGGCACCGATATCAATGATTTCGGAGGAATATCTGGCGTTACGACTAACGGTAAATTCAAGATCGTAAATAATGTATTGCATTTCTGGACTCCTTCCACACATATAACTGATCCCGATGGGGATCGGGACGAATGTTCTTGCCCGAGTGACTCTTCTCCATCATACCTCTCGGTTCACAACTTGTCAGCGGTTAAAAGGTTTGCTTTTAAAAAAAATATGCGATGTCCAAATGAGCTTGGACTATCGCATATCTATAAACGCCTGACCTACGGCAGCATTCGGAACCACTAGGATGCTGCCTTTGCTAGCTATCGAATTAGGCCGGGAGATCTAACTTTTGTCCGGGATAAATACGGTGAGGATTCTTCAACTTATTCAACTGTTGAAGCTGTTGCCAGGTGGTACCATGTTTGCGGGAAATGTCATACAGCGTATCCCCGGATTTCACAACATATACATGGCTATTTGTAACTTGTGCAGAATCGGATGTCTGCTGTGGCTTGGCTGGTTGAGACTTTGCCGGTGCAGGTTTTGCGGGCGCTGGTTTCGCAGCCGGTGTAGAGACGGATTGCGGCTTTTCCTGCACAGGTGCGGGTGTTGCGGTTGAAGCAGATGGCGCAGCTTGTGTGGCAGGGACAGACATTTTACCGTCAGCCTTGGCTTCTTGAATGCGACCGTCTGCTTGTACTTGCAGGCTAGCGGAGCCCACCTTTTGCATGTAGCGGATTAACGCCTCATCAAGCGAGCCGAACATACCTGCCTGTGGATATTTAGCGAACATCGTATATTGGTCACCACCTACGGCAGTAAAATCATTGGTGGCCAGTGTATATGTTGCCTCAGGATCAAGTGTCTTTCCGCCGATCAGAATGGAATGAACACGGCTGCCTTTGGCTGCTGATGTGTCTATTTTGAACGAGATACCTGATACCTGCGGGAAACCTCCGCTTGGCTCTGGATAGGAGGCTGTACCATTTTCCAGTGCGGCCTGAATGTCAGAGCCTTTCACCTTCAAGGTAACGATCTGGTTGCCGAAGGGCAGCACAGTGATGACGTCTCCCTTGGTTACCGTTCCCGTCTTGATGGAAGCCCGGATGCCGCCACCGTTCGTTAAAGCCACATCTGCTCCCGAAACGTCACGCATAGCATCGGTGAGCAGGTCACCGAGATTGGTTTCACTTGCACGTACCTTTTCGCGTGCTCCTTCCAGATCCACACTCGTTTGCGTTACAACCTCTTTAAGAATAGGTTCCTGGTCCTTCTGAATGGAGGCGATCAATGCAGCAATTTCAGCGTTGGGCTGAACGTCCACTGCTTGAGTCGAATCAATCAGCTTGGCTTGCTTTTGCGTAACCTTACCGCCGTCGACCCATAAGTCCACAACACCCAGATACTTGGTGTATTCACCTGCGCTAGCGATCAATGTACCATTGTCACTAACCAAGCCTTTTTCCAGTACAGTATGGCTGTGTCCATCGATGAAAATATCAATGCCAGGCACTTCCTTAACAACTTTGAGGCTGGTGTCCTTACTAGACGCATCCTGCCCCAGGTGACCAAGAACAACAACGACATCTACTTTGCTGCGGATTTCATCAACAGCCGCTTTGGCCTCAGCCGCAGGATCGGTGAATTGAATACCCTCCACATTTTTGGGATTCGTCTTATATGCTGTTTCTGGCGTAGTCAGACCGATAATACCGATTTTAACGCCGTCCACTTCTTTAATAACGTAGGGTTTGAACAAACGTGTTCCGTCTGTTTGTTTAATATTGGCGCTGAGCACAGGGAACTGAATTTCCTTACTTAGCTCGACAAGATGCTTCCAACCATAATTAAACTCGTGGTTACCCGGAACCATAGCATCATAGCGCAGCTTGTTAATCACTTTCACGATACTCTCACCGTTAACCAAAGTAGCGAAAGTCGTTCCGTGAACGGTATCCCCGTCATCTAGCAGCAGTGTATTGGGATTAGAAGCCCGGTACTGATCAATGATGCCCGCCAGCTTGGCGAATCCCATTTCCTTGTCATTCGCCACCACGTGGGCATGGGTATCGTTCGTATGTAGGATGGTGATGTGTTTACCGCTGACTGGAGTCGTTGCCGTTCCCGTTGTTCCCACATGGGTTGCTGGGTCTGCTGCTGCTGTACCGAGACACCCAAGTAAAAGCGCGACAGTCGTCAGGATCGACGAGAGTTTTTTCCATGAGTTCATGTTGTTCCTTCAACCTCCCATAAAATGAATGAATTAGAGAAACCGCTTACGACCACATTTTATCAGATGATTGTAAAAATAACTTCTATTTTATATCAAAGCATTAAAATTTTTTGATATATCGGTTGTTAAATCCATCGTCTAGTTACCTATATTATAGAGGAAGTAATCAACAGCAGCTCATAGAATAGGAACTAATGTTCTGATTTATGGTCAAAAAAAAGGGCAGTCTCTTTGGGCAGCCCGATCCGGGGTAAATAGTGATCCAACGTTTCGTCAGCTAGTGGCGGTTTTCCTTCACTCAGCAAAAGCACGGCAAACCGATTGGCCTGCTGTTCAAATTTTCCTGGGGAAAAGTAGGAATGCTCCTCCATAAAAAAGCGGCTGATGCCTTTATGCAGTCGGTCATGTCCCAATTCATGCGCACAGACGAACCGTTCCCATTCGGGTGTGAGGCCATTGTGGATAACGATAAATCTTCTACGTAGCTTGTGGTAATACAGCCCTTTGGTTGTGGGGCCTAGATCGCAGTATCGGATATGGATACCCAGGGCTTTCGCAATATCGAAGGGGCAGTTGGTACGGTATTTTCGGACAAGTTTGTGAATGAGTTCGTTCATACGCTCACCTGCTATCCCTGATCTTTGCCCGCTTGGGGCTCTTTGGGCTTTTTATGTTTGTTCATCTGTTTGGCTTCCCAGAACAGACCTGTCAGCACGTCCTTGATCCGTTGACGATCTTTTTCATCCAGCGGAATGCCATCGAACATTAATTCGTCGTCTTCCTCCAGCATTTTTTTAAAATCCCGGCGGTCTTTGGAGGTTGCCCATTCCGGTACAGTAGAAGGATCAAGTTCATGTGGACTTTGCTCTATTGAATCATCGTCTCCCCAATATCCGGCGGCCTTCATCATTTCGGTATAGGATACGCTAAGCGCGTCCGCTATTTTGCGGAGAGTGGAGGGTTTGGGAATTCCGCGTAATCCATTTTCAATGCGGGAAATTTGTGAATTGCTAATACCTGCAGCATCTGCCAATTGGTTGATGCTCCATTGTTTGTGCTCACGCTGCTGTTTTAAGTAAGTTCCGAATGCTGGCTGTTCCACAATGGGGGCTCCTTTCTGCAAGAGAATCATAGATATTGCTTTTATTATACCATTAGGTAAATAGTAAAAGCACGTAATATGCCAAAAGGCATAGAAAAATAAAGCGAATATCCTGTTTTTGGAGCTATACTGCTTTTTTTGAGGATGGATACCTATCCTAAATAATGTTATGTTATACTCAAGATACGAACAAAAGGGGAACGCAATGTAAACATGAGCGTTTTCTATTTGAGGATTTTGCAAAATCTTCATTTAAAAATACATCATTGTCAAAAGGCATATAAGGAGTGTTGCTTTACATGAGAAATAACTTACCCGAATTGGACCGTCGCAAAACGCAGAATGCATTGGAGGGTGTGTTTGAGAAATACCGAATTTATAAAACGATTACCTTTATGGATCGGGAGAGCTTTATTACGGCTGGCTATACGGATCGCCCGAGCGGCCCAACAAATGTGACAAGCGATCCAACGGCCCGGACAGCCGTATATAATGTAGATGCTCCTGCCGCCCGCTTGGCCTACTGCGAAATGGTGGATGCCGTAGTGAGCCGCTTGAATGAACGCGAACAGCTGCTTATCCGTGAACGTTATTTAAAGGATGACGATGTGTTCGATTACAAGGTTTACAATTATGTGTTAGACCCGCCAGTCAGCAAGGATACGTATACGAAGCTTCGCACGCGTGCTTTTTACAAAATGGCGCTTGCACTAGCGGACCAAGGCGTTTTAAATTTGGCAGGCTTGCAGAAGGGTGCGGATCGAAAATTGGGTTGATGTAATAATTATCCACTTGTTCTCATTTCTATTTTAAAATGGTTTCCTAAAAGGCTTTGATTTCCTGTAATAACAGGGGTCAAGGTCTTTTTTTACGATACGAACATTTGTTCTCAAAAAACCTCTCAACATCATCCCTATCCTCTGCTTTTATCGTCCATTTCCCCGGCAACGCATTCGTTATTAGGGTGTAAGATTATATCATCGGGAATCAAGACAAGAGGACATACCGAAGACACACACAGTCAAACGTTAGCCGGCCATTAGGGCCGGTTTTTTCATGCGGTGATCGTCTCTGTCGGTTCCCGGGAATTCGTTGAATAGAAAGGAGGAGTCGTGTTGCCTAAGCAAGGGATGCTGCAATGCATGAGTATGGAGCTGCGCCGGATGAGAACACGGAAGTGGAAAAAAGCCTGGCTGAATAGCCACAACATGCGAACGCAGGGTACGCAAAGGTGGCATGCCGCAGAATGAGACAAGCCTTTAAGCAAAAGCTCATTGAAATTATTCCAGCGCTGCAAGGGCGTGTATACGATGTTCAGCCACCGTCGCAGACGGCAGAGGAGCCGTATGCTGTTATGGCGCTGGGCGAGGAAATCTGGAAGTCTTCCTGGGCCGGCTATCGGCAGGTTGTCCGCATCATGCTGTACGCAGGACAAGCCGGACTGGCGCAGGCTGACGTATGGGCGAATGCCCTGATTGCCGGGCTGCACCGGGAACCCGTGACAGGTGCAGGTGAGGATACATCGGCTTTTACCGCGCACTATTTGGGCGTGCGGGATGCAGAAAAGCTGGACACCGTTACGGGCAAGGCCTATAGAACGCTTCGTTTTGGCGTGTATGTGCCTGAGACGGAAGGTGGTTTGGCCGTTCCAGCAAGCGGTGCTACACAGCCGGAAGAGTGGCTGGCCGCGCTGGTCCGCTGGACGCAGAAGCAACTGGGTGAAACGTGGTCGGTATACGCCGACGCATGGCCCGCACAGCCGGGGCGGCAAGCGGTACTATGGCGGATGAGCGGCTGCGAAACTAGGATGGCGGGAGCCTCCATGTATGAGCTGCGCAAACGGTTCATCGGGCATATTACCGCCCCGGACACCACCGAGGAAAACCGCGCAGCTTTCGCACTGATCGAGGGCTTTGCCGCTCAAATCCAGCTTCCTCTGGATCAGGACAAAGGCCGTTATATGTCTACAGCTGAAGCTTCAGCCGATTTGCAGGCAGATGCCATTTTAGATGGTCAGCTTCGGCTGATGTTAGTACAGCGACGTATGCGTCCGGCTGAGGAAGCGGCGTTGATTCGCAGAGTGGAAATTCATCCTATTTTGAAATGAGGTGGTCCGAGTGACCTTGGAAAACCATGAGAAGACCCTGGTATATGCCGAGCAGAAAGCAAGTGGCCCCCGCTATACGCTGGAGGAGCTAAAGGAGCACGCAGAACCATTGTTTTCCGTGAAAGAAGAAGTGCTGGCAGGCGCCTTTTTTGGCACACAGGACAAGCTGTTTACGGTAGCAGAAGCACACACTAAAATCGAACAATTTATGAAAGCGAAGGTGGACTAATTATGGCAGGCGGAACATGGGAAAACACGAATAAACCGGTATTGCCGGGTTTGTATATGAATTTTCAGGCAGCAGCAGCTTCAGCGATTCAAGGTGGGTCGCGTGGTACGGTCGTTGTGCCCGTTAAGGCGAATTGGGGCCCTGTACGTGAGTTTGTAGAGATCGGCAGTGAAACGGCAATCAGCCAAATCTTTTCGGGTGACAGTCTGGACGGTGCGACCGCGTATTCGACGCTGTATCTGGCTTTGCTGGGCGGTCCGAAAAAGCTCTTAGCCTACCGTTTGGCAGATGATACAGCTGCTGAAGCATCTGTGACGCTGAAAAGCGGCGGTGCGACCCCGGCGGATGTGCTGCGTCTGAAGGCTTTGTACACAGGTAGCCGCGGTAATGGTTTTGCTGTAACTGTACAGCCAACTTTGGGTGATGAGCAAGCTCGTGAGGTGCGCCTCTATGAAGGAACCAAGCTGCTCGGCACGTACAAAGGCAGTGACGGTACGGCTGCCTCTATCGCCAAGGCGATGAACGAGAACAGCGAAAATGTATGGGTGAAGGCCGAAGTTGTCGGCGACGGCGGCATTCCGGTGGATGTCAGCGGCGTACACCTCACTGGCGGCAACAGCGGCAATAGCAAGCTGGTTAATGCCGATTACATCGCGATGCAGGAGGCACTTGAAGGGCAGGAATTTAATGTCTTGGCTCTGGATTATGCAGCTGATCTGGCATTGCTGCAAAGCTTCGCTGCCTGGATCAAGCGTGTCCGGGGCGAAGGTAAAGGCGTAATCGCTGTATTCGGCGGTTCTGCGGCAGATGATGTGTCCAAAACGGCTGTTAGCTTGGCCTCTGCACGTTCCCTGGCGCTGAACCATGAAGGCATCGTGAACGTCGGTACAGGCGTACGTCTGGCAGGTACGGACTACAGTTCCGCTCAAACGGCTGCTTATGTAGCTGGACTGATTGCAGGCCAACGTCTGAATCAATCGGCAACATATGCGGTTACGCCTTTTGAGGACGTGACCCGCCGCTGGACACGCTCTGAGCAGGAGCAGGCTGTTCGTAATGGTGTCTTCCTGCTGTTCTTCGACGGCCGTCAGGTCAAAGCGCTGCGTGGGATCAACAGCTTGGTGAACCCGTCTGCCGGGCAAAACAACGCATGGAAGAAAATTCGTTCCATCCGTGTCATGGACGCTATTAACGCTGACTTGCAGCGTGCAGCTGAAGAGACTTACATTGGCAAAATCAACAATACGGTGGAAGGCCGTCTGGCACTTATCGGTGCAATCAAAGAATACTTGGCACAGCTGTCGCTGAGCAATGTCATCGAAGCAGATGGCTACGATGTCATTCTCGACCCGGCTTACTACGGCGATGCGCCAGTCATCAAACCGGAGCCGGATCAAGTGTTCCTGCAATGGAACGTGAAGCTCACCGACGTGATGGAGCAGCTGTTCGGCACATTTTACGTGCAATAAATAAGCATTTTACGTGTATAAGCATTTCGTAGGCAATCGGCAGAAATGAAGTAGCTTGTTAACAACGAGGATTTTATGAAATCCCGAACTATATTATGGATTATTTTGAGGAGGAAAAAGAAATGTTGGATGCTTCAAGAGTTATTTTAGGTACGTTTGGTCAGGCATATATTGATGGGGTATGGCAGACACATATTAACAAGCTGGAAGCTAGCGTGGAAATTGATAAAAGAGAACTGAATTTGGTTGGTAATACTTGGAAGGTGCATAAAAATGGAGCTAAAAAAGGCACTGGAACGATGAGTGGTTACAAAGTAACTTCCGATATGATTCGTCGCGGTTTTGAAAAATTCGATATTATTTCCAAGCTAGACGATCCTGAATCTTTTGGACATGAACGCGTTCGTTTGATTCGCTGCATGCCAGATAAGATTCAGTTGGCTAACTGGACTGCGGGAGAAGAAGTGCCAGAAGAAACTACTTTCACCTTTGAAGGCTATGAACTGCTTGATCCTATCGTTGCTGAATAATTTATTGGTTATGGTGGGCCTGGAGTAATCCGGGCCCAATTTTCAAAAATTTATTAGGGGGATTTAATATGAGTTTGCCTGAAAATATGTCAGAGGAACAAATTTTGGATAGTCTTTTTGAAGCTGCAGATAAATTACCAGAGGAAACTGTTCGGATTCAGCGCCTGGATATGCTTCTCACACTTCGTGGTTTGACATCCAACAAAGTAGATAGCATCCGTGAACGGTGCACAATTCGTAAAACGGTTAAAGGCCGTGTGGATGAAAAAGTAGATACAGAAACATTCAATGCACTGCTTATCTCGGAAGCTACGGCTGGTCTAGAAGTAAAAGGTCTGCAAATTAACGGATGGGGTGATCCGCGAATTACTAGCCGACTTAAATTGTCTGGTGGTGAACAGGCTGTGCGTCGAATGCTTCTGGCAGGTGAACTGGATGCAGTAGGGGATAAGGTGCTGGAACTGTCCGGCTTCGGTGTGGAAATTGATGATCTAAAAAACTGATTCGCTCCGGCGGAATGACATCGGTGCTGTATCATCTGTGGATACGGCATCATCTCCGTCCCGGAGAGTTTTGGGCCTTAAACAGAGGTGAAAAATCCATGTTAATTGCATTTGCTGAAGAGGAACTAGACGCATTATCCAAGCAAATACAGCAATGATAGATACGTAAGGAGGTGAGTAAATGGCAGGATCAAGTAACTATAGAGTTAATATTGTTACAGATGTAGAGGATTTGATAATTACAAACCGGGAACTTAAAGCAACAAGTCGCTATATTGAGCAGATACAACGGCTTTCTGATCGCTTAGGACGTGCCCGTTATCAGAGCTTGATTAAGCTGAATACGGAACTTAAGTATATGCATAGGCATCTTGGGAATATTTACAGCCTAGCTGTTCGTCTTAGCCGGCTACGCATTAGGCCAAAAGTCTTTCTGATTGATAAGGCGACTCCAGTCCTCGAAGCGCTTATCAGAAAGCTAAAAAGTCTTAAGGATGCCTATATTGTTGCACGTGCAAAAACGGGCATTGATCAAGACGATACAAATAAGAAGAAAGCTAAGGGTGGCAACCGGGGAAATAATTTAAATGTTTCAAATATTGTGAACAAGTCTATCAGTGTTACTGCAAATTTAGAAATAAAGGATCCTAAATTTGACTTTAACTTTAATTATGATATCAAGGTAAAACCACCTAGATTGAATATTAGAGTCGCAGCTCCAAAATATGCGCCTAAGATCAACGTAAAAACAGGTCCTATTCGAGTTTCTCCAAAAATTAAGGTGATCTGTAATTGTTGTTGCTGTGGGAAAAAAGGAAAAAGTAAAAGAAGCATTGCTGAACAAGATGGACTTGATGGTAAAAACAAAAAGAAAAATAAGAACAACAAAAAAAGCCCTGGCAAAAAACGAGGACTTCCTAAGCTGTGGGAAAAAGCAAAACGTTTATTTAACCCAAAACCTAGCTCTAAGCCGGGAGTCCCAGGAGGACGGCCAACTCCGCATGGAGGTAAGGGGAAGTTTGGAAAGATATTTGATTTCGGTAAAAAAATACTTGGTGAAAATCCAGGAAATATGCTTAAAAAGATAGGTAAGGGAGCAATGAAGGGGGGCAAGAAGCTGCTTGGCCCAATTAGCATAGTATTAGATATTGTAGACATTGCTACAGCGTCGCCGGAAGAACGTCCGGCTGCTATTACATCAGCGCTTTTAGGAAGTGGCTTTATTACTGCTGGGGCAGCTATTGGTACAGCGATTGCTCCAGGTATAGGTACTGTAATTGGTGGTCTTATTGGTGCAATTGTAGGCGCTGTAGTAGATAGTTTAGCAGGTGAATGGTTAGCTCAAAAGTTCTCTGAAATGAGTGATTGGGCCGGAGAAAAAGCTACTTCTGCAATGGACTGGGTTGGAGAAAAAGCTATTGGTGCAAAGGATTGGATTGGCGAGAAAGCAAGTGTTGCGAAGGATTGGGTTGGTGAAAAAGCTTCCCAAGCTACAGATTGGATGAGTAATAAAGCATCTGATGTCAGTAATTGGTTTTCTAGTCAAACAGAAAGTTTGAAAAGTGACTTCTCTAATTTGTTTGGTTATTCAAATGAACCTGAAAAATCACAACCTGTTGTTTCTGTAAATAAGGCCTCGCAATCTTATAATCCCGCTTCAACTGCACCGGGAGCGTCATTAGCTCTGTCAAGATTCCCTTCGGTTGATCCGGGGCTTCCATTACCATCTTTTATTCAGGATGCCCAAAACCGTTCCAAGGTGATTCAGGGTATGGGGCCAGGTGGTTCACAAATTCCTACGGCGAAAGGAGGAAAACCAGCTCCACAGCTCGTGCAAATAACGGATGAACAAATGAGTAGCCTTTCAGGCTTTCTCAAGGATTTCAAGACAGAAACGAACAACCAAATCAGTGTAACGTTGCCTCCTGGAGCAGTACAGGTAACGGTTCAAGAAGATTCTATTGATTTCGACACGATGGCACTTCAAGTAGGACACCGGATTGTAAATGAGGTACGACAGGCAATTATTAATAGAGGTGGAGGGGACAATAGTTCCCTTAAAAAGGATAAAGCTGTACTAGTCTAACGTAAATCTATCACAGCAGAAAGGAGGGAGGCTATGGGTATAGACTTTTTTCTGATTAATGGTCAAAGCGTGTTTCAATTCCCAGTTAATCCCGAAGAGGTGAATATTTCACGGCAAAAAGGGTATGAAACAGTTACGATGCTTACACATGGGGAATTTGATTTTCCACAAGGAGAAAAGGTGAAAGAAATCACCTTTTCTTCTTTTTTTCCCAAGGTGTACGATGCATCCTATTGTCGTTATAAAAATATCCCAGATCCTAACGAAGCGATGAACAGGTTAAATGCAATGTTAAAAGCAGAGAAGCCGTACCAATTTATTATTACGAATACACTAATTAATGTTCCTGTTTTTATCATTGCTCATAATACGACCTTTCGTGGAGGCGAGGCAGGAGATATATATTTTGAAATTACTTTGCGTACATGGAGGGAACCTAAAATAGTGTTGCGAAAAGGGAATTCTCCTCAAAAAGTAAACTCTAGTAACCTTCCACGCACGAATCTTAAAACTAAATCTAAGACGTACACTGTCAAAACTGGGGATTCGCTTTCTAAAATTGCAAAGTTGGAGTTGGGGGACAGTTCCAAATGGAAAAGTATATATCAAGTGAATTCAAAGATCATAGGCAACAATCCGAATAGGATTAAAGCGGGTCAAAAGCTGGTGATGCCATGAGTTACCAAGTAATACTTCAAGATCGATATGATCTTACCTCCCTAGTTGAGAAAATAACTTTAAAAGATGCTCTTAATCAAATTGCATATCAGGCCAGCATACGTGTAGCTGCTTCAAATGTTATGCCCACGATTACTCCGGGAATGTCTATTCGTGTCAGTGGAATTCCATTTGGAAAAAATGTAAAGGTACCACTTCTCCACCCTGCTGTTGTATGGGAAGTAGAGAGCTCTAACAGCGGTACAAAACGTTTCTCTCTGGTGGTATATGATCGGACGATTTATCTGGATAAATCCGAGGATGAATATTTATTTCCCAAAGGACAGACAGCTACGCAGCGGTTGCGTAAATACGCGAAGGATTGGGAGTTTCAGATCACCTCAATACCTGATACGAAAGTGCGATTAGGAAAAGGTATTTATCGTGCCCAGACCCTATATTCCATGATGCTTGCTGATTTGAAAGAGACAGCAAAATTGGGCGGAGATTTGTACCAGTTACGCATGACAAGTGCTGGATTGGAGCTATTTAAAATCGGTAGCAATCCTTCCCCCTATGTGTTAGACCGATTTATTGATCTTACGCAGTTGCGGACACTTGAGGGAGCCGTAACTAAGGTCAAAGTAATGACAGCTAATGAGAACGTAGGAAGCGGACAAGAGGTACCGTCTAAGGTGCTGGCTGTAGCAGAAGGGGATACTAAAGCGCTAGGTACTTTGCAAAAACTGGTGGAAGATGATCAAGTGAAAGCAGCTGGCGGAGCCAGTAAGCTTGCTAAAAGTCATCTAACTGGAATCCAGGAAACTTTTACAGTTAATTTACCAGATATTAATACCATACGTGCCGGTGAAGCTGTGATGTTACAAGGATTAAAGCTGATTGTTACTTCAGTCAGTCGGGATTTGGGGAGCCCGGGGAATATGACTTTAGAGCTCGCTTCCTTCGATATGGTTAAAAGGAGGTATTTTCTTGAGTAAAGATCCCTATGGTGCATTTGTAAGTGTAATGCAGTCGTCTATGGCGGGACACACTCGGCAAGCGTTGAGTGGAGTAGGCGCGGTACTAGGCACGATCACCTCCACGGGACTCAAGCTGGACGATTTTAAACATGAGCTTCAGGATTATCTGGTCGCGGAGCTGCCGGGACTGCTATCTGTACCACGCCATATGTACAAAGGTACCTCAACCGCAGTGGAATCAGAAAATTGGGAAGGTAAAGAGCTGAAAACTTCCTTTTATATCGGGGAAGACGAGCTGGAGGATGTGAATCTCAGTTTGAACGAAGGACTCAAGCCTGGAGATCGTGTACTGGCGGTTCGGGTGAATAGCGGCAATGATGTGGTGGTCGTGTGCAAGGTGGTGAGTGGACGTGGCTAATTTATTTCCCGAAACAGATGATATGATCTGGACAGACAGGGATATGACCGACCCGGATATACTGGAGGATAACCGTGCAGTATTTGGGCGAAGCTGGAGGTTTGATTTTGAAGCCGGTGAGTTTGTTATGAGCCCTAGTCGTAAAATCGTGACTACAGGGGAGAAGGAAGCGTGGGTACAGTGGTGTGAAAAAGCGATTCGCACTCCTCGCTACCGGCATGTGATCTATTCACCTGACTATGGGAGTGAGCTGGAGGAGCTCATTGGCAGCAGCTATGGGCACGGTGTGCAGGAAAGTGAAATTAAACGCATGGTCACAGAGGTGCTACTAGCAGATGCACGTACGGCTAGTGTGGATCAGTTCACGTTTCGCTGGGAAGGCGAGGCGTGCCATTTTAGCTGCCAGATTACGAACGTGCGGGATGAAACGGAAATTGTGGAAAGTGTGGTGATCTAATGGCAGACTTGCCGGAATATTTGGTAGACCAGACGGAAGAGGAAATTTTAAATCGAATGCTGGAAAAAGTGCCTTCGGATATTGATAAGTCCGAGGGCTCTTTTATTTGGGATGCGCAGGCGCCGGTGGCATTCATGCTCTCGGAAGCGGCGATCTGGGCGCAGGAGCTGCTGCGTCGGGGCTTTGCCAGCACAGCAGCCAGCGACAACCCGGATTTTCGTTCGCCGGAGCTGGATTTGCGGACAGCAGAGCATGGGGTGACACGGCGAGAAGCGGTTGCGGCCTCAGGTATGGTTACGTTCACGGGCACAGCGGGAACGACTGTCCCGGCGGGGACCTTGGTGGCGACCCCGGCAGATGATGTATCCGGGGAAGCTTCTATTGAGTATGCGACCACGGCTTCGGTCACGCTGGATGAACAAGGTGCCGGGGAAGCGGCTATTCGGGCGGTCAACCCCGGGCGCAGCGGTAATGTACCTGCGGGCGTCATCCAGGTGATGGCCACTCCGATTAGCGGGGTTGCCTCTGTGATCAATACGGAGCAAACCAAAAGCGGTACAGACGTTGAGAGCGACCAGCTGTTGCTGGAGCGTTTTTATGCCAAGGTGCGGAACCAGGGCACAAGCGGCAACAAGGCGCAGTATACTCAGTGGGCGAATGAGATTGCTGGAGTGGGTGGCGTGGAAGTAGTTCCGCTCTGGAAAGGACCGGGAACAGTGGGGTTATATGTGCTGGATACGGATAAACGCGCAGCCAGCCCAGATATCGTCGCTGCGGTGCAGAAGTACATCGATCCGACGCAGGATGGACAAGGAGAAGGACTGGCGCCAGCGGGCCCTGTGGTGACGATCATGCCAGCAGCAGAAGTGGAGATTAACATCTCAGTCAAGGTTCAGCGTACCAAAGAGAAGCCGTCCACACTGGATGAAATCAAAAAGCTCATCGAGAGCGGTGTGCGGACGTATTTGAAGCAGCTTGCCTTTTACAAGGAAGACCCGTTGGTACGGTATACCCGGATTTCTGCTGTTTTGCTCGATATTCCGATTATTATTGATTTCTCTGAACTGAAAATCAATGGACAGAGCAATCAGAATATTGAGATTGGCTCAGGCCAGGTAGCCGTGCTGGGGACGGTGAGCGTCAGTGAGTAACAATGGAACGAACAGTTTTGGCGATTTATTGAATAACCCAGACCAGGGAAAACATGCAAACCGTAGTGGCACTTTGGTTAATCGAGTAACGATAGCGGAAGATACAGTGGGCCAAATGAGCAGCGAGCGAGGACGTGAGCTGCTTTCCTATTTGCCTTCCTATTACGAAACCTCACGCGTGATGCGTTCCGATATGGATGCTAAAGGAATCGAATTGGACGCCTTGTATCTTGCAATGGATGCAACGGTGGGACAGTTTTTTGTACGTACCGCCACATGGGGGTTGGAACGCTGGGAAATGGAGTTGGGGATTGAAACCGATCTGGCGAAGCCATTGGACCAACGGCGTGCGGTGGTGGAGTCGAAGCTGCGAGGGGCAGGAACTTTTTCCGGTCGGCTTGTCAAAAATGTAGCAGAGGCGTATGACGGAGGTACGGTAGATGTTATTTTTCACCCTGCCGAATGGGGATTTACGGTCAAATTTATAGATACCATCGGGATTCCGCCCAACGTGGAGGACCTGAAAGCAACCATTGAGGAGATCAAGCCCGCCCACATGGCAGTGGAGTACAAACTACGCTACCTGACCATTGCCGAAGTGGAGTCTATGACCCTCTATGAAAATGAACATACAACACAGGATAGATATTTAGGAGGTGGCGCATAACATGGCAAGTGAAAAAACACCGAATCTTGGTTTAAATCAAATTGACCGCACATCGCCCAAAACCACGTATTTTGATTTGGAGAAGTATTTGGACCAAAACTGGCGGGCTGTTGATGAATTTGCTGGTGACGTGAATGATGGTGTGAATGCGATCAAGAAGCGTTTGGATACGACAGAGCGTAAGACGGTAACTCTCGAACCCGGGGTGCAGATGGTTCATGCGGAAAAGGCTGCGCCATTTTCGCTGACGGGGCTGAGCGGGCGTACGTTGGTGAATTTGTTGGGACGGATGGGTAGCTGCGAGACAGTGAGCGAATGGTCCTCAAACGTAGCTATTGCAATAGACTCTAACAGCAAAACCAACGGCAGCAGTTCATTTAAAATTACGCTGGGTAGTGCGTCTGCAACTGCGTCTGCAAGTTTTTTGACCACACCTGGACGAAAATATATCGCAATAGCGGACGTGAAAAGTGGTAATACCAGCAAGGTGGCGATATCAATAAATGGTATTGCTGGTGCTGTGGGTAACGAGGTAACTTCTGCCTCTGTTTTTGCTCCGTCTGTTGTACGGTTCACGACGAAGGACTATTTTCACATTGTTACAGTCACAGGCACGGGTGCAAGCGGCAATACGTTTAATATGGACAGTGTGCGCGTATACGAGATCAGCGAGGCAGACTACACAGCAGCTGCAAGTTATACGCCAGCACAAGCAGCAGCCAAATGGCCCTATGTTGACAGTTTAATGCCCGTTCGTAATCCATATGCGATACGGTACGGGGAAAACCTATTGCCGAGCTTTTATGAATGGTCCACCGTTGCGCAGGCGGGAACGGCAACAACTATAGGTCCTAATCAGGTGCGGCTAGATAAATCGACGGGGCTGTCTGGCTTTAATACACTGGGGTATAAAGTCAATGCGGTACCAGCAACAGACTATACATTATCGGTCACGGTTGATGTGTCTAACATAGGCGGTACTATTGGATCAGGGGCATACTGGAACTTACAAGCCATGGGAAAGAATGGGGAAGTGTTAGCGGACTTCACAACTGGTCCGTTTGCCACATCCAACGGAACAAAAACAATGGTTAAGAGTTTCACAACGCCAGCCAACACGTCATATTTACAGGTGATTGTAGGTCTTGATATTGCCGCAACAGGTACGGCGGTATTCCGTGATGTTTCTATCAACATCGGCAGCGCAGCCAAACCATTCAAACCACGCGAAGACTCAATGTTAGCGTTGCAAACAGACCTGTACGCCGACCCAGTTACGGGGGCTAATGCGGATACAGTGTTTGAACGTGACGGTCAATACTTCAAGTCCAAGAAGTGGCATGGGGTTACGTTAGACGGGAGTTTAGCATGGGTACAAGGCGAAGGCGGCGCTACTAACGGGAATAGACAGGTTAAAGTGTCGGGGCTGTCGGCTGGAGCGGTAGCGGGTAGCGGCATTGGTACAAAGTTCGACGGTAAGATATTGCCACAAGGCAGTACGGGCAATACACCCGATTCAAACGCAGTCACAGCAGCCGGAGAAATTTACCTAGGCATCCCACTTGCCGATAGTGGATGGGCAGACAGCTACGGCCCGGACCAGAATGACATCAAAGCATACTTTTACGGGTACAAGGCGTACGATGCTAACACCATCACTCCTGCGAATGCTCAAACCATGACCACGGCAACGTGGAACGGTACAGGCACTAAGTATTGGGTTCAGCGTGTAGGCGCACCTAACTTTACCCAATCCGTACCGCAACAATCCTATGCAGGGTATACGCCGTATCAACTTGTATATCAACTTGCAACGCCTACCGTGGAGCCTATCATATCAGAGGGTCAACTTTCCTTTACTGAGGGAGACAATCAGGTTGAAGTAGGCACAGGGATTGTGTTGCGTGAACGGGCTAATCCGGTATTTGAGAGTAACGGCAACTACCAAATAAATAATGCTGCCTTACCGGGTTCGAATCTGTCTAAAATGACAGAAAAGATACTGGCTGTATACCGTGGAAATGTCGTTGATAATAGGTTCAGTCTTATCAGTTTTGCGTCGGCTTATGGTAAACAGATGGCTATAATATACACAAGCAACTACGACCAAGCGGCAACATACACCGCTACGTACCTTATGCTTGACCGTTCGCCAGTCGTGCCGTTTATAGGCTCATATGCAGCCAACGAAAAAACGCTACTTGCGGATTTGGTAGATAGCGTTCAGCAGAACACGGCGCGTGTGTCGGTGCTGGAGAACAAGAAGGCTGACAAGGATAATCCTGCTTGGTTAACACCTACATTGCTTAATGGGTGGTCTTCTTCTTCCGTAAAGTACCTTAAAATGAACGACGAACTTGTCGTTATTAGAGGCATCACAACAGGCGGTGTAGTAGCACCAGGAACGTTGCTGTTCACCTTGCCAGTAGGATACAGACCTGGAAACCTAACAGAAATAAGAGTGCGATCTAGCAACGGGAGCGGGGTCGAATCCCCCAATGCTACAATAATGATAGATTCAGCAGGACAGGTAAAGACGCAGAATACAACCTATATGACCGTCTGGTTAGATGGGCTGTCATTCCTTGCAGAAAAATAAGGAGGTCACAACATGAAAGTAGTTCCTAAAGTAAATACAGAAGGCCTCTATCTGGAGGACGAACTGGTGGACGACACCTTTTCAGGTATCGTCCCTTTTTACACTCTATCTTCGCCTACGCAATCTGAATCTGATACAAACCAACAACTAGACACCCATCGGCTTGCTGACAGTAGCTCTAGTACCACAGATGTAACAAGTTCAGAAAGCATCCCTGCTGGTTATACAGTAGGGATTTCAGTACCACCTGGTCTATACCATCCTCGTTTTGACATCCAAGGTTGGCTGACCTATGAAGCAGTATACGCAGAAAAACTGTTAGAAGCACAAAACGCATACGAGCAACTTAGCAAAGAATCTCAAGTTTCATTTCAGAAGCTACATGATGAATGGCAAAACAAACCTGAAAACGAACGTGGAGACGAACCTGTATATTCTGCTCAGACATTCAGGGCCCCAGAGCGCAGAGACCCCACGACATTTTGGAGTGAAGGATTGAGTGAGGAAGCAATTAAGGAACTGACACAAAAAGCAGAGCAACAGCCGAGTGAGACAGATCAATTGAAGCAACGTATTGCAGATCTCGAAGTGACACTGACCCAGCTCATGCTTGGTAACGCAGGAAAATAAGGTGTACTGACAATTATTCGTAATAGAAAAATTTATAAAAAGAGGTGAAGTTATAGTTATGGCCGCTTTATCAGAGGCTCAAATGCGTATTTGTGCTCATGCTTGCATCACTCGCTATGAGCGGGGTGAGGGCGATATAGCAACGATCATGGGAAGTTACGTTTTAGATGAAGAACAGCGTGAACAAGTAATGAAGATTATTTTATCCAAGCGTTCTGATCTAATAGCGGGCAACGTAGAAGGATCGTCATCAACCGATGCTTTAAATGAACAGGAAGAAACGGTTAAATGGTATACCTCTATTTTCCGTAAAAAAACAGTATAGAGAACAAAATAAAAATCATTGTTTTTATGCCCTTGGATCAGTCCAAGGGCATTCACTTTACACCTAGGTTCAAAAGGGGGAACAAATATGCATGAAAAGATCGATCAGATTTGGCTGGGGTTTTCCACGGGGACCTTGATCGGTTATTTTTTCGGGGGGTGGACCACAATGTTGACGTTGCTGTGGTGGATGGTCGTGATCGACTTTTTCACCGGATGGGCAGCGGCCTGGATTAATGGGGAGCTAAAAAGCCGCCAGGGGTATTACGGTATTTTTCGCAAGGTTACCGTGTTTTTGCTCATTACGGTAGCTCATCTAATCGACGGTATTCTCGGGGATGCACATTACTTCCGGGATGCCGTCGTTTTCTTTTATTTAGCGAACGAGCTGTTGTCCATTATTGAAAATGTGGGCAGAATGGGAGTGCCGATGCCGGATATTTTACGGAATGCGGTAGCTATTTTTGAGTCCAAGTCGAGTGGAGAAAAAATAAAGCCAACCGACCCTTCCGACAAAGAGAATAAAGTTTCATAAAGTGCCACCAGTGGCCACCACCCAAATAGGCAGACGACCTTTTTGCCCTTTTTTCGGTGTAAAAGTGGAAAAGCCCAGACCGTATGGATGGTCCAAGCATATATAACAGAGACAGAGTGCTACAACATTATAATGACAGGGAGGGAGCGCCTTATGCAAAGTCGTAGCCCTAATGCTACCGAAGGCATTGACGTGTCCCGATATCAGGGAACGATTGATTGGAAGCGTGTACGAGCCGATGGTAAATCGTTTGCCTTTATTAAAGCGAGTCAAGGACAGCGTTACGTCGATCCGACATTTATCACGAATGCAAAAGGGATCAAGGCAGCCGGGATTCTCCTGGGTGCGTACCATTTTGTAGATGCGACCAATGTAAATGCAGCAAAAGCAGAAGCCAGGCATTTCGCCGAGGTGTTGGAGCAGGTGGGTGGGGCGAAAGCGCTGGACTTGCCAGCGGTGATGGATTACGAAAATAATCCGGGAGGGCTTAGCTCGGCCACGATTCATGAGGTTGCGTTGGCATTTGTAACGGAATTTGAACGGGTAAGCGGCCGTAAGCCGATGGTATATACAGGGAATGCTTTTGCTGCCCATTTCAAAGCGCCATTGGGTAGTTATAAGCTGTGGATTGCACGTTATAGTACACGGGTGCCCGGCGACACCACAGCATGGAAGAACTGGGACTTTTGGCAATACAGCGATAGTGGACGGGTTGATGGAATTCAAGGGCCGGTTGACCTGAATGTATACGCCGGAACAGAGGCCGAGCTACGCCAAGCATTTGCAGGAGAAGAGGGGGATGAGCCAATGACAGCAGAGGAAAAAGCGGCATTTAAGGCCCTGCAGCAGCAGGTCGCCGCTCTTGAAAACAGCAAAGATGTGCTCAAGCAGACGTTGAATGAACAAAGCGCTTATATTAAAAAAGTGGATCAGCGGGTAGCTGAGCTGGAGGCGCGTCAGACTATGCCTGTACCGACCTGGGCGAAGGAAGCAATGGCTGCCGCTGTTGCATTTCATCCAGCAAGCCCGATTGTG
This sequence comes from Paenibacillus sp. FSL L8-0644, assembly GCF_038008165.1. Lineage (NCBI taxonomy): Bacteria > Bacillati > Bacillota > Bacilli > Caryophanales > Paenibacillaceae > Paenibacillus > Paenibacillus sp. FSL L8-0644. The sequence goes on from NZ_JBBOYN010000001.1 coordinate 1,400,567, forward strand.
GATGCGAAACTGCCAAGCAGTTACGATTTTTATCGCTTACTGGTCGTACTGAACCGTCTGGGTGTGTTTAAAACGACCAAATGATCTTTTGTGAATTTTATGCAAAAAAGGGATTATTTTCATGAGAACTAAGCCATACGCCTGAAACGTAAATAGACAGGCGGTTCAAAGGCAACCGCCTGCACTTATTGTAAAGTGATGTTCTTCATGATTTCTACATAAGCTGAACTAGAACGTTTTAAAAGTGTGAATCATTGGGTGAAAATGCAGCATGTCTACCAGCCAAATCAAGCGGTAAAAGCTCTTGTACGTTTGTTTATTTCAGAACATATCTGGGAATAGGATATACAGGATGTAGGCCCGGTGCTGAATACATTTTTGAGGTAAGATTATACTCCTGCTTGGAGGTTAAAGACCCCCAGCAGGAGCATATATTTGGTATGATCGTGTAAGTTGGTTTGTAATATTAATTGACATGATGTATAAAAACATATCGTAATGTATGAAAAACCCCCTTGTCTGCTTCCAGATTTTATAGTAAAGTATCCAATAATCAACTTTGTTTGAGCATAATATTCACTGTTTGTGAGTATATATCACACTTTCACCACGACCTGACATACTCCTCTTTCTATTTATTACATCACATCTATTCAATTACCCTACAGCATCTCTTACACCACTAGATTATGAACACTTCTGTCCTACTACACCTATTTGATGAACTCGGAACCTGGGATTACAGCTTGAGGACAAGCTTGTCATGTCAATTCAAGAATTGGCATTCATCCGGTATCAACGAATTAACAATATATAAGGTGTGAAAGGGGTTTGCTGCATGAGCAAAAAGTATGCAAAACACAAAATCTGGACCGTTCTGCTGGTGCTTGCGCTAGGAGCTGTTTTGGCGCTTTCCGGTTGTGGGGGATCAGGTGAAGGAGCAAAGCCAGAGGCAGGGAAAACATCAAGCGGAGCAGGAGAGGGCGTGCAGGACACGCTCATTTATGGACGCGGCGGAGATTCCGTGGCGCTAGATCCTGCCATTGTGACTGAAAGCGAGTCGCTAAAAATCGGAATGCAAGTGTTCGACACACTGCTGGAATATAAGGAAAACACAACGGAGATCCAACCGGGGCTCGCAGAGAGCTGGGAAGTATCACCGGATGGACTGGTCTATACGTTCAAGCTGCGTCAGGGTGTAAAATTCCATGACGGAAGTGACTTTAACGCAGAAGCGGTTGTGTTTAACTTTGACCGCTGGGTTGATCCTAAAAGTCCATACAAATTTGAAGGTGACTCGTTTGACTATTATGATTCTATGTTCGGGCCTGATGGAAGTAGGGTGATTAAGGAGGTTAAAGCGGTAGATGCGAACAGTGTACAGTTTACTCTAAACAAGCCGCAGGCGCCGTTTTTACAAAATATCGCTATGCCATCCTTTAGTATTGCAAGTCCCAAGGCAATTCAGGAGAAAAAGGCTGATTTCAAGAGTAATCCGGTCGGCACGGGGCCTTTTGTATTTAAGGAATGGAAACGGAACGATACCATCACGCTGGAGAAGAATCCAAACTATTGGAAAGAGGGCCAGCCGAAGTTGGCAAAGATCATTGTTCGTTCCATACCCGACAATACCGCGCGATTTAATGCTCTGCAAAACGGGGAAATTGACCTGATGGAGGATTTGAATCCGGATGATGCAAAGCAGCTAGACGGTAATAGCGAATTAGTAAAAATTGAACGTCCCTCCTTTAATGTGGCGTATATTGGATTTAATTTAAAGAAAAAAACATTCAATAATCCCAAGATGCGCCAGGCGCTGAATCACGCAGTGAACAAGCAGGCCATTATTGATGCATTGTTTGCAGGGCAGGCTAAGCCTGCGGTCAATCCGATGCCACCTACGTTATGGGGGTACAACGATAGTATTCAGGACTACGCCTATGATCTGGATAAGGCTAAATCTTTACTGGCGGAAGCGGGCTTTCCTAACGGGCTTCCCGAGCCGTTAACCTTCTATGCAATGCCCGTATCTCGTCCTTACATGCCTGACGGCAAAAAGGTGGCAGAGGCCATTCAAGCCGATTTTGAAAAAATAGGCGTCAAAGTCAACATCCAATCTCCAGAATGGGCTACGTATCTGGATGATCTTAAAGCAGGAGAGAAGGATGATCTGTACATGCTGGGATGGAACGGGGACAATGGTGACCCGGATAATTTCCTTTATACATTGCTGGACAAGGATACGATTCCAGGCAATAACCGTAGTTTTTATGTGAATGAGGAACTCCACAAAGTATTGGTGAAGGCGCAGGTTGAGGTCGATCAGGACAAGCGTGGGGAATTGTATAAACAAGCACAAGTGATTATTAAACAGGATGCACCGTGGATTCCCTTGGTTCACAGCACACCGTTGATGGCAGGTAAAGCGAACCTCAAGGGTTTTGTACCTTCTCCGGCAGGTATGGAAGCGTACGGAAATATTTATTTTGAATAGCCCAAACGCAAGCAGGCGGTGAATAGGATATGAACTCATATATTGTAAAAAGACTGGCCATATTGATTCCTGTATTACTGGGCATGACGCTTATCGTATTTTCGATTATTCATGCTATTCCGGGTGATCCGGCGGAAACCATACTAGGAGATAAAGCTACGGAACAGTCCAAGCAGGCGCTACGTGAGCAATTGGGACTGGATAAGCCGTGGTTTCAGCAATATGGAACCTATTTGAGTGAACTGGCACATGGAGACTTGGGTGATTCCATTCGCACCAGACAGCCGATTGCCCGGGAAATGCTTCCTTATCTGGCGGCTACGCTGGAGTTGACAGTAGCGAGCATGTTTTTTGCCATAGTAGTTGGAATGAACGCTGGCATCGTGAGTGCCTGGAAGCGAAATTCCTGGTTTGACTATGTCAGCATGGTCATTGCCCTGGTCGGAGTATCGATGCCCATTTTTTGGCTGGGCTTGATGGAGCAGTGGATTTTTGCAAATAAGCTGCATTGGCTCCCTTCCATCGGACGCATGAATTCCCGTGATCCTGTGGAAGCTGTGACACATTTAGCTGTTATTGATGCGCTCATAGGTGGACGTATGGATCAGGTGTGGACCGTTATCAAGCATTTGATCCTACCCAGTATCGCACTGGGAACGATTCCAATGGCGGTCATTGCGCGCATTACCCGTTCCAGTATGCTGGAGGTTATGGATGCGGACTATATCCGTACGGCTCGGGCGAAGGGGCTGGCATCTTTTCAAGTCGTGTACAAACATGCGCTTAAAAATGCTGCGATCCCTGTGCTTACTGTCATCGGTCTTCAGACGGGATCACTACTGGGAGGCGCGGTACTGACAGAAACCATTTTTGCCTGGCCCGGCATCGGGCGGTACATTTTTGAAGCGATCAGCTCGCGTGACTATCCGGTTATTCAAAGCGGAATTCTGATCATAGCGTTCCTGTTCGTCATCATTAATCTGATTGTCGATTTGCTGTACGCGGTTCTCGATCGGCGTATCCGTTATCAGTAATCAAGTCGCCAATTGTTCAAGGGGGAGCTTGTCCGATGTCACAATTTTCAATGGAACCCAACAACATACCGACGACACGCAGTACATTGGCGCATTTGCCTGTCGTGACTGGTCCTTGGAGAGACGCATGGAGGGCTTTCCGTCACAATAAAATGGCGCTCGTCGGCCTGAGCATTATTATCTTCTTTGTCATCATTGCTTTGATCGCGCCGTGGATTGCTCCTTTTGACTATAAAGAGCAAAATTTGGTGAGCCGTTTGCAGCCTCCTTCTGCGGAGCATTGGTTCGGTACGGATGATCTCGGTCGAGATTTACTGACTCGTACCCTGTATGGAGCCAGAATCTCGTTGTGGGTCGGTTTCTTGTCCGTTATTGGTTCAATGATTGTAGGAACAGCCTTAGGTTTAATCGCAGGATTTTACGGAAAATGGGCAGATATGGCCATCTCGCGGCTATTCGACATTTTACTGGCATTTCCGGGGATTTTGCTGGCCATTGCTATTGTGGCCATTCTAGGGCCTTCATTGGAAAATGCGTTGTACGCCATTGCCATTGTCAATGTGCCAACGTATGGAAGGTTAGTTCGCTCTAAGGTGCTGAGTGTCAAAACAGAGGAGTATATCACTTCTGCTAGAGCGCTTGGAGCCAATAATACACGAATCATCCTCCGTTATATTTTGCCTAACAGCCTGACACCAATCATCGTACAGGGAACGTTGGGGATCGGAACGGCTATCATTGAAGCGGCAGCGCTTGGATTTCTAGGCTTGGGTGCACAACCTCCTGAGCCAGAGTGGGGTAAAATGTTGTCCGATTCGCGGCAATATATCCAGAACGCGCCGTGGACAGTTATTTTTCCGGGGATATCTATCATGCTGACCGTATTAGGCTTTAATCTGATGGGTGATGGGCTGCGGGATGTATTGGACCCGAGGGCAAAGCGTTAGAGCAAAAGTGGTGAGGGATATAAAGTTGAGTAAAGAGGTGTTCTCTGGCCTGAATCCAATGGCTGGGGAACACCTTTTTTATATTAGATTTTCAAATTCGATTCGAACTGAAAAAGTACAAGTTAAAAATATGTTTACTATTTAATATCTTTCGTATATATTAATATTTGGAAATTATTTTTTCACAAATATTTCCTACAAAACTAGATTGAATTAACAGAGGAGATTATTTCAATGAGCATTTCATTAAGAATAGAACGTAAATCCGGTGGTGAACCAATCGAGTTTGTAAAAGGTGAGATCACTGGCTTTACTTATAAAAATAATAGTTCCCTAAACCTTTCAGCTAAGTCTACAAACTTGGTTCATTCGCTACATATTCTAAGCAAAATTCCGCTTCATTCGCTTCCTTCAGTTATAGACAATGCGGATAATTCCAACATGCTGTACACATGGGCAAACACAGAATATGAACCTGATACTGAGGATTACTATCGAAAATGTAATATCCAAATCGTTAGAAATGAAAACACAATTCGAGATATTACGTTTACACACGCTTACGTACATGAGTATCAAGAACAGATTGATACCAGCAAAGAGATTCTTGAGTTTGAACTTGTTTTAAAACAAAAAGAAGATCAATTGGGAAAAATTCAATATAGTCCTCAGTTAGAACTTAAGGAAACAAGAGAAAAGGAACAGTCTGATGTCTCGGAAAAAGTACTAGAAGATGCATATAGTAAGAATATGTTAGTGTATGCAGGAAGTAATACTTTTCCGTTTGAAAATCCTATGGTAGAACTAGAAAAGACTTGGGTGCGAGGCGTAGAGAAGGTAAAGAATTCTTCAGATACTGTACTACATTATCCTGATCGTAAAGCTTTTACATTAGTAGCTGTTCCTATAGCTCGAAAGAAGTACGGGGACATCACAGCCAATTTACTTCAACATTCACTTGATTACAACCCAGGAAATTTACACTTTAACGAATGGTCATATGAGGCGCAGCAAATTAAAAAATCTAAAGAACACATCGCAATAGTTAATGACGAAGTCAAAAAAGCTAATGCTAATAAAGCTAAAAGTTTTTCGAATAATGAATCTAAGGGATTAGAAAGTGATAAAGATTTATATAATGCTTTTCACAAGATGTATTATAAAATAAATGGAAACTACGTTGACGGGCAATGGAAAATTACTACAATATATTATGATAAATATAATTTTGAGTATAATTTTAAACAAATGTTTACTGGGAACAACAAACTTGGTTGGGCTGCAGCAAACCTAACAAATTTAATGGAATCATGGGGAACATTAAATGAGTATACGTCTTATGTAACAGTAACTGATACAAGAAAAGCTTGGAAGTGAGTGTGAATTGTAGATGAAGCGTAGATATATCTTTATTTTGATCTTGATCTCTCTACTAGTTATAATTACTACTCTAATTTTCCTGGTGAATTCTGGGGATGATACGAAGTATAAATACCCATCAGGCAAAGATACCGTAGAATATTTTGGTGACGGGACTTTTCAAATTTTTAGAGGGGGGCCGGACGACCCTTTAATACTTTATAATCATCTTGCTGATCCAACGGAAAATACTGTTGATAATATTGTGTCATATAAGATAAAAAACAATATCGTATATGTGGTTGGTGAAAATAGCTTCATTAAGCTGGATTCAAGTACCAACACATACAAGCAAAAGAAACGGATTTCCGATTTTACTTCCGAAGATAGAGAAATATTCAATAAATTAATGGAAAAATAGAAGTTATCATAAGCAAAAACAAGTCTCGGGACATAGTTGGGACTTGTTTTTTTATTTCTCATCGTCTGACCACTGGCTTGACTTGATAGGCGATAATGCGCTCAGTCCATAAATCTTGCAGATTGGTATACAATCCTTTCTACTCTTACGAATAGGTGAGATAGTTTGATGCTTACATATATAACTGAAAGTCATGTGAGCTTTCATGAAGCGCGAAAAAAATGTATAATCACTCCAATTGAGTACGTAGGGAGTGGGATTTATGACATGGCAGGACAAGAGAGAGCATCGGCAATTTGCGGAACAGACACGAAGCGACGCTTCACGGGCCGCATATGAACGGGATTACTCCCGTTTGATTCATTCACCGACTTTCCGTCGGTTGCAGGGTAAATCACAGGTATTTGGTGCAGGCACGGGCGATTATTATCGCACACGACTGACGCATTCTTTGGAGGTAGCGCAAATTGCGCGTGAAGCATCCCGAAGCTTGCTGCGCCGCCATCCTGAAGTAGAGCTGGAACAGGCAGATAACGCAGGACTGATCATTGACCCTGAGGTGGTAGAATGTGCTTCCATCGCACATGACTTTGGGCATCCCCCGTTCGGGCACAAGGGAGAAGAAGTACTGGACGGGATTTTGGATCAACTGATTGAAACAAAGGTAGAAAAGATATCCTCTGCCGGAGGCTTCACACTGGAGTCCAAGCGTGGACAGGAGGCCTATGCGCGTGAGCGACGAATTTATGAGCATTTTGAAGGGAATGCGCACAATTTCCGGCTGATTATGTTTTTGGAGAAGCGTGAGAACGTGGATGGTTTGAATTTGTCGGACGCTGTGTTACTGGGGATCAACAAATACCCGTACCCAGGGATTCTGAACAAAAAAGGGTTGTATCTGCATGAGTGGGAATATATACGTTCCATCCGCGAGGATTGGGGTATCCCTGATGGTAAAAAAACGCTGGAAGCCCAGCTTATGGACCTGTGCGACGATATCGCTTATTCTGCGCATGATTTGGAGGATGGGATTAAGGCTGGAAAAATCGAGGTACACGAGCACTTCTTGTATGATCCGTATTTAATTCGTCTGATTACGGAGAAAATCACCACGTTGGAGGATAGCTTCTGGCAAGGCTGGCAACTGGCTCAGATTGAGCAGAAGGTAGCGGCTGTGCTGAGTGAATTTTTGAAGGTGTGGAATGGCAAGATGCCGATGTGTGAACACGATTATTCCCGGACCCGCCGTGAAGTGAAGGCATACTGGGTCAGTCTGTTTGTCAGCAGCTTGGGTGTCATTGATGATGGAAATTGGAAAAAAGTGACCTTTGTACGGGATGGAAACGAAGATTTGGATATGCTGCGCACGGTGAGTGTATTGAAAAGCTTTGCTTGGGTTACGATGATCCGCGATCTGCGCGTACAGCGACTGCAAAAACGGAGTGAGTGGATGCTCAAACGACTTTGGTTGGCTTTTCTGGACCCGGAAACATCCAAATCTATTATTCCAAGCGACTGGCTCCAGCGCTATGAGCGCGACCAAGCCAAGACGAAGCCGATCTGGACATGGGAGCATATGGTCATAGACTATATTGCAGGCATGACCGATGCTTTTGCTGAAAAAATCTATAATGAGTTATACGGCCTGAAGGTGGGTTCCATTTATGATCTGGATTAACCTTTAAATTCCCCCTATATAGTAGAAGAAACTGGTTTGTAGCTGATAGTAGGAGGGAGGATTGTGTCTATGCCATCTCGGTCTTTATCTATAAAAAGGTTGAATCTCGGTGTGCTCGATATGGTGCCGTTGCTGCCCGGTAACCGTCCGGAGCAGGCGGTTCAACGAGCTGGCGAACTAGCGAGACAGGCAGAAGCGTGGGGATATACACGTTACTGGACCTCGGAGCACCATGATATGGAGGGGCTGGCTTCCTCCAGCCCGGAAGTGCTGCTGTCTCATATCGGGGCGGTGACGAAGACAATCAAACTGGGTGCGGGTGCTATCTTGCTTCCGCATTATAGTCCAGTCAAGGTCGCGGAATGGTTTCATCTGCTGGCCGCTCTATATCCTGGCAGAGTCGAATTGGGTCTGGGGAGAGCACCTGGTGGGGGACCTCATGCTTCGATGGCACTGAGCGGCAATTTTCTTCAACATGTGACGGAGCTGCCACAGACGATGGAAGCTCTATTGGCTTTGCTGGAAGGTACTTACGAATATGAACAGGTGCCTGTGTTTGCCCGGCCAATGCCTGAACAGCCGCCAGCAGTGTGGATGCTGGGCACAAACCGAAAAAGTGCCGAATATGCCGCCCAGTATTCAACAGGCTATGTATTCGGTCAGTTTATGAGTGAACATCAAACAGAAGAGATGCTCAGCATTTACCGCTCCAGCTTTCAGCCATCCAATCGGATAGACAAGCCACGTACCATGGTTGCTGTAGGCGCAGTATGTGCCTTGACGGATGAGCTGGCGCAGCAATGGGCTGCTCAGATTACATTGGGCGACCCGGCAATTCGGGCCAGCTGGCTGGTGGGAACGCCGTCGGTTATTGCCGAACGGTTACGTGGCTTGCAGATTAAATATGATAACGATGAGTTTCTGTTGGTCACACCGATTCCCGATTATGAGCAGCGGCTTCACTCCTACCGTCTAATAGCGGAGGCCGTAAATTCTAGCCTTGATTCCTAATGAAAAGATGAAAAGAGATCTGACATGAATAAACAGAAAACGAATATCGATGAAATGAAACCAAGCTACGTGTATACCTATGCGTGTCATGAAACAGAGCGTGAGTTATGTCTTTTGGAATTAAAATGTTTGTTCGGTCAGCCGCCCGTGCAGGATTCCATCCTGTTGTCCCATCGACGGCTGGAACCGGGGACCAGCCCGTTTATTCATCTTCGGCTGGATGTAGTGACAGATGCGGGAACACTGGAAGAGCTATGCGAAGCAGCCTCTATGTTACAGCTTGAGGAAGGAAAGACTTTCAAGGTGTTGTGCCTTAAAGAAGGTGACCATGAGGCCGGCTATGACGAGCGGCGCGGGATCGAACGCCGAATTGGTGCACGCATTCATGGCCAGGCGCAAATGAAGACACCGGATATCATCCTTGGTGTTATTCGGATAGGACAACGGTGGCTACTGGGCAGGTGTCAGTATAGCGACAGATCGTGGCAGGAGCGTCGTCAGAAGCCGCAAAATTATTCTACTGGACTACCCGTTCTGGTAGCTAGGGCACTTGTGAATTTGGCAGCAACTGATCTAATAGCAACAAAGGGAGAACCAGGCTCATTGAAACTGCTGGACCCGTGTTGTGGTATGGGCAATGTAATGATTGAAGCATTAAGTATGGGAAAGGATATTCGCGGTTGTGATATCAATCCGTTGGCGGTGCGTGGGGCACGAGTGAATTTGCGTCATTTTGGATATGAAGAAGATCTAGTGAAACTCGGGGATATGAATAAGCTCGAAGGCACATACGATGCGGCCATATTGGATATGCCCTATAACCTGTGCTCCGTGCTCCCGGCTGATGAACAAAAGAAGATGCTGCGCAGTCTGAGACGCTTGGCCGCGCGGGCGGTGGTCGTGAGCACGGAGCCGATGGAAACATTGTTATCCGAGTCAGGTTGGACCCTTACGGAGCAATGTCGCATACATAAGACAGGTATGAGTCGGGAAATCTGGATCTGTAAGTAGTGTGTTAATACTGAGTTTTATAGTTAACCAAATTCAACGGCAGTTCCTGATCAGCGGCATAGGCATTCAAATTAGTAAGAAAAATATCTACCGCTCGTTCGGCGTATCGGTCCGTATCGCCTGCAATATGCGGTGTGATCAAAACATGGTCCAGACTCCATAGTGGATGTGACGCAGGTAGTGGTTCTTCCTCGAATACATCCAGTCCGGCAAAGGCAATATGCTTTTGCTCCAAAGAGCGTACAAGCGCATCCGTATGAACGGTTCCACCGCGACCTACATTAATGAAGAAGGCTCCCTTACGCATAGCTGCAAATGCTTTTTCGTCAAAGAAGTGATGAGTCTCCTCGGTGAATGGCAATATATTTACCACGATATCCGCTGCTCCCAATGCATCGTGTAGTTGTTCGTTAGTATACATATGCTCTACATGCGGAGCTTCCTTGCCAGAACGCCGGACTCCGATTACCCGCATGCCAAAGGATTCTGCAATCCGCGCTGTTTCACGGCCAATTTCGCCAACGCCTGTAATCAACAGCGTTTTGCCACGTAATTCCGTCAGTTGGCCTTTCGGTGGTTGCCATGTTTTCTGACGCTGCAAGAGAGCTGCTTGCTGTAAATAACGTGTATGCGATAGCAGCATTCCAAAGATCTGCTCTGTAATTGGAATGGCATGCACACCACTCGTATTCGTGAGTAAAATGTTACGCTTCTCCAATTCGGTAAGCGGTAGCTTATCAATCCCAGCCGACCAGGTTTGTATCCACTTCAGCTTGCTGTCTGGATGTAATGCATCTTCGGCAATATGCTTGGACCAGCCCAGAATAATCTCGGCCTCCCGGATTTGTTTAGATTCTAATTCCTGAGCTTTGCCAATAATCAACTCGTAGCCCGAAGCCGCTGCACGAACTTGTTTTTTTTGCTCTTCCGTCAGTTGATGTAAGCTTAAAATGTTTCCCATAGTTCACAGCCTCCTCGATTTTTAATTCCTTGGAGTTTCCAATATATTCTGGCGAACCATCTTTTCAAGAATAACAGATTGCTGAAAAAATTGCATAAGAAGGATAAAAACGAGCTCGCGGTGTCACTATATATAACAACAAATGGCTTTACCCTGATTAGGGACAATCCAAACAGCTGCTTTTGAGATATCCACAAATATCTATAGCAAAGGAGGTAAAGGTTGATGAAAGATGAATCGCAAAGACTTTTTACAGCTATTGCTCTCCCAAATGAGCACAAGAAGAACTTACATCATTGGGTGGAGCAGGATTTGAGTGATCTTTCTTTTCGCAAATGGATTGATTTCAGAGATTACCACGTGACACTTCAGTTTTTGGGTGATGTGGAGACCTCAGTTATCCCGAAACTTGAGCAGGTTTTAGTTCAAGCGGCAGCTGAGCATCACCCGTTCACACTTGGCATTGGAGAAGCAGGTTTTTTTGGCCGTGAAGAATTTCCACGTGTACTCTGGAAAGGAGTGACTGGACAGCGAGAGTCGCTAGAGCAGCTATATCAGTCTATACTTCGTGCTACCAAACCCCTTGGTTTTAAACCTGAGGACAGACCTTATCGGCCTCATATCACCGTAGCACGTTCGTACACAGGGGGACAGCCCGTTCCAGCTTCTGTGTGGCAGCCAAATGACCGAAGCGGCGGGCCTTGGGAAGTGGGAGAATTTGTTTTATATGCAACACGATTGGGTCAAAAACCAATGTACCAAATAATTCAAACATTCCCATTAATGAGGCGAAACCCTTGATCTATCAGCGAATTTAGTGATATAGTGTTTCAGCGTTATTCAAAAAGCGCATTTTGGGTTACATATCTGAGGAATGTGCTTAAGTTAACGGGAGGAACATTATGGAAATTATTAAAGAACATCGTTGGTTTGCACCTCTTTTGAGTGTGCTGCTTGTTTGTATATTGGGGATAGGCCTCTACGCTGAGGTTCAGCAAACACAGAATAATCATAAAAATGCATCCATGCATTCTCTGAGCTGGTCAGGGAACTCTGCAGCTCCTACATATGGCGACAGGATGGGGACCCATAAAGGGTCTAACAGGACAAGCCCCATCTTTGTTGCTGCTCATGGGCAGCCAAGCTGGAAAGAAATCATGCCGACTCCGTTACCCGCTTCCCAGATGAAGCAGGCGGAACAAGCTCGGAATAACGTTGCTACAGGCAAGAAAAAGCCTGAGGTCCAGCATAGCAAGTCCGCAATCCTAACCCCTCCTACAACCATCTACTTTACGAAGACAAAAATGCTCACGCAGGATGACAAGGCGTTGTCTACCTGGAGCTACACAGTCTCCGCTAAAGAACTGCTCCTGCTGCAAAAAATAGTGATGGCAGAAGCAGAAGGCGAACCGTACGAAGGCAAAGTGGCAGTTGCCAACGTTGTCTTAAACCGGCTGCGGTCAGCCCCATTTCCCGATACGATTCAGGCAGTGATTTATCAAAAAGCGCAATTTAGTCCGGTCGCGAACGGGCGTCTTCGTCGTGTTCAGCCCAACCAGGACAGCATCCGTGCGGTTACTGCTGCTTTGAACGGCCATAAAGCCGTGCCTGATAACACCTGTTTTTTCCTGTCGCTTACGTTGGCTCAGGACCTTACGGTTCATCATTCCCGTACCAAGGTGAAAACGATCGGTCATCATACCTTTTATAAATAAAGGCACCCTTCTACAAATAACAGCCCTTTCTAAACAATAGGGTTCAGCTTTGTGAACGGATTTTGTGGTACAGGTGAAGCCAGAATGCAAAAGAGGTATAATAGGTAAAGGAAAGTAACCCAAATAATGAAAGTGACAAAGGAGGCGTAGATGATATGAAAATCACATATTATGGACATTCAGTTGTACTGGTAGAGGCAGAGGGGAAACGGATTATTATTGATCCTTTTTTGACGGGAAATCCTAAAGCAACCGTACAGGCCGAGGATATTCAGGTGGATGCCGTGTTGTTGACACACGGTCATGCCGATCATTTTGGAGATGCTGTTGAAATTGCCAAGCGCAATGATTGTCCAGTAATCGCGGTCGCGGAACTGGCCGAATACTGTTCATCCTTGGGGGCCAAAGCTCACGGTATGAATCTGGGTGGGGGGCACCACTTTGACGGTTTCCATGTGAAATTCACACTTGCGTTTCACAGCTCATCTTTGACGGTGGACGGAAAACCCATTTACATGGGAGAGCCGGCGGGGATTTTATTGACCATGGGAGGCCAAACCTTTTTCCATGCAGGGGATACTGGTCTGTTTGGTGACATGCGTCTCATTGGGGAGACTAACTCCATCGATGCTGCGGTATTGCCGATCGGAGATGGTTATACGATGGGACCGGAGGATGCATTGCTGGCAGCAAAATGGCTGCGTGCAAGCCGCGTAATACCGGTGCATTACAATACGTTCCCGGGTATTGAGCAGGACGGAGATGGCTTCTGTGATCGTCTGCACAAAGAAGGTATTGAAGGGAAAGCATTGAAGCCCGGCGAAAGTCTCGAATTTTAATACGGATATCTGATTTGCGTGAATACACTAGATGGTCTATTAACTTATCGTATCTCCTTTGTCAGCCTTTTCTGTTCCTTAGAGGAATAGGAAAGGTTGTTTTTTAAAAGTGAATATTTATACATAAAAATGAGATAAATTTGCATTGATACGTTGAAGCTGTAATGTAAAAGATTTATTATCACAATCATAAAAACTTTGAATTGCTAACATGATAGGTCAATGATAAAATGATAGAACTAATTAGATTCATCAGTGGAATCGACGTATTTTTCAAGTCAAGCCATTGCATAATTATTGAAAAACATACGCATTCGGTGGACCGTACCGCCTTGAATACGTCACATGTTTTGTCCCCCATTCCTCGTAGTTGTTCTTTGAGTTACCTCTTGTTGCCACTGTCTTCTATTCGGCCGCCTGTATTTCAGGCCAGCATGACTTTATAACAGAAAGGTTGCGTTCCATGAGACAGACAGGTTTACCACCCAAACAGGGACTATATGATCCCCAATTCGAAAAAGACGCCTGCGGCATGGGCTTTGTTGCCCACATCAAGGGAAAACCATCGCACGATATTGTAAGTCAGGCTTTGACCATGCTCGTGAATATGGAGCATCGGGGCGGTCAGGGAAGTGAACCTAACTCCGGTGACGGAGCAGGGATTATGATTCAGGTCCCTCATCTGTTTTTTCAAGAGGAAGCGGAGCGATTGGGCTTCAAATTGCCAAAGGCCGGACATTATGGCGTGGGTATGCTTTTTGTATCCAATGATCCAAAAGTTCGTGAGGTGCATGAGCAGAAGCTAAGAGATATCATCGTGGACGAAGGTCAAAATTGTTTGGGTTTTCGCGATGTTCCAACTTATGACGAAATGCTGGGTAAATCGGCAAAAGCAGCTAAACCGGGTGTGCGTCAGGTATTCATCGGTCGCAGTAGCGATTTGAAGGAAGAGTTGGACTTCGAACGGAAACTGTATGTCATTCGCAAACGTGCAGAGCTTGCTATTCGCTATAACCAAGAGGATGAGAACGGTGAGTCGTTCTATATTCCAAGTTTGTCCTGTCGCAAGGTTGTATACAAAGGAATGCTGACAACCGAGCAGGTAGGTAAATTTTATCTGGATTTGCAGGATGAGCGGGTGACATCAGCGATCGCGCTGGTCCATTCCCGTTTTAGTACGAATACGTTCCCGAGCTGGGATCGTGCGCATCCTTATCGTTTTATGATTCACAACGGTGAAATTAATACGATGCGCGGCAATGTGAACTGGATGCATGCGCGTCAGGCGCAGTTTGAAAGCGAAGCGTTTGGCGGAGACATTAAGAAGGTAAAACCCGTCATTAACCCAGATGGCTCGGATACAGCCATGTTTGATAATACGCTGGAGTTTCTGTATCTGAGCGGACGATCCCTTCCTCATGTAGCCATGATGATGGTGCCGGAGCCTTGGAACAAGCATGAAACCATGGACCCGAAGAAGCGGGCATTTTATGAATATCACAGCACTATGATGGAGCCGTGGGACGGACCTGCTGCAATGGCGTTTACAGACGGTATCCAAATCGGGGCGATTCTCGACCGCAACGGTCTGCGTCCTGCACGTTACTATGTGACCAAGGACGATCTGATCGCACTGTCTTCAGAGGCGGGTGTATTGGATATTGATCCTGAAAATGTGCTCTATAAGGATCGTCTCCGTCCGGGTCGTATGCTGTTGGTTGATACCCAAGAAGGCCGTATCGTTTCTGACGAAGAGTTAAAGGAACGTATTGCTTCCGAGGAACCTTATCAGCAATGGCTGGATGAGCACTTGGTTGATTTGGATGAGCTGCCGGAAGCACTAGAACAGCCGGAGCCTAAACATGAAAATGTAAATCAGCTTCAGCTCGCTTTTGGATATACGTTTGAAGAACTGCGCAAAATTCTGGAGCCGATGGCACTTACAGGTGCAGAACCGATTGGCTCAATGGGATACGACGCACCATTGGCGGTGCTGTCTGATCGTCCGCAACGTTTGTACAATTACTTTAAACAAATGTTCGCCCAAGTCACAAACCCGCCGATTGACGCCATTCGTGAAGAGATTGTAACGTCAACCGCAACTACGATTGGACCAGAGCGCAATTTACTGCATCCAGAACCGGAAAGCTGTCGCCAGATTCGTTTGGATTCGCCGGTGCTATCGAATGAGGAGTTTGCCAAAATTCGCCACGTGCACCGTCCAGGCTTCAAATCGATGACGATCCCGATCTTCTTTGAAGCGAAGGAAGGTGCTGAGGGCTTACGCAAGGCGCTGGAAGGATTGTTTGAGGCGGCTGACCGTGTCATTGACAAAGGTCATAACATCCTGATTTTGTCCGACCGTGGAGTGGATGCGGAGAATGCAGCCATTCCGGCGTTGCTAGCTGTTTCCAGCCTGCATCACCATTTGATTAAACAGGGTACCCGCACACGTGTAAGTATTTTGCTGGAGTCCGGCGAGCCAAGGGATGTTCACCATTATGCGGTGCTGCTTGGCTACGGTGTGAGTGCGGTTAATCCGTATCTGGCTTTTGAAACGCTGGATGTCATGATTCAGCAGGGTTTGCTGCGCGGCATCTCGCACGAAAAGGCAGTTAAAAATTATATTAAAGCGGCAACGAAGGGTGTCGTTAAAATATTGTCCAAAATGGGTATTTCCACGATTCAGTCGTACCGTGGGGCGCAAATTTTTGAGGCCGTAGGTTTAAAACAGGATTTTGTTGACCGTTATTTCACCTGGACACCTTCCCGCATTGGCGGTATTGGTCTGGAGGAAGTGACTATAGAAGCGCTGGTTCATCATAATCGTGCTTTCACCGACAAGGACGGCAACGACAAAGTGCTGGATTCGGGCGGCGAATATCAATGGCGTAACGATGGGGAAGAGCATTTGTTTAACCCGCAAACGGTGCATTTGCTCCAGCAGTCGGTTCGCTCGGGAGACTACAAGCTTTACAAGAAATACGCCAAGCTGGTACAGGGTGAATCTGAACAGTATTTGACGATTCGCTCCATGCTTCAATTGAAGCCTGCTGGTGAGCCTGTGCCGCTGGATGAAGTGGAATCCGCTGCATCCATTATGCGTCGCTTCAAGACAGGAGCCATGTCCTTTGGCTCGATCAGTCAGGAAGCGCATGAAGATATGGCGATTGCGATGAATCGGATCGGTGGCAAGAGCAATACGGGTGAAGGTGGGGAGAACCCTGCACGTTTCATACCGGATGCCAATGGTGATTCTCGTCGCAGTTCGATTAAGCAGGTAGCATCGGGCCGATTCGGTGTAACATCGAATTACTTGGTGAATGCCGACGAAATTCAGATCAAAATGGCGCAAGGCGCGAAGCCGGGCGAAGGTGGACAACTGCCAGGACGTAAGGTGTACCCTTGGGTCGCTGAGGTCCGTGGCTCTACGCCAGGAGTAGGTTTGATTTCACCGCCGCCGCATCACGATATTTATTCTATCGAGGATTTGGCAGAGCTCATCTATGATCTCAAAAACGCCAATCCGCGTGCTGACATTAACGTGAAACTGGTGTCAGAGGTAGGCGTAGGTACGATTGCTACAGGGGTAGCTAAAGGCCGTGCTGACATTATTCTAGTCAGCGGTTACGACGGTGGTACAGGCGCTTCTCCGCAAGGCTCCATTCGTCATGCGGGTATGCCTTGGGAGCTGGGTCTGGCGGAGACGCATCAGACGCTGATGCTAAACAACCTGCGCGACCGCGTAGTATTGGAGACAGACGGCAAGATGCTGTCTGGCCGCGATTTGGTAGTAGCTGCCCTGTTGGGCGCGGAAGAATACGGCTTCTCTACAGCGCCGCTCGTGGCGTTGGGCTGTATTATGATGCGGGTATGCCAAATGGATACATGTCCGGTTGGTGTGGCTACGCAGAATCCGGAGCTGCGCAAAAATTATATGGGCGATCCTGCCCATGTGGTGAATTTTATGCGTTTTATTGCAGAAGATGTCCGTGAAATTATGGCGGAATTGGGCTTCCGTACGATTCAGGAAATGATTGGACGTACGGATTGCCTGGATACCGTGAACGCCGATTCGCACTGGAAGAAGAAGGGCGTAGACCTGAGCTTGCTGTTGCATGTTCCTGAGTTGGAAGAAGGTAGTGTACGTTACCGTGTACAACGCCAAAACCACGGTCTGGAAGAAACACTCGACATGCAGCAGCTCGTACCGATGGCTGCGAAAGCGTTGGAGAACGGAACGCCTGTTGAGGGTACCTTACCTATTACAAACGTGAATCGGGCGGTAGGGACGATTCTGGGCAGCGAGGTCACCCGTAAGTATGGAGCGGCGGGTCTGCCTGAGGATACGATTCGCTTTAACTTTATTGGATCGGCAGGTCAGAGCTTCGGAGCATTTATTCCGAAAGGCATCACGTTGAGCGTGGAAGGCGATAGCAATGACTATGTCGGTAAAGGGCTATCTGGCGGTAAGGTTATTGTGAAAAAGTCTCACAAAGCGACCTTTAAGGCAGAAGAGAACATTATTATCGGAAATACAGCCTTGTATGGAGCGACCAGCGGTGAAGCTTACATTAGCGGAATCGCAGGCGAGCGCTTTGCCGTTCGGAACTCCGGCGCACGTATTGTTGTTGAGGGCGTTGGAGATCATGGTTGCGAATATATGACAGGCGGACGTGTAGCTGTATTGGGTGGAACCGGACGGAATTTTGGAGCTGGAATGTCCGGAGGTATTGCATATGTCTATGACCCTGAGGGGACGTTCCTGAGCCGTTGTAATCTGGAAATGGTGTTGCTGGAAGGTGTGGAAGAACCTACAGAAGCAGCGGAGTTGCGTGGCTTGATTCAACGCCATGTCACTTACACGGGTAGTGAAGCGGGACAACGTATTTTGGATGATTGGCAGACTGCGATTCAGCAGTTTGTACGAGTGATTCCAAAGGATTACAAGCGTATGGTTGAACAGATCCAAAAAGAAGAGGCAACTGGTTTGAGCGGAGATGAAGCTCTATTGGCAGCATTTGAAGCCAATATGCGTGAATTAGCACGTGCCGGGGGCTAAAATGTAGACTACCAGGTTCACTAAAAAAGGACTCGCTGAATACCGCTGTTGTAATCACAGTGGTACCAGCAAGTCTTTTTTAGGTCGCAAAAATGTGATTTATTTCCTTGACAAACGTCATAAATTCTGACATTACCCCCAAAATGTTTTCCTGAAACGGTAAATATGTTATAAAAAGTACCAATTTTTTTGGAATGTAACCGTTTACGTAAGAGTTTATGTCTTGTTATTTATTTTTGGATTGGTTATGATTTTTTAGAGTACACAAACCTAATATGCCCATCGTCCCTTCAAAACACAGAATAGGGTGACAGGATGAAGTTGAGGAAGTCAGCAGAAGACAAAATGATTTTTCTATACCGTTATGTATCACTATCTTTAACGTCACTTGTTTTTCTGTTCGAATCATCTAGATTAATCGTGTGGCAGAAGCTGTTACTGATTGGTTTTCTATTTTTATCCGTTACAGCATTTACTTGGATTTACCGTAAATACAGACTTCATGATATGGTATTGAAATGTAGCATTGCACTAGAAACAGCAGGGATCATTTTGTTGTTATTCCCGACCGGAGGGATAAATAGCCCGTTCAAATGGTATGTGATTACTCCCATGCTGGTAGCTTGTGCTCATCTATCTATGAGGTACAGCTGGACGCTCCTACTTTCTTATATCGGTTTGGTGCTTACATTTTGTTATATCTTTTTTACACCAGGTCAATATTTTTTGTGGGATCTTATATTGCAGAACATTAATTTGTTTCTGGTATTGATCGTAACCACGATGGCAATGCAGGTTATCGGCGTCATGAAGGACGAACTGAAGGTGGCTAAAGAACAAGCCAATGAGACGATGGATCATATCAAGTCAATTTACCACATCATGGAGACGACCAGCCATAATGAGGCATTAAATCTGGGTCAGGTCATCTCGGATTACACTGTCAAGCTTACCAAGCAGAGCCGTGCATTTTTCTGGCTGGATAGTCAGGAGGAGGATGCACCGGCAAGCAGCCAGACAGGCTGGACGGTGGAGGAGGAAGAGCAGCTATTCGAGGAACTGGAGAATTACCGGGAGGAGTTCAGGGAAGAACGCGAACCATTTTTCAGACATCTGCCAGAATGGGGCGACTTTCTCATGATCACCGTACCGATGACGACCCGCTTTGTAGCGACGATTGGCCTCAAGCTGGGACCGGATCAAAGTCTGACAGGAAGACGCTGGCTCGTGCAACAACTGATATTCTTGGCTGAGCTGAGTGCTGTGTTTTTGGAGCGCTATGAGCTGGAGCGTATTGAGAATCAATTGATTGTGACGAATGAGCAGAACCGGATTGCAAATGAAATGCATGACAATGTTTCTCAGAGCCTTTTTGGTATTGTGTACGCAACGCATTCTCTCCGGCAAACCTGGTGTCATCAGCCAAAGGAGCAGGTGGAGGAGCAAATTGATCTAATTCAGCAATCTGCCAACCAAGCGGTTAGAGAGCTGAAAGGAGCGATTCATAGTCTAAGCTCGAAAAAAAGCGGAGGCTCAACTTGGTTAGGGACGGTGAAAAGTCATCTGCATACACTATCCAAGCTGAATCATGTACAAATTGATTTTGACATTCATGGTGATCATTATTCACTTCCGTATTTGTACCAAAAGGCTTTGTTCCGCATCATTTCCGAAGCGGCGGGGAACGCAATCCGTCATGGATTGGCCAAGCGAATTGATGTGAAGTTAAAATTGACGCCCCAAGTGATTAGACTGTCTATTCATGACGACGGAGTAGGGTTTGAGACGGCGAGAATGGTAGCAGGAGGTGAGGCGGTCAGTGCAGGCGGGGGCCTGGGCATGATGAATATGGAATATTTAGCTCAATCGATGGGAGGCGAATTTGATATTTCAAGTCGAATCGGAGAAGGAACACAGATCCGATTGTCCATTCCGGTAAATGCTTATGAATGAGGATTTTGCAAAATTCTCGAATAAAATGTGTGAACATTCTGCAATACAAAATCTGCGGTAACAATCGGATACATAGGGATTATGCAAATCCTGAACTGTAGACAGGAGGCCGAATCATGAAAATTGTCATTGTCGATGATCATCCTTTAGTACGGAAAGGACTTGCTGCGGTTATATCCATGCAGCCCAATGTTCAGTTTGCGGGAGAGGCCCAGAATCAACAGGAAGCACTTGTGGTGATTGAGGAAACGGATCCGGATCTGGTGCTGCTGGATTTGAAACTAGCTGATGAATCAGGGCTGGATATTATCAAGATAGCGCGCGGACGTGGTTTCAGAAGTAAATTTATTTTGCTGACCTCTTCCGCAACACGTGAAGATTTTCTGAAAGCAGAGGAAGCTTCCGTGGACGGTTATGTGCTTAAGGAAGCGTTGCCTGAGGAACTAATTTACGCGATTCATCTTGTCAACAAAGGACGCAAATATTATGATCCGGCTATTCTCGAAAACAAGCTGCGTGAAGATGCGGGCAATCTGACGGACGACCTGACGCCAAAGGAAAAGGAAGTGCTGGTCGAGTTGGGACAAGGAGCTTGCAATCGTGAAATTGCATCCCGATTATTTATCAGTGAGTTTACAGTCAAAAAGCATGTCAGTCAGATCCTGGCCAAGCTGCGGCTGGCGGATCGCACGCAGGCAGCGTTGTATGCCAATGCCATTGGTCTGGCGAAGTACGAGCCAACAAACATTGTATGATGCGCTGACTCTATAAGTTGCATTGCACTTTCATATGCGAGTGGAATGAAAAGCCTTAAAATCACCAATTTTTGTGATTTTGAGGCTTTTTTCGATTTCTTTTTCCATAATCAACAATGTATGGTACAAAAGTATACCATGCCGTATCCGAAAGTATACATTTCCCTCCCCCTGTAGTGAGGGAGAAAGTGCCATTCGGTTCCATGTCGTTCACAGAGCCAATTGTTACAATAAAGTCATACTTAAATATGAAGAGAAATTGTATAGGAGGGAGGATTTTTGTGGAGAAAACCATTTTGGATTATCTAGTCCTGATTAAAAGAAGATTGTGGCTGATTGCGATTTTTGTCATTCTCTCATGTGTAACAACATACTTTGTGAGCGACAATGTCGTGAAGCCAGTCTACTCCGCTTCAAGCCAACTGCTGGTTAATCATATTTCCGCCAAGCAGGGGAGCAACAATCTGAACGACGTCAACACAAGTCTTAATTTGGTGGAAAGCTACAAGCAAATTCTCACTTCACCTAAAATTATGGACGCTGTTGTAGCGACTCATCCCGAGTTCGGTTTGACACAGCAGAAGTTGGCAGAAAAGCTGCAGATTAAATCCTCGGATAAAAGTCAGGTTATCGGTTTGACGTTTGAGGCAGGGAGCTATCCACAGGCCGCAGCGGTTGTAAACGCGGTTACCCAGAAATTCGTACAGACGGTTCCGGGATTGATGGAATTGAATAATGTGAAAATTTTAAATGAAGCGGATCCTCAGGCCAATCCTGACCCGATTAATGGGAACCCGCTCATGAATATTGCGATTAGTTTTCTCGTATCGCTGATGATTGCATTGGGCACGATTGTGTTCCTGGAAAGCATTAACGGCACGCTGCGCTCGGAAAAAGAGGCAGACGCAGACATCGGTATTCCGGTAATTGCATCGATTCCAGTCATTCGCAAGAAGGACATCGATGGAGCAGCTGGAAATTCCAAAGAACGGGTAGGGGAGCGTAAATATGCTGCGATTGAATGACATGTTGATTACAGAAAGTAATCCATCATCGTATATCTCGGAATCATTTCGATCCCTCCGTACATACATTCGGCAGCAGGTGATTGGACAAAAGGACCGTGGGACGGTTCTATTGTTGACCTCGCCGGAAAGCGGAGCGGGTAAAACAACACTGCTCGCCAACATCGGAGTTTCTTTTGCACAAGAAGGCAAGAAGGTGGCTCTGGTGGATTGCAATCTGCATAAACCAGCGCTGCACGAGATATTCGGAATGGAGAGTACCGGAGGTCTATCGGCTTATTTGCGCGGTGGGGCTTCTTCCAAGTCTATCGTTAGGCATGGTGGCCTGGAGCTATCGGTTGTTCCCGGTGGAGACACCCTGTACAACGCAGCGGATCTGCTCGGTAGCGAACGTATGGCTGAGCTGCTGGAAGAGCTCAAACGTGAATATGACATCATCTTACTCGATTCAGCTCCGGCGCTGAATTATACGGATGCTCGCCTGATTGCAGGTTTGACAGATGGTGTGATTCTCGTTGCTAAACATGGTCGTACCAAACGGGAAGATCTGCGCAAAACAAAGCAACTCATGGAGCAGGCCAGTGCGACGCTGGTTGGAATTGTGATGAATCAGGTGAAGTAAGCAACACCAAAATTCGATGAAGCAAGGAGAATGAGTGCGATGACGAAAAGAGTGAAAAAGGCCATTATTCCAGCAGCAGGGTTAGGTACGCGCTTCCTCCCTGCCACCAAAGCGATGCCTAAGGAAATGCTTCCAATTATCAACAAGCCTACGATTCAATATATCGTGGAAGAAGCAATTGCTTCTGGTATTGAGGACATTATTATCGTTACGGGTAAAGGTAAACGTGCCATTGAGGATCACTTTGACAACGCATTTGAGCTGGAGTCAAAACTGCTCGAGGACGGAAAACTGAAGCTTCTGGAGGAAGTACAGCGTTCTTCGGGAGTGGAAATTCACTACATTCGCCAAAAAGAACCCAAAGGTCTTGGACATGCGGTATGGTGCGCAAGACGCTTTATCGGGGACGAGCCGTTTGGTGTGCTGCTGGGCGATGATATCGTAACAGGTCAGAAGCCTTGCCTGCGCCAGCTGATGGATCAGTATGAGGAAACACAAAATTCGGTTATCGGTGTGCAGCGGGTACCGCAGGAATTTACGAACCGGTACGGCATCATTGAACCGGATCAGCAGGACGGACGCTTGTACCGAGTGAATAATTTTATAGAAAAACCAGCTCCAGGCACAGCGCCATCCGATTTGGCTATTATGGGTCGCTACGTGTTCTCACCGAAAATTTTCAAATATCTTGATCTTCAGGAAAAAGGAGCTGGCGGCGAAATTCAGTTGACGGATGCGATCCAAAAGCTGAATCAGAGTGAGCGTGTGTACGCCTATGATTTTGAAGGCACACGCTATGACGTAGGTGAGCGTCTTGGATATATTTTAACCACACTTGAATTTGCACTTGCCAGCGATGATTTGAAGTATCCGGTTATGGAGGCTATGAATGAATGGTTGAAAAAGACCGAGAAAGCAACCACGGCAGGTTGAGAGGGGGTACGTCAGCATGAGCATGGAAAATTTACCGGAGGACGGCGAGGCTGTCATGTCAGGTAAAGCGTTTTACATGCCATACGGAAATACACAAATTCAGGATAAAACGTCCTACCTGGTCACAAAACGCCTCCTTGATATGCTGCTGTCGTTCGTGGGCTTGATCGTCTTGCTTCCGCTTTTTGTAGTGGTAGGCGTATTGATTAAGCTCGAAGACCCAAAGGGAAGCGTGTTTTTCAAGCAAACTCGGGTGGGCAAGAATGAGAAGTTATTCGATATGTATAAATTCCGTTCAATGGTGTCCAATGCTGAGGAATTGAAAAAGGACTTGATGGAGCTGAATGAAGTGAGCGGCGCCATGTTCAAAATTAAAAACGATCCTCGGATCACGAAAATTGGTAGTTTTCTGCGCAAGACGAGTATTGATGAGATTCCGCAGCTGTGGAACGTGTTGGTCGGCGACATGACTTTAGTCGGTCCGCGTCCGCCGTTGCCCAGCGAGGTCGAGCAATATTCCGATTATGATAAGCAACGCCTGATTGTAACACCGGGATGTACGGGTTACTGGCAGGTGAGCGCACGTAACAGTGTAGGCTTCGAAGAAATGGTGCAAATGGATTTGAAGTATATTCATGTACGCAATACGTGGCTCGATTTGAAAATCATCATGAAAACAGGCGTTAAAATGCTGTTCTCCAAGGATGCTTATTGATGGATGCATTCAAGCGATGTCCCGCAGTATCCGTCGTTATTTGCACCTATAACCGGGCGGATCTGCTGGAAAAAACGTTAATGTCCCTGCTGGAGCTGGAAGACCTCGCACTGGCTGAGATCATTGTGGTCGATAATCGGTCCACCGATCATACAGCGGCGACGATCAAAAGGTTCACTGTCGCACATGGTCAGAATATCCATCTCCGATATCATTATGAGCGAGAGCAAGGACTGTCTGCAGCTCGTAATGCAGGTATTACGTTATCAAGAGCGGAAGTCATTGCTTTTCTCGATGATGATGCAATTCCGTGTGTTACATGGTTGCAAACGATTATGTCGGCATTCGGGAACAATCCTGAGCTGACGGCTATGGGTGGGAAAATTGACCCTATGTTTGAGACGGAACGACCGGGTTGGCTGACAGGCCCGCTTGAACTGCCTTACACGATTATTGATTTGGGCAAAGCCGTTCGTGAGTACCCGTCGGGACTGAATCCATTCGGAGCGAATATGGCGATGCGCAAAACGGCTTTTGCCGCCGTTATGTTCCCGCTTCATCTAGGCAGAAAGGGAGATATCCTTCTATCTGGTGAAGAATCGTGGGTATTCGAGCAAATCCGTAAAAATGGTGGAACGATTATGTATCATCCACACATGTCTGTGGAACATTTTGTGCCGGCTTCACGGTTAACGAAAGAATGGATCATGAACCGCTACTATTGTCAGGGCATGTCTAACGCTGCTCAGGCCGTAGGTCTGCGCGGCAACGCGATGCTGATGGCGAAGACGGCAGCCAAAGTGTTATACATCACGGCGGATTCCCTGCTGGCACGTAGTGAGGGCAGGAAGCTGTTGAACCGGTGCAGGCTTGAAAGTATCCGTGGGACGCTGGATACACTGCGCAACCGGAAAAGCGAGTCAGCTGCGGGGTGAAAGATGGAACATGAGTAACTATCCTTGGACTACTAGAATAAACACCATACAGCATGTTTTTATTTTTCTACTGGGCGCTCTTGCTGTAGGAATTGCGGCTACCTATCAGCCGGTGGTCAGTATTGCGGCGGTATGTTTACTGCTCTTGCTGGCTGTTTCTATCCATCATCCGGAGCGCATCAGCTATGCTGTTTTGCTAAGTACAGCAGTCTCAGTCGATTCTCTGTATCAGGGCGGCGTGTTCGGTATTGAGATTTTGTCATTGTACAAATTGGGCATTTTGGCTCTGCTGGTGCCGTGCATGCTCGTGTATGGCATACGTCTCAAGTTCAGCTATCCGGTCTGGGCATTGGTGATCATGCTGGGGATCACATTTGGATTTTCAGCATGGATGCCTTTGTTAACGACCTCGATTGCCGTCAAGGCGTTCGTCGGTTTATCACTCCCTTTCTTTTTTTTACTGATCCAGTGGAAAAAGGATGTGGCAGAAAAGCATATCCGACTGATCAGTCTGTTGCCAATTATTAGTGTGGTCATTGGGCTGGGTTTGCAGGTTCTAGGGCTGCATTCGTTTACGGATGTGGAATTTACGGGCGCAGTCAGAGTACAAGGAGCGAATATACCGCCGCATCTGGCAATGCTCTCCTTTCTCGGAATTGCCGTCTCTCTAATTGAGGTCAAGCGCAAACCCAAGCAAGCCGCTTTTTATTACACAGTGTTGGCACTGAACTTTTTGATTCTGATCGCCACCGGTACACGTGGACCGATTCTGGCATTGTTATTAATGTTTGCTGTGTATCTGTTTGATATTGCCTGTCAGTACCTCAAGGGGAAAGTCAATTATTTGCTACCGCTGGCCGGATCGTTTTTGGTTGCTCTGGGGGCGGTGGCCCTGCAATGGAACAATTTAAAAAAACGCTCCTTCGAACGGGAGACCGATACAGGCATTGACCTGTCGGGACGCTCGGAGGCATGGGAATATTTTTTGAACAGAGTACATGATTACCCTTGGTCAGGTAGAGGTCTTGGCGCGGTAACGGTTGCGAACGACGGGACGTTATTCAATGGTTTCGTTGTACCGCATAATGAGTATATTCGCTTTTATTTTGACACGGGATATATCGGTTGCGGGCTATTAATGCTTTCATTGCTGATCGTGTTCGCTCTCATTTACCGGTCGCTTGCCAAGTCTATCAAACCTTATTTTGCAAGCTTAATTGCAGGCTTTCTGATCTACTCGTTTTCAGATAATACGTTGTCGACGGTTCAGATGATTATTCCATTTTGCTGGTATTTAAACGCGTTATACCAGACATCTACTCAAACCGATTTTCGCAAAGAGAAGTGATACGATGAGCAGAGTGAACATGTTCGATGTCAACTTTGATAATTACGATTTTAATGATCTACTCGAATTTATAGATACTTCTATTGAACATCAGCGTCATTCCTACATTTTGACCTGTAATGTCGATCATGTGATCAAGCTTCGCAAGGATGATGAATTCCGCAAGGTGTATTCAGATGCCGGAGCTGTAGTGGCCGATGGGATGCCTATCATATGGGCGTCCAAGTTGCTGAAAAAGCCCCTCAAACAAAAAGTGTCCGGGTCAGATTTGTTCACTCGGTTGGGGGAGGCTTTTGAGGATCGAGGCTATCGTTTATTTTTTCTGGGTGCAGCTGACGGTATTCCTGAGAAGGCTATGCTCAATCTCCAGGAATCTTATCCGAACATGAACGTGGTGGGCTGTTACTCTCCTTCTTATGGATTTGAGAAAAACGAAGAGGAGAACAGACACATTGTCCAATTGCTGCAAGAGGCTCGCCCGGACATCGTTTTTGTTGGTGTAGGCGCACCTAAACAGGAAAAATGGATTTACAGATATTATGAGACTTACCGCGCTCCGATTTCGATTGGGGTGGGAGCGACCTTTGATTTCCTGTCGGGAAATGTGAAAAGAGCACCGGAGCTGATGCAGAAGACGGGATTTGAATGGTTCTGGAGATTGTCTCAGGAGCCTAAACGATTGTGGAAAAGATATTTGATTGAGGATTCCCAATTTCTCGTTCTGCTGTTTAAGGAGATGTTCAAGCGGAAGCGGATGAAGGGAGGTCAGGGGTGAGAAACATGAGTCGGTTGGCAGATCAGCAGATTTCCGTTTGGCTAGGAAATCGGCGTGGAATCGGCATGATCGGCATGGGGTTGCTGGCTTGTATGCTGCCACTCGCCATCGGATTTGCCAGCGCCAAGATGAATCCCACCATGAGCCAGCAGGGAGCCATATTGCTGGCGCTCGTTTTTCCGGCCTTCCTGCTGGCGATCTTGCAATCCCGGCTACTGATTCCTTACACGCTGGCAGTGTGGGCAGTAGGCCCGGAAATCCGCCGTATTGCGGATTGGTTGGAGGGAACGTACCACTCGGTTTCCTTGTTGAGCGTGGCACCGCTGCTGGTAAGCAGTATGTTGATTATTCCTGTGCTGCGGGGTATTCATCTGGCGGAAAAGCCATTAACCCGAATTGCTGTATTTTTCGGCATAGAATTGGCCTACGGAAGTGTCGTCGGGTTATTCAAAAATGGTATTGTTTTTGCTTATGATTTAGCCAATTATGTGGTTCCTTTGATCCTATTGCCATATTTTGCGATTAAGCCCATGAAAGCGAAGGAACTGGACCGACTGCTGTATTCATATGCCAACATTGCTGTTCTTGTGGCGATTTACGGCATTATTCAGTATTTGACAGTTCCTCCTTGGGATGCATTTTGGATGAATCATGTAGAAATGAATTCCATTGGTGTTCCAGAACCGCTTCAAATCAGAGTGTTTTCTTCCATGAACTCGCCCGGTCCGTGCGCTATTTTCCTGGCGATGGCACTTGTACCCATGCTAATGGAAAAACGGTGGCGTGGCACTTTGGGATGGATCGGAATTCTGCTGACGGTCGTTTGTCTCTTAATCACGCTGGTACGTTCAGCCTGGCTAATTGCATTCGTCATGTTGTTGGCTTATATTCTCAGTTCATCTTCCAAGGGGAAGTGGAAGACCTTGGTTCAACTAGCTGTCGTCGGTCTTCTTCTCTACATTATTGTTCCAAAACTTCCAGGGGCAGAGGGTTTGGTGGCTCGTATGCAGACGCTGACGGATATTCAACAGGATCATTCGTACAACGAGCGTTTGGATTTACTGCATACGATGCTTCCGGCAATTACTAGCAATCCAGTCGGGCAGGGGATCGGGAGTGTAGGAATCGGAACCAAGCTTGATAACGGCGGCGATCTCGGTGAACTTGGGATTATGGATAATGGGTATATTGCCATTTTCCTCACCTTCGGTATTTTCGGAGCATTCTTTTTCTTCGGTGGTCTGTTCGTTATCATCAAGCGCCTTCTCGTCCGTATTGCCGAACGAGATTCCAGTCAGCCTTATATCAGACTGGCGTTGGCTACGTGGGCCGGAGCTGTAGCCAGTCTCATATCGGATAATGGTTTCCCGGGTATGCGCGGCTATCTGATCTGGATGATGATCGGAATAGGACTATGGGCAAAAGATGTCATCGCGGAAAGAAGGTAAAGGCTGTGCAAAACTTACAAGCATTATCCGCACCTGTCCGGACACTATGGTCCACAGTGATTCGGTTTGCCAAAAGCAAGGATAACAGCTCTGCAGCAGTAAAAACGATGATATTCAGTATGCTGATTCTCGTCGTGAACATGCTGACTGGTGTGCTAACGGCACGATTCCTGGGTCCTACTGGACGCGGGGAACAGACAGCGATGGTGAACTGGTCTCAATTTCTCGCCTTCTGCATGAGCTTCGGTGTCCCTTCTGCATTGATTTACAATGCGAAAAGGAAACCGGAGGAAACGGGCAAGCTGTATGGTTTGGCCTTGTTGTTGGCTACCATGTTCGGGGGCTTGGCGACACTCGTCGGAGTATTTCTAATTCCTTATTGGCTGCGCTCTTTTTCTTCATCGGTCATCCTTTTCGCGCAGTGTTCCATGATGATGTGTCCGCTCATAGCGATTTCACAGATCAATAATGCATTGCTTCAAGTTCGCTCGGAATATAAGCAGTACAATTTATTCCGGTATCTGGTACCGCTAAGTACGTTGCTGGGTCTGGCGATTCTGATCCTAACCGGAAATATGAATCCGTACACCTCGGCATTGGCTTATTTACTACCAGGCTTGCCGATTTATATCGGTGTCACGA
The DNA here is from genome assembly GCF_038008165.1 of Paenibacillus sp. FSL L8-0644. Classification (NCBI taxonomy): domain Bacteria; kingdom Bacillati; phylum Bacillota; class Bacilli; order Caryophanales; family Paenibacillaceae; genus Paenibacillus; species Paenibacillus sp. FSL L8-0644. Next base: position 1,430,250 of record NZ_JBBOYN010000001.1, read on the forward strand.
TACGGATGATTCGGCTGTACAAACCCAAGGTGAAGAACAGCTGGACGCAATTTAAAAATCTCTTTACCTACGGTATGGGTTCATACGGAAATGATCTCATGGGGCAGGTTTCCACTTATATTGATCAGATTTTGATTGCGGGTCTGCTCAGACCCGCTGATCTCGGTTTATATGCAGTAGCGGTCAGCTTGGCCAGGATGGTGAATGTATTTTCTACCTCGATCATTGTCGTGCTGTTTCCCAAAGCCTCTGGTCTGAATAAGGAAGAGGCGGTGGACATAACATTTCGGGCATTTCGAGTGACATCAACAGCAACCTTTCTGGCTGCGATGATGCTGATGCTGATTGCTCCGTTCGTATTTACATTGTTATATGGTCAAGAGTTTAAACAAGCGCTTACGGTATTCCGGTTCCTTGTGCTTGAGGTTGCTATCAGTGGAGGGACCATGGTGCTGGCACAACAATTTATGGCGTTGGGTAAGCCCAAACTGGTTACCATTCTACAGGGTGTCGGATTGGCGCTCGTCATTCCATTGCTGTCCATACTCGTGCCGAGATATGGATTGACGGGTGCAGGGATAGCAATGCTGTCTTCGGGGATTCTACGGTTCATTTTCATTTTATGTAATGTTAAATTCGTTCTAAAAATGAAGATTCCAAGACTGCTTATTTCCAAACAAGATTTTCAATGGCTCCGATCAACGATGTCACACTACATCCGGAAAAAGCCAGTTAACGGTTAGATAAAGAAGGAGGCACCCGCTAATGAACCACATGTCTAGCGTTCCCGCGGACAACCGGATATCCGTAGTTATTATCGCTCAGGATGATGGCACTCGAATCACAGCCGCCATTAAATCCTGCAAGCCCTTTGCGGACGATATCGTCGTCATTGACGGAGGGAGCAAGGACAATACGATTCAGGTAGCTGAATCCTTGGGCTGTCGGGTGTTTTCTAACCCGTGGCCCGGTTATGCCAAGCAGCGCATGTTTGGTGTTGAAAAAGCGGAATTTGATTGGATATTCCTGATTGATACGGACGAAGTAGTGGATGCAGAGTTGCTTGGAGATTTGTTGAAAGTAAAAGAAACGCTCCACGATCCGGCCAAAGCATATTCCGTATTTCGGATTGGCGATTTTCTCGGCAAATGGATGAATAAAGGCGAATATCTGGTTCGTTTGTACAATCGTCGTATTTATGGCATTACGAATAGTCTTGTTCATGAAATGCCGGATGTAGCCTCTTCCCAGATTGTCAATCTGGAGGGTGTGTTATGGCACTACGGCTTCCGCAGCATCAGTGATCATATGACCCGTTTTAATAAATATACAGATCTGGAAGCAGAGACGGCATTTAACAAAGGAAGATCCTTTCGGATGACCAGACTGTTGTGGCGGCCCCCTGCCCGCTTTGTGCAGAAGTATTTTGTCCAAGGCTTATACCGCAAGGGATTGGCGGGTTTTGCCGTAGCCGTTTTCTGGGTGATGTATGAGTTTCTCGTCTGCTTCAAGCATTATGAGCTAACCAAGCGGCGAAAAAAGATAGAAATCGTGGATGACGGACATACCGAGCAGAAAGGAGAAACCAGCTATGTCGTACAATAACGGATTTCGTATTGCGGCAACGGGGTTGAGCTGGCCGTCTTTGCAGCCAGGAGGCCTCAACACATATTTCCAATCGATCTGTGAGCAGCTTACGTTAGAGCGCAATACGTTGGATGCTCTAATCTGTAGTGACGAGCAGCCGCAAGCGCCCGACCGTATTCGGATTCATACGATTGGCAGCAAGCAGCAATCCATCTGGAAGCGCCGGGAGCTAATGCAAAAATATGCAGCAGAGTTGTTCGACAAGCAACCGGTGGATATATTGTATTCCCATTTTGCTCCCTATAGTGTCGGGCCAGCGCTGGAGGCGAAAAAAAGAGGAATCCCGGTAGTTACCACCTTTCACGGACCGTGGACGGAGGAAATGAAGATTGAAGGACAGGGTATCAAGCATTTTCTAAAAACGACGTTGGCTAAATCCATTGAAATGAAGGCCTACGGTCTGTCGGATAAATTTATAGTGCTAAGCGAGACTTTTCGGGATATTTTGCATGAGCACTATAAGGTTCCACTCAGCAAAATTCACATTATTCCCGGAGCGGCGAATGTAGAAAGGTTCCACCCGGCAGAGGATCGGGGAGCAGTACGAGAGCGCCTGAATTTGCCGCAAAACGCGACGATTGTGCTAACCGTTCGTCGTCTTGTTAATCGAATGGGACTGCTACAGCTACTCGAAGCATGGCGACGAGTAACCGAGCGTCATCCTGATCATCTGCTGCTGATTGGAGGGAAGGGCCCCTTGATGGAGGAATTGGCTTCCAAGGTAGCGGAATACAATCTTCATAACCATGTAAGGTTGCTCGGTTATGTGTCGGATGAGGAGCTTCCACTGTACCATCAAGCATCGAATTTGTTCGTCGTACCTACACAGGCGCTGGAAGGTTTCGGTCTGATCACGGTGGAGGCAATGGCTTCGGGACTGCCAGTGCTGGCCACTCCTGTGGGCGGTAGCAAGGAAATTTTAAGAGGATTCCGTCCCGAGCTATTGTTCCAGGGAACGGACAGTGAAGCCATTGCTGAAGGATTGCTGCGTGTGCTGGATCATCGTGAACTTCTACCGAATGCAAGGGAATGCCGGGACCATGTCCTGAGCAGATATACATGGGGACATGTAGCGGAGCAGGTGGAAGAGGTGTTCCGACAGGTCCTTGACAGAAAGGCGGCGGCGAAATGATGAGAGTAGCTTATATTGACCATACGGCAAGATGGAGCGGCGGCGAAGTCGCTTTGTATAACATACTGACGAATATCGGGGAACATATCGACCCGCTCGTTATTTTGGCAGAGGAGGGTGATTTGGCAGATCGGCTTCGGCAGCGTGATATTGATGTGCGCATCATTCCATTGGACGATTCGATTCGCAATCGGGGACGGAACGCCGTGAATCTAGGTGCGCCTGCAGCAGCTTTTCGTTTGCTGGCATACGGTAGAAAACTTGCGCCCTTGCTGCGTGAGGAAAAGGTCGTGTGCGTTCACACGAACTCGCTCAAGTCTGCACTGTATGGTACAGTAGCTGCCAAATCGGCGAAGCTGCCCTTGATCTGGCATATCCGTGACCACATCGGTCCGCCGTATCTGAAGCCGATTGTAGCCAAAGGGATTCGGCTGATGTCCCGCTTTTTGCCCAACGGAGTGATTGCCAATTCCAAGTCCACGCTGAGTGCATTGGAGTTACCCCCGGACAAAAAGACGCTCGTCGTTTATTCCGCTTTTGCCAAAGCAATTACAGCACGTGACACGGCTGCGCATTCACGTGGTGATGACTCGTTTAACGTCGTATTGGTCGGCAGATTGGCGGAATGGAAGGGACAACATATTTTACTGGAGGCGGCACGTTCCTTTTTACCGGATCAGCGCGTGAAATTCTGGCTGGCTGGAGATGCATTGTTCGGAGAAGAGGAATACAAGCAACGATTAGAGTCTACGATGCGCGAATACGGGTTGGCTAATGTCAATCTGCTGGGGCACGTCGATGACATTCAAGGCCTGATGCAGCGTTGTGATTTGCTGATTCATACCTCTATCACACCAGAACCATTCGGCCAGGTCATTATTGAAGGCATGGCTGCTGGTCTCCCAGTGATTGCTTCCAATGAGGGTGGACCCAAGGAAACGGTGGTACCCCATGAAACCGGGCTACTTATTGAACCGGGTGACCCGGCTAAGCTGGAAGAAGCCATCCGCTGGATGTTGGAGCATCCACAGGAACGTCAGCAGATGGGTGAGAGAGGGATGGAACGGGTCAAGAAGCATTTTGTCATCGAGAACACAGTTAAGGATATAGTTCATTACTATAAGGGTTTGTTGGCAGGAGTCTGACCGACATTCGCGTTAAAGGATGATTCAGATGAAAATAGCGATAGCACACGATTACTTAATCCAAATGGGCGGAGCGGAAAGGGTAGTAGAGGTATTCCACGATATGTATCCGGAAGCTCCTATCTTCACAACGGTGTTCAGCGACGACCGCCTGTCGCGTAACTTGAAAGATGCGGATATTAGAGCCACTTGGCTACAAAAGGTCCCAGGAGTGAAGGCCAACTTCAAAGGAGTGCTGCCGCTATATCCCATCGCTATCCGTGATTTTGATTTTAGGGATTTCGATATTGTTTTAAGCTCCAGCAGTGCATTTATGAAAAGCATCCAGGTACCCAAACATACGTTTCACATTTGTTATTGTCACACACCGATGCGGTTTGCCTGGGATTACGATACATATATGGCCCGGCAGTCCAAATCCAACCTGCTCAAAAACATGCTAAAGCTGTACATGAACCGGTTGAAAACATGGGATGCCAAAACTTCGCGCAACGTAGACCAGTTTGTCGCCAACTCTTCGGTTGTTAAAAGAAGAATTTTGCACTATTACCAAAGGGATTCGGATGTCATTTTCCCACCTATTAATACATCCCGTTTTAAACGCGCTACAAACATCGGTGACTATTACCTGATCGTATCCCGATTGGTGTCCTACAAGCGCATCGATCTCGCGATCGAAGCATTCAAACGTAACGGTCTCAAGCTGCGCATTGTGGGTGAAGGACCAGATCGTAAACGACTCGAAGGTATGGCTGCCCCGAACATTGAGTTCCTCGGCAGGCTTGAGGACGAAGAGGTTAACAAGCTGATGGCAGAATGCCGAGCGCTCGTTTTTCCGGGCGAAGAGGACTTCGGTATTACGCCTTTGGAGGCGAATGCGGCCGGACGGCCTGTCATCGCTTTTCAGGGTGGGGGAGCGCTGGATACGATTGTTCCTCATGTAAACGGCGTATTTTTCCGCAAGCATCAAGTAGAGGATGTGCTAGAGGCCGTCGCAAAGGTCGAGCAGCATGCATGGAATGTGGACGATATCATTACCCATGCCCGCAAATTTGATGAAGATAACTTCAAGGATCAACTGAAAAAGTATGTAGAACAAGCCTATGTGAACTTTCTAAAAGGAGGATGAACGGAATGAAGCTGGCTGTAATTGGTACTGGATACGTTGGGCTCGTCTCGGGTGTATGTTTTGCGCAAAAAGGTAATGAGGTGATTTGTGTCGATCTGGAGCAGTACAAAATCGACATGTTGAACCGGGCAGAATCTCCGATTTATGAACCGGGTATTGAGGAATTGATCGCGCTGAATCTGGAAGCAGGTCGATTGGAGTTTACTTCGGATTTGGCTGATGCGGTACGCCGCTCGGATATCGTCATTTTGGCGGTAGGTACGCCTTCTCTGGCTAACGGCGAGGCGAACTTGTCCTACATTGAACAGGCGGCTGCTGATGTTGGGAAAGCCATGAACGGGTATAAGATTATTATGACCAAGAGTACTGTACCTGTCGGAACGAACGAAAAGATTAAGGACGTATTGGCTCGTCACACGAGTTTGTCTTTCGATATCGTATCTGCGCCGGAGTTTCTGAGAGAAGGCTCAGCCATCAATGATACGCTTCATCCGGATCGCATCATTATTGGTTTGGACAATACTGGATTGCGTGAAACCATGGTCACTCTGCATCAGGTGTTCACGGATAAAATCTATGTGACGGATATCCGTAGTGCTGAAATGATCAAATACGCGTCCAATGCGTTCCTGGCAACTAAAATTTCGTTTATTAACGAAATCGCTAATATTTGCGAAAAGGTTGGCGCCGATGTAACCTGTGTGGCTGATGGCATGGGTATGGACAAACGGATCGGCTCCTCTTTCCTACAAGCAGGGATCGGGTATGGTGGCTCTTGCTTTCCAAAAGACACAAATGCGCTTATCCAAATTGCGGGTAATGTAGACTATGAATTTAAGTTGTTGAAATCGGTGGTCGAGGTGAATACCGACCAGCGCTTTATGATTGTATCCAAGCTGCGTGAATCGCTGGGTCAACTGAACGGTGTGTCGATTGGCATTTGGGGCCTCGCCTTCAAGCCAAATACAGACGACATCCGCGAAGCTCCAGCACTGGAAATCGTAGAAACACTCATTCAGGCAGGCGCAATTGTCAAACTGTATGATCCCATTGCGATGGATAAATTCAAGGAGCACGTGGATCACCCGAATATTGTGTGGTGCTCATCCCCACAGCAAGCCGCCGAAGGTAGCGACGCTGTGTGCCTGTTGACCGATTGGGAAGAGTTCAAAAAGGTCGATCTCGTACAACTGGCCTCCCTTCTGCGCAAACCGGTTCTAATTGACGGTCGTAACGTATTCGCCGAGGAACAGATTCAAGGCTCCGGGCTGGAATACTATTCCGTGGGGCGTCCGCGGATGAGTGGGTGGAACAGAGATAAAGTGGAAGTTTAAAAAGTGACTGTGGTGGTGGGGGAGGCGCTGCGCGTGCAGATTGTTCTTCCGATTGCTGTTACCCCCGGATTTTCTTGATTGTGTAAAACATTCAAAGGTTAAAATCCGGGGGTAAAGGCAAACGCTGACGCTTCTTCAGAACAATTCTGCCCGCTCCGCTGCTTTCCGCCGTGGAGTCACAGTTTTAAACTCCCACCTTATGGGATGGGAGTAGGAAGGGCGTATCGGAAGGAGCGGCGCGGTTGATGCCGCTCCTTCCGATCAAAGCACCTCGCGGCTGGGCCGAGCGCGTGAGCGCTAACAGGCTGACCGGACTTAATAATGTCCGGTCACGCCTTTTGCAATAAACGGTATGATCGGCATGATGCATTTTTGAGTAGCGCAGGGATGGATTTGAATCTGGAGAAGCGATAGCGTTCGCCTTTGGATCGGGATTCAAACCTATATACGATTTTATACAATCGAATGAATCCCGGTCCAACAGCGATCGTAAGATCAAATCCAGCCCGTAGCGGACTACTCAACCCTGCCCCATCCGATCACCCATACATTATAGAGAGGAAGTGGAGAGTTATGAAGCTCGTACTTTTGTCTGGTGGTTCCGGTAAAAGATTATGGCCTTTGTCCAACGATTCCCGTTCCAAACAATTTTTGAAGGTACTGGAGAGCCCGGAGGGGACTTCGGAATCCATGGTACAGCGGGTATGGAGACAATTGGGAGACAACGGATTATCAGAATCCTCGTTTATTGCGACAGGGAGAGCACAGGTCGAAATGATCCAGAGTCAGGTTGGGCCGAATACGCGTATCATTGTTGAGCCAGAACGCAGAGACACCTTTCCTGCGATTGCGCTGACAGCGACTTATTTATATTCCATTGCAGGTGTTTCACCTGATGAAATTGTAGCTATATTGCCTGTAGATCCTTATGTTGAGGATGCTTTCTTCGCCTCCGTAGCCCAACTGGAACATACGCTTCAGGAGAGTGAAGGCAAGCTTGCATTAATCGGGGTTGTCCCTTCCTATCCTTCAGAGAAATATGGTTACATTATTCCGAAAAACGATGCCACCCAAGGTAGCACTGGCTACCGCGAAGTGAGCCATTTTCAAGAGAAACCCGACCGGGAGCAGGCGGAGCGTCTGATTGAACGCAATGCTCTATGGAACTGCGGGGTTTTTGCGTTCAAATTAAGTTATTTGCTGGATATCTTGGCATCCAAGGGATTGCCGCTGAATTATGAAGAAATGCAAAAGCAATACGCATCTCTGGAAAAAATCAGTTTTGACTATGAAGTAGTCGAGAAGGAAAAGGACATTGTAGTTCTTCCGTATGATGGTTTTTGGAAGGATTTAGGTACTTGGAATACGCTCACAGAAGAAATGTCTAATCAACAAGTGGGCAGAGGTGTAGTAACGGAGGATTGCGTCAATACGAGTCTTATTAACGAGTTAGACATTCCTGTGGCGATCATTGGAACGAATGATCTGATTGTAGCGGCTAGCCCGGATGGCATTCTTGTGACCAATAAGGCAGAAAGTCCTCGTATTAAAGAAGTGCTCAAGGCTCATGATCAGCGTCCAATGTATGAAGAACGTCGTTGGGGGCAGTATCGGGTTGTGGATTATGTCAAATATGACGAGGGTAACGAGGTATTGACCAAACGAATCCGCGTACGAAAAGGCAAAAATATCAGCTACCAGCTTCATTTCAAACGGAGTGAAATCTGGACCATTATTAGCGGTGAAGCGGAAATTATTTTGAATGAGAAGCTACACAAAGTAAAGGCTGGTGATGTAGTCCGCATTCCTGAAGGGACGAAGCATAGCATTTTGGCTGTGACAGATGTGGATTTTATTGAGGTGCAGACTGGCTCTGAATTGGTTGAAGAGGATATTGTCCGCTTTTGTATGGATTGGAATGAAATTTCCCGTCACCAATTTATCTCATAATTATTTTCGTAAAAACGAAAAAAAAGACAAATTCATGAAAATTCATGGCTCAAACTGTCGAATTTGGGCGAAAACCTGTAAATTCATGAACATGACCTATTAAATTTTGGTAAAATAAAGTCGATACTTAGGGTAAGAAGGAATCCAAACTCCTTCCAACGATAAACGCAGCCCTGTCGAAAGGCAGGTACGCAAAGCTAAAGGGCCTTCCACAAGGATGGCAGCCTGGCTACCGAAAGGAAGAGCGAAAGTGAGATTCAATTTTATTCCTCTGTATCGACTGATACGTCATGTACTCCCCGTTGTTATGCTTTTTTCATTGTTGCCCGTCGGTTTTGGTGATTCTCTGTCTGTGGCGAATGCCGCTTCATTACAACCTGTTAATTCGGACGCTTCTACTCAGGCCCGTGAACTATACAATTATTTACTCAACATCTCAGGGAAAAAAATAGTCACCGGTCAGCATGATTATTTGGAAAGTCCGGATGAATTAAGTAACAAGGTCCAAAAAATCAGTCAGGCATATGTAGGTGTACACGGCTATGAGATGGGAGCTATCTCTGGTCAATCTGACGCTACAGAAGCAGCGCAACGTAAAAATGTCGTCGATAGTGCTATCCGTTGGGACAGATCCGGTGGTATTGTGACGATGACTTTTCATGAAGCGCTACCAGGTAGGCCACTGACTTGGGCCAATGTACAGGCGAAAGTAAGTCAGACAGAGTTCAACAAATACGTGACCCCAGGTACTACGCAGTATAACCTCCTCATTGCCGATCTGGATAAGGCCGCTGTATCGTTAAAGCAGCTTCGTGATGCAGGGGTTCCGGTTTTGTGGAGACCTTACCACGAGATGAATGGCGACTGGTTCTGGTGGGGAAACAAAAATAATTTCAATCAGCTATGGAATATCATGTACGACCGTTTTACCAACACACATCAATTGAACAATCTGCTGTGGGTATGGAGTCCGAATGCGCCCAATTCGTATACTGTCCCGTACACCCCGAAATACCCGGGGGATGACAGAGTGGACATCTTGGCAGTAGATATTTACAACAATGATTTTAAGCAAAGTCATTACGAAGGTCTGCTTGGGCTGGCACGGAATAAGCCGATTGCCATTGGGGAGCACGGTGAGATGCCTAGTTCTGAGGTGTTGCAGGCTCAACCTAAATGGGTATATTCCATGACTTGGGGCAAGATGCTGACTGAGAATAACACAACAAATCAAATTCAGGATTATATGAATGATTCGAGGAGTTTGACGCGGGATGATGTGAAGAATGGATTGGAAACGATTCAACCACCTGGGACAGATATACCGACCTTACCGGACGAGGGACAAAGTGAGCCTATCCCGGCTCCGCCAGTAGTGATCGTTCCCCCAGCTCCGACTCCTCCTTCTGTTCCTGATGTGGTATATGTGAACGGGTTGCGTGGCGAATATTTTAACAATATGAATTTGAATGGAAGTCCTGTTTTGATCCGTACAGATAGCAAGCTGGACTACAACTGGCGTGCCAATGCCGCTGACCCTAAGGTGAATGCCGATCAGTTCTCGGTTCGCTGGACGGGTAAAATCAAACCGCAATATAGCGAGACCTATACGTTCACCACGATATCCGATGATGGTATCCGTGTATGGGTAGACGGCAAGTTGGTGATTGACAGCTGGTTCAAACAAAGCTGGACAGAGCGTAAAGGCAGTATGACTTTGGAAGCAGGCAAAATGGTAGATTTAAAAGTAGAATACTATGATGAAAAAGGCGACGCGATGGCACGTCTAATGTGGGAAAGTCAGCATGAAGCGAAAGCGGTGATTCCCGGAAACGCTTTGTTTCTTCCTTGATTAATACTCTTTCCCGGTCCAAAAATTTGAGGAGAGAGGGTCGATCATATGATAAAAAAGTGGTTATCCCATAGGTATACAGTAGTTTTATCTGGACTACTAGCGATCGTAGCTATAGCGATGATCGCTTGGTTTATATACACGCCTTCAAGAAGCGCAGAATTGCAGACGGATAAAGTAGCAGCTGCCAGTCCAGTATGGAAGCTGGGGCAGAGGGATGACTCTTCAGCGGAATTCAAAGGTGTGGTCGGCAGGGATAATATCGACATTTCTACAGCAGCTGCCTCTACCGAATCATCTGCTAAAGGAGCAATGTCAGCGTTGTCGGTAGCAGAAGAGAGTACAACAGTTCCGGTATTGCTCAGCAGTGGAGATATTCCTCCCGGTTTGAATGCGTCCACGAACCCTGAACTGACACTCCAGTATAAGCTGAATCAGATTCCTCCCAATGGTATGATATTCCGTGTTCGGATTTTAGATGCGGGCAAAGCAGTCCCACAAATGGCTGTATTTTCAAATCAACAGCTGTCCGGTATTATTCAGATTGCCGGAGTATCCGGTACTGGGAGTGCTTATAATTTCAAAAACAACTACGAGCTGTATATACCCAAAGAGCAATTGCAAAGCGGTGTTAACGTACTCAAGCTAAAGACAGCGCGCTGCCTATACTGCTCCTCTGCAGAAGATAAAAATGTGTGGTGGACTTGGGATGACTTGAGCTTGGAGACGTTAGCTTCACCTGCGACCGAACCGGTACACGGTAAATATATACTGACCGGAACAAATGTGAACAATAAAGAATTTTATTATGATCAGGGTGCAGTTAAGCATTTACCATACGTTCTCAAATGGCTGGGAATTGCTTATAGTGGCAATGTCATGAGGGTCACCTGTGCCAGCAATGTGGGCAAGGCCTGTACAGACGTGGATGATTACTATCAAACGTTAAAGCAGTATAATATGCAATCGTCTGCTTTGTATTTATATACAGGTGATATCAAGCTGCAAAAAGATGGTTCTCTGCCAGAAACGGCCAAGCAAAAGTTGCGCGATTATGTAAAAAAATACGGTTCTTATCTTCAATATTATGAAGTAGATAACGAACCTGGATTATTTAATCGCTCCAAGGCGGTAAATCTGGCTGTAGCTAAGTGGTTGAATACGGAAGGGAAGCAATTGGCACCGCATCTCAAAACGGTAGCGCCGGGTTGGGCCTACTGGCCGACGTACTCTACCAAGGCGTGCAAAAATCAAACCGGAGGTAAGCAAAAATGCGGTGATCCGGATGGATGGGAGCGAGACCCGGCGCAGCGTAAACAGCTGGAGGAAGTCACTGACCTGACCAACGGACACGCCTACGGTGAATCGTATAATGAAGAGGGCGGGGGCAGCTTCATTCAAAATTTGAAAACCTTCGGCGGTTCGAGCGACGGACTGGCGAAGAAGATGCTGAACACGGAGTTCGGTACCAATGATACGCATCGAGATAATCCAGATTATGGGGCTAGTCAGCCACAAGCAGCCGCATTCGACCGGATTATGCGTTCACAAATTGGGTTTGCCGATATGTTTATCCAGCACGCTGCTTTTTATAAAGATTATACGCTGTTTAAAACAGGCTTCGATCTGCAAAGTCATAACCCGGCCAACACAGAAATTTATCCGTTCGGGCAGGGACAGGACACTCGTGTTAAGATCATGAGACGCTTGAGTCTAGCCTATGCCACCCATGGAAAACCTCTGACTTATACAGTGCTGAATCCAGAGGATACCAAGGATAAAATGGTGTATGTGCGTGCGGTGGATACGTCCAAGCTTAAACCGCTGGCAGGTAGCGGCGCTACTTCAAACAAATTGCTGGTGAATCTAGTGAATTTCGAATCCACCACGCAGACCGTTCGTGTACGGGTGACAATGCCGAATGCCGGTTTGTACACGGGTGAACGTTTTGGAGCGGGTTCCACTTACAGTCAGGCACAGCGTTCCATATCAGGGCTCAAGGCTTCTCCTGCCCTTGATTTTGAAGAAAAGCTGGGTCCTGGCGAAGCGGTACAATATATTTTGGAATTAAAAAGTACAGATCAGACCGCAGCTTCAGCTCCAACAGGGGTGAAGGCTGCCTCTGTTCAGGATGGGGCGGTAGAGATTAATTGGCTTCAGGCAGAAGGCGTATCTTCCTATGATGTGCTGCGTGCTGACGGAACCGACGGGGCCTATCAGGTGATTGCCTCGCAAGTAGCGGGAAGCACGTATACAGACCGCACGGTAAAAGCCGGAGGCCACTATGTCTACAAAGTCCGAGCGACCGGAGGTACTCAGGTTTCCCAGGCAGCCGAGGCCGCTTAATCAGATCGGAATGCATATAGGACCTTAGAGTTCGAATACCTAACATCATTTCGAAATAAAACAAAAAAGAACCTATCAGGAGAAAATAGGACCTGACAGGTTCTTTTTTGTTGGAAAATCGTTCTGATTTGCCAATACTTTACGTATAATGAAGAAAAAAATAAGAAAATCCTTTTTTATTCTCGTCATAAGACGACAACATTGCAGGTGTGTATTCATATATAATAGTTTTGTTCGTGACTATACATACAAGGTTTGTGGGAAATTTCTTTCCGGTGACCAAGAATAATAAAGTGAGGTTAGTGCTGAATGAACAAGGAGACAGAATTAGGGGGGAACAACCCTCTTTTTCAAAACAACGTACAGAAAGCAGACAAAGCTGCCATCCACTTGGACATCCGGGACATTTTGCTCCAATGTGGGTTCACGATGCCAGAATGGCTAGAAAGCGACGCGGATGGAACCACATACCGGAAGGACAAGCGCGTGTAAATTCCAACGGCTGGTCTTACTTGAGCGAGACGTGAAGCAGTCGGCCGCTTTCTTTATTCCATCATTCGTTCCATTCGGACAAATGCAATAAAACGTTTGGCTTCTTCCTCAGACAAGGTGCGTCCATCAATGGTCAGGTTGAAACGTTGCAGAATATCCTCATCGGACAGTTCAAGCTGGTCCACAAATTCCCTCACATCTGAATCCAATATTGCCGCCGGATGGCTCGTACGTCCCACCAAGTAGTCAATCGTTACCCCGAAAATATCAGCGAGCTTGGTCAGGATCTCGAAATCTGGCTTGCGCCTATTTTTTTCATAGTGAGAAAGAGCTGCCCGCGTAATTCCGAGGGATTGTGCTAGTTCCTCTTGTTTTAATCCCTTATGTTCTCGTAATTCAGCGATGCGGGTGCCATAATTCATCCGTTTTTCCTCCTGAAGGCAAGGTTAAGAAAGGTAAAAAAGCAAGTTTACGCTTGACAAGATACGTTTTGTATCATAAATTAGTTATGTAAGTTACATAACGTATCTTTATTTAATGGTTTTCACTGATGTCTTCGTTTATATACCCTAAGAGGCCACCGATGATGAGCATTTTGTGCTTATTCGCTGGCTAGACCTTCTATGCGCTATTATACAACATTTTACTATAGATTAGAGGGTCATGCACCGTTCTTTTCCCCGTTATGCAGAGGATCAGTACAAGCGTTATTGCATCGAAAACAAGTCAATCAGGGAGGACTGGTCTTGTGCAGTTGAAAGAGTACATCCGTTTGATCCGTAAAAGAATGTGGTTGATTGGTAGCATCGTACTGCTAGTATGTACTGTAGTGGGCATAAAAAATATGTATTTTACCCCGCAGATTTATGAAGCTACCGCAAAGCTCATTATCAACCAGACGCCACGACCGGATCGTGCAGGTGTCGTCGATTACAGTGTAGTTCAAACGAATATAGCCTTAACGAACTCCTATAAGCAAATTATGATCTCCTCGGCGATTATGGATCAGGTGGTCGCCAGCTTCCCCGATCTTAAGGTCACTCCGTCAGCATTGGCGCAAAAATTAAGAGTGAACACCGCAGGTGATTCACAGGTCATGGATGTAACAATCCGCGATTTATCGTATACGAAGGCTGTGAAAACCGTCAATGCGGTAGCCAAAGTATTCAAACGGCAAATCCCCTCTATCATGAAAATGGACAATGTCACCATCCTAAGCGAAGCCAGTCTGAATGATCCAGCAGTTCCCGTGAACAGTAATGCCACTATACAGATATTTATGGCTTTTGCCACCTCTTTATTGTTGGGAATAGGCTTGGCGTTTCTGCTGGAGGTACTGGATGATACATTTAAGAATGAAGAGGATATTGAAATAGAACTCGGTCTGCCTACCCTAGCCCTGATTACGAAAATGAAAAAAGAAGATAAACGCTCTGACAGCTCCACTACAACTCCTAAACAGGTAGGTGAAGGGCAATATGCCGCGATTAATCAATAATCAGCTCGTTACATCCCTACATGCTCAGTCTTCCGTTTCGGAGGAGTACCGCATGCTTCGCACTAACATCCAGTTTTCTTCTATAGACGAGCCGATTGAGGTTATGATGGTGGCGTCCGCTCAGGCGGGTGAAGGCAGAACGGTCACAATTAGCAATTTGGCTGTAACCTATGCGCAAGAGGGGAAAAAGGTGCTGATTATGGATATGGATCTGCGCCGTTCCTCCTTGCACCATATGTTTGGTTTGCGTAATCATACAGGGCTGACACGGGTGCTTGCCAATCAACAGGCATGGCAGGATGTGGTTCAAGAAACCGGGATTGACCATCTGCATGCAATTACAGCCGGACCGAACCCGCCCAATCCGTCCGAGATGCTCAGTTCCCGCAGAATGAATGCTCTGCTGGTTGAGCTGAAAGAACATTATGACGTGATCCTAATGGATACACCGCCGTTGCTGTCCTTTCCGGATGGCTTCATTATAAGCGCCATGTGTGACGGAGTCATTCTGGTGGTGCAGGCAGGGAAGGTCAAAAAGGATGTCGTCAAGAAAGCAAAAGCGAATTTGGAAAGAGTAAAGGCGCGCATTCTGGGCGTAGTACTTAATAATGTGAAGCGTTCGAATACCCGTGTCGAGCGGGGGATGGAGGAACGCAATCTGACATGAATAAAAAGGAGGAAAATGAGAGTATATAAAATTCTTTTAACAATGTATAAATAATACTTATTAATAAGGAGCGAGGTGATGAGACGTGTCTTCTTCCCGCTCGAATGAGGTCGAAGTGCGGGGTGCGTCAGTGGATGTTTATTCGGTCGCTCATGGGCTTGAACGGCGGCAAGGATGGAACGTATACCCGTTCGTGAAGCGAAGCATGGACATTATATTGTCTTTCATTGGAATCATCGTGCTATGCCCGGTATTTCTGCTTGTCATTTTGCTGATTAAGCTGGAGGACCCCAAAGGAAGTGCAATATTTTATCAAGTACGTATTGGAAAAAATGAGCGGCCGTTTCGCATGATCAAATTTCGTTCCATGGTGTCTGATGCCGAAGCCAGATTATCTGCACTGCTGGTGGAAAATGAAATTGAGGGTGCGATGTTCAAAATGCGGGACGATCCCCGAATTACCCGTGTGGGTCGCTTTCTTCGCAGAACGAGCATCGACGAGTTGCCACAACTGTTCAATGTACTGCGTGGGCAGATGAGTCTGGTAGGACCCAGACCCCCGTTGCCAAGAGAGGTCCATGATTACACAGTGAGGGATAAGCTGCGTCTGACAGTTACACCAGGCTGCACCGGTCTATGGCAGATCAGCGGTCGTAATCATCTAAGCTTTAACCAGATGGTAGAACTGGATTTGGAGTACATATCCAGACGCAGTTTCCGCACAGATATGATTATTATGCTGAAAACATTTCGTGTGCTGCTAGGCTCCAAGGATGCGTATTAAAGTCTTTCATTTTCACGAAGAAGGTAGGGGATAAGTATGGATCTTCATTCCAACATATATGTAGCAGGGCATCACGGACTGGTGGGTTCCGCTATTGTCCGAGCGCTTCAGGAAGCGGGTTACCGTCATATTATTACTCGCACAAGCCGTGAGCTGGATCTACGTAATAAAGAGGCAGTAGATCATTTTTTTGAAACAGAGCCTGTGGATTATGTATTTTTGGCAGCGGCCAAGGTTGGTGGGATTTTGGCGAATAACGAATATCCGGCTGATTTTATCCGTGACAATCTGCTTATACAAACAAATGTGATTGATGCGGCATACCGGGCAAATGTAAGTAAGCTATTATTCCTAGGTTCTACCTGTATCTATCCTAAATTTGCTCCGCAGCCGTTACGGGAAGAATATCTGCTCACGGGTGAACTGGAGCCTACTAATGAGGCCTATGCGATTGCTAAAATTGCCGGGATTAAAATGTGTCAGTCTTACAACCGTCAGTATGGAACCCGGTTTATTTCTGTGATGCCGACGAATTTATACGGTCCGGGCGACAATTTTGATCTCCAGACTTCTCATGTGTTGCCTGCGCTCATCCGCAAGTTTCATGAAGCCAAGCTGAATCAATCTCCGACTGTAGAAGTATGGGGTTCTGGTACGCCGCGGCGAGAATTTCTTCATTCTGATGATTTGGCTGAGGCCTGTCTATTCCTAATGAACAATTATGAGGGAAATGAAATTGTAAATATCGGCGTAGGTGAGGATATCTCCATTCGTGAGCTGGCTGAGCGAGTGAAGAATGTAGTCGGCTATGAGGGAGAAATTACCTTTAACACCTCCGCTCCTGATGGAACGCCGCGTAAGTTGGTAGATGTATCCCGAATTTCCGGGCTGGGCTGGTCGGCGCGTATTTCACTAGAAGAGGGATTAAAGTCTGTGTATCAGGCATTTCAAGGTCTGGATCTGGTTGAACAATAAAAAAACGGTGGGGGAATTGGAATGAAAAAAGCGCTGATCACAGGAATTACCGGGCAAGACGGGTCCTATCTGGCTGAATTGCTGCTATCCAAAGATTATGAGGTGTACGGGATGCGCAGACGAACCAGCACACCGAACTTTGAAAATGTAGCGCATATCCAGAATGACATCCACTGGCTTTCCGGTGATATGACCGATCTGGCTTCATTGATTGAAGCCGTCCGGCAGTCCGACCCGGATGAGGTCTACAACTTGGCTGCTCAATCCTTCGTAGCGGCCTCATGGCCGCAGCCGTTGGCTACAGGGCAGATTACAGCATTATCTGTCACCAATATGCTGGAGGCGGTTCGAATTGCCAAACCGGAAGCGCGCTTTTACCAGGCGTCAAGCAGCGAGATGTTTGGTAAGGTGCTGGAGACACCGCAGACAGAAACGACTCCATTTTACCCACGTAGTCCCTACGGTGTCGCCAAAGTGTACGGCCATTGGATTACAGTGAACTATCGTGAAAGCTTTGATATGTTTGCTTGCTCTGGCATTCTGTTCAATCACGAATCCCCACGTCGAGGATTGGAATTTGTAACGCGTAAAGTGTCGGATGCGGTAGCTCGTATCAAGCTGGGGTTGCAGCAAGAGCTGCGCATGGGAAATTTGGATTCATTGCGAGACTGGGGTTTTGCAGGGGATTATGTAAAGGCGATGTGGCTGATGCTTCAGCAGGATCAACCGGATGATTACGTCATTTCCACGGGAGAAATGCATTCTGTGCGTGAACTGCTGCAAATTGCCTTTTCCCATGTAGGTTTAAATTATGAGGATTACGTCGTGATCGATCCTCAATTTGTCCGTCCGGCAGAGGTAGATCTATTACTCGGCGATTGTGCCAAGGCGAAAGAAAAGCTGGGCTGGCGATTGGAAGTAGGCTTCGAGCAGCTCATTCGTATGATGGTGGATACAGACTTGGAGCGGGTAAAAAGGCAGGCTGCAGTTGAAGCTTCTGTCGTCGTGTAAGAGATGGAGAGGCCATCCGCCTGGGCGGGGGGTCTCTTCGCTGTACGCAAGGTCATTTTTTCAAGATGGAGTAAAACCTATGACATTAGTCGAAAAACGCGCCAAACCGCGCAGAAGTTTGCTGGTGAATACATCCTGGCTGTTCGGTGACAAAATGATTCGCATGGTGTTCGGCCTGGCAGTCAGCATCATCATGGCGAGAGTGTTGGGACCAGAGGAACTGGGAAAGTGGAATTATGCGGAATCCTTTTTCGGGATGTTTCTGATTTTTACGACCCTTGGCTTTGATTCTATATTAGTACGCGATCTTGTCAAAGACCCCAAGGATGAGCATGAGCTATTGGGTACGGCGGTTCTGTTGAAATTGTTAGGTACTCTAATAGCCATTGTACTGTCCTATTCCTTCATTTCACTACTCAGACCGGAAGACAGTTCGGTACGGTTGATCAATCTGATCCTAGCTACGGCCTCGGTATTTCAATTGTTTGATATCATCGACTACTGGTTTCGTGCGCAGATGCTGTCCAAATACACGGTCGTTGCCAAGAATACCGCTTTTGTTCTCGGCTCCACTGTCAAAATCATTCTGTTGTTATCGGGTGTTCCGATATGGTGGGTGGCGTTGTGTGCTCATGGAGAGTTTTTGTTGGGAAGCCTGCTGCTGCTGTATTTCTTCCATAAGGAAGGACGACGTGTGAACCGATGGACGTTCCGTTTAGCCACAGCTCGGCGAATCATGAATCACAGCTGGCCGCTTATACTGTCATCCTCCGCTGTATATGTACAGGCACGGATCGACCAAGTCATTATCGGTGAACTGCTGGGAAACGCTGCGGTTGGGCAATACTCCGTTGCACTCCGACTCATCGAAGTGTTGGGCTTCATTCCGGTCGTTCTGACAACGGCTTATGCTCCGGTGGTGACGCGTTCCAAGCAGAAAGGAAGCGACGAGTACAGACAGACATTGTCCAAGGTGTATCGGCTGATGTTTATATGCTTTCTTGTGACCTCGGTACCTTTATTTTTTCTATCCCAATGGGTAGTGGTTGTGCTGTATGGGAGAGAATTTACCGAAGCAGGTTCGCTGTTGTCTCTATTCGCGATTCGTCTGTTTTTCACCAACTTCAGTGTTGCTAAAAGCTTGTTTATTACCAATGAAAATTTGTTCAGATACACGCTGCTGACCTCGGTGGTGGGGGCGGTCACGAATATCGCTTTCAATTACGCGCTAATCCCGTTGCTTGGTGTCCGAGGGTCGTTAGTGGCGACGATTTTGTCCTTTACGATATCTGTATTTCTATTAGATTTGTTGTTTAAGGAAGTTAAATCTAATTTGGGTTGGATGATGAAGTCCATCCTGACCTTCTGGCGTGTTCATATTACAGTACCGAAAGTTGGAGAGAACAATCATGATACCCATTAAACCGTTTGTTCGGCATGAGGAACAGTGCCCGCATTGTGGAGGTAAGGTACGTGGTGGAGAGGTGCTGTGGCAGGGAATCCATGTATGTGTCAGCACTATGTGTGAGGGGTGCGGACGCGAATATCTTGAGGACATGAGGGTCGGCCATGCTACGTATTCACCTTATCGTGTAGAAATGCCTGACTATATTCTGACCGGTGATGCGAAGTCGAGAAAATGGCTCGGAGAACCTTTGCGACAATCGTTGATGAATCCTTCCTATGACTTAGCAGTCGGCATGACCGTGCATAAAATGAAAGCTTCTACACGTGTAATCATCGTCAACACAATGGATTATTTGTATGGTCATGCTTTGCTCAAGCTGCTCAATGTGCAACGCGAATACGAGCAATCGCCGGACCTGGGCATCATCGTCATTGTGCAAAAGTCGCTGGAGTGGATGGTGCCAGCATATGTGTCTGAAATTTGGACGGTTGATGTGCCGTTCAGCAGGGCACGAAACTTTTATCCTGTACTACATCATCGGATGATTGAGGAACTGATGCGTTTTGATGAGGTGTATGTCAGCCCGGCGTATTCACATCCCAATCAGTTTGATATTGAGCAGTTTACAGGTGTCTCCCGTTATAACGAGGATCGTGAGCCAGAGCCGCGCATTACCTTCGTATGGAGGGAAGACCGCTTGTGGAGCGGCAGCCATCATATCGCAAGAGCGGTACAGAAATTTCCGCAGCTCAAACGTGGGCTAAAACCGCTAATTTATCATCAGCGCAGTAAAATCATACGGCTGTTCCGCAGGCTGAGAGAAAGCTTCCCGGATCATCGCTTTACAGTCGCTGGACTTGGGCGTACCGGGAGTTTCCCGGCATGGATTTCTGATGAGCGTGTCACACGCTTCGACCGGGAAAGTGAGCTGCGGGTCTGCAAGGTATATGCAGCCAGCCGATTAGTGATCGGCATCCACGGCTCTAATATGCTGCTGCCCTCTGCGCATGCCGGTATGACCATTGATTTGATGCCCAAGGACCGATGGGGGAATTACGCTCAGGATATTTTATTTCACGAAACCGATCATCGGCTTACAGCTTACAAATACCGCTTTGTGCCGATGGAATCGAGTGTAACTCTAGTGGCAGATATGGCAGCTGCCCAGCTCAAAGGGGCAGATCATTTTAATATGCAGATGACGGAGGAGAGGCAACGGGAACATTCAAGTTGGAGGGGGGAGGCCGCTTCGGGACGGATTTGATCCTGGAGCGACTTTTGTGGATGGAAGTCCGCTGCGGGACGGATTTGATCTTCCGATCGCTGTTGACGGGGGATTCCCTAGATTGAATAGGCCCTGTAAAAGGGCGGAATCCCTCGTCAAAGGCGAACGCTGCCGCTTTTCCAGATTCAAATCCTTACCCTCCGCTACCCACCGCCGCCAAAAAGAATTTCCCCCAGCCTATAAGGTGGGGAGGTAAGAGCCGTCCGGCGATAGCTTCGCCCTATCGCCTCGAACTTCTCGCCGGGCATGCATTCGCTCGCGTATATCCGCAGCGGGGCACTTCATGCCCGGCATTCCCTTTTTTGAAATGGGGTGACTTTATGGAAACGGTGGTCAGCAGCGGAGCGGTCCATTTGAATCTGAAGAAGCGCTAGCGTTCGCCTTTGCAGTGGGATTCTTACCTCGGAATGTTTTATATATTCAGGAATCCCACTGCAACAGCGATCGGAAGATCAAATGGAGTGCGCAGCGGTCTCTAAACCCCGCCCCCCATAACTGTGCCAAGCTCACAAGTCGTTTGACGAAGTCAACGCCCTGCATGCATTTGCTCGCGTATCCACGCAGCGAGGGCACTTCATACCCAGCATTCCCTTTTTTGAAATGGGGTGACTTTATGGAAACGGTGGTCAGCAGCGGAGCGGTCCATTTGAATCTGAAGAAGCGCTAGCGTTCGCCTTTGCAGTGGGATTCCTACCTCGGAATGTTTTATATATCCAGGAATCCCACTGCAACAGCGATCGGAAGATCAAATGGAACGCGCAGCGTTCTCTGAACCCTCCGTGCTCCATAACTCACTCAATATGAAATGGCAGGAGCCCTGATGATGATTCGAAAAATATTGTATCTCCGCAATTTTGCCAGCAAGGTGAACGGGGACTCATACAATTTACAGGAAGTCGGTTTGGGCAAAGCACTCGTTCGAAAAGGCTATGATTGCGACATTGTTTACTACAACGATCGTAAGGAAACCCATCTGGAACAAGTCTACCGTCACGAAGGATGCACCTTGCGTATTATCTGGCTCCACGGGTTTAAGTTCTTAAGCAACAGCATCTACAGAGATGTTCTCAAAGATTCTTTTCTGGATGCTTATGGTCTGGTCATTACTACAGAATACAACCAGATCATGACCTATCTGCTTTCCCGTAAATGTCCTGATAAGCTGGCGTTGTATCACGGCCCATACCGGGATAACACGCACGCGCTGATCCGCAAACTGTACGATATTATGCTGCTGCCGAAGGTAACAAAATCTCTACGCCGTACCTATGTCAAATCCGATCTCGCCAAGCGCTATCTGGAGAATAAAGGTTTTGACAACGTGGTTACGATTGGAGTCGGACTGGATCGCAGTAAAGTAGAGAGAGCATTCAACAGTGACATCAGCAACAACAGTGAAGACATAAGCGGAGAACGTGAGGAAAACCGTGAGGTCGCGAATGAGCTGCGTCGAATCGGTGATCGTCCGGTACTACTGTATGTTGGTGTACTGGAGGAACGGAGAAATATACGTTTTATGCTGAGTACGTTCAAAAGGGTGCTCCAAAAGCATCCTAGCTGCCTTTTGTTAATGGTCGGGAATGGACGGAAGACGGACACAGACCGCTACTGGACATATGCTCATGAATTGGGAATAACGGACAGTATTATACATTTTACAAGAGTGGAGCAACGTCATCTGTGGCAGGTTTACGGAGCGGCGGATGTGATGCTGTTTCCGACCCAATACGATATTTTTGGTATGGTACTGCTGGAAAGTATGCTGTTTCGCGTCCCGATTATCTCTTCGGTAAACGGGGGCTCGGTTACCTTGATTGAGGACGGAGTGAGCGGGGTGATGCTGAGAAGCTTTTCAGAAGAGGAATGGTCTGGTCGAATAGGCGCTTTGCTGGATAATGCTGAGCTGAGACGAAGTATGGCGGAGGAGGCTTTTCTTACGGTCGAGCGTATGTCGTGGGATCGCATCGCAGATGAAATCGTAAGCCATCAAGGGGTCAAGCCCAAGAATTCTAACCACGCTATGCAATCAACGCAGGAAAGAGGGGCAGCCACGTGAGCCAACAGGTCAGCAGACAGATGAACCCTCCTGTAAGCAAGGTGCTGATCATCCATAACTTTTATCAGCAAAGCGGGGGAGAAGACAAGGTTGTCGAGCAAGAATCGGCTATGCTGCGTTCCAGAGGAATAGAGACAGAGCATTACTATGTGCACAACGACAGCATTCAAAGCAGAGGGCTAGCGAACATGGCAAAGCTGGCGGTAGAGGCGGTATGGTCCCTGCCGGAATTCAAGAGAATTAAGAAGCTGCTTTTACAGGTGAAGCCGGATGTGGTGCATGTGCATAATTTTTTTCCGGTTATATCCCCTTCGGTCTATCATGCTTGTGAACGGCTGGGGATTCCGGTTGTCCAGACCCTGCATAATTACAGGCTGATTTGTCCGGCGGCAACCTTTATGCGAGGGAATAAGGTTTGTGAAAAATGTCTGCACGGCACGCTGCTGCATTCCATCCGTCATGGATGCTATCGAGGTTCACAGCTTCAGACGATTCCGGTAGCGGCGATGATTAAGTTGAACGATCTGATCGGCACATGGCAGCACAAGGTAAGTCGCTATATTGCGCTGACGGAATTTGCACGGGACAAATTTGCCGAAAGCGGTATTCCACTGGATCGTATCGCGGTAAAGCCGAATTTTGTCCATCATAAAACCATGAAAACCCAATATGACCCGAATGATCGTTATTTATTGTTCGTGGGGCGGATTTCAGCTGAAAAAGGGGTTCGCAATCTGCTGCAAGCCTGGTCACAGTTGGAAGATCGGGATGGATTGAGCCTGGTCATCATTGGGGATGGTCCGGAAAAGGCTGAATTGGCCGCTGCTTATCCGCAGGAAGATGTTCGGTTTCTCGATAAGCAGGATGGAGACACGGTACTCGATTGCATGAGCCGGGCCATGTATGTCATGGTGCCTTCCATTTGGTATGAAGGATTTCCCATGACCATTGTAGAGTCTTTTTCTGTTGGAACTCCGGTATTATGCAGCCGGCTCGGCGCACTGGAGGAAGTCGTGGAGGACGGGGTGACGGGTTTCCATTTTCAACATGATGATTTGGAAAATATAAAGACTGTGATTCGCTGTGCAGTAGCCTATGAAAACTATGCAGCTATGAGACAGAAGGTGTCAGAAAACTACGCTGCACGCTATACGGAAGAAGTGAATGTGAAGCAGCTGATGGCGATATATAGCGAGGCGATGGAGGAGCGTGATTATGAAGCAGCTGCCCCAATATAGAGTTGGAAGGATTGCGGATGCAGATATTGCAGCACTTACGTTTCAGGAGACGGTACACATGCTGGAACAATGGGTAGTCGAACGAAAGGACGGCTATGTTTGTATTTGCAACACGCATTCCATTGTCACGGCCGGGAATCATCCCGAGTTCAACGAAGCGCTCACTCAAGCCGATTTGTGTACTCCGGATGGTATGCCGTTGGTATGGGCGCTCAAGCTGTACGGATTTGAGCGTCAGGATCGGGTAGATGGTCCCAGCCTGATGCTCAAGTTGTGCGAACGTGCGCCACAGACGAAGGTGAGTGTATATTTTTTCGGCAGTACGCCGGATACGTTGGATAGCTTAAAAGAGAGAGTAGAACAGGATTACCCCGGAATCCGCATTGCGGGCAGCTTTTCACCGCCATTTCGTGAGCTTCACCCAGATGAGGAGGAGCGGATCATTGATGCAATCAATGCATCCGGCGCGCATATCATATTCGTCAGCTTAGGCTGCCCGAAGCAGGAAATATGGATGCATCGAAACAAAGACCGCATCCGTGGCGTGATGATTGGAGTAGGGGCGGCCTTTGACTATATCACTGGAAAGGTTCGCAGACCGCCGCTAGCGGTACAAAAGCTGGGGCTGGAGTGGCTGTATCGTCTGATCTGCGAACCGAAGCGATTATGGAAGAGGTATGCCTACAACAATCCGATATATGTATACCGTTTTCTAAAATCTTATCGGCAAAACAAACGGCTTACGCTTTATCAAAATCGGCTTGCAGGAAGAGATATAGAGAAGTGAAGTCGGTAATAGCAGGATGCAATGAGACAGCATGTAAAAGGGGGAGTTGCTTTGAAGCTATGTGTAATAGGTGCAGGGTATGTGGGGCTGGTGTCGGGGGTCTGTTTTGCCGCACTCGGAAATACCGTCGTCTGTGTAGATCAGAATGAGGACAAAATTCTTCAGTTGCGTGCAGGTGGGGTGCCGATTTATGAACCGGGATTAAAGGCACTAATTAAAGATAATGTAGAACAAGGCCGACTAAGCTTTACAACAGATACGGCAGCTTCGGTGGAGGCGGCTGAAATTGTTATTTTGGCGGTCGGCACGCCTTCGCTGCCGGGCGGAGAAGCGAACCTGTCCTATATTGAAGAAGCCGCCTGCGAGGTGGCAGACGCCATGAATGGCTACAAAGTCATTGTCACCAAAAGCACGGTACCGGTCGGCACGAACGAACGCATTCAAAATTGGATTGCGAGCCGCACAAACTATTCTTTTGGTGTGGCTTCGGTTCCTGAATTTTTGCGCGAAGGTTCAGCAGTCATAGACACCCTACAGCCAGATCGAATCATCATCGGAGCTTCCGATCCACATGTGTCCGCTGTGTTGACTACACTGCACGAGCCGTTGACGACAAATATCGTAACCACAGATATCCGTTCGGCGGAGATGATCAAGTATGCGTCGAATGCTTTTTTGGCGACCAAAATTTCGTTTATTAATGAGATTGCAAATATTTGCGAAAAGGTGGGCGCAGACGTTACACGTGTGGCACACGGTATGGGGCTGGATCAGCGGATCGGCTCCTCCTTTTTGTCTGCAGGTATCGGCTATGGGGGTTCCTGTTTCCCAAAGGATACACAAGCTCTAATCCAAATTGCAGGCAACGTAGACTATGAATTCAAGCTGCTGAAATCTGTGGTGGAAGTGAATCAGGGTCAACGCTTTAACGTGATTCGTAAGCTGAAAGAGGCGCTGGGTGATCTGGAAGGAGCAACGATTGGTATATGGGGACTGGCCTTTAAACCGAATACAGATGACGTAAGAGATGCCCCGGCGCTGGATATTATGCAGTCGCTGCTGGAGGCAGGGGCGCAAATCCGTGCATATGACCCGATCGCTACCGCTAACTTCCGCAGACTGCTGGACAGCTCGGAAGTAACGTGGGCAGATAGCGCACGGGAAGCAGCAGAGGGATGTGACGCACTGTGTCTATTGACGGAATGGGAGGAGTTTGGTGAAATCGGGCTGGGTGAGCTGAATGAGCTTATGAAGTATCCTATTATGATCGATGGACGCAATGTGTACAGCGAGGAGCAAATCAGACAATCCGTCTTTGCATACTATTCTGTTGGTAGGCCACAGATGAATAATCTGGATGTAGATCGTCATCAGTCTGTAGTAAATCCGTAAAGGGGAGGCTGCATATGAAACGATGGCTGAAGATGACATTGGGGGCTGCAGCGTTATTGGTCATAGGGGCTACTGCCTACACCGCTTATGTGTATCATTCTTTTAAAACAGCGGCGAATGCGATGTATCATCCGCGCAGCATCGTGCAGCCTGGGGCGTTTTCTACCCTTGCAACGGGCGGAGCAGGGCGATCCGTAGATACAGACTCTGGATCAAGTACACCCAATCCGGCAGCCATCTCCCAGTTCAAGCCGTTTACCGTGCTGGTGCTGGGCGTAGATCGGCGGTCTCACGATCCAGGACGATCGGATACGATGATCGTCTTGTCTGTTAACCCTGCCGAAGGCTCTATGTTGATGTTCAACATTCCGCGCGATACGCGAACAGAGTTGATCGGTAGGGGGCGTGAGGACAAAATCAATCACGCTTTTGCTTTTGGGGGCGTGGATATGTCGATCCGTACGGTAGAACATTTTTTGAACTATCCGATAGATTACTATGTACAGATGAACATGGAAGGGTTTGCGAAAATGGTGGACCTTGTGGGGGGAGTCGAGGTTCATAATCCACTTGATTTTCAATATGAGGGTCATCATTTTGCACAGGGTAATTTGAACTTGAGCGGGGCTGAGGCGTTGGCCTACGCCCGTATGCGTTTCGATGATCCACGTGGGGATCTCGGAAGAAATGCTCGCCAGCGGGAGCTACTCAAGCAAATTCTTGCCCAGTCCATCAGCAAGGAAGGGCTGTTGAGGGTAAAACCGATACTGGAGGCAGCGGGGGAGCAGATTCGCACAGACATTACCTTTGACGATATGACCACCTTCCTGACCCGGATCGGTCCGTCCCTCAAGCAGACGGATACCGTTGAACTGAAGGGACATGGGCGTAAAATCAACGGGGTGTATTATTACATGGTGGATGAACAGGAACGCCAGCGTATCCATGGAGTGCTGGAGAAGCATATGCTTACCACTACCATATCGCCTTAGGTAAGCCTTATGTAGGCGGGTGCCCTGTTGGGAGGTCACCCGTTATTTTCTTCTAAAGTCTTCTAAAAAAGGCTTGTCCCACATACATCTGTAGAGAATTCGGTATAGTCCAACAGAGGGAGGGGCAGTGTGTGCTGTTTAGAAGAAGAGCGGCTTCGGCGTTCGTACGTAAGCTATTATATATTGCCATCATAGGTGGATTGTTATGGCTGCTGTGGCTGGGTCTGCGCGGGGTGATGTCTACAGGCGAGGGCGATCAAGCGGTAGAAGCACTGAATGAGTTCTACACGATGGAGCAATCGGGAAATTTCGGAGGTTCATGGGAGCTTTTTCATTCGCAAATAAAAAAGAAATTCGAGAAATCTACGTATGTACAGCAGCGTGCGCACGTTTTTATGCAGGATATGGGGACGGATACGTTCACGTTTGAACTGGGGGAGCCGCAGACTGAATATGACATTCGTACGGATCAGAATGGAGAAGAGTTAGGGAAGGTTTACCGTATTACGGTCACTCAGCATTACAAGACCCGATTCGGTAATTTTGATATCGTACAGCCTTGTTATGTGACGCAGGAAGATGAGAAATGGCGGGTGCTTTGGATATACAAGGACAAGGAATAGAGGTTGCGTGGTGTTTCTAAAAGGTTAAATATGGTACAATACTTCCAAAACCGGAAATGTACAGTAAAATGGATCACAGCTTCACTCCGGATGGAAGGAGTTTCATAGCATGCAGCAAGCGACAGGACAGGTTCCCGTCATACGTATGGAGGGTGTGAGTAAAATCATTTCCTCAAAAGCGATCGTGGACGATCTGACGCTGGAGGTTCCGGCGGGACAGGTATTTGGTTTCCTTGGACCCAATGGTGCGGGAAAAACGACAACCATCCGTATGATGGTTGGCCTGATTTCGATCAGCAAGGGCGATATTCATATTTGTGGAGACAGCATTAATACTGATTTTGAAAAGGCCGTTTCCCATGTCGGCGCGATTGTTGAGAACCCGGAGATGTACAAGTTTTTGACAGGCTATCAAAATTTGCAGCATTTTGCGCGAATGTCTTCTGGGGTGACCCAAGAACGCGTGGATGAAGCGATTCGTTTGGTGGGACTCGGAAACCGGATTCACGATAAAGTAAAAACCTATTCGCTCGGGATGCGACAGCGACTTGGAGTAGCTCAGGCGATTTTGCATCGACCGAAGCTGCTTGTGCTGGACGAGCCGACCAATGGTTTGGACCCGCAGGGTATTCGTGAACTGCGGGATTATTTGCGTCAATTGACCCGTACGGAGGGAATTACCGTATTCGTATCAAGTCATTTGTTGTCCGAGATGGAGCTGATGTGCGACCGTGTAGCCATTATTCAGAGCGGACGGCTGGTTGATATCAAGCAACTAAAGAATACAGGGGAGGAAGTGCAGACGGCGGAAATTGCTTTTGAGGTAAATGATGCCGAACAAGCCTATGCGCTTGCTGGAGCAGGACGCGTTGAAGGTAATCAACTGCTGCTTCACCTGGAGCGGGAACAGATCGCAGAGATGAACAGCCTGCTGGCTGCAAACGGAGTTAAAGTATATGCGATTCGCCCGGTTGCCCGTACGCTGGAAGATCAATTTTTGGAAGTGACGGGAGGCGGGTTCATTGGGTGATTTCTTCAAACTGGTACATAACGAAAATCTGAAAATTTACCTGCGTGTGCGCACATGGATTATGCTGGGATTGCTGGCGGTCATCACTGCTGCGATTCCGATGCTGATCTCCCTGGTTTCCGATCAGGTCAGTGTGTGGGATGGGATTGCATTAACGACGTTGTTTACTTTTTTTCTCAATACAACGTTTACGGTCATTGTAGCTGCTGATTCGGTGGCTGGTGAATTTACTTGGGGAACGATTAAGCTGCTGCTCATCCGACCTTGGACTCGCAGCAAAATATTGTTGTCCAAGTATATATCCGTGATTTTGTTCAGTTTGCTCGGAACGATCATTTTGATCTTGATGGTTACGCTGTCCTCATGGCTGATGTTATCCAAGGATGCACCAGCGGGTTCTGTTCCGCTGTTCAGTGATCCGATATCTTATGTAACGTTGAACTTCTTGTATAGCTATATTGCCTTGTTCGTGACGATGGCCTTTGCTTTTATGCTGTCCGCTGTTTTCCGTTCCAGTGCCTTGGCGATTGGGCTGTCGCTGTTCATGATGTTCACCAAAACAATCTATAACTCTATTGGCTTGTTCAGCACAGATCGTTTTGAATGGACCAAATACGTACTATTTACGCATATGGATCTGAAAAAATATCTAGATATGCCGCCGGGTAGGGTAAGTTTCAGTCTAACCTTTTCGCTCACCGTGCTGGCCGCTTATTATGTAATTTTTATCGCCATTGCCTGGGTGGTTTTCGTAAAACGGGATGTTTCAACCTAAATCGCAGTGTCTTAGAGTTACACAAAGGACGTTCAAATGCTCAGCATTTGGACGTCCTTTTGTTATTTCAGGATTTTGCAAAATCCTCATTTAACACTGTTTTATCCAGTATCTATGTCATTTTTGTTACATATTCTGCGTGCAGGGGTATATTGTAATCTATTTTCAGCAAGAATCAATCAATAGGGTCATTTTGCGTTTAAAGAGGTAGAGAGAAATAGAACAGAGGGGGCCGCATGGTATGCTGCAAAATAATCGTTTTTTTCGTGTAACTACAGGTATCGTCATGCTATTACTCATCATTTACTTGGGCACCAAAGTAAGTTTTATATTTAGTCCTCTCGTATCCTTGGTCAGCTTGCTGGTGGTACCGTTAATGCTATCTTTTTTCCTCTATTATTTATTAAGGCCGATTGTGGATGTAATGGAACGGAGAAAAATCAAACGATCGATCTCCATCTTGCTGATTTATTTGGTCATTGGAGTGTTATTGT
Source organism: Paenibacillus sp. FSL L8-0644 (assembly GCF_038008165.1). Lineage (NCBI taxonomy): Bacteria > Bacillati > Bacillota > Bacilli > Caryophanales > Paenibacillaceae > Paenibacillus > Paenibacillus sp. FSL L8-0644. Next base: position 1,460,292 of record NZ_JBBOYN010000001.1, read on the forward strand.
TTGTTTTCTCATGGGGTGTGTGGCCTACGCTGCGTGATCAAGTAACCAATTTATTTGAAAATGCGCCGAAGCTCATTAAAAGTCTGGTTGATCAATTGAGCCAATGGCGGCATAATCAATCCTTGAGACAAGTGCTGCCTCCGGGTGAAGACCCGCTGTCACAACTGTCAGATACGTTGAACGAAGCCTTTTCGACGCTATCTGATTATTCGGTAAAGCTGGTATCGTTCGTGTCCTACTTTTTTATCGTATTGGCTACCTTCCCCATATTGCTCTATTACATGCTGAAGGAAGGGAGCAAGTTTGGCCCTAAAATGCTAAACTTCTTTCCTAAAAAATATCACAAGGACGCATTGGAGGTTATGGAAGATATCGATAGTGCACTCAGCAGCTTTATCGTCAGTCGGGTGCTGATCAATGTCGCGTTGGGTGTGATGATGTTCCTTGGATTTTTGATTATTGGTTTGCCTTATGCCTTGCTGCTCGCCGTTATTTCGATTTTCCTTAATTTTATTCCCTATGTGGGGGCAGTGGCTGCTTCTATACCCGTGGTTATTATTGGATTTCTCGAATCACCTTCGATGGCGCTCTGGTCGCTGGTCGTGGTGATTGCTGCACAGCAAATTCAGGATAATTGGCTGTCACCTATAGTTTTTGGTAAACAGCTGGATATTCATCCGTTGACTGTCGTTATTTTACTGTTAGTTGGTGGCGACCTGCTCGGGATTCTGGGTATCATTTTGGTGATTCCATTGTATATGTGCGGAAAAATCGTCATACGCAAGGTATACCAATTATTTTTGGAACGCAGAGTGGAGGATATTATGGAATGAATGGAGAATGCACTGGATTTAAAGGAGTATATACTGACTTTACCCTGCTTCAGATTGCAGAGCGGCTTGGCTGTCCTCCCTGTCTTTGCTGAAACTAGATTGGGTTTCGTCGTTTGGCTCATCCGTAGAAGTTGACAACTCTACATCCTTTGTTCGGTTCATTTGACTTGTGCCGTCCAGTACACCGCCTTCAGAAATGACCAATGCAGCGGTCGCGGTATTTCCGTACAGCTCACCTGTCGGCGTAATGGTCAGTCGTCCTTCTGTAGTAATGCTGCCGAACACCTTACCGGCAAGGATGACGTCTTGTGCGAAGATGTCCGAACGTACAACAGCAGATTCTCCAATGACGACAGTACGAGTGCTGCGGATATCGCCCTGAAAATGACCGTCAATCCGAATATTGGCCTCTGCCTCAACTGTACCTTCAAAGCTGGTGCCATTAGCGAGCAGTGTATCCATAGCTGGGGTGGAGAGCTTTTTTTTGGATTCCTTAAACATGATGGTTTTCCCCCAATCTTTTATTGTGAAAATTTTGCAAAATCCTCATTGTACATACAGTAATGGATCGACAGGTTGGTTATGCTTGACGATCTGAAAATGAAGATGAGGTCCTGTGCTTCTCCCGGTACTTCCCAGCAGACCGATGGTCTGTCCTTTGTGGACACGATCTCCTGGAGCCACCTGCATGCCGCTCAGGTGCATATACCAGCTCTGGAGTCCGTCAGGATGCTGGATGATGATGCACTTGCCGCGGGCTCCACTAGAAGCAGCCTCCAAGACGGTGCCTGCTCCTGCTGCATAGACAGGATCACCGGTTTGTCCGGCAATGTCCACGCCTGAATGAAAGGCAGATCTACCCGTAAAAGGGTCGCTGCGATAGCCGAAGCTGGAGGTCATTTGCCGTGAACCTACAGGCCAAACGGAGGGTTTCCCTTGCACGGCAAGAGCCAGCCTACGAGTCTGGAGTAACTGTGCGGCTTGTTTGTGCTCCAGATTTTGCTGGACGGCATTTGCTTGCTGAATAGAGCGAGGAACCGTACGTTCCACCGTGTCCAACAGAGATTCGATCTCCTGAAAATCATCCATTGCCTGGCGAGTTAGGAAGGCAGTATTTTCATGTACTGCGATCAGCTCACCCCCAATATGGCCGGAAGCATCCCAGGAGAGCGGAGTCATGGTCTTTTTATGGTTACTTGTGGCAGATGAGTTTCCGTGTTTACGAATGAATTGTTGCATTTGCTGTTCCAGCTCTGTTACGCGCTGAAGGCGTTCACGAATATGGGTGGCTTGATTTGTCAGCTCCATGACTTCCTGCCGTAGTCGCCCAATGGCTGCATCCTTGTCCGCTACCGTGACCTCCATCTGCAAACTCTGGACAGCAAGATTCGTTTCCATTTGGGAAATAATATGGGAAGAACGGATTTGCAGCCCGATCACGAGCGTAGAGATAGACGCGATCACAAGAGTCGGGACGAGAATGACAGCGGCTGTAGAGCATTGTAGCTGCTTGGGCGGTTGCTGTGCATCCCGAATAACAAGCAGGGTCATCCGGCGATTTAGGCTTCCTTTTTTCATAATCGCTCCTTTCCGGACATCGCTCCTATAGTGCTTGGTTACTATCTATTCAGCTTAAGAGGCAAACATGTCAAAAAAATTGGAGCTTAGTATAAAACGTAGATGAGGATTTTGCAAAATCCTGAGATATATAAGGAGGCTTAGACATGCTGTGGTTGCTGTTGGTTTTAATTGTTTTTATTTTTCAGACCGGGACGATTCTGCTCTTTGAATTTCGCAAGCCGTCCAAAGCGGTAGCCTGGCTTTTTATTTTGTTTTGCTTCCCGCTCATTGGCTTTGTCGTGTACTACTTTGTTGCACAGGATTATCAGAAGCGTAAAGTGGTTCGAAAAGGGGGATCGCAGCTGTTTCGTGAATTCCGCGAGCGTCTATGGGCGCAATCCAAGGTCATTGAACATGTGGAGCAAATGCATAATCCTCATTTCAAACATCAGGAGCGCCTGTTTAACCAGTTAATTCGTATGTCGGAAAACCCGTTGACTGGATGTAACCGCACACGTGTGCTGACGAACGGTGAAGAAGCCTTCGAGGCCATGCTGGCAGCGATGGAACATGCGCAACATCATATCCATGTGGAGTTTTACATATTTCGGGCCGACGAAATCGGAAGAAAGTTTCAAGAGGTCATGATCCGCAAGGCACGTGAGGGAGTAAAAGTACGATTCGTTGTAGACGGTGTGGGGAGCTACAATTTACCCTATTCCTTTATTCGCACCTGTAGTGAGGCGGGAGTGGAATTTCATTATTTTCTACCTCCGTTTTTCGCCACGCTGGACCGCCGGATTAACTATCGCAATCACAGGAAAATCGTGGTGGTAGATGGCATGGTCGGATTTGTAGGAGGGATTAATGTAGGCGACGATTATCTCGGAAAATACCCCAAAGTAGGATTTTGGAGGGATACGCATTTGCAGATTGAAGGAGATAGCGTCTATTTTCTACAAAATGCGTTTCTTAGTGACTGGAAGCTGGCCTCAGGGGAGAGACTGATGGATGTGAATTTATTTCCTCCACATACCTGTACCGGGGATGAGGAAGTACAGATTTTGAGCAGCGGTCCCGATCAGGTATGGGATACGATTCAGGAAATGTGCTTTGGGGCGCTCACAGTTGCCAAAAAGCGGATTTGGATTACGACGCCGTATTTTATTCCCGATCCGGGCATTTATGAGGCGCTCAAGCTGGCGGCAGTCAGTGGCGTAGATGTGAAAATTATTATTCCCTACCAGTCCGATTCGAAGTTAGTTCATTTGGCGTCTCTGTCCTATGTACAAGAACTGCTGGAGGCAGGGGTGGAGTTCTACCAATATCGAAAAGGATTTATTCATGCCAAAGTGGTGATTGTCGATGATTTACTCGGCTCGGTCGGGACCGCCAATATGGACATGCGCAGCTTTTTCTATAATTTTGAGTTGACCGCTGTCGTTTTTGCTAATTCAGCGCTGGAACGGCTTTCGGCAGATTTTGTAGAGGACATTTCCAACTCCTCACGCATAGATTTAAACGTGTTCCGCAGACGGCCTAGATCTCAGAAAACAGCTGAAATTCTAACTCGCATGCTCTCTCCACTCCTTTAAAGGCGATTTTCGTCGTTTTTATCGATATAATCCCGCTTTATTGTGATTTATGTGCTCTTTGCTAACTTTTTTGCGCGAAATCACAGTTTTGTGATATACTATTTATATAAATAGCGCGGTAAAGAATAGGGGACTGCGGATAGCAGCCCCTTTTTTGTCCAATATATCATACTGTAACGGGGGGATTTATATATGAGTGTAGTGAGCAAGGAAGTCCAAAGTTTATCTGAGATTACAGATGTGACCGGAGAGTTGACCAAGATCAGCAAAATTCCAGCTAATCCGAAGAACAAAGTAAAACGCCTGTTTCAGCGTGCAGCCATGATAGTAGTTGGTGCAGCTCTGATGGCAGTGGGATTGGAAATATTTCTGGTTCCTAACGGCGTTATTGACGGAGGCGTTACAGGTATTTCCATCATGGCCTCCAAGATTACTGGCTATCCGCTCGGTATTTTCCTGACCCTGTTGAACCTTCCATTTTTACTTATCGGCTACAAACAAATCGGTAAAACCTTCGCTTTATCCACATTATTCGGTATCGTCGTAATGTCCATTGGAACCGCGTTACTTCACAATGTAAGTGCGTTGACTCCTGGTGAACCGCTGCTCGGCGCTATTTTTGGGGGCGTCATTCTCGGTGTTGGGGTGGGTCTTGTGATTCGGTCTGGCGGTTCGCTGGATGGAACAGAGATCGTAGCTATTCTCGTCAGTGAAAAAACTCCTTTTTCGGTCGGTGAGATCGTGCTGTTCGTTAACATATTCATTCTGGGAAGTGCAGGTTTTGTGTTCGGTTGGCCAAATGCCCTGTATTCCATGATTGCTTATTATATCGCCATGAAAATGATTGATATTACGATTGAAGGTCTGGATCAGTCCAAATCGGTCTGGATTATTAGTGACAAATACCGTGATATCGGGGATGCCCTGACGGATCGTCTTGGACGGGGCGTAACTTATTTGGAAGGTGAAGGTGGCTTTACGGGCGAAAGCAAGAAAGTGATTTTCGTCGTCATCACCCGACTGGAGGAAGCGAAGCTGAAGAGCATCGTTGAAGATTGGGACCCGCACGCTTTCGTTGCGATCGGTAACATTCACGATGTGAAGGGCGGACGCTTTAAGAAAAAAGGAATACACTAGCGCAAGGGGACAATTTCTCAGCCTAATGGCTGTGGGGTTCGTCCCCTTTTTTATTCTTCCAAGCATGGATCAGGTTCGGTGTGCCTTGGTGCGCATATGCTTGAGGACGTCTTCTACAGGTTGGGGAGGAACCTTGTCGATCAAGTCGCCTACCCGATTTAGTCGTTCCTCAATATTCAGCAAATGGTAGTCAAGTGGTGATACATCTTGCCGTACCTCTTCCCATGTTAGCGGAGTGGAGACCGTAGCGCCGGGGCGTGCCCGCGGGGTATAAGGAGCGGCCAGAGTTTTCCCCTGATAATGCTGCAAATAATCAAAATAGATGGCTGTTCCACGATCCTTCTTTAACCTTTCGAGTGTGAACAGATGCGGGTGCTTTTCTGTCACAAACTGTCCGACTAATAGCCCGATGCTGCGAAGTTCGTCGAAGGTTATGCCTGTACGGATCGGAACGATAATTTGTACACCTGTGGCCCCGGATGTTTTGGGGACGGAGTCCAAACCAAGCGAAGCCAGTACTTCACCGACAATAGAGGCTGCCTCCATAATACGTGGCTCCACCTCTCTGGATGGATCAAGGTCAATCATCCATTCACAGGGCAGCTTGTTTCCCGCTTCGTGCAGAGAGGGGTGGAATTCCAACGCAGCTTGATTACCAAGCCAGAGGAGTTGTGGCAATTTGCCGAGCACGATATATTCAATGCCATCATGCAGGGCGGTTTCAATATAGTCCGGCCGAGGACGTGGGGCATTTTTCTGATAAAAAAAATCACCGTGAATCCCATGTGGCCAGCGGATGACGGTCAGCAGACGATGATGACAATATTTGAGCAGGAAGGGAGCCAGTACCGCGAGCTTGCGAAGATACAGCGCCTTAGTCACGCCTGCTTCAGGCCACAGCGGTTTATCCGGGTTGGTGATAGGAATTTCCTGACCTTCAATGGTAATAGTACCTTTAACAGCTTGTCCCATTGTGCTATCCTCCTTTGGCTAATATGCAGCAAAATCTTTATTTACAGGCTGATTGTTAAGCTTTTAGATCTACATAGGGTTTAACATGAACGTGAAGTGCTGAATTTATCCATCAAAAGGATTGACAAGATACATTATGTATCATAAATTTATAATAAAAATACGATATGTATCTATTAAAGTGTCTTGAGCAGAGGTAGAGGAGGAGTTTGCTTGATTGAAAAGCAAGGCGGAGGGCTGGTATTCCTGTTAAGTGTCCCTCGGAGTGGAAGCTCGTTGCTTACCGCCATTTTGCAAAACCATTCCCGCCTGTTTGCCACGCAGGAAATGTGGTTTCTGCTCAGTTTATATGATCTTCCGCAGTCACATGCACGCCCATATGGAGGAACAGGGATACTCCGGCAATTTTTTAAAGGTATGGTCCCCTCCGACGTATTGGAGCAGGCCTCCCGTTCGTATGCACTTGAAATATATAATGGTTTGCTTCAAGGAACAACAGCAGATATGCTTATCGACAAATCCCCGCGTTACTATACGGTGCTGGAATTTATAGACCGTTTATTCCCTGCTGCCCGCAGGTTGTGGCTTATCCGAAATCCTTTGGCCATTGTGGCCTCATTCAAAAAGGTCAATCAGCTACGGAACGGACGTTTTCAACTACTGGAGGAACTGGGGAGTCCGCATTTTAATATGAAAATGACGGATATTACGGTTGGTTTGTTCCGTTACGCTCATTATTTTGCTGCACCTCATTCACTTGCATACCCGCTTAGGTACGAACAGCTCGTATCCAATCCAACGACGGAGATTGAGAAGCTGTGCGGTTTTCTAGGAATCCATTATGAAGCGGGAATGGAAAAGTACGGAGACTTCGCGGATACGCCCAAATCCAGTCTTTTTTATAGCATGGGAGCGGGCGATCCATTCGTAGGAGAGCATGAGCAGGCGCATCAGGATTCGGTACATAGCTGGCAACATTTGTTGAGTAAAACGGAAATTGAGCTGTATTGCAGAAGCATTGGGTCCCACATGTTTAAGCAACTTGGTTACGCGGAAGCGCTGGAGCAGGCTGAACAGATGACTGGAGTTCACTTTGAAGATGAGCCGGATATGGAGCTGCTCAGTCGACGTACCCAACAATTCCTCCAGCAAAGCGGCTTTGAATGGAAGGAAGCTTATCGGATCCTCGAAGAACAGGATACAGATAACAGAGAACTCGTGACAAATGCAACCCGTCATACTGCACCTCAAGATCCCGCAAGGATGCATGTGGACCAGAGCGTGAACGATCGACGGATCCAATCACTGGAAAACAGATTGGCACATAGCTATGAGGAGCGGAACCGTCTTATCGCTCAGCTTCAAAGCTATCAACGCCCACATCAAGGTCTCCGATCTCGCAGCCTCTTGGCCCGTAAACTCAGGTACTTGGCGTCTGTAGCATTATCAAGTATAGGAAAAGAAAAAGGGGGAAGAACGTGAGTGCGATTGCCGGAATCTATAGCTTTGGGCATGAGTCTGTATGCACCGAAGAAGGCGGGAAAATGATGCAGGCCCTGCGGAAATATCCCGCTGACCGCGTATGCGCTTGGTGTGAAGGCTCTATTTTTTTAGGTTGTCATGCCCAGCATGTGACCCCGGAATCTGTTCATGAGCGTCTTCCCTTCTATGATGAGCTAAGAGATTTGGCAATCACGGCGGATGCGATTATTGACAATCGTTCCGAGCTGTTTGAACGGCTGGGAGTTGAGCAGGAACGGCGGCAAGATATCACGGACAGCGAGCTGATTTTGCTGGCATATGACAAATGGGGAGTGGAGGCAGCCAGTTATCTGATAGGTGATTTTGCCTTTGTCATTTGGGATGCCAAGGAACATCGATTATATGGTGCTCGAGATATGACAGGCCATCGTACGCTGTACATCTACCAACATGACCGAGGATTCGCGTTTAGCACGGTAGTCGCTCCGCTTTTGGCCCTGTCCTCTCTGCGAAAAGAACTGCATGAACCGTGGCTGGCCGAATTTTTGTCCATCCGCACCATGCAGGAATCCGTCGATATCGGGACGACCGCCTACAAGCATATCAACCAGCTTCCTCCTGCACATTGGTTCACTATGGAGGAGGGGAAGCGAACCCTTCATAAATATGCATGCCTGGATGAGGTAGAGCCACTGCGGCTCAAAACAGGAGGTGAGTACATAGAAGCTTTCCACGAGGTGTTCACACAGGCGGTCACTGCCCGATTACGGACGCATCGCGCTGTAGGGGCTGCCTTGAGCGGAGGGCTGGATTCCGGAGCGGTTGCCAGCTTTGCCGCGCCAGCGCTGCACTTGCAACAAAAGCCGCTACATGCCTACAGCTATGTGCCTGTTCAAGATTTTACAGACTGGACACCGCCTACATTGCTGGCGAACGAACGAAGCTACATTCATTCTACGGCTCGCTATGTGGGCAACATTCACGAGAACTATATGGATTTTGAGGGAAAAAGTCCGTTTTCAGAAATTGATATTTGGCTGGATTTGATGGAGGCTCCCTACAAATATTTTGAAAACTCCTTCTGGATCAGAGGTTTTTATGAAAAAGCGCAGGAACACAATGTCGGTGTACTGTTGACCGGGGCACGAGGCAATTTTTCCGTATCGTGGGGCCCTGCACTGGACTATTATGCCCGTCAGTTTCGTCATTTGCACTGGTTGCAATCCTTTCAGGGATTGAGGCGGTACAGCAAGCTTACGGGCAGGCGTATGTCTCATCTACTCCCCGTGATGTTGAAGAAAGCGACTTCACTTGAACCTCGTTTATGGCTGCGGCGTGGCCATCGCAGTCCCGTTCCTTCACTGATTCACCCAGAGTTTGCCCAACGGATGAATGTAGAAGATATTCCTGTATTGAGCGGAACAGGTTGGATGAAAAATGCCGATCAGACGAGAAAAGAGAAGTTCTCAAATTTGGCGATTGCCAACAAAAATGGTGTGGTCGCGACCAAACTTTCACTACGTTACGGCCTATGGGAACGTGATCCGACCGGGGACAGCCGGGTAATTCGCTTTTGCTTATCGGTGCCTTTTGAGCAGTATGTACAAAACGGTCGGGACCGTGCCCTCATTCGTACGGCCATGCGTGATCATCTACCTGATGATGTTCGGTTGAACCAGCGGGTACGCGGCGTGCAGCCTGCAGATTGGCTACATCGTATGCTTCCTTGTTGGGATACGTTTATGGGGGAGCTTCAACTGATGTGTCATGATTTACGAGCCGCCGAATATCTCAATATTGAGTTTATTAAGACGGCTATGGCAAAACTTCACCACCCCGGCCCTGAGCAGGCGTCTGATCCGAATATAAGACTACTCATGCATAGCCTGATTGTGTACCGTTTTCTCTGTAGATTCAACTGATCGAATCTGTCCGGTCAGACAGTTCGCCATTCGTTGGAGGGGAGGTGATGAAATGAGTAAAAAAGAATGGCAGGAACCGACGATAGAGGTGCTGGATATTAGCCAGACCATGGCGGGTAAAGGCTGGAGACAGATTGATTGGGTGTCCGACCACGATGCCGATATCTATAATCCAAGCTAATAGATGGTTATACATGTTATACATGCAGCCAATGTTGGACTGGAAGCCAGACAACTGGGCCGATAACGATTGAATGAACGAAAATAGCATGATCCATTGGACTCGTATTCAATACACAGCCGTCTTTATTTCTTTCGGGTTAGAGGTGTTGCCCAAGAAATAAAGACGGGATTTTTAAAGACAGAGGAGTGAGTCCTACGTGCATGACAGGAGTGCAAATGTCAGTTGGACGAAATATACAGCCTTTGGACTCAGGATTGCGAGTGAGCTGAATCTGCCTGAGCTAATGCTGGCAGCACCAGGAGTGGTAGAGGATGTAGTCATTCGACAGGCTGATTTGACTGCATGGAGTGGTCAGCTGGAGCAGGCCAATTTTGTGATGCTGGATGAGCGATTTATGTTCCGAATACCGGGCACGGCCATTTATGCCGTCAGGGAAGGCAAGGAGATCGAGGTAAGTATATTCTCTGGGGCTGATCCTGACACCGTGCGGCTGTTTGTGCTGGGTACATGCATGGGTGTTCTGCTGATGCAAAGACGAATATTACCTATTCACGGAAGTGCGGTCGTCATCGGGGGGAGGGCCTACGCATTTGTGGGTGAATCGGGTACGGGGAAATCGACATTGGCTGCTGTTTTTAGGCAGGCAGGTTATCAGATGGTTAGTGATGACGTGATTGCTGTAAAAGCTACGGGTTCCTCTGCCATTGTGTATCCAGCTTATCCGCAGCAAAAGCTGGGGCTTGAAAGCTTGCTCCAACTGGAGGCTTTACGGGAGAACAAGCATGTACGCAATTCTGTAATGCCACAATACACAGATCTGCGTACGCTTGCAGGTGAGCTGAATAAATATGCCGTACCCGCCGTAGATGATTTTTATAACGATCCGCTGCCCTTAGGGGGCGTATTCGAGCTGGTGGCAGATTCTCCAACCCGTGCGTTGATGCGCGAAGGGGAGCTAGTGGCGGTTACGGAACAGCCCTTGAACGTTCTGGAGTGCTTGCATACATTACTACAACATACATATCGCAGGGTGATTATTCCGCGAATGGGTTTGAGTGAATGGTCGTTTGATACAGCGGCTAGGATGGCTCGGAAAGTGGAGGGCTGGCGCTTGCTGAGGGATAGTTCCGTCTTTACTGCGTCCGAGGTTGTACAACGGGTACTTGAACTCATTCGTAAGGAGGAAAAGAGTTATGGCAGCCACTAATCCAGCTAAGGATCATTATCGCGTCATTTACAATGAAGAGGTCTACGTCAGTGATATGGACGGAGAAAAAGTGATGATGAGCATTAACACTGGTAAATATTACAATTTAGGCTACACAGGAGGACGAATCTGGGAACTGGCAGAATCCGGTCCTTCACTTGGCGATATCGTAACTGTCCTGACGAACGAATATGAAGTGGACGAGGAACAGTGCAGACAGCAGGTACATACCTTTGTGGCTGAGTTGGAGCGGGAAGGACTGTTAAAGCTTCTACGGGAGCCGGTATAACATGCGGATACAACGGCTTCTTCTCCTGTCTCCAGAAGTCAGAAGATTGTTGCCGGAAGCCTGGCTGGAGCTGGGATGGGCGAGGCTGCGCCAGCGTCGTTCTTTTTGGGATTACTCAAGGGCTTGGGGCATACGTATGGAAGAAACCCCATGGCAGTGTGACGCTGGGCAAGAGAAGTCCATTCGGCAGATTTCACACGCTGTGGAGCTGGCAAGCCGTTATACTCCTTGGCGCAGTAGTTGTCTTGTACAAGCCGCTGCGGCGATGACGTTGCTGGGGCGCAGAAAACTGGACTGCACGTTGTATTTGGGCACAGCCAAAAATGCCGCGGGACGCTTGGCCGCACATGCATGGGTACGTAGCGGACCGATTTATGTTACGGGGAAACGGGAGATGGAAGCATTTACGGTGGTGGGAATATTCGGGAGACGTGCTATGACGGATACAAACATAGAAAATAAAGGTAGTTCTTTGCTTTAATGCGATGAGACAAGAAGGAGAAGAATGCATGCCTACCAAGTCTGTTTTGGAACTTGCGAATTGGAATGAGGATCAGGAATTAACGTTGTTACTCTCTCTATTGGGGAAAGACGTTTCTCATTGGCAGGATAAGACTGCTGCTACCCAGCTGCGTGAGATGGATTGGGTCCGCTTTTTACGTCTGACCGAGCACCATCGAGTGGTACCTACGGTGTATCTCCAACTGAAAACATTGAATCATCCGTTCATTCCCGCAGAATTGTTGCGAAACCTTCTGGCGCAATATCATCGAAACACGCTTCGCATGCTCCATCTTCAAGCAGAAGCCGGGCGTCTGACCAGGCTGCTCATAGCTCATGGAATCCGTGTGCTTATGCTGAAGGGTCCTGCTCTGGCACAGCAATTGTACGGGGATGTTTCTCTGCGTACCTCCAAGGACATCGATTTACTCATTGCCCCTGACGATATGGACGAGGCTGAGCATTGGATGCAGGAAGCCGGATATGCGTCCAAGAGCGGAGAAGTGCGTGTCCTTGGCAGTTGGAAATGGAAGGACCATCATGCATCATACCTCCATCCGCAAAAACGGGTAGAGATCGAGTTGCATTGGCGTCTTCACCCGGATGGGGGTGGGGAACCCTCTTTTGACGAGCTGTGGAGCTGTCGGCAAATGGGTAAAGCTACAGGAGCCAGTTGGATGGCACCGTTGACACCTGCCGACAACAGGACTGCGATGACGTCCTGTATGTATACGCTTGGCAGTGAGCATCAATTTCTGTACTTGAGTGCGCATGGTGCGCGTCACGGATGGTTCAGGCTGCGCTGGCTGGTTGACATCGACAGGCTTGCGGTATGTGCTGTCGATTGGGAGGCGCTACTGCCGATGATGCGCCGCTACGGGGGCCTGCCTGCTGGCGGGCAGGCTTGGGCGCTCGCCGCTGCGCTGTTGGGTACGCCGATACCGGAGCCGATGCGTCCGGTATCGGCTACCCGGCAGGCGCACAGGCTCGCGCTGAGCGCGCTGGCCTTCATGCAGGCCAGCGTACCCGCACTGTACCCGATCACCCACGGGTCGGGTACAGGTAGGCTTGCTCCATCAGAGCTGCTGCACAGCAGAGCCTTGGCGGAGCAAGCGGAGGCCGCCCTTCCAGGTGGCGGTCCTTCAGTATGCAGTACCTCTGGCGAAGCAGCCATGCTTGCCACCCGTGGCGTTACTAGCATCAGGGAAGATGCCAGTAACGACAATCATAATCCGATGAGCACCGCTGCCAGTTGTGCCCCGATGACTCCAGCTGCTGCCTCCAGCCAAGTCATGACCAAAAACAGGGCTGTCTATCAGCCGGTCAGCCGCACTTACTTGCTTTCCTTAAAAGAGCCAAGACACAGACTATGGTATCTCATCAGCCGTTTGTTTCCTTCTACGGGCGATTCGAGCGTTTTTCCATTGCCTCGTCAGCTGCATTTTTTGTATATCCCTTTACGTCCATTTCTCTGGCTGAAGCGGCGATTTTCAAAGCACTGACTCGATAGAGGATTTTGTGAAAATCCAATAAGCGGCTTTTAATGAACAATATATAGATCGAAATGGTCTAGTTCGTCTATATATTGCACTTTGGAGCGATTGGGATCGAATTTTGCAAAGTCCTGAATAAGGAGTGTGCATTATGGTTCACCTGCGATTATATATGACAAAGCTGTATAGCGTGAACGGCGGTGCGTTATTTCTCAATATTGGGTGTATGATCATTGTCAGTCTACTGGAGGGTTTTGGCATTTATATGCTTGTTCCTATGCTGGCGGCCATCGGCGTATTTGTCGGTCATTCAGGGATGCCATTTCTGTCTGATGGATTGGATCATTTTTTGCCGTTCGTTCCTAAAAGCTGGCTATTGCCGGGGATGTTGATGGTTTTTGTAGTGCTGCTTACAGGGCAGGCTTTGCTTCAGCGTTACCAATCCATCCTGAATTCGCGGATTCAGCAGCGTTTTATGCGTTCTCTTCGAATAGACGTGTACACTTCCTTTATGAAGGCGCAGTGGGCCTTTTATTTGCGTCAGCGTAAATCTGATTTTAGCCATGTGATGACGACCGAGCTGGCGCGTGTCAGTCAGGGAACGAATTTGCTTCTTCAACTGACTACAGCCGTCATGTTTACGCTGATCCAGATTGCGCTGGCTTTTTGGTTATCCCCCTCTTTAACCGGACTGGTATTTCTGAGTGGATTGGGGCTGTTTGTCGTGTTCCGCCGCTCCATTCGAAATGCCAAACAATTAGGTGATCGTACGACTGAACTGTCACAGGTTTATTTTGCTGGAATTACGGATCACATGAACGGTATGAAAGATATAAAAAGCAATCTGTTGGAAGCGGCGAATATCCATTGGTTTCGCTCCCTGACGCAACGCATGGAGGATAATACGACTCAATTTGTCCGGCAAAATGCGACCACACAGTTTTTTCATCGTGCAGTGGCAGCTGTTTTTGTCGCTTGCGTCATATTTATATCGCTGCAGTGGATGCATGTTACACCTGAAAAACTGATTGTGCTGATTCTTATATTTTCCCGCTTATGGCCTCGATTTGCTCTTATTCAAGCGAGTCTGGAATACATCATGTCTATGATCTCCGCTTTTGAAAGTGTCACCAAGGTGCAACAAGAGTGCGAAGCTTTCACAGATCCGTCATTGATTGCACTTGCATCCTCTGAGACTCGCGTTCCATCCGCGGTGGTCAATCTATCATCTGCATCTGAACGGCAACCCCTGTCCCTTCGTCATGGGATTGAATGCAGCCATCTGGATTATCGCTACGAGGGTGCAGCAGAGCCTGCACTGCGTCATATTAATTTGTTCATACCCGCCCGGGAAATGACAGCCATTGTAGGGAAATCAGGAGCGGGTAAAAGTACAATGGTCGATGTCCTGATGGGTTTTTTACGTCCAACTGGGGGGCAGATTACAATAGACGGGCTTGTTCTGGGCGACGAATTATTGCCCCAGTGGCGGCAGTCGTTTGGCTACGTGTCACAAGATCCATTTTTATTTCATGCGACTGTCCGCGAAAATTTGATGCTAGCGGATAAGGATGCTAGTGAGCAGCAGCTATGGGAGGCGTTACATTTTGCAGCAGCAGACAACTTTGTATCCAGACTGCCCGAAGGGCTGAACACGATCATTGGGGATCGCGGGATTCGTCTGTCTGGAGGAGAACGTCAACGGCTAGTATTAGCACGGGCTATCTTGCATCATCCTCCGGTACTTATACTAGATGAAGCGACAAGTGCGCTGGATGGTGAACATGAAGCCGCAATTCAGGCAGCACTGGAACGGATGAAAGGTCAAATGACGTTGATCGTCATTGCTCACCGCCTGTCAACCATCAGACATGCGGATCAAATTGTCGTACTGGATCAAGGCGAGGTCATACAGCAGGGGAACTACCGCCAACTGGAACAAGAGGAGTGGGGGGCGTTCAGTCAGCTACTATCGTATCAAAGCAGTGTCACCGCCACCCCTTAACCAGACTTTTTTGTAACTCAGCTTAAGTTTCTTTACGTTTGGCAGTGCTTCTTTTCTTTTTGACTGGAGTCGGAGAGAGGTTGTCGCCTGCCACCGCCTGCTGTGCTGTTGGGGCTGCTGGTTTACGCGCAGGGCGTTTTTTCGCAGAAGGGCCGGGATCGGTAACGACAGGTTGCACTGCCTCGATGCTGGCCTGAAGGGCGGCCATTAAATCTACTACATTGGTCTGAGGCTGTGTTGGGGCGATTCGCACCTCTTCACCAGCAACTTTATGCTGAATGAGATCCAGCAGACGCTCGCGGTACTGATCCGTATACTTGGCTGCATCAAAAGGTGTAGATAGCTGCTCAATCAGCATTTTGGCCATGGTCAGCTCCTTCTCTTTAACCTCTTCCTGCCCCGGTAAGTTAGGAACTTGAGCAATGGGACGAATTTCATCGGGGTAAAACATCGTCTCCACCGCCAAACATTCATCCAACACCCGAATCGCCGCCAAGCTGCTTTTAGAGCGGATGGAGATTTGGGCAATCCCGATTTTCCCGGTATCCTTCATTGCATTCATGAGCAGCTTATACGCATTGGAGCCGGCCTGATCCGGGGACAAATAATACGTTTTCTGAAAGTAAATCGGATCAATTTCCTGCAAATCAACAAAATCCAAAATCACGATATTTTTATCCGCTTGTCCGCTAACTTGCTCCAGTTCCTCCTTGTCGAACATGACAAATTTTCCTTTTTCATACTCGTAACCTTTTCCAATTTCCTCCCACTCAACCTCCTTGTCACAAACGGGACACTTTCGTACATAGCTAAGTGGGCTTCCACACTCCTTGTGAATGTAACGCATGGAAATGTCCTTATCCTCCGTAGCTGAAAACATTTTAACGGGCACATGAACCAGCCCGAAGCTGATCGCGCCTTTCCAGACCGTATGCATACCGCCAGTCCTCCTTTTCTTTAATCCGCATTTTGCATCCTTCGATTCCGGGCACCCCGGGATATGAGCATATGATTTTCACTTAGTATGCTTCGTATAAGTGATTGTATGAGGTGTAGATGAAGACTGCAAATTGCTGCCGATTGCGCATGGTTACAGCAATTTTGGTACATAGTAAGGCATATCCGATTCAAAGGGGGTACACAATTTATGTCCGGAAAATCCTATCCTCGGCAGATCAGTCATCGTGTGGGTCAAAGCCATATCGCCTTTCGGGGTCCCGCCGCAGGCGAACAAGATGCATTGCCGCCCGAGTTTGCCCTTTCACATGGAACTCAGCCGCCTTTTCCCGTTGCTGTGGCTCATGTGGATTTAGAGGCTGTAGTTTCAACCTCGCCTTCCCATAGCTTTCCTTCATTGGACGTTGAACGACTTATAGATGAAGACTAGGTGACCTAGATTTCTAAATTAATGCACCAACATTCAGCAGGAGGAGAACAGCATGAACGTGGAACGAGCAAAAGCCATTTATGATTCATCTGAGAATATTGCCGTACAATTGGATGGCAAACCGATTTGGATTGAGCATGTGGATGAAGCAAACGGTATGGCTACCGTACAGGTGGGCAGCAACCCCGGCAATACTCAAACCGTCCGTGTGGATCGTCTGGAAGAGCGGTAGGAGATGGGAACCAAACATCTGGTCATTATCCATGGCCGTGACAAAAAGCCCAGATGCGACGAAATGCTTCGTCTTATTAAAAAAGCACTGATCGCAGGATTTCGTCGAGTAAACGAGGAAGCGGCACAAAAACTGGAGCAAGAGCAGATTTTACTGACATTTAGTTATTATGGTGACATCAACAATCGACTTTTATTAAAGAGTCAGCCTCGGTACAGAAAACTTTTTGAAGAAGACGATGGAGATTTCTACGTTCCAGACCATTATTACGACGAAAGTATGGAACAATTAATTAATCGACCAACGGATCATATGACCCCGGAGGAATACGAGCGTCTGATAGCCAATGAACCCACTATACACTTCTATGATGATGCTGCAAAAATACTCAGCCCTTACCTCTCTTTGTTTGGTATGAGTACCCGTGCGATCAAAAGGATTCTCCCTGATCTGGGAGCCTATTTAACCAGTCGTGTAATAGGCTCCCAAATTCGCGAAAGGCTACAGTGTCCTCTAGCCCAGGCTTTAAGTAGTGGAGGGGATGTCATGCTGCTTTCCCATAGTATGGGATGCATGGTGGCTTACGATGTTTTATGGAAATTTTCACGTATGAGCGAATACAAACATCTATGGGAACACAAACTTAACGAATGGCTAACATTGGGTAATCCGCTAGGCGAGCCAGCCGTAAAGCGCAGCTTGTATGATTCCAATGAGCCTGAGGACGGTATGTATCCCGCAAATATCAGACATTGGACCAATATTAACGCCGAGGATGACTACATTGCGCATGATGCAAGGGTTGAAGATGATTTCCATCTGATGCTGAATCGAAATTTAATAGAAAGTATTGATGATCAGCCGCTTATTCAGACATTCTGGAAAGATAGTCACACTGGGCGTGCCAATCCCCACAACTTCTTTGCTTATCTTAACCATACGAAGGTGGCTGAGCATGTAGCGGATTGGATTTTACGCTCATAAAAGGCGCATTTTATTTGCACAGCTGTAGGCTTTCATCGCAGATGCTGCTTGAAAGGTCCCGCTCCACCAAAAAAAGGCTCGCAATTGCTCAATGAGCAATTAGCGAACCTTTTTTTGTAATAACAAGTGCAGTCGTAGGGACGAGTTAAATGCCAGACAAGTTAATTTGAAGATGCAGTTGGTTCCTTTCTATGACCTTCACACTGCAATGGCCCTCAAATGTGGTGAAACTATCAGTTTAGCCTCTGTTGCTAATTGAACGTCTTCCACCGTCAAACCCGGAGCAATTTCTTTTAGCATCAGCCCTTTACCCGGAATAACATCAATGACAGCCTTTTCGGTTACTATGGTCTTTACAACATTTACAGCAGTCAAGGGCAGCTTGCATTGTTCCAGTATTTTCGGCGCGCCATTTTTGTTCACATGCTCCATGGCTACAATCACTCTCTTGGCTCCAACTACCAAATCCATGGCTCCCCCCATACCCGGCACCTTTTTCCCAGGGATCATCCAGCTTGCAAGGTTGCCTTTCTCGTCGACCTCCAGGGCGCCCAGCACGGTGATATCCACATGCCCTCCGCGGATGATGGAAAATGAAAGTGCACTGTCAAAAAAGCATGCTCCTTCCATGGTTGTAACGTAGTTTCCGCCTGAATCGATACAATCGAGCCTTTCTTTTCCCTGAGCCGCTTTGGGGCCTACACCGAGGATTCCGTTCTCAGCCTGCAGCATAATATGAATGTCTTCGGGGATATAGTCCACTACCATTGTAGGCAATCCGACACCAAGGTTGACAACTTCACCACTTTTGAATTCCTGGGCTATTCTTCGAGCAATGAATTCTCTGTTATTCATGCGTTTTCACCCACCTTTACAATTGCGTCGACAAATATTCCGGGAACGTTGACATGATTGGGATCAATTTCACCCGTCTTTACGTATTCGTCTACCTGAGCAACTACATACTCTGCCGCTGTAGCCATAACCATATTGAAGTTACGTGAAGAGCCGTTGATGACAAGATTCCCCGCTTCATCAGCCTTATGGGCTCTGATTAACGCCACATCCGCTTTGAGCGGGAGTTCGAGCAAATATTCCCTTTCATCAATTTTGATTTTCTTTTTTCCTTCCTCTACAACGGTGCCTACACCTACAGGTGTTAAAACCCCGCCCAAACCGGCTCCTCCTGCGCGTATTTTTTCAGCGAGCGTGCCTTGCGGGAAGAGTTGGACCTCAGCTTCTTTCGTCATCAGGAGCCTTCCCGTTTCCGGATTGGAGCCGATATAGGATGCAAAAATTCGCTTTACTCTGCCGCTTTTTACAAGCTTATAGATAGATAATTCTGGTGTGCCTGTGTCGTTGGAAACAATCGCAAGATTGCTGGCGGGATTGGTGTCGACAAGCGCACGAACCAGCTCCTCCGGAAAGCCTCCTGCCAGAAAACCTCCGACCATCACCGTGTCTCCGTCTTTGACCTTCTTAACTGCTTCTTCAGCGGAGATTACTTTGTTATTCATGGTTCCTTCTCCTTATATATATATTTTTAGGAAAGCAAACTTTATTGAAGATAATCGTAGAGGACTCTTCCATATGGAAGCGTTAAATCAGCAATAAAATGTTTCCCGCCAATATAAGATTTAACCGGCAAATCTGCCACAGGAGCGTTGACATGGGGGATAAGGCTTAATCTGGCAGGCCCTGACCAGGCTCCTTTTACAGTAATGTTCTCAAGATTATACGCTACTAACTGAGCGATTTTGGGGGTACCGTCAACATCAGGAATTAACTTTAAATTAACTTGTGTTTTTGCGATGGCTTTTGCCGTTTCCTTTTCATCAAGAATGTTATATTTGAAAGGCATAGTTCCCGTGGCCACCAGGACGTTGTTATAATGCAATGTACCCGTCAGCGTCTCCGTCTCCTCAACGATCAAGCGAGGCTTTGCCCATTTTTTCGGAAAACCCCAGACTTCGCGTCCCCCCAGAATAGCAGGCGCGTTATCCAAATACATTTGGGCGACAAAATTGCAGGGTTCTCCTTGAAAAGTACACGGAATGACAATACCGCTTTCCTCATAACTTCCTAACCCGGATGAATCGGGCATCTTGATCCATTCATAGGAAACCGTATTGCTTCCATCCGGCTGAAGAGGTTCCGGGACCGCCTGTCTAATCGCAGCGGGATCGGTCTCATAGGTAATGATAAAAAATTCCCGGTTGATGAAGCGGTATGGCGGGCGCCCGTAGCTGCCGCTAGCCGCAGGCATGGATTGGAGTGAAAGTACATCTTTTTGATTCATAACGGTCTCCCTTCCCTTTAACAGATATTCTAAAATTCATCTTGAATACGCACTTTAAATGAGCGCATTTTCAACCAGCATCGCTATGCCCATTCCTGTTCCGATGCATAACGAGGCGATGCCGTAACGTGAAGATCTTCGCACCATTTCATGAACCAACGTAGCCAATATTCTAGCACCACTGGCCCCGACAGGATGCCCGATCGCGATCGCGCCCCCATTGACATTCACTTTGTCCAGACTGACCCCTAGCTCCTTCACTACCGCTAATGCTTGTGAGGCAAACGCTTCATTAATTTCAAAAAGATCAATGGCATCGATGGATATACCTTGCTGCTTCAGAAGTGTCGAAATGGCTTTCACTGGCCCCATTCCCATATATGCAGGGTCAACGCCAACAAGGGAATAACCCTTGATATATGCCAATGGCTTTAATGCATGTTCTTTGCATTTGTCTTCCGACACCACAAGTACGGCCGCCGCGCCATCATTGATTCCCGAAGCATTCCCGGCGGTAACCGTTCCGTTCTCCTTAAACGCAGGTTTTAATTGAGAAAGTTTTTCTTTCGTTGTATTTCCTCTTATGTGTTCATCCTCTGTGAAAGAAATAGTTTCTTTTTTGTTTTTGATCATGACTGGAACAATCTGCTCTTCAAAAAGCTTCTTGTTTTTTGCTTCTACGGCCTTTATCTGGCTTTGATAGGCAAATTCGTCCTGCTCCATTCTTGAAATTCCATATTTATCGGCAACATTTTCTGCGGTAATTCCCATATGGTAATGGTTGATCGGGCATGTAAGGCCGTCGGCCACCAGGGAGTCTACCAACTCACCGTTACCAAGTTTGTAGCCGTTTCTTGCATTTCTTAGCAGGTAAGGGGCATTCGACATGCTCTCCATGCCTCCGGCCAAGACGATGTTGCCTTGTTCAGCCAATATTGAATTGTAAGCTAAAGCAACGGCATGAAGTCCAGAACCGCAAACCGTGTTTATCGTTGTTTCGGGTACATCAATAGGGATACCGGCTTTTAATGCCGCCTGTCTGGCAGGATTTTGTCCATTGCCCGCCTGAAGAACATTTCCCAAATAAATCTGATCAATCAAAGAAGGCTCTAATTTACTTTGCTGAAGGCATGCTGTCATCACGGTTGCTCCCAGTTCGGAAGCGCTTAGAGGCGCAAGGGTTTTGTTAAAAGAGCCGACCGCTGTTCTTAACGGGCTTACTAAAGCTACTTTTTTCATTAAAAACTCACATTCCTTTCGCTGTGTTAAAACACAATACATCCATGATTGCACTTCAATTCGTAATTTCCGCTCTTAACCTACGAGACGCAGCGATTGCAAGATATATTTGCATGCGGGCATATCATGGTGCCTAAGACAGTAAATGTGACGGTTCGATCGCCTTCTCCCATTGGGAATTAAAACCAGTTTTATCATAGTTCTAATGCAGATTTTGCTCAATGTCCAAATATTTACACATATCTATGTACAGATGTTTATAGGGTCATATAGGCCACAATAATTAGGCCATTCTAACGTTTTCTGTTATTTTCTTGTTTTTTCTGAAAATCATGATCATAAATTGAATTTTATGTTAAAAATGAAAGTTACAATCCATACGTAAAAAAGTTTTCCTCGCAAATATCATCTAACTCAGCTGGAAAATAAAAAAAGCCTACAGAATTTTCTGAAGGCGGCTTTGTTTCTGACCAATCTGGTCTTGAAAAAGCTAGGCAGATTGCCAATCCAATTGAATACATCTGGAATTCCAATAAAAATGATGACGTCTTTGCGAGATAGTGAAAACTTGTGAATTGGATCAATAACTCACGAAAAATGTACATCTGCTGTCGCGAGTAAACGCACAAAACGATTGCCAAGCAGCTCATTATGATGAGCTACAATTTGTTCACTGCTCAGCACCTTGCTATCAAATGTACTATGCGCATCCAATACGAGCACGTTGTTCTGGTATCCCAGACTATAGGCGCTTCGGCAAGTCGTGTCGAGGCAAAACTCGGTCTGCATCCCCGCGATTACGAGCTGATCGGCCCCCAGTTCCTTCAGCACATGGCCCAATTCGGTTTGGTAGAAGCTGTCCCAGGATGATTTACGGACAATTCGTTCATGAGGAAGAGGGCGCACCACATCGGCGATGGCCCAGCCTACACTGTTTTCCCGGAAATCCTCATCCGCTTCATCGGTATGCTGTACAAAAATCACGGGTGTACCTGTAGCTCTGGCTTTGTCCAAAAGCTGCTGCAAATGCGCTACAACTTCCTGCTCACGATACAGCTTCTCATCATACATGAACATCGCCTGCTGAACATCAATCAAGAGTAAAACGGTTTGTCCCATCGTTTCGATCCCTCCCTGTGTGTATCATCTAACTTACAATAGCATGTCTTCATGCCTTGCGGCGACATAAGGTGAACTATATAATAAAGAACAAGTTGGAACGGTCCGATTCGGACGAAAGGTGATTAAAATATATGACAATTTCGCAGGAACAGTTTACGTTCCGTTCTGTCTCAGAGGCACAGACCGGGGCATTGGCAGGTTTTTTGGCAGACAAAGCGGTTCCCGGAACAGTGATTGTGCTGGATGGAGATCTGGGGGCGGGCAAAACTGCTTTTTCCAAGGCTTTTGCCAGCCATTTAGGTGTGCCGGGTATCGTAAATAGTCCAACCTTTACCCTCATTAAGGAGTACGAGGGCCGATTGCCTTTGTATCATATGGATGTGTACCGGATTTCCCAGGATGAGGCGGAGGATCTCGGGCTGGACGAATATTTTTACGGGACAGGAGTATGTCTGGTGGAATGGGGTAGTATTATACCGGATATATTGCCGGAGCAGCGGCTTCATATGTATATAGAAACAACGGATGTGGGGGAGCGCTTGATTCACCTGACCGGGTACGGCGAGCCTTATGAACAATGGTGCCGCAGTTTGCGGGAGAATGGAGTTTGAACCATGCAAAGAGAGCATACAGATGTAAATGTAAAGCCGCGTGAGCGGTTTTTGACGTTAGATACAGCGACGACCGTGATGGCGGCCGCTCTGATGAACGGAAGAGAATTGCTGGGAGAAAGCAACGTCTATGGCGAACGTAATCACTCCGTGCATGTGATTACCGAGCTGGAACGACTGCTGAATGAAGAAGGGCTGACACGAGATGATGTAGATGGTATTGCAGTTGGTGTTGGACCGGGGTCTTATACCGGTATCCGGATTGCAGTGACTGCAGCCAAAACACTCGCTTGGGCCTGGGGTATCCCGGTGACGTCCATATCGACTTTGCACGCTTTGGCGTGGGGTGGTTGGAATCGCGGCGTCGAGATGAAGGGACAAGAAGATAAAAATGAGTCTGTGCATAACGGTTCGTCCGGAGCGCAGGCAGCAGACTGGATTGTGCCTGTGCTGGATGCGCGCCGTGGTCAGGTTTACACGGGGCTGTTCGCCGTGAATACAGTTGACGACGTCGAGAGTCCGCAACGGCTGGAGCCAGATGCAATTCGCTTAATGACTGCTTGGACCGATGACCTGCTGCAACGGCTGGAGGCTTTGCCCTCTGAAGAGCGTCCTCCAGTCATTTGGCTAGTCGGTGAAACGACGGTTCACGCCGAAACAGCTGAGCGTCTGCGTGCTTGGAGCGAGCTTCGTATTGTACCTTATGAGCTGGAAGGAAGATGGGTTGGCCGCCTTGGGGCGGATAAGCTACTTCGTCAGGAACATGACGAGCTACATACGCTGGTTCCTAATTATACCCAGCTGGCGGAGGCGGAAGCCAATCTGCTTCGTCAGCGCTGAAGAGAGCGGTGAACAACATGGCAAAGAACATACAGCGGGAAGAGAAACTTGAGTTTCGCTTGATGCAACTGGATGATATTCCCGATGTGCTGGAGATTGAGCATGAAGCGTTCACGCTACCGTGGACGGAGGAAGCATTCCGCAATGAGCTGACGATGAATCATTTCGCTAAATATATGATTATGGAACTAGACGGACAAGCCATTGGTTACGCAGGCATGTGGACGATTATGGATGAGGCCCATATTACGAATATTGCGATTCGTGAGGCTTATCGCGGACGCAAGCTTGGAGACAAGCTGTTGAATGAGCTGATGCAGACCGCATCTTATTTAGGGATGGAACGTATGACGCTAGAGGTGCGGGTAACGAACCGGATCGCTCAGGGCTTGTATGAGAAAAAAGGCTTTAAGCCCGCAGGTGTGCGCAAAGGCTATTATTCGGATAATAACGAGGATGCCGTGATCATGTGGGCGGATCTTCCCGCGCATGGGGCATCCGGTGAACAGGAAGGAAGCGTGCAGAAGCAATGACGCAAGAGGAAAAAGCAGGTACAGGCTCCGCCCCCGGCAAGCCTTGCTATATACTGGCAGTGGAAACGAGTTGTGATGAGACGGCTGTTTCTGTCGTGAAAAATGGCACAGAGGTGCTCTCAAATTTGATTTCCAGTCAGATTGAAACACACAAAGCCTTTGGCGGTGTTGTGCCAGAGGTGGCTTCACGCAAACATGTGGAGAGCATCACCTACATGCTGGACGAGGCCATGCAAACATCAGGAATTACCCCTCGTGAGATTTCGGCGGTTGCCGTGACACAAGGACCAGGACTGGTTGGCGCATTGTTGGTTG
This sequence comes from Paenibacillus sp. FSL L8-0644, assembly GCF_038008165.1. NCBI lineage: Bacteria > Bacillati > Bacillota > Bacilli > Caryophanales > Paenibacillaceae > Paenibacillus > Paenibacillus sp. FSL L8-0644. The sequence goes on from NZ_JBBOYN010000001.1 coordinate 1,485,034, forward strand.
GAATTGTCGCTGCCAAGAGTGCTGCCTTGGCGTTCGGCAAGCCATTAATCGGGACGCATCATATCGCGGGACATATTTATGCCAATCAGCTGGAGCATGATATCGTATATCCGTGCATTGCTCTCGTTGTGTCAGGAGGACATACAGAGCTGGTGCTGATGGAGTCCGAAGGTCATTTTCAACTCATTGGTCGTACAAGGGATGATGCGGTTGGGGAAGCCTACGACAAAGTAGCGAGAGCCATTGGGTTTCCGTATCCCGGTGGCCCGCATGTGGATCGTGTGGCTCATGAATCGGAGGAAGTGGTTACTTTGCCGCGTGCATGGCTGGAGCCGGATTCTTATGATTTTAGCTTTAGCGGTTTGAAATCTGCGGTGCTGAATGTAATTAACCAGACGAAAATGCGCGGAGAAACCGTTCATGTCGGAGCGATCGCAAGAGGCTTTCAAGAGTCGGTCGTCGAGGTGCTGGTAGAAAAGGCGATTCGTGCCATGCGTGAATACGGTGCGAAGCAGCTCCTGCTTTGTGGCGGTGTGGCTGCTAATCGCGGACTGCGTACAGCATTGCGTGAGCGCTGTGAGCGCGAAGGAATCGAGTTGCTTGTACCATCGATGAAATATTGCACAGATAATGCAGCGATGATCGGCGCTGCGGCCTACGCCAAATGGAAGCGCGGGGAATTTACCTCATTGGATATGAAGGCTGATCCAGGGCTGTCTCTGGAAGAATGGTCTGTCCAAACTTAATTGAAGAAGAATGAGCAAGACATGGCACAGTTGAGCCGTGTCTTTTTTGTTCCGCACCATAACGATCATAAAAATATAAATTCAAGAGGATAAAATACAGGAGTTTGAGCAAAAGAATGGCAGCATCTCATTCCCTCGCATGATTCGTCACAATGGTTCACGATTTTTCATAATCCATCAAAAAAATCTGGAATTTTGATATTGCCCGAATAATGATGTGATTTGTCAAGTTGTGAACAAAGTTATCCACATATACCGTTTCGAATGTGGATAACCCAGCCCGAAGCAAGCAGGCTAAGACTTTTTGGAGATAGCAAGTTGGGGGATATGTAACACCTTTAGTTCTTGTAAAATCTGTGGATAATGTGGATAAAAGGGTGGATAAATTTGGTTTTCATTTGAAAATGGCTCTTTATCAATAAAAAAATGGCCTAAAAGGCCATTTTTCAATCTCATTCATACACATAAGCTGTGGATAATCTTGTGTACAAAAAAATAGAAGAGGAAAATGTGAAATTTTTAAGGCTAAGATTTTATGCAGTAGTGTTTATTCTTCTAACAGCTCTTCCCAAGAGGTATAGGTTTCAGTCAATTCCTGTTTACGGGTGTCGAGCTGTGCCTGAATATTCTGAAGCGCTGTGTAATCCTGATAAATCTCAGGTAGGGTCATTTGTTCCTCCAGCCCTAAAATTTGTTCTTCCAGCGTTTTGATCTGGTTTTCCAATGCCTCCAGCTTGCGTTGACGGCTACGTTCCTCGCTTTTGGCTTGTTTGTCTGCAGCATAGGTGGCGGCGCGTGATTTGGATGTGGTCTCGTCTGTCACGGATGCAGAGGTAGCCGATGTTTTGCCGCGTGCGGCCTGATTTGCCTCCAAAGCTTCCTGCGCAATTTCCTCCAATTCCTGCTTTTTAGCTACATAGTCATCATAATTCCCCAGGAAATGTTCTATCCCTCCAGGATGAAGCTCGATGACACGTTCCGCCATTTTGTTCAGGAAATAACGGTCATGGGAAATGAACAACAGTGTACCGTCATAGTCCATCAAAGCCGCTTCCAGCACTTCCTTGCTAAACAGATCCAGATGGTTGGTAGGCTCATCTAGAATTAACACGTTGGCTTCGCGCAGCATGAGCTTGGCCAGAGAAACGCGGGCTTTTTCCCCTCCGCTTAATGCAGCTACTTTTTTTAGTACATCGTCACCGCTAAACAGGAAATTACCCAGCACTGTACGAATACGTGCTTCTTCCATATGAGGATACTCGCTCCACAACTCCTCCAGTACGGTGTTGGCAGGGTTCAGGTTCGTCTGCTCCTGGTCATACAGACCGATTTTGATTTTCGTGCCCCAGTGGATGGAGCCCGCAGCAGGTTTAAGTGATCCGGTCAGACATTTGAGCAACGTCGATTTTCCGATCCCGTTCGGACCAATCAGTGCCACGGTATCTCCACGTTTTAAGTCGAACGATGCGTGCTGGAATAAAGGCTTTTTCCCTTCATATCCCACAGAGAGGTCACGGACCTCCAGTACTTCCTTACCTGACATATGGGCTGTTTCAAAGGAAAAATGAGCCTTTTTCAAGTCTCCCATGGGTCGATCCATACGCTCCATTTTATCTAACTGCTTGCGCCGACTTTGAGCGCGTTTGGTCGTAGAAGCCCGCACAATATTACGTTGTACGAATGCTTCTAAACGGGCAATTTCTCCTTGCTGCTTTTCGTAATGCTTCAGATTCGTTTCGTACTCGGCAGCTTTCAACTCCATGTAGCGGCTGTAGTTGCCTGTATATCGGGTAGAACGATGGCGTTCGATTTCAATAATCGTCGTTACCAGTCGGTCCAGAAAATAACGGTCATGTGATACAACCAGCAGAGAACCGGAGTAGCCGCGCAAATAGTCCTCCAACCAGGTTAGTGTTTGAATATCCAGATAGTTGGTAGGCTCATCGAGCATAAGGACATCTGGGGCGAGCAGTAGGATGCGCGCAAGCGCAAGCCGAGTTTTCTGTCCTCCGCTCAGAGTAGCTACAGGCGTCTCAGGTGCAAATGAGCCAAAGCCCATACCGTGCAGCACGCTGCGAATACGGGTCTCCATTTCATAACCACCGTGATCCTTGAACCAGTCTGAACGACGTGCATAGCGTTCCAGCAGATCTGCGTAGCGTTTTTCGTTTTGAGCATTGGCTAGGTCAGCGATGTCCTGTTCCATTTGCCGCAGTTCCCGTTCCGCTTCAATCAGGGGAGTGAACACCAGCATCATTTCCCCCCAGATAGAACGGTCAGAATTCAAGCCGCTGTTTTGCGCCAGATAACCGATGCTGGTCTCCTTTGCCTTGAAAATTTGTCCACTGTCATAGGATATTTCACCAGCAATGATTTTGAGCAGGGTCGATTTGCCTGCACCGTTCACACCTACGAGTCCAATACGTTCACGTTCCAATATTTGAAGGTTAATCCCGTCCAGAACGGGCTCAATTCCATAAGATTTAGTAATTCCGGTTACTTGCAATAGCATAGCGTATCGTTCCTCCATTACATTTTGCACAGTTCTACCTGCTTTTTTCGCAGGTACCTTCCTTCCAGTTTACATGAAATTACCCACTATTGCACTGCTTTCACCCTGTAAACCCTTGAGCCGCGTGTAGTCAATTTGTATAAACAATGATAAACTTAAGCGAGAAGTGAAAAAGAATGAAAAAAACTTGCAACGTACAGCACTTACTGACAAATGGGACAATAGCAACGTTTTAAAGATTATCGACGATTGTGCGGGAGGGCGGATGTGATGGATGTCTGTAATGTGAAGAACGCGCTGCGTTTACAGCAACGAGAGGCGCGTGACTCCATGGACCCGCTGACAAGGCAGAAGGCATCGGCTGTGGCCTGTCGGCATGCAATCGAGGCATGGGAGCAGCTTAGAATAGACAGAAACGGAGATAAGCTAACCTTATTTAGTTATCTCTCTTTTGGCAGCGAGATTTCGACGACTCCCCTCATTGAGCATTGCTGGTCACAGGGAGATCGTGTCCTGGCCCCAAGAGTGGATTCGGTAACTCGGACGATGGAGCTGAGGGAGATGGATCAGAACGGAGATATTGTACCCGGCATCTGGAACATCCCTGAGCCTGCTTTGACATGCAAGGAATGGTCGCCTGAAATGTGGACGGGAATTGATTGGGTTGTTGTGCCTGGCTTGGCCTTTGATCGTCGTGGGGGCAGGATTGGCTACGGCGGAGGCTATTATGACCGCTTTACCGTACAGGTAGAGGCAGAGAAGCGTAACAACAGCCATGTAGGTCCGCTGTATGTCTCGCTGCTACTGCCGGGACAATTGCTGACACAGGTGCCCATGGAGCCAAGGGATTTGCGAGTGGACGTGCTGTTTACTCTGGATGGACGCTTAGATTGTGATTATGCAAAATTGACAAATGATGATTGAAGTAAAGTTGGGTATGTGAAAGGAGCTGTGAGGGAGTCGTGGATTCCTTTACTCATTTTAACGAACAGGGACGTGCTCGTATGGTAGATATTTCGGGTAAAACGTCTACGGTTCGTACAGCAGTTGCCGTGACTCAGATTACAATGAATCCGGCTACATTGACGGCTGTAAAAGAAGGAAGAATCGGCAAGGGTGATGTTCTTGCTGTGGCCCAGGTCGCAGGGATTCAAGGCGCGAAAAAAACGTCAGACTGGATACCGATGTGTCATCCACTGGCTCTGACAGGCGTGAACATTACTTTTTCCGATAATGGACATGATGTGCTTCATATTGAAGTTGAAGTGAAGACCGAAGGTAAGACAGGTGTAGAAATGGAAGCTTTGACAGCGGCTTCAGCCGCAGCGTTAACCGTGTATGATATGTGCAAGGCGCTGCAAAAAGATATGATCATCGGCCCTACCATGCTGCAATCCAAAACAGGTGGCAAGCATGGGGATTTTCAACGGGAGGACCACCGGGAACCTTGACATAGATAAACATTGTCGCCGAGAGGGTACTGTGATGTGATGCAGGATGCAGCGTGGCTGTTTCTGATTTTCAGAAGAGAAAGTATTCTTTCATGATAGGAGAAGGGTGATCTTATGGTGTGGAAAACGGCGATCCTAACAGCCAGTGATAAAGGGGCAAGGGGAGAGCGTGAGGATACAAGCGCACAGGTCATCCGGGAACTCATCGAAGAAGAACTGGGCGGAGAGATTGTGGAATACCGGATCGTTCCCGATGAACCGGATGAAATTATTGCAGCTTTAATCGAAATGACTGATTATTTTCATGCAGACCTGGTACTAACTACGGGCGGGACTGAGCTGGCCATTCGTGATGTGACACCCGAGGCGACTCGGCGGGTCGTGGAACGGGAAGTGCCGGGTATGGCAGAGGCCATGAGAATGATCGTGATGCAGAAAAATCCAGCGGCTATGCTATTCCGTGGAATCGTGGGAATACGCGGACGTACACTGATCGTCAATTTGCCAGGAACGCCCAAAGGCGTGCATGAAAATTTGGCAGCGATAATGGATCAGCTTCCAGAAGCGTTGCTTATGGTGACAGGTCAGTTCCGGTAGAAGGCAGCACATCGTGTGTGGTATGATACCTATAAGAATTTATAAGGCCGTATACGGACAAAGATTCTTATTTTGTTCGTCAACATAAGGAGGATTACTACACATGCCCAATATTGGAGCACCGGGTTATATTTTGTTAATTATTCTGGCGCTGCTGCTATTTGGTCCGAACAAGCTGCCTGAGCTGGGTCGAGCTGTAGGGCGTACATTCCGTGAGTTTAAAAACGGGGCACGCGATATTTTATCAGAAGATGAACGGACTGAGCGTAAAGACAGCAAAGATAGTGTGGTCAAAGCATCACAAACGACGTCTTCAGAAGTTCAACCTCAGCCTCAGTCTGAGGATAAACGCTTGTCATAGATTTAGTGATCGATTCTTGATCTTGTACTAAACAAAAGCCTCTTCTTCAGTGAAGGGCTTTATTTTTTAGGAGGCGCTGCTGCGTTCCGTTCAGAAAGGAGAAGTGGATTTGACCCCATCAGAGCATGAAATGCCGTTAATGGAACATCTGGGAGAGCTCCGCCGCAGAATGATCTATGTGCTAATTGTATTTGTATTGGCACTGGCTGGTGGTCTGTTCGCGGCGGGTCCTGTCTATGACTGGCTTATTCGCTCCGGTTCGGCGCAAGCTTTTCAGTTAAACGCGTTTTCCTTTTGGGACGGGATTGGTATCTACATGAAGATTGCCATGATCATCGGGATTGCGGTGGCGCTACCGTTTGCATGCTACCAACTGTGGAAATTTGTCAGCCCGGGATTAAGACCGCAAGAACGAAGTGCGACTTTGCGGTATGTGCCTTATGTCCTGCTTTTGTTCATCATTGGGACAGCTTTTGCTTATTTCATTATTTTCCCGATGGCGATTCAGTTTACATCGTCTGTCACCAAAAGTATGGGATTACAGGAAACGTACGGGATCGCACAATATTTCACCTTTATGTTTAATATTGTATTACCTGTAGCGCTACTGTTTGAGCTCCCCCTGCTTATCATGTTTCTGACGGGGATTCATGTTTTAACACCAATGCGGCTTCGCAAATGGCGGAAGATTTCTTATTTTCTGCTGGTGTTCGTCGCGGTTGTCATTACCCCGCCGGACTTTATTTCCGATTTTTTGGTGGCGATTCCGTTGCTGGTGCTATATGAAGTGAGCGTGTACTTGTCTTCGGTCGTGTACCGCAGGCAACTGCGTGCACAGGAGGAACGTGAGGCTCAATTGCGTGTAGCTTCAGAATAATAAGGCAGGACCTGAATGGATCAGTAAATAATTTATTCGGGTCGCGCTTCATGGCAACTTGCAGATGATGAATAGCATTTGTATTTCATGACTATGTACAGGGCATGAACAGTAGCAGCTTAGTCCCCTGAAAAATAACCATTAGCCTTGAGTTAACGGTTATTTTTCAGATAGATGGATATAATCGGGAAGGGCTGTCCATAAAAATTCCCATAAAAAATACATTAGGGACTTGAAATTCAATCCCAAGTTGAGTATCATAAAGTTGGTTGTTAGCACTGACGACTGTCGAGTGCTAATACATACAACATAACAACCAAATTACAGGATAAAACACTTAATAAGGAGGCTATTTTTTCATGATCAAACCTTTGGGTGAACGCGTATTGGTGGAAGCAATTGAGCAAGAGACAACGACTTCCTTCGGGATCGTACTTCCTGACTCTGCCAAGGAAAAGCCGCAAGAAGGCAAAATTATCGCGGTTGGCGCAGGCGCATTGAAAGACGGTGCCCGTATTCCTCTGGAAGTAAAAGAAGGCGACCGTGTCATTTTCTCTAAATACGCTGGAACGGAAATCAAATATGAAGGTAAAGAATATTTGATTATGAAAGAAAGCGATATCCACGCGATCATCGGTTAACCGGAACCCGGACAAGACCTGAATATAGGAATTGAAACAAATCATTCATAATCCATAGGGAGGTTTATCACAAATGGCTAAAGATATTAAATTCAGTGAAGACGCTCGTCGCTCTATGCTGCGCGGGGTTGACGCATTGGCTAACGCTGTTAAAGTAACACTCGGACCGAAAGGCCGTAACGTTGTACTGGAGAAAAAATTCGGTAGCCCGCTCATCACTAATGACGGTGTAACGATTGCAAAAGAAATCGAGCTGGAAGACGCGTTCGAAAACATGGGCGCTCAACTGGTTAAAGAAGTAGCGACCAAAACGAACGATGTAGCTGGTGATGGTACGACTACTGCTACTGTTTTGGCTCAAGCCCTCATCACAGAAGGCCTGAAAAACGTAACTGCTGGCGCTAGCCCAATCGGTATCCGTAAAGGGATCGACAAAGCGGTTAAAGCGGCTGTTGCTGAACTGCAAGCCATCTCCAAACCAATCGAAAGCAAACAATCCATTGCTCAAGTAGCTGGTATTTCCGCTGCTGATGACGAAGTAGGCGAACTGATCGCTGAAGCTATGGAAAAAGTGGGCAAAGACGGTGTAATCACGGTTGAAGAATCCCGCGGGTTTGCAACAGAGCTGGAAGTGGTTGAAGGTATGCAATTTGACCGTGGCTACATTTCCCCGTACATGATTACAGATACGGACAAAATGGAAGCTGTACTGGACAATCCGTATATCCTGATCACAGACAAAAAAATCACAAACACACAAGAAATCCTGCCATTGCTTGAAAAAATCGTACAACAAGGCAAGCCACTCGTTCTGATCGCTGAAGACATCGAAGGCGAAGCGCTGGCTATGCTCGTTGTTAACAAACTGCGTGGTACATTCAACGCTGTAGCTGTTAAAGCTCCAGGCTTTGGTGACCGTCGTAAAGCAATGTTGCAAGATATCGCTGCCCTGACAGGCGGTCAAGTGATCACGGAAGAACTGGGTCTGGACCTGAAAACAGCTTCCGTAGACCAACTGGGTACAGCACGTCAAGTGCGTATCACAAAAGAAAATACGATTGTGGTTGACGGTGCTGGAAACAAAGCCGACATCGACGCTCGTGTTAGCCAAATCCGTACGCAACTGGAAGAAACCACTTCCGAGTTCGACAAAGAGAAACTGCAAGAGCGTCTGGCTAAATTGTCCGGCGGCGTAGCAGTCATCAAAGTCGGTGCGGCTACTGAAACAGAATTGAAAGAACGCAAACTGCGCATCGAAGATGCCCTGAACGCAACCCGTGCTGCGGTTGAAGAAGGTATCGTATCCGGTGGTGGTGTAGCGCTCCTGAACGTATACAAAGCAGTTGCAGCTGTTGAACTGCAAGGCGACGAGCAAACAGGCGTGAACATCGTGTTGCGCGCTCTGGAAGCTCCAATCCGTACCATTGCTGCTAACGCAGGTGAAGAAGGCTCTGTAATCGTTGAGCGTCTGAAACGCGAAGAAGTTGGCGTAGGCTTTAACGCAGCTACTGGCGACTGGGTAAACATGATCGACGCTGGTATCGTTGACCCTGCGAAAGTAACTCGTTATGCATTGCAAAACGCTGCTTCCGTAGCGGCAATGTTCCTGACTACCGAAGCGGTTATCGCTGACAAGCCAGAACCAGAAAAGGCTGCAATGCCTGACATGGGCGGCATGGGTGGAATGGGCGGCATGATGTAATTAGGGCCTCAAAACCCTGTAATACCGCTATTTAAAGGGCTCCCGAGGGGGAGCCCTTTTCTATAAAATCACATAAAAATCACATTCTCTGTAACGAGTCAGATTTGGAGGATGTCTGCGAAGTGATTTTTAATCTTCTCATTGGCATTTTTCTTCATTTTCTCCGTAACGTGCGTATAGACTTTCAATGTCGTTTTTGCGTCATCGTGACAAACTCGCTTCATGATCGTTTTGATATCAACTTCAGCTTCAGTCAGCATCGATATGTGAGTGTGCCGAAAAATGTGAGGAGTAGCTTTCTTTTTAATTGAGGTTTTCTTGAGAATACGTTCCATACGGATTAATATATTTTTTTGAATGAGTGGGTAGCCGTTCTTGTGGGCAAAAACAAAGTTGTTTTCATGATAATCATCAAATAATTTCTTGCATTCAAGTCTGAAAGCTTGTTGTTTAACAATGTGTCTTTGGAGCAAATTCATAACGTTATCAATTATATTAAATTTACGAATAGATCCTGTAGATTTGGGTGGAGTTAGAATGTATTTACGCATATTATTATCAGGATTGTAAAGTGTCTTGGTTATTCGTAACTCATTTAATTCAAAGTTAAAGTCCGTATCTTTTAAAGCACAGAGTTCCCCAGATCGTATCCCTGAAAAGGCAAGCAAGTGAAAGATTTCAATGTCATCAGCTTGTTCAAGATGAAGGATGCTATATTCAACGAATATTTCTAAATACTTATTAACTGTAAATTGACGTTTTGCTTCGCTAATAATGCATTGTTATTAATTTGATACGATATGCTGATCATTTTGATGCGCATCTTCATTAAAGTAATGTTCAAACTGTTTTTGCATTTTATCGGCTACCAAGTGAGTGTGGCGTGAATGCACAATTGCTGTAATGACAAAATAAAGGGAAACTATTGTAAGAAAAAAATAAATTATATTCATCGAAAAACTCCTCTCCGGAAGGTAGATGATCGAAGATGGTATGGTTCCATTTGACTTTATGTGAGCCGTATTTTTATTCTATAAAACTTACTGGTCACTTTTTCTTACTATTCAACTTGATCAAAACGCATGTCTTTATAGTAAAACTCTCTATCATGATCCGTAATCTCCCGAAGAACTCTGCATGGATTTCCAACAGCTATTACATTCGCCGGGATATCCTTAGTTACCACACTACCAGCACCAATTACACTTCCTTTGCCAATCGTGACTCCTGGAACAACAATCGCTCCGCTCCCGATCCATGCCCCATCCTCAATGGCCACTGGTAATGCAAACATCCCGCCTTCTTTGCGCTTTTCTGGATGTACAGGATGATTCGTTACAGCAATCGTTACATTCGGGCCAAACATGACATCATTACCAATCGTAACTTTATAGTCGTCAACCACGGTTAGATTGAAATTGATATATACATTATTTCCTACGGTCGTATTTGAACCATAAGACATGCGAATGGGCGGCTCCATCCATACATTTTCTCCAATACTTCCAAAAAGTTGTTTCATTAACGTTTTGCGCATTTCAACATCATCTGGATGCAAATTATTAATTTCATAGCATATTGCCTTACCACGCTGGCGTGCTTTTGCCAACTCTGCAGCCTCTTTCGGATAATTAGCATCGTGATCTGTAAATAATTGTTTGCTGGTCATTCTTTCTTGGATATTCATGCCACATTCTCCTTTATACATGCTTATATTTATTAGAGTAAATTGCAAAACCTTATTTATGATCAGGTTTATGCAAAGTTTCTAGTGATGTTGTTAAGCCATTTAAACTGTCGATATCGAATAAAAGCAATGGGAAGTTTAATCATCTCGTCTAGGCTGATGACGATATATAAGAAAATGGGGGGGACTTGCCAAACAAAAGCACATAGGTAACTAAGCGGTAGAATAATAAGCCACATGACGACAGTATCGCACCAAAATCCAAATTTAGAATCCCCACCAGCCGTGAATATACCCGCTATAGTTGTGGAGTTAAACGATTTGGCTATACAATAATACGCACTAATGTAAAGCATCCCATCTAGGTAACTTTGAGCAGTTGGATTCAAATTGACGATAGAGTATACCAATGGTTTAATGAACAGAATCGTGCAGCCTGCAATGACTCCAAATATCAAAGCATAAAAGCACATTTTGTTGCCCGCATGCTTTGCTTTCTCGATTTCACCCTGTCCCAAATACTTCCCAACAAGTACAGAGCCCCCAGTAGTGATGCCTCCACAGAGAACCACTGCTAGATTTTTAACTACAGACGCTATGGAATTTGCGGCTACCAGATCGGAGTTCACATGTCCAATAATTGCAGCAGTAGCGGTAAGAGCTCCTCCCCAAACCATATAATTCCCCTGTACAGGCAGAGTATATTTTAGGAAATCTTTTAATAAATTACGTTGAATGCCGTCACGTACAGGCAAACGAAAACGAATGGATCCCTTGGTTATGGAATGAATCACACAACACGCTAGTTCAACAATCCGTCCTAAAACCGTGGCAAGAGCTACGGCTGAAATGGCCAGTTCGGGCCTTGATGGGAATAAAATAAAAATGCAAATGGCATTGAAGAAAATGTTCAAAATCAAACATAAGGAACTAATCCACGCACTAAGTTTTGCATTTTCCATACTTCTAATCACACTGAGATACATCTGCGATATTCCCATCACAAGATAAGAAAAGGAATTCATTTGTAAAAACCTTGAGCCGAATCGAATCAGTTCTGCATCATTGGTGAATAAACGCATAAGTGTACCCGGAAGAAAGAAGGAAGATAAAAAAAACAAAATGGAGACACAAAAGGAGAACATGCAAGCGATACTAAGAATGCGCTGTATGGTTGAAGTATCCTTTTTCCCCCAGTATTGCGCAGTGAGGATACTTGCCCCCGCTGAAATTCCCATATAAAACAATGTTAATGCAAAAGTAATTTGCCCTGCGAGTGATACAGCTGACATTGCGGATTGACTAATCATGCCCAGCATAACTACATCAACGGATATCACAGTTGCTGATATTAAATTTTGTAATGCAATGGGAATGACGAGCGTCATTAACTCCCGATTAAAATCACGATTAGATCCTTTGAGTTGTATGCGGTTTCTCACCTATCTCCTGTCCTCCCCCACTGATCTACACAATATAAGGATAGGATAATATCATTGTTGTTTCCATTAATATTGGCTATAATTTTATAAAAATCGTATATTTACAAAGGGGGGGCTCTTTGATGACAAATTTAGAGGTGTTTTCTGATTTATCAGAACGTTTGAATTATAATCTTCCTGATTTACCGCTTTATGTCCGAAAGGGAAGCCTTCATCAATTTAACAATTATGCAGCAGTAGCGCATTGGCATTTGGACATAGAGTTTATCTACATATTACAAGGATCGATGGATTTCTCTGTGAATGGAAGTATCACTCGATTGCATCAAGGGGATGGACTTTTTGTGAATAGCCAACGTTTGCATTTCGGCTATTCTCTTGCAGACCATAAAGATTGTTTATTCCTTGTCGTCGTCATTCATCCCTCTATCCTTGGTGAGAAGCCTTCATTTATTCAAACATACTGGGGGGAAAAGTTTAGTTTAATGATGGCTGATTTTGTTGTACTTACAGATCAGGTTGATTGGCAGCAAAGAATATTACTGTCCATTCAAGAAATCTATCAGGAAATGCATAAGGACCATACTCCTCCAAATCCGCTTCGTCTGGCATCACAAGCTTTATCTTTGTGTGCAACAATAGGGGATCATTTGCAACCCATTTCTGGGCAACCTGGAGTATTGACGCATGTTCAAGAAATGACGCGTTTCATTCATCAAAACTATGATCAAAAAATAACTCTTGAGGAGATCGCTTACGCAGGAGCCGTTTGCAGAAGCCGTTGCTGTACATTATTTAACAAGTATGTGGGCCACACACCCAACAATTATGTCACTCAATATCGTCTTCAAAAAAGTTGCGAAATGTTAAAAGAAACACGAAGATCCATAAGTGAAATTGCACTTGCCTGCGGTTTTCAAAGTGCTAGTTATTTTTCATCCATTTTTCGTAAACAGATGGGTGTAGTTCCGCAAAATTATCGAAAACAAGTTTCAAATAACGATTCAACTTGAATGGAAGTAATACAAACCGATTTGAAATAATCTGGATTACAACAGTCTTCCAATCAAATATTATTTTTTCAAAAGCGTAATATAGAAATTCAAACAATAAGGAGTACGGACTTTACGTAGAGGAACAACCTGTTTTTTTCACGGAGAGCGCTAACATGCCTGCGTCTTTTTAGATATTTTGGGGCAACATATCCCGCAAAAATTTCATTCTTTATTGATACATGTGATGAGTCTGCTCATAAATCATTTCTTTTTCGGTACATAATAACCATTGGAAGTGCCTGTTTCTGCAACTCAAATGATAAAAGAGCGGGGCAATCACACCATTGCCCCGCTCCTTTACATAATGCAATACCAGTTGACAGACAAGGATCACTGCAAATCCAGTATTTTTTGAATCGTGAGAAGAACACCATTTTCTTCGTTTGACTTAGTAATGAAGTTTGCTGCCTTTTTAGTATTTTCACAAGCATTACTCACTGCAAAACTGTATTTCGCGATTGCCATGAGTTCCACATCATTCTCGCCGTCACCAAATGACATTGTTTCCTCGTATGTGACGCCCAACATTTCTTGCAGTTTCTTTACTGTCTCACCTTTATGCGTATGCAATGCCGTGATATCCAGCCATCTAGCTTCTGAATCAACAATATAAATTTGTCCACCCAACGTATTCTCAACATGCGCTCTTAATGCTGTACTTCGTCCCTCCGTATCGAAGACCGTAATTTTGATAAAACAGCTATCTATGTTTGCAAAGGAGTCTGTTTTTAATACACGTTCATAGGAGCCTTTAACAACGTTATACATATCTTCTGAAATGGAAGAATGAACGTACGCAGCATCACTTGCACATACAATAAGTGTCATATTGTTGTCGAAGTCTTGAATTTGATCAATCGCCTGTAGAGCTAGATCTCGATCAATACTAAACTCTTTAACTACTTGGCCATCTTTTTTAATTCGAGCAGCACTGTCACCCAATATCCAAACTCCCTTGCCATGTTCGTCAAACAATTTTTCAACACGTTCACATTGTTTACCTGTACATGCGACAAATGTGACTTCTTTTTGCTGCATCTCTGCATAAACTTTTTTGAAAAGTTCGACATCGTACAAACTTTTATTGTTCAGAAATGTTCCGTCTAGATCAGTGACTACAAGTTTAATCATACTTATTACCCTCCTGTTTTTTGTTGGTCTTGTTTATCCTTCTGATTGCAATGATCGACGTATTTCACTTGCATGTTCTCCACCAGAATTTGAACTTTTGCGAATATACAATTGCGCTAATGATAAAATACGAACCCATCAAAACGCACGTGGTCAATATATCCACCTAATATTCCCATCAAATTCGCCTCCTGTGAAATTCATAAAACTCTTTTTTTAAATACTTTATAATGGACATTTAAAATGTCTTTAAAAAAATTCAAAACGAGTTGGTCACATGCTTATCTATGATCTCTCGCTACAAAACAAGATTAAAATATGTAACTGGTTTCATGTCAATAAATTAATTTCAGTACATTTTTCCAAGTTACCAAGCCACAATTATGATATGTGATCGTTAAAATGCCAGCTGTTTAGGAAGAGGTATTTTAGAGAATATAAGAAGGAAATTGTTGATGAGGCCGATATGTGGTGAATATTTCGTTATTTGAATCACAAAAAATCACATAAAAAATCCTGAAAAATTAAATTGAATAAGGTTGTATAGGGATATTCAAAAAGTAATTCAATTGGGTTAGTTAGAAAAGCCTTACAACCTTTTTTCTAACTACACAACTACTACGTGGGTATATACCATTTGTGTATCCTCTTAAAAATCAGCTCGTGGAAGATCCATAGTGTACTTATATTAAGTGAACTAGTGTAAATGAAAACGGAGTACCTTGATAGTAAAAATACCCACTAGGTAGATACTACATAGTGGGTCTATTAAGATTAGACCAAAGACTTCACCTATATGTCTACATGGAAAGGGGAGGGGATAGGAAGCTTAGATTAAACAGTCTCTTTCAATATATTACGAAAAAAATCACTTTTGTATGGCTTTTTCTTCGGTTAGGGTTTTCATGAGTTGTGAAATGCAGCTTTGTGCTACGCCAAGTAATTTTGCATATTCAATTTGAGTTGAATTAGGTAGTTTTTGTATTAATTGTTCTAGCTGATTTGACCGCCGTCGACCGTTCGGCAGGAATGGGGGCAAAGATCATGCTGATGCCTTGTGCGGTGCTTGTGTTAGTCACCATCATTATATGGTTTGGCACCCGTCGCACCGGTCCTGGACTGACACCACAGAACATCGCTTCAGTCAAGACGGACACAATAAAATTAGACGATTGATGAAGCTAATTGAATAAGTCCGTTAACAAAGAGGGTACTGCACTCCAGATTTCCTGGGAACAGTACCTTCTTTGCGGCCTGTATATTATTGAATCCCATTCGATTGTAGCCTGTCTCGCGAAAACGTATAGTAGAAATAATGATTGTGCTAAACAGTGAACATTAGTTGAATGAAACGGTGACAGTCTAGGACTTTATTTTCTGGTCCCTAGCTGTTGCCGTTTCATTTTTAAGATCCAGTCTAAACTATTACTTTACCCAAGCGGGGTTTCGCCATCATCAACGCGCTTCCGATGTTCCTCCCCAGGTTTCACCCCATATGCGCATTTCCCGAAGTACAGGTATGTACGCCCTTCCTTTATCTGTTAGCGAATACTCAACAGTAACAGGTGAGGTAGGGAACACCTGGCGGTTGATGACTTCATGCCGCTCAAAATGACGCAGGACATCCGTTAAAGACTTGATGCTGACATTGTCTAAATATCTTCGCATCTGATTAAATCGCTGCGGACCCAGACTAAGTAAGGTGAGTACCAAAATAGCCCATTTTCCGCGAACAACCTCCAACGCCTCGCGAATGGAGATCAGACATTGTTCGTCCTCTTTGCTTATATCCACAAAATCATTCCTTACTATAGTATAGTTAGTCTAATTTATTGAGCTATATAAAAATAATGTGTCTACTTTAAAGTAGACACTTAATAATTTATAGTAACACTAAAGCTTATTTAACTGCAATGGTTGAATTTGTTTTGAAGGTCTACTACTAATTATTTAGAACATCTTGTGCCAACTTGGGGCAAGGTAATTATGGGGAGGAGAGAAGCATGTCCGTTGAACAATCGTCACAGAAGGTGGAGGCGCAGTTTTTCGATGTTATTCAAGATCGGAGATCTGTAAGGTACTATGATTCCGAAGTAAAGATCTCACGGGACGAAATGAAGGATATATTGCAGCTAGCTACACTGGCTCCTTCTGGCGCCAATCTCCAGCCGTGGAGGTTTCTCGTCATCGACTCGCAGGAGCTAAAACAAAAACTGCTTCCGATCGCCAACAGCCAGCAGCAAGTGATTGAGGCTTCAGCTGTCATTGCGATACTCGGAGATTTGGAAGGCTATAAATTGGCCGAGAAAGTTTACGGGATGGCGGTCGATGCGGGGTACATGCCTGAAGAGACAGCTAAATCATTCGTGGAGCGATACCAAAGACTGTTCGCGAGTATGCCTCCAGAAAATGTACTCCGAAAAGTATTTATTGATAGTGGACTGGTATCCATGCAGCTAATGCTTGTCGCCCGTGCAAAAGGCTATGATACGGTCCCGATGGGCGGCTTTGACCAAGTAAAATTTGTAGAAGAGTTTGATATTCCGGCGAGATACGCTCCAGTTATGCTTATCGCCATCGGTAAGGCGGTGAAGCCCGGACACCGGACGGTAAGATTACCGATAGAAGATGTCGCTTTCTTTAATGAATTGCCTAAGGATTGATATTAATCATTCATGTAATATAAAAGAAGCTAAAGGATATGAAATGCACCTCCAATTGTTAACCACTACTAACAATTGGAGGTGCATTTTTGAGTTTTTTGGTGGCACCTGATCCTTATTGATCATTAATGAGGATGTCCCTGGACATTTGCGCTGTGGGGCGGACCACTATTTCACTTACCCACGCCATTTGGTTGCTCAATTGCGAACGCAATAGCTTTAGCGATAGAGTAGGGGGATAACCCAATGTTCTGATAAGCTTCGAGTTTGGCTTTCATCTCTGAGTCCTTTATGGCGTCCAGGGAATCCAATTGTGTGGATCCAGGTGTGTTTGTGAATCCGGGTGAAACGATCGTTACTCGAAGCTTGTTGCTGGCATCTTGACGCAGGCCCTCTGAAATCGAACGGCAAGCTTTGTCCCCAGACTGGCCTTCTGCTCACTGAACAGTATGGTGTGGAAGACCTTTGAAAAATTTGATTACACTGTGTATAAATAAACCTTAGCTTCATATGGTCTCAATGTAATATTTTGAGTATCAACAAGTGCAGTTTCCGACTTGTAGTTGGAAATCAGTAGTTTTCCAGATTGAGGAATAGAACTTTCTTTTGGAAAAGAAATACTCGTAGGTTCACCAAAAAAGTTGAGAATTACCACCAGTCGTTCGTTACCCAATGCTCGCTGATAAGCAAAAACTTTCTCATGATTTTCTGCAACAATTGAGTAGTCACCATAAACAATAATGTCATGCTGCTTGCGCAGTTCAATTAGCCGACGATAATAATGAAAAATAGAATCTGGATCAGACAGCGAAGATTCTACATTAATTTGTTTGTAGTTAGGATTAACACCGATCCAGGGCTTACCAGTTGTAAATCCGGCCTGCGGTGAGTCATTCCATTGCATAGGAGTGCGGCTATTGTCGCGTCCTTTGATGTAGATAGAATTCATAATGGAGGCTTCATCTTGGCCTGCAGCCATGTATTCTTTATACATATTGAGGATTTCAATACCCTTGTATTCTTGGATTGTTTCAAAGCGCACATTTGTCATTCCGATTTCTTCGCCTTGGTAAATGTAGGATGTGCCTTGAAGCGTATGCAATAGGGTCGCCAGCATTTTGCCAGACTCTTTATGATAATTCTTATCGTCTCCAAAACGGGAAAGCATGCGAGGTTGATCATGATTATTCAGATACAGGCTATTCCAACCCTTTCCATTCAGTCGAGCTTAAAAAGAATGCTAATGAAAAAAAGTTCTGTTGGGTACACAAGCTGAGCACTTAGCAACGGTCGGTCTAGTAAGAGTTATCTCTGGATATACATATGCAAGAGTGATTCAGGCTACCGAAAATGAGAGAGGGAATCAGTGGTATACTTGGACCAGGACAAGATTGCTCAGTGGGCCAAAGGAGAGATTATGGGTCTTACGAAGATTATATGGTCCAAGGGTATTCGGACGGAACATTTAGACCGAAAGACCATATGAGTAGACAGGAAGGAGCCATGCTTTCTTTGAAAGAGAAAAAATAATGAAAGAAAATATCAAGCTCAGGCAAATACTGCCCGAGTCATTATCCTGAATCCATAAACCGTGCATAACCGTGTTAAAATTGATGTATAAGATGATCCTGATGGAAAAAAAACTCAGATCATTTTTACAGAAGAAGGAAAGCGAGAAGTTGAGTACACTTAACGCCTGGAAACAAGTGCAAGACAAGAAAACCAGCTAATGTTTGTCAAGGGGTACCACTAATATTTTAACGAAACTATACGCCAAGGACATGGCGTATTTTTCTATAAATTGAACGGTATGATCGTCTATAGGTTGAGTACTAAATTCCATATTGTTCAGGAAGTGCGGAGCGCCCGCGCACATTATAGAGCAAATGGTGCATGGGTTGTCACCAATAGCAACTTTACATCACAGGCCTATGAGTTGGCTAAATCCAATAGTGTCAGGCTAATCAGCCGGAATGAATTTGGTAGAGATGCTAGTACAAACGAAAGAAAAATGTTGTCCTCTAAGAAGACAAGTGCTTAATTCAATAACGATGCTGCCTATTGTAGAATTATTACCTTATAAAGAAAATGATTTTGAATATTATTGAAGTGATCCCACGCGAAATTGAGGAATGATTCAACTGTTGAATGAAAGGGGGAATGATCCTTAGCGAATTGGCTCGAGTGCTATTATTTATAACAGAATCTGAATTATTGCCTTAGTAACATACTGAAGAAATTTTACTAATAAGAGTCTAATAGAAAATGTAGGTTGTAACGAGAAAGATCAGCACTGATCTTTTTGTTTCGTTTGCTGTAGGGAGAAACTCTTTGTTGTAAAAGATCCTTATAGGTGATCCTCACAAATAACCGTGGGTAGTAGTACATAAGGTTTGTTGATTGTTTTCTTAGTTGAATTAGAATCGATTTGCTGCAATTCATGTTCCCATTGACTTATATACTCTAGAATAGAAATAAATCTTTTACTTTGAAGGGAGACCGAAACATATGAGGGGTTTGTACTATCATCCTAATCGGATCAAATATAATGGTTCACCAGTGTTAATAGACTCAGGAAAACACGATGCCATATCATTGTTTGTAAAGTTAATAGAACAAATGGCACCAGATGTACTGGAACAATTAGAACATGGCGTTTATGAAAGCTATACACAAGCTTTTCAATGGTATGCAAGTCAAAAGGAACTGACTCCCAATGAAGAGCCGTCAAATTGGAAACTAATAAAAGCAGCCCGCACAGATTACTTTCCTGAATATATGAAATTAAAAGAGAGTCTATACGGCTGGGCTACTAAGTACCACTTAACAGGAGATGGAGACTTGTACCTAAATTTGGCTCTATGGGGGATTGCTAACTATTATGATGACCGGAAAGAGGAATCAAGAAAAGAAAGACAGCTGAATATAAAAAAGCACGCTGAAGATCTTGAAGTCGGTCCGGAGGCTCTTCGCGCAATGTCAATTTACAAATGCTCTTGGCCGTATGAGGAACAGTTATCATTATCAGAGTATCTCTACTTTGAGGACGAACACGACGATATTGAATTAAGTAGAAGTGTCGGTAAACAAGAAAAAATATATCATTCATTTTTTTCGAGATATTTCCCTTTCGTGTTTTCCCCAGAAGATATATTCTGTTTGTCTGGAAACGATAAACCAAATATCCATGCTTTTGAAATGCTTAGAATGTTTGACGAAAGTAAGAGCAATATTATTGAAGCTAAAATCATGGATTCGTCTAAAACTAACTCACTTACACAACCATGGGAGGTCGGGAAGGGTTGGGATCCGCGGAAAGAAACCTGGAAAGAGTTCGAGAGACTCATAGACACATATTATGAACAATATAAAAATCTATATCGTGAACGAACAGAGCAATTCCTTCAAGAACGAGGATATGTAAAAGATAAAGAGAAGAGAAATTTAGAACATTTTAAATGGCTCGTAGATTATCAAATTAAAGGATGGACTCTAAAAGAAATTGCTGATCACTATAGTAAGGTTAGATCTGAGATAATCAACGAGGATACTATTTTCCATGGAATTAAAAATACAGCCAACTTGGTTCTTGTTCATCTAAGATCCTCAAAAAACAAACAAGACACTTGGATTTAACAATTTCAATGATGGCTGTCATTACCACCTAGTAATACAAAGAGGAATAATATATGAAAAAGAAATTATTCTTTGTATCAGCCTTATCTATTAGTTGTTGGGAGCTGTTGTGCTGTTGTCGTGCCGAGTGCGATCTTTGCAAGTGTAACTGATTCTGCCAATATATCCGCTACTGCGACCCAAGATGTTGGTACAACAAATAACTTCTCAAAAATCCAGAAACGTTTTTAATGACACATCCAACAAACAAGATCCAGTAACAAACTGAAGATCGTAAGAGGCGGAAAGGAGGAAGCAAAAGCGAATTATCAAAAATTCAAAAAACATGGCCTAATCGATGGTCTTAGCTGGTTGACTGGAGATAAAGCAGAATAGTCAAAATGGAACCATATGTATTAAGGTTAATTTATCACACTTCCAAAAACTTCAAAGTAGTAGAACCTGCCCTGGGATTTTCTGGGGCTCTTTTTGGTTGTCCTTCCTTACAAAAGCTGCCTCCTTTAAATTTGGACCTTTGCATTTTTTCATGTTTAGGATACCCGGTATCATTTTTTACAATAAGATCAGAGAATGGATCTGGTCGATACTATGAGCTGAAGAAGAACCTATGAAGTATGTGTTTATGGAAAACATCCATTTTTGTTACATAACAAAATCAATTTAGAACATAATATGCTTGCACAAAAATAATCCTTAGAGGTGATTTAATGAACAATTCAGAAAAACAATTTCAGATAAAATCCTATTCCAGCACAGAATCTCAGAGGGTATTAGAATATTGGACGCTAGAAAGAATAACATGAATGAATATAGGCAAATGAAATTTTCTGAACAGGGAACAAACCATGTTATAAAATAAGAGTTAAGTTCAGAAACGTTTATCGGCGAGAATCAATCCAGTTTTTTCACTTCATTACGCTCTAAAATGAAAGCGTTGACATGTATTTCAACCCACTATATACTTAGCTTAATTAAATGAATAGCACTAGGATTGTTACTGTTACGCAGGCAAAACCTAAGGAACAAAATGTTAAGATCCAAGGATCTTATGTATTTTGTTATACTTAGGTTTTTTTGTTTATAGAGAGAGGGAGGTTAAATACAAGTGGTTTCGGCACTCTGCTGAAGCCATTTTCTTCTATTTATGAGGTCACATCTGAGAGGAGCGATAAACTTGGAATACAAATATGAGCTGGTCCAGGCAGACAATCATTTTCCGTTAAAAATTATAGTTCATTCCTCCAATGAACCAGCATACATACCTGGGCATTGGCACGATAGCATCGAAATATCCTATGTACTTTCAGGAAGAATTGACCATATCTATATTGATGGTGCGAGCTATAGCTCCAAAGGAGGAGATATTGTGCTCATTAATTCGAATGCTATTCATTCCTTTTCTGTGGCTAAGGGAAAAGGAAGAGAGGCCATAACCGTTCTGATTCCTTCTGAATTTATTAGAGCAAATGTCAACGGCAGTAACCCCATTTCATTTGACTGTATATCCATTTTCGAAACTAACGAGCAGAGATTACAGCATTTTGCGGAGCTGCGTGATTTGCTAAACACCTTATTTGTGGCTTATCTCAATCAGCATAATGACTCTTTAGCACATATCCATTTAACATCGCTATCTTATAAACTGGTGTATCTGTTATTAATGCATTTTAAAATGGACAATGAATCTATCCCCGGCTTTAACTCTGATAAATATTTGGAGCGGCTGACGCTGATAACCAATTATATCAAAGAGAATTACGATCAAAGCTTATCCCTGGATTCCATAGCCCAGGTTTTTGGACTATCTCCCGAATATTTGTCCCGTTTTTTTGTGAAGCATGTAGGGATGACTCTATTTCAATATATCAATGCCATCCGTCTGGAGAGATCTTATCGTGTTCTTATGAATACGGATCATTCCATCATACAAATTGCGTTGGAGCACGGTTTTCCGAACGAGAAGTCTTTTGCCAGGGTATTTAAGAAGGTTTTCCAGGCAACACCGCATCAATATCGAAAAGAGAACAAGAGGTATTCTGGAGCAAGGAGTCAGTAATTGACCTGAATTAGGCTAATAAAAGACAGGATGCAAATTAAAAAGATTATTAAAATAAACAATGTAAGCGTTCTATTAATGGATCTGGGAGGTAAGACATCATGTTTAAACGGTTTCAAAAGGCTGCTAAGACAACTATGTTACTCACTTTAGCTATCGGTACGACTCTTGTTTTCAGCTCCGGTGCATGGGCCAAGGATGTAAAGATACAGCCCACCTCATACCGGACGGTTGCGGAAGTTAAGGATTGGGGAGCAGCCATTACGAAGATCATTGTTAACCTGGGTAAGCCAGTCCCTAAAGATGCGATAACTAAGGATACATTTAAGGTGCATGTGGGAAGAAGCGACAATCGGTTGTTAAATCCCTTTATTGAAAATGGCAACCGGAAAGTCACCAAGGCCTATGTATCGGACAAAAGTGGAAATCCTGTAAATAAAACCGGAAGCTATGTTGTATTGGAAATGGAAATCGGTCCGACATTAACACTAAGCTCCGCTATTCATTATGATGCGGCAGGCTCCGGGTTTAATGCATGGAATGATAACAAATACACGATCACGCAGCAAAAAACTATTAAAACCAAATCCGGAACGATTTCCGATTTGAAGATTGATACTTCCGCAGGACAGATACGGAAGTTGGTTGATCAATTTGCGACCGGTAAATCTACTTTTGATGGAGTTACTTTAACCTACGCAGACTATGCACCGGCAAAAGACAAAGTGAAAAACCCTTTGGTGATCTGGCTGCATGGTATGGGTGAGGGAGGTACCGATCCAACGATTCCGATTGCCGGAAATAAAGCAGCAAATTTTGCCTCTAAGGATATCCAATCCTATTTTGGCGGGGCTTATGTGTTGGCACCTCAGACCCCAACCTACTGGATGGATGGCTTTACAAGCTTTGGGGACGGAACCTCCAAGTATGAGCAAGCATTGATGTCCTTAATTAAGGATTACGTGGCCCAAAACAAAGACATTGATACAGATCGAATCTACATTGGTGGAGACTCCAACGGTGGTTACATGACTATGCTGATGATCCGTGACTATAAAGATTATTTTGCAGCAGCTGTGGTTGCATGTGAAGCCTTGAAGGATAGTCTTATAACCGATGAACAGATTAACGAAATGAAGGACCTGCCGATCTGGTTTGTGGCTGCCAAAACCGACACCGTGGTTCCGCCCAACGATTATACGGTTCCGACTTACAACCGTTTAGTGAATGCTGGAGCAAAGGATGTTCATATGTCGTTATTTGATAACGTAGTGGATACCTCTGGTTTGTACAAGAAGAGCGACCAAACACCGTATGAATACAACGGCCATTGGTCTTGGATTTACGTATATAACAACGAAGTATCGAAGGTGATTAACGGAAAGAAAACAACGATGATGCAATGGCTTGCCTCCAAAACATTGGACTGAAAGATAGCATGAACCAAAGCATGAACCAAAGCATGAACCAAAGCGTTGAGCTTGGACGTAGCAGTAATAGTAAATACAACTTCGCTTAACGCACATACATTTTCCAGACGAAAACTCAAGGAATCAGTATGACAGACTGTACTTGAGCAGCTCGGCAAAAGAATGATACACATAGCTAAATGCTAACATTCAAATAGAAAAGGGCTTCCCATAAGTTTGATAAACTTATGAGAAGCCTTTCCTACTCTTTGAAAACGCTTTTTAATCGAACCTTTAAATACAAAGCACACCAGAAGCAGTAATGGATTACCTCCACAATTATATGAGCCGTCTCTGGCCATTCCAATGAGGATAACGTCTTGGAACACAACATGCCCACTATAAGAATGGCTTCAAAAACTAAAATATCTACTAACAGCATAATGGCTAAACAGGATTTGGCACGTTGAAAGAGTTGAAGGACTTTGAAATTCCAACCTGTTGCGATCAACTCCAGCGTTATGATCCCCAGGGACATGCCGGTATACCCGAAATCGGGAATGGCAACCAAGGAGTAAAGAATGATGAAATTGGCAAGTACACCTGTGCAAAGGCCGATAAAGGGAGTTTTCTTCCGATTTTGTGCCCATAAGACGCTAGTTGTGATTTCCCGCCATCCAACGAGTAATGGTAGCATAGCCAACGATTTAATAGGAATTTCGGCATTTTGTATATCAAAAACAAGTAGGGAGATATCTGGGGCATATTTAAAAATGAAAAAACCTGAGGCTAATCCCCAGACCCACGCTACCTCAATAGCGGCATAGCCTTTTTTATAGAATGAGTTGTACTTCTTATTTTGCCAGTCTGCTGTTATTTTCATAGTGAGCGTATGGGTTAACGCGCCTGTAATCAAAGTAGGCATATAAGCGACGACAAGGGCGATGCCAGTAACAATACCGAACATCTCCGCTGCCTCTTTAGAAGAAACCCCGGCAACTTGTAACCGTTGGGGAATAATGATCGCATCCATAAAATCAGACGTAGGTATGAGCAAACGTGTAAGCGCAATAGCAAAGGAAGCTTGTACTACTAAAGGTAATTCTGTTCGAATTGATGGAGGGGATAAAGCTACAGAAGGGCGGTTATACATAAAAAAAGCAATAAGCACAGCAAAGGATAACAACGCGCCTGTAAAAGTTCCAAGTACCGCTCCACCAACAGCAAACTCGATGCCGGATTGGATAAATAATGGCACTAGCAACATCAAAGTACCGATCCGGGCAGTTTGCTCTATGATTTCCGAAATGGCGATCGCAGTGTACTTTTCAAGACCTTGCAAATATCCACGCAGCAGACTTAACAAGGGAACGGTCAGTATAGCTGGGGCTAGGCATCGAATCACAAAATTGATCTGCGGATAGCCGAGTAATTTAGCAAGGGGCGTTGAAAACCAATAGGTCAATAAACTGCATGCCAATCCCGTTAGAATTATGGGTATTGAAAAAATTTTGAACAACCGCCAGCCTTTTGCCGTATGTTTAGCTGTAAACATAGCCAACGCTGTTGGCAATCCCCCGGAAATAATCATCAATACTAAGCTGTAGAAGGAATAGACTAACTGGTAGAGGCCCATTCCTTCAGCTCCAACTAGCCGTATCATAAATACTTTTCCGATTAGACCTATGGCTTTCACGACGATCATCGCATTAGCTCTCACCATAGTTTGTTTTAATAAAAGAGGTAATTTCAAATCGTTTTTCACCCCATTAGAAGCTGTCCATTCTATTTCTATGACAGTATTCTTTGGGATATGAGCAAGTGTTGCGATTCAAGATGCTTAATCTTGTATATGAATCAATAAATACTTGGTGCTTCTATCCCATCCCAAGTCGAAGGGAACCCTGAAACGGTCTGCCGTATGAGAGTTAACTAAAGGATAACCACCCCCATCGAATCCGACAACAACGGAGAAGTGGTCTACATCTCCTTTTAATACGTAAGCAATCAAATCACCTGGTAGCAACTGTGGTCTGTATTGATGCTGCTGACCATTGACCGCGCGGACAACATCTGAGAAGCTCCCTTGTCCTATAATCCTCCCATAGCCGGAGCGTATCAGAAAATTTTTAAAAGCGTCCGTTTGAACCCAGGCTTGGCTTCCGCCGTTACCATACGAGTAATGCCACCCAGATTTCATAGGCAGTCCTCCACCTTCCTCCTTGTCTCCGATAACTTGGGAGGAGAAGTTGGTACAGTCGCCCCCTTTGGAGTTATAATCCAGGTATTTTGGGTTATATCGCTGACGATTTCCTGCTCCCCATGTTATTCCAGCATACTTGTTAGCATAGTCAATGGCTCGGGCTCTATTGTAATTATGGATAACCTTCTCTGATGGAACCGAGTCTTTATGAGGAATAAAACTTGAATCAAGCGGTTCAATTTTTTTTGGATTTTCTTCCAATGGATCTGAATACCATTCACGTTCCAAATACCAACGGCTATCTTTTTTTCTAAGTGTAATGCCATGACGTGTTCCAATTCCAAAATCATGCTGACCGGAGTAGCTGTCGATATACTCATAACTCAATTTTAAGGACTGAACAAGTGACACCTTTGCCGTATCGTCTAACACTTCTATACGGGATATCCGAATGGAGCTTTCTGCATTCACGAATTTCATTTTTCGATGCTTGGCCCATTCCTGAATATATTCTGCTCTGTTCATTTCATGAAGGTATGCGTAGTTGCTTCGATTGTGCTTTACTAAATAATAGTCCTCAATATGCTTTTTATCCTGATCCATCAACAACCGGGTGCGATCATTAAACAGCTCTTGAAGAAAAGGAATAACGTCATCTTGTTTTGCTGGCTCTGCTTGTACACGAAATGAAGAGAAGCTGTAAGCGGGGATCATTATTAAGATCATGCACAGCAATTGCAATTTAGCGGTCTTAAGCACATTATTCATTCTCCTTGAAAATGTTTTAATTGTTTTTGGAATTGCCCTTATCCTGAGTAAGTTTCTCACAGGCTGAATTCATGTGTGCTAATTTGGTGTAAACTACTAGCCTTCCCTCGTGTTCTTTTCTGCTTCGGCTATAGCGACCTGCACATGTAATCAAGTTCAAACGATGCTCTTCTGTAGGACCAAAAATTTTCTGAATCGGTGCTTTGGAAGTTAAGTAAAATTTTACAGACTCGACAGCAAACTGAATCTTACAGCCGCCACCGCCAGTCACATACACGAAATCCCCCTTTTTTAGTTTTTTAAGAGGATAAAAAACAGCTGGGCCCGTGTATGTATCTACATGTCCATCCATAATTGCATTACCTGCTGCCCCTGGCAATATACCGGTAGATAAATAACCTACTCGATTTGTGTTGCTTGGAACGCCCATCTGACCATTTTCTAAGAATGTAACCGGTTCTATAATTGAATGAATACGAACCTCAGGAATATCGAGCATATATGGAACGATTCCTTGAAAAGGTTTATTTTTAACCTGTAAGGGCTTCGCTATTTTAACTTGTTGAATTTCAGATTTGGCCGGGGCGTAGGTAGAGTTATGATGATGTTCAACAGAGGATGAACAGCTCGTACTTCCCAGCAAAATTAAGAATACTCCTATACGAATGATCCATGTATTGTTCATATGAAGAAAGAGAGAGGGTTTAATAAAGCTAACCCTCTCCTTTTAACCCTCCCTAATTCATTTGCTCGCTCGCGCCACCGAATCCGGTTTTTGGTAATTTTGTTGCCTTTGCTTTCAAACTTTTCGCATGAATACTTTTTTCTCCTATGATTTTGGCAGGAGCAGCTTCACGCGCATGTAGCTTGTGTATTTTCTCATGCTTGCTCTTGGCATGCATCTTGTGTTCATGTTTTGCATGAACCTTATGTTGATGCATTTTTTGCTCGTGTTTTTCTGTTGCGGGTGCAGCCGCAGAAACCATCGATCCTGCTGACAGAAATACAGCAAGGGACGCTACAGTCAATATTGCTTTTTTCATTGTAATTGCCTCCTTTAAATAGTTGTAATTGTAATTCGTAAGTATAGTTGCCGTAAAAAGAACGTATTGTGTAACCAAGAATTTCATATAAAAGGACTATATTACAAATACCTATCTCTTCAACTATTGAACTTAATTAGTCCTTTGGGTGTCACATATAGTAATTAGACTCCGTCGGCGAGTAACTGGCGGAGTCTTTTTGTTTCTATCTACTATTTATTCACTTCAATCAGTCCTTCGGGCGTCTTACGATTGGCAAGCAGCTCAGACACAGTGACGAAGGTAAACCCCCTTTTTTTTAGTTCGGGCAAAATGATTTTCAGGGCTTCGACGGTTTGTGTACTTTTATATACATAATCGTGCATAAGGACGATGTCGCCGTTACGGACATTGCGAAGGACCTTATTAGCGATACGATGTACACCGGGTTTTCGCCAATCTAAGGTATCCTGATGCCAGGACCATAAAATAATTTTGAGACCTTTCTCCTTGGAGAGCTTGACCAGCGAATCGGTATAGGAACCGCCGGGCGGTCTAAAAAGATGGGTCCCCGCACCAGTTGCCTGTACGATGCTCGCCTGAGCTTGATCCAATTCGGACAGAGCTTTGTTGCGAGAAATATACTGAAAGGATGAGTGAAGGAAGGTATGGTTGCCAACTTCATGCCCTTCTTCTCGTTCCCGCTTGACAAGGTGAGGCAGCTTTTCTACACGACTGCCGACGACAAAAAAGGTCGCTTTAGCATCGTATTCTTTAAGCAAATCCAAAATGGCAGGCGTATTGCGTCCATCCGGTCCGTCGTCGAATGTGAGGGCAATCAACTTGCGATGGGTAGGAACTTCCCATACAATGTCGCCGCGTTCTTCATAATAGGCTCTTCCCTTTGTAGGAGTAGGGGAGGTGTAAGATGCGGCTTGTGCAGTATTTATATAGGTTGTGGGGCACAAGCTGGCACAAAACAAGGAAACAGCGATACTTGCAGATAGTAATCGGTTATATTTCATCAGGCTTCTTCTCCGTTCTAACGTATTCTCACATTAGCTTGCCAAGAAGAAGCGTATATCATTCTTCGGTTCTGAAATTCATCAATTCCAATCACTTAAAATTGGATCTAATTGTTTCTTCAATAAGACGCAGATTACAGAGTTATGCTTAAAAAGAGTGATAGCTTGCTTGTTGATAACATCCTGTACCCATGTTAAGTTGTACATATCCATCCTTGGTTTCAATGTGCAGTTGAGGTAGGTCATTGTCCAGTTCGTGAGAGTCTTAATCTGACGAAAAATGAAGAGGTCGACGGGACAAGCCGCAAAAGCTGATCTGAGGTCAAGGAGTTGCGACTCGTTCCTGAACTTCCAACAGGAGATGAGACGGGATGCAAACAAAAGAAAAAGAGCTGCGAGCTATTAGTCTGACGTTAGAAGCGGGCGAACACATTCGATCATATATGGGGTGTACGTATGATTTGCAGCAGAGCTCCCAAAGGATATCGCTTCATGGAATGCTGGCTGTGACGTCCGAACGAATCATTTTTTATTCCTGTACTATGGGTACTCCTTGGGTCAAGTTCATTAATTATCACCATATTTCACTGGCTAAGCTGGATGAGGATTTGTCGGGTACTAGGGGAAACATCACGCTAATCAATCAGGGTGTGAACGAGGTGTTCACCCATCTGCCGAGTGGAGAGGGTATAGAGGGATTTGTAGCTGTACTAGAGCAAGAAGCAGGTATCTCTTGTGAGAACTAATGATTATGGAAAACAAATAACTAAAACCTCCAACTTCGTAATATGCCAAGGGTGGCTACTTATCGAATTTGGAGGTTTTTTTGTCTTTTAGTTAGAGAGAGATGGAACGAGCGCTAGCTCAACAGGGTTATAACCAATAAATTATATAACACAAGCGGCAAAATGACATTGTTGTAGGCATAGGAGCGATTCGGAGTCGTGGTGCCTGGGAAGGGTGAGTGATATTGCTGAGGAACTCTCAGATACAAATGATCCGCATCGATGTGCACAATCGTTCCTTCATATACTTGATGATCCATCGTTTGTACCCTAACCGTATGATTCATGTAGGGGCTTAATTGATAATGCAAATGATCGCGGATCTTTTTGAGTTCGGTCTGTAATTCCGGTCTAGCTTGATATAAAGTTTGCGGACTGACGGTGTTGTACGGCATTCGCCTCTAACCTCCATACCATGTAATGATGCATCATATGCAGAAGTCTATGTCCTTGTGCTCATACCTATAGAGAGTTGCTTTTACAAAAAGAAAAAACATTAACATTTTACTCCAGCCCACTTGACGTTCCCTTTACATCAAAACGATACACTTACTGAGGTTGGTTTGAAAAGAAAGGGGCGTTCCGTTTTGGGTGAGCTTAACAAATCTATGGGACTGGGGACGAGGAGTCAGCAACAGACTTCGTCTAAAGCCCGCATACGCACGGGTTCGCTAAAAATTCAAAGACTGCGCGAAAACGCGCTGGCGTATACCTTTTTGGCTCCATCGCTAATTTTGTTTGCTGTATTTATGTTTTATCCGATGATCAAGTCCGTTTATCTCAGCTTGCATTCTACAGATCCCGCAGGAAACGTTGCAGCTTATGTGGGGTTAGATAATTTTACTACACTTTTCAGCTCGGGACTGTTTCTACAAGGGATTAAGGTCACACTCCTGTTTGCACTGCTAACCGTACCAGTAGGTATTTTATTGGCGTTGGTACTGGCTGCACTTACACACAGTAAATTGCGGGGAATGCGTATCTTCCAGTTTGCCTTTTCGCTGCCAATGGTGTTGTCGGTCGGTTCATCTGCGGTCATTTGGAAATTTCTTTTTCATCCGACACTGGGGATGCTCAACTATGTGCTTTCCCTCCTACATATCAATCCGGTTCCGTGGCTGACCAGCCCGGATTGGGCGCTGTTCTCAGTAGCCATAATGACCATCTGGATGAATCTTGGCTTCAATTACATTATCTTATCGAGCGGACTTCAAGGGATTCCAGATGACATGTATGAGAGTGCCAAAATGGACGGGGCTGGACCGCTCGTCACGTTCTGGCGTATCTCCATGCCACTGTTATCACCGACGATCTTTTTTGTGACCGTAGTTTCCATCATTGGAGCCTTCCAGTCTTTTGCTCAAATTAACATTTTGACCAAAGGCGGTCCGGTGAACAGTACGAATGTATTTGTGTATTCCATCTATCAGGAAGCTTTCGTTAATTTCCGGTTCGGAACGGGGAGTGCGCAGGCCATTGTCTTGTTTGCTGTCATTCTGCTGCTCACGATGATTCAGTTCAAATGGGTGGAAAGAAAGGTGCATTACCAATGAAACGACACCTGAATTCTACATTGCTGTATGTGCTGCTTACGATTGCAGCTGCTCTCATTTTGTATCCGGTTATATATACGTTTTTTATGGCAGTCATGTCTCCCGAGGAAGCGAGCGCTTACCCACCAAGCTTTTTCCCGCATTCTTTTCATATGGCCAATTTTACTGAAGTGTTTGAAATCGTTCCGATTGCAGCCTTTATTGGAAATACATTTCTCATTTCGGGTCTTACAATGATTGGACAACTGATTACAGCGAGCTTGGCGGCCTATGCCTTTGCCAAAATGGAATTCAAGGGAAAAAACTTCATTTTCAGCATGTTTGTTGCGACAATGATGATCCCTTGGGAAGTGACCATTATTCCAAACTACCTGACGGTACGGAGCTGGAATTGGCTTGATACATATCAAGGGTTGACGGTTCCTTTTCTGGCGACGGCATTCGGGACATTCCTGTTAAGGCAATTTTTTCTCCAGCTTCCCAAGGAACTGTTCGAGGCGGCTCGTATGGATGGGTGCGGACATATCCGTTACTTTCTGTTCCATGTGCTTCCGTTATCGCGCCCTGCGCTCGGAACACTGGCTGTGTATTCGTTCCTGAATATGTACAATTCGTACCTCTGGCCTTTACTGATCACCAATAGTGAGAATATGCGCACGGTACAGATTGGAATATCCATGCTCGAATTTCAGGAATCGACTTCATGGAATCTGGTGTTCGCGGGTACGGCACTTGTCATTTTACCGTCTCTGCTCCTGCTGATCTTTGGACTAAAACAGTTGGTTCGTGGAATGGCAGCGGGTGCGCTTAAAGGCTGACCACATATTTAAAATGATAAGCAACACCTGCGCAAGCAGCCCATATACAGAGCTTCAACACACAAGAATATCGCAAGAGAATGCCAATTCAAGAATCATTTAATCAAAGGGAGAGAAGAGAGATTATGAGATTTTTTCGTCTGAAAAGTGCATTGACCCTGCTTATTCTGACTGCCATGGTGGTTGCAGCAGGTTGTAGCAATAATACTGCTGCAGAGAAGCCGAGTAATGGTAGTGATGGAGCAGTAGCGGCTTCCCCAGTGAAGCTGACTTGGTGGCATTCGATGTCCGGTAACGGTGAAAAAGCAATCAAGCAGATCGCTGCTGATTTTAACGCCAGTCATAAGGACATTCAGGTAGAGCCAGTATATCAAGGCAAATATGATGACAGCTTGAACAAGCTGAAAGCGTCGCTTGGTTCCGACAGCGGACCGGACATCATTCAGGTATATGAAATCGGTAGTAAATTCATGATCGACTCCAAAATGATCACACCCGTACAACAATTTATTGATGCAGACAAGTTCGATCTGTCACAGCTAGAGCCGAATATTACACGATACTATACGATTGATGGTAAACTGAACGCCATGCCGTTCAATACGTCAAACCCGATTTTATATTACAACAAGGATGCATTCAAAGCCGCAGGACTTGATCCAGCTAATCCTCCGAAAACGTATGATGAGTTCGAAAAGGCTGCTAAAGCCTTGAGCAAGGATGGTAAATCCGGTGCTTCCATTGCCATCTACGGCTGGTTTATGGAGCAACTGTTTGCCAATCAGAACGCAGATTATGTGAATAATGGCAATGGTCGTGATCAAGCGGCAACGGAATCCATGCTGAATTCGGATGCAGGTGTAAAAACCCTAACGTGGTGGAAGAAAATGATCGATGAAAAGGTTGTATCCAATCTGGGACGTAACTCGGACGATACGGCAAAGGCTTTTTCCGCAGGACAAATTGCGATGACGCTGGATTCCACCGCTTCGCTGCGTAATATTGTGGAGCAGGTTGGCGATAAATTTGAAGTAGGCACAGGATTCCTGCCAAGAGCGAATGAAGCAAAAGAAGGCGGCGTGGTTGTAGGCGGCGCAAGCTTGTACATCATGAACAACAAGCCCGAAGCCCAGCAGAAGGCAGCATGGGAGTTCATTAAATTCGTCGCTTCCCCAGCTGTACAGGCACAATGGAGTGTAAATACCGGGTACTTCCCGATCACGAAAGCAGCCTATGACGAGAAGGTACTCAAAGACAATATGGTAAAATATCCGCAATTCCAGACAGCGGTTGACCAATTGCACGCATCGGCACAATCCACCGCTACACAGGGCGCAGTGATGGGCGTATTCCCAGAAGCGCGCCAAATCGTCGAAGGTGCAATCGAGGCTGTGCTGAGTGGCCAGCAACAACCAAAACAGGCATTGGATCAAGCTACCCAAGAAATTACAGGCAAAATTGCGCAATATAATCAAACCGTGAAAAAATAGTCGGCCTTCCCTTAAAATCAGATGATAATCCGTAGAATGCGCCTCCTTATCATCCGATTTTATGACATAGCGGATCGAATGAGTGACCCCCTCACTTATTCGATCCGTTTTTGCATTTTCACTTTTAGAATAAGCGTTTAGACGAATTGTCTAAAATGAAATATTTTCATTTTTCCTATTGCTGGATAACTAAAAATGGGCTTATAATAAATACATAATTTTTGTACTGGACGGTCAGTTCAAAAAAGGAGGAAGCATGAAACAGCAGACAAAGGAAATTATTTTTAACGGCGCACTCAAAGCTTTTTCTGAACGAGGATTTAATGAAACAAATATGGAGGAAATTGCCAAAGTTTGTGGCATAGCCAAAGGAACCCTGTATTACAATTTTAAAAACAAGCAAGAATTGTACATTTACATTTTGAAGATGGGGATGGAGCGTTTTGTCCGGGATATCCATGAAGCAATGGCTCATACGCCTAAAGATCAGGTGGAGCTTAGGATTCGCAAGCTAATCCAAGTACATATTGAGTTTATTGTGAGAGAACCGGACTTTTGCCGTCTATTGGTCAGTAAGGGCTGGGTTTCGCAAGAGCAGCATTTTAATATTAGGCAGGTGCTGGCTGACTATTTTGATTTTATGGAGGCAGAGATCGATTCCGGCAAGTTTCATGGAAAAATTTCAAGTAAGCTGGATGCCAAAACAACAGCCAATTGCTTATTTGGGATTTACATTTTTGCACCTATGAGGTCAATGGTTTGGGGCGAAACGATGAATCTGCAAGAGGCTCGTGAAAGCATTGAAGTTTTTGTGTGTAATGCATTGGGCATGCAACATTAATATACAGATGGAGTGATGAAAACATGAAAGCTAAAAAATATACGATTTATGTCGTACTTATTATTTTAATCGCGGTTGGGATATATGCCTTAACTGCTCTTCCACGGGGTGGAAGCAGCTTGTCTGCGGATCAGTCTTCTTCCATTCCTACGGCTTATGTGGAGTCGGATACCCTCAATGCCAGCTTTAAAATGGCAGGACGGATTGACCAGATGCTCGTCAAAGAAGGCGATCAGGTTAAAAAAGGGCAGGTGTTAGCCCATCTGGAAAGTCGCGAGTTGGAAGATAAGGTGAAGCAGGCACAGGCGGCATTGCTGGCAGCCAAGAGTAATGTATCCAAAGCAAAAGCTGGAGTGTTGCAGGCTCAAGCAGGCGTAGGCCAGGCACAGGCTACTGTGAGTGCTGCTCAGGCCAAGAAAAGCCAAGGCACGACATCGGTCAGTGTGACCGCAGAGGCTTCCTCCAGCCAGATTGAACAGGCCAAAGCGGCTGCGAACGCCGCCTTGGCAAAACTGGATGCCCTCAAGAGCGGGGCAAGACCACAGGAGCTTGAGCAATTGCAAGTATCTGTGAAGGTAGCCAAGGAAACGCTGGACCTGACCGTTAAAAATCTGGAGCGTGCCAAAAAGCTTCAAGAAGCCGGTGCAGCAACCCAGGCATCTTTGGATCAAGCGACATTGGAACATCAACAGGCAGTGGCCAAGTATAATGCGGAGTCGCAAAAATTGGATATGGCACGGGAGGGAAGCCGCAAGGAGGAAATTACGGCGGCTGAAGCTCAATACCGTCAAGCCTTGGCTGCGGTGAAGGAAGCACAGGCAGGAGCGGGCAAAGTTGCTCTGCAACAGGAAGATGTCAAAGCCGCTCAGGCTTCGGTAGAACAAGCGCAATCTGCGGTGAAGGCGGCGCAATCCACAGTTGAGCAGGCTCAATCTGCGGTTGCAGGTGCCAATGCACAGGTAGCCCAAGCGGAAGCCGCACTTCAAGAGGCTCAGACCTATTTGAGCTACACTACGCTGCGTGCGTCCGAGGATGGAATCGTAAAATCCAAGTCGCTTAGCTTAGGTGAAATGGCTAGTGCAGGGTTCCCGGTTTATACCATTGAAACTTCGACACAACGTTGGGCTAAATTCTATGTACCTGAAACGTCTCTGAACGGTCTTCAAGCAGGGGATACAGTCCAAATTAAATTGCTGTCTGGCGGTAAGGAGCTGAAGGGTAAAGTCATTCTGTTAGAATCGGCTGCTGACTTTGCCATTCAAAAACCGAGCCAAAGCTCCGGTGACAAGGATGTCCGTTCCTTCGGTGTTAAAGTAGCATTGCCAGACCTTGCTGCATCGGTTCCAACAGGCTCCACGGTTCTGTTTACAGGCAAAGGGGCGCAGTAATATGCAGGATTCACAGGAAAGACTTCGTATCCGCGATGTGTTTCGCGAGGAATGGCTGAGCATCTTCCGGGACCGCCGCTTTATGGCTATTCTGCTGATTACGCCGATTGTGTATACGATACTATTCGGCTTCCTATATTCACATCAGCGGATTACCGAGATGCCTGTCACCGTGTACGACGGAGATAATTCGCAACTCAGTCGCCAGATCATTCAGGCGTTTGATTCGACCGATTCATTTGCCGTTACACGGCAAGCAAACAATCAGGATGATGTAGTCCGTCAAGTAGAGACTGGAGAAGCTAAGGTCGGAATCGTCATTCCCGACAACTTTACTACTCGGCTTAAGCATGGGGAGAATCCACCCGTGCTCACGCTGATTGACGGCAGTAATATGATGTATTCCAATAGTGCCAGTCGGATTGCGAATCAGGTTATTAGTAGCGTGAGTGCCGGAGTATCAGTCAATTCCATGAAACAAAAGGGAATGAACGCCGATCAGGCCGCGTCGACGCTGACTACCATCCCGTTCCGATCCAGAGTGCTATTTAACCCAGTATATGATTATAAGCTTTTCATGCCGTTGGGGGTTATTTCTGCGGCTCTCCAGCAGTGTTTGCTGCTAGGTATTGCGTTGTCTTGCACGCGTGATAAGGAAGCAGGGACTTGGGGAAGATTTGGCGCATGGAGAAATACCCCTTGGCGTTTGGCTATTGCCAAACTGGCACCGTATTATGCAGCGGGAGCTTTCAATGTGCTGACTGTATTCAGTATCAGCGCTTTATGCTTCGATATTCCGTTCAGGGGACAGGTACTGCCGTTGATTTTAGTGTCGCTGGTTTTTAACTTTGCCTTGTGCGGATTAGGCTTCCTGTTCAGTCTCTTTTCCAAAACCAGAGTAGATGCGACCCAAACTCTGATGCTGATTGCTGTTCCTTCCTTTATGCTGTCAGGCTATACATGGCCATTAGAGGCAATGCCCGGCTTCTTGCGGGGGCTTGCTGAGATATTGCCACTGACGTATTACCTGGATGCTGTACGGAACATCACGCTCAAAGGACTGGATATCACGTACATTTTCAAAGATATGATTGCTCTAGGCGTCATTGGTTGTGTAAGTCTGCTGGTGTCTTTCGCGATCTATCCGTTATTCTTTAGACAGCACCAGACGACAGAGCAGCATGCCGAAGTGTCCGCTCAAGAAGGATTCACGCTAAAAGGCTGAGAGCAACTCTAAATATTGGATATCACAAAAAGGCAGATCAGGAGTAAACCCTGATCTGCCTTTTGCTTGTTCGTATGGTTTAAAAGCAGAAAAAATATTATTGCGGCGGCTGAAGATCCTCGATAGAATCAATCGGCACATAGGATGGAACGACAAGCCCGGACATAACGCCAGTCATGCTGGTTCCGATGTCATCCACCTTATCCTTGTATTGAGCCCAATAATCAGCATGCGTCAATGGAAGCCAAGCGGCTGCGGTAGCATCTACACTTCCGCCAGCTACGCCAGTCCACATCGGGCCGATTTCCACCTGCAGAGCTGTTACTTTATAGCCTAATTTTTGTTCCAATACATATTTCAATACGTTCGTACTGGCAATTTCAGAATCCCAAGCAGCGTAGCTTAGCTTCAAAGGATCGCCGTTGACGGGCTGCAGACCCTTGATCCATTCCTGAACCTTGTCAGGATGTTTATCAGCCCAATTCTTGGCAGCCTGCTGTGGGGCAGTACCGTCCTGAATCGCGATCATCACTTCACCCATATCTTCAGCAGTCCACTTAAATCGGCTTAGAAATTCATAAGCCACAGGAGCATCCTGCTTCAAACCTTTGCGGGCGATTGTATGAATTTCTTCCTTATCACCGTACGCTTTTTTAGGATCTTTCAAGTATTTCAAATCATATTTGTTAAACATCCAGTGAGGTGTCCAACCTGTTACGACGATAGGCTGCTTGGCTTTGATAGCTTTATCCAGTGTAGCAGTCATAGCAGCTCCAGAGCTTTCAAGCAGCTTCCAGTCGGATAAGCCATAGTCATTCATAGCTTTAGCGGTCAGCTTCATTAGTCCGGCGCCAGGGTCGGTACCGACAATGCGGTAGCCGACCTCTTTGCCAAAGTCTCCAGTTGTGGCGGAAGCCGGAGCCGCTTCGGCTCCGTTATCCTGCAAATCAGTAATCGATTTAACATCCATGTAAGCTGGAACGACCAATCCGGTTTTAACACCGCTCATATTAGCCCCAAGATCGTCGAGCTTATCCTTGTATTTAGCCCAGTAATCCGCATGTGTTAACGGCAGCCATGCAGCCGGTGAAGCATCTACATCACCACTAGCGACACCCGTCCACATAGGACCTGCTTCAACTTGAAGTGCTGTTACTTTGTAACCCAGTTTGTTCTCCAAAATATAACTTAGCAAATTCGTGCTGGCAATTTCAGAATCCCAAGCCACATAACTTAGCTTGAAGGTGTCACCATTGACAGGTTGCAGTCCTTGAGTCCATTCCTGAACCTTGTCGGCATGTTTCTCCGCCCAATCCTTGGCAGCTTGCTCAGGACTGGTTCCGGCTTGAATGGCGACCATCATTTCACCCATATCTTCTGGTGTCCATTTGAAACGTTTTAGAAACTCATAAGCGATAGGAGCATCCTGCTGCAAGCCTTTACGGGCAATCGTATGAATCCCCTCGGCTTCACCATAAGAATTCTTAGGGTCTTCCAAATATTTGAGATCATACTTGTTGAACATCCAGTGTGGAGTCCAACCTGTAATAATGATCGGTTTTTTCGCTTTAATGGCTTTGTCCAGTGTGGCCGTCATAGCTGCACCGGAACCTTCAACCAGCTTCCAATCAGACAAATTGTAGTCTTGAATTGCTTTGGCAGTCGATTTCATAATGCCTGCCCCGGCATCAATACCGATAATTTTGTAACCGACTTCTTCGCCAACCGGGTTGGCAGCAGCGTTACCTTTGCCAGATGCGGAATGATCCGTTCCAACAAAATATTGGGATGCACCAGCGATCAGAATGACAGCTGTAACTGCAGAAGTAATCCATACTTTTTGCTTGCTGGATACGCGGCTTTTGCCTTTTTGCGTAGGTTTAAACAGGTTTTGCGTAAAACGGTCAAGCACAATAGCCAGAACGACAACAGCTAAGCCGGCTTCAAAACCTTTACCGATTTGCAGCTGTGTCACAGCACGGTACACAACAGCACCGATGCCTTCCGCACCGATCATGGAAGCAATGACAACCATAGACAGTGACAGCATAATCGTCTGGTTAATACCAGCCATTAAGGTAGGCAATGCAAGTGGAAGCTGAACTTTGAACAGCTTTTGCGCAGATGTTGAACCAAAAGCGTCTGATGCTTCGATCAGCTCACCTGATACTTGCATAATCCCCAAGTTGGTCATGCGAATGGTTGGGGGGATAGCAAAGATAACAGATGCGATAACACCCGGCACAACACCCAGGCTGAAAAAGGTAACCGCTGGGAGTAAGTACACGAACGCAGGCATCGTCTGCATAAAATCAAGTAAAGGCGTGATAATGCGTGATGCCGATTTACTGTATGCACACCAGATCCCGATGGGAATCCCGATAACAATGGATACGAGCGCAGACGTGATGACCAGTCCGAGCGTATTCATTGTTTCACTCCAATAACCAAGATTATCAATCAGCAGGAAGCCGATGACAGTAAATAGCGTAAGCTGAACCCGCCCGATCATAAAGGCGATAATCCCGATGATTACGATGAACACCAGAGGGTGCGGAAGCATGAACAGGCCTGAGAAAAAGCCAACTACAGCTTCTATAATGGAAGAAATAACATTAAACAATCCAGCCAGATGAATACCCATCCAGTCTACAATGGATTGAATCCACTCAGCGATTGGCAGTTTCGGTATCACGGGCATTCACCTCCTTCGTAGTGGTAACATCTCCACCAAGTGCGCCGAGCAATGCTCCACGGACGATAACGCCCAGCAGCTTTTGCTTGTCATCGACCACAGCCAGCGGCACCTTGGACGAGCTTGTAATTTCAAATAAATCATTAATGACTGTCTCGGCAGCAACCTGCGGTCCGTCCGTGATCAAAATATCTTCAATTTTCAAATTATTGCGCAGTGCATGAACAGCATCCTCGGCGTTAATAACACCCAGTAGCTTTTTGGTGCGGTCAATGACGAACAAATTGGAAATCCCACGCTCCCGCATCAATTCCAGAGCCACACGCGGACCACGATCCATGGTGATGGTTTCTGGACGAAGCATGACATGAGCAGCCGTCAATACCTTGGACAGATCCACATCCTCGACGAAGCGGGCTACATAAGAGTTAGCCGGTTGGATCATAATTTCTTCCGGTGTACCGATTTGTACGACCGCACCGTCTCGCATCAATGCAATCCGGTCACCAATCCGCAACGCTTCATCCAGATCATGGGTGATAAACACAATGGTTTTCTTCATTTTATCCTGAAGCTCCAACAGCTCATCCTGCATGTCACGGCGAATGAGCGGGTCCAATGCACTGAACGCTTCATCCATCAGGAGCACTTCAGGGTCATTAGCCAGCGCCCGTGCCAGACCGACACGCTGCTGCATGCCGCCACTCAATTCATCGGGCATTTTATCGCCCCAGTTTTTAAGACCAACCAGTTCCAGCGCTTGTTGCGCCTTTTCCTGACGCTGTGCTTTTTCTACCTTTTGAATTTCAAGACCATATTCTACATTTTCTAATACAGTCCGATGTGGGAACAGAGCGAATTTTTGAAAAACCATGCTGATGGTTTTACGACGAACTTCGCGAAGTTGTTCTTTGTTCATCTTACGGAGATCTTTGCCGTGGACCAGAATTTCACCGGAGGTAGGCTCAATCAAGCGATTTAGCATTCGCACCAAAGTGGACTTGCCACTGCCCGATAGCCCCATAATTACGAAAATTTCACCTTGCTTAATTTCCATGTTGGCCTTATTGACACCAACAGTAATCTGTTTTTCTTTGGCCAACTTTTCCTTGCCCCAGCCTTGCTCCAGGAGCGGAACACCTTGCTCTGCGTGAGGACCAAAGAGTTTGCTGACATTTTTGACTTCCAAAATCGTCATACATACACCTCTTCTTTCTATACTTTGCTTGGTATTAACCCCATGTTGCATTAAGGATTGAGTATAAAAATCATAATTCTGAACATCCTGAACGGTTAATGACAAAATTAATTGTAACAGAAGCATTGCTTACATTTCAAACAAAAAAACTGTTCATAAAGTACGTACAGAAAAAACTGTACAAAGTTTCCTTCGATATGCTCCTTCGTTCTATAGAATGCTCAAACATTCGGAACTTTACAACCGATAGTGCTTTTTTTAAAATAGACAATGAAATATAACCATAAGAAAAAGATTTATGTATATCCATAATTTAAAAAGTTTACTATCATTAGCAATTTTGCGAATTATGATTTTGAACGACCCATGCTGTTGTAATATAGACAGAAGCTTTGCTTTTGAAACATTTCATTTATTGTTGAAAGATTTCATATATTGCGTCAAAGCTAATCTTTTACGGGTAAATCGTTCATACTAGGTTGTGCAAAATGCTCTAAAATTAGGAGGTTGCAAGCATGAGCTTGTACCAGTTAGGTGATGAGCAGCAGGCTTCGCTGCAAAAAATTCGCAAACGTGTCATAGAAGCTATAGGTAAAAACATGGACCTGTATGGGATTACTTTGTCTGCGGGGCATTTATACGGTTTGCTTTTTTTTGCGGATAAACCGATGACGCTGGACGAGATGGGCCGTGAAATGGAAATGAGCAAAACGAGCATGAGTACAGGAGTTCGAACATTATTGGATCTGAAAATGGTAAATAAGGTATGGAGCAAGGGCTCACGCAAAGACTTGTATGAAGTCGAATATGACTGGCATCAAACCTTCACTGACTTCTTCGCTATTAAATGGAGAAAAGCAGTAGAAACAAATTTACTGGTGTTGCGCAAAGCCATTGATGAGCTGGACAGATTGATGAATCAGGGTGAAGAGTACGAGGAATTTAAGGCGATTCTTCAGCAAGATCGTATGAAAATGAAGCAGGCCGTCGCTTATTACAAGTGGCTAGATCGACTAATTGACTCTATGGAAAGCGAAGAAATTTACAAGCTGATTCCAAAAGAAGAAGTTCGGGATTAATCGCTATTTCCCTATCTTGTTTATAAAAATGCCGGAGCGCAAAAGTGCTTCCGGTATTTTTTGGTTTGGCCGTGTGCAAAGGGTATAATAGAGATATGTAAAGATTGATATTATACCGTTGTGTTGAACATACGAAATAAAGGGGGCTTCATAATGGAAAGTATTACGGTACATACTCGTTTAGGTCAATTACGTGGGGAAACGGGAAATGGATATCATGTGTGGAAAGGTATCCCATATGCACAGCCTCCTGTTGGAAAACTACGTTTTCACGCGCCCCAGCCTTTGGAGTCTTGGGAGGGTGTGCGGGCTGCGACGAGTTTTGGGCCAATCTGTCCGCAACCTATGCCATCCGCTGAAAGTATGACTGGAAATCTGGTGGAACCGCCTAAGCAGTCAGAGGATTGCTTATACCTGAACGTTTGGACACCTGCTTCGAAGACTCCTGAGAAGGGACGTCCAGTGATGGTGTGGGTTCATGGCGGTGCCTTTATCACGGGGTCCGGGATTATACCTTTATATGACGGGGAACGCATGGCGAAGAATGGCGATGTTGTGGTTGTTACGATCAATTATCGATTGGGGCCGTTAGGATTTTTGCATCTGACTCCAAAGGGAGATGGCCTGACCTCTAATGCGGGACTACTGGATCAGATCGCTGCGCTGGAATGGGTTAGGGATCACATCTCTGCCTTTGGCGGCAATCCGGACGAAGTGACGGTGTTCGGTGAATCAGCAGGCGCGATGAGTATTGCCGCTTTATTGGCGATGCCAGCAGCTAAAGGACTGTTCCAGCGTGCAATTTTGCAGAGCGGTGCGTCGCAGGTATTGCCAACTTCACAGGCCGAGCAAGTGACGGCTGTGTATCTACAGCAGCTGGGTGTGGACACTCAGCATCCAGAGAGGTTGTTTAGCCTGCCGACAGATGCGCTGATGCTAGCGATGGCGAAG
This sequence comes from Paenibacillus sp. FSL L8-0644, assembly GCF_038008165.1. Taxonomy (NCBI): domain Bacteria; kingdom Bacillati; phylum Bacillota; class Bacilli; order Caryophanales; family Paenibacillaceae; genus Paenibacillus; species Paenibacillus sp. FSL L8-0644. Next base: position 1,528,041 of record NZ_JBBOYN010000001.1, read on the forward strand.
ACGCATGAAGTCATCGGACCAGGGATGGCGATGATCTATCAACCCGTTGTGGACGGTGTGACCTTGCCAGATGTACCCCTGTCTGCAATCGCGCAAGGTTCAGCAAAGCAGGTTTCCGTTTTGATTGGAACGAACTTGCATGAGGGGGGCTATTTCATCCGAAAAGAATCCCATCTAATGAACAAGTCGACAGCGAGACAGGCATTGGAAATGATGACGGGCATGTCAGACATCGGCGACCTGATAGAACCTTTTCCGGTTACGATTGAGGGACAGGCGCAAATGTTGACCGATCTATTTTTTTGGCGTCCTGCGTTGGCTCTTGCTGTTGCACAGTCGGCGCATGCGCCTGTATGGATGTATCGTTTTGATTGGACATTGCCGGGGCATCCTACCTTTGGACAAGCGGTTCACGGTGCAGAGATTGCGTTTGTTTTCGATAATCTGGAGCTGCTAGATAAGCTTGGATTAGAGATTCAACCTTCGATGCAGAAGCTGGCTCAAGATATGCAGCAGGCATGGGTTGCTTTTGCACGTGATGGGAAGCCAGTGCTGTCCGAGGGGGCTTGGCCGATGTACGACAGAGAAGAGCGGACTACAGCTATTTTCCATCAGAATATTAAGGTGGAGCACGACCCTGAAGGAGATAGACGCCGTCATTTAACCGGTCAGATGACCCTATAAGTAACAAGAGAGAGAGCATATCAAGAACTCAAATGTAAAAAGCCTTCGCCCGTAATTTGTATACGGACGAAGGCTTTTGTTAGTAGTAAGTTAAATCTTAAATCGCTTAACCAGCTGTTGCAAATCCTGCGCCATGTTGGACAACTCCTGTGACGAAGAGGCAATTTCCTCCATAGCTGCCATTTGTTCCTGAGCAGCAGCAGATGTTGTCTGCGAGCTGTCCGCCGAATTGCGAGACAGGCTTGCCAAATGGGTAACAGTGGCGGAGACTTCCTCTGTACTGGCTGAGATTTGTTCAGCAGCAGCGGACACACTTTGAATTTGTTCCACGATATGAGAAGTAGAGCGCTCAATATTCGTAAATGCACCTTCTGCATCTTGGCTAATACGCATACCTTCACCTACCTGGTTACGAACATTACCGTTCATGGTAGCGGTAGAGCGTTGAATCAAATCGAGCATCTGAGTAATAATCTGACTGATGGAATCCGCGCTTTCCTTGGATTGCTCAGACAGCTTGCGTACCTCTATAGCGACTACGGCAAATCCACGCCCGGCTTCGCCAGCTCTGGAAGCTTCAATAGACGCGTTCAGAGACAACAAATTGGTTTGCTTGGCAATGGCGGCAATAGCCGTATTCATCTGCTTCGCATCGTCCGAGAGCTGGGATAGCTCATCCATTAGGCTAGCCGTTTGGCTGACAGCCTCCAGAATACGGTCCATTTGGGTCCGTACACTACTGATCATTTGACTGCCTTGAGCCACATCATGCTCGGTTTGTCCTGCTGAATCCACGATGGAGCTTGCCGATTCGGCAATGGTGCTGACACCCTTCGCCATTTCTTCAACGGCATTAGCGGTCTGCTCGGATGCCTCGGCGCTGGTGGCTGCATTTTCCGCGGATTCCATAACCGTTTCCGCTACATGTTGTACGGACTCCGTCGTTTGCTCTGTGCTTTCCTTGATTATCAGGGAAGAGGAAGCAAGTCGGGAGGAGGTTTGGTTGACCTCTGAGACCATCGTATGCAAGGAATGCGTCATCTGGTCAAAATTCTGTGCCAGTTCGCCGAACTCATCCTTGCTGGATAGATTAACACGTTCGGTCAGATTTCCGTCACGGACGATGCGTGTTCCTGCTTGCAGCTTGCGCAGCGGAATTAAGAATGAGCGGACCATAAGCACAATGATGATCGCCGCGGCAAGTATGGAAATAACAATCACAATCAGGCTTTGTTTCAGAATTGGTTGGACTGCATCACTATAATCCTCCAGATCCGACAGTGCGACAATGCTCCAACCGGTGAGAGGGTCCTTAAGTGTAAAGGCCAGCATATCTCGATTCATAAATTGAATTTGCGACATGGAAGGAGTATCATTTTCGACGGTTGTCGCCACTTCGGGAAGTCCTTCTATGGCGTCAGCCGCTTTTTTGCCTGTCTTGTTGAAAGCTGTTCCAGTCCCAGATACAACTTTATGTTCAGAATCAACAATAATGAGTCCTCCGCGCTCACCAATCTTAACAGACTGCAGACTTTCACTCATTTTGTCCAGGTTCAAAGCCAGGGCAACAGCTCCTTCACCGTCCTCCAGCGTTCCCGATATATTAACGACTAAATTCCCTGTCGTGACGCTGGCAACTGGAACACCGACGAATACTTTACCCTTTTCCAGCATCGCGTTTTTGTACCATTTTCTCTCCCTGGGATCATAATCGGACTCCTGTTTTTTCGGCGAACGTATGTATTGCCCCTTCTCATTGCCGAGAAGCGCTGCATCTAGCTCGGGGTGAGCCTTGACGATAACATCTAACTTTTTCTGAAGGGTCTCTTGGTTGGTACCAATGGAATCAGAATTGATTTCAGTGGTAAGCACGTCCAGGTCTTTCATAATAGGCGCTACATACTGATTGACATTGCTCCGGATCAGATACAGATTCGTGTATACGGAACCGCCCATTTGCTGACTGAGTTGTGTCGTAGCCCCCTGATAAGAAAAGTACCCGATAAGTACGCTCGGAATCAATAACACAGCTAAAAAAGATATTATTAATCTTGTCCTCATTAAATAAAACTGCTTGAGAAACCTGTTCCACCACGGAACTGTTTGTTTTGTTTTAGTCATAGTTCTTGCTCCTCTGTGTCTGATGATCACTACATTGTTTTATTCGACATAAACCGACGAATTTTATAGATGTAATCATTGGGAAACGAGAAATAGTAGCATATTTTAGACACTTTTTTTGAAAAACAGGTCTAAAGAACTATGATTAATATTAATGCGAACACATAAAAAGCCAAATCGGAGATGCAAAAGCATCTTCACAATTTGGCTTGGGTGAGTCATGAAGGGGACATTGAACTGTTAATTTTTTTGCTGACGTGAAATCATAAAGAGCGTAATCCAGATGAGCATAAAACCAGTCAATTGCGCTACAGTAACGATTTGCTGAAATGCGATCCAATTAATCACGACACCCACCATGGGAAAGCTCAATTCTGCCATCGTAGCATAAGACGCTTTGGTCGTACTTAAGCCTTTGTAATACAGCAATAAGCTAAGAAGACCCGGAAGCAATGCCTGCAATAGCAAGTTGATAATCACAGCTGCGCCTGCCCATGTACCGGCAGGCATATTCCATGGCGCATGCTCTACAGAGGTGAGGACAATTAGCAGAGGGAGCGCCACCATGAAGCGGAGGGAGGTTACCGTTTCATATTTCATTGAACGAAGCAAGTAGCTTCCCATGACTGTCGAACCGCCCCACAGAACCGCTGCACCCAGTGCAAGTAGACTACCGACCTGGACAAAATCACGAACATGCCCGAAGGGGAGCGACCAACCGAAGGTCAGAAGATACGTCCCGAACAGAGCGACGACAATTAATAATCCAAAATGACGCGGCAGCATTTCCTTCAATATAACGCGGGCCAGAATAATAGCGACCAATGGTTGAAGCTTCTGGAGTAAGAGTACAGCATTCAGATCACCGTTGCTGAGCGCCATGGTAAAAATCACGCTGGCCAGAGCCGAGCCGCCCCACGAGACGAACAAAATAGCGAAAACTTGACGAAGCCGTACCGCTTTGAGTTCCTCACGATGCTTCCACAGCATCGGTGTCAGAGCGAGGAAGAGCAGCACATGCTCCATTAGTACAATTTGTGTTGAAGTAAATGATTTTAGCAAAATAATACGAAACAGCGGATCAGCGCCCCACAAGGCTGCCCCAATTGCGACCAGCCAAAAACCGCTTTTCATGTGGGAGCTATGATCAAAACCTTTGGATGTTAGTACAGTAGAAGATTGACTCATACTCAATTAGCTCCTTGCGAATACAGGACCGGTGGCACAAAAACCCCCGTCCATGGCGAAAGGCCATGCAAGACGGGGGTTGATCAAATAAACTTGCCGCTTTATGCAAGTTAAATGAAGTTACTGCAACTGCAAAACCCATAACGCAGCATTCATCCACTTCGCGGCATGTTGATATTTCGATCTTCTTCCATCCGGACTTTACCGTCGGCTTTGGCATCTCACCAAATCAGTCCGTATCCTGTTGCCAGATACAGAGTCGCGGGCTTAGCTCCATGAGCCATACCGCCGGTTGGGAATCACACCCTACCCCGAAGATCCTTATTCCGTTTTTTAATTTCTCCTATAGGATATACCTGTTTTAGAATGAAGTCCAGTGAAAAATGTGTGTATATCTAACAATGATTTTCATCTATTTTTCGAAAGCGTTTTACTAAGTTACATACTATGAAGTAATATCCTTATACTCAATGCGTCGAATCGCCGCATAAGCCACCAGCATTCCCAGTATAGAGAAGCCTATTTGCACGGGGGCTATGGAGCTAAGTGTAGCGCCGTTATTATTAGAGAAAAGCAATGCTACAATCAGGATTGAGGTCACAATGGTAGTAGGTACAGAGTATCTTCGCATCCCCATATACAGCGGAACCAGTCCCATAAAGCTGGCAGCAACGGCATTGATCAGCGTCCGTGCTGATTGTTGACCCAGTATCGAAAGAGTAAGGTTATCGGGTACAATCAAGACAAACTGGTTGAGCAGATGAATAGCAGCCGTAATGATTATTTCCGAAATAATAATAGACAAGAAGGTAAACAGCAGCACAACCAAGAGCTTGGCGATCATCAGCTTCTGACGGTGAATCGGATACATGAACAGGATCGTAATCGATTTGGACTTAAATTCCCCTACGATAAAGCGGCACAGGAGAACGGAGGCAAACACAATAAATGTGGCTCTGACCAGCATGTCCATGAGATCGAGAAGCTGAGTGTACTGTGTAAATTCGGGTATTCCTGTACTTTGGCTGTCCAGCGCGATGATACAGAGCAGCCCAAGAATGCATGCATTGGCGATCAGTGCTGAACGGATATAACCCGCCAGATGAAATTTTTTGAGCTCCAGTTGCATCAACTTAAGCATGAAGATCACCTCCGTTTAACAGCCGCAAAAAGTAGTCTTCCAGCGTACTGCTTTTCTGATGAATGGAATCCACTTCTATATCATTTAAAATGAGCGTCTTCGTAATTTGTTTCTGCGGTACATTTGAATCGTAAATACGTATACTCTGTTCATTGAGCACCCTTATATTATTCAGATTCAGATGATGGGAGAGGACGTAGGCCGCCTTTTTACAATCGTTGGTCGTAAATTCGATGTATTCCGTATTGGTTTCCCGCACCTGTTCCATCGACACTTCCTCAATCAGCCTTCCGTGATTAATCACGCCTACCGTATCCGCAATCTGCTCTATTTCCGCTAAAATATGACTGGACACGAGCAGAGTCATCCCATATTCCTTGCATAGCATGTGGAATAGTTGGCGGATTTCCTTGATTCCCACGGGGTCCAGACCATTAATCGGTTCATCCAAAATGAGTAGCTCTGGCTTAGTCGCAATAGCGCGGGCAATCCCGAGACGCTGTTTCATTCCCAGTGAAAAGTCTTTTACCGACTTGTCATCCGCATTCTGCAAGTTTACTAATTCCAGGGCATCCCGAACAGCCTGCTTATTATAGTAGCCCATGTATTCACAATGAAGTTCGAGATTTTGCTGCGCCGTCAGCCTATCATAAAAAATCGGGTATTCAATAATCGAACCCATACGTCCGAGCAGATGATACGACTTTGGCGTTAATTTCTCACCGAATAATTCAATTTCACCCGATGTCGGCTTGAGTAAATTCGTAATCATTTTCATCATCGTTGTCTTGCCTGCCCCGTTAGGGCCGAGAAAGCCATAGGTTTCTCCCTTGCGCACATTCATACTGACTCCCGTTACAATTTCGTTACCCTTCAGGGCTTTGGTCAACTGATGTGTACGTATTACGTAAGTCATGGGTGTTCTCCCTTCGTATATTGCTGATAATTCAAGGATAAAGGGCGAAATGTTCATTTTTCTTTCGTGATTCTTACAAATTTATTAAGTTGAGCATGTTGAGTCCGATTAATAGTTGATTTTCTTCAATGTAAAAGAGAAGACCGTCCGCTCATAAGGTTTACTAGTCAATTGAATTTCTCCGTTCATCGTTTCAACCAGACGTTTGGCAATCGTAAGGCCCAGTCCGCTGCCTTGTACCGCCTTATTGCGGGAGTCCTCCAGTGTGTACATGCGTTCAAAAACTTTATCCTGCTCAGATTCCTGTATGCCTTTTCCACGATCCCATACCTCTATACGCACTGTATCCTGCTGTTCCGATAAAGTCAGACCCAGCGTCCGTCCGTCTGCCCCGTAGCGAATGGCATTCGAGATCAGATTGTTCAGCACCCGTCCAATCGCTCCTTCGTTCCCCAAGGCATGAATGGGGTGCTCCGTGATCTCAATATGTACAGTAAACCCCTGTGCGGTCAGCAGGTCATAAAACTCTAAAATGCTGCGTCTGCACAGTTCTCCCACTTCCAGTCGTGTCAACGGAATATCCGTATCATTAGCTTCCAGTTTCGCCAAATTAAAAAAGCTTCCGATCAACTCAATCGCTTCGCTTGTCTTTTGATGAATTTTGGATAGCAGCTTTATACGTTCTTCCGGCAAAATAGTCGGATCGCCATCCAGCATCTCGGCATATCCAAGCACAACCGTAAGCGGGGTCTTGAGATCGTGTGAAATGTTCGAAATCATTTTGCGCATAGCAATTTGGCTACGGTTGTAATCTGCAGACACTCTGAGATTCAAGTCCAGCAGTCGATTAATTTCCGTCATGAGTCGTTGCAGTTCAACGTCACCTGTGACATATAGCAGCTTTTCCGCATGATTCACCGTCACTATTCGCTCTAGTAGGGCTCGGATATCCCTTATTTTGCGCTTATTGGCCATACGCTCCCGCCAAAGCCATACTATAACGACTGACATGATGAGACCGACAATCCATTCAGAAATGTTTTCGATGTTCATATCAGCCATTCTCCCATTTGTAGCCAATGCCCCATAGCGTTTTAATGTGGACAGGATGAGAGGGATCTTCTTCAATTTTCTCACGCAGGCGGCGAATATGGACGTTAATCACGTTCTCGTCGCCCATATAATCGTCCTTCCAAATAAATCCGTATAATTGTGCTTTTGTAAATACCCGGTTTGGATTGGCTACAAACAGCTTCAAAATATCGGATTCTTTGGCTGTTAGCTGAATTTCGTTTTCATTGCGTATGACTGTAAAATGATCAAAATCAATGCACAGACTGCCGTAGGTCAAAACTTGTGCTTGCGGCTGTTCCTCCTGCTGTTGCTGACGGGCATATGTAGTAGATCTGCGGATCGCGGACTGAATACGAGCGGTCATTTCCAGCATTGAAAAAGGTTTGGCAATATAATCGTCTGCCCCAAAGCCCAGTCCAAGCGCTTTATCCACGTCGCTGTCCTTGGCTGACATAATCAGAATCGGGACGGCGCTATGGGTACGAATTCGTCGAATCACCTCCATACCGTCCACCTTCGGCATCATCAAATCCACCAGTACCAGATCATAGGTATGACGTTCAAAGGCAAGAAGCCCCTCTTCCCCGTCATAGGCAGTGGTTAGGCTGTATCCTTCCTTAGTGAGTGCTTTAAGTAGCATTTCGGCAATGGATAGATCGTCTTCAATAAGTAAAATATGCTGTGGCATAGGTGTGGAACACCCCTAATTTTTAGATTAAGCTCGTGTGACGAACTGTACCTGAATTATATAGAGCAGTGGAGGGGATTTCCATAAAAAATATTCATTGAAGTTGAGTGGGGAATATTCATAGAAAGTTAAAAGGGTGTTTTTCCCGATGCATTGGCTTTATTTCAAGAATGAATTCCGCGGTGTACATCCAATGATGTTCCTAATAAATTAAGGTATTTCATTAAGCGTTGTAGGTGATTTTTTACCAACCTCTTAAAAGGGTGAGACGTAGAATTTCTTAGAGGTGCAAGGGTTTTAGACGTTTTTCTCTACAATCAGAGGGTAGGGGTCTACGGTTGGGAAAAAAATTGCGAAACCCTTGTGGCTGTAGTAAAATAAGCACATTATTAAAACTGAAAAGCTTGATTCTACTAGCCTTTAACCACAACATGTGATGTATTGAAATACCGTATGATCCACCCCATGCTGTACGACCTGTCCGGCTTTAACCACAACATGTGATGTATTGAAATTTGCGATCCTCTGGCATATACAAATACTGACCGGAACTTTAACCACAACATGTGATGTATTGAAATAATTTAATGACACACTTAAAAATGCGCAAAACGGAGCTTTAACCACAACATGTGATGTATTGAAATCATTGCTGCGAGCTGCCGCCATCGTCGCCACCGCCGCTTTAACCACAACATGTGATGTATTGAAATTGAGCTTGCCCAGGGTAATAACCAGGAAAACCACTCTTTAACCACAACATGTGATGTATTGAAATACGTAAAATTTAACGAAGATACGCGTTTCGGTTGCCCTTTAACCACAACATGTGATGTATTGAAATGGATTAAGGATAGGGGAACTGTGTGCTTTAGACAAGCTTTAACCACAACATGTGATGTATTGAAATATGGTGCATGTATTGGAATGTCCGGCTGCTATGGCGCTTTAACCACAACATGTGATGTATTGAAATTGCCTTGTTCGGTACCGATACGGTCAAGGGTCGTCCTTTAACCACAACATGTGATGTATTGAAATTAAATCTGTGAGCCAATAGCGAAAGCTTTCATTTGACTTTAACCACAACATGTGATGTATTGAAATTAACGTTCTTGACGCTGTGCAATGGAACTAGCTCCTTTAACCACAACATGTGATGTATTGAAATAGGCTTAACAGCCTCTTACCCCATACCCATATATACCTTTAACCACAACATGCGATGTATTGAAATTTGTAGAGGAAGGTTCGCCCTGTTAACGGAGATTCACTTTAACCACAACATGAGATGTATTCAAAATACTCGGCCTCGTTTCTGATAAAGTGTTTTGTTCGATGCTCAACAATTAAAATTATTTAGCTTCATCCTTCCATGAACTTCATTCCTTTTTATTGAAAAAAGCCTCCTAAGCCACTTATAGTGGTCAGGAGGCTTTTGACATTTGCATGCATTAGGGTACTAATATATTTTTTAAATCTCAAATTTTGAAAACGTGATTTATATAAAGAACTTCAGAAAAGCAAAATTGCATTGTCATTTTTATAATTATTTTTGTAAGATATTTTAGTAAACATCGTGAATAATTCAAATTAATCGATACTGCCTGTTATTTTGAAATCGTTGTTTGCTTTTTTTTGGTAAGCTTGGTATTGGGGTCAGCTACTAATTGGGTATTCAGAAAGAAGTAGCTCATAGCCATTAGTAAGAATATTTCCGAACAAAAAGTAAAAGAAACATCGGATGTTACGGTCATAGTCTAGTTTCAGTATTTTAAAACTAGAAATATAAATTTAAATACACAAGTGTTTTATTCATTATGCGCATTTTTTCTGATGCATTTACATTATACTCTTAAGTAAGCGATCTCAACATAGACCAAAGGTCTATGTTTTTCCCAACCTTATAAGAGCTAGAAAGAGGTAACTCCTTAGATCACCAAGGGATACAGCTATTTTTCTTAGCACTTGGCAAGAAGCGACCTACGGTTGGGAAAGAATTGCGAAACCCTTGTGGCTGTAGTAAAATAACGACATTGCGATTTTGGAAAGTTTGATTTTACTAGCCTTTAACCACAACATGTGATGTATTGAAATCTCGATTATTTGAAAATGACATGCATTACTTGCCTGACTTTAACCACAACATGTGATGTATTGAAATTGAAGTTTAAGACCATGTTCACGAGATGTTGCCAAACTTTAACCACAACATGTGATGTATTGAAATCCTATAGCCGCATTGCTCGCTTCACCCTGCTCCTTCTTTAACCACAACATGTGATGTATTGAAATAAGGCTTAGATAATGGAATCACTCCATCTGTAACTGCTTTAACCACAACATGTGATGTATTGAAATGTACGAACGCCCCCAATACAACAGCAAATTAAGCATCTTTAACCACAACATGTGATGTATTGAAATGGTCGAGTGTATATCTGGACAGTACAAATATATTCACTTTAACCACAACATGTGATGTATTGAAATAAGGCAAGGATCTGCGGGCTTGTCCCTCCAAGTGTCTTTAACCACAACATGTGATGTATTGAAATGTAATAAATGAAAACTGTTGCTGGGTAGCAGCCGCCCTTTAACCACAACATGTGATGTATTGAAATCACTATTCACCTTAGACAATGATGAAACCATTGGTACTTTAACCACAACATGTGATGTATTGAAATACCTCCCCACCGAGCAACGCGAACACCTTATAAACACTTTAACCACAACATGTGATGTATTGAAATTACGTTGTCCACTCCACTTCCACCTTCGTAGACTTGCCTTTAACCACAACATGTGATGTATTGAAATCCGAGATATGTGTGCAGAGTCTCCACAACGTTTGGACTTTAACCACAACATATGATGTATTGAAATGTGCGCCCTTCAGCAGAATTCAGACTAAACTTTTCTCTTTAACCACAACATGTGATGTATTGAAATATGGCTATTAGGTCGCTTTCGAAAAATGAATACCTACTTTAACCACAACATGTGATGTATTGAAATCGATATGCCTCGATAGCTTTTCTAGCATCTTCTGCACTTTAACCACAACATGTGATGTATTGAAATTCGGTTGCGCCAGTCAGTGCTTGAATCGTAGACATTCTTAATCCACAACATGGATGTATCGAAATAAGAAATTGTACGTTTCATTTATTTTGGTTGCTATCCTTCAACTTCAACATAAAACGTACTAAGTCCTAAGCAGTGAAGAGGGAAGAAGTTCTGGAGAAGCGTAAGTAGCCACCTCTATTCCGATTTTAATCCTCGACGGGTTTATACAATCCAGAAAATCTGGGGATAACAGCGACCAAAAGGGCAGTCTGCACGTGTAGCAATTTAAGTACCGTTACATCTAATTTTAAAATAAGAATTATAACGAGAAAAATATTTACAAATCACGGATTGAGGTCTATACTCTATATCAAGTTAGGAGGTGAATATCTTGTATTTTGAAATTCAGATAACAACGTTAATGAAACAATTATCTCACCATCTGGAGATACCGGAGCGTATCGGAGCCTGGATTGGTCGAGCGGGGCTGAAAGATGAAACATTAAAGCAGGCGCACTACGATAAGGAGTACAAGCATTATACATTCGGATCGCCTTTTCCGCGTGAAAAGGTGGGGGTATACAAGCAAGGTCGTGTATATGTCATTACGATCCGCAGTTCCTTAGAGATTACGTTACGTCGAATATCGGCAGCACTGCAAGCCTTACAGGAGGATGAATATTTCCAGTTTATCGCTGCATCCCCCGTGCAATCTAAAAAGTTGGTGCATATCACCGAGCTGACCACTGTCACCCCTGCTATTGTGACCATTGAAGGCAAGCCGTGGGTACCCGGCCTGAGTGTAGAGCTTTTACTGCAACGGATTCATGCTAACGCGGAGAAGAAATATAATCATCTGTATCCAGATCAGCCTATTCGACTGGAGAAGCCTTTTGTGGAAGGGATTCAGGTGTTGAACCATAAACCGATTGCCTTAGCCTATAAAGGACGTAAGCTACTGGGTAATAAACTACGGCTGCTTGTCAGAGCAGACGAACATTCACAGATGCTGGCGAATGTTGCGTTAGGCTCAGGAGCGGCAGAAAAAAATAGCATCCTTGGGGCAGGCTTTTGCATCGCCAAGGGATTGGAATAACTCGGAAAGGAGGCGCAAGGGATGCTAAAGGATTTGACCAACAGCTATCTATTGGCAAAGAAAGAGTTTCCGAACATTACATTTGATAGGCACCGCCCTAAGGAAGGGCTGTATATTCGCCTGCGATTAGATCAAAGCTGGAATGAACAGGTCAGCCAGTTTGAAAGCGAGCATATGATCATTACTAAAGAAGAACCTGATCGAGCACGTGGGAAGCTTTTTGAATGGTTCCAACAAAAAGATTATGTGAGTTCTCTGATCTCCATGAACAAAGCCGTAGATCCCGGCAAACAGCTTCATTCCAATAATCCGTACACCCTATATGCAAAAAGGGATGTTTTTTTAGCTGAGCCACTGGCAGATAGAACCACCGGGATGAGCACGTATCTTGCCCGTTTTCTGGACAAGACTCAGGCAACAGAGGTACAGAAGAAGTGGGACGATCTGATAGGTACCAAGAAGACTAGCAGTAAGAAAGTCAGTAAGAAAAGCAGCACGGAGACTATCTTCGCCAGTCCTACGCAGCAGTTTTTCTCCCAAACCGATTATGCTCCGGCACTGGAATATCTCGTAAGTGAGCAGCGCCAGACAAGTATTGCACAGATTGAACAATGGTACGCTACAAACCTGTCGGTTCTCATTGAACATATCCGAACGATTCCTTTTAAGAATTACGTTAAAATCTTTTTCACCTCAGAATCTACTCCAATTCACTCATCAATGGATCACCCATCTAACGAAACTTCCAGCTTGTATTCATGGGACGAAATGTATGGCTATGAATATTTGCTATATACCATCCCAAAAATCTTTAATAGTAATGACTATAACCAAATGGTAGACGGAGCTTTGACAGGTCTTCCCGGTTTTAACATGAGCATGAACAGTAAGAAGCCATATTTGGAGCATAAAACAATGCGCGTTGGTGCGCCTGTCCGCTTATCATTGGAGGAAGCATTACGGGTAAAGGAAGCGACCGAATGGCTTATTTCTCAACCTAAGTTCAGAATGAACAAGTTTAGCTATTATACGGATTTTTCCAAAAGTATCTCGGACGCAGCAGAAGGCTACTTTTTTATTTACGTGGAGGGCAAGGATAACGAAATACAGGACTATGAAAATGTACCTTTTTCCAAACAGGTTTATGTTAATATTCGGCTCAAGAATGCACTGGGTCTGATGACCAAAAATAACGATGGCGAAGCGTTTGTGAAGGATTACGGCTATCTGGAAAATGTGGAGCAACTGCAAAAGGAAATCAGCAGACGCTTTTTTCGCGGACGGATGAACGGTGATTTTCTTCAAGATGAGCCGAAGGCGAGAGAAAAGGATTTTACCAGTGGGATGGTTGCATTATTTATGCAGAGCAAAAAGGGCTTCCATGACTGGTTTTTCAAGGGAACGACCGCCACGATCCGTTCTCAATTTGCACGGGTAACGCTTCGTCTGTTGGAGGAACAGCTACTGCGGGTAGAACCAGCAGGGCAAGAGAAGTCGAAGCTGGATCTGAGTGGGTTGGCCGATGCGATGAATGTAAGACTTTCGCTAATGGCTCATTTGGAAGGGGAGGAATACACAGCTATGGGAAATCGTCTGATTGAAGTGTCTAATAAACTCAAAGAAAAGCTAGACACCTTGGATAAGCGGAAACAGAAGGAAAACGCAGATGGAGCAGGGCAAACGGAACAGACAGCCTATCCAGAGCCGATCTATGTAGTAACAGATGATGAGTTTTATTATTTGGCGGGACAACTTGCTTTTTATTTGAAAAGTCAGTCTGAAGCCCAGCAGAAAAAAGGAGATTTACTCGGGCCTTTTTTCATGGCAAAGCGCAGCGCACAGCTCAAAAAACGGATCGAAGAAGCGTATTATTTGCATCGCCACAAAATACTGCTGCAATATACTAAATTAAATTGGGCTTTAGCGAATGTGAACGCCTACCAGCCAGACAAAGAATTCCAGCATGAAGATGCAAGGGAAATGTTCCTGGCGGGGTTATTTTCGGACAACTGGTTCTGGAAAAAAGGCGAGAACGAGAAACCAAGCAGCGAAGGGGAGAACGGACATGGCGAAGAAAACTAATCGTGTGGTAGGACTAATCGGGATTGTCAGCCGGATGGCGAACTGGAATGCAGACTTTAGCGGGCAACCAAAGACAACCAGCACGGGCCAAATTTTTGGTAGCGACAAGGCGTTAAAATATAGCATCAAGCGCTTATGGGCAGAGGAAGGACAGAAGGTACTGTATATTCGTTCGTATAAAGTGAGCAGTGGCAAGGACAAGAAGGCGGACAAGGTAAAGGATGCGGACAAAGGGAAAGAAGAGAAGCTCCAGCCGCGTAATCTCGCAGAGCGTTATGAATATCTTTTCGGTGAAGAAGTATCCAAAAATTCACGTGAAGTGCTGAGCAAGCTGTTTCAATGTGTGGATGTGATGAATTTTGGTGCAACGTTTGCGGTGAAGGATCAGAATATTGGTCTTGCTGGTCCGGTACAAATTGGTCAGGGCTTTAATAAATTTGATTGGTCAAATCTGGAGGTACAGGATATTTTATCTCCGTTTCGTAACTCAAATGAAAAGAGCGAGGACAATGACGCCACCTCGATTGGTAAAAAGAGAACGGTGGATGAATCCCATTATGTATATCCTTTTTCCGTCAATCCGAAGCATTATGATCACTATGTGGAATTGCTGGCAGCCGAGGGCTTTGAAGGATATACGGAGGAAGCATATCAGGCTTTCAAAACGGGAGCTTTGACCGGGGCTACTTTGCAAAATACCAACAGTAAATCCGGTGCGGAAAATGCTTTTGCCTTATTTGTGGAATTTAAAGCAGGGAGCCCGGCGTATTTACCGAATTTGGACCCTTATGTGAAGGCAGATAAGGACAAGGATGGAGAGCAGACGGTTTATGATTTGTCGGCCCTTGCACCGCTTTTGAACGATGTAAACGAGGAAATTGAAACGGTAGAATTATACGTTAATCCGTATGCATCGCGTGTAGAGCTGGATTTTCCGGGGCTGCGGACGTTTAACATCTTTACGCGCAGCGAGCTTCCTCAAGGCTAGAGGATGATTACATCGGGGAAGGAGGGAAGAAAGCATGCAGGCTTTATGCTTTGAGTTGAGCGGAGAAACAGCGTTTTTTAAAAAGCCGGATGTTAACGTATATGCGTATTTTACATACAGTCATATCCACAAGGTTGCATTATATGGCTTGCTCGGTGCGGTACTCGGACTTGGCGGCTATACGCAGCAGTATGAACGGAATATGGCGTTGGGCGGTAAAGCCAAACAGGATAATCCGGCGATGCCGTACCCTGAATTTTATGAGGTGTTTCGTCATGCATCGGTGAGCATCGTGCCACACGGGGATCGAGGATATTTTTCGAAAAAAATCCAGATTTTCAACAACACAGTCGGTTATGCAAGCCAGGAAGAGGGCGGTGTGCTGAATGTGCGGGAGCAATGGTTGGAGCGTCCACGCTGGACGATCTACGTGGCAGATGATGGGGGCGTAGATCGGGAGGTATTTGATCGGCTTGCAGATTATGTACAGCATTCCAAGGCTGAATACATTCCTTATCTGGGGAAAAATGATCATCCGGCTACGATATCCAAGGCTCGATTAGTTGAGTTGGAGCCAGCGAGTGAACCGGAATATATCGACTCCCTCCGGGCTGCACATGTACTTGTAGATACGGGAGGATATGTGAAAGATGATCAGATGCAATCCTACTTGCAAGAGTATCTCCCCGTAGGGCTGAATACAGCCAACAACGGTTACATTCTGGAGCCGCTTGTATTTTCTAATCAGGAAATTGATACAGATGAGCTGAAAGCCGAAGATCTACAAAAAATGTACCGGGATGCTGACAATGACCGCACCTTGTATTTTATCTAAAAAAAGGGCAGTCGTTTTCATAGATGGAATCAACACCGGGTATTCTCCATTGTCAGGATGGGGAGCGCCCGGTTTTTTATATGGATTTTTTAAATTGTACCCAAGGAAAAGAGGGAAGACGATTTGCGTATTCATGTATCCATACAGCATTGGCTAACGGAGGAAGGGAAAGGGAGGCTGAAGGCGCACACGGCAAAAGAAGAGGGGCTTCAACAGGATGAAATGCTGGAGGAGCATAGCGATCTGGTCATGCATCATGCTGAGATACTGATGAGGGATAATGGTGTGGAAGCTGCGGTACATAGGGCACTGGATCGTCTCGGCATAGATGGAGAACCGCTGGATGAATCATTAAGGCAAATGATCATGTACTATTTTAGACAAGCCATTTATTTGCATGATCTTGGCAAGGTGAACCCGGCCTTCCAACGTATCAAAATGAAGAACAATGAAGTTAAAAGGAACGCTGAGTTGGGAGACAGTAACCATTCCATGCTGTCTGCTGTGCTTTACTTGCATATTCATTTACGGCAGGTGCAGGAATGGCATGATACAACAGAGCTGTATCCAAACCGTAAGAAGCATAAACGCAAAGTACTTGCATTCCTGCATCATCTTTTATATTCATTCTCATATACGATCTCCCGCCACCACACGTACCTGGGAAATATGGATGAAGATATGGGAGGGCAGGTCAACGAATTTGAGTTAAAAATAAAAAATCAATATAACCGGGTCAAAGAGAATTCTGATTACATTCGCTATTATCGTGATCAGCAGGACTTGCTACAGAACGATAACGTATTTGGGTGCATCCGTCTGGAAGGCAATAAACGTCAGAATAAAATACACAGGCCTTTTCCTTTCTATGTGTTGGTCAAGCTGCTGTACTCCACGATGGTCGCATCGGATTTTCGGGCGACGTATCAATATATAGAGCAGCAAGTGCCGGAGATGCATTATTTTGGAGAACGTCTACCACTGGAGCCCATGCTGGAGGCTTATCGTCAGACGGGAATTGTGCAGGGGATTGAGTCCTATCGCCAAAATCCTGATGCCTCTGGCTTGTCTGAAATGAATCAGCTACGAGCGGCGTTGTTTATCGAAACGGAAAAGCGGTTGTTAGAGCGGCTGCAAGAGCCTGTTTTTTATCTCGAAGCTCCTACTGGTTCAGGTAAAACCAACATGTCTATAAATTTGGCACTACATTTGCTGAATAACGGCTTGGGACTGAATAAGTTAATTTATGTATTTCCGTTCAACTCTCTGATCGAGCAAACGAGACAGACGCTGAATGGGATTTTCCACAAGGAGCAGGTAAACGGCTATCAGGTGGAAGTTATTAATTCGATTACTCCGATGGTGACCGAGGAAGAACTAGAGGCAGAAGCTACTTTGGAAGGGAAGGACCAGGAGCCAGACAACACGGATTTCAAAAGGGTGCTGTTGGAGCGTCAATTGCTGCAATATCCGGTGACACTGACTTCTCACGTGAACTTTTTTAATTATCTATTTGGGACAGGACGAGAGGCCAATCTAGCATTCGCCCATTTATGCAATAGTGTCATTATACTGGACGAAATCCAGAGCTACCGAAATGAATTGTGGAAGGAAATTATTCATTTTCTGCGATCCTTTGCGGATATTCTAAACATTAAAATTATTATCATGTCCGCTACCTTGCCAAATCTGGATTTGTTACTGGAGCAGCGAGATCATGAGGAAGCAATACAAACCTATACACTGGTGCAGAACCGGGATCGTTATTTTGCCCATTCGTTGTTTAGAGAGCGCGTGAAGCTGGATTTTAATTTGTTGAAACAGGGCAAGATGCAGCCGGAACAAGTATTGGAGCATGTTGAATCTGTAATTAAGCAGCGAGAGCGGGATGGGCAAGGGAACAGGGTTCTGATCGAGTTTATCAAGAAAAAGACGGCACGCCAATTTTATAATCTGCTGCTGGAGCAGAATTTGGGCTTGGACGTCTATGAGCTTACCGGGGATGATAGCTTCTCCTATCGCCAAGAGCTGTTGCAGAAATTGGGGAAGGACGAACATGGGAGGTTTTATCTGAGTGATGTGATCGTTGTAGCAACACAGGTGATTGAAGCCGGGGTAGATATTGATATGGATGTGGGCTTTAAAGATATTTCTTTGCTGGATAGTGAGGAGCAATTTTTGGGACGACTGAATCGTTCTTGTCTGCGTGACTATTGCCAGGCTTATTTCTTTGATTGTGATCAGGCGAGCGGTATATATAAAAATGACTTGCGTGTTGCATTTGATCTCAAGGAAGAAGCGTATCAAAAAATGCTTGAAAGTAAGGATTTTAGTGGATTTTATGAGAATGTTATTCATGAAATCAACAAGTCTCGTGAAAAACCGGATCAACAGCATTGGAGCGACTTTACACAAAAAGTGCAGGAACTTCAATTTCCAGATGTACAAAAGCATATGGACCTCATTCCTGATCAAAGTGTGACGCTATTCCTGAACTATACCTGTCCAATGAAAGACGCTCCCCCGCTTAACGGTCAAGATGTGTGGGATGAGTTTGTTAGATTGTCAGACAAGCGGTTGGAGATGGACTATTCAGAAAGAATGATTCGCTTGTCCGTGGTGCGTGCTCAAATGAATAACTTTACTTTTATTTATCCGGTTCCCCACATGTATACAAAATGGGGAAAGGTAAAGCCGGGGATATACACTTATAGTGTAGGTACTTTGTATTTCGTGGAGCAGGGTGAACAATATATGGATATGGATGAGAAGACGAATACCAAGAAGTTTAATCGTGCCAGGTATAAGGAAGATGAAGAGAGGCTTTTGCTATGAGAATTACCGGAACGATGGTGAACTATTATGTACACTGCCGTAGACAATGCTGGTTGTTTGCTAGCGGCATGAATTTTGAGGATGACAGTGAGGATGTACGAATCGGCAAGGTCATGCATGAGTTGCAAAGTGAAGGGAAGAAAAACCGCGAAGTTGCAATAGAGGGCATCAAAGTGGACAAGCTGACCAGCGACTATGTGACCGAAATCAAAAAGTCTGACGCTGATGTAGAGGCAACGAAATGGCAGACGCTGTATTACATGTATGTACTCAAGCAAAAAGGGATGGAGCGTAAGGGAAAAATCCAGTTCAGCGAGCGCAACAAACAGGCTAGTAAAACGATAGAGCTGGAACTGGATGAAGCGGCAGAACAGGCGATGGAGCAGTTGTTGGCTGAGTTGGAGCAATATTTACAGCAGGAGCAGCCCGATCCGGCGATACGTGAGAAAAAATGTACCCGCTGCGCCTATCTTGCCTACTGCTTTTTATAAGAAAGGAGGACGACAAAAATGTCCAAAACAGCGCCATCTACTAGATATATACGTACTCCGGGCACTTTGGGACGTGAAGATAATTCACTGACATTTCGGAGTGAAGAAAGAGGGATCGTACACCTGCCGATTCATGGATTGAAGGAGCTATATTTGCTGAATGAGATAACGTTGAACAGCAAGCTCCTGTCTTTTCTGTCGATGGCAGGGATAACAGTCCATTTCTTCGATTACTATGGTCATTTTAGAGGCACCTTTTATCCGAAGGACGCAAGGGTGAGCGGTAAGGTTAAGCTATTGCAAGCGAAAGCCTGTTTGGAGAGAAGAATACCTATTGCTGCTGCTTTTATTGGTGCCATTGCAGCTAACATCCATGAAGTGCTGTATCACTATTATAAACATGGCAACAAGGAGATCAAACCCTATCTGGACTGGCTGAAAAAAGATGTACCACGATTATTAGATAAAATGGAGGATATTCCGAGACTGTTGAGTGTGGAAGGGGAGATTTGGAGACGGTTTTACGACACATTTAAGACGTTCCTGCCCGAAGACTTTAAAATGAATAAGCGGGTCAAGCGCCCGCCGGACAATCCGCTGAATGCACTAATTAGCTTTGGTAATACCATTTTGTACACGAAAACGATTTCGCAAATTTACCATACCCATCTGGATCAGAGTATCAGTTTTCTGCATGAACCGAGCGATCGACGATTTTCTCTCAGTCTGGATTTGTCTGAGCCGTTCAAGCCATTGTTGGTGCACCGCACTATTTTTGAATTGGTGAACAACCGAAGAATACAAGTTAATAAGCATTTTGAAAAGGATTATAATTACTGTATTTTAAATGGAATGGGTCGCGATGTATTTATCACCGCGCTTGAAGATCGGATGAAGCAGGTGTTCGATCATGGCACACTTAAACGGAAGGTCAGCTATTTATCTGCTATTAAATATGATGCTTACAAGTTAAAAAAGCATATCGTCGAAGGAACGCCTTTTGTTCCCTTTTTGGAAAAGGAAAAGAGGTAAGGGATATGGCGAAAAATTATAACTATGTCATTCTGGTGTATGACATCGGAGAAAAGCGAGTGGGTAAGGTATTTAAAATATGTAAAAAGTATCTCGTTCATTTTCAGAAATCCGTATTTCGAGGTGAAATTACCCCTGCTAATTTAATTCAGCTACGCGCTGAGTTAAAAAAGGTTATTGATGAAGGGAACGACTTTGTTGCCGTTTTTAAGATGACAGGTGATTATGTTTTCGACGAGGAAATCATCGGTGCCCGCATGAGTGATTCGGAGTCCTTATTGCTGTAATTTTCCCAACCGCCCTAAAGAGGAGGAAAGCAATTAACCTTACAGCGCCAAGGGTTTGAGAGGATTTGTCAATTGTTTTTAACAAACCCTCTTCGGTTGGGAAAATTTTGTGAAACCCTTGCGGCTGTAGTAGAATAGGCATAATAGCATTTGTAAGAACGTTGATTTTACTAGCCTTTAACCACAACATGGGATGTATTGAAATAGGAGCTAATTAAACTAGCCCACTCCGGCCCTAGGACTTTAACCACAACATGGGATGTATTGAAATTCGTGAAGCTGCTTTAGTCAGATCCCGTATTAAGTACTTTAACCACAACATGGGATGTATTGAAATTTGTTTACAATAGGAACCTTCAGCGTGAACTCAACCCTTTAACCACAACATGGGATGTATTGAAATACGGCAGTCAAGTAAAACGTATATTTCTTTCCGTTACTTTAACCACAACATGGGATGTATTGAAATTTAGCTTGTTCTCGCGTGTCTTTGCGTCCCTGAGCTCTTTAACCACAACATGGGATGTATTGAAATTAACCACTATTCTCTATCTCTTTTAACAACTGATACCTTTAACCACAACATGGGATGTATTGAAATAGCGTAACG
Organism: Paenibacillus sp. FSL L8-0644; assembly: GCF_038008165.1. Classification (NCBI taxonomy): domain Bacteria; kingdom Bacillati; phylum Bacillota; class Bacilli; order Caryophanales; family Paenibacillaceae; genus Paenibacillus; species Paenibacillus sp. FSL L8-0644. The sequence goes on from NZ_JBBOYN010000001.1 coordinate 1,549,181, forward strand.
CGCTGGATCTGCGTATAGCGGACGAGCCTTTAACCACAACATGGGATGTATTGAAATTGTGCTTTTTCTAGTTCTTCCAAAAATGTTTTAGCTCTTTAACCACAACATGGGATGTATTGAAATTCTTTAACTCTCATAAGCGCATTACCTGCACTGTTCTTTAACCACAACATGGGATGTATTGAAATTTTCTTTGGCCAAACCTATTAACCTATCATATTCTCCTTTAACCACAACATGGGATGTATTGAAATAGCACTGGAGCCGTAGGGTTGTTACTGCCTCCCTCTCTTTAACCACAACATGGGATGTATTGAAATTAAAATAATTTGACTTCACCATTCACATTAAATTCTCTTTAACCACAACATGGGATGTATTGAAATGATTAACGTGGACGTACAATCTATTAAACTGGACGGCTTTAACCACAACATGGGATGTATTGAAATGCTTCTCTTTCCTTTAGAAATTGTTCCCTTTGTTCCTTTAACCACAACATGGGATGTATTGAAATCGCTAAAATTTGAACGAACGGTTAAACGTAAACGGGCTTTAACCACAACATGGGATGTATTGAAATGGGTCCCTCTCCTTTACCCAACTTAAATCGGTGTAGCTTTAACCACAACATGGGATGTATTGAAATCTTTCTAACTGTGCCTTTTCACTTTCTTCCTGTACGCTTTAACCACAACATGGGATGTATTGAAATGAAGCACCATGGATTCACTCACCCTTGTGTACTTACCTTTAACCACAACAGAGAAGTATTCAAAATACTCTTAACCTGAAGGCACTATAGTAATTTCATCTCCACTCCTAACAGAAGATGTGATCAAATTACTGGCAGCTGCTAGCCCCTATATTATACTGAAAGAGTTTATAATCCGATGTTTGAAATACAGTGTTATAATATCCGGGGCATGCCTTATTATGAGAGCTTAGGTATGTCGAATCACGCTGCGGTACAGGAGCGTCAATAAAGGAGAGCAACGATGTTTGTCATACGAGGAACACAAAAACTGCTGAAGGAATGGGAGACTGAACCACTTCAAGTTGATATTTATCCGCCTTTAAATAGTTGGCATGCCAGCTTATTTTTACTGAATCGAAGAAAAAATATAGTGTTTATGCATGATATATCCCGCTTAAGCATCACGCTGTTTGGGATTAAAAAATCGCAGTACAAAAACTTGCCGACTCTTTTTATACAAGCCTTGAAGGAATTAATGATCAGCGAAGGGTTTGATGAGCAGATCGTGAAGGCATACACACAGGAAGGCGAGCAGATGCTGGCAACTACGACGAATAGACATAGTGTGTTGGTAACCTTAGATGAGATTATATTTATTATGAAGGAACTGGATATGGAGCATGGGTGCGAGCTGGAAAAAAACCAGTGGAATAACCGGATTGTTTTCAAAACTGTTGAATACAAGTACCCTGTTGATGTTTTTAAAGAAGTGCTGGAAAAGCATTATAAACTAGAGCGTATTTGAGAAATTTATGATTTTACGAAATGAGTTCCATTTATTCCCTCTGTCCTATATAATCTAATATAGTTCTAAAAGACTATATAAAGAGAGGTAAGGGGTAAATGAAGATTAAATTAAGAAATAAAACTGGAATGATCAAGGAACGCAAAGTAGGTTTTTCATGGACTACGCTCTTTTTCGGTTTTTTCCCTGCGTTGTTTAGAGGGGATTGGAAGTGGGCTGTTATTATTTTTCTGGTATCGATCCTTACGAGTGGGGCGTCCAACTTTGTATTTTGCTTCATTTATAATCGCTTACATATTAATGATCTGCTGTCCCAAGGCTATGGCCCTGCTACTAAGAAATCCCAATCTATCCTGATTTCTAAGGGATTTATTGCTGAAAATTACGCTGCTAACTTTGCAGGTTAATTTGAGAGCTGTTTGTTGAATGAGACGTATCAAAAGGGCATCCACCAAAGTCCATACGGGCGGGGGAGGCTCTTTTTTAATAACTCACATGATAGCAACGCTTGCGATGAAATGAATCATAGCGCAATAAGCGGCACACTTTGGTAAAATAAAACGATACAGGGTTTGACACCATCGGTCAGACTTATAAAACGGGGGGTACATAACGAAAGATGAAGAGGATTATTGATATAGCCAAAGAAGCAGGAATTGAAGAAGAACATCTAGAGACGTATGGAAAATATAAAGCAAAGCTGAACCCGTCCCTGTGGGAGCAGTTAAAGGATCGTCCGAATGGAAAGCTGGTGCTGGTTACGGCGATGAACCCCACGCCAGCGGGAGAAGGCAAAACGCTGACCACCATTGGACTGTCGCAGGCGCTGAATGCGCTGGGGCATAAAACCGTTGCTGCGTTACGTGAGCCGTCCCTTGGCCCTTGCTTCGGCATGAAAGGAGGAGCAACTGGGGGAGGACAAGCCCAGATTGTTCCAGCAGAAGACATTAACCTCCATTTTACAGGTGATATTCACGCGATTTCGGCAGCGCATAATTTGCTGGCAGCGATGATCGATAACCATTTATTTCATGGAAATGCTTTGCGGTTGAAACCCGAGCGGATTGTGTGGAAACGCGCTGTCGATATGAACGACCGGAGTTTACGAAACATTGTAACCGGATTGGGGTCAGGTAATGGAGCAGTGAGAGAAAGTGGTTTTCTGATTACCTCGGCTTCAGAAGTGATGGCCGTATTATGTTTAAGTGAAGATATGGACGATCTTAAAGTGCGATTGGGTCGGATGGTGATTGGTTATAACGAAGATGGCGAAACGGTAACAGCTGAGGAACTACATGCGGTGGAAGGTATGGCTGTGCTGCTTCGGGAAGCATTGAAACCCAATCTGGTGCAGACGTTGGAGGGAACTCCAGTTATTGTGCACGGCGGACCTTTTGCGAATATTGCGCATGGATGCAGTAGTTTGATCGGTACGAAGCTAGCCCTGAAGTTGGGAGAGGTGGTTGTCACGGAGGCTGGGTTCGGGGCTGAGCTGGGGGCAGAAAAGTTTTTTGACATCAAGTGCCGTCAATCCGGTTTGCAGCCAGATGCGGCTCTGTTGGTCGTAACCGCCAAAGCGCTGAAATATAACGGCGGTGTAGCTAAAAATGAGCTGGACGCAGAAAATCTGGAGCAATTGCAACTTGGATTAGCCAACATGAATCGGCATGTACGGAATTTGCAAAAGTTTGGCGTGCCAGTACTGGTAGCGGTCAACCATTTTGTAACAGATAGTGAAGCCGAGCTGGAACTGATTTTCTCGGAATGCCTCAAGCTGGGAGTACCCGTAGAGTTGTCACAGGTGTGGGCACAGGGAAGCCAAGGGGGAGAAAAGCTGGCCCAAAGCCTGCTCAACCTGCTCCAGGAGGACAAAGCCCATTTTGCACCATTGTATGAGCATACCCTTGGTTTGCAAGCGAAGATTAGTGTTATTGCGAAGGAGATTTACGGTGCGGCAGAGGTAGCTTACACTCCTGCGGCCAAACGGGCGTTGGCCGGTATGGAGCAGCTTGGTTTTGGACAACTGCCTGTATGCATGGCCAAAACGCCGTATTCTTTCTCAGATCAACCTTCTCTGCTAGGTGCACCGGAAGGCTTTACCATTCACGTGTCCAGCGTTGCTTTGTCTGCAGGGGCAGGCTTTGTGGTCGTGGAAACAGGCAATACTATGACGATGCCAGGATTGCCCAAATCGCCGGCAGCTGAGCATATGTCGCTGGAGGCAGATGGAAGCATTCAAGGTCTAATGTAGTATCTTTAGAAAATGGCAGCTTCTCAGGATGAAGTGCCAAGCAGTTTGGGCAGTGCAGTAAGCAGCTTTTGTCGGGTTATGGCATCGCTCCAGTTCCAGCGTTCAGCTTCTACGAAATATACCCGACCTTGACGTACAGCAGGGAGGCTGCGCCAGAGAGGGCTGCTGATCATGCGTTCCAGCGTACGTTTGGATTCTGGGGCTGTCGGGACAAGCATAAAAATGCGGTCCCCGGCGTAATCAGGCAATTCGTTCGGATCTATTTCCGCGAAGCCGTGTCCCTCGTCGAGCACCTTTTGGATCGGCTCAACGGGCTGAAAGCCCTGGGGGTGGTAGAGGGCCGATGAGAATCCGGACATACCCATGACAAAGAGCCGATCACCATGATCGAAGATGAAGACGGAGGCCGTTTCTCCGGCTGTGATTTGCGTACCGAGCTGCTGCCACATTGCCAGATTACGGGCTGTGAAGGTAGACAACCAGCGTTCGGCCTCCCGCTCCTTACCGAGCCAGGCGCCAAGTGTACGCATCCGTTCCTCCAGCGTGGCGAAGGAGTTGAAGGTGACGGTGGGGGCGATGCTGGCAATGCGCTTATATTCCTGTTCGTCCGAATTGGCGATGATAATTAGATCAGGATCAAGAGCACTGGTCAAGCGGGTGTCCAGTGGAAGGCCTACATCGGCGACATTCACAAGACGATGTTTATAGACGCTGTATTCACTGAGTTGCAGACTTCCGCCGATGGCTTTGGCCCCTAATGCCAATAGATCGCCCATCGTTTCTCCATGATAGATGATGCGGCTTGCTCGGCGCGGAATATGAATATGGTGGCCCGTCCAATCCTTGACGCGCACAGAACCGGAGACAGAAAGTGCGTACTTGCCAGGGGGAATCCCGGTCATTTGCCTAAACCGTCGATTAAAATAATATTCGTCAGAGAAACCAACCTGACGGGCTATTTCACGTAAAGGCCGTTTGCAATCCAGCAGCAGCCGCTTGGCATGATTCAAGCGCAGCTCAGTGAGGTAATGCAGCGGCTTTTTGCCTGTAATTTTACGAAACATTTGCGAGTATTGCCATATGGAAACGTTCGCCTGCTCGGCAAGCTGCTTGACGGTAATGGGCTTTTCATAGTTGTTTTCCATATATGAGAGAGTGCCTTCTACCGATGCTGGCAATGCCGGATTAGAGGTATTGTTTTGATCAATATCGGTGTGATCTTCCTGCCACAGCAAAAACAACTCTTGAAACATGATTTGCTGCCGTAATACGGATGTTTGGTTATGCGGCTGTACCGTTTGTTGGGTACTATAAAATAACTCTTCAATCAACTGAATAAGTTTGGAGGAAGAAGAGGAGACGATGTATTCGCGCGGTTCCGGCAGGACAGCTCCATGATATATGGACGGCATGCGCGCTGCGTGTTCAGCCAAGGCCATGTCCGCTTGTGGTTCCGACGTCAAAGCGATGACCTCAAACGTGATTTTGTAGTATTCAGGTACAGTTCCATTCAGGGGAGCGATTTGATAGGATTCACCTGGAGCTAGCCAATACCCATGACCTGTATGGAATAGATACTGCTCTGGGCCAATGTCCACCATCCCTGTCCCACTGATGAACATAAGAAGACAGTGATATGAACTGGGACGTGATAATAATTCATCGGTAGGCTCACCAATCAACGCAATTTCTTTAAAATGAAAAAGCAGTGAGCTGAACGGAGGAGGATATACGGACGACGAAGACTGGTTCACAGTATTGCTCCTTTTATTGAGAATGGTTATCATGTATATATGAGTATACCTCCTTTAGGTTCAACAAAAAAGAAGCCTATCAACAAGTGTCGATAAGCTTCTCCAATTTTATCTGATGAGCTTGGGCAATTCCTTCAGCAGCCATTCTCGAGTGGAAGCATCACTTTCAGTTTTGCCAATATCCTGAGTGTACACACGACCCTGTTTGACAGCAGGGAGCTGGAGCCACAGCTTGCTTTTCATTAACTGTTCGGTGGATTGTTCGGCTTCTGAACTTGGTGTTCTTAGTATGAAAATCCGATCTCCAGCGTATTGTCCGATCACTTCCTGAGATATTTGTACAAATCCTTTGTCTTCATCCAGTGCTTTCTGGATAGGAGGGGTAGGTTTGAAACCATTCTTTTCATACAGTATTTGTGACAGTCCTGTCCGTCCCATTGCGAATAAACGGTCACCTGGATAGTAGGTAAAGACTGAAGCAGTTTCCCCCGCCTTAACACCTTCTGCGTGAAGTTTGGTCCACATCTCCGCTTCCTTTATTTTATATTGGGCAAGCCAATCTTCAGCGTCCTTTTTCTTGTTCACAATGTCTCCGAGATGCAGCAAACGTTCGTTTAACGGAGCAAAGGTATCGAACATAATTGTAGGTGCAATTTTTGTTAACGCTGCGTATTGCTTTTCATCTGTATCGGCGGCAATGATCAGGTCAGGCTGTAGTTCCAAGGCTTTTTCCAAATTAATCGGGAACCCCAGATCAGCCACGTTCTGAACCTGCTTTTCGTAAACCTTGCCTTCAATCATAGAAGTTGATGTACCTACAGCTTGTACGCCTAAAACCAATAAATCCCCATAGTTTTCTCCAAAGTAAGCAATGCGCCGAGGAGTCGTAGGAATGTTCACTGTATGTCCCTTGTAGTCTGTGTATTCACGAGTTGTGGCAGCTTCCGATGTTTTTGTAGATGCTATCGTGTTGCTGTTTGCACTCTGATTGTCAGATGCGCCACATCCCAGCAGCAATGCCCCCATAAGAAAGAATAGGCAGATGAGAGCAGTGTATGGTCGAGTAGATTTTTTGTTGATTGTCGAGCTCTTGTTGGTCATAGTAACCTCCGTATAATAGAATGATTCAGAATTTTGCAAATGAGAATTATTATCACAAAAGCTATGATAAGCGCTGAACCCTCAATACTCAATGGACAGACTTGGTCAATGAATCCGATTTTGTACAAAATAAGTCTCAGGTGTTCTTAGCTCATTTCATTCTTCAAATTTTATTGATTTGTCATTTTTTATGGTATAGAATAGCATTTTTATACATTTGAAAGGGGTTTTGAAATGGCATTGTTTATTACATATGTTTTACTAGGTTTCTCTATAGCACTACCTGTAGGTACAATTACGGTTGAAATGACGAAGCAAGGGCTAAAGAATGGATTCATGCATGGTTGGATTGTGGGCCTTGGGGGGATGACCATCGATTTGTTATTAATTACTGGCTTGTATTTTGGTCTGGCCTCAGTCTTGTCATTACCTGTGGTACAAGTGATTATGTGGTTCGTTGGAGCCCTTTTTTTGTGCTACGTGGGGTACGACAGCATTAAAAATGCAGATCATGATATTGCGCTAGAAGGAGAGAAAAAGACGAAATCATTATTTTCTTCCTATAAAAATGGGCTGCTTGTAGCTGTTTCACCAGGAAATTTAGTGTTCTGGGTGAGTGTTTTTGGAACTGTGCTGGCAAGCTCATTTGATCGGTCAAATACAAGTCAATTCTTGATTGTTGGCTTAGGTATTTTGTTTGGTATTCTTATCCATGATTTAGGCTTGATGACCCTCGTAGTCACAACACGGAAAGCCATGAATCGAACCGCTATCAAGTGGGTTACGATCGGTGCAGGCGTGGTTTTGATCGGTTTTTCGATTTATTTTCTGTATGAATTTATGATCACTCTCCAAAAGATTTTATAGCATTACGCAAGGATACGTTCAAGCTTGTCATGCCAGTCTGCATAAATCGAACAAGTCCTTCATAGACATGTACTAATTCATTTAAAACATGTGCTGAAGGGGTTGATGACATGCGCCGGATTTCATGGATGCTCGCCATGGTCATGTGTGTAACGCTGCTGCTGGCCGGGTGCGGCAAGAAGAGCGCGGACGATGTGGTTAAAGATTTGAGTGACGTGGTGAGCGACCTGAACAGCTACCACGGTACAGCTTTGATGACGCTGCATACCGGCGACACGCCGCAGGAATACAAGGTGGATATTTCCTACCGCAAGCCGTCCTATTACCGAATTGCCATGACGAACGAGAAAAAGGATGTTACGCAAATTGTGCTTCGTAATGATGAGGGTGTATTTGTGCTAACACCCAGCCTGAACAAAAGCTTCCGTTTCAAAAGCGACTGGCCAAACAATCAGGGTCAAGTATATTTATATGAAACGTTGGTTCGCAGCATTATCGGCGATGCCTCCCGTCAGTTGGCTACCGACGATAAATCCTATGTGTTTGATGTGGCAGCGAATTACAACAGCCATGCGCTGGTGAGACAAAAGATATGGCTGTCCAAAAATGACTATGCACCCACTCAGGTACAGGTGTCTGATGCGAATGCCAAGGTAGTTGTTGATCTGAAATTCGATCAATTTGTTTTTGATACGAAGTTTGACAAGGACTCTTTTGATATGGAGCGGAATATGGCTTCAGGTAAGACGAGTACAGGTAGCGCAGGGGCGCCATCTTCCGGAGCAGTAGATCCCAGCAGTCAGCTTGATCCTTCCGGTGCGATGGATGGGACGACTGGCGTGACGACTGGCGAACCCGGACAAGAGCAGGGGACCGCAGGGGATGCAGTCCAGCAACCGTCAGGGCAAGCCAAGGTGGACGGTACTGCCACAAACGATACGTCCAAACCGGACAAAGCAGCCAACGCAGCCAACGCAGAGAGGCAGCAACAAACCCCGGGCACATCGGATGCTGCAAACGGAACGTCAGCGGGAACAGATGCGGCAGAAGCTGTGATGGGTGAGTTCGGCTTGATCGAACCGTCCTACACGCCAGCCGGAGTACAGATCAAGGATACGCCGGAGCTGGAGGATAATGGTACACATGCCGTGATGCTGCGGTATAGTGGAACGTATAATTATACCATTGTGGAGGCACGTCCAAAAGATCGGGCGGTCGCACTGGCCGCAGGCGAACTGGTTGATATTGGAGGAAGCTTCGCCGTGCTGACCGGAAGCGAACAGCAGACGATGACCTGGATGAATGACGGAATCGAGTTCAGAATCACCAGTGCTGACCTGCCTGTGAGCGAAATGATACAAATTGCCGCTTCTATACAGGATCAATCGGGTAAATAAAATTTTATAGACGGATGCAGACGGTCTAGAGTGTAAAAATGCTCTGCTGCCGCCCGTATCCGTCTTTTGTTCATTCGCAGTCTAAGATGTGCATCGCTTGTATATCCTGTTCTATTGTAGAGATGGTAGAGGAGGCTGGTAAAGCCCCCCTGCCATTGACAGCCACGTTTTTGAACATTACCATTAACCTTTGGAAGCAAGCACTTTTGCCACACTCCGAATGGTAAAAGGTTATGTTACAGGCTAACAATTGAAGAAGGTGACTGGATTTGCAAGCACAATACAGATCGACCCGGGCCGAAATCAACCTGGATCACCTTGGCGCCAACTATGAAGCTTTTCGCAAGGCATTGCCAGCGGATAAGCTGATACTGGTCTGTGTCAAGGCGAATGCCTACGGACACGGTGCCGTGGAAATTTCAAAGGAATTGGAACGCCTTGGTGCGGATTATTTGAGCGTAGCTTTTCTGGATGAAGCGTTGGAGCTTCGTCATGCGGGGGTTCAGCTACCGATTCTTGTACTCGGCTATACCCCACCGGAAGCTGTACAAACGGCTTGGGAGCATGATATCTCATTGACTGTGTTCAGTGAAGAAGTGCTGGAGGGTATCCGCAGACTGGACTGCCAAGGAAATGAACGCAAGCTGAAGGTGCACATCAAAATAGACAGCGGCATGGGAAGACTGGGTTTGCTGCCTGGAGAAGAGGCTATGGCTTTTGTCCGGCAGGCTCACGAATTAGAGCAGGTGCTGCTGGAAGGCATGTACACCCATTTTGCCCGCGCGGATGAAGAAGACAAAAGCTATACACTGCTACAATATGATCGGTTTCGGGGCGTGGCGGAAGCGCTAAGGGAACAAGGTATCACCATTCCCATTATACATACGGGCAACAGCGCCGCTACCATTGATACCCCTTCTCTTTCCCCCAATATGGTGCGGATTGGTATCAGTATATACGGTCTGTATCCGTCTGATGAGGTTAACCGGCGAGCGATTGAACTGCTGCCTGTATTGTCATTGAAGACGGCGGTAGTTTATACCAAGACGCTTCCTCCTGGCTGGGGAGTTAGCTATGGCACCCGGTATGTGACTACCAGTGAAGAACGGATCGGTACACTGCCAATCGGCTATGCGGATGGATACTCCCGCATGCTGAGTGGGAAGATCGAAGTATTGATACGCGGTCGCCGCGTCCCGGTACTAGGCACGATTTGCATGGACCAGTGTATGGTATCCTTACAATCTTTCGCAAAAGATGCGGAAGAAATCCAAACCGGCGAAGAGGTTGTTCTCATCGGTCAGCAGTCCGGCGAAACTATCGCAGCGGATGAGCTGGCATCCAAGCTTGGTACGATCCACTATGAGGTGATCTGCATGATCGCAGACAGGGTACCGCGTGTATACACACGAGGCCATGTTCCTGTTATTCGAGTGAACTCGCTTCTTCCAACCCACTGGAATTAATTTCATAACGCAAATTACCGAATAAAAGCAGGAGTTTTCGCAGAACGTCCCGAAATATGTACAAAGGAAAGAAAAGAGCGCTATAACTGTCAAAAGACGCATCAGGCTCCGCTGACACTTGTATTTCGGGGATCAAACGCCTGTACGAAAACGAACTGCGTAGTTTATAATGGAATGCAGCATAGATGATATACGAATATCATATACATTCTTGTATTCCGTTTGAATAAATTACCGGGAATAACGTTATAATGGTACAATGGCGACAAGGTTTTGGGGGTGGAAGAGAAGTTGGCCAATTTGCAGAACACCAAAAGAATAATGATCAGTTTGCCAGATCATCTCTTGCAGGAAGTGGACGGGATCGTAGCTATGGAAAATTCCAACCGCAGTGAATTTATCAGGCAGGCCATGAAGCTGTATGTAGGCGAACGTAAAAAACGTTACATTCGTGAAGCTATGCAGCGTGGATACATGGAAATGGCTAAAATTAACTTGACCATGGCATCCGAAGCCTTTCACGCGGAGGAAGATGCAAACAGCACCTTGGGCCGTACAGTTAGCGGGGTGTAATCCATATTGATCGTAAAGCGCGGCGACGTTTTTTTTGCAGACCTTTCACCCGTAGTCGGTTCCGAGCAAGGTGGCGTCAGACCTGTGCTGATCATTCAAAATGATATCGGCAACCGGTTTAGTCCTACCGTGATCGTGGCAGCTATCACCGCTCAGATTCAGAAGGCAAAGCTGCCTACACACGTGGAAATCGACGCGGCGACGCATGGCTTTGATCGTGATTCTGTTGTTCTTCTGGAGCAAATTCGGACGATCGACAAGCAAAGGCTTACCGACAAAATCACCCACTTAGATGAAGAAACTATGCGCAAAGTGAGCGATTCGCTACAAATCAGTCTCGGTTTGATTGATTTTTAGCGTGATGGAACGACGAGTGAAACGGGAAAAGGGCAGCGCTTGGGCGCTGTCCTTTTGCGTGTCTGATGAAAAATGCAGGTAGGGCTTGCTCTAACGGCACCTGCTGGCGCTTTGAATCATTTTTTGTGATAATGAAAGACATGCTGTATGACAAGAGTTGTGAGGAAGAAGGGATAGGTTTGTCTAACGAGGAAACGAAGACGGAAATCCGGCAGGAGCCGAACGAAGCAGAACGCCAAGAGCGGATTGTCAAACAAGTGGCGAGAGAGCTGTCGCTGGCACTCAAGCAAATCCGGACAACGATTAGTTTGTTGGATGAAGGGAATACAATTCCTTTTATCGCGCGTTATCGTAAGGAAATGACAGGAGAGCTGGATGAAAATCAGCTACGTGAAATTGAAGATCGTGTAGTGTATTTGCGTAATCTGGAGGATCGTAAGGTAGAGGTCATCCGCATTATTGATGAGCAGGGCAAGCTGACGGAAGACCTGCAGGCGGCTATCACCTCTGCGGTTAAACTTCAGGAAGTGGAGGATCTGTACCGTCCGTATCGGCAAAAGCGCAAAACCCGCGCCAGTGTAGCAAAGGAACGGGGACTGGAGCCGCTGTCCATCTGGATCTGGAGCCAGCCGAAGCAGGGCGATGCTCTGAAAGAAGCCGAGTCTTATGTAAATGCGGAACTGGGAGTGGACAGCGCCGAGGCGGCCATCCAAGGAGCCTTGGACATTTTAGCTGAAAATATAGCGGATGATGCGGCTATTCGCCAATGGGTACGCCGATATACGCTGGACCATGGTATGCTGACCTCCGAAGCGAAGGACGCAGAGCAAGAATCTGTGTATGAGAACTACTACAGCTATCGTGAACTCGCTAAGAAAATGCCACCTCATCGTATTCTGGCGATTAATCGCGGGGAGCGGGAAGGCATTCTTAAGGTTGGTCTGGAGGTAGTGCCAGATTCCATTTACAATTACGTGGCGGGCCAAGTGATTAAAGGATCGTCTGTCGTGCAAGATCTGCTGCGCAGTGTCATTGAGGATGCGTATAAAAGACTTATCGCGCCGTCTATCGAGCGTGAAGTGCGCGCTGAAATGACGGAGAAGGGCGAGCAGCAGGCGATCTCCATTTTTGCAGGCAACTTGCGCAGCCTGTTGCTACAGGCTCCGATCAAGGGCCGACGTGTGCTCGGTGTCGATCCGGCCTATCGGACAGGCTGCAAGCTGGCGGTTGTCGATGACACCGGCAAGCTGCTCGAAGTGGCTGTGACGTATCCGACACCACCGAACAACAAGAAGCGCGAGGCTGCTGAAAAGTTCAAGCAGCTGATTGCCCAATACGGGATCGAATTGATTGTCATTGGTAACGGAACCGCTTCGCGCGAGACAGAGCAATTCGTAGCGGAAGTCATCGCGGACATTGGTGACAGCAGTCTAGCGTATCTGATCGTCAATGAGGCGGGCGCAAGCGTATACTCTGCCTCCAAGCTGGCACAGGAGGAATTTCCCGATTTGGACGTGGCCGAGCGCAGTGCGGCTTCCATCGCACGTCGTGTGCAGGACCCGCTGGCTGAGTTGGTCAAGATTGAGCCGAAGGCTATTGGTGTAGGCCAATACCAGCATGATGTGTCGCAGAAACATCTGGATGAAAGCTTAAAGGACGTTGTCGAATCAGCCGTTAACCATGTCGGTGTAGATGTGAACACGGCTTCCTCTGCGCTGTTATCCTATGTAGCAGGGATCAATGCGACGATTGCCAAAAACATCGTTAAGTACCGTGAGGAAAACGGTAAATTCAGCAACCGTCGTCAGTTGCAGAAGGTGCCGCGTCTTGGTGCAAAAACCTACGAGCAATCTGTTGGCTTTATCCGTATACCGGGTGGAGAAAATCCGCTGGATCGCACACCGATTCACCCTGAATCCTATGCTGTCGTAGACCGCCTGTTGGCGGAACTGGCCATCAATGCCCACGATCTGGGCACCAAGGCTGCAACGGAAGCACTGAACGTGTCCAACATTGACGAACTAGCTGCGAAGCTGGAAGTCGGCGTGCCGACACTGAAGGATATTCTGGACAGTCTCCAGCGTCCGGGCCGTGACCCGCGTGACGAGCTGCCGTTGCCGGTATTCCGCAAGGATGTGCTGAAGATCGAGGATCTGGCACCGGGTATGGAGCTTCAGGGAACCGTCCGCAATGTCATTGATTTTGGCGCGTTTGTCGATATCGGTATTAAAAGTGACGGGTTGGTTCATATTTCACAGCTGCGCAGTGGCTTCGTAAAGCATCCGATGGATGTCGTATCTGTCGGTGATAACGTAACGGTGTGGGTGTTAAATGTTGATTTGAAAAAAGGCAGGGTTGGTCTGACGATGAAACCTCCTGCAGAGGCGCAATCGCAGGCATAATACTTTAAATAAAACTGTGCAACCTTCTTGTGAAGGGTTAACAAAAGCCGGAATCTCCGAACTGCATCGGAGATTCCGGCTTTCATTTTGGATGCCTTTAGCTTTTACCCGTTGTTGGCATCGAACTCCACGCCAGGTGCTTTATGATAAAAAAACCAACAATCGTTCAACAGTTTAATTTGGCGCCGGTCCTTTTTGTAAAAGGCCCGCATGAGCTGATTGCTGAGCCATTGAGGCAAGCCGATCTCCTCCTCTGCGTTACATCTGTATGCTTAGCATATGGGGTGGGTACCTAAAGTGTGCTTATGAATTGGGGGTTAGACTTCGGTCGTTATTTTATAATATGCTTGTCAGTAAGGAGCAAAGGAGGAGAGACCGTAAGGATGGAGTCTAAGTCCCTGAACAATTCAATGAACCATTCAATGAGCCATTCTATGAGTAATGAAGAGCTTCAAGAATGGGTAGAGCGCATTTCGCTGGAGAGCTTCGGTGTGCCGTTTCGACATCAAGCCACCTTTAATGTACGTCTGTCTTCCACAGGCGGTAGGTATTTTATGAAAAGTCATCATATTGAAATTAATCCACATCAACTCGCAGCTTACGGACGTTCTGAGGTGGAGAAAATTATTAAGCATGAGCTGTGCCATTATCATTTACATTTGCGCGGGATGGGCTATCAGCATCGAGATGCTGACTTCAAAGCATGGTTGGCCCGTGTAGGAGGAAGCAGGCATTGTCAGACTCTGCCGGGAAGAACGGAACGTAAGCCTCAGCCTTATCGTTACAAGCTAGTATGCGTTTCCTGTAAACAGGAGTATATGCGCAAGCGTAAGATGAATCCTCAGCGATATCGCTGTGGGAAATGTGGAGGTAAGCTTCGCCTGTTGGCACTTGACGGCACCCCCTGAATCATGGTAAATTAACCATACTGTAAGATAATTTACAGTAATGTTCCCTGATAGCTCAGTTGGTAGAGCACTCGACTGTTAATCGAGTTGTCACAGGTTCGAGTCCTGTTCGGGGAGCCATGGAGAGGTACCCAAGTGGCTATAAGGGGACCCTCTGCTAAGGGGTTAGGCTGCGAAAGCGGTGCGAGGGTTCGAATCCCTCTCTCTCCGTTGGTATTTTAAGTAGAAAAAGGACGCTCGTATGCATTGTAATGATGCTTGCGAGCGTCCTTTTTGTCTAGATCTGCTTTGAAAATAACGGTGGACTGAAATTCGTTTAAGTGGAGAGACGAACGTGCTGCGTACGCCATGAAGCGACGTCAACCTGTCTTGTAAGCAGCCAATGACTTCTATTTCACAGTGTCAGCCTCAACTGTCTTAAGTATGTTCAACAGAGCATGAGCGACGCCATCTTCCGTATTAGTCAGAGTCACTTCGGAGCAGACGGCCTTAATGTCGTCTTTTGCATTGCCCATGGCAATGCCTCTTCCTGCCATTGTCAGCATGGAGATATCGTTGTAACTGTCCCCAATCGCTACAGCTTCCTGCATGGGAATGCTCAGATGATTCGCCAGATAACGCAATGCATTACCTTTAGACGCGTCCTTATGCTCGACTTCAAAGTTACGGTCTGAAGAGATGACCATGTTCAGGCCCTGAAAACTTTGGTAACGCTCACGGCCCCGATCCAATTTGGCTTGATCAAAGGAGAAACAGAGCACGTTATAAATCTCTACATCCAGTGGAATGTCCTCATATGAAGCGATGCGGGTATGTCCGGTCTGTTCATATTGTTTTTCGGCTGCGTGTAATAATGTATCCAGCGAAATATCCGGGTTGGCGCTCAGCAATCGATCCATTTCAACAGCAAGTAGCTGATGTCCGTTTTGTGGAGAATAAATAGCGCGGTCTGTCATGACCTCATAGTAAAAGTCGTTATCGTGCAGCCAGCTCAGCACTTCAAACGTTTCACTGCGGCCCATAGGAGTAGAGGTTAACTGACGACGATGCACATCGTGTACGGTTGCGCCGTTTGCTCCAATGACGGGAGTTATAAGTTCTGCTTCCTCTAGCTTTGTCCAGGCGTCATAAGCGGCTCTACCAGTGGCAATTGTCACCTGAACGCCTTGCTTTTGTGCTTGGCGTATAGCCTCCGCGTTCACTTTGCTTATTTTTCCTTCCTCGTTCAGCAGTGTTCCATCCATATCAATCGCAAACAGTTTCATTTCTCTCCAACTCCTGTCTTTCGATATCTCTGTGATAAATCTTGAGTTCTAGCTAAGCAGTCTCATATTTTATGAGGGGACAACAACTTCAATATCATGATGTTGCAAAATTTCCAGCATTGCTGGTTCTGGCAAGCGATCGGTGATCACGATATTAACTTCAGATAAATCAGCAAAACGATACGGGAAATTAATTCCGAATTTCGAATGGTCCGCAAGGATGATCACCTGATCCGCCTGTTTCATCATCTGATGCTTCAGCATACCGTCTTCTTCATGAATCAGGCTTAGTCCGTGGGATGATATGCCTCCAATCCCGATAAAAGCTTTGTCTACAAAATAGTGAGACAAAGTGGCGATTACGGACGAGCCATATACATACCGGTGCTCTTTTTGCAGGCGGCCTCCCAACAGATGAATGGAGACACCGTCTTTTCCAGATAGTACGTCGGCCTGATTAATTGAATTGGTGATAACCGAACATTCCTGCACATTCAGTCTTTCTGCACACGCCTGTACGGTGGTAGAGGAATCCAATATAATACGATCCCTATCTCGTACCATGTTGGCAGCCAATTGTCCGATCACTTGTTTCTCCTCAGATACAGTAAGCAGTCTTTCGTTATAATTTCCAATTGGATCGTGATGCAGTTTAGGGAGAAGGGCGCCGCCGCGGGTGCGAATAATTTTTTGATGCTCCTCAAGTTTTACCAGGTCTCGACGGGCCGTATCCCGTGAAACATTAAAAATTTCACAAATATCATCCACCGAAATACGCTTGTGAAGCTGTAAGTAATCAACGATTTTTAACATTCGTTCTTCCTGATACATAGAAAGCTCCTCTGATATATAATGATTTCGGTATCTCGTAAGTGATTATAAGTAAATGTAAGTGGTATTGCAATCATTTATCATGATTTTTCAGGGATTAAATGATTCTAGATAAGTTAATGTAAGTGGACATGCATTTTGTAATGATAAAAACTGCTTTTTTTAAAATTTCAAAAATAAGTATTGCCATTTGTTATTCTATTTGATATACTCTTTCTTGTCGCCAAGTTGGCGCATAATAATAAGGCCCGTTGGTCAAGGGGTTAAGACACCTCCCTTTCACGGAGGTAACAGGGGTTCGAATCCCCTACGGGTCATTGTTGTCTTTATAGACTACATGTTGCATGCTTAAGGGAAATTCCTGAGGTCTGGTCTAATGGCGGACAGCTTGGATGAACAGCATGAGCCATTAGCTCAGTTGGTAGAGCACCTGACTTTTAATCAGGGTGTCGAAGGTTCGAGTCCTTCATGGCTCACCATTTATATTTTGTTATGCGGTCGTGGTGGAATGGCAGACACGCTATCTTGAGGGGGTAGTGAGCGTACGCTCGTGGAGGTTCGAGTCCTCTCGACCGCATCAATGGAATGAACGGAAAAGTCTCTCGCGGTAGAGGCTTTTTTTATTTGTGTAATGATGTAATAAAGTAATGATTATGATGAAATAATGATTCCATAGTATAATATAACGCCATAATGTTATAGAATGATAAGTATAAACTTATGAAGTGACGGTGAAAAATATGGACACTCAACTGTTAGGAAATATATCAGAAAATATTTTGGGCTTGTTTCCGATTGTGAAGAAGAAATTTTTCACCTACGGTCCGCTCGATTTCCCATTACACTTGTCGCCTAATAACTTTCAGGTGCTAATGCTTCTGCGTGAAGTACGTTCGTCTACGGTATCTGATTTATCCAAACAGCTCAATGTCTCACGTCCGAACATGACTCCTCTTCTGGACAAACTGGTGGAGCATGGGTTGGCTGACCGCCAGTCGTGTGATTCGGATCGCAGAGTCGTAAATGTAGCGATTACACAGGAAGGCGATGCTTTTTGTGAACAGGTATTTCATACCTTCTCCAATAAAATTCAAGAAAGACTGGTGTATCTGCCAGAAGAAGATTTATTGCATCTGAGTGAAACTTTGAATGAATTGAAGCATATTTTACTTAAAATCGACAACTCTGCTACGTGATTGGCGTAAGTGAACCGGCTTAAAGACCGCCCTTTCTTCGGAAAACAGGCGGTTTTTGTTGCGTGTTGTGGTATAATGGGAACCAACATACATAATTCGGTAATTTTAGCATACGTGATCTTTGAAATGGGAACAGAGAACATGATATCGTTATTTGAGAGCCTGCTAGGGAGGAAGGAACTTCTATGCAATCTATTTACCATCGCATCGAGGAACTCATCAAGGAACGGGGAATGACGAAAAAGGCGTTCTGCCAGCAGTTAGGCATTAGTACAGGGAACTTCGGGGATTGGAAAAGAGGAAAAACGACGCCAGGCACGAATAAACTCATTGAAATCGCTTCTTTTTTTGATGCCAGTCTGGATTGGATTATGCTGGGTCGAGATGTACAGGGTGAGGTGCTAAAGGAGTCGCAAGACCCTTATTTTTTTGATGCTTCAGGGCAACTGAATTGCCAGGGGGAACCGCTTAGTGAGGCGGAAAGAAATTTTATACTTGAGTATATTGAATTTACCCGCTTTCGTAATGAGAAAAACCAGCGCAATTCTACTATGGGGTAATGGTTGCTTAGGATTTGATGAGGATTACTAATGAGTAAGGCTAAAGAATGAAAATTATTTCAGAAAAAGTTACTGTGTCGGAGGGGAAATATTTTGGGAGATCAAACTATTTATCAGCGGATTGAAGCTTTGATTAAGGATCGCGGAATGACCAAGAAGGCATTTTGTGAAAAACTTAAAATCAGTTCAGGGAATCTTGGTGATTGGAGAAGGGGCAAAACAACGCCGGGTACCACCCATTTGATTCAGATTTCGGACTTTTTTAATGTATCGCTCGATTGGTTGATGAAAGGGATTAAGCCAGGAGAAGGCGTACTTCAGGAGCAGAAGGCTGCTTATTTTTTTGGAGTGATGGGGCCACTGAATTGCCAGGCAGAAAATCTGGAGACGGAAGAACGGAATTTTATTTTAGAATATGTCGAATTTGCAAAATACCGTAAGCAAAAAAGTGAGAAGGATAAAACAAAGCCAGAATAACTTTTTGGCTAAAAATCGTCTGGGTTGAAAACCCGTAAACGAACTGGAGAGGTTCGCTTTACGGGTTTATTTGGTTTCTTGGTGGTATGGAATGACCTATATGTAACTGGAATGCTTGTTGGGTTTAGAGTGGCGGTGCCTCCTTATAATCGTTATCGTCGATGTTCAGAATTGCAGCAACTTGTTTTCTGTACCTTTGTGCTTTGCGGGTGCCGTGAATCAGATTGGACAAGCGTGAAGGTGGAATATTGTGTGTCTCACAAAATGTTTTCTGATCCAGTCGAAGTTCGACAAGCCGTTGTTTGATGGCCCACCCGAAGGAGGTGACAGGCATTTTGTTGTTCAAGAGAAATCGCCCCTTACGGATTCTTGCGGAATAATTGGTGTGTTATAATAATCATCAGTAAACATGTTAGAATTAACCATCTAAAACTATGATACACTTTTATACGTGTTTTTACAATCGTAAATACGTTATTTCGTCAAATTAATTACTTAGTTAAGTGCTAGGTGGTTCTGATAATCCGTAAGGGGGCAACATTAATGCATAGTTCAGCAAGCGGTTATCTTTATGCAGGACGGTATTATTATCGCTCATATATGTATGTTAAAATAATTATAATATTTTTGTTTACAAATAGTTGATGAGAGAGTATAATAAATCTGTTGCCTCAATACATTATGATTTGCGGTCGTGGTGGAATGGCAGACACGCTATCTTGAGGGGGTAGTGGGCGTACGCCCGTGGAGGTTCGAGTCCTCTCGACCGCATTATATGCAAGACCTAGTTAAAAAAGCATCCTGACACGTTTTACGTGAAGGGATGCTTTTTTTTGTTAAGTATTTTTCGTTATATCCTTTAGCCACAGAAGCAACGGTAGACAACAGGTCGTTTATTAACTGTGATAAAGAATAATGTCAGTTTTGCTACAAAAGCTTCTCTATATCTCCCGCCAGTTTATCTGGAGTGGTTTGCGGTGCATAGCGCTTAAATACGTTACCTTCTCGTGTAATTAAGAATTTAGTAAAATTCCATTTGATCGCTTTGGACCCTAATACTCCCGGAGCTGTTTGGGTCAGGTAGCGAAATAAGGGGTGAGCTTGATCGCCATTGACATCTGTCTTGGCGAACATCGGAAAGGTAACACCATAATTGATCTGGCAAAACTCGGAAATCTCCTCGCTGGAACCAGGCTCTTGTTTGGCGAATTGGTTGCTGGGAAATCCCAAAATTTCGAGCCCTTGTTCATGGTACTGGTTATATAGCTCTTGTAGCGCTTTGTATTGGGGGGTTAACCCACATTTGCTGGCAGTGTTCACGATAAGCAGAACGTTCCCTTCATATATGGATAACGGAATTTGTTTCCCTTGCAGGGTTTGCGCATCATATTCATAAACGGTCATAGTATCTCTCCTTATTCAATATTCAACAATTAAATTGTAAGCAATTTAAAGAAGGGTTGCAAGTTTGGAAAAGTTGTATTAAGCCTTAGTCGCTGTAAAATCGTATTTTGCTCAAAACAGTAAATCGCACCGCAAATGGAGCGAATTAAGGTGTTTCTTCTTATAAAAGCGGGTTCAATCGGTGTTTAGCTGGTACATATAGCGTATTTTCTTCTCTTATACAAAAAAAAGGCCAATAACGCCTTACCCTACGCCAATATTGACATGCTTGTCATTTTCAAAAAGGGATGAAAAACAGAGATTGAGTGAGCTGTGAGAAGAATGGTTGTATTGTAAGCGTTATTATTAATCTTCTATGCTCTAAAGGCCGATTTATAACCCCGTAGTTGAGCTTTACAGTCTTCCTTGCGCGGGTGTATGATTCAAGACGTAATTTCAAATTAACTTGAATGAAGCAACAACGAAATGTCTATAGCGCTGAATTTTGCAGTTGCAAAAGCGGGGGAACCAATCGAGACTGTACGGCTTCGGAAGCCGTGTGTCTCATGGGGTGAATTTTCCGGTCAAGTACCAGAAATAGGGCGACTCTCACGTCCGAATCCGACAGCTAACCTCGTAAGCGTACAGGGAGAGGCAACAAACCGCCGTGTGCAGCCATGGTTTATTTTATCATGGATATGTAGAAGCCGGAGGAAAGCCTTTTTCCTTCGGCTTCTTTTTGTTGTCTTTTTATACCGGGAGAGGAGCTACTGATGGAAGGTCGGTTAATTATTGTCACTGCACCGAATGAAGCGGGCAGAAGTTTTGTGAAATTGCTTATGTTCAAAAAATTGGCGTTTGCAGTTCTCACGAATAGCGCCCAGGAGGAACGACAGCTCAAAAAAATGGGTGTGGAGCACATTGTCCGCATCAATACCATGCAAGCGGGAAAATGGAAATTTCCAAAAAAAGAAATTGGTAGTGTGTATTTGTTCGAGAACAGCTTGAATCTGACTTGCCGTTTCCTGCAAATATGTCGGCCACTAACATCGGAATCGATCTATGTTATTACGCACGGCTGTAATCCACAAGGAATTTATCGGGGATTGGGAGCGGACCATGTGATCTACACATTGAACGGAGAGGTGGGTTTTCTGCTGAACGGATAAGCACTTATAACATAGTTGTTTTATGATTTTATGATGAAATAAGAATGGCGATCTGAGGACCGATACGGAGGTTATGAACATGATGGATATATACATGCTGCTCGTCATGGCTGTGAGTTATGGAGTGATATTGCTGTTTGTACGCTGGTGTGATGCGCAGACCTCTAAAGGAGGACGAAGAGGATGATTGTTATACTTGGGCTTACGGCTATTGTGTTTATGTATTTAATCTACGCACTCCTGAACCCTGAAAAGTTCTAGTCAGCTATAGGGGTAGAGCGGGCGGGAACAACAGATCTGAATATTAAGCATCATAGGTAGCAGGTTTTCGCAAACGTGTGCACTCCATAGATGGTCTGAATCGGGTCTGTTGTTCCAAACGCAGGAGCATTTTGAAGGAGGAATAGAGGATGGAGCTGCTTCAAATTGGAATTGTGATCCTTATATTGCTGCTCTTGGTAAAGCCAATGGGTACATATATGTATCATGTATTCTCGAATGAACCGAATCGGACGGATCGGATTTTTGGCAGAACAGAAAAGCTGATTTATAAGGTAGTAGGTTTGAAGAAAGTGGAGAGCATGCGATGGACCACGTATGTTATGAGTTTCATTGCTACGAACGTCGTGCTTGTGGCGATCAGCTACTTGCTGTTGCGTTTACAGGGAATGCTTCCCGGTAATCCGGCGGGAAACAGTAATATGGAAGCATCACTAGCTTTTAATACGGTAATCAGCTTTATGACGAATACAAATCTCCAACATTATAGCGGAGAAAGCGGGCTTACGTATCTGACACAGATGGCGTTCGTCACGATGATGATGTTCACTTCGGCTGCTTCCGGTTTTGCGGTTGCTGCGGCTTTTATGAGGGGATTGACGCGGCGCGGTGAAGGGATGGGCAATTTTTTTCAAGATTTTATTAAAGCCATTATAAGGATTTTCCTGCCGCTGGCCTTTGTGCTAACGCTGGTGCTGGTTGGATTGAAGGTACCGCAGACGCTACAGCCTACGGCGGATCTTACGACGCTGAGCGGAACACAGCAGCAGATTTCTATGGGACCTATTGCTTCTCTGGAGTCCATCAAGCATTTGGGGACGAACGGGGGCGGTTATGCGGGAGCTAACTCTGCGCATCCTTTTGAAAATCCAAGTCCTTGGACGAACGTGCTGGAAATTTTGGCAATGTGGGTAATGCCGGCTTCGTTGCCGTATACCTTTGGATTGTTTGCCCGTAATCGTAAGCAGGGCTGGATTATTTTTAGCTCCATGATGGTATTGTTTCTTATTTTTCTATCCATTACGTACGTGTCTGAAAAGACAGGTAATCCGTTAATCCAGACACTGGGTGTGGATGCTTCTCAGGGAAGCATGGAAGGGAAAGAGGTTCGTTTCGGCATTGGACAATCGGCTTTATTCACTGCGGTCACGACAGCGGCAACGACAGGTTCGGTCAATAATATGCATGATACACTAACCCCACTGGGTGGTATGGCTGCTTTGGGAGAAATGATGCTAAACGTCATTTTTGGCGGCAAGGGTGTCGGGCTGATGAATATGCTGATGTATGCGATTCTGGGTGTGTTTATATGCGGACTGATGGTCGGGAGAACTCCAGAATTTATGGGAAGGAAAATTGAAGGCAAGGAAATGAAGCTGATCGCGATTGCCATTTTGGTACATCCGTTTCTCATTCTCGCCCCAACTGCACTTGCATTTATGAGTCATTGGGGATACGATGCGGTCACTAACCCTGGCTATCACGGGTTGACTCAGGTGCTCTATGAATATGCGTCATCTGCCGCAAATAATGGTTCGGGGTTTGAAGGTCTTTCGGATAACAACGTATTCTGGAACATGACAACGGGGATGGTTATGTTCTTCGGACGATATGTATCTATGATTGCATTGTTGGCTGTGGCGGCTTCGTTGAATGCCAAAGCACCGACTCCGGTGACGACGGGGACACTGCGCACGGACAACAAGTTATTTGGAGCCATTCTGATCGGGGTCGTGCTGCTGATTGGTGCGTTGACCTTTTTACCCGTCATCGTATTGGGACCTGTTGCTGAATTTTTGACCATGTGAAGAAGAAAATGAGAATGGATGAACGGGGTGTTTGATCATGAAGGAACAACGCAAACACATGCTGGACAGAAGCATCTTGAAGCATGCGATCAAGGATAGCTTTATAAAATTAAATCCGATGATCATGATGAAAAATCCTGTCATGTTCGTCGTGGAGATCGGTACATTGGTCGTGCTGCTAATGCTACTGTTTCCCGGTTATTTTGGAACTGGAAAGGAAATGGGCTTTAACCTGGCCGTGTTTGTTATTCTGTTGTTTACGTTGCTTTTTGCCAACTTTGCCGAAGCGCTCGCGGAGGGGCGGGGTAAGGCACAAGCTGCCTCTTTAAAAAAATCCAAGCAGGATACACAAGCTAACAAGCTCATCGGAAATGACATTCAGGTGGTTAGCTCAACCGAATTGCGTAAGGGGGACGTGGTTATTGTCTCCCAGGGCGAAATGATTCCAAGCGATGGTGAGGTCATTGAAGGTCTGGCTTCGGTGGATGAATCTGCAATTACGGGAGAATCGGCTCCGGTCATCAAGGAATCGGGTGGTGATTTTTGCTCGGTAACCGGCGGGACGCGAGTAGTCAGTGACCGGATTAAGGTGCGAATTACGACAGAGCCGGGCGAGACATTTATTGATAAAATGATTTCGCTCGTGGAAGGCGCACAGCGGCAAAAAACGCCGAATGAGATTGCACTGAACACTTTGCTGATTAGCTTGACGATTATTTTTCTAATTGTGGTGGTTACGCTAGCGCCGATTGCCCGTCATTTTAACATTGATTTGCCTGTTCCTGTGCTGATCTCGTTGCTAGTCTGTCTGATTCCGACCACGATTGGAGGACTGTTGTCAGCTATCGGGATTGCCGGTATGGACCGAGTCACCCAGTTTAACGTACTGGCCATGTCAGGCAAGGCGGTAGAAGCTTCTGGGGATATCAACACGATGATTCTGGATAAAACAGGTACAATCACCTTCGGGAACCGAATGGCGAGTGAATTCGTGCCTGTAGAGGGCGTGGAGAAGGCAGAGTTAGTGAAGTGGGCCGCGATTAGCTCAATGAAGGATGAGACGCCAGAGGGTCGCTCGGTTCTCGAATTGATGCGCAAACAGGAGCATACGTTGGATGCATCCTTGGCAGCAGGTGGAACCTTTATCGAATTCAAGGCGGAGACCCGGATGAGTGGTCTGGATCTGGCCGATGGACGAAAGGTACGCAAGGGTGCGGTGGATTCTGTTCGGCAATGGATCGTATCGCAAAACGGCAGTGTTCCAGCCGATCTGGAGGAAAAAGCGAATCAGGTAGCCTCTGAAGGAGGTACACCGCTGGCAGTCGCGCTGGATGATCAGATATACGGCATTATTTATTTGAAAGATACAGTGAAGCCAGGCATGAAGGAACGGTTTGATCAGCTCCGGGAAATGGGTATCCGTACGATCATGTGTACCGGAGATAATCCGCTGACAGCAGCTACAATTGCACGAGAAGCGGGAGTGGACGACTTTGTAGCTGAGAGCAAGCCGGAGGACAAAATCGCGGTTATCCGACGCGAGCAGGAACAGGGAAAGCTGGTTGCCATGACCGGAGACGGCACGAATGATGCACCTGCGCTGGCGCAAGCGGATGTCGGCCTTGCCATGAATAGCGGCACAGTCGCAGCCAAAGAAGCGGCTAATATGGTGGACCTGGATTCCGATCCGTCTAAAATTATTGAGGTGGTCGCGATCGGCAAGCAGCTGCTTATGACGCGCGGAGCATTGACAACGTTCAGCATTGCGAACGATGTTGCCAAATATTTTGCCATCATCCCGGCGATGTTCATGCTGGCCATTCCCCAAATGGGCGCTTTGAACGTCATGGGGCTTGGCTCCCCGCTGTCCGCTATTTTGTCGGCGCTGATCTTTAACGCGGTTATTATTCCGCTTCTGATTCCGCTGGCCATGAAGGGCGTGAAGTATAAACCGATGAGCTCGGATCGCCTACTGGGACGGAATTTGCTGATTTACGGTCTGGGCGGTATGGTCGTACCGTTTATCGGCATTAAGGCCATTGATTTGCTGGTGCATTTGTGGATTTAGCGCAGAAAGGGTGAATGACATGAGTGGTTTTTATCGGATAATGTCTGGACGCAGATTTGCTGCGCACGAAAAAGCTGAATCTGGCGGACAAGGTCATAACAAACATACAGGGACCGGGACTGTGTCGGAAGGAAAACCGGAGAGACAAGAGATGCGAGGAAGTACAGTTATTGGAGTGGCTTTGCGAACTTCGGTGCTGATGATTCTCTTGTGCGGTTTGGCATATCCGCTAGCCAGTACAGGAATAGCGCAGGTTCTGTTTCCGCAGCAAGCAAACGGCAGTATGCTTCGTGACGCGGAGGGGCGGGTGGTCGGCTCCGAACTGATTGGGCAGTCTTTCACTGATTCGGCGTTTTTTCAAGGTCGGGTATCGAGCGTTGATTATAATGGGGTTGGTTCAGGCTCTAGTAACTACGCACCGTCGAATCCGGCCTTGATACAGCGAGTCAAGGACTCTATTGCGGATTGGCAGAAGCATAACCCGGATGTGCCTGTTAGTCAGGTTCCGGTGGACCTGATTACGAACTCCGGCTCCGGTCTGGACCCACACATCTCGCCACAGGCGGCATGGATGCAAATTCCGCGCATTAGCGGCTTGACGGGTATCCCGCAGGATCAACTGAGAGCACTGGTGCAGGAGCAGACAGAAGGCCGCAGCGCCGGCGTGTTCGGCGAGCCGCGTGTCAACGTGCTCAAGCTGAATCTCGCGCTTGAGGCGCAAATGAAAGTAGAGCATGTCAAGCTATAGATGGATCAAAAAAAGGTATTCCTGAGCGATAAGCTTGAGGGATACCTTTTTTTCAGGGACTGGAATGCTCTGTGGTGTAAAAATATGTAATAAAATGTTTTATTTCTTATGGGGATATGAATTTTTGGCTTTCCTTAAGGTTGAAGCGAGTACGAACATGTATATAAATACAATAATGCCTATGATTAAATAAGAGAACTTAATATTCATTAGATCCGTGAGAGTACTGCTCAAAATAGGGCCGATCATTAGGCCAATCGAGTATGCCGTGTTATAGAGTGCAAAAGTAATTCCATAAGAATGAATTCCACTTCGTTGAGAGATATCAGCAAGTTGAGGTAAGCAGGGAGCAAGGACCATACCCATGCTAACCCCTAAAATAGCTAAAATAACAGCTTGAAGCGATAATATTGCTGGAAGTGCAGTTAGAGGAAGTGCGATGGATACCATAAGTAGACCGAGGAGAATTCCGTTTTTATAGCCGATTTTACTAGAAAACTGTCCTATAAAAGGTGTTGCCAGGCCATAAGCAAGTGTGGGAATAGCAAATAATAATCCAATAAGTCCTGGGTTAGCGCTAAAATTGTGCTGTAGGTGTAACGGTAATGTTGGCTCAAGTACGCTTGGGATGGATGCGCCGATAATCACCACTCCAATAACCAAAAGCAAATCTTTATTTTTCATGAACGAGAAAGGGGAAATATACTTTTCATTTTTCGCTTCCGGAATATCATGTAGGAGAATTAGTCGAAGTATAGCATCGATGACGGCCAAGGAGATGGCAAAGTAAAAAGGAAGCTGGTAACTTCCCCATTGATACAACCAACCGCCAATTGTTGGTCCGAGAAGGGTTCCGGCGGCTTGACCGGATAATGCCAAGCCCATGGCTTTACCACGTTCTTCAGAAGGGTATAGATCAGCCAAGAGAGCGAGTCCTGCTGTCCAGGTCATTGCGGCTGCTATTCCCTGAAGAGCGCGTGCCACTACAAGTAGCCAGAAAGTGTGGGCTATGGTAAACATTAAAGTGGAGGCTATGAGTCCAATTAACCCCCATAATAGAGGTGTCTTTCTCCCAATCCGATCCGTTAATAGGCCAAAAACAGGTGTAGCTATAAATAATGCGATTGCATAACTGCTGAATAAAAATCCGATTTCAGTTTGAGTTGCGCCCAAAGAATCTGCATACCTTGGCAAAATGGGAACGACTAATCCATAGATTAACATATCAATGAATACAGCTAATCCGACAACCATTAGTGCAGCTTTTTGCTTATTTTGTGCTCCTTTACTCAGTTTCATTATTACATCCTCCTCATAAATTTCTTCTGATTTCCTCTTTAATTTGTTTGACAAATTTTAATTGAAGCTCACATTGATCATAAATATTTCTGAAAATTAACATAACGTTTACAGGGATATCCATAAGTTCAGCTTTTTGTTCTTGCCCTAATTTCATTTCTCTATAGATTTTTTCGACGGCTTGCTGCTGAAAACTTAAAGCTTCTTCAATTTCATGGAGCCCAGCCTCATCCATAAAGGTTAAAGCTGTGTACAGTGCTGTTGGAAATACAACAGAAGATTCTTTAAATGATTCGATTAAAAGCCGACTAAACTCACTCTTTCCTGCCTCCGTGATAGCATATATAGCTTTGGACCGGTTCCCTGTCTGTTCTAACGTTTCTAACTGTACAATTCCTTCTGAATCCATTTTTTTTAAGGCATGATATATGGAAGCTGGTTGCACATAAGCCCATTTATCCGTTTGTGCAGATTGCATTTTCTGTTGTATTTCGTATCCTGACATTGCCCCATATTGCAGCAAGAGCCCAAGAACCATCACACGTGTTGTACTCAAGATAATATCTCCTCCATATAGTTTAATAATAAACTTTTAATACTAAACATTTAGTATTGTGATTTTACTGTAGCATTACAAACTAAGGAAGTAAAGAATTTTACTTAAATGAATAGACATACAATTGAAAATTGGTAATATGACTTTTGAAGTTAAAAAGAGCTTTTGAAAAGCAATACGAACAGGTTCGTAAGTAAGGGGAGCGCTCTACAACTCGGGAATATTCGATCCGTGTCGGGTAAGGAGATCATGAGAGCATGCTTGATGTTAGATTTGTGGAAAAGAATGCGGAGCTAAGCATAAAGAAAAGAGATATCACTACGCCTTTTATGGCGTTTTGGATATCTCCTGTTTTGGGTGTAGCTAGGCGTCTGTAAGCATTATTGTTCAACCTGAAATCGTTTGGATGATGAGTACTACATTCAAGATGATAATGACTGCGGTCACGAGCCAGGTTAGTACTTTTTGCCACATTTTATTTGCGAATTCGCCCATAATCTTTTTGTCGCTGGTAAAGAGCAGTAATGGAATGATGGCAAAGGGAAGCTGGATGGACAGGATGACCTGGCTCAGCACAAGCAGTTCCTCCGCACCTTTTTCACCTGCGATGGCAGTGACGATGACCGCTGGAATGATCGCGATGAGGCGGGTCACCAGACGACGCAACCAAGGTGAAAGACGAAGATTCAAAAAGCCCTCCATCACGATTTGCCCGGCTAAAGTGCCTGTTACGGTTGAATTTTGCCCTGAGGCGAGTAACGCTACCCCAAATAGTATGCTCGCCAGTGTGGTTCCCAGTAGGGGCGAAAGCAGATAGTAGGCATCGCTAATTTCGGCTACATCTGTTCTTCCTGCCGTATGGAATACAGCAGCTGCCACGATCAAGATGGCGGCATTAATAAATAATGCGAACATCAGCGCTATACTGGAATCCCAAGTTGCAAATGTAATAGCTTCCCGTTTACCTGCTGAAGTCTGCTCAAATTTGCGAGTTTGTACAATAGAAGAATGCAGATACAGGTTATGCGGCATTACGGTAGCACCCATAATACCGATAGCAATATACAGCATGCTTGGATTCGTCAAAATTTGCGAGTCTGGTACAAAGCCACCCAATACGCCGCCCCATTCCGGTTGTGCCAAAATGAGATTAATGCCAAAACAGCCGGCAATCGTCGCCATCAGTACAATGACGAGGGTTTCCAATGCCCGAAAGCCTTTGTTTTGCAGCAGTAAAATGAGCATAACATCAAATGCGGTAATGATAACTCCGTATAGTAACGGTAGACCAAACAGCAACTTCAGCGCAATGGCTGAACCGATGACCTCGGCTAAATCCATGGCTGCTATGGCAATTTCGCACAAGAGCCATAAGCCGATCGCGACAGGACGACTGTAGGCATCACGGCACATTTGAGCCAAATCTTTACCTGTGGCAATGCCAAGCTTGCCAGATAAGGCTTGCAGCAGGATGGCCATTAGGTTGGAGATTAGAATGACACTAAGCAGCGTGTAGCCGAATTTTGATCCGCCGGCGATGTCTGTAGCCCAGTTGCCGGGGTCCATATAGCCGACTGCGACCATATAGCCGGGTCCAGCAAAGGCAAGAAACTTCCGAAACCAGGTCCCGTCTTTTGGGACGCTCAAGGAACGATTCACTTCCGACAGTGAAGCGATTTCCGCGAAGTTACCCTTTGTATTTTTCATACGCTTCACCTTCTTTATGGATGTTGAAATATATTATTAGTGACATAACGATTGTGTTATCCCTATTGTACACTCCCAATAGTTTTTGTCTAGTACAACTTTTGTGTGGTCAAGCAAGTTAATCGTATTTTTGAAGCAATATGGCCATCGTATAAGCTGAACCATAGAAAAACCAAGCTATATCGCTCTGAGGGGAGCGGCTTGGTCGTTTTGGATTTTTTAAATTGTTGTCCATCTACCGGGTGAAGGCCCGTTCCATATTTTGTGAATTTCCTTCTCACGTGCGACAGAGTTATCCCATCGAATGGGTAGGACCATAAAATGGTCTTACCTTATTCCGTCCCCGAAAATTAAACGACTGGTGGAGATGGTTGTTCAATGTAGACGGCCCAAGTAGGGACCTATAACATATAGTGTAAACATGGTGGGGTGGAACTAAACGGTAAATGTACTAGTTTACATCCATATTTCAAATGATTCATTTTATGTAGTTCGTTTAAAGTACATACGAGAAGGAAATCATGTATTAACATGACGATAGGTTCCTGCGGAATGCAAAAAATATAGTGAAGGAGAGATGAAATCATGGAAGCATTATACACAGCATCAGCAACGGTACATGGTGGAAGAGACGGTTCAGTCGCTTCATCCGATGGAGTTTTGAAGCATAAGCTCAGCACGCCGAAGGAACTGGGTGGCGCAGGTGGAGAAGCTACGAATCCAGAGCAATTGTTTGCGGCAGGCTATGGTGCCTGCTATGAGAGCGCATTGGCTAATGTGGCCCGGAAGGCTAAGGTGAAGGTGGACAATGTTGAGGTCACTAGCCACGTATCTATCGGCAAGGATCCAAGCGATGGCGGCTTCCAGCTGGCGGTACGTCTGGATGTGAAAATACCCGGTATTGAACGCGCCCTGGCCGAAGATTTGGCACGCCAAGCGCATGATTTTTGTCCGTACTCCAAAGCAACACGCGGTAACATTGATGTCGAGCTTAATGTCATTTGACTGCATTTCTATAACTTCTACACTCTGGCCGCCGATTTATCGGGGGCTTTTGCACATAGATCTTGATTCGCTGAGATTCACGACCATTTGACATCATCGCCAAAATTCATTAAGATGGCTTAGGTGATTCTGGTCATCAGGTACGAAACAAATTTGAAAAATACGGGTGATATGATGTCTTACAGACCGAATATTGTTAATTTCACGCTGGCTGGCAGCAACGAAAAAGAAGGGCTTTATGAGTTTAAAATGAGTTTGGCCGATGGAACGGAGTGCCGCGTTTTTTCTCAACGTCATCCGGAGTGGACCTTGACGAATATTAGTCGACTGCTAACGACGCCTTGCCCGGTATGCCATAAGGATTTTATCTGCAAGTGTATGGATAAGTTCCATGAGGAGTTTTTAGAGCAAATTAATACGAAACAGCTGTTTGAGAAAGCATTGAGCTAGTTTTTCGAACAGGTAAAGACTATACATTTCTAAACAAGCGTCGGATACTTTCGGCGTTTTTTTGTTTATATTCATATGGTTGCGTTGATTGTATTCATGCCGTTGATTTCCTGGAGGTGAAATGCTATATGAACCAGTCTGATCATGCTCATTCAGATTACTCCATTGTGTTGGTGGATGGGGTATGCCACTTTTGTCAGGGAGCAGTCCGCTTTATTATCAAGCGTGACCCTAAGGGAACATTTCATTTTGGTTCCCTGCAATCCGAGGCAGGACAAGAACTATTACGTGCAGGAGGACTATCTGCGGATCAGCTGGATACGTTCGTGCTGATTGAAGACGGTACGTATTATACAAGGTCCACCGCGGCTTTGCGAATTGCCAAACGTCTTCGTTTTCCATACCCGCTGGCCTATGGTTTCATCCTGGTACCCCGCTTTGTGCGCAACGCAGTCTATAACTGGGTGGCGCGTAACCGATATCGTTGGTTTGGCAAGGATGAAGAGGATCAATGTCTGATCCCCCCACCAGAAATTAGACAACGATTTTTTTAGTTTCTTTTTTAAGTTTCTTTTTTGGAGCGATGTCTACGAATTAGTAAGATCACAGCGATCACGATCAATATCAGGCTCGTAACAGCTACATACATGATATGTCGTACATTGGGCACGTTAACAGACAATTTTAGCTCGTTAGATTCCAATGGAGCAATGTTCCAGTACAGTGTTTTTCCGTCTTCCGACACACGGTCCGCATTATGGGTAGCAGGTTGGATGGGTAAGGATAGGCTGAAGTTAAGATCCAGCTGCCGCTCCAGTAATTTGCGCGCAAACACATTCATTTGCTTAAATTTGTCACTCAGTCCTTGAGCTTCTTCAGGAAGCATCCGTGGTAGATCGAGCTTCATGGTAAGATCAATATTCGTTGTGAAAAAATGTTGGCTCACAGCGCGCTTTATTTCTAATCCCTCAGGTAGATGTAATCCCTGACTGGGATTTTTTTTGTTTGTGCTCCAATCTCCTTGATAATGCCCCTTGATTTGATATCCCTTTCTTCCCTGTTCAGCTAGCGGCTGTACATCTACATTGTTGCTTTGAATACGCTTGACTAATTGATCTAGCACCCCGGGATTGTCCAACATCATCAGTGTCTGGTTGTTTACGCTGAACGTCGCATCCATATCTACACTTTGATCGAGATGAACATCTACATGGATGTCACCTCGAGCACAGGAAGTTAGGGCAAGCAGACAGCATACCAGCATAAAAATGAGCAGTATTTTTCGTATCCGAACTTGCCGACGTTTGTTCCGATATGGGCTGTACCCTATTGGCTTCATGACCTACACCTCTTTATATGTATTCTTTGGTTTAACGATTGGATATCTTCTATATATTACACATTGGGAGAACGAAAATCGAACGGTATAACGAAATACATAAGAAGAATTATATTTCACAAAATGTTTCCCTAGGTAAAAACTTTAGTGTATACTCTAAAATATAGTATTGATAAAAAATAATTGAATCAAGGAAATAGTTTGTCCCAAAACGAAATTCAAAGGAGGATTTTAAAACATGAACAAGCAGTTTAAGAAGGCTTTGCCGCGCTGGGTAACGACAGTTGGAGTATTGTCTCTAGCTCTGGTTCTAGCGACTGCATGTACCGATGCTAAGAAGAAAGAGCAGGGAAGTGCGAGAGAGACGGGACAAAAAGTAAAGGCTACGGCTACCATCGGTATGATCTCTGACATTGTCGGCAAGGTCGGCGGTAATCATGTGGAGGTCACGGGAATTATGAAGTCAGGCGTTGACCCGCATTTGTACAAGGCTTCACAGGGAGATATGCGCAAGCTGGATCAGGCCGATGTTATTTTTTATAACGGGTTGCATCTGGAAGGTAAAATGCAGGACATTCTGGAGAAAATCAGCAAGCAAAAACCCGTCATACCCGTGTCCAAAAACATCACACAGGATCAGTTGCGTGCAGGTAGCCCGGAAATGGGATCTGAGCATGATCCACATATCTGGTTTAACGTACAGAATTGGATGTCTGCGGTAGAAACCGTCAGAGATGAATTGTCGACGCTAGACGCTGTTCATGCGGAGGAATATAAGGCCAACGCAGAAGCCTATCTTACTGAGCTGCGAAAGCTGGATGATTACACGAGAGAGCAGATTGCCAGTATACCGGAAGCCCAGCGCGTGCTTGTCACGGCACATGATGCTTTCGGCTATTTCGGAGATGCCTACCACATTCAAGTGAGAGGACTTCAAGGTATGAGCACAGAATCAGAAGCGGGTTCTCAAGATGTGACCAAGCTGCGAGATTATTTGGTGGAGCATAAAGTCAAGGCCATATTCGTAGAATCTAGTGTTCCGAGAAAGGCCATAGATGCGGTTATTCAGGGGGCCGCTCAGCAAGGTCATACAATTGAGGTTGGTGGCGAGCTGTATTCGGATGCCATGGGTGAAGAGGGCACAGAAAATGGAACATATATCGGAATGGTCAAGCATAACGTCAATACGATTGTTAAAGCTCTTAAATAAGGAGGCAGAGATACATGGGGCATTCACCACTTGTCGTTCGTGATTTATCGGTAGCTTATCAAAAAAAGCCCGTTTTGTTCGATGTTTCCTTTGAGGTGCCGGAAGGCAAGCTGATTGGTATTATCGGCCCGAACGGGGCTGGGAAATCTACACTGATCAAGGCAACGCTTGGATTGATTCCAAAGCTTAGGGGCGAGGTGCTAGTTTACGGCAAGCCCTATAAGCAACAGCTGCTTAAGGTTGGCTATGTACCACAGCGGGAGTCGGTGGATTGGGATTTTCCGACGAACGCATTGGATGTGGTTTTGATGGGACGGTATGGCAGATTGGGCTGGTTTAAGCGTCCGGGAGCAGCAGATCGTCAGGCTGCAATGGAGAGTTTGGACAAAGTTGGAATGAGCCAATATGCAGACAGACAGATTAGTCAATTGTCTGGCGGCCAGCAACAACGTGTTTTTTTAGCCAGAGCACTCGCGCAGGACGCTCAGCTTTATTTTATGGATGAACCGTTCGTCGGTGTGGACGCTGCAACGGAAAAAGCCATTATTTCATTGCTCAACGATCTGAAACAGCAGGGTAAAACCGTGCTTGTCGTTCATCATGATTTATCTACAGTCACGGATTATTTTGATCAGGTTATGCTGTTGAACGGGCATCTTATGGCGTTTGGAGAGACGACAGATATTTTTACCGAGGAAAATCTGCAGCGTACGTATGGCGGGCGTCTGAGTATACTCAAAACAGGCCCGGATTCCGGCACGATACTTGGAGTGAGGTGAGCAGTATGACAAGCTTGGCAACGCTTTTGACCGATCCAAACATGCAGTGGATTTTGCTGGGCTGCATTTTGCTCGGTTTAAGCAGCGGGGTGATTGGCAGTTTTATGTATTTGCGCAAGCAGTCGCTCATGGGAGATGCTTTGGCACATGCGGCTTTGCCGGGGGTATGTGTGGCATTTATGATCACAGGTACAAAATCTGTGTTTGGATTTATGATTGGGGCCGCCATTGCAGGGATTGTTGCGACCTTTGCTATCAGTGCGTTAACCCGGTATTCGCGAATTAAAAGCGATTCGGCGATTGCAGCGGTGCTGTCGGTATTTTTTGGCTTTGGCATTATGTTGTTGACCGAAATTCAGCATAGTGGCGCAGGAAACCAAAGCGGATTGGACAAATTTCTATTTGGTCAAGCTGCGGCAATGGTATTGTCTGATGTCTATACGATGGCGGTAATTTCAGTGGTACTCATCGGAATATGTATATTATTTTTCAAGGAATTTAAGTTGCTCAGCTTTGATCCTGGCTTTGCGCGCGGACTTGGTTTTCCGGCAGGTTGGCTGGATAAGTTGTTGATGCTATTGATTGTCATTGCGGTGGTTGCTGGCATTCAGGCCGTGGGAGTCATAATGATGGCTGCCTTGCTGATTACCCCGGCAGTGTCGGCAAGATACTGGACAGAGAAGCTGGGTGTCATGGTGTGTCTATCAGGCTTGTTTGGTGCTATAGCGGGGCTTGGTGGGACGCTCATTAGCTCTCTGGGGCAAAATCTGCCTACAGGACCGTTATGTGTGTTGTGTGCGACTGTGGTGTTTGGAATGAGCTTGATTTTTGCGCCGCAGCGCGGGATGATCTCCAAGGCTATCGTTCGGTTGAACGCCAGGAAAAATCTGGAGCTGACAGTCGGAACACAGCCAAGGGAGGAGCGTGCCCTATGAGTTCATTTTATGTAATTTTGACGGGAATGTTAGTGGCAGGGGGATGTAGTATCGTTGGGTGCTTTCTTGTGCTCCGAAAAATGGCTATGATCGGTGATGCAATCAGTCATGCGGTACTGCCGGGGATTGTCATTGCCTTTCTCATCAGCGGATCGAGAGATTCGGTGTGGATGATGTTTGGTGCGGCAGTGCTGGGTCTTCTAACGGTGTACCTGATTCAGCTGTTCCAACAAAGCGGTCTGCAAAGTGATGCTGCTATTGGCGTGGTGTTTACGACATTGTTTGCTATCGGTGTTTTGCTGATCAGCGTGTTTGCTTCCAATGCCCATCTGGATATGGATCACGTTTTATATGGGGAAATTGCTTATGTGCCGTGGAATACGTTAGAGATAGCTGGCTTTGATGTCGGTCCGAGGGCTGTGTGGATTACGGGTGCGATGTTTTTGATCAATTTGCTCGTGATAGGGGGCTTTTTCAAGCAATTTAAAATTACTTCCTTCGATCCCGCTTTGGCAGCTTCATTAGGCATTCCAGTTGTTTTTTTTCATTATCTGCTGATGAGTCTCGTCTCATTAACGACGGTGGCGTCATTTGAGAGCGTGGGCGCAATTCTGGTGGTTGGCATGCTCGTTGTACCGCCTCTTACCGCTTATTTGCTGACGGAGAAGTTGTCCCGTATGATTGTATACAGTGTCGGACTTGGGGCCATCAGCTCGGTCGCAGGCTTTTACACAGCAAGTGTATTGGATGCTTCTATTGCGGCATGTATGCTGTGTGTATCGGGTGTGTTGCTGCTTTTGGCTTTTCTCTTTTCCCCGTCTCATGGTGTGGTATGGCAAAAGTTAATTCAACAACGGGGGATCGTTGGCGAAGATAGCAAGTGATTGTAGGAAGTGATCCCATATGAGTTACCCAAAATAGCGTGCATTCAGGCATAGGAGACCTGAATGCACGTTTTTTTGCGCTTATGCTACCCTGTGCGGCTTTTTTTGGGGCAAGCTTGATTGATCATCTTGAATTGATTGGGACACGGGAGTACATTCATTACAACCATATAAGATGGACGGAACGAGCGGCTACGCTGTGGGGAGGAACGAAAGTGGAGAGCTTCAAACGTAAATCACCAGAGGAAATACTGGATTCGATTAACAAATTGCATCGAGGCAGACTCAAAATATACATGGGTGCGGTCAGTGGCTCGGGTAAAACGTATCACATGCTGCATGAGGGACGGTCGCTGCAGCATGAAGGTATCGATGTTGTGATTTGTGCGGTATCGACCATGCAGCGGCCTGAGACCGTGGAACAGGTCGGCACGTTGGAGCGAGTGCCTAGTATTCATTGGATAAAAGATGGTGAGGAGCAAAAGGATCTGGATGTGGAAGCTTTGGTGGCACGAAATCCTGAGGTGGTACTGGTGGATCATTTGGCACATCATAACCGGAAAGACGCCCCATTTCCAACACGGCTGGAGGATATTCGGTATTTGCTGGAGCAGGGGATTAGCGTCATTACGACGGTCAATGTTTATGAACTCGAAGGAATTACGGAGTGGGTATATCAGTTGACAGGCTTTGAAGCGGAATATACGGTTCCGGTTGATACACTGGAGCTGGCGGATGAAATTCGTCTGATTGATGCCACCCCGGAGATGATTTTGGAACGGCTGGCGAAAGGCTACATGCATACGCCCAATCCTGAGATGTTTCACCGGGGAAATCTGGGTAAATTGCGTGAGCTTGCCTTGCGATTGGTAGCAGAGGATGTGAATGATTCGCTGGAACGGCACCGGGAGGAGTTGGGCTTGCACGGGGCGTCAGGAGCCGCAGAGCGTATTTTAGTACCTGTCCAATATCATTGGAATGGGTCCATTTATGTACGCAGGGGGGAACAGGTCGCCAAGCGGTTGGGTGGAGATATGCTAGTAGTCTCCTTTGTCAGCTCGAAGCGCAAGCTGTCCAAGGAATCAGCAGCCTTTAAGCGCTCAATTGAGCAATTGGCCGACAAGATAGGATCAACATTTGAAGAAATCCCGCTTTTTTCCCGCAGAAGGTTGCCTCGCCAACTGATTCATTATGCGGTGACGCACAATGTTACCCGTATTGTTATGGGACATTCTCGGCAGACTCCGTGGCAGGAGCTGATGAAAGGATCGCTGGTGAACGGGATTTTAAAACGAATGAAAAATATGGATCTACTGCTGATTGCGGACCGAGCCGAGCAGGAGGGTGAGCGAATTTTACCAACGATGAGACAGGAGGTAGAAGAGAATGACCCGTATCATCGTTTGAGCGTTGAGGAAGCACAGGCTGAGGCAGCCAAAATCCTGCGAGGCAAGCTCAAGGTATACATTGGCGCTGCTCCGGGGGTCGGCAAAACATACACGATGCTGAGAGAGGGAAACGATCTGCTGGAGAGCGGGATTGATGTGGTTATCGGATTGCTGGAAACGCACGGAAGAGCAGAAACATTGGCCCAGGTAGGCTCTCTGGAGATGATCCCTCGTCAGTCCATTGAGCGTCATGGCGCACACTTGGAAGAAATGGACACCGAAGCTATTCTCAGGCGCAATCCCGAGGTGGTGCTAATTGATGAGCTGGCTCATACCAACGTCCCAGGAAGTCTGAGATCCAAGCGCTATGAGGATGTGCTCGCCATTTTGGAACAAGGGATTTCTGTGATATCTACAATGAATGTACAGCATCTGGAGAGCTTAAATGATGCGGTAGAACAGATTACTGGCATACGAGTGAGAGAGACTGTTCCCGACCATATGATGCGTCTGGCCGATGAAGTACAGCTTGTTGATGTGGCTCCCAAATCGTTGCAGCAGCGTATGCGTGAGGGCAAAATATACGATCCTGCGAAGGTGGAACAGGCACTTAGCCACTTTTTTAAACTGGGCAATCTGATTGCGTTGCGTGAACTTGCTTTGCGGGAATTGGCAGATGACGTAGATGAGCGGTTAGAATCCTGGGATCGACACGAATCACTTCGGGGACCGTGGCGCAGGGAGGAAGTGATCTTCGTAGGCGTGACGCTAAGCGAAAATGCTGAAAGGTTGATCCGCCGTGGTTTTCGTATCGCCTTTCGGCTAAAGGCTGTGTGGATTGTGACGTATGCTCATGTCGGTGAGTGTATACCCGAGAGACTGAACCCTCGTCTGGAACAACTAAAGTTGCTGACCCACCGACTGGGGGGAACCTTTGAGATGCGGCTTGTTTCCAGCCGACGCGAGATTGCCGACATTTTGATTGCTCCGGTGGAAGGATATTCAGGAACGCAGCTTATCGTGGGGCAGTCTTCCCGAAGTAGCTGTTGGGGGAAGTCTGCGGTTGTGCCGAGGATTCTCCGTCAAGCACGTCATATGGATGTTCTAATTGTGGCGGATTATGACCCGGATATTAAGCTGGAGGTAGATCATTAATTAGCCCAGTAAATTCATAAATAGTCATATGCTGGTTACCGATGGTTCGCTGCTTCCATAGTATATTCTATCTCAAAGAAATGGAGGCGAATTTAAATGTTTAAACATCGTAAGCATCATTGTCATTTTCCAAAGCCAAAAAAACGTGTCTTTAAGAAGATCATTAAGGTGACTGTCATTAAGTTTAAACCTAAATTTGAACGTGATCATCGGAAACATGAAGATTTTGATAAGAAATGTCATTGCCGGAAACGTCATCATCGCCATCATCGCCATCATGACTGTCATCGTCGTCACCACAAATTCTACTAAGATGAAGATGGTAGGAGGCGGGGCTAGACTGCCCGCCTTCTCTTAGTACGAGGATTTTGGAAGATACTTGCACAAAAAATACTTGCTCTAATATAAGCGCTATGCTATTCTACCAGTAAATAGATTGCACGTGACGGAAGCACCGTTCACCAACCGTATGTACTTACGGATGGATGAACGGTGCTTTTTTGCGTTGTTGTGTTAGGGAAGGGATGAGCATTATGATTCCAGTGAAAGTGGTATTAGCCGTAGAAGGTCGGGATTATATTGAGCCGCTGCTGAATTATGTTCACGGAAGCGAGTACGCTAGAAGGCTGAGAATAACGGCTTTTTCGCAACCGGAGGCATTTCATCAATACATGATGGAAACCAGCGGAATGAAAAGACCGGATGTGGTGGTTGGTGAAACTCCCTTTT
Organism: Paenibacillus sp. FSL L8-0644; assembly: GCF_038008165.1. Taxonomy (NCBI): domain Bacteria; kingdom Bacillati; phylum Bacillota; class Bacilli; order Caryophanales; family Paenibacillaceae; genus Paenibacillus; species Paenibacillus sp. FSL L8-0644. The sequence continues at coordinate 1,588,979 of NZ_JBBOYN010000001.1, forward strand.
TGAATCTATGGACAGACAGGGAAGCTGCTGATATTCCTTGTTTGGTATTGCATGAGGGAGAACAAGTGAGCGAATATGGACAGCCTTTATTAAAATATCAGCCTTTATCTGAACTGGTCGGTTTTATTTTGGAAACGGCGAGACAGAAGTCAAATGGTCGGAAAAGTGTAAACAGCCGGGAAGGTGGGATGATTATCGGCATGGTAGCAGCTTCCGGAGGACTGGGCAAGACAACGGCCGCACTCAATATGTCCAAACAGCTGGGGAATGAGGGATATTCGGTATTCTATCTGAATCTGGAGACGGTGGATTCAAGCTCATTATTCACTGGTTCAGGCAGTGCTAGCGGAGCAGAAGGAGAAGGGCTGTCCAGGCTGCTCTATGATCTCAAGGCAGAAGGGAGTGAGGAGACTCCGTTATCCATTGCTTCCTATTGTGTTCGTCGCCCTGAAATTCAGGCGGATACTTTTCAGCCTGTCTATAATCGCAAGGAGCTGACGGATATGACTTGTGATGAAGCGAAAGAGCTGATTCGAACAGTTGCCGAAAGTGGACAGTATGATGTAGTGATCGTAGATGGCGATTCTGAAAAAGGTGATCGGGCTCAAGCCGTGCTTGAAGCTAGTCATAAGCTGATTTGGCTGCTGGCAGACGATTTAATGAGCATGCACAAGTGCGGATTATGGCTGGATGTTTTAGAAACCACGCTGCCTGAAGGGCTTGAAGACATGATATGCAAAACCAGCTTTGTGGTGAACCGCTATATGGGAACTATGATCAACTCGTTACCTCGTGACTTCATGGAGCTAAACGGAGCGTTACCCTATATACCTTCATGGAAACAGATGCAGCACCGTGAGCTGTTGCTAAGTTCACCGATTTATCAGCGGGAAATTCGTCATCTATGCCGGGAGCTGCTGAATGTGGACGGTGTAACACATCCGGCCACCGTTTGGTCTTAAAAGGGGCTGATGAACATGAATGAGGGACGATTTAAGGCATTGCGAGCAGATATCCGAAACGGGCTGGACGTAACGTCTTCGGTAAAGGATGCAGATCTGGTACGGCATATTGAAAATCGAATTTTACACGATGTAGAGCTAGTAGGCTTAACTTCCCGTGAGAAGCACGCGCTTGTCCGCAAGATTTTTAACTCTTTCCGTGGGATGGACGTACTCCAGCCATTGATTGACGACCCGACCGTTACGGAAATTATGATCAACAGTCACCGGGAAATCTTTGTGGAGCGGGCTGGTGAGGTGATGCAGATACCCGATCAATTTGAGTCCCGCGAGCGACTGGAGGATTTAATCCAGACGATTGTAGCCGGAGTGAATCGAATTGTGAATGAGGCTTCCCCCATTGTGGATGCCCGATTAAAGGATGGGTCACGCGTAAATATTGTGCTGCCTCCAGTTGCTCTCAAGGGTCCGACGATGACCATACGGAAGTTTCCCGAGCGTCCTATGACGATGGATGACTTGATACGAATGGGTGCGCTGGATGCAGAAGCCGCTGCTATGCTCAAGGACTTGGTACGTAGCAAGTACAACATTTTTATAAGCGGAGGAACGGGTTCTGGTAAAACAACTTTTCTGAATGCATTATCCCAGTTTATCCCGTCGTCTGAACGGATTATTACTATTGAAGACTCAGCAGAGCTGCAAATTGTGACGGTCCCTAATCTGGTTTCCATGGAAACACGGAATGCGAACACCGAGGGGAAGGGAGAAATCACAATTCGTGATCTGATTCGTTCCTCCCTGCGTATGCGGCCCAACCGCATTGTGGTGGGTGAGGTCCGGGGGAGTGAGGCATTGGATATGCTGCAAGCGATGAACACAGGACACGATGGATCGCTGTCAACTGGCCACGCAAATAATATCCGCGATATGGTCAGCCGGCTGGAAACGATGGTGCTGGGAGGGGCAGAGCTTCCGCTTGGAGTAGTACGACAGCAGATCAGCTCGGCCATTGATATATTTGTTCATCTGTCACGGATGCGCGACAAATCCAGACGAGTGCTGGAAATTAGCGAAGTGATTGGTTTTGAAAAGGGTGAGGTGACGCTTAACCCCCTTTATCGGTTTCAGGAGCGAGGAGAAAGCAAGGGGCGAATCGTAGGAGGTCTGGAACGTTGTGGCGAGGGTCTGCAACATACGTTGAAGCTGCAAATGGCCGGGATCAATCCGGAAAACTGGCACAGGGGAGGCGTATCAGCGTGAAGTCAGGAAAAACGGCGGCCAAGCAAGTATCACGTGAGGCCCCTTCTCTGCCAGATTATACGGTGTATACATTATCGACAGTACAAAAAAGTCTGTGCATATTCTTTAGTGGCGTGTTGTTCGCGATGATCGGTTATCTATTTTATCACCAATGGATATTATCGTTGCTGTGCGCTGCCGGGGCTGGGGTGATGCCTCGTTATTTTAGGCAATTTTTGCTGCAAAGACGCAGGTCTGCCCTAAGCATCCAATTCAAACAGGCTTTATATTCGCTCTCGTCTTCTCTTTCAGCGGGAAGGTCGGTGGAGAATGCTTTTCGTGAGGCAGTAGAGGATTTGAGATTGCTTAGTCCAGATGGAGATCACGACCTGATTTTTGAATTTAACATTATTACCGCCTGTCTCGAAATCGGACAGCCTGTAGAAACCGCTTTGCAGGATTTGGCCCGTCGGGCGCAGATGGAAGATATTACGAATTTTGCGGACGTATTTGCGGCTTGCAAACGAACCGGAGGTGATCTGGTGGAAGTCGTAAGACGAGCTTCAAGTGTCATTGGTGAGAAGCTGGAAATTCAGCAGGAGATCGGTGTAATGATTGCGCAGAAACGTTTTGAATCGAGGGTTATGTTTGCGGCGCCTTTTTTGTTTGTATTGTTTATGACCATGACAGCGGGTGATTACATGATGCCCTTATACAGCGGTACAGGTATGATTTTATCAACCTTTTGTTTATTGGTGCTTGGTGGGTGTCTCGTGTGGATCAACCACATTATGAAGATTGAAGTGTAAGGAGAGATGGGTGTGGTGATGTTGATTTGTCTGGTCATGCTGGTTCTGCAAGTGGGAGGTTGGGTGGTGCTGAACCAGATGCACGGTGCTAAGTATGCGCATTTTCGCCATATGAAGTTGGAGGGACTGCGGCTGCAAAGACTTTCAGTCCCATTTGTACAAATGATTCATGCTTCACGTGCTACTCATAGACTGCCTTTGCTAATGTTCAAGCTCCAGCGTTCGGTGCAAAAGCTGTATGGTATGCGTAACAGCGGAGAAAAAACGATGCTTTTTCTGGCAGAAATGTTGGGTTACGGATATATGATGGCTGCTGGTGGAGCTATAATATCGCTTTTGCTGAGTGGGGATGCGACCGGGCTGGTGCTCGGATTGGGACTTGGTCTTCTGGTACCCATCGCGCTGATCAAGGATTTGCACGGGAAAGTACAGAAGCGGGATCAGCAAATTTTAATGGAACTGCCTGAACTGTTGAGTAAAATGATGCTTTTAGTAGGTGCAGGTGAGACGGTACAACGGGCATTGCTACATTGCGTGGAACGTAAAGGGGCGGATACGGAACATCCGTTGTATCGAGAACTGAGGCAGACGGTGGCAGAATGGGAAAGCGGCTTTTCCTTTCAACAGGCATTTGAGCACCTGAGCAAACGTTGTGGTATTCAGGAAATGACAGTATTTACGACGACAGTTTTGTTGAATATGAGGCGCGGCGGGAGCGATTTCGTGATGGCTTTACGTGAGTTGTCCCAGACGTTATGGGGCAAGCGGACTTCAATTAGCCGCACAAGAGGGGAGCAGGCTTCATCTAAGCTGGTATTCCCGATGGCGCTGATTTTGCTAACGGTAATTGTGCTGGTGGGCGCTCCGGCTTTAATGATGATGAATATGTAGGAGGAATACAACGATGATGACATTAGTAACGGGCAGTATTCGTAAATTGTACAAGGATGAGGATGGTCTGGGTACGTTAGAAATGATCCTGATCATTGCCATTCTGATTGCGGTGGCAATTATTTTCAAGGATCAGATCAAGAAAATTGTAGAAGGGCTTTTGAAAAAGGCGGATAAAAAAAGTAACGATTTTATGGATTCATAATGCTGCGCAAATTGGCACAAAAAGAGGACGGGAGCTTCTCCTTGGAAGCTTCCCTCGTCTTTCCCATTCTACTGCTGGTCATTTTTGTGATGTTATTTTTTTGCCTGTACATATATCAAAAATCTATATTGGTGCAAGTCGCTGCTACTGCTTCAGAAAGAGCCGCTTACAGCTGGGATAACAGCTTCAAGGACCCACGTACAGGAGCATTTGCGCAAGGGCAACGGGATTCTCTCTATTGGCGCTTGAAGGATGATGTTATGCTGGGAGCCCTGTTTGGCTGGACCGGAGCCAACAATCAGGAAAATGTACAGGTGCCGGGCGGCAATGGGGGAGGCTCGTTACCTGCTCAAAAGCTGTCCAATGCAGAAAATAAAATGCCTGCGGGCATGCAGGGGCAGATGACATATGAGAACAGTATGATTCACCGTAAGGTGACCACAAAGTTAAATAAGATCGTGAAGGTACCTTTGCTGAATCAGTTTTTAGATCAGACAGATTTGCAAGGGAAAATGAGCTCTGGCGTGGTCGAACCTGTGGAATGGATTCGTACGGTGGAGTTAGTCCGTTATTATGGTGCGAAGTTTATGGGCAGAGGAACAGGTGAAAAGGTAGATTCGGCAGTTGTAGGGAAAGTATTGATGCAATATGGTCAAAACGGTCAGTGAGAAGTAAGGAATAGGAATGTAACTGGGAAGGAGGAAGCGGGTGTTTGGTAAGGGTCACAATACAAAGGACGGGGAATCAGGTGCTGTCACGGTCTTTTTAATTCTGATTTTGGCGGTCATGTTCGGTTTTATTGCTGTATTTATTGATTACGCGAGAATTGCTGCACTGCATGTGCAGACTGAACGACTGACCCATGCGGCGGTTCGTTCAGTGATGTCTGCTTATGATCCGACATTACAACAGGAGTACGGTTTGTTTGCTTATGGCGAAGGCGGCGGAGAACAAATTATGGTCAAAGTGCTGAATGATAGCGCGCGGCGTACGGCACGCGCAGAAACGCTACCGCTTATGAATATGAAGCTGGATTCTAGTTCCCTGCAAATGGAAAGGGAGCTTGGTAAATATGCCATATTTAACGAGCAGATCCGTGAAGAGATGAAGTATAAAGCACCTGTCGATTTTACGTTTGAAGTGCTCGAAAAGCTAAAGCCGCTCTCTCAAAATATGAAAGAGGCTTCTCATACGGTAGATTTGCTGAAACGGCTGCAAAAGCTGTACGACAGACGAGAGACCAAACTGGATGACATGCTGGAGAAGCAGCGTAAGGCAGGGGCTTATATGGAAGAGGTTCGTAAGCGGATTATTAAACAGAGGGGCACCTATATGCCCAATCAGTATATATGGGACCCGCTTGAGGTTGTAGCCGATATTGCCGCTCAATATAAGCATTACGTACATGTATATGAAGACAATAAGAAGAGTGTGGACGACGTTAAAATCATGCAGATGGAAAAATATGCACGTAGAGCGAGGGCAGCGCTTGATCGCCTGCGTCAGATCATGGTTCAAGCTGGGGAAGAACATGATAAGCTGCTTCTGGAAGCCAAGGAACCGTTAAATGAAGCACGGCAGATTAATGAAGAGATGCGCAAAGTCATTGCCCAATATAAGCAGAGGGCGGCCAATGCAGGCTACGATGGGGTTTCAGCAGCCCCTACTCCAAGCGGAGCAGGCTCCAACGCAGATCCGTCGGTAGGAAGCGCACGGCAAAAAGCAGAGGATTTATTGATTCCAGACAAGGAATTTGAGCAATGGGAAGCAGAAATTGAAAAGCAACGGACTTCTATAAATACTGCTAACAATAGAATAACGAGTATGATGCGTACGTTATCCTTTTATACAGATCCATTTTTGAATGCAGACATGCTCAAGCAAGAAGTCGCTTCTACGCTCAAGGAGATAGATAAATACTTAAATGCGTATGCTTGGGCGGGACCCGCCAATGTACTCGACGGTGAAGCCAGGACGATGGATACGCGACGCGGCCCGGACAAAGAACGCAAAAAAATGGAAAAAGAGGCGAAAAACAAGCTCAAACAAGCTTATCGGATTATTGAGGTTCTTTCCAAAGGTAAACAAAGTGCAGAACAATTCCAAAATCTGGAGCGGTATTACAATGAAAGTATTTCGTTTAACCAGTCTACATCCAGTCCATCTGTTTCCTCCGATTTGCCCTATGACACCTATGATGCAGCGGGAGCTTCTATGGATAGTATGGATGGTCTATACGGATCGGCATCCAATTTACTGACTCAACTGGGAGACGAGTTTTACCAGAATGAATACGCACTTTCTTACTTCCATCATGTGGATTTCAGTCGTTTTGGCAGTTTGGCCGGATCGGGTGGAAATGTGGGAAATGCTGCACAGGTTTTGGGAGATCAGCTAGAGATAAATAATCAGGAAGTTGAGTATATCCTGTATGGGTTCCATAATCCGACGGGTAATCTGGCATCCGCCTATGGGGAAATTTTTGCTATGAGACTTGCCATTCGAACAATGGAGGGATTGGTTAAGAACAGCTCAAAAGGTAATCCGTTGGTCGTTTTGGCGGCAGCTTTGTTATATGGAGTAGAAAAAGCGATAGAAGACATGATTATGCTGGCACAAAAGGGGGACGTGCCATTGTCTGATTTTCTGAAATTTCGAATGACATACAAGGATCATCTGCGATTGTTCCTGATGATCCATAGCAATAATGAACGAAAAATGTCCCGTATGCTGGCTCTGATCCGTCTGAATACAGATGTCAATCCTGCTGAGCGGCAAACGTATGCAACGGGTGAGGTCAAGAATGGGATGAGGCTGTGGTTTCTACCTGGGGTAATGAAGATGCTCGGGACCGCCTCGAAAGAAGGCGAGAGTATTAAGGGAAGTGTGTACTATGTCACGAAAACAGCGCATTTTTCCTATTAATCGGTGTTTACGGAAAGTTTGTGGGCAAAAGCAATGTGAACAAGGAAGTATTGTTTTAGAAGCGTCATTGGTGTTGCCGATGTTTCTGTTTTTTATTATTTTTCTCATTTATATGGTTCAGATGACACTGGTATCTACAGCGTTGCAGACTACCGCTTCAGAAGCGGTTAAGCAGGTTTCGGCTAAAATCTACCCAGTTTCTCTAGCCGTGGAGGCGGCATCCGCAAAAATAGATGCAGTGCGTGAACCGCTGGATGAACTGCCCAAGTTATCTGTGAGTGAATATGCAAGCCAATTCGCTTCCCAGTTGCCACCTCCAATTGGTGATTGGGTAGAAAGCGCTGTTCAGGGCGGTCAAAAGCCGATGGAGGAACTGCGGGGGCGATTTACGGAAGCTGCACTCGATCCTGTTTTGAAGCCGATGCTAAAGCCTTTTATGGAGGAAAGCATTCTGGAGTATGACCGTATTCATATAACGAGCGTACATGTACCTGCTCTTGCAGGAACTAAGGACCCTTATTTTAGAGTAGAACTGTCGTATGAACTGCCGATGAAGGTTCCTTTTCTGTATCGCAGCATTGTGCTTCAGGCGGCAGCTGAGGAACGTCTTTGGATTGGCGACACAGGGGAAGGAGCAGGTACAGGAAATGCGACGGGGGACAAGGATGCGGAGCATTCCATACAGTTGCTCGTTAAGCCTGAACCTGCTGTGAAGGGTGTGTACAATTTAATCAAGGCCAAGGTTGAGCCTGGGACGACTGCTAACCTTTCTGTGCTTTATAAGTCGGGTGAAAGCACAGCTCAGCACTTGGGCTGGACCTCTGCCAACGCGGACGGGATTATAGAATGGAACTGGTTTGTGGGAACGAACACAACACCTGGTCAATGGAGCTTTGTAATTGAAACAGAGGATGGTCAACGTATAGAAGTTCCGTTTACCGTGGAAAAGCCAGCTGATGGATAGGATGGATATAGACTTGTAGGGATAGCTACGATGGAAAATGATTTGGCAGTCTGCTATTTCTATTTTTATAAAGGGGGAAGATCGCATTGACGTGGATGTATATTGTATGCGGAGTTCTGCTCGCGATTGCGTTATTTACGGATTTACGTAGCATGAAAATCCCTAATAAGCTTACATTGCCCGGCATAGTGGTAGGCTTGGTATTCAATTCTCTATTTGGGGGGTGGCACGGTTTTTTATTTGCTGTTGCTGGACTGGGTACCGGATTTGGGTTCATGCTGATTTTGTACTGGATGGGAGCTGTTGGTGCAGGAGATGTGAAGCTGTTCGGCTTGATTGGAGCATGGACAGGTGCCGCTTTTGCATGGCAGTCAGCTTTATATTCGATTTTTTTTGCAGGTATTATTGGCATAGGGATTTTGCTATGGAAGAGGGAAACCATCATGAGACTGCGGCGCGTAGCTTTTAATTTAGGAGGATTTTTTCTATTTCGCAGCGGAAAAGCACTGACCAGTGGAAATGAAGCACACCTCAGGTTTCCTTTTATGACGGCAGTCATTCCGGGGGCGATCAGTGCTTATCTTTACTTCTTGCCATGACATGTCCGCTGGGGGAGATCATGCTACCTCACGGAGATAGGAAATTGTTAAGGAGGTCATGAATTGTTTGGTTTAAGCAGGGATTTTGCCCGGAACGGCGGGACATTTATGATTCTAAACAAGGAAGACGGGCTCAAAACCGATGATTTAAATTCCGTACAAACTGGAATGATGACTGGTAATCGGATTCCCGGTCTGCTGGAACTTAGAATAAAGGAAGTCGATTTTCAGATTGAGTTACATTACGACATTTCGGGGCAACGCATGCTTTCCCAATTATGGAAAGGTGGGGGCGTGTCGACTTCTCATTTCTACCGGATTCTTTTTGAAGTGGCAGATGCCCTCCATCGCAGCCCGCAATATATGTTAGATATTCGCCAGTTTATTTTGCACGAGGATTATATTTTTCTAAGTGGTTCAGGTACAAGGGAAACCGCCAGTTTAACCTATGTTCCTTTACGCAGTGTACAGTATGCAGGGCAAACAGGCAGTCAATTTAAGCAGATGGTTATTCGTTTAATGACTCGTGTGGCCCACTTTCAGGGAGAAAATATACAACGCATACTCGATCTGTGTGATAGAAATGAATTTGAATTGGGTTTGCTAAAGGAACTGCTGTTGCAAGGAATGAAGGCTGGTACAGAGAGTGTTAGCGTGCAGGCAGAAAGTATGGAAGAGCGAGCTTTTTCATCAGCTGATCCTATCCTATCTGCCCATACCTCACAGGGGAACTATACGGATCGTGGCGGAACATACGCGCGAGAGCATCGGGAAACTCTACAGGAGATTCAGGAGCTTAAACGGATCAATCGGCTCAAACCGTCCGTGAAACCAGAGGAGAATTCCGAGCATGTAACAGAAAACGAAGTAGAAGATGTGGAGTCTGGATTGCAAAAATATAAAACCTACATTGCTCTCGGATGTCTGCTCGCTTCGGCCATCGTGTGGCGTTATATTTATCTGGACCATCCAGAGACGGTACCGTTGATTATTTCCGTGGTGCTGACCTTGGTACTTGCCGCTGTTGCTTATATAAGCTGGACGGGGAAATGGGAGCGCAATCGAACTTCATCTCATATGTACAGCGATTCAGTACCTGTATTGGATTCGGAATGGTTAGGAACTACTTCTTCCCCAGTACAGCGCAAAAATGATCGTTATCAGGTAGATAAGCTGACCGGATTTGTAGCGGGACGTCATCATCAAGACAAGCAATCTTCCGATTCGAGTGATCAAGGGCAGGAGAACTGGAGATGGACTTTTCCAAACTCAGAATATAAGAGCGTGGGAAATCGAGTTACGGAAAATAGTAAGAAAACTTCAGCGAATTTTGACTTACACGAGCCATCGTGGAAAGGTGCGGAACGGAGAAATGAATTGGAAGCCAGTGATACCAGTGAGGCTTATTATAAGTCTCTCTCCGGGGTAACGGAGCTTCTAAATGCTGCATCTAAGCAGGAAACGATGCTGCTTCGTGCAGATCAAGAGATGCAGATTTCACCAGTGCAGCAATCACCGATGGCTTGCCTGGATCGCAAGCCACCAGGTAGTGGAGGGACAGAGCGCATCCGGTTGCAGCCAGACCAATTCGTTGCAGGCAGTTTTATCATCGGGAGAGATCCGCAACTGGTTCAGTTTGTAGAGCATACGGATGGAGCTTCCCGTTCTCATATTGAGCTTTGCATAGTTACAGGAGAACATAGCCACATTGTTAAGGATTTATCCTCGACGAATGGAACTGTTCTGAATGGAGAGCCTATGGTGCCTTATAAGGAGTACACAATGAAGGATGGAGATACTTTTAAAATCGCTGGAGTTTCTTATACTTACCGGTTGGACTCTTTTAAATCCTCCAATGCATCATAAATGAAGGTTATATGGATATATGTCAAGAAGAGGCCTGTTATATTCAGAGCCTCTTTCTTTTCCTCTTTTTCAATTCAATGCTGTTTTTGGGAAGAATGGAGTTCTTTAAGAGCGTCCTTAAGTGAAGGATAGTGAAACTTAAATCCGTGCTCCAGCGCTTTGCGCGGTATTACCTTCTGACCATCCAATACTAGCGTGCTCATCTCACCAACTAGCTTTGAAACGAGAATGCTGGGGACGGGAAACCAGTACGGACGGTGATATACCGTAGCTACTGTCCTCCCAAACTGGTCGTTCGTCAAGGGTTGTGGTGATGAAGCATTCACTGCCCCGACAATTTCCGTCGTATGGATGCAGTACGTGATCAGACGAACGATATCTTCAATATGAATCCAGCTCATCCATTGATGGCCGCTACCTATTTTGCCGCCGAATCCGAAGCTATAAGGCATCTTCATGAGTGGGAATGCCCCTTTTTTTCTGTCCAGCACAAGGCTAATGCGTAACTTAATTAAACGGGCTTCAGAAGGGTAGGCATTGGCTGCTTCTTCCCATTGCTCAACCACCTGAGACAGAAAATCTCCCGAACAGCGCGGGCTCGTTTCATCGAATGTTTCGGTCAGGGATGTACCATAGGCGGCAACAGCAGAAGCCTGAATGATTACTTTCGGTTTTTTTTGTAGAGCATTCAATGCTTGAGCCAACCGGGCAACAGATAGCAGTCGAGATTGAAGAATTCTTTGTTTGGACTTATCCGTCCAGCGCTGATTCAGCGTTTCGCCTGCTAAATTAACGACCGCATCTGTGCCTTCCAGTACTTCAGGCTTTTGTTTTAATTCGTTCCAGCTCATATATTGCAAGCGGGGGCTCGCTTCGTGTCCTACCAGTGGCTTGCGGGTAACGACTTTCACGGTGTATCCGTCGTCTAGCAGGCTTTTGACTAGTGCACTCCCCACCAATCCAGTTCCTCCACATACGATGATGTTCATGGAGCCAGCTCTCCTTCCAATTCACAAAAAATACATCTGTTATAGAATATAACCCTTTTCGAGAGAAAAAAACTTCATATGAATGTCCTTTATACGGTTAAGTGTCAATCCATGATTTTATTTACCCCTGTTTGACTAACATATATTCTGATGTGTACTTTATCTACGTATTCCCTTAATAGAGTTATTTGAGGATTTTGCAAAAGCCCAATAAGCGACTTTCAATGAAGAATATATAGATCGAAATGGTCTGGTTCGTCTGTATATTGCACTTTGGAGCGACTGGAATCGAATTTTGCAAAATCCTGATTTAAGAAAGTTGCCATAAAAGCTATGTTGTTTGATTTCAATAATCACGTTAAAATGATTAAATTAAAATAAGACAAGCATAACAGGATAAGGGGATGAATCAGGGTCATGCTGAAAATTGGTTCTCATGTGTCCTTCTCGGACAAGGGTCTGCTCAGCGCTACAAAAGAAGCGTCTACTTACGGGTCCAGCTCCTTTATGATATACACGGGAGCACCGCAAAACACGCGTCGTAAGCCGATGGAGTCCATGTATTTGGAGGAAGGCAAGCAGTTAATGGCTGAGAAGGGAATGGAAGATATCGTGGTGCATGCCCCGTATATCATCAACCTTGGCTCTTACAAAGAAAATACCTATGAGCTTGCGGTCAGCTTTCTTCAGGAGGAAATTCGGCGCACACACGCGATAGGTGTGAAAAATATTGTGCTGCATCCGGGCGCTTTTACCGATAAGGATGCGGAATATGGAATCGGGCGTATTGCCGATGGTTTGAACGAGGTACTGAACGGCGTGAAGGAGACAGATGTTAACATCGCGCTTGAAACGATGGCAGGCAAAGGAACGGAAATGGGGCGTAGCTTTGAGGAGATTGCCTCCATTATAGATAAAGTAGAGCGTAACGAGCGTCTTACGGTTTGTATGGACACCTGTCACATTCACGATGCGGGTTATGATATCGTAAATGATCTGGACGGTGTATTGGAGCAGTTCGACCGTATTGTCGGCTTGAATCGCATTGCAGTTGTTCACATTAATGACAGTAAAAATCCAGTTGGCGCTCATAAAGACCGCCATACTCCGATCGGATCAGGCTGGATTGGCTATCAGACTATTCATAATGTGGTGCATCATGAAGCACTTCAAGGACGTCCGTTTATTTTGGAGACGCCATGGATTGGGAAGGAAGCCAAAACTCAGCGTCCGATGTATGAGGTTGAAATTGCCCTGCTTCGCGGAAATGTAAAGGAGCGCTTTGGGGATGAGTTTTTGGGTCAGGTAGAGCAATTGCATTCGTTTTTCAAAAAACAGGATGTGGATGTCCGTAAATTTGTTCTGGACACCTGGGCTCTGCTGAAAAATGATGCCAAAGCAAGAAAAGCCGATCCACGTGAGCCGTTGGAGCGTCTGTATGACATGATAACGGAAGCAGCACTATTTCCAGATTTGAGCGAAGAACACATTAATCAACGGTTGATTGCCTGGTTTGCCGGCAGTCATTTGCCAGTGACGGTATAAGCTAAGGGGGATTAATAGCCACATGGAAATTCACGTAAAACATCAGCCAAATAGCACTCTATCTGCCCATGAAAACCGCGCGCGTATGCTTGTATCTTGTCCAGATGGACCAGGTATTGTAGCGGCCGTGTCCCGTTTTTTGTACGAGCATGGGGCCAATATCGTTCAATCTGACCAATATACAATGGACCCGTCGGGCGGTATGTTTTTTATGCGGATTGAATTTGATCTGCCGAATTTGAGTGCAACCCAGCCACAGTTGGAGCAGGATTTTGCCGCTGTTGCTGAGCAATTCCGTATGGAGTGGACGATTTCTGCGGTTAGCCGCAAGAAAAAACTGGCTATTTTCGTTTCCAAAGAAGATCACTGTTTGGTAGAACTGCTGTGGCAATGGCAGGCAGGAGATCTGGACGCGGATATTTCATTGGTGGTTAGTAATCATCCGGATATGAAGGAGTATGTGGAATCGTTTGGTATCCCATATCACCATATTCCGGTAACCGCCGATACCAAGCCGGAGGCGGAGCGTCGCCAACTAGAGGTTATTGGCGAAGACATTGACGTTATCATTTTGGCCCGTTACATGCAGATTATATCTCCCAAGTTTATTGAGCATTATCGCAACCGAATTATCAATATCCATCATTCCTTTCTGCCTGCATTCGTGGGTGGGAAGCCATATGCCCAAGCCTATAATCGCGGTGTGAAAATTATTGGTGCTACTGCGCATTATGTAACTGAAGAATTGGACGGCGGCCCGATCATTGAGCAGGACGTGCAGCGTGTAAGCCACGGAGATGATGTAAATGAGCTAAAACGGATCGGTCGCACCATAGAGCGGGTCGTTTTGGCAAGAGCCGTGAAGTGGCATGCAGAGGATCGTATTCTGGTTCATGAGAACAAAACAGTCGTTTTTAACTAATCTTAAAATTTTAGAAAAAATTTGTGAATCTATATTTTTTGTTAAACAAAGCCCATCGCATAACGGGCTTTGTTTTTTTATATAAGGATTTTGCAAAATCCTCATGTGAATTATTAGCCTTATAGCCGGTCAGTACATAATATTTTTGTGATTTTATATTTTTTTAAATGAGGTTAATACATTACGGGTATATTTATATGAGGACACGGTACTACATTTCCCACAATCATCTTTATAAACGATCTGGCAAACTTTCACGGCAAATGGTACAATACTTAAGAATGTATAAGTCATATTGAAACATTCAAGCAGATTCACTCACTTCAACAGATATCGTTTTTGTATCAGGCGGTGATGTTGGGGAGTATGACCGAATGCAATTGACATACTTTTTACAATATGAGGAGGCTAACCATGACTGACCAGAACCAAGCGATTCAAAAGGATGAAAACTCCACGATCGACAATTTGTCCATCACAACTATTCGTACGTTGGCAATTGACGCCATCGAGAAAGCAAACTCGGGACATCCTGGTATGCCGATGGGCTCCGCGCCAATGGGATACCAACTTTTTGCTAAAACGATGAATCATAATCCCGATCAACCTACATGGGTTAACCGTGACCGTTTTGTATTGTCTGCAGGACACGGTTCCATGTTGCTATACAGCCTTCTGCACCTGAGCGGCTATGATCTTCCTATGGAAGAACTGAAACAATTCCGTCAATGGGGTAGCCTTACACCGGGCCACCCTGAGTTTGGCCACACTGCTGGTGTAGATGCTACAACCGGTCCTCTGGGACAAGGTCTCGCAATGTCCGTAGGTATGGCAATGGCTGAAGCTCAACTGGGCGCAACATATAATAAGGACGAATTTAAAGTTGTAGATCACTTCACGTATGCAATCTGCGGCGATGGCGATCTGATGGAGGGTATTTCCCACGAGGCTGCCTCGCTGGCTGGTCGCTTACAACTGGGCAAGCTGATTGTATTGTTTGATTCCAATGATATTACACTGGACGGCAAGCTTAATCTGTCCTCTTCCGAGAGTGTTGCCAAACGCTTTGAAGCTTACAACTGGCAAGTACTGCGCGTAGAAGATGGTAACGACCTTCCAGCCATCCAAAAAGCCATTGAAGAAGCGCAAGGCGACTCGACACGTCCTACGCTGATTGAAGTGAAAACTGTCATCGGCTACGGAAGCCCGAACAAACAAGGTAAAGGCGGACACGGCGGTACTCATGGTTCCCCGCTGGGATCAGAAGAAGCCAAGCTGACTAAAGAATTCTACAAATGGGTATACGAAGAGGACTTCCACGTACCACAAGAGGTTCGCGAGCATTTTGCTAAAGTAAAAGAGCGCGGTATCGCAGCGAACAAAGCATGGGATGAACAGTTCGCCAAATACAAAGCAGCTCACCCTGATTTGGCAGCTCAGTTCGAAACAGCTGTAAACGGCGATCTCCCAGAAGGATGGGATCGTGACCTTCCGAAGTACACGACTGAAGACAAAGCCGTTTCGACTCGTGTAGCTTCTGGTAATGCTCTGAATGGATTAGCTCCAAACGTACCTTTCCTAACAGGCGGATCTGCCGATCTGGAGAGCTCCACGATGACACATTTGAACAACTTGACGAACTTTACGCCAGAAGACTACGCCGGTCGTAACATCTATTTCGGTATCCGCGAATTTGGTATGGCTGCTGCGATGAACGGTATGGCGTTGCACCAAGGTGTAAAAGTATTCGGCGGTACATTCTTCGTATTTACAGACTATCTGCGTCCAGCTGTTCGTCTGGCAGCTCTGATGGGATTGCCTGTAACCTACGTTCTGACTCACGACAGTATTGCTGTAGGTGAAGATGGTCCGACTCATGAGCCGATCGAGCAATTGGCTTCCCTGCGTATTATCCCGAACTTGACAGTAATTCGTCCAGCGGACGGTAATGAAACTTCTGCTGCTTGGGCTTACACGCTGGAAAACAAGAAAAACCCGGTTGCTCTGGTATTAACTCGTCAAAACCTGCCAATCCTGGCTGCTAGTGCTGAGCATGCACGCGAAGGTATCAAACGCGGTGCTTATGTGGTTGCAGATGCAACAGATGGCAAACCAGTTGCTCAAATTCTAGCTACAGGCTCCGAAGTGCAATTGGCTGTTAAAGCTCAGGAAGCACTGGCAGAACAAGGTATTCAAGTACGTGTTATCAGCTTCCCAAGCTGGGATCTGTTCGAAAAACAAGACAAAGCATACAAAGATTCCGTTCTGCTGCCAGAAGTGAAAGCTCGTTTGGCTGTAGAAATGGCATATCCACTGGGCTGGGAAAAATATGTTGGCGACCAAGGCGACATTCTCGGTATCAGTACATTCGGCGCATCCGCACCTGGCGATCGCGTGATTAAGGAATACGGCTTTACAGTAGAGAATGTTGTTAGCCGTGTGAAAGCTTTGTTGAAATAAAACATTGGAGCATCTAAAACAGACAGTCGTAACCTGAGTAAGGCTTACGGCTGTTTGTTTCATACAGTTGATGTTTTGCGAAAAGATCACTTTGGAATTCCAGTGTATTGTATACGTGATACAGTGTGTATTTTCATACTGAAGCTGGAATCAAATCTATGTTATGATGCACCAATATTCATTCAACCATTGAGAGCAGATGAGGGGATAACGAATGACACAGTTTGATGGAGTAAGCGTAGTTAAAAAAGCAAACGTTTATTACGATGGTCAGGTTACAAGCCGTACAGTCATCCTGGGTGACGGTAGTAAGGTTACACTGGGGATTATGCTGCCAGGAACGTACGAGTTCGGCACGGATTCCCGTGAGATTATGGAGATTTTGGCAGGGGATCTGAGAGTGTTACTTCCAGGTACTGAGGAATGGCTGGAAATACAAGGGACAGCAACCTTTCACGTACCTGCAAAGTCTTCCTTCAAGCTGGAAGTACGAAGTGTAACTGATTATTGCTGTTCTTATCCCGAATAGTAAGCTAAAACGGGTAAGCACACTCAGCCTTCAAGCTAAGTGTGCTTACCCTAAAGCTATGCCATATGTACACAAGCACAGCAGTATAGTTACACAGAAAGGTACAGCTTATTCGAGAGGTTGACCACCAATGGTGCGGCCAATCCATGCTTCGTATGTCTTCACGACAGCGGATAGGTCCTCGTCGCCGTAGCCTTGCGTTTGCCCGGCTTGAAATAGGCTTTTGGCAATGGATAACATAGGTGCGGGGATGGACAGGCTGTCTGTTAGTGAGGAAGCAAGCTTCAAGTCCTTAAGCATCAAGGCAAGTGAGAACTGGTTGCTAAAATCATGCTCAATGATTTTGCGCCCTTTCAGGTCAGCGGCCTTGCTGCCTGCCGATCCGAGTTGTACCAATTCAAGGAAGCTGTCTGCCGGGATGCCGGATTTAGCCGCGATAGCAAAGCCTTCAGCCAGAGCGAGGTTATGAATACCGACCATCGTATTATGAGCGAGCTTGGCTACGGCCCCGCTTCCATTAGGTCCCATATGAAGTACCTTTTTGCCCAGGGTATCAAAAACATCTGATTGTGCCGCAATGGCTTCTGCATTACCACCAACCATGAACACGAGTGTGCCGTCTACAGCGGCAGGCTTACTGCCTGTTACGGGAGCATCAATGAAGGAACAGCCCAGCTTGTCCGCTTCGGCGGCTAGTTGTTTGACCAGCTCAGGTGAAATCGTGCTGTTGTCCATCACGGTCATGCCAGCCGTAAGGCCGGCAAACACACCGTCTTCGCCGTAATAGATGTCACGAATGGAATGATCATCACTGACCATGGTAATGACCAAGTGCTGACCTTCAGCTGCTTCACGAGGGGTTGAAGCTGTACGTGCGCCTTGCTCTTCCAGTGGCTCGCAGCGCGAAGCGGTGCGATTATAAACTGTGACTCCGAATCCCTGCTTTAGCAGATTGGATGCCATCGGGGCGCCCATGGTGCCCAGTCCGATAAATCCGATGTTTTTCATTGCTAATCACCTTTCTTGTTGGAAGTTGCCGTCCGATGCAGATGCGAGTCGGCCCTGAATTGAATATTGAAACAGGTTGATCTCAGTTAATTGTAGCATGGGCATGCTACCCTATCTACAGGAGGGGCTGTCAAGCACAGGATACATAGGTAACGCAAGCTTGTCAGGCCCAGCAAATTAAAGTATCCTATTCCTAAGTCCTTATGTTCGTATTCATGGTCTTAGTAATACCAAACAGGAGGTTCCAAACATGTCTAAAAAAGTTATTTTTGATTACACTAAAGCTCTCTCCTTTGTAGGTCAGCACGAAATTGATTATTTTGCAGAGCCTATCAAGCTGGCTCATGAGCAACTGCACAACCAAACCGGTGTAGGTTCCGATTTCTTAGGTTGGATCGACCTGCCTACCAATTATGATAAAGAAGAGTTTGCGCGCATCCAAAAGGCTGCTGCTAAAATTCAAAGCGATTCCGAAGTACTGATCGTAATCGGTATCGGCGGTTCTTACCTTGGAGCACGTGCTGCGATCGAAATGCTGTCGCATTCTTTCTACAATGCACTGCCTAAAGATCAACGCAAGGGCCCAGCTATCTATTTTGCAGGCAACAACATCAGCTCTACATATGTGAATCATCTGTTGGAACTGATTGAAGGTAAAGACTTCTCTGTGAACGTCATTTCCAAATCAGGTACGACAACAGAGCCAGCTATCGCATTCCGCGTATTCCGTGCAGCTCTGGAGAAAAAATACGGTAAAGAAGAAGCGCGCAAACGTATTTATGCAACGACCGATAAAGAACGTGGCGCTTTGAAAAAACTGGCTAACGAAGAAGGCTACGAATCCTTCATTATACCTGATGATGTGGGTGGTCGTTACTCCGTGCTGACAGCAGTAGGCTTGTTGCCGATTGCTACTGCAGGCATTAACATCGAAGAAATGATGCAGGGGGCGGCAGACGCTTCCAAAGAATACAGCAACCCGAATGTAGCTGAGAACGAGGCTTATCAATATGCAGCCGTTCGTAACGCTTTGTACCGCAAAGGTAAAGCAATTGAAATTCTCGTAAACTATGAGCCGTCTCTTCATTTTGTATCCGAGTGGTGGAAACAGTTGTACGGAGAAAGCGAAGGCAAGGATTACAAAGGCATTTATCCTGCTTCTGTTGATTTCTCGACAGACCTGCACTCCATGGGACAATTCATTCAGGAAGGCAGCCGCAATATTTTCGAAACGGTAATCCAAGTAGAAAATGTACCTAGTCACATCACCATCGAAGCAGATGAGGATGATCTGGACGGACTGAATTTCCTGGCAGGCAAAACTGTGGATTTTGTAAACAAAAAAGCATTCCAAGGTACATTGCTGGCTCACACAGACGGACAAGTACCGAACTTGATTGTAAATATTCCTGACTTGAGCCCTTACTCTTTCGGCTATCTTGCTTATTTCTTCGAAAAAGCTTGCGGCATCAGCGGCTACCTGTTGGGCGTAAATCCGTTCGATCAACCGGGCGTAGAAGCTTACAAGAAGAACATGTTTGCGCTGCTCGGCAAACCAGGCTTCGAAAAAGAAAAAGCTGAGCTTGAAGCGAGATTGTCTGAATAAGAGTGCTGTAATCTCTGATGCGAAACAGGATTTCGGTCAGAAGTGTTATAGTGTATAGCATCAATTAAAGTACAGGAAAGCAGTTCACCAGCTGCCAGAAGCGGGGGACTGCTTTCTTGTAAAATGAAGTAAGGAAGGTTATACGTGTATGTTGGAACAATACCGAACCGTACGCGGTGCCGGCAACAAGGAAATTGTGATTCGAAAATCCCGTTTTATCGGCCACATTCAGCCTGTTCAAACTGAGGAAGAAGCAACTGCTTTCATAGAGCGCATCAAAAAAGAGCATTGGAACGCTACCCATAATTGTTCTGCTTACATGATTGGGGAAAGAGACGAAATCCAAAAGCAATCGGATGACGGAGAACCGAGCGGTACGGCTGGAAAGCCTATTTTGGAGGTAATCCGCAACCAGAAGCTGAAAAATGTCGCTATTGTTGTTACCCGTTACTTTGGTGGGATTTTGCTGGGAGCAGGCGGTCTGATTCGCGCGTATTCAGATGGTGCTGTTGCAGCAATCGAGGCAGGGGATGCAATTACGCGTGTGCTGCATCGTGAAGTTTTTGTAGAATTGGATTATACCTGGTTGGGCAAAGTGGAAAATGAATTACGCAATCGCAGCATCCGCACTGGAGAAACAATGTTTACGGATAAAGTTACCTTAACCTGTCTGCCGCTGGCTGGTGATGCGGAATCCTTTAGCAACTGGATAACAGACTTGACGCAGGGGCAATCGCTTGTGTCGGAGGGAGAGCAGCTTTACTTTATTGAAGGGGAATAAATAATATGGCTAGAAGAGCAGTAGAACAGGAGTTGTCAAGAGGGCGGATTCTGGAAGCGGCCAGGCACTTGTTTATTACCAAGGGCTACCGTGCGATTTCAATGCGCAGCATTGGCCAGCATCTGGGTTACAGTCATGGTTCGTTATACTATCATTTTAAAGAGAAGGCTGAACTGTTCTATGCCATTGTGATTGAAGATTTTAATACATTGCGTGGGATTCTACTGCAAGCAGCAACAGGCACACCTGATGATGGCTTGAGCAGACTAGAGTACTTGATGCTGGAATTTATCCGTTTTGGTTTGGAAAATCCATATCAATACGAAATTATGTTCATGATGCACGATGAAGAACTATTTGCATACTGTCGCACAGAGCAAAACCGTTGTGTCGAACTATTTGCATCCATGATCCGTCAAGAATTGAGTGGTCAGGGGCATTCGGAGGAAGATTGCTCAAGGGTACCGAAAAGTCTGTTTTTATCCATGCATGGCTTTGTATCCTTTTATATTCAGGACGGTTTAACATTTGAAGAAATTAGGCCCGCTGCTTTAGCACATGTAAAGCTGCTGTGCAGACACCTATGAGCGTACCTGCATTCACACGCTTCACCCATGAACATGTAGGGCGCTTTTCTAGGTGTATGCACTTCATGACGGTGACTTATCATTACGGTACTTTGCGAAAGCGACTAAGAATTTAACAGACGATGATGCATCCAGTAGGAAAACATCATGGTCTGTTTTTTTACCCGTTTCCGTCAGCCCTTCATGATTTTCACATGGTATTGACGTCTGCGTGGTCCGTCGAATTCACAAAAATAAAGTCCCTGCCATCGTCCGAGCAACAGCTTTCCATCATGGATGATGATCGTTTGTGAGGGGCCTGTCGTGATGGATTTTAGGTGGGACGCTGTATTTCCCTCCATATGGCGATATTGGGGATGCTCCCACGGATAGACTTCATCTAGTCTTAACATCACATCATGTTTGACATCTGGGTCTGCATTTTCATTAATGGCGATGCCGGCTGTCGTGTGTGGACAATAAACAAGTGCGGTTCCTTGTTGCACCCCGCTTTTTTCGATCAATGAAGCAACCTCTCGTGTAATATCACGAATTTCATCTCGCCGTGTAGTGGATAATTCTAAAGTATGCAACAATAACTCCATCTCCTTTCTTCCTAATACTTTACCCTTTTAATTACTAATATAATATATAGAGTTGACGAAAATTACTTTCCTTTGATAAAGTATCACATAAGAAAAAACATAGTATATGCATTGGAATAATTAAATGATTTCAAATGAGGTACGTGCTTTGCGGTAAGCAAGGCTGCTGCTGTTCCTGAACAGGTCCAGAAGCGGAAAGGAAGTGTACGGATATGCATGTGGAAGTAAGAGGGTTAAACAAGCATTTCGGTAATTTTCATGCAGTAAAGGACGTATCTTTTGATATTCAGACGGGCCATCTTATTGGCTTACTCGGTCCAAGTGGTGGGGGAAAAACCTCCATTCTTCGCATTTTGGCGGGTCTGGAGCAACCGGATGCGGGAGAAATCCATTTTCATGGAAAAAGGGTAAACGAGCTGTCCCCGCAGGAACGTGGAATCGGATTTGTATTTCAAAACTATGCTTTGTTCAAGCACATGAGCGTCTACGACAATATTGCCTTTGGTCTGAAAGTGAAAAAAAGCTCCAAAACCCGTATCAAGGAACGGGTCACGGAGTTGGTCGAACTAACGGGGCTCAAAGGATTTGAGCATCGTTATCCGCATCAGTTGTCAGGTGGACAGCGACAGCGAGTTGCTTTTGCGCGTGCTTTGGCACCAGAGCCTCAATTGCTGCTGTTGGATGAGCCTTTTGCAGCTATTGATGCCAAGATTCGTCAGGAGCTGCGCACCTGGCTGCGAGAGTTGATTGAGCGGGTGGGCATTACTTCAATTTTTGTCACCCATGATCAGGATGAGGCGATTGAAGTAGCGGATGAAATTATGGTGATTAATCAGGGACGACTGGAGCAGAAGGGAACGCCTTGGGATATTTATAAAAAACCGGGTACCCCGTTCGTGGCTTCCTTCATTGGGGAATCTACGGTGATTGAACAGGCAGGCAGTCTCAAAGGCTTCGAAGAAGCTGCTGGAGTGGGAACACGTGCCTTGATCCGTCCGGAGTATATTGATGTCGGGCCAAGCGAGGAATTTACGCTTCTGTCGGCAACCGAGGAAGGCGTAGTGAAGCATTTGCATTTTCGTGGAAGTGAGTGGATGGTTGAAGTACAAGTTGGGGACCATCGTCTCATGACGTACCGTTCGCTGGAGAAGTCTACGCTGGAACCTGGTCAGCAGGTGCGAGTGTTGGTGCATCGAGCCTATCTATATAATGACCAGTCCAGCTGGATGGTGGAAAACCGCCTGAAGGAAGATCCCATGCCTATCATCATTTAAAAATCAGGCTTTTGCAAAATTCTCAAATATATATGACCACGCTTGGGGGGATGTCTAGCCTGATTTCACGGCTTTGGGCATGCTCCTTTTGGCGTTGGACGCTGGAAGGATTTACGCAGATGATTTACGTAGAATCGGTCTGTTCGTTATAATAGTAGTAAAAAGACCCAAATAGATAGGAGTTAAACCATGAATCGGCTTATTTTTCTTGGCACGGGGGATGCAATGGGGGTTCCGCGTGTATATTGTGATTGTCTCGTATGCACAGAAGCTCGCACGACAGGGGCGAACATAAGATTGAGATCGTCTGTGCTGATCGAAAGCGAGACGGAGGACTTTATGATTGATTGTGGCCCGGACTGGCGCAGACAGCTAGAATTACGCGATCTGCGTTTTATCCCTACGATCCTTGTGACACATGCACATTTTGACCATATTGGAGGATTACCAGAATGGGCAGATGCCTGTCGCTGGACTGGGAACAGAGGTCGCTTGTACGCGCCACAGGAAGTGATCGACACGATCTTGCGGCAATTTTCCTGGCTCTCTGGAAATTTGGATCTTATTCCAGTAGATCAGGGAGCCCAACTTGGCGGGTGGAATATCCGGGGATGGCGTGTGAATCACGGGAAGAACGGATATGCCTACGCTTATCGCCTGGAAAAGGACGGCTTCTCGTGGGCCTACTGTTCGGATTCGATTGGATTAAATGAGGCGGAAATTCTGCCTTTGCACAATCTGAATTTGCTCGTCCTGGGAACGAGTTTTTATCATGAGGAGGCCGAGTATGCCACCCGCTCCGTATATGACATGCTGGAGGCACAGGAGCTTATAGGAAGGCTTAAGCCCCAAAGCACAGTGTTTACACATATGTCCCATGATGTGGATGTCACACGCAATTATGGGCTTCTGGAAGGGATTAGTTTGGCACACACCGGCATGAGTTTGCCGTTAGAATAAAGGTGCATTTTACCTTTACATCGTTCGACTGATACGTAGAAGGGTGGAGATTCCTTCTTTGATTTGTAGCTCGTTGGCGTATGAATAGGACAGTCGTACATGCGTTTTACCCTCTGCGCCGATGGGATCAAATACATTGCCGGGGACAAAGGATACAGATTCTTGTACACTTTTGGCAAGTAATTCATTAGGTTTCAACGTAGAAGGCAGCTGGAGCCACAGGTTGAGTCCTCCCGCTGGGCTGGTCCATGTCCAACCGGAATCGCGGAGACTGTCTTCCATCGTTTCCTTACGAATCTGGAGCGCGATACATAGTTTTTTAATATGCTGCTGCATACGTGGAGATTGAAAGTATTCTAAAAATAGCTTTTGATTCAGCAGTGGCGATCCATTGTCCACCAACGCTTTGACGTTGAGCAGGCTGTTCATGAGCTGTGGTCGGCAGGTCACGGCTGCGATTCGTAGACCGGGTGCGACATATTTACTGTAACTTCGAATGTAGACGACGCTTCCCGAAACATCATAGGCGAAAATCGGAGAAGGAGGCTTTTGCCCAAAGCTGATGTCATAGGTGCTGTCATCCTCAACAATGAGGCAGCCGTAGCGCTCGGCTAGTTCAGGCAGTCGTTTGCGTTGCTCATCGGGGACCGTAAAGCCCGTCGGGTTGTGGAATGTCGGATTCATATAAAAGAGACGTGGTTTTTCCGTTTTCATGCACCACTCAATCTGGTCCATATCATATCCTTCTGGTCGAATATCGGTCATGGTCAGACGTGCGCCTTGTCTGCGGAATATTTCCATGGCAGGACCATAAGCAGGGCGTTCGATCAATACACGGTCTCCTGTATGGAGCAGAGATCGGGCAATTAAATCAATGGCTTGCTGTGCTCCCGAGGTAATCATCACTTCATCCGGTGATAAAGCAAAATGCTTATCCACGCTAAAATGCTGCGCCATGGCCTCCCGAAGCTCGGTATCACCCTGTACAGCGGAATAGGTGGCTGCTACTTTCGGATGCTTTTCAAAAACCTGCATCATCAGCTCTCCCCAAAATCGGTTGGGCAGGAGAGAGGGGTCAATCAGCGCTTTGGAAAACTGGAAATTCGCATTCACTGATTGAACGCGGGTAAGTCCATCCATTCCTCTCCAGGCTGAAACTGACGGATCATCTGCCGCATGGGCAGATTTGGAGTGAATCGTGAGGTCTATGGACGTATGTCTCGAGTAGCCAGCATATTTTGCATGTCCAGTCGCTTGGGAAGCATGAACGTAATATCCTGATTTGTCCCTTACATAGACCAGTCCTCGTTGCTTCAACTCCTGATATGCCCGGAAAACAGTTAGCCGATGTACACCCAGCTCCTGAGCCAAGCTTCGTACGGACGGCAGCTTCATGTCTGTTTGCCAATCCCCGCGATCGATCCGCACAGTTACATAATGGATAACCTGCTCATACAGCTTTAAGGCATGATCGGCTGGAAAAAGTAGTTCGCTGTTGTTCTTACCCATGCTATCCACGCTCCTTTGTGTGTATTGTACTATATAGCACTTCAAAAACGTATACAACTGTTCTGTAGTTATACAACTGTTCTGTAGTTATACAACTGTTCTGTTCGTCTCCCTGTATGCTTAAAAGCAACTGAAGGGAGAGGGACGTATCATGATTGGGATCGCGTTTACAGTAATGTGTCTTATTTTTGGCACAACGTTTTTGGCCATAAAAGTGGGAGTGGAAGCCGGGCTTCCGCCGTTTTTATCGGCAGGGGTACGTTTTTTCGCCGCAGGTGCGATATTATTTATTGCTATGAAGCTGACCGGAAAGGTGAAATGGTCGTTATTATGGCGTAAGGAAATGTTGCTGATTGGAGCAGGAACGACCTTCGGTACCTTTTCGGCCTTGTATTGGGCAGAGCAATATGTCAGCTCCGGGATCGGAGCTATTCTGTCAGCTACTGGGCCGATGATGATCGTCATTTTGCAATCTGTACTGCTACGGCAAAAAACGTCACGGATTACGGTCGTTGGCTGCATGATCAGCTTTCTTGGTGTGGTGCTGGTTGTGCTGCCCGGATTGGCGGTTCAGATCAGTGGTCTGTGGCTGGCGGGATGCCTTGTTATTTTGCTGGGGGAGCTGTGTTATTCAGGGGGAGCTCTTTATTCCAAGCGAGTGATGGATGTATTTCGTGAAACGAACCCGATTGCCCTGAATGCGGCGCAAATGATCCATGGGGGATGGATGCTGCTGTTACTGTCTGCGATCACGGAACCGTGGAGTTCTGAGGGGTGGCAGTACCTTCCTGCCATGGGGTCTTTACTCTATCTGATCCTGTTTGGTTCGATGATTGCACATACACTGTTCTACTGGCTCATGGAGCGTACAAATCCCCTGTTTCCGACGACGTGGCTGTATATATCACCGCCGATTGCGGTGGGCTTGGGAGCGTTGTTGTATGGAGAGCATGTAAGCTGGTGGATGCTGGTTGGGGTGCTGCTCATTGTGACCGGACTAATCCTTATGAACAATGGAATTATCCGTTTGGTGAACAGGCGTAAGTTACGTTCTGCTGCCTGATATTTTATAGCGGTCAGGTTATTATATGATCTGACAGAAAAGGCCTCCAAACTGTCGTATGTTACTGATCATGCGACAGTTTGGAGGCTTTGTTGTTGTATTACTTCATTTAAGAATTATGGGAGCAGGCACTTTTTGCTTATTCAACATTGAGTACGAATTTGTCGATGGCGTGCTTAACACCATCTTCGTTATTGCTGCGAGTGATGTAATCAGCCAGCTTCTTCAAATCAGGAATGGCATTCTCCATCGCTATGCCGAGACCAGCGCATTCAAGCATTTCATGGTCGTTCCAAGAGTCGCCGATGGCAATCGTTTCCGACAGTTCACAGCCAAAATGGTTTGCAAGGAAGGTAAGCGCGTGACCCTTGGTGCCTTCATGGTGCATAATTTCCAGAAAGTGAGGCTTGGATTTTGTAATGTGAACTTCATTGCCAAGCAGTACGCGAAGTTCAGGAATTAATTCATCCAACACTTCCGGCTCGTCGATAATCAGCAATTTAGGAGCCGGCTGCTCTATAACTTTACTGAATACAGGCTCTACAAAATATTCCGTGTTGTTCAGCTCCGTGTAATCTTTGATTTTCTGATTATCTTCACGTGTGTACAATTTGTCATCAATATACGTTTGTAGATGCAGATTGCGTTCCACGCAGAATTCATACAGACGGCGTGCAGCCACGAGTGGAACATAACGCTCATACAGCACGTTTTCGTCCAGCAGGTTTTTAACCAAAGCTCCTTGATACGTAATGATCGGCACGTTCAAACCAGTCTGGCGAGCAATTTTGTGTGCAGAGGCATAAGCTCGTCCAGTAGCGAGGGTAACCACCACACCTTTCGCTACAGCAGCTTCTAATGCCTGTTGTGTCGCTGGTGTAACTTCTTTTTGGTCGTTAATGAGTGTATCATCAATATCAATGGCAATTAATTTATACATATCGGTATTCTCTCCTTTATCTCTATCATGGGGCAATGCTAAAATTGTATCTTATAATATTCAAAATGACAATATCGCAAGGAAAAGGGGACGGCTCCTATAAGAGCCTGTCCCCTTATAACCACTGAAGTATTGGTTTGAAACGATGGGAAAAAGTAACGGTTAGTCTTCCAAAAATACAAGTCCAACAAAATCGTCCAACTCAATATTACCAAAATAGTGCTTCAAATCGAGAGAGGATAAGGCTTGACGTACCTCACCTTCATCATAACGCTTGCCGCGCAGGATATTTTCAATATCAGCAACGTCACCCACACCGAAGAAATCCCCATAGATTTTAATATCACGAATGTAGCCTTCCTTAAGATCCATGCGGATATCAATAATACCGACTGGAAATTTACGTGTGTGCTTGATATTGCTCTCGGGGGATAGACCGTAGTTCCAATCCCACGATTGGTAGCGTTCTTTGGATATTTCATGGATTTTGGCCCAATCGGTATCGGTGAGCTTATATTGAGGTACTTGATCCAATTCTGATCCGAATATGAAACGCAACAGTTCCTCGCGAAATTGCTCTATGGTCATCTCACGGTCCATCAGTTCGCTGATGTTAGCTACGCGACTGCGGACAGATTTAGTGCTTTTGGATTTGAATTTTTCGGGATTGGCATGCAGTGATGCAGCCACATTGTCCAGATTCAGGTTAAACATCAATGTACCGTGGCTGAACATACGTCCGCGTGTGGCAAATTGGGCGTTTCCTGAAATTTTACGTTCTCCGACCTGCAGATCGTTGCGGCCTGTCATTTCAGCTTCTACTCCCATTTGGCGCAGAGCATCAATCACAGGTTGCGTAAATTTGAGGAAATTATGAAAGGACTCCCCGTTATCCTTGGTAATAAAACTGAAATTTAAATTACCGAGGTCATGATATACAGCACCGCCGCCGGACAGGCGACGAACGACTTGAATATTGTTATCTCTGACAAACTCGGCGTTGATTTCTTCAATGGTATTTTGATGCTTGCCTATAATAATAGAAGGCTGATTAATGTAAAACAGCAAATAGCTGTCGTCCAGCGGTAGATGCTTGAGCGCGTATTCCTCAATAGCAAGATTAATGGCTGGATCGTGTATCCCCTGGTTGTCGATGAACAGCATGTCCATTCCTCCGTATATAAACTGTGTAATTTTATGTGTGCCTCCTTCTATTGTAACCCAAGTGAGCCATGTACAAAAGCTCATTTGCATTGACGGGACGCAAAAAGCAGCCTCATAATGGAGCTAAATGATTGGAAACGGGCGGAAAGGATGAGAGGCAATGATAGAGGTTTACGGTCATGGCGGGGACAGGGAAACAGCTGCGGCGACATTTGGCGGGACTGCTGCTGATTTTGTAGATTTTAGTGCAAATATTAATCCGCTTGGTCCACCGCCTGAGGTGCTTGAGGCGCTGCAACACTCATTTGACACTGTGATTCGCTATCCAGACCCTGGGCATCGGAATTTTAAAAATATGCTCGCACGGCGACTGCATGTTCCACCGGAGTCGTTAAGTATCGGAAACGGAGCGGCTGAGAGCATGGCGCTCTTGTTATTGGGACTAGCTCCTAAGCGTGTGGGTACAGTGGAGCCGTGTTTTTCGGAATATGCCGAGCTGGCTGGCAAATGCGGAGCCGAGGTCAACCGGGTGTATGGGAAGGCCTCGCTTCAATGGAAGGCGGACGTGGAGGACATCCTTCAGCTCATGGAGCAGGTAGATGTTTTGTTCCTCGGGCAGCCGAATAATCCAAATGGCGTCCAATATAGTGAGCAGGAGCTGTGCGAGCTGGCAGAGGCGGCTGGCACAACGGGTACTGTGCTGGTGGTGGATGAAGCATTCATTGATTTTATTCCGCTGGAACGGCGAATCTCACTGCTGCCTGTGCTGGATCGCTATCCTCATGTGATTTTGATCCGGTCAATGACCAAATTTTATGCCATTCCTGGCCTACGATTGGGTTATGCGATTGCTCATCCGGACTATATCCGGCGAATGACGGCCAAACAGGTGACCTGGAGTGTGAATGGGTTAGCGTTGCTGGCTGGGGAGGCATGTCTGAAAAGTGGGCAAGCATATGAGCGCCGAACACAGGAGCTGATTGCTGCGGAGCGCAACCGTCTGTTGACCGGCTTGGCGGAATGGGGCTGCGGTGTCGTTCCCGGCGAAGCCAATTACGTGCTGGCAAGGGCGCCGGGTACGTGGAGCGCATCAGCTATTCAGCAGGCGCTTGGACAACGCGGAATCCTTATACGTAGCTGTGCTATGTATCCGGGACTGACGACGAGCCATTTTCGGATTGCAGTCAAGGATGCAGAAGCCAATAACAGGCTGCTATCTGTATTGGGTGAAGTGCTGGAGGAGGAGGAGCGGCGTGACAGTTAGCTTGATTATCCTGGCAGCCTATCTATTGGACAGGCTGATCGGTGACCCGAGGTGGTTGCCGCATCCAGTCATCGGTATGGGACATGCCATTTCAGCATTGGAAAAAGTGATTCGCTGCCAGGTCCGAAGTGACCGAGGGCTGAAACGTGCAGGTATACTGCTTCCACTCATTGTGGCGGGAGGCTCCTTTGCGCTCGCCTGGGCGCTGTTGCAATTGCTTGCCTGGATTCATCCGTGGTTATCTGTCGGCGCAGAAATAGTGCTGATTGCGACCACGATTGCTTCCAAAGGACTAAAGGATGCAGGAATGGCAGTCTACCGAGCGTTGCAGGCGGATGACCTGGCTGCGGCACGGCGGGAGCTGGGCATGATAGTCGGGCGGGATACGCAGCAACTTGATGAGCCTGAGATTGTACGCGGTACGGTTGAAACGGTCGCTGAAAATATCGTGGACGCGATTATTTCCCCGCTTTTTTATGCCTTGATCGGGGGAGCACCCTTGGCGCTGGCTTATCGTGCTGTGAATACGCTCGATTCCATGGTTGGCTACAAAAATGAAAAGTATCTGCATTTAGGCTGGGCTTCAGCACGTCTAGATGATGTGGCTAACTACATTCCAGCACGCCTGACAGCGGCAATGCTTGTGATAGCGGCGTGGATGTACAAACGAGATGCTGCAAGAAGCTGGCGCACAGTCAAGCGAGACGCTCGTCTGCACCCAAGTCCGAACAGTGGCTTCCCGGAATCGGCTGTTGCTGGTGCATTGGGGATTCGTCTTGGAGGATATAATGTGTATCATGGCGTGCGCTCCTTTCGTGCATACATGGGGGATTGGATACGACCGCTAGAGTCGAAAGATATACGGCATACGATCCAGCTGATGTTCGCCGTGTCCAGTATGTTTGTAGGATTGTGTTTGTTAGGAGCCGCAGGTTGTTTTGCCTTGGGATGGGTGCGGTGAGGGTGAGGAGTGACACACTGAATAATGATCGAGCAGGAAGTGACATTTCTTGAAACAAGATATAGCAGCAAAAAGGACAGTAGAATACGCACAAAGACCGAACTCACAGGAGGATAAGGTGCCGTATGATGCTAAAGAAGATCTGCATTGGGATATGGAGCTCGTGTTAGTTCGTCACGGCACAACCTTATGGAACAAGGAACGTCGATATCTGGGACACTCCGACTTAGGTTTGCTACCGGGGGCAGAGCAGGAATTAAAGCCTTTGCAGGAAAAATTGCAAGGTCAGTCCTTTGCTCGAATCTATTGCAGCGACTTAATGCGATGTCGCCAGACCTTGCAGATCATTGTGCCGGAATCAGAGTTGACGTCTGGGCGTTCCCTATCTACTATGCCTCCTATGATGGAACCATGTCTGCGAGAGCTTCATTTTGGCGAGTGGGATGGAAAAACGTATGACATGCTCAAGGATGTGTCGTTGTATCGGGCTTGGATTGATGAGCCGCAACGGATCACCCCACCTGGTGGAGAGTCTTGGACAGATTTTGTAAATCGTCTGCGCAAATTTCTTGACTCTCTGTATGAATGGCGTGTTGCTATGGAAGTTCAACCCATGGATTTGACTGCTACGTCGCCCTCTGTTTTGGTCGTTACGCATGGTGGCGTAATTCGTCAGCTAGCTTGCATGCTGATACCGGGCCATGATTTTTGGAGTCTGAATCCGAAGCCGGGAGAAGCATTAAGGATTCAATTGAGGCTGGCAGGACCGCACAATTACATAGCGGAAATGCTTCCTCATTAGGTTAGACACCAGCGGATAAAGAGGCTGTTTGGGTTGTAAGCCGCCTCATTTTAACCTATAATCATCAAGTAAAAGAACGGCTTGACTACCACTACATCAAATATCCAGCAGACGAGGTCGGCGCAGCGTGATGAAACTATGGTTTCCCTCCCTGCGCTGTTAAAAGGGAAGTCGGTGTGAATCCGGCGCGGTCCCGCCACTGTAAATGGAAACATGCCCGTTAGTCCTCTTTATATGTTACTAAGCATATGAAAGAATTTCAGGACATGTATTTTACCATAAGTCAGGATACCTGCCCGTCCGCCTGTCACCATAATCCTTCGAGGAAAGGATGACGTGTTCGCAGTGACTGTCCATGCGGAAAGAAGCTGCCGCCTGCGCACGATCTGCGCTAACGTGACCCCTGTGTCCTGATATGAGGATGCGGGGGTTTTTGATAGGAAAAAAGGCTAGATTTAGAAGATATCTGATGATGTTCAAGTAACGCTCTTAACGATTTATTTATGAAGGGGTGCAAATCATGGCAGGAAAAAAAATAAAGGTGTGGACAACAGGTCTATTGGCTCTGATTTTGGCAGTTGTGCTGAGTGCATGTGGCGCTAATGGAAAAAATGCAGAAAATAAAGAGGGTCAGGCTTCTTCACAGCAGCCGGGACAGGCAGTAAACGCACAAGAGCCTCCGGGCAAAACGGTTTACCCGCTCACAGTTAAAGATGCAACAGGACAGGAATTTACATTCAAAAAAGCGCCGGATAAAATCGTTTCCGTCTCCCCGGCAGAAACCGAGGCGTTGTTCGCCATTGGGCTGGATAAGGAAATTGTCGGCGTCTCCGACTACTCTGATTACCCGGAAGCAGCTACGAAAAAGCCTAAAGTGGGCGGTATTATGAAACCGAACGAAGAGGCGATCATTGCTGCGAACCCGGAAGTCGTTTTTGCAGGGATATCACTTAGTGAACAGGCTACGACCAAGCTGCGCGACATGGGAATTATGATTTTTAAAACGGAACCGAAGACAGTGGAAGATGTCATGGCTAACATCGAATTGTATGGGAAAATCACCGATCATCAGAGAGAAGCAAGAGCGGTGACTGACAAGATGAGAGCAGATGTAGCAGAAGTAAAAGAAGGAATTAAAAATATCGGTAAAGGGCAGAAGCTGCGGGTATACGTCGAGTTTTCACCAGGCTGGACAGTGGGTAAAGGCGAGTTTATGGACGAGCTGATTACGTTGGCGGGCGGCGAAAATGTAGGTGCCACGCAGAAGGGGTGGTACCAAATCAGTGAGGAAAATATTATTGCTGCGAACCCTGACGTGATTTTGTACAGCAAAAGTGTCAAGGACGACAAAACGGGCCAGACGCTCGGTGATATCATTAAAGCTCGCAGTGGATGGGATCAAATATCGGCTGTTCGCCACAACCGGGTGTTTGCCGTGGATGATAATTTGATCAGTCGTCCGGGTCCACGCGTAACGGAAGGTCTCAAGGAAGTGGCCAAGGGCGTGTATCCTGAAATTTTCAAATGAACCGTAAACTGATCGGCTTTGGAGGGACAGGTCTTGTCCTGCTGTTGCTGACGCTGCTGCTCTGTCTTGGCATCGGCTCGGCCAAGCTTCCGGTCAGCCAAATCACGGGCATTCTGGTTAACCACCTACCGTGGTTAGGCGATACGTTTACACCGGATTGGAATACATCCTCAGAGCAGATTATTTTGAAGGTCAGATTGCCACGAGTGTTACTGGGAATGTTGGTAGGAGCAGCGCTGGCGCTGGCGGGAGCCGGATTTCAGGGTGTGCTGCGTAATCCTTTGGCTGATCCGTATACACTGGGGGTATCCTCGGGGGCTTCGGTAGGAGCGGCAGTACTGATTTATTGGGGCCTTCAATTTTCATTTGTTGGCATATGGACGCTGCCGCTAGTGGCATTTACGACCGGAATGCTTACGCTGTGGATGGTGCTGACGTTGGCACGGGAAGGTGGGAAAATTCCGACACAAAGTCTCATTTTGTCGGGTGTGGTGATGCAATCCTTTCTGGGAGCGGTTGTTTCCTTTCTGACAGCCATGTCGAAGGAGACGGTCAATGAAATATTGTACTGGACGATGGGAAGTCTTAGTCTGCGCGGTTGGTCATATACAGGAATCCTTTTACCTTATGTGGTCATAGGGCTGGTATTTCTATGGAACCGGGCACGTGTGCTGAATATTTTGGCTTTGGGTGAACGTCAGGCGGCGCACATGGGAGTTCATGTAGATGCGACGAAGCTATCTGTTCTGATTATTTCCACGCTGCTGACAGCAGCCGCTGTCTCGGTGTGTGGCGTGATTGGCTTTGTTGGACTCGTTGTACCGCATATCATTCGTCTGGTGACAGGTCCTGATTACCGTATGATTGTTCCATTATCTGCGCTCGGCGGAGCTGTTTTTATGGCTTGGGCAGATACGGCGGCTCGCACATTGTTAGCCCCCACAGAAATTCCTCTGGGCGTGATGACGGCCTTTGTTGGGGCACCGTTCTTCGCATATCTCCTGTACCGAAACAAGAAGCTGCGCAGGGGGGGACTGCTGTGACAGAACAAAGTGAATCACAGAAGGTGCGTGATCGGGCATTAGAGGTAGTGGGTCTGACACGTGCCTATGGAGAGTTCCATGCTTTAAAAAATATAAGCTGGAGCGTCGACGAAGGAACTTGGTGGGGGATTATTGGTCCGAACGGCAGTGGAAAATCGACCTTGTTGCATTTGCTTTCCGGTGTAGATCAGCCAACTTCGGGAAACGTTCATATCTATGGCAAAAAGGTCGGTAGCTACAGCAGGAAAGAGCTTTCCCGACTCATAGCCGTACTCCAACAGGAAGGGCTTCCTCCCGTGGGATACACCGTCAGGGAAGTCGTAGAAATGGGACGTTTTCCCCATCAGGACTGGCTAGGCAGGGAAAAGGGTGTTGATGTGGAGGCGATCGCGGATCGCGTGCTGGAGCGATTGGGTCTTACCACGCTGGCGGACAGAGCATTAGACCGTTTGAGTGGGGGACAGCGACAGCGTGTAGCTTTGGCAAAAGTAATGGTGCAGGAGCCACGAATATTGCTGCTGGACGAGCCTACGACCTATCTGGACTTGCGCTATCAGCTTGAATTTATGGAACTGCTGGCAGATTGGCGCCAAGAAACGGGTGTGACGATCATTGCGGTCTTGCATGATCTTAACTTGACAGCCCAATTTTGCGAAGATTTGCTTGTACTCAAGGATGGAATGGTTGAAGGATTGGGAGCTTCATCGAAGTTATTAACTGAGGATCGGATTCGACGAGTATACGGTGTTGAGCCTGTGATGCTTCCGCATCCTGATAGCGGTGTGCCGCAGCTCTTGCTGCGCAGGAGCGCTTCGGATACAGCAGATTAAATAAACGATGAAACACACTTAAAAAGAGCAGGGAGTGGAAGGTATGAACGACAAGCTGCGTCAGCTGATCGATAGCATTGCCCAGCCGGATGGGGTGGCGGCCTCGGCAGCTTCAGCCCATTTGGACCAATTAACAAAGCCACCGGGAAGTCTTGGAAAGTTGGAAAGTGTGGTCATTCAGCTAGCAGGAATTACAGGAGTGGATAAGCCTGAATTCGATCGTAAAACGGTTATGGTCATGGCTGCGGATCACGGGGTGTGTGAAGAGGGAGTCAGTGCCTTTCCGGCTGAGGTTACACAGCAAATGCTGTATAACATGCTGTCAGGTGGCGCAGCAATTAATGTGCTGGCACGCCATGCGGGCGCAGATGTCAAGGTGGTAGATGTTGGCGTGAATGCGGATGTCGCTCACGCGAATCTGGTGGACCGAAAGGTACGCATGGGTACTTCGAATATAGCTAAAGGGCCAGCGATGCTGCGTACGGAAGCGGAACAGGCGATTTTGGCCGGAGCTGGAGCTGTAATAGAAGCGGTCAAAGGTGGCACACGGCTATTCGTTACTGGAGAGCTGGGCATCGGGAATACCACAGCCAGCGCTGCGGTCGTATGTGCTCTTACCGGGCTAGAGCCGGAAGTTATCGTAGGCCGGGGAACGGGTGTAAATATGGCTGGGCTTACCCGCAAAATAGCGGTTGTCTGCCGCGCATTGGACGTGAACCAGCCAGATGCAAATGATGCGCTCGACGTGCTCACTAAGGTCGGCGGTCTGGAGATTGCCGCCTTGGCAGGAGTTATCCTCGGCGCAGCCGCACATCGCTGTCCAGTCGTGTTGGACGGCTTTATTTCCGGCGCAGCTGCCCTCGCAGCGCGTGCACTTGCGCCTGCAAGCGCTGCGTACATGCTCGCTTCGCACGCCTCGGACGAGCGCGGGCACGCGGCGGTGCTCCGCGAGCTCAAGCTGGAGCCCATGCTTCATTTGGACATGCGGCTCGGGGAGGGCACAGGTGGTGCGCTTAGCTTGCACCTGATTGATGCGGCGTGCCGCATTATGCGCGAAATGGCGACCTTTGCCGATGCAGGCGTATCGGACGGTCAGGGAGCCGCGCAGCGATGAAAGCGCTCGTGACCGGCGGGGCACGCAGCGGGAAAAGCGGCTTTGCCGAGCGATTATGCATGTCGCGCGCGCCTGGCGCATGCTACATTGCAACGGCGCAGGCCTACGACATGGAGATGAAGGAGCGCATCGCCCTTCATCGGGTCCAGCGCGAGTCTGCCGGGTACGACTGGCAGACGCTGGAGGAAGCGCAGGCGCTGCCGGAGCTGCTGCGACGGCTTGGCGGCGATCAAGCGTCGCAGCCATCACCCGCGCCTATGGTGTTAGTCGACTGCCTGACCCTGTGGCTGTCGAACGTGCTGCTGGCCGCAGGCGAGGACGGCGAAGCTGCGTCCAAAGTTGCCATTAATGAACTGACGGCAGCTGTGGAGCAGTATCCGGGGCAGCTTGTCATCGTGACCAACGAGGTTGGTGACGGCATTGTGCCCGAATATCCGCTTGGTCGGCTGTATCGGGATTTGAGTGGGGTTATGAATCAGCGGATTGCCCGTCTTTGTGATGAAGTATTTTTGGTGACGGCGGGTATTCCCGTAGAACTCAAACGGCTGGAATATAAGCTATGAGCCGCGAACGTCAGGCTGTTGCTGCTGCTTTTCAATTTTTAACGCGTCTTCCGGTGAAGGCGGAATTGGATTTTTCCCCGGATTTGCTTAAACGCAGTGCAAGTTATTATCCGCTGGTGGGAGTGGTCATTGGCATCATCGTCTGGGGCTTTGCGGCGCTCGCTTCTATGGTGCTGCCGCCGTTGCCGTGTGCGATTCTTACTCTTGTTGTCTGGGTTTGGTTGACGGGTGGATTGCATTTGGACGGGTGGATGGATGCAGCTGATGCCTTGTTCAGCTACCGATCCCGTGAACGGATGCTGGAGATTATGAAGGATAGCCGTGTAGGGGCAATGGGCGTTATTGCTTGCGTGTTGCTGCTCATGCTCAAGGCTTCTTTGCTATATACGGTGCTGGTTGAACGGAATGTGTCTGGCTTGCTGCTGCTTCCGATGGTTTGGAGCCGCTGGTTTATGGTACATGCGATGAAGCGCTGGCCTAAAGCCCGTAATGATGATGGACTGGCTGCGCGTTTTGCTGATATGAGTGGTGGCCGCGTAGGGTTGGCCGTATTCTGGGCTGTATTAGTGACCCTGAGTGCTGCCGTAGGACAATATCTTCTGGCAGGTTTGGCTACAGCAACAAGGGATACTGGGAATCTGTCGTTGGCAGGATCATGCTTACAAACCTTGCTTTCATATTCTGAAAGCCTTCCAATCTCGATAGGTTTTGTGTTGATTCCGCTCTTGGCTTACGGTGTTGGAACCTTCACGGCAAACCGTATTAACCGCCGCTTGGGTGGACTTACGGGAGATATATACGGAACTTTAAACGAATTGCTGGAGACTGTTTTATTGTTGTTTATTGTCATTTTGTACGGGTTGTGACCAGATTTGAAATGAATTCGTTAAAGGGGAAGAGGCAATTGTCAACTTTCGAACCGTCCTGCACGAGCCCGGCAGCCGTATTGATGCTTCAAGGAACAGCGTCGGATGTGGGCAAAAGCGTGGTGACGACTGCGCTTTGCCGTATTTTTACGCAGGACGGATATCGTCCAGCACCGTTTAAGTCGCAAAATATGGCGTTAAACTCTTATGTTACCGAAGACGGCAAGGAAATTGGACGCGCTCAGGGGGTGCAGGCTGAGGCCTGCGGTATTGGGGCCACGACCGACATGAATCCGATTCTGATTAAGCCGGTCAAAGATATGCACTCACAAATTGTTGTACACGGTGTACCTTATGCCTATATGAGCGCCTCCGATTACCGGAAGGATTTTTTGCCAAAAGCCAAACAGACCGTTATGGATGCTCTGAATCGGTTGCGCGATACCTATGATATTGTCCTTATGGAAGGGGCAGGCAGCCCGGCAGAGATTAATTTGAAGGACCGCGATATCGTAAATATGAATCTGGCAGGTTGGGCGGATGCTCCAGTGTTGCTTATTTCAGATATCGACCGGGGCGGTGTTTTTGCCTCTCTCGTAGGAACTATCGAGTTGCTGGAACCCCATGAAGTACAACGTATCCGCGGATTTATCATTAACAAATTCAGAGGTGATCTGTCTCTGCTGCAACCGGGATTAGACTGGCTGGAGGAACGGACAGGCATTCCTGTATTCGGTGTATTGCCCTATCTACCAGACATTCGCATTGAAGCAGAGGATTCGGTAGTACTGGATAAGAAGCCCAAGCAATCTGCAAAGGATAAAGAACTGGATATTGCAGTGATACGATATCCACGGATTTCCAATTTTACGGACACGGATGCTCTGGCCGCAGAGCCGGATGTGAGTGTTCGTTATGTCACAGAAGCCGGACAGTTGGGTGTACCGGACGCCATTATCTTACCGGGGACCAAAGACACCATTGGAGACCTGTTGGAATTGCGTGAGAGAGGTCTGGAGAAAGACATTCGGCAGGCTATGAATACCGGATGCACACAGCTAGTTGGCATTTGTGGAGGTTACCAGATGCTGGGTACAGCGCTAGTTGATTCCGAAGCCGTCGAATCTGGGTTGCCGCAGCAGGCAGAGGGGTTAGGTTGGCTGGCTCTGTCCACGACCTTTTTGAAGGAAAAGCAAACCGTACGCGTACAAGGAACCCTGTCTAATCATTGTCCGCTTTTGCTTGGCACTGCGCCTGATTCGGGTTATGCCTCCAAGCCAAGTATTGAAGGTTATGAAATACATATGGGCGTTACGGAGTATGTTACGGAACCATACGCACCTACAGGTAGAACTTTAAACCTAAGCGAAATGAAAAGGTTATTCCATATCCGGCGTGGCGAAGGAACAGCTTTTGAGGAAGGCTGGGGTACGACAGACGGTAAAGTATGGGGAACCTATTTGCACGGTGTGTTTGATAATGACCGTTTTCGCCGATGCTGGCTGGATGGATTGCGACAAGCCAAGGGCTTGGCACCTTTAGAAAGCACTTTTACTGTACGTGAAGCCAAGGAACGAGAGTTTGACCGTGTCGCAGAGGTGGTTCGGGCTCATTTAGATATGGAGCAAATTTATCGTATGATGGGAATGAATTCATAAACTTCATAAAATGATTATTTAAATCGCTCTTAAAAATAAAGAGGTATCTCTACAGCCATTTTCATGACTGAGAGATACCTCTCTTTATTCAGGATTTTGCAAAATCCTCTATGGTATCGGCTTACGTAATTTTAAATTTTTGGACAGCCTTTTGCAGCTCGGTTGCTTGTTTGCTTAATTGGCGAACAACCTCGCTGTGGCTTTCCATTTCATTCAGTTGCTCATCGGCATTTAAACCGATTTCCTGAATCATATGCTGTGCATTGGCAGCGATGAGAGCTGTCTCTTCCACGGAAGCAGATACTTCTTCCGAGCTGGCGGATACTTGTTCCGTTGCTGCAGATACCGTTTGAATCGTAGCATTGATCTTTTGCATAAGCTCACTTAGCTGGTTAAAGGCTGAGCTCGCTTGTTGAACCATTTCCGTTCCCGAATGAATTTCACGGCTCACCTGGGTCACAGAGTCCACAGATTGTTGCGATACTTCTTGAATGGTAACCAAATAGTCGGAAATTTCTTGTGTGGCTTCTTTAGATTGCTCCGCAAGCTTGCGCACTTCTCCGGCTACTACGGCGAAGCCCCGTCCATGTTCGCCCGCACGGGCAGCTTCAATGGAGGCATTCAGGGACAACATTTGAATTTGCTTCGTGATATCGAAAATAGCCGAAACGATACTGCCAATGGCTTCTGAGCGCTCATTCATACTATGGATGTATCGAAGCGATTCATCGGCAGCATGTCCTACCTGTGACATTTGAGCTACAGCTTTTTGAGCGAGCGTAGTACCGTTAACCGTTTCTTTTGTCGCTTCACTGATTTGATCGGATACATCATTGGCAGAGGAGGCGATGTGCTGAACACCTTGAGCGATTTCCTCCATAGCCTGCGCATTTTCAGCAGCAGCTGTAGCTATGCTGGTACTGCCCTTTGCTATTTCCTCTGCGGCAACTGTAGAATCCTGGACTTTTACACTCATAGCCTCAGTCCGACGAAGCAGCTCGTCCGATCCTCCAACAACCGCACCGGATGTAGAAAGCACATGGCCGATCATTTCTTTTAAGTTATGAGACATCGATTGGAAGCTGCGGGCAAGTTGCGCAATTTCATTGACGCCATGAACCTTCGCTTCTTGTGAAAGATCACCTTGAGCAATTTTTTCGCTATGACGAACCAATTCAGCAATGGGTTTTACAACTTTACGTATCACGAGGGTAGAAATAATTCCGCCCAGCAGGAGTGTTGCCACTGTAATACCTATGCAAATCCATAGAATTTGTTGGGATTTTTCTTGTACGAATCCAACATCTTCGTTCACGCCCAGAACTAAATTACTACCCGATATAGCAAAGAAGGCGGTTTTGTGTACTCCGTACGAATCGCTATAAATTTCACTGATATTCATCTCGCCTTGTTTTGCTTTTTTTACATCCTCTACAGGAATGAGTGCATCCTTGACCTTGTATACTGATTTTACATTCCGTGCGACGACTTCGGCTTTACCATCCTTCACTACCGCGATATATGCCGATTCTAATTTGAGGGTATCGACTTTGTCCTGCAGATAGGATTCCATCTGTATAGCGGAGCCGGAATCAGAACCGCTTCCTTGCCCGGCCTGAACAGCTAAGGAAATATTGAGATCCTGATATACATTTTTAGCTCCAATTTCTAGTAATTGGTCTACCTGAGGCATGACACTGTTATTAATGATACTCATGGATATTGCATAGAAACTGATGCTGAACAAAAGGGATGCAAAGAGCTGAATCAGCAAAAACATAATTCGTAATTTCGCGCCAATGGAACGATTAAAACTCTTCATGAAAATTCTCCTCTCACATGATGGTAATAAAGTCAGACGAATTCCCCTGCTTGATGTAGGCCGCTTGTCCAATAAGATGCTAGACACGCCATGATCTACTTGTTTTCCTCTCCTTGCTTGAAGAAAAGACTGAAAATGTTCGGATTCTATGTATATTTCAGCTGTATTCAAGGAACAAGAATGTGAAAGGGAAGTAATCCATGATTTACTAAAAAGTAGGTTAGACCTATTTTACATAATTAACAGGCGGTTGAATAGTCATATTTGCCCAAAAACAAACAAAAAATATATAACTATGGTCTTAGGTGTTTAGATGTAAGTTTGATGTAAATTATCAGGTGCATAAAAACGAATAGATTACTCCTTCTATAAAACTATTGTAAAAAAGAAGTAATATAAGTAGCATAAGGAATACCGCTTTTACGACAATATTCTTCTAAGCTTGGTTTGGTAAGTTCGAAAGTGGTCTTCAATATACATATAAAAGGGGAAAAGGTAGTTATGAATGGAGATTTACTTTCCAAAGAAATGATTTCGCAGGTCAGAGGCGAAGATGAACTAGAGCCGACTTCCGGTAGTAACAGAGCTGCTGCAGGGGGAAATCCGATAAGTCGTCTATTAGATTATGTATCAGGCGTATTCACTCCGATCTTGCCGGCAATGATTGGGGCAGGAATGATCAAGGTAATTATATTAGTTTTAATGTCCTTCGGTTTATTGTTGTCTGATCCGCAGGTATATACTATTTTAATGGCTATCAGCGATGGGGTGTATTACTTTCTACCTATTTTTGTTGCGGCAAGTGCGGCAAGAAGGCTGCGCAGCAATGTATTTGTTGCGGCAGCCATCGCAGTATCCGTATTCCATCCCCAACTAACAAGTTTATTCCAGTCAAGTGAGGAGGTACGTTTTGCTGGTCTGTCAGTTATAGACCCACAAGCTGCTTCATCTATAGTACTCATACTTGTTGTCGTTTGGATAGCATCGTGTGTCGAAAGATGGTTAGACAGGTATACCCCTTATTCACTTAAATTATTGGTTGTCCCGACTTTGACACTGATAATCACTATACCTTTGATGGTGTTCGCTTTCGGGCCACTGTGGAGTTATCTCGGCCAACATGTATCGGATGGACTAGGCTGGTTGTTTGACAATGCAGAAGTGTTTACAGGGTTGTTGCTCGGAGGCGCGATGTCTTGGCTTATTATTGCAGGCATGCAATATATAATGCTACCGATTATGATCAGCTCGCTTACAACATTGGGTTACGACCATATTTTTCCCGTGGTCATTGCAGCGGCTTTCGCTCAGGCTGGCGCAACATTTGGCGTATGTGTTAAATCCAAAAATCCCAAAGTCAAAACGCTGGCTGCGTCCACAGGTTTGTTAGCCATGCTGGGAATCATTGAACCGGCCATGTATGGTGTCAATATCCGTTTCAAAAAACCGTTAATAGCAGTTATGATTGGTGGAGCCGTTGGTGGGGCTTGTATGTGTTTGTTTGAAACAGAGCTTACTGCTATTGGTACGTCTGCTGGGCTGCTCAGCTTACCTTTATTTTCTGAACCCACGCTTGTGTACGGTATTGTGGGTATACTGATTTCGTTTGTTACGGCTGGCGTAATTACGTATTTTATGGGCTTTGTGGATGAAAAAGATGAGCATTCGCAAGTAGTATCTACATCTGGCATGAATGCTTCTCCGAACTCGGTTGTGGAAAAGAGCCCCGGCAGCTAAATCGAATACGTGTCGTTGTGTCAGGATAACAAACAGCAAGCCTTCATCTTACGAAGGCTTGCTGTTTGTCATTTTGATAAATCTAAGGCTGGAGCAGATTTATTATTTTT
The DNA here is from genome assembly GCF_038008165.1 of Paenibacillus sp. FSL L8-0644. Lineage (NCBI taxonomy): Bacteria > Bacillati > Bacillota > Bacilli > Caryophanales > Paenibacillaceae > Paenibacillus > Paenibacillus sp. FSL L8-0644. The sequence goes on from NZ_JBBOYN010000001.1 coordinate 1,631,661, forward strand.
ATTTCAATAAAACCTACAAAAATAGTTGGCTTTGTGATATAGTAATCTTCGGATTGAAGGGTCACTTTAGAAAACATCTTACGTTGAAGTTTGGAGGAAATGATATATGGATACCTTCTTTATTATTTTGAATGTCATCGTGCTGCTTGCACTGCTCGGCGTGTTGGTCTGGATGCAGAAAAAGCACATCTCCTTTACAAAAAGGGTATTTGCCGCACTTGGCTTCGGACTGATCTACGGGGCTATTCTACAATATGCCTATGGGGCAGGCTCAGAGGTCATTACAAAATCAGTTGATTGGTTCAACCTCGCAGGTAATGGTTATGTCCGTTTGCTGCAAATGGTCGTTATTCCGCTTATCATGGTGTCGATTATTTCGGCTATTATGAATTTGAAGGGAAGACAGAACCTTGGCAAAATCAGCGTGTCCATTATTGCAGTACTACTGATTACAACGGCAATTGCTGCTTCAGTGAGTATTGTAACCAGTCTGTCATTTGATTTAAAGGCCATTGAGATTCAAGGTGGAGAAAAGGAACAAGCACAAGGCTTGAAGATGGAAGAGCGCCTTGGAACAGTTCAGGACATGACCATTCCACAGCAGGTGCTGGAATTTATTCCTTCAAATCCTTTTGAGGATATGACGGGAGCACGTCGTACGTCGACGCTGGCGGTGGTTATTTTCTCGGCCTTTATCGGGGTGGCTGTGCTCGGATTGGATCGTAAAAAACCCGAACAGGCGCAAACCTTCCGTAAAGTGATTGATGCAGTGTACGCTGTGGTGATGCGGATTGTAACGCTGGTGCTGAGATTGACACCTTACGGTATTTTAGCACTGATCACTAAAGTAGTAGCTACGACCAATCCAGATGAAATTTTGAAGCTAATCAAGTTTGTGCTCGCTTCTTATGTGGCTTTGTTGGTCATGTTTATCATTCATCTTATTTTGCTGGCCTTGTTCGGCTATAATCCGGTGACGTATGTGAAAAAGGTATTGCCTACACTGGTTTTTGCTTTTACTTCTCGTTCCAGTGCGGCGACCATTCCGTTAAATGTTGAAACGCAAACGAAAAAACTGGGTGTGTCCGATGGCATCGCGAATCTGTCTGCGACCTTGGGAGCGACTATTGGGCAAAACGGCTGTGCTGGTATTTATCCGGCGATGCTGGCGGTTATGATTGCTCCTACCGTGGGTATTGATCCAACGAGCTGGGATTTTATCCTCACGCTTATTCTAGTCGTTACGGTCAGCTCGTTCGGCGTGGCGGGTGTAGGCGGTGGTGCCACTTTCGCTTCCCTGATCGTGCTTTCCACCATGAATCTTCCAGTGGCATTGGCAGGATTGCTCATCTCAGTCGAACCGTTGATTGATATGGGACGCACAGCGCTAAATGTCAATGATTCTATTACCGCAGGTCTCATTTCAGGCAAGGTGCTCAAAGAGAACGATCAAGACGTGTTCAACAATCAAGGTATGGATTTGGATGCAACGGCGCACTCTTAAGTAAAAGATAGACAAGATGGTGTAAACTACAGTCTCATATCGCATCTATCGCATATGTAACACATGCACTGTGCACCTCAATACTCAGAGTCGACCTTAAGGTCGGCTCTTTATATTAGGCTTAGGACAGTGTAAATTATAGCTGTTCACGAATCCTAATCTATGATACATTAAAATAATATTTTTCCGGCTTTCTTCGGATGAACCGCGGTTCGCAACCATCCCGCGCTATCAAAACTAGGAGGATTTCATGTTTAATCTGTTATGGGGGGCAGCTTTTGTCCTCGTCAATTTTATGTTCTTTTTGTTATGTTTTCGGTTGTTCGGTAAAAAAGGGCTGTACGCCTGGATTGGTGTTGCTACTGTACTAGCTAACATTCAGGTAACCAAAACGATTGATCTGGTCGGCATTACCACGACATTGGGAAATACGATGTATGTTTCTATGTATATGGCCAGCGACTTGCTAAATGAAAAATATGGGCCTAAAGAGGCGCGTAAAGCTGTTTGGTTCGGCTTTTTCACTCTGATTATGACGACGGTCACGATGCAAATGGTGCTGCAATTCGAGCCAACTGCAACGGATTTTGCCCAGACCCCGATGCAACAGCTGTTTGGATTGTTACCAAGGCTTGCGCTTGCCAGCTTGACAGCCTATGCAGTCAGTCAATTGCTGGATGTGCGTCTGTACGCCTGGATTCGCAAGTTTTTCCCGGAACGTCATCAGCTCTGGATTCGCGGCAATGGCAGCACGATGATCAGCTCGTTTATAGATACGCTCATTTTCTGTACTATTGCCTTTTACGGTTATGCGTGGGGGATATGGATCGAGATATTATTCACCACCTACATCTTAAAATTTGTATTGACTGCGGCGGGTACACCCATTTTGTACATTGCACGCAATTTCAGCTTTATAGAAGAGGAGGGGCAAACCCTAAAGCCATGATGGCTTGGGGTTACCCCTCCTTTTTTCATACTTTTTATATAATGAATAGCAAATGGATTTATCCGAGCACTGTCAGTTCTTTTGGAAAAGAGGTAAGCACTTCAACACCATCAGAGGTGACCAGAACGTCATCTTCAATCCGCACACCGCCGAGGCCTGGCACATAGATGCCGGGTTCGATTGTGAACACGAAGCCTTCATGAAGCAGATCGCTATTGCCTCCGTGTACAGATGGATATTCGTGAACACTCATGCCAAGGCCGTGTCCAACTCGATGGTTAAAGGCAGGGCCATATCCAGCGGATTCAACAACAGCCCGTGCTGCCTGATCTACGGATGCGCAGGAAACTCCTGGGCGAATGGCGGCAATTCCTGCTTCGTTCGAGCGAAGAACCGTATTATAAATTGTTTCGAGCTCAGTCGATAGCTTTCCAAAAGCAAAAGTACGCGTAATATCCGAAGCATAGCCATCGGAATATACGCCCATATCAAACATGAGCAGATCGCCGTGTTGCAGCTTGCGGGTACCCGGAACACCATGAGGCAAGGCTGTTTTGGGTCCAGACAGCACTGTTGTGTCAAAAGACGGACCATCTGCACCGATTTTTTTCATCTGGTATTCGATTTCGGCCACCAGCTCGACTTCCGTCACCCCTTCACGCACATGGGTGAGACCGTGACGAAGGGCATCTTCCACCAAACGAGCTGCATGTTTCAGACGTTGTACTTCCTCAGGAGTTTTTCTCACACGCATTTCTTGAAGCACTGGACCCAGGTCCACATATTGAGCCGCGCCAATGGCAGTATGTAGCTGTTCGTAACGGAGGACGGAGACGTGCTCCTTTTCCAGTGCGAATGCTTTCACACCGGTGCCTGTGCGTTGACGAAGCAGATCATATGGATTGTCCGTATCGGTGTGGGTGGATATACGAGTCACAGAAGAAGCAGCTTGGGCGGCTTCTGCATCCAGGGCGGGTACGATCAGTTCTGGTTCTTGGTCCCGAAGCAACACCAGACCAAGAAAACGCTCATGCGGATCACTGGCAAAGCCCGTCAGGTAGTAAATATGTTTAGGATCGGTCACAAGCAGGCCGTCCCAAGACTGTGACTTCAGTTCATCATACAGTCGGGTTATTTTCTCATTCATAAAGTCTCATTCCTTTCTGCCTATTTATTCATTATAGCTCTTCATACATCATTATTTATAGCATGGAATGACTTATTCTCTTTCCTGACTTAATGTTTGCAGACGTGCCTGTACATTCTGATCATAGTAACCACCATGGTAGCAGAGTACCTTATCAACATCCAATACAGTCAGTTTATCGAGGCTCTTTAGGGCCAGTGGCATATCCGGCGTAGCCGACTCAGCGGGACCGACCAGTTCACCTTCGACTACAAGCAACTCATCTGCTGCCAACAGCAGCTTTTGTGCGGGCACATACAAGCTGATATGCCCGGGCGTGTGGCCGGGTGTATGTATAATCTGTATTCCTCCACCATAGGGTAGATGCTCACCATCCTCAAGAATATGAGCAAAGCGCAAATCTGGCAGGCGGCGAATCAGATCCTCTGCTTGTTGCTTGAGCGTAGTATCCAACTGATTAATCCGTTCCGGCGTTAGCTTCACAAATGGTCGCTCTCCTGTCATATAAGGGACGTCATCCTTATGGGCTAACAGGGCAGTATTCGGCAGCAAGTCCAGCAGTGCATGAACATTTCCGATATGGTCAATATCTTGATGTGTTAAAATAATTCTTTTCAGGCGGCTGATATCCTCACCCACATCTGAAATAGCCTTGCGTAATGGCTCCAATTGGCCGAGCATTCCCGTGTCAATCAGTGTAAGTCCATCCTCGTCCTTGAGCAGTACAGGATAAATGGTTGTTTTTCCAAAAAAAGATTCCATAGGTATTTCCAAAATCAAGAGTTGAGTTCCAATATTCATATTAAGCTGCTTCAGAATCCTTGACTCCGAAACATACCTCCCGTCTCGTCATGTTAAATCGCTTACTCCGTTTTTGTTTTTCTTCAAGCTCTATTATAAAACCCTTTGGGACTAATCCGCAAAACAACTCGATATGGCTGATCGGGCGCTTGTCTTGTACAATAAATAAATCACACAATAGGAGGCGGATACGAATAATGAATAACGACCAATCTTTTTCCATTGAATTTGCATGCAAAGAGGATCTTCCCGATATTGTGGACATTTATAATTCTACGATCGCAGGACGAATGGTCACGGCAGATCTGGAACCGGTGACAGTGGAAAGTCGAATTCCATGGTTTGAGGCTCATCAGGAAAACCACCGGCCTTTGTGGGTTTTAAAACAAAAGGGTACAATTGCCGGATGGGCCAGTCTTCAGTCCTTTTATGGGCGTCCAGCTTATAACGGTACAGCAGAAATTAGCATATACGTCCATGAGGATTCTCGTGGAACCGGAACAGGAAGTCGACTGGTGCAGCACTTGCTAAATGAATGTCCGAGACTGGGGATTACCACGTTGTTGGGATTTGTTTTTGGTCATAATGAGCCAAGTATTGGGCTGCTACGGAAGTTTGGTTTTGAGCAATGGGGGTACTATCCGCGTGTAGCTGTGCTGGACAGCATAGAGCGAGATTTGGCGATATTGGGTAAGCGAGTGGATGAATAAGCTTATGACATATAAATATTCTTTGTAACGTGTACAGAAAAAGGCTGTTTCCAAAATCGTCTCATACACTGCAGATGATTTTGGGAGCAGCCTCTTTTGCTTTTCTATTTTCATCGCTTTTAGCGCTGTGGTTTAAAACGTATACTGTGAAAAATCTGATTAAGCACTTCAGACAGCACCAAACCGACAGCAATCGCTCCTGCGATCATCAGCGTGCTCATCGCCAGCTCCAGTGCCTGCGGATAATGTTGTTGTACGAACTGGCGCATGGCATTATAGGCCATTCCCCCTGGAACGAGCGGAATCATGCCTGCGACACTGAAAATAATCACAGGCATTTTGTACAGCCGCGCAAAGCCTTGACTGACGATGCCGATGAGGATCGTTGCCAAAAGGCTGGCGCTCACAGGTCCCATGCTGTCCGTAGTTGAATAATAGACCAGCCAGCCTAGCATACCGACGAAACCGCATTGCAGCAGCGAGCGCCGGGGGGCATGGAAAAGTATGCCGAATGCAGCGGTGGCAATAAAACTTGTGAATAATTGTGCAAGCATAGACTTGAATCTCCTCCGAATCACATATAAGAAATGATCACCGCAACGCCAGCTCCAATGCCGAAAGACGTCAGGCAAGCATCGGCTCCCTTGGAAAGACCCGAAACAAGGTGCCCGGACATTAAATCACGGATGGCATTTGTAATTAACAAGCCTGGAACCAGTGGCATGACAGAGCCAATAATAATTTTATCCATCATCTGTCCCCAGCCTACTATCGTTAATAGAGCCGCCAGCAAACCGATTAGAAAAGATGCAGAAAACTCTGAGAAAAACTTAACCTTAACGAGCCTGTGAAAATACTGTACGGCTGCAAATCCGATACCTCCGCATAACACAGCTGCGGGGAAATCTCGCCAAACTCCACCAAACATGATCATAAAGCAACCGCTGGCCAACGCAGCAGCCATCAGCTGTATACGGTTAGAATAACGGAGGGGACCACATTCAATCTCCGAAAGCTCCTTGACGGCAGCGCGGGGAGACAAATCACCTGTGCTGATTTTACGTGAAATGGAATTGACCTCTGTCACCTTGTGCAAATCGGTGGTCCGCTCTACGATGCGAATGAGCGTGGCAGGCTCCGAGTCATTAATGGCAAAAAAAATCCCAGTTGGTGTGACATAGCTATGGGACTGGGATATGCCATAGGCCGAAGCAATGCGGGACATCGTGTCTTCAACACGATAGGTTTCGGCTCCATTTTGCATCATCAGTTTGCCCGCCAACAGACAAACCTCAATGATTTCAGGAGTAGGATAGGAATGATTATTCATGCTCGCTCTCTTTCATTCGTACCGGGCCGTTCGACCCTATTATTTTCATTTATTGTAGCACAAAAAGCCGCCTTTTCGGAGGCGGTTAGGTTAGGGGAAATCCAAGGAATTCATCATGATTCTATCATATCAGGAATAACGGTATAGTAGGACTCTTCCAGAGATGTTGCGGCCTCAGATAGGCCCATCAACTTAAGCTGTCCAGCTACAAAAGCACGAAGGGCAGAATGGGTGAACAGATGCCGTGTCTGGGCATCTCGAATAAAGGCCAGTCTGGCTTCACGCGAACCGTTGTGGAATAACTCACGCACAGCTTCGCCTTGTTGTTCCCAAAGGAAAGGCTCCGTTACGGTCAAGAGGGCACTCTCCTTAGAAGAGCTATGCTTCGCAGAAGAAGATACCTGAATGCCCAAGCCGTTCAGCGTAGGAGCTACTTCATTGTGCTTCCGTTCTGTACGCAAACTATCGATATAGGCAGCCATATCCTGAATCGGTTCGATACCAAAGCGTTCCCGGAAGCATTCGCGTACAAACGCGGTACGTTCATCTACAATCTGAGGCAGTCGCTGACCTGCATGTCCAGAATAGTCATCTCCACTGGCGTAGTATCGTTGTAATGAACTGTTCTCTGTATAAACAACACTTAAAAAATCCTGCAAATGACGGGCAACCACCCATACACCCGTCCAATCGACGGGAGATACGCATACGATAGGGGCCTGTGAAAGGTCCTTTTCAAGACCAAAATCCGTTAAAAAGCCATAATGTATTCCGTCCACCCCTGCATGGGCAAAAGGAATAACATCTGGTGGTGTAGCCATATATCGTGGCGCGCGGCCCTGCTCCATAATCAATCCCAAATCAAAACTCAAAGAATGCCGGTTCGCTTCGAGCTCCTTTTCAAATTCTATAAGTGCCTCAATCAAAGGTGTAGCTGATCCATAGGCTAGGTTAGAACCGGAATCCATCGTGTCTGCCTCCCTTATCCAATACATCCATAAAGCGTCCATCCCTAAAAGGTACGTGATTTTACACGAAATGTAAACCTGTATGACGAATCTTTTCAAAAATGTGACCTTTTACCCGTGTGTTGTCAAATAAAACGCTTTCGGGCAAAGCAGGACAAGATACCTATATTAGCTCGGTAGAGAAGTAAAGTGAGTTTGCGAAAATGCGGTCTTTTTCAGTGTATGTTAGCAACCGTGAAGTGTGAATGCAGGAGCGCAGTGTGAAGGACAGGGTGCAACGCAACAGGCCAACGGGTATAATATCAGGACAAGGTGAAAAGGAGCGACATCCGAAGATTTAACAGAAAGAAGTGGGCATATGAACTTGCAAAAGAAGGCTGTTTTTTTTGATGTAGATGATACGATGTACGATCATTTGCACCCTACACGCGATGCATTGCGAGCAGTATTAGGATTGAGTGAGCGTTTTCCTTTTGAGAAAGCCTACCATCGTATTCGCTATTACAGCGATGTACTATCGGCTAAAGGAGGACTACTGGAGGGGAAGGCAGGGACGCATGAACTGGATGAGATGAGAGAAAGCCGTTTCATTCTGGCTTTACAAGAATTCGGGATAGAAATTACCCGTGAGCAGGCAGTACATGTTCAACAAGAATATTTGGATCGTCAGTACCGAATTGAGCCTTTTGAGGGGGCTACCTCGTTAATAAATGATTTGAGCTCGGCTGGCTTTTTAGTTGGATTAATTACCAACGGTCTTGAAGAACACCAGATGAGCAAGATCAAGGCTATGGCGTTGGAAAATCATGTTGCAGCAGAGCATATCTTTGTATCTGGAACCGTTGGCTATGCCAAGCCTGATCCGCGCATTTTTGAAGTAGTGAACGAACGGACAGGAACGTTAGCAGAGCACTGCTGTTACATTGGGGATTCCTGGCGCAATGACGTGGCGGGAGCTATAGCTGCGAATTGGCAGGTGATCTGGTTCAATCACAGGAACGCTCCCCCGGAAACTGACGTGCTAGGAATCTATAAAACAGCGGCAAGCTATGCAGAGTTAAGAAGGTTGCTTTTGCCGGACGCTCGTTAGACACGGCACATACCGTTTTTTCTAAAAGAATCAACCTATTTTGAAGCCATTCCCAAAGCTAACCCGTAATACTATTTATCTGTTATAGATCTAATTTCATTGGTAATGGTTTAGAACAGAAAAGGAGGGGATCGCGCATGGTAGAACAATGGAGGCAGGCAGAAGACATCATAAGTCAAGTGACCGTATACAGTACAGAGGATAATGATCCGGTTACCATTAAAACAGCCACTCAAGACGTCCGCTGTATTGGCATCGGGACAGATGCGGCCGTATTTACGCTGGATACGTTGCCAGGCTACGCATTCAAGGTGTACTCAGACATGGCGATCGACAAGAAAGATGCGGAGGCCGACGTATATGAGCGTTTGCGAGGGTCTGACTTTTTTCCTCATTATTACGGAAAAGGCGACAAGTATATTGTCATAAGTTATGAATCCGGTATTACGCTGCTGGATTGTTTGCTGCAAGGAATTCCTGTGCCAGAGCAGGTCATTCTGGATGTGGAAAAGGCGAGAGAATTTGTCCGATCCAAGGGGCTGAACCCCCGTGACATCCACCTCAAGAATGTACTCATGCAAGACGGGCGTGCCAAGGTATTGGACGTATCTGAATACGTGAAGGAAGGCGATGACAAGCGCTGGGAGCATTTGGTGTGGGCGTATCATACGTTTTATTCTGGTATCTCGGAGGTTAAAGTTCCCTCATGGATTTTGGATACGATTAAAAAATGGTACTACAAGCTGGACAACTCCAACTTTAATCTGGAGGAATTTGCCCAGCGTGCCAGTCAATTGTTCTCTAAATGGAGGTCATAACCGCTGTGAAGATAACGGATATGCAGTCTGATCTTTCCATAGCAAAAAGGATTGCACCCGCATTTAGGGGAGCAATCCTTTTCTTTTATCTGAAATCCCGAGGCACTCTTCTCGCTGTACCACTCGCAATTGCGGCTTGAATTACCTTTTCACGCACCCGTTGAACCGCACTCTCGTTAAATACACCAGGGATTATATACAGCTTGTTTAGTTCTTCAGGACGGATCGTGCCTGCGATGGCCTCGGCGGCCGCCAGCTTCATCTCTTCGTTGATTTCACGGGCACGGCAGTCGAGCGCTGCTCGAAAGATGCCTGGGAAACAAAGCACATTGTTAATTTGGTTAGGATAGTCCGAACGTCCGGTGGCGATGACACCCGCAATGTCCTCGACGTCCTCTGGCGCAATTTCGGGAACTGGGTTAGCCATAGTGAACAGTACCGGGGCTTCTTTCATACGTTTCACGTCTTCTCGTTGCAGTAGTCCGCCTGCCGAGAGTCCGATAAACACGTCAGCGTCCTTCAGAACCTCGGACAGCGTGCCAGACAGCCGTTCGGGGTTGGTATGCTGCGCATACCAGTTCCACATCTGATGCTCGTATGTTTCATCCGCTGTAAGCGCTCCGTGACGATCTACGCCAATGATATTGACTGCTCCTGCAGATAGCAAAATTTTCGTACAGGCCACACCCGCAGCCCCGATACCACAGACGACAATTTTGACGTCAGACAGGGCCTTGCCGACAACCTTGAGCGCATTGATCAGCCCTGCGTACAAAACGACAGCTGTACCGTGCTGATCGTCATGAAAAACAGGTATGTCCAGCTCGTTACGTAACCGCTGTTCAATCTCAAAGCATCGTGGCGATGAAATATCCTCCAGATTAATACCGCCAAAGGCTGGGGCCAATTGCTTAATGGCCTTAATGATTTCTTCGGTGTCCTGCGTGTCCAGACAGATGGGAAAGGCATCGACGGATCCGAGCTGCTTGAACAGCATAGCTTTGCCTTCCATAACTGGCATGGCTGCATAGGGACCGATGTTGCCTAGCCCGAGGACAGCGCTTCCGTCAGAGACGACGGCGACCGTATTGCGCTTGATCGTCAAACGGAAAGCTTTGTCCGGTTCCTCGTGAATCGCCATGCATACGCGTGCCACATCGGGGGTATATACCCGGGATAAGTCATCGCGGTTTTGAATGGGGACTTTGGGCTGCATTTCAATTTTGCCCCCGAGGTGTAATAGGAAGGTACGATCAGAGATGGATAATACCTTAACACCTTGTGCTTTTTTAATCCGGGCAATCATTTGATCGATTTCTGCTGGATCAGCAATGGTGACTGTAATATCTCTCACAGTGACCTTCTCAGAGGTGCGGATGACGTCAATGGCGATTACATCCCCGCCATGTTCGTTTACCAACGTAATCAATTGACCAAATTGGATGTGCTCTGTGGAAATTTCCAGTCGTAAAATGATATTTTTACCGCCAATACCGCCTTGCATGCAAATTCCTCCTTTGTCTTCCATGACAAAATCATACGTAGGATCGATTGATTGCGCTTACAATATGAAGCGGATGTAAAATCTATGCTGATATTTCAAATTAGTGGTTTCTTCCCCTATCATAGTGAACAATCACTCGCTTGTACAGATTAAGTTGAGTAATATCTTTTATTTTGTATCAAAAAAAGGACGAAAGCCTGGCTGTATTTCAGTCCAAGCGATCATCCTTTTTTTCAATGAAATGATTCACTTTATTTTCACACATTCGATCTGTTACGTCATATTTTTACCGTAGTAAATTTCGTCCATTTCAATTTTGAGACGTGTTGATATATTTTGTTGCTCTTTTTCAGTCAGACTTTCCTTGGTGTAGCCGAACAGGTAATTGTCTAAATCGAATTGTTTTAGCTTACATTTGGTATGGAAAATATTTTCCTGATACACATTCACGTCGATCATGTCATACTGACTGCGCACTTCGTCTGGAATATAGTTTTGAATGGAGCCGATATCATGGTCGATGAAAAGCTTATGTCCATTCATATCACGTGTGAAGCCGCGTACCCGGTAATCAATCGTCATAATGTCGGTGTCGAAAGAATGAGTCAAATAGTGGAGTGCCTTGAGCGGGGAGATTTCCCCACAGGTAGAGACATCAATATCTGCTCGAAACGTACTGATCCCCTCGTCTGGATGATATTCCGGGTAGGTGTGAACCGTAATGTGGCTTTTATCCAGCTGTATCACGACAGATTCAGGTAGGGGGCCTGGTGACTCGGCATAAGATTCAGTCGGAACCTCCACAATGGGTCCCTCTGATATAAGTACTGTCACGCTGGCTCCTTGAGGAACATAATCCTGCTGGGCTACGTTGAGCACATGGGCGCCGATAATGTCAGATACATTCTTTAAAATAGCTGTCAGCCGATCTGAGTTGTATTGTTCATCAATATATTCAATATACGCCTCGCGTTCTTCTTTGGTTTTGGTGTAACAAATATCGTACATATTGAAGCTCAATGATTTGGTCAGGTTGTTAAATCCGTGCAGGGTAATCCGCTGTTCCGGTGTTATGGTCATAGGCTATTTCCCCTTATAGTCGCAGTATTCATACATAATATTCCCAACACGCCTTTTCATATACCGATTCATAAAATCAGTTCTGTAGCTGTTAGATTAAAGGCTTGAACAAGTATGTCTTACCCGTTTGGCATAATTAAAAACAGGCAGGGGAGTGGCTTTGTTTTTACATGTATGGAAATTTTAATGTATATATACTTTATTTCTTACTCAGCAATTTTTAAGTAACAGGACTTATAATATGAACTATGTATACGAAGAAGGAACTGAACTGACAGAGAACTCGTAGTAGAACTTAAGAACCAGGTTAGTAATTCAGTAATTTAATGTGTATCACCTTCACAATGCCGAAAGCTTAACCGAATATGATTATAGACCCGGAAAAATAGTGATTTTGTATATTGCATAAATCGAGAAAGCAACTTCAGCTAATAATATGCGTATAATAAAATAAACGTAAGAAGCTGAGAATTATGAAGTTAAAATGAATTTGTTAGCGAGTTTAATTTACAAACCGATCCCATGTTACTGTCAGGATTTTGCACAATTCGATTCCAGTCGCTCCGAAGTGCAAGATATAGACGAACTAAACTACTTCGTTCTATACCTTTGTTCATTGGAAGTCGCTTATTGGATTTTTGCAAAATCCTTTACTGTAAGAAAAACGGTGGAAGGAGTATCAAGATGCTGGCTTTGTCCGATCCGGCCTGGACTCTGCTCCAAGGCCCTTATGGTTCTTCTCAATACGTCCCGGAAATGTTGAAGCAGCTCCAAGCCGGATATGATGGCGAAATGGCTGACACCTTGTATTGGGAGGAGCTGTATCACCAAAATACGTTGTATACTTGTACATTTGCGGCTGTACCTTACCTTGTAGACATTGCGTTAAAAAGTTCTGATATAGGGATTCGTGCAGATATATATAACATTTGCGGAATATTCGAAGCGAAGAATAACAATCCCTTACATACCAAAGTTCCTTTGGAATTTACAAGGGATCAGGTGAAAGTGGATTCTAGTCTGGCTGAATATATTTACGCGCAATATCGGTGTGCCATTGTCCGACTTGCAGAATTGACTGAAGAAATGGTGCTGTATGCGAAAGAACACGAAGGAGATGTCGGTAAACGCTATGTTCTGGCTGCGGGTGCCGCTTTTCAGGGTTATCGCTGCGTAGCTTATATGCTACAAAGCTTCGATACTGGTGACGAATATACGCTGGATTGTCCGCATTGCGGTACCCCGCTCTATATTTGGCCTGATGAACAGAATGACACCTTGGTTGTCTATGATAAGGATCCTGTAAATTCAGATAATCTGGTTCCCCAACCGATTCGCCCCCGTTCATTGGACCATAGAGGTGCTAATATGCAGTGGTTGCACGAATATGCCCAAAAAATTGAAGAGAACAAGCTGATTGCCCAATTACCCTATTTAAATGGTTGGGTAGATTGTCCAGTGTGTAATACGCCCATATATATATGGGATGAGTTGATGAAAATGGCTGATGGTGTTCGGAGGTATACCGCTTAATCAATCAAAAAAGGGTGCTGTCCTTCTACAGCCCCCTCATTTCCTCTTCTATTTTTCTATCTAATCTCCGTATGCTTTGCTCAATTCTACTCCCGGAACGGATTCAAAAAGGTTTTAGGGATGTCGGATTCAAAACGCAGCAATACCCCGGTGACGGGATGAATAAAAGACAATACCCTCGCATGTAGGCCAAGGCGCCCAATCGACTTGGATTTGGAACCGTATTTTTTATCTCCAACAATGGGATGACCGATATCCTCCATATGTACGCGGATTTGATTTTTGCGTCCGGTCTCCAAACGTACTTCCAGCAAAGAAAAATGCCGATTGGCTTGAAGTAGCTTGTAATGAGTGACTGCGTGTTGTCCGTCATTCGGATAAGGACTGGAATACATTTTTAGCGTCTTGCTTTCTTTCAGCCATGAGGTGATTGTACCCTCAGCTTTTTTAACCTGTCCTTCTACAAGAGCAATGTATGTTCGTTCATACACAACTTCCTTCCACGCTTTTTGCATTTCCTGCTGTATGGCTTCGCTTTTCGCAAACATCATCACTCCTGATGTATCACGATCCAAACGATGCAGTACAAAAATACGATTGTACGGATGCTCGCGTCTCACATGGGCCGTAAGCTGGCGATAGGCTGTTACTTCCTGCTCCTGCGCTGAAGCCACGGACAGCAACCCGGCATCCTTATGGATAACGATAATGGCTTCATCCTCATGCAAAATACGTAGCCCAGTCAGTGGTACGACGGGAATTACCTTTTCCTTGGAAAGAGCGACAGTCTGACCTTGCTCCAGTGGAAAATTATACACGGTACGCGGAATGCCGTTGACGGACACCTGCCCACGAGCCAGTGCTGATTTAATGGAGTTGCGACCCATGCCAGTCACATGCTCTACTAAAAAGCTTAACAGCTCGGCAGGCTCCTGGACGATGTATGTTTTGGCAGGGGCTTTATCAAAAGCATTCGTTCCCCGTGGAGCTTCCGGTCTATGGGAGCCAGATCTTCCGGCAGGTTTATGACTGCGTTTGGAATGGCTTGCGTTTGACGTAGATTTTGTATGATTTTTCCGTTGGGGTTTCCGATTGTTCATGGGTTCTTTCTCCTTCTTGGAACCGTGTCTCTTCATAATTATGGACAAATTTTCGGCACCGTGTTCACTATATCATGAGAAAACAGCGAACGCCATAAGGGACTAAACCAGATTGGTAGTCTTCTAGCGGTTGAACATTACCCTGAACCCCGGTAAACTAAAGGTAACGAAAGAAAAGCCGATATGCGTCAAGGACGCTAGAAATATGAGGAGTTTTGAAACTATGAGTGTACAAGCACCAACCTTGGAACGGGCGCAGGACTTGCTGCAAAAATTTTATGGCTATCCCGATTTCCGGGAGGGACAAAAGAAAATTGTGGCCAGTATGCTGGAGGGCAACGATACGTTGGGCATCATGCCGACAGGGGGCGGAAAATCGATATGCTACCAGATCCCCGCATTGTTGCATGAGGGGCTGACCATTGTCGTGTCACCGCTCATTTCGCTGATGAAGGACCAGGTGGATGCGCTGACCACGATGGGGATTGCTGCTGCCTACATCAATAGTACGTTGAGTGGTCGAGAAGTGAATGATCGCATACGAGCCGCACGGAATGGTGACTTGAAGTTACTGTATGTCGCACCGGAACGACTCGAACTGGACTGGTTTCGCGATGAAATGGCTCAGTTGCCGATTTCCTGCGTAGCGGTAGATGAGGCTCACTGCGTATCCCAGTGGGGCCATGATTTCCGTACCAGCTATCTGGCTGTGGCTCCATTCGTGGACGGGCTGTATGAACGTCCAATCGTGGCTGCGTTTACGGCAACGGCGACACCGCAGGTCATGGATGACATCGTGCGCTTGCTTCGTCTGCGCTCACCGGAGACGTTCGTTACAGGCCTTGGACGGCCCAATTTGGCGTTCAGTGTGCTGCGCGGGGAAGACAAACGCAGCTTTTTACTGAATTACGCCCGTGAGCATGAGGGTGAATCCGGCATTATTTATGCTGCGACACGTAAGGACGTGGACGATTTGTACCAACGGCTGCGTGACGCAGGCATGGCGGCTGGACGCTATCATGCCGGGATGACAGATCAGGAACGTGCAGATAGCCAGGAAGGGTTTCTGTACGACGATATCCGTGTCATTGTAGCAACCAATGCCTTCGGCATGGGGATAGATAAATCGAACGTACGCTATGTCATTCACTACAACATGCCTAAAAATATGGAGGCGTACGTGCAAGAGGCGGGACGCGCAGGACGTGATGGCGACCCGAGTCAATGTATTTTGCTGTTCGGACCGCAAGATATTGTGACGCAGAAGTTCCTGATTGAGCAAAATCCACAGGATGAAGACCGCAAGCGTAATGACTATCGCAAGCTCCAGCAGATGGTTGATTATTGCTACACGACTCGTTGCCTACGTACAGCACAGCTTGAGTATTTCGGAGAAGCGGAGGAGCATAAAGCTTGCGGCATATGCAGTTCATGTACAGATGAACGGGAACTGGTTGATATGACCATAGATGCGCAAAAGATTTTTTCGTGCATTCATCGCATGCGGGAACGTTATGGGGTCTCGATGGTCGCCTCGGTGTTGAAAGGCTCGCGTAACAAAAAAGTGCTGCAGTATGGTTTTGACAGCCTACCAACCTATGGCGTGATGGGCAACCGGACGGAAAAAGAGATCGCCGAAATCATCAATGTTCTTGTTTCGGAAGGCTATCTGATGTTGTCCGAGGGACAATATCCGGTCGTACGCTTGCAGCAGCTTGCCGCTGAAGTGCTGAAGGGCCAGCGAGAAGTCATGCAGCGTGTTGTGCGACATGCCACGGCTTTTGCAGGTGGAGCAGGTTCACGCGGACGACAGGGACGCGATGCATACCCGGCTGCAGTCAACGAAACCGTGTTCGAGCAATTGCGCCTGATCCGCCGCGATCTGGCCGCTCAGGAGCATGTACCGTCTTATATCATTTTCAATGATGCGACGCTGCGTGAGATGAGCGTAGCGAGCCCACAATCCGAGGCAGAGATGTTGCGGATCAAGGGTGTCGGAGAAGTGAAGTTCCGCAAGTACGGCAAGCCGTTTCTTGATTTTTTTCATAATCAGGGGAATATCGGGGGAACGGTAAGTGAGGACGAGATTTATGCAGACGATGTGTACGAGGATTTTGAATAGCCATACTAAGGTAAGGATATAACAGTCCATGCAAACTATAGAAGGTTGTGACCTATGAAAGTCATTTTATCAACGTTAAATGCAAAATATATTCATACCTCGCTGGCCATCCGATGTCTCAAAGCCTACAGTGAAAAGGACTTTGATATCGAGCTGGCGGAGTACACGATTAAGGACCCGGTGATGAACATCGTATCCGATTTGTTTCAACGGGGGGCAGATGTCATCGGCTTTTCCTGTTATATTTGGAACATTGAAGAGACGATTAAAGTCATCGATGTATTGAAAAAGATTATGCCCGAAGTCAAAATTGTTCTGGGTGGTCCAGAGGTATCCTACGATACGGATCACTGGATGAAGCGTTTGGCGAATGTGGACTTTATCGTGGTTGGTGAAGGAGAGGAAACATTCCATCAACTGCTGCAGGAGCTGGAAGGGGATCGCAAGTTCCATTTTGTGTATGGACTTGCTTACCGTAAGGGAGAAGAGGTTATTCAGATGCCCGGTCGTCCGAAAGCGGACTTGAACGAGTTGCCGTCGCCCTATCGTTTTGCTGAAGATATACCGGAACTCGGGAAACGGGTTGTTTATTTCGAAACGAGCCGGGGCTGTCCGTTCAGCTGCCAGTTTTGTCTGTCAAGCATCGAAGTTGGGGTGCGCTATTACGATATCGAGCGTACAAAGTCAGATATTCTGTATCTGATCGACAATGGAGCCAACCTAATTAAGTTCGTGGATCGGACGTTTAATATTAAACGCGATTATGCACTGGAAATGTTCAAATTTTTGATTGAAAATCACCGTGGATGTGTCTTCCAGTTTGAGATTACGGCAGATATTATGCGTCCCGAGGTATTGGATTATTTGGCGGAAAACGCGCCGCCGGGCGTATTTCGTTTTGAAATCGGCGTCCAATCAACGAATGATCCTACCAATGAGCTGGTTAAGCGTCGCCAGAACTTTACCAAACTTTCTCGTACTGTTACAAAGGTCAAACAAAGCGGTAAAATCGACCAGCATTTGGATTTGATCGCCGGATTGCCCTTGGAGGACTACAACACATTCCGTAAAACGTTTAATGACGTTTTTGCGCTCGGCCCGGAAGAGCTTCAACTTGGCTTCCTCAAAATGCTGCGTGGCACCGGACTGCGTATCGACGCAGACAAGTATAACTATACGTATATGGATGTTGCGCCGTATGAAATGCTGAGCAATGACGTCCTTTCCTTTGCCGATATCGTCCGGCTCAAGCGCTTGGAAGATGTATTGGAAAAGTATTGGAATTCTCATCGTATGGATCATACAGTCAACTATCTGATTGAGCGTGAATTCTCGTCCGCCTTTGATTTCTTTCAGGAATTCGGAGACTACTGGGAAGGACAGGGCTGGCAAAAAATCGGGCATCAGCTCGAAGACTTGTTCACGCGTCTCCAGTCCTTTCTAGAATCGCGTGGAACAAAGCGAATGGATATGGTGCTTGGACTGATGAAGCTTGATTATTTCCTTAACCATAAATATAAGCCGCGTAAAATTTGGTGGGAGCATGCCTTGGAGAAGAATGATTGGTCCAGCTATATGAAAATGGTTCTCCAGCATCCGGATGCGCTGTTGTCACCTGTGGTGGCAGATGCG
Source organism: Paenibacillus sp. FSL L8-0644 (assembly GCF_038008165.1). Classification (NCBI taxonomy): domain Bacteria; kingdom Bacillati; phylum Bacillota; class Bacilli; order Caryophanales; family Paenibacillaceae; genus Paenibacillus; species Paenibacillus sp. FSL L8-0644. The sequence goes on from NZ_JBBOYN010000001.1 coordinate 1,649,949, forward strand.
AGCAAGGAGAGTACAGGTGAGACGGATGTAGGCAGTCAACAGCCGCAGCCATACCGCGAGATTATCCCAGCCTTTGCTTCCTTGAAGCTGAGTGAAAAAGAACTGCAAAAGCACGCTGTGCTGGATGTACTGCCGTTCAGTCTGGATCATATCCTGAGTGGGGGTAGCCCATTGACTGCCGAAGGCCGCACGCTTCTGCTTGTAGTCTATCAGCAAAATGGACAGCAAAAGCCGCTCTACTACACCATGCCGATCGGCAAAAATATCGCTGCGATTTAATATAAGAGGCATCGACTTTGATATACCAAGAGTCGGTGCCTTCTTTTGTCTTATAAAAAACAGGTGAGCACTCCAAATTTTACATTCGTGTAATCTATTGCTTTACGATACTTTACAAAGCAGATATATGATTACTTTATCATATATGAATATTAAATTTATTGGAGTGTGACCTTGTGAAAAAGCGTTCGATGAAAAAGAGTATCCTTGCTTTAGGTGCTATTACCGTTTTGAGTGCGCCATTGTTATCTGCTAATATCCCTAACGCTTTTGCAGCCTCATCTAATACCAAGTCTACTACGACACAGGTATCCAAAGGACAGAAAACCTCGTCAGCGAAAGTCGATGCCCCTAAGAATGTCATTCTCTTCATCGGCGATGGTATGGGAGAAGCAAGTCGCAACGCGATTCGCTTGGCGACGGTAGGGAAATCGGGATTACTTGAAATGGACAACATGCCTGTAACCGGCCTGGTTAGCACAAGTTCAGGGGATAACCTGGTTACGGATTCTGCCGCCGCTGCGACTGCCATTGCAACAGGTGTGAAAACGTATAACGGCGCGATTGGAATGGATTTGAATAAAAAACCAGTGACAACGATTATGGAGCTGGCTAAAAAAGCAGGCATGTCTACAGGTGTCGTGACGACAAGCCAAGTGACAGACGCAACGGGGGCTGCCTTTGGTGCGCATGTCGAAAAACGCTCCGCTCAAAGCGAGATTGCCAAACAGTATTTGGAGAAAAGCAAGCTGGATGTTATTCTGGGCGGTGGTGAGGATTTCTGGTACCCTGCCGGAACAGTAGGCAAACATCCAGATGCTCCGGCAGAAGATCCTGAGGAAGCGAGTAAGGGAACTCAAGGGAATTTGGTAGAACAAGCGAAGAAGCTGGGATATAGCTATGTGACGGATCAGACAGGAATGAAAGCAGCCAAAGGTTCTAAGTTGCTGGGGCTGTTCGCCAATGAAGAGATGTTCCAAGCTCACAACAAGCAGGGTAACTCTTACAATCCAACGGTTTCTTTACCGGATATGACGACCAAAGCGATTGATGTTCTTTCCAAAAACCAAAAAGGTTTTTTCCTGATGGTAGAAGAAGAAGGAACGGATGAGATGGCGCATGACAATGAAGGTGAGCTAACGATTAAGGCTGGGCAACAGCTCGATAAGGCCGTTAAAGTAGCTAAAGATTATGCCAAAGCACATCCAGATACATTAGTGTTGGTGACGGCAGATCATGAAACGGGCGGTTTGGCGATTGAAGGCGAAGATGCGGAGGATGAATCCGGTGAAGGCGTCTCCAAAGAGGATGGTCCTTTTACTGTAAAAGGCTCTAATGAAAAGTTTTATATTGACTGGACCACGGGAGGACATACATCTGTTGATGTGGCGTTAACCGCGATGGGCCCAGGCTCTTCTCAGTTTAGCGGGAATTACCCGAATACTGCCATTCATGATAAGCTGGTTAAGTTGCTTCAATTAAAGAAATAGCTCGGGGTGTAAGCCGCCACTTTAAAGGCTTTCCATATTGGCAATATGGTTTTTCCTGTGATAAACTAAAGCTAATAAGTATATACTGAAAAATAGCAAAGATGCAGCCAACATCCTCACTCTTTTACAACAGCCGCTTATAGGGGCGGTAGTTGTAGGGTTGGATTAGTAAAATAGACCGCTAACCTTTTCCAGAGGGCGGTCTATTTCTTTTTGTTGAAGGAAAGAATCAAGATCACCAATGTCGCAAATTGAATCATCACATCAATGTATCTTTAACCTCCACAGGCATCACCTCCTTTGCAGGAGACTAGCCGAACGTGTTCTACCTTTACTCCTCCGTTGTTTTCTTCCCCCATACTAATTTCATTATAAAAAATATAATGGTCAGCATGATGACAAGCAATGCCATCTGCAAGCCATAACGATGGATTAGTTCTCCTACTGCCTGTACATGATCGCCAAAGATACGTCCGAGTAGAAAGAAGATCAGCGTCCAGATCAAACCCGTTGAATAAGAGAAGAGGGCGTAGCGCTTGAAGCTCATTTTATTGATTCCGACAATATAAGGAATAATGTGACGGACGATCGGCAGCAAATAACTGATGCAAATAGTGAAGTTTCCATACTTATGTATCAATTTTTCCGAAAACGTAATGTACTTGTCCATTTTTTTCTTCCGGCGTAAACGTTCTAGAATCGGTGTGCCCACGGTTCTCCCCAATACATAACCTAAGGACAAGCCTGATATAACCCCAAGATATACAATTAAAAAAGCGGGTAACGGGTGAAGTATGCCCATGCCTGTTACAGCCCCGCCAGTCATCACAATGACTTCATCCGGGATGGGCAGACCCACAATCCCCAGCCATAGAGAAAAGAATAATGCTGCATAGCCGTATTGTTCGATGATGGAAATTAAATATTCCACGTCCATACCCGTACTCCTTTCTTAAGCTTTCTTTCGGCATACATACACGAATGCGGGTGGAACATTCATTGGCACAAACTTGATTTCTTCAATATCAAACCATTCACCTAACTGCTGCTTCATCTGTTTAGAGTATTGAAAGGCCACAAACATTCCTCCATCCCTGAGCGATAGATGAATTTGTTCTACAATTTGATTCCGCATCGCTTGTGGAAAATTGAAAAAAGGCAGCCCGCTGATTATGCAGTCAAGCTGTTCTATTTGGGCATTTTTCATAGCAAGCTGAAGCTCACGCGAGTCGGAATAGCATAGATAATTCGGGAATCTTCTTTTTAAACTCTGCTGCATGGTTTGGTCTTTCTCAAAGAGTAAAACCTTAGGTTGAAATTCAGCAGCAGACGGGATGTATTGAGTAATAGCCCCTGTTCCAGCACCAAGCTCGGCAACAGCATGAACTTCACTCCATGGAATGGATTCTATCATATTTTTAGCTAAAAATCTGGAACTTGGTGTTACACTACCCACGTATGCAGGCGAGTACAAAAATTTGACCAGGAACATAAGTCTCTCGTGAACCAAATGGCTAATACGGATCATACATCATTTCCCTACTTTCAATTTTTAAAATACGTTCATTTATTCTTTGCTAAGAGTAACAAATTATCCCTTTACTTACTCCTGTCTCAAGTAGGGTTGATCCCCCCGTCTTGCGGAGGGTATTTTCCTTGACTATGGTCTAGGAAATAATAAAAGGGTTACGGTATTAATGAGTCTGTATTGATTCAGTTATCATTCAGCATACCCTCAGGTTGCATTCAGATTTGCTACCGATGAAAGGTAGGTGGGCAGCCAAAAACATTATGTACACTGAGAGGGGATCTATTTTGTCACTATCCATTAACAGACATCTTATCACGACTTCCTATGATCATTCGAATACGGTGAAGTCACATGAGAATGGACTAAATACCGCGGGTCATACCACACACAAGAAATCTAACGATTCACTCGAATTGAGTAAGGAATTCATGGAATACACGGGAGGAATGCAGGCTCCGCTTCCTACGAATGCCACAGAGTGCAACACCCTAGCTTAGAACCGGTTAGCCCACACGTGTAAACTCATACTTTTATAAAGGGGAAATCTCGTATGAACATTTCATCCACATCCAGCAGTTCTATATCTATTTCAAGCACTTCATCTTCATCCAGTACCAACGATACAGCTAGTCTGGAAAAGCAAAAAGCTCAACTTGAAGCGGAGTACAACAAGGTACAGCAAAGTAAGGATAATAAAGATACAAAAGAAACAAAAATGAAGCAGCTTCAGCAACAAATTAAACAGATTGAAGCTCAAATTGCACAGCAAAGTTCGCAATCCAGCAGTACGTCAACTCCAAAAATGGAAAAGCCCGCTCCAAGTAACACAGAAACAACTCGTATCAACAGCGCTAACAGCAGCGATATTACGGGAGTTGGGAATTCACTGGATATTTCAATTTAATCATCCCCTCTCTTCTCCTGTATGGCAGACGATGGATATAAAGGATAGCAGGTTCTCCGTTTCAGAGGGGCCTGCTTTTTTCGTTACTAAATATTTTGCATGAATCCAGGGAACGACTTTAATCAGCGATATTTAGATTAGAATAATTCTGTCCATCTAAATTGAATCATGTGACTAAACATAGAAAAGTATATACAATATATAACAGTAGGAAGATGAAAGTATTTTAACCCTATTATTTTCTATATTTAAATCAGTAAGTGCTAGTAATCATTTCAAATTGGAGGATTTATGCCATGACGCTGGAACCTCAGATGAATCGAAGTAGTAGAGATGAAGCCCGTTTAGTCAGAAACAAGTTGATTGAGTTTAATGCGAAACACGTTCCAGCAGATATTCGAACCCAATACGAAGAGATTAATCTTACGCTTAAAAATGAAGACGGTCAGGTGATAGGCGGTCTCCTAAGTGTACTATGTTGGAACTGGGTGGAGGTTGATATTTTGTGGGTAGATCAGAGCTACAGAGGAAAGGGCTACGGTTCACAACTACTTGGTGAAATTGAACAAATTGCTAAAGAAAAAGGGTGCGATTTTATACAACTTAATACCTTTACTTTCCAAGCGCCCGAATTCTATGAAAAGCAGGGGTATGAAGTCGTTGGTGTCATTGACGATGCTCCGAGAGGCTTTAAACACTATTATTATAAGAAAAATATCTACTGAGGATTCTATAGATGCGCGTACAGATCAAGGAAATAAATAAAGATCAGCATATCACCATTCGTAATATTGGCAAGGAAAAAGTATACGGCTACTGGACATATTTTTGGCATGAACTGACCTCCGGATATGCGTATGTTGTCCCCTATGAACAAAGCTTGAATAAGATGATTCCCGGTTGTGTAATTTCGGTCGAGACTTCTCAGTCCAGTATAGAGGGGTTCAGAAGGCTGAAGTCTACTGAAGAGACAGGGATTTTTCGACCTCAACCAAAGCTAGGCGACTATTGGATTCAAGGAACGATACATCAAGTGATGCAAGGCGAAGCAGACGAGATAGAATGTGTGGAGATTGTAGTAGGAGACACTACGTTTATTTTGGATTCTGAAGAAATGAATGGTGATGTCAACGTTAAAGCGGGCGACGGTGTCGCCTTTGAAATCATAGGCCTACAGTTGTTTGACGAGGGACTGTGAGCGTTCTATAGCGATTGATTCGAAAAGAGGTAACACATGTCTAATGATAATAGTAAATCGAAAACGTTGGGAGCTTTTCTGAAATCACGTAGAAATCGACTTCAACCAGAGCAGGCAGGTCTTAGGCTTTCACAGGGCCCGCGAAGAAGAACACCGGGGCTTCGCCGAGAAGAAGTTGCTATGCTGGCAGGTGTCAGTGCGACGTATTACACATGGCTGGAACAAGGTAGAGAAGTAACAGCATCTAAGGAGATTATCGAAAGTATAGGAGAAGCTCTACAATTAACTCATGATGAGAGAGCGCATCTAATTCAATTGTGGAATCCCAATGAGACGGTTGCGATTTCGCCCATCCAGACAATGCTGAATCCACAGTGGCAACGTATTATCGATCAGTTGTCCTATCCTTCCTTTATCAGCAATGAAAAAGCGGAAGTGCTCGCTTGGAATAGCGCGGCGAATGAGGTGATTACCGATTTTTCTTCCCTGTCCGTTTCTGAACGTGTCATGATTCGTTTATTGTTCGTGGATTCCGAATTACGTCGTCGAATGGTTAACTGGGAAGAATTCGCGTCCTATTCGGTAGCTGTTTTTAGAACCTATTATGACAAGTATTTAGGAGATCCTTGGTTTGAGGAGACGGTAGAACGGCTGCGTGTGGAAAGTATGGAGTTTGACACCATGTGGAAGCAGCATCATATCCAGCTCAAAAAGGTGAATCGGGTTTCCCTTCAAATCCCTGGCGCTGTGGAAGCAGTTTCCTATGATATTAATTCTTTAGCAAGTATTACGGACCAACCGGGTCTGCACTTTTGTATCTACACGCCAGTAAGCCAATCCTCTGCCTGGTAATCTTGTTACTAGTATAAACGTACTGTGGTTGCCTCCATAAGGGTCTATTAGAATGAGTACATGTTCGTTCCATCCATTTACCCAAAGAAAAGAGGGAACCATGATATGCTGAAAAGGAAATTGGGATGTGAAGGGCTGGAGGTATCAGCTCTGGGCCTTGGCACGATGATGATGCCGAACAACGAGGAGTCGGTGCGCACACTTCAGGGAGCGCTGGACCTTGGTGTAACGCTGTTTGATACAGCAGATCTTTATGGTGAGGAATACGCACAGCAGAAGTTCGGCGGCAATGAGAAGCTAGTTGGACGTGCGCTCAAGGGTCGTCGGGAGGAGGTAGTGATTGCCACTAAATTCGGGATCACACACACTCAGGGACCCAAGGGAGATCCGGCATATATTAAAAAATCCGTAGACGCCAGTCTGTTTCATCTGGGGACTGATTATATCGACCTGTATTATCAGCATCGAGTCGATCCCAATACTCCGATTGAAGAGACCGTCGGAACGATGGCCGATTTGGTTAAGGAAGGGAAAATCCGTTATATCGGCTTGTCGGAAGCGTCGGCTGAACAGATCCGCCGCGCGCATGCGGTGCATCCAATTACCGCAGTAGAAACCGAATATTCCTTGTGGAGCAGAGAAGTGGAAGACGATGTCCTTCCGCTACTAAACGAACTGGGAATCGGCTTCGTCCCCTACAGTCCACTGGGTCGAGGTTTCCTCACGGGACAGATCAAAAAATTTGACGATCTGCCAGTGGATGATTACCGCCGTCATTTCCCTCGCTTCCAAGGCGAGAATTTCACCAAAAATCTAGAGGTTGTCCTCCTGATCGAAAAGCTGGCTGCCCAAAAAGGTTGTACTTCTGCTCAGTTGGGGCTGGCATGGCTGCTTGCGCAAGGCGACCATATCGTCCCGATTCCAGGAACGAAGAGATTGGAAAGAGTGCGTGAAAATCTTGGTGCCCTACAGGTCTCTTTGTCGGAAGCAGAGCTTCAAGAGATCGAGCGTATTTCGCCCAAAGGTTTCGCAGTAGGTTCTCGTTATCCGGAGCGTGCCTAGAAAACGGAGTATTGGCATGATGATTAAGTTTAGGATAAGACCGTTCCTTTCTGGAGCCGCTGGTAGTACCAGCGGCTCTGTAGAAAGGCGGTCTTTTTTTTACTAATTTTGACCGACTTAGGCATGAGTTCTCAAGTCTAGTCTATGGTTAGAGTTATTGCGCTCTACAAAATAACGAGTTAAAGTATGGGAAATGCCATATTTAACCACAGTTTGTCGGTGTGAAAGTAAAACTAGATTTTAGTGAATCGTGAATAAAGAAAGGTATGATCGGATTGACAACAGAAGTGACACACAAAATATATACCATGTGTATGATTCAGGACGGAAGTAAGGTATTGCTTATGAATAGACCCAATCGAAAGGGGTTTCCGGGTTATATTGCTCCAGGAGGAAAAGTAGAGTTTCCAGAAAGCATTGTGAATGGGGCCATTCGTGAAGTAAGGGAAGAAACAGGCTTAACCGTTACGAAAATCGTATTTAAAGGAATCGACGAATATTGTGACCCAAGCCAAGGGCTGAGATATATGGTCTTTAACTATTTGGCTACAGCCACTGAAGGTGAACTATTAAAAAATCCCCCCGAGGGAGAACTGCTGTGGGTGGATATGAAAGAAGCGCTAAATCTGCCGATGCAGGATTGGTTTAAGCGGAGATTTCCATTGTTTTTTGAGCCAGGAACGTTTGAAGTTAGTTCCGTGTGGCTGGCGGATACAGATGAAACTCTGGAAGCAACGATTAAGAGCTATGGTGTATAGAGATGACGACGACCATATATTTCTCATCTAATCGGCTAGGCGAGGTAACAATTGATCAAGTGCAAAGGATGCTGAATCGTTTTGATTTGGGACGTTTGCTGTCTTACGAAAAAACGGCAGAAGGTGTCCTAGGGCAAACTCTTTATGTTTCCTCAACGGCTGGGCAGTTTGTGCTGAAGGGGAACCCACTTTTTCCAGGGCAATGGGTAGAAGAAAAATTTATGGTGGAGCAAATACAGACGCGGACTCCAATTCCCGTGCCAACACCGTATCTTGTGGATCATACAGAGGACATTTTTGGCTGGAGCTATGCACTTATGCCCCGTCTATACGGTCAGCATATACATACACCTGAGTTGCAAGCAAAGCTGACCTCGCTGGATAAACAGCAAATGGTTGAAATGCTTGCTACTGTTTTGTTAGAGCTTCATAGATGGAAGGTTAAGAACAGTGGAGAGCTGGATACAACAACTCTAGGCATTCGTCCTTTTGAAGTCTCTTATCGAGTATGGTTGTATGGACGAATTCGCTATTGGCTAGAGGATGCCAAAAAATACTCGAACATTTCTGTACAGGATTTGGAATGGGTAGAGGAAATATTGGAAGGCTCCCGTCAAGCATTCGATCAGCTGGAAGCTGCCACTTTCGTGATGGGGGATTTTAAACCGCAAAATTTCCTTGTGCAGAATGGGAATAAGGGCTGGGGAGTCAGTGGTCTTTTTGATTTTACGACAGCCTATTTTGGGGATGGGGTTGCAGATCTTCCGAAAATAACCACCATGTATCTGGAGAACGGCGAAGAAGAATTGGCAAAAGGTTTTCTTACTGCCTACGCACAAGGGATGGAAGCTAAAGAAGGATTTACTGAGCGTTTCCGGGTGCATATGCTGCATCAGCAGGTTCTAAACTGGGGATGTGCCAAAGCGATGAAGCAAATCACTTGGGATGATAAGCTCTCTTTTGCAGATTGGGCGCAAAAATTCATGGATATTGAGGTATAAAGCAATAGCAGACAAATTGAGTGTTTAAAGAGGAGGTAGTGAGTGGGATGCAGACCGTCAGATTGGTAAAGCCGGATCAGGACTGGAAGGAAGCTTATCTTTCATTTTATGAGGAATGGAAACAGAGTCAGGAGCATATGGTACCTTGGGTGATCTCTGTAGAGCCGTACGATTTTGAAGGTATGCTGACGTTTTTAAGTAATCAGGAAAATGGAATGAACCTGTCTGAAGGCTGGGTCAAAAGCTCCACATACTGGCTTGTGAATGCGAATGAACAGGTTGTGGGAGCGGTGAATATCAGGCATGTCCTTAACGAACACCTAATGAATGCCGGAGGTCATATCGGTTACGGTATCCGTCCTTCTGCACGAGGGAACAGGTACGCTGTTACAATGCTGGCCTTGGCGCTGGAAAAAGCAAAAGAGCTGGGGATTTCCCGAGTCCTGGTCGTATGCGACTCCGATAATATTTCCTCCAAAAAAACAATCATACAAAACGGCGGAATGCCGGACAAGGATTACATAGAGGAAGACGGAAACCGTGTAAACCGGTTTTGGATCGAATTGTGAGTGAGAAAGAGGGGAACGCGAGAAGCTCATGAAATTATGGCCTGAATATGCGCAAAACATCATTGTTGGTGTTATTTTTGAAGGAAACTGGAATTGGTATGTGACGGAAAGAGAATATTGGTTTTTGAATACCGAGATGGAGGAACGGTTTGGTATCCCTATTTTGGATGAAACCACAGCAGGAGCATTTTTGGATCACATCTGTGAATATAAGGTGGCTACAGGGGAGCTAACTTCAATGCTCCAGTTGCTGGATGATGCTATTCAGCATCAGGATGAAGTGCTGGAGTTTTATCCTGCTCTGTATGTTAACTTTGATGAGAAAGTTCTCTATTCGCTATTTCCTGAGCCAGCTTCGTTTGAACACTATGTCCCAGTGGGGTGGAAAGGAGAATATCAAAACTTTATGAACGAGGTACCTTCATCTGAACAGTATTGGATGATCGATGGAAGTAACTTTTTTGAAACATTCACTTGATAGAACGAAAGAGGAAATGAATATATGGATGCTTCCATGCATGAGTAGCTATATTAACCCATAAGATGTAGTTCTAAGGTCACGAAAACCTCTCCAAGGGCCATGTTTTTATTTCCTAATTGATATTGATAATTATTATCACTTATAATAAAAGCAGACATATTACGCTATGATAGGGAGAGTTGCAGAGTGACAGTGTCCTTGGAATTATATGATGTAACGATCATCGGCGGTGGTCCTGCCGGTATGTATACCGCATTTTACAGTGGAATGAGAGATATGAAGACCAAGCTGATCGAAGCCAAGCATGAGTTGGGCGGACGGATGCGCATATACCCAGAGAAGATGATATGGGATGTCGGAGGGGTTACCCCGGTTTTATGTGAAAAGCTGATTGATCAGCTGGAGCAGCAAGCGCGGACGTTCGAGCCTACCATTGTGCTGGGGCAGCAGATCACTGGTTTGGATCGGCAAGAGGATGGCACGTTCCTGCTAACTTCTGCCACAGGGGAACAGCATTGGACACGCACGATCGTTCTGGCAGTAGGCTATGGTATTCTCAAAATGGCTAAGCTGGAGATTGAGGGGGCGGACCGCTATGAGGTTACGAACCTGCATTATACTGTACAAGAGCTAGAGCCATTTCGGGGCAAGCACGTCCTGATTTCCGGTGGGGGCGACTCAGCAGTGGATTGGGCGAATGAGCTGGAGTCTATTGCGGCGAGTGTGACCGTCGTACATCGTCGGGATCACTTTGGTGGACATGAGAAAAATGTAGCGCGTATGAAATCATCTTCGGTCCGTGTTCTCACGCCATACGCGGTGAGTCAGCTACATAGCAACAATGGAGAGACGATTGAACAGGTAACGATCAGTCATGTAGATACGGACGAAATACAGGTGCTGAATGTCGATGCAGTCATCGTAAATCATGGACTAAAATCCGATTTCGGTCCGCTTCGGGATTGGGGACTGGATATGGGGGAGTGGCATGCCCGAGTGAGCGAAAAGCTGGAAACGAATCTGCCGGGGATTTTCGCGGCAGGCGATTTTGTCGAGTACGGAAGTAAGCTGTATCTGATTGCCGGTGCGTTCACAGATGCCGCCCTTGCGCTGAACAGCGCGAAGCTGTATATTGATCCGGCAGCTGACAAAGCGGCATATGTTTCTTCTCATAACAGCCGCTTTAAGGAGAAGAACCGCGAGCTTGGTGTCGTGGAGTAGAGTAAGATACGGAATTAAGTTATATAGGATTAGAGATAGGGTAGGGAAAATGTAAAAGAACTTCCGCGACTACGATTGATGTGGTTTGCATTAAAAAATCAAACGAACCTACCATAGAAAGTATGGACTGGATTGAAAGGTGACATATGAAGAGACGAACGGAGCAACAGGAAGCGATTTGTGCAGATATTATTCAAAAGGCAGAGCCCTTTGTACAGCAACAGTTGGCGCATGATCATAGTGGCCACGATTGGTGGCATATAGACCGGGTGAGAAAGCTGTCCCTTAAAATTGCTGCTAAAGAGGGCTCAGATTCGTTTATTTGTGAACTGGCAGCACTGCTGCATGATGTAGCGGATGAAAAATTAAATGATTCCAAACAAGCCGGGCTGGATAAAGTAGAGCAGTGGCTGCTTCTGCATGTAAATGATCTGGAGGTAATCGCGCACGTGATGACTATTATTGCTACGATGTCCTACAATGGTGGACAAAACCCGCCCATGGAGACGCTGGAGGGTCAAGTTGTGCAGGATGCGGATCGGTTAGATGCTCTTGGAGCAATTGGGATTGCAAGAACCTTTATGTATGCAGGCTCAAAAGGCAGTATGATGCATCACCCGGATAAAGATTTTTCACAGCATGAGTATCGTGCCGCAGGTAAAAGTGCCATATACCATTTTTACGAAAAGCTGCTCAAGCTCCAGGATTTAATGAATACCACTTATGCCCGAGAGCTGGCGGAGGTTCGGCATCAATGGATGGAGATGTATCTGGAGCAGTTCTATAGAGAATGGAATGTGGATGATGTTCAGCAGAGAGAGGAAGGCTGATGCTTCTTAGATGCAGTGATTCCAAGGGAAAAAGCTCACCTTTTTAATAAATATTAGAAAAAATATTGCAATGCACTGATTTCTCTCCTACTATTGATAATAGTTATCATTGATAATGATAACTATTATCTGTAATCAAGCAGTAGAGGGGAGCCATTCAGGTTATGAAGAAGTTTGCAGTAGGGGTGTGTACTTTATTATCGGCAAGTTTGTTGTTGACAGCGTGTGGTGGAAAAGTGCAGGAGGTGGATAGCTCGGCTCAAACGAATTCCAATGCATCGACACAGACGTCAGTTTCCGACGGAGAAAGTGCCAAGACGATTACATATCTAGATAAGACTTATAAGCTGACCAAGACGGATCATATTATTGTAGCAAGTCTGGAAGCGATGGAAGATGCGGCTGTCCTGGGAGTAAAGCCGACTGGGGCGGTTACTTCGGGAGGAAAATTCCCCGAATACATGGAAAAAGCGATGGAAGGAGCCGCAGATGTTGGTGACCGAATGCAGCCTAGTGCTGAAACGATCCTGAAACTGAAGGCAGATGTGATTCTTGGGAGCTCCAAATTTCGGCCTGCGGTGGCAGAACAGCTGGGGAAGGTCGCTACATTGATTCCAGTATCTCATATTTCAACGAACTGGGAAGCGAACCTGCTCATGTTGGGGCAACTTACGGGCAAAGAGGCGAAGGCGAAAGAGATACTGAACAAGTACAAGCGAGATGCTCAGGCGGCCCAACAGAAGCTCAAGCCATTATGGGAAAACAAAAAGGTGCTTATGGTACGGATTCGTACAGGTAATCTGTATGTATATCCTGCAGATGTATATTTCAATCCTTCGCTATATGTTGATCTGGGAGCTAAAGTACCGGAAGAGTTAAATACAGTAAAAGCACAAGAGGCAGTTTCTTTGGAGAAGTTGGCTGATATGAACCCTGATTATCTGTTCGTGCAATTCTCAGAAGGAGAGAACAAGGATCAGCCGCAGGCATTAGCAGATCTGGAGAAAAATCCGATTTGGAGCAGTATCAGCGCCGTAAAGAATGGGAAAACCTTCGTCAACATCGTAGATCCCAATGCTCAAGGCGGTACTTCATGGAGCAAACTAGCCTTTTTGGAAGCGGTTATGAACCGACTTTCGCAGTAAAGGTAGGAACATGGGAAAAAAATTAATCTCTCCTTACCTTATCATCTTCGTCTCTCCCTTGTTTATCGTGTTAACGTTACTGCTGTCTGTGATGTACGGAGCCAAGACGATAGAATGGGAGACGGTAATTGCTACCTTTTTCCATTTTGATGCTGGGAATGTAGATCATCAGGTCGTATTAAACTCTCGTCTGCCTAGAGCGGTCGGCTCTATATTGATTGGTGCTTTTCTTGCGATTTCAGGAGCCATTATGCAGGGAATGACGCGGAATTTCTTGGCTTCACCCTCCATTATGGGCGTGTCAGATGGAGCGGCATTTGTGATCACCTTAATGATGATCCTCGCGCCGAACTCCACTTCGATGGGGCTGATCGGCAGTTCTTTTGTAGGATCGGCTCTTGGGGTAGCTATTGTATTCGGTTTAGCCTGGATGATTCCCGGGGGTCTTGCTCCGGTTCGTATGGCCATTTTGGGAACAATCATCGGCACGTTTTTAAGCAGCCTGTCGGCCGTTCTTTCCATTTATTTTAATGTATCGCAAAATGTAAGCTTCTGGTTTAACGCACGACTGCATCAGATGGATCCCGGGATGATCCAATTGGCAATTCCCTTTGCTCTTGTGGCAGTTGTGGGGGCGATGCTGCTGGCCAAGCCAATAACACTACTGTCGCTAGGCGACGACGTGGCCACAGGCCTGGGACAGCGGTCATTACCGGTCAAGCTGGGGGCGATGCTCTGTGTAGCATTGCTGACGGGTGTTTCTGTTGCGCTGGCAGGAAAAATTGCTTTTGTTGGCTTATTGATTCCGCACATCACCCGATATTTAATCGGAGTAGATTACCGTTGGGTCATTCCATGCTCTGGTTTGATCGGTGGCGTTTTTTTGGGTATGTCTGATGTGTTGAGCCGTTTTCTAAATTATCCGTTTGAAACGCCTATTGGTGTGGTTACCTCAGTCATTGGCATCCCTTTCTTTCTGTACTTAATACGTAGAAAAGGAGGGGGAGAGCATGCGTAAAATCAGTGCAAAACGCCTGTGGCTCGTACTTTTAAGCGTGGCTGCGCTCATTTTAGTAGCCTCCTATATTAGTCTGACCCATGGGGAGTTTGACATGACTCTGCAGGAAGTGGTTCAGACGTTGTTCCGTATTCATCCTACTCCGCAGTTGGATTTGGTAATTTTTGATTTTCGGCTACCTCGTATTGTGATTGCAGCCTTGGTCGGTCTGGGGCTGGGGATTGCTGGGGCGGCGGTACAGGGAGTTACACGGAATGGCTTGGCTGATCCCGGCATTTTGGGCATTAATGCAGGGGCGGGGGCAGCCATCGTCATATTTATGTTCTTTTACCAAGGACAGATGGAAACGACAGGCTGGACTGCGGCGTTGGCTATGCCCTTTTTTGGCTTGATTGGAGGATTGATGGCTGCACTGCTGATCTATTTGTTTGCATGGAAAGCAGGACGCCTGGATCCACAGCGGCTGCTTCTCGTAGGTATCGCGATTGGCTCTGGCTTCGGTTCCTTAAGCTTATATCTATCGCTGAAAATGAAAGCCTCGGATTTCGAGATGGCGACAGTATGGATGTCGGGCAGTATTTGGAGTGCGGATTGGAAGCTGGTTGCCGCCGTAATTCCGTGGCTTGTCATTTTGATCCCTGTTATTTGGTTGAAATCGTATGTTCTGGATCTATTTCAATTGCATGAACATACAGCTAAAAGTCTCGGCGTTGCGACCGAAAAGGAAAAGTCTATTCTTCTGCTGTCCAGCATTGGACTGGTGAGTGCCTGTGTGTCTGTTTCAGGAGGAATAGGCTTTGTAGGATTATTGTCCCCTCATATCGCCAGAAGATTGGTTGGCCTTCATCATCGTCTTGTGATTCCCGTATGCGGCATGGTGGGTATGGTGCTGGTACTGTTGTCTGATTTTGTTGCCAAAACGGTGGTTGCGCCTGCGGAAATTCCCGTTGGGCTGATTATTGCGGTGATCGGGGTCCCTTATTTTGTAGTCTTGCTCATGAAAAAAACGGCCTAATTGAATTGAAATTGAGGTTCTATAGGAGGTTATTCCCGTGAAAGACCTATTTACGCATGTTCATCGTTCCAGTGATGCACATGGAGCTGTGTACGTTCCTCGAAGTCAGCATCGAGTGATGTATTCACAGGCTGAAAACCGTGAGTATCATATTTATATTGCCATCCCTGCTGAGGAACCTCCTGTATCCGGATATCCAATTATTTATGTACTGGATGCCAATTCTGTTTTTGGAACCATGGTGGAAGCGGTGCGTGTTCAGGGCAGACGACCCGACAAAACGGGGGTTGTCCCAGCTATCATTGTAGGAATAGGCTACCCAACAGAGGCTCCGTTCCATCCTTCTCGATATTACGATCTTACACTACCAAGAACGGCAGTAGAGCTTCCTGTAAAACCAAATGGAGAAGCACCTATTGAAAGCGGGGGAGCCGAGCATTTCCTGTCATTTATTGAAGATGAGCTAAAGCCTGAAATGGAGCATGATTTTCACATTGATCGCAGCCGACAAACGATCTTCGGTCATTCATTAGGGGGCCTGTTCGTATTACATACCCTGTTTACAAGACCCGGCTCTTTTCAGGTCTATGTGGCGGGAAGTCCCTCTATTCACTGGGGCGGGAGGGCCATTATGGAGGAAGAGAAACACTTTTTAGCCTCCACAGCTCAGGAACAACGGAACAAAAGGCTGTTGATTGCGGTGGGTGAGCTGGAAGCAGGACATTCAAGTGGTATGCAGGAAAAGGCCAGGGAGCTTGCCGAGCGTTTAACAAATGTGAATGATTCGGGCTTGCATGTAGAATTCCGTGAATTTGCAGATGAAGGCCATATATCCGTGTTGCCAGTACTGGTGAGCAGAGCCGTTCGTTTTGCTTCGGTTTGTCACTAAAACTATAAAAAGAACCAAAAAATGAAGATATCTAAAGGGATATAGAGTATAAAAAGGGATAAAATTCAAAAAAAACCTCTCCGATGCTACCAGGAGAGGTTTTTTTGAATTGATAATTTTCTTAAATGTACAAATATGGACTAAAACAGACGATTTTCAACATTGACTGTAATTGATGGTTTAGTTATCATATTTTGTAACTCTTAATTGATAATGATTATCATTATTAGTTATTTAAATTCAAAATGAATGATGATTACAGTAGAAACTGGGCATTAAACTGCTTCTTTTGATTTCGCTGGAAAGGGTGGAATGAACATGAGTGATGACGGAATACAGGGGAAGGTAGCTCTGGTTACAGGTGCTGCCCAAGGTATCGGTGCTGCTGTGGCGCGTTCTCTGGCCGAATTGGGAGCAATCATTGCCGCTGTAGACCGAAACGCAGAAGGTGTGAGCAGGCTGGTAGACGAGCTGGTGCGTGACGGCTATCGTGCAACGGCTTTTCCTGTCGATATCAGCCATCGTGCGGCTGTCGACGAGATGGTAGAGCAGATTGAGCATCATCTCGGACCAGTTGGCATTTTGGTGAATGTTGCGGGTGTGCTACGAATTGGGCTAGTAGACACGCTCCGTGACAGTGACTGGACGGAAACCTTTGCTGTAAACACAAACGGTGTCTTTTACATATCCCGGGCTGTGGTGAAGCATATGATTCCCCGGAAATCGGGTTCGATTGTCACGGTGGGTTCCAATGCGGGAGCTGTACCTCGTATGTATATGGCAGCTTATGCAGCTTCAAAGGCCGCTTCGGCGATGTTTACTAAATGCTTGGGATTGGAGGTTGCCTGCCATCATATTCGCTGTAATGTGGTGTCCCCAGGTTCTACGGAGACAGAAATGCAGTGGTCCCTGTGGTCTGATGAAAGTGGGGCACAAGCAGCTATTGACGGATCGCCGAACGCTTACAAGGTCGGCATTCCACTGCGAAGGTTGGCTGATCCGGCAGATATCGCGGATGCTGTTGTTTTTCTTGCTTCGGACAAGTCACGCCATATAACGATGCATGATTTGCGCATTGATGGTGGCGCTACGTTAGGTGTCTGAGTGGAATGCAGCGGTCTTGTATGGGAATAGGTAATGGCAATCGTGACAGAAAACAATGGAATAGGAGGCAATAACGTATGAAATCCAATACTGCGCTTGAAGTGCAAGCGACTCACTTGCTAAAAGATTACAAGCCAGGCTCTTCCTTCTTTTTTGCGTCACCCACCCGGACTTTACTGGCCCAAGGTACGTTGGGGGCATTGCCGCATGGGGAGGCAAGCGATACGGAGGGCGGATTGACCGGGCGTGTAGCCACGTTGCTCGAGAGTGTGCGTCAGTCCCACGGTGGACATCCGATTGTGGTGGGAGCTATTCCCTTTGATGCTTCACGGGCTGCACAGCTTCTGGTTCCGGCAGAGACTCGATGGGCGGGGCCGCTTCATTCTCACTCTACGAACTGGCACTCCGAGAATGGGAAAGCTGCCGATTCAGCGAATGCTGCCAGCCGTGTGAACCCGACAAAGCTTGGGCAGGCTCCGGACTACGGTATTCGTTCCGTGCCCGAACCGTCGGAGTTTGTACAGGGGGTGGAACAGGCCCTGAAATATATTGCGTCCGGGGAGCTGAACAAAATCGTGCTCTCCAGAACACTACAGCTGGATACTTCGGAACAAGTAGA
The DNA here is from genome assembly GCF_038008165.1 of Paenibacillus sp. FSL L8-0644. Taxonomy (NCBI): domain Bacteria; kingdom Bacillati; phylum Bacillota; class Bacilli; order Caryophanales; family Paenibacillaceae; genus Paenibacillus; species Paenibacillus sp. FSL L8-0644. The sequence goes on from NZ_JBBOYN010000001.1 coordinate 1,667,915, forward strand.
CGTTCCAAGTTATTTGCATAATTTAGCCAGACATAATACCAAAGGCTATACCTTCGCTGTTGATTTACCCGCTTTGGAGGCGGAAGAAGCAGGCTCGGACGGGGCTGTTGTCGGTGTGGAACAGCGAACGCTGATTGGAGCTAGCCCCGAGCTGCTCGTTTCCCGAGAGGGGCTGCATCTGACGGTTAATCCGCTGGCTGGCTCTGCACCTCGCAGTGATGATCCTGTCGAAGATAAGCTGCGGGCTGCGGCATTGCTGGAATCAGTCAAGGACCGGCATGAGCACGCGGTAGTCGTTGAAGCGGTGGCCTTGGCACTCAGACCGCTATGCCGGAGACTGGATGTGCCGCAGGAGCCTTCGCTGATACAAACAGAGACGATGTGGCATCTTTCGACTGAAATTACGGGGGAATTAGTGGATTTGACGGTTTCATCTTTGGCCGTTGCCCTGGCGCTGCATCCTACGCCAGCCGTATGCGGTTCGCCTACAGAGCAGGCCAAAAAGGTTATCCGAGATATCGAATCGTTTGATCGGGGCTTTTACACGGGAATTGTTGGATGGTGTGATGCAGCAGGAGATGGAGAATGGGTGATTACGATCCGTTGTGCAGAAGCTGCAAAGCATTCCTTGCGTTTGTTTGCAGGGGCAGGCATTGTGGCGGCTTCAAACCCGGAAGACGAACTGGCGGAAACAGCAGCCAAGTTTGGAACCATGCTTCAGGCATTGGGACTGAAGCATGAATAACGAGAACGATACAGAAAGAGGAGGAATATCATGATGTTGCCCGGATGCCCTACATGGCCGCAGGAATTTGCCGAGCGTTACCGGAAGGCAGGCTACTGGGAGGGAGTGACCTTTGGAGAAATGTTGCGGGAGCGTGCAGTATCGCAAGGTGACCGGACGGCAGTGACGGACGGCCAAACAAGTACAAGCTACCGTGAATTGGACGAAAAAGTAGATCGTCTGGCAGCCGGATTTTACCAATTGGGAATTAGATCGACGGATCGGGTCATCGTTCAGTTGCCAAATGTTACGGAGTTTTTTGATGTATGCTTTGCGCTGTTCAGATTGGGGGCGTTACCCATATTCTCGCTTCCGGCTCATCGAAGTAGCGAGATTGCCTATTTCGGTGAATTTTCCGAGGCGGTTGCTTATATCATTCCAGATGTATATTCGGGCTTTGACTATCGTGGACTAGCCAGAGAGGTACAAGCCAGAGTGGCAACCCTGCGTCATGTCATTGTTGTGGGCAAGCCGCAGGAATTTACGGCTCTATCCGGATTGTATATCCAACCTGATCAGTCGTTACCCCAGGTGCTTGCGGGGGATATTGCCTTTCTCCAGCTTTCCGGTGGGAGTACAGGCTTGCCCAAGCTAATTCCAAGGACACACGATGATTATATTTACAGTCTGCGGGGCAGTGTTGAAATATGCGGTCTGGATGAAGATAGCGTGTATTTAGCTGCGCTTCCCATGGCTCACAATTACCCGCTCAGTTCTCCGGGTGTCTTCGGAGCCTTATATGCGGGAGCTAAAATTGTACTTGCGCCTACGCCGAGTCCAGATGATGCTTTTCCATTGATTGAACAGGAGCAGGTGACGATTACTGCTTTGGTCCCGCCGCTTGCGCTGGTATGGCTTGATAGTGCTTCGTCGAGAACCTGTGATTTGTCCAGTCTTCAGGTGCTTCAAGTAGGGGGAGCCAAATTCAATGAGGAGGCTGCTCGTCGCATAAAGCCGGAACTTGGGTGTACCCTGCAACAGGTGTTTGGTATGGCGGAGGGGCTGGTCAATTATACCAGACTGGATGATCCGGAGGATATCATTGTAGCAACTCAGGGACGTCCCATTTCAATCGACGATGAAATTAAAATATTGGATGATGAGGACAAAGAAGTGGCACCGGGAGAGGTAGGCCATTTGCTTACACGCGGACCTTACACGATTCGGGGTTATTATAAGGCGGATCAGCATAATGCAAGAGCATTTACGCGGGATGGATTTTATCGTACGGGCGATTTGGTGAGGTTGAGTCCCGATGGCAATGTGATTGTGGAAGGCCGAGCGAAGGATCAAATTAACCGGGGCGGAGAAAAGGTGGCGGCTGAGGAGATTGAAAATCATTTGCTGGCCCATCCCGGTGTGCATGATGCAGCGATTGTAGCCATGCCTGACGAATATTTGGGTGAACGTTCCTGTGCTTTTATTATCCCGTATGAGATGGTACCGACCGTAACGGAGTTGAAGAAATTTCTGCGTGAACGTGGTTTGGCGGCTTACAAAATTCCTGACAGAATTGAGTTTATAACAGCGTTTCCACAGACCAGTGTAGGCAAGGTTAGTAAAAAAGCATTGCGGGAAATGATTACACAGCAGCTAGCATCTGCACCTGAACCGCATGGAGACATAACGATGAGCAAGAACACATAACGCAAGACAGATACTCGTAATGAAAAATGAAAGGAAGCGATATGATGGCTATTCCTCCAATTTCAGCTTATCCGATGCCGAGTGCTTCGGATATGCCCCAAAATAAAGTGGCATGGCGGCCTGATCCCAGACGTGCAGTGCTGTTGATTCATGATATGCAGCAATATTTTGTTACCGCTTTTGAGGCTGGGCAATCTCCGGTCAAGGAGTTGATCGCTAACATCCAGTTGTTGAAAAGCCACTGCCAGCAGCTTGGGATACCTGTAATCTATTCGGCGCAGCCGGGAGGTCAGGCTCCGGAGAAAAGGGGGCTACAGCAGGATTTTTGGGGCAAGGGGATGGATGATGGACCTGTTCAAAAGGAGATTGTGAACGAGCTTGCCCCTTCGGATCAGGATATGGTTATGACGAAATGGAGGTATAGCGCATTTCAAAAAACCAATTTAGACGCTATATTGCGGCAATATCATCGCGATCAGATCATGATTACCGGTATTTACGCACATATTGGCTGTCTAATGACCGCGACCGAGGCATTTATGAAGGATATACAGCCTTTTTTTGTAGCTGACGCCTTGGGGGACTTTTCACTGGAATACCACAAAATGGCCCTGACTTACGCTGCTGAGCGTTGCGCGGTTACGATGCTGACTGCCCCCTTGATTGACGAGTTGGAGACTACGAAGGGGTCAGCAACGGAAGGTGCTCAGGTGCAAAGTGTAAATATGGCTACAGCTCAGACAGGCATAGCTGACCAGAAGCCTGGTGAAAGAGAAAGCGAGGCAAAGACTTTAGATTCAGCAATGGCTGAAAAGGAAGTGCCTGCGGCTCCGCAGTTAACTGAACAATTGGTACGTGAGCAGGTCGCAGGACTGCTGCAGGAATCAGCGGAAGGATTGGCTGCCCACGATAATCTGATGGATAGGGGACTGGATTCGATTCGTATGATGAGTCTTGTGGAAAAATGGCGCCGCTACGGGGCAAGGGTGACGTTCGTGGAGTTGGCTGAACGTCCGACACTTGCTGATTGGTGGAAGCTATTGTCTTCGCGAACTAGGCAGTCAATGCCTAATTTAGACTATTTTTCCCTTTAAAGGAGGGTTTATGTATGCTCAAGCATCAGGCTATTCGTCTTCCTTTGTCGGGAGCGCAAGCGGGCATTTGGTTTGCCCAACAGATGGATTTGCAAAATCCGGCCTATAATACCGGTGAATACGTTGAAATTCACGGGCCGGTCGATCCCATTTGCTTTAAGGAAGCACTTCGCCGCACGATGGCAGAGGCTGAATCACTGCATTTGCGGTTCGGAGAGGATGAGGATGGACCCTGGCAGATGATTATGCCTTCGGGGGAATGGACGCTGCACCAAATCGATGTAAGCGCAGCTCCTGACCCTCGTAAAGTTGCTGAAGTCTGGATGAGGGATGATTTGCTGAAGCCGATTGATCTTACCCAAGGGCCACTGTTTACACAGGCATTGTTTCGGGTAGGTCATCATCAATTTTTCTGGTATCAGCGTGTTCATCATATTGCATTGGATGGCTTTGGCTTTTCGCTCATAGCGCAGCGGGTGGCTCAACTGTACACATCTTTGGCGGAAGGACGCTTGGACGAAGAGGGCTGCTTTCCGCGGTTTAGCCAACTATTGGAGGAAGATTCGGTCTATCGCGTCTCGGAGAAGTTTGGACAGGAGCGTGAATTTTGGATCAAACGCTTTGCCGATGGGTTCGAGGTGGCTAGTTTGGGAGACCATGCGACGAGAAACTCCGGGCATGTAGCTTCGAAAGAAGCGATGGCTGGAGGTTTCGTACGCGTTACAGCCCATGTCACCTCTGCGGAGCGTGAACGTCTTCAGATGGCTGCGGAACGTCTCAACGTGAGCTGGCCGGATGTAATTTTGGCGGCAATGGCTATTTATATTCACCGGTTCACAGGTGCACAAGACGTTATACTTGGCTTGCCAATGATGAACCGATTAGGCTCAGCCTCGCTCCGTGTGCCGGGTATGGTGATGAATTTGTTGCCGCTGCGTTTGTCGATTCAGCCAGGAATGAAGGTAGCCACATTGCTCCGTCAATTGGTACAGGAGCTGGGTGAGATACGGCGTCATGCAAAATACAGGCATGAGGAGCTACGGCGTGATCTGCGCTTGCTTAGTGAAAACAGGAGATTGTTTGGTCCATTGGTCAATATTATGCCATTTGACTATGAGCTGAATTTTAACGGTTCTCGCGGAATTACACATAATCTGTCGGCAGGCCCGGTTGATGATCTGTCCTTGAATGTCTATGACAGGTCGGACGGATCTGGATTGCGCATAGATTGGGATGCCAACCCTGCTATGTATAGCAAACGGGAAATAGAAGAGCATCAACAGCGTTTCTTGCAGTTGCTTACAAAGGTCGCAGCTTCGGAACCAGAACAGCCGGTTGGACAATTCGACCTCCTGCTGCCTGCGGAGCGTCAGCTTATACTGAAGGGCTGGACTCGTTCTTCCAGTCCGATGCCAGTCGCTTCCTTACAGGAAATGCTCCAGCTACAGGCGGAACTTAGACCTGATGCTGTAGCTGTGGAATGTGACAACGACATGGTGCTTAGCTATAAGGAGCTGAATAAGCGGGCGAACCGATTGGCCCATTGGCTGATTGCTCATGGGACAGGACCTGAGCAGATCGTTGCCCTGATGCTCCCTCGCTCCGTCAACATGGTTATAGGGATGCTGGCTGTGCTTAAAACGGGCGCGGCTTATGTTCCACTGGACCCTAATTATCCGCAGGATCGTGTTGCTTATGTGCTGGAGCATGCGTCTCCGGTCTGCATTTTAACCAATGCCCAGGTAGCGGACCGCATTCCGGCAGACATTTCTGTGCCACGTATGCTTTTGGATGGAGGAAGCGGCCAAGGGGATTCGGCGGCTGTTTTGAACGGACATAATCATGAACTATCAGCCTACCCGGATACGAATCCTACGGATCGTGAACGTGTTCAGCCTTTATCCACGGACCATCCTGCGTATATTATTTATACCTCTGGCTCAACGGGCAAGCCGAAGGGAGTCGTTATTACTTTCAAGAGCCTGACAAATTTTTTGCTTGCCATGCAGGATCAATTCACGTTGTGTGAGCAGGATCGACTGCTGGCAGTTACGACGATATCCTTTGATATCTCCGGACTGGAAATCTATTTACCCTTGTTGAATGGTGCGCAACTGATTATTGCCCGGAAGGAAACCGTTCAGGAGCCGTCTGCTTTGGCCGAGCTGATTAACCGTTCACAGCCTACCCTGATGCAGGCGACGCCTACGCTGTGGCATGTGCTGGCAACAGAACATGCAGAGGCTATTCGGGGCTTGCGGGTGCTGGTTGGAGGCGAGGCTCTTCCAGAGGAATTGCTGCATGCACTCCAGCGTCTGGATTGCCGCATTACGAATCTGTACGGTCCCACCGAAACGACGATTTGGTCTACTGCAGCTTCCATCGAAAAAGGGGACACGGGAACACCGGCTATCGGCAGACCTATCCGCAATACGCAAGTGTACGTGCTTGACGGTAGTCTTCAGGCAGTTCCGGCAGGGGTCACAGGGGACCTGTACATTGCCGGGGATGGGTTGGCTCGGGGATATTATGGGCGCCCGGATTTGACAGCGGAGCGTTTTGTAGCCAATCCGTTTGGCCCTCCGGGGAGCCGCATGTATCGAACTGGAGATTTGGCCCGCTGGAGATTGGATGGATCTCTTGAATACGGGGGGCGTGCGGACCACCAGATTAAAATTCGCGGCTTCCGCGTAGAACTGGGTGAAATTGAAGCCGTTTTGGCGCGGCATTCCGATGTAGCCCAGGTTTCTGTGATTGTCCGTGAGGACCGAGAGGGCGATCAGCGGCTGGTTGCCTATATCGTACCGATCGCTGCCGCAGCAACGCCGGTGCTTACCGGAGCTGAGACAGAGACTATTCAGCAGGAGCCGGGTAGGTCATCGGGACAAAGTGAGCAATCCGAACAAAAAGCGCCTGCCGAACCTTTTGGATATCAAAGTATAAGAGGGGACTTGGGCTCATCGCCTCATCGTTTGCATTCACTGGCGTTACGTGAATATGCCGCTGCGAGTCTGCCCGATTATATGGTACCTTCAGCGTTTGTGATGCTGGGGGCCTTGCCGCTCATGCCTAATGGGAAGCTGGACCGTAAGGCATTGCCTGCTCCTGTTATGGATAAGATTCTCCACGTCCGTACTCCCAGAACACCACAGGAAGCCATGTTGTGTGACCTGTTCGCAGAAGTGCTGGCACTACCGATAGTCGGTATTGATGACAGTTTCTTTGATCTGGGCGGTCACTCGCTACTTGGCGCACGCTTGATGGCAAGAATCCGGGAGGTATTCGGGGTAGAACTGAATATAGGCCGCCTGTTTGAAACTCCTACGGTTGCCAGTTTTGCGGAACGACTGGACCAAGGGCAGAGCTTAAGGCCCTCATTGCTTCCGGCCGTACGTCCACAACGAATTCCTCTCTCCTTCGCCCAGAGCCGATTATGGTTCCTGCATCGGATGGAGGGACCAAGCCCTACATATAATATCCCACTCGTTATCCGTATGTCGGGGGATGTAAATGTGGAGGCACTTCAAGCTGCCTTAGGAGACATCGTGGCCCGCCATGAGACGCTGCGTACGATTTTTCCAGATGTGCAAGGTGTAGCGCAGCAGGTCATTCTGGAAATGCAGCAAGCTTGGCCTGTACTCCGTGTGACGAAAATTTGTGAGGCAGAGCTGCCACACATGCTTGCTGAAGGGTCACGTTACTGCTTTGATCTTGCAGTGGAGCCGGCTTTGCGAACCGAACTGTTCACGCTGTCTGCTGACCAGCATGTGCTGCTTATGACGTTGCACCATATTGTCGGAGATGGCTGGTCGCTGAATGCACTCACACGTGATTTGGCTACAGCCTATGCTGCGCACATCGACCGTAATGCACATGCGGAACAATCCGCACATCCTGAAAGCATGGCACCGGTGTTGCCGATGCTGCCTGTACAATATGCGGATTATGCGCTATGGCAGCAGGATCTGCTTGGAAGGGAGAACGAGGCTGGTAGCCTGATGAACAAGCAGCTTGCTTATTGGCACGACGCATTGAAAGGTCTACCGGATCAAATAGATCTGCCTACAGACTATCCACGCCCTTCCGAGGCCAGCTACCGGGGAGATACCGTTGTATTGCGTATCGCTCCCGAATTGCATGAGCAGTTGCTGCGTTTGGCTCGTGAAAGTCGGGCCAGCCTGTTTATGGTGGTGCAGGCCGGGTTGGCCGCATTGCTAACCCGATTGGGTGCAGGGACGGATATCCCGGTGGGCAGTCCGATAGCGGGACGTAACGCAGAGGGACTGGATCATCTCGTGGGCTTGTTTATCAACACGCTGGTGCTTCGTATCAACACATTGGGCGACCCTACTTTCCGTGAGCTGTTGGAACGGGTCCGTCGTACTTGTCTGGATGCGTATGAACATCAGGATGTACCCTTCGAGCGGCTTGTAGAGATGCTGAACCCTACACGTTCCAGATCGAGACATCCATTGTTTCAAGTTATGCTTGCTTTACAAAACACCCCTGATCCCGAATTGCTGTTGCCCGGTGTGGAAACTCAACTGCAATTGGCCAGCGTGGGTGCAGCGAAATTTGATCTGACGGTGGAGCTGCGCGAGTGTCGGACCGCAGACGGGCGACCTGATGGAATCGAGGGATGGATCGAATACAACACCGATTTATTTAAAAGAGAAACGATAGAAGCTATGAAGGTACGGCTGGAGCGACTATTGGTGGCCGCGGTGGCTAATACAGAACAACCGATAGGGGCCCTGGATATTTTGGGACCCGAGGAGCGACACGAAATTCTCGTGAAGTGGAACGGTGACACGAACGCGAGCACTTGTCCTAACCAAGCGTCTACCTCGAGCTTGCCTGTTTTATTCGAACAACAGGCTGCCCGTACCCCGGGAGCTGTTGCAGTTTCATACGAAGGCAACCAGCTAAGTTATGAGGAATTGAACGCGCGTGCCAATCGACTGGCGCATCTGCTGATAGCGCGTGGTGCAGGTCCAGATCGCATTGTGGCGCTGGCGCTTCCTCGGTCACTGGATATGGTTATTGCATTGCTGGCTGTGCTTAAATCGGGAGCCGCCTACTTGCCGCTAGATCCTGATTATCCGGCAGACCGTCTCGCATATATGCTAGAGGATGCTTCACCTGCTCTGATGATTACCAGCATTCACGTGACAATATCCTCAATTCCGGTAACAAGCACGGTATTCCCGGTTGTACTGGAGGATCCTCAGACAAATAAGGAGCTGAAGTCATATCCCGACCGGAACCCGGTGGATGCGGACCGTCTGATGCCTTTGTTGCCGCTTCATCCTGCTTATATTATTTATACGTCCGGTTCTACCGGAAAACCAAAGGGAGTAGTTATTCCTCATCAAAATGTCGCGCGTTTGTTTGATTCGACGCAGCCCTGGTTTCATTTTGGTCCATCGGATGTATGGACTCTGTTCCACTCCTATGCGTTTGATTTTTCAGTATGGGAAATTTGGGGACCGTTGCTGCATGGAGGCCGTCTTGTCATTGTGCCGTATACTGTCAGTCGTTCTCCGGAGCAATTCCTGCAATTGCTGGTGAACGAGAGCGTAACGGTGCTCAATCAGACACCTTCGGCATTTTATCAACTGATGCAGGCTGATCTTGAACAGCCTGTCCTTTCACAAAAGCTGGCGTTGCGTTATGTCGTATTTGGTGGTGAGGCTCTGGAACTGGGCCGGCTGCCTGCATGGTATGAGCGTCATACAGACGATACTCCTACCTTGGTGAATATGTATGGGATTACGGAGACAACTGTACATGTCAGCTATATTGCGTTGGACCGTGATATGGTGGCTGAAAAAGCAAACAGTCTGATTGGGTGTCCCATCCCTGACCTGCAAGTGTATGTGCTGGATCATCGACTTCAGCCTGTCCCGCCGGGTGTAACGGGTGATTTATATGTCGCCGGTGCTGGATTGGCACAAGGCTATTTGGGAAGACCCGCTCTAACGGCAGAGCGTTTTGTAGCCGATCCGTATGGTTTGCCGGGGAGCCGGATGTATCGGACAGGTGATTTGGCCCGCTGGCGGTCTGACGGCTCGCTGGAGTATGCCGGACGTGCTGACCAGCAGGTCAAAATACGTGGTTTTCGCATGGAGCCGGGAGAAATTGAAGCGGTGCTGGTTCGGCATGATGATGTGGCTCAGGCAGCGGTCATTGTCCGCGAAGATCAGCCGGGGGACAAACGACTCGTCGCCTATATTGTTCCTGTACCTGGCGGTGAACCGCAAGCGTCCAGACTCCGACTGCATGCAGGAGTCAGCTTGCCTGATTATATGATACCGTCAGCTTTTGTCACGGTATCCGATCTCCCGCTTACACCTAATGGCAAGCTGGATCGTAAAGCATTACCTGCTCCCATGCAGATGGCTGCGGGTGGAGGAAGGGGACCGCGAACGCCACAGGAGGAAATCCTGTGTGATTTGTTTGCCGAGACGCTTGGCATGGAGCGAATCGGTATAGATGATGGCTTTTTTGATCTGGGCGGTCATTCATTGCTGGCTGTGAAGCTAATTAGTAGAATCCGCGAGGCATTGGGTATCGAGTTGGGCATTGGCAACCTTTTTGGAACGCCAACAGTGGCTGGCCTAGCCGAGCAGTTGAACGTAGGTGCCAGTCAAGGGGCTTTGGACGTTTTGCTGCCTTTGCGGACAAGCGGATTGCAAGCTCCGTTGTTCTGTGTACACCCGGCAGGCGGATTAAGCTGGTGTTATGCGGGCTTGATCCAGTCCATGGGCAAGGATTATCCGATTTATGGCTTACAGGCTCGCGGGATCGCCCGACAGGAGGAATTGCCGCAGACACTGGATGATATGGCAGCCGATTATATTCGTCATATTCGCACAATTCAGCCCACAGGACCGTATCATCTGTTGGGGTGGTCTTTGGGAGGGAATGTAGCTCATGCAATAGCGACACAGCTTCAATACGAAGGAGAGACGATTGCGATTCTGACCATGCTGGATTCCTACCCAAGCAACCATTTGCCGCTGCGGGGAGGACCAGATGAGGAGGAAGCGTTAATCGCTCTGTTGGCTCTGGGGGGGTATGACCCGGATAGTCTGAATGATGAGCCTTTGCGGCTTTCCACCGCTCTGCATATCTTACGAAGCGATGGTAGCGCCTTGGCCAGCCTCAGCGAGGAGACGATTTTAAACCTCAAGGATACTTATGTAAATTCTGTGCGTATCTTGGGGGAGTACGTTCCGAGACGGTACAAAGGCGATATATTATTTTTCCGATCTACAATTATCCCAGATTGGTTTGAGCCAATTGCTCCGGAAACCTGGCTTCCCTATATTGATGGACAGCTAGAGCAGCATGAACTGGATTGCCGTCATAAGGATCTGTGCCAGCCGGGACCCTTGGCTCATATTGGAAAACTGATGGCAGCAAAACTATACAGGCTTTCTAAATCAATACATCACAATCGCAAGGAGGAAAACAAACCATGATTAATCCTTTTGAGCAGAATGAAGGTGGTTATTTAGTGCTGATGAATGGAGAAGGACAGTATTCACTCTGGCCTGATTTCCAGCATGTACCGACTGGATGGGAGGTCGTTCACCCGACAGACAGCCGTGAGGCATGTATGGATTATATCAGCACACATTGGACAGATATGAGGCCGGATTCCTTGCATCCCAAGGCCGATGCAGTGCGTCGCTAATCGGGGAGTCATCATATCTTTATACAACTGTTGCTCATATATGACCCATGAAATGATGATAAATGTAATGCCTTTTGATGATACCATACAATTTTCGTGATCTTTAAAGTTTCATAGGAAGGCAGAGAACGAATCAGGCTGTTTCCTCTAACCGAGCGTATCGGAGGGGAAACGGCCTTTGTTTTTTATAAATGTCATATTGATATTATGGGGAATATGTGTTATTTTATTGATAATAACAAAATGATAATAACAAAATAATATAAACTGTAAAGAAAGCGGGGAAGCAGCTATGTTTGGATTTAATTTTGTTAAATTTCAGCCCAGTGAATATGTGATGAAGGTGAAAAACGGGAAGGTGGTTCGGGAGGGTGTTGGATTATCCTTTTATTACTACGCCCCGACCACCTCGGTTGTTGTCGTGCCCGTCTCTTCTATTGATGCGCCGTTCATGTTTGAGGACATGACAAATGATTTTCAAGCGGTGACGGTACAGGGGCAACTAACTTATCGAATTGTGGATTATCGGAGAACGACGCAGATTTTAAACTATACGTATGACTTGAAGGAACGGCGTTACATTTCGGATGATCCGAGCAAGCTGGCCCAACGGGTGATTAACATTGCCAAGGTGCTTACCAAAAAGTATTTGGAGCGTGTCCCGCTCAAAGAAGCTGTTCAGTCCAGTGAACGTCTGGCCCAAAACATGACGAAGGATATTGCTCAGCATACGGAAATGGAAAAGCTCGGCATTGAGGTTATGGGGCTGTCGATTTTGGCGATTCTACCTAATAAGGAGACGATGAGAGCGCTGGAGGCTCAAGCGAGGGAAGAGATTCTTCGCAACGCGGATCATGCTTTGTATGAGCGTCGTAATGCATCTATTGAGCAAGAGCGGCGTGTGAAGGAAAACGAGCTGAACACTGAGATTGCAGTGGAGACGAAAAAAAGGCAGATCCGTGAAACTCAACTTGATGCCGAGCGTTCCGTAAAGCAAAAGCAAAGTGAGATGAAAGAGGAGCAGCTACGATTTGACACGGCCTTGGAGGAGAAAAAACGCGAGCTGATTGAGCTGACCGTAACGAATAAAAAGGCAGAAGCCGATGCCAAGGCCTATGAGCTGACAGCCGTCATGAAATCGTTGCAGGATGTTGAACCGAACGTACTTCAAGCTATGGCTAACATGGATATGAGCCCGGATAAACTAATTGCGATTGCATTCCAGGAGCTTGCAGAAAATGCAGGGAAAATCGGTCAGCTGAATATTACGCCGGATCTGCTGCAAGGTCTCATGTCAGATACGGGAGCAAGCGGATCAGGAGGATCGAGAGGGTCTGGAGGAAGAACACGATGAGCGGCCGAATGACAGAGCAGAAGATCATTTTGGTGAAGCGTAAAACGCGACTGGAGGAACTGATTGTCCGATACAATACGGTGCAGCAGGCTCGCTTCTTTATGGAACGGCTGGGTGCGGATTTCAGTGATTATGTGCTGGAGGACGAAAATTACCGCAGGGCGGTGGCAACGGCAACGTCGGAGTTAACGGCCTTGGGTCGTGTTCAGATTGTGGAGCGGGAGCATGTGCCGAACTTTATTTTTGGTGAGCAGGATACAGTGGTGGTGCTGGGTCAGGATGGGCTGGTAGCCAACACCTTAAAATATTTGACCGAGCAGCCGCTTATCGGCGTGAATCCAGATCCATTGCGCTGGGACGGGGTATTGCTGCCGTTTACCGTATCCGACCTGCGCTGGGTAGTGCCGGATGTATTCGTGCATAGACGGCCAATTAAGGAAGTTACGCTGGCTAAGGCCCGATTAAATGATGGCCAATCCTTGTATGCTGTAAATGATTTGTTCATTGGACGCAAAACTCATGTTTCCGCGAGATATGAGCTAAGGCTGGAGGATCAAGTAGAGCAGCAATCCTCCAGCGGGATTATCGTTTCAACCGGATTGGGAGCGACGGGCTGGCTGACCAGTGTGCTGGCTGGAGCGGCCGGAATTGTCGGCAGTGCTACACGGCATCCAATCTCGCTGACTCCAAGCCAGCTGATGCCAGGTACAGCCTTCAGTCAGGAAGGGACAGCAGACGGAATGAGTCATGATCATCGTGCAACCTGGAGTTCGCCATCGCTTTATTTTACGGTGAGAGAACCATTCCCCAGCCGAACGACTGCTGCGGATCTCGTGTTTGGTCAGGTAGCAGCCGAAAAACCGTTACGGATTGCATCGCAGATGCCGGAAAACGGAGTTATTTTCAGTGATGGAGTAGAAAGTGACTTTCTGGAGTTTAATGCTGGCATTGAGGCGACCATTGAACCCGCGGAGAAAAAAGGGCATCTGGTCGTGTAGAGGTTTGTACAGGACAGCAATGGGTAATTATGAGTAAGGTACAACCATCAGATGAAATTAAAAAAGGAGGAATCAACATGAGCGACCACACTCAAGACGAAGCGAAAATCCGCAACAAGAAGGACGAGGACGGAGATTCCTTGATGGAGAAAACGAAGCTGGAAAATGGCGTGGATATCGAGCCTGAGGCTGATGAATGGATTGCGAAGCCCTCACCAGTGTCATACGATGATACGAACTCCTCTTCGAAGAAATAAGGCTCTGGCATTCCAATAGAGCAGTGATGCAAAGACAGATGCTCCCTAATCGGGTCATCTGTCTTTTTTACATAGGTTAATTGAATCTGGAATATACCTTCCATACTAGCTCACGACGGCTGCTTACATCTGTTTTCAAGAAAATCGCTTTCAGGTGATCCTGCACCGTGTAGGCAGTAATATGAAGTGCGCTGGCCAGCTCCTTGGTCGAAAAGCCCTGAACAATGAGTTGGACAATTTGTCTCTCTCGTTTGGACCATGAGTACACCTCAGCCATAAGCGGTAGCATGTCAGTTGCTTTAGCAGCCTCAAACCATACGGCTAGCTGCTTCTGTCCCGTATGCTTCTGTCCGCTTTGCAGAAGGGTGGCTCTGATGGTTACCCATGGGGTTCCTGCGTCTGTGGAAGGGATACATAGTCGTGCTGGTGCAGTGGCAGTGGATAGCGCTCGCAAGCATACCACCCGGACGGGAGCCGGAAGACCGTCTTCATGGATTCCCTCCTGCTGCCAAAGCAGCTTTAGCCAATGCATTGCTACTGTATTGGACGAGATCGGTTCTAGCTTATCGGAAAGCATTAGAACTCCTGGCTCAAGTTCATTTTCCGTGATCATGACAGGGGCTGAAGATAAACCGACACTGGCCTGACGCAGATGGTAGGCTATGGACGGCGCTAACGTTTCAAGCAGTTGTTGCTCTTCCACGCTGAATACAGGCTTTCCGTGATGGCGGAACAACGTAAGAAATCCCCAACAGCTCCCTTTGTACATAAACGGAACACGCAGCTCGTCCCCGAATCCGGCGGGTTGCAAAACATCTCTATATCGTGTGCTCCGATCCGGTTGGCCTTGTGTAGACCCATGTAGCGTCGCTACAGACCGTCCTTCCCGCACCAACTGATCATATTTCATCATATCGTCGTGCAGGTATTCGTATTCTAGCAGTTTGTTATGAATGTCCTCCACACCCGACTCTGTAAATGCCCCTGTGGAAAGCAGCGTACGCGGATCTACCGAGGTACAGCACGCCGCATCGAAAGTAACCTGAGTACGCAAGCGGTCGATTAGGGTGTGCTTGTACGTTAGGGATGAGGGGTCTTTTTTTCCTAGATCAATGATTTGCTGTCGGACGTCCTTAAGCTGTGCAAATTGTGTGTAGTGTGCGTTCATCATTTACTCCTATCGTGAAAGCTGGAGATTCTCAAGCGCGATTATTAAATCCCGCATTTATGGGATGGTGGATATTTGTATTGTCTTTATAATTGAGAATGATTCTTAATTAAATCTACAATAAACGAATGGTCTGGGAAGATCAAGGCTAAATGTTTGGAGGAAAGCCCATATGAAACAACCCCATATTGAAAATACGGACTCAAACCAGCCTATGAGCTGGAATCATCCGAATGTGCATAAGTACGCGGATACGATTGCTTTAAAAATACCTGGATATGCTCATTTGTACGAGATGACAGACGGTTTGATAGCCGCACAGCTTGAAGCACAAACTCATATTCGAAATATAGATCCAAATGTGCTAATTGTCGGAGCTGGAGGCGGTCAGGAATTGATTACGCTCGGAGGGCGCCATGATGCATGGTCCTTTACGGCAGTTGATCCCTCTGAGCACATGCTGGATTTGGCACGTAAGCGTGTAACACATGCGGGCATCAGTTCAAAAATATCGTTTGTTGCAGGTACGTTGGAAGAGTTGTCTGGAGAACAGCCTGAAGAACAGCGCGAAAAGCACAGCGAAGAATCATGCAGAGAACCGGTCTATGACGCTGCAACCTGCCTGCTGGTGCTTCATTTTCTTCAAAGCTTGGAAAGTAAACAGGCGTTGCTACGCCAGATATCTACTCGACTCAAGCCGGGTGCGCCTTTTTGTTTAGCTTCTATTAATGGGAATTCACAGGAGCCTTCTTTTTCCATCCAAATGCAGGCGTGGAAAGGTCATATGCTGAGCCAGGGCATTTCACTGGAGGATTGGGAACGATTCGCTGCTTCCATCGGTCGTGAGTCAAACCCAGTGTCCAATGCGGCAATACAGGAACTGTTGATAGATGCAGGCTTTACCCACATCACCCGGTATTATGGTGCTTTTTAGTAAATGCATGGTTTGCAGTTAAAGAGGGAGGGACAGCTTATGACAAAGGATAACATCATCATCATTGGCGGGTATGGCCATGTTGGAAAAATTGTATGTACAGAGTTAAGTGAAATGTTTCCCGGCAAGGTATTTGCCGCAGGTCGTAGTCTGGAACGGGCCACTGAATTTAGCCAACGATCGAATGGTAAGATACGGCCCTTGCAGCTTAATATTCATGAGCCGATGGACCCGTCGATATTAGAGCAAGCCAAATTGGTAATCATGTGTTTGGATCAGGACAATACGGCCTTGGTACGTGCCTGCCTTCGACATGGGGTGCATTACATGGATATTACCGCGAATGCGGACTTTTTGAGTCAGGTGGAGCAGTGTCATCAGGAGGCCCGAGCTCATCAGGCCACAGCCCTGTTAAGTGTAGGATTAGCTCCGGGACTGACCAATCTGTTGGCACTGCAAGCGACACAGCTCATGGATCAGACGGATGAGTTGAATATATCTTTGATGCTGGGTTTGGGAGATCGACACGGTCAGGCTGCTATTGAGTGGACAGTAGATCAGATTCATGCCGATTTGGAGGTTATAGAACAGGGACGTTTTGTGACTCGAAAAAGCTTTACTGGCGGAATAGTGGCAGATTTTGGTGCAGGAGTGGGTCGTCATCGGGCGTATCGATTTCCTTTTTCAGATCAGCAGACACTTCCTCGTACGCTCAAAGTTCCTACGGTTAGCACACGCCTTTGCTTCGATTCGCGCTTGACCACTCGGCTTCTAGCAGGGCTTCGGACGATAGGAGTTTCAGGTCTACTCCGACAGCAAACCGTGCGTGATGCAGTGGTTCGCAGCTTTAGCAAGGTACATATAGGTGGGAATGCTGTAGCGGTCAAGGTAGATGCTCGAGGAACTCTCAATGGCAAGGAGACGAAGGTCGAATGTCGGCTAAGGGGTCACCATCAGTCTGATTTAACCGCTAAGGCAGCCGTCTTTGCAGCGCTCGCCCTGTACCGTTCAGAACTTCCATTCGGTGTATTTCATACGGAGCAGGTTTTTTCATGGAATCGCATGCGGGCTTGGTTAGGGCAGCAAGTAGCCGCAGATATTCAGGTGAACGGACAGCAAGCATAGAAGTCATACATTCTAATAAATGAATCTCATATAATCCAAGCTTATTCAGCAACGCATTGCGGATAGGTCTTGGATTTCTTTTCCTGCTAGATTACACTAGAATGAAGTACATATTTTTGGAAAAGACCTAAGGGGATGATATGAAATGTGGAACCCCTATGAAAATAGCAGACAGCATCCGCACGATTTTATAATAAAATATCGATTTTACACACCGGAAGAAGGAGGCAGGAAACAGCTGCCTATTCAGGGTTATCGCTGTGATTTTGCCTATGAGGGTGACGACATCGGGAATACGGGAATTTATGCCATACATCCTGAGTTTGAAGATGGAGATGGTCAACTGATTATGGATGTTGGTCGTCCTGTTCAGCGGGAAGGGCAAGCGAGAATGTGGATTTTGTTTGGAGAAATGAGGAAAAAGGTACACCGACATCGGATACAGGTAGGAACAAGGGGATATTTCATGGAAGGTCCGCGCCGTGTTGGTGAAGTTGAAGTTACAAGCCTGGTAGGCCTCTTGACCAATCCGGTCAACTAGGTAGTTGCTGAGGAGTCGATAAGAGATGGATATCGCTTATATCATAGATTTATTACGTAAACACGATGTGACCCTAGCTCCAGGCTTATCCACGCAGGAGATTACCGACGTCGAAGGCAGGTATGATATTCACTTCCCGCCCGATTTGAGGGAGCTTCTGATGAGTGTTCTTCCCATCGGTAAAAGCTTTATCCCTTGGAGAGATACGTCACCACAGCGGATGGGTGTAATCCGGCAAAGGTTGAATTGGCCGCTGGAAGGTATGATTTTTGATGTAGAGCAGCATGTATTCTGGCCTCCCGAATGGGGCGAAAAACCGACAGATTCGGCGGAAGCTGTTGATATATGTAAACGTGAGTTTTTACGTGTGCCCAAGCTAATCCCAATCAATGGACATCGATATATCCCAGAGCAGCCATCTGAAGAAGGAAATCCGGTATTTTCCGTATATCAAACGGATATTATCGTGTATGGGGAATGTTTGCAGGAGTATTTCAAGCTGGAATTTGGGGAGAAGCCTTATGAACAAATTGATTTTAATGCCGTAAAAAAAGTGCGTTTTTGGAGCAACTTGTGTGAGTGAGTGTCAGGAAGATGAATAAGTCGAAACGAAGGAAGGGGAGCATGATGTGAAGGTGGAGCAGGATTTGGAAGAAATCAAAGAAAGGTTGACCCAGATCGAGACCAAACTAGAACAAAAGTCGACCTCCAAGAGAATCTTGAAGTACATGATCATTATTTTCTTGTCTATTTTTTTTCTTTTACTTCTAATAGGAATTATTCAGTTTGTTTCAGCCTAATCGGTGTAAGAGGATGAAGGAAGGGAGCTATTTATGTCCATAGAAGCAATCATTTTTGATCTGGATAATACTCTTATTCATCGTAAACAGGCGTTTGCCGCATATACAGAGCGCTTTATAGAACGATTTATAGTGGCAGAAGAACCGGCGATCCGCGCGGCTGTCGTTGAACAGATACGATTGGCGGATCGGGACGGATACCGGGATAAGAGGGAACTGTATACCGAGCTGCATACAGACTTGGAACTGAAAAATCCCGATACGTCAGTACAAGAGATGCTGGGCTTTTGGTATAGTGAATTTCATAAGTTTACGGTGTTGATGGACGGGGCCAAGGAAGTATTGTCCGAACTGCGGTCGCGTGGCTTGAAGCTCGGTATTATTACCAACGGCTCACTCCGCACGCAGCAAGCGAAAATCGACCGAGTTATGCTGAGGGATTATGTGGATTCTATTATCGTATCGGGTGGCGTCAACATCCAGAAGCCTCATCCTCGAATTTTCGAGTTGGCTCTGAATGAGCTGGACATTGTCGATCCCGACCATGCCTGTTATGTAGGCGATCACCCGACAAATGATATTCGTGGTGCACAAAGTGCAGGATTGCATACCATCTGGCTGGAAGGCTTTATGACGTGGCAGGAAACGGGCATTGTACCGGACTATCAGATTGGGAGTTTGCGTGAAATCACAGGTTGGCTGGATCGTCGCAGTTATTCAACGAATAAGGAGGAGGGTGCATCATGAGTATGGAGCAGCAACCGAACCCGATTCTCTTATCGTTCCCTGATCAATTCCAAACGGAACGATTGACCATACGCGCCCCGCAGTGGGGGGATGGGGCGGCAGTCAATGAGGCGATGCGAGAGAGTGCGAATGAACTGCGGCCTTGGCTTCCGTTTGCAAGAAATCTTCCTACGGCAGAGGAATCTGAAATCCGTTCGCGCCAAGCCAGACTTAAATTTCTGGATCGGTCTGATATGATGTTGTATATATTTGATACGGTTTCGGGAGAATTTGTAGCCAGCAGCGGTCTGCATCGTATTGATTGGGATGCACGAAGATTTGAAATTGGGTATTGGCTCAGAACATCATGGACCGGAAAAGGCATTATCACAGAGGCCGTGCACGGTATTACGAATTTTGCCATACAGCATTTGAATGCCAATCGGGTGGAGATTCGTTGTGATTCCAGAAACACACGCAGCGCCAAGGTAGCGGAACGTGCAGGTTTTACACTGGAGGGGATTTTAAGAAACGTCGAGTATGATGAAGAGGGAAGCATGGCACACGAAATGGTTTTTGCCAAGGTGCGTGGTATTGAATTTTAGTATCCTCACATGAACAGTTTGGAAGTTGCTGATGGTTTGTACGATATTACGGAGGCTCATTATGATTAATTATTTTATGAAAAATACAGACAAGTTGGTGTGCATACAATATGTCATCAGCAAAAGGTTCAGCAATCTTGCAAGCGCTAACCAAAAGAGGATGCTTTACGAATTTCCAGCAGCTTGGCGAAGATGTCCCAGCATTAGGACAGGTGATTTAGCATGAGGAGCGTTCGTAAGAGCGTCAGCAGGAAGGCCAATCGGGAAATAAAGGCGAAATTCCGCTGGAAGGCCCGTGCTGCGTACCTAGTTGCTGTGCTGGTCACGATCTTGTTGGGTTTGGGAAGCCGAGTTTTCTCCTCCCAGTTGCCTGAATTCGTTGCTAATCACTTTGGGGATGCCTTGTGGGCGTGCATGATTTATTTTGGGCTGAGAATGTTGGGGGTGAATCGTCAATTGTCCGTAGCCCTGTGGGGCAGCTTGCTGTTTTGCTTCGCCATTGAGTTCAGCCAGATGTACCAGGCTCCCTGGATTAACCACATTCGGGCAACGACACTGGGCGGCTTGGTGCTTGGGAAAGGGTTCCTGACCGCGGATCTGATCAGGTACACGGTTGGCATTGTGGTATCCTGGGCGCTGGACCAAGGCTGTCAAAAGCTAGCGGGGATCAATACACGTATAGACGATGACAAACCACTCAAATAATCTGAAAAGCGAGGGTTGCGCTTGAAACAAAAGGGAAAGCGTCACAGGTTGTTCGGTAAGATGATTGGATTATGCGCAGGGTTCAGCTTGTTGTTTGCAACCATACTTATCCCAGGGCAGGCATTAGCCGAAAAACAGCTTGTGGCACCTCTTCGTTTTGATTTTGGCCCCGGCAAGGTAGCTGACGGCTACACCCAAGTCACTGCCAATGATGTTTACACGCCTGAGCGAGGCTATGGATTTACCGATCTTTCCAAAGTGAATGAAGAAGATCGTGGTGGAAGTGATGCTATACGCTCAGATTTTGTTCGTGTTCAAGGATCATCCTTTGTTGTCAATTTACCACCGACGGATTACACGCTTTCCCTGATTGCCGGAGATACTGCCGGAAACACAGACATTACGGTTAAAGCCGAGTCCATCGTCAAGGTAGAACCTACTGCTAAAACAGCAGGACAATTTGTCGAGGCTGGATTTGAACTTGCACTCATCGACGGTCAGCTCGAATTGTATTTCTCAGGTAATGAAGCGAAGATTAACGCTTTGGTTATTACCCCAAAGGATGCTCGAACGGCTGGAGAACATCCTTCGGTATACCTTGCGGGAGATTCTACGGTTCAAACCTATAAATCCGCGATGAAGCCTCAGGCGGGCTGGGGGCAAATGATTGCTCCGTTCTTCACAGATGAGCCTATTTTTGTGAACCGTTCTATTGGTGGACGAAGCACGAAAACCTTTCTGGTACAAGGGCGGTTAGATGATATTTTACGCAATATCCGTCCAGGAGATTATCTGCTCATTCAGTTTGGGCATAATGATGCCGCGATCAACAACCAAGAGCGTTATGTTTCACCCGCGGATTACAAAGTTTACTTAAAAACCTACATTCAAGGAGCCATCCAACGCGGTGCAACACCTGTGCTAATTACTCCTGTTGGCCGCCGGGATTATGATGCGGCAAGTGCCTCGTTTCGGATTAGTTTCCCGGAATATGTGCAGGCCATGAAGGAAACAGCATCGGAGACAAATGTTGCACTGGTCGATCTTAGCCGCTTGAGCGTAGCGTACTATGATACACTTGGACTGGAAGGAACACTCCCGTTATTTTTGCATGTGGAGCCAGGGGTGTATCCTGCATTTCCTGATGGAGTGAAGGATGATACTCATTTTCAGGAATATGGTGCGGAGCAAATAGCTCGGCTGGTAGCTCAGGGAATACGTGAGCTGAATATTCCTTTATCCTCTTATGTACAGGTGGAAGATTCGCAATAAAACATTATTTCCATAGCCATGGTATACTTAGAAAATAAGCTGGCCCTACCCAAAGATAACATTGTTTAGGCTTGGGTAGGGCTTTAATGTTCTGGATCTTAAGGAGGAAGCGAGAATGACAGTCGCTCAACTTCATAAACTTATTAACGGTCAACTCCTGTACAATCAGCATCGGAGTTTATTTTATATGCGTGAGGGTTCTGTTCTGTTAGGACCTTCAACGGAAATGACGTACTGGCTGACGCAGAGAAGCTCAGAACTGATCCTCATGCTTCAAGGCTTGAAGCGCCAGCATATGTATAACGCTTTTGTGACGGATGTAGCGGCTAAAATACTGTCCCAGTTTGTAAATACCAATCAATATCTACATTTTCACACAGCTCATGTGAGGGAGCTTACGGAGCTGTATGATCGACTTTTCACCCGGATTGAGAACCTGTTCCAGAAGAAATTTATAGATAGAGCAACCTTGGACTTACTGCTTCAGCAGCATTACGGGCATTTGAGAGATTTTTTAACTCGTACCAACGGACGTGAAATGTTTGCTAAGTATGCAGAGTGTGAGTATACCTTTTGGATACCTTGTGAGGAATATACGCCGGAGTTGCAAGCCAATCTGCTAGGATTGGACATTGCTCGTTTGCAAGAGCCTGTTCTAGATGTTGGTTGCGGATCTGAGGCACGGTTGGTTACTTATTTACGTGCCTGTGGAATTGAGGCTTACGGAACAGATCGGTTGGCTGAAACAGAAGGTTGGGTCACTCAAGGAGATTGGTTAGAGACCACCTTTGGGGAACGCACATGGGGAACGATCGTTTCACATATGGCATTCTCCAATCATTTTATACATCATCATCTGAAGGCAGATGGTAATATTCATGAGTACGCTCGCAAATATATGGAATTGCTTAGAGCCATTCGGCCCGGAGGGAGTTTTATTTACAGTCCGTGCCTTCCATTTATGGAAGGGCTTTTGGATGCCCGAATGGGTTATGAGGTAGAGTATATCCAGTCATCTGAAGGTTACAGGGCCACGAAAATAACGCGTATACATTCATAAGCGCTAGTAGTAGTCCATTCATTTGTCAGATTCCTTCTTGGAATGGTATTATAAGGATAGATATTACTCTATTTGGGATTCAGTTGATGATAGAAATTCTCATGACGCTAATTTGACACCATAGAGGATGATCATTAGCAGCATGGCTGCACTGAATAATAATGATTAGCCTACGGATAACTGAATTTTAGGGAAGATTAAACCATATTTTCCTAAAAGCCGATATATGGGAATGAGGCGAGAACATACTGTTATTAAACCCGCCCGAAAATGGATGTATATAATTGGGTTAGGAGAGTAGAAGAAGTGTCAGATCTGTATACGAAAAAAGAAGTAGAAGATTATGTAACCAACGTGGTTTTCGAACGACCTTTAGGTGTAAGCATTTCAGCCATTTTATTGATCTTTAATGGAGCACTTCTGTTGGTGACCCAGCTATTGACGCTTAATGCATTAAATGAGGCTGCTACGTTAGTAGGCATTTGTAGGGGCATGTTTCAAGGATTTATCGCGTTACTCGGTTTGGCAGGGACGACTGCCGGTATCGGCATGTTATTTGGTAAGAAGTGGGCTTGGTGGCTGGCAGTATTTTATTTTACATATGAGACCATGCGTTATACGTGTGCAATTCTGTTTATTCCAGATGTCCCTCCAACGTTGGGCGGTGTACAGTTAAACCCTGCTTTATACTACGTAAAATATGGTATGCGTATTATTTGGAATTTGTTGTTTACGTTGTTCATGTGTCGTAGTAAAGTGACAGGTTTTTTTCAAACAAGTGGAATCAGCAAGTGGAGAGCATGTATTGCATTATTCTTCATCAATGGAGTGATAGTTGGGATTGGCTGGTGGCTGATAAGATAAGGTTCTTCGATGTGAAGGAGGAGATAGATCATGGCAATGGAAACGTTTCCGATTTTAGAAACTGATCGGCTTCGTTTAAGACAGCTTACAGTAGGGGATGCGGAGGATGTATTCGGTTATTTCTCCAAGGATGAGGTCACACAATATTATGACTTGGAAAGCTTTACAGAGGTAGAGCAAGCCGAAAAATTTATTCGTTCGATGCTAACCAGATATGAGAAGCAAGAGGGCTTTCGTTGGGGGATTACATTAAAAAAAGCTCCTGAGCGGATCGTGGGTACAATTGGATTTCATAACTGGCAGAAGGAGCACTCCCGTATTGAAATCGGCTATGAGCTGGCACCGGAATATTGGCGGCAAGGTTTGATGACAGAGGCGATGACGGTGGTAGTGGATTATGGCTTTCATTTGCCGCAGGTTCACCGTATAGAAGCCTTCATTGATCCAGATAACGAAGGCTCCAAACGGCTGCTACTCAAAAGTGGCTTTACTAAAGAGGGTCACCTGAGAGACTATTTTTATGAAAAAGGTCAATTTGTCGACGCTATTATTTTTGGATACCTTCGGGAAGAGCATCCCGTGGATTGGTAATTTACAAATACCCTTTGTCCCCGTAAGGCTGGAGTCGATCAAGCCAGGTCTGCTCCAGCTTTGCTAGTGCATCCTTGACATCAAAGAACGCGGATTCCTTTTTCTTCAAAACGTCCAGCACTTCAAATTCAAACGAATCTTCGCCATACTCATTCCATTCCTGTTGCAGTTGTTTATTCTTAAATCCACCCATATTTAGCTCAAAACGCCGTCCATTCAGCGACTTTAAATTCGGCGTAGAAGAGACGAAAATTTTCCCATTACGTGTATTGCGAATGCAATAGATTCCTGCCTCTGTCTTCATCTCCATGTATTGCTGCACCAGTTCTTTTCTTCGATTCATTGTCGAATCCTCCTATTTGAGCATTTTGCATAAATCCCAAGAGCCTTTTCAAATCAGCAATGTATAGATCGAAACGCTTTAGTTCGTCTATATATTGTACCTACGAGCGTTGGGAATCGAATTATGCAAAATGCTGATTTCATAAGCGCCTAGCTTCAAGATTCCTTCAACCAATATTCACTGCCATCCGGTTTGCGATCCAACAGACTGTATTCAATCATATATCTTCGCACCGTGACATAATCGTCATACACTTCCTGTAAAATCGCATTGATATCCTTCTCATGATATATTTGTCCCTTCACAAAACGGCTCGCAATTTCACGCAGCACAATCAGCTTATGCTTTTCTTGCATTTTAAAGGTCTTAAGGCGTCCGTCTGTACCATTCGGAAAATACTTCGTGAGTACCTTTTGTCTTTCGTCTTCCGTAATGTTATAGCGTTCGTCCACCATCCGTGCTCCTATGGGTACTTCTACAATGGCGGGAGCGTGACGATCTTTCTCCTTTAGTAGCTCCATTAATGTGAGAAATACTTTGGCCTGTCGTTCTTTTTCTTTGAGACCAAAGCGATGATTGCGTATGGTGGATGCGCTACCGATTCCGGTTTCCTTTTGAATGTCCGCATCGCCCATGCCTTGATAAAATAACTGAAGCAACCGATTCTGATGATCCGTCAGTCCAGTCAGCTTTTTGTCCAGACCGATCAAATAGTCAAAGACCGAACCGTACGTCCGCTCAATATGAAGTCGCATGTACCTCTCCGCGTCATAAAATACCCCTTGATCCTGATATATGATGCCTTGCTCAAATCGCTGTCCGTCCAGCAAGCAAATGACCTGCTCTCCTTGGCGAATATATCCACGCTTCAGTTCTTCGATACCAGCATTCCAGAATAGTTCGGAATGATCCATTTTAGCAAACACCTCGATTAAATGATGATTATTTTATAGACAATATAACATTTTGTTTATTCTAAATCAATGAGTGGATATCTCTTTAGGGTTTCGACAATGTTCGCTATATACAAAAGAGACATCAGATTGTTATCATATGTAAATTATTGAATTACATTTAAGACTGCATAGTTGCTATATATTGTAATAAAGTGGGCTGGTAAACTATGAACAGAATGCGTTTAGAAGAAGTCATAGAAAGTGGAGATTTAAAGGAAGCGGTAAAGATTATAGAGGATGTGGGTGAAAAGCTTGCTGGAATCTTTAGAGCTTTTTACATGATTCTTTTATTAGAGAGGTTTGGTTGGAGTGGTAAAAAAGGCTGTTTTATTCGTGATCATCATTGTCATTGCATATATAGTTGTATCCATTACAACAGGAAGTCCAATTGAAAGAGTCAAATTTGGGAGCAACGTTACTGACTACCTACATAAAACATACACTATGAACTGGAAAATTGATTCAGTAGATTATGACCTTAAGAATGATAAATTTATAGCTAATGTGATCTCTGGATTAGGGATTTCTTTTTTGGTGGAAGAAGACTATTATGGGCAAATGATGGATGACTATGCCTCTTCTGTGTGGAGAGATGAGCTAAAAGAAGCTGTAACACAAAAAACAAAGCAAGTTACAGGATCAGATGCAGAAGTCATCGTAAATGTATCTAGTATGGGGCAGGATGCTTTAACCTACCATGACGAGGTTCCAAGCTATTCTATGGTTAGTCAAAAACTCTCCTCAGAAGCTTCAATTTGTATTAAAGGTAACTTTTCGGCCACTCACTATCTGCAAGAGATGTTGGAAATAAAGCAGTGGATTGTTGAAAAGAAGTATGAGGCTTCGTTAACATTTAAGTCCGAAAAGGGGAAAATTTATTTTGCAATACCTGCAGAAGATCTAAAAAAAAATAAAAAGTGTAGAGGATCTCAATCCTTATCGGCTTCAAAATAATTGATTATTCTATCTAAGAAGCTAAAAATGATTCCTTAAATGCTACATTCCTTATAATTATTGTGAGGAGATATGATATGAAATATAGATTTGCTGTCATTGACGATGAAAGTGGGCTCACGGTTGGTTATTGTAGAGATGTGGTTGGCTTAACGGGTGATATCATTGTCGAAACGTATGAAAAGGTTATTTTTGAACAATTTGTCTTTAATGAGGATTTCATAGGAAACATAATAAAGACAAAACAATCTGTACACAACTTGTACATTGCTATTTTAAATGATGAAGAAAAAGTGATTGGAAGCTATCATTATCACCTACCTGAATCCTACATAATCCATAAACTAAACTACAATAAAGGAAACTTCAATCTGGAGTTAACAGGTATACTTGAAACGAAGCCCTCCCCTGTGGAATTAAGATTATGGGAGTTTTTAAAGGGTGCTCAGTCGCTTGAAAATAATATATGGCAAGGCTTTTCTAAAGAAGAACGGTCCGGGTGGCTAAACGTGACTAGAATACATTCTGCATCTAATCATTTTGCTAGACTGGATAAACGAGGAGAAGTCTACACCTTGGACGGCGAATACATATCTGATTTTACAACATTTTTCATAGCACTTGGTGAAGCGATTAATGGACCCGGAGGGTACTATGGATTTAGCTTGGACAGTATATCGGACTGTCTCTGTGGAGGTTTTGGAACAGTAGGACCGTTCACGATCCATTGGAAAAACGCACATTATTTCTTGAAAAGATTCGAGGAAGAATGGGATCAAGAAGAGAGATGTTATAGATTTTCACCACAGCAATATTTTACGGATCTTTTAACGATCTTAGTATCAGGTGGTGTTACCGTGAATTTTTTTTCGAATAAGATAGCAAAGCAAGAAGGGGATTTTGAAATGGATATAAATTAATGCAACCACCTTTTTGCATATAGATATTTTGGAAGGTATCTAGGGAATGTACAGATTCAAAGTAAAAGTGCTTTGGAGTTAGAAAAGGATTATTCAGAAACCCAAGTCGTATGTTAGCGTCACTGGTCTGACTAAGGAAATAGAAAGGGATTACGGTGTCAAATCTAATTGATCGGGAAGATCGGTAAAAAAGTATTTTAAATATTATACAAAGAACAGAGAGCCGTTAAGCATGTTAACGGCTCTCTTCGTCGTCTTCTGGCAAGTATTCGATCAGTTCACCAGGGAGTACGCCAAGGGTTCTACAAAGTGTATTCAAGGTTGGAAAGTCAATTCGGGCATTTGCGTTGGAGGCCAAAGCTTTAACCGTATTCCTATTAATTCCCGTAATAGAAACAATATCTTTCTGTTCGAGTCCACGATCCTTCATAATTTTATCAAGAGAAAATCTAATCACAACAATTCCTCCAAAAAGTAATTAAGTAAACTAGTTGGCATGTATAAAACAGAGGTGTATATTTGTAATCAAGTAATCTAGTTAACAAGATTATAAGTTAACTAATTTGATGCCTTCATAGTATCAAAATGCTTTAAAATTAGCAACAGTCACTATTTTGATAATCCTAAAACAAATAAATGCGTGAGGTGGCTTAAAAACCGTATAGAAGTTTCCTTGTGAAATGCATATAACAACGTTCCAAGATTATTTTAAGTGGTTTTAAAATGGATAAATTGTAATACAGGTTAATATTTCATCGAACTAAGCTGTGATAACTGGACAAAGGAATGGAGCGAGGATGTATGACAGAATGGGTAATGGGATTGGAACGGGTATCGATGGTTCAGGGACCGTATGATTCACCTCATATGTATGAGATATACGAAGGGGTTCTTTATGACCATCAATACTTTTTTTACCTCGAAAATGGCATACTGTGCGTGCGACATGTGAAGAAGGTGGAGCAATCATATCATACGCATCTTTATCTGGATGGAGAGAGCGGAGGTCTGCAACTGGCAGCGGGTGTACAAGGGGAGCTTATGCAAGTTGTCACGGAGATCATCGAGCGCTTGCGCGCCAAGGATGGACTGACATTTTTATTCGATGAACTGCTGTGGCTACATGGTAGGGGCCCCATTGAATTAAACCTTTTCAATAAGAAGGATGAAGTGACCTTAGGTGGCAGACAATTTGCTACGAAATAAATGATTCTTATGCTTTATATCATGGAACTTGTCGAAATAAAGCTTATGATTTCACCGAATATATCAGTTGTTGACTGATGAAAATGAGCGGATTCCGAATCCATATGGTCAATTCCAGCATCACAGCATCGGCAGAAGGACTAAAGCCCCAATCACCTCCGAATAAAATGTTTTGCTGCTGCTCTAATATAGGTGACTGAGGTTCTTCCAAGCCATACTGTTCTTTGAATCTCTCTTTCGTTTCATGATCTATGACAAGGTTATCCTGTGCAAAGGTATAGCAGATAGGAACGCTTAACTGTATTAAAAGAAGTAATGCAATGGGGATAAGTAATTTTTTGCTTTGCATGGTTAGCTCCTATGATCTCTGTTTTTGACCTCTTAACGTGAAAATAATCCCTTTACAGGATTTTATGACCAGAATATAATAGTAAATAACAGCATCGATCTACATACACTGGGTTATCGGGGTATAGCGCAGCTAGGTAGCGCGCACCCTTGGGGTGGGTGAGGTCGTGGGTTCGAATCCCGCTACTCCGATTTCAATCAAAATGTCCTGCTGATGCAGCTAATGCGTCTGCCGGGCGTTTTTTTTTTGAATATTACATACCCTATTAGTCTTTGTCTCTACTGGGTTTTGACGAGCTAGTCGTATGCAACGAATGTATGAAGCCACCTCTGAACTGGATTCGGAGGCAGAAGTGGCAACTCAACAATCGCAATCGCTGGCGGAATGGTCTGCTGTATGACTTTTTCAGTTTCCCTATAAAGTTTCCTGAAGGGTCTTGGAAGAAGTATTGTAATCAGCATAACGGGGAAGCACAATAGTGTAGTATATTCCTACAATAACGGTACAGATCCCAACTAATAAAAACAAGACTTCAATTGAAATAAATGAAGGAAAGCTTATAGCAATGAAACCTAATGTAAGAGACTGGGACAGCATCATTAACGGATTAATCAAACCTTGCACACGTCCCATCATTTGAGGATCTACAATACGAGGAAGCCATCCTCCTATACCAATGTTAATGAACGGAAGTATCAGTGCGATGACAAAGTTGATAATCAGGAAAGCATAGATGTGGTTAACAAATCCAAGTGTGCACATACCCATTCCGGCTACCAGAACTCCCGCTGCAATCATTTGGTGTAGTTTTAGCTTGGCAGAGATGAGAGAAGCGATTAGGGTACCAAGCAACACACCAGCCCCAAAAATAATACCCGTCCATACCATATACTGCTCATAGTTGCCTGGAGCTAGCTTATATTTAAGAATAAACATCGGTAAAACGCTAAAACCACCATTTAAAATACCGAACATAAAAAAGCCTGAAACCAACCAAAGCAATAGTCTGTTGCGTAATATGTAAAGAAATCCTTGGTTAAAATCGATCATGACAAGTTTGAATTTTAATTGTTTAAATTGATGTGCCCCGTTCGGAAGGCGTACTTCCTTTGGAATTTTGCAGGAACGAATAAGCAGTGCGGACACAATAAAAGAAACAGCATCAATTAGGATGGCTCCAGTAATTCCAAAGTGCCAGTAAACGACAGCCCCGAGAGTTCCTCCGAATAGCATGAAAAGACTCCCCATCATTTGATTGAGGCCTGCGGCAATGGTGTAATCATCTTCGCTTAATATCCCCTGTATAATGGCACTTTCGGCCGGGAAGAAAAATTTGGAGGCAGCACTACGGATGAACAGGAGGGCAAATATCAAAGGAATCGAATCGACCCAAATAAAAATAAGCAAACATAAGGATAAAAAAGCGCTGATCCAGTCACAATTAACAGCAATTTTTTGTCTGTCCATCCGATCTGCCAGCACTCCAACTACGAGAAATACTACCAGCATCGGAAGCGAATACATTAACTCGGCAAGCGTTGCATAATAAGGCTGATTTGTAAACCGTTTCAACAAATAAAACATGAATGCAGTAACCCCGATAATTCCTCCCATTTGTGAGGCGAAGGTTGCCAGAAAAAACCTGACATAATTCTTGTTTCTGAGTACTTGTTTTAATCCAGTCACAGTTCCATCCCTTTCGCTTTCAAAGCGGTTTTTAGATGCCTAATTAAAATAATAGTGAAAAGTAGGAATATTGTACAGAAAAGTGACTTTAATGTCACTTTACGTTTGAATTTGCATCGTATCGGACCTTGTGCCTTTTAAATTCTGCTGTTGACGGTAATCATAGTGGGGTGGACTCGGAAGTTGCATTCAAACTCGTTTGGCGTTATGAGGTGCAACATAGACTAAATAACCAGCTGTTAGTTGATATTCGACGGCTGGTTATTTAAGTTGCCAGGTGTTTGATTACAGATTAGCCCGATTCATCTCATTTACGCATGGATATGTTGAGAAAAAGGAAATGCTCATAGCTAGAAAACTTTATACAATGGAAGAGGAATAAGAATTGTGAAATTCGACTTTTGATGAAGAATTTCATATAATGTGAGCATATTGTGAACAACTTAAATTGAAGATTAATAAAAAAAATGAAAATGATTTCCGTCCAGCTATGAATTTCAAAATTTGACGGAGGGAACGAGATGACAATGGAAGAGAGCAGCAGACAGGTACCTTGGCAGGCGTATTACGGACCTAATCTAGGTTATGTGCAGGACCAGTATGAAAAGTATGTAGCGGACCCCGGAACGGTTGACCCGGCTTACCGCGAGCTATTTGATCAATGGGGTGAGCCGCCACAATCCGAATACTCGGCTGCTTCCATGATAGACAACAAATTGCAAGGCCCCCCCACAAGCGCTTTGGGGCATCTTGATTCGAATACATTACAGAAAGCGGTTACAGCGGGTAAAATGGTATGGAATATTCGTGAATACGGACATTTAGCCGCCCAAATCGATCCGTTGGAACTGGATGCAGAGCAGGATACACGCTTGCTTAATCCAGCATCTTACGGTTTAACTGAACAAGACTTGAAGGCTTTTCCAGCTTCTTTAATATGGGATAACGCTCCTGCGGGAACACTTAACGGATGGGAAGCCATTCAACGGTTACGTGTAGCATACACAGGTCCGATTGCCTATGAATTTAGTCATATTCATAACGAGGAGGAACGCCGCTGGCTGAACAGCTATGCAGAATCCGGCTGGTCCTCCAAGCCCCTCACCACACAGGAACGCAAGTCGTTGCTGAGCAGATTGGTAGAAGTAGAACAGTTCGAAGAGTTTTTGCATAAAACATTTGTCGGACAGAAACGTTTTTCCATCGAGGGTAATGATGTGCTTGTCCCTGTTCTCGACGAGATTATTCGTCTAACCACAAATGCAGGAGCAAGTCATGTCCTGATGGGCATGGCGCATCGCGGCCGTTTAAATGTACTAGCTCATGTGCTGGGCAAGCCTTACAGTAAAATTTTCTCTGAATTTCATCATTCGCCGAATAAGGATTTGATTCCGTCGGAAGGTTCCACAGGAATTAACTACGGCTGGACTGGCGATGTGAAATATCATCTGGGTGCTGATCGTTTTGTAAAAGATGGGGGAGCGGTGCAGGCCCGTCTGACATTGGCGAATAACCCAAGTCACCTGGAATATGTGAATCCGGTGGTACAAGGATTTTCACGAGCTGCACAGGAAGACCGCAGTGAGGCTGGTTATCCGAAGCTGGATGTGAGCAAGGCAGCTACCATTATTATGCACGGTGATGCTGCTTTCCCAGGTGAAGGTATCGTGGCAGAATCACTTAATTTCACGAATTTGCGCGGCTTCCGCAATGGCGGTTCAGTTCATATTATTGTGAATAATCGTCTGGGCTTTACGACAGAGAGTGTTGATTCCCGTTCGACCCGTTATGCCAGTGATCTCGCTAAAGGCTATGAAATTCCAATTGTGCATGTGAACGCGGATAATCCCGAAGCTTGTATTGCAGCTGCTCGTATGGCTGGCGAATATCGCAATCGTTTCAAGAAGGATTTTCTGATTGATCTGATTGGTTACCGTCGTTATGGTCACAATGAATCCGATGACCCGGAAACAACACAACCGCTGGTATATCGTAAGGTGAAGAATCATCCGACGGTGAGCAAATTGTATACTCAAAAGCTGGTGAAGCAGGGGATTGTGGACGAAGCGTTTAATGCCGGCCTCATTGAAAAGGTGCAAAACAGACTGAAGGAAGCGCATGAGCAGGTGAAGAATCAACCGGAACAAGAGCCGGAGATTACTCCTGTGAAGGCGAAAAAGAATCAGAGTTCTGTGGTACGTACTGCAGTGGAATTGAAAAAACTGCGCCAAATCAATGAAAACCTACTCAAATGGCCACAGTCTTTTCACGTATATCCGAAGCTGGATCGAATTTTACAGCGTAGAAAAACCGCTCTGAACGAGGGTGAAAAGGTAGATTGGAGTTTGGCGGAGACGCTGGCTTTGGCTACCATTCTCGCAGACGGCAAGCCTATTCGTATGACAGGCCAAGATGCGGAGCGAGCTACATTTGCTCACCGTAACCTTGTGCTGCATGAGCCTGAAACAGGCCGTACACATTGCCCGTTGCATACATTGCCGGAAGCACGTGCTTCGTTCAGTATTCATAACAGTCCATTGTCTGAGGCATCTGTCCTTGGCTTTGAATATGGCTATAACGTGTATTCTCCTGAAACGTTAGTGATTTGGGAAGCACAATTCGGCGATTTTGCCAACTGTGCACAGGTTATTTTTGACCAATTTATTTCCGCAGGCCGTGCCAAATGGAGACAGAAATCGAGTCTGGTGATGCTGCTGCCGCATGGTAGCGAAGGACAAGGACCAGAGCATACGAGCGCACGTCTGGAGCGTTTTCTCCAGTTGTCCGCACAAAATAACTGGACTGTCGCTAATTTGAGCAGTGCCTCCCAATATTTCCATCTGCTGCGCCGTCAGGCTGCATTAAGCGAAAGTGAGGAAGCCCGCCCGCTGGTGATGATGTCGCCGAAGAGCCTGATTCGTAATAATCGTGTCGCTTCGCCTGCTTCTGAATTCAGCGAAGGAGCATTCCGTCCTGTGTTGGAACAGCCTGGTCTGGGTGCACGTCCGGATCGTGTAGAACGCATTGTACTGTGCAGTGGCAAGATTGCCATTGATCTCGAAGAAGCATTGGAAAAGGATAAGAATGAGGCAGAAGAGCGTCTGCATATTATTCGTGTGGAGCAGTTATACCCTTTCCCGGAAGAGGAAATTCGGAATATTTTCGGACGCTTCCCGCATGTTAAGGAGTTCGTATGGGCTCAGGAAGAACCTAAAAATATGGGGGCTTGGAGTTACATTGAACCTCGTCTGCGGAATGTTGTGCCACAGGGAGCAGAAATTCGTTACGCAGGCAGACCAGATCGTTCAAGCCCGGCCAGCGGTTATCAGCAAGTACACAGCCTAGAACAACAGCGAATTATTCAATCGGCGTTGAAGCAGGATTCCAAAAACAATATTACACTGGGGAGGTAGCGGCTGTGAGCGATATTATAGTGCCGGCAATGGGAGAATCCATCACGGAGGGAACAATCTCCAAATGGCTTGTGAAGGAAGGGGATTCCGTAGGACAGGGAGATGTTCTGCTGGAGTTGGAAACCGATAAGGTCAATCTGGAAATTAGTGCGGAAGAAGCAGGTGTGGTGCAGAAAATCCTTCGTCAGGAGGGAGATACTGTGGTCATTGGTGAAGCTGTTGGTCTGATCGGAAGCGGCAGTGGTAGTGCGGATTCAACCGGTGCTGGAGAAGTTGCAGCGACTCAAGCGCCTGAAGCACCGTCCGTAGCGACTTCACCGTCTTCCGTAGGAGGCGGCGTTAAAGTAGAAGAAAAGTCTGCACCGCCTATTTCATCGAATAGCGACGGAAATGGCCAGACGGCATCACCATCTGCACGGAAGTTAGCGCGTGAGCGCGGGATTGATCTTGAGCAGGTACAGGGAAAGGACCCGCTCGGACGTGTATTCCAGGAGGACGTAAAAACGCATAACAGCGCTGAAGTATCACGTGCAGCATCTATATCTGCGTCTCCCGCTACTAGCAAGCCTGCGCCTCCGTCTCCAGCGCAAACGGAGTACAGCAAGCCTGTGGAACGCCAGCGCATGTCTCGTCGCAGAGCGACGATCGCTAAGCGTCTTGTTGAAGCACAGCAAACAGCTGCCATGCTGACCACTTTTAATGAAGTAGATATGACCGCCATTCTCGATGTGCGTAAACGCCGTAAAGATAAGTTTAAGGAAAAACATGATGTAGGCTTGGGTTTTATGTCCTTCTTTACGAAGGCAGTGGTTGGTGCTCTCAAGCGCTTCCCTACCGTGAACGCTGAAATTAATGGCGATGATATCGTACTGAAAAAATACTATGATATTGGGATTGCTGTATCTGCCAAGGAAGGTTTGGTTGTGCCAGTTGTACGGGATGCCGATCGTCTTGGCTTTGCTGAGATCGAGAAGAGCATTGCAGATTTGGCTGGCAAAGCACGCTCCAATTCGCTTTCTCTGGCCGACTTGCAAGGAGGAACTTTTACCATAACCAATGGAGGTATTTTCGGTTCCCTGCTGTCTACGCCAATTCTCAATACGCCGCAAGTGGGGATTTTGGGAATGCATAAAATCCAACTTCGCCCGATTGCCATCGACGAGGAACGAATGGAAAATCGTCCGATGATGTATATCGCGTTATCCTACGATCACCGGATTATTGATGGTAGTGAGGCAGTTCGTTTCCTAGTAACGGTCAAAGAATTGCTGGAAGATCCGGAATCATTGTTACTAGAAGGATAAAATAAATTGGGCAAAAGCAGACTCTTGCGAGTCTGCTTTTTTTCCTGCATAGTTATCACATAAGGCTACAGACATTACTGTCAGTAGATGTAGAGAAGGGCGGGAACTGTTTTGGACAAAGACTTGCGCTATCCGATAGGATCATTCGTTGTTCCAGACACCATTACAGAAGAACAGCTTATCGCATGGATTCACGACATTGCTGAATTGCCTGCACAGCTGCGTCTGGCGGTCGAAGGACTGAATGAGCAGCAGCTAAATACGCCTTATCGTGAAGGGGGCTGGACGATAAGGCAGGTAGTTCATCATGTGGCAGACAGCCATATGAACAGCTATATCCGTTTTAAACTGGCGCTGACGGAGGATACACCGACGATCAAGCCATATGATGAGGGACGTTGGGCCGAAATACCAGACGCCAGGGAACTTCCACTGGAGCCCTCGTTGCAATTGCTAGAAGGACTGCATGAACGGTGGGTGACCGTGTTGCGATCGTTGGGAGAGGATCAGCTACACCGATCGTTTATTCATCCTGAATCGGGCCAGACGATCCGCCTGGAACGAAACATCGGTATCTATGCCTGGCATGGCAAACATCACACAGCTCATATTACTTCCCTGAGAGAACGAAATGCATGGTGATTTTTAAAACTAACCCAAATGGAAAATAAAAAGGAATAAGAAAAGAAACCTTCAATCCCACTTTAATCGTGGTTTTAAAGGTTTCTTTTCTTATTTCCTCACAAGGCTGATGACTTGGACGAGGTTGATTGTTCAGGTTCATCGGAGGCTCCAGACAATGTGGAAACAGAGGTCACCTCTGTATTAACATGACGGTCGAGCCAGTCTACGATGTCACTCATCACCTCGTCGCGGTTTGTTTCATGAAGCATCTCATGGCGACCATCAGGATAGAGGCGATACTCTATGTCCTGAAGCTCTAGGCTTCGATACATTTCCACTAGTGACAACACGCCTTTACCGAACAAACCCACTGGATCACGATCCCCGGCAAAAATATAAACTGGCAGTTTGGGATTGATATGTTTCAGCGAGGAAGGCCAATGGATTTCTTGCAATAGCCTGAAAAAATCCAGAAAAAAGCCTGTCGTGCAAATAGCTCCACATAATGGGTCGTGCACGAACTGATCTACTTCCTCAGGATCACGGGACAGCCAGTCGAACGCTGTGCGCACCGGACGAAAGGCACGATTAAAGCCTCCAAAGACCATAGCGTTGAGCAACATACTGCGATGATCCATTCCTTGCAGTTTGGCTTGCAGTAGAGCAACTTGCTCTCCGAGTTTTAGAAGACCACGTCTTCCGTTGGTTCCCGATAAAATAAACCCATGATACGTCTGCCGATCGTCATACATAATTTTTTGGGTTAAAAAGGACCCCATGCTGTGACCCAGCAAAAAACGAGACTGTTCAGGGAATTCCTTAGCCACAATTTCGCCTAGCTCCAGCATGCCATTTGCCATTCGATTAAACGCATTAGCTCCTGGCATACCCAGCTTATCAGGATCACCAGCCGTGCGCCCGTGACCGATATGATCGTTGGCATACACACCGTAACCGCAAGCAGTAAGCTTTTCGGCCAGTCGGATGTACCGATAGGACGTCTCGCACATACCATGCGAAATTTGAACAATCCCCTTAATGGGCAAATTCTGATCAGGCAGCCAGCGGTAGGCAAAAAGCTCTGTTCCGTCATTTTCAGCGATGGTGAAGGTGTATTCCCGCATAATTAGACATCACATCCTTTAAGCTTTAAGGAAGATAAGATCTAAGTACGGTCATTCCGTCATTCAGCGTGTAACCGCTCAGGTTAGCGGGCAACAGGAAGCAATCTCCAGCTTTACAGGAAAGAGACTCGGTATTATTGTTCCATGTTATGGTCCCACTGCCTTCACAAATCACGAGAATGGTGAAGCTGTCTTCCGTTGTAGAAAGTGCCCAACTTCCATCTACGATACCCTTTTCCACAACAAAATACTCACAGGCTGCCAGCTGGAGCCATTTTCCAGGCTGTAAGCCGTCCGTTTTCATCGTTGTTGCGCCTGCACCTGCGTAGGAGGTTACATTGAGGGAATCCTCGATATGCAACTCACGAGGCTTGCCATCCAGTCCGGGGCGATTATAGTCATATAAGCGATAGGTAGTATCCGAATTTTGCTGGATTTCAGCAACGACAACGCCTGCACACAGTGCATGTACGGTTCCAGCGGGGATGAAGAATGTATCGCCTGCTTCGACTGGAACCTGGCGCAAACTGCCGAGGATGTCCCCACTTTCAAGAGCTGTACGCAGACTCTCGCGGGTTACACCTTCGGTCAGACCATAAATAATCTTGGCATCCGGCTTGGCATCAAGCACGTACCACATTTCAGTTTTTCCTAATTCTCCGGCTGGAAGTCCTTTGTAATCATCTGTCGGATGCACCTGAACGGATAAGTCATCATTACAATCCAGTAGTTTGATCAAAAGTGGGAATCGTCCGCCTTTTTCCGATACACCCTTGGCCCCGAGCCAATCTTGCCCGTAGGTCTCGCGAATTTCATCCAGTCCTTTGCCTGCCAGCTCACCATTGATGACCGTTGTTGTTCCGTTTGGATGATCGGCAATCATCCATCCTTCCCCGATATGTCCTTCTGGTGGGGTTAGACCAAATTGCTCTAAGGCCCGTCCTCCCCAAACTCTCTCTTTGAACTCAGGTTGAAATTGCAGCGGGTATGGCTTTAGCATAATTTCTCTCCTCCATAATGAGTAAATGAGTGTGATCTAACAGAATAGGGAAATCAATAACGTGCTGATGGGCAATAAACTGGGATGAATAGCGCCCAAACGAGCTAAAAAAATGATATATGTAAGGCGGCTAAAAAAGCCGCTCATAACCTGAGTTTAAAATCCGACATTATTTCTTCTCAACTGCCACTACGTAAGGTGAAGCGGCTCGTTGTAATTGACGATAAATAATGCTTTGACCGCTGGAGACCGGGAGAGCAGAAGCCCATTGAAGAACGGCATCTGCTTCTTCACTTCCTCCAGCATGCCCTGGATAGAGTACGGCAGTCAGAATGCCGCGTGGTCGCAGCAATTGTAAGGCAGCATCCAGTGCGACGAGCGTACTATGCGTATGCGTGATGACCGTAGGATCGGCGCCTTCGGATGGCAAGTAGCCGAGGTTAAACATGACCGCAGCGACTTTGCCATGCAGCATGTCCGGAACGGCCTCCCGCATTTGCTCATGACCTTGTAGTAGTAGCGATACTTCTGCTAATGAAGGTGAAGCGTTTTCTTCCAGTCGACGACGGGCGCAATGCAGTGCTTCTTGCTGGATGTCAAAGCCATAGACACGGCCCCGTTTGCCAGCAGCTTTTGCCAGAAATAACGTATCTGCTCCTGTACCGACGGTAGCGTCTATAGCAGTATCGCCTGGCTGCACCCGCGTAGCCACCAATTGATGAGCGTAGCTCAGGACGGATAGGAATCCCATTTAAGGTTGCCTCCAGTATTTTCCCTGCCACGTTTCGCGTGACTTCAGTTCATGATCAATGGCATTGAGCACTTCCCATTTTTTGAGCGACCACATGGGTCCCACTAGCAAATCGCGTGGGGCATCTCCGGTTAACCGATGAACAATCATTTCGGGAGGTAAAAACTCCAGCGTATCAACAATCAGCTTCACGTATTCGTCCTTTTCCAGAAAGCGTAGCAATCCCGCTTCATACTGCTTGACCATAGGCGTTTTGCGCATGAGATGCAGCAGGTGGATTTTGATACCCTGCACATCCATAGCCGCTACTGCACGTCCCGTATCAAGCATCATTTCATGCGTCTCTTGGGGCAGACCATAAATAATATGGGCGCACACGCGGATATTCCGCTTGCGCAACTTTTCCACCGCCTCCAGATAGCATTGAGTATCATGAGCGCGGTTAATCAGCTCTGAGGTCGATTCATGGACGGTTTGCAGACCCATTTCGACCCACAGGTACGTGCGTTCGTTTAGCTCGGCAAGGTAATCCACTACATCGTCAGGCAGGCAATCAGGACGTGTAGCGATGGACAGACCGACAACGCCGGGCTGCTCCAGAATTACCTCAAAGTATTCTCGCAGTTCCTCAACCGGGGCATACGTATTCGTGTAGGCTTGGAAATAGCCAATATATTTGGCGTTTGGCCATTTTAGATGCTGTCGATCCCGAATCGTATTAAACTGGGTGACCAGATCATCACGACGACGCCCGGCAAAATCACCCGATCCGCGTGCGCTACAAAAGGTGCAGCCCCCTTTAGCGATGGAGCCATCGCGATTCGGACAGGTAAAACCCGCATCTAGCATGACTTTGAACACTTTATTTTGAAATTGCTCACGCATTTCGTAATTCCAAGTGTGGAACCGTTTATCTCCCCACAGGAGAGGAGCAGGCAATAAATCTGTTTTCATGGGTGTACTCCTTTTTTTACGATCACCCTATTGTAACAAAAATTAGTCTTCATTGGGAATCATTTGACCGAACAAGTCAATAAAATGTGCGGATTTCACGGCGTTGCGGATTGAAAAAGGTTACACAATATGTTATATTGTAAGCGGTACCAGACATACAATAAAAGGACTGTTTTCGATCCTGAAGATAAAAGTTATCCCGTTGCTAATGATTATTCTTCAGGGAGGCAGCTATGCTGTTTCTAACGCCTGTTTTAGGGTAAGTGCACGTCGGTTCCATCACAAATAACCCGTGAGGTGATCTTTTATGAATGCGCAGGATAAGACGCGTATGGATAAAGTTACTGTTGAGTTAACCTTTGATGAGGCGTTGGCATTGACTGGTGTCCGTTTTGGGCAGGATCGTCAGATTGGAACGACCGCACGTCAAAAAATCAGAGCGGCTTGCCAAAAGACAATTGATTTTTCACCTGCTGATGGGGTAGACTATGAACAATTAAATTAGTTGGACCCCAATCCAAATATATTGAAAAAGGAATTTCATTTCCGTATCTTCAAGCGGGGGTGAAATTCCTTTTTCCTTGATAACAGAGTATATGGAGGAGTAACATGCGTTTACGCGGAAGAAAAGGAATACGGGAAAGTCTGGAAGAACAGCAGGATCTAGTCATCTTGGAGCCGGCACAGTATAAGGGGAAATGGCAACAGCTTTTTGGTAATGATCGTCCCATTCATGTAGAGTTCGGTATGGGTAAAGGGCAATTTATAAGCCAAATGAGCTTCCGGAATCCAGAGGTTAACTATATTGGCTTTGATATGTATGA
The DNA here is from genome assembly GCF_038008165.1 of Paenibacillus sp. FSL L8-0644. Classification (NCBI taxonomy): domain Bacteria; kingdom Bacillati; phylum Bacillota; class Bacilli; order Caryophanales; family Paenibacillaceae; genus Paenibacillus; species Paenibacillus sp. FSL L8-0644. Next base: position 1,708,550 of record NZ_JBBOYN010000001.1, read on the forward strand.
TGAGCTGGTTCGCCGTGCAACAGAAAAGTCCCGTCTGGCCTGGAGTAATTCAGAGGTTGATACGCCGCCTAATATTAAATTGGCACTGGCAAACATTGAACAGATCGAGAATGTTTTTGAACCAGGAGAAATTGAACGCATTTATCTAAATTTTAGTGATCCTTGGCCTAAAGCCAAGCATGCACGTCGTCGTTTGACGCATCCGCGTTTTTTGGACAAGTACCGTCAGCTTTTGAACAGCAAAGGACAAATTCATTTTAAGACTGATTCGGAGACACTATTTGAGTTTTCTTTGAATTCGTTTGCCGATAGCGGTTTACAAATGACGAATATTTCGTTAAACCTTCATCGTGAGGGGATCAACGAGGAGCATGTCATGACGGAATATGAACAAAAGTTCATGGGCAAGGGTATGAATATTCATCGAGTCGAAGTGCTGATCGGCCAAGATGCTTTGGAAGAGTACGGAAAAACACGCCTTGAAAAGTACGGGAAATAAAAAAAAGATCAAATGGATAAAATAAGACAGGGTGCTTCCTTTTAGGAAAGCACCCTGTTCGGTTCCAGTATATCCAAAATACTCTGTGCGCTCTGAAGAGGATAATATCGCGCTACATTGTGGACGTGCTCCTGTCGTTTACGGACGATTTCTGGAAAATCGTGTAGCAGTCGGTTCATCCATTTCACGACAACATCCAGCGAAGTAATCGGTTCTCCGTAGCCTTGAGCCGTAAAGTATTGACAATTTTCCTCCTCCTGTCCAGGGAGAGGTTTGTGAAACAGCATCGGAATCCCTTTAGCCAATCCCTCGGTGCATGTCATTCCGCCGGGTTTGGTGATGAGCAGATTCGATACCTCCATTAATTTGTCGATTTCCCGTGTAAATCCGAAGATATGAATATTTGGATGATTAAACCTGGGATCTAATTGCATTTTACGACGAATTTTATCATTATGCCCCAAACAAAAAATAAATTGAATGTTCTCTCTCCACTGAGTAAGCGAACGATGTATAACTTCGTCATTCATAAGGCCCCAGCCGCCACCCATAACGAGTACGGTCGGGATGGGTTTAAGTCCAAATTGTTCTCTAATTTCATCGTGCCCAGGATGTTCCCAAAAATTTGGATGAACGGGAATACCGGTCACCTGGATTTTCGAGACGGGTACTCCGCGTGCTCGCAGCTTACGCATGACTTCAGGCGTAGATACAAAGTACCGGTCAACCTCGGGACTAATCCATGTTCCATGTGCATCGTAGTCTGTAATAACAGTACAAAGCGGAACATGTAAACCTAAGCGCTTCAAACGTGAAATTACCGCGCTTGGGATGGGATGAGTACATACCACCAAATCGGGACGAAGCTGCCGGAGAATGTTTCGGGTCTGCGTGTAGAACAGACGGTGCAAAGCGAGCGTTGTAAGACGGTTTAATGATTTTTTGTACTGATGACGGTAAACCAATCCGACTAGGCGAGGCTGCGATACGACAGTCTTCTTGTATGCTGTAATAATAAGGGGGGCCATTCTTGGATTCAAAAAACTCCCCAGCTCCAGCACTCTTGTCTGCACATTCGGAGAAAGCTTCCGCAAACTGCTTGAGAGCGCGTAGGCAGCTTGAGTATGTCCGGCACCGAAACCTTCCGATAATAATAACACTCGTTTTTTAGCCACTCTCATTTCACCTGTTCCTGCTGGGATGTTCTCAATCATACCATATCGGCTTTAAGGCCAGAATGCAACCGTTCCTATTGCTGCAGACGTTCCGATCACCGCTCCTGCAAGTACATCCGTTGGGTAGTGGAGACCTAGATAAATCCGAGAAAAACCTACAATTGTCGCTACAGGCAACAGCAGCAGTGTTAGCATCGGTGACTGTAGCATAAAAGGCACGGTAGCTGAAAAAATAGCGGTCGTGTGCCCTGAGGGAAAAGAATGGTCCGACAAGGGGTTGCGGAATGTATTTGTACCTGGTAGCGCTAAATACGGGCGAATCCGCGGGTACAGCTTTTTAACGATAGCTACGGGGATGTGACTGACCCCAAGAGCGATGGCTCCCTTCATACCGGAATCTTTCCACGGGTTCGGAGCGAGCCACCAAATAAGGAGTGTGGAGGCTATAGTAAAGGTAGCCCCGCCTAAATGTGTGAGATAATAAAGCCAGAAGTTCAAAAAACGGTTGTGTAAGCGTCCGTTGATCCATTTGAACAACTGCTGCTCCAGACTTACAAGTTTTACGACTAGACGTTGCATTTGGTTTCCTCCGGTTGCCGGTTCAGGTCAGTCGGCAAATATTTTGAGTCATTTTGACATAATCAGACCATAAGTAATTATTCTCTTGCTCTCATCATATTTTTAAACGCTGTTCATTTCAAGAATCACTAAATATTCATAACTTACTTGGTTCAATTCTACACAAAAATGTTAATGGAATATAAGCTGTATTGTATAACTTTCTTTGCGTTCATCCGTCTAATAAGATAGAGTGTTTAGAAGTGGTTGCTAATTGGCCCACAAAAAGGAGGGACCAAAGAAATAAAAAGTTAGCAAATGGATGAAAATAAGACCTAAACGTCATGAATGAGAAGTCCAGCGCTGCATTCCCGGTTTAAACGGGAGTTTGTTGTGTTTTTTTGCTGCTGAGACCGGTTTAAGGGCTTTGACAAAAGATTGAAAACCAACGAAAATCGTAATGGCGTTCCTGTGTCAGCCAAAAGGAGGCTGCGCACAGCCAATGAAGAAAGCAAGGGTCGGGTCAAAAACTACAGAAAAGGCGCGAAAAGCGCCGCAACTTGCGCTACACAGATAGAAAACAAACAAACGCAAGATTTTAAGGGGTATAAAAAGGGGGTAACAAGAGATCATGTTAGACGCTATTTTTGTGACGCTCCAGGTCATACTGGCGGTGATCGCAGTCTATCAGTTTGCATTCTCCTTGTTCGGATTGGTTCGGAAGAAAAGGAAAGAGCACGCGGCTCCAGAAAAATCATTTGCCATTTTAGTCGCTGCCCACAATGAAGAACAGGTTGTCGGAGCATTGATGGAAAATTTGAAGCAACTTGATTATCCGAAGGAACTTTACGATGTGTTCGTAATCTGTGATAACTGCACAGATAAGACTGCGGACATCGTTCGCGCTCACGGCATGAATGCTTGTGAACGTACGAATCCGAATCTGCGTGGTAAAGGCTACGCTATTGAGTGGATGCTCAAGGAATTATGGGCTATGCCACGCCAATATGATGCCATCGTCATGTTTGATGCTGACAATTTGGCGCATACCAATTTCTTGAGTGAAATGAACAATGATCTGTGTACAGGTGCCCGTGTTATCCAGGGGTACATTGATACTAAGAATCCTGAGGATTCTTGGATTACAGCGGCATACGGGGTATCTTATTGGTACATCAACCGTTTGTGGCAGCTGTCACGTCACAATCTGAACATGGCTAATTTCCTCGGTGGTACAGGCATGTGCTTTGAAACAAATCTGCTTAAGGAAATGGGCTGGGGTGCGACAAGTCTCGTAGAGGATTTGGAATTCACCATGCGCTGCACGCAGTGCAACGTATATCCAAGATTTAATTACGATGCCAAGGTATATGATGAAAAGCCGTTGACGTTCAAAGCCTCCTCCAGACAGCGTCTGCGCTGGATGCAAGGTCATTTCACGGTTGCTCGTCGTTATTTCTTCCCGTTGCTGTGGCAAAGTATCAAGCATAGAAGCCTGATTAAATTCGATATGGCTCTTTATGGTCTGAACGTGTATATCGTACTGCTCACCTTCTTGATGACAGTAGCTATGTGGATAGATATCGCCTTCTTTGGTGGACCTAATATCGAGAACATCTATGTACAGTTACCAGCTTGGACCGGTGTTATAGCTATTGGTTTGAATGTTGCTACTTTTGTGCTCGCAATGATTTTGGAAAAGGTCACATTCAAAAAAGTATATCTGTACTTATTGCTGTTCCCGGTCTATGCGATATCGTGGTATCCAATTACGGTCTATGCGTTCTTCACACAAAACAACAAGCAATGGAGCCATACCCAGCATACGCGTGTCGTTCGCCTAGAAGAGGTTCAGAGCAAGCAAGGATAATTAGACGGTGGAATAGGACTAGAGATCGGTGTCATCAATTTTTATTAAAGTGTTGACACCTCGATTGCACCGTGATAAGATATTTGAGTGTGTTAATTGAAAAGTATGGATTAACAAGTAGAAGGTCCGACTTCTCACCTGCCCGGTATTGCCGGCTGGTCATGATCCAATGATTTGTGAATTGAACTTTCATGATGAATTGAGTATCAGACAGGGATGTCGGCTGTGTAGTCGTCATCCCTTTTTTGTGCTTAAACACAATACAACAATAACAGGTTCTGGAGGTGGAGGGTTATTAGTAAGGAACATATGATCAATGATGAGATTCGAGTGAGAGAAGTACGTCTAGTTGGTGCGAACGGTGAACAAATCGGGATTAAACCGACGCGTGAAGCTTTGCAAATGGCGATTGACGCAAACTTGGATCTCGTGAACGTGGCGCCTCAAGCGAAGCCGCCCGTGTGTCGGATTATGGATTACGGAAAATTCCGCTATGAGCAACAGAAGAAAGAAAAGGAAGCCCGTAAAAACCAGAAGATCGTTGACATCAAAGAGGTATGGTTCCGTTCCAACATCGAGGAACATGACTACCAAACCAAGTTTCGCAATGTGGTGAAGTTCCTGAATGAAGGGGACAAGGTGAAATGCTCCGTTCGTTTCCGCGGTCGTGAAATTACTCATGCTAACGTGGGTCAAAAAATTCTCGAACGTGTGAAATTGGAAGTTGCTGATCTTTGTACCGTGGAGCGCCAACCCAAGCTCGAAGGACGCAGCATGATTATGATATTGGCTCCAAAGAGTCAATGACAAATTAAGGAGGAAGTTCAATGCCTAAAATGAAAACACATAGCAGCCTTAAAGGCCGCTTCAAAATTACCGGTACTGGTAAAGTAATGCGTTACAAAGCTTACAAAAACCACTTGCTTTCCCACAAATCCAAACGTGCAAAACGCGTTCTGGGTACTAACCCTGAGATGGCACCTGGGGACGTTAAGCGTCTGAAACAAGGTCTTGCTAACCTGAAATAGCACAGCACGGCAATGAATGAAGTATAAACATTATTTGGGAGGTCATTTGATATGGCAAGAGTAAAGGGCGGATTCGTCGTTCGTCGTCGTCATAAAAAAGTATTGAAGCTTGCTAAAGGTTATTTTGGTTCCAAACACCGCATTTTTAAAACAGCTAACGAGCAGGTAATGAAATCGCTTGTTTACGCATACCGTGACCGTCGTCAGACGAAACGTAACTTCCGCAGACTGTGGATCGTGCGTATCAACGCAGCAGCTCGTTTGAACGGTTTGTCTTACAGCAAATTGATGCACGGCCTGAAATTGGCTGGTGTGGACATTAACCGCAAAATCTTGGCTGATCTTGCAGTCAATGATATTAATGCATTCAACTCTTTGGCAACTGTTGCTAAAGGCAAAATCAACGCTTAATTATTCATAATGAAGGCGTGGAAACCACGAAAGTGGTAAAGAGGTATCCCAAGCAGTACGCTGTGTAGGGATGCCTTTTTTTGTACATACTCAATGGTACGGAAAAGACTTTGTTTTCTCCAAAATACGAATAAATATGACGTAGGATGGAAGAATGTATGTTTTTTTTAAGATTGTAGCGCTTACATTGTTGAGGTTTTAAAAAAAATTGACCCAAGGTTATTAATTGTCTAGATTTTAGCCGATCATAATTGTATAATCTCTAAAGTAAGTCTTCTGTACGATCTGTCTCGTCAGTAAATGACATGCATGAGCATGTACATGTTCAAAGAAAAGAGACAGTCCAGGGATCTAACACTAAGGGGGAACAGTATCAGCATGAAGAAAATGTTCAGTATGTCTTTGGTTATGCTGCTGGCGATCTCGGTCATTCTCGCAGGCTGCGGTAACAAAAATCAAGGTGCGTCCAACGCAAATGGTGGAGACACAGGTGGTTCTGCCAAAACATCGAATGTCCAAATCGGCATGGTTACAGATGTGGGTGGAGTAAACGACAAATCGTTTAACCAATCTGCTTGGGAGGCACTACAAGCCACTGAGAAAGAATCAGGCGTTAAAGTTAAATACCTGCAAAGTAAATCTGATCAAGATTATATTCCTAACCTGAACCAATTTGTTAAGGGTGATTTTAACCTGACTTGGGGAATCGGTTTTAATCTGGCGAATGCGATTGGACAAGTAGCGAAAGACAACCCGAGCAAGAATTTGGCGATCATTGACAGTGTCGTGGATGCGCCTAACGTAAAATCGGTTGTTTTTGCTGAAAATGAAGGTTCCTTCTTGGTGGGGGTTGTAGCTGGTAAGCTTACCAAAACAAACAAAATTGGTTTTGTGGGTGGACAAGATAGCCCGTTGATCAAACGTTTTGAAAAAGGATTCGAAGCAGGAATTAAAGCTGTAAATCCAAATGCAAAATTGGAAGTTAACTACACAGGTGCATTTGATAAGCCGGATCTGGGTAAAGCAGCGGCTGCGACGATCTATAACAGCGGTGCAGATATTATTTTCCATGCAGCTGGCGGATCTGGTACAGGTGTATTTAACGAAGCACTCGCACGTAAGCAACAAGGTCAGCAAGTATGGGTTATTGGTGTGGATAAAGACCAATCGCTTGAATTTGGTGACGACGTAACATTGACTTCGATGGTAAAACGTGTAGATGAAGCTGTAAAACGCGTATCTAAAGAAGTAATTGACGGTAAATTTAAGGGCGGTGTCGAAACACTGGCTCTGAAGGATAATGGCATTGGTTTGGCAGACACTTCAACGAAAAACGTACCTAAAGACGTGCTTGATATTGTAGAACAATACAAGCAAAAAATTATTAAGGGCGAAATTACAGTTCCTTCGAAATAAGTTTTGGATTGAAGAATATAGAGGTGGCGACAAGGCTGGTTCATAAGACTAGCCTTGTTCTTACGTCTGGAGTTATATGGATTATAACGGGCAAAATCAGCTCATTGGAGCACATACTATAAAGTGTATAAGGGTGATCTCATGGATGCAGCGACCCCCGTCGTTGAGTTAAAGCAAATTACAAAACGATTCCCCGGCATCGTTGCCAACGACTCCATCAGCATCAAGCTGCATAAGGGAGAAATTCATGCCCTTTTGGGTGAGAATGGCGCGGGTAAATCTACGCTTATGAATATTCTTTTCGGACTGTATCAGCCGGATGAAGGGACCATTGAAATCGGAGGTAAACCTGTACAGATTGATAGTCCAAATAAGGCGATTGATCTGGGGATTGGCATGGTGCATCAGCATTTTAAACTCGTACAGCCGTTTACCGTTACCGAAAATATTGTCCTGGGCTCGGAGCCACGTAAGGGTCTGAAAATCAATTATAAAAAGGCTGCCGCAGAAGTACAGCGGTTGTCTGAGCAGTACGGCCTTCAGGTGAATCCGAATGCCAAAATTGAGGATATATCTGTGGGTATGCAGCAACGTGTAGAAATTATTAAAACGCTTTATCGCGGTGCAGATATTCTGATTTTCGATGAGCCTACAGCTGTACTGACACCACAGGAGATCACTGAGTTGCTGGATATTATGAAACGTTTGGTGGCTGAAGGCAAATCAATTATTCTTATTACTCATAAACTTAAAGAAATCATGCAAATTGCGGATACCGTTACGATCATTCGCCGAGGTCAGGTTATTGATACGGTCAAGACGTCTGAAACAACACCAAATGAGCTGGCTGAGAAAATGGTGGGCCGTCGTGTGTCCTTTAAAGTGGACAAGCAGCTTGCGCAACCAGGACAAACGGTATTGGAAATGAACAATGTAATTTCTAAAAACAAGGATGGTATTCATGTTCTAAATGAGTTGAACCTGCAGGTCAAGGCGGGCGAGATTTTGGGGATTGCCGGAGTAGATGGTAATGGACAGAGTGAGCTGATCGAAGCTTTGACAGGCTTACGCAAGGTGGATGGCGGGAGCATTCGTTTGCTCGGACAAGAGGTGGCCAATCAGTCACCACGCAAAATTTCAGAGGCAGGCGTTTCACATATACCAGAGGACCGTCATAAGCATGGGTTGGTGCTGGATTTTTCTATGAGTGAAAATATGGTGCTGGAGACGTATTACCAGGCGCCTTACAGTAAAAATGGCTTCTTGAACAAAGATGCTATAGAGAAACAGGCTAAAAGTCTCATCGAAAAGTTTGATGTTAGAACACCGGATATTCACACGAAGGCAAGAGCATTATCTGGTGGGAACCAGCAGAAGGCTATCATTGCACGTGAAATTGATAAAAATCCGGACCTTCTCATTGCAGCACAGCCTACACGCGGTCTGGATGTTGGAGCTATTGAATTTGTCCAGAAACAACTGATTGCGCAGAGGGACCAAGGTAAAGCTGTGTTGCTCATATCTTTTGAACTGGACGAGATTATGAATGTATCCGACCGAATTGCTGTCATATATGAGGGCAAGATTGTCGGGGAAGTGCTGCCAGAAGAAACGAATGACCAGGAACTGGGGCTGATGATGGCAGGAAGTGCAGTGAAGAAAGGAGTAGAGAATGGCTAATCTATTGAAAATATTCACAAAAGACTCCTTTGTACTGGCGCTGGTCTCTATTATTTTGGGTCTCCTTCTGGGTGCTATCGTGATGCTGATTGGCGGGTATGACCCTATTGTGGCCTATTCTGCTTTGTTTAGCCGTGTATACGGAGATTCTTATAACTTTGGAGAGGCTATCCGCGAGATGACTCCGCTGATTTTGACGGGGTTGGCATTTGCTTTTGCGGCCCGCGCCGGATTGTTTAATATTGGTGGCGAAGGTCAGTTTCTGGTAGGTATGACAGCTGCTTCGATTGTGGGCATTAAACTCCATGGGTTGCCAGCTATCATTCATGCACCTTTGGCTGTGATTGCAGGCGCAGTTTTCGGAGGCCTGTGGGCTGCGATTGCTGGCTATTTGAAGGCCAAACGAGGCGTGAATGAAGTTATTACATGTATTATGATGAACTGGATCGGCCTGTATTTGGCTAATTTGGTGATCAATCAGTTCGCACTTATGGAAGGTGAGAATCGTTCTGTGGATATTCAGCCTTCTGCTTCAATTTCCATCGAATGGCTGTCCCAGATGATGGGGAATGCTCGGGTACATTGGGGTACGGTTATTGCTGTGCTGGCAGCAGTCTTTTTCTACATTTTTATGTGGAAAACAAAGCAGGGCTATGAGCTGCGGGCTGTCGGATTTAATCAGGATGCATCCCGTTATGCAGGTATGAATGTAAATCGTAATATTATAAAAGCGATGTTCATTAGTGGAGTTTTTGCCGGATTAGCAGGGGCCTTTGAAGTGCTGGGAGTATTCCATTACCAATCTGTCATGGCAGGATCACCAGGAACCGGTTTTGACGGTATCGCCGTAGCTCTGATTGGGATGAATAACCCATTTGGTGTGCTGCTCGGTTCTGTTTTGTTCGGAACGCTTACGTATGGTTCTGCGGGGATGAGCTTTAGCGCAGATGTACCGCCCGAAATTATCCGGGTTGTCATTGGCTCGATTATTTTCTTCATTGCGGCCCAAGGTATTGTACGTTGGGTTGTGAAGCCGCTCTACTCCAAGCGGAAGAAAGAGAAGGTGTTGTAAAATGAGTTGGTTAACACTTGGTGAATTAATCCATACAACGCTCGTTTTTGCGACGGCGATTATTTTTGCGTCTCTCGGCGGGGTTTTTTCAGAAAAATCCGGTGTGACGAACCTCGGATTGGAAGGACTTATGGTATTTGGAGCGTTTGCAGCGGGTGTTGGCGGATTTTATGCCGAGCAAGCTGGACTAGGAGGCACCTCTGCGGCTTGGGTAGGTGTGCTGTCAGCTGCGGTGTTCGGTATTCTGGTTTCGCTAATTCATGCTGTAGCCTCTATTACCTTTAAAGCTGATCAGGTAATAAGTGGTATAGTTATTAATTTTCTGGCAGCAGGTAGTACACTGTATATGGTCAAGCTTTTATTTGAGGGTGATGGTGACACCGGTCGGATTCAGGGTTTCAACGAAATATCCATCCCTTACCTTGTGGATATCCCGATTGCAGGAAAAGCCTTTTTCCAAGCTTACCCAACGACATATCTAGCTATTCTATTGGTTATTATTGGATATTTCACCTTGTATAAAACACCGTTTGGCTTGCGTTTGCGTTCCGTTGGGGAGCATCCAGGAGCGGCCGATACCGTGGGAATTAAAGTAAATCGTCTTCGTTATATTGGTGTGATGATTAGTGGGGCGTTGGCTGGGATTGGTGGAGCTACAATCACTCTGACTACAACCAACATGTTCTCACACAATACAGTTTCGGGGCAGGGATATATTGCTATTGCCGCTATGATTTTCGGTAAATGGAATCCGCTCGGTGCTTTTGGCGCAGCAGTGTTTTTTGGTTTTTCACAAGCCATTCGCAACTATGTGCAGCTGTTCGCATGGTCACAAAGTATTCCCCAGGAAATTATTTTTATGTTGCCGTATCTCCTGACGATTATTGTACTGGTAGCGGCTGTCGGACGTTCACGCGCTCCGGCCGCTTTGGGTCAACTTTATGATCCAAGCAAGCGTTAAACTTATAAACAACTGATGCTGTATGTTTTGCAAAATGTACATGGGTCTATAAAAAATCTGGTATCTGCATATGCAGGTATCAGATTTTTTTATATTGTGCAGGCATTTAAACATACGCTACTGGCATGAATGGAATAGACTGTGCTATGCAGATTGGACGGGACGCTCGGCCCCTGTCAGCTCCGGTCTATTTTGTGGTGGTGATGAGCTATCAAGGAGCCGTTCAATCTGTCCATCCGTTGAGAAGAAGGAGGAAATACGATGAAACAGGCAGTAACCAGAAAGCAGGTGGAGAAGCTTGTCGGCAAAGTCATCTTTGCTACTCGCAAGGATGGTTCCCAGGTCAGCGGCAAGCTGATTCGCATTTCGGGTAACCGACTGGTTCTTCAACCAAACCGCAAGAAAAAAGTGAACACGAAGGCAATTATTCCTCTGGTGCTGTTTGACTTGCTTGCCATCGGCACAGCTCCATACATTGGTGCCTATGGTGGGGGATATGGTGGCTACGGTCCGGGCTATGGAGGACCAGGATATGGTCCGCAACCAGGCCCGTATACAGACGGGGGATACCCCGGGGTAGGATATCCGTATTACCCTAATTTATTTTAGTCATACAAAATCCTGAGCCCGAAAAGATACTTTTTACAGTAACTTTTCGAGTTCGTGGCATCGGCTCAAAGCTACGTATCGCAGCATTTGATATTGATGACGCAGATAAAAGTGGATCCCCCTGATATTGTCTTCATCCACCATCACTTTAGCCCGCTTGCAGCGACGCAGTCGTCCGTAGTGTTCGGCATGCTCAAGCAGTTTTTTTCCGTATCGCATACCTTGATGAGCCGAAGAGATTGCGATCAAATCAATGTATAATAGTTCGCCATGCAGCATAACATGAATGAAGCCAACAACCTGTGCATTATCCGGTCTGCAAGCTACAAAAGTGATGCCCCGGTTTAAGCGCCGGGGTAATTCTTTGCGTATTTGTTCCATTTCCTGGGCGCTTAAATGTGATAGGGGGACAAGCTCTTGCTCGATTAGACGAAAGATGATGTTGTCATCTTGAGAGCTGCGTTTTCGAATCATAAACGGGCCTCCTTTTCTACCCTTTTAACAAGATAAGACGTGGCTTTGGAGGAGTGTACTGTCTCACCGTGTGGTCTTTTTTATAATATGCGGGTACCTCTTACAAGCGTGCGATTCGGAGGTGCTTCAGAAAAGAAACATAAATTTTTATGAAATATGGGTATTGACTATCCCAGATGGGAGACATATAATGTGTCTAAACATTTGAAAGAATGACATGAACTCAACGGCAATGAAGAGGACGAAGTGATTAGGGCTCTTTTGTTCAGAGAGTGAGGCATTAGCTGCAAGCTTCACCAAAATCCCTTTTTAACGAGCTCACCTTGGAGCTGTTTTCCTGAAAAGTATTTGGGCCCGATGACATTAACGGTGCGCTGAATCACCTATTAGGGAAAATCGTACGGTCTACGTTACAGACGCCAGATATGGAGATCCTTTGTGATTTCTGTACCTGCCAAGGTTCGATATTGCGAAATATCGGGCAAACACGGGTGGTACCACGGAAGCTACAGCCTTTCGTCCCTCAGTAACAGCAAGTCTGTTCTAGGGATGAAAGGTTTTTTTGTTTTTACAAATGTCAGATGTATGTAAATTTTGTAAAGGAGGATGACCAATGAGTGCACAAATTCCTGAAGTTAGGTCAACCAATGAATTACGTGAAAAGTGGATGAAGCCTGAAGTGATTACAGGTTCGGAAATTTTACTCCGTAGCCTGTTGCTGGAGGGAGTAGATTGTGTCTTCGGATATCCTGGTGGTGCAGTGTTATATATCTATGATGCCATGTATGGCTTTAAGGATTTCAAGCATGTCCTCACTCGTCACGAACAAGGAGCTATTCATGCGGCAGATGGTTATGCACGGGCGAGCGGTAAAGTGGGCGTCTGTATTGCGACTTCCGGACCTGGCGCGACAAACCTGGTAACTGGTATTGCGACGGCTTTTATGGATTCGGTGCCGTTGGTGGTCATCACGGGTAACGTTGTATCTTCCCTGATCGGTACGGATGCTTTCCAGGAAGCCGATATTACGGGAATTACAATGCCGATTACGAAACATAGCTATCTGGTAAGAGATGTAGAGGATCTACCGCGAATCATCCATGAGGCATTTCATATTGCCAACACAGGGCGCAAGGGACCGGTACTGATTGATATTCCGAAGGATATTTCTGCAGCCCAGACGTTGTTTGTCCCACAAACGGAACCTGTGACCATGCGGGGTTATAACCCGAAAGTGTTGCCCAACAAAATTCAACTAGACAAGCTAACTCAAGCTATTTCCGAAGCAGAACGTCCATTCATTCTGGCAGGTGGAGGAGTTGTATACTCCGGTGGACATGAAGCACTTTACGAGTTTGTTCGTAAAACGGAAATTCCTATCACGACAACATTGCTCGGATTGGGTGGTTTCCCAAGTGGACATGAACTGTGGACGGGGATGCCGGGGATGCATGGAACATACACCTCCAATCAGGCGATTCAACAGTCAGATCTGTTGATCTGTATCGGAGCCCGCTTCGATGATCGGGTAACAGGCAAGTTGGATGGGTTTGCTCCTCAAGCTAAAATCGTCCACATTGATATCGATCCTGCTGAAATTGGAAAAAATGTTGCAGCGGATATTCCTATCGTGGGTGACGTGAAGGCAGTGCTGGAATTGCTGAATCAGGATGTGAAACGTGCGGACCTGGCAGATGCATGGAGAGCGCAAATTCAGCATTGGAAGAATGAGAAACCTTATTCTTATAAGGATTCTGAAACGGTGCTTAAACCACAATGGGTTGTTGAGTTGCTGGATGAAACGACCAAGGGTGGTGCAATCGTAACGACAGACGTGGGACAGCATCAAATGTGGGCAGCGCAGTATTACAAATTCAATCAGCCACGCTCATGGGTCACCTCTGGTGGACTCGGTACGATGGGATTTGGTTTCCCTTCTGCAATCGGTGCTCAAATGGCCAATCCCGACAGATTGGTAATATCGATTAACGGGGACGGCGGTATGCAGATGTGTTCGCAGGAATTAGCCATCTGTGCAATCAATAACATTCCGGTTAAAATCGTAATTATCAACAACCAGGTGCTTGGAATGGTTCGCCAATGGCAGGAATTGATCTATAACAATCGGTATAGTCACATTGACCTGGCGGGAAGTCCGGATTTTGTGAAACTTGCCGAAGCATACGGTGTCAAAGGGCTGCGTGCTACGAATAAGGAAGAGGCACGTCGGGCTTGGCAGGAGGCGCTTGATACACCCGGACCGGTCGTTGTCGAGTTTGTAGTCAGCAAGGAAGAGAACGTATATCCAATGGTGACGCAAGGTTCGACAATTGATCAAATGCTGATGGGGGACGAGTAAAATGACAACAAAAAATACCATTGCTGTACTGGTAAATGATCAACCCGGCGTTTTGCAACGTGTGTCCGGCCTGTTCGGTCGCCGCGGCTTTAACATTGAGAGCATAACTGTGGGACAATCGGAAGAAGTTGGATTATCCCGTATGGTCATTGTGACTGTAGGGGATGAGAACAACCTAGAGCAGATTGAAAAGCAGCTTTACAAGCTGGTTGATGTGATCAAGGTCATCGATCTCAGTTCCAAACCAATGGTAGCCCGGGAATTGGCGATGATAAAGGTAAAGGCAGAACCGCCTCAACGGCCAGAGATTATGGGCGTGGTAGAAACATTCAGAGCAGCTGTAATTGATGTTGGAACGACGAGTTTGATTGTACAGGTCATTGGCGATACAGAAAAAATTGATGCCATGATCGAGTTGTTGAAGCCTTACGGTATTCGGGAGTTGACTCGAACCGGGGTTACAGCTATGATACGTGGCAATGCTTAATATGGAGCTTTAACGAATTACCGCTTATAGCGCATTACATCAATAAAGAACCGCCCGCATAAGAGCGGGGACTCGAAGAGATTTTTAGATGCTAATCACGAGGGAAAGTCTCTTGGAGTACCCGCTCATTATGAAGGGTCCAATTAAAAGGAGGAAATTAACCATGGCAGTTACAACGTACTACGAAAAAGATGCAGAACTCAGCGTATTGAAAGGAAAGACAGTGGCCGTTATCGGTTACGGTAGCCAAGGGCATGCTCAAGCACAAAACTTGCGTGACAGTGGTGTGAATGTTGTTATTGGTTTGCGTGAAGGCAAATCGGCTGATGTCGCAAGAAACGACGGTTTTGAAGTTCTGAACGTAGCTGATGCAACAAGCCGTGCAGATGTGGTTCAAATTTTGTTACCTGATGAAACTCAAGCTTCTGTGTACAAAAATGAAATTGAACCTAACCTTAAAAAAGGCGCAGCTCTTTTGTTCTCCCATGGTTTTAACGTTCATTTTGGACAAATCGTAGCTCCTAAAGATAGCGATGTATTGCTGGTTGCTCCAAAATCCCCAGGACATATGGTACGTCGTACTTATGTAGAAGGGTTTGGAGTACCGGGGCTGATCGCAATTGAGCAGGACGCAACGGGTCAGGCCAAAGAAATCGGACTTGCTTACGCAAAAGGCATTGGCTGTACACGTGCGGGCGTAATTGAAACCTCCTTCCGTGAAGAAACGGAGACGGATCTGTTCGGTGAGCAGGCGGTATTGTGTGGCGGCGTGAGCGCACTTGTAAAAGCGGGCTTTGAAACATTGACTGAAGCAGGTTATGCTCCTGAGATGGCATACTTTGAATGTTTGCATGAGCTTAAGCTGATCGTTGACTTGATGTATGAAGGTGGATTGGCAACGATGCGTGATTCCATCAGTAATACAGCGGAATATGGCGATTATGTAACTGGACCACGTGTGGTAACGGAAGATACGAAGAAAGCCATGAAGGATGTGTTGACTGACATTCAACAAGGTAAATTTGCTCGTGACTTCATCCTTGAAAATCAATCTGGACGTGCATTCCTGACGGCTACTCGTCGTAATGAAGCTAACCATCCGATTGAAGTGGTGGGCGGACAATTGCGTGAAATGATGCATTGGATCAAAAAGTAATAATCTTTTGTACTATGAATTCGACTACATGCATTATTTATAAATATTAATTACAATGCGGCCCTGCTTATTGCGTGAGCCGCATTGTAATTTAAGGGTCCTAATCCTGAGGAGGTGCGTTAGGTTGCGCAAAATATATATATTTGACACAACGTTGAGAGACGGAGAACAGTCACCTGGCGTGAACTTGAACACTCGTGAAAAAGTGGAGATCGCTCATCAGTTGGAGAAGCTGGGAATTGATCGTATGGAGGCTGGGTTCCCGGCTGCTTCTCCGGGTGATCTGGCAGCTGTTAATGCAGTAGCAAAAGCTGTAAAAAATTCGACGGTGATTGGTCTTTCGCGTGCAAGGGAACAGGATATTGATGCAGTTCGCGAGGCACTCAAGGGAGCTCAGGACCCGTGTATCCATATCTTTTTGGCAACCTCTCCTATTCACCGTCAACATAAGCTGCGGATGGAGAAGGCACAGGTTTTGGAAACTGCTCGTGCTGCCATACGCTATGGGTTGAAATATTTGCCTAAAGTGGAGTTTTCCTTGGAAGATGCAGGCCGTACAGAGCTTGATTTTGTGGTTGAAATGGTCACCATGGCTGTACAAGAAGGAGCTTCTGTCGTCAATATTCCAGATACGGTAGGTTACTTGACACCCTATGAGTATGGAAATATATTCAAACATATTAAGGAAAATGTAATCGATGTGGAGAAGATTCAATTGAGTGCACATTGCCACAATGACCTGGGAATGGCTACTGCTAATACACTTGCTGCCATCCTGAACGGCGCGGATCAGATCGAGGGAACCATTAACGGTATCGGTGAACGTGCTGGAAACACGGCCATTGAGGAAATCGCCATGGCACTGGAGACGAGACAGGAATTTTTCCAGGCCAAAACGTCTCTTCAATTGTCTGAAATTGCGCGCACGAGCCGTTTGGTTAGCCGTTTGACGGGGATGGTAGTGCCGGGCAACAAGGCAATTGTTGGAGCCAACGCTTTTGCGCACGAATCAGGTATTCATCAAGACGGCATGCTGAAAGAGAAAACGACTTATGAAATCATGACACCAGAAAGTATCGGTCTGAAAGAAAGCAAGCTGGTACTTGGTAAGCACTCAGGTCGTCATGCTTTCCGTGAGCGTTTGATCGAGTTGGGCTACGAATTGAACGAAGAAGATCTGAATCGCGCCTTTGGGCAGTTCAAGGATTTGGCTGATAAGAAAAAGGAAGTTTCGGACGATGATATTTTGGCATTGCTGGAAGAAAAATTGGCTGATGCACCTGAAGTCTTCAAGCTGGAAACGATTTTTGTTACCTACGGGAATAAGGCTACGCCTTCCGCACAAGTGCGTCTGGTTAACGATGAAGATCAGGTTATTGAGACAGAAGCTGAAGGAAATGGTTCAGTCGATGCGATCTATAATGCGATTGATCAAGCCAGCGGTGAGAGCGTTGTACTTTCAGATTACTCCATCAAGTCTGTTACCCATGGTAAGGACGCTCTGGGTGAAGTCCATGTAGTGCTGACGCAAAACGAACTGTCTGTACAGGGACGCGGGGTAAGCACCGATATTCTGGAAGCAAGTGCTCGGGCTTACGTGGATGCGCTGAATGGTTTAATCGACAAGCGTAAAAATTACAGTAATCGCGTAGATTATAAATCTTAGTTTTTATGCAGACTTAAGAGTTGGGTTTACAGGATCGGGTTTTTTCGGTCCTGTTTTCTTTTTTTCTGATGAAAAAACCAGCTTATAGGCTGTGCCTATTGAATTGATAGATTCTATATCTTGGTCAAAGCCCTGCCATATATGTTACAAAGAAGGTATGAAAAATACGGTTGTATGGCTGTATAACAAGAGGAGTGTACGTGATGGCAGACGTTAAAAAAATTGCGGTAATAGCGGGAGATGGAATTGGACCTGAAGTGGTCGCAGAGGCAGAGAAAATTTTGAAACGTACGGAAGAAGTATTCGGCTTTTCATTTGAAACGGAGCATGCGCTGTTCGGCGGGATTGCCATTGATAAGAAGGGCACACCATTACCGGAAGAAACACTGGCAGTATGTCAGTCTGCAGATGCTGTTCTGCTGGGAGCGGTAGGAGGGCCACAATGGGACAACAATCCAAAGGAACTTCGTCCTGAAACCGGACTGCTGGGCATTCGCAAAGAGCTCGGTCTGTTTTCGAATCTTCGTCCTGCTGTCGTCTTTGACTGTCTCAAGGACGCGTCTACATTGAAACCGGAAGTGTTGGAAGGAACGGACCTGATCGTGGTGCGCGAACTGACGGGCGGCATTTATTTCGGCGAGAAGTTCAGACGAGAAAGTCCTCAGGGTGAGGAAGCAGTTGATACTTGCGCATATAATGTAACAGAAGTAGAGCGTATCGTGCGCCAATCTTTCGAAATTGCACAAAAACGTCGCAAAAAACTTGCATCGGTGGATAAGGCTAATGTACTGGAAACTTCCCGTTTATGGCGTGAAGTAGTGAACCGGGTTGCTGTAGACTACCCGGATGTCGAGCTGGAGCATGTATTGGTTGATAACTGCGCCATGCAATTGCTGCGTCGTCCATCTAGCTTCGACGTCATCGTGACGGAAAATATGTTTGGTGACATTCTCAGTGATGAAGCGGCTATGCTGACTGGATCCATCGGCATGCTCTCCTCCGCATCACTGGGAGAAGGCAGCTTCGGCCTATACGAGCCGGTACATGGCTCTGCGCCTGACATTGCAGGCCAAGGCCTGGCGAATCCCATTGCAACGATTTTGTCCGTTGCTTTGATGTTCCGTCTTACCTTCGGGTACGAGAAAGCAGCAGATGCCATTGAGAAAGCCGTAGCTGAGGTACTGGATGCAGGGCACCGTACGGCGGATATTGCGGTGGATAAATCTCAAGCAATCTCGACAACTCAAATGGGTGATCTGATCGCTGCAGCTATTCGCTAAAAGCTCCGTAAATGCACCCGTTCTGAAAAAAAGCTTCCTATTATATAGTAAGGTTATACAGTCTGGCTTTTTGGCAAATGTTTAGCACAGTAGCTCCTGAGCAATCAGGGGCTATTTGTATATTCAAAGGTTCAAAATGTGAATAAAATATGAATTTTTAAGCTAGTTTAAAATAATTATAAAAAAGTAATGGTTACAATATTGACTTTGATTTCAGCGAATGATAACATTTATCAAGTAAGTTGTTGTTTATTACAATACAGATGATTGAGGAAAGCACATGTGGTGTTTTTCTTACATATTTTAAAGGAGGATTTCATATTATGGCAGAAAGATTGGTAGGAAGACCCGCCCCTGATTTTGCATTGGAAACAGTGACTGGAGACGGTCAAGAATTTGGTTCGGTGAAGCTTTCCGATTACCGTGGCAAGTGGCTCGTATTTTTCTTCTATCCACTGGATTTCACTTTTGTGTGCCCTACGGAAATTACAGCATTGAGCGATGCTGCTGACCAATTCAAAGAGCTGGATACTGAAATTCTGGGTATCAGTGTAGACTCCGTGCACAGTCACAAAGCATGGATCAACACAGCTAAAGAAAACAACGGTCTAGGCAAACTGAACTTCCCATTGGCTTCTGACATCACGAAAAAAACAGCAAGCGATTATGGCGTTCTGATCGAAGAAGAAGGCGTTGCATTGCGCGGCTTGTTCATCATTGATCCAGAAGGCGAATTGAAATATCAAGTGGTTAACCACAACGATGTAGGTCGCAGTGTAGAAGAAACATTGCGTGTACTGCAAGCTTTGCAATCCGGTGGCTTGTGCCCAATGAACTGGAAACCAGGCGATCAAAATCTGTAATATAAGCTTCACAAGTTGAAATTAATTAAACAAACAAGCCCCCAACTAGCGGTTACTCTACCGTTATTGGGGGCTTGCTTGCCTGCTCTGTGCAGCGGAAAATGTGAGGACAGCCTGTTTAATGAGGCAACGCAGAGTGAGGTAACAAATAATTATGGAAATGTTGTTGTGTTCTGGAGGAATTTTGCCTGACGAAAGCGAATAAGGTATTGTAGAAGATAAGCAAGGCAGAACAGGTTTTGTTCAGAGGAGGCTGAGCCCGGATGAGTTATTGCTGTGGAGCAAGCATGGTAGGAACCAAGGGAACGCTGAAGCATTACCGCACCCAAGTTCATAATGTTCCTTTGCTGTTTTGCCCGGTATGTCGTCGCATTGAAGTTCATTATAAAGTCGAAAATGAGTATGAAATCTTGGCTGAATATGCACATGGAGATGGGGCAAGCGAGATTGATTTTCAGGATTATGTCATGGAAGACGATGATACGATATTTGAAAATTGTGTGAATCGTGAAAGTGAAGATGCGTTTGAAATTGTGAAGCGTCAAATTGACATATCCCTGGATTTATTGATGGTAGCCAAACAGATGAATGATGAAAAATGGCAGGGAGAGCTTAAGAGAAGACTGGCCGTTATGAGCCAAAGACGATCCCGGCTTCAACATAATAAGAGCGGCAGTTGACATCCTACACACCAAAGAAGCTCTCAATTCTGGAGAGCTTCTTTGGTGTGTAGGGCGCTTGTTCCTAACTTCATTTTTCATTTTGGTAATGTTGCGCAGATATTATGACGAAAGAAAACAGGATAAAAATTTGGATTCGACACTTTTTCCGATTGACTGCGATCCTTAATCTTGTCTATCATAAAATAAGACTGGAATTGGAAAGAGATGGTCGGATTTCTGTGTAACTGTTTTCTACACCATTGAAGGGTAGTCGATAGATGCCTTTCTTTTCTTCAAGATTATTACGCGTCCGATACGGCCAGTTTGTCATTCCGAAACAAGGGGGAAGCCTGGCATGATCAGTGAATTCCAAGAAGCCTTGCTTGATACCGTGGGAGCTTGTCCTTCCACACAGATCGCCAATAACAAGTATGAAAATGTGCTGGAGAACCTGGATAGTGGTATCATGCTGTTTGACAGTGACGGGGTACTGACCTTTATTAACGTGCAAATGGCGAAATTGCTGGAGCTACCACGGAGTTCGCTAGCAGGTCGCAATTTGATGCAAATTTTGCACCATCCTGAGTTAAGCCGGTTTAAGAAGAAGAAAATCATGCGGATTTATAAAGAAACTATCTTTCATAGAAAGCGCTATCATGAGTTAATTGATGAGTATGGTCGGCATTGGTTGATAACAGTAACCTATGGTGATCAGATGGATGGCAATTTTTTGTTTAGCGTCAAGGATGTGTCGGATTATAAGCAGATTGAGCAGACAGCATATCAAAACGATAAGCTGGCGATGCTGGGACGCATCTCGGCCTCTATTGCTCATGAAATTCGTAACCCGCTTACCGCAATCCGGGGCTTTATTCAATTGCTTCGACCGCATTTGGTGGAGTTGGGCAGGGATGAGTATGCCCGCATTATATTAACAGAAATTGATCGTGCGAACGACATTATTTATGAGTTCTTAAATTCGTCCAAGCCTTCGGCTCCGCAAAAAACGGCTGTATCTGTGATGGGGCTGCTGAAAGAAGTAGTGATGCTGACAGAAAGCGAAGCATTGATGAAGGGTTGCCAGATTGCATTGGACGAAAATGATGAGCTCATGAAGGTTTCCATTGATGTGAAGCAGATTAAGCAGGTTATTCTCAATATGATTAAAAATGCAATGGATGCCATTGAAAGCATGGGTGGGGAACGAGAGGGCTGCATCGATATTCATACAGTGCTTGAGGGCAATTATGTCCACATTTGTATTGAAGATAACGGATTAGGTATGGATCACAATACATTGACGCGTTTATTTGATCCTTTTTTTACAACAAAAGAAAGTGGAACCGGATTGGGATTGGCTGTGAGCTATCGAATTATCAAAAATCACGGAGGTTTCATACATGTAGACAGTAAACATGGAAGTGGCACACAATTCAAAATCACGCTTCCTGTAGTTTAATATGGGGAGGTTTTCGCAGAGGGGTCCTGTACATACTATTTCTTTTATGTTGTGCAGCGTTGGGGTATAGGTATCACCTTTTTGGAAAAGGTTATCTGAAGCGCATAATCTGACAAGATGATGCGCTTTTTTGGTGCTGTAAGCTCGGTTATTTGCGTAAATGCGAAAATGAATTCATGAATTTAAGACAAAAAAATGATTCACCTTTCACAGATTAAATGCTATTATATACCAGAATACAACATTATTTTTGATACTATAGACTTAAACAACGGCTTCCAAAGCTGTCAAACGTCTTAGATGATCGGAATCTCCGATATGCAGGGGGCTGAAGAGGCTGAATGAGTATACGGCTGGAAGTAAAAAAAACGATAGGTATCGGCATTGCTGCGATAGTTTTGTTTGTCTTGGTTCAGTTATTTCACGTAACTTTGAATAAGATATACTCCCATAATGTTTTTTTCTTGTTATATCCGATCATAGGGTTTGCCTGTGCTGCGATTTGTTTTTCTATTTTTTATCAATCCTGGTCCGTTTTACTGGAACAGTTATCCTTGCAGAGACTTCTTATTGCCCCGACGTTTTTGGTGGCTGGTCTGCTTTACCTTGTTCATATTGTTTCGTTTAGTTTCGTAAGCCTGACGGACTTTGCTTTGTCTCCGGGCATTTCGTTATGGCTGCTGTTTGTAAATCGTGCCTTTACTTCTGTCTTGCTCTTATGTGTTTGTTTCCTCCCGTTTAGCAAGACGAAGTCTGAATACAAGACAGTGGCTTTGTGGGCAGGGATAGGCTGCACTTTGCTGATTCTAGGAGTTATTAAGATATTTGGTGCAGGCTTACCGGATCTACGTATACGATACGAAATAGGCAACCTGGGCTGGACGTTAAATCTGGCTGTCATGTTACTACTTGTGTTCACTTTTATTTTCGGGGTGCGAAAATATCGGAAAGTCCGCCCGGCGGAGTTGGGCATGTTGCTTATGGTTCGTGGAATTGGACTGTGTGTTGTGAGTCAGTTGTTCTATTTATTTTCTGAGCAAATGAGCGATATTAATCACCTATTGGGACTTTTGACCAACGCGATAGCATTCTATAACATGTTGAGCGGGCTGGTCCGGTTGATGGTTCTGGTTCCTTATCGTGAAAAGCAGGCAGCAGAATCTGAGTTTAATCACATTGCTTATAATGATGATATAACAGGACTCCCCAATCGTCGCCGCCTTTCCCAACGTTTAGATAAAATATTGCGCAAATCATTGAAATCGGATGAGACAGTAGCACTTTTAGTTCTAAATATTGATCGTTTCAAGGCGATTAATGATTCGCTTGGACATATGGCAGGAAATTATTTGCTGTATGCAGTAGGCGAACGCTTGGGGCATTTTAGCCATGAAGGGGAAGCTGTCTTTAGCATGGGCGGAGATGAATTTGCCTTTCTTCTAACGGGATACGAAGATACAGATGCTATGAGAAGTCGTATTGATGATATGGTGAAGCTGTTCGATCTGCCTTTCGATATTGATGGTGAGTCTTATCATGTGACGGTGAGCGTTGGTATAGCTTTGTACCCGTTGGATGCGAATCAGAGTGAACAGCTTATTCAGCAGGCGGATACGGCTGTACATAGTGCTAAAGAGCAGGGAGTGAATTTTCAGCGGTATGCTAGTTCGATGCAGATGCGAGCGCATGAAAGACTCCAGCTGGAAAATGATCTGCGGCGAGCGCTTGAAAATGAGGAATTTTCATTGGTGTATCAACCTCGTGTCCACCTGCAAAGTGGCGAGCTAACGAGTTTGGAGGCGCTGGTGCGTTGGAATCATCCTCATCGTGGGATGGTGATGCCAGGCGATTTTATTCCGGTGGCTGAAGAAAGTGGTTTAATTGTGCCCTTGGGGGAATGGGTGTTACGGGAGGCCTGTCTGCAAAATAAGCATTGGCAGGAGCTTGGGTACCCACCAATCCCGATTTCGGTCAATTTATCCATGCGCCAATTTCAGCAAAAAAAGCTGGTGGATGTAATTCGGGGCATTTTGACCTATACGGAACTTGAAGCACGCTATCTAGAGCTGGAGATTACCGAGAGTATGACCTTTGATAAGGATCGAGCCTTTGAACAGTTAAAAAAAATAAAGGCTATTGGTGTCGCAATCAGTATTGATGATTTTGGAACTGGCTATAGCTCATTGCATTATTTGAAGAATCTCCCGATTGATCGTCTAAAAATTGATCGTTCCTTTGTAAATGAGGTACTGGTCGACAGCAAAAATGCAGCAATTGTATCTACTATTGCCTCCATGGCTCACCATTTGAAGCTGAAGGTTACGGCTGAAGGGGTAGAGAATGAGGAGCAGCTTCATTTTTTGCAGGCACAAGATTGTCATGAGGGTCAGGGGTATTACTTTAGTCGCCCCATTCCGGCAGAAATCTTTGAAAAATTGTTTTTACGTGAACCTATGAATTGGCTGGCTCAGGATAGTATGTAGTATGCTTGCATTTTGCTGAAAGGTAAGTTATACTAAATAACATCCTGATTCAGCTGGTTGACGATAGGTTAAGCGTGCCATACATAAGAATCGAGATATTATAAAATGCGGGTGTAGTTCAATGGTAGAACTTCAGCCTTCCAAGCTGATAGCGTGGGTTCGATTCCCATCACCCGCTTACTATTTTAAGAAGTTCGAAACCCTTGTGACGCAAGGGTTTTTGTTTTGTTTGGAGTAGATAAATACATTATAGCCGGGGTGCCAATGGGGTATCACGGCTTTTTGCGTTCTTACGAACTATTTTTACATTGCCACACAAAATAAAATATAAAACATTTAGCTTATATGCTATAAATAAACAGATAAAAAGAACTATTTACCATTTACTAAAAAATAAGTATAGTCGCATTGTTGGGATTTAACTTAAAAAAGGATGGTGTAGCTGCAATGAGGAAAATTTCTTTTCTGTTTTTAGCATTAACTTTGGTGCTGCTTACTTTCCCTGCAAGTTCTACGTTCGCCGCTGCTGATTTTCCGAATACGTCGACGAATGGAATGACTGGTTTTGCCGGACAGGCTAAAAGTGAAAATGGAGCTACTAAGCCTGCCACAACAGGGGGAAAAGGCGGTCAGATTATCTATATCAATAATCTAAACGATTTGAAAAACCAGTTAGGGGATTCAACTCCTAAAATTCTGGTCATCGAAAAAAATATTTCTGCCTCCTCTAAAACCGTGGTCAACATTGGTACTAACAAATCGCTCATTGGTTCTTATGCGCAAAACAAACTGGTTAACATTCATTTGAAAACAACAAATAATTCGGGAAATGTGATCTTTCAAAATTTAACTTTTGAGCACAGTGCCAACATTAACGGTAACGATGACATCCAACTTTATCTTACTGCGGGCACAAATTATTGGATTGATCATGTTACGTTTGCAGGTCACAGTTATAATGCAAATGGCTCGGATCTGGACAAACTTTTGTACATAGGCCAATCGGCTGATTATGTAACCATTAGTAACTCCAAATTTGCTAATCATAAATATGGTCTCATTTTGGGATATCCTGATGATGGCAATAAAAATTATGATGGCATGCCCCATATCACGATCGCTAATAATTATTTTGAAAACTTACTTGTACGTGGTCCAGGACTCATGAGATATGGATATTTCCATGTTAAAAATAATTATATTAATAATTTTCAGCTTGCTTATACCATTGCTACGAATGCAAGAATCTATTCTGAGTACAACTACTTTGGAAAAGGTAGTGAAAAGGGCGGTATTCTTGATGATAAAGGCAATGGCGAGTTTAAAGATGAAGGGAGTTTTCCCACCATCAACAATCAAAAATCGCGTGTAACCAACTGGAATCCAAGCAAGAACTATAGCTATCAAGTTCAGACTCCTGAATATACTAAAGAGTTTGTAACGAAATATGCAGGCTCGTCGAATACAACTTTGGTATTTGGAAAATAACGAGGGTTATTTGCAAATGTGTTGTGATCTGCTATACTAACCGCAAGTAATTATCCCATGAAAAGGAAGGTAACCATACGTCCGATGAAGTAAGCACACTGATTTTCCCACTTAACTGCACAGTTACTGGCAGGCGGCTGTAAGCTGCAACGGGAGAAGTGTGTCTGAAAATGAATGTAGGGACGTATGCGTTTATTCTGGAACGGGATTTGGCTTATTCGTTTACGGTGTTATTTTTCATAAGCGTATGTTCTGAAACGATTCATAACAGTCATTCTATATTCCTTGTATGCAAGCCGCAGCCTTCTGCGGCTTTTTTTATTGCTTCCGGGGTCAAAAAACCGGGCTGGGAAAGGATGATCGGTATGAGAACGATTTTGCGTATTCGCAATGTAGTAAAGGATTGGAACGGGACATCTTTATTTGAGAATGTGTCGTTGGATGTGATGGAAGGAGAACGGCTCGCACTGTTTGGAAGAAATGGAGCAGGTAAAACGACGTTATTGCGAATATTGCTGGGAGATGAAGTGCCAACCTCTGGTCAAGTAGAGCATGATTTGCCACTGGAAGAGCGGGGCTGGCTGAAGCAGCAGGATACGGTGGATTGGTCTCGAACCGCACTGGAGGCCGCACAGCAGGCCAGCCCTCGGCATTGGCTCCTCAAGCAAGCGTTGGGACAGCTGGAAGCTGACCTAGCCGATGCTGGGAAGGATATGGAGCATCATCTGGAGCGTTACGGCGAGCTGATGGATGAATACGAACACCTGCAAGGCTTTGCCTGGGAGTCTGAGGTGGAAAAGGCGCTCACTCGAATGGGAATGCCTGCCCAGACGTGGTCCATTGCTTATGGTGACCTGAGTGGCGGACAGAAGACGAGAGTGCGGTTAGCCGGACTGATGGTCAGGCAGCCGAAGCTGCTGGTGCTGGATGAGCCGACCAACCATTTGGATGCCGAAAGCTTGCTTTGGCTGGAGCAGTGGCTGTCCACGTATCCGGGAACGCTGCTGTTTGTATCGCATGACAGAGCCTTTTTGGATCGAGTGGCTACGAGTATAGTTGAGCTTGCATCAACGGGTATTGGGCGCTATAAAGGCGGCTATAAGGAATATAAAGCGCAAAAGGAGCGGGAACTGCGAGAGCAGGAAGCCAGCTATCGAAAGCAGGAGCTGGCGAAACAGGCACTGGAGGAAACGATTCGAAATTACAGGGAATGGTTTCACCAGGCACATCGTAGCGCATCCAAAGTCGAAGTGGCTATTACACAGAGCTTCTATAAGGCCAAGGCTAAAAAAAATATCTCCCGTTATCATGCGAAAGAAAAAGAACTGGAGCGACTGGAGGCTAACAGGGTAGAACAACCACGTGAAGCTCCGTCTTTGCACATGAAATTAAGTGACAGCGGGTTTCAGGCAAAATATTTGCTGCGTGCTGAGCAGGTTGACTTTAGCTACGACGACCGTATCATTGTGAAAAATCTAAATCTGATCGTTGCACGTGGAGACCGTCTGGCTGTTCGGGGGCCCAATGGAATTGGTAAAACCACACTGCTTCGGTTATTAACAGGTCAACTGGAGCCGCAGACAGGAAAAATCACAGCCAACCCACAGTTGAACATCGGATATTTTTCACAGGAGCTGGAGCAGCTCCCAGAGGATCAAACGTTGCTGGACAGTCTGCTTGCGCTTCCGACGATGACCCAAACAGAAGCGAGAACAGTGTTGGGCTGCTTTCTTTTTGCGAAAGAGGACGTGTTTAAAAGGATCGGGACACTTAGTATGGGAGAAAAATGCAGGGTAGCTTTTCTGCGTCTGTACTTTAGTGGAGCCAATCTGCTGGTGCTGGATGAACCGACGAATTATTTTGACATTGAAACCCGTGAAATTGTAGAGGATTCTTTGCGTAACTATGATGGAGCACTGGTGCTCGTCTCACATGATCGGGAGCTGGTGAGGAGCACGGCAACTCGGTTACTCAATATGAAGCCGGGGGGCAGATATGAAATCTATGAGGGGACAGCCGACGAAAAGCAAGAAGATGAACGGAGCCGTCAACGGGAGCCAGAAGATCAGGAACGGCGTGAGGAACGGCTTCGATTACAATTGCGTCTTACAGAGTTGATGGGAATGACGGGCACGAATGGCGAAAATGAGAAGTTGTTGAGCGAAATTAGGCGCATTCGTGCAAATCTGGAGCGGTTGGATGATCTCGATATCTAAAGGAATGAAACGTATGCCCTGCTTGCCAAAGCGCGGTAGTTTGCATATAATAATGAACAATAGTTCGAATTTTTGAAAATGTCTTGATGGAGAAGAGTAGACAGTGTCCGATTGAACAGGGAGGAAGCGTCGTAGGATTGAGAGCGTTTCTGCAAATACTGGGCTGTTGAAGTTCGCTCCGGAGCAGTTCCTTGAACCTCAGGCGCCATGTGAATGGCGAATGTGCAAGTAGGGGATACCGGTTCACGACCGTTACAACGTGCAGAGCGAGACGATGATGCACAGCATAAACAATCACCTGTAACTAGTGCCGTAAGGCAGAACGCCGGGTGAGCTGAGCTTATTGTCTAACGAGGGTGGTACCACGGTCTTTTCGTCCCTTACCGGGAGGAAAGACCTTTTTTTGTTGTCTGAAAAGCTGGATATGAAGAAAGGGGACTGAACAGGCGATGAGCGAAACCATCCAAATGAAGGAACATTTGCTGGCCTTGAAGGAAGAAGCACTGGAAGTATTGGAGAAGGTGGCAACACCCAAGGAGCTGGCTGATCTACGGGTCAAATACTCGGGGAAAAAGGGCGCACTGACTGAAATTTTGCGCGGTATGGGCAAGCTGAGCGCGGAAGAGCGTCCGGTTGTTGGACAGGTCGCCAATGAGGTGCGCGAGGCGATTGAAGAAGTCGTTAACCGTAAGCAGGACGAGTTCACGAAAGCGGAAACGAATGAGCGTTTGCAAGCGGAAAAGATCGACGTTACGCTGCCTGGACGCACACTGCCGCAAGGCGGACTGCACCCACTCAACAAAGTGATTGAGCAAATCGAGGATATTTTTACAGGCATGGGATATCGAGTGGCTGAGGGTCCACAGGCTGAGACGGATTATTATAACTTCGAAGCATTGAACCTGCCTAAAAATCACCCCGCACGCGATATGCAGGATTCATTTTACCTGACTGAGGATCTGTTGATGCGTACCCATACGTCACCAGTTCAGATTCGCGCGATGGAAGCGATGAAGGGCGAAACACCTATTAAGGTTATCTGTCCGGGTACGGTTTTCCGACGTGATGATGACGATGCAACACATTCTTTTCAATTCCACCAAATTGAAGGGCTTGTCATTGGAAAAGACATTCGCATGAGTGATTTGAAAGGAACCTTACTTCAATTTGCACGCGAAATGTTCGGAGAATCGACCGAAATCCGTTTGCGCCCAAGCTTCTTTCCGTTCACAGAGCCGAGTGCTGAAGTAGACGTAACTTTTGTGAAGAAAAATGGCGAACGCGTGTGGATTGAAATTTTGGGCTGTGGCATGGTCCATCCGAAAGTGCTAGAGATGGGCGGTTTTGATCCCGAGGTGTACAGCGGCTTTGCATTCGGTATGGGTGTAGAGCGGATTGCTATATTGAAATACGGTATCGATGATATTCGTCATTTTTATAACAGTGACCTGTCGTTCCTGAAACAGTTTGCGCGTCAATAAACAACTATATCAAGGGAAGTGAACCCATATGAAAGTATCATTCGAGTGGCTGTCCGAGTATGTATCGCTGGATCAGGTAAGCGCGGAGGATCTGGCAGAGAAAATCACCCGTTCGGGCATAGAAATTGATGAGGTCGAGCAGCGCAATCAAGGGATTACTGGCGTCGTTGTCGGCTATGTTAAAAGCAAGGAAAAGCATCCTGATGCTGATAAGCTGAATGTATGTATTGTCGATGCAGGTCAGGAGGAAGATCTGCAAATCGTGTGCGGTGCCAAAAACGTGGATGCAGGTCAAAAGGTTCCTGTTGCAGTTGTAGGTGCAAAGTTGCCGGGAGATTTCCACATTAAAAAGGCCAAGCTGCGTGGTGTAGTATCCATGGGTATGATCTGCTCGGCCAAAGAACTGGGCATGAATGACAAGCTGCTTCCAAAGGAATTGCAAGAAGGTATTTTGGTGCTGCCTGAGGATGCTGAAATTGGTATGCCAATTACGAAGCTGCTGGCGCTGGATGATCAGGTGCTGGATTTTGATCTGACACCCAATCGTTCGGATTGCCTGAGCATGCACGGAGCAGCATATGAAGTGAGTGCGATTCTGGGACGTGATATTTCTCTGGCTGATCCGGCTAAGGATCTGGTGGAAATTAGCGATGCAGCGGCAGATCATCTGTCTGTGAAGGTAGATACTCCTGAACTGTGTACGCACTACGCGGCCCGTTATATTACAGGTGTAAAAGTGGGGGCTTCCCCATTATGGATTCAAAACCGTCTGATGGCGGCAGGTGTTCGTCCGATCAACAACATCGTAGATATTACGAACTACGTCATGCTGGAATACGGTCAGCCGTTGCATGCTTTTGATGCGGATAAGCTGGAAAATGGAAATATTGAAGTTCGACTCGCTCGTGCAGGCGAAACATTGATTACACTTGATGATCAGGAGCGTAAGCTGGAGCCGCATATGCTGCTGATTACAGACGGTGTGAAACCAATAGCATTGGCAGGCGTGATGGGTGGAGCCAACTCCGAGGTTACGGATGCGACGGTCAGCATTGCGCTGGAATCTGCGAAGTTTGACGGCGGTACAGTTCGCAAAACGTCTCGTCAACTTGGACTGCGTTCAGAAGCAAGTCTGCGTTTTGAAAAAGAGGTTGATCCAGGCGCTGTTGTGCCTGCTGTGAATCGTGCAGCCGCGCTGATTCAGCGTTATGCAGGAGGCACTGTACACCAGGGCATCGTAGAATCTGCGTCTGCAAAAGCTGAAAACCGCATTATCAAGCTGTCGCTAGATAAGATAAACCGATATTTGGGAACCGAACTGTCGCTGCTTGAGGTGAAAACGATTTTCGGTAGACTTCATTTCGGATGTGGCGACGCAGAGCAAGGGGTACTGGAAGTTCAAGTTCCTACACGCCGTGGAGATATCACCATTGACGTGGACTTAATCGAAGAGGTTGCTCGTCTGTATGGTTACGACAATATCCCGACCACGCCGATTGAAGGTCCTACAACTCCGGGAGCTTTGACAGCATCACAATCATTGCGCCGCTCCCTGCGCAGATTGCTGGCTCATGGTGGCTGGCAGGAGACGATCAGCTACTCTTTTGTACATCCGCAAAGTACGGGGTTATTTAATGCCTTGACAGAAGGCAGCCATCCGGTACGTTTGGCTATGCCTATGAGCGAAGACCGTAGTGTTTTGCGTACGAGTATCATTCCGCAGATGCTGGATACAGCGGTGTATAACATGAACCGGAAGCAAGACAATCTGGCGATTTTCGAGATGGGAACAGTATTTTATACAGAGGAACAAACATTAACCCGCCAGCCGCAGGAAATTCAAGTGCTGAGTCTGTTGTTGACTGGGGTACGCCGTGAAAAACAATGGAATATTGGTGCTGAAAAGGTTGATTTCTTTGATATTAAAGGCGCGCTTGAAACGGTGTTTGACTATTTCGGATTGAGTGCCAGCATTCGTTATGTCGCTGACCAACCGCAAAGCTACCACCCGGGCCGTTCCGCTTCGGTATGGCTGGATGTGAATGGAAGCTCTCAACGGATCGGTACCCTTGGGCAGATTCATCCGGAGCTCCAACAATCTTATGGGCTGAACGATACGTATGTTGCAGAAATTGCGTTGCAACAGGTCATTGAACACGCAAACTCTCATATTCAGTTCAGAGAGCTGGCTCGCTTCCCATCCGTGGAACGTGACATTGCCCTCGTGGTCAATAAAGACGTTGAGGCAGGCGAACTGCTTCGTGTTATTCACGCTGCAGGCGGAGAGCTGTTGCAGGATGCACGAGTGTTTGATGTATTTACAGGCAGTAAGCTTGGTGAAGATAAGAAGAGCGTAGCTATCTCTCTGACCTATCGTCACTGGGAACATACGTTGACGGATGAAGAGATCAATGCGGCGCATACTCCTGTCGTTACGTCTCTGGAACAAACTTTTGGAGCGGAATTGAGAAAGTAGCAGGAAATGCGGGAAGCCGTATCGAATCTTAGTGACAGAGGTTCGATACGGCTTTTTGGCCTATCATCATAGAAGCTCTCTTACTCTGATAATTACCCGCTGCGGGGAAGCCGGACTAATAAGGTTGAACGCTTCACGGAAGGCGGGTTACCATAGTACCGGACACACCTTAGAATCAACATACAGTAGTATTGAAGGAGGGCATAATTGTGACTACACCAGATCGTACTCGCGTCACTGTAGAGATCTACGGTACTTCTTATAAACTCGTCGGCAGCAATACCGATTATATGAAGCAGGTTGCCAATTACGTGGATGAGCGTATGCACAGCATTTCTCAAGCTCATTCGCGTCTGGATATGCCCCGAATTGCCGTGCTGGCTGCGGTTCATATGGCAGAAGAAGCTGTACAAATCCAGGAAATTCAGAGTCATATGAACCGCTTAGCAGCGGAACGAGCAGAGCTCCGGGGAGATCTGGCGCAACTCCAGACAGCTCTAGGGGAACAACAGCAGAAAAATACAGATATGCATCAATCTCTTATTCAACTGAAGGAAGAAAAGGAAGCAACGCAGAAGAAGCTGATGGAAACCGAATCTGTATCAGCCAAGGAGATTGCCCAATTGAGGGCAAAGCTGGAACAGCAGGAGAAAAAGGCGGCTGAACTTGAAAATGGACAAAAACAAGCTAAACGTGAACTGGAGGAGTCCCGTCAAGAAGCTTCTCGCAAGCTGAAAGAGCAGCAGGAGGCGGCCAATGCGCGTATCCGGCAGATAGAAGAGCAGATGAAGAAGGAAGTATCTGAAGCGGCTAAACAGGCAGAAGCCAAGCTGTCAGCTGCAGAGAAGACTCATCAGGAGCAAAAGCGCACAGAACTGGACAAGCTGCGATCTGCTTTGCAGCAAGAGCATAGCAAGAAGGTAAGCGAATGGCAAACCAAGTGTTCCGGACTGAATGAGCAGCTGGAGCAGGAACGTAAACAGGCTGAATTGGCGTTGAATGAGGAAAAGCTCCAGCATCAGGAAGCGCAGAAACGAGCTGATGAAGCCGCACTGGAGCAGGAGATTCGGGTCGAGGAGCTTCAGGAACAATTAGAACAAGTACAGGCAGGCAGTACAGAGCTTTCTTCTCGTCTGGGAGAGGCTCAAGAGCAAGCAAGAGTACTGAAGGAACAACAGTCCGAGCTGGAGTCTGTGCTGGAAACACAGCGACAGGCTGCGATAGAGCGAGAGCAGGTAGATACGCTTGCACGTGAAGAATTGCAAAGTCGATATGATCAATTAGAAGCTGAAGCCAAGGCTAAGCAGCAGCAGACGTCTAAGCTGGAGGAAGAACAGCGGCGGATGCAGAAGCTGTTGGAGCAAGCTCACGTATCTTCTCGCAAGTTGCAAAGTGAGCTGGCTACGCTAGCTGAAAGCGAGAAGTCATGGAAGAAGCTTGCAGAAGAACGCCAGGTGGCAGTTGATGAACTGGAGCTCTCCCTGCTGGAAGCACGTGAGCAGAAGGAAGAAATACAAGTGCAATTACAGCACGCAGCGGCTGAGCTCGAAGCTATTAATGATAAATTTGCTTCACAACAGCAACGGCTAGTTCAACTCGAAGCGAGAATCAAGGAGCTTTCACCTGAGCTGATTCGCGTGCAGGATGAGCTTGAGAAAGCCAAAGTCCGAGAGCAAGAGGGAACTAAGGCGTATCAATCGCTTCAGGAGCAATATGGAAGCATGAAGAGCCGAGCTGGACAGCTGGAGCAAAATATCAAGCAGCTCCAGCAGGAAAATCGAGAACGGCGGAGTGAACTGGAACGTGCTGAGGAAGAATCCCTGGAATGGCAGCTTAAATACGATCAGTTGAAGGCTGAAGCGGAACGTTTGGAAGCTGAAGATGCTGCCCGTAAGGAAGAATTTGCTTCTTGGGAGCGGGAAATAGCGGTAACGGTTCAACAAAAGGAACAGCTTCAGGAGGAGATTCGTTTGGCTGTTGAAACTGCCAAAACGGCGAAGGCTGAACAGCAGTCCATAGAGCAGGAACGAATGGCCTTGCAGTCTGAATTGGACGAAGTGGGTCAAAAATATGAAATGGCGGCGCATCAGCTTCGTCTGTTGCAAGTACAACAGAACGTAGATCGGGAAAATACGGAGAAGATTTCTACGGAATTACGTCAATTACAGGAAGAATACACCAAGCTTCAAACTGAGTATAATGAATGGATTGAACTTATCGAACAGGATCAGTAGATACGGATTATACATGTAAGGCAATCCCCGGCTGCTCATCGCCGGGGATTGTTTGTTTATTGTATCCACTCAGAGGTGTAAATGACAAAAAGCTGTCCTTTGGCAGATGAATTCTGCTTCGGGACAGCTTTGCCAGAAGCGATTACTGAAATTAATTCCCGTTTTTGCGACCGGCTTCAAACGGTGTCGATACCGGAATGAACAGGTCGATAATCCCGATAACCAATGCAGCGAGCAATGCGCCCAGAACGGAAACACTGACATGAGCGACGACATATTGAGCGACCCAGATCACCAGAGCGCTCACAAGAAAACCTACGATACCGCGTCCAAATGGGGAGACGCGTCGACCAAACACCGCCTCGACGATATAGCCAATCAAGGCAATGACAATGGCTAGGATCAGCGCGCTCCAAAAGCCGCCTACACTAAATCCGGGAACGATCCAGCTTACGACCATCAGCACCAGAGCGGCAACGATGAAACGTACAATGTGCCCGAGAATGCTCACGGAATAACCTCCTTTGTTTTTTGAATCAGGGTTAGACAAAGGTTAGTGTGTGGCATGAAGAGCTTTCTTATGTGTAAAACAGAGTTGGCAAATAGCGTAAGTTTGCTGCTTTCGGTATAATATAGATATAAGTGAAAGGAGTAGTGAAGTTGGACTCTAAAATTTTCAAAACCCTTGAATATCAAAAAATTCTAAATAAACTAAGTCACTATGCCCAAACGGCAACGGGACAACAGACAGCCCTTCGGCTACAGCCCAGCGATGATTTGGAGCATATCAAGAAAATGCTGAAAGGTACGGATGAGGCCTATGCTGCTGATCGCCTCAAAGGAGTGCCTTCATTTAACGGAGTAGTGGATATCACTCCGGCGGTGAAGCGTGCCCGTATTGGTGGAACATTAAGCCCGCATGAGTTGCTTGGCATTCGGACAACGGTTCAGGCCGCACGCCGTATACAAGTATACGTGACAAGTTTGCATGAAGAAAATCCTGTCGAAACATTGCTGTATTGGAGTGAGCAGCTTTCGGAGCAGAGAGGTTTAGAAAACTCCATCAAAGGCTGTATTGACGAAAATGCAGAAGTGTTGGATTCTGCCAGCACAGAGCTTTCACAAATCCGTCGGGAGCTACGCTCGGGAGAAGTGCGTATTCGTGAGAAGCTGGATTCCATGATTCGTTCCTCAACTGTATCCAAAATGCTTCAAGATCAGTTGATTACGATTCGTGGAGATCGGTTTGTGATCCCGGTTAAGGCCGAATACCGTTCTTATTTTGGCGGAATTGTTCATGATCAATCCGGGTCAGGTGCAACATTGTTTATCGAGCCTGAATCTATCGTAGCCATGAACAATAAGCTGAGGGAAACAAGGCTGAGAGAAGAGCGTGAAATTGAAGTCATTTTACAAAAGCTGACCGCACTTGTCGCAGAACAAGCGGATATGTTGCTGTATGATGTGGACATTTTGGGCAATCTTGATTTTATTTTTGCAAAAGCGCGTCTCGCCCGTGAAATGAAAGCAACCTTGCCTTTAATGAATGACCGAGGGTACTTGAAGCTGAAAAAAGGCAGACATCCTCTAATTCCGTTGGAGCAGGTCGTTCCCATAGATGTGGAGCTGGGCAATTCATACACCTCCATTATCGTTACCGGACCGAACACAGGGGGGAAAACCGTTACCCTGAAAACCATTGGCCTGCTTAGTTTGATGGCGATGTCTGGACTGTTTGTACCTGTTGAGGATGAAAGCCAGCTGTGTGTATTTGATGCAATCTATGCTGATATTGGTGACGAGCAGAGCATTGAGCAAAACTTAAGTACATTTTCCAGTCACATGACCAATATCATTAGCATCCTGAAAAATATGACGCCCAAAAGTCTTGTATTGCTTGACGAAGTGGGGGCAGGAACGGACCCCGCGGAAGGTTCGGCTTTGGCTGTGTCCATTTTGGAGCATATACATGCCATGGGTTGCCGTATGGTTGCGACGACTCACTATAGTGAATTGAAGGCGTATGCCTATGAGCGTAAAGGAATTATTAATGCAAGCATGGAGTTTGATGTCGCTACCTTAAGCCCGACTTACCGCCTTCTGGTCGGTGTCCCCGGACGAAGTAACGCATTTGCCATTGCCGAGCGATTGGGATTGCCAGGGCGCATATTAGACTATGCCCGTGGTGAGGTAACAGAAGAAGACCAGCGCGTTGAGCACATGATTGCGTCACTGGAGCAGAACCGTTTGACAGCTGAGCAAGAACGGGAAAAAGCAGAGCAGTTGCGTAAAGAAATGGAAGCATTGCGTAGCCGTCATCAGATGGAGCTGGATAAGCTGGAGTCCCAACGGGACCGTATGCTGGAAAAAGCTGAGGACGAAGCAAGAGTTCTCGTGGATAAGGCTCGTAGCGAAGCTGAGAAAATCATTACTGATTTGCGTAAATTGGCTCAGGAAGAAGGGGCCTCGGTTAAGGAGCACAAGCTGATTGCAGCTCGCAGAGAACTGGATGAGGCTGAACCGAAGCAACGCAAGAAAAGTACTGTCAAACGCCCGGCCGCTACGCGTACTCGTTCTATCATGGCTGGCGATGAAGTATCCGTTCACAGTCTGAATAAAAAAGGCCACGTGGTTGAACTGTGCGGTACCAAGGAAGCTGTGGTTCAACTGGGGATCATGAAGATGAAGGTCAGTTTGGATGATCTGGAACTACTGCAACCTGCCCAAACAACGACTCCAAGAGTTCAAAAACCAGTCACTGGCGTTAAACGGACACGGGATGATAACGTACGAAGTGAACTTGATCTTCGGGGGGCGAACGTGGAGGAAGCCTTGATGGAAGTGGACCGCTTCATGGATGAAGCGTTTCTGGCCAATCTGGGTCAGGTACACATTATTCATGGCAAAGGTACGGGTATTCTGAGAACCGGTATTCAGGAGTACCTCCGTAAGCATAAACATGTGAAAAGCTACCGTATCGGTAATTACAATGAAGGCGGTACAGGCGTAACCGTTGCTGAATTGGAATAGTTATGGGTTGCGGCTTTGCCCGGGAACGCTTGGTAGAACGGGAGGGACGAAGTGAAGATGGCGATTGATGAATTGCTGTCACATCCGTTGGGGATGATGCTGGGTTATTTCTCGGTGGCGGTGCTGGAGTTAATTGTATTTTTGTCGTGTTTTGAGCTGGTAACCCGCTATAAATGCTGGGAAGAGATCAAGCGCGGCAATGTTTCAGTAGCCATGGCTACGGGAGGGAAAATGTTCGGTATTTGCAACGTGCTCCGCTTTGCAATGGAAGCCAAATCGAGCGTGTACGATACGATGATTTGGTCGTTCGTTGGCTTTTTACTGCTACTTGCGGCGTACTTTCTTTTTGAGTTTCTGACACCGGTATTTTCTATCGATCAACAGATTAAAGAGGATAACCGTGCTGTCGGCTTGTTTTCCATGATTATTTCAATATCGTTATCTTATGTGATCGGTGCCAGTGTAACTTGACACATCCTGTATACTAGAGCTTGGTATACGCTTGGAACGGAAGGATGATAAAGCTTGGAAATGACTATTTGTCCATGGTGTAACATGGAAATTATTTGGGATGAAGAATTGGGCCCTGAGGAAGAGTGTCCCTATTGCCATAATGATCTGAAAGGTTACTCTGACATCACTGATGATGATGAAGATGAGTCTGTTTCTCCACCTGTTCATAGACATGCCGGTGAGCATGGACATGAAGAGACGAAACATGATCATGTGACTTCTGTAACCCCGGCGCCTCACGCTCATGGAAAAGAAGACCTGAAGGGTTATCGTACATTGAGTATTCAGCTCGGTGATGATGAAGAGCAGGATATTTTATATGAGGCAGAGGATGAAATCGTAGTTGAAAAACCGGTTGATGCACCGTTGTTGCAGGATAATGAGCTTCATAAGCTGCCGGTGCTGCATACTTTGCAAAAATTTGAAGAAAGCGGTGCGGATCTGATGGCTTATGAACAAGGCGCTGAACAAATACTCGACAGACAAGATGAAGTTCTTGAATGTTCCCAATGTGGAGAGTACATGCTGCATGCGGGTTCGCAAACCGTAACCAGAGAAGGCTTTGAACCGTCGATGTCGCCAGCACTCGGCAAACCTGTTCTGGACTTGCCATTCGTCTTGAATGTTTATGTGTGTCCTAGCTGTTTTCATGTCCAGCACACATTGTCAGAGAATGACCGACTGCGGATGCTGGAGAAGCTCAGCGGTATTTCCAACAATTAATTAGCAATCCCCCGGATAGGCCCAAGCTCAATACGGGCATCTTAATCGAAGAAATCTTTGAACAAGCTGGCTTTAAACAAGCTGATTGGTGATTTTTCGGTTAGGGGGAACTGCATTGAAATCAAACCTAAACGGACAATCCATTCTGCTATTAAGCTTGAATGGATTGTTTGTGTTTGCAGCAGCATTGTCAGGCACATTTCTCAACGTATATTTATGGAAGAGCAGGCAGGATTACGCGATGATTGGCTGGTTTAATGTCAGCCAACAAATTGCGCTGGGAATTATGGTCTGGGTGGCTGGAAAATGGGTCAAGGAACATAACAAAATGAATGCCCTGCGCGTGGGGACAGCACTGTCCGGTCTGTTTTATTTAATCGTGTTATATACGGGACCGCAGGCTGTAAACTACATATGGCCGCTCGGAATGTTATTGGGTGCAGCATTAGGTTTATTCTGGCTGGCGTTTAATGTCATTTTTTTCGAAGTCACAGATCAGGCAAGTCGCGATCATTTTAACGGATGGGTCGGTCTGCTGGGTTCGTTTTCCGGTATCGTGGGTCCTTGGCTGTCTGGTTGGATTATTGCTCGTATGGAGGATGATGCGGGTTATCGAGTAATATTCAGTATTTCCTTAGCTTTTTATGTCGTAGGAGTGGTGCTTAGTTTTTTTCTTCGCAAGCGTAAGCCGACAGGAAATTACAATTGGAAGGAGCCTAAGCAACGATTGTCACAAAAAGGGAGCATGTGGCGTCCCTTGTCGTTATCACTTGTTACCCAGGGCATTCGTGAAGGGGTTTTTGCCTTCCTGATTACGCTGCTCGTGTATGTAGCTACTCAACAGGAATGGAAGCTGGCACAGTTTTCACTTATCACCTCGGCGGTTTCATTTTTCAGCTTTTGGGCTGTCGGAAAATGGCTCAAGCCACACTATCGCTCGGCTGGTATGCTGTTGGGTGCTGTATTGTTGGTGATTGCGCTGTTACCATTATTGTGGCGTATGGAGTATATCACGCTACTGATTATGGGGATCGGCACCGCTATATTCCTGCCCTTGTATTTAATTCCTATGATCTCAGCGAGTTTTGATTTAATGGGTACGAGTGAAGGAGATGCGAATCAGAGAGTGGAACTGGTTGTACTGCGTGAACTGTGCTTAATGGTAGGACGGTTGACCGGTACACTCATTTTCTTGGGCGTCCTAAGTATCAGCAAGGCTCCTACAGCGATGATTTGGTTGTTGATTGGACTTGCATTAATGCCAGTGATCGGCTGGTTTTTTATGCGAAATGTGCTGAAGATGGAACAGAAGACAAAGCGAAGCAATTCTCATTCCCATGCACAACGCTGGCGCAAGCAAACGGAGTAACAGGAAAATTCAACACAAAAAGAACCTCAGAATTCACTTATATAGGCGAAAGGAGGTTCTTTTTGTATTCATATGTTAAACCATTGGTTTTGTTGCTTCTGGCGAGGGTTTGGTCGTACGGGTCAGAGAATACAGCTCCATTTCAGGTCGGTGTGTGCCCGTCAGTTCATCAGCCAATAGCTGTGCGGCCATCATATTCGTAACCGTCCCATTTCCCCCGTAACCCTCCAAGAAATAGCAGTTTGGAAAACGCGGATGTGGACCAATATACGGCAAGCCGTCGTGAGAGGAGCCGAATACAGCCGCCCAAGCGTAGTCGATCTGAAATGGCACACTGGGAAAATGCTCCTGTAGTGCTTGCAGCAGCTTTTGTTGTTGGTGTAGTAGCCTGATTTCACGTTGGTTGGCGTCCAATACAGGTTCATCCAAACCACCAATAATGATACGTCCTTCCGGTGTGGAGCGCATATATAGATAAGGACGGGCCGTTTCCCAGATCAGACACTGCTCATGCCACAAGGGAGCATCTCCGATTGGATTGGTGGCGATAGCATAAGAGCTTTGCAGAACGGCTCCCCGATCAGTTTTAATCTCTTGTGT
Source organism: Paenibacillus sp. FSL L8-0644 (assembly GCF_038008165.1). NCBI lineage: Bacteria > Bacillati > Bacillota > Bacilli > Caryophanales > Paenibacillaceae > Paenibacillus > Paenibacillus sp. FSL L8-0644. The sequence continues at coordinate 1,748,848 of NZ_JBBOYN010000001.1, forward strand.
TTCATAACCCGTTGCAAAAATGATTTTTTTCGCTCGGATCATTCCACCGCTGGTATGACAAACGACTTCATTTTCATTGAATTCAAAATGCTTGGCTTCCGTATGCTCATATAAGCGTACACCGAGACGGCTGGCGGATTGCAATAGTCCTTGGGCAAACAAAAATGGATTAACCTCGGCATCTTCGTGTGTGTACAAGGCTGCCGGTTTTCGAAAAGGAAATCGGATAGCCACTTGTTGCTCATCCCAGTACTCCACTGGAAATCCAAACCGGGTTAGCTGTTTGTACTCTTCCTGAAGCACCTGTACATCTTCTAGTGTACTTGCATAGTACAGGCTGCTTCGCCGAATAAAGGAAGGGTCTGTATCCAGTGTGGCAGCCAGCTTATCTAACTGATCTAGTGCATCCTTGCACATGCGGTAAAACAGTACACCGTTCGTTTCACCAAACGTATTGATGAAAGAGGTTAAGGTCTTGTCATTGCTGTATTGCAGCAGGCCAGTATTGGCCGAAGAGCTTCCAGTTACCAGTTTGCGTTTGTCAATAACCACGGTGTCTACCTGTCGTTCTCCCAATAACCGGGAGCAGATGGCCCCCCCCATCCCTCCCCCGATGATCAATACATCACAATTTAAATCCTCTGCCAAAGGCGGAAAATCCAGCGCCTGCTCCAATGTATTCGGCCAATATGTATTCCCGCTTATCAACTCCATATAAAATAGCACTCCTCATAGGCAATATGTAGTATTTCTTATGTGTACATAGTATTTCGCCAAACGGACAAGATAACCAGCGTGCAACAAAACTTTTAAGGAGGCACAGAGATTATGCAATCTACGAACATGCAACCCCTGTCAGGCAAAGAGCTGGAGTACATCGTGGACTCCATCTCCAATGAAGAACTACTACTCAAACAATGTGCGGCCACAGCGGCGTCTATTCAGCACCCAGCCATCCAACAAGCCTGTTTACAACTGGCAAGAACTCATGAGCACCACTTGAATCTGCTTTCTAATGCTCTTCAACAGCATCAGCAGCTTGCTCCAATGCAACCACAGCAGTAATTTGGATTTACCAATAAAGGAGGTTTGACAGAATGTATTCACAAAACAATATGTCATTTATGCCCGAAGAAGATTTGCTCTATACCATTCTTGCTGATATGAAACGTACAGTGCGCGAATACACAACGGCGACGACAGAATCCAATTGTCCGTCTGTGCGTCAGATGTTCACCGACCTTACGAATGATACATTGCGTCTGCAAGGTGATTTGTATCATCTGATGAGCCAAAATAATATGTACGCCACTCCAACTAAAGCACTGCGCATCGATTTGGACAAACAGATTCAAGAAGCTCGCAAGACCCAACAAGAATGCCAACAGTTCATTCAGCAAAAGTCGACATCCGCGGGAGTATATGGTCAATCTATGCACCAGCAAGGCCAGTCTACACATCAAAACAACCCTTATTATATGTAAACGGGATTTTCTGTTTTTGAAGCAGATTCCCATAACAGCCGTCCACCTGCCGGGTTTACCGGAGTGGACGGTTTTTCTTTGCAGGTTTAAAGTGCGTATTGTATGATGTATAGTAATCTCTTTCGATGGAGGCCTTATGTAGAATGACAGAGCTGAATGAATTGAAATTAAAAGTGCTGGAATTGTTAAAAGAAGATGCAAGAAGAACACCGACTTTATTGGCTACTATGCTGGGGGTTGACGAGCAGGATGTACGCATCTCAATGAAAGAGCTCGAAGACCAACACGTGATTGTCAAATATGCCGCTGTAGTTAATTGGGACAAAGTAGACGACGAAAAGGTTACCGCTTTGATCGAAGTGCAAATTACACCCGAGCGTGGAAGAGGCTTTGAAGGGATTGCAGAACGGATTTATTTGTATCCGCAAGTTAAATCGGTCTATCTCATGTCCGGAGCATACGATTTGCTGGTAGAGGTTGAAGGCCGCAATCTTCGTGAGGTCGCTAACTTTGTGTCGGAGAAACTGTCGCCTATTGATTCGGTCTTGTCTACCAAGACTAATTTTACGCTTAAAAAATACAAGCAGGACGGAATTATCTTTGAGGACCATCAGGAAGATAATCGTCTGATGATTTCGCCGTAAAGGAAGATCATGATGAATCTCAAAACAGAAGCATTTACCGACAGTAACAAAGCTATGAGTTCCTATTTGTCCCCGTTGGTGCGCGAGATCCCATCTTCGGGTATTCGTAAGTTTTTTGACTTGGTGGGTGGCAACAAGGATATTATTACCCTTGGTGTAGGCGAACCGGATTTTACAACCCCTTGGCATATGCGGGAAGCCTGTGTCTATTCATTAGAGCGAGGTTTTACCAGCTATACGTCTAATGCGGGAACGCCAGAACTGCGTGAAGCGATCAGTGATTATCTGAATGAGCAATTTGAAGTCCGTTATGATCCTAAAAATGAGATTATCGTGACCGTTGGGGGAAGCGAGGCGATTGATCTTGCTTTGCGTGCGTTAATTGTACCTGGCGACGAAATTCTCGTGCCCGAACCGTGCTACATTTCATATTCTCCAATCACTGCAATTGGAGGCGGGATTCCGGTAGGTATTGAAACCTTTGCTAAGGATGAATTCAAGCTGACGGCTGAGGCGCTGGAGGCAAAAATTACACCTAAATCCAAGGTGCTGATTTTATGCTATCCGAGCAATCCAACTGGGGCTACGATGACTTATGAAGATTGGCTTCCGATTGCCGAAGTCGTGGAAAAGCATGATTTGATCGTCATTTCTGATGAAATTTATGCTGAATTGAATTATGGAGAGAAGCACGTCAGTTTTGCGGCTATGCCTGGTATGATGGATCGTACAATTCTCGTCAGTGGTTTTTCCAAAGCCTTCGCCATGACAGGTTGGCGTATTGGATATACATGCGGACATCCCGATCTGATTGCCGCTATGCTCAAAATCCATCAGTACACCGTAATGTGTGCGCCTTCTATGGGGCAAGTTGCGGCACTGGAAGGGTTGCGGAATGGTTTGGGTGAGAAAGATCGTATGGTAGAAGCCTATAATCAGCGTCGCCGTCTGATGGTTGAAGGGTTTCGGGAAATCGGCCTGGAGTGCCATGAGCCAAGAGGGGCTTTTTACGTTTTCCCTAGTATTCAAAGCACGGGACTCAGCTCAGATGAATTTGCACAGCGTCTTTTGGCAGAGGCTAAAGTTGCGGCTGTACCAGGTAATGTGTTCGGTTTGGGAGGCGAAGGCTATCTTCGTTGCTCATACGCGACTTCTGTTGCTCAGCTGACGGAGGCACTGGATCGGATTGGTCATTTTGTAGAAAAAGTAAGAAAAGAAGGTTAAAATTATTTTTTTATGGGTAATTCATAAAAAATAGTATTTTATTTCTAAATTTCTATGCTATAATTTGAAATCGATAGCAGGAAGTTCAATTTTTCAATTGTAGGAGGAATGCTCATGTCATATGTTGGATTTAATTCGTCTAGTTCAATAGGATACGACATTTCTCTGGAAGATGAAATTTTGTTCCTGCGCAATGAGATGATGCGGACGTTTCAGAAAGAGCAGTCCTTCACCTCTGATCTTGTCATTGAGATCAGCTGCAAGCTCGATTTGAAAATCAATGAATATATGAAGCTGTATGGTACGGAATGCAAGGTTTAACCGTGTGAAGTCAGCCAAATGTAAGAAGAAGGCCGTCGAGCCTTCTTTTTTTGCGTTCACAACTTATGATATATTAATGGCATGGAAGAGGGGGCGTACATATGAGAGCGGGGCTAAAAAGGCTATCGCCGTGGATCATCGGAATGCTGACACTTGTATTATTGGCTGGATGTGGGGGACGGGACAAGGACAGCTTCTCCATTTTTATTATGGATAAAGGGGATGCTTCAGTCATCCGTGAGGAGCTGGCACAAAAGCTTAAGGATAAGCTGGGTGAACAGGCTCCGACTATTGAGATTTCAGTCAGTCCGCTGTATAACCAGCAGAAGCTGGTTGTAGAATATGCGGCCGGGGAACATGATCTGTTTCTTTTGCCGGAAGAGGACATGAAGCTGTATGGACAGAATGGTTCGAATCTGCCGTTAGATGATGCTTTTGACAAGAAGACGTATGCCCGGGGCGTGTTCGAGGGCGGCGTATTTAAGAAGAAGGGGCAGGAGGAAGAAGGAACAGATGTGAGCAAGGAAACTCATTTGTTCGGAATTCCGGTGGAGCAGATGAAGATGTTTAAGGAGCTAAAATATAACTCCAAAACATTATTTGCTACCGTTCCGCCTCGTACAAGCAATAAGGAAGAAGCCATCAAGGTGCTGAAAGCACTTACGGAATGATAAAGGGGATGAAATGGAATGGGAATCTATACTAGAACAGGTGATGAAGGACAAACTTCTGTGATCGGCGGTCGAGTGTCCAAAGATGATGATCGTGTGGAAGCGTACGGAACAATTGACGAGCTGAACAGCTTTGTAGGACAAGCCATCAGCTTTGCCGAAGGGGAAGAGTTTGCGGATATTCGGACTCAATTGGAAGAAATACAGCAGGAGCTGTTTGATTGTGGTTCGGATTTGGCATTTGTTAAAATCAGTGAAAGCAAATATAAGGTGAAGGACGAGCTGGCAGAGCGTCTGGAAGGTTGGATTGATGCATGTCAGGAGGAAAATCCGAAGGTGGAGCGTTTTATTATACCAGGTGGTAGCACATTATCCTCAACGCTTCATGTATGCCGTACGGTTTGCCGACGCGCAGAACGCCGTGCGGTTACACTAGGTAAACATACGGACATCAATCCGGCGGTACGTCGGTATTTAAACCGCCTTTCCGATTATTTCTTTGCCGTCGCTCGCACAGCGAATGTCCGTCAGGGCGTACCCGATGTCGAATATGTGCGCAGCAAAAAAGTGTTCCGCAAATAAGGAGGCAACCGGGAATTTGTGATGAGCTTGTACTATGAACCTATCGTATATACGATCCCTCCGGAGGAGGAGGGCATGCTGTTGAAGACTATTTTACAAAAACGTATGAACATTTCTCGAAAGTTAATATCCAAACTCAAGCTGACCGAGCAAGGTATTATGCTGAACGGGACGCGTGTGTACATCAGCGTAAAGGTGAAATCCGGGGATCGAGTAGAAATTCGCATGGAGCGCGAGCGTTCTGATGATATTTTACCTGAACCCATTCCTTTTGAGATATTGTTTGAGGATGAACATCTGTTAGTGGTGAATAAGGCGGCGGGCATGATTGTCCATCCGACTCATGGTCATTACACAGGAACACTGGCTAACGGGGTTGTGCATTATTGGCAGACCAAGGGGGAGCTGTTCCGGTTTCGTCCTGTTCATCGTCTTGATCAGGAGACGACGGGGGTGCTGGTCGTAGCCAAAAATCCATATGTACACCAGCATATTTCTGAACAGATGATTGCGGGAACGGTGGATAAGCGCTATACGGCTCTGGTGCATGGGCGCCCTGAGCTGCAGGAAGGTAAGGTAGACGGACCGATTGACCGCAACCCGGATGATCCGCATTTGCGTATGGTGACTCCGGATGGTTATCCTGCCCTTACGCTGTATAAGCTGGAGGAAGTGTGGAACGGGGGAAGCCGTATCGGACTAAAGTTGGAATCCGGGCGTACGCACCAAATTCGAGTGCATATGACTTATATCGGCTGCCCGTTGATCGGAGATAAAATGTACCGGATTACACCTGATGATGCTGCGCAACGTGAGCGATATGATCAGCTTGATGTCAGGATGCCTCGACAAGCCTTACATGCTTCAGAGCTGTCCTTGGAGCATCCTGTAACCGGGGAGCGGCTGACGTTCTATGCTCCTCTACCTGACGATATGGCTGAAATGCAGGAGCTTTTAAGAGAAAACCAAATGGAGGTTAAACTAGCGATGAGCCAACTGAAAGTATATCAGTATTCTAAATGCAGTACCTGCCGTAATGCAGTGAAATGGCTGCAAAACAAGGGGCATGAGACGGAACTGATTCCTATTTTTGAACAGCCGCCCGGCCCGGAGGAATTGGAAGAATTGATTCGCAAAAGCGGGCTGGAGCTGAAAAAGTTTTTCAATACTAGCGGTGAGGTGTACAAAGAGTTAAAGCTGAAAGATAAGCTGGGAGACATGAGCCGTGAAGAGCAAATTTCGCTTTTATCCTCAAATGGAAGATTAATCAAACGCCCGATTGTAACCGACGGTAACAAAGTAACGGTAGGGTTCAAAGAGGAAACATTTGAGGGCACATGGGGAGCTCAATAACGCCCAATTTACCCCCACGATATGTTATACTGTGGGGGTTAAATATTATGATGAATGGGAGCAATACAATCTGTGACACAACGCAATGAACAATCCGTAATGCTGGTTGACGGCATGGCCCTGCTATTTCGCGCTTATTATGCAACCGCCGCAAACGGTTATATCCGTCGTACAAAAGCTGGGGTGCCAACGAACGCCATCTATGGTTTTATTCGATATTTTTGGGATGCAGTCCAAACCTTTAACCCTACTCATGTTATTTGCTGCTGGGACATGGGCGGAACAACATTCCGTGGGGAACATTTTGCTGCGTATAAAGGAAACCGAGCCGACGCACCCGATGATTTGATTCCCCAATTTACATTGATTCGTGAAGTGACGGACAGCCTCGGCATTCCCAACATTGGAGCGGAAGGCTTTGAAGCCGATGATTGTATCGGTACGCTTGCACGCCATTATTCGCAAAATGAGGACATGGATGTAATGATTCTCTCGGGAGATCATGATTTACTTCAATTAGTGGATGATCGGACACGGGTCATTATTATGAAAAAAGGCCACGGCAATTATATGGTATATACCCCGGAGACCCTGCTGACTGAAAAAGGACTTAAGCCACGCCAAGTGGTGGATCTTAAAGGCCTGATGGGGGATGCAAGCGATAATTATCCAGGAGTACGAGGTATTGGTGAGAAAACGGCACTCAAGCTGGTGCAGGAATACGACTCTATTGAGGGCATTCTGGAGAATCTGGATCAATTAACACCATCGGTCCGCAAAAAAATTGAGAGTGATTTGGATATGCTGCATCTTTCACGCAAACTCGCTGAAATTCACTGTGGTGTACCTGTAGCATGTGCTTTGGATAGTTGTCTGCTGACGTTGGATCACGTGCAAATTGTAGACAAGTTTGAGCAGCTTGAAATGAAAAGCTTGTGTACATTGATGGGTGTCGCAACCGGATCATAATGAAGCTATTAGGCTTGGTACGACAATTTAAGTAAAGTAAGTTATATAGGGATGCTGAGGCTGGATGCGTCAGTGTCCTTATTTGTATACCGTTATGTTAACGGAGTTATATCGTCTTGTGAAGGATTATATACAATTGCGATTAGGGGATTGACCTCAGGTACATTTCAGGTGAATATAGTGGAGAGAGAACCGGATTATCGAAAGGGGACAACAGCAACTATGACAGTATTGGGAGCAATTGAGGCAGGCGGTACCAAATTTGTATGTGGAATTGGCAACGAACGTGGAGAGGTACTGGAACGAGCGAGCTTTCCAACAACCACACCAGCAGAAACAATGGAGAATGTCATCGCATTTTTTGAAGGCAAGGGCATTGAAGCATTGGGCGTAGGATCGTTCGGGCCGATTGATCCTATCGAAGGTAGTGATACATATGGTTATATTACAACAACGCCAAAGCCACATTGGGGAAATTACAATCTGATTGGTAAACTGAAAGAGCATTTTGATGTGCCTATGGGGTTTGATACGGATGTGAATGGAGCAGCACTTGGTGAGTCTATTTGGGGTGCCGCCAAAGGATTGGACAACTGTCTGTATATCACGATAGGCACAGGCATCGGGGCAGGTGCTTTGGTTGGTGGAAAGCTGATACATGGATTATCTCACCCGGAAATGGGGCATATTCTGGTACGTCGTCACCCAGAAGATACTTACGAGGGGACATGTCCTTATCACGGAGATTGTTTGGAGGGTCTGGCAGCAGGTCCTGCGCTCGAAAAAAGATGGAAGGTTAAAGGACATGAGCTTTCTGTCGATCACCCGGCCTGGGAAATGGAAGCGTACTATCTGGCACAGGCTTTAATGAGCTATGTATTAATCCTGTCCCCGCAAAAAATTATTATGGGCGGGGGAGTAATGAAGCAAGACCAATTGTTCCCGCTCATTCGTACCAAACTACAAAAACTTTTGAACGGATACGTGCAGCATTCGAGTCTGACAACAGGTATTGAGCAATATATCGTATCTCCAGGATTGGGTGATAATGCTGGATTGTGCGGTGCTCTGGCATTGGCAAAGGAAAAACTGAATCATTAGAATTTAGGGTTGACGGCACTCCAAGGTACGGTTATTATATAGGCAACAGTATAGTACGGCTCAAAAAGGGAAGCACCTTTCTTGCGAATACGCAGGATAGGTGCTTTTTTTTGCGTTTTTGTGTTGTGCGGGACTGTCTTTCAACGATATGAGGGAGGAAGAAATCATGGAGATAGTATTTTTAAATCGCTTGTCCAAACGGAATGAACAGGGCTATGAGGACTTTGCTCAGGTATGGATTGGGCAGCATGAAGGGGAATGGAGTGCAGGCTGGAGCACACACCATGTCCCGGATGAAAGTATAGACGACCTTTGGTATGAGGGAAGCTTGTGGCAGGAATTACTGCATGTATACCGTCATGAGCTGGCGCTCAAAATGGCTGAGGGCTACAGGCCCCTAATCCATGGTGTATTTCATGAGCAAGAAGGATCATCAGGACGAGGACAAACGCTGCAAAAGCTGTATTGCTACAGTGATTTGTTTCCACGTGATGAAGTGTATGAGCAATTGACGATGTGGAGACGGCAAAAAGCAGCAACGGAACGAAAAGCACCTTATTTTATCGCTACGAATCGATTGCTTCGACTCATTAGCGTTTATCTTCCCCATACCGAAGAAGAACTGTTGGAGCTGCCTGGTATGGGTCAGGGTAAGGTGTCGCAATATGGGACGGAGCTATTGGCTATTACGACACAAAATGACCGCACCACGCCATTTCCGTTGAACTGGGTAGCAGAGACGCTGGAAGAAGAAGTTTTTTTGTCATGGTTATACAAGCAAAAAGAGAACCAGTACAGGCAGGAGCTGAACAAATTCAGCTTAACTAGAACGATTATTGAAGGCATTTCGGACGGTCTTTCACTGGAGCATATCGGAATGAAGACAGGTTTGCATCGTAGAGAGATGATTGAAGCTGTGGAGCATTTGGATAGAGATGGTATTGATATGGACAAGCTGATCCACAAGGAATTGGTGAATGTATCTGAGGCGGAGCAGGCAGCTATCTGGTCTGCTTATGAAGAGTTGGGGGATACGTTGCTCAAGCCCGTCATGCTGAAAGTGTATGGGGAAGAAAAGGCAACCGAAACAGGACTGGATCAGATTTATGAGCGTCTGCGTCTGATCCGTATACGGTTTCGTCATCAGCAGGTACCCGGCCGACATGTTGGATAATATAGAACTAGTTGGATAAAGCTGGGTATTAAAGTATATTCAGGGTCCAACATACTAAAAAGCAGCAGCCAGTTCCTCACAGGACACGGCTGCTGCTTTTTATGACCAAGCTTGAAAATAGAAAAAAGTATCCAATTTGATACTTTTTCCCCTTTTATTTTTAAACCCAGTCTTTCTTACGGAAAATACAGAACATACTGACGCCTAATGCCACCATAATACCAATGACGACAAAATAGCCATAACGTGTATGAAGCTCAGGCATATTATCGAAGTTCATCCCATATATTCCGGTAATGACCGTCAATGGCATAAATACGGTCGTAATTGCTGTAAACACACGCATAATTTCATTGGCACGGTTGGCGATACTGGATTGATAAGCTTCTCGAAGGTTACCCATCAAGTCGCGGTAAGTTTCGAAAGTCTCCGAAATTTTCACAGCATTTTCATAAATGTCGCTAAAATATTTTTGCAATTGATCGTCGATGAGCCGCAAATCCCGCTTGTTCAGGGTATTGATGACTTCTTTTTGCGGGCCCAACACTTTTTTCAGCCACAGAATCTCACTGCGTAAGCCGATGATTTCGTTCAAATGCGACTTTTTCGTATGCATTAGAATATCTTCTTCCAGCTTTTCAATGCGGACCTCAATCCGGTCACCAACCAGAAAATAGTTGTCAACAATTAAGTCGACCAACAGATACATAAAACGGTCAGGCTGGCTGACTTCTTGCTCCCACAGCATAGGCTTGAGGGTACGAAGCTCATTGATTTTCTGCTTGGTCACCGTAATGATAAAATGGCGGCCGAGAAAAATGTTCAAAGCTCGCAAAAATATTTCTTCATCATCAAAACGAATGCTATTTACAACGATAAAATAATGGCTTTCATAAATTTCAATCTTCGGACGCTGTTCTTCTTCACTCAAACAGTCTTCTACTGCAAGATCATGCATGGAAAATAAAGGCTGGAGCACTGCCAAATCATCGACATCGGCATCAATCCAATAAAAACCTTCTGCCGGTGCAGTAAGCGCCATTTCAATTTCTTCGACAGGGGTAAAAACCCCGTTGTTGACCAAACGGATTTTCATATACGTCACTCCTTATGCTCCGCCGTAACGGAAATACGTTTACCTTAAGCATAAGGAATGGACTCAGTTAGCCAGTTAGCCGGTGCGGGTAAGCGTGCACTCTCATCAAAAGCCGGAGGCTTTTGGAGCATGCAGAGCCTGGCGTCCCGTCTTTCGGCAAGCTGAAGTCATTCCTATGCTGTTGTTCAGGGATCGCCGCCTATTCGGACTCGGGTCGCCTTCCATTCCGGATTCACCTCTCAAATGTTCTTTTTTTAGATTGCCACAGTATCGCAGGAAACACTCAAGTCTGCACTACTGCTCCATATTTTTGCCTAATAGCACTTGTATAGTATAACGCTCGGCCTACGGCCTTTCAAGCGCAAAATCATGGGCAAAATCAACAGTAGTGGCAAGAGCTTCAGCGATAGGAGGGATATGATTTAACCTATGGAAAAGGTAGACAAAATGTGAATGCAGGTTACAAATTTGCAAGTCCCATCTTGACGAAGCCCAGCCGATGCATTAAAGTGAACAACAAGAACTTTGTGAACCCAAAATGAATATAGCGAAATCTTATCAAGAGCAGGTGGAGGGACTAGCCCGATGATACCCGGCAACCGGCGATTTTAATCGCACGGTGCTAATTCTTGCAGGACGCGCGCTTTGTACAAAGCGCGTTGCCCTGACAGATGAGAGAGGCGCATATGGATACAAATATGACCTTTCTCTAACCAGAGAAAGGTCTTTTTATTATATGCCCGGCATCTCAACAAGACGATTTTCGCAAAACTTACCGAACAAGGAGTGAGTTTACATGCCGATTAAAATCCCAGACACATTACCTGCTAAGGAAGTGCTGGAGGGCGAAAATATTTTCGTAATGGATGAAAGCTTGGCTTATCATCAGGATATTCGTCCGTTGCGTATCGCCATTTTGAATTTAATGCCTACAAAGGAAACGACGGAAACCCAACTGTTGCGCCTGGTCGGCAATACGCCGTTGCAAGTGGATGTCACGCTGGTGCATATGAAGTCTCATGTATCCAAAAATACATCGCAAGAATATTTGAACATGTTCTATAAAACGTTTGACGAGATCAAGAACAGTCGTTTTGACGGCATGGTCATTACAGGAGCCCCGGTTGAACAGCTTGAGTTTGAGGATGTGAACTACTGGGAGGAAATCCGGCAAATCTTTGAATGGACGAAAACGAATGTAACTTCGACCATGCATATCTGTTGGGCCTCACAGGCAGGCTTATACCATCATTTCGATGTCCCTAAATATGGGCTCGACTACAAATGCTTCGGTGTATTTCCACACACCGTGATTAAACCTAAAGTAAAATTGTTACGCGGCTTTGATGAACTGTTTTATGCTCCTCATTCCAGGCATACGGAGGTTCGTCGGGAAGATATTGATCATATCGCCGAATTAGAAGTTTTATCCGAATCCGAAGAAGCTGGAGTGTACCTCGTAGCCACGCTTGACGGTAAACAAATTTTTGTAACTGGGCATTCTGAATATGACCCGCTTTCACTGAAATGGGAATACGACCGCGATGTAGCCAAAGGAATGGATATTGAAGTCCCCAAAAATTATTTTCCTAATGATGATCCTGAGCGCACCCCCCCCTCAATTTGGCGGGCGCACGCCAATTTATTATTCTCGAATTGGCTGAACTATTATGTATACCAAGAAACACCTTATGATATCGGGCCCCAGATTTAAAAAAGGAGCATGTAGTTTACCTTTGTAGAGTATCACCTTGCAGTAGCGCAGCAGTATAGTCTTTGACATCCATTTTTGCAGGATTGGTTATAGCACCCACTATGGAAGTTAACAGGAGGATTCATATGAGTGAGAAACAGTGGAAAATCGAAAGTAGATTGGCACAAATCGGTTCAGTAGAAGAGCCAGTAACCGGGGCTGTTAATTACCCGATTTACCAATCTACGGCGTTCCGCCATCCCCGTCTGGGTCAAAGCACAGGATTTGATTACATTCGGACGATCAATCCCACGCGAAAGGTACTGGAAGAGGCTTCTGCTGCACTTGAATCGGGTGATGCAGGCTTTGCATGCAGCTCAGGTATGGCGGCGCTGCAAACGGTATTTGCATTGTTTGGACAGGGAGATCATCTCATAGTATCGCTGGATCTGTATGGCGGGACGTATCGTTTGCTGGAGCATATTTTGTCTAAATTTGGTGTGACAGCCAGTTATGTGGATACGAACGATCTTGAAGCGCTCGAACAGTCATGTCGACCGAATACCAAAGCTGTATTCATAGAAACGCCTACAAATCCGTTAATGATGATTACTGATATTCGAGCGGTGGCTAAATGGGCATCACAACATCAGTTGCTTACCATTGTAGATAATACGCTGCTAACGCCATATTTCCAGCGGCCATTGGAACTGGGCGCGGATATTGTGGTACATAGCGCAACCAAATATTTGGGCGGACACAACGATGTGCTGGCAGGGTTGATCGTAACCAAAGGCAAAGAGCTATCAGCTGAAATTGCATTCCTGCACAATTCCATAGGGGCAGTGCTTTCCCCAAGCGATTGCTACCAGTTAATGAAGGGCATGAAGACGTTAGCGCTGCGTATGGACCGACACGAGCATAATGCAACAGTGCTGTCTAACTATTTACTGACGCATCCGGCTGTGGCGGAAGTATTTTATCCAGCTCTAGAAGGCCATCCAGGTCGTGAGATTCAAAATAAACAATCCAGCGGAAATACGGGTATCTTTTCCTTTAAAGTAAAGGATGCTCGTTATGTGGAACCTTTGCTTCGTCACATTAAGCTCATTGCGTTTGCGGAAAGTCTCGGCGGTGTGGAATCGTTAATGACCTATCCCGCTGTGCAGACACATGCGGACATACCAGCAGAAATTCGGGATGCAGTCGGGGTAGATGACAGGCTGTTGCGTTTCTCCGTAGGCATTGAGCATACAGACGACCTAATTGAAGATTTACGTTCGGCGTTGGAAGCGGCACGTCAAGAAGTAGAAGGAGGAGAGCTGCAATGATAGAGGATGCGAGGAGGATCGGGCAGGATCTGAACAAAGAGCGGAAGTTCGCTACCAAGCTGCTGCATTTTGGCTCTGAAATTGACAGCGTTACGGGGGCATCGAGCGTCCCGATCTATCAAGCTTCTACCTTCCACCATCACGATATTTTTAATCCTCCACAGCATGACTATAGCCGTTCAGGTAATCCGACACGACAAGCTTTGGAGGATTATATCGCTTTATTAGAAGGCGGGGCGTGCGGTTTTGCCTTTGCATCAGGTATGGCGGCCATCTCTACTACATTTATGCTCTTGTCTGCTGGAGATCATGTCATTGTTTCCGAGGACGTATATGGAGGAACATATCGACTGCTGACCTCCATTTTGAAACGGATGAATATCGAAACGACCTTCGTCGACATGACGGACCTCAACCTTGTGAAAGATGCGTTGCAGGAGAATACAAGGGCTGTATATATGGAAACTCCGTCCAATCCGACACTCAAAATTACCGATGTGGCAGGAATAACTTCTTGGGCACAGGACAACGGGCTTTTAACGTTATTGGATAATACTTTTATGACACCTTATTATCAACGTCCGATTGAGCAGGGAGTTGATATTGTATTGCACAGTGCGACCAAGTTTCTGGGCGGACACAGCGATGTGCTGGCAGGACTTGCGGTAGCACGTACCGAATCGTTGGGAAGACAAATCAAGCAGCTCCAAAATGGACTGGGTACCGTGTTGGCTCCGCAGGAGTCATGGTTGCTCATGCGCGGTATGAAGACACTGGAGGCTCGTATGGCTCACAGCGAAAAGAGCGCAGCGAAGCTCGCTAACTGGCTGAACGAGCGCAACGACATTGAGGCGGTATACTACCCGGGTCTGGAGAATCATCCAGGGCGTGAAGTTCATGAGCGCCAATCCAGCGGTTATGGTGCAGTGATATCTTTTGATGTGGGTTCTGGTGAGCGTGCAAAAGAAGTCCTCAGTCGCGTACGTATTCCAATTGTAGCGGTGAGTCTGGGAGCTGTGGAAAGCATCTTGTCGTATCCGGCGATGATGTCACATGCGGCTATGCCCCATAGTGTACGATTGGAGCGCGGGATTACGAACGGACTACTCCGTTTCTCCGTAGGTTTGGAGGATATTGACGACCTGATCAGTGATCTGGATGAGGCGCTGCGCTAGAGCGTTAGCACATCCGCAGCATCTTTGTCGTTTTCACGCTGAGAGCAAATATGTACAGTACTAAACAGCAAGTTTCCAGTATTTCAGGAGGCTTGCTGTTTTCTATAAAATAACATGAACGACAGTGTGAAAAAAGACACTTTTCAGTTCTGTTTTCTTATTTTTTGGCTATATGCAACGTTGAGATAAGCTTGGCAGTTGCCTGTTTTCCTAGGTGAAAAGCAGAAAGAAGCGGGAATAAGTATGGTTCCTTACCTAAAGATATGTTAGTATTATCATTAGGTTTTACTATGCTAAATAGCACAGACAACATACAAGGCTAGTCATGAACATACATTACGGCAGGGTTCGAACGCAGGTTTGTGAAAGCATTCTCGTTCATAAGTCCTGTCGTTCATTTCGTCGCCCTGTGACAGCGAAGGAGGATACACCATGAGTGTAATCGACCATATTTTAGATAAAGCCCTACGCGGCGAACGCCTGAATTTAGAGGATACCGTTGCTTTGTTCGA
The DNA here is from genome assembly GCF_038008165.1 of Paenibacillus sp. FSL L8-0644. Taxonomy (NCBI): domain Bacteria; kingdom Bacillati; phylum Bacillota; class Bacilli; order Caryophanales; family Paenibacillaceae; genus Paenibacillus; species Paenibacillus sp. FSL L8-0644. Next base: position 1,764,178 of record NZ_JBBOYN010000001.1, read on the forward strand.
ATCAGACGAGGTAGAAAAAATCGGTCATGCGGCGAATAAAGTCATGAATCGCATGCATCCCGATCCCGTTAAAACCTTCGTTATCGGACGAAATATTAACTATACAAACGTGTGTGACGTATACTGTCGCTTCTGCGCTTTTTATCGTAGACCAGGTTCTGATGAAGGTTATGTTTTGCCGGATGAGGTGATCTTTCAGAAGATCAAGGAAACGCAGGAAGTAGGTGGCACCGAAATTCTAATGCAAGGCGGTGTGAACCCGAATCTGCCGTTCAGTTATTATACCGATTTGCTGAAAGGTATCAAGGAGCGTTTTCCCGATATTACGATGCACTCCTTCTCGCCAGCTGAAATTCACAAAATGAAGGAGAAATCTGGTCTTTCTATGGAAGAAACAATCCGCGCCATTCATGAAGCTGGATTGGATTCGCTTCCGGGCGGAGGTGGAGAAATTTTGGATGACCGCACACGCCGCAAAATTAGCCGTCTCAAAGGCTCTTGGCGTGATTGGATGGATGTCATGCAAACGGCTCATAAGGTTGGGATGAACACGACTGCTACGATGGTTATTGGCTTTGGCGAGTTGATGGAGGAGCGTGCGCTGCATTTGTTGCGTGTTCGTGATGCTCAGGACGAATGCATTGAAAACAAATATAATTCTGAAGGATTTTTGGCCTTTATTCCTTGGACCTTCCAGCCAGACAATACCAACCTGAAGAAGGAACGTCAGACGCCGGAGGAATATCTGAAGACCGTTGCGATCAGTCGTCTTGTATTGGATAACATCAAGCATATTCAATCCTCATGGGTAACTATGGGACCTGAAATCGGTAAAAAATCGTTGTACTACGGTTGCGATGATTTTGGTAGCACCATGATTGAGGAAAACGTAGTTTCCGCTGCAGGCGCAACGTATAAGGTTAACATTGAATCCATTTTACAGTTGATCCGCGAGACGGGTCACATTCCGGCACAGCGTAATACCCGTTATGATATTATTCGTACTTTTGACAGTGCCAGCAGTATTGAACATGATTTTATCATGCAGAATTAATATCCGTTAATATAGTGTTCATTACAAAACGCCTATCTGTACTAATCGTTATACATAGATTAGTGCAGATAAGCGTTTTTTTGATGTGTTACTTTGCTATGCTTTCCATCGTTTCATATACATGATCTCAGCTTGCGGGTCTGCCATTTGGATGACTGCCTTAAAGCGCTGCAAATCCAACAGATGAACGCTGTAAACGATGACCATTTGTTCTTTTTTATCCTCAGATTCGCTTTTGATCTTGCCCTCTATCTGGGCAGAGCCTTCAACAGGCGTGCTGTGTATACGCAACCTGCGATATATAGCATCCTCGACGGTTGGCTGCTTCTTGCTGACAACACAAACCATACGCGTCAGACCGGTAAACATCAGCCGGGTCGTTTCGTAGGCGGCGAGGCAGGATAAGGCTGAATATAGAGCTGGCTCCCAGCCTAGCACAAAGCCAGCTGTAATGAGCAGCAGACCGTTACATAGCATAACAATCTGTATTAACGGAATCTTGCGGTGTGTTAGCAACAATGTGGATGGACGGCCATCGCCTGGTTCGTTAAGTCCTAGTGAATCAAGCAGACCACCGTGACGAGCTGCCAGTCCTGCGCCAAGACCGATACAGATTCCGCCGCCCAAAGCACATACGACCGGATGGCCGCTCACTGCCGGAAAAGGCGAAAGAATGATGGCTGAGCCTGAAAAGGCGAACAAGCCGGGTAGTGCACGGAGCAGCATGGGTTTGTGAGTGGATAAAGAATACAGCAGCATGAGTGGCAAGTTCAAAACGAATAGCAATAACCCAAAATGCTCTTGTGTATAAAGCGACATGAGTCTGGAGATCCCCGTGACGCCTCCAGCGATCATATCATGCGGATGCAAAAACAATTCCAGACCGACGGATGCCGTAATTCCGCCAATCACCGTATAAAAGACAGGGAACCTGCTCGCATCTTCTGAAGCGGGCTTCACAAGCCGCCTCATAGAGTTTCGGCATGTTTAATAGCGTGCGGCATAGCCTTCCCTCCTATGGATTGTCGTATCCAGCTTTACAGTTACGCCGAGTTACTTTCTTCTTTTCGTAGGCGGGGGTCCTTGAACTTGAATATTTTGTTTAACATATTAAAAATAGGTTTTGACTGCTTTGTGAGAAGTGGTCCAAGAATGGCCAGTATGAGTACATAGATGGCTGCAAAAGGTTGAACAATATCAAGTAAACCACCTTCTTTACCCAAGTTGGCCATGATAATCGAAAATTCACCCCGTGCCACAATGGTCAGGCCGATATTTGCTGACGCTTTGGGAGATAAGGAGGCCGTACGCCCAGCCAACATTCCTGCCCAAATGTTCCCAAATAACGTGAGAACGACTGCTGCCAGCGCAAGCCATATCGCGTTTCCTCCTAGGGACAGTGGATCAATGGATAGCCCAAAGCTGAAAAAGAACAGAGCGCCAAAGAAATCGCGGAAAGGAACAATTAAATGCTCGATCCGTTTGGCATGTTCCGTTTCGGCCAGTACGAGACCGACTAACAGGGCGCCGATAGCTTCCGCCACATGAATCGTTTCCGAAAAACCAGCCACCAGAAACAGGGAGCCGAAAACAACAAGTCCGAATACCTCATTGGAGCGAATACGGAGAAACCGATTTAACAGAGGGACGGCCTTACGACCGATAATAATGACTGCAAGCATAAAGCCAAGCGCGATTAGCGCTGATAGCAGTACACCCCCGAGCGAGGATGAATCGCTAAGAACCAATCCGGAGAGGATGGAGATGTATACGGCGAGGAAAACATCCTCGAACATAATAATGCCCAAAATCATTTCAGTTTCAGCATTGGCAGTCCGCTTGAGATCTACCAGCACCTTCGCAGCAATAGCACTGGATGATATGGTTGTAATTCCGGCGATAACCAGTGTTTCTGCTACAGGAAAGCCGCTCAGGAAGCCAAGAGCCAGCCCCAGTGTGAAATTGATGCCAATATAAATGGTGCCACCCACGGCAATGGAGCGGCCTGATTTAATTAACCGACCTACTGAAAACTCCAGACCCAAGTAGAAGAGAAGAAACAGCACTCCGATTCTTCCCATAAAATCAATAAAAGGGGCGCTTTCGATAAAGCGAAAATCAAAATGCCATAGCTCCATCGCATGCGGTCCAACTGCCATTCCGATCAGGATATAAAAAGGGATGACCGAGAAGCGCAGTTTGGAGGAAATAAGTCCGGCTGCAGCGATGAGAGCAATAGCCAATCCAACCTCAAATACCAGATGATCCATCCAATCACCCGCTTCCGTTCATAAGGATTTGTTTAAAGCGTTTTTGCTGATCGCGTTCCCCAACAACAACTACAATGGCATCATCGTTAATAATCACTTCAGGACCAGGATTTACATATTTCATTCCCTTTTTCTCCACAATGGCAATAACAGTGGCTCCCGAATTTTGTCTAATATCCAGCTCACCGATGGATTTGCCAACACTTGCATAGTGAGATTCCACTCTATACCATTCGATAATAAAATCGTCAAACGTCATTTCTACACTTTCAAGCTGTTTCGGCTTATATGTCATACCCCCGATGATGGAGGCTACCAATCGTGCTTCCTGATCATTCAGGGTTGTCATAGAAATACTTTGTTCCAAATCCTCGTAATCAAAGTGATACAACTCACGCCTGCCATCATCATGAATAATAATGACAATTCGGTCGCCACTCTCTGCATCTATTCGATACTTAATCCCGATTCCTGGCAAAATAGACTCTCGAATATCCATTTGTAAAGCCTCCTGTACGATACGTTATTTAAATGAATGGTATGGGAAATAAATCACATGCTTTGGGAGTGACATGAAAACTTTCTTTTTGTATTAAATTTTATAAATTAACATAGAAAACCTGATAAATATACTTAACGTATTACACTTATTGGGAACGGTTAACAAATAGACATGCAAATGTAGTGATGTGCATGCTTAAGGGAGGTTAAGCCACATAACTAGAGGTAAATTTGATGGGGAACAAGTACAATTGCTTCTTTAGTTTGCAAATGACAGGAATAAAAGGCAGACGTAGTTTAGGGATGCTCAATAGCAGCACAAACGCCATCAAAATGACAAAGGGAAGTGATTTGGCCGCAGCGATCACCAGATGAAGTAAAGGGGAGGATTTGCGTATAGCTGGTTTGGGATGGTGCTCCAGACCGTGAGAATCGGTTTCTAACGAGGAAACATCAGCATGAGACAGGAGAGAAGATCCCGCAGTAAACTGAAGGGATTGAGTAGTGTCTTCCGCATGAAACGTCACAGGAAGGGACAAAATCTGAACGAGGCTCAATATGACGATCATGAATGTACGCAGCATGTTCAGCATCGTTGACATCTTATCTCCTCCCTCTTGTGAAAAATTCATATTAATTTAACCTTAACATACCCCACCCTAAATATTCAAACGTCTTTCGTTTTTTTCCTATACCACAGTAATTGTTTATAACACGCCAACCGGCTTTTTGAAACCTGATCATCCTCTTTTGACTATGTCTTTCTGTTTCCAGTCGTTCACTTCGTATAACCCTTCAGAGGCCGCCATATACTGAAAGCAGTGATCGAAAGGAGTGAGCCAATGGAACTGTTTACAGTGTGGACCAATACAGACGGAGATCAGGAACCCGACCGGTTTTACGAAGTGGTCAAAAGTAGAACAAAGGGACTACATATGTCACGGCGCGGATTTCGATTCACTTTCAGACAGCTGGACAACAAAGTGGCATGGACCTGCAAGGGCACAGAAAGCAATTCGGCGTTTGAAAGCTTTCTCCCCTGTGTATACAGCATCATGTCTTCGGCAATAGCGGATTATATTATCGAGGTCAAGGAGTGGGGGCTGCTTAATCTCATTCTCACCAAAGCCTGTTCGCTGCTGGAGAAAGAGGATACAGAGCAAATTCGCAGTATGATTCGTTCACTGTTAAACGATGATGGCCCGAGAGGTCGTTTGAAGCGTCATGGTAAGCTGACCACTCTCCTGGAGAAGGATTTTAAGGAGCTTCGTGTGATCAATTTGGAAGGACTGATTCAATTTAGGCTCCATGCGTATAAAAAAGAGCTTGAAGAAATCGTCGACTATGCCATGGAAGAATTCTGGGCAGATCGGCAATACGAAGAATTTATGGGGTTGCTTAAATATTTTGTTTTTTTTCAGGAAAGCAAAGTTCCGCTCGTACACGTACTTCACCAAGGCGGACATAATTTTACGATTCTGGATAGTGCCATGGTGCCGATACCGACTCCCGATGCAGATGACATCATTGTCGAGATGCCAGGCATTGAACTGGAAATGGAGGTCGAGGATCGAATCGTGAGCACCCTTATTTCGATTTCTCCTGCTTCCATTATATTGCATACAGACGATGAGCACACCCCCATAGTGCGGACACTCCTGCATATTTTTGAAGATAAAGTGAAGCTGAGCAGATTTTATCCAGGTCAGGATGTTCAAAAATAATAATCTGTTCGTATAAACCAATGGATTTCTGGAAAGCCTTTGCCTCAAGGGGAGGTTTTTTATGAGATCCATGTTGGTATGGAAACGGATTTTGGGAACCGTGCTAATCGCAACCTGTCTGGTATTGCCCGGTAATGAAGTTTACGGTCACAAAGAACCGGTCCAGCATAAGAAATGGCAGTCCACACCTGTTTTAGCTCCACGTGAAGAGCAGGTTATTACGACCATGACGGTCACAGCAACAGGATATACAGCAGGCTATGAATCGACTGGCAAACGGCCAAGTCATCCCGGTTACGGTATTACGTATTCCGGTGTAAAAGTGCGTCGTGACAAGAACACGCTGTCTACGATTGCGGCTGATCCCAAAACGTTTCCTTTGGGAAGCATATTGTACATTCCTGGTTATGGATACGGGATTGTAGCAGATACAGGTTCTGCGATTAAGGGCAATAAAATTGATTTGTATTTTAAAACAACCCGGCAGGTGTATTCTGAATGGGGCAAGAAAGATGTGGATGTTCAAATTATAAAAAAAGGTAACGGAAAATGTACGGAAAAGATGGTGAAATCGCTCCAAAAGGCGATAGAAACGCATAAAACCATTCCGACCGCGACACTGGATGCTTCCATATAATCCTTGAATATTGTTTTTTCCAACATCACATACTATGTTGCGGGATGAGTTTATCCCACAAAACATACTGGGAGGTTGAGAATTATGCCAAATCAAGGCGGAAGTTCTTTCACGAACAAAGGCTTCAATGCAAGCACAGGAAATCAGTTCAAAGCGGAATTTGCACAAGACAATACGGTAGGTGTTGTTTCACAAAAGGTAAAGCAGTCTGAACAAAATAAAATTCAAGACAACTTCCAGACACCAAATGAGAAGTATGATGAAGAATTTGCAACAGATCAAGGCGGTACAGGTGCAGTAGCACAAAAAGTTCAAAACTCTAGTCGCAACAAAATTCAAAACAATGCTCAAACACCGAATGAAAAGTTCGACGAAAACTTTAACACGAAATAAAAAAGCATATACAATCGATAATGCTCCGGATTATATCCGGGGCATTTCGTTTTGAGTAAAAGTGGTTAGGTACAAATAGGTCTAAGGTTTTATCTCCTTTTTAATTGTTTTTAAGGTGGAATTAAGGTTTAAAGTGCAAAATAAAGTCAGTTAAACAACACCACCTTGAAGCATAGGGTTTGGGAGGAGATATACAATGGACGAATTTAAAAATAATAACTCCGGACGCCGGAACGACAACGATCAGGTTGATACCGATAACGTAACTCGGCAAAACGATTCGAACGGTTCCTCATATTATTATTCTTACGGCCCTTTTTCTTCAGTTCAATCGGACGGACAACGTAAGGAAGGGCAGTCGGTGGAAAAAGATGTTGAGATCACGCCACCGCAGGCAGTAAGACCCCTTCCTCCCTCATACCATCGTGCTATGCCTGAGCAACAGAATGGTTCGGGTCGAAATGGCGGCAACTGGCAATTCAAACCGAATAAGCCCAAGTCGCAGGTGAAAACAATTTTCTTATCTTTTTTGGCCGGGATGCTGGTCATTACGGTATTGATGTATACAGCTGACCGAACAAATATGTTCACACCCGAGACGGCGTTGACTTCGGCGGCAGCTGAAAGCGGAGAAACGACTAATTCGGGAACAACCAGTTCGACTCCAAGCGCAGTTCCGGCTGTGATGCCTTCAGGTACCGCTGATGTTCAATCTGTTGTGGCTAAGGCTGGACCGGCAGTCGTCAAAATCGAAACGCTTGCCAAACAAACCAGTGGCAGCAGCGGCAGACAAAGCAGCCCTTATTACAATGACCCGCTGTATCAATACTTTTTCGGTAATCAGTATGGTGACAGTGGCAGTAGCAGTAACAGTAATGAAAATGAAGGTAGCAACAGCGGACAGCTGACTCCGCTTGGTATTGGTTCCGGTTTTATTTTTGATAAATCGGGTTACGTCCTAACCAATAACCATGTTGTTGAAGGGGCGAGTGTGGTTCAGGTTACAGTAGAGGGAACTAATAAGCCTTACGAAGCCAAAGTCTTGGGCAAAAATGCTGATCTTGATTTGGCGGTACTTAAAATTGAAGGCAAAAATAACTTTCCGACAGTAACTTTGGGTGACTCCGATAACGCTAAAGTCGGCGAGTGGATGGTCGCAATTGGCAACCCTGAAGGCTTTGAGCATTCGGTAACAGCCGGGGTGCTAAGTGCGAAAGAACGTACGATCACCATTAATAGTGAATCAACTGGAAAACCGACGCAATACAAGCATCTCATTCAGACGGATGCGTCCATTAACCCTGGTAACTCTGGCGGACCGCTGTTAAATCTGCAAGGGCAAGTTATCGGTATGAACGTAGCTGTTAGTGCAGACGCACAGGGAATCGGGTTTGCGATTCCGTCCAATACGATTTTGGAAGTCGTCGATAAGCTGAAAAATAACCAGCCTATCCCTAAAGAACCTGTACCTTTCATTGGTGCAAGTCTGTTAAATTTGAGTCCTGAAGTAGCCAAAGAACTGGGAACAACCCTGACCGAAGGCTCGGTTGTGCGGGATATTATATACAAATCACCAGCTTATCAGGCTGATCTGCGTCCTTACGATGTGATTATCGGAGCCAATGGCACGCCTTATAGCACATCACAAGAGCTGATCCAGTTCATTCAAAAACAAAAAGTGGGTACAGCACTGACGCTTAACATCGAACGAGCTGGGCAGAAAAAAGATGTTCAACTGAAAATTGGCAACAAAAATGACTTTAGCTCGACGCTCCAGCAATAAGATGATAACTTTACAAAAATGAACATGTGCACGCAAGAAACGGAAGGAAGATCCCTTCCGTTTCTTGCTGTATGAAGTAGCAAGATGCTACGCGCGTGTACTCCTGCTACAATAGAGGGAAAAGAAGAGATAAAGGAGTTCGATCGTGTATGCGTTCTACTATTTTGATCATTGATGACGATGAAAAAATTGTTTCCATGCTGCGCAGAGGGCTGGCATTTGAAGGCTATGAAGTGCTGACAGCCGCCAATGGAGCAGAGGGATTAAATAAAATGCTGACAGCTGAGCCTGATGTAGTCGTGCTGGATGTAATGATGCCGCAAGTCGATGGTTTTGAGGTATGCCGTCGCATGCGGGAGGGGGGGAGCACGGTACCTGTCCTAATGCTTACAGCCAAGGATGAGGTTGAGAATCGGGTTAAAGGCTTGGATCTAGGGGCCGATGATTATCTCGTCAAGCCGTTTGCTCTGGAGGAGTTGCTGGCACGAGTGCGAGCGCTTTTGCGGCGTAAAACCGAACAACAGGGCAATAACGGAAATAGACTTACCTTCGAGGATTTACAACTGGATAACGAATCCCGTGAAGTGGTTCGTGGCGGCAAACGCTTGGAACTGACGGCCAAAGAATTTGAACTGCTCCATTTGTTCATGCAAAACCCGAAGCGTGTTCTGTCGCGTGATCTGATTATGGACAAAATTTGGGGCTATGACTATAGCGGAGAATCGAATGTGCTCGAAGTATATATTGCCATGCTACGACAAAAAACGGAGCAGGATGGCGGTAAACGTCTCATTCGTACAATTCGGGGAGCTGGCTACATTTTAAGAGGTGATGTGTAATATGTCTATTCGGTGGCGGCTGACAGCTTGGTATTCGAGCATCTTGGCTATAGTGCTTGTCATTTTTGGTCTGGCTATTTACGGACTGGTTTATTATTACACATACAATGAAGTAAAAAGTCAGCTTACGACTCAGGCGCCACGGATTAACAAGCAGCTACTGCTTACAATTAAAGGGGGGTTATTTGAAGTCCCCAATCTGGATTTGGGTTTAGTGCAAGAACGTGGAATTGATGATTCACAGCTATATGTACAAATTTACAATTATACATCAGGTGTTACCAAAACCACCCAAAACATGAAAGACCTCAATATCACCTTCCCTGTTCCATCTACAGCGACAGGAGCAGTTCAAAATGAGGGAATCCGGCGTGTGAACGTAAATGGGGATACCTTTATGATTTACCAACAGCCCATTAAGTCCGAGGAGTTGGGCTTGGTAGTCGGGTTGCTACAGGTAGGACAATTCACGGGCTCTCAGGATCGACTCATGAACAGGTTGCAAAATGTGCTTGTATATGGTTCGTTGTTTGCATTACTTGCTGCTGCGACTTCAGGTCTCTTTCTGGCTCGCAAGTCTATGAAGCCGCTGGTCAAGGTAATTGAGGGGGCAAATCAGATTCAATCCAGTAATGATTTGAGTGTTCGGATTGAATATGACGGACCACCAGATGAAATTGGACAATTAATCGGGACAGTTAACAACATGCTGGGGCGTACAGAGGTGTTTTACAAGGAGTTGGAAGATGCGTACGGTGCACAGCGCCGTTTTGTGGCTGATGCTTCCCATGAGCTTCGTACGCCGCTAACGACGATCCGTGGCAACGTTGATTTTTTGCTCAAAATGTGGACTACCGAACCAGGAGAGCGACCGAATATGGATGAAGAGATGATTCGTGAGCTTTCTATGGAGGCATTAAATGACATGGCAGATGAAGGCAAACGGATGAGTCGTTTGGTGAGTGATATGTTGTCACTTGCGAGAGCAGACACAGGGAAAACGTTCGATAAGACTCCCGTTGCGCTGGAACCCCTTGTAAGTGAGGTTGCCCGTCGTGCTCAGTTTTTAGAGCGAACGGCCGAATGGAATGTGGGAGATTTTTCGTTGCTGAATGGTATTTATATGGATGGGAGCAAGGATTATTTACAGCAAATGCTATTCATTTTCATTGATAATGCATTCAAATACACACCTGAAGGCACGGTCCGATTTGATGCCGTTGTTTATCAAGGACAGGTGGGGCTACGGATCAGCGATACGGGCATTGGAATGGACAAGAGTGAGGTTCCCTTTATTTTTGACCGCTTTTACCGGGCAGATGAGTCGCGCGGGGTGACAGAGGGAATTGGGTTGGGGCTGTCTATTGCCAAGTGGATTATTGATGAACATCACGGGTCTGTGGAAGTGGTTACGCGTCAAGGAGAAGGAACGACATTTGTCATCTGGCTTCCGGTCAGCTTTTCCGCGCCTTTGGAATAGGCTATAATAGGAAGGCAACTACATCATAGAATTGGCCGGTAAAGGCTTGGATGCCCACAGCTACCGAGTTATCGGAGCTGTATACTGTGTCGAAGAAAGCGGGGGCTCATTTTGGAAGTACTCAGAATTTCGCCCCGGGGTTACTGCTACGGCGTAGTCGATGCCATGGTATTGGCTCGTCAGGCAGCCAGAAATCTGGACTTACCCCGGCCTATTTATATATTGGGCATGATCGTGCATAACAGTCATGTCACGAATTCCTTTGAAGACGAAGGGATTATTACACTGGACGGTCCGAACCGTATGGAGATTTTAAGCCAGGTAGAGAGCGGCACTGTTATCTTTACTGCTCATGGCGTATCACCAGAGGTTCGCAAGCTGGCACGAGACAAGGGGCTGACTACGGTAGACGCGACTTGCCCTGACGTCACAAAAACGCATGATCTGATTCGGGAGAAGTCTGCCGAAGGCTACCAGATTGTTTATATTGGCAAAAAGAATCATCCAGAGCCGGAGGGAGCTATCGGTATTGCTCCTGACCATGTTCATCTGATTGAAAAGGAAGAAGAGATCGACAGCCTTACGTTGCCAGCTGGCAAAATCCTTATCACGAATCAGACGACCATGAGCCAATGGGACATCAAGCACATTATGAAGAAGCTGCTGGAGAAGTTCCCGGGTGCTGAGATACACAATGAAATCTGTTTGGCGACGCAGGTACGTCAGGAAGCGGTAGCTGAGCAAGCTGGACAGGCGGACCTGGTGATCGTTGTCGGTGATCCACGCAGTAACAATTCAAACCGATTGGCTCAGGTGTCGGAGGAAATTGCTGGTACAACAGCTTATCGTATTTCTGATGTAACCGAGCTGAAGAGAGAGTGGCTTGAGGGCGTAGCCAAAGTGGCTGTGACTTCTGGGGCTTCAACGCCGACACTGATTACCAAAGAGGTTATTACGTATTTGGAGCAGTATGATGCGGCTAACCCGGATACGTGGGAGATTCAGCGAACCATAGATATGAAAAAACTGCTGCCTCCTGTACGAGAGAAGTCAAAAACGATGAAATAGTATGCAATTGATTACAGCCGTTATTCGGATACAACCATCCGGATAGCGGCTTTTCAATCGTTTAAATTTATAGATATTATCCGGTAGCTTCACTAAGTTTGAATATTGAATAATTCGGGATAATTAAACCTTGACGAGTATAGCTAAAACAGGTATAGTTGCTTTAACGAATAAAAGCTTAAAAGCGAACAAGCGTCTAAGTGTCATAATATCAATCTATTACTGGTTAATAAAATATGTTTCATAGAGAGGAAGAAAGAAATGATCGTTATCGCTGGTGTTCAAACACCTGAAGAGCAAGTTCAAGCTATTGTTGAAGTTATTGAGAAAGAAGGATTGCAGGCTCATGTATCACGGGGATCGGATCGCACGATCATCGGACTGATTGGTAGCGTAGAGCCCAAGCTGGCTGAACATCTGCGTCAAATGAAAGGCGTAGAAAATGTGGTTAAAATATCGAAGTCCTACAAATTGGCTAGCCGTGATTTTCATCCGGAAAATACGGTTATCTCTATTAAAGGTGTAAATATCGGCGGGGGCGAGCTTGTCATTATGGGTGGACCATGTGCCGTTGAGTCTGCTGCACAGATAGATGAAATTGCGGGATTGGTCAAAGCAGCAGGGGCGCAAGTTCTCCGTGGAGGTGCTTTTAAGCCGCGTACAGGGCCTTACAGCTTCCAGGGAACTGGTGTAGAAGGTTTGATCATGATGGCTGAGGCAGGCCAAAAGCACGACCTCCTGACCATCACAGAGGTTATGACACCTGAATACGTAGACATTTGTGCGGAATATGCCGATATCCTGCAAGTAGGTACACGTAATATGCAAAACTTCGATCTGCTGCGTAAGTTGGGTACTTGCGGCAAGCCAGTATTGCTCAAGCGCGGTTTCAGCTCGACTTATGATGAGTTCTTGAATGCTGCTGAGTACATCTTGGCAGGCGGCAATCCGAATGTTATGTTGTGTGAGCGCGGTATTCGTACATTCGAAACCTACACTAGAAATACGCTCGACTTGTCCGCGATCCCTGTTTTGCAACAGTTGAGCCATTTGCCGGTCATTTCCGATCCTAGCCATGGCACAGGTAGACGTGAACTGGTTGTTCCTATGACGAAGGCTTCGGTCGCTGCCGGAGCGGATGGTTTAATTATTGAGATGCATACAGACCCTGACAACTCGATGACGGGTGACGGCGTACAATCCCTGTTCCCAGATCAATTTTCAGATTTGCTAAAAGATTTGGAAATATTGGCTCCTGCTGTGGGGAAAACATTTCACACGCCTACTACCATTGCTTAAAACCAATGTTTAACATTAATGCATAAAAGTTTTGCTGCAACGCAGTAATGAGATTTAAATTGCCTAAAAGCCCGATGTTTCGGGCTTTTTGTGCTATTCAAATGTTATCAGGGGCGTAAGCATATCTAACATTAGTTTAAAAAATACCTTACATAGCTATTGACCCGTGTCATGTTTGAGATTTATAATGACGACAGAAAAAAACATTCGATCATGAACATTTCAGGGTTGTATAAGACTTAATGTTCGGAAAAATTGGGAGGAAGAAGACATGTCCGTTGAAAACGTATTGAAAACAATTCAGGAAAATAATATTGAGTGGGTAGATTTTCGTTTTGTAGATTTGTCTGGTCGTGCTCACCATATTTCATTGCCAGCTTCCGAAGTAGATGAAGAGACATTTGTTAACGGTGTTGCTTTCGACGGTTCTTCCATTCCCGGCTATCGTGGCATTGAGGAATCCGACATGGTTATGCTGCCCGATCCAGAAGCGGTTTTTATCGACCCTTTCACTCAGCATCCTACACTGAATATCCTGTGTGACATTGCTACGCCAGACGGCGAAAAATACGACCGCGATCCTCGCGGCATCGCAAAAAAGGCTGAGGCATTTCTGCAATCGGCAGGAGTGGGCACAGCAGCATTTTTTGCACCTGAGTCCGAGTTTTTCATCTTTGATGATGTACGCTACGAAAGCGGCATGAACAGCTCCTCCTTCTTCGTAGATTCCGAGGAAGCAGCTTGGAACACGAACCGTAAGGAAGAAGGCGGCAACCTGGGCTTTAAAGTGGGAGTGAAGGGCGGATATGTACCTGTAGCGCCAGTAGACACCCAACAAGATATCCGTAGCGAAATGTGCCGTTTGCTTGAAGAAGCAGGTCTGAGAATTGAGCGCCATCACCATGAGGTAGCTACGGCAGGCCAAGCGGAAATCAACTTCCGTTTTGATACACTCAAGAAAACAGCAGATAACCTGCTCGTTTATAAATACATTGTACACAACACAGCTCGTCAATATGGTAAAGTGGCAACATTCATGCCGAAACCGATTTTTGGGGATAACGGAAGCGGTATGCACGTTCACCAATCTATTTTCGATGGGGACACTCCTTTGTTCTACGAAAAAGGTGGTTATGCTAATCTGAGCGAAATGGCTCTTCATTACATTGGCGGTATTCTGTACCACGCACCTGCGTTGATCGCTTTGACCAACCCAAGCACCAACTCGTTCAAACGTCTCGTTCCTGGCTACGAAGCACCAGTTAACCTGGTATTCTCCAAAGGTAACCGTTCTGCGGCTGTACGTATTCCAGTAGCAGCTGTTACTCCTAAAGGCTGTCGGATCGAGTTCCGTACACCGGACTCCACGGCTAACCCTTACCTTGCCTTCTCAGCAATGCTGATGGCGGGTCTGGATGGCATCAAGCGCAAACTGAACCCAATCGAATTGGGATATGGTCCACTTGACAGCAACATCTACGAGCTGTCTGATGCTGAAAAAGGTAAAATCCGTAGCGTACCTGGTTCATTGGATGAGGCTCTGGACGCTCTGGAAGCTGACTACGAATTCTTGACTGAAGGCGGCGTATTTACGAAGGACTTTATTGATAACTATGTAGAGCTCAAACGTTCTGAAGCTAAATCGGTGAACATCCGTGTTCATCCACACGAATACAGCCTGTATTTCGACTGCTAATAAGTCGATAGCATAGCTGCTTTGAATAAAAAACATTAGCTTACGGGTAACACTTGTTATTCAAAATAGGTCTCCGGTCTTATGCCGGGGACCTTTTAATATTAAAGTGAAAATCACAGAATAAAGATGTTAAATATGTTAACATTCACAACTCTGTCACATCATAAATGAAATTGAAAACATTTTTATACAAGTCTTGAACGCATTTATGAATACTGCTATCATAGCGATAATATCCACACCAGAGTAGAGAAGGGATGGGAATTTGTTGAGTAAGAGAGCCTACAATTTTAATGCAGGACCAGCGGCATTGCCGCTCAAAGTACTGGAACGTGTACAAGCTGAATTCGTAGATTTCCAGGGAACAGGGATGTCGATCATGGAAATGTCACACCGTGGAGCTGTGTATGAATCTGTTCATAATGAGGCGCAGGAACGTCTGTTATCTCTGCTGGGCAATCCACAGGGCTACAAGGTGTTATTCCTACAAGGGGGCGCAAGTACGCAGTTTGCAATGCTGCCTTTAAATTTCTTGCGCGAAGGACAGACTGGGAGCTATGTAATGACAGGTAGCTGGTCGGACAAGGCATATAAAGAAGCCAAGCTACTGGGCAAGGCTCATATTGCTGCATCCTCTGCTGATGAGAAGTACATGCGTCTTCCGAATGTGGATTCCTTGGACTTGCCTGAGAATACTGCTTATGTGCATATGACGTCCAACGAAACGATTGAAGGTACACAATTTAAGCAATTTCCGGATACGGGTTCCGTACCATTGATTGTGGACATGTCCAGTGATATTTTTTGCAAGCCTTTTGATGTTACTCAATTTGGATTGATTTATGCTGGCGCACAAAAAAATCTGGGACCTTCTGGTGTGACGGTCGTGATTGCCCGTGAAGAGTTGCTGACTTCCTCACCGGACAATATTCCTACCATGTTGCGTTATAGCACATATGAAAAAAATAACTCTCTCTACAATACCCCCCCATCTTTTGCCATATACATGGTGAATGAAGTGCTGAAATGGATTCAGGAAGAAGGCGGTTTGGAAGGTATTGAGCGTGTGAACCAGCAGAAGGCTGCTTTGCTATACGACCGTATTGACAGTAGCGAAGGCTTCTATCGTGGTTGTGTGGACAGCGCTGATCGCTCTATTATGAATGTAACCTTCCGCCTTGCGAATGGGGATCTGGAAAAACAATTTATTAAGGAATCCGAACAGGCCGGGTTCATCGGACTGAAGGGACATCGCAGCGTAGGAGGGCTTCGCGCCTCGATCTACAATGCTGTTCCATTGGAGAACTGTCAAGCATTAGCCGAGTTTATGGACGGATTCAAGCAACGTAACAGTTGATTACGTCGACATATATTTCGATACACGATATTTGAAATCGAAAAAGTAAATGTAGAGCCTTCCCTGAATGTGTATAGGGGAAGGCTTTTAGTGGTGTGGGTTGAAATTTTTGTCGTTTGATGTTCATATCTGTCTGATTTTGTTAAAATAGAAGAATGTGTATGTTTTCAATGTATACACTTTGGTTAAACTGTAGGTTATTTGTCTGATGAATTTAATGATGAAGGGAACGAAACGAGATGCCATTACATATTGTGCTTGTCGAGCCGGAAATCCCGGCCAACACAGGGAATATTGCCAGAACGTGTGCTGCAACCGGAACTCATCTGCATTTGGTGAAGCCACTCGGCTTCCGTACCGACGATGCCACGTTAAAACGCGCCGGACTTGATTATTGGTACGCTGTCCACATTGAATATCACGAGTCTTTTGCTGAAGTGCAGGAGAAATATCAGGAAGGTCGCTTTTTTTATGCGACGACCAAAGCAAATCAGCGGTATAGTGATATTGCATTTCAGGATGGAGATTTTTTGGTATTTGGTAAGGAAACGAAAGGCTTGCCTCCTGAATTGTTAGCTGCTAATCCAGATACATGTATCAAGATGCCTATGTCTGATAAAGTAAGATCTCTAAACTTGTCGAATTCCGCTGCAATTATCGTATATGAAGCGCTGAGACAAATGGATTTTCTGGATTTATCATAAAGAGCATCAGGTGAACAAGTATAAATGCGAATAAAGAACCAGGACCTTAGTTGCTAATAAAAGTTTCACTTTTATTGCTCAAAAGTATATGACAGTGGAGCTTAAATCAAGCTTGTATGGTCAAAAATTTGCGAAATTTCTCAACTAGGGCTAATAATAATTGGCTTTCCGGTCGATAAAAATATTATAGACATTCTGTACCATACTTTGATATGGTTCATGATTTTATGAAAAAATGTAATAAAATTTCCTGTGATCAGCAGGATTCGACAAAAAGACAGCGAATACTACATAAAGAATAGTGTCTTTGTACCTAGTTTTTCGCATGGTAAGAAATTGTAAGTTATTACTCAATAGGAGAGGTGTACGATCACGATGAAACCTGCCGGTGTGGTACGTAAAGTTGATCAGCTGGGGAGAATAGTTTTGCCTAAGTCACTGCGTAAAAGATATCAAATGAATGAGGGAGATCCTGTCGAAATTTTGGTTCAGGGTGACCACATTATTTTGGAGCGTTACCGTCCAAAATGTGTATTCTGCGGGTCAGTAGAACAAGTGAACGATTTCAAAGACCGTTATATTTGTGCTCAATGCCTGACAGAAATGACACAGTATTCCTCCTAAATGAGGCAAAAGCATCACGACATTCGTTCGTGATGCTTTTTTTCGGATAGAGACGTACGTCGGCAAGCATATTTAATTTGGTAGCAGACTACACATAACTATTTATAGAACAAAAAATGAGTAGGGACTGGACGCAAATTACCATCTGACGGTTTGTTTACGACTCGACCGTTAAGTATAAGCGACGAGGAACCGCCTCCGTCCAAATTATAGGCATCTTGAACACCTAGATTGTACATTTTTCCTTGCAGTTCTTCGAGCGTCGCGCCCGAACCCCCGCTTTCATTGTAGCCGTCTACGACAATAATGAGCAACTGATCATCTTTATAGTTGCCAATGACCGTACGTGGGGCCCGCTTGGGGGAGACTTTCCATTTGTCAGGAATAGGCATTTTTTGTCCCCTTTGCAGCAGGACGGGAACGAAGGTAGCCCCAAAGGTAGGCTTTAAGCTGTCAAGTGCACCTTGACTGTAAAATTTGCCACCGATAAGCTTGCCATCGTTACTCAATCCGACGAAGGATAAATCCTTAAAACTGGACTGAAAGCCAGTAAGGTAGTGGCCATTCAAGACAGTAGTGCTTAATGGATAGCGTTTGCCGTCTCCATCCGCAAAGCCGCCTGCATTGATGCCTGCAATAGCTCCGTGTCTCAAGACTGCACGCATGGTGGTTTCGGAGCCACCCAATTTGTCACTTCCCAAAGACATTTTCATAGCAGTAGGATCTTTAAGTTTGACCTTCATAGCGTAGCCATGATAAATTCCCGGGTTTACCTTAAACAATTCAATGGTAATCCGGTTGCTATCTACCCGCTCATAGGGAACTCCCAGTTTGGCGGTGATGCGTCGATCATAGATGACCGCGGGCCGCTTGGACTGCGTAGAGGCAGTCACGACAAGCTGATTCATCGTTTGGGTCGTTTGCTTGTAGAGCTCAGAAGTCCGGCGAATTGTAGATAAGGTGTACGTTGCCTTTTGCTTGGCTTCATCAAGCTGCTTGCCTACTGATTGCGTTTGTAGAGTGACTTCAGCTTTTTGCAGACTTGAAGAAGTAGACCCAGGAAAGCTCAATGAGGGATGCACTAACAAAATACACCCCAACAAACCGATAAAAGGAGCAAGGGCCAACATAAAGAACCGGTTCACTTGTTTTGCGTCTACATTCATTTTAGCAAGTCCATTTTTTTCTGAAGTGTATTAAGTTGCTGCTTAACTTCGTTTAATTGGGTATACAATTTATTGCTGTTATCGGTCTTATTGTTTGCATTATCCTTCGTAAAGGTCAGTAGTTCATTGAAGGACTGGACTTTGCCTTGCAATCCGCTAACTTCCTTGGAAAGAGCAGTCAGTTGCTTTTCATAGTCAGAATTGAGTGCTTGAATCTGTTGGTCTGTATGGGTTTGCATCTCGTTTAGCATTTGCTGCTTCAAGTGATTGCTATACAGATAGGTTGCTAGAGCACCTAGTATAATAAGAATGAACCAAAATAGCAGAAAAGCCTTTATGGGTAACCCCTTTCTTGAATTGCTCCGCCGAGCTTCGGCAGAAGGACGTTCAGGTGAAGCTTGCATACGATTTTCAACTCCCGTGTAAAGTCAAATTTCCAGTCTTTATTTGCAGTTCCAATTCTATCATGGGCCTATTTATTTCGCAAAAGCGAAATAGTCGTATAAAAATATTGGAAAAAGAGATTGCATCGGAAGGAAGTCCTAGGATACAATTTCCTTAAACGTTTTTCGCTTCCTATACGTTCACATTCGCGCAATTTCTACATATGCAATCACCAATTTTAGGATTATTTTCGCTATTCACTATGTATTTTTTTGTAAAATCAGGAGGTTTAGATATGAGAAAAGTATGGCAGGTGGTCATCATAGATATCCATCCTACAAGTATGCTGGGAACAAAGCTTATTTTGGAAGACCAGCAGGATTTGCTTGTCAGAGGGATGTCTTCCTCCGGAACGGAAGGCTTGGAGCTGGCTTGCTCCATTCGACCAGAAATCGTTTTAATGGACTACAGGTTGCCTGAGGGAACGGCGGAACCATTTTTGACACAAATGCGGGCCTTGTCTCCGGACAGCCATATTGTTATTATGACGGATGAGGATAATATTACTTTGTTTCAGCAGCTAATTTCGCTCGGAGCAAATGGAATGTTATCCAAACAGGCATCACCGAGCCAGTTAATCCATCTGATCAACGGTTTACGCGAAGGATTTGCTTCCTTGCCGATGGATTGGATTCGGTATGGAAACTGGCCCTTTATGCCGTTAATGGCATCCGAGCCTTTTGACGAATTGACACAAACCGAAGTGTTTATTATGGAACGTATTGTACAAGGAATTACATATGACAAAATTGCTATCGAGATCGAAGTTAGCCGGCGCTCCATTGATAATTATCTACGTAAAATTTATGCAAAATTAGGCGTGTCCAGCCGGGCGCAGGCGATTGAACGTTATGCCTTATATGCGCGTCAGAGGAAGCAGCTATATGCCTGATGCGTCAGCCCGGAGATCATGACCTATTTTTCAGGAGAAGGAGGATGTTCATGCAATATTCCTTTGCTTCACGAACGGCTGCGATGTTGGCTTCTCCAGTGCGTCATATCCGGGAAAATGCGAGAAGACACTCCTTTATATCTCTGGCTGAAGAATTGCCTGCACAAGAGCTGTTTCCGGTGAAGTTGCTGGAAGAAGCGGCCCATGATGTGTTTGGCTCCGGCCCTGATGCCCTCCAGTATGGTGAACCGGAGGGCTATTTCCCTTTGCGAGCATGGCTTGCGGGTGAGTGGGAACAGCGTAAAGGAGTAAGAGTACCACCAGGTCAAATCCTTCTCACGACAGGTAGTCAGCAGGCCATTGACCTGATCATAAGGCTGATGGTGGATGAGCGTGATCCGGTATTGGTCGAAAATCCTACATCTCCTGGATGTTTACAAGTACTATCTATGCAGGGTGCACAGATCGTTCCTGTAGAATCAGATGGGGAAGGTGTCATTCCTGATAAGCTTGAAGCTTTAATGATCCGTTATCGACCCAAGCTTTTTTTTGCCACGCCAACGTTTACGAACCCCACGGGCTCCTTGTGGAGCGCGGCAAGGCGGCAGGAAATTTTGGACCTGTGTAGGCATCATGAGGTACTGGTAGTTGAGGACGATTCTTATGGTGAATTGCATTTGAAGCAAAAAAATGAGTCCCATGACAAGAGTCCGCATGGTCAGAGTCGAAAATTCGCAGAGACTTACCCCTCACTATTTGCGCTGGATCATGCGGGTCAGGGCGGTCAAGTGCTCTATATCGGTTCGTTCAATAAAACCGTTGCTCCTGCGCTGAGAACGGGTTGGGCTGCTGGTCCTGCGCCGCTGATTGAAGGAATGTACGCCTTGAAGCAGTTGGCTGATATGCAATCCAGTACGATGAACCAACGGCTGCTGTTCCAATTGTTGACCAGCTCGCGTTTTCAATGGCACGAGCACTTAGCGATGCTGAACAAGGAATATTCGACTCGACTTCAATTAATCTTGGAGTTGCTCAAGCGTCCGTTTTGGAAAGACGTGACGTATCATATTCCGTCCGGTGGCATGTATGTATGGGTGCAGTTGCCCGAGGGGCTGGACAGCGCATTGCTGCTAAAGGCGGCGTTACCCAAAGGCGTAGCCTTTATGCCAGGTGCGCTATGTGCGGTTGGTAGTGAAGGCGCGTCCCATATTCGCCTCAATTTTAGCCATCCGGGCCGTGAGCAATTGCTTATGGGCATGAATCTGATCGGTGAGACGATTAGTGAATTTACTGCACGGAGCTAGAAAAAACCATCGCCCCATGTCAGTCATCCTCCGTTTCCGCAGCAACGGTGGAGTAAGTGATTGGCGCTTCCGCAATCTGGCGCTGTCCACTATCCTCGTCAAGCTCTGCGTCCATTCCAGCGGCCGTTTTAATGCCATGTTCTTGCAGTACTGCCGCATACTCATTTAGGGCAGCTTCGCCAAACGGAGTCAGTCGATAGCGGCCGCGGGATACGCGCTCAAACCAGCCGTAGTAGTTATGCTGAAGCACGGCAGCAGCTGTGCTGACGGCTGCTATGCGAGCGAGCTGCGCCGGAGCGGCTTCCCCCAAGCTCTGCAAGATTGCCGCTACGCGCAGCGCTTTTTCCCGATAGGCAGTGACCAGCTTGCGTCGGGTGCTGCCGCCAGTATTGTGGTCACCGCTGCGTGCGTGAAATTCCCGCAGTAGCTTTTCCTTGCGCGAGCCCGGGCGTACCGCTGCTGCATTGCGGGTATTGTCGCTAGGTAGCGCAGGGTTACACAGTACCTCAACGAGCGGCGGCTTCGTTTTGAAATGGGTGACGGTAAGCAAGCCAAGTCCTAACTGGCGGCACAGTCCCACCAGTTCGTTCCAGCGCTGATTCACGGCCCCTTTTTTGGCACGATTCCGTTCTACAGCCACATATACATTGCTGCTTAGTTTCAAACGCTGCATGCCTTGCAGCACAAGCGCCAGGTTAAACGTCTTTTTGATCTCTACAATCAGTGGTGTCTGTTGCCCTGGCTTGATACCCACCAAATCGCAGTTGCGCACCTCTCCTTTGACTTCATATCCCAAGCTCTCAAAAAAGGCTTTCACCGGAGCGTACAGCTCCGTCTCATGCCGAACCGCCATGATTTCTCCCGCTCCTTTATCCCATTATTCCGAGCTTATATTGTACCATAATGCGTCAGGTCCGCGTCGTTGTTGTATATTTTAGCACAGTGTATCCCTTGGTTTTTTCGATAAAGCAGAGAGACCTGTCACAAAAAATAGGTCAATTCTGAAATCAATCTGCATAGGTATGTATTACACTTTTTTTAAGGGGATTGCATCATATCCTGAAAGGCGTGACGAGTGTAGCCATAATCATCCGGAGTGGAGGATAGTCATTACGCAGTCATGGGAGGAACCGAGCATGAATATTTTTGAACGCGTTGCGGAGTACCGGGCGGAAAACAACCGTCTGGCCTGGAGCGGCACTTTTAGAGAGTATATTGAGATACTCAAGAAAGACCCGACGCCGGCGATGACAGCTCATGCACGGGTTTACAAGATGATTGAATCTTTTGGTGTAGAAGAGGTTGGGGGACATAAGCGATATAAATTTTTTGAGCAGGAGATCTTCGGACTGGATCGAGCGCTGGAAAAGTTGGTGGAGGAATATTTCCATTCCTCAGCCAGGCGACTCGATGTGCGCAAGCGTATCCTTCTTTTGATGGGACCCGTCAGTGGGGGGAAATCGACACTGGTCACGTTGCTAAAGCGTGGCCTGGAGAAATTTTCGAGAACGGATCAGGGAGCCGTATACGCGATTGAAGGCTGCCCGATGCATGAGGACCCGCTTCATCTGATTCCCCATGAGCTGCGTCCCGATTTTGAAAAGGAGCTGGGTGTACGGATTGAAGGTAATCTCTGCCCATCCTGCCAGATGAGATTGCGCACAGAATTTGATGGCGATATTGAAAAGGTCCGCGTGGAGCGGGTGTTTATATCAGAAGAAAACCGGATTGGTATTGGTACGTTCAGCCCTTCTGATCCGAAGTCACAGGATATTGCTGATTTGACGGGTAGCATCGACTTTTCCACGATTACGGAGTATGGTTCGGAATCCGACCCGCGTGCGTATCGGTTTGACGGAGAGTTGAACAAAGCAAATCGTGGACTGATGGAGTTTCAGGAAATGCTGAAATGCGATGAGAAGTTTTTGTGGAATTTGCTTTCTCTGACCCAAGAGGGGAATTTCAAGGCCGGACGGTTTGCGCTCATCAGTGCAGATGAGATGATCGTGGCTCACACCAATGAATCCGAGTATAAAAGTTTCATTGCAAACAAAAAGAACGAGGCATTGCAATCAAGGATGATTGTAATGCCGATTCCTTATAACCTGAAGGTGTCTGAAGAAGAAAAGATTTACGCCAAGCTCATTAAACAAAGTGATATGAGACATATCCACATTGCGCCTCATGCGCTGCGTACGGCTGCCATTTTCTCCGTGCTTACCCGCTTGAAGGAGACGAAGAAACAGGGGATGGATCTGGTCAAAAAGATGCGCATGTATGACGGTGAAGAGGTCGAAGGATACAAGGAAGCCGATCTGAAAGAAATGCAAAGTGAGTTTCTGGAGGAAGGTATGTCCGGGGTAGACCCGCGGTACGTCATTAATCGCATTTCTAGTGCATTGATTAAGCAAAATGTGGAATCCATCAATGCCCTGGACATTTTACGAGCAATCAAGGATGGTCTGGATCAACATGCCTCCATCACAAAGGAAGAACGGGAGCGCTATCTGAATTTCATTTCCGTGGCTCGTAAGGAGTATGACGAATTGGCGAAAAAAGAAGTGCAGAAGGCCTTTGTGTACTCTTTCGAGGAATCAGCCAAGACGCTGTTTGACAACTATTTGGATAACATCGAAGCTTTTTGCAATTGGGCGAAAATTCGCGATCCGCTCACAGATGAGGAACTCGACCCGGATGAGCGGCTCATGCGCTCTATTGAGGAGCAAATCGGGGTATCGGAAAATGCGAAAAAGGCATTCCGTGAAGAAATATTAATCCGTATTTCTGCGTATTCTCGCAAGGGACGGAAGTTTGAGTATCATCATCATGATCGGCTGCGAGAAGCCATTGAGAAGAAGCTGTTCGCCGATTTGAAGGATATTGTGAAGATTACGACTTCAACCAAAACGCCTGACGCTAATCAGCTCAAACGGATGAATGAGGTGATTAAACGACTGATTGAGGAGCATGGCTACACAGGAGCCAGCGCTAACGATCTGTTAAGGTATGTAGGTAGCCTCCTGAATCGGTAAGACGAAATAATAAATAAGTACAGCATGTGAAACTATGGATTGATCTGGATGGTGCCACACAGTTGTGAGGTTCCGATAAACGTGTTTTAGAGGGAATTCGGCAAGCACAGGGGGGTTCAGGTGCCTGTCGAATTCTTTTTTTAGTATCATTAGGCAGCGGAGAGTGCCTGCAATATTGCTTCTTCGCAGGAACATACAGAGGAATTGGCTTCGTTCACGAAGCTGATAAAACATGGTGAAGGAATTGGAAATGCTACAGCACTCCTCGGAAATGTTAAAGGTGTAAGATGTGGCTTGAAGACTATCCTTACGTTGGAAGCTTTACTATTGCAATGATTCAGTCATAGACTTTTTCCATTCCATATGAGCCGCAAGTACTCTTTTCCATAACTCGTCCCGTTCCTGGCGACTGTAGTTAACGAGCGGCTCGCCAAATACATCTGCCAACACTTCCAGCCA
This sequence comes from Paenibacillus sp. FSL L8-0644, assembly GCF_038008165.1. Classification (NCBI taxonomy): domain Bacteria; kingdom Bacillati; phylum Bacillota; class Bacilli; order Caryophanales; family Paenibacillaceae; genus Paenibacillus; species Paenibacillus sp. FSL L8-0644. The sequence continues at coordinate 1,788,904 of NZ_JBBOYN010000001.1, forward strand.
CTGCGATTTTTGATCCAGCTCTATTTTTTCCAAACCGTTTAGCCCGCGCTTTTTCCAAATACATCCTCTGAGTTCATTCGCCTCTAATGCTTGCCTTTGCCGAATCAGAAATAGGTTAAACCATGGAGATTCCGCTGAGCGGCTATAGAAATGATGTTTCGGCATGAATTCTTCCAAATCCTGAACAACCGCAGGAGCAAAATCAACGCCAACAAATGAAGCAAGCGAGTCATGCTCTAACCGCCAACCTTTTGTAACAACTCCGGATTCCATGACTTTATAATGAAGAGGAGCCTGTTCATAAGTTCCCATACGGAGTGGAAGAGGCTCATATGGCATATCGCCCAGCCCGACATCAACAATCCATACTTCATCTTCATGTTGCTCATTTAGCAAGTTCACTGTTAGTCCAAGATGAAATGAATTAATGCGTGGTTCAGCTCCCAGAGGTTGTACCCCGGCACGATGCAGAGAAACTTTGTACCCTAGTGAATATAGTAGTGCACTAAAGGCACCATTCAGATGAAAACAATAACCACTTCTCCCATGTAGAATGAGTTGAATGGATTCTTGAAAACCAATGGCTGCCGGCTTCCTTGCATAAATGTCCAATGTTTGCCATGAAAGATGTTTTACATGAGCCTTATGCAGCTCAACTAAATAGGGAAGGGTAGGAGGTTGAATTTCGGGAATTCCGATTCTGTTTAAATAAGCTTTTATTTCTTCTTTTGTCATGGTGTACATGTACAGTCACCTCTATTGTTGTTAGTTTCCCAGATTCTCTTCTCGAAACCATTGAGCATTGAGTCTTAGCATCATTGTAGAAGGGGGAAGTGCTGTTTACAATGCTATAAATTTTTGATTGTACCGGTACAGTTAGCAAGTCGATTGGCTTTAGCGGCATGCGCTTTTCCTGTAGTTGTTGTCAGAACACAAAAAAACAGACCGTTTCATCGGGTCTGTTTTTTTGTTTAGTTCCAAGCTGACCGATTATAATAGTGATCTGAGTTCACGTCGGTATTTGTTCAAATGAACGAACGAGGGAATGACTCGTTTGGCAGAACGGAAGCCGCCTATTCTGATATTGCGGACCACATGATAGGGAGAGATCAATAGTGCGTGAAGCAGATGCAAATCATGGGTGCTCAATGGACGATATCGTTGATAGTAATCTATCGCGCGCAGCATCTTTGTCCCATTCCAAAGACAATTCCGATGAAGAAGATGGGAGAGATCTTTCATCCTTACATGTAGGGAGCAATTTTCAAAGTCGATCAAATGGATTTTGAGCTGTTTGTCTTTAATCAGATTGGGATAATTATAGTCGCCGTGTATAAATGCGGCGGCTTTTTGCTCCCGAGCAATGGCTTCTCTAACTTTGGGCTGCTGTAGACGATGGGACACTTCTTCACAAAGAGCTACGAGATGTGCTGTGCCTCTGTATGGGATGAGGCGTTTTTTGTATCCAGCTATTTCATCGCTCAAGCCTTCATAACGGATTCTGGATGGCGGAGCTTCAGTGACAGGAAAGCCCATGGCACTGGAATGGAATTTGGCTAAAGTAGCAATTCCCTTTTTGAAGTCTATTCTTTTTGTGAATTCTGGTCTGAGTCCATGAACCCAATTGGTTAATGTATACGAAACACCTTCATAGGTCATGTAAGCCGTTTGTTGTACTGTTGGATAGACCTTTTGGCTGCGTGTAAACCCGCGCTCATCCAGGTAGGACAAGACACGTGTAATAAAACGGATCTCTTCTTCCGGGAATTTGTAGGGTTTTAAGCAATAAGTCGTATTAGCGGTCTCAATCTTGTGAATGTCCTTCATTTGACGGGTACGCTGAATTTTGATTCCATACATCTGCTCAACGTTCGATAAAATCGACATTTTGCTCCTCACTTTCTTTTATACATGAGCCCACTCCTGCAAAATATGGATGATTTGTAATCGAAGAGGCCACGACTGATCCCAATGGTCCAGGATTTCACGATCTCTTGAACGGTGCGGGTGTCGGGAAGCATGCCAGGCTTCTCGTGGTAGTTTATATAAAGCCGTAACAATCTTCCGTTCAGTTCGGCTTAGTGGCTTGCGTTTTTGGTATCCCTTCAGCAAGGACTGCACAAATTCAGGATTGAATTGAGTCGTATTCATAAGGGCCTTTGCCAAATCAGCATAGACTGAGCCGATCTTAACCCGATCCCAATCAATGATTTTGAGATGACCATCATCCGAAATAATGACATTTGGGGTAGTGATATCACTGTGTATCAAGGAGGGGTGCCGATGTTCCATCCGAAGTAGCCTTATGATGGATGCATCCTGCAAATCCTTCCATGCTCGCCTGGATAAACGTTTGCAGTTTTCGCCGTGAGCATTGTACCAGTTGCGGTACGTTTTATCATGGCGACTGTTTTTTATCATTTTTCTTTGAAAAAGACGATCCTGGTTTTTCCATATCCGCAATTGTTGAATGGTCGGAGGAGACTTTACTTTATCCATCCGATGCAAGCCGGTGGAGGTGGCGTGAAGTGTGGCAAGTGCCCGCCCCAGTTTTTCGAAATCTTCAGCGGTCTCCAGTCCCCGTCCTTTGACCCACTGGCTTACATAAAATGGCGTTCCTTGATATAGAGTCCATAACTTGCCGGAATGAATGGGGAGCCATGCGGGCATGTAGGTATACTTTCTCTTTTTCAAAAGCCTTATATGGCTCGCAGCTCGTTCCATCTGTTGAATCGTATTTGAACGGACCATCTTTGTACGACTAAAAGGTTTTAATGCATAAGTTCCTTTTTTCGTTTTCACCTGGATCACTGCATTTTTTCGGTATAATGATGAGACTAAGCTTGATTTTAATGGAATCAGGCCGAAACGACGGGTGATTTTGCGAATCTGTGCTTTAGTATAGGATTTCGCCATAAGAACCTCACTTGACTTTGAATTGAAGAACAAGGTAATCCTCTGTTAGTTATCAGTCTATTCATAAGGAAATAATAGGTGCAGTTTTATGAAGCTATCTTCGTTCTTTTCTTGTGTCACATGGGTCAAAAAAAACGGAGCAGCGAAAGTTCGCTGCTCCGTTTTAATTAGCTCTGTATTTAGTTACCCTGATTATTGACCTGGGTGATAATATTCGTTGTCAACATCTTCGTCTGTATCCACGATTGTGCCAGATGATGCATGGATTTCAAGTTCAACGGTTCCTTCGTTGGTGAGTACCTTTACCTCGTAGATGAACTGTCCATCTTCCTTATCCAATTTAGAAGACAAAAGGGTACTCCCGGGCACGTGTTTAAGCGCAATTTGCCCAGCCTGCTTTTCAGTCAGGGTGATGTGATTTGGCTTGTTAAGGATGGACTCGTCATTCGAGTCATGATCAAGCTCAGAATGGGAACGGATGGTTTTCCCAGTATAAGCATCAACATCTATATCCCAATCTTTATCTCCTTGTTGGAGATCCACCTCATAGTAGACCTTTCCGTTTTTGCGCTCCAGTTCGACATCTTCAACTTGTGCATTATTCCCCACAGCTTTCTTGGCAATGTTGGCAGCGGCGGTCGCTCCAATAAGACCCGTAGGTTTAGCGGCCCATACGGCACTCGCTGAGACACCCGTAACCGTAACTCCAAGTAGAACCGTGGCTGCCATAATTCCTAATGTATAATTTTTTTTCATTACATCATTCCTCCTTGTGCTATAAGCATGAATACAGCTTATCTCTTGAACATGAGAGGAACATAATAGAATCATGAGAAAACCATGAGAAACATGAGCTAAGATGATCGTCAAATCGTCATGATTCGTCGTGCGCCTGTTTTTCTTTTTCCCAAGTTATAGAGTCAATAGAGCCCGATACTGCATTGACCTGTACTACTGCTTCACGCCCATCTTTTACCTCAACCTCAACCAGATAGTAGAGGCCTTTGTCGTTGCGATGAAGCTCAATATCATCGGATGTTCCGTTAACTGCTTGGGCAGCAAGCTTGGCTGCTTCTTTCTCCGTAATGACGAGAGAAGCTGGGTCAGGTTTATTAGTTGGATTCGATGTGTCTCTGGTTGGTGAGGTACCGGGCTTGTGGTCCTGGGGCTCCTGCTTCGCATCTGTATAAGCCTGTGTCCGCTTAATAGAGTCGATGACACCGTCATAGGCATTGGCTCTTATATCGTATTTCCCTTTGGCGCGTTCCAGCCTGATCAGATAAAAATCACCCAAGCGTTGCGTTTCAAGCACCTCACCGGGATACTGATGCAAAACGGATTGGATGACGGCCTTTTCTTCCAATGGAGAAGCTGCTAACGACCGTGCCCAAGGCCACTGTAAAAGGCAAATTGTAATCAACACAGCCGCCAGCGTACCTCCAATCATCCACACATAGATAGCTTTCATCGGTATTCCCACCTTTGACTTATTATTTTGGAACGGTAGGGAGGATGATCGTTGCAGTTGTTCCGCTTCCCTCTACACTTTCTAGCCCAATTTGAGCATGTATAGCTTGTGCAATTCCTGTAGCCAATGATAAGCCTAGCCCAGCCCCACCTTCCTCGCGGCTTCTGGCTTCATCCACACGATAGAAACGGTCGAATACTTTAGATAACTTTTCTTCCGGGATTCCAATTCCTTGATCTGTGATTTTTATGCAGGGTTGAGTTGTGCCGTCCACGGTATCAATCATCAGGTGTATCGGCTCGTCACTGTATTTGCGTGCATTATCCAAAAAGATAAATAGGAGCTGCTTCAGCTTATTTTCATCGGTATAGCCAATGCATTCTGTCTGAACATCCAGTTGAATTTGTCGGGCGAACGCATTTTCAAATGTAGTCTTTAATTCTGTCGCTATTCTGGTCAGGCGTACAGGCTCCAGCACGACATTCCACTGTTCTTCGTTTCTGGCCAACAAAAGAAGCTGCTCTGCCATGTCCTTCATTCGGATCGCCTCGGAATGGATCGCTTCAACGGATTCGGCAAAAATCTTGGGATGCTGCAACCCCCGCCGTTTGAGCAGGCTGGCATAACTTTCAATAATGGTGAGCGGCGTCTTCAATTCATGGGACGCATTAGATACGAATTGTTCTTGCCTGACGAAATTTCGCTCCAGCAGTTCAATCATGTCATTAAATGTTTCACCCATTTCGACCAGTTCGTCGCGTGATGATGAATGGAGCGGAAGACGTTTAAATTTCCCGCTGCGCTGAATTTCTTTCATCGTGCTAATCATAGATGTAATGGGACGTGTAATCAGTCTGCCGAGCAGTCTTCCCGATACCACGACAGGAATGAGCGCAATGCCAGTGACAGCAACAAGTACGATTCTGAGTACCTGTAGCGTCTGCATCGTCGGTTGCAGACTTTCGGTCACCTGGAGATTGACAACCTCGCCATTGGTCCAAATCATGGGGAGCGATACAAGAATGTAACGGTTGCTTTCATAGGTAATGATGCGAACCTGCCGTGTTTCATCAAAAACGCCCTTCATCAAGCTAAGAGATTGCTCGGAAGAAGAGGTGATAGGGGGAAGAAAGTCGCCTTCTGGTTTCATTAGCCGAAGCATGCCATCCAGCGGTACATAGGCTCGGAGAAGATCCTCAGCGGCTACGGATACCGGAGCACGTTGAATCCCACGAATCATGTTCTCTGCTGCGGCCTCTACCTGGTCTTTTCGACTGTCTATCGAAAGTTGGCTGAATAGGAAATAGACTGAGAAATGAATGGCCACAAGTAAAATCCCGAATAATAACGAGGTATACGTATGGATTTTGTTTTGTAGCTTCATAAGGATTCCTTCAGAACATAACCAATTCCGCGTACAGTATGGATCAGCTCAGGGAGCTGGCGCGTAGGGTCGATTTTATTGCGCACGTAGCGAATATACACATCGACCACATTGGTATCGCCCATATAATCTATGCCCCATACATTCTCCAGTAATTGTTCACGGCTAAGTACCTGCCGCTGATGTCTGAGTAAATGAACGAGCAAGTCAAACTCTCGCGGTGTAAGCTCAATGTTGTGCTCTCCTCGAAGAACTTCACGAGTACCTTCATGGAGACGTAAATCCCCGGCACTAAGCCATTGATCTACCACTTGTGGAGCCATGTCTTTCGTTGCACCCACTCTGAGTGCGGCCCGTACACGTGCAAGCAGCTCTTCGATCACAAACGGTTTGGTAACATAATCATTGGCTCCCAAATCGAGTCCCTCGACCTTATCTGCAATGGAACTTTTAGCCGTCAGCAAAATGACAGGAACGTTCGCATCATGCTTACGAATCCTCCGAAGTAGCTCGATGCCATTGAGACCGGGAATCATAATATCCAGCAATACTAGATCCCAATTGCCTTTGCAATACGTCTCCAACCCATCAATTCCGTTTTTTTCTTTACATACTTGATAGCCTTCAAATTGAAGCTCGATCTCTAGAAGCCGGGCAATCTTCTCTTCGTCTTCTACGATCAAAATAGAATGTTTCATGATCATGCCCTCCTGTAGGCGAATAGCCGATACGGAAGTATTTTAGCATATACGGACAGGTAAGACACTTCAAAGCGCAAGGCAGTGAGGGAAGAGATGTTTATACTGCGTCATATTTCCTTGACATTAAAAAGAGTCAAAGTCTAATGATAGCGCTATGGAAAGTTGGAGTAACATAAGTTCAGGTCGCGGGCTTGCCCTTTGTCGCCAGGAGCGTAAAATAAAATGAAGCGAGAGCAGGGAGGGCAGGACATGGATAAGAAAATACTGATAGCGGACGATGAGGCGAGCATTCGAAATGCGCTGGCTTATGCGTTAAAGCGAGAGGGTTTTTTGGTGGAAACCGCCGTTGACGGGGAGGACGCCTTGGAAAAAATACGTTTGTTCCATCCGGATGTGCTCATATTGGATGTGATGATGCCCAAACTGGGTGGATATGAGGTGTGCCGCCGTTTGGAAAGTCGGAAGGGCATCGGTATTTTACTGCTGACGGCCAAAAACGATATCGTTGATAAGGTACTCGGACTGGAGCTGGGTGCGGACGATTTTATGAGCAAACCGTTTGATCTGAGGGAGCTGCTCGCTCGTATTAAAGCATTGGTACGGAGACTGGAGCGAGAAGGAGCACCTGCCCCGGAAGGAACAGAAATGGTACTCGGCCCATTACGGGTATGTCCGTCCAGCCGAACAGCTGAACTTGGAGCCATAGCGCTGGATCTGACCCCCAAGGAGTTTGATGTGCTGGCGCTGTTGGTATCTCATGCCGGAAGGGTGTATACACGGGACGAGCTGCTGGAGCAGGTATGGAGCTTCGATTATGTGGGAGGAACGCGGACGGTGGATATTCATATCCAGCGTTTGCGCAAGAAGCTTGAGCCGCATCAGGCGATATTGCAGACCGTGTATGGTATCGGCTATAAGGCAGAGAAAATGACGTGAACGAACATCATTCACTCCATCAGCAAGGAAACTTGCGGTCCACCGACCAGCAGAAGCGCAAATGCAAACCTACAGGCTTGAGCCTGCGTTGGAAATTTCCGCTGGTACTGGCGGCTTTGCTGCTGTTTACTGTCGGTGTGCTGAGCTGGCTCGTGCTTACTGGTATTCGCGCTAACCAGACAGATCAAATGGAACGCAGCTTAAAGCGTCAGGCCGAAATTGTAGAAATGCGTGTAAAACAGTCTTACCTGTTGGGAGTGCGCCAATCACCGGAAGACTTTATGAAGAAGCAGGCACCTGGGCTCGCAGTGGAACTGGGCGTATCCAGTAATATGCGCGTTATTTTATATGATGGTCAGGGGCATGAGGTTGGCAATTCTCTACCGCTGGCTTTTAGAACAGATGTCAGCCAGGCGCTCTCCTATGCGATCCAAGGCAAAATTGCATACATTACGGAAGGAAGCGCAATCACTTATTTGGCTCCGCTTCAAGGTCCGGACGGCTTACTGGGAGTGGTACAGCTTCACAGCTCAATAGAAGCGCAGCAGCAGTTCTACCGGGCCATTGCCCACTTGTTTCTATGGACGGGGGGTGCGGTGCTGGTATTGAGCTTTATCTTAGGTTTAGGCTATGTCAGCCGCCAGACGAGGGACATCGGAAGACTAACTCGCGCTTCTGAACAGATATCGGCAGGGCATTATCCGGAAGCCAGACTGCTGCGGCGGCAGGATGAGCTGGGAAGACTGGATGAAGGAATGCTCCAGATGAGCCATGTGATCCGGGAGAGCATTACCGCGCTGGAAAACGAAAAGCTTCGGCTGGAAGAAACGGTTCAGCGTTTGAGAGAGCTAGAGCAGCAGCAAAAATCTTTTATTGGAAATATCAGTCATGAACTAAAGACCCCGTTAACCTCTATTCAAGCTTATGCTGATTTACTGGATATGTATGGGGATGATCCTGAACTGGTGCGTGAAGCGAGAGAAAGCATCAGTAAGGAAACAAAACGGTTATACGAGCTTGTCGAGGACTCGCTGCGGCTATCTGTGCTGGATAAATATGATTTTGAATTGCATACGGAGGTTGTGGAACTGCATTCGTTACTGGAAGATGCGGGGAGCCATATTCGAGGAAAAGCGGCAGCGCGTAGACTGGATTTTTCGATAGATACCGTTCCAGCCCAGGTGTGGGGAGACCCTAAGCATCTGATGCATATTGTACTAAATTTGCTGGATAATGCAGTAAAGTATAATCAAGACGGTGGATGGATTACGTTATCGAATCGGGTAGAACAGGACACTGTGATTGTGTATGTACGCAATTCCGGTCCGTGGATTCCTAGGGAGAAATGGGACATGATTTTTGAGCCGTTTGCTACTTTAAGTCGTGATCGATCTCGTCAGGACAGCGGTACGGGACTCGGTCTTCCTCTGGCGCGCAGACTGGCGGAGCGCATGGGGGGAGAGTTGCAGCTTACAGCTTCAGATTATAGTAGCTTGGAAAATGGAAACGGGCATACGAATGTAAGTGGAAATGAATTTTCGCTTAGACTCCCTCTCTTGGTTCACGATAGCTCCCTGTAAACGGCCGATTGTTAGCACAGGGCTAGAATGGTGTCTTGTTTACAACTTGGAAACAATTCGATGTATTCATGAGATGTTCGGGCATTAAACTGGGGGTATCGTTAACAAGGAGGCCGTTGTACATGATAAAGAAAAACATAGACAGCTATGGGCAAAAGAACGGCTCCTCTCATCGCGAAGATTCCCGTACAAGAATTTTCAGACAGAAAGCCACGGGGCTGCTTATGATCGGCTTAATCGCCGGGGGATTGCTCAGCGGTTGCGGCATGAAGAGCGCAGGAGAGACAAATCCAACATTCGGTATGAAACCGGGCCAACAGCTTACTGTGATTGACACGGATGCAGCCCAGCAGCAAGTAACGGACGAGCTGGTGGTATCGTCTATCGGCAGGCTGGGGGATGTCTACGCGAGGTCTTGGCTGAGTGACGAAGAGCTGATTGTGGAGCGTAAAACCCAGCTGTGGATTCATAATGTAGAGACAGACAAGGAGCGGATTTTAACACCAGGTCGTAAAGCTCCACAGTTACTTGCTGTGGTATCACCGGATCAGCGCCATGTCTTCTTTACTGAAGGTAGCCCCAACAGCAAATATGATATTCAGGGCTACATTTTGGAACTAAGCAGTGGTAAGGTTACATCGATTGGCAAGTTGGATATGACTAACGAAGTGAGCTGGAGCGATGAGAATCATCTCATTACAGGCACACCGGATGGTAAAATCCGACTGATTGGTCTGGACGGCAAAGCTGAAGAATTGAATTTTCAAGATCCGAATCGCTCTGAATTGATGTCTCTTGTTGAAAAAGTGGGTAACGCCATATTTTATACAGGCAGTGATAAACAAGGGTATCCAGTGCTGAATCGGTTCACTCTTAATCATCCTCAGGCTGTGACCATTGCAGAGGGTGCCATGTCCTTTGCCGTGTCGCCTGACGGTAAGTCTATTGCCATTGAAAAGCGGAAATGGAATACATCCGAACCAGCCCGTATGATCATTTTGGATGAACAGGGCAAAGAGAAAGGAATTATCGGGCAAGGTACTTTAATGAGTCGTGGAAGCTGGTCCAGCGACGGGTCCAAGCTTGCTTTTTCCATTTATGATGAGGATCAGCAAGGCATGAGAGGGCTGTATGTATTTGACCAGTCCACGGGTAAAACCACTCCGGTTACGACCAATATCCAATCCTATGACAGCCCAACGGTATGGAGCCCATCCGCCCGGTTTTTATCCATGTACCAGAACATTTCGGAAGGTGGAAAACAGCTCAATCAAAGCTATATCGTCGAATTTAAGGAAAAGTAGTAAAAGGCGTATATCCGTTTGTTCGGAATGCGCCTTTTTAAATGCAGGCTGGCTATTGATTTTATATGAGAATCAATTTCATAACTCATTAAAGTTTGATGGTTGTAACTAGAAATAGACAAATTAAAACATTTTGATCTATATCTAGTTTTAATTGAAGCAGCTAGAGGTATTATGAAATTGATGCATGACTATACAAATTTACGATGATGCTTCTTACCGTCATATGAGAATAAGGCGAGCTTACCCTCAATCATCGTTTCCAAATGAACGGTGCGCCCCCACAGCTGATATACATACGGAAGCGTGCGCTCCATATATTTTAAATCTAGCTCAATGCCTTCGTACTGGTGCTTGAGCTTCAACTCGCCCGTATGCAGGTAATCTCCATCCTCGACGACGATATAAGGGGAGCCTCCATTCACACGTGAAAACACGAGCTGATCCCGTATGTTTTCCCAGGATTTATCGGTAATTTTCCAATCAGGTCCTCGTTTCTCAAACACGTACAGATCCAAATCCTCTGTCAGCTTCTTGGTCATGTAATTGCGTATAAAAGAGGTGTCTGAGTCAAACTCTCGCACCTCGAACATTTTAGCTCGACCCTCGCCCGGTTTGCGCCCTTGTCGCTCTTGCTCCTCACGGGTTGGGTTATCCCAACGTTTTTCAATATCCTCAAATATTTTCAGTCCCAAATAGTACGGGTTCAGGCTTTGCTTGGAAGGCTGTACGACGGAAGCATTCAGCATCGCAAATTCAACGGTTTCCTCCCCGGTCAAATCCAGTTCCCTTACAATCCGCTGATGCCAATAGGAGGCCCAGCCTTCATTCATGATTTTGGTCTCCATTTGGGGCCAGAAATATAGCATTTCGTCCCGCAGCATCGTCATAATATCTCGCTGCCAGTCCTCCAGTACCTCGGAGAATTCCTGAATAAACCAGACGATATCTTTTTCAGGTTCCGGTGGGAACTGGCGTACCTTAATACCCTCGGTCTCGGCCGAATCATGCTGCTTTACTGTGTCCAGTGACCACAGATCATCGTAAGGTCCGATGGGACGCTGGTGTTTTTTGGGTTCTTTTTGCTCCTTGATTTTGAGTTCCATATAGCGCTGTTTATCCAGATGCCTTGGTTTGATAAGCTGTGGGTCTACATGCTCCTGTATCGCCAGTACAGAGTCAATGAAGGATTCCACAGTCTTTGAACCATATTCCATTTCATAGCTGTTGATTCGATCTGCTGTGGCCGACATACTCTCCACCATATTGCGATTAGAAGCTGAAAAGCGGGCGTTGTGTTTGAAAAAATCACAGTGTGCCAGTACATGAGCGACAATTAGTTTATTTTGCACCAAAGAATTTCCTTCCAGCAGGAAGGCATAGCAGGGATTGGAGTTAATGACCAGCTCATAAATTTTGCTCAATCCAAAATCGTACTGCATTTTCATCTTGTGAAACGTTTTTCCAAAACTCCAGTGGCTGAAGCGCGTGGGCATACCATAGGCTCCGAACGTGTATACAATATCCGCCGGACAAATCTCATATCGCATCGGGTAGTAGTCGAGCCCGAATCCATCTGCAATCTCCATAATTTCTGATATCGCATATTCTAGCTCCTTCTGGTCGGTGCTCATCCCACCGTTCCCCCTTCCCGTTTGCGAAAAAAGGTGCGTAAGGCTTGGTATACCTCACCTTTTTCCTTGATGACATAGTACATAAACTGATCCTTTTTAATATTCTTGTAGGCTGACATCAGCGTGCTACTGCGATTATATTGATTCACTTCGCCATAGCCGAACATATTGCTCCGCTTTATAAGTTCCTCGATTAGCTTCACGCACCGCTCATTGTCCGAGGTCAGGTTATCGCCATCCGAGAAATGGAAGGGATAAATATTGTAGCTGGAAGGAGGATATCGTTTATCGATAATCTCTAGGGCTTTCAAATAAGCGGAAGAGCAGATCGTGCCGCCACTTTCTCCGCGGGTAAAAAATTCTTCTTCCGTAACCTCTTTAGCCTCGGTATGATGCGCGAGAAAGACAATTTCCACCTTTTCATACTGACGGCGCAAAAAGCGGGTCATCCAGAAAAAGAAGCTGCGAGCACAATATTTTTCAAAAGCGCCCATTGAGCCTGAGGTGTCCATCATGGCTATAATGACCGCGTTGGATTGGGGAATGGTCTTCTCTTCCCATGTCTTGTAACGAAGATCGTCCGGACTAATATGATGAATGCCGGGCTTCCCTTCACGGGCGTTGCGGCGTAGATTTTCGAGAATGGTTCGTTTCTTGTCAATGTTCGCTTGCATGCCTTTTTTACGTATATCATTGAACACGATAGATTCAACCTCAATTTGATCCTTGTCTTTTTGCTGTAAATTCGGCAATTCCATTTCCTCGAACAGCATATCTTCCAGCTCTTCTATGCTGACTTCCGTTTCCATAATATCGTGTCCCGGCTGGTCGCCGGCTTTCTCACCTTTACCAGGCTTCTGGGAGGCAGAATCACGCCCGATGACATCTCCCACCTGACTATCTCCATCCCCTTGGCCTACATGCTTTTGCTTTTGATAGTTATAAATGAAGCGATATTCATCCAGGCTGCGAATCGGCACTTTAATAATCTGTTGACCGTCCGACATAATAATATTTTCTTCCGTTATCAGATCGGGTAGATTTTGCTTAATGACATCTTTGACCTTCTGCTGATGACGTTGCTGGTCCTGGTACCCTTTGCGATGCAGCGACCAATCTTCGCGGGATACGACGAATGAATATGGCTGGCGTGGTTCTGGCATTATTAGGCACCCCCCAAGTGGATACACGGCACAGTTTGGCCTTGTTGGTTATTAAGTATATTCACGGGGATGAACGATATGTGATGGAACTCGATTTAAATTCTGCCCGTTTGCTTTTATAATGAAAGTAAAAAATGTAAAAAAAGAATGGAGAACCTTGGGTTATGGAAGAAATTGCAGTACTTATAGTAGACGATGAGCAGGGACTGCGGGATATGCTGACAACGGTGTTAAAAAAAGAAGGGTTCCTTCAAGTTAAGCATGCTGCAACGGGGCGGGAAGCGCTGCAAGTCGTGATGGAATCTCATATAGATGTGATTGTACTTGATGTCATGCTGCCTGATAGCGATGGGTTTGAGATATGTCGTCAAATGCGTCTATATACGGATGCCCCTATTCTTTTTTTGACGGCAAGAGATACAGATCTAGACAAATTAATGGGGTTCGGTATCGGAGGAGACGACTATATTACCAAACCGTTTAACCCGCTGGAAGTCGTTGCCCGTATGAAGGCACGAATGAAATATCGGAAAGTTTCGACAGTGGCCATGAAACCGACCTTACGCACTTTAGATTTTGGATATTTTCGACTGGAACTGGAATCCGGTGTGTTGTATGTGGAGGACAAGCAGGTCGAGTGTCCGGCACGTGAATGGCTGCTGCTGGTATTTTTGTGCAAGCACCCTAACCGTATTTTCAGTGTACGGCAGCTTTACGAGGCGATATGGAGCGAGGCCTTCTTGGGTGATGAGAAGACCGTAGTGATTCATATCTCCCGTTTGCGGAAAAAAATAGAACCTGATCCCAAGCACCCGCAATCTTTAATCAATGTAAGGGGGCTTGGTTATAAAATGATGTCAGTCAAGATGGAGGAATGAGGATGAACTCTCTGGTTAAGATGTCCTTCCGTTTTATGAAAGTAACGTTATGTTTTGTACTGGCCTATGTCCTATGTTTTGTTATTTGCACGATCTTATATATTTTTATAAAAAGTATATTTGGAGCATCTCAAAATATAAATATTAATCTATTCTGGACAGGACTTGGTATCGTGCAGAGTGTTGTGTTCATAGCTGCCTACGGATGGTATATAGGCAAACCTTTGGTGTATGTAATTAAATGGATTGGAAATATTGCGACGGGGGAATTCCAAGCACCGCTAAGTGAACTGGAACTACCGGAGCGCAAAAAAAATCAGAAAAATAGCTATAAACCTCCGTATCAATTGTATAAAGAAGTTTTTGAACAAATGAACATCTTATCGTCTCAATTGCGCAGCAATGAGGAAGAGAGAGTGGAATTAGAGAAACGAAAACAGCAGTGGGTAGCAGGTGTCAGCCATGATCTCAAAACACCATTATCTTATATTGAAGGATATGCGGCCATGCTGACTGCTCAAGAGTATGATTGGTCCGATGAAGAAAGAAGAAGCTTTAGTATGAGTATCAGTGAGAAAGTGACTGAAATGAAGCAGTTGATTCAGGATTTGAATGCTTCTATGCAGCTTAAGGAAAGTCCACTGCCCGTCCAATTGGAGAAGGAGGACATTGTGGAGTTTCTCCGTAGTGCAGTCATAGATATCGCTAACCATCCTTCGGCTGAGCAATACGAATTTTCTTTTACGTCCATGGAGGCGACTTGTATTATGTCCTTCGATAGCAAGCTATTAGGCAGAGCGCTGCAGAATTTTTTGATTAACGCCATCATTCATAATCCTCCAGGTACACACGTTTCCATGGAAGTGAACAAAGAGAACGATAAGCTTCATATTTCTATCGAAGATGATGGAATAGGAATGAATCCTAATGAGTGTAAGCAGGTATCTCACTCCGAAGGGCATGGAATACCTATTGCCAAAAGCTTTATTGAAGCGCACAACGGAACGCTTCATATCCTTTCAGGCAGTAAAGCGGGTACAAGGATGGAGATTTCACTGCCGCTAAACAACTAACTTTGTAACATCGAATCTCACATTTTGCAGTGTGCTCGATTTTTTTGCCTGTTGTTTAGGGACTGTTTACTTGATGTTAACTTTACTTCAGTAAACTGTATGTAACTTAAACTTCAGCATTAGAAGTCGAGAGGAGATCAGGAAGTGTCTGAATATGTAATACATACACAGCAGCTAACTAGGCGTTTTGGAAAGCGGGAATTTGTAAAACGAATAAATCTCCAGGTACCTGGACAACAAATTTATGGGTTTTTGGGACCTAATGGGGCGGGTAAAACAACCACGATTCGTATGCTACTTGGGCTGATTAAATCCACTTCCGGAGAAATTGAGATTTTTGGGAAAAAGCTGAAGGATCAGCGTATGGAAATATTAAAAGATGTTGGTTCCTTGGTTGAATCACCTGCCTATTATGCCCATTTATCCGCATATCGAAATTTGGAAATCGTTACAACCATGCGTGGACTGCCGACCCGAAGAATTCATGAAGTGCTGGATTTAGTGAGATTAACCAAGGATGCGTATCGTCCGGTAAAAGGATATTCCTTGGGGATGCGACAAAGACTGGGGATTGCTATGGCGCTTATTGCCAACCCCAAATTATTGATACTTGATGAACCGACGAATGGTTTGGACCCATCTGGTATTCAGGAAATTCGGGAGTTAATTATGAGCCTCCCTGGTGCTTACGGAATGACGGTACTGGTTTCGAGCCATTTATTAAGCGAAATTGAGCAGATTGCAACCTATGTAGGAATTATTAATCAGGGTGAAATGATCTTCCAGGGAACGATGAAGGAACTCACCGCCAAAAGCAAGCCTCAATTATTCATTGAAACCCCAGATCCTGTTCTGGCTGCCGGTGCACTGATTCAGCATGGATGGACAGCTGGAGCTGAATCAATTGAACAAAATGAGGTCGTGACTCCTATTGTAGATCGGCAACAATCTTCGGAGATGATCAAGGTGCTTGTGGAACACAATCATCCCATTTATCGGGTCACAGAGAAGAAAAAAACATTGGAGGAGATATTCCTGGAGCTGACAGGTAAGGAGCGAAGCTTATGATACTCCGGGTTATAAAGTCAGAGGGGCTTAAGCTGAAGAAAATATGCTGGTGGATTCCTCTTATACAGGGGTGTGTACTTACAGGTATGACTGCCGTGGAATGGTATCTTTACTTTCGGCAAGGACCAGGAGGTGTCTATGCTGGTTTTGCCGTTATGTTTATGTTCCTTTCGTTTGTGATGCTGCTTGGCGGTACACTTTTGGCGAGCATTATGGCCGGTACAGAGCATGATACTCAAACATGGAAGCAGCTTATGGTCATGCCTGTTCCCAGAAGCTATATCTATTTATCCAAAATTGTATGGATCGTGATTCTGCAGTTGGGTACCGCCTTGATCACTGTAGCAGGTATGAGCCTCATCTGGGTGTTATATACAAACGAACCCATTCCTTGGCGGATCATGCTGTTACAGCCGATTAATGCAAGTTTGGCTACCCTACCAGTACTTGCAATTCAACTTTGGCTGTCTACACTTTTCACTAATCAGGCATTCCCATTAGCGTTTGGTATATTCGGCTCTATTGCAAGCTTGTTTTTGGCACGCACAAGTATTCTGTGGATTAAAATATTGCCTTGGTCGTACCCTGCCCTATCAAGTCCTCTAATGAAGGAACACATGATTTGGGTAATCGTTGCTTTAAGTGCGGGAGTCATCTTTACGGGACTTGGTACATTACAGTTTACCAAGCATGAATTCAAATAGAGAGGAGAAGATACATGGGCTCTATTTTACGCGTAGAGACGATAAAGCTTCAATGGATCATGGTATGGATTCTCATTATATTGGATGCGGTCATAAATTCTTTAATGGGAGTCCTCGAGCTGAACGATTTGAAACAGTTTTTTTCGCCCAGCTGGTTAACTTTATATACGTATTCAGCGCAATTTCACTCTATGTTTTTTTATCCACTCTATTGTGGAATTATCGCTTCTCTTTTGTGTGCGTATGAGCATCGGGATGGGGGATGGAAGATTTTATTAAGCAGCCCGTATCCTCGTCAGCAAATTTATTATGCAAAATATATATTGCTCATTCTCATACTGGGTCTTGATCAGCTTATATTTATATTGGGCTATTTTGTAAGTGGAAATATAGCAGGTGCTCCAGGAGAAATCCCTTGGTCTGTCGTTCTTTCTACCGGCTTGGGAGGGTGGATCGGGATTTTTCCCCTGGCAGCACTACAGCTTATGCTCTCGATAAAAATTCGGAATTTTGGAGCTTCTTTGGGAATGTCTATTTGTTGTGTGGTTCCTAATATTGTCATAACAGGCTTTCACTCTTCCATAGGTGCGTGGTTTCCTTTTACGATTCCTTATTATATTATGATGCCGCAAACAGCGACTTATGCACCCAGAATTGAGCCTTACAGCCTTGGCTTGATTGTCATTTTTACGTTTTTAGCCTATCTGTATGGTGGAAGAAAGATGTTTGTGAATAGGGACTGGTTGTAGTTAGGATTACAACCACAATAGTCGAACTACAGCCATACTCACAATACCGACAACGACGGTAGCCAGCAGGTTTTTGCTCCACAAGGCGGTCACTAGCGTTGGAAAGACAGCCATAAGCACTTGCCCATTAAAAGTGACGGAGGTCTCGGTTCGGACGAGCAGATTTTCCATCACGAGTGCAGTGAAAATACAAATAGGAATATAGGAAAGCCATTGTAGCACTGGCTTGGGTAGCGCCAGCCTTTGCAGCACGACAAAGGGAATGATCCTTGGGATCGCCGTGACAATCATGGCACCGATAATGATATACAGGACATGGGGATTAATGTTCATTTGTCGGTTAACACTCCAATCGTTGCGGTGATCATGGTCGCTACAATGACAGCAATATGTGACGGCACCCACCAGGACAAAAGGTACATCAGAACAGCCATACATAGCACAAGCAGCAGACGATGCTTGAGTTTGGAGGTATGGACACTTTGGAGCTGGGAAATGAGTAGGGCAAGAAACATCGCAGGCAAGGCAAAATCCAGACCAAAAGCCTCCGGTCGGGAAATCCAGTTTCCGAGAATCCCTCCTGCCACACAGGATGCAATCCAGGCGAGATAAGCTGTAATATTAAGCCCGTTCATCCAACGGTCACTGACCTGTCCGCCTTTAGCCAATTTATCAGACGCTACCCCAAAGGATTCATCCGTCAAAAGAACGCCGATACCTATGTTTTTCCATAGTGAATATTTAGAAAAGTAAGGAGCCAGCGATGCACTTAGCAGCAGATGGCGGGCATTCACAATGAATGTCGTTAAAATAATGACGGATGGAGGACTGGCTACAGCCAGCATTGAGCACATAATAAACTGGGAGGCTCCTGCGTATACAAGCGCCGACATCAGGGCAATTTCCATGGTGCTAACCCCTGACGAAGCGCCCACAATCCCTGCCGCGAACCCAATGCATACATAACCAAGCAATGTAGGAATGCAATCTTTAACCCCTTGTAAAAAGCTGAGTGAATCATGCTTCGTTCCGCTCAACTCCGAAGCTATGGACATTTTAATCTTACCCCCAGTGTATAAATTTTTTAATAGTATATAACGGAAGTCGTAAAGTATCAATATATTACACAATTGTATGTTATATTGAATATCACCTATAGCGAACACACAGTATTATTGTCCGCTCTCGGCTACACTCTTCTATTCAGAAAAATTACAGCCTAATAGAGTAGAATACAGGAGAATTGCCCTTAAAAAGCTGTTTGATTTACTATTGATGACCCAAGGAAGGCTATGTATTTACCAAAAAGCTTCGCTCGTGTTCCGGTTGCAGACGATTTGGCAGCAGCCAGCATCCAAAAGCGGTGTTCAAATCGGATGTGTTCATACAAGGACTGTTTTGACTGAATGGGGAGTTCGTAAAAAAAGGGCGTCCCAGTCAGTTCATGACTTATGGGACAACCCTAAGATGGTGACTTATATAAGCTCCTGCCGTTTTTTCAGATATCTGTAGAGAATAATTCCCGAGACCGCGCAGATGGCTGCGCATAGACCGATAACTCCATATCCCGCCTGAAGCCCGCGCAACATGCCAAGCTCAGTAGTTGCGCCGTAGACTATCTTGACCCCTTCGATTACCCAGCCGATCACATAGTTGCCAATGACACTACCTATACCCATCAGCGTGACGACGAACGTAATAGCTGTATCACTGTCCTTCGGATATCTCCGTGCTATGAACGCCATCACGGTCGGATAGATCATTGCAATGCCTGCACCCGATACGGCAAAGAGAAACGCCAGTCTCTCCCCACCCGCGATTGCTGCGAACGTACATATCGCTGAGAAGGCGGAGAATAGAATCGTCGAAAGCACAAACCCCATCCGGTCAGTGAGCGGACCAAGCAACAGGCGCCCCAACGAGAAGGTAAGAAAGAACGCTGAGAGCATGCTGGACGCCTTCACCGTACTCCATGAATACGCTTTCTCTAAGAAGTTGACTAGCCAGCCCCCAACTGCTAGCTCAGAGACTACCCCAAACGACAGGATCATTACCATCATCCAGAGTGCCGGATCGCGGGTTAGGGTCTTGAGTGAGGTCCGTTCCTCATGCTGCAGATCGTCTCCCGGGAAGGTACTGAGCAGCGCGGCCACAATCGGCAGCAGGCAGAGCGACAACATAGCCAGATACATCCCCCGCCAGTCCAGCGTATGTCCAAATACCGTCAGTGACATGACTCCCGTCGCCAGCAAAGGGGCGACTGTTGAGCTGAGCCCATAGAAAAAGTGGGACAAATTCATCATCGTGCCGGTATTTTTCACAAAAATCCTCGCCCCCAAAATGGCGAGCGCAATCTCCAGCATGCCGTTCCCAATATACATCAAGAAGTAGGACGAGGCGAAGAAAGGATACGTGTGCGACAGATAGATGAACACTCCCGAGATGATCATGGAAGCAAAGGAAATGATGCTGACCGCCTTGATTCCCCACTTACGGACAAGAACGGCGGTGAACGAGCAGGCAATCAAATAACCAAGTGCGTTTAGAGACAACAATGTTCCGAGCTGCTGTTCATCCAGATTGAAGTCGAATTGAATGCGTGGAATAGCAGGGCCTTTAATATTTTCCGAGATGCCAAATACAATAAAGCCAATAAAAATTGTCGCCAGCTGCATCGTGTACATGTAACGGGACTTGCGGGTTTGCGGATTCAAATTTAGTCCCTCCTAGATAGTCAACGTTGGTTTTCTCACCTGTTGGGTGTTCAGGGACGGAAAAGTCATAGGATAGCAGCCCTCCTTCAGGATATTACAATGGTTTTCAAAAACGTTTTAATAAGTGAAGTTTAAGGACATTTATATTCAATGTCAAATGTTTTTATTGGCATGTTGAAGTTAACGAGGAACCTGACCATATTACAGTAAATTATAGCATGCCTACTTCCCGTTTAAGCCTTGTATATACCTTGATCGGCTTCTATATATAGCGAACACACAGTCTTTTGTGTATTCTTCATATATAGACTTTTGGATACAAGGAGGCATCGTCCGTGGATTCAATGCAGTATATTATTGGCTCTAATTTGGCTCAAATCAGGAAGACTAGAGGATTAAGTTTGGATAAGGTGGCTGAACTGACAGGGGTCAGCAAAGGAATGCTGGCTCAGATTGAGAAGGGGAAATCCAATCCTACGGTAACAACCCTTTGGAAAATTGCGAACGGTTTGCACGTATCCTTCTCCACCTTTCTTAAAGAAGACCCGCCGCAAATCACGAAGATTCGAAGGGAAGACCTGCATCCGGTTATTGATGAAGACGGTAACTATTTTGTTTACCCTGTATTCCCGTATCACGCTGAAAAGAAGTTTGAGGTGTTCACGGTAAGTCTGAAGCCAGGCTTTACACACCAGGCAGAGAAGCATCTGGGAGAGGAAACGATTCTCATGATCCGTGGGGAAATGTACTTTGAGATGCAGGGGCAACAGCTCAAGCTGAGTGCAGGGGATGCCGTGCAATTTCAAGTATCTGACATACATACCTACCGTAATGATTCGGATGAGGATGCCGATTTTTATGTATTGATTTATTATGCGGATTAGTGGGATGATTAGCATAGTCTAAAACAGGCTTCCACATCAGGATTTTGCAAAATCCTGAGATATAAAAGAGAGCAACGAGGAAAAGAGAGGAAAGAACCCATGGAAAGCAAGTACATCCGAGAAACCTACTGCTTTAAGACATCCCGAGTATTTCCCAACGATATCAACAATCATAACACGCTCTTCGGCGGCCGATTGATGTCGTATATCGACGATATCGCATCTATTGCAGCTGCTAAGCTGTGTCGTACGAACACAGTTACAGCCTCAACGGATTCGGTGGATTTTTTGCTACCTATCCATCCGAGTGATTCTGTCACGCTAGAAGCGTTCGTAACCTGGACAGGCCGTAGCTCGATGGAGGTGTTCGTAAAGGTAATTCGTGAAGGACTAATGACTGGCGACCGAAAAATCGCAGCCACCGCCTTCCTGACCTTTGTGGCATTGGACGAGAACAACCGTAAAGTGACCGTGCCGCAGGTGATTCCAGAAACAGAAGAGCAGTTACAATTGCACCAGACGGCTCCATCACGCGCAGCCATACGGCGTCAGCGGAGGGAAGAAAGCAAGCAGCTGGCTAGTTTTCTGA
This sequence comes from Paenibacillus sp. FSL L8-0644, assembly GCF_038008165.1. NCBI lineage: Bacteria > Bacillati > Bacillota > Bacilli > Caryophanales > Paenibacillaceae > Paenibacillus > Paenibacillus sp. FSL L8-0644. The sequence continues at coordinate 1,810,649 of NZ_JBBOYN010000001.1, forward strand.
CAACAGATTATCCGTGGGAACTATAACGTACTAAAGATTATCAATTTCATCGTTTTACGTAAAAAGGAGCCGTTATTTCCGTTAGCAGTCACCATGATCTGCTCGGAATACGGCTCCTTTTGAAAATAACTTGGGCTATTCTACTTTAACTACACGGAAATGCTGATTTGTCCCACCATTATCGCCCCATTGAATGGCTTTGGCTCCATCGGCGGTGGCGCCTTCAGAAATATCGATCAGCTTGCCAGTTGCCCGATTTTTCAGCTTGTAATAACCACCGGTTACGGATACTAATTGCCAGTGCTGACTGGACCAGCCTCCGTCGCTCCACTGCTCAATAACTGTACCATCCGTTGTAGTACCGCTTTCAACACCAATTAGCTTTCCGCTGTTGCGGTTCACAATTTTATAATATCCGCTGCCTGCATCTTTGAGTTGCCATTGTTGGCTTGCTGTTCCCGCATCTGCACGCTGTTCCAGGTCTGCGCCGTCCGTCGTTGCATTGCCAATAATGCTTAGTGGCTTATTACTCTTGCGATTCACTAGCTGATAATAGGCATCCGGATCAATGGCAATGGGGGGCGTTGTTATCCCCTCGACCACACCACTGGTGGTGTCAATATTAATGCTGTCGAACCAATCCATAGCTAATGAAGTCGCTGTTGGAAAACGCAGTGGCAACCATACATATTGAGAATCCTGCACAGGACCGCTCCATGCACCCGCCCAACGGTCGCCCAAATACAGGTATGAAGTTGTCTGGGCCCCTTCAACAGGAATCACGTAAGCCGACTGTGAGCCATATGTCGTACCGTCCCCGAAGTTTATCGTATTACTCCAGGTTCCTTCAATGCTGGATGCGGTAGCATACTTGGCCTGATTGGGATTCCAGCCGGTTGCCCCGGATGTAATCAGGAAGTAGACGTCTCCTTTTTTAAATATCGCCGGAGCTTCACGGTATTGTCCAGGCCAAAGTGTAGTCACCAGCGATTCAACTTGCAGAAAATCCGGTGTCAGACGATAAATGTTCAGATCCGCGTTTACCCGGGTAGCCGAAATAAGGTAAGCTGTACCGTTATCGTTGTATACGGTCATATCGCGTGAATCGTAATCCAGAGGACGGAAGCTACCCTGATATGTGTAATCGCCGTCCACCGTATCGGAGGAGGCGACAGCCACTCGGGCCTCGTTGTAATTAACCCCATTTTCCTTGTGCATCCATAATACGTATTTGCGTGTTTTTTCATTATAAATCACTTTCGGACGTTCAATATTCGAAACATTCAGCTCTACGGCGGAGCTGCTGGTCAGTACGTTTTTACGAAACTCCCAGTTTTTTAAATCAGAGGAACGGTAGGCGGATACCGCCTTGAACGTGCCGTTGGGATTACGATTTTCACCAAACCAATAATAGTAACCGTCTACTTTAATCATACCACCCCCATGGGCATGGACCACGTTTCCATCTGTATCTTTAAACTGAATGCCATTCACGACATTCGCTGAAGCGGCTGAAGCGATCTTAGGTGAAAACATCTGAAAAATGCTCAACGTCAGCAAAATAGAGAGCATAATACACAGCAAGCGGGCAAAATCATATTTCATTGTTTCGTCCTCCTCTGTATGTGCTATTTTAAAGCGCTTTCATTAACGGAATCTACGAAGCAGTTTTAATAGAGCTACTTATCCCAATTGTATCCATATTGAATTGAAAGTGCTAGAGTAGTATATTGACCATGTACACGGCACACGCCATCCATATCTAACAGACTTCCATCGAACGGTGAGTGTTACAAACTGGCTGATATTCATTAGGTATATAGGAGGCGACCATGAAAATATACGCGATTGATACGAGCAAGCCGGAAGCTGAGGAGCATTATGAATTACTGGTACATCGGGTTTCACTAGAAAAGCAGCACAAGTTAGATCGTTTTTTACATCGGGAAGATGCTTTGAGGGGCTTATATGCCGATGTGTTGCTAAGATGGTTGGCCTGCCGGCAATTGAAGGTATCGAATGCCAGTCTTCAATTTACATACAATGCATTCGGTAAGCCTTCCTTAATAAATGCACCTGCATTCCATTTTAATGTTTCTCACTCGGGAAAATGGGTGGTATGCGCTATTGATGATCACCCGCTTGGAATCGACATTGAGCAGCTTCGTCCTATTGATTTTGAGGTAGGTAGGGTGTGCTTTTCGGACACAGAGTATAATGCGTTAATGCGTCAGGATGCAGACAGCCGCTTATCCTATTTTTACGATCTATGGACGCTTAAGGAAAGCTTTGTCAAGGCCGTAGGGCAGGGACTAACCCTACCCTTGAAGTCTTTTTCATTTGAGCTAAAGGCACAACCATTCATAGGCTTCACGACAGAGGGCTTTACCACCGAGTATTGTCATTTTAAACAGTATGAGCTGGATCAGGATTATAAAATGGCTGTCTGTGCAGCTCATGACCAATTTGCCGAGCAGGTGCAGCAGATAGATATAAATACACTACGCTTGGAAGTGGCAACACAGGCTTAATATGTAGTGGATATGCGTATAGTTGAAAAAAGGAGATGAGTGGCGTTGACATTCGTTTTGTTCAAGCACGGCCGGTTGTATGGGGAGTGGGCTTCCAAAGGAGACTCCATCGTTGTACAGCAGGGTCGGATACAGGCCGTCGGATATGCTCGGGAGCTTGAATTGCAGTTGTCCGGTAAGGAATATGAAACCGTGGATTGGGAAGATGCCTATGTACTGCCAGGCTTAACCGATTCACATATGCATTTGTCTATGCATGGTATGAAGTTATCTATGCTCGATTTAACATCAGCTACCTCCAAGGGCGAGATGCTGGCTATGCTACGCAAACGGGTCGCTGTAACACCGCCGGGAGAGTGGATTTTAGGACTTAACTGGAACGAAAATGCTTTTATTCCTGTTGAAATTCCGGATATATCCGAGCTGGATGCCATTACAGATCAGCATCCGGTATATCTCACTCGTACGTGCTTTCATACGTTTTTGGCCAATTCAGAGGCATTTCGACGTGCGGGTATTAACGAGGACACCCCTGACCCGGCTTCGGGGGCCTATGGACGAGACGCAGATGGACGGTTGAACGGATTGGTTTATGAGGAAGCCTCCTTTGCCTTTACTAGCGTGCAGCCAGAACCGGATTATTCGGTTAAGAAGGATACGATTCGGCGGGCTTCTATGGATGCGTTAAGGCTTGGTTTGACTGCTGCGCACACAGAGGATTTACGTTTTTTGGGCAGCGTGGAGACGATGCAGCGAATTTACAGGGAGCTGAGAGAAGAAGGCCTTCCTTTTCGCACACACCAGCTCATCTATCATCCATTTTTGGAAGAAGCGAAAGTGCAAGGGCTGCGTGCAGGTACCGGAAATGAGTGGTTTAAAATCGGTGCGATAAAAATGTTTGCCGATGGCGCTATTGGTGGAAGAACGGCATTATTGTCTGAACCCTATAGTGATGCTCCGCATACCTGCGGAATGGCGATCCAACCGCAGCCGGAGCTGAATCAGATGGTGGCTGCTGTCAGAGCCGCAGGCTATCCCGTGGCTGTGCATGCCATAGGAGATGGGGCGGCGCACATGATTTTGACAGCGATGGAGGCCCATGCGCTCACGGAGGAAAGCGGTTTGCCAGATCGTCTGATCCACGGACAGGTGCTTAGGGGTGATTTGGTCAAGAGAATGGCGAAGCTGCCGCTGATCGCGGACATCCAGCCCCGTTTTGTCGCAAGTGACTTCCCTTGGGTACTGGATCGGGTGGGGAAAGAACGGACTGAATATTTATATGCCTGGAAAAAGCTACTGGAAGCAGGCATTCCATGTGCTGGAGGTAGTGACGCGCCGATTGAGCCGTTAAACCCTTTTCTTGGTATTCATGCGGCAGTGACTCGCGCCAAGCCGGAAGAAATGCATGAGGGCTATCTTCCCGCTGAAAAGCTGGATGTACATGAAGCCATTCGTTTGTTTACCACGGGAAGCGCAGTAGCAGCTGGTGAGGCTGATGAAAGAGGGACGATAGCTGAAGGGAAAGCCGCTGACTTTACAGTCATTGACCGTGATGTATCGGAAAGCCCGCAAGCTTTACTTGATGTTAAGGTACGAATGACAGTTGTAAACGGGAAAGTTGCATATCGGTCATAGGCTGGTGCTAAGTATGTATGCCAAAAGCCTTCAACTTCACTTTTCATGTGAGGTTGAAGGCTTTGTATTTTATAAACCACGCTCTATAAATCGGTCAGCGTTTTTTACACTGGACCACAGATCAGAGCTGGCTCCGCCCGCATACCAGTAGGCGAAGCCAGCAAACCCAGCATCCTGTCCCAAGCGATACTTACGAGTGAAGGATCGTCCTTCCTCGAGCCACAGCTTATGAAGCTGCGTGTCTTTGTAAGACACGGTATACTGCTGAATATCCTCATTCCAGATTGGTTGGGAGACGGAACGGGATATGAGCTGGTTTTGCTGATCTAGTGAAATATCAGAGGAAGCGATTGACTGTCCGCTAGCGTTAAGCGTCCAGTTCCGTGTAAATAATGGCAACGCCAAGATCGCTTTCTCTGGATAGGTGGTTTGTACAAAACGCCGCACGCTTTCACGGAGCCATGGCAGTGAGGACACAGAGCCGGGGATCGAGCTGCCTCCCCAGTGCTCGTCATATCCCATCAAGATCAGATAGTCTGCCGCAGCGCCAAGCTGTTTATAATCAAAGGCGGCAGTCCAGTCCGTTCCGTAATCAGGAGATACACAAATCGCCAGTACCGTATTCTGACTTTTTAACTTAGCTTTTAATTGTTGGACGAACAATGTTAAATGGGCACGATCCTGACCATCTACATTTTCAAAATCAATGATAAGTCCATTCAAACCGTGTACAGATACAGCATTAGCGAGCTGACTTATAGTTGTATTTCGTAGAACCTCACTGGACAAAATTTGGTGCGTCAGTGCCAGGTTGGAACGGTTGCCTACCATCGCCCAGATATTTTTATGATGCTGTTTGGCCCAGGTGAGCAGCGATGAATTGGTATAATCGCTGATAATACCTGTTTCATTCAGAAAAAACCAACGTGGTGACAGGGTGTTGATGTTGGATTGGAGCACCGTATTTTCAAACTGCTGAACGGTTTGATCATATTGCCAGCCAATTCGGATGGAAGAAGCGGTGGAAGCAGTTTGGTTAGCATGTTTTGTTGAATACGTTAGCAGTCGCTCCAGTAAGACCGCTGTTTCTTCACGAGTCAGAGAGGATGCAGGACGAAAATAGTTACTTTCACCTTTCATAAAGCCGTAACGATTTACGGTGGTTACCGCATTCAGAGCCCAATCTGCAATTTCTCCAGTATCTGTGAAGGAGGAAGTAGCATCTCCTGATCCGCCCGAAGAGCGGATGAGACGTGCGATCATCAAAGCCGCTTCTTGACGGGTTATAGGACTATTAGGTTGGAATGTGGCAGACGTTCCCCCCTGAACGATATTGAGCTGAGAAGCCGCTTCAATCCATCCATAGTACCACGTCTTTTTGGCAACATCTCGGTAGGAGGGAACGGGTGCTTGTACAGGCTCCAGACCGAGTGTACGGTCCAGTGCGGTAACCCATTCGGCTCTGGTAACAGCCTTTTTAGGAGAGAAGTAACCAGGTCGTGTACCGTTCAAAATTCCTTTAGCGTGCAGGGAAATAATAGACTGATAGGCATAGCTGTGTGCAGTATCTTGGAACGTAGCGCCGGATGCTGCTGCTGGAGCAGCTAAGTATGAAGAGAATGTTGTGAATATTGTGATGGCTGCCGTTGCTGATAGGGTAAGCTTGGCTAACCAACGTGATCGTTTGGAACTCATACCAAATAACCTTCTTTTTTATGATAGATTGTAGATTCATAGTTCGTTACTCGACGAATAATACTATCAAAAAGAGGAAAGTTATTCATTGCTAAATTGCTGGAAAAATACCAAAAAACCCGCTACCTATGCGGCAACGGGTCTGATATTGGATGAACTATGCCTTTTTGGCATACATAATACCGATAGTCTGTGGACCACAATGACTGGAAATAACACAGCCTGCTGTAGTTAGCAGTACCTCATGTGCGTTCGTTTCTTCTTTCAAGCGAGCTTGCAGCATCAGCGCATCTTCCTCGGCCAAAGCGTGCACGACAATAATGATATCGTTATCCATCTGATCTCGTTGATTCAGAGCGTTTTGCAGCATCTGATCCAGTGCTTTTTCACGTTTGCCGCGGACTTTGTAGGCTGGCGTCATTTTTCCGTCAATTACTTTGATCACCGGACGAATTTTGAGAAGACTGCCGATCAGATTTTGCATGCCTGAGCATCTTCCGCCTTTATACAGGTATTCAAGTGTATCAATGACAAATTCCGTATCTATTAGCGGCCTGGTTTTCGTCAACATGTCTACAATCTGCTCTATCGTATTGCCGTTGGTTGCCGCACGAGCAGCTTTCATCACAAGCAGGCCAAAGCCACACGATAAATTCAAGGAATCAAAAACCGTAATGCGGCCTTCCGGAAATTCAGAGGCAGCGAGTAGCGCATTCTGGTACGTTGATGATAGCTCGGAAGACAGACTGATATATAAAATGTCGTCCCCTTGTTCTATGTAGGGTGTAAAGGCTTGAATAAAATCCGACGGAGAAGGTGCGGCGGTACGTGGTAAATGTCCCTCGCGACTTACACGTTGAAATAATTGTTCCGGGTGAATGTTCACCCCGTCCTGCAATGCTTCATCACCAAATACCGTATACAAAGGTACAATGCTAATCTCGTACTGTTGCCGCCAGTGAGTAGGAATATCACTGGTACTGTCGGCAAAAATTTTAATTTTGTTCATACATTGAATCCTCTCTGTGTGATGCAGAAAAATTATAAAGATTGCACGGAGGAAGGATAGATATCCGCTGTGCTATTCGGAACGGAAAGACCGATGGCAAGAAGTGCAATAAAGCCTACAATAATAAGTGCATTAATGATTAAGCCTGTAATAGCAAAGGTTTTCTTACGATTTTTTAACGCAATTCCAATGATACCAACGACAAGTCCGCTACAATTCAGCAACAGGCTGCCTAAAAAAATAAAAGGAAGCAATACCGTTCCGGTTTGCTGCAGAGCGATTTCCGGGTTCATCGTCTGGTATTGGCCGAAATGAGCCAGTAGATTAATAACCATAATAGCCAGAATAATATATCCGATCAGACTGACAAGCGACATAATAAAAGAAGCAATTCCGGGACCAGAATGTTTGAGCTTGACCGGAGGCTGGAACACAGGAGATTCTGAAAAAACAGGGTGCTCCTCAGACGCAGCAGGCTTTTGCAAATTAGGATCTTGGTTACTCATTTTTTCCACTCCTTGAACATAGTCCGAACAGGTACTAATTTTCCACAAAATAAACAAAAAAGCAAGCCACCCTACACATTACCCTTCAAAAGACAGGGTCTAATCATCCAATTCTGTATGCGGTCTGTTCACACACGCTGGCTGGTAAACTTCATACGGTTTCGATAAAATAAGAAGAACATTCGGCTAAAAGGATGAGATGAAAAGGAGTACACAAACATGCAACGAAAATGGATATTTACGGGATCTATAATGATGATGTTGGCGGTAGCCATTGGAGCGTTCGGGGCACATATTGTGAAAGCCCGGATCGACGCGGATGCTTTGGCCGTATATGAAACAGGTGTGAAATATCATATGATTCACGCTGTCGGTTTGCTGATCATTGCGTTGGCTGCTGGACAGTGGGGGCCTTCCAACCGTCTAAGATGGGCAGCTCGTCTGTTATTGACGGGTATCATTTTGTTTTCTGGTAGCTTGTATGTGCTAAGTCTGACCGGAATCCGTGTGCTGGGAGCTATCACCCCTCTAGGAGGCGTGTGTTTTATAGCAGGATGGATATTGCTGGCATGGGCTGCCATGGGTCTGAAGAAAGAGGATTAAAGTTCTTTTCGGATAATACAAAAAAAGAGAATGGACAAGAAAGACATCATGTTTTTCCTGACCGTTCTCTTTTTTCATGCTTCGTTTTTTGGTGAAGTATTTACATTTACGATGTGATTTCATCGATCTCATTCATTTTAAAGGAGTACACTTGTTTCTCATCTACATGATACACACTCAGCAGGCTATTATCATGGTCCAGATTGAGGATGCGGCAAGGAATGCTGCGTTGTCCACCATAGCGGTTTACGATTAACCGTACAAGCGTATTATCATGTATATAGCGTTTGATCCATTCATACGTACTAAGGTCTTGTTGTGTTGCAGGCTTTGGCTGTACGTGGGATTGTTTGATCTCTTGAACGACTGGCGGCTTGTTCGTAATTGCGGCTGATTTCTTTTTAGAAAATTTTTCCGCGAGCGTAGCGGCTGCATCAGATGGGCTATTCACGGCTGACTGTTTTTTTAGGTACAGTGCAGCTTCAATTAAATTGCCAAGTTCGATACCGGATTGAATCCGGCTATCCGCAATGTGTTCGTTTTGGCTCAAGAGATTAAGCAGGAACTGAAGGGCCTCTACATTCGAACGGCCTTTAACTAATACATCTACATTAAATAAATAACTGGTTTCGTCTTGATTTGATTCCTTTTTCATACATCCTCCAGCCCAAGCCATGGGTAATTAGTCTTTTATGGTACCTATCAATATATCATTAAAATGTAATCTATCATAGTGCCTAAGGCCCTGTTGTTGGATATTAACAAAAATAAAATCTATATAAAGCTTTATGTGTAAAATTTTAATGGAGTACACTGGAATTGTACATTTTTTGCATGTGTATACGAATGAGGAAAGTATGTGAGCATCGGATATAGATAAGCAAAGACAGAGTTACATATACAGAGAATAAAGGAGGTAGTGGGTGAAATCAAGTAGTTTAAATTTTAAATATATTACAGTGGAAAAACATAACGGAGAAGTACTATTCATCCAGAAGAAAAGTAAAATTCCCCCTTAACGAAAGGGGGACTGGGCATATAAAAAACATGATATATTAACATGGTATATTATAGTAAGTGAAATTAAAGCGAATTTTATTTTCGATTAAAAGGGGATCCGTTGTGATCGAATAAGGTAGTCATGTTCGACTGCCCAATTCACAAGACCACTCCAGAAATCTTCACAGGCTGAAATGATCTTCGCTGGTTCAGCTAAATCTCCGGACATAACCAACTTAACTACATGATCAAGTCCTTCTGGACGACTCGGCAGTTCCAGGGCCTCCGGTAGAACCATTGAACCCGTTGAGAAGAGCTTCTGATTGTGTAACCCAACTAACATAGCCCCATATTGGGCAAACTGCATTACCAAGTATGGCAAGTAGGTATGAGGACCATTTACACGGACATTCCTAAGCTTTCCTATAAACTCGTACATTTCACCTACAAGCACTTCGTTGATGGCATGCCTGAAATCTTCCTTTGTGGGGGATTCGGCAGCTTCCTTTAATATAGAAAAAAAGTCTTCAGGATCATACAGACGAAGTGGGGAAAAGAAGGGGCCATGTGTCAACGGCCATTCGCCCTCAACAGTAGAGGCAATTTTAAGAAGAACGTCTGAACTACAGACGTTCACCTCCGCTTTCCAGGGTCCCGCTGACCATTCATGGCTAAATTCTACGGGGCCGTTTGATTCACTTAGTACACAAAACATTTCAATGTCCGAGAAAGGGCCGTCAGTACCTTTGGCAACAGATCCATAGACCCCTATAGCCAGAATTTTGTCTCTATATACTTCATGTAACCTCGCAGCTATATCGTGGCAAGTCTGAAGTCTCTCACTTCGAGAAATGTTGACAGGTCCATTCATGTTCATTAGTATCCTCCTCTGTTTTATTAGGGTGAGTTGAAACTAAAACATGGATGGAGGAGCTCGGGCTTAACGGGGGACATTTTTTCGATTCATTCGAATTCCTCCCAAGCGATTTTGTTATGGGGATTGTACCCAAACGGGTTTATTTTAGCAAGCATGTTGCCTTTTCTATCTTGCTTACGGCTATGATAGGGCGGTTATAGGGTGAATCCATAGCTGAAAATTGTTGCTGGAGAGCTGTGGAAAATAGCGGCAAGTTTAATGCATATATTTTATGAGTAAAGCGATGATCTGAAGAAGTTATTTTTTAAGGGAACTAGAAAAATTATGGTCAATAATTTTCTTTTCTCGAATCAATCTTCGTAAACCCAATACTTGTGCCCTACGCTATAGCACTTGGATGGGACTAGCCCAGAAAGAAACAGATGAAAACGGGACAGGCTGATCTTCTCATAGCTGAACTAGGCATAGAGGAATGAGTCATATGTTCAGACCTCGAGGGCAACAAAAACTCAAGGTCTTTTTTATATGGATCGAGTGAGAGAAAAAATGCAGATTAGGAGTCTTAGAAGCAAGACAAACAAAAGCCAGACCTAAAAGGAGGGGAACGCGTGGAGCTGACAGACGATCATTCAATTATTGAAGCTGTACTAAAAGGCAATAAACAAGCGTACGCGAGCATTGTCCGGCGCTATCAGAATAAGCTTTACGGATTGTTCCGCAAGATGGGGTCTTCCGAAGCGGATGCTCAGGATCTGACTCAGGAGACACTACTTAAAGCCTATCGTAAACTGGGAGCGCATAACCCGACGCAGAGTTTTGCCGGTTGGATGTATACAATTGCTGTCAATTTGCAGAAGGACCGTGGACGCCGAAAAGATCCAAAGTCTCTGACACAGGAAGATACATATGAACGTGAAACACCTGAATCGAAGTTGCTGCAAAAGGAACTGCGTTTCGAATTGGATTGCTTGTTAGAGACGCTGCCCGAGCATTATCGACTTGTGTTGATTCTGCGCTACACCAACCAACTGAGTCACAAGGAGATCGCTGGTATTACTGGCATGTCGGTTCGGCAGGTTAACAACGCCGTCCACCGTGCTAAAATCAGTCTGCGCAAAACCGTAGAAGCCAAGGAGGGGCAACGTTATGAGAGTCTGGGATCGTACAACAACGAAAAAAGCCAATCTTGAAACAGAGGACGGCAAATCGACGATAGAAGACAGAAACTGGGAAATTTTGTTGTTTCACGAAAGGCTATCTAATGAGTTTACCGACCAGGTGATGCTGGCGCTGGAAGGAATCGAGATCGAACCAGCTGACAGAGCCGACGCGAGCGATCATGATGTATCCAGATACTCTCCGAGCGAGCAACCAGCGGAAACGGAGGCACAGATCTTGACGGGACCGACTGAATACAGGAATCGGCAACAGAACGCAGCCGCGTACGATGACACGTCCATCGTCGCCCAGGTGAAACATTACCGCGCTGCCAGACGCACTTCACAGTTTAAAGTATGGAGTTTGGTGGTCGCCGTCGTTGTATTTGTGGTTAGCACACTGCTGTATACGCAGCCGACTCTTGCAGATATGGTGAGGTCGCTGTTTGCGAAAGACAGCTATGTGGATAATGGCATGAAGAAGGTCCGTGAAGCAGGACTGGTACAGATTTCGGGTGCCAGTGCTAAAGATCAGGGTTACACTCTGAAAGTCAACGAACTTATCGCCGATTCGACTAGAATGATTATCGGAATCGAAGTTTTCGATGTTGAAGGAAATGCTGTAACCGGGGATTTTAGTATTCAAGATGTCGATTTCAGCCTCTTTGATAACCAGAGAGGTGATGTTGGCGCTGTTCCTTTTGAAGTAAGCACAGGGGGCAACGAGAATATTAGTAGGATTGAGTTCGACTTTATGCGGCCGGTACTGACCGACAAGCTGCAGCTTAGTGCACATATCCGTGAATTGAGGCTGTATGCGGACAAACTTAATGTGGAAGCTCCTATTAAAACGGTAAAAGGAGATTGGAGACTGGATGTGGAGGCAGATCTAACCAAAGCCAAAGCGCAAACGTTGCTGACTCCGATTGATAAAACGTATGAGACGCCAAGCGGCTTACGTATTCACATGCAGGGAGCTACCCGGACGCCGAGCGGCGGATCATTGGAATATACTACAGAGTTGACCCCAGAAGCCGCAGACCGAGCGCTGAACGGACAAAGCGGGTTCCACGAGCTTAAGTATCATCTGGAAGATGCACACGGGAAATGGCTTGGGGATAACAGAGACCCTGAATTCGGACGTCGATCTGGATTGGACCGTTGGAGTGGCAAGACGCACTGGTTCTACCAGTTTAATGATTTTGCCTATGATAAGCAGCAAATTCGATTCGTATTGGACGGCTATATAATTCGAGAGAGAAGCGAGGCGTCGGTCGTGCTCGACCCGGCTCAAACTTCAGCTGTGCATCCCGTTAAATTCGAAGACTCGGGTGATGCTTATCTGTTCAAGGGGCTCAAACTTCGTTCCAACAGTTCTAATTCGGGCAAAATGTATGCGACCATTCCGATAGGCGGTATCTTCAGTAGTCCTAACTTCACGCAAGACATTTGGGTTGCCGTTGACGAAAATAATAAGGAGTATTCGATGTTTTTTGGCGGAGGCTACACAACAGATCGTTCAGGTGTAATCGAGCTGCAGGAGGATGCCGGATATTTCGTTGATGGGCTAAATCAAATGCCGAAACAGCTCACGCTAAAACGAAAGGTCGTCAACCATTTGTACAAGGATGCCGATTGGTCGTTTGTCATACCGCAAACGGGAACGAACGGCGTCATCCTGAAATAAGCAAGCGGGTATGTATCGAGGTTGATGGATGAGAAGCGTTTTTGGTATGCTCCCTTGGTGCAAAGTAGCTATGACAAGAAAGAGCCTGAATCATACCCTGTAACCAAGGAATTTATAACAGAGGGCCGAATGGGCCCTCTGTTTCCTACGGTCTAAGTGACTGGTCCAATTTACTGATTCGCCATTCAGCGAGGGTTTAATTTCACTTGTGAGCCCTTGCCGCCCGTCTGGATTCCAGTATCCTTCACTCCGGCTTCCTTCAAATCGATTAGTAGCCGCTCTAGTACCGCTTTGGCGACAGGCGCTTCTTTTGCACCAGACGCTTTAACGACCAGCTGCACCGGTTTGCCGGAACGCAGATGTTTGTCTGCCTGACGCAGCTTCGTGTCGTAATCATGTTCCTCAATATGAGCAGTGAAGCGAAGCTCCTTGATCTTTTCTTTGCCGCTGTTTTTTGCGGCTCGGCCGACATTTTTGCTTGCTGCGGCTTCTTTTTGCGCCAGCGCTTTTCCTTTACCCTTCGCGACCAAGCTACAGGGTGGTGGACTGCTCATCAATGAGGTGCAGACCAGGTCCACCCCTTTGGATCGGGCCATAGCCAAGGCTTCTGACTTGGATACAACGCCGAGCTTCTCCCCTGCGAGTCCAGTGAGTACCACTTCGTCAGCTTTAATTTGCTCGTTGATTAATACCGCCACGTAAATGAAGCCTCCCTTAAACAATGATAAAGCTATCATATACGGAACCTGTTTGCGATTCAATTTTAGATTTATCTGTATTGACAAAAGTCACTAAGCCCTATAATCTTTTACTGATAATGATTATCATTTTCCAATGCAATATACATACAGGGGTGATTGAGAGAAATGAAAAAGATGTTGAATAGCCTATTATTATTTGTAGTTTTTACTATTGTATTGGCGGGCTGCGGTGCGGCTGGGGATAGCTCGAAGACGGAAGGTACTGCAGGGTCTGAGCAGACATCCACAACGGCTGGTCCGGTTACGGTTAAGGATGACCATGGGGAAGTCAAGCTGGACAAGCCAGCGGAACGTGTAGTTGTACTCGAATGGACGTTTACCGAGGACCTCATTGCACTTGGCGTACAGCCTGTCGGTAATGCGGACAATGAAAACTACAAGCTGTGGGTAACACCGGAGGCGAAGCTGGCTGATACCGTAACTGATATCGGCACACGGGGCGAACCGAATCTAGAAGCGATTGCGGCGCTTAAGCCGGATCTTATTATCTCCAACGCCGATAACAATGCAGCGATCTATGCACAGCTTAAGGGGATAGCACCGACAATAGAATTCGATCCTTACAAGGGGAACGGCTATGATTACGACCGTATGGTCGAAATTTTCAAGCAAGTCGCTGTGGCTACCGGAAAAACGGAACAGGCTGATAAGGTCCTAAGCGAACTTGACCAGCACTATGTAGAGGCAAAGGCAACATTGGAGAAAGCGGGCAAAGCAGACTTTCACTATGCGCTAACACAGGCCTTCACAGCTCAAAATGCTGCCAGTCTGCGAATGTTCAAGGAAAATTCGGTTGTAGTGGGAACGCTCGCGAAAATCGGCATGGTGAACGACTGGAAGTCGGACAAGACCGAGAAATACGGGTTTAGCACCGTTGGTATTGAAGCTCTTCCTGCTGTACAGGATAGTAATTTTATCTACATTACGCAAAAGACGGACGATGTATTTGGAGCCGCAATGAAGAACAACTCCGTATGGAACGGACTAAACTTTGTCAAAGAAAAACGAACCTATCCACTGGACGGTACAACATGGACGTTCGGCGGCCCGATCTCATCTAAAGTACTCGTTGATCAGGTAGTCGGAGCTCTGACGAAATGACCCGTACAGGCACAAGGGGGTTATCGAAAATTTGGCGTGTAGGAAGCATCTTTGGGGGCGGATTGATCGTCCTCATCGTGCTTTTTTTTGTAAGCTTGTGTTATGGAGAGGCTTCAATCCCGCTGCATACAGTAATTGAGGCGTTGACCCAGCGTCAGAATACGCTTGAACATAACATGGTGTGGGATCTACGAATGCCGCGTACGGTCATCGGAATCCTGGCTGGTGGTGCGCTTGCCATCGCTGGTGCTTTGCTTCAGGCCATCACCAAAAATCCGCTGGCGGCTTCTGATACACTAGGAATTAACGCTGGTGCCTACTTTGTAGTTGTCCTTGGCGCGGTGATGTTTCCCGGACTGCTGCATCAGGCGCCGTTTCTATTTGCCGCTGTCGGCGGCCTTCTGGCAGCGGTACTCGCTTACTTCATGGGCGGGGGACGAGCGGGAAGTCCGATTCGGTTGGCGCTTGCCGGCTTGATTGTATCCATGGTTCTCGGTTCGTTTACCGGAGCTTTGCATATCTTTTATTCATTTGAAACGCAGGGACTGTTTCTCTGGGGTTCTGGCTCGCTTGTGCAAAACGACTGGAGCGGGACGACTTACGCCTGGCCCTGGGTCGTAGGACTCTCGGTCATTGCCTTTCTGCTGTCAAGACAATTTGATGTCCTGGATCTGGATGAGTCCACATCCACGTCACTTGGACAAAAGGTTAGTTTGACCCGGGCGGTGGGTATTGTATTAGCTGTCCTGCTGTCGACCATTACAGTTAGCGTCATTGGACCTATTGGTTTTGTGGGTTTGGTAGCTCCTCATTTGGTGCGCTTAAGCGGCCTGAAAATGCATCGCTGGGTGCTGCCTGGTTCCTTTCTATGGGGGGCATTACTGTTGACCGGCGCTGACGTGCTGGCGAAGATGGTCCACCAATCAAGCATGGATCTGCCGACCGGAGCAATGATGGCCTTGATTGGGGCTCCTTGGTTAATTTGGTTGATTCTGTGGAAGATGAAGCTGCCTTCTGGGATTAATGGACAATCTTCAATGAACATAGGTGTGCGCTCTCGGAAATTACCCTATGGCAGGCTGGTCACGTTGCTTGGGTGCGGTGCCGTGCTGTTGACCGTATTCAGCCTGATGTTTGGAGGGATGCGAATTCCGGTTGGCGATTTGCTGTCTGGCCTGTTTGGCGGTGAGAACGCAAATTCAGCCTTGCTGCAGTTTAGAATTCCGCGCACGCTGGTGGCAGCCGGGGCTGGTATCGCGCTTGCAGTCAGCGGTGTCTTGATCCAATTAGCCGTTCGTAACCCCTTAGCGGATGCCTCGATCATTGGTGTTTCTTCAGGGGCTGGCTTTGGCGCGCTTGCAGTGATTATCGTTTGGCCTGGGCTGCCTGTTTATATGCTGCCTATCGCGGCGATTGCCGGAGCGACGGTGTCGGCGGCGGTGATCTTCTTTTTATCATGGAACAAGCACCTAAACCCGTCTGTGGTCATCCTACTTGGGATTGCTGTATCAGCGATCGGAGCAGCTGGCATTCAGATACTGATTATCCAAGGTTCGCTTTGGGGCAGCACAGGCTATATTTGGCTGACGGGTAGTACCTACGCTCGAAACTGGGGGCAGGTGGCGACGATTTTGGCTTTTCTGCTCGTGTTGTTGCCAATAGCCTGGTGGCTAGCTCGCCGCTTCGATCTTTTGGTGTTTGACGACAGCAGCGCTATGGGACTGGGACTTCCGGTGCGCCGCACCCGGTTGCTGGCGATGGCAGTGGGGGTGCTGCTGGCGGGCGGAGCGGTAGCCTGTGTAGGTACAGTTGGCTTCATCGGGCTGATTGCTCCGCATATCGTGCGTACGTTGATTGGGCACCATGTACGTCGCTCTATCGTTCTGTCTAGCATCTTGGGAGCGGTAATGCTGGTGCTGGCTGATACAATTGGACGGACAGTGCTTGCGCCGACTGAAATTCCTTCCGGATTACTGATCGCACTGATCGGTGCACCGTATTTCCTGTACTTGATGTATCGCTCCAATAAGAGTAAGTCAGTGTAGTTGAATATGTACTTGAACAGGCTGTTTCCCAACGGATTTCCCGTGGGAAAGCAGCCTTTATTATTTATTTTTCTACGTAATCATTGGACTTTATATTTACAAATCTAATAAAATAGATATAATGTTTTATATGGAACCGTCATTGATTTATAAAGCATTGTCAAACGAAACTCGCCGTCTAATTATGCTGTGGTTAAAAAAACCAGAAGAGTTTTTTGATGAACAGGCTTATCTGAAGCAAGGGCTTAATTTTCAAATTGGTGTATGTGTGGGAGATATTCAGGCTAAAGCGGGACTTGCGCAGTCTGTGATTTCAAGTTATTTATTAACGATGCAAAAATCCGGTTTGTTAGAGTCTGAGCGTATTGGGAAGTGGACGTACTATCGTCGGAATGAAAAAACAATCCGGGAATTTGCCGAGTATGTTCAAAAGGAATTATAAATAGAAAGGAGGTTTTTTTTCACGTAATATATCTACAAATCTATATATATAATTAATTTGGAGGCTTATACTTAAAATGAAAAAGGTTAACCCGTTACTAATTATCATTCTGGCTTTAGGCGTATTCGGCATTATTACAACGGAAATGGGAATTATAGGCGTTCTCCCTCAAGTAACCCAAAAATTCAATGTATCAGCTGCCCAGGCTGGTTGGCTCGTCAGTATTTTTTCTTTCGTTGTTGCCATTTCAGGTCCATTTTTGACCTTACTCGTTTCTGGTATGAATCGTAAAATCATTCTATTAATCGCTGTATTCAGTTTTGTCATTTCCAATATTGTCTATGCCTATACCACTCATTTTGAGGTCATGCTCATTTTTCGTGTTCTTCCCGCTATTTTTCATCCTGTCTTTTTTTCGGTCGCCCTCGTGACTGCAGCTCATCTGGTCCCCCCTGAAAAGAGTAGTAAAGCCGTCACCAAGGTTTTCGCTGGAATTACGGTAGGATTTGCGTTTGGCGTGCCTTTGACTTCCTATCTTGCTGAAAAGATATCGTTAGAAGCTGCCTTCTTATTTGGAGCTGTCGTAAGCATGATTGCATTTGTGGGAATACTCGTATGGCTTCCTTCCCTGCCAGTTCAGGAAAAGATGTCTTATGGCAAACAGCTTGGTATATTACGTAAACCTCAATTGTGGTTCAACATTGTGACTGTTATTTTTATCTTTGCAGCTATGTTTTCGGTGTATAGCTATTTTGCCGAATATCTTGGAGAAGTAACTCTGATGAACGGGTCATGGATCAGTATGATGTTGATGGTCTTTGGAATCGTCATGATTTTTGGGAATTTTTTATTCGGGGGATTATTACATAAAAATCTGACCAAGACCGTAATTATGTTCCCATTGCTATATACGGTCATTTACGTATTCACCTATGCTCTGGGTGCTTCTTTCCTACCGATGTTTGTGGTTGTGCTCACTTGGGGGGCCGTGCATTCTGGGGGGCTTATTATTAGTCAAACATGGTTAACCACGGAAGCGAAAGAAGCTCCAGAGTTTGGTAATAGCCTGTTTGTCTCATTTTCTAATCTAGGTATTACGATAGGGGCTGCTACGGGCGGGTGGTTTATCTCTCACTTGGGAATACACCAGCTCATCTGGAGCGGGCTGATGTTTGCATTACTAGCCTTTTTATCCATTATCATAAAAATAAAAATATTCAATTCGAATGCAGCGGAAGCCAACGTGCGTTAAAATATGGAGAGACATTAGAAGAGTACTCTACAAGATGACCATAAAATGATGCATGGGGTGATGTTGATTGAATATCGTATGGACTTCGATCTTAATGACATTCGTAATCGTTAGCGGGATCTTGGCGTTGCTCATCTGGGGAGTGATATCCTTAATCAAGCGCTTTCGCTAAACGCAACGAGGAGTAGACATCTCTATGTGTTGAACTTATATTATCCAATTGGGAGGAATAGATGAATATTCGAATGTACCACGATCTGGAGGCTCAATTGGAAGAAGAGATTTGGGAGCTTGGAGAGGATGCAGCTCATACACTCCCATTAGATAGCAACTTGGCTGTGGAAAAAGCCCAGAAGGCTTGGGATCTAATACCCGAGCCTAAGCATAAATGGGGCATCACAGGTGTAACCTTGCATCAATACGTTCAAATTCTCAATTATAACGAGCATACTCAGCGATCAGTAGAGCTTTTAAATGAGGAGATTTTAGATTTGGAAGGTACAGGGTACCGCATTATACATGCTGAACCTTATATTCAGATGGCGGAAACACTTCTTCATCAGAGCAAACCTGTATTAGCTCATGAATATCTCCAGAAGGCATACTCGATTGGGAGGGCAAGAGCGTTTCGGGACCAGCCCAAGCTTTATCTCGAAATAGCAAAAAGTAAAGCTCTAGATGAACAGGATATACTACTTCAATTTGCGGCGTTAGATGTGAACGCCAAATTTTTAAGCGACTTAAAGGATAATAAACAAACATTGTAATGACCTCATATAGTCTGAGATAAAATGCTGATATGGATTAGACGGACAATGGGTATCAAAATTATTTGTGGGGAGGACCAGTGCATTGAAATTAAAAGAAGTGCTCTTAGGCACCCATAGTTTCGAAGCGATAAAAGCTTTTTACGGCTCTCTCTTGGATTTGCAGGTTGCGGAGGAAAGCCCTTCGCGGCTGTCGTTTCAAGTAGGGGAATCGGCTCTTGCTTTTCAGGAATCCTCCCATATGGAAAATGAGTTTTACCATATTGCATTTACGATTCCAACAAATAAATTCACAGAAGCAAAACAGTGGGTAATCGACCGTGGAATTTCATTGATTTCAAGACCCCAAGAAGATGAGTTTTTTTTCGAAAACTGGAATGCAACCGCGCTTTACTTCTATGATCCGGATCATAACCTCGTCGAGTTCATCGCTCACCATACACTCGACAATGCAGTCACTGAAGCTTTCGGGCCCAACTCTCTACTTCGTATAAGCGAGATCGGTCTTCCTGTCGATGATGTCCCTGAAGTATCTAGGATAATCACCGAAACGTTCCAACTTGATCCATGGGGAGGGGCTGGACAAAAGTTCGCGCCGCTAGGGAATGTAGAAGGATCATTTATAGTCATAGACAAGCAACGGCCTTGGTTTCCTGATGATAGGCTTCCGGCCGTATTTAATACCAGTGTCTTGTTTGAAGGTCCATACTCTGCCCGTCTTTCACTGCATAATGGTTTGTATGAATTGAGGTCAACCTAAGTTAGGGCTTCATCTCATCGCCATCACCCCCGGATTTCTGGAATAAAGCTTGCGATAAGGGAGGAAAACCGGGGGCCATAATACATTCAGGAGAGAATATATGAATATTAGACTACTTAATTCAAATGAAAAATATCCAATAGAGCTCTTGTTACTAGCTGATCCTTCGTGCCAACTTGTTGAGGAATATTTGAAAAGAGGGCAGTGTTATGTAGCAGAAATTGACCATCAAATTGTGGGAGTCTATGTTCTTTTACCTACAAGACCTGAAACAGTTGAGTTAGTGAATATAGCAGTATCAGAAGATATGCATGGTAAAGGAATAGGCAGACTATTAGTGACACATGCCATTGAAACAGCTAGGGCACAAGGTTATAAAACGATGGAAATGGGTACAGGAAACTCTAGCATTGGACAGTTAGCTCTCTACCAAAAATGTGGTTTCAGAATTGTAGGTGTAGATCTAGATTTCTTTGTCAGACATAACTATGTAGAAGAAATTTATGAGAATGGCATACAGTGTAGAGATATGATTCGTATGTTTCAGGATTTATAGAGCTTAATTTTCTTTACAAACCCTTCAAAGGTATCTTAAGTAAGGTTCTGAAAGGTATATGATATTGTGCCAAAAGATGGTACAATGAATTGCGGAAAGGCTATACAATCATTGGATTGCAATAGTCCTTTTTTAATGAGTTGATATCCTACTAAGTTCCTGACAAGGGGTGGTTACTTTGTACAACACAACAACCACGATACTCACAGAGATAACAAAACATATGAAAGATCATGATTTAATCCTAAGTGATTTAGCTAGAGAAGCAGAAATGAATCCGGGCACCATGAGCAGTATTATTAATGGGAACCGCACACTTTCAGTCGATCAGTTAGATCGAATTACAAAAGCAATGGGGCTTCCCGTTGGCTATTACTACGAACGGTATGTGTCTGAGTATTTAACAGAGGCTAATCCGAATTGGCGTCGAATGAGTCCTTTTATACATAATTGTGCGAAATTAAATAAATTGGACTGCATTCATGATGTGGTTAATTTATTGATGGATAAACTAGGCTATTCAGAATCTTTATTTGAGCTTGCCGAAGAACTATTTCATGAAAAAATGTATCAAGCGGCAACCATACTTTATGAAAATGTGGCTGTAAGTGAGAAAAAGCAATATTCAGAACGTCTGGCTATGTGCCAGTACCGTTTGTTCCATACAAGGCAAGGAGATAATCAAGAGAAAAACTATGAAGCAGCCGTTCAATTTGAAATATACGTTGATCGACTAGATGAGATAGAACAGTTAGATGCATTAAAAGATCTGGCGAATACATACCGTTCGTTACGAAAATGGGACAAAGTAGAATTATTCGCTAAAGCTTTGGGAGACAAGGCAAAAATTCAATATAACATGGAGCAACAACGGCATCCTTCCAAAAGAGAAAATGTAAAGAAACCAAGCTTTCCTCTGTTTGCTTATTGGGCTTTTTCGCATTTACTTCGTGCACAAGCATATGACGAGAGGAAAGACTATGAAATGGGACTTCATCATATCAAAAAATATGCTGATTTAAGCTGGGTTTTGGATACAGATGAAGAAACATTGAAATGGAAAAATAAATATGAGGATTGGGCGGTAGTAAATACTTATGTAAATAAGCTTCTTTCAGGCGAAGAGAGCGTACTTCCCGAGTATGTAGCTTATATTTCTTCAAGGAAAGATGAGGTTCTTCCCGCACTTGATAATATCATCGAGGCAGCTAATCGATACCAATTTGATGTAGATGATATTTTAGAGCAATTCAAGGAGGACATTTCATCTTATTTAGAACAACAAAAAATCGAAGGCTTTTATACTCAAAGATTCATAACAGAGCGTTTTATACATTTTTCTAAGGAATTATCAGTCTACTTTTTGACTAAAGGAAGATTTTCTGATGGTTTTAAATTTTTATTAAATTGTTTGGAAAAATCTACATTAATCAATAATAAATCATATATAATTAAATGTATGAGGCTTTTTGAATCTTATCAGGAGCATTCATCATTTGAGACGAAGACAGCCTACAGAAACTTGATTAATGAGGTGGATCAAGATGAAGCGTAAAATAATTCTGACCTTTTTAGCAACCAGCTTTATGTTAATAGCAATAGTTACTGTCCCTTTACTTTTTCATGATCAAGAACATGGCTATCAACCGAGTCACCATGGCGAAATGTAATTATTCTTAACAGGAAAAAGATGCATGATATTTAAAGTACTTAATAAGGTATAGAGTATAAAACCAAATGGATAATGGAACAGGTTAGATGGAATGATCCGTCTAGCCTTTTTATTGCGTGTTTTGCTGTATATAAGCAAAATGAGGAAATCCTCTTTTGAGGTATATATGTAAAAAGTGCAAAAATGTAATGTGTGCTGTTGTAAACAACGAAGGGTATATGACTTTGTTCCAAAAGACAATGATGGGATAAAGTAATTTTTACTAACTGTTTCTCATTACATGGTTTAATTATGTATTATATGTCGAGTTTATGTTGAAAGGGTGGTTTATCTATGGAGATCACACCTACGATTAGAGCAGAAGTTCAAACCTATCTGATACGGAAAAGCTTAACCATGACCGAGTTTGGTCACATGATTGATTTGAATGTAGGGACAGTTAGTGGCATTGTGACGGGCAACCGATCAATTTCAGTTCACCAGCTAGATCGCATCACTATGGGAATGAATTTACCACCAGATTATTTTTATGAACGTTATATTGAAGAATGTATTGAGGAAGAACCGCTCAACTGGCGAAGAATCAGCCCTTTTTTGTACCGCTGCGTGGAGTTAGGGCGACTTGATTGCTTGCGAAGAGTTGTAGGTATGTTGCTAGATAATCCTGTTTATCTTCCTTCACTTTTTGAAGTAGCCGAGGATTCTTTTAAAAAAGGTTATACTGAAGCAGCGGCGTTCCTTTATGAAAATGTAGCAGAAGGGGAGAGATATCAGTATTCAGAACGATTAGCGGTTTGCCAGTATCGATTGTTTACGATTCGTATTAGAGACGATCAAGAGAAAAACTATGATGCAGCCGTTCAATTTGAGCCTTACGTTGATCGGTTAGATGAGGTAGATCAACTTGATGCACTAAGGGCGTTGGTGAATACATATCGTTCTCTACGAAAATGGGCTAAATTGGATGCGTTTTCCAAAGTATTAGGAAATAAAGCAAAAATACAATACAAAATTGATCAACAGCATCATGAAAATAATAAATATACAAAGAAGCCGCTATACCCTCCATTTGTCTACTGGGCATTTTCGCATTTAATACGAGCTGAAGTTTGTGATGCTAATAAAGATTATGATGCAGCGCTCCAACATATCCAGAGATATGCCGATTTAAGATGGGTAGAAGAGAAAGATGAAACGACCCTAAAATGGAAAAGCCAATTTAAAGAATGGGCAACTGCTAATATTTATGTAAATAGGCTTATGTCAGGCGACTTAGGTGTAATCCCTGATTATGTTGCTTATTTCTCTTCAAAGAAAGATGAAATACTCCCTGCAATAGATAATATAATTGAGGCGGCTAATCGATATAATATTAATGTAGATCACATCCTTGAAATGTTTAAAACAGAAATTCAATCTTTTTTGAATGAACAAAATCAGGTAGGCGTATATACTCAACAAATCAGTTCAGAACGTTTTACTCATTTATCAAGGGGATTGGCAATCTATCATTTGCGTAAAGGGAGATTTTCAGAAGGCTTCGCATTTTTGTTTAGCTGTTTGGAAAAGTCTGCTGAAGCTAATAATAAAATACAAGCAATTAGATGTATGAGGTTGTTTACACATTTTAAAGAACATGCATCTGCTCACACGAAGGAAGTCTACGGAGATCTGATTAAAGCGGTTAACGAAGATGAAGAGTAAGCTGATCCCACCATTCCAGTTTTATGTTAGTAGCCAGTGAAGGCACCTCCTATTGAGCATTGAGAGAATGGCTCGAATTACGGACCAACGGGTCACCACGTGGCAGTCTGAGAATAAAATGCTCTCAAGTTCAAAATCACAGCCATTAGAAGGAGTAAGAGGATGAAGATAGATAAAATAAATGATACCTACTATGCTGGATTTGAAGGAGAACCAGAAATAAGATTGATTTATACAAATTCAGATAAAAGCTATGTATTGAAGATATGGAATGGATACTTTGATACATTAATGGATTGTTTGGTTCAACTAGAATCTGCACAAAGTAATATACTAAGTGAATATTATGCTCACGAAGGCTGGTATGAGGAAAGTCCATGGGAAGTGGAAAATATTAGAGAGACC
The DNA here is from genome assembly GCF_038008165.1 of Paenibacillus sp. FSL L8-0644. Taxonomy (NCBI): domain Bacteria; kingdom Bacillati; phylum Bacillota; class Bacilli; order Caryophanales; family Paenibacillaceae; genus Paenibacillus; species Paenibacillus sp. FSL L8-0644. The sequence continues at coordinate 1,834,813 of NZ_JBBOYN010000001.1, forward strand.
CTACAATTGTTTGATTCATTTGATATTAAATATTTGACCGAGGAAGAAGCGAAAAGTTTGACTAATATATTACCTGTACTTCCTGATCTTAAGAACGATATAATTATATTGTTACAGAAAGCCGTCAATGGAAACGGCAATGTGTTCATTGAGTATGATTAATATTTTATAAGCTTGCTCCTTTAACAATAAAATGGGAGCAAGCTTTTTTGCATAGTTAGTCAATTAAATAAAGGGTCGATAAAGAAAAGGAGCTATTGCGATGGGTTGGCTTCTTTTGTTTTGGGATTTTTCTGGGAAATCTACTTATTTCCTTTTATACATAAAAAAACGATTGTATACACCACTCCAGCAATGAGGCTTAGTATAAACGAGATTGATAAAGTTCTGAAAATAAAAGTAGAAGTGGGTACTGTATAAAATTCAAACATACCGTTGATTGAAGAACTCATTGTTGTTGGCCCTTTAATAAAGGAATAATAAATTCCTACACAAAAACCGTAAGACAAATACTTAATTAGATTTTTTTCAAATTTACTCATTTACTAGCCTCCAATAATGTTTATGGAAAAGGTGAAATTTGTACTATGAAGCCATTCAAAGTTATATAGGAAAAGCCTTTAAATATAGCGTCCTAGAATTATATAGTAAGGATGTTTATTGATATTATGTCAATTATATTATTATAAATCAAAAAAAAGTAATAATGATATAATCAATACTTGATCACTATCATATGGATAGAACAGCTAAAACTGACTTAGGCATCATCTAACAGCGTTATACACTACTTTAGACATAATAAATCTGTTTATTTCAGTTCAAATGTCACATGGATTAAAAGGAAATAACAGGATAGCAGATGGATTTCCCTAAATCACCCCTTCTGATAAGATTATTTCCATCAAAATTAAAGTGGGCGTGGTAGAATGGGGAGAATATTAGTTCCACCTGACAAATTGATGGAAGTGGCTGATCAGTTCTTACACAGAAAGCATGAAATGGAACGTATGCTGAATTTTTTGAGTGGACGAATTGATTTTGTCCAACAAGGCTGGTCTGGGGCTACCCAAGAGAGATTTTTTCAGGAGTTTCAGGTTTCTCGACAATCCATGAGTGTGACGATTGAACGACTATCGACAGTAGCACAAAAACTTATTTTTATTTCAAAAAACTTTGCAAAGGTGGACGGGGAAAAAATCGTACTGGATGTGCCGTGGCTCGGAGCCCCTGTTAAAAAAGCATCCACAGGTGAAGGTTGGTTACATAAAATTTTTGAACAGATTGGACAAGCTGAGATCACTAAGGCTGAGGCTCAAATGGAAGCTAGCAAACTTCAAGGAGAAATCCTTTGGGATACTGCACAGGGAGCAAAAGGAGCTATTCAGGGGAATTTGACAGTGGGGATATGGCCTGATAAAGAACGGAATTATGATCATCCCATGGCAGCTAAAGTAGGAGAAATTCTCGGAAATGTAGCTACAACATTGCAAGGGGCAGGTGAGGTAGTAGCTGGAATAGGTGGAGAAGGATTATCCGTTGCTGTTTCATCTACAGGTGTAGGGAGTATCATTGGGGTACCCGGATTAATTGGATCGGCAGCTTTGGCGGCGCATGGAGCTACAACTGCGGTTAAAAGTGCAAAAGGAGCAGGGGAAAGCTCAGCAGAATTGTGGCAGATGGCGAAAGGAGAAGGTGGAGGCTCATCAAAATCCACTCCTTCTTCGGGAGCTAAGGCAGAAAAGGCACCGCATGTCGTCGAGGGAACCCACAATTACAATAGGGGTAGCATAATTAAGGAAGGAAATAAGACGAAATATACAAACCCTGCTGGCAATGAACTGACATGGGTTGATCAACATCCCAAAAATATTAACCGTGATATTGAAAACTTTATGAATAGCTCAGATGTAGGAAAGGCAACTGAAGCAAAAGTAGCTGGCTTTTTAAAAGAAGAACGTGAAGTCACTGGTTTTGGGCAAAAAATATTAAAGAAAGATGGTCAATTTGCAGGTGATTTAGATGTGGTTACAAAAAATGAATTAATTGAGGTAAAGGCTTCGATCAAAGCAGTTAAAGAAGGACAACTTGAGAAAATGACAATTACTACTGATAAGCTTTATTTTAATCCAGAACAGAAGAAAGTTATACTTTATATTGATAAGCCTTTGGGCAATCTATCTCAAAGTAATATAGAAAAATTAGATAATATCAAGAAGCTAGGAGTAACTGTTGTAAATTCCTTGGAGGAATTAAGAAAGGTGGTTAAGTGATGGGGAGTTCGGCTTTTATTTTAATAGAACGAGAAAAATATACACCTGAGAAATTACTAGGAGATGCAATCGTAGCTGCCTTTCATGCAGATGCTGGATTATATTTTGACAATGATAAAAAATATAAGAACGAACAGTTTTTTTCAACAACTCTAAATATATCTTATAACCCACTAGGTGCTGAAAATAACCAGCAGTTTATATTCTATATTGATGGAATTTATAATTACGAAATTAATTATGAGCATGATGAGGATATTAGTGGATTAGATTCAAGCTTGTCCTTGTATCAAGTAGGATGTATTGAAGATGTTTATGGTGTTGAAGAGCTGATTTTTCGATTTATATATGAATATCTCAAGCTAAATCCTACTGACTATTTTTGGATTCCTGATTACGATTGGGTCTACAGTTGGGAAGATATGCAGAAGTTCAGATCTCTGCCCTATGATCCAAACTGGTGCTATAAAAATCCTAAATCAATATAATTCACAACGATTAATGAATATCTATAAGCTTGCTCCTTTAACAATAAAATGGGAGTAAGCTTTTTTCATAGTAATTTATCTGATAAAGAAGATAATTTGCATGCACCTAAGAATTAAGAGGCGGGTTTAAACAGGAGAGTCTCCAATCAGGCTACTAACTTAGCGATATGGGTAAAGTATACGGAAGGTGCGTGAATGTTATGAAGTATGATACATTCTTAAAATTATGGGAAGAACAAAATAGTCTAATGAGACTATTGTTCTGTGAAAATAAAGTGTTAGACTGAAAAACAAAGCATTAGACCGTGAAAAATAAAGTTGTAGACTGGCAGCCGGCATTAGCCAACGGGCAGGATAACGCAACCATCAGATGGACTTATGGTTCTCATTTGATACAATTTATCCCAGAAGTATCTTCGAGGGTTAATGAAAAGCAGCGGTGATGAACTAATAGGAGACCAACACAAAAAAGTGGTAGTTTATGGATATGCAATAGTCTACTATAGGATCTTATTCTCGGTTCGTCTGAACCGATTGTAACGGAGATTCATGAAGTGCCTGGAGAGATGGAAATAAAAGTGTTGTCTGACAATGGACAGAGCGGGATTGGAAGAGCGGAAGTGAAGTGGCAAAGCCCGTAAGCGTAGGTCACAGCTCATAATACGAACGGAGAACTATAGCTTAACCAAGAAATTACTGGAAAATGCGGAGGGTAATTTGGATCGTAATTCGCTGGAATCGAGCGGAGATTCACTTCGCAGACAACTGGTGGCACTACGCGCCGAATGGAACTTGGTACTAAAAGGAGGGGCAGGACACATGCAAGAAGAACAGGAAATATTCGCGGGCGACGGATATAACAGATCGTACGCAATGGCTACGGGTATGCCGATTTTGAATCTTAGGGGTAGCATACCGCGTGAAAGTAACGGCCAACTACCGTTTCCGTGGGTGACAACGGGCATCAGGATTGATAAAGAACAGATGTTGGAAACCGTTATGAAGCAAAAGACACTCGAGTATTTGTTTAATATGCAATTCAGTAAGGAGGAAATGACCGACCGCAATTTGGTTGTAGGCTGTTATGAATACAGGAATCCGAATGACAAGGAACAAATAATGCTATATGCGCTGGTTTCGTTGAAGGAATTTCTCGCGAGATACGGCGATGAACGGGCATTGGAGATTCTGATGCGAGTTGGCTGCACATACGAGAAGATTATGGAGGAATGTGATGAAGCCATTAAAGAACACTTTGCAGTGTTGCGCCGGTCACTTCATTTAAAGAATTTGAGGGACAAATATGATGTCGTTTACGAGTGGAGTGAAGAGGAAGGGGTAAAGACGTACATAATCAGATACACCAAATCGAGTTATACGAAGATTAAAGCTAAATCATTCGAAGAGTTGACCAAACTCTATGATGAGCAACGGAAGAAGGATGCAAAGAAGACGTTCGCGACTCTGGAGCCGTTAGAAGCATTCATGCAAGCATAAGAAAACCGCCCCTTTACGGGGTGGTTATTCAACATTTCATTGAACGAAGATTCGAGGAATATCCAGCGATAGAGAGGATTCTCGACAGTCGCATCGGAAAGTGCTGACCCGTACGCCAGATATGGTCGAATGGGGACTGATGGAAGACGTTGATCCAGCCGATTATTTCGGCAAAACCAATAGAGGTAGAACGATTTAAGGCGATTGGAAGCCTAGCGATTCAGGGAGAATTTATCGCCTCGGTGTTTCTTACTGACGGTAAGCCGATCGGCAGCACCGAAACGGTTGTAGATATATCGCATGAAATAATTTAGCACCACTTGTTACGCTAACAGAGAACGTTAGTTCAATAAACCAGCGGCAGTCTAGGACTTTATTTTCAGGTCCTTGACTGCCGCTGGTTTTATATTTGGGTCAGTCTAAAACTTATTATTCCAAGTCTGACGATTTAGCAATTCAGAATCAGCTTAGGACCAACAAATCCAGTCTAAATCTTTATTTTCATCGGACAACTATTAGAGAGGAGGGATTTAAGAATCGGAAAATTTTTTATCATGGATTTGATAAGAAGTATTTTCGGTTATTTTCATTGTGGGCTGGGACTTGCAAAAATATTGGAGGCTTATAGCATAAACAAAGAGGAGGTGCATGAAATCACCATGATACACATGGAACCTATTCAAGTGGGTGAGCATACATTTATCGGAGTCGAGGTCAAACTGCCTAAAACAACGCTGTTAACGATCTCTAACTCCCGTGGTTACATCATGTGTGGTGCGTCTAAGATGCGGCTATTTCAGGGGATATAAAATTTTCTTTATTTAAGCCTTAAAGTCAAGCAGGACAAGCTTTCATAGCAGTTTTCAATTTACTGATCTTTACTGATTCATTCTATTGAAATCTTATAAATGACTGAATTTTGTGACCTCTTGGAGGAGGACAAGCATGTGACTGTGCATTGCATTTCCGTTATAATCCTTCAAAGAATAATTATACGCCCCATCATCTACTCCTTTAATGGGGGCTTAGCTACGCTGAATAATTTTATCTTGCTCTTTTAAAATACCTTGCATTGGTTTCGTCCTTAAAAATAACTTGTGTACTAACTAAGGGAGCTTTACCTATTTGAGTTTTAACTGAATAAATTTCAGATGGTTTGTATCCTTGAATTTTTACAAGATAATCGAATACTTTATTTTGAGTATCACTTTTAGCGTAACTACTAAGCATCCAAACGCTTGCGAATATCATTACTATAAAGATTGCTATTCCATATTTTCTCATAACTATCTCCTTTGTTGGAGCAAGCTAAAGTGGCGCTACCAATGACGTAATATTTGCTTCGAACCGTTACTTAAGAAAAGGAGCCGTTGCGATTTGGACAGCTTCTTTTGCTTTGGAGTTATTCAAAGAATCTACTTATTTCCTCTTATACACAAAAAAGTAATTGTATACACTACTCCAGCAAAGAGGCTTAGTAGAAACGAGGTTGATAATGTTCTAAAAATAAAAGTAGAAGTGGGTACCGTATAAAATTCAAACATACCGTTGATCGGAGTACTCGTTGTTGTTGGCCCTTTAATAAAGGAATAGTATATTCCTACAATAAAACCGTAAGACAAATACTTAATTAGATTTTTTTCAAATTTACTCATTTGTGAGCCTCCAATAATGTTTTTGGAAAAGTAGAATTCTTGTACTATGAAGCCATTCAAATTAGTATAGGAAAAGCCTAGTATTAAAAAAAATCTTTGTTAAGCTAACGGGAAACGTTAGTTGAAATCTGTTCATTGAGAGGAATGTTACATGAATGAAAAACAAAGTTTGAAGATTATTGTTACCATTTAGCTGGTATTAGATCTGGAAGAGAAGAATTATGGGTTTTTCTTGGTTTTAGGCAACACTTCGACTGCTATCTCAGCCCATTTGACAGAGCCGTACGGTGAACTACCTCCCACAAATACATCTGGACTTAGAATATTGACCAGATAAGTGCCAGGTTTTTGAATAACGACAGAACCGCTAAAGAATTTATCCTGTTTGAGGGGGATAACGGTCTTTTTTTCAACTTCAACAAAATCACCGTTCTGAAATGCTGCCACTCCAAAAGAAACTTCATTGCTTTCCAGATACGTAGCTGTCACGACTCCAGCAATTGCTATTGGGTCTCCAGCCTGTACACGGAGGTACCCCTGTGTCGGCTTGGTGAAGCGGATGTCATGCTCGTTCTCGGGATGGTTGTATCTAATAGGGACGGAGGACGGGTTTAATACTTTGCGATGCACCATAATCTTAACAGATCCTTTATCATTAGTGGTAATTTCCAACGGATTTGGACCGGGACGAAGCTCAACTGAATATTCAATCCGCCGAAATGTTTGCCCATTTATTATAATCGGCTTTCCAATGCTTTTTTCTTTTCCCTTAAACGTGCTAATGCTACCTCCAATGGAACTTGTCATGCCACCGTGCCCTGTATTTACCATAAGATAAGCATGCCCGAACTCTTTTTGTACTAATGCACTAAAAGTGATTTTTTCCTTATCCGTTGTATACGTTGGATGAAGCGCTTTAACTACTTTGTCGTTCCAGACCCAGTGCATGACTCCATTACTCCATGTATAATTTATTCCCATCTTAGGCAGAAGTGACGCTGGAATATACAATTGATCGTTTTTCATAAACGTTTTAGGGATTGGCTCATCCAGCGCTGTCATGGTTCCGTCTTCGTATCTGAAAATCTTTGCTTGGTTAGGCATCAACCGAAATGAGGAAAAAGGTACCGAGTTCTCAGTGTCAAACTCCGCCCACGTGCTGCCTGTCTTTGCATCCCACTTGGTGGTTGCCAAGTGAGCTGTTTCCAGCCATTTGAACGGGAAATACAAGTGATTATTTTTCTTCAGCAGGGGAGCGGTCTTTATGGAGACGGAATCCAGCGATAAAGAAGATTTGTTTAATTCGGCAGTCAGTTGGTGCGGAACCAGATAGAACACAGCCGCATCCTCTACTACAACGGGAAGATTGGAATTTGAATTCTCCGCATAACTCAGAGGCGCTAGAAGCAGGCCAGAAATAAGAAGGCAGGAAGATACAAGTAGAGAAACAAAAATTCGTCTCATTGAATAAACACCCAGTTTCATTTTTTTATCATATATACCAGAAAAACGAAAAAAAGTTGCGTATATATAGTCTTTTACTCTGACCATTAGCCTTTTTGAATAACTTAGTTCTTTCATTCAACTGCTTTCTTATTTTGTTTTATGACAAGCTTTATGATACTTCGACACGACTTTTACTATAAGATAAAAAAGACTAATTTACTTTGGAGGTGTCTTTTTGGAGTTATTTCTATTTATACTTAACATTTTAGTTATCCTCCTTTCTATTGCTGGCGGAGTGCTTTTAATTGGATTAGTGTACAGAGGATATGTACTGCTAGGTTTACTTATTGCTGAGAAAAAGAGAAGAATAACGGATCAATCTCAAAATCAGGCTTGACTATTAGCCCAACATCCGATGGCGGTTACATTCTATAGAATGGCTGCGCTATAGCGGATACGCTTGTTGCCATTGGCATATAAATCCCTCCTCAAAATGAGTGCAAAAAAGCCGCCATAGCTTTGGCGGCCGTGATTGGTAGGTATGTTTATACCGATTATAAAATTGAGGAATCCAAGCGGACGTCCGAAGTCAACACGGAGTCAATGCTCATCCTCGAAAAAGCTACGCTGCATCAAAACTTTGACAGTTTGAATATAGGCCTCAAAATCTTGCGAATCCCAAAAGCAAATACAGTCATAGCGGTCCATGAGCTGCGCATATTCTGGATGTATTGATCGTTGATTATATAAGTCCGAGTGGAAGTAGGGCTCTTCAGACCGAACTCTTCCCACTCCGCCGGATCATTCGAACCTCCGAGCCTTACAAGCATATTCGCCGACTCGCTATTTACTTTAGCTGGAATTTGTTCGTATGCTTGGGTGATTTGTGCATGAAATTCGTCGATCGGATTGCCGCTGACAAGGCTTTCCAAGTGGATGCCTTCACGAAGGTAAGAAACGTATGCTAGATGGTCGGCCCAGAACTTGTCGATATAAAAAAGCCGTACGCGTTGCTCCAAAGGACTCATCAGCTTCTTGCCTTTTAAAATTGCGAGCCGCTCCTCGTATAGAATTCGTCGCTGTTCCTCTACCATATCCGAATAACGGTTTAGTTCTTGATGGATATCGAAGTTCTGGCCCATAATAACGCGCTGAATATGCGCGATTTTGCTGCGTAGCACCGGGTCTTCGAGAGTCTCATCCTGCCTGTGGGCGCGAATCGCTTTATCGATGCCGAATCGAAGTAACAACTCGTCCTCTAAGCTTACGAAAAATACGGAAGCTCCAGGGTCGCCTTGGCGCCCAGAACGCCCGCGCAGTTGGTCGTCGATCCGCACGCTTTCGTGCACATGCGTACCAATCACGTACAACCCGCCCAGCTTGGCGACAACTTCTGCTTGCGTAGGGTTGCCACCGCCGATCCGAATGTCGACGCCGCGTCCCGCCATATTCGTAGACACCGTCACGGCGCCGATTTCTCCCGCTTTGGCAATGACCTCGGCTTCTTCTGCGTCGTTTTTCGCATTCAGGATATGGCAAGGTACGTCGGCAACCGCTAGCGCCTTTGCCAGCATGTCCGACTCCTCCACGCTTGACGTACCAATGAGAATTGGGCGTCCCGTCGCATGTACGGACGAGATTTCTTGTACAAGCGCCTTAAGCTTGGCTTCTTTATGTGTATAAATTCGGTGCGGATGGTCGATCCGTATGTTTGGCCGGTTCGGCGGAATTTGCACGACCTGCAGTGCATAAATCTCTTTGAATTCCATGGCGGAAGCGTACGCGGTAGCCGTCATTCCGCAAATTTTTGGATACAGGCTAATGAAGTGTTGAAGGGTGATCGTCCCGAGAATTTTCCCGCCGACTTTCGAGTGCAGCCCTTCTTTGGCTGCAAGCGCGGCTTGCAGTCCTTCTGGCAAATGCCTATTCTCCGCCACGCGGCCGGTATATTCGTCGATCAGCTCGATTTTCCCGTCCCGGACGATGTAATCGACGTCTTTTTTCAATAACGTTTCCGCATACAACGCGCAATTTAACGACGACAACAAATGACTATTATGGCTTTCGTACAAATTGCCGCACCCCAGCAGCGCCTCCGCTTTCGCAGCGCCCGCCTCATTCAAATAAACGTTCCGCTTGAACTCGTCGAAGTCGTAATACTTATCTTGCTCGAGCTGCCTAGTCACATCTGCGAAACGAATTACGTCGTTGCCGGAAGAATCCGGCTCGCCAGCGATGACTAGCGGCACCCGAGCTTCGTCGAGAAGCAGTGAATCCGCTTCGTCGACGATGACGTAGTGGAAAGGACGATGCACGGTATCGGCTTCGCTTAGTGTGATCGTGTCGCGCAAATAATCGAATCCCGCTTCTTTGGCCGTCACATAGGTTATATCCGCGGCGTACGCTTCTCGTTTCTCGGACAAGCTCATGCCCGCTTGAACCGATTTTACCGTTAACCCGAGGAAACGATAGATCGGACCCATCCACTCCGCATCCCGATTTGCCAAATAATCGTTAAAAGTGAGCACATGAACGCCTTCGCCGGTCAGCGCATTTAGATAAGCAGGCATAACAGCAGAGAGCGTTTTTCCTTCGCCGGTATGTTGCTCGATCACAAATCTCTCGTGCAGAGCGATGGCAGCCATAATCTGAACATCGTAAGGCTGTAATCCGAGCTTTCGCTTCGCTGCCTCGCAGACTAGTGCATAGGCATCGACAAGCAGTTCGTCCAAAGGCGTACCCGATTCTGCTTCCTTTTTCAGCCGGAGAGATTCCGCTTTCAGCCGCTGATCGTCCCATGCTTTCAAATTCCGTTTCCTAATGAGCTCCGCTTTGTCCCGATAGCCTTTCAGCTTATTCTGAGTATCGCGGTCTTTGAATTTTTGCATCAACTTGACGGCTAAATTCATTGGAATTTGATCCCTCCTCGCTAGAAACACGCAATTCTAATAGTGGCTAAAGTATAATCAAACTCTATAACAATAGCAAAGTTTGGAATAAAAAAAATATATGGAAATGTCAAGGGTCAGCTTGATAGTTGGGTATTCAACTAAAGCCTATGAAAAAGAAAACTATTTTTATCATTATCGGAGTCGTTTTAGCAATTTTTATCGTCTTTTTCCTTTTTAACTTATGGGCGATTAATAATCTGCATGTTCCTGCTCAATAACTACAATGTGTCCAAAGATATTAAGCCTTCCTTTATTGGGAAGGCTTTTTGTATTATTAAAGTGGAAGCGTGGTTAACATAATGATTACATTTAAAATAGGAGGCTTAATCGCAATTCACGAGAAACAAATAGCTGGACAGTCGCTATTTGAGATTGGGCACGACAATTGAAGCATGTGAAAGAGAATGACTTAGTTCATGGTGAGTGGGAGAAGTGGCTAAAGACAGTCGATTTTACTCCCAGAACAGCACAAAGAATGATTAAAGCATTTGAACAATTCGGAAATGCGACGACGTCGTCGCTTTTGGCAAACAGTAAAATATTTGAAATGCTATCTTTGCCTGAATCTGTAGACCGCTTAGAGTTTATTGATCAGGAACACACCATCCCCTCAACTGGTGAACAGAAAACAGTGGATGAAATGACTGTGCGTGAGCTGCGGTATGATTCAACGCTGAGACAATTTGTCTTAGGCTTCAGCTATTACATATGAGTTGAGTAAGTATGATAGAGTGTTTGAATCGATTTTCTTATTGATAATATCGGAATGACTATTATAACACTCCCACTCCGCGATTCTTGTTACGATTTACGATACGTGTTTGCTGTGTTTAAAAATGTAGATAAATAAAGGATTTTCTAATTTTTGATTTCGCACAATTTAATTTATAATAACTTAAAATTCACTTGATGCATCAAGCTTTTTTACACATTACTCCTCGATACCTACGATTGAAACCACGATGTAAAGCAATTCTTCACAAATCCCTTTATTTATCTATGTTTTAGCTATTTTTCGGTACGGCAACAATTTAAATATATTCTGGCACAATTTTGAACCACAATGACTCAAAAAACCATATGAAATAAGTGTTTTATGCACATAAGATCAATTTTTACGATTGAGCTTCGATACGGGTGTAGTTACAGACTATCTCTACAGTGCCTCCAAAATTGGTGATACCCTCATATGGTTGACACAGCGTCAACTTCCTATCCACTTTACTGAGAACATCAAAATATTACTTTCAAACTATGATTACAAATAGCTTAAAAAATGGATCAATTTGACTTTTATTGAATCTATGTATATAATTTGAATATATTGGATAGGAATTTTTATCCAGTAGCTTAGAATATACATTTTTAATCAAAATTAGAGATTATAGCACATGTATAGATCGCCCAAATCTATATTTACTGGTACATACTTTTTTACATAAATCTCTGTTTAAAAAAATTGATTGTTATTGGACGGTTATCCTGCCGGACATAAACAATATATTCGCAATTGCTACTTCTTACTTAGAAGGTGATTGCGTAAGCTCGTATTTCTATTTGACTTATGGAGCTAACTAACTAAATTTAACATACATCATCCTCCAAAAAATAGACATACGAGACTTTGTTATATGGAGGGACAAAAAATGAAGTATGGATAAACATGTAGACAAACTTTGAACAAGTACTCTCTTATATCAATTAAATCCCATTTGGAGGTATAATCATGAAAAATGTTCTTAGTTTAGCTTTTTCCGCTAGTCTTGCTCTAAGTATCCTTCTTCTTCCCAGTGCAAACATTTTTGCCGCCGATGAAACATCGCCTTCTTTCAGTGTTAATGACAATTCTTATCAGAAAATGAAAGATGCTGGAATGAGTGATAATGATATTGAGTTACTCCGTAAACATAATGAAAATGATCTTCAGATCCTAAAAAGCGGGGAATTGGAAGAGAAGGCATTGAATGACCAAAAAACTAGCCAATCGCTCACTGATAGCTCGGAGAATCCTAGGCTAGCAGCATCAAGTTTAGGAACAGTCGGTGATATTTTGGTTGCCTATAACGCAAGTTCGTGGGGTATTGATTTCGGATATCCAGGACATGCTGCTATTGTTTCCTTACTAAGTGGTAAAACAGTAGAATCGTTCCCAGCTGATGGAGTTCAATATCACACAAATGATTGGAGAGGTCGCTCAAATGTTTATGGAATGAGCGTTAAAGGGGCTTCGGGTTCCCAATATAGGGCAGCTGCACAATATGCAGCTAATCAAATTGGAAAACCCTATAACTGGAATTTTGTTAATCCATGGACAGAAGCTAAATTTTATTGTTCACAATTGGTGTGGAAGGCTTGGAAAACTCAGGGGATTGATGTTGATTATATAACAATTGATCCTATTGTTACCCCAATGGAAATAGCTAAATCCGGTAATACTTCAATTTACTATAGTAACTAACAAACCTAATCACTCACAGGAATATATATTTTTTCCTGTGAGTGATTTCACTAAGGGGGGACATTATGCTCTTTAAAAAAAGAATAAGAATTATTTTTGCAACTTTATTTTTACTTGGATTGGCAGTTTCAACGTTTTGGTTTACTACAACACATCATTCATTGAAAAATATAACAAAATCCGAGACATTTACTGTTGTTTATTCAAATGCAATGGATGACGGTGCAGAAATTGTGAAATACAGTAATAAAGGCGAGATTTTAGACAAAAAAAACTTAGTTAATGCCCAGTCACTTTATTATTTTGCCAAAGTAAAGAATGACTATTATTTAATGTCTGAACGAAAAAATAGACATTACATACTTAATCAAAATGGAATTCTTCAACCATTTTTTGGACCTAATAAATATGGAAAAGATAGGAATATCGGAACTTCATTTTTGAAAGAAAGCGACAATCATCTATTTTTCTCCATGAACGTGGGTATTAATCCGAGTTATTCTCCCACACAGTACACCAATGAATTGGTTTATTTCGATAAAAAAAATTTGAAATATAGAAATATTCTTTTGAATGGATATTTATTATCAACCGTTGAATACAATAATATGGCATACACTTTATATGTGAACAATAATGATAATTCTGTAGGTATTTATGTCATTGATTTAAAAACATCAAAGAAGATCAAACAATTCACTATAGAAAATCGTTTACATGGTTTAAAAGAATACTTTCCGGTAGGCCAAAATGGAGCATCACTACAAATATTTAAAGGCAAGCTTATTGTATTTCTTGATGGCAATACATCTGATACACAATTTCATCCTATAATGCAGATAATTGACCCTAAAAATGGTAAGTTGGAAAATGAAACATCTTTGTCAGATACTTCATTTTTGTTTTATGACAGCCAAATTTACAACGATAAATTATATATTCTCTCTGAAGACTTAAATTATACTATTTTCAATGACCTCAACAAAAAGCCTAAAAAGTTGAGATTAAAACAAAGCAATTCCGTCTCCGAAAAAATACAAAATGAGAAAGGAGTAATATCTGGAGTACAGTATTTTGCAGGATCTGTTTTTGTCCTATATGATTATGTCAAAAATTCTCCTGTTGATAGAATAAGGGAAATAAGAGAATATGACTTATTGACAGGCAAAGAATTACATGTCATTCCTCTAGCATTTAAATCAAACAAGGAAATGATTCGTTTTTTTCTGACTAATTAACTTTAAGGAGTGATTATTATGATTTACTGGTTATTTCCAAAACTTAATCCCCTCTTCCCTACTTTTATATTTTGCCCCATTCTGGCAATCTTGATCGGAGTATGTTTCGCCTATTTCAAAGGAAACATCTACTTAGGATTAATACTAGCCTTGCTACTGCCTCTTATATTTATTGCCACCAATTTAGAAACCATTGCAGTTAATATAGATGCTTGGCTTCTATATGGTTTTATCTACGCAATTATTACGTTTGTGGCTTATAAGATGGCGTTTTCACAGTTAGGAAAATCGAGTTAATTTTTTTACACTATTATCAATAGTCACCACGATCAAATTTTCGCACACTAACTTAGGTATAACAGGCGACGATGCATCTTTTGAGTTCAATCCAGTTTATTTGCTAATTGGAAATCATTCCGGAAATGATGGGTCTGGTTACCCGATTAAAATTTCTGAGAATGGATATGCAAATTAATTAATGAAGGGTTAGGGAAGAAGTGAAGGCTAAATTGAAATTTTTGGGGTTGGCTGCCCTTACTGTTACGTTTGCTGTAGTTATTGGTAATAATGTTTTTGCTAGTGACGATACTTCTGAAGAAATGAAGGGCGTTACAAAAGCAATAGTCCCTGACAGTGTATTAGAAGAACTTAATCATCCTGATAAAATTTATACTAAAGTTGGATTATTTATAAAAAAACCGCATTCTCTCCATGATGAAGATAAGTTCAGTCAAGATGAAGTAGTCTACGACGTTTCAAAGACTACTGATGAAACTAAAGCAATCATTCAATATGACGCTATTTACATCAAGGAAGAAGACAGTAAATAGATTTGTGTACTAAAGTATTTGAAAAGTTAAGTTGTATAATGGAATATCTAGGGCGACTTCGGTTGCCCTTTTTATTATGCTCAATTTAGCCAAGTCTTTTTCTAACACTTTGTCATATAGTATACGTTTTGACATACTTTGCTAAATGCAATTAATGACATAGTAGAGGATGATCCATATGAGTGAGATTAGACGCTATGGTTACATAAGAGTATCGAGTAAAGATCAGAATGAAGCTAGACAATTAGAATCGATGAAGGACTTAGGTATTATGGAACGTGATTACTTCATTGATAAGCAAAGTGGCAAGAATTTTGACAGACCACAATATCAAACATTAAAGAGCGTACTTAGACACGGAGACATTCTGTTCATTAAGGAACTTGACAGACTTGGACGGAATGCTAAAGAAATCAAACGTGAATGGCAAGATATAACGTATGAGATAGGTGCACACATTGTTATCCTTGTATGCCTATCCTTGACACTAGACAATATCAAAATGGTTTGGAAAAGGTTATATCTAGTATCGTGCTTGAATTACTCAGCTACATGTCAGAACGTGAACGTGAGAAGATAAACGGTAGACAATCTGAAGATATAGCAGCAGCCAAAAATAATGGTGTGGTATTTGGTCGGCCTAAAAAGGCAATAAGTGATGAGTTTATTACAGCATATGAGGAATGGAAGCAAGGTGGAATAACAGCAGTCGAAGCAATGAAGCGCGTAGAAATGAAGCCTAACACGTTCTATCGCAGGGTAAAGGAATATGAGCAACAGAAACAAGTAGGATAAATTGTTCATGTGTATGGAGCCTAGATGATTATGTCTAGGTTTCTTTGTTATGTCTGCTGATCAAATACTAGCAGGTACAATAAAAAGGACGGGGGGTATTTTACATCATAAACGTCTATTTAATTTCCAAAATTGCCCCTAACACATTCACTTTCACACTCAAGTTATTTTTTGACTCGATACCGTCCCTAATATCATTAAGGTTGCTTGTATGCCATACATCCAATCAAGGCTCAATTCATAGATTAAAACACAAGGGAATGCGAACCTGACTATTAATCTGGTACTTTGTATTGGATGAGTTGTGTTCTAATTTTTTAAATAAACTATACATCAACATAAAGACGATATCCTTAATCATGAAATCATACGTAACTATCCCAAAAGGTATCTTGAGTACTATATGAAAGGTATATGATTTTATACCAAAAGATGGTACAATCAAGATCGTTAGAGCATTTTACTACTTGTTTCACAACTACATAATAATTTTTACTATGCATCGTATTGTGAGTCTACATTGAAAGGGTGGTTTATCGATGAAAATTACACCCACGATTAGAGCAGAATTGGAACAATATCTTAAACAAGAAGGCTTAAACCTATCGGAATTTGGACAAATTACAGGGATGAATAGGGGAATAATAAGTAGCATTGTAACAGGTAATAAATCTATGTCTATTAACCAGCTCGATCGTATTACTGAAGCTATGGGCTTACCAGAGGGTCACTTTTATGAATTGTTTATAGAAAATTACATCATTGATCATCCTCCAAATATGAGGCGAATCGAGCCGTTTTTGTATCGCTGTGCGGAGTTGGACAAGTTGGATGCGATCCGTCGAGTAGTGGGAGCCATCATGGACAATCTACTCTATTCACCCAAGCTATTTGAAATAGCGGAAGAATTGTTGTCGCAGGGACGACTAGAAGCGGCATTGATACTTTATGAGGGGGTAGCTGAAGCGGAGAGATATCAACATTCTGAACGCCTGGCAATCTGCCAATATCGTATTTTTAAAATTCAGATTAATGACGATCAAAATCAAAATGTTGGGGCGGCAGCCGTATTTGAAGCTTTTGTCGAAAGACTAGATGAAATAGACCAGCTTGACGCATTGAAGGATTTGGCTAACGTGTACAGATCATTGCGTAAATGGGATAAGGTTGATGAGATGGCGAGGAAAATGAGAGCTAAAGCCGAAATACAATGTACACTGAACCATCAACAGAACAGCCGAGAACAGATCGAATCTAGCGACAAGCTAAGTCGTCCCTTGTTTGTGTACATTGCTTATGCAGACTTGCTCTGTGCTAATGCATGTGAAGAGCAGGGTAATTATGAGCAGGCATTACACTATACATATGCCTACTCCAATTTAGATTGGGTTAGAGAGACCGATGAGGATACCCAGCACTGGATTGGTTTGTTTAAACATTGGTCACAAGCTAATATACTTGCATATAGGCTTTTATCTGGTGATGTGAGTGTGCTTCATGAATATCTAAACTTTATTGATGACTCATCAGATACGATTCAAGAAGATAGGGTAACTCAACTACTTAACATAATGACGGCGGCTAACCGTTATGAACTTGATTTAAACGATATACTTAAACGATTTGAAACAGAGATTGCGTCTTTATCTCAGCGACCATCATCAGATGATATGTATACCCAGCAAGTAATACCGGAATACTCTGCACTTTGTGGATATGAATTGGCTTATTATTATTTAGATCATGGGATGCACAATGATGGCTTTAATCATTTGTTTTGTGCAATGGTAAAAGCGCATATACTAAATAAGGAGACATATTTTATAAATTGTATGGGGTTGTTTGTGCGTTTCAAAGCCCATGCGGTATCTGAAACCAAAACAGAGTTTTACAATCTCATTGAAAAGGTGTGGTTAAACAATGTTGAAAAAAGTGGTAATGTTGATCGTTGTTAGTAGCTTTTTGTTCACCTTAGCTGTACCTATTTATCTGGATAGTCATGATGGAGGATTTCAAGTTTTTGCAACACATGGAGGAGCTTAAATACGAATTGATTTGAAAATTCGTTAAAACTGCACCCCTGAAATAGGTTTAATTACGGAACCCAATAGGCCAACGCAGGGGAACCTCAAAAATTCTATTATTAAATAATGTTCTATTCCAAGACCTACAACTAAAGTAGGTCTTCTTTATGATTTGTTCAAACTTTTTTTGTGAACTAATCCATTATTAACCAAGACGAGGATTTGAAGAAGGAGGTGCATTATGAAAAGGGACGACGGTTTACGTCAAAGGATGGGATACCTTCAACGTTGTGCGTAATTAAGGAAGTAGCAGGATACTGTTTTATTAAAATTGTTGATATTTTAACACTTACAGGAAAATGATTAATATAGTGCTGACTTACTATTTTTGCAATAATGTTGAATAAAATGTTATATTATTGTATTTTATGTATTATTATTGTATTGTATTCCAAATAAGAAAAAAGGAAGTGTCATTACATGAAAAAAATAAAAATGACAGCATTTGTGCTTATGGGGGTATTAGCACTTAGTGCTATCGCTCCATTAACATCAGCCCAAGAGATCAATTCAGACAAAATCACACCTAGTTACATAGATTACAAATCTCTTCCTGTGCCTTCGCATAAACAAGAGAAATCTAATTGGTGCTGGGCTGCTACTTCACAGATGGCTATAGAACATTTAGGTGGAAATAAAACTCAATCTCAAATTGTAAAATATATTAAAGGTAGCCTCGTAAATAAGGGAGGCACGGATAAGGAAGTAAAAAGCGCGTTAGCATATGGGGGGTTGAACTCTACAATTGATAAAGAGCCGATACCCTTTGGAACTATTATCTCTCAAATAAAAAGAAATCAACCGCAATTAGCACATATCGTGTGGAAGGACGACTCTGATCTTGGACATATGTATCTAATAAATGGATATTCCGATAATACAAATTTAGGATTTCAAAAAGTATATTACAAAGACCCTGCCGTTGGTGAGAAGATGGATAAAATAGATTACTATGATGGATTTGTTAATAATAGAGATTTTAGTTGGTACAGCACTATAAACGAAATTTATGTTAATTAAAACGAGACTAAGGAGGACTGATAAAATGTATAAAAAAATAATTGGTATTGCGTTTTCTTGTATCTTATTGTTACCTATAACCGTCTTAGCGGCAAATGAGGTTCCGAAAGAAGTTGAGCAATCTATTGAAAAGGATTTGGGGAATTTCAAAGATGATATTAGAAAGAATACAGGATTTAAAATAACAACTACTAAAGAAGCGGAAAATTTAACTCTTGATGAAGGTTTTAAGGTTTACACTGTTAATTCTAAAGCTGTTAGATCAGGGAATACAGATAGAGCTAATGACATTTTAAAATCTAAAGGGTACTTATTTTCCATAAAAAGTGGACAACAAAATAATGGTATTGTTTTTTCAGAAGATGGGAAAAGAATACGATCAGCTTATAGTGATCTTGAGTTTCCGAGTCAATTCGAAGAAGCAAAGAAATTGATTGGCTACGATGAAAGCAGCAAACTGATATATGATGATCGACTGGCTACGGTTGCTCTAATTTCTGATATAGATGGGAAGGAAGTTGTGGTTCCTCTTAGAGAGAGCGTATACATGGAATTTAAGCCATTGAAAGTATACAATTTACAGGAGTTTGTAGAGTTTCTATCTGCCAATGAGAAGGCTCGGCAAGAAGCTTCTGAAAAAAATGATTCAGATGAACTGATCTCTGGGGGGAGTCCATCTAATCTAAACTCGACTACTTCGCAGCTCATTACAAGCAAAATCAGCACAGAAAAAGTGTCACTATTTTCTATTGCCGGGTTAGCAATTATTGGTGGCATTTTTTTCGTAATTAAAAGAAGAAAAAAGTTATAGATTAATCTTGTATACAATAAACTGTGTAATAGTTTTGATATAATTAGACGGCTTGGCGGGCTGGAATTATCTATTTAAATTCAACTCAGATAATGAAGTGTTGTAGGTGGCTAGATGGATATTCCGTCTAGCCTTTTTGATTTGTGTTGAGTTGGAAAGAATCTGGAGTGAGGGATGGGAGCGCCAATCTAGAAGGGAATAATCAGCATACATATGAAAGTGCTGAGCAAAATAATTTTGGTCAGCAAAAAACACAGGCTGATATTGCACATGAGTTAAATATAACAACTCAGCAACTAAGAAACTACAAAAAACTCCTTACGCTTATCCCTGGGTTGCAAGATATGGTTGAAGATCATGGCACGTTTTAAGTCTTTAGACGTAGGTAGAAAGGTTAATCCTTCATATAACAATTAGGAATTAAGTTCATTTTCCATAAATCGGAATAGTGTTACTATGTCATAACGAATTCATGACTAGAGGTAACTAACCTATGACAACTATTAAAGTGACGCCTGAGCAACTTATGACTATCTCCAAGCAGTTTGAGTTAGCACAGCAAACGGCAACTCAAGTGAATAGCAATTTAGTAAAACAAATTTCATCTATGGGACAATTGTGGGAAGGACTGACTAAAGAGCACTTTTACTATTCCTTCCAGACCTCTCAGAAGAATATGAATGACTTTGTTACCCTGATGGATTCTATTGCTAGGGAGTTACGTCACCATGCAGATAAATTCAGATTAGCAGATCTGATGGAAACAGGTAACATTGATGCAAGTTGTTTACCACCTCCACCGAATTCATGTGCTGTTCCTGCTCCAGATACACGAAATGCATTCCAGAAATCGGTAGATAGCTTAACTGAACTAGGTCAGGATTTTGTAGATGCTAATTCAGTACGTTATGAGAAAAAGTTTGATTCGGTTTGGAGCTTCTTAGATTATATGTCGTATGGTATTCCAAAAGGAATGTATCAAGGGTACATGGAACGAGCAGCTAAACAAAACGATTCGTGGAATGACATGCTCAATTTCAGTACATTTGGAATAACGGGTATGATTCAGGGCGCATTTAATCCTACCAATGCGTGGTCAAAGGAACATTGGGCTAATATGATTGGTACAGCAGGATTGTTTGGAGGAGTCAGCTCAGTTATTAAGCCTAAAATTGGTTTGAAACCATCTATTCAGTATGAGATTCCGAAGAATAATACGAGTTCCAGCTTACGGAATTCAATAGAATCTGAATCTAAAACAGAAGTACAAACAGGTGGGAGAAACGATCTTTCAATTGATGAATATTTTCGTAGAGAAGCTGAAGCAGATGAGATGTATGATCAAATCAGAGCTTCAGATAGTGATGTAAGAGCAATAGCTGAGAATTCTGGAATGAAGGAAAGTAGGATTCAAAGAATCAAAGAACACGTTTTCATAAAAGAACACATAAAATCAAGTGGTTATGGCAGATTTCATTCTGATTACGAAATAGCTCAAGCATGGGATAGATTACAAAAAGGGATACAAACAGAAAAAGATATGGATTTGCTTAACCATGAATTGTTTGAATCTAGATTTGAGGGTATATTTAAAACAGACTATGAGACTGCTCATAACGCTGCGGTAAGGTCGGGTCGTCCATGGGAAATAGAATAGAGGAGATTTTATAATGGGAGCATTTGTTTTACTTTTTAAAGAACATGAAGATGATACAGTAGTTATTTATAAATATGGTCCAAACGAACACACTATGGGGAAAATTCAATTAAACAAGGATACTAAGCTGTTCTCTGAAATTGAACCTTTACCAGATTCGAATCATTCAAACAAATTTTATTTTGATAGGGCTGCACAGCGGATGGCACGTTGCTTCGTTAAAGAAGGTGGTATATTTCCTGACAAGATGACATTTGAATCATAAAGTAGCTTCAGGAATACGAACCGAGCTTGCTCCATTGATAATAAAATGAGAGTAAGCTTTTTTCATTGCAATCTATCTGATTAAAGAGGAAAATTTTTATCCACCCTAGAATTAAGAGACGATTTTAGAAGGAGCATATCATGTTAACGTCAAAACAAGAAGAGAGCCTTAGTAAATTTATGAGTAAGATTCTTAGGCATACACCAGAACAGTTTGGTCTTGAGCTAGACCATGAGGGTTATTGTGACATTCAAGAACTGATTCAAGGAATAAGATCAGAGAATAGATGGTCTGACGTAAGCGAGTCGGATATCAAGCAAGTAGTAAGCCATTGTCCAAAACAAAGATATGAGATTGTTAATGGGTACATAAGAGCTAATTATGGGCACAGTGCAGGCAGATTGGATTATAAGGAGGCCACTCCACCAACCATTCTCTATCACGGTACAAACACAAAGGTAATCCATAACATTTTTACTGAAGGAATTAAGCCAATGGGCAGAAAGTATGTACATCTGTCTGAAGCCCTTGAGTTTGCAATTCTGGCAGGTAAAAGACGTGGGGAACTGGTGATCCTTGAAGTAGATACAGAAAAGGCATTGGCTAATCAAGTGAAGTTTTATAAAGCCAACCACGGTGTTTGGCTTGCCGACCTTGTGCCGCCACAGTACTTAAAAAAGTTTGAATAAAGCGTAACCCAGACCGTTAATGATGATCACCGAGACTAGATGAGAAAAAATTCGTCTGGTCTTTTTGATATCGTCTATTTTGCTGTACATACATTCCCCTCCTAATATTTTGAATGTATCCACGAGTGTCCACACTTACCCGCAAATGCCGCATAAAATATCCCGGATGAACAAAGAGGAGGTGCATGAAATCACCATGATACACATGGAACCTATTCAAGTGGGTGAGCATACATTTATCGGAGTCGAGGTCAAACTGCCTAAAACAACGCTGTTAACGATTTCTAACTCCCGTGGCTACATCATGTGTGGTGCGCTGGATGTTGGATTGCTCAATGAACGGCTGGCGGATCGGAAAATCCTGGCCGCACGAGCTGTGGGGGTAAAAACACTAAAGGAACTGTTGGAAGCGCCGATGGAGTCAGTGACGGCAGAAGCCGAGCAACTGGGGATTAAACCAGGGATGCCAGGCTATGAAGCACTATTGAAACTGGTGTAGTGAAGCCTAATGTGCAATGTTGCATAAAAGTAGAGGAACAAGAACCGAAAAAAACCGGACTTTTTGGCTCCGGTTTTTTTCTATGAAAAGTTACACTCTATCGAGCAGACTATTCGGCTTTATACGAACGGTATGATCTGCAAGAACGATTAATCGGCAAACAAAGCGGGGAGGTTGTCGCTAAAGGGTGCTTGGACAATTCCTTTTTCGGTAATGATGGCGGTAATGTACTCATGAGGTGTAACGTCGAAAGCCGGGTTGTAGACCTTGATGCCCTGCGGGGCAGTCCTTTTACCAAAGCTTTCGGTAACTTCCTCCGCAGAACGCTCCTCAATCGGAATATCTGCGCCTGTTGCGGTCTGCAAATCAATGGTAGATAGTGGCGAAGCGACATAAAAAGGAATGCCATGCGCCTTCGCTAACACGGCTAGGCTATAGGTGCCGATTTTGTTGGCGACATCGCCATTAGCAGCGACTCTATCTGTGCCGACAATAACAGCCTGTACCCATCCTTTGGACATCACCATGCCCGCCATATTGTCACAGAGCAGGGTGACATCAATGCCTGCCTGCTGAAGCTCGAAAGCGGTCAGGCGCGCTCCCTGCAGCACGGGACGGGTTTCGTCGGCAAATACTTTGAGTTGGATGCCGTTCTCCTGCGCAAGGTACATCGGCGCGAGCGCTGTTCCGTATTTGGCTGTCGCCAATCCGCCTGCATTGCAGTGAGTAAGTACGCCCATCCCGTCCTCGAACAGAGGTAAAGCATGGATGCCGATCTGGCGGCATACTTCCTCATCCTCTGCCTGAATGGCTATGGCTTCACGCTCCAGCCCGGCATTCCAGTCTTCGACCTGACTTCCGCTAGCTTCAACGATGAGTTCCCCGGCTCGCTTCTTCATGCGATCCAACGCCCAGAACAGATTTACGGCAGTTGGCCGTGAAGTAGCCAAATGTCCGCACACGTCGTGTACATGCTGCAGCCACCCAGCAGCGTCGGTGTCGTCGTAGGCGGTAGCTCCTAGCACAACGCCGTAGGCCGCAGCCATCCCGATGGCGGGCGCACCGCGTACCTTCATGGCATGTATGCCATCCCATACTTCCTCGACCGTGAATAAATCTAGCATGACAATCGTTTCGGGTAGCAGACGCTGATCCAATATGGACAAGCGGTTGCCTTTCCACACCAGCGAAGATAGAGCCTGACCGGACACTGTAGCTTTTCCGGAGGTTACGGGGGCCGCTTCTTTCTGTTCACTCATATTCATTAAGCTCCTTTAGTTTGGGCAGCTGTTGCTGTCCGAACAATGTCTCCCAGTTCCCGAATCGAATGAAGCCCGCGATTGCGAAGAACCAAGGATTTACCGATAGATAACGCCAGACGTTCCGCAGCTTCCTTGAGGTCAGGATCGGCTATTGTCTCGATATCTGCCACATGCGACAGGCTGATGATACGGCGGATCACTTTGCACCCTGCAAAACCAATCGTATCTTGCAGTACTTTCTGGAGATACAAGTCCTGATATCCCGCTGTACGTGCCATATGATCGGTGACATGCTCGTCCCACAGTTTGCGGAACCTACGCTCAAACTGCTCCCATACCTGAATGGCAGTCTCCAGAACCCAGTCGCGCCTTTCTTTTAGAGCCTTCTCACCAGAGGTCCATCCGGGCTGTGCAGCGTAGTTCAACAGCAGATTGGCGATCACCGCTCCGATATCAAAGCCCATGGGTCCGTAGTAGGAAAATTCAGGATCAATGACTTTAGTTGATTCGGTCGTTACAAAAATGCTACCAGTATGAAGGTCACCGTGCAGAAGCGCTTCGGTTCGTGTCAAAAACTTTTCTCGCAGCAAAGCCACTTCCAGATGAAGCGCTTGATCTGTACGGAGTGCCTCTGCTTCGTCTTCGATGTACGCACCATAGTTGTTATTATCTGAGAACCGATACGGTTCATCCAGAATCAGATCCTCAGTTATTTTGCAGAGATCCGGGTTGATAAAACGTTTGACTAGGTCTTTTTTATCCTGCTGATTCATGCCCAAATCTGAGGTGAAGAAGAGCGTGCGTGCCAGAAACTCCCCAATATGATTAGCGAAATATGGATATGTGTTTCCTTCTATTAGTCCCTTGCGCATGATGGTGTGGGAGCTAAGATCCTCCATTACGGTCAATGCAAGCTCATCGTCATACGCCAGTATCGCAGGAACCAATTCGGGGCAAATGTGGTGCTCCTGCTGAAGTGCCTCGCGTTCAATACGGGCACGATCCAGTGAGAGCGGCCAGGATTCACCCACAATTTTTACATAAGGAAGTGCCTGCTTGGCAATGATACTCTTGTTAGATTCAGAATCCGTAATATGAAAAACCAGATTTAGGTTACCATCACCGATTTCCCGGCATTCCAGACGAGCTTCCTGACTAAAAAATCCGGGGATGTTCTTCACGAATTCGATTGCTTCTTCAGTCGTTAAAGGATGATATTGGGACAACGAAGTCACCTCCATAAATTGTGCACATGTAAATAGTCTGGAAATATCACAATATTAAACCAAGTATTTTGATAGGATAGAGAAAGTATAACGAAAATCATTGAAGTTTTGTACATTTTTTTTATGGAGGATCGAAAGAGGGAGAAAGGAGAACTCTTCTTTTTGTTTCGTTTCCGTATAGAGAGGGTAAGTATGAAACAGACGTCCGGCAGGTGATTAGGATGGCCGCTGGCGTCTTACCGCCAGCAATGACGGTGATGGATACGTAAACGTTCCTGAAAATCAATTTGATGAAAAAGGAAGGGATTTATGATGGCTAAAACAACAAGTAACTCGAAAAATACGCAAACCAAATCGGTGGAGGAACTTTTAAACCGTCAAGTCGCTAACCTCAATGTGTTATATGTAAAAATTCATAACTATCACTGGTATGTGAAAGGCTCCAGTTTCTACACACTCCATGTTAAATTTGAAGAGTTATACAATGAAGTGACATTGAAAATGGATGAGATCGCCGAGCGTTTGCTCGCGTTGAAAGGTTCACCTTCCGCAACGTTGAAGGAATACCTGGAGCTGTCGTCGATTCAGGAAGCAACCGGCAACGAAGATGCTCCCAAGATGGTACAAACCTTGATCGAGGATTTTGCAACGGTATGCGAGGAGTTTCAGGAAGGTATTGAACTGGCGGAAAGCAATTCCGACCAGCCAACTGCAGATTTGCTGATCGGCTATAAAGCGGATCTGGAGAAACATATGTGGATGCTTCGCTCTTATTTGGGCTAATTGTAGTGATGGGATTACGCTTTGAAATAAACTTTTTACATGTAAAACGCTACTGACGTCATGCTGTCAGTAGCGTTTTTGTGGCTGAAAAGAGATCATGCATCTCATGTTTTTTGTACAAATTTATAATTATATAAACATTCGCAGGATGTATTTTGCCATTTGTGTGCTTGGTAGGGTGAACATTTTATGAAGAAAGTTGGATAACGTGTGTCTGTTGGTTGCACCCTTCAAGATATTTATTATAAAATAACTTGAGAATCATTGAGAATCAGTTTAGAATGATTATAAATAAATTTTTAAATATTACTTGAAATCAGGGGGCTCCCCTGTTTAAATATACTTTCTGATTTCGACACCACACTACATTTTTTGGAGGGTATTGCGAATATGGCTACAAACTTTAAGATTGAAGGTCTCAAAGCGACCATTGAAGGCAAGGAAATTTTGAAAGGTATTAACCTCGAAATGAAGGGCGGAGAAATCCATGCCATCATGGGTCCTAACGGTACGGGTAAAAGTACACTTGCGTCTGCTTTGATGGGTCATCCAAAATATGAAGTCACAGATGGTAAAGTAACTTTGGATGGAGAAGACGTGCTGGATATGGAAGTGGATGAGCGTGCACGTGCAGGATTGTTCTTGGCGATGCAGTACCCGAGTGAAATTGCAGGGGTAACGAACTCCGACTTTTTGCGTAGTGCGATCAACGCGCGCCGTGAAGAAGGACAAGAAATCTCCTTGATTAAGTTTATCCGTCAAATGGAAAGCAAAATGAAAGAGCTTGAAATGAACCCTGAGTTTGCTCACCGGTACCTGAACGAAGGCTTCTCTGGTGGTGAGAAAAAACGGAATGAAATTTTGCAAATGATGATGATTGATCCGAAAATTGTCATTCTTGATGAAATCGACTCCGGTCTGGATATCGATGCTTTGAGAATCGTGGCTAACGGTGTGAACGCCATGCGTTCCGAAGATCGTGGTTTCCTCGTGATTACTCACTACCAACGTCTGTTAAACTACGTTAAACCAGATTATGTACATGTAATGATGCAAGGACGTATCGTTAAATCCGGGGGTCCTGAGCTTGCTGAGCGTCTGGAAGCAGACGGTTATGACTGGATCAAGGAAGAGCTGGGTATCGTTGATGAAACTGTAGGACAAGAGGCGTAAGCCGGAAGCGAGGAGGAAAACTGATGACAACACAAACAATCCTTCCGGTAGATTCCGAGCAACTGCGTGTTCTGTCCGAACGTAACGGCGAGCCATCTTGGCTGGCTGAAGACAGACAAAAAGCACTTGAGCTTGCAGGCAAACTGGAGCTTCCGGTATTTGAAAAAACAAAAATCGAACGTTGGAAATTAAACGATTACGGTCAACATAAACAGAGCGAGGTCATTGCATCGGTAGGGCAGGTTCCTGCAGCCATTGCTGATCTGGTCAAAGAGCAACAGGAGGGCGGTCTGATTATTCAGCGCAACTCCGGCGCGGTATACGTGAAGCTGAGCGAGGAATTGGCGGCGCAAGGCGTCATTTTCACGGATTTACAAACAGCGGTTAAAGAGCATGCTGATTTGGTTAAAGCTCATCTGAACACAGTGATTAAGGCAGAAGAGAATTCATTATCTGCATTGCACGCAGCACTCTGGAACGGTGGAGTATTTGCTTATGTGCCTAAAAATGTAGAACTGAACGTTCCGCTTCAAGCTGTATTCCTGACAGACGATGCGACTGCAACGTTTGCGCCGCATGTGCTGCTTATTGTCGAAAGTCATAGTTCCGTGACGTACGTAGACAACTATGTATCTGCGGATTTGGCGGCACCTGTTCTTCATAACGGTGCGGTAGAAGTTGTTGCAAATGCTGGGGCTAAAGTTCGCTATGCGACAGTCCATCAGTTTGGAGAGCAAGTAACGGATATTTCAATTCGTCGTGCCACGTTGGGAAATGACGCAGCTATCGAATGGATTGTGGGCGAAATGAACAACGGCAATACAGCAAGCAATACCATGTCCGTGCTCAAAGGCAATGGCTCCAATTCGGATGCCAAGATCATTGCTGTAGGTTCCGGCTCACAAAAGCTGAACTATACGACACAAGCACAGCATTTCGGCAAAAATTCCGCCAGTCAGATGATTACGCGCGCAGTGATGCGTGAAGAAGCGTCTTCCATCATTAACGGAATTACAAAAATTGAAAAAGGTGCTACCAAAGCAGATGGTCAGCAAACAGAACGTGTTCTGATGCTCAGCCCGAAAGCTCGTGGTGACGCTAACCCAATCCTGCTGATTGATGAAGATGATGTAACAGCAGGTCACGCAGCATCGGTTGGTCAGGTTAACCGTGAACAAGTGTATTACTTGATGTCCCGCGGGATTAGCCGTGCAGAAGCTGAGCGTCTGATTATTTATGGCTTCTTGGCACCTGTCGTATCTGAGATTCCGCTCGAAGGACTTCAACATCAGCTGCAAAGCCTTGTTGAAAGGAAGTTAGGCCAATGAATACTGCATTGATCCGTGAACAATTCCCGATTTTACATCAGGAGATTAACGGTCATCCGCTGGTTTATTTGGATAATGCGGCTACTTCGCAAAAACCGCTGGCGGTCATCGAGGCGATCAAGCACTACTACGAATATGATAACTCAAATGTTCACCGTGGTGTGCATACCTTGGGTAGCCGGGCGACGGATGCTTATGAAGGTGCGCGGGAGAAGGTAGCTCGCTTTCTGAATGCCAAGCGCAGTCAGGAAATTATTTTTACACGCGGAACAACAACGGCGCTAAATCTGGTGGCTTCTTCTTATGGTAGAGCTAACTGTAAGGAGGGTGATGAAATTGTCATCACACAAATGGAGCATCACAGTAATCTGATTCCGTGGCAACAGGTAGCCAAAGCCACAGGCGCAACTTTAAAATATATTCCACTTCAAGAGGATGGTAGCGTTGATCTTGCTGATGTGGAGAATACTATTACAGAAAACACCAAAATTGTAGCGATTGCGCATGTCTCCAATGTGCTTGGTGTTGTGAACCCTGTCAAAGAGATTGCAGCTATTGCGCATCGCAAAGGCGCAGTTATCGTTATAGACGGTGCACAAAGCACACCACATATGAAAGTAGACGTGCAAGACATCGATGCTGACTTTTATGCCTTTTCGGGTCACAAAATGTGTGCGCCTACTGGGATCGGGGCACTGTACGGCAAGAAGGCGCTGCTGGAAAATATGGAGCCCATTGAGTTCGGCGGGGAAATGATCGACGATGTGGGATTGTATGAATCCACATGGAAGGAGCTGCCTTGGAAATTCGAAGGTGGAACTCCGATTATCGCTGGAGCTGTTGGTTTGGGAGCTGCTATTGATTTTCTGGAAAGCATCGGAATGGACGCCATTGCACAGCATGAGAGCCGTTTGTCCAACTATGCCCTCAAACGTCTCCGTGAAGTGGAGGGGTTGACGATATACGGACCGGCAGAACGTCATGTTGGGCTCGTAACATTCAACCTGGATGATGTGCATCCGCATGATGTAGCTACTGTACTGGATAGCAAAGGGGTGGCTGTACGTGCGGGACATCATTGCTGCCAGCCATTGATGCGCTGGCTGAAAGCCAGTGCAACTGCACGTGCTAGCTTTTATCTCTATAACACGGAAGAAGAAGTCGACGCTCTGGTTAGCGCCTTAATCCAAACAAAGGAGTATTTTGGCGATGCAACTTGATGACTTGTACCGACGCGTGATTATGGATCATTATAAAAATCCGCGCAATCGCGGACGTTTTGAGGATGATGCCGTTACGGTGGATTTGAATAATCCTACGTGTGGTGACCGGATTTCCCTTCAACTCAAAACGAAAGATGGCGTGGTCGAAGATGCCCGTTTTACTGGTGAAGGCTGCTCGATTAGTATGTCCTCAGCTTCAATGATGACAGAAGCGGTCAAAGGAAAAACGATTGATCAGGCATTGGATATGGCAAGCCGCTTCTCTTCTTTAATGAAGGGGGAAGCCGTCGAATTTGATGATTATGAAGAACTGGAAGCTTTGTCAGGCGTAAATAAGTTCCCGGCCCGCATCAAATGTGCGACACTGGCTTGGAACGCGCTGCGCAAAGGGATTGATGAAGATAAATAATTTAAATAGAACAGAGGAGGTTTGAGAAACATGGCCAAGAAAGCACCGGAAATGGAAGAGTATAAATACGGCTTTCGTGACGAGCACAAGTCCATTTTCCAAACAGGTAAGGGTCTCACTCCGGAAATCGTAAAGGAAATCTCCAAAATTAAGGATGAGCCAGAGTGGATGCTGGAGTTTCGTCTGAAGGCACTGAAGCAGTTTGAAAAAATGCCAATGCCAAACTGGGGCGGAGATATGGATGAACTGGATTTCAACGATATCCAGTACTATGTAAGACCTTCCGAGAAACAAGGAAAGACGTGGGAAGAGGTTCCTACGGAAATTAAAGAAACCTTTGATAAACTGGGTATTCCTGAGGCGGAGCAAAAGTTTTTGGCTGGTGTATCCGCACAGTATGAATCCGAGGTTGTCTACCACAGTATGCAAAAGGAACTGGAAGATCAGGGCGTTATTTTCATGGATACCGATACGGCGTTGCGTGAGCATCCTGAGATTCTGAAAGAGTATTTTGCAACAGTTGTACCTCCTGCGGACAATAAGTTCGCAGCACTGAACAGTGCGGTATGGTCAGGCGGGAGCTTCATCTATGTACCAAAAGGTGTGAAATGTGAAGTTCCATTGCAGGCTTACTTCCGTATCAACTCGGAAAACATGGGTCAATTTGAGCGTACGCTCATAATTGCTGACGAAGACAGCTTTGTGCATTATGTAGAAGGCTGTACGGCTCCGATTTACAGCACGAACTCGCTGCATAGTGCCGTGGTCGAAATTATTTGTAAGAAGAACGCACGCGTTCGTTATACAACGATCCAGAACTGGGCACCAAACATCTATAACCTGGTAACCAAACGTGCGGTTGCAGAAGAAAACGCAACGATGGAATGGGTCGATGGTAACATCGGTTCCAAGTTGACGATGAAGTATCCAGCCGTTGTATTGAAAGGCCGTGGAGCGAAAGGGATGGTCCTGTCCATCGCTGTTGCAGGCAAAGGCCAGCATCAGGATGCAGGTGCGAAAATGATCCACTTAGCACCAGACACCACGTCCACCATTGTATCCAAGTCGATCAGTAAGCACGGCGGTAAAGTAACGTATCGCGGATTAGCTTCATTCGGTCGTCAGGCTCAAGGTGCAAAATCCAATATCAAGTGTGATACGTTGATTTTGGATAATCAATCAACCTCAGATACTATTCCTTATAATGAAATCATGAATGATGACATCACGCTTGAGCACGAAGCAACGGTTTCCAAGGTATCGGAAGATCAGCTGTTCTATCTGATGAGCCGTGGTTTGACTGAAGCAGAGGCAACGCAAATGATCGTTATGGGCTTTATTGAGCCATTCACAAAAGAACTGCCGATGGAATATGCGGTTGAGATGAATCGTTTGATCAAGTTCGAAATGGAAGGTAGTATTGGTTAACGGAACAGCTAAGCGTATCGGCTATTCTTGGTTTTATTTATTGGTCATGATACCGATTAGTCGAATACGCTCATTGCTTCACGCTTTCTTTCGACGTAAAGGTGCCCGTAGGTGTTGGCTGTTTGCTTGATGTCGTCGTGTCGCATCAGTTCCTTTACGAGATAGATATATACACCTTTGTTAATCAGGTAAGATGCGTAGCTGTGACGTAAGTCATGAATTCGCAGTTCAGGAAAAACGCGTTTAAAATGTTTGCGAAAGTGTGAATAGTGGTATGGGGCCACTATACCGAATACAAACATATCATTATTGAATCCGTAGTTTTTCTCTGCGGATTCTTTTTTTATGCGTTCCAGCATTTCGCCTATAAAGGCAGGAAACGGAACATAACCTACACTGCCCTTAGTTTTGGTCGTAGTGATTTTGCGTGTGATTATATCAAGTGTTTTGTTTACGTGGAGCAGATTCTTTTCAAAGTCCATATCTGACCACTTTACTGCAAGTCCTTCTCCTACTCGTAAACCCGTGTAAAACAGTAATCTAGCCAACTCCTGGTAGTGTAGATGCTCAAGACCCTTAACCCGATGGTCAAAATCCT
This sequence comes from Paenibacillus sp. FSL L8-0644, assembly GCF_038008165.1. NCBI lineage: Bacteria > Bacillati > Bacillota > Bacilli > Caryophanales > Paenibacillaceae > Paenibacillus > Paenibacillus sp. FSL L8-0644. The sequence continues at coordinate 1,866,899 of NZ_JBBOYN010000001.1, forward strand.
CACGTCTTATGAAATTAATATTCGGTCGCACTCGCTGAATTGAACCGGCCGCCAGAGTGGGATCAACTTTAACCCGAACTATTTCCACGACGAAGGATTGACCCTGGCTGTATATGATCGACCGCCTGTAAAGGTTGAAATCCCTGATCCCTACCAAAGTTATTCTGCTTTTCAAGGAGGAGGTAAAGGTGAGTGAACGGACATATAAGCTATAAAAGGGCGATCAGGTTGTAATACACGGTTGCTATGAAGCCAGTAAGGAGAAGTACAAGGATAAGGTATGGACAGTAGAATCTGAGCCTTGGGACTTGGGACTTGTGTGGTTCGGAGGTTGTGCGGCTTGAAGGGTACAACGGAGGATTTGCTACGGAATATTTGAAGAGGGTTGAGGCATAACAGCCTTTACCCCCGTACTCTAAAACCCTTCAGATTTATAAAACTACTTGCAACTACCAATTCAATTATAACTGAGAGAGGTATTCTATACCTTCTGTAACTATAAAAAATCCCAAAACGATAAATATAAAGTAAGCAAAAAAGGTTAGAGCTTTTAGTGTCGTTTTTGGGATTCTTTTTTTTGCTTCTGGATCACGAGTGATTATAAAAGCTCTGAATGCAGCATAAAGCGGAATACACATAAGAAGTACTGTTAAAAAGTTCATGTTTCTCTCCTGATTTTTTGAATTTAATTTTATCAGATTTAATTGAGGTGAACAATATGTTAAATGAAGTTATAGACAATATGAGAGACAAAGTTTTAACTCGATACTTATGATGATTGGATTGTCAACAGTAAATCTGGATTACTAAGGAATATTTCTTTTAAAAATGAAAATGGGAAAGTTTTAAAGCAAGTTTCCTTGGGTGGAGGAAGTGTCCAAGAAAATCTAACTGTTAATTTAACAGGGGTTCATAAACTTGACATTGAAATAACAGGAGACGGTTTTGGCATCGTAGATTTTATTAACCCTACTATTAAATAGTAACGATCAGTCATATAAAGTTTTTTTAAGCCACCCGATGCTGGTCATACCCCTGTCAAGTAGACAGAACTAAAAAGACATCTTTAAGCGGCAACCGTTTCTCGGTATTCAATTGGGGAACGGTTGTTTAATTTTTTCTGAAATCTATTTTCATTATAAAATGAAATGTACTCCCGTACGTGTTGTTCTACCTCCGCTAGGGTTCCGGGTTTCGTTAAATAAATCTTCTCTGTTTTAAGATGGGAAAAGAAGGATTCTATACAGGCATTGTCTAGGCAATTTCCACGCCTTAAATGGCTTCCAAGCATTCCAAGCCGCTTAAGTTTGCGGTTAAACGGCTTGGAGGTATACTGAAACCCCTGGTCTGAATGGAGAATGACACCCTCCATGTTCACGTTCTTACTTAGAACGTCTAGCGTCTCGCTAACTAGAGCAAGGTCATTTCGTTCCGAAAGACGCCAAGCCACAATTTCATTGTTAAACAGATCTTGAATGACAGAGAGATATACAAACCGCTCTCCAGCTCGTATGTATGTAATATCGGTAACCAGCTTGGATAAAGGAGAATCTGCCTGACATTGTCGATCTAATCGATGGGCATTTACCACAGATGCCTGTTTGCCGAAAAAGCGCCGCTTCTTTCGAATGACGGAACGGATTCCTAATTCCTTCATTAGGCGGTACACCTTTTTGTGGTTGACCAAGATACCTTCTCTACGTAAGCAACGGTCATACGCAGATAACCAAAATAAGGGTGAATCCGGTGGATCGACAACATATGCAATTCTAGGAGCTCTTCCTCTTGCTTACGCTGCTGGGTTGTTTGCTGAGTCTTTCTCCATTTATAATATCCTGCCCGAGATACATAGGCTAATTCAAGTAACCATTTCAACGAATATCGTGTTCGCATTCCCTCAATAATTTCAAACCTTGTTTCTTTCCTCGTCACTCCTTGTGTAGATTTGGATACTGCTTTTTTAAATATTCAATCTCCGCCCGTAGATACGCCATCTCTTCTTCCATACTGGAAAATTTCGTTTTGGGTCGTCCCTGCCTTGTGGTCGTTGGCTGGAGGTTCTCCCCCGCTCGATATTTCATCACCCAGTTTTGCACTTGGGATTTATTACGAATGTCCAAGTGTTTCGTCACTTCACGAATACTCATATGTTCTTCGTTCACCAACCGGACTGCCTCCATCTTCACATCTAAGGAGTATTGCCGGAATGATTGTCCCTTTTTAGCCATGAAAAATCCCCTCCGTTCAACAAGTTAAGTCCATCTTACCAGGTGTGTTTTTTCTCTTGTCTACTAGAAGGGGATAATACCATAAACAGAGGGCTTTTACTTTTATAAAAGAGGATTAGTATTAGACTGCCTTCAATAATAGAAATAACCCTATGCCTTAATACGTTTATTGAATCGGAACGCAAATTTCGCAATAATGATTATTAATAAGTTCAACTGTATATCGCTCCAAGATAGGTCTGGTTTCATCTAAGCTGAACCTTTGATTTTCCAACTCCAGGAATATTTCAGTCCAAGCCTTTTGAACAGCTTCTGCTGTATGATTTATTTTAAAAACAGCGTATCTTCCTCCACTAATGTTGCTCAGACTTACTTCATCAGTATTAACACAGTAATCATCAGGAAGAACCAAACATGTATCGTAGCGACAATTTTTCGGCTTCACAAATGCAGGATTATCTTGGGCAATACCAAGGATAATAGACTTATCATTAAATAATTTATTAGATTCTACCCAGTATTTAAATTTCTCCATTAGTTGTGAATTTGCAATTCCATAAGGACCAATCTGTCTCATGTATACAATTCTACAAGAAGGTATTTTTTCAATTTCAGCTTTCATTTTTTCTTCTCTTTCTTTTTATAGTACATCGATGTCTGAAACCATCATATAATGCTTTAAAATTAGAAACAAATCAATTTTTAAAATAGTCAAATTGGCGCCTAGTACCCACCGTTCTTTATTCTAAGAAGGCTTGGTAAATAATTGTTTTATAGGCTTTCTTACTTAATTCAGTGCCAACTCTTTTTAATTATTTTATCGTCTTAGGATTCCGATTAGAGTTTAGATTTAAGCCTATTAGTTCAGAAAACGGCAGCCACTTTATCGGCTGCCGTCTCTTCATGTTTATTGAGTTATTGTGTCCCGTTAGCTTTATATAAATATTTATCAACGTACAAAAACATAAAGGATTGACGCACTAAAAGGAATAGGTACCTTCACTGCCTTAAATAAATAAGAATATTATAGACACTATGTGCAATCGTTGGAGCCCATATCGAAGAAGTCTTTTTATATATAAATCCAAGAATGTATCCTACGAGAAATATGGTCACATAGTTAAGAAGTGAATATCCTGAAATAATACCTATTGGAAAGTGTATCCCCATAAAAAGTATCGCTTGTATAAAGCTATATCCTTTTACCCGATGGTCTCTTAGTTTATTCATAACGAATCCCCGGAACACCACTTCTTCAGAAAATGCCGCTAATGGTGTAATGATCCATCTGATTCCTATGTCAAATCTAAAACCATTAAAGATAGTAACCTCGATTACTACCAATAATAATCCAATAATTCCGCCAGTAAATACTCCCTTGATAATATTTTGTTTTAATTTTATGTAGTCAATGATTTGTTGCAACCTTACTCGATCGATATATACGAAATAAATGAATACCAGCCCGATCCAAAAAATCAGTTTTATTAAGAATGATATCAAATAAAGATTCAAATCAGATATTTTTGGATGGAATGTTAGTTCCTTAATTGTCCAGCCTATGTAAAAAAACAATATAAAGAGAATAAGTTTACTTTTAGTCATTTTATTGTTTCCTTTAATAAATTTCAGCTGATGGTTTAATATTACCATAAATTATTCTGTAACTCTAATATCTGTAGTGATTTTAGATTCGCGTTTATTGGGGATAAATAGAACAATGTTTCCCTTTAAAATCCGCAGCGTTATAGCAACAGAAGTAATTTAAGATATGAGTATGAAAGCCTCTGATAACTCAGGGGCTTATTTGGCGTCCCAAGGAGGTGATTATAAAAGTGACAAAAATAAAATCTGCATTGGATATACAACTGGATCTAACAAGGCCGGTTGAAGAATTGACGGAGGTAATTTCTGCTGTCATTGCTTCGCAACCAGCGCGCCGGAAGGAAATACTTAAAGGATTGGATATAGCTGTAGGAAATGCACTAGCAGAGATACAGGCTCAAGAGGAAAAGGATCAGAAAACAGATGATGATAGTTCAGGAAAAGTTTCCTGAACGCAGAGACGGGGGGGACACGATGGATATTACAGTTATTTTTTCGTTAATTGCTGCGATTAGTGGGATTATTTTAGGTTGGGCCGGGCGCAGCAGGTCAATGTGGCAAGACATCATTCAAGAGGCGGGAGCGGAAGCTTTGCAGCGTGCGGATGTTGATTACATCAAGCGCGGCGTGGACGACATTCGGCTCGAACAGCGGGTGCAGGGGCAAAGGATTGATGCCTTATCCGAACGGGTTACGCGGGTTGAAGAATCAGCGAAACAGGCTCATAAACGACTTGATCGAAAAGAAGAAACGGGAGGAATTTAACAATGGATTGGAATACAGTATGGTCGTTAATCGGCCCTGAATTGTTAATCGTTGTAGCTGTTTGTTGGGTTATTGGTATAGGGATCAAGCAAACGCCTAAAGTGCCGAACTGGAGCATTGTATATATCGTCACGGGTGTTGCTGTGATCCTAACGGTCTGGATTCAAGATTGGGGGCCGCAGGCAGTCATTCAGGGCGTGCTTGCTGGAGCATTCGCCGTGTACGGGAATCAGTTGGTCAAGCAAATGAAAAAGGGGGCTGACAAGTAATGCGGAAAATATCGAAAGCGGGCCTTAGTTTAATTAAGAACTTCGAGGGTTGCCGCTTGACAGCTTATAAAGCTGTTCCGACCGAAACGTACTGGACCATAGGTTGGGGGCATTACGGACCGGACGTTAAAGCAGGTATGACCATAACACAAGCCAAGGCCGATGCTATGCTGGTGGAGGATTTATCCAAATGCGAGGCGTATGTAAACAACCCGGCCTATGTCCCGGTAACCGACCAGCTCACGCAAAGCCAGTTCAACGCGCTCACTCTGTTACAACTGCGGGGCCGGAAGTCTGAGAACACTCTGTAAAGGACGCGCGGTGGCGCAGATTGCCGCCAACATCACGAAATATAACAAGGCTGGCGGGAAGGTGTTGGCTGGTCTGACACGCCGTAGAATTGCAGAGTGGGCTCTGTTCAAAAATACTGTCGCAGACACTAGAGATTATAAGACAGTGGACAAGGTTAACGTGGTTGTAAACGGTAAGGGTATCGCTGACGTTAAGATGATCGATGGCAAAACCTATGTTCAGCTACGTGCCGTGGGCGAGGCGTGGGGCGCTACAGTGAATTGGAACGACAAAACTAATACAGCTACAGTAAGCAAATAGGTGCAAGAAGAACGTCCTAATTAACAGAAGGGCGTTCTTCTATAAAGTAAGTTATTTTTACTATATGAGCACGATTTAATAATATTTCGCTATTATTAAATCGTGCTCATATTTACTATAAAGTCACCTTTTTTCGTAATGGTAATTAATCTAGCATTTAATAATTCTCCATTTATCATCTCAATGTTTAAGTAAACATTTTTAAAAAATGAACTAAGTGTTTTTTCAAGTAGTTCGTTTAACATAACAATAAATGAGTATGAAAGAACATACCCTATGAAAATTACCATAAGAAATAACAAAAATGATTGGGAGAAAATAGATTTTTGGTTTCGATAAAATTCCAATGAAAAATTTATTATATAAAAATAGACCATTATTAGCCATAAAGTTATAATGATAAATATGTATCTTCTAGGCATTTCTATATTCTCTTTTTTAATTTTCCTTGTAGAAATTATTGTAAAAGTAATATAAATGAGAAAAGCTGATACTGTTGCTAAATAACCATTTACGTATTTTGATAAAAAGAACGATACTGCAATTATCAATACCATTGAAATGGGAATTACTGTCCAATTACTTACTTTTCTTTTTAGCTTATATCTATTCTCCATTTTTTCAATCATACTTATATTAGTATCTAAAAAGTTTGCTGCTTTAACTATTGTCCCTAAATTTGAAAAAATCATTATTATGAACCCCTCACATTGATTAAAAATGAATTAAATTAAGATTTATTTTACAAACGATTCGACAGAAAGGATGATTTTTCCTTCTAACTATACAGTAGCGTTTTCATAATTAGCAAGAGCCTCTTTATAGCTATAAAGGGGCTCCATTAGAATAATTCTGTCTAACAAGGGATGATAATTTTTGTATAACACTAAATTGAAAAGAAAACATCATTTTATTCCACAAACTCATCTTGCTAATTTTACTAAGGATGGAACTATAAATAGCCGATTGTGGGTTTTTGACTCTCTAAATAGTGGTCAGTGGGAGTCAAAAATCCGTGAAGTTGCCCACAAAAGAGATTTATATAGGGTTCATTATCCAGAAGTCAAGCCTGATATTTTTGAGGATATATTTGGAGAAATTGAAGACAAGGTAGGCCCTATAATAAGAGGTGTATGTGAAAAACTACTTATGCCGATGGGCGATGAATACATATGGTTAATGAATTATATAGCTTTGTTGGCTGAAAGAACACCTGCTCGACGCGAAGTGATTTCAAAACCTATGAAAGAGTTACAGAAACTATTTGTTGAAATGGATTCTTCCGCTTCTGAATATCATAAAACCATGATGGAAGAAACATACATGGATAATATCACCAATAAAGAACGACGTAAGGTTACATTTGAAGATGAGCATTCCATTAGGCTTGATAATAATACACATATGAAATACTTACTTACTGCGATTGATGCTATCATACCTTTTCTAATTGATAGAAACTGGAGTGTTGTTTACTGTCCTCCAACATTAGGGGATTTTATCTGTTCTGATAATCCTGTCAGCTTACATTGGGTAGAAGATAAAGATCGAGGGATATATTCTTCTCCAGGGTATGGACTTATGGGAACAGAAGTGAGCATTCCATTAAGTAGCAGAGTGATGCTTTTAGGACGCTTCGAGCAAGTCCATCCTGCTTCTGGAATTATTCCTTCAAGAAGAACGCTCGCAATTTTAAATAGCTACACAGGTATGTTTTGTGATAGGTTTATATTTTCACGTAAAAACGATTTTTTTTGGTATACTGCAAAGAATAAAATAGGGAATATAAGAGATTTCAAACAGATAGTAAAAGAAGAAGCTGAATCCAAATAAGGAATATGAGGAAGAGGAAGTGGAATTGTTTATGAATATAGCTGGGTTAATTTTAAATATGTTAGGTACTGTGATAATGGCAATTGATGTGTTATGTGTAGATCCGCAAGCAGGAACATACGCTGATTTAACAGATGGAAAGAAGAAGGCATATAAAAGTAGAAAATTTGCAATTGTAGGATTGTTATTTATATTTCTGGGTTTCTTACTTCAATTTTTTGTTGAAGTATCAAAATAAGATGTAATTGAGATATTATGTCAGATAAGTAGTTATTGAGTATCTCGTTGAAGGATTGTCTAAACATTCACCGAATCATTATTTGAGGTTAACAGCATGAAACATACATATAAGATATTTGCAAAATAACCCAAATCGATTATACTCTCCATATAAATCCGAAAGCATCGGTGATACCCTGCTGGCATACGCTGGTGGGGGGTTTTTCTGTTTGCCGTTGGAAGGATATCAAATTAAACAGTTCAATTTCCGATATTATATTTAGTAATGCAGTGTATAATTTTATAAATCATACAGGGATTTTAAATATGAAACTTATAAACTGTAATAATGTAAAGGAATAATATAACATTTAGATCTTGAGTATGTTAGGAGGAAGTGTTTATATATGGGAGAACAAGCTATTTTGTGGATTTTTGTTATCGGTGCTTTTTCTGTTTTTTGTATAATACCGATTATAATGCAAACATGGGAAGACATCGACAACAAAAAGAAACCTATTGTGACCCGTGTGGCTAAGGTACTTGATAAGCGAATGTACCAAAAGGAAGACAGTTCGATTAGATACTACTATTTTACCTGTGAATTTGAAGATGGAGAAAGAGGAGAATTTGAAGCACCTGAATCTGAATACGGAGTAACTATTGTTGGAGATAGAGTTATTGTACTTCAGCAAGGTACATTTTCAAAGGTCGAGAGAGTTGTTGGCAATTAATAAGCATTGAGGTTCTACTTGCGTACTGATAACAACACATCTTGAAGCGCCGTGGCACCCTATTGGCTAAGTTGGTGGGGTGTTTTTATGTTATGGAATACTATATAATTTTGAGGAGTGAATAAAATATGCTCGAAGCGTTTCAAATTTTTCTTACCATGATCGGTTTAATATTAGTTGTTTTTGTGCCTATTATAATATCTTCAAACCGAGAACATGCTAGAAATTTAAAACAACCCAAAATTGAACGAATCGCAAAAATAATTGATAAACGAGTAGACTGGGTGGAGAATTCTTCAACAAAAAAATATTTTATTACATGCCAATTTGAAGGATCGGATCGGAAAGAAGTCAGAGTACAGGAAAATGAATATGGCATTTTAATCGTTGGAGATGAGGTTAAAGTAATAACCTAAGGTACTTCAGAAAAGGTGGAACGTATTACAACATGAGGTGATCAGCATGAACCAAACATATAAAGTGTTAAAGTCGGATATAGAATTATTTGCAGCTGCATTAAGCCAGGTAAAGGTGTACGTTGTTCAGTCATTGGGAGAGGATTTGATATCGGTTATAGACTATGGTGGCACTATAGAAAAGTTTTCGACTGATTCGGTTAAGATTGCCGAGCTTATTACATACGGAACCAGTTTGAACTTAGAGTAGATGTGAAAGAGGATTCCAACGGTATATAGCCGATAGAGTCCTTCTCTGTTTTATGTGAGGCGGATGTATATGAAGCCACTTAGTAATTTCTGTACATTAATTAGAACTGTCTTGCGCTTATATTGAGGTCCATCTGGGAACCGTCTTGGGTGTAAATGTATACACTATATGAGTTTTTACTTTGGGAATAAATTTGCAAGGTCTTTTGACTACCAGGTGAAACCGAAGTGTCTATAGAGGTGCTAGAACCTGCTTTCTTAATCTCTACATAAACTGTTGAACTTCCATTATCTTTAACGAACACATTGGCGTCTTCTCCATTCTCAGGGATCATGGTGAAGGTTTTCTCAAATGCTCCTTTTCCAGTGTGATGTATCGGATTAATCAATTGAACATCAAAAGGAGTAATAACATGCCCGTCCTGATTCTCAGTATTTTCAATCACTTTAATGAAACCATTATCAGTTTGATTTGCTGAAATTGAATCCTGTGCAAAAGCAGCAGGGCTTAGTGACAGAAGCAATGATGTGGCGATACCAAAACTCATTAATCTTTTCAAATTAAATCACTTCTTTCTATAATTTAACTACAAAAATAATTATAATTAATCTGCACATCTGTGTACATAGTCACTAAGTACCATTAAATGATGTTGTTATGTGAATCAACTGGGGGGATAGTTTGATTTATCTATATATAGTAAAAAGCTCTGCTAACCTTAATTGGTCAGCAGAGCCTTTTTCGTTGATCAGTTTGAATTTAGAGTGACGCGAAAAAGGCACTTAATCAAATGTGTATTTTTCATGTCAGACAAAACTCCCCTTACTTTGACAGTTATTAAGCTGTATGTTTATTGATGAAGATTAAAAGAAGGAGGGGACAGAAAAATGAGTATGAAATTAGGAAGGAAAGCTACTTTATGTTTTTCCACAATCGCTCTCTTGTTTTCAGTTATCGCTCCGCTGTCAGCTTCTGCAGATGCAGCAACTGTAACGCTTGACACTTACAAAAAATCTTCAAATCAAGAATTAGTTTTATCACAATCGGTAATTTTTAAAGATGACACGGCATATACAGATGTATCTATTATAGGGAAAAGAGTGAAATTTTCAATTAATGGTTTAGAAAATCCTTTTAATGCTAATTATTATAATCGTTTGGCCTGGACAAGTGATGAAAATACACCGAGTATAGAAAATACGTTATCAGTAAAAATTGCCCCAAAAACAGGGAGTCTTTACGGTTCCTCCAGCTATGAGAACCTTTCTCTGATAAAACAAAAAATCACCTCTGATTCAAAAGTATATGGATGGATTCAATTAGAATCAAAAGAGTGGGCTAAAGCAGGATCAGCTATAATTAAATATTAAAAAATCCTTAACGTTTGAAGTAAGTGAATACTCTAGATAAATTGAAAAGCTCTGCTAACCTTAATTGGTCGGCAGAGCTTTTTTCGTTGATCAGTTTGAATTTAGAGTAGATGTGACAAAGGACTCCGCTGGTATGTAACTAGTATGGAGTCCTTTGTTGTTTATTATTTTATTCCAATCTTAAAGGTATATAGTCTTAACGGTTGCTGAATGGTCCTCTATTAATATAGTGGTTGTTGTTATCATAAAACGGGGGTTTATTATATGTATAATTTTACAAAAAATTGAAAAGTTATCTGTTCTTTTGTCTAAAACCCCATTACATACTATATTTATGATACGATTCGTGTGTTACATAAATTCAATTAATTGGAGGGATTTATTATGAAAAAATTATTATCTGTTGCCGTTACGTCTATTCTAGCTGTCACCATGGTGACCCCAGCTTTTGCTTCTGAAGTTAGTCATGCTGTAGTTCCAGCCTCAACAGACGCAACATACAACATAAAATCTGTAACTCCATTTGCTGAGCCGGTAACAAAGATGTCTACAGAGAAGCAGAATCAAAAGCATCGCTTCAATCAATTTACTATTACACGTTAAATGGTGTGAACAGCTATACTATATCAGATGAGGCATTCAATATTTCCGGAGGAAATGTAAATATTACATTAGTTCAATATTTAGAAGATAGTCGTTACAATCCTGTTGTTAGCTACCAATTAGTGGGGTGGGGAAATAATAGTCATGAGCAAATAATTTCAGTTCCAGGGACATTTACTAATCTGAATACAACAAGAACTTTTTACAATGTTAAGCCAGGAACATATAAGTTAAGAATCGGTAATGTGGGAGAACTAAGTCCTTTATGGGGAAATGGATATCTTACTTATTGATTTTTAAGTATGTGAAAAGTTTCTTTAACTATGAAATACCTCGTGGAACATATCAGAGGCGATTGAAAAAGTCCCTTTGTTGCAAAAGGTAAAGTTACTCATGAAAAATGAGGAGTCTGTACCTTTTTTCTGCCAACAGCATAGAACCCTGAGATAAAGACAGGAAGGCGCACAGAGGACATAAAGGCGGGGCTACTGGCTTTGGAACAAGACAACAATATTGCATGGGATAACAAGAGCGATACCCGCCACATCATGATAATAGAGGGCTGGGATCGCGATCAAAAGATCGTTACGCCTCCTGGCTGCAAATAGGTACTATACAGAATAAAACAACCCCGGATTGCTCCGGGGTTGTTTTATTCGAGACCAAATTGTGCTTTTGCTTGTAGTTTGTTGCCTTGGAATGTGAAAACGGCATTTGCACCAGGTCCGACTTCACCTTTATACGAATACATTACAGTATAAAATTCGTCTCCTTTTTCACCAACCTCTGAAACAGCCTCACCGGGACCACCGATAATTTTCGCAACTTCCTCATAAGTCATTCCATTTTTAATGTTGTTATATTTAGCTTTGGTAATAATTCCGAGGTTTGGCGATTCTGCTACTGTCCGACCCTCTATTTTTCCGTTATATAGTTTCCAATGGGCTTCTCCCTTAACACCACGGGAACCAAGTTCACCCTTAAAGGTAACTATATCCCCCTGGTTAAGACCATTTAATTCTGAACGATCTGAAACTTTTACAACAATAACATCCCCGAGTTTTTTCTTTTCAGCGCTAATATCTGACCATGATTCACCGTTGTAATCTGCTGGTTTACCATAGACATAAAGGCTGCTTGATCCAGCTTCAATAACAACGCCTGACCATGAAACAACTTGATTTCTTACACTGTCGAATGCTTCCCCTTGCTTGGATACTGGCAATGCAAAGAGAGCAGATGAAAACTTATCAAAAGGAAGCGATGTGTCAATCAATGTTTTTTTAGCATCAGTCTGTCCCTTTTGAACTGGTTCAGTAGTAACTTCGTTCCCTTTAACAGGTGTGGTAGCTACCGGTTTGGAATTAGTTTCGGTTGGTTTCTGAGTGTCAGCGACTGATATTCCAATAATAAATACTAGGAAAGCACCTAAACCAAAGAGAAACATTTTCTTAGCCTTGCCGTTCTTTTTTATTAAAGCTATAGCCCACAAAACAAAAAACACAAAAAAAGCCAGCAAAGCAATCACAGCAATTGCAGTCATTACATAACCCCTATCTATTGGTAATGTTATAGTAAAATTAGTATATATGACCTAGGAATAATTTTCTAGAACAAAAGTCTTAGAAGTAGAAAACAAAAGCCCTTGTAAGGAACATACGTTCGGGATATAATTTGAACATATTACATCAGGAGGCTACATACATGTCTAAAAAACTAGAAGATAACGGATTATGGGAAAGCAGTCGCATTATCATACCAGAGCATAAAGAGGCTTATCTGAAGCTAATGAAAGACCGTCAGCGGCGCGGTAAACCGGAGTTGGATGACCAAGAGGTACAATTAATCGAGCATGCTCTAATAGAGTCTTACAATTCACGTCAGCCTGTGACAGTGGTTGTTTTCAGTCCGTTTGACGATGCGGAGTTAACAGGTGTGGTTACATCAATAAACACCGCTAGACGTGAAGTAAAACTATTTCGTGATGAGGATGATTTTAGTTGGATTAAGCTAGAGGATATTATATCAGCTATTGTATAGTCCCCTAAAAAGGAACGGGCTCACTGAGCCTTCTTCGAACAATGGATTTTTGAGCAGTAAAAAGAGCCTTCGATTTCTCCCGAAGACTCCGCATGTGGACTAATCTTGAATTGCTGTTACGACTCCATTTTCGAAATAGATGTACTTGTAATGATCATAGACCCATTGTTCGTTTACACCGTAAGTAGTAGTGTTCTTATTAATATGTTTGGGTAGTCCCCATTTTGAATAAGTTACTTCCTGTTCAGACATACCAATTTGGGGAGCGAGTTTTTCGGGCGGGATATCCTCGTAATATCCAATCTTGGTGAAGGTGTTGACTCCAAGGCTTTCATCCTTTGAAATAAGCTTGTCATTCTTTAGGTAATAAATTGTGCCGTTATCAGCATGTAATTCTGTACCAATTAGGATAACAGGCCAGGTATAAGTGCTTTCATCTTGAGAATTAAAGGAGAGTACCTTGGTTACTTCTCCATTTTTAAAAGTCAGTTTCTCGTAACCTGATTCATCTTCCCAAATGCCTTGAAAGCTATTATACAAAGAAGCTTGAGTCAAATATTGTATTGAGTCCTGATAGTCTTTACTTGCATGAATAATTCTTTTGCTTCACGAAAGTTATACGCCCTAAATTGTTTAACTCCTTCCCGATAATTCGCTTCTCTCAGTAAATTAGAGGAATCTTTATAATCTTGGATTGGTTCAAGTAATTCAATTGCCGAAGCGTAGTTACCTTGGGAGGAATTTTGCTTTGCCAGTAAGTATATTGATTCTGTTTTTAGCTTGACACTATCTTTGTAGTTGACTAAATTGATAAACAATTCAATAGCCTTTTCGTATTCTTTATTTTTTAGAAGGTGTTGTGCCTTTAGATAATTTGTTTCATTAATCAACTCATCGGAATCTTTGTACCCATCCAAATTGGTGAAGGTGGCTTGAGTTGCTTTGTCAAATTCACCGTTATTCATTAATGACTTGGCCTGAATATAACTGATATAGGGAGCTGCGATTAAAAAGCCTACGATAATAAGGCATAAAATAAGAAATGGAGCAATTGAGATAATAATTTTCTTTCTATAGCTGATCTCTTTAGGAATCGGACCATCATTCCTAATTTCGGATGTTTTTTCTTGCGGTGCTGTATTGATAGTTACTTCCCTTCCGCAATAATTACAGAAGGCGCTTCCTTTGGGTATTTCTTTCCCACATTTATCACAGAGCATTCTTTTTTACTCCTGCCTTTCCTGGAACTCTGCTGCTTCATAAAAAGTAGTCTATCAAACATAGGAATATTTTTCTAGGTCTAATTACATGAGAAGAATTCGGATAACCTGTCTATAAATAAATCTAACGAGGTGATGCATAGATGCATATTGAATTTATTACATCTGATTCTACTGATATTACGAGCCGCTTGTTATGAGTATAATTATAAAAAATATGGAAGTGTACAGCGTGACAGGCGTTATGTAAGAATTTCAACGGAAGAACAGACGTGCAAGATCATCTGGAAAGATCATCGTTTGAAATTGCTGACCAATGATGATGTTACAAAATACTTGATAATGATTTTTAGGGAATTTCTTAGAGACATTCTTAGTAAAACAATAATGGCTACTGGAGTATGAAAATAGCTTATTTCTAGAGTCAGGTGATCAATATTGAAAGGAGGTTGTTTTAACCGCCCTTGTGAATTCGGAAAGTAGTTTGCGTAAATACATAGTAGAAATGACTACAGGCCGACGAGCTGCTTTGGTTCTGGGTGGGGGGCAAGTCTAACAGTTGTCCTAAAGGAGGTATTGGATGAGGAAAAGAAAGGCGAATGTTAATCGCCAAAGAAACATCATATATAATAGAAGAAAAAATTTAGGCTTTCGGTAAAATGTGATACCATCCATGATACCGAAAGCTTTGAAGACTAAAGAAAAATCGTTAATTTAGCTGTGCGCACAAATACATACATCCTGTAATTAAGCGGATTCTCGTTTCGTTTGCACCTAATCCAAATCGAGATGGAAGGCAGTATCGGTTAAAATCCATTAACCCTTGGTGTCACGAGTTTTTGAAGTAATCTTAAGCTTGTTAAATCCGAGTCATGCCGATTTTATGCCGACTCGGATTTCCTGCTAGTATAGGAGACGAACTTTTTAAGTTCGTCTTCTTTTGTTTTTTCTGTGATACCTAAGTCCATAAGCCTTCTTTCTACTACAAAAAAAAAATTATGCTTAGGACTGCAGATAGTTGCCTAGCACTTATGTATGTTTGCTTAATAGGATGTTGTGAGTGACATAAACATAAGGAGGCATGCCAACAGATGCAGAAGAACAGAGCTGGAGTGAAGAAGAAAACCCTCTCTTCTAAGCAGACACAGAGACATGTACATGAATTTGAAGGTAGCACCAAACTGGCCGAAGAAGGTGCAGACCGACATAACCACCGCTTTGCAGGTGTTACTGGGCAAGCGATTCGAGTTGGAAGAAGTCATGTCCATGAAATTGATCTTACCAAAACTGATTTCGTGAACCATTTTCATAATCTGAGAAGGATTAGAACAGGGCCCGCTATTCCAGTCGGAAATGGTAAGCATGTACATTTTGTTACGGGCCAAACTACATTAAATGATGGTCATGTACACCAGTTTAATTTTGCAACATTGATTCAGGCACCTCTTATTTAATGAACGGTGGTTTGATCCGAAGCTGAGGTAACACAAATGATGGTTATAGACATCTGCTCATACAGAATGAGAGCATCGTCTTTGAAATCAAAAAGCTCTGCTAACCATAATTGGTCGGCAGGGCTTTTAGACTTACATTAATTCTGTACTTCATGATTTATGATCGGCTATGATTTTATACCTTATGATAAGCCGCCTTATTCGAATATTAAGTATATATTTTTTGTAACATTTTTATGGTCAGTGTCACCAATAAGCAATTCTTTAATGTTGGGACAGCTTGTCTGCCACTTGTTTATTTATCTGAAGTTTTATGGTCTAAGTCATGATGTAACTCGGTTGCTGGTATTTTGGCATTATAGATTTGTCCTTTGGCAACTGGTTTTGAGATGTATACATAGCTCCCGGTTCCATCCGGCGCACTCCCTGTTGCCCACAAACCTTCACTAGATTCTTCGCCCTCAGACAAATTCCAAAACTCATAAGCTTCAGGCTGAGACTCTTGTTCTGCCTCAGGGGGAAAAGAAGCCGGAACCACAACACCGTTTTTCTCTTCTAATTCTTGGATTGCCGCCATCCATTGATACTGGTGATAGCGGTCACGTGCTAGCATTTTCCGTAGTGTAGCTCTGACGCTTTCATCTTGTGTCATATGATATAGCCTTGCTACCTGCAATCGACCCTGACTCTCTGCGTGCAAATTGGATCGCATATCCGCCAAAAGGTTGCCACTTGCGACGATATAAGAGCCGTTCCATGGAACTCCATTTGAATTAGTAGGCAATCCGCCTAGACCGCTGACTAGCAAGTGCTGCGGGTTAATTCCCCCCATTATGGCAGCTGTAACAGGGTCTTTTGCAGCTTGTTCTTGATCTTCTGGTTTAGCTCCATCAAGTAGTTGACTAATTAAAGCACACAGCATCTCCACATGCCCTACTTCTTCAGTTCCAATATCCATCAGCATATCTTTATATTTTTCATCACCGCGACAGTTAAACCCTTGAAATAAATATTGCATCATTACGGTCATTTCTCCAAATTGCCCTCCCAAAACTTCTTGTACCTGCCGGGCAAAAAGAGGATCAGGGCGCTCTACTTTCACTTCAAACTGCAACTCTTTTTGATGTCTAAACATATTTACTCCTCCTATAGCTAAAGCAGCTTAGTGAATTCTAACTGTATTTAACCTTTTCAAGATGTAATAAAACGAGGAGCAGCATCACAAAAATCGATACGGGTCTTTATATTTAACTTTCTGTTTGTTTGGTTTGTATATAAATTATTAAAGAGGGAAGCCTATGTTTCACTTTAAAATGAAGAGTCTAAGGAGGGTATTTGAATTGTATTTTTATAAAGAAGATTTAATTAACTTAATAGTACCCGATAAGCCCGATCCTGCTGCTAAAGTGATTCAAGAAGTGTTAGGTGGTCGATTCGGAGAAATGCGTACTATGATGCAGTTTTTCTTTCAAAGTAATAATTTTCGTGGTAATGCTGTGCAGTTTTGATACGAGGAGTTTTTCTAGAGGAGCTTAGTCATGTTGAACTGGTCCAACATACTATAAATCAACTTCTGACTGGCTCAGGCGCAGACCAAGCCGGCGATGCGGGAATGGATCATGCTCCTTTAGATGAGGCGATAAAACACGCAAATCCTCATCATTTTATTATTGGGAGCCCAAAGTTCCTTACCTGTTGATGCAAGTGGGAATCCTTGGCTAGGTAGTTATGTTTATTCCCACGGGAATCTGGTTAGTGATTTGCTTGATAATCTCGTACTCGAATCTACAGGGGTTCTGCAAAAATCCCGAATTTACGAAATGAGCTCGAACAAAACATTCCGGGAAACGTTGGCTTTTTTGATTGTGAGGGATAATGCTCATCAAAACGCGTTTGCCAAAGCGTTAGAGACACTTGGAGTTGATTGGGGAAAATTGTTCCCGGTTCCAAATTACGATATTAACAAGTATCCAGAATGCCGGAAGTATGTTGAGATGGGCTTTCACAATGCGCAGTTTAATTTTCGATTGGATTCTACCCGTATTGGGGAAATATTCAATGGGCAAACTCCAAGTAGAAACGGTGGGGATTTGAGTGTAATAGATCCTCCTGAGGGTTTTCCTCTTCCGTATATGCCCGAATTGCCTAATGAACATAGTCCAGGGCTACACGATCTTACCACTTAGGATTAAACCATAAATAAAGATAGTAACAAGGTTAATATCCGTAACTTAAAAAGAGGCTGTCCTTCGTAGAAGAACCTACGAATCAAGGACAGTCTCTTTTTATTCGCGTAGTCTGTGCTTCGGCAAAACATTTCGTTCCACCGAAGTAACGCCGGGAGGCAGTAGCGGATCAGGATTCCAAATAAATTTCATCAATGGATACATGGCGTTCCCTAGACAAATCTACATATTCATCATCGTTAATTCTTACTAAGGGTCTGAAGTAATCAGCAGGATTGTTCAGAATGATCGTTCCTGTCTGACCTGTAGTCAACAGAACCTGCTTATTAATGAAATTAGGAAGCATGTGTCTGATGAACACTTGGGTAGCTTCTGGGTTTAGATGTCCAAAACTCATGCTGTGCAGCTCGCGTAATACGGTGAGTAGCTCCTGCTTCGTCTGATACACACGATTGGAAATCATCGCGCTATACACGTCGGCAATAGCTGTTATGCTGGCAAAAGGATGAATTTCTTCCTTGAACAGACCATGGGGATATCCACTTCCATCTTCACGCTCATGATGCTGTAAGGCGACAATTGCAGAAATCTCATCGCTGGTTGAATTGCGAATAATATCATAGCCATATAGCGAATGTTTCTTCATTTCATGAAATTCTTCAGGTGTCAGTTTATCCGGTTTGTTCAAAATTTCATCGGGTATCATGGACTTGCCTATATCATGTAAATATCCAGCTTTACCGGCGGCATATGCTTCTTCTTCCGTATACCCAAGCCATGTGGCAATGTAATATGACAGTACGCCTACTTGGAGAGAATGATTATAGGTATAGTGATCTCCCCGTTCCATAATTAACAGCAGAGATACGACATCTTTTTGACGAGCTAGCTCTGAAACGAGAGGGCCGAACAGCTCATCAACTCGATATTCATCAAATTTGCCAGTTGAGGAAGCTTCGAGAAACATACTTTCAAAGCCACTGATCGTCTGCTCCATGAGAGGAACGGCACGTTTGAGGGACTCGGGGGAAGCTGGAACATCGGGGGCAAAGTCAACCGGAATGCTCGCAGAACCGGCATCAATGTCGATATAATCGACACCGTGCATAATGAGCTTGGAAATATCGTCATGCTGTAGCTCGGTGCCCTGAACCATGACAGGCACACCGTGCCCATTGTATGTATCGGATTTGAGGCGATCTCCTGGCTTGGCATCGGTAACGTGTACTCTCATGCGCTAACCTCCTTATTGTCGTAAATTTGTCGAAAATACGAAACAAACTTAATATATCAAGAATTATATGGGATGACAACGACTAATTTACTATTATTCCAAGCTGTAAAATAGGTCCCAGGAACCCAATTCCTATCAGATACCTACAATAGATAACGTCAATACTTTTCACTATGTTTGTAATATGAGATTGCCCAGAGACTACAGCGAAGCTTAAGGACTATGTCCACCCATATGTACCATATTGCTAAATAACATGATATGCTTAAACATTAGAAGCTCCAAAGTCGATATATAAAATATAGAGGAGGGCGGTTATGGAGATGACGACTCGGCAAACGTTGACCATTTTGCATACCAATGATATCCATAGTCATTTTGGCAGTATGCCTTCGATAGCCGCGATGATTAATGAACGAAGAGCTGCATTAGGGGATGCGCTACTTGTGCTTGACATAGGAGACCACATGGACCGGATGGCCCCCGAAACGGAAGGAACGCTAGGTGGGGCAAATGTGGATGTGATGAATCTAACAGGATATGATGCCATTACGATCGGTAATAATGAGGGACTGACTTTTACCCCGGATATGATTGAACAGGCATATGCGGGCATTCATTGTCCGGTCATATGTGGCAATATGACTGAGTGTGCCACAGGGATGAGTCCTGCGTGGATGAAGGAATCCCTTATTGTAGACAAAGCAGGAATCAAGGTCGGTTTACTTGGTGTGACGGCTCCTTTTGTAGAGTATTATCAATTGCTGGGCTGGGATGTGCTCAATCCGTTTGATGTGCTGGGGAAGCAGATCGCGGCACTGAGAAAGCAGGTTGATGTTTTGGTCGTGATGTCGCACCTGGGCCTACCTTCCGATAAAAAGTTAGCGTCGCAATTTCCTGAGATTGACGTTATCCTTGGAGGTCACACCCATCATGTGCTGGAGGAACCGCTTTGGATCGGGAAAACAGCTTTATGTGGGGCGGGTAAGTTCGGAACGCTGCTGGGTGAAGTGACGCTAAGTCGTAACAATAGCCTCGAACCGTTTCGAGTCACGTCAGGCGGTGTAGTTCCTGTGGATCTGACAATACTGGACGAAAAAGTGGCATCGGCCATTGTGGTGCATCGCAGACAAGCAGAGCGCGCCATGGAGAGCACGGTTGCTGTGACGGATCGGAAACTGGAGATCGCATATGATCAGGAATCCCCTTTCGGGAATATGCTGGCACAATCAGTGTCCCATTTTACAGGAACAGAAATTGCCCTCGTCAATGCGGGACAACTGCTCGGCCCATTACCTCAAGGGGATATCAGTAAAGGAATCCTGCATTCCTTATGCCCTTCACCGATTAATGCCTGTGTTATGAAGTTGCGGGGGAGCGATATTCGGTTGGCGCTGGAGCAGTCCTTGCTGCCTGAATTTGCGGACAAGCCTATGACGGGCTTTGGCTTCAGAGGCAAAGTGCTTGGTACGATGTGTGTGGAAGGCTTGGCTATTCAGTATGACCCTGGCCGTGCTCCTTATGAAAAAGTAACGGACATTCGTGTAGCAGGTCAACCTTTGGAAGAGCATGAAGAATACACAGTGGGCACGTTGGATATGTTCACTTTCAAAGCAGGTTATGAGGTGCTTGCGAACGGAACAGATCTCCGATTTATGCTTCCAGAATTTTTACGGGATTTGATTGAAATGGAGTTGAAGCGTCCGGGCGCGATGGAAGAATGTTTTGCAGCTAGGTGGCTTCAGGTATCAAAACAATCGGGAGAGGATTAAGCTGCGACTGGTACCTGTTACATTATTGAGAGCCGGCATGAAGCTGGGCAAAAAAATATACAATGAAAATGGAATGGTGCTGCTCTCGGAAGGTGTTGAGCTTACTTCGCGATTGATTGAACGTCTAGGCCAAGTCGGTATTGGATATGTATACATTGAGGATGCTGTGACAGAAGATATCGTCATTCCTGAGATGATCCATGAACAGACAAGGGCGGCGGCGCTACAGGAAATCAAAAAGCAATTTCAAGGGTTGTCATCCTACTCCGTAGATCATAAGCACAAATATTTTGGCAAGTCATTTTATAAGGTGATGGAATCTATTCTGGACGATATTGGAGGCCGGCAGGACGCCGTCATTATGTTGATGGATATTGGGGCCGCAGATCAGGATTTGTATCATCATTCTTTGAACGTATGTCTATATTCACTTGTACTGGGAATTTCCAACGGCTACGATAACAATCAGCTGATGGAGTTGGGAATAGGTTCACTACTGCACGATATCGGTAAAATGAAAATTTCACCTCAAGTACTCTATAAGCCGGGTAAATTGACCGACGAGGAATATGAGCATATGAAAACACACACGGTGATCGGCTACAAGCTGCTTAAAGACGAACCTGGAATTCCCTTGTTGTCGGCTCACTGTGCATTACAGCATCATGAGCGTATTGACGGCAGCGGATACCCACACGGTTGGAAAAAGGACCAGATCCACGAATATGCGAAATGGATCGGCCTGGCAGACTCGTACGACGCAATGACAGCAAGTCGGATATATAAGCAGGCTTTGTTGCCTTATGAGGCGATGGAAGTGCTGTACGCCGGGGCAGGAACGTTATATGAGCAGCGAATGCTAGAAGCCTTTCGTGACTGTGTGGCTATTTACCCCTTGGGACTCTCTGTGGTGCTCAACACGGGGGAAGAGGGGGTCGTGGTGCGTATACATTCCAAAATCCCGCAAAGACCCGTCATTCGCATTGTAAGGGACCGGGATGGGCAGGAAGTGAAAGCACCTTATGATGTGGATTTGTCCATATCCCTCTCGGTTATGATTACAAATACATTGGGTGCTACTGTGGCCCCTTTCGGAGGAGTACACGTAGATTAGCAGATGATGTGGAAGAAAGCATGCAGACACTTTACACATCATGATATGATAATTATACGTCTTTTGAGGTTAATAACAGAAATAAGGTGAAAACATAATGACAGTTCTACAAAATAACACGCTACCCCAAATATCGCCAACCTATGATCCGTGGGACCCGATTGTCTCATTGCGTACACATGGTCGTCATTTGCTTACGAGTGTGGAAATGACCGTAACGCATCTGTGTAATATGCGCTGTGAGCATTGCGCTGTTGGCGACATGCTGGTTATGAAGGAGGCCCCTTTCCTTCCGTTAGACCTAATGCTGAAGCGTCTGGATGAAGTCGAGCATCTGGAGACCATCAGTATTACAGGCGGGGAACCTGCTTTGCTCGATAAAACAGTGGATGAAGTGATCGTTCCACTGTTGAAATACGCCAAAGAGCGCGGTATTCGCTCGCAAATCAACTCCAATCTGACGTTAGATATTCGCAGATATGAGAAGATGCTTCCTTATCTAGATGTGATGCATATTTCGTTTAACTATTTGAATGCGGACGATTTTTATGAAGTGGGTTTTGCAAATACAGGCCGGCCGACCCCACGTGCGGGTGCTGTTCGCCTGTATGAAAAAATGATCGAGAATGCCTGCAGATTAAGTGAAATGGGAATGTTCATTTCAGCTGAATCCATGATTAATTATCGGACACACACGAAGCTGGAGGGCATTCATCAGTTGATCAACGAAATGGGATGCCGACGGCATGAGGTTCATCCAATGTATGCGTCAAATTTTGCCTCTGCTTTGCCTGTGCTTTCACTCGACGACATGCGGAACTCTATCCATAAGCTGCTGGATGTACGTAATCAGGACATGTGGATGTTGTTTGGCACATTACCGTTCTTTGCTTGTTCGGACCGGGAAGAAGACCGCAAACTGCTTCGCCGCTTGCGTCAGGAACCGAATATTACGGTGCGTAATGATCCAGACGGAAGAAACCGTGTGAATGTGAATATGTTCACGGGTAGCGTGTATGTGACGGATTTTGCAGACATTCCGGCTTTCGGCAACATTCAGGAAGACAGTCTGGACGATATTTTTGGTGAATGGCTGAATGAGCATCCGTTGAATCAGACTGTGAACTGTCATTGTGATGCCGCTGCCTGTTGTGGACCGAACCTGCTCGTAGCGGATATGTACTACAAAGGAATAGACTTTAAATCAAGAAAAGCATTACAACTATAGAAATGGGGAGTTCGTATTGGATGGTCATACCGAGTTTCATTGGGGATTGCTAGCTGTGAATCTCCTCTTGGTACTGCTGCTTGTCTTTCTAAATGGTGTATTTGTGGCCGCAGAATTTTCGTTGGTCAAAATGCGCCAATCCCGATTGACGCAGCTCCAAAGCGAGGGTCATCGCCTGGCAGGCTATGCGCTGAAGGTGAACCAAAGGTTGGATGCTTATCTGTCCGCCACCCAATTGGGCATTACGCTGGCTTCATTGGGTTTGGGTTGGATTGGAGAGCCAGCAATATCCGGCTACCTGATAGAGCCACTCATGCACAAACTCGGTGTAACTGACGGCACCCTGATTACAACGATATCCGTTGTCGTCGGATTTTGCGTAATTACCTTTTTGCATATTGTATTGGGGGAATTGGCTCCCAAGTCTTTAGCGATTCAGAAGACTGAAGGTGTGGCGTTGTTTTTATCGGCGCCTTTGCTGCTTTTTTATAAGGTCTTTCTACCTGTGATCTGGGTATTGAATGCTGCGGCAAACTTGCTGTTGCGTGCATTCGGGATTCAGCCGGCGAGTGAAGCCGAAGCGGCTCATTCGGAGGAAGAGATTCGTATATTGATGAATCAGAGCGCCAAAAGCGGTGTGATTGATAAGGACGAAATTAAGCTGATGGATAATATTTTTGATTTTTCCGACTTGCTTGCACGTGAAATCATGCTGCCGCGTACAGATATGGATTGTTTGTATACGAATTTGTCGTTTAAGGAAAATCTCAAGATTATCAGCGAGACCAAGCATTCCCGCTACCCGGTAGCGGTTGAGGATAAAGACCAGATTATCGGTTTTGTCCATATCACGGATCTTCTGCTAGCTGAGCAGGGGGAACAACTGGATCTGGCTTCGGTGGTACGTCCTATTTTGAATGTGCCGGAGTCTATGGAAGTGAGTCACGTGCTACGCCTTATGCAGAAAAAACATTCCCAAATGACTCTCGTGGTAGATGAATACGGCGGAACGGCCGGGCTGCTGACAGCGGAGGAAATTTTGGAGGAAATCGTCGGGGATCTCTATGATGAGTTTGAGGATGAACGCCCAAGCGTGGAAATCAAGGAGAACTTCATCTCTGTGGACGGTCGTATGCTCATTGAGGATGTCAATGATTTGACTGGAGTAAACATCGAAGACGACGAGGTAGATTCCATCGGAGGATGGCTGTTTAAGGAATTGGAAGGCATTCCGGTGAAAGGGAAGAAAATTGAGTTTTATAACCTTACCTTCGAGGTGGAGGAAGCAACAAGGCTTCGCATAATGAGAGTGAAGATTCACCGCAAGCCTGAGCCTGTGATTGAAGATGAGCTTTCTACCGATTGAGTCCTGATCCACAGAGATAGGTAAGATCAGTTCAGGTATGTAAGTTATTATAGTGTGCTGAAGCAAGAACCTTTAGATCCACGTTACCGTGGTTTTAAAGGTTCTTTTTGATTAGAAATAGTTCTATAGTTATTTTTTTTGAACAATTATTTTTATCTGTGATTTTTTGTTCGAGACTTGGGCGATGCGGCATATGTTGAATAGTAAAGCAGATGGATCAACCAAAGGAGGTCCCGGCCCGTGAAATTTCCACAGCAAGGTGAGTATGCCCCGTTTGTCGGCCCGTTCGATCCGTGTCCGCCCGTTCTGTGCAAGACTTATGTGCTTCCGCCAAACTTGTTTGTGCAATTTCAGCCCCCTGGTCTACCGCAATTCAGTCCAGATGAGGCGCTGACGAAGGGAACGCTATGGCCTTTGCTTTACAGCCCTTATGAGCCTAGAAGAAACCAGGGGGGAGGCGAATAGAATGGAGAATCCAAATCAGGGTCAGTCCCCATTCCAATTCCAGCAGCAAAATCAGCATGAGAGTGGACAGCAACAGCCGAATCCATATCAAAGCCCTTATTCAAATCCGTATCCATACCAGAACCAGTATCAGAACCAAACTCAGGGCTATAGTCAAGCCGGAAACCCGACCCAAGGCTGCACGTCCCAAACCAAGCCGGGGGATGCCCAGTTTTATGCGTTGCTGGAGAAGCTCCAAGCGGTGGATTTTGTGTTGGTGGAGCTGAATTTGTATCTGAATACGCACCCAGATGATTTACAGGCCATCGAGCAGTTCAATAAGCTGACGCAGGAAAGAACGGCGATTGCTAACGAGTATCAGATGCTATATGGGCCTTTACAAAATTTTGGTCGTGCCTATTCCAAGTATCCTTGGGAGTGGAGTCAATCCCCTTGGCCGTGGCAGGTCTAGGCAGGTACAACCTTTTAACAACCTTTTATAAAGGAGGGGACATGAATGTGGGTATATGAGAAGAAACTGCAATATCCCGTACGTGTCAGCAAATGTGATCCTCATATGGCCAAACTGCTTATGGAGCAGTATGGTGGAGCGGATGGCGAGCTGGCAGCGGCATTGCGCTATCTGAATCAGCGATATACGATTCCCGATAAGGTGATTGGTGTACTGAACGACATAGGCACGGAGGAATTTGCGCATCTCGAGATGATTGCGACTATGATTTATAAGCTGACCAAGGATGCGAGCGTAGAGCAAATGAAGGCTGCCGGTCTGGGTGAATATTATGCGGCACACGACCATGCGCTATATTATCAAAACGCTGCCGGAGTTCCTTTTACAGCGGCTTATATTCAAGCCAAAGGCGATCCTATTGCCGATCTATATGAGGACATAGCGGCAGAGGAAAAGGCACGAGCTACATATCAGTGGCTGATTGATCTGACAGACGATGTGGATTTGCAAGATAGTCTGAAGTTTCTACGTGAACGTGAAATAATCCATTCGCTCCGTTTCCGTGAGTCAGTGGAAATTTTGAAGGGGGAAAGAGACCGGAAGAAAGTGTTCTGATAAAATGATATACGAGGTCTCTTGGTGAGCTTAAGCTTGCAGGAGACTTTTTTTCTTTTGAGGTAATCTAAGCTAATGAAATGGTCCTTCCCGAGGAGCAGCAATGGGCATTTATATATAAGAGGGGGTAAAAATAAAAGCCCCGAAAAATTGCAGGCTGTCCGCCGGGTATCGTGCCGAGCACATATCGGCATGATGACTAAGGTCGGCTACATTGAACGACCTTTCCCCGGCGCGTCTTTCTCATCCCTATTGCTTCAGTTGTGCGAAATACTTCTCGTTATATAAAACACTTGGATGAGTAGGGTGGTGCAACTGAGCTATGCGATGATGCGATTTTGCCTTTTCGATGTCACCGATTCGGTCGTAACACAGGCATAATTGCAAGTGTGGAAACCAGGTATAGTACGACGAATTGGTTAGGGCCATCACATCTTGTGGAGGCTCTATCAACGTTGCCTGGTGAAACCAGTAAATGGCTTGAGTATACTGTTCGTCTTCAATCAACAAATTGCCAAAGACACAGCAGAACTGGGCGCGTGGTACATCAAGGTTAAGTGTGCGAAGCAGAGCCATACGCTGCTCCTGTTTTTGACCCTGGTGGGCGTAGCAATCCGCTAGCTTAAAGCAAGCAGCAATCCGATCCTCAATCCATCCTTGATCGAGTCCCAGATAGTGCTCGTACTGCTGGATGGCTTCTAGTATGCGTCCGTTATCATATAGTTCATTCGCGAAGTAGTAGTGATCTCGCTCAGAAAATGCAGTGCCTTGCTCCCGATGCTTGAGATATATATGCAAATTACGATCAGTGTAGGCACGTGTCTTTTTATGAGTCACCGCTATATTACTGTGAAAGGTGCTGCCAGTCACATGCAGGAATTCGTGCACAAAGCCGATCCATCTGAATCTTCGATCACGCCGCACAATTCGGTTTCTTTTGAGCTTATACAACGGCTGTCCTTGTTCATCTACAGACAGCACATAATCCATCGTAATGCTGTCATAGGAGAGGGTGGCTTGTTTCTTCCAGTTGAGAAATGATATTCGGTCTTTTTCTTCCAGTATGTCATCAGCGTCCAGCCAAAATTGATATTCTTGCGTTGCCTGATTAAACGCATAATTGCGGGCTGCAGAGAAATCATCGCACCATTCAAAATGGTATACCCGAGCATTGAACGATGCAGCGACCTCTTGGGTACTGTCAGTGGAACCAGTATCTACGATAATGATTTCATCTACCAGGTCATGGACTGATTTCAGACAGGTATGAAGGGCTTCTTCTTCATTTTTGACAATCATACATAAGCTGACAGTTACCATGCTCTTTGTCCCTCCCAAAAACTTGGTATAATCTCCATTTTATTAGGATAGCTTGCTCATTATGTAGTAATTCCTATGGATCGTTTAGAGGATGTGCGATGATCATAAATTCAATCTTGCTCTAATAAATTAGAAAATCAAAGTCTGATATGAGGGGGAGGAGATTGTGCGAAATTCGATATTATCAAGCGACCGGGAAATAAATTTGATGGCTAAATGTAGTTAGAAAACGGGTAGAAAACTGAAAAAGAGTAGTTGTTTGGATGGTAAGATTGTATTTTTGTATGGATGTCGTTTTCATTGATATTTCCAGGTGCAAGTCCATTCATACTACGCTCACTCCCATATCGCTCGGTTGCAATTATGGTATGCCTTAGGATATGGAGGGGGGAACGGTTATGAGGCTTCTGCCTGATGGAGGCGTTGAATCATGCGTATACTAATCGGTAGCCCGGTGCACCAGAAACCGGAAATATTGTCTTTATTTCTTCAAGCTTTAGAGCGACTGGAGGCACCTGATGTGCTGCCCGATTATTTATTTGTCGATGATAATGACAATCCGACTTCAAGCCAATGGCTTGCCGATTTTTCCAATCGGCTGCCGGGCAGGGTTTTGCCCTTGTTAAAAGGTCCACAGCAAGTGGAGAACCGAAGTGATGAGCACACTCATTATTGGCCGCCAGCCCTCGTCTGGAAAGTGGCCGACTTCAAAAATCGTCTTATCGATTATGCACTTCAGCATAATTATGACGCGCTGTTTTTAGTCGACTCAGACCTGATTCTCCATTCCCGTACCTTATGTAAGCTGGTGGAGGCGGAGAAGGATATTGTATCTGAGATTTTCTGGACACGCTGGCAGCCGGAGGGGCCTCTATTGCCTCAGGTGTGGGTTAGTGATGAATATAATTTGTTCCATCGTGAAGAAGGCGAAGTGTTGTCGGCAGAGGAGCGAGCGCAACGCGAGTTGCATTTCATACACCAAATGCATGTTCCTGGTTTGTACGAAGTGGGGGGTCTAGGTGCTTGCACCCTAATCCGCAGACGTGCACTGGAAGCAGGGATTCACTTTGGTAAAATCAAAAACGTTTCCTATTGGGGAGAAGATCGACATTTCTGTATTCGGGCAGCTGCATTTGGATTTCCACTTTTTGTGGATACACACTATCCGGCGATGCATCTGTACCGGGAAGCGGACAGAATGAAGGCAGAGCAGCTACTATTCACCCTAAATTATTTTACAACGAGCGCTGTTCATACGGACCAATCAGAACATTTAGCATATCTAAATCACTCCGATACTTCTACTAACTCTCCTGCCTTCAATCCTTCTGCATCATCAAGTCCATCTAAGTTCCCTGAACCTCCTGTTATACCGTATGACCTCCGTGAGTCAGCTGTCTTTGCCAAGTACACGGCAGATTCTTTTGTTATACCACAAACGTTCCCTGGTCCACGACAAAGTGAACTTCATACGCCGCCTGTCTCCAAACCCAAATTGACGCTGACCATGACGGTATACAATGAGGCAGATCGCAAGCTCATTGACGTGCTGCGGAGTCATCGAGAATATATTGATGAAGCGGTCATTATTGATGATGGCAGTCAGGATGATAGCGGAGAGTTGTGCCGTGAGATCCTAAAGGGAATCCCATTACGTTTAATACGCAATGAAACAGCTTCTTTTACCAATGAATTGGAACTACGTAAGCAACAGTGGAGAGAGACGTTGGCTTCTTTTCCGGAATGGATATTAAATATGGATGCTGACGAAATGTTCGAATCCCGTTTTGCTCAAGGGGTACATTCTTTGTTAGCGGGAACGAAAGCAGATACGATTTGTTTCAGGTTGTTTGATATGTGGAATTCCACGCATTACCGCGATGATGATTATTGGCAGGCTCATCAATATTACCGTCCTTTTTTAATTCGATATAAGGAAGGGTTCTCTTATAAATGGAAGGAGCAGTCCTTGCACTGTGGGAGATTTCCAGAAAATGTGCTTGACCTTCCCAGTGAAATCAGCAACTACCGCATCCAGCATTGGGGATGGTGTACACCTGCTATTCGCATGGCCAAATTTCAGCGATATCAGTTGCTTGATCCAAGTGTTCGTTATGGCTGGAAAGAGCAATATGAATCTATTTTGGACCCGAACCCCCGACTCACGCTTTGGGTAGATCAGGACAACATAAATGGAGAAAAAGAAACTACACCAGAGTATGAAGCTACCCATGATGTGAACGCCATGGATGTTGCCGAGATTTCAAGTGTCCAGGTTATGAATAATTCCGGTCTACAAATTAAAAGTGAAACAAAGAACGTATTTTATAGTAAATGCAAACTGTGTGGTTCGTCTGACACGGGAGTATTTCATAACTATGAACGCTTTACCTTGATGGGGTGCGGCTCCTGTGGCTTGGTTTTTCGTAATGATGTGGATCATATACAGCCGGAGGATATGATTGCAGAGATTTATAATGCCGATTGGGTTGCTATGCGGGATAGTGCAGCAGCGTCAACTTATGGGGATCATGCCCTTTTTGGACTCATGCTACTGGATATGTTCAGCTCCGGTAAAGGAAAATTGCTTGAGATTGGATCAGGTACCGGAGAATTTATCCATGCTGCCCTTCAAGCCGGCTGGGATGCAGTGGGTATTGAACCTTCCATAGACTCGCGTGCTTACGCCAAACACAAATATGACGTGGATTTATTGCCGGGTTACTGGAACGGTGAAACCGAAGAAGATACTCAAACCGATGAAGCATGTGATATGCAGGAATTGAATGAAGCACAAGAAATACAAGAAGTAGAAGAAGATACTGAATTACCACTGGATCACAAATACGAGGCCGTAGCATGCTGGCATGTGCTGGAGCATATTGCGGACCCTGTTGCATTTTTGACAGATTTACGCGAACAGCTTCAACCTGACGGGACGTTATATATTACAGTGCCCAACAAAAACTCGTTCACCAATGAGGCTTATGGTGTTTATTCACCTTTATTTACCGAGGAAGATCATTTATATCATTATTCTGAGCATACGCTGGCGCTCTTACTGGAAAAGTCTGGATTGTGCTCGGTGGCTATGTTTACCCGCCAGCTTCCCTCTGGTTTGGATGCCTTGCTGCAAGCCCATCCTTTGTACGGTGATCTTGCCTTTACGGAGCAAATGGGATTGTTGGCCAAACTTCAAGGCGAGAAACGGGGTCATGAACTGTGCTGTGTTGCAAGAGTAATTTAAATCTCTCCAAAAGGAGGCAGCATCCATGAACATGTCTGACCCGTATCTGTCTCGCTTTTTTGTATATTCTGACCCCAACTCCTCCAGCATGATTTACAGACTCCCCCAAAGCTGGTGGAGTCGCCCCTATGAGTATGAGTGGTGTCTTCAATTTATGTCCGGTCAAGATTCGGTGCTGGATGCAGCGTGTGGAATTCCACATCCATTCAAATTTGAGTTGGCCCGCCGTTGCGCTCAGGTCTATGCTTGCGATCTGGATATACGGATCGTTTCCGTGGATGCCATTTTGGCCGAGGTGCGGCGGGATATCGGAGAGGAGGCTGCCGAGCGCATTCAGGAGATTTTACCGGTTCGGCTCCACTCCGCACATGCCAATCTGACAGCTCTGCCTTATGAGGATGCCAGTTTTGACAAAATTGTATGTATTTCAGTGCTGGAACATTTAACACCTGAGGAGTCTTTGGCAGCCTTACATGAATTTCACCGGACCATACGCGATGACGGAATGCTTCTGCTGACGTTTGATTACCCTACAGTGGATCTATCAGCGATGGAGCAATGGATAGAGCAGGCGGGATTTTCGTATTGGAATGGTGTGGATCTCAACCTTCCAAGGGGTGCCTTACACACGGATATGTGGGGTGGTTTGCATTGTTTCAGGACTGTTTTAAAAAAATATAAGAGTTAGCGGTATGCGCAATGAGGTTTACACGGACCTCTCTTATTGCTTATCATGAGAGGGGTTAGAGTTGTAAACCTACATAGGAAAGGAATGACTGATAACTACATGAACAATGCACCTGTGTTGAAGAAACCTGAGGCTATGGTATTTGATATGGACGGTACACTTTTTCAGACGGAGACGCTATTGCTTCCTGCGTACCACAAGCTGTTTGATACGCTGCGCGCCGAAGGGCTTTATGAAGGAGAGACTCCTCCCGAGGAGCTTATTTTGAATAGTTTGGGCATGCTGCTGGATGAAATCTGGAGAAGAGTGATGCCGGAAGCCAGCGAAGCGGCCCATAGAAGAGCGGACGAGCTGCTGCTTCAGCTGGAACTGGAGGGATTGAAGAGCGGAAGTCATGCCCTGTATCCACATGTAAAAGAAACACTCCAGGCCCTTCATGAGCAAGGTGTCCGATTGTTCGTAGCTAGTAACGGTCTGGAGGACTATGTAAAGGGGATCGCTGCTGCGTATGAAATGGTTCCCATTTTTGAAGGACTGTACAGCGCTGGGGAGTACAGCACGCTTTCCAAAGTGAATTTGCTGGAAATTCTATTGAGCAAGCACGATATTTCGAACGTATGGATGGTAGGAGATCGTTCCTCAGATGTGGAAGCAGGCAAAAAGAACGGACAGACGGTGATCGGTTGCGCTTATGCGGGATTTGGTGTGGACGATGAGTTGAAGGGGTCCGATGCGATTATTACAGACTTTACGCAACTGCTTACACTTTATAAAAACGCTGAGTAACTGTGGAACACAGGTTATTGGTTATAAATAGGCTCGACGCACCATATAATTAAACATGCTGGTACTGTCGGACAGATGAAAAAAAGAAAGGAAGGCAGCCACTTTACGCGGAGCCTTCCTTTGTCTTATTCTCTGTCTTATTTTCTGTCTTATTTTCTGCTTTATTTTCTGCTTTATCTTCTGTTTTATCTTCTGCTTTGTGGTCAGCCAGAGGCTTTGGATTAATTTGTGTGTGGTAGACCCACAAGGCATATTCCATGGGCTTGGCGATGGAGCGGCGATAGGTTTCTTTTTCACCAATACGCGAAAAGACCTCACGGGCTGGCTTCGGGTTGACTTCCAGCACATATATATGACCGTGCTTATTAATTGCCAAATCGAGTGCAAGCTCACACAATGCCCCGTAGCTTTCTTCCAGATACGCAGCGATGTCCAGTCCGAGTTTTTCCCCTTGCTTGATGATTTTCTCTCTATGGCTTTCATCACGAATCCATTGCGTAAGCAATTGGCTCATCGGTACTGCCTTGCCTCCACCATGCAGGTTGGAAGTGACACTCCGATGCGCCCCGATGCGCCCCGCGCATCCGGTTAGCTCCCATACTCCTTGGCCATTTTTCTGTACCAGCATACGGTAATCATGGACTCTGCCATTCGGCAACTGCACAGGAATGCCTTCCTGAACAATGTAGTTATCCATGTTCCAGCTGCTCAGACGCGGCTCCAGACGGTCTAGACGTACCCGCTGCTGGGGAATGATATGGCGTTTGCGATTGCGGCCCTCAATCAGATACAGGCCTCCTTGCTTGTTAACAGGTTCAATACGTAAAATACCTCGGCCTCCCGTACCGTTAATCGGTTTGAGGTACACTAGTGAATTCTGTTTGAGCATCCGTTTGACACTATGAAATCCACTGAACAGCTCTGTTGCAGGCAAATGGGGGCGAAAGGCAGACCTTCTCGCAAGCTGCTGATGAATGACCCATTTGTTACTCAGGGGTCGGTTTAAATATACAAGGTCTGTGTATTGCAATCGGAACTGCTTCAACTGACGATATCGCTCACTGCGCTGTACCCGACAACGGTCGAAAATCATGTCTGGGAACTCTCGCCACTTTCGGCTCCATTTTCCGCTGTGTGGATCATAGATTTGGGCAAGGAGCATCCTGCGATCCTTATGGACATCCGCAGGAGTGAATACATACATATCCAGTCCCAGCCGTTTCCCTTCTGCAATCATGCGCTCATATATGTCGCGTTCCTCTAATTGCTTCTTGTTGTTCAAATACAAAGTCATGATGCCTAGGACAGGTTTTGGCACAGCATTCCACCTTCCTCTGCCGTCTGCTTATCTTGGGATAACTCTCCGTGAAATATCAGCGTGGGTTTCCCGGTTGGTCCAGTCGTCATTTCATGCGCAACAAGCCCAGCGCGGAAACAGGTTTTGAGACTGGACATATTGTCGGCGGCTACGCTGCACGTTAGACGGCGCAGCTGTTGGAGCTGGGCGGACAGCAGTCTAGCGCCCAGTCTGCGGCCCCGGTAAAGCGGACGAACAATTACGATGCAAGCATCCTCCCCGTAATTCAGAGCGAGGGAAAATCCGGCAATCCGCAGCCCCTTCTCCGTGCGCACAAATGCGCACAGGAGGGAGGAGCCAGGGGTGTTCAATTGCTCGGGCGTTAAAACGGCCAACTGCCGCAGAGCATTACGAGTAATGCGCATGCCCCCTGAGCTGCGGGCCAAAAACAGCAACTGTCGTCGTCTCAGCAGCCAGCTCCGGGCAGGCAAATGTTGAACATCGCTAATTTGCGGCATGATTCCACTTCCTTGATCATGATTTCATTCGTCCGGCCAAAAAGGAGCTGTACTGGAATATGCGTCTAAGCGACTTTTGGCGGATTTCCGGCTCGTCAAATTTCATTGGTTTGGCATTGGCCTCAAAAAACCAGAGGGTTCCGAGCGTATCCACGCCCAGATCCATGGACATTTCGCCATGAGAAAGACCGGATGCGCGTTCAATTTGACGTGCAATCTGTATGGCCGTACTTTTAACTTTGTTCAGTAGATCCGTGCTGTCCTCAGGCCCAAACAGTGAGGACAGTAGCTTGAAAGGGTCCTCTACACTCCCGCCACGCGGGACATGTGTGGTAATGCTCCCCTTACCGGCCAGTCTGGCACCGACTCCGGTGATACTCCAGGAGCCACGGATATTTTTTTGTACCAGGATACGCAGGTCGAAGGGTTTTTTCTGATGGGTTGCCAGATCGATACCCTGTTGAATGATATAAGGTGAGTTGCCTGCTTCCCGTCGGATACGTCCCCACAGCCGGGATAGCGATACAGATCTGTAGGTTACACTTTTTTTGTCATGCTGAATGGTCAGTCTGTAAGCCATTAGATGGTCTGGGAGGAATTTAAGAATCATAATTCCCTTTCCGGCCTTACCGTTTTCCGGCTTGAGATACAGGTATGGATACGTAGACAGCATTTTTCCTAAGGAAGACAGGTTGCTTAACCGTTTGGTTGCCGGAACAAGCTGACGAGTCGTTTCTGAGGTGCGCAACCACTTGAACAGTTCCCATTTGTTAAAAAAGCCTGGATTGTACAGCTCAATGCCTGAGGCATGTGAAATTTCATCCAACTTTGTGCGCACAGAGGTTTTAAGTTCATAATTACGGTTGGGGATGCGATTATAAATGACCTGTGGAGGTGGAAAATTCTGTTCCTCCCACGTCTGTAAGCTCTTGTTGAAGACATAGCCCTTAATCGTCTCATCTGCCAGTTTCAGGTCCCTGACGGTAACAATGTACACCTGATATCCCATCCGTGTTCCCGTTTCAAGAATATCCCTGAAATTGCGCTGATTTCCCTTGAAAAATTGCCCTTCGTCGTGCACTGTCAATACAGCAACGACTGGCTTATGCTCCGCCCGGGTATTCATAGTTCCTCTTTTCTGCGGAATTTACTGAGGTAAAGACAGTGGTCCAAAATATGCTCCACGGATGCTTTACCCTCCGCACGCAACGATGGATGCTGAAAAATGGATCGGCCTGGCTTGGAGTTGGCTTCAAACATCCATACCTTTTCATCCTGATCAATGCCCAGATCAAAGCCGATTTCACCCAATAGATGCTGGTGATGGTGTTCAATGGCTTCAGCGAGCGTAACTGCTACGTTCTTGGCACGTTGAAGCACTTCGCCCGCCCGGTCTCCGAATACCCGGTTCAACGCCTGTTCAGGTGTCATAAGGGAGCCGCCATTTTTGATATGGGTTGTGACACTGCCACGTCCGGCTTTTTTGGCTCCAATGCCGACGACGACCCACTGATTATTTCCATTTTTATGCATGTGAAACCGGAAATCAATCGGGCAATTGTCAATCTCGATCAGCTGGATACCCTGTTGAATGACATAACCCTTTAACATCTGTCCCTGATTGGAGTGAAGCATCCTGAGCATGGAATTAAAAGAGGCGAATTTTAGCAATACATTGCTACTTTTCTTACGGTACCTCACATAATATCCTTGCTTGGGAACATGGGACAGACGATAGATTCCTTTACCGAGACTGCCTCCACTTGGCTTGTAATAAGCAAATTGATGTCGCTCCAGCATACCTCGGATACGTTCAGAGCTGGGATTCATATATGATTCAGGGACATAGCGGTTAACATCTGGGTTATTCTCCAGCAGATTATAGATATCGGACTTATTGAAAAAGCTCCAGTTAAAAAAGGGAATTCGTTTGCGGGAAAAGCGTTCGCGTAGTTGATTGATCGCCGGGGAAAAATCAGAGCGACGGCTCGGCAAACGGTTATAGATCACGTCCGGCAAAGGTACAAGTTTACGTGTGAATTCCCCGTTGGATGACAGAAAATAGCCGTTAATCGTATCATTTTGCCAGTTGATATCCCGAGGGGTGAAGGCAAAAATATAAGATTTTTTGCTGCCTTCCCTCAGCAGTTGCTTAATAAAGCCTGTGCGCGATCCGAAAGGGCGAGTGGTGGAGGTGGTACCGTCAGACAGCACGCCAATCAACGGCCCTAGCTGTATATCACCATCCAGATTCCGCAAATAGATGGCCCCGCTTTTGGGAACACGGATTGCATTACGTAAGCCGGAGGTCAAGTATAGATGGCGTCCCGCCTTCTGAATTGGTTTTACAGTAGCGGGAATCTGATCCTTACCGAGCCGCAGACGAACGGACTTGGCTCCGGATAATTTAAGGCTTTTCAACAAGGCAGTGGATATATACGCCACCTTGTCGGGCTGCTGTGAGAAATGCACATTGCAATGCGTTAAACTCATCTGTTTATCCTCCTATACCGTATGTTCAAGGGAGGCGCCCGCGCCCTTTGGCCCTGTCGCTTTGGAATGGGTCATTAAATATCGAGCATATTCGAGCGGGCGGTTGACCGACTGGAAAGCGCACTCCGGCTGACGGGTCTGAAAAAAGGCGGCCCGACCAGGTCGGGAATTAACCTCCAATAGCCAGATGTTCCCGCTCTGGTCAATACCGTAATCAATTCCCAACTCGCCAAGGCGGCCATAACGTTCCTCAAGCGCCCTGGTAATGGTCGAGGACAGCGCCCTCATCTGCCCGATGATGAGACGCGTGGTGTCCGCGCGAAATTGTTCACGAAGGTATGGCTCAGCCGGATGGGCTTCGCCCCCACCGTGCAGATTAGAAGTCAGAGTTCCTTTTCTTCCTTCTCTTACAGCAAAGCCCGTCAGGCGCCAATGGCCGTTGCCATCCTTTTGCATGAGTGCGCGAACATCAAAGGGATGATTGCTTTGGCTCGTTAATTTCAAATAAGGCTGCACGATATAAGCGCGTTTGTGTGCAATTCCGTGGATCCATGACAATCCTGCATCCAATTCGGGAAACAAACGCCGGAACGGACGGTTACGGGAGTCTCTACCCTGTACAAGTAGTCCCTGGCCTCCTTCTGCCAGCCGGAGATACAGTGTGCTCTTGCCATGTGTTCCGGTCTGTGGCTTCATAAACAGCTCCGAATGGCGTCCTAGCCATTCCACAAGCTGGGCCGTGTCCCGGTAAGGCGCCGTAGGCGGCACAAAAGGACGTACTTTATCTACCGCATGCAAAGCGCGATACACCTGCCATTTGCCAGGTAAGTTACGCGACCAGTAGATGAGCTTGCGCGAATTTTGCTCCGCCATGTCTTCCAGTGTGCGCCTGACATTCTGGCTCTCGTGGACATGGAGACAGCGGTTATACACAATATCCGGCAACGGAAAGCGGCCGGATGTCCATACTCCGTTACGATAAACATAACCTCGTATGGAGTGATCTTCAGGTGAAACTTCTTCGACGGTAAACGCCATTACGCTAAGATCAGAGCGCCTGCCCAACAGACTTAGCCTGCGGCAAAAATCGGCTTCGGTAATAGGGGGAGTGGCGGCCTGATTCCGGCTAACAAGCACGCCCAGCGTGCCTGGCACAACAAGAGACACCGACAACAGCTCCTTTGGCAGCCAGACTCTGGAAGAGATGAATTCATTTGAAGCCGGCTGAATAACAGCAGTATTCAATCATTTTTTTAACGGACGGGCGAGTTTTCTGATCATTTAACGGCGTGTTGTCATTCTTCGATGGCTTCGAATTGACCTCCAGCAACCAGATGCGCCCCGTGCTGTCTATTGCCAGATCAATACCAAATTCTGCGAAATGGGCGGGAATTGCTTTTTCCACTCCGCTTGCGATATCCAGTGCTGCTGTTTTGAGAGAGGTATGCCCATTCGATTTAACGGTTGCGGGCAGCGTGGTCTTGGCAAGTGCTTCCTTGACAGTACTCAGCGTGCCGCCTCTTGCCAGATTGGACACAAAGTGGCTTCCTCCGGCGATCCGGGCGACAATGGATGTTACGGTCCAGGTTCCGGACGAATTTTTCTGTACAAGCGCACGAAAGTCGACCGGACGCTTACCGTGATCAATCAAGGTAAGTCCCTGTTGGAGTTGAAAGCGTGTTGTTTTCATTTTTCCCGCCAAGCTTTTGTACAGCTTATCGACGTTGGCATACGTTTGCTTGCGGGGTGTGCCTGCTGTTGTGGATAGCACCGAAAAGGTGCCATCGGTTTGCTTGTTAATGCGCATTATGCCTTTACCCAGGCTTCCGCGCACTGGCTTGAGAAAAACAGCGGGATACTGGTTGCACATTTTTTTGAAAACAACAAAAGTTTGCAGCAAGTGGGACTCGGGTAAATACTTGCGCAGGGAAGAATTTGATTTAAGCGCATCAAATACTTCATTCTTATCCAAAAACTTTTCGTTAAAAATGGTCGTGCCGTACTGCGATTTTACTTCTTTCATGAAATGCTGTACGCTAGTTCTGTTCTCGAGTTTACGGGAGGTAAGACGATTATTGACGACATCGCCGGCGGGCATGACCGTCTTTTTCCAGCCTCCGTCATACACCCATCCCTGAACTCGCCCGGGCTGACTTCCGATATGCTCCGGGGTGAAGAAATACACATATGCTCCTTGTCTGCGGCATTCCCCGACTAGTTCACGGCAGAACAGGGTGATCGACCCGAAAGGCTTGTCGGGCTGTTCGGGATAGTCCCGACTGACCAGCACGCTAATAAGTGGGCCCACTCGAAGTGTCCGGCGACCTCGGCTGTAGGTTACTCGCAGATCACAATTGGCATGAAGCCCCATTTTTCGGGCTAGCACGCTTCCCACACGTAGGCCGCTATAGCGGGGCACCGATATGACGGTAACCTCTTGGCGGAACGAACCGAAGGCGAGCTGAACGGGGTGGCCAGCGGATATTTTCCATTTGCGAAGCAAGGACTCGCCGACCATGAGTACGTCATCCTGCAAGATGCCCGATCCGATGATTTGAATCGTTGTTTTTTTGATGGACATCGTGGATCTCCTTCCGGGCAGCAACTTGATGTCTTGAAAGTAACGGGAAACGTGAATGGGCTGTAATAGCACTGATTCATCATATGAGGACATATATCCCTTGGTGATTGACGGACAATGTGAAATGTTGACACTAAACTTGTATTGGAGGAATAAACAATCATGAACATCTACGACAAAGCCCATGATTTAGCGAAAGCATTGAAGGAAAGCAAAGAGGTAGAGGAAATTACGTCAGCGATGAAGCTGATCGAAACCGATCCAGAAGCCAAGAAAATGCTCGACGATTTCCGTGAACGCCAAATGGAAGTACAACAACGCATGATGAGCGGCGATATGCCAGCACAGGAAGAGATGGAAAAGATGGAGAAGCTGTTCGAGGTGTTAAGTTTGAACCTCAACATCCGTCGCCTGTTCGACGCTGAACGTCGCCTGAGCGTGATTATTGAGGACGTTAACAAAATTATTGCAGACAGCCTTCAAGATTTGTACGGTTCATCTCTGTAAGATTGTCTCATATTCCTTCCTGTCCTCTCATAGACTAGATACATAGAGTCACAGGGAGAGGAAGGGATACGATTGGGTTCTTTTAAAAAATGGAAACATGGTTTGTATACACTGATTGCGCTGGCTATGGTCTTGGTCGCGTTACCACGCATCTCGCTTGCAGGCGGTTTGAACTGGGTCAACGGATTTGGGATAGTATGGGTACTTTTTGCGCTGCTAGTCATCGGAGCAAACATGCATTTTTTGCTGGGTGTAGATGAGGAAAAGCGCAAAACGCTGGAGCGTGTACGGCGGGCCAAAATGCAGCAGTGGCAGATGAAATGGGATAAAAAAGCTGACAAAGGCAGCATGCAGTGAGTTTTTTTCAGCTTGTCTTGGGCTGGCCTCCCAGATTACAAATCAATCATAGTAAGAAGCGGTCCTTGTGAAGAGGGGATCGCTTTTTTGCTATTTCCGAAGCAGAGAACTCAAAATGAACAAAGGTCTAAAATAAAGGGTTTTTGTGCTATAATAGATACAGAATGATACAGATTGAACGTTGGGGGTGTAACAGATTGGACGGGCTAGATGAAACAGTTACGAAACATGAGCAGCTATTGCGACATATCGAGCAGTTGAAAATAGGCTCCAAAATTTCTGTGCGCAGGTTGGCTAAAGAAATGAGTGTCAGCGAAGGAACGGCCTATCGGGCCGTGAAGGAAGCTGAAAACCTAGGAATTGTCATTACCAAGGAACGGATCGGAACAGTACGAGTGGAGAAGCGCCCGCGCGGCTTGTCCGAGCAGCTGACCTTTGCAGATGTCGTGAATATTGTAGAGGGACATGTGCTGGGCGGAAGTGAGGGGCTGGAGAAGCCTTTGCACAAGTATGTGATCGGAGCGATGCGCGAGGAAGCTATGGCTCGTTATATTGACGCAGGTAGTTTGCTGATCGTAGGTAACCGTGAGGATGCGCATTCACTTGCATTGGAGCAGGGGGCAGGTGTGCTGATTACAGGGGGCTTCGGTACGAGCCGAGAGGTTAAGCAGCTCGCAGACAAGATCAGTCTGCCGATTATTTCCTCACGCCATGATACTTTTACAGTGGCATCTATGATTAATAGAGCCATATTTGACCGCTTGATCAAAAAGAAAATTATGCTGATTGAAGATATTGCGGCAGGCAAACCGAAAACGTTGACTTTGAAAATCAACAGCACACTTACCGAGTTTGAAGAACTTTCGGTGACGACCGGACATCATCATTTTGCAATCGTGGATGAATGGAATCGTTTAATTGGTATCGTCAGCCGCAAAGATGTGGAGGGGCTTCAACCTGAGCATACGATGGATAAATGTCTGATCCGCAATCCGATAACGGTCACCTACCAGACCTCGCTGGCTTCAGCCGCGCAAATGATGGCGTGGGAAGGTGTGGATTATTTGCCGGTCGTGGACCGCAACCGCAAGCTGCTCGGGTCCGTTACACGGCGTGAGGTGCTGGAGGCGCTGCGTAACGCCCAAAAGCAGCCGCAACTTGGCGAGACGTTCGACCAGCTGATCTGGAACGGGTTTGCTGAGGAGCGTAATGAGGACGGATCGTTATTTTTTCGCGGGTTTATCATTCCGCAAATGGCGACCAATTTAGGTACGATCTCGGAAGGCGTACTGGTCAACGTGATGACACAAGCGGGCTACCGGGCAGCTAGAGACATGAGCGGCAAGGATTATGTGCTGGACAATTTGACGACATATTTTATTAGACCCGTACAGATAGAAGATGCTGTCGTTCTTCGTCCGATGCTGCTCGAGATGAGTCGCCGCACCTGCAAGCTAGAAATTGCAATTTCACGGGAAAATCATTTGGTATGTAAAGCAGTGATGACGCTTCATTCCATTGAACATGGTTAGTTTACAATGGATCGGAGTAAGGTGTGAAGTCGAATAGATCGACTAGTGGCTTTCAGGCAATCTTTCTTTTGCTTCCAGCCAAATTTGCAGCACGCCTTCCATTACAAGCATCGTTTTGACCTGGATCGTATACTCCTTGTCACGAACGGTGTATTTTTTTTGGTGCAGCAACATACGTACCAGCTTGCTGTCAGAGTCAATCTCGAACATATCTCTGCCACGCAGCACCTCCAGATCACGACTGACACGGCGAAGAAGTTCCTTCAGGTTGATAGAATCAATTTTTTCGGCCGAAGCTTCCTCCGCGATCAGCTTGATTTCTTTGACAACGGTTTGGCGCTTGCTGTATTTGCGCAATGTTTTGTTGTCCTCCTCGGCTTGCTGGAGCTGGAATTGAAGATCCTGGTTGTTCGTCCATAGCTGATTGAAGCTGGCATGCCAGATGACGTTGTAGATCATGCCTCCCGTAATCATACCGAGTACAAAGACGGAGGACAATTGCATAAAAGGACGCAGGCGCTCAAAAGGGGGAACTCTCATAGTCGTTTCACCTCACGGTCGTCCGTTGCCGCATACCCACTTGACCAGCTCTGCACCCATATGAGCGCCTAAAAAGGCGAAAATCAAATACAATATCTGCTTAATGGCAGGTGACAAATTACCATCCAACATATTGCTTTCAATGACCCGGATCGGGTCCATCGTTCCCCCCACAGCGGCAGC
Source organism: Paenibacillus sp. FSL L8-0644 (assembly GCF_038008165.1). NCBI lineage: Bacteria > Bacillati > Bacillota > Bacilli > Caryophanales > Paenibacillaceae > Paenibacillus > Paenibacillus sp. FSL L8-0644. The sequence continues at coordinate 1,908,997 of NZ_JBBOYN010000001.1, forward strand.
AAGCGCCCATATTTTAATTCTTCCGGCAACCTCTAGCATCGTCTGGGTGGGCGGCTGAAGCGATACCACAGCTCCCATTCCGCCGAGCATGGCTCCCCCGAGCACGATGCCGAAGGCAATGAAGAAGTCGAGAATCGCTTTGGATATAAAAGTGCTCATGCTCTTTTCCTCCTTAGGTATACGAATCAAGACCGCGCTTGTCCGCCGAGGTCTGTACTTTTATTCTATGGGCGCTACTAACGCGGATATGATAAAATAGTTTGAAGAAAATCAAGCGGTGAAAGGAAGAGAAGCGCATGAGTTCATTTGTGCATTTGCATGTTCATAGCGAGTACAGCCTGCTGGACGGCGCGGCTCGTACCGCGGAGTTGGTCAAACAGGCATCAGCTTATGGAATGAAGGCGCTGGCCCTTACAGATCACGGGGTCATGTACGGTGCCATTCCTTTTTATAGAGCGTGTGTAGAGAACGGCATTAAGCCGATTATTGGGTGTGAGGCCTATATGACGGCAGGATCGCGCAAGGAGCGTGGCAGCCGCAAGGATCAGCCCATATATCATTTAATTTTGCTCGCCAAAAATAAAACAGGCTATCAAAATCTGATGAAGCTGTGCTCCATCGGCCATTTGGAGGGCTTTCACTATAAGCCGCGCATCGACATGGAGGCTTTGGTTGCCCATCACGAAGGCATCATATGCCTGAGCGCTTGTTTGGGCGGTGAAGTGCCGCAGCATTTACTGCATGGTCGGGAAGCCGAGGCACGACGAGCAGCGGAACGATATCGTAACATTTTTGGCGATGATTTTTATCTGGAACTCCAGGATCATGGTCTTTCGGAGCAAAAACGTGTAAATCCTCTCTTGATCGCACTGGCGAAGGAACTGGATATTCCACTGGTCGCGACGAATGACGTGCATTACTTGACTGAGCCAGATGCGGACGTGCAGGATGTTCTGATCTGTATCGGGACAGGAAAGACAGTTGACGATGAGGAGCGTTTGCGTATACCAACACGTCAGTTGTATCTGAAAAGTCAGGAGGATATGGCTCGTTTATTCCCGCATGTGGCAGAAGCCATCGCCAACACGGTGCGTATTGCTGAAAAATGCGAACTGGAGCTGGAATTCGGTCAATCCATTTTACCTGAATATCGCCCGCTGCCGGAAGGAATGACCTCTTCGTCCTATTTACGCAATCTGTGCGTGCAAGGGCTGGAGCGTCGCTATGGAAGCGATTCCGGATGGAAGCAGCCGGAGGAACGGGAAAGGCTGAACCAACGGCTAAACTATGAGTTGAATACCATTGACAGTATGGGTTTCAGCGATTATTTCCTGATTGTATGGGATTTTATTGCCTTTGCACATAAGCATAAGATTGCAACGGGACCGGGGCGTGGTTCCTCAGCAGGCAGTTTGGTTGCCTATGTGCTTAACATCACGAATGTCGATCCGATGAAATACAACCTTCTCTTTGAACGATTTCTGAATCCTGAACGAATTAGTATGCCGGATATAGATATTGACTTTAGTGATGAGCGGCGTGACGAGGTTATCGACTATGTAGTACAGAAGTACGGAAATGAGCATGTAGCGCAAATTATTACCTTTGGAACGCTGGCGGCAAGAGCCGCTGTCCGTGACGTCGGTCGTGTATTGAACGTGCCATATGGCGAGGTGGACAAGGCAGCCAAGCTGATTCCGGCGCAGCTAGGCATTAATATCCGTCATGCGCTGGAAATTACCCCGGAGCTGAAAACGCTATATGAAACGAAGCCCAAGACACGTGAACTGTTGGATATGGCGATCAAGGTTGAAGGAATGCCTCGTCATGCTTCGACACATGCAGCGGGTGTTGTCATTTCGCGGACTCCATTGACCGATGCGGTTCCGCTTCAAGAGGGGAGCGAAGGAGTACCTTTGACGCAGTACTCGATGGAAAATCTAGAGCGCATTGGTTTGCTTAAAATGGATTTCCTTGGGCTGCGTACGCTCTCCATTATTGAACGGTGCATACACTGGATTGCGGAAGAGCATGGAGAAACGCCTGATTTTACCCGTATTCCCGATAACGATCCGCATACCTATGACTTGTTGGGCAAAGGAGATACAGGAGGCGTATTCCAGCTGGAGTCGGCCGGTGTACGCCGGGTACTCAAGGATTTGAAGCCGAGTGTATTTGAGGATATCATTTCTGTCCTGGCTTTGTATCGTCCGGGCCCGATGGGTTTTATTCCTAACTTTATACAGGCCAAGCATGGTCAGATTGAGATTTCTTATCCGCATCCTGACTTGGAACCGATCTTAAAGGATACGTACGGTATTATTGTGTATCAGGAGCAAATCATGCAGATTGCTTCGCGCATGGCGGGCTTTTCCCTGGGAGAAGCCGATCTGTTGCGCCGGGCTGTGTCCAAGAAAAAGCGCGAAGTACTGGATCTGGAGCGCGGACATTTTGTTGAAGGCAGTATGAAGCAGGGATACACGGAGGAGGAGGCCGGCAGGGTTTACGATATGATTGTTCGTTTTGCTGACTACGGCTTCCCGCGTGCTCATGCAGCTGCTTATGGTGTGCTAGCATTTCAGACGGCTTATCTAAAGGCACATTATCCAGTACAATTCATGGCTTCAATGCTGACGGCGGTGATGGGAAGTCATCGGAAAGTGGCTGAATATGTCGTCGAATGCCGTCGTATGGATATCGCAGTGTTGCCACCTGATGTGAATGAAAGCGGGGTGCTGTTTACTCCATTACAGCAAGGAGGCATCCGCTTCGGCCTAGCTGCAATTAAAAATGTTGGCACACAGGCGATGGAGAGCATTCTCGCTGTTCGCAAGGAACGGCCTTTCGACAGCCTGCTCGATTTTTGTCGACGTGTCGATTTGCGGGTATGTAATAAGAGAGTAATTGAATCGCTTATTCAGGCAGGGGCCTTTGATTCGTTGACGGGTCATCGGGCACAGTTGCTTGCCATGCTGGATGAAACGGTGGATGCAGCCGTCAAGTGGCGCAAGGAACGGGATGACTTGCAAATTGATATGTTTGGTTTTGTGGAAATGCCCAATTGGGATATCGAATATCCCAATGTACCCAAATTCAGTGCCAGCCAGCAGTTAGAACTGGAACGTGAACTGCTGGGACTGTATTTATCCGGGCATCCGTTGGATGATTTTGAGTCGCTGTTGGAAAGCAGCGAGGCGGATCGTCTGATGGAGCTGGGCGATGTCCCAGATGAAACGGTTGTTGTGACCGCAGGCATGGTAGTGTCACTCAAAACGATTACGACCAAGCAGGGTAAGGCTATGGCCTTCATTGAGCTGGAGGATCAGATTGAGCGCTGTGAGGTTGTGCTGTTTCCTGAGGTATGGAAGCGAAGCCAGCAGTGGATTGAAAAGGGAGCTTTGCTTACGCTTCGAGCCAAGATGCAGCAGCAGGATGAGCACTTCAAGCTCCTTGCGGATGAGGTCGCCCCGCTAGCGGAAGACTCGCTGGCACGGCTCCTCCAGCGCCGACGTGCCAGTACGCGCTCGTCCGCAGCAGCTGGAGCATCCGTACTAGCTGCTGGTTCTGCCGCTGGCGGCCCAGGCGGGAGCGCGTCGCGTGTGTCGTCCCCGCCTTCGGCAGCCACTGCATCTGCTTCGCCTCAAACGAAGGTGGCTCCCCCCGTGGCGGCGGCTTCACCGCGCGGAGTCGAAGCGGCTCGCGGTGAGCAGGTGCCGGTCCCGCGCAGCGCGGAGCCGACCACTCGTCAGCGGGTGTTTGTCAAAATCACCCGCCAGGCTGAGGAAGACGCCAGCTTGTTGGTCAGTCTCAAGGCGCTGCTACAGGAGCATCCCGGTGCTATGCCTACCGTACTTTTTTATGAGAGCAACCAGCGTCTGCTGGCGTTGAGCGATGCTTACAGCATTAAGCCCTCTCCTCAGCTTTTTGATCAAATGGAGTCGATGTTGGGTGAAGGCACGGTGAAAGTCAAATAATAGGTACACAGTAACCCGCCCTTATTGTAACGGTTTAATGAACATTTTCCTTCCCTCCCGCATACACTTGGAAAACTGGCGGAACAGGGGTTCAACACGCACCCTGCACCATAAGGTCCCGCACGGTGAAAGAATAGAACTGCACGGTGAAAGCGGGAGGGAAATTATGTCCTATGAATATGCAGAAACTTTGCTAAATCGCAGAGGCATTCGTATCGAGTCCATTGCGGACATTGTTTTTCAGCTTCAGCTAAAATATTATCCTCATTTGACGATGGAAGAATGTATAGACAGTGTCAAAGCGGTTTTGCAAAAGCGCGAGGTTCAATATACCTTGCTCACAGGCATTGCGCTCGATGAATTGGCTGAAAAAAAACTTCTCCCTCAGCCGCTGCAAGCCATTATGGAGGCAGACGAACCGCTGTACGGAGTGGACGAGACACTAGCTCTTGGAATTACGAGTGTGTACGGCATGATTGGCTTAACCAGTTTTGGTTATCTGGATAAGGAAAAGACGGGGATTATCGAACAGCTGAACCAAAAAGGCAGTGGTATTCATGTGTTTTTAGACGATCTTGTCGCCGGACTGGCTGCCGCTGCTTCTTCGCGAATTGCACATCGGAGTCTCCATGCCAAGCATTATCCTGCATCATTGGATGCTTAGTTGACCTGTGTAAACAGAGTTGATGATTTTCTAGGCCCTCCGACGGAACTTAAATGATCAGGAGGGCTTTTGTTGCGGGAAAAAAGTAAGGTATGTTATCATGAGTCTATTATATGGGCTCAAAACTTGAGGCTTAGGGGGTAGAAACAAGGCATGTGGACGGTGATTTATATTGCACCGACGGCCAGACTGGCTGACATGATTAAGCTCAAACTGTCTGAAGAAGGTTTTATGGTGCAGGCCCGGGCCATCAGCGCATCCAAGCAACAGTTTGAGATACTTGTGCCTTCGGGTGAAGTCGAAGAAATTCAGGAAGTGCTTAATTCGATTTTGCGCCCTTGAGTCCGGAACGGCGGAAGTGATACAGCAGCATGAGTGGAACAAAGGATGCACGATCGGCGGTAATGTTTTAGGAACAGGCGTTGACGTGTGTATGAACATAATGCTTAGAGGTGCCGCATAGACGGCAGAGGACCTTGTATCGGTTACGGCTGACAAATAAACGGCTGGAGAGGTGTAGTTGTGTTTAAAGATTTATTCCAAAAGAAGCGTAAATACGCGACCATCCCTTCGGAACGGGCGCTGAGCGGCGATCAAGCGGACATGCCGGATCGTCCCAAACGGGAAATTCCCGAAGGTCTTATGACCAAATGTGGCAAGTGCGGAAGTATTCAATACAGCAAAGAACTAGAGAAAAATTTGAAAGTGTGTCCGGTGTGCGGATACCATATGCGTTTGAATGCAATGGATCGCATTCGCATGGTGCTCGACGAAGACACGTTTACGGAATATGATGCCGATATGATTTCGGTTGACCCGCTGGACTTTCCGGGATATGCGAGCAAGCTGGAGCAACAGACCCTGAAATCTGGCTTGCGAGAGGCTGTCGTTACGGGCGACGGCCTTATTTATGGACATCCTGTTGTCGTTGCTGTGATGAGCTTTGACTTCTTTACTGGTAGTATGGGTTCGGTCGTAGGAGAGAAAATTACGCGCGCCATTGAGCAAGCAATAGACAAGCGTCTGCCGCTAATTATTTTCTCAACTTCCGGCGGAGCACGTATGCAGGAAAGTATTTTAAGCTTGATGCAGATGGCAAAAACAAGTGCTGCTCTTGCTCGTCTGGATGAGCAGGGATTGCTCTATATTTCTGTTATCACCGACCCGACTACAGGTGGAGTATCCGCTAGCTTTGCTACGCTTGGAGATATTAATATCGCAGAGCCAGGAGCTGTATTCGGTTTTGCAGGGCGTATTGTAATTGAACAAACAATCAGACAGAAGCTGCCGGATGATTTTCAAACTTCCGAATTTAATTTGCAGCACGGACAATTGGATATGGTTGTACATCGCAAGGAACTGCGCGATACCCTTGGGCAACTGCTTGATCTACACAGTGTGAAAGGGGAGGAATAGATGGCTGGCGAATTGCCTTATGAAAAGCCCCTGGTCGAGATGCGACAGAAGATCGAAGAACTCAAGCAATTCGGACAGGATAAGCAAATTGATTTTACAGATGAAATCAACCGTCTCGAGGAACGTTATCTCGAGATGGAAGAAGAAATATATTCGAACATTACAGCACCACAAAAAATGCATTTGGCTCGTCATCATCAAAGACCAACGTCTCTTGATTTGATAGAGCAGGTGTTTACGGATTTTATTGAATTACACGGCGACCGCTTGTTTGGAGATGATTTGGCGGTTGTAGGCGGGATTGCCAAGCTGAATGGTATTCCGGTGACCGTCATTGGCCAGCAGCGTGGTAAGGATACGAAAGATAACATTGCACGTTTTTTTGGTAGTGCCCATCCGGAAGGATTCCGTAAAGGCTTGCGTCTGATGCAGCAGGCTGAGAAATTTAAACGCCCTATTATTACATTCATTGATACGAAGGGCGCTTATCCGGGTAATACAGCAGAGGAGAGAGGTCAATCGGAAGCGATTGCCCGCAACTTGCGGGAGATGGCAAAGCTTTCGGTGCCTGTTATTTGTGTGGTCATCGGCGAGGGTGGAAGCGGCGGTGCGCTTGCGTTTGCAGTCGGTAACCGTGTGCTGATGCTGGAACATGCCATTTATTCGGCCATTTCTCCAAACGGTGCAGCCTCGATTCTATGGAAAGATGCTTCCAAGGCCGATCAGGCAGCTGAAGCCATGAAGATTACGGCTAATGACCTCCTTCGCATGGAAATTATCGAGGATATTGTGCCGGAGCCGAAAGGGGGCGCGCATCGTAACTATGAAGTGACCGCTGCCGCAATCAAGGAGCTATTGGAACGTCATTTGGCGGAACTTACCAATATGAGCTGCGATGAATTGAGGGAAGATCGGTATCAGAAATTCCGAAAAATAGGTCAATACACCTTCTTGAAGTCTTCGGAAACTGAACCTATGTTGTAATACGCTGTAAACGGGTAACAATAAATATGACGAACTTCCTATACAAATAGGAAAAAGTGTAGTAGATTTAATTGTTGGAAAAAGATATAAAGAGTAGCACCTTTGAAAACGGAGGAAAAACCCAAATGCGCAAAACTAAGATTGTATGTACCATCGGTCCTTCCAGTGAGTCATTGGAAAATGTGAAGAAACTGATTTTGGCTGGTATGAACGTAGCCCGCCTGAATTTCTCTCACGGTGATTTCGAGGAGCATGGCAACCGGATTAAAAACATCCGTCAAGCTTGTAAGGAGCTTAACAAAAATGTTGCTATTTTGCTCGATACGAAGGGGCCGGAAATCCGGACAGGAAAGCTCGAAGTTGAACCTATTGAGCTTGTTCAGGACGAGTTCATTACGCTGACAACGGAAGAAATTCTCGGTACGCAAGATCGTATTTCTATTACGTACAAAGATCTTCCCTCGGACGTGGAGCCCGGCTCCACCATTCTGATCGACGATGGTCTGATCGGACTCACCGTTATTGAAGTATCAGGCACTGAAATCAAATGCCGCATTGTCAATGGCGGAACGATCAAAAGCAAGAAGGGCGTTAACGTTCCAGGCGTTGCAATTTCTTTGCCTGGTATTACGGAGAAAGATGCTAATGATATCATTTTCGGCATTGAGCAGGACATTGATTTCATCGCGGCTTCTTTTGTTCGTAAAGCAAGTGATGTACTGGAAATTCGTGAATTGCTGGCGAAACACAACGCAAGTCATATTCAAATCATTTCCAAAATCGAAAATCAGCAAGGTGTGGACAACCTGGACGAAATTTTGGAAGCTTCGGATGGCCTGATGGTTGCCCGTGGTGACCTTGGTGTGGAAATTCCTGCTGAAGAAGTACCTCTGGCGCAAAAATTGATGATTAACAAATGTAATGTAGCTGGCAAGCCTGTTATTACGGCAACACAAATGCTGGATTCCATGCAACGTAACCCGCGTCCGACTCGTGCGGAAGCAAGTGACGTGGCGAATGCTATTTTTGACGGAACAGATGCAATTATGCTGTCCGGCGAAACAGCTGCGGGTAAATATCCAGTAGAATCCGTATTGACAATGTCACGTATTGCAGAAAAAGCTGAGTCCTCTCTGAACTACCGTGATTTGTTCAAAAAACAAAGAACGGCTCAAGAGATTAGTATCACAGAAGCAATCAGCCAATCCGTTTCTATTTCTGCACTTGACCTGCATGCTAAAGCGATTCTGACGTCCACACAAAGCGGAACAACGGCGCGTATGATTTCTAAATACCGTCCAGAAGCTCCGATTATTGCTGTGACAACACAGGAAAGAACAGTTCGCCGTTTGGCTCTGATCTGGGGCGTACATGCAGTACAAGGCAGACCAATCGTTGACACAACAGACAGTCTGTTTGACAACGCGCTGGAAGGTGGTCGCAAATCTGGCCTCGTTAAAGAGGGCGATTTGGTTGTGATTACTGCGGGCGTACCTCTTGGTGATTCCGGTTCTACGAACCTGATCAAAATTAGCTGCGTTCCAGCACAAGCGTAATTAAAGCCTCCGTGAAATAATACCGAGGCTGTATGTATCGTTACAACAAGCAAAAGAGCATTCAAGTCAATAAGACTTGGATGCTCTTTTGCTTGTTCTCTAGCTTTTTATTTCTAGTCCTTCTTGTCGTATGAAATCAAGGAATGCCTGTTGCATTAAGTTCATGTGTGTATCTTGTTGATACACGATGTTTATTTGATAATCAGCCTCGGGATAAGGAAGCCACTCCACCGAGGAAGCAGCATTTTCATGATTATCGACTCCGCTTGCAGGAAAGAAGGCAAGCGCCTCTCCGCCGCTTACGACTTGCTTTACCGCTTCCCAAGAGTTGATTTCCAGATGGGGCTTAACTAGCGAGGAGTACAGATCTACAACGGATGAACCGCTATATTTTACCCATGTGTGCTTGTCCAGCATATCGGTTCCATCGAACTCCTCTAATTTGACTTCAGGTGCACGTGCAGAACGGATAACTCCTACTTGATCTGAAGCCACTGGCTCTGCCACCGTATACTCTGGAAGAGATCCTCTATCGTCGAGAAAAGCAAAATCAATTTCCCCCTGTTTTAGTAGCTGCCTAATTGCATCCGGGGATTGAATCTCCAACTGAATACGACAATCTGGATACTGCTCAGCAAACTTAGCCATCAAAGTGGGGAGGAGATACGTACCTGATATCGACTCAGCACCTAGATGTAATTGACCCTGTGACTCTTCTGTCAGTTCATCTACAGCTTGTCTAGCTTCTTGCTCCAGAGAGATGATTTGCTTTGCGTAAGGTAATAATTTTTTTCCAGCTTCCGTTAGCATAATCCTGCCTTGTTGAAGAGAGAATAGGGAAACACCCATTTCCTTTTCCAAGCTTTTCATATGAAAGCTGACGGTAGGTTGTTTGACTTGCAAAGCTTCGGCCACATCCGTCGCCTTATGGAATTTGTCGATCAGCATCAAGATACGCAATTTTAGAATATTCATGGAATCCAACAGCTCTCCTTATATGTCCATTCATATATGAATTTCAAACTATAGATTAATTATATACCGAAAAATAATTTATCTATCAATATTTTATATTTGTTTTACAAAACCACGTCGTTCGTCTAACATTCCAGGCCTACAATGTAAAAGTGTTGATGGTCATAAATAAAAAACCGTCACTTAACTAAGGGGAGGACAATAAAAAATGTTGAAAAAATGGCCGTTCATTCTGATGACTCTCACCATGGTATTTGCACTTGCAGCTTGTGGATCAGGTAACAATGCTGCACCACAAGGAGAAGCTGCTACAGGAACAGACAATAAAGCAGCTGCTGAACTGACAGGAAACATTCTGGCTGTGGGCTCCACTGCACTTCAACCATTGGTAGAGCAAGCGGGACAAAAATTTATGGCTGTCGATAAATATAAAGGCATTGCAGTTCAAGTACAGGGCGGCGGTAGCGGTACTGGCTTGACTCAGGTTTCCGGCGGACAAGCGGACATCGGTAACTCCGACGTGTTTGCAAAAGAAAAACTGGAGAGCGGTGCAGATGAGCTGGTCGATCACCAAGTAGCTGTTGTAGCCATGTCAGCGGTAGCGAATCCTAAAGTAGGCGTTACAGACCTGAAAAAAGATCAATTGGTACAAATCTTCACAGGTAAAATCACAAACTGGAAAGAAGTTGGCGGTGCGGATCAAAAAATCGTTATTGTAAACCGTCCAAGCAGCTCCGGTACTCGTGCAACATTTGAAAAATACGCATTGGGACAAAAAACAGAAGATCTGCCGGGCTCCATTCAAGAAGATTCCTCCGGTACTGTGAAAAAGCTGATTGCTGAAACACCGGGTGCGATTGGTTATCTGGCTCTGTCCTACATCGACAACACAGTAACTGCTTTGAAATACGATGGCGTTGAAGCTAACGTTGAAAATGTAGAACAAGGTAAATATCCAGTATGGGCTTACGAGCATATGTACACTAAAGGTGAGCCAAAAGAGCATGTGAAAGCATTCCTGGACTACATTCTGTCAGATGAAATCCAAAAAACGGATGTCGTAGACTTGGGATACATTCCAGTATCAGGTATGCAAGTGAAACGTGATGCTGACGGTAATATCACGAAATAAGGAGAGTCACACCTCCTGTTCGATGAACGCAGCTAACGCGAGTATATTCACGAAGAAGAGGCGGACTAGCGTCCGGCCTCTATTCTTCGGTTAAAGGAGTTACAGTATGGGACCAATTGAAGGGAAGGCATACATGGAACAGAATAAACGATCCCGAGTTATGAAAGAAAGACATTACTGGGAAGAATGGACCGGCCGCATATATACGTCGGTTTGTGTCGTTTTTTTAGTTGCGGTTATTGTCTCCATCGTATATTTTGTTGCCTCCAAAGGTGTAGCTACATTTGCGGTGAATGGAGTCAGTCTGCGAGAGTTTTTCTTTGGAACCAAATGGAGTCCGGATGGCGAGCCTAAGTCCTTCGGCGCACTTCCGTTTATTACGGGTTCTTTTGCAGTAACCATACTGGCGGCTTTAATTGCCAGTCCGCTCAGCTTATGTGCGGCTTTATTTATGACGGAAATTGTGCCGAAATCGGGTAAGCGTATCCTTCAACCCGCGATTGAATTATTATCCGGTATTCCGTCTGTTGTATATGGCTTTGTCGGCTTGACCGTAATCGTCCCGCTGCTACGGAACGTGTTTGGAGGACAAGGCATCGGCATTCTGGCAGGCTGCCTAGTGTTGTCAGTCATGATTTTGCCGACGATTACGAGTATTATGGCGGATGCGTTGTCTTCCTTGCCGGGGGGGCTACGTGAATCCTCTTATGCTTTGGGTGCTACCCGCTGGCAGACAATTGCTCGTGTTATTATTCCGACGTTGTTGCCTGCTCTTTTAACAGGAATTATTCTCGGTATGGCTCGTGCCTTCGGAGAAGCGTTGGCTGTACAGATGGTAATCGGGAATGCTCCGCACATACCGCATTCCTTGCTGGAATCCGCTTCGACCTTGACCAGCGTCATTACACTTAGCATGGGGAATACAGCGATGGGCTCCGTTCATAACAATGCTCTCTGGAGCATGGCGCTTGTTCTTCTGCTCATGACATTCATTTTCGTGCTGCTGGTAAGGCTGCTTGAAAGGAGAAACCGGGTTTGATGAAAGCTAAAACGACCGACAAGATCGCTACATTTGTAATCTGTTTCTTCGCTTTGTTCATTGTTGCACTTTTGGTGGGATTACTGGGCTTCATTTTGGCCCGCGGAGTCAGTCATATTTCTTTTGACTTTTTAACCAGTGCTCCCCAAACATTACGTGCAGGCGGTGGTATTGGCCCACAACTGTTTAATTCCGTATTTTTGTTAATCTTAACTTTGATTATCACCATTCCGATTGGCTGGGGCGCAGGTATTTACATGGCGCAATATGCAAAGCCGGGGAAAATTACGGACTTTATACGACTTGTCGTCGAAGTATTGTCCTCCTTCCCGTCGATCGTCATCGGATTGTTTGGACTACTACTTATCGTAAATACGTTTGATTTTGGCTTTTCCCTCTTATCAGGAGCCTTGGCTTTGGCCGTATTTAACCTGCCGCTGATGGTTCGCACAACGGAGCAGGCTTTCCGAGCTGTGCCGAAGGAGCAAAAGGAAGCTGGACTTGCGCTTGGATTGTCCAAGTGGAAAATCATTACCTCCATTTTGTTGCCAGCTGCGCTGCCAAGCTTGATTACGGGTACCATTTTGGCCGCAGGCCGTATTTTCGGGGAAGCCGCAGCATTGCTGTTTACAGCAGGGATGAGTACGCCGCCGCTTGATTTTACTGATTGGAATCCATTGCATGCTAGATCGCCTATTAACCCGATGCGACCTGCTGAGACATTGGCTGTTCATATTTGGAAGGTCAATAGTGAGGGGATTGCTCCTGACTCCAAAGATATTGCTGCAGGCGCTTCTGCCGTACTGGTGCTGCTTGTGCTTGCATTCAACTTGAGTGCAAGATGGTTCGGAAGAGTTGTATACCGCCGTCTGACAGCTGCCAAACGTATGGATTAGAAAGGGGATGGAGAACAATGGAACATGTGATTACGCGAACGGCAAAAACCGCCGCACCAGCAACATCCGTTCAGTCTACGCGTTCGGAACAGCTTGTGGGACAACCGCCGCATCCGTTCAGTACTGAGGATTTGAGTATTTATTATGGTAGCTTTGAGGCTGTGAAAAAAGTGAATCTAGCCTTTCCCGAGCAGACAGTGACTGCCCTGATCGGGCCTTCCGGCTGCGGTAAATCGACCTTTTTGCGCTCCCTTAATCGGATGAATGATGAGATTGCATCTTCCTCTACAACGGGACACATCTGGATGGATGGACAGGATTTGACGGCACCGGAAACGGACGTGATCAAGCTGCGTCAGCAAATTGGCATGGTGTGGCAGCGTCCCAACCCTTTTTACAAATCCATTTACAATAATATCGCCTTCGGTCCCAAATACCGTGGGGTGCGCAAGAAGAAACAGCTTGATGAAATCGTCGAAAGCAGCCTGCGTAAAGCAGCATTATGGGATGAGGTCAAGGATCGCCTTCACGACTCCGCTCTAGCGCTGTCTGGCGGGCAACAGCAGCGGCTTTGCATTGCACGTGCTCTATCCGTTCAACCGAAAATTCTGTTACTTGACGAGCCAGCTTCAGCGCTGGACCCTGTGTCTACAGGCAAGGTAGAAGAGCTTATTACCGAATTGAAAAAAGAATTGCGCATCGTTATTGTGACGCACAATATGCAGCAGGCTGCACGAATTTCCGATTATACTGCTTATTTTTATATCGGAAGTCTGGTTGAACATGGGAAAACGAACGATATTTTCACGAATCCTGAAAATGAGCTGACTCAGGAGTACATCATGGGTCGATTTGGTTAAGCGATGTTGCTCATCGACCTACTTTATATTAGCTTTACGTAAAATCCTCTTACTAATCCGGCATTAGTAAGAGGATTTTTATTGTTTTCAAAGTTTTTTAACTTTTTTAATCTATTAGTAAATTAAAATATATTGATCGTTTGGATATATTTTCATATAATACAACTAACTATTTATCATGCATAATAGTGGTTCAGTCCCTCTCACTATCCAAAAGAATCCTCAGCAAGAATGTATAGGTTAAACTGAACGCAATGACCCAACTTAAAATAAGGGAGAGGTTCAAATGAAGAAGAAGATGTGTCCAACTGTAAAGATGATAGCGCTTTCAAGTTTGGCGATTACAGTAACGTCAGGGCTCCTAAGTCCCTCATGGGCTGCGGCACAGGAGATTGTGCCGGCTACATATGATTCGGTACGTGAATCGGCTACTGCTTCTTATGAGCTTACCACAGATTCAGCTGTGGGACGGGACGTTTATGGTGACGATGTAAATTCAGGTGTGTTGGATCGTGAGCAATTATTTGGGCTGTCGGCTGTGGCGAAGCCAACCACTGTTGTCAATACAGACAGCATCCTAAACAAGATGCGCGATTTCAGTAAGTTTTCTACGGGGAATACATCCAAGGATACTACACTTGCCTTAAATATTGTATCCTGGCAATTGCCACATGGCGGATTCTTCAAAGCGATGGAAAAGAATTATAAATCCAAATGGGATGGCAAAGCTGCACGCTCCACATGGAAGAGCAAGGATGGTGTTGAACTCGGAACGTTCGATAACGAGGCCACGACAACCGAGATTCGGTTTTTGGCGGATGTATACAAAAAAACCAAAAATAAAGACATTAAGAACAGTGTACAAAAAGCAGTAGACTTTGTACTAACTTCTCAATATTCCTCCGGTGGCTGGCCTCAGGTATACCCTAAACGTGGTAATTATTCCGATGCTGTAACTTATAATGATGATGCGATGGTTAGAGTTATGGTCTTGGCTGACGATATTGTGAACAAGAAACAGCCGTTTGATAGCGATATTCTGGATAACGCTTATCGCTCCAGACTTCAGCAAGCGCTAAACAAAGGTATCCAGTATACAATCAAGTCTCAAATTGTAAATAATGGTACACCGACAATCTGGGGTGCACAGCATGATCCGGCTACTTATGCATCGGTTGCGGCTCGGGCATTTGAGCTACCTTCCAAAACAACTACGGAATCAGTAGGCATTACTGCTTTTCTCATGTCCCAACCGCAAACCGCTGAAGTGAAAAAAGCGGCTCAAAGTGCTTTGAAATGGTTTGACGCGAACCGAATCGACGGTATCAAATACAATCGTCAAGGTCCGGAGTTTTTCCAAAAGGACGCATCGAGCGTAATGTGGTATCGGTTCTATAATGTGGAAGACAATAAGTATTTCTTCTCAGATCGGGATGGCAAAAAGTATACCGACATCATGAAAATTAGTGAGGAAAGACGACTCGGTTACGCCTGGGCGGGAAGCCAAGCTAAGAACTTGCTCAAGCTGGCTTCGGATAGCGGATATTATAAACTGTCCAAGCCGTTGCCACAATAATAAAGGCATTATTATATATGATTTGCGAGGGTGGACCGGTCGGTCTGCCCTCTTTTTGTTCCCGGGCTGTAAATATGGTTTAATGGAGAGAGGGCAAAATAGAGATAAAGATGCACAAAGATAGGAGAGCTTGTATGACTCAAGAGGAGAATCAAACGGAATTACGCTGGTATGGCGCACCGCTACGTGTCCGTTATCAGGAAAGCGACCAGATGGGGGTCGTATATCATGCAAATTATTTGAACTGGTTTGAGATCGGGCGTACCGAAATGATCCGACAGGCGGGTTTTAACTATCGGAGTATGGAGGGACGTGGAGTTTTGCTGCCAGTTATTGAAATCAATGCGAAATATGCGAGTCCTGCTCGATATGATGATTTAATTACCGTTTATACCGCAATTACCGACTTCTCCAGACTGCGTCTAAACTATATCTATGAGGTTCGGCGGGTAACGGATGATGAGCATCAAAGGTATCTGGGAAAGGTATGGACCCAGGCAGACACGCTACCGGGAGAGCTGCTCGTCACTGGGATGACACGTCACGTATGGGTGAACACCGAATGGAAGCCCGTTCGACTGGACCAGGCGCTACCTGAGCTGTACACTGCATTAAGGTTTGCTTTTACAGGCGGGGAGGGACAGAAGTCATGATGATGCGTAAACGTCTGTGGCTGTTGCTGCTGCTCATTCCTTTGGCGGAGCTATACGGGTTTATATGGGTAAGTCACTGGATTGGAGCAGGCAAAACGATTTTACTCATCATTCTGACGACGCTAATCGGGGCTGCCATGATGCAATTTGAAGGTCGTAAGGTGATTGCCGATGCGAAAAATGAAATGAATCGGGGACAAATGCCCGGCCGTAAAATGCTGGATGGATTATGTGTCTTTTTTGGTGGGAGTTTGCTGCTTATCCCCGGATTTTTAACAGATATTATTGGTTTTACGTTGGTGTTCCCTTTAACACGAGCGTTGTACCGACGTTTTTTATTAAAGTGGCTGGAGAAAAAAATGAAAAACGGCAGTATTACGTTTCGGCGGTTTTGACGTGAGCTGCCGTTTTTCCTATCCATGATCTAGCGGACTCTTCCAGCGAGAATATAATTGCGCAAGTCCTGAATGACATTCGCACGATTCAGTGCATCAACGACAATGAGTGATACAGGTCCGATAATGAGTCCTAAAACGCCAAATAGCTTGAGCCCGATGAACATACCGATAAGGGTGGGAAGCGGGTTTAAGCCCACGCTGCTGGCCAGCACCTTAGGCTCCACGATCTGTCGTCCAATCAACAGGATGATATAAAGGATCGACAATCCTACCCCTAGCGCCAAATTACCAGACATATACTCATACAGTATCCACGGAATCATCACAATGCCAACCCCCAAATAAGGTAGCAAGTCCACCAGCCCGATCATTAAACCGATGGTAAAGGCGGATTCCACACGCAATATGAACAGCCCAACAATGACCGTTAATGCCGTAATGGAGATGATAATAAACTGTGCACGCAAATAGCCGTACAGTGCTTTACGTAGATCGTGCCATATATCCGACAATGGCTTGCGAATCGTATCAGGAACCGTGTTTGCGAGCATCCGACTATGTCGGTCCCAATCCTTACTAATAAAAAAAGCTGCTAATACAATAACCATTAGAACTGCTCCCATATTAGGCAGAGAGGTCAGCAAGTTCAAAACCCCATTAAAAAATTGAGCGACTAGCGTAGTGACAGCCGAACTGACGGTTTGAGTTGTTTTATCAATATTACTGTTAATGGTATGTTGGTAATCCGGATTATCCCGGATAAAATGGTTAATTTCAATAATTACATTTTGAATCAAATCGCTTTGTGTCCAATCGATAAACAGGCTTTTAAAACGCTCAATATGCCCGTCAAAAGTCATGGCCAACTTTATAACTTCTCGGACTATGCGGGTGATTGCTGCAGACAGGATAATTGCAATTCCACCTAAATATACAAATAATGAGACCGTGACAGCCGTCCAACGTGGCATACGGGCTTTGTTACGCAGAAAACCAACCAATGGATTCATGGCATAAGCCACAAGCCAGGCGAATAGGAAAGGATAGACGAGAGGGAAAAGCACATATATGCCCAATAACAGAGCTACAATCACGATTGCCACCCATAGAGCACGAAATATGCGATTCAGGATTAACCGGCTCAAGCTCTCACGACTCCTTTCTTTTACGATAGTATTTCATAAAATAAATGCTCTACTATACATATGCGGGAAAGGGGGGAGACAAGACCTATGTAAAAAAGTGCAAATGAATCAATATTTTTTGTAAGGGGTTTCAAAAATTTATTTATGGAAGCGATAAAACATTTGAATGTGTTGGAATAGCCCTCAATGTTCACATAAACGACAAAATCCAGTATAGTGAAAGAAGGTTTAAATATTGACATATGGCGTTAACATTACTCGGCTATTTAAAAGGCATATCTTACTTTTGAAAATGTTTACATTGCAAGTCCGTTCACAATGTTTTTACAAAGGAGAGATGTAACGATGACAGCGACTAAAGGTCTGGAAGGGATCGTAGCGACCACTTCCTCCATAAGCTCTATCGTAGATGGCGTTCTCACGTACCGGGGTTATAACATTGATGATTTGGCTGTTAACGCCGATTTTGAAGAGGTAGCTTATTTGTTGTGGTTTGGGAAATTACCTGATAAAGAGCAATTGCAGGAGCTTCGCAACCAGTTAAGCGAATACGCTGCTATTCCGGATGAAATTGTTACTCAATTAAAGTTATATCCGAAAGATTTGAGCACGATGGCTGCCTTGAGATCAGCCGTATCGTCTCTCGCTTTGTATGACCCAGAGGCGGATGATATGTCGAGAGAGTCTAATGTGACCAAAACCGTCAAGCTTCAGGCGCAATTGCCTACCATTGTGGCAGCTATAGCACGTATACGCGAGGGCTTGGAGCCGATTGCGCCTAAAAAAGGTATTTCTATCGCTGAAAACTTTTTGTATCAGCTGACTGGCAAGGATCCAGAGGAGACGGCTATTAAAGCGTTCAATCAGGCTCTCGTGCTGCACGCCGATCATGAATTAAATGCCTCTACCTTTGCTGCGCGTGTAACGGTAGCCACATTGTCGGATATTTATTCCGGAATCACGTCTGCTATTGGAGCTTTAAAAGGACCACTGCATGGCGGGGCCAATGAGGCTGTGGCCAAAACGCTGGAGGAGATTGGTGGTTTGGATCAGTTGGACTCCTATATCCAGGCGAAACTGGATAATCGCGAAAAAATTATGGGCTTTGGACACCGAGTCTATAAAAACGGTGATCCGCGTGCCAAGCACTTGCACAAAATGTCCCGCGAGCTGGGGGAAATGAACGGCGACACAACGTTGTTTGATATGTCAGTTCGAATTGAGGAAATTGTAACAGGACAAAAAGGCTTGAAGCCCAATGTGGATTTTTATTCTGCCTCTGTTTATACCCAACTGGGTATCAAGAGAGACCTGTTTACACCTATTTTTGCTATGAGTCGTGTATCCGGTTGGACAGCGCACATTTTAGAGCAGTATGAAAATAATCGCCTGATTCGTCCTCGCGCCGAATATACAGGTCCAATGGATCAAAAATACGTATCACCAGAGTTGCGCTAACCCCTTGTCGAAGGAAGATTGAGGTTGTATACCCTGAATTTAAAAAATAAGGTACAATAGAGGGGACGACGAGAGATGTACGTTTTTGTCTGTGATAAAGATCATGTCTTTCGTCCTGTACCCATTCATATCTGAGGAGGAAAAGGAACTTATGGCGAAATTTGAAAAGTTTGAGCTCCCAACTGAAGGCGAAAAAATTACGATTGATAACGGTCAACTACAGGTTCCGAACCATCCGGTAATTCCGTTTATCGAAGGTGACGGCACGGGTCGCGATATCTGGAAAGCCTCCAAGCGCGTACTGGACGCAGCTGTAGAAAAAGCATATAACGGTAGCAAAAAGATTGCCTGGTATGAAGTATTCGCTGGTGAGAAAGCTTTCAATACATACGGCGAATGGCTCCCTAACGATACTTTGGAAGCCATCCGTGAGTATATTGTAGCCATTAAAGGTCCGCTTACGACACCTATTGGCGGTGGTATCCGTTCGTTGAATGTGGCATTGCGTCAGGAACTGGATTTATACGTATGTCTGCGTCCTGTTCGTTATTTTAACGGTGTTCCTTCTCCAGTGAAACGTCCTGAATTGGTAGATATGGTTATTTTCCGTGAGAACACAGAAGATATTTACGCGGGGATCGAGTATGCTGAAGGGTCCGAAGACGTGAAAAAGGTTATTCAGTTCCTTCAACAAGAGCTGGGTGTGAACAAAATCCGTTTCCCTGAAACCTCTGGTATTGGCATTAAGCCAGTTTCTTCCGAGGGTTCAAAGCGTCTGGTACGGGCAGCCATTCAGTATGCAGTTGACCACGGACGCAAGAGTGTAACGCTTGTACACAAAGGTAACATTATGAAATTTACCGAGGGTGCCTTCAAAAACTGGGGTTATGAAGTGGCTGAGGAAGAATTTGCAGATAAAGTATTTACTTGGGCCCAATATGACGTAATCAAGGAAAAAGACGGTGAGGATGCGGCTAATGCAGCTCAAAAAGCAGCTGAAGATGCAGGCAAAATCATTATCAAGGATGCGATTGCTGATATCGCACTTCAGCAAGTACTGACTCGTCCTTCTGAATTTGATGTGATTGCTACGCTCAACCTGAACGGGGACTATCTGTCCGATGCTCTTGCTGCCCAAGTTGGTGGAATTGGTATTGCGCCAGGTGCGAACATTAACTATGTAACAGGGCATGCTATCTTTGAAGCTACACATGGTACAGCACCAAAATACGCCGACAAAGATGTAGTGAACCCTGGTTCCGTCATTCTGTCGGGCGTAATGTTGCTTGAACACTTGGGTTGGAAAGAAGCGGCTGACCTGATTTACAAAGGGCTGGAGACGTCCATTAATAAGAAGATTGTAACTTATGACTTTGCTCGTCTGATGGATGGTGCTACACAAGTGAAATGCTCCGAGTTCGCAGATACCATTATTAGTAACCTGTAAGGAAGGGGAATACCACTTGTCCATTCAACGTAAAAAAATATCCATTGTTGGCGCCGGTTTTACCGGTGCCACTACCGCATTGCTGCTGGCTCAAAAGGAGCTAGGTGATATCGTACTGATCGATATTCCGCAACTAGAGAATCCGACCAAAGGCAAGGCGCTTGATATTTTGGAGGCCGGTCCGGTACAGGGATTTGACAGTCAGATCACGGGCACTTCCAATTACGAGGATGCAGCTAACTCAGATATCGTCATTATTACAGCTGGGATTGCACGCAAGCCGGGTATGAGCCGTGATGATTTGGTAAATACGAACGCAGGAATTGTAAAATCCGTTTGTGAGAACGTGAAGAAGTATGCGCCAGATTCTATTGTTATTATTCTGAGCAATCCGGTAGATGCTATGACCTATACTGCCTACCAAACGCTGGGTTTCCCGAAAAATCGGGTTATTGGCCAATCCGGTGTGCTGGATACAGCGCGATATTGTACCTTTATTGCACAAGAGCTTAACGTTTCCGTCGAAGACGTGCGCGGCTTCGTTATGGGGGGCCACGGTGATGATATGGTGCCCCTGGTACGCTATTCCAGTGTTGGGGGTATACCTATCGAAACTCTGATTTCGCAGGAACGTATCGAAGCGATCGTACAACGTACACGCGGCGGTGGCGGAGAGATCGTCAACCTGTTGGGTAATGGTAGCGCATATTATGCTCCGGCAGCTTCGCTTGCACAGATGACGGAAGCGATTGTAAAAGACAAAAAACGGATTATCCCAGTCATCGCCTATCTGGAGGGAGAGTACGGCTATCAGGATTTATTCCTTGGCGTACCGACACTTCTTGGTGGCAATGGCATCGAAAAAGTGTTCGAGTTGGAATTGACAGCCGAAGAAAAAGCAGCGCTCGATCAATCCGCGGAGTCGGTCCGCAGTGTGATTAAAATAGTTACCGTTTAGATTCAATTTTCTACTAAAACGGTGACTATTACCTGAAGAGGTGTCCCTAAGCCATAGTCATGGCCGCGGGACACCTCTTTTACTCATAAACAGAATATAGGGAATCTATTCGTTTTCTTCCTTATTCCTTTGCTTTGACTCACTTCCCCGGTATAATAGAGTTCATATGCATTGATAGTTACATGAGGACTTTGCAAAATCCTGACATAGAAAAGCATGTCCCAAAACACTGAAAAAGATGGTAGTCATTCGTTGGAATATGATCGTTCTATGGAAAAAAAGTTTGTAAGAAAACAAAGAAGTGGAGGTTGTAAAATGTTTTTTATTCACATTATTGGATCACTGGCGATGGGTTTTTATTTATTGCTCCCCTTCGTGGTGGGCAAAATCGACAAATTGGCTCCTAGCGTGCAGGAAGGAACGATATCGGCTGTTCAGCTATTGAACCGTTTGGCTCAATTTGCGCTGATCTTAGTGCTTGTTAGCGGTATCTATATGATTTTTCCCTGGGGTTCTTATTCGGTAGCATGGATTGTTGTCGTTTTGCTGTTGTTTCTCGCTATTTCTGGTATTGCGGGAGCCATGGGTAAGCCGTTACGGCTGTCGCTGGAAGCGATTCGTAGCCAACAGCCTATTACGCAATATGCTGGCAAAATGCGAATGTTCAGTACGCTGCTTGCCGTCTTCCTGATTTTAATTACGTTTTTAATGGTATACAGCGATATTATTTAATTATGCATTTAGTGAGAGTCTATAATCGAATGATGACAAATGCTAAATTGAAAAACGGTCTGTGCTGAATAAGCATAGGCCGTTTTTTTTTGCGCTCAAATCACTACATTGTTCTTTTTTCGTTTAACGAATAACTTTGTGTGGTAATTCAGGAGTAGAGTGGATGCAAATGTTGCATCCTAAAAAATATCTGATTTTGAAGGGAGAATGTACAATGTCTAAAAGTAATCAACCTCAGCAAACTTTGCCCCCACAGCATCAGGACCAGCAACCGGGGATTGAGTCCAAAATGTCGCCTGCACCCCAATTTGAAAAACCAACTTACAAAGCCGCTGGCAAGCTAACAGGTAAAGTTGCACTTATTACTGGTGGGGACAGTGGAATTGGTCGGGCTGTAGCTGTCACGTATGCCAAAGAAGGTGCGGACGTAGCCATCATCTACTTGAATGAGCATAAGGATGCGGAAGAAACAAAACGTCAGGTGGAACAGGAGGGACGCAAATGCGTGTTGATTCCTGGCGATATCGGAGATGATCAATTTGCCAAAAAAGCGGTTCAACAGACAGTTAACGAACTGGGCAAGCTCGACATCGTTGTGAACAATGCGGCAGAGCAACATCCACAACAAAAGCTGGAGGATATCACCAAAGAACAGTTGGAGCGCACGTTCCGAACGAATATTTTCGGTATGTTCTTCTTGACGCAAGCAGCATTGCCGCATTTGAAAAAAGGGAGCACGATCGTCAACACAACATCGATTACCGCGTATGCTGGGAACAAGACACTCATTGATTATTCATCGACCAAAGGGGCAATCACATCCTTTACACGTTCCCTTTCACTCAATTTGGCAGATCAAGGCATTCGGGTGAACGCTGTAGCACCAGGGCCGATCTGGACACCGTTAATCCCGTCTACATTTGATGCCAAGACGGTCAGCGAGTTTGGAGGAGCGCAGCCAATGAAGCGTCCGGGTCAGCCGGAAGAATTGGCGCCAGCCTATGTGTACCTTGCTTCAGATGATTCTTCATATGTAAGCGGACAGGTTATTCATATCAATGGCGGTGAAGTTATAAACGGATAAAAGGACAAGGGAAAGGTTAGGGCTGTGTTATGCCCTAGCCTTTTTTCTTTTCACAGTGGAACATAATGAAGGTAGCCTGTAGAATGAGACTTAACTTACATAAAGGATGGGCATATTTTATGAAATCGTTTCGTTTCAGGCTTACCCTGATCATGCTGATTTTGATTGGCGTATCTGTCCTTGCTGCTGGAATCACGATGGGACAAATTTTTAAAAATTCGAATATGAAGGTGCTAGAGGAGAACATGGGACGGGAGATCGACCTGCTTCGAGCTACATTCCCTTTTGTTAATGCAGATGCCCTGTCCAGCACGAATTATGTCTCTTATTATTCTCAAAAGGCGAAGGAAATTGCTCGTCTTACGGAATCGCGGGTGACCTTCATTCGCAAGGACGGGACGGTGGTTGGAGATTCGTTAAGCGATCCGCGAAAGATGGAAAACCACGCATCTCGTGAAGAAATTCAGCAAGCTTCAACAGAGAAGATTGGACGCACGATTCGTTACAGCGAAACCTTGCAGCGGAACATGCTATACGTTGCAGAGCCTGTTGTATCGGATAAGGGTTTTGACGGATATATCCGTTTGTCCATGAGTCTGAAAGCGGTGGAGGAGGGAGTGCAGCGCGGCTGGACGGCCATCGGGATTGGTCTAGTGTTGCTGTTTATTGCTGCTGGACTGGTGAGCTATCGTATTGCTCGCAGTCTCACCTCGCCCATTGAACATATTACTGGGGTAGCCAACCGTATATCAGGACTGGATTATGACGCAAGAGTTGGTGTGCAGCGCCGGGACGAGGTAGGGCAACTGGGTGAAGCCATTAATCGTATGGCTGATAGTCTCCAAAACCAAATGAAAACGATACGTGACAATGAGGATCTGCTCCAGAGTGTCATGAGTAATATGACAGGCGGAATTCTAATGATTGATGCAAATGAGTGTATTGCGCTTGTAAACCGTGAGTCTGAGCGAATGCTTGGTGTCGTGGGTAAACGGGTGACAGACAAGCCGTATCATGAGCTGAAGAAGCATTATGAGCTCACAAAGCTAATTGAGGGCAGTATACAAAGCCGAGAAAGGCTGCATGGTGAGGTTCATTTGTACAATCCCGAGGAGAGACTCGTGTTGCTGGACGGTGTTCCGATGTATGAGGATGAGGGCGGATACCGGGGGATGCTGTTCCTTTTACAGGATATTACGGCTATTCGACGGTTGGAAAATATGCGGAGCGAATTTGTGGCTAACGTTTCTCATGAGCTAAAAACGCCGATTGCCGCAGTCAAGGGTTTTGCCGAGACCTTGCTCGGTGGCGGGGTTAAAGATGAGGAGACGGCCCGTTCATTTTTGCAAATTATATATGATGAAAGCGAACGATTGAATCGGTTGATCGGTGATATTCTGGAGCTGTCCAAAATCGAGTCCAAGCGTTCCCCTCTGGAATGCTCGCCGGTGCACGTTTCGTCGTTCATAGAATCATTGCTGGAAAAACTGAACAATGTAGCTGCCAAAAAAAGAATTTCACTACACATGGATATCCCGGATGAGCTGTTTATGGAGGCAGATGAAGATAAGCTTCAGCAGATTTTTCTGAACCTTTTGTCTAATGGCATCAACTATACACTTGATGGTGGCAAGGTAAAGATTAAGGTTCTAACGATACAGCGGGAGAATGACACCGAAAAGGTCGTATTTACAGTCAGTGATACAGGTATTGGAATTCCGAAGAAGGACCTGCCACGTATCTTTGAGCGCTTTTACAGGGTGGATAAAGGACGCTCGCGTAACTCTGGCGGAACGGGGCTGGGATTGTCGATCGTCAAACACTTGGTCGATTTGCATCATGGCACCCTTTCGGTGGAAAGTGAGCTTGGATTGGGTACCACATTTACAGTTGAATTACCGCTATTGCAACAGGAAGAATGAACTAGACCATTTTTTACATTCTGTTAACAATGCCGTGATAAAATAAACGGGTGTCGCATGAGTATGGAAAAAGTTTCAGGATTTTGACCAATGCGCCTTTAACAGGTAAACAGGAGATGAAGTTATTTATGGGACAACGCTTACTGGTTATTGAGGATGAACCAACGCTTGCCAGATTGCTATCCTACAATTTGATACAAGAAGGCTTCGAAGTGGATACGGAGGATCATGGCAGTGCCGGGTTTGAGAAAGCCTCCAGAGAGTCCTACGATTTGATCCTGCTGGATTTGATGCTGCCGGGAATGAACGGACTGGACATTCTGAGCAGACTTCGCCATCAGGGGCTGACGACGCCTATTATTATCTTAACGGCCAAAAACGGTGAAGCCGAGGTTGTCCAAGGGCTGAAGTCGGGTGCGGATGATTACATCACGAAGCCTTTTGGCGTTTCTGAGCTGTTGGCCCGCGTGACGGCTGTGCTGCGAAGAACTTCCGGTGGGGATGAAGGAGTGTTGTCTGATCAGAAAGATAGCTCCAAAATTCAATTGGGGGAGCTGGAGATTTACCCTGAAAAATATGAAGTCATTCTTGGAGGTCAGTCCATCAGCCTTAGACCCAAGGAATTTGAGGTGCTTCTTTATTTGTCCCGCAAGCCGGGTGTGGTATTAACCCGAGATGATCTGATGAATGCTGTTTGGGGTTTTGACTACATTGGCGGGCAACGGACCGTGGATGTACACGTCAGTTCCTTACGTAAAAAGCTGGAGCTGGATCCCGACTCGGTTCATATTGATTCGATCCGTGGAGTGGGGTACAAGCTGGTTGTAAATAAAAAAAGAAGCGCTTCTCATTTATTATAAATGAGGAGCGTTTTTCTTTATTCAGGGCAGTGTCCGGGGACCTTTGTGTCCATTTTGTGATTTTACATTTCATTAACAAAACTAGACGCTAGAATCAACAAATGACCGATATGATGTTCCCGTCACTCCAAGTAGTTAAAAAAGGGGACTTCAGAACGATGATAACGGAACCAAAGACCCAGCCGAGCTCCACTGCCGTGATTGAACGTGAAGCATACAAGTCGATTACTACCTATGTGCCATGCCGGGAGGTTCCGATCATTGGTACGGACATGTCTTGTAAAGAACTGTTAGCCCTTATGAAAACACAGGAAGATATTCCTTGTGTCATTGTTGTGGATAAAAATGATCTTCCATTGGGCATTATTATGAGAGATGCGTACAATCGCCATTTTACGGGCAGATTTGCTGCGGCGTTGTTCTATGACAAGCCTGCGGCCCTATTTGCCGACCCCGATACATTAATTGTGGATCTGAAAAGCCAGGCATCGGACATTGTGGAACTGGCGATGCTGCGCGAAGATCAGCGTTTTTACGACTGTGTGTTGATTAAGGAAGGAACACGGTTACTCGGTGTACTCACGATTCGTGATATCCTGTCCGTCGTGCAGCGAATGCAAAGAGAAGCGGACGAAGAGCGGGGAGATGTGATTCGGCATAGCTATGACGGAGTCCAGCGTATTCAGCTGACTGTGCTGGATGCAGCTAAAGAGGCCGATGACAGTGTGCGGCTAACCCGCTCAATGAGTGAATTATCCCGTCGTGGCAAAGTAGAACTGGAGGATGTTTTGCTCTCCTATCGTGCGGTTACGGAGCAAATGAAACGCCAGCATGAGCAAATGACGGCGTTGACGCAATCGCTGAATGACATTGCGGGCATGGCTTCATCCATTCGTGCACTGGCAGATCACAGTGGATTGCTGGCGATCAACGCGTCCATTGAAGCGGCACATGCTGGCGAACATGGACGAGGCTTCCAGATTGTGTCTCAGGAGGTGCGGAATATGTCACTCCAGACGAAAGCTTTTTCCACACAGATTACAGGCTTACTCACCCATATCGAGCAAATGCTGCGTGACACCGCTGAACTGACGGATACGAGTATGCAGCAGATTCATACAGGCTCTCAATATATATCTGCCGGAACACAAACTTTTGCCAAACTACTGCAGGCTGTCGATGAAATTGAAGCTAAAAACAGTGAAATGTCCCGTTCCGCAGAGGAAGCAGCTTTGAATGCAGCCGAAATTGCGCAGGAGCTTGAGCTCATGCTAAGTTCTTGATCATTTTACATAACGTTAACAAATCCACCACACTAAATTTACACACAGCTTATATAATCTTCATATTGTGCAAATCAGGTGCAATGCTTGAGGATCATAACTGCAACACGAAGGAGATCATAAATCCATGAATGATTCCGTAATCCGGATTGATAAGCTGAATTTATATTATGAGAAATTTCACGCGCTGAAACATATAAACCTCGATATTCCTGAAAAAACGGTAACTGCCTTTATCGGCCCGTCCGGCTGCGGCAAATCGACCCTGCTGCGTACGCTAAACCGGATGAATGACATGATACCGGGAACACGTATTGAAGGCACCGTGAGTATCGCAGGTCAGGATATATACGGCGATACTATGGAAGTAGAAACTCTGCGGAAGCAGGTGGGAATGGTTTTTCAACAGCCTAACCCGTTTCCCAAATCGATTTATGATAACGTGGCTTACGGCCCGCGTCTGCATGGAGTTCGGCAAAAGGACAAGTTGGACGAATTGGTCGAGCAAAGCCTGCGGCAGGCGGCACTCTGGGAAGAGGTCAAGGACTTTTTGAAGCGTTCAGCTCTGAGCTTGTCCGGTGGACAACAGCAGCGGTTGTGCATTGCCCGGGCGCTTGCTGTACAACCAGATATTTTGCTTATGGACGAGGCGACATCTGCGCTGGATCCGATCTCCACGATGAAAATTGAAGAACTGGTTCAGGAATTGCGAGACACGTATACCATTGTCATGGTGACGCATAACATGCATCAGGCAGCGCGTGTGTCTGGTAGAACTGCGTTCTTTTTGAATGGTGTTGTGGTGGAAGCGGCGGACACACAGACGATGTTTTCCACGCCGCAAGATTCACGTACGGAAGATTATATTTCAGGGCGATTTGGCTAAAGCCTACCAGATGAATATGCCAGAAGGGGTGACTTCGAAATGATACGTAGAAAAGGTTTTGATGAAGGGTTAGACGAACTGAGAGCCGTACTGCGCGAAATGGGTGCACACGTTTCGAAGGCGCTCGATCAGGCCATTGAATGTTTGCAGACCAAAAATACAGAATTGGCTCAGCAGGTGGTCAAAAATGATGCATCCCTCAATACGCTGGAAGAGAATATTCTCGATATGGGTTCCAAGCTCATTATTACCCAGCAGCCGGTAGCGAAGGATTTGCGCCGAATCATTGTTGCATTTAAAATTTCCAGTGATCTGGAACGAATGGGCGATTTGGCACTTGATATTGCCAAGGTGACCCTTCGTCTGGAAGGGCAGCAGATCATTAAGCCGCTGGTGGATATTCCGCACATGGCTTCCATTGTTAAAGAAATGATAGATGATGCGATCAAATCCTATTTGGATGAAAATACAGATCTGGCCTACAAAATGGCCAAAGAGGATGATCGTGTGGATTCCATGTATAGCCACATGATCAGCGATCTGTACGCCTTTATGGTAGAAAAGCCGGCAGAGGCTTCACAAGCCATGCTGCAACTGCTTGTAGGACGATACATTGAACGAATTGGTGACCATGCTACGAATATCGGTGAAAGCACTGTATATCTCGTGACAGGGGAGAGACCAGATTTGAACCAGTAGAGCTTTCAGGTATATAGCGGTTGTTTCTGACCCAGACTTGTCTTTGAGCAAAAGGCAAATTTGGTTAGGAAGCAGCCGTTTTTTTCTGAAAAAGGAGTCTTGTATGTTAAGATAGGAAGAGGAATGCGTAAAACGTAAGAACGTTACGAATGCATTGATGAACTTGCGAGGTGCTAAATGGATAAACTCATGCTTATAGATGGTAACAGTATCATTTACCGGGCGTTTTTTGCTATGCCACCGTTAACGAATTCGAGCGGACAGCAGACGAACGCGGTGTACGGATTTACGACGATGTTATTGCGGCTCTTGGAGGAGCACAAACCAACACATATGCTGGTTGCCTTCGATGCCGGTAAAATAACGTTTCGCCATAAGGGATACGAGGATTACAAAGGTGGACGGGAGAAAACCCCGCCAGAGCTGTCCCAGCAATTTCCGTTGCTGAAAGAGCTATTGACCGCTTTCGGCATTGCCCAGTTTGAATTGGATGGCTATGAGGCGGACGATATTATAGGCACCCTGTCCAAGACAGCGGACGAAGCCGGCTTCAATGTGCTGGTCGTGACCGGGGACAAGGATATGCTTCAATTGGCTTCAGACCATGTCACAGTCGGCTTGACTCGCAAAGGGGTTACTGAGGTGGAGACGTATGGACCTGAGCAAATTCAGGAACGATATGGGCTGAAGCCGCTGCAAATTATTGACCTTAAGGGCCTGATGGGCGATACGTCGGATAATATTCCTGGTATTCCCGGCGTAGGTGAAAAAACAGCGCTCAAGCTGCTGCATCAATACGGTTCAGTCGAAGAAGTGCTGGCGCACACGAATGAGCTGAAGGGCAAAATGAAAGAACGCGTTGAGACACATGCTGACGATGCGCGAATGAGCAAAGATTTGGCGACCATTTATCGGGATGTAACGTTGGACAAGCAGCTGGAAGATGTGGCCTTCGGCGGGCTGCAAGCAGAAACAGCCGGGCCAGCTCTGGCGAAGCTGGAGTTCAAGTCCTTGCTGGAACGTTTATCTTTTTCAGGTGAGGTTGGCAGTACTGGGGTAGACGTAGAGGAAGCCGCGGCTGACGTAACAGTGCTGGATGAGCAGCGGATTAGCGAATTGGTAGAAGTGTTGGATCATGTGGATGTGCTGCATGTTGAGACGCATGGCGATAATCCGCATCATGCTGACATCGTAGGTCTGATATTTGCCGCAACGGGACAGCAGTTTTTTATGACACTGGATGTACTGCAAAGCGATACAGCTACACCTATTCGCGAATGGCTTGCTGACCCTGAACGCAAAAAACGCGGTCATGATCTGCATCGTACGGATTTGGCTTTACACTGGCATGGAATTGAGTTTGCAGGTGCCGAGTTTGATGTGCAATTGGCAGGGTACTTGCTGGACCCAACTGATGCAAACCAGACATTGAGCGGATTGGCAGCCAAATATGGCTTGTCTTCGATCCGTCCTGACGAAGAAGTGTTCGGCAAAGGAGCTAAATATAAAGTTCCTGACGTGGACGTGCTGTCTGATCATGTGGCGCGTAAGGCAGCGGTGATTGAAGCTTTGGTGCCTGTGCAGCAGGCTGAGCTGGAGAAAACGGAAATGCACAAGCTGTTTCATGAGCTGGAGATGCCGTTGTCCCGCATTTTGGCGGATATGGAGAAGCAGGGCATTTTGGTGAACGTAGAAGAACTGCGTGCTTTGGGTAAAGAATTTGAAGCCCAGATCGCAACGTTGGTGAACGAGATCTACAGCATTGCCGGAGTAGAGTTCAATCTGAATTCGCCTAAGCAGTTGGGTGAGATTTTGTTTGATAAACTGGGTTTACCTGTCATTAAAAAGACGAAAACGGGGTACTCGACCGATGCGGAGGTACTGGAAAAGCTGGCCCCCTATCATGATATTGTACAAAACATTTTGCAGTACCGTACCATTGCCAAACTCCAATCGACGTATGTTGAAGGTTTGCTTAAAGAAATTTCGGAGAAAACGGGTAAGGTGCATACGTATTTCCGGCAGACGGTTGCAGCAACTGGACGCTTGAGTAGTCAATTTCCGAATTTGCAAAACATTCCGATTCGTCTTGAAGAAGGTCGCAAAATCCGCAAAGTATTTGTTCCGTCCGAACCGGGCTGGTCTATTTTGGCGGCAGACTACTCACAGATCGAGCTGCGGGTGCTGGCTGATATTTCGGATGATGAACGTTTGAAGGAAGCCTTTGTCCACGATATGGACATTCACACCAAGACCGCATCCGATGTGTTCGGTGTAGCAGCGGAAGATGTGGACTCCAATATGCGGCGTTCTGCGAAGGCAGTCAACTTTGGGATTGTCTACGGGATCAGTGATTATGGTCTGTCACAAAATTTGAATATTACGCGGAAGGAAGCGGCTCGCTTTATCGACCAGTATTTTGATGTGTTCCAAGGCGTTCGCCGTTACATGGATGATATTGTAAAGGATGCGAAGCGGGACGGCTACGTAAAAACGCTGTTGGAACGTAGACGCTATTTGCCGGAGATTAACGCCAGCAATTTCAACCTGCGTTCATTCGCCGAGCGTACAGCGATGAATACGCCGATTCAAGGCACCGCAGCCGATATTATCAAGTTGGCGATGGTACAGATGGATAAAGCGCTACGTGAACGTAATCTTCGTAGCAGAATGCTGCTCCAAGTACATGATGAGCTTGTATTCGAGGTTCCGCCTGAGGAAATGGAAACGATGAAAGAGCTTGTCCCTGCTACCATGGAAGCTGCATTAAAGCTGGCTGTGCCGCTCAAAGCCGAAGTAAGCTATGGCAGCAATTGGTATGAGGCCAAATAAGATATTTCAATGAGTAGATAGTCCCAATTTGACGCTGCTTCCGTTATAATATAGGGTGAGGTGAAGACATCATGCCGGAATTACCGGAAGTAGAAACCATTAAACGAACGCTAAACGAGCTTATCGTTGATAAACATATAGATCATGTCACTGTGAATCTGCCGCGGATCATTCAACGGCCCGATGATATCCACGCTTTTGCCATGGAATTGGCTGATCACCGGATTACAGGGGTGGAGAGACGCGGAAAGTTTCTGCGGATTTTGCTGGACGGGCTGGTGCTGGTCTCCCATCTTCGAATGGAAGGGCGATATGGATTATATTCACAACATGATCCTGTGGAAAAGCATACCCATGTCATCTTTCATTTTAAAGATGGTACGGAGCTGCGTTATCAGGATGTGCGCCAGTTTGGCACGATGCACTTATTTCCAGCAGGACAGGATTTGCTGGAAAAGCCGCTGAACAAACTTGGCCTGGAACCGATGGACGAGGCCTTTACACCAGAAATGCTGCGTGCCGCTGTTGGAACTCGTTCGACTTCGATCAAGGCAGCGCTGTTAAACCAGTCATATGTGGTGGGCATCGGGAATATCTATGTAGATGAATCGTTGTTTAAGGCGGGGATTCATCCAGCACAGCCAGCCAAAAGCCTAACGGATAGCCAATTTCATGTCTTGCATGAGGCGATTGTCTCCACGCTAGGTGCGTCCATTCAGGTTGGAGGCTCGTCCATTAAATCGTTCGTGAATGGACAGGGCAAAGCGGGCGACTTCCAGCATCAATTGCAAATCTATGGACGTAACGCGAAGCCTTGCATCAACTGTGGTACATTGATCGAAAAATCTGTTGTAGCCGGACGGGGCACACATCATTGTCCGGTCTGCCAGCCTCTGC
Organism: Paenibacillus sp. FSL L8-0644; assembly: GCF_038008165.1. NCBI lineage: Bacteria > Bacillati > Bacillota > Bacilli > Caryophanales > Paenibacillaceae > Paenibacillus > Paenibacillus sp. FSL L8-0644. Next base: position 1,941,323 of record NZ_JBBOYN010000001.1, read on the forward strand.
GCTAAACAGGCGCAGTCACCCCAAGCCCATCCCTCTCATATATTGTTCCAAGTACCAATACTGCGGAGGATTTCGGTTGTTATAAGACCCTGCCTTCGCAATGGGAGGGAATTGGAGTGGCTAATCATTGGGGAGCCCTGCTGTTACTGGCATTTGCGCTAAGTTTGGACAGTTTCGGAGTCGGTGTTACATATGGTCTGCGCAAAATGAAAATTCCACTGTTGTCGATTGCTATCATCTCCGTATGTTCAGGTTTGGTGATCGGCATATCCATGCAATTGGGCGCATTACTATCTCGTGTCCTGTCTCCTGTATATACGACCGTTTTCGGTGCTGTCATCCTGATCTGTATTGGCTGTTACTCTTTGATTCAAGCTCTGCACCGCAAAGAGGATTTGCCAGAGGATTCAGTGGAGCCCTCTCGGGGTCTGCTTCTTACAAAACAGACTGATCCAGCGAGCAGATCTGTTCTTGGGGAGAAGGAGGGTATGGAGAATGCTGATACCGAGTCTTTCCCCAGCTCAAGAAAAGATCTGTCGGCAGAAGCTTCTGTGGAGCAGCAGGAACGAACAGTATTTTCTCTGGAGTTTCGCAAATGGGGGCTTGTTATTCGGATTCTTCGAAGCCCGTCTGCTGCGGATATGGACCGTTCCGGCAGTATATCTGCTACCGAAGCGGTTTGGCTGGGTATTGCATTATCGGTCGATGCGTTCGGAGCGGGACTCGGGGCAGCTATGCTTGGTTTTCAGCCACTGTCTACTGCGCTGGCTATTACGTTATTCAGTGGAACATTTTTGATTGCAGGGATGAAGGCAGGTTTCTTTCTATCAGCATTTCGATTTATGAAGGCGCTGGGTGTATTGCCGGCATTATTACTGATTATGATGGGCATATTGAAGCTGTTATGAGGTGAAAGAGCATGAATATCGGATTAACCGGAGGTATTGCTACCGGAAAAAGCACCGTGTCGGCTCTTTTGGTCGCCAAAGGTGCGCTGCTGATCGACGCAGATGCCATTGCCCGGGAAGTGATGCTTCCGGGGCATCCGGTGTTGGCGGCGGTCATACAGCATTTTGGACAAGCTATAGTGAACAGTGACGGAACTCTGCATCGCAAAAAGCTGGGAGAGATTGTATTCGGAGACCCTGCCCAGCGGCAGGCACTTAACGAGATTACACATCCTGCTATTCGTGAGGAAATGCGTATGCGCATGGAAGCATTCGAACGGGAACAGCCGAACAAGCTTGTTTTGGCAGATATTCCGTTACTGTACGAGTCGGGGCTTGAGAGCTTGTACGAGGAAATTATGGTTGTGTACGTACCACGTGATATTCAGCTCCAGCGTCTGGTGCTCAGAGACGGTCTGACGGAGGAGCAAGCTGGACTTCGGCTGTCCGCACAAATGGATATTGAGCAAAAGAAAAGCTTGGCCGATATCGTTATTGATAATAGCGGAACACAGACTGAGACGAAGCGACAAATTGATCAATTTTGGCAGCGGAAGGGACTTGCATGAATATTTTGCGAAAGAAAAGAGTCCTGCTCATTTTGTTTGTCGGGTTTGTCCTGATTCTATTCCTTAATTCAAATTGGATGTCCTGGTTCTATCCAATTCAATATAAGGATGAGATTCGGCAGTATTCACAGACGTATGAAGTAGACCCATTTTTGGTGGCGTCTATTATCCGTGTAGAAACCAATTTTAAAACCAGCAAGCAGTCACATAAGGGGGCGCTAGGGCTGATGCAGATTATGCCGAATACGGCAAATTGGATTATGGACAGCGCCCAGATTCAAAAGGTTCCGCTGGACAGTGTCAAGCACGAGCCTGGCACCAATATTGAGCTGGGAACCTGGTATTTGCATAACCTATCCATAAAGTTTCAGGATAATCCTGTAGCAATCGTAGCTGCTTACAATGCAGGGCCGGGTAAAGTTCAAGAGTGGCTGGATAAGGGAGTGTGGGATGGAAAAGAAGAGTCCATCAAGCAAATCCCTTTTGGTGAAACACGACATTATGTACAGCGGGTCATTTATTACTACAGGCAATACACGAAAATTTATAATGATTTTTAAATCCAAGTTAATGACATGATGAGCTTTTCGCTTTAAAATGAAAAAAGCGTTGGACAGGCTGTTTTTACCAGCCCATCCAGACACTTTTTCTTGTTATTTTTGCATTATTACCGCGATTATTGGTATTGACCTGCCAATTGTTGTTCGGCGATCGTTACGAGGCGTTTTGTGATGTAGCCCCCGATCGAACCGTTCTCATAGGAAGTCATATTACCTTGGTATCCATCTTGAGGAATGCTGATACCCAACTCTTGAGCGATTTCAAATTTCATTTGCTCCAGAGCGCCGGAGGATCTGCTGACTACCAGATTGTTGGAGTTGCCATTGTTTCCTTGTGCCATTGTTGTTCACCTCCTCGCGATATGGTAAACATATTATGATCTGTTTTGACAAAATTATTACTAAAAGTCTTCGGGAATTTATTGGAAAAAGAAAGTGGTGAGATTATGAAATGTCCGTATTGTGCCTACAATGGCACGAAAGTGCTGGATTCGCGACCTGCGAATGATAACAAGTCCATCCGTCGCCGCCGTGAATGTGAGCAGTGTGCCAGGCGTTTTACCACCTTTGAAATGGTGGAGGAAACCCCTCTCATGGTCATCAAAAAAGACGGCAGCCGTGAAGAGTTTAGTCGTGATAAAATGCTGCGCGGTCTCATTCGAGCCTGCGAGAAGCGTCCAGTATCCGTCGAGCAACTGGATATGATCGTATCCCAGGTGGAGAACGCTATCCGCAACACAGCAGCCACAGAAGTGGATAGCCAGCAGATTGGTGAGCTGGTCATGGAACAGCTTTACCCAGTGGATGAAGTCGCCTACGTACGTTTTGCGTCCGTCTATCGTCAGTTTAAAGACATCAATATGTTTATGAAGGAACTGAAAACACTGTTATCTAAAGATACAGCCAGCGACTGATCGCTGACTGTATCTTTTCTGGGCCATGAAGGGAGAAAATTATATTTTTTTATAAAAGTATTGACACAGGGTTAAATATTTTATATGATATAGAAGTCGCTTGAAACGTTGATAAAACTTGCTTATGATGGGGCCTTAGCTCAGCTGGGAGAGCGCATCGCTGGCAGCGATGAGGTCAGGGGTTCGATCCCCCTAGGCTCCACCAAACTTTTATTATGGACTCTTAGCTCAGTTGGTAGAGCAGTTGACTCTTAATCAATTGGTCCAGGGTTCGAGTCCCTGAGAGTCCATCTTTTTAGAAAAAACGGCAGAGATGCCGTTTTTTTGTTGTTTATAGATCTATTCCCAGTCTAACCGAGAACAGTTATGAGTTGAATGAGCGCGTAACTGAATGCACAGAAAACAGATCCTAGCATATTCAAAAGAAGTATGAAAAAAACATCATTGTTTAACGCTCACTGACATAATTGGCAAGGATTTCGAGATACTCGTCATTCACCAATTTTCTTGGGGCGAATACGGCTGTTAAAAAAGTTAGAGATTTTGAACGCGCGATTTTTTCATCCATCATGGAGTGGTCGGCTTCAGGTAAATGAATCACGGACAGCAGTTCTGGAGGTATCTTCTGGCGATAGACTCGCTCGGTATCCTTTGCATCAACATTAATATCTTTTCCAGCCAGAACCAAGAGTACAGGAGAATGGAAGTGACCTAATTCTTCGGTGGAATCAGACAGAAAATTTTTGCGTATAAAGCTCCATCTTTCTTTGGAAATCATATCGTCAGGATCGGCTATGCTTAGATATTCTTCATAAGAAGCCTGTCTTTTCAGTAACTGTAGAATCTCTTGATCGTAGTTCAATGTCTTTTGAATTTCTTGCGGAGTAACTCCTTCTCGCTCCAGTTCTTTTCTGGTATTAAATTGTCCTTGGGAAATCCAGTTCACGGCAGGCGATACAAGGATGCTGAATGCAATATCATGCTCCTCTTTAACGATCTTCGGAATGACCCATCCTGCTTGACTGGCTCCCCATAGGCCGATTTTTTGCTTATCAATCATAGGTAAGCTTCTTGCCCAGTCTATTGCATATCGGATCTCCTGTGCGCGGTCCTCCATGCTTTGGGCGAGCCAGTTACCAGGAGCGCTGTTAATACCGGGCTTATTCAGTGACAAGGAGGCATAACCCTTGGAAGCGAACTTTTCCCACAGTGGTTTGTATCCATCATCATAGGTGTCATTAATAGGACCATCCCCATGGACAAAAACAACCAAACCAATCTTTCCCGAGTAGTTTTTAGGCAAAGTTAATGTACCTGTTAACAGCCCTTTAGGTGTCGTAATTTGTATTTTTTCTTCTGTCATCTTGTAGGAATTTTGATATAGAACAATGAGTACCGAGACAGCAGCCAGAGCTGCCGCAATACCAAAAGTAAGCTTGAGTGTTTTTTTCAATGATGCTCTCTCCTCGAATGCAGGTTCTCTTTCCAACTCATCAGATGCCATACAGGCTCCTTGAACCAAAAATGCCGTAACCCATTATATTTGGATTGTTTTACTTCAAACGCCAGTTGGTGATACAAACGGATAGCCCCTTGGTTCTTATGCGCTACGTGAAGCGTCAATGCATGAAAACCAGATTCAACCGAAAATTGCTGTGCGAAAGCTACAAGATGGCGTCCTATTCCCTGATTACGATGACTTGAACGAATCGCCAAATGATCAATGTAACACTCATTTGCAGCGGGGGTATACTCTAGCGCATGCATACCTGCCAAAAATGTAAATACATTGAAACAACCAAACTGTTTTAGGAGCGGAGTCAAAGAAATGGGGTTTGTTTCAGGAAGTGAAGAGTAGGAGGGTTTCCATTTAAGGGAAAGAACACCGATAACTTCTTCGTTTTCTTTGGCTACAAATTGTTTCATAGATGTAGAATAAGGATTTTGAACCCAAACCTGCATTAACAACTGCTGTGTAGCTTGATCCTCTAGTGTAACAAGAGATTGGAATTTTGCTTTAAACGATTCGACTAAAAGACTGCAAACAGCTTCATGGTCTTGTTTTTGGTATGCAACAATGTCAAAAGATTTTGCACTCATGTAACACCTCCAAGATTTATTCTACTTTGACTTGAATTTCATATTGTAGCTTGTTGTTGTCGAACATCGAAAGATAAGATTTTTCTACTAGAATGATCTTGCTTTGGCAGTTATATTGGTGATGAGCTACATATCGTTCCATTTGTTTGATCTCATAATCAATCTCAGGTTCTTCAATGACGGAAAGATGCTTATAAAGATAGTTGCCTTCTTCCAGAATATAGTCAGCCACATCCGCCGTTTCATAACACAGCTTCAACTGTCCAGCATCAGGCAAGTAATGCATGTCATTTTCAAATAATCGAGGTGGGGCAGGGCGGTGTTCAAATAGGTTTCCGGCAGTGAACTCTTGACCATTCTCCAATGCAAACCATAGCTTTAAATGACGGGGACCTAATCGTTTGACTTGATACTCATCGCCCTGCTGGGTCCGATTATTATATTCTTCTAACACTTTGTGAATAAACTGTTCATGCATCTTTAAGTTAGCTATTTCAGCTTGTACTTTTTGCAACGAATGCTCTAAAAGCTGGTTATAATCATCGGCAGCATAGGAAGTCATACATTCTTGAATCTGACCGACAGGGACATTTAATTTACGTAGTAATAAAATATGCGATAGCTGATAAATCTCATGAAGCCCGTACATCCGATATTGATTTTCTTCAGTATGTGATGGATAGAGGATTCCCTTTTCTTCAAAATATCGCAGTTGATGTATAGATACATTCATAAGCTGAGCAAGCTGGCTGATCGTAATGTGTTCTTTCAATGAGAGGACTCCTTACTGATATTTGAATAACTCCACTATAAACCTTAGGTCAGACCTAGGGTCAATAGAAAATATCAAACAAATCTTGGATAGGCGTAGGTGTCGAGCATTTGATGCCCACACCAAGGGGGAGACTGGAGAGTTTACCTGTCGGTGATAACCCGTTATAATCATAAGATTAGTGAGCATAAACAAGATGCTCAGGATGAAGGTTAGAATGGGGAAATCATGTTGAAAACTTTTAAAAAGGTATACATTGAGATAACGAGCATTTGCAATCTCGCATGCAGCTTTTGTCCTCAAACACAGCGTGTCAAAAAATTTATTGATCCGGAAGTCTTTCGAAATGTGCTTGATCAGGTCAAACCACATACAGATTATATCTATTTGCATGTAAAAGGAGAGCCGTTGCTCCATCCGAAAATTGATCTTTTACTGGAAAGTGCTCATGAGAAAGGCTTAAAGGTCAATATTACCACTAATGGTACCTTGCTGCCGAAGACCGGACATAAGCTGCTTGGGCAACCAGCGCTGCGTCAGATGAACTTCTCTCTCCATAGTTTTGACGGACATGAAGGCTCCGTGGATCGAGAAGGATATTTGGGTAATATTTTCACGTTTGTAAGAGAAGCGGTGAAACACAATGTCATTATTTCGTTCCGTCTCTGGAACTTGACTGAAGATAATTTGACTAATGTGCAGCGTCAGCGCAATCGGGAAACACTTGAACGACTGGAGCAAGAGTTTGGACTGGACTATCGGATTGAGGAAAAGGTGATACCGGGTAGTGGGGTCAAAATCGCACCAAACGTTTATTTGAATCAGGACCACGAATTTGAATGGCCGAGCCTCAGTGCCCCGGAAGATGACGGAAAAGGCTTTTGCCATGCACTCCGTAGCCAAGCAGCGATATTGGTGGATGGAACGGTGGTCCCTTGCTGTCTGGATGGAGAAGGTGTCATTAATTTAGGTAATGTGCATGAGCAATCTTTTTCCGACATTGTGGAAGGGGAGCGTGCAAACCGTCTGTACTTCGGGTTCTCCAAAAGAGAAGCGGTAGAAGAGTTATGCCGAAAATGCGGGTACCGCAAACGATTTGGAACATAGTCATACAGGTAGAGCTTTAATCGACAGTAGAATGAATTGCAAGAAAGATAGCCCTTTTGCAGGGCTTTTTTACTTATATTTTGATATATACATACATAATTAATGGTTTTAAACTGTTCAGAGGAAGTTGGTTATATTCGATTGCTTGTGAGAATGATTATCAATTATAATAAATTTAATTCTGATAGGACGGAATAAGAACTGAAGGAACGGTTTGGATGGGGGCTGAGCGGTAGTAATGAAGTTGAACGATCACATTTTGCTGTGGAATCATGTTTTTATACAGGTGATGGATGTTCGTCATAGGAAGATCGAAAAAGGAGAGGAGCTTCGAGCCTATCGACTTCCTGCCAGTGCGTTCTTATATGCCGTGCGTGGAAGCGCACGGGTACGGTTGGATAACAGTATTCACAGGATAGAGCGTTTCCATGTACTGCATGGCGGAAAAGGAATGTGCCTGAGTATCCTGGCGGAGGATGTGTTTGAATATTACATCATTTTGTACAGGGCGACGTTGGCCCTGCCTGATCGCAAAGAGATAGCACAATTGCTGGAAAAGGAAAATCCCTTTCAGAATCAGTATGCTTTCGCACCACATTACCCGCTGTCCCTGTACGAGAAAGTGAAGCTGTTGGAGCAAGAATGGCGTGGAGCTTCTGGACTTGGCAAACTGCATGTTAAAGCCTTGTTTCATCAATTTGTATACGAGTTGTTGCAGCAGTTGTATTGGCAGGGCATCGAACCTCTTAAGCCCGACTTGATAGCGCAAGCTGTAACATATATTCGCGATCATTTCAGTCAGTCTATGACACTTGAGTCCATTGCGAAGGAGCTAGAATGCAGTACCGGACATTTATCCAGGTTGTTCAAAAGTAAAATGCATACCAGTCCGATTCATTACTTGGGCCAAGTAAGAGCAGAACGAGCGGCAAAACTGCTAATGCAGACGTACGCCACTTTACAGGAGATCGCAGAGCGTGTGGGATATCCAGATGCCCATTCGTTAAGTCGCAGCTTCAAGAAATATAAGGGACTATCTCCCGTACGATTCAAAAAGGAGCGGGAGCATCCTGCCCAGAAGCAAGATCAGGATATGCCCCAAACGATGCTTAAATATGCCCTTCAGCGGACATCTTTCACACGTTATACTGATATTGATTATCAATATCGGTATCATGCGGAAGGGGATTCATTCATGCACGGAAGAGTTAAAATAACGACCATGATGATTATGCTGTGTTTATCATTGATGCTGGGAGCTTGCTCGGCTCCGACGAATACAAATGGAAGTTCGCAAACGAAGGCTAATCATACAGCGACAACATCCAACAGCGATGGACAAGCGGCAGTACAAGCGCAGATAAGAACGGTTAAGACATTAAAAGGTGATGTGGAAGTACCTGCAAACCCGAAACGAGTGGCATCGGATCAGTATATGGGTCATCTTTTGAAACTGGGGATTATTCCGGTAGGGGTCAGAAGCTATATGCTGAATGAGGCTTGGATTGATCGATCGGGATATCCCAAAGAGAAGTTGGCCGGAATCAAGGATCTCGGTGATTTTCCTATGGATTTGGAGGAACTGACCGTTCTGCAACCGGATTTAATTATCGGCTCAATCGAAAAGAACATCGACAGCTACCAAAAGGTAGGAACGACCGTGTTCTTGCCGTATTGGGAGGGCGAATCTACAGCGGGGCCACTGGATAAATTCCGTAGAATCAGTGAAATCTTTGGCAAGCAGAAAGAAGCCGAACAGTGGATTACTGAATACGAGAAGAAAGCTGCAGAGGCCAGAATGAAAATTCAAGGTATCGTTAAGGACGGAGAGACGGTTTCAATTGTACAAGTCGCCAATAAATCGATATATGTTTTGGCAGCGAAAGGCGGCAATTACGGAAGTCCGACCATTTATCAGATGCTAAAGCTGCCACCTACCAAGAAGGCATTGAATATGAAAGAAGGATTTGAAAATATTTCACTTGAGGTTTTACCCGAGTATATGGGAGATCACATCTTTGTATACGGTTCAGAAGATGAAGGGGCTAATCAGATTCTGCATAGTGAGCTATGGAAAGGCCTTCAGCTGGATACCATAGTTAATCTCTTATTAGCCCACAAAAAATAAAAGGATGTACAAGTAACATCTCCTATCTAAACAAGGGGAAGCTTTTAGAATTTCAAGCTGTGATAGTCATATAGACAAAATCCGCTTAACACAAAGATTCCTAAGTGTTTGGCGGATTTTATCATGTCTATATTTCTTCTTCTCTGTATGTTTTGGTGTATCTTTGAAATTCAGATTTTTGATTATCGTAATAATCAGCTCTCGTCCAAAAAATAATTTGAGAGAATGAGTCGGAATGTTCCAAATAAGTGATTAGATATACAATTTTTACTTTATCACTCTCTACCCATACTTCGTATTGCAAGCCTTGATTCCCGTTTATATTGACCTTTACTGGTCCCGTCGAAATAATCCCTTTTCCAGACCTTTTGAGTACTAATTGAGCTGAAAACTCAGCGTAATCTTTTAATGTGATCATTGAGGATTTCTCATACGGCAGTTCGGATTTCCAATCCTTGATGATCGTCATGTATGCATCGTTTTTTTCATACCAAGCTTGAATTAACGCATCTGGATTAAGAATTAAACCAGTCTTCCATATATAAGGGAGACGAATTTGTTGCGTGGCATCTTCACTTTTAAATGTTTTCAAAATAGTTGTTGAGCGAAGGTCTGGCTTAACTTGTGAGTCGCTTAAGACTTTCAAGGAGCTGGCTATAGTTGCAAATTCGTGATGTTGTTCTACTGCAGAGCCTCCCCTTGAATAGATTAATACTTGAAGATAGTGCTGCTTACTCTCTAACATGGCACTGAAGTAATAGACCTGTTGGCCATTGTATTTCCCGCTATAATCGGCTGTTCTGGCGGTTGTGGAATCAATCTGGATTGGGGTAGTATCCACAGCCTTAAAGTTTTCTAGGCCCAATGCGGAGATTTCTTCACGTTGCTGTACGAATTCGTCGAGCGTCATATTATTTGCAAAAGCTGACTTGGGGACACGGAAAACCAGACCTACATTCTTTTTTTCTTTGTCACAAACACTAAGCACCGAATCCAGTTGTCCCTGTTTAAATTTACGCCAGCCAGCGGGAATGGTAAGAGCCACAAGATCCTTATCCGAGGTAACGGTATGAGGCAGCGACTCTGTGACGGGTAGAACAGGCTGACTTTCTTTGTCTACAACTGTTGTACTATGAGTCGCATTGTCTACATCAGAATTTGTTTGGACTGCAGTTGCAGCATTTTTTGAGGTGCAGCTGGTAAGCATGAGCACTGCGATCAGTGCAATAACATAAAATCGGAAATGCGCAAAATTGAATTTCATGGAAATAACTCCCTCTGTTTCATATTTACAAAGGAAATTTTACCCTTTTATAAAATTATAAAAAAGAGGCGTTTGTCCTGTTTTACGTAGCTCAGTCGCTTATGGTAGTCGTTACTGAACATTGTTGACAGAGGTTGAGGAGGCACTAGAGTTGAAATTAATAACTTCAACGACTACTGTCGCGCCAACAATCAGGCCTGTATTTATAATTAGGTTTGTAGCAGAAAGCGTTGTTAAGCCGCCTCGCTGCAACGTCCCATTTACAAATACATTGTAGTATCCGCTACTGGTCGGAACAACAAGACTATTTGCCGCGACTGAAGTACCACTATCATTCGTGAAATTTTGTGCTGGGATAGTGGTCACTCCACCTAATATATTACCAAGCACGACAATAGCTGTGTAACGATTAACCACTGGAGTGACATTGATACTTGTTGTGATAGCAATGTTTCCAGATACGATACTGTCTGCTTCCAGATAGATTTGAATAATAGACATAGGAATTCCTCATTCCTAATACTCCAGATAAATATAATAGTTTATGTGAATACTCTAGATATGGATTGGATGGGGAGGAGTCTTCTAATTATTTCTCTTTGTTCAAGCTTCTTTGGGCCCGGGTTACTATTCGCTTCGTTTCTTTAGTATCCGAAGCCATCAGCCATGCATTACAAACTTGAAGAACCCATTCCGGGTTGGTTTTGCTGGCATCATTCAACCAATTGCCAACGGAGTCCTGGACATATTTGACCGGATCGGACTGAACAGCCTCCAAGAGCGGAAGAGCCAACTCGGGATGTTCTTTTAGTTCAGGGATGTGCTTGGCCCAAACGCCTTGTGGCCGGGTTAATTCAATGGCAAAACGACGTATGTTAGCATCCTCATCTCGCACCCAACTGTCTAACAGGGCAAGCCCTTCAAGCAGTTGCAAGGATATGGATTCTCTCACGGCCATCCAGGCTATTTCACGTACTCCGAAATGGGAATCCGCTGCAAAGGGGCGAATGCCAGCCAATTTTTCCTCTACACTTAAACAGGGATCAACCCCGATGATGTAGGCAGCCCAGCAGCGAATGCTGTCTGAAAGATGCGAGGCCATCGCATCAAAGATGCGAATACGTTCTTCTATCGCTTGTTGCTCAAACACATGAAGCCACGCTCGCGCGATTGCGGGTATCATTTTCATGATCTTCTTTTCCTTCAGCTCATTCAATTCGGTCAGGAAGACATCGGATGATTGCTGCAAGCCAAATTCATCAAGAGTATTTTGCAATAGTACAACATGATCGACAGCCAGCCATTCGGTGAGATTCACCGTCTGAAGCCGCCCTTGCTGTAGCAGCTGAAGCACATCACTAGGAATATCTGACCCTTTGCGAGCACCTTTTCGTTGTAACATTTCATCCACTCCATATCGTAAATTGTCTGATAGGTATACGATACTTTTTTGGGTTGGAGTATAGATGTAATGTAGTTTACAACTTCACTAACTTTTCGCGATGGATGTAAATCGTCTTAAAGCCGGTTTTAATGACCTTTTCTTTGACAAGCTCCTGAAGAGCAGCTGTTACAGCCTCACGGGTGGCCCCGACCAGATTCGCAATTTCTTGATGAGAGAGAGGAAAATTGATTTTGCAATACTCATCACGGCTTTGGAGGGGGAACTGATCGGACAATTTCAGAAGAATATACAAAATTTTATCCTGTAAATTTCCCAAAGCTAAATGCTGGGCCAGACTGCTCATTCCTGAAATTCGGTCACTTAACACCTTGATCATGTTCATCATGAACCTGGGATGTTCTATTAAAAAATGCTCGAATCGGTCTTTGTCCATACGGCAGATATCGCATTCTTCTATCGTTTCTATATACATCTCCCTTGTTCCTAGTGAAATCATATCCATTTCACCAAATACATTTCCCTCGCGGAGGATATCCAAAGTAAATTGCTTCCCGTCAGCATTTAGCTTATATAGACGTACTTTGCCCTTTTTCACAAAATAAAGTCCCTCGGAAAAGGTCTCTGGAGTTTGTATAAAGTTTTTTTTCGGTATAGTCGTAATGGAGGTCATTTGATCCATTTCAATTAAATCTTCTAATGAGAGACTATGAAGCAAATTAAATTGGGACAAATATTGAATGCTATTCATATGTTCTCCTTTTCGGTTGCACAGGGTATACAGAATCATAATACAATTATAGCTTCTATAAGGTATATTGACCTCTATTACTCACTTGTTTGCGATAGAGTGAATAATGAATTTTGGGGAATCTGTTGGATTTATATAAAAGAGAGGTTGGTATAAAATAGATATACATGATTAATAGTAGATACATAAAGAGTGAGGTAATAACCATGATTAAATTAAAAGATGTAGGCAATTTCAAGGTTCTTCCTGAGATAGCGATGCATATCGTTCAAGGCAATATACCCGCTTTACGCCAGGCGCTGACCGAAGGCTGGGATATAGAACAAGGGATCGTACTCAGCAAATATACGACATTAAGTCCACTGGATATTACACTCATCACTGGGCAAATGGAAGTCTTGAAGCTACTGGTCGATGAGGGGGTCCAACTTAATGTGAAGGATAATCCCGCATTCCTGACGGCTGTTCGCTATGGTACCGAAGAGATTGTCCGTTATGTGGTCGCCCATGGCGCCAAGCTGGACGGTAAAAATCATGTCAAATCTGGTGCTTATGAGCAAGCCTACTACGGTAACAAAAGTAATATGCTGCTTATCCATGAGCTGGGCCTCGATATGAAGCAGCATGCTGGAGCAACACTCCGCAACGCAGTTAGTGAGCATGACTTGAAAACAGTAGCTTTACTATTGGAACATGGCGTAGATATTAATTTCAATGCCCCTAATATGGTATATCCATATAAAGCCACGCCTTTGACAGTGGCGGCGCGCAACAACGATTTTTCGATGGTGAAGTATTTGGTTCAGCTAGGCGCTGATGTGACGCTGGCAGAAAAAGATGGAGAACGGGCATATACAATTGCACTAAGTATTAAAAACGTAGAAATGGCTGAGTATTTAAAGTCTGTAGAGCCACAGGTATTCCATAATCTGGAAAATAAACGACATGCTTTGAAAAGCTACAAGCTTCCGAAGGATTTAATAGCCTTTCTGATGGGGGATCAGCTCCGTGTGAACCTGCCAGAAAATGATCTTAATATTCAATTTGTTGATTTCTTTTCATTTATCGATACGGTTGAGATGAAGGTAGATCGGCAAAAGCTATTGCGTCTGTCTCTAAACGTAGATAATTACTCGGATATTATATTGGTGTGGAATCCAAAGCAGAAGTGCCTGGGTTATTATGACGAGGAGCATCAGGAATATGCGGATGTGTGCAGCTTTGCTGAGTTTCTTGCACAGCCGGAAGATTATCTGGAGAAGATTATTGAGGGTGAATATGTATCATAACAAGGTGAGCCATGAATGCGGTATGCACGCAGTCATGGCTCTTGTTATTTTAAAATACAGCGCTAGTGTACACAGGTGCCTAATGCTCATCAGGAATGGTTACGTATGAGCTTAATGAGGTTTCAGGGAAATTGGGACGAATTGTGCGCATAATGGTAAAATAGTACTGATGGAAGCTTTAGAACGTTTTTGAACGTTTACTGCTGAATTCCTATGTAAGAAGAATGAATTTACATAAAAGTAGATGAATTTTCTTTAAAATGTAAACGCAATCATGTCGATTGGAGCGGGAATTCACCATTTTGTAAAAAAATGAAGTTGGAATGAATTTTTTTGAATCTTTTTGGAGAAAAATGATTGTTTTTTATCAGGTTTGTGGTACGATATAAACAGTTGGGGGAATGAAGATGCTGACGGAGGAAAGATACAAGTTAATAATACAGCGCTTACAAGAACGTGGTGTTGTAAAGTTGCAGGAATTGGCTGATCTGTTGGGAGCTTCTGAATCAACAATTCGGCGCGATTTGATAGATCTTGAGGGCCGTCAGTTGCTAAAACGGATTCATGGTGGGGCAACCTTACTGAATCAGAAAAGTCAGGAACCTGGCATGGAAGAAAAAACATTCAAAAACGTTCAACAAAAAAACGCAGTCGCCCGCATGGCAGCCAAAGAAATTTTGGATGGCGAATGTATTTATCTGGATGCGGGAACAACAACGATGGCGATGATTCCTTACATTGAAGCTAAAGACGTGACGGTCGTGACGAATGGTCTATCCCACGTAGAAGCACTGGTAAGTAAAAGAATCAGAAGCTATCTACTGGGAGGGATGATGAAAATTCATACCAAAGCCGTAATTGGCAGTATTGCCCTACAAAATTTGGACAATTTTCGATTCGACAAGTGCTTTCTAGGAACGAACGGGGTGGATATGGAAATGGGGTATACGACTCCTGATCCTGAAGAGGCGCTAATCAAGCGGCGAGCCCATCAGTTGTCAGGCAAAACGTATGTGTTGGCCGATTCCAGCAAAATTGGAGAAGTAACCTTCGCCAAACTGTTCGAGCTCAAGGAAGCTATACTTATTACCGAATCGATGCCAGAACGCTCACGCCGATCCATCGCTCAGAAAACTAAGATAATCGAGGGATAACAATGATATATACAGTAACGCTGAACCCTTCCATTGATTATATCGTGGAAGTTGACGATTTGGAGCTTGGTGATTTGAACCGGATGAAACGTGATTTGAAATTGCCAGGTGGTAAAGGAATTAATGTATCACGTGTACTAAACCAGCTGGGAGCAGATAGCACGGCGATCGGCTTTCTAGGAGGATTCACAGGCAGGTTTATCGACGATACATTGCGGGAAGAATCCATTAAAACTGATTTTGTAATGATCGAAGATGACACACGGATTAACATTAAACTCAAGCATGGCGATGAAACGGAAATTAACGGTTTGGGACCTGTGATTCGTGAGCAAGAGGCCGATGCGTTGGTGCAAAAGCTGGCCGCACTCCAGAAAAATGACATTGTCGTCTTGTCGGGAAGTATCCCGCCGTCACTTGGAGGAGACTTCTATGATCGGCTGATTAGCGTATGCCAGCAAACTGGGGCTGAATTCGTCATCGACACCACAGGTGAGGCGCTGATGAAGGCACTGGTTCATAAACCGCTGCTCATCAAGCCAAATCACCACGAGTTGGCTGAGTTGTTTGGCGTAACTATTCACTCAAAGGAGGAGATCGTCACTTACGGTCGTAAGCTGCTGGAAGCAGGTGCAAAAAATGTACTGATTTCCATGGCAGGAGAAGGGGCTTTGTTCATTACGGCAGATGAAGTGTATCACGCAAATGTACCAGCAGGAACGGTTAAAAATTCTGTAGGCGCAGGTGATTCAATGATTGCTGGATTCGTGGGTACGCTGGCTCTTCATGGCGATCCGATCGAAGCATTCCGTGCAGGAGTGGCATCCGGAAGCGCAACTGCGTTTTCCGATGATCTGGCTACTAGAGAGAAAATTGAACAATTACGGCCGCAAGTCACGATTTCAAAACGGTAATCCGGCTGCATCATGAGCTTATTATGCGTGTATCGACACGCTGACCGAACTTAGGAGAGTGTGAAAAATGAGAATAACAGACCTGATGATTAAAGAAACGATGATCATGGACCTGCAGGCGACGACAAAGGACGAGGCGATTGAGGAGCTCATTGCTAGCCTTGAAGCAAGTGGACGTATTAATGACCGTGCCTTGTTTAAAGAAATGATTTACAAACGTGAAGCAGAGTCCAGCACTGGAATCGGCGGCGGCATTGCGATGCCGCATGCCAAGACCAAAGCTGTGAATGAAGCGACTGTCGTTTTCGCCAAAAGCAGTAAAGGCGTAGAATTCGAATCGTTGGACGGTGAGCCGGCAAAAGTGTTCTTTATGATTGCGGCTCCAGAGGGGGCAGCAAATACGCATCTTCGCACACTGGCAGCCCTTTCCCGGCTCTTAATTGATACCGATTTTATCGGGAACCTTATGAAAACGCAAACACCGGATGAAGTATCTGTGTTGTTTGATACCAAGCAGGCGGAAGAAGAAGCTGCCAAAAAAGCAAAAGAGGCTAAGAAAGAGGCAGCCAAAGCGCAGCAAACGCCAGACGTTATCGTTGGCAATCCGAATTCTGACGAGTTTGTGGTTGCAGTGACCGCTTGTCCTACAGGCATTGCACACACGTTTATGGCTGAAGATGCTCTTATTAAGAAAGCGAAAGAAATGGGTGTGAATATCCGTGTAGAGACGAATGGCTCGGAAGGCGCACAAAACGTACTGACAGCGGATGAAATTCGTCGTGCCAAAGGAGTAATCGTCGCAGCTGACAAGAAGGTTGAAATGGCCAGATTTGACGGTAAACCTGTATTACAAAGACCGGTAAGTGACGGTATTCGTAAATCTGAGGAACTGATCCGCAAAGCGCTGAACGGCGATGCGCCAATTTATCGTAGTGAAGGTAAAGGCAGCGCTGAAGAGTCGAAAGCGGAGAAGAGCAGCGTAGGCAGCAAAATCTACAAGGATTTAATGAACGGTATTTCTCATATGCTACCATTCGTTGTAGGCGGGGGGATCTTGCTAGCCATTTCCTTCTTGATTGAACAGGTAGCGGGAGAAGATAATGTATTCTTCCAACTGTTACAAACGATTGGCGGCGGAACAGGTGCGTTCCACTTCCTGATTCCGATACTGGCCGGATTTATCGCGATGAGTATTGGAGACCGCCCGGCACTGATGCCAGGTATGGTTGGGGGTCTGATGGCTGTAAACTCCAATGCAGGTTTCCTTGGCGGTCTGGCAGCAGGTTTTCTGGCTGGTTATGTGGTGATCTTCCTGCGTAAAGCTTTTGCAGGTCTACCAAAAACGCTGGATGGTTTAAAACCAATCTTGTTATACCCGGTATTCGGACTCCTAATTACAGGCGCGATTATGTTCTACCTGTTTGATCCAATTTTCGGTGGTATTAATACGTGGCTTGTCAACGTTCTGAACAATTTAGGAACAGGTAATGCAGTTATTTTGGGTCTGATCCTGGGCGGAATGATGTCGATTGACATGGGTGGACCTTTCAACAAGGCAGCTTACGCATTTTCGATCGGTGTCTTTACTTCCAGTGGTAACACGAACGGAGCTATGATGGCGGCTGTTATGGCGGGCGGCATGGTACCTCCGCTGGCAATCGCATTAGCTTCGACGTTCTTCAAAAATAAGTTTACTGAGCAAGAGCGCAAGTCTGGCTTGACGAACTATGTACTTGGATTGTCCTTCATTACGGAAGGAGCCATTCCATTCGCAGCTGCTGATCCTCTGCGTGTCTTAACCTCTTGTATTGTAGGTTCAGCGATTGCTGGTGGTCTGACGCAGTTCTGGCAAATCAATCTTCCAGCTCCACATGGCGGAATTTTTGTAGCAGCTCTTGCCAATCATGCTTTGCTGTTCTTGCTTGCAGTGGTGATTGGTTCCGTAATTTCCGCGCTCATTCTGGGACTGTGGAAAAAACCGCTTGAAGCGAAATAACAGGTATGACAACAAGAGTATAAAAATAAAGAGAGGGCCACATTTTCTTAGGCCTTCAAAATAGTAAAGCCGCTAAACACCAGGTTTCTGAGTGTTTAGCGGCTTTTTCTTTATGCAAAGATGATATAACTTATTAGTAGTCTTGCATAGATGCTATAGCCTGCAAAGCTCCTTAACCAGCTGTATAAATAGCTTTCGGGCCGAAGACATATACTGCTGGTGATGGTTGTTTTGTAATAGTCCAATGGCAATATTAGGGTCTGTTAACTGGAGGGGGACGGTGACCAGTTCCTCCGGCAAAGGCATTGACGATAGAACCACTCCAACTGAAGGAATCGTTTTTACGAACGTGGGGATCGACGAGATTTGACTGACAGTATAAAAAAACGGCATCGACGGGAAGTGTGAAAGCTCTTTCTCCAGTCGTATATGGTACAAGCAGTTCTTACCTCCGACGATAAGCGGATACGCGTACAGATCTTCGAGCTGAAGCTCACTTTTTGCCGCGAAGGGATGATTACGGGACACAATAAAGGCGATGTGTTCGTGAAATATGGATTCAAAGTGTAAAGAAGGAATGGAGTGAGGTTCCCCAGAGATAGCAAAATCCAGCTTACCATCCACCAAAGCATGTGCGAGTGCATCCGTGTTTCCAACTGTAAAATGACATGTAATATTCGGTTTATGCTCTCGAAACTGCTGCAGAGCCAAGGGGAGTAAGGTAGCCGCTACCGTTTCAAGCACACCGATATGGAGCGTGCCGATCTCCTCCTTTTTCAGCGACTTCGCCTGGTCCATTACAAAATTCCAATGCTGAATAAGTCCGTCTATCTCCTCGGCATATAGTTTGCCCGGGGACGTTAACTCCGCATCCCAACCCCTTTTAAAAAGTTGAAATCCCAGCTCTTTTTCAAGCCTCTGGATTTGGTTCGTGACTGTAGACTGAGCGTAGTTTAATTTGACAGCAGCTTTTGAAAACGTTCCTTCTTCGATTATGGTACGAAATGTAGTTAATTCTTTCAGATCCACGCTTGCTCATCTCCATCGATGAAATTGAATATATTTATGATTATTTTCAATTATACAGATGAAAGTAAGGGGAGTACAATCATCTTATCCCAACGGATAGGAGAGATGAACATGCCATTTGTACGAGTTGGCTACATGGAGCAACAATACACAGAGCAAGAGCTGTCTGACATTAGCTGCTGTATCATGAATGCTTTGATCGAACATTTTCAGGTTCCGGAAAAAGATTACTTTCAGGCTTTTCATGCTCATAAGCAAAGCGAGTTTTATTATAGTCCCGATTATTTGAATGTATCCAGAACAGACAAGCTGCTGTACATCCAAATTACGATGGGATCGGGTAGAACTACGGAACAAAAAAAGGATTTTTACCAAAGATTAGCCGAACTCATCTCTATTGAATGTAAAGTCCGACCGGAGGATGTTTTTGTGACACTGGTAGAGACTGAATTAGAGGATTGGTCCTTTGGCAATGGACTTGCCCAGATGATTGTATGAAGCATAAATTGATTAGATCGAGTGTTCGGGAAACGATCGGTGATTTTGCTCCCGCTTTTGTAGGTTATACGGAGGATGTCCTTTTTGGAGATGTATGGAGAAGAGGTGAGCTATCTCTAAGGGAACGGAGTCTCATTACAGTTGCCGCTCTGGTAGCGGGTGAGCATGTGAATCAACTTCCTTATCATCTGAACCTGGCCAAGGAAAACGGGATTTCGGAGGAAGAACTGGTTGAAGTCATTACACAGCTTGCCTTTTATGTAGGATGGCCCCGGGCAGCCTCAGCCATTCAGGTTGCCAAAGAGGTGTTTTGCAAAGAGCAAGAAAGTTAAGCATGAACCTAAAAAACTGCTAAGCACAAAGGATTCCGAGTGTTTGGCGGTTTTTTGGCATGATTGTATTGTTATTCTGCATTGAAAGCGGTATAGTAAGAGTAATTGAATGAGGGGTGAAGTGCCCTTCGGGATTGTTACTGGTGAGCAGGCGATACCCAAATAATGACTAATTGATTTAGTCGTTATTTGGTTTTTTTTTGTTATTACAAACTTTGTCATTACATCAATGAGGTGAGCAGATAAATGATCATCCGGCAAATTTTTAACAACAATGTTATCCGAGTCGAAAATCAGGTGGGTCATGAATTTGTTGTCATAGGGAATGGTCTAGGCTTTAAAAAGAAAAATGGCCAGAGGGTCGATGAAGACAAAATAGAAAAAACCTTTGTATTAAAGTCCGATAAAATTCCACAAAAATTAATAGATCTTATTGGGGAAACATCTGTAGAGTATTTAAAGGTGGCGGATGAAATTGTAGGCAGCGCAAAAAAGGAAATGGGAGATATTTTTAGTGACAATATCTATATTTCTCTGATTGACCATATTCAATTTGCCATCTCTCGATACAGAAAATCCGTAGGACTTAAAAATTCACTGTTATGGCAAATTAAAAAATTTTACAAAAAAGAATTTATGATCGGAATGAACGCATTGGACATCATCCATGCTCAATTTGGCATCCAAATGGATGAGCATGAAGCAAGCTTTATTGCTATGCATTTTGTAAATGCAAGACAAGACGGTCAGGGAATGAAACAAACGGTTGAGATTACCGAGATTATTGATGACATTTTCAACATTGTAACCGATTACTACGAGATTACACTGGATGAAACTTCGTTCAATTATTCCCGTTTTATTACTCATTTGCAGTACTTTGCCCAACGATTGCTGAGCAATGAACAAGAACAACTAGCTTCAGGGGATAATTTCTTGTATGACCAAGTCAAAGATAAATACGAGAAGGCTTTTCAATGCACCCAATTAATCAATCAATATTTAGAGTTAAAGCATGAAAGTGCTATGTCGATTGATGAAAAAGTGTATTTGACGATTCATATACAGCGTGTAACCTCCAGAAATGATATAGCTAGTTCTTAGAAAAAAAGCTTGCAAACGATTTCTAAGTGATTTATAGTAGGCTCACAACTTAAATATAAGGATTGTTACTGGTTAAGCAGGCGATACCTAAATGAATGGCAGTGATCATTTTCTTTGATCATACAGGCCTTTCGTTTAGGTGTTTTTTTGTTTCCAGGCAATCTGCCCAAGAGGAGAATGAACATGGATCATAAGAAAATGGGCGAAGACATCGTACGTCTCGTTGGAGGAGAAGAAAATATCAATGGACTTGTCCATTGTGCTACACGACTCCGATTTGACCTGAAGGATTCACGAAAAGCCGAAAGAGAAGCGCTTGAGAAGCATGAGGGAATCATTACCGTTGTTGAAAGCGGAGGACAATTCCAAGTTGTTATTGGCAGCCATGTTGCCTATGTATATGCAGAGATCATGAAAAACAGGGATTTTGGATCGAATTCCCCTGCAGCCAGTGAATCCAGTGGGAAAAAAACATCGGTCATATCCACAATCTTTGAAGTCATTTCCGGTAGTTTCTCCCCATTGATTCCAGCGATGGCGGGCTCGGGAATGATAAAAGCACTCCTGACGGTTTTGACCTTGCTAGGATGGATGTCTGCAACAAGTGATACTTATATGATCCTGTCTGCTGCAGGGAATGCTGTGTTTTACTTCTTGCCGATTTTACTAGGGATTACGCTTGGTATAAAGCTGAAGGCGAATCCTTATGTAGCTGGTGTGATCGGTGCGGCTCTCATGGAACCCAACTTTACGGGGCTGATGGACAAAGGCTCTGATGTATCGTTTTTAGGAATACCGGTGGTCATGATGAACTACTCCGCCAGTGTTTTCCCGATTTTTATATCCATTAGCATCTATGCGTTGGTAGATAAGTTTTTGAAGAAGATCATTCTTAAGGATTTACAGCTATTTTTAGTTCCGATGCTGGCTTTAATGATTATGGTTCCGCTATCTGCGATGGCTTTTGGACCTTTCGGTACAGGGGTAGGAGATTGGATTTCTTCAGGTGTGACATGGTTAATCGGTGTAAGTGGCATTTTGTCAGGGATTGTTCTTGGCGGTTTTATGACCTTTATGGTCGTCTTCGGACTTCACTGGGGTTTTACCCCGATCACGATTCAAAATATCGGTGTTGGCGGTGATCCGATTGAGGCGATGGCTGCAGCAGCTGTATTTGCTCAAATTGGGGTCGCATTTGGTATCTTCCTGAAGGCGAGAAAAGATAAAATACTTAGAACTCTTGCCGGTTCCACGAGTATTACAGGATTGCTGGCTGGTGTGACAGAGCCGATTGTGTATGGTCTGGTGCTTCGCTATAAACGTGTCATTCCGATTGTCATTATCGCAGGTGCTCTAGGCGGTGCCATCAATGGACATTTTGGAGTGAAAATGACGGCGTATGTGTTTCACAACATTTTTGCGATTCCAGTGTATACGCCAACCTTGTTATACGTGATTGCCATTGCCTGCTCATTCGCGGCAGCAACCGCACTAACCCTTATTTTTGGGTATGAAAGCAAGGTGAAGGAGGAGACCCCAGAAACAGTTGAATCCGTGAAAACAGCAGAACCAGAACCTGTTGTTACAGCAACCAAGGCTGTTGACATCAAGAAAGAAACGATCTACAGCCCGATCACAGGCAAGACGATACCATTGAGCCAAGTGAATGATTCGGCATTTTCTACAGGGGCGATGGGAAAAGGCTTAGCCATTGAGCCGTCTGTCGGTGAGGTCGTAGCGCCTATAGATGGAGTTGTAACCTCGCTGTTTCCCACAGGACACGCCATCGGCTTGACTTCAAAGGCGGGTACGGAGATATTAATTCATATCGGAATTAACACCGTTGCGCTGAAAGGGAAGCATTTTAATCCAGTGGTTAAAGAAGGCGACAGCGTGAAACAGGGCGATTTGCTAATCCAGTTTGACAGAGAGCAGATTATTGAAGCAGGATACGAAATCGTGACCCCTGTCATCGTCACGCTTACAAAAAATAAAGTGGATGTGTTTGAGACAAATCAGGAGCAAATTCAAAAAAATGAAGTATTGCTAACGTTGGTTGTGTGATACAGGAAAGCCTATCATCACATTCATGAATTGCAAAATCAGAAGGATATAACGATAACTGGAGGGACTATAGCATGAAACATAATCAATTGAAGGCATTTCCTGAAAATTTTTTCTGGGGAGGTTCCACTTCCGCTTATCAAGTAGAGGGTGCATGGGACGAAGATGGAAAAGGACCTTCTGTCATTGACATGGCTAATCACGTCGAAGGGGTCACTGATTTTAAGGTAACCAGTGATCATTACCATATGTTCAAAGAAGACGTAGCCCTGATGGCTGAAATGGGCTTTAAAGCATATCGTTTCTCGATTGCTTGGACACGTATTTATCCCCTGGGGGCAGGTGAAGTGAATCAGAAGGGAATCGCGTTTTACAGCTTATTAATTGACGAACTAATTAAATACGGGATTGAACCGATTGTTACCATGTATCATTTTGATCTGCCTTATGCTCTTGAACAACAAGGCGGTTGGTCGAAAAGGGAGACGATTGATGCCTTCGAACAGTATGCCAAAACATTGTTTGAGAACTTTGGAGACAGGGTGAAATATTGGTTAACCATTAATGAGCAGAACATGCTGATTCTCCATCCCGGTTCTATTGGCACATTAGATACAAGTCTGGAAAATCCGCAAAAGGTACTGTACCAACAAAATCATCATATGTTAGTCGCACAGGCGAAGGCGATGGTATTGTGCCACGAGATGCTGCCTGACGCGAAAATTGGACCAGCACCGAATATTGGGGTTATCTATCCAGCCAGTTCCAAGCCTGAAGATACGCTGGCGGCGGACAACTATGCAGCCATTCGCAACTGGCTCTATCTGGATATGGCTGTGTTTGGCCGATACAACCATATTGCCTGGAGCTATTTGGTCGAGAAAGGCTATGAGCCTGTCATTGAAGAAGGGGATATGGATATATTAGCGAAGGGGAACCCGGACTTTATCGCATTTAATTATTATACCTCTCAAACCGTAGGAGAAAGTTTAGATGACGGGAATGATTTTTCACATACAGGAGATCAGCATGAAATTGTGGGTGAACCCGGAGCATATCGAGGTTCCGTCAACCCCAACCTGCAAACGACGGAGTTTGGTTGGGAGATTGATCCGGTCGGTTTTAGATCCACGTTACGCCAAATTTATTCTCGCTACCACTTGCCTTTGATTGTGACAGAGAATGGCTTGGGCGCTTTTGACAAGCTTGAAGAAGGGGATGTAGTGAATGATCCTTACCGCATTGACTTTTTCAACAAACATATCGAGCAGATTCAACTGGCTATTACAGATGGTGTAGAAGTGTTCGGCTTCTGTCCGTGGTCTGCAATTGATCTGGTGAGTACCCATCAAGGCTCCAGCAAGCGTTACGGGTTTATCTATGTGGATCGTGAGGAGTTTGATCTCAAGGATCTGCGTCGTATTCGTAAACAAAGCTTTTATTGGTATCAAAAGCTGATTGCCACAAACGGCGAAGTCCGTTAATTAATACAGTAGTGAAAAGCACCTCCTTGAAATGGATGTTACCATTTTGAGGGGGTATTTTTTAATTCCCTTTTTCAGGAGCATGGGCATGTATTATATAATAGAAGAAACACAAACGGAAAGGACATCATGCATTGACCCTACAACAATTAAAATATGTCATTGAGGTTGCCAATCGCGGTTCCATGAATGAGGCGGCAAAGCGGTTGTTCATTTCCCAGCCCAGTCTGTCGAACGCGATTCGTGATCTGGAGGAAGAAATTCATATCACCATTTTTGAGCGTACCAATAAGGGGATTTCTTTGTCCAAGGAAGGCGTGGAATTCCTCGGTTATGCACGTCAGGTCGTTGAGCAGGCGGAGCTGCTGGAAAGTCGCTATCTGGATGCCAAGCCTACACCACAGCATTTTGCTGTGTCCACGCAGCATTACGCTTTTGCCGTAAATGCATTTGTGAATCTGGTGAATCAATATGGTCAAGAAGAGTATGAATTGGCTTTGCGAGAGACCAAAACCCATGAAATCATACAGGATGTCAAAAGCCTGCGCAGTGAGATCGGAATCCTGTATCTGAACGAATTTAACGCCAAGGTCATTAACAAGCTGCTAAAAGATGCGAATCTACAATTCAACAGCCTGTTTACGGCCAAGCCACATATTTTTATCAGTGCCAATAATCCGCTATCCCAACAGTCCATCGTGACCATTGACCAGCTTTATCCGTATCCGTATTTGTCCTTTGAGCAAGGGGAGTACAATTCCTTTCACTTTTCCGAGGAGATTCTCAGTACGTTATCGCATCCCAAAAGCATTCGCGTCCATGATCGGGCGACCCTTTTTAATCTGCTCATTGGCTTGAACGGCTATACCATTTCTACCGGGGTGATCAGTGCGGATCTGAACGGTAACGACATTATTTCCGTCCCTCTGGAATGTGATGAGTCTATTAATGTGGGATGGATTTGCCATAAAAACGCTGCGCTCTCCAAGCTGGCCACTGTCTATGTAGAAGCACTGCATGAGGCGATAGGGGAATAAAAGATTGGGTATAGCCTTAGGCTATAACTAGCTATAGTTTATTAGAGTTACCTTATAACTGAAAATGTATGTTATCTTTCTTACAAGAACTTCACTATAGAAGCGAAAAAGGAGATAACCCTAATGAGCAGCATCCTTGATAATGCATCCCAACGTAAAGTGACCCCTTTTAGACATGATATGGTCGGCAGCTTTTTGCGCCCGCAAGCGATTAAAGACGCCAGAATTCAATTTCAAAATAATGAAATCTCTGCGGACGAGCTGAGAAAGATTGAAGATAACGAAATTATCAAGCTAGTGGAAAAGCAAAAATCCGTAGGACTTCAAGCCGTGACGGACGGTGAATTCAGACGCTCCTGGTGGCATCTTGATTTTATGTGGGGTCTGGACGGTGTGGAAAAGGTACAGCTTTTGAACGGCTACCAATTCCAAGGTGTGGAAACAAGAGCGGAAACTGCACGCTTGTCCGGTAAAATCGGACATTCCCGTCATCCTTTCATTGAAGATTTCAAATTCCTGAAGCAAGTAGCAGGTGAGGATGCGATCGCACGCCAAACGATCCCGGCACCTGCACAGTTCCTGGCCGAGCTATTGCGCGGAGAGAATAAAGAAACAACCGATACGTATTACAGCAATCTGGATGAACTGGTGACGGATATCGCCAAAGCCTACAAATCCGTGATTCAAGCGTTGTACAATGAGGGTTGCCGCAGCTTGCAACTGGATGATTGCACATGGGGTATGCTCTGTGATAAAAACTATTGGGAAGCTAGACAGCATGCGGGTGAAAATGTGGAAGATACCAAAAAGCTGTTCGCCCGTGTGAATCAGGAAACGGTGAAGGATCTTCCAGCCGATTTGGTCGTTACGACCCATGTATGCCGTGGTAACTACCATTCCACCTGGGCATCTTCTGGCGGCTATGAGCCTGTAGCCGAAACCCTGTTCGGCATCGACAACATCGACGGCTACTATCTCGAATTCGATACCGACCGTGCAGGCGATTTCACACCGCTTAAGCATCTGAAAGATCAAAAGCAGGTCGTACTGGGTCTCGTTTCCTCCAAAACGGGTGAACTGGAAGACAAGCAGACGGTCATTAATCGCATTAAGGAAGCGACTCAATTCGTCGACATCAACCACATCTGCCTCAGCCCACAATGCGGCTTTGCTTCGACAGAAGAGGGCAATATTCTGACAGAAGAGCAGCAGTGGAAAAAGCTTGCTTTCATTAAAGAGATTGCGGACGAGATTTGGAAGTAAGGTTTGGTTTAGGATATTTAAAAGGTTCTATTAGTTAAAGATATTTTATTGAAAAACACGTCATATATGGACGTGTTTTTTGATCTTTACAAGATTAGGTGGTGGTTTTCTTTTGATTGAATTCTATAACATTAACAACATGGTCATATGGTTTCGCCAAACTGATGGCGGGAAACTCTAAAAAAGCATAATCTCTGAGTATCCTAAAAAAGGCTAAGACTCTTTTATGTTTGTCCACTTCCTATTTACAACTCTTGCATACAATGGATTGTAGAATGGTATTAAGAGGGAGTGACAAAAAAATGAGTCTTTATTTTCGAAACAGCACCAATTCTACCGTACAGGTAGCCATTTTCTATCACGCGAGTAGGTGTGGGTTTGTCTTTGTGGGACAAACTGGTATATTGTCTACCTGGTACCGTTTGGCGCCTGGTCAAACGAGGGAAGTTGTTACTGGCAACGTAGGGGATAGAACAATATATTATTACGCTGAGAGCGTATCAAGAAATCTTGTGTGGTCAGGTAGTTTCCCCATACATGTTCCTAATTATAACTTCAGTGGATGTTGGATCTGGAATATTAATGGTAATCTATGCAATAATTGCAGAAGAGTTGGTTTTAAAACACTTAACATCCAACGCGGTTTCGTGAACTTTACAGTCAACCTTATTACAAATAGTGCTCAAAGAAAAGCGAAGCTAAAAAATGTTCGTATGGTATTGCCCACAAAAAGGGTAAAAAGAAAATTTAAATTGAATGACCGCAAGAAACTACCTAGAAGCCAATAATTTCATAATGGCGGGAAATCCTTTGCAATTTCGTATTCGATTCGGTTCGCGCTTTTATATAAGAAACTTGAAATTAAGATAATACTGGATATATATATGTTATTTTAATGTTCGATAGGGTATTGAACTTACGTAAAACAATAGTGCAATAGGAACTGCCTTGTTAACTAAAGGTGGCTCCTTTATTTTTGCTAAAAAATCCTTTTATTTTGTAATCTCCCGTATCACATTCCTCGCCAAGCGTACTTTCTCTGGACTCGATTTTTGGAGTATTTTTACGATTTCTTGTATATCAGTTTCATGTTTTGTAACCTTAATATCCTCATTTACATAAGCAAAAAGCTGAATCAAATTAACATCCAGTGCATTAGCAATTTTAGCTATATTTATTAAAGATACGTTTTTTTCTCCACGCTCAATCTGCCCTATGTATGAAAAATGGAATCCACCTTTTTCCCCAAGCGACTCCTGAGACAATCCTTTTTCTTTTCGCAAAGCACGTATTCTGGCACCCACTAATTTAAGAACTTCTTTATCTTCCATCGTCTACACCTCACTATTCTAAAAGTGTAGACAAGATATCCAAACGAAAACATTGAATAATGAATATAATAAATTATAATAATATCTATAAGTATTATTTTGGAGTATAATAAGACTAATATTGAAATTCTCTGGAGGAATAGATATGAAAGAAGCCCTTCTACCTTTATTCCAAGTCCCCCTCAACCGTCCAGACCCTCACAACACCTACATAATTCAATAACCGATTTCCACACTCTATCTCAATACCACATGAAACTAGCCCAAATCCTGTACAAGCACAATCAAGTCCAATGCTGCATTATCCTATGTGACTGGGCGTTAACTTCCATGTTAAAAGCTCTATATATGAAAGAAAACAACAGCCTTTTTCCTCCCGGATTCCTGTCTATGACTGACCTGCTGCACTTATTACATACCGAAACCACCCTGGATTAGATGTTGTCGTATTTATAGGTACCACTCAATTTCTTTCATCCCAGTTAGAAACCCCGCTCCTTCAAATGATGAGGCACAAGGATGTGAGCAGGCTGTTGCGCAGAACTAACGATATTCTCTGCCAGTTGTCATCCAGAGTCATTAGCGATCTATCTCAAACGTATCAGTACATTTTTTGAGTAGCCCTTCTATGGCAATAAACTTGCCGATTCGCCCTGTCGTTATCCACTTTTCTACATACGATAAGAGTAAGCTTTAATGCAAGGAGGGATTCAGACATGGGTGAAGTAGGTTACGGTGGAGCATGGACATCCACAGGAGCGATTTTGGTATTGTTCATTTTGTTGGTAATTATTACTAAGTCTTTTCTGATCTAACAGCAGGTTAGCATCGCTTAAATCACAAATCGGCCTTCTTTCACGACATCGTGAGGGAGGGCTTTTTATGCAGAATGGGTGTTAGTCCAACATGTTGTCTGGCCCTGCAAGCATTGTTATACTTTACATACAGGGATAATTTCCCTCAAATCTATAGCAATACGGATAGCGGAAGACGTGGGAAAACGGAAATTCGCTGACTATTATCAGGAGGATTGTATGATGAACATGGCAATCAGTCCATTTCAATTTACGACAGACACGGCGACTCTTTGCCTATTTGATACGCAAGCTCTGAAGCATCGCTTGAACGATGAGCCGGATTGGTGGTCCATTGAAGAGGACGAGCTGGGCGAGTTGAACAAAGGAAATGTAGCTTTTTTGAATCTGGGAGCGGACGGAACGTATGAGGTTGTGATGACAGATCATATCGACAAGCCTGCTGTGCGGCTGTTTTTGAAGGTTCCCTCAGGCAACCTATTTATTGGAGCAGGGGAGGAAGCCACAAGTGGTGGGCTGGAGCCTGAGTGTGTATGGGGAGGGATGTTCCTTTCTTTGCAACCGGGACTTTATGAATGCATGGCAAGCAGAGAAGACAACCGTATTTACCTTTCTATAAAAAAAGGAAGCGAAGGCAGCAATAGCTTTACAGATCTGATTCGATTGTAGATTGCAGGATCAATACGTGACGGCCATACATGCCGCTTGAACAGGTGGAAGCAGGAACAACCGAAGCTAGAGGAAATGGAAAAAGGCTATCCCCACGGCTTACAGATCCGTGAAGACAGCCCTTAATCCGTCTATTGATACTTTACAATAATGGCATTGCTGATTTGGCGGCCGGGTGTGGTGAGATAGGAGCCGTTGTAATACAGCCCGCTGGAAGCACCGCCGTCCAGATTCATGGCCTGATAAGCGCCGGCCTGCTTCATCATTTGGGCGAGCTGCGGAATGGTCGCTCCGCTTGTGGTCAGGAGGATCAGCTTATGATCCCGACTCATTCCGAGTGCGCTGCGGGCGCCGCCGCCTGTTAATATTTTAGGGTCCTTGAAGCCTTCGGCTTTGACATTTAGGGAAACCTGACCGTTCGTAACCAGACGAGGTCCAGCTTGAAGAGCACCTTCGACGCTGCCTTGACTTAAGCGTTGTTCAAAGGCAGAACCTGACACCAGCTCGGATAAATGGTTAGCATCGTAGGTGAAGACCGTCCGTTGGTCGCCGGAGCTCTTTTTCAACATCTTTCCATGGCTGACCAGGTAGCCGTAAGGCGTTTTGTAGGAGCTTTTGGTATAGGCATCAAAGAATGTACCGTTTATGGCTACAACCGCTTGATTACGTTTAGCGAGACTGCTTAAGTCTTCCACTTTACCAATGGTATCGCCTGCTAGAGCCACGTCTAGGCTTACCTTGGGATGGAGCATAGAGATGGTGACCACCTTAGCGGAAAAGGTACGAGACCCGACCTTGAAGCTTTTATGAGCCGTTGTAATGGGGGGAGTATTTCCGGGTAGCTTACCAGTAAGTACCGGAAGCGTGACGGACGTTGTACCCTGCTTAATGCGTACAGCTGAGGTTTCCTTTTGCCATGAGACTTGCAGGTTTAGATATTGGCTGACGAACTGCAAGGGTACATAGGTCGAACCATTATCGGTAAAAGGAGCGTTTTGCAAACGGACCGTCTGGTCATTCACTTTGGCGGTAGATTGTCCGGTGAATAATGTGATCCGGGTATTGCCTTGCGCGATTTCTATTTTTTTGTCCGCGGCAGTCATGTTGAGTGTGATCCCTTCATAGCTGTTCAGGAGACGGAGCGGGATGAAGGAGTGGTTACTTTGATCCACATAGACCAGCATAGGTGCTGGGGCAGCAGCGTAGATCGGGGTTACAAGTAATAGCAAGGACAGGATAACAAGTGCGGTGATTCTTTTCATGAATAGATCAATCTCCTTATGTAGTCTTGACACTTTACGAGGTGCTTGTAGTTATATCGGATTTTGTGAGTTGTAAATGTATGTTATACGAATGTTGAGTGTTTAACTGATATAGGAAGCGGGGTGGCTGGGGATGAGCAGG
The DNA here is from genome assembly GCF_038008165.1 of Paenibacillus sp. FSL L8-0644. NCBI lineage: Bacteria > Bacillati > Bacillota > Bacilli > Caryophanales > Paenibacillaceae > Paenibacillus > Paenibacillus sp. FSL L8-0644. Next base: position 1,972,220 of record NZ_JBBOYN010000001.1, read on the forward strand.
TATGAGACGAGACTTGAGGATTACCGTCGCAGAGAGCGCCCGTCTTATCGTGTGTTTGAAGGATTGCAGGAATTGGTGCATAGCGTGGGGCAACTGCATAATAACTGGTTATATGTGAATGTAGATCAATTGGATCAGGACCCTGTTCACACACCGATTTATTATTGGGATGAGCATTGGCTAGAGGAATGTGCAGAGGAGGGTACAGCCGTAACCAACGAACATGACGAGTCTATTCCCAAGTGGGTGCCAGATCGTCAGGTTCAAACCTGGTTTGAGTTGGCGACCTTCGAAAGTATTGTGGAAGTCCTTAAGGCTGCTGGACAGCCAGTGACGCTTCAGATGGTGATTATAGCGGTAAAATACTATGACAAGCACGATGCCTATCTGGACTATGAAGAGGTGAAGGCAGTGACAGACCTGTGGTCTGTGCTGACAAAGGTGAGAAACCACCTAGCAGAATGAACAAGCCTGTAGATCAAACGGGGCATACATACACTGGATGGGGGAAGCGAATGAGTTGGTTGGATCATGAAATGGCAGCAAAGTGGCGACAGGAAGGAAAAAGGTATGCTGCAGATGTGAATGAATTTGTCAGAATCGGTATGGAAAGCCAGTGGCAGCAGGAGCAGCCAGAGCCAAAGCAAGACGAACGCTCCAAACTGGCTGAAGATATTTTTCGTATGATTCAGGACGCAAATCAGGCAGAGGAAACAGAGCAGTTACGTCGGGAAATTCCGGCTGCATCCTGGCCGCTTACAGCAGCGTTTGAGGAGGCTTTGCAAGCCGTTAGGCCGATAGCCTTTATGAATGGAGGCAATGAAGTCATTCTACATGCGGGCAATCCTCGGGAACGCGGACAGATCTATGTGACGGGAAAAGATGGAATCAGGCAAATCCCTGGAATGCACCGAGTAGGTTGTTCGCCGGACGGGACTTATTTTGCGTTGGTGGATGGACAGGGGATTCGTATTGTTCGTCAACCGGACTTAAATCTGCAAGGAGAAGAGACAGCACATTTTCAGTGGAAGGATATACAAGGACGCTTAAAAGCATCCATTCCTGATTTGGAGTGCTTGGGAGATGAAGAGCATCCAGAGGATATATTAGATGAAGTGATTCCGTTTGGCGATGGACAGCGAGTTCTGCTGGTATGCGGTTATGGCGTTTATTTGTTGGCTGGTGATCAGGTGGATTTGATCCATCCCAAGACGTCTGAACGAAGAGAACTAGAGCTGGAAGACACGATTGTGGATATGGCCCATGGAGCTGTGTCGAGGGATGGACGCTGGATCGCTTACGGTAGCCAGATGAGTGAGCATATGCTTATGGATCTGTCCGATAAGACGGTGCATACATTGGAGCCAAATTCTAGTTATCCGCATTATGCTGTATTTTCCAAAGATGATTTGAATGTCTGGTACAATGCCTGTCATTTCTACAACGGCGCCACCATTCAAGTGTCGATTGCTGAGGTGGATCAGGGTCTTGCTCAGAATAAGGAAGAGTGGCCGATGATAAATGAAGAAATGCGAGTATACGCTGCAACAGCACTGACGCAAGGATCTATTTTGGGTGATGCCTACGGTTATCTCCGTCTGATTGACAGGGAGGGGCGTGAACTTTGGCGCTATTTTGTCGGCAGTACGATATCCGGGCTGGCAGTTACACCCGATGAAGGCATGTTGGCGGTTGGAACGTATGGTGGTATGCTTCATTTGATTGATTTGCAGAGCAGCACGAAGGACGAATATAGCATTGGCACCGCTCTAATTCACGAGACAGAACGTTGGATGATCTGGCGTAACTATGAGCCGTTGCGCTGGTAATACTAATATTCCGCAAATGGTGATAAAAGCAAGTTCTGATAAGCTGAACTTAAAAGTGCAGTAACACATGAATACAATGCTATTTTCATATAGAGAGCATTTGGCATAAACCCATGATGCAAAATGCGAATAGAGAGGAAAGAGGTGTGAGGACATGGACAAGAAAGCGGATATTCGTACATCTATGAAGGAACTATTTGCACAGATGGATGAAGCCTTTTTTATGGATGTGGAAGAAAATGTACCGATTGAAATGCGTGATGGGAATGTCGACGAGGAGGGATGGATCAAGTGGAAGCCTCTCCCTTCACAGATTACTGAACAGGAAATTCGGGAGATGGAGGAAAAATACCATTTTGAGCTGCCGCCCCTGCTAAGGAGTTTTATCATGTCCTACCATTATGTATCTTTACAATTCGATAATGAGTCCATTCCGGGAGTGTACTGGAGCGATTGTACGTTTGTTGAGTTTCCACGTCTGCCTGTAGGTCAAGGCTTAAAGGCATTTTATGATTTGCTCGATCAATGGTCACCTCTGCTGTCAGCAGGCTACATTCCTTTTGCAATAGCAGAGGACGACCAAGGTCCCGTTTGTTTAAATGTAGGCAGCAGACATAAGGACGGCGATTATCCTATTGTTTGGTTCTTTCATGAGGACCTACAGCATTTGGATGAGGATGAGCTGCGGATCAGGAGTAATCTGCTTCCCCATGTACAAGGGCTGTTTCCCTCCTCTGTCGAAATGTTTAACGTGATGTTTAAACACATTAGACACTAGCGATTTCCTAAAATGTAATTTTACTGCTCAGCCAACCGAGATATTGACATAAAAAATGAGGAATGTTATAAAAAAGGTAGGCTAGCACTCGAAAGATGGGAGTGCTAACAAAGTAGAATCGTTTGCATAGCTCATATCTGCTGGCCTTACATAGGTTTACATCTGAAAGGAGATATCCGAATGGAGAAAAAACAGTTTCAGGCTGAGTCCAAGCGTCTGCTCGAAATGATGATTAACTCGATTTACACGCAAAAGGAAATTTTTCTAAGAGAGCTGATCTCCAATGCAAGTGATGCGATTGACAAAATTTATTATAAAGCATTGACGGATGATCAACTGGTCTTTGACAAAGAAAATTATTATATCAAAGTAACTGCCAATAAGGATAATAGAACGCTAACCCTGCGTGATACCGGGATTGGTATGACTAAGGAAGAACTAGAAAATAACCTGGGTGTTATTGCTAAAAGCGGCTCACTGGCATTCAAAAATGAAAATGAATCCAAGGATGGTCATGACATCATCGGTCAATTCGGCGTCGGCTTCTATTCAGCTTTCATGGTAGCAGATGTGGTTACAGTGACTACCAAGGCTTTGGGAAGCGATACTGCATATAAATGGGAATCCACAGGTGCGGACGGGTATACCATTGAGGCAGCTGAGAAGGACGAGGTCGGAACCGAGATTGTTCTGAAAATCAAAGCAAACACCGAAGATGAGTCCTACGACGAATATTTGGACGAGTATCGTTTAAAAGCACTGATTAAAAAATACTCCGACTTTATCCGCTATCCGATTAAAATGGATATTACAGGCAAGCGGTTGAAAGAGGGAAGCGACAACGAGTTTGAGGATTACGAGGAAGAACAGCGTATCAACAGCATGGTTCCGATCTGGAGAAAAAACAAAAGCGAGCTGACCGACGAGGATTATCAAAATTTCTATGCGGAAAAACGCTATGGCTACGACAAGCCGCTCCAGCATATCCATGTCAGCGCGGACGGCGCGGTAGTGTACCAAGCTATTCTGTTTATTCCTGAGAATATCCCGTTTGATTTCTACTCCAAGGAATATGAAAAAGGGCTGGAGTTGTATGCCAACGGTGTGCTGATTATGGAAAAATCCCCTGATCTGCTGCCGGATTATTTTAGCTTTGTCAAAGGTATGGTTGACTCCGAAAGCCTGTCACTCAACATTTCCAGAGAAATGCTGCAGCATGACCGTCAGCTGAAGCTGATTGCCAAAAATATCGAAAGCAAAATCAAAGGCCAATTGCTGACCTTGCTCAAAAATGACCGGGAGAAATATGATCAATTCTACAAATCATTTGGCAGACAATTGAAATTTGGTGTCTACAACGATTACGGCAGACATAAAGAAACTCTGCAGGATCTGCTCATGTTCTACTCTTCTACAGAGAAAAAGCAGGTTACTTTGGACGAATACGTATCACGTATGCCAGAAGATCAAAAGTATATCTATTATGCTTCCGGCGAGTCCAACGAGCGTATTGAAAAACTGCCGCAAACCGAAATGGTGGCCGACAAAGGCTACGAAATTCTGTACTTCACTGATGATATTGATGAGTTCGCTATTAAAATGCTCTTAAGCTACAAAGAGAAAGAATTCAAATCTGTATCAAGCGGTGATCTGGGCATTGAGCCTGACGAAACCGAGAAAGAAACAGAAGCAGAACAAAACGACAACAAAGAGCTGTTCGAGTACATGAAGGGCTTGCTGGAAGGCAAGGTATCCAGTGTTAAAGCCTCTAAGCGCTTGAAGACACATCCGGTATGTCTATCCGCAGACGGCGAAGTGACGATTGAGATGGAAAAAATCTTGAACGCCATGCCTAATAACGCTGATGTCAAAGCGAATAAAGTGCTGGAAATTAACGTAAACCATGCGGTGTTCAACTCTTTGAAAGAAGCTTTTGCCGAGGATAAGGAGAAAGTAAACCTCTATACGGCATTACTGTATAATCAGGCTTTGCTGATCGAAGGCTTGCCGCTGCAAGATCCGGTTGAATTCACGAACGATATTTGCAAAATCATGGTTTAACAAGCTTTATTACTATATAGAGCCGTTCCCGTACTGGGAGCGGCTTTATTTATCATAAACGTTTCCTAAAGCTTCATGATAGACCATATAGCGCTTACAGAAGAAGGGATGGGCCCACACATTGCCGATCATACTCAATACAAAGGAGGGCAATTATATGAGTCTGGATCAAGCCAACCAGGAACTCCAAAATTTAGACCGTTTAGAACGAAGTGAGCTTATAGAGTTAGTGGAAAAAATCATCAGAGATGAGGGAACAGAAGAGGAAATCGACAGTATGCTGACCATAGTGAAGCAAAATACGCCCCATCCGGGGATCAGTAATTTGATCTACTGGGATGATCGTGATTTGAGTGCGGCAGAGATCGTAGATGAGGCATTACGCTATCAGCCCATCATTTTACCACCCCATGAATCTTCTCCATAGGATGTGGAGGGGTGGTCTTTTGTTTAGAAATAAGATAGTATTAATTCTTTAGGGCTATGCGCATTATATTCAAAAAAACTTCCGTTAAACGTGTGCTGACTTCCCTGGGGTGTATGGGGTAATAGTTGTTTTCTGTTCACTTTACGGAGTTTTATGCCTAATTTTGGGTTTTGTAAAGTTTTTGTGACATGCTCCTGTGAATTTTGACACAGCAAATTATCGTTTTTCTTGATTATTTGGTGGGATGTCTTTATAATCATTTTGTTTGCAAGAATGATTAGCGATTAGCGTATGGAATAAGGAGGTTATTTATTTTGGGAAAAGCATTGATTATTGGCGCCGGTGGCGTGGCCAGCGTTGTGGTGCATAAATGTTGCCAAAACCCAGATGTATTTGAAGAAATTTGTATCGCAAGCAGAACTGTTGAGAAATGCGATGCGCTTAAAGAGAAGCTGGGTGGAGGTCGTACGAAGATTCAAACGGCTCAGCTTGATGCTGACAACACCGACATGGTCATTGACTTGATTCGAAGCTTTCAACCGGATGTAGTTATCAATGTGGCTCTCCCTTATCAGGATTTGACGATAATGGATGCTTGCCTTGAGACAGGTGTTCATTACGTTGATACGGCGAACTATGAACCGCCGGATACGCCGAAGTTTGAATACAGCTGGCAATGGGCCTACAAAGAAAGATTCGAAAAAGCAGGAATTACAGCTCTGCTGGGCAGCGGTTTTGATCCAGGCGTGACTGGAGTATTTACGGCTTATGCTCAAAAGCACTACTTTGATGAAATTCATACGATTGATATTGTGGATGCGAATGCAGGGGACCACGGATATCCTTTTGCAACTAATTTTAATCCGGAAATCAATATTCGTGAAATTACGGCGAAGGGCCGTTACTTTGAAAACGGAGAATGGATTGAAACTGAGCCACTTTCTGAGAAAAAGGTATACGACCTTCCTGAAATTGGACCGAAAAATATATATCTTTTGTACCATGAAGAACTGGAATCTCTTGCAGTGAATATTAAAGGCGTGAAAAAAATCCGCTTCTGGATGACGTTCTCGGACAATTATCTGAATCATTTGAATGTACTTCAAAACGTAGGCATGACTTCGATCGAGCCTATTGATTACGAAGGACAACAAATCATTCCACTGCAATTCCTGAAGGCTATTTTGCCAGATCCGGCTTCTCTGGGTCCAAGAACAAAAGGCAAAACAAACATTGGTTGCATCATCCAAGGTGTGAAAGATGGAAAACCAAAAACGTATTATGTTTACAATGTTTGTGATCATGAGGAATGTTATGCAGAGGTTGGCTCCCAAGCCATTTCTTACACAACTGGTGTTCCTGCCATGATCGGCGCCATGCTTATCATCAAAGGTCTCTGGAAAAAGCCAGGCGTTTACAACGTTGAGGAATTTGATCCAGATCCATTTATGGAAGCCCTAAATAAACACGGATTGCCATGGCAAGAGAACTTTACGCCAACGTTGCTTGATTGAGGTCTGCGATGAATATTGATATTACAGGACTTCCATCACCTTGTTATCTTGTTGACGAAAGACTTCTTGTCAAAAACCTTGAGGTTTTAAATTCCGTTCAAGAACGGACAGGCTGCAGTATTTTGCTCGCTCTTAAGGGATTTTCGATGTTTTCGACCTTTCCTCTGGTTGGCAAATACTTAAAAGGGGTAACCTCCAGTTCGTTGTTTGAGGCTAGACTTGGTCGCGAAAAAATGGACAAGGAAGTTCACGTATACGCACCTGCTTATGTTGACAGTGAATTTGATGAGCTATTGGAGTATGTTGACCATATTGTTTTCAACTCCTTTGATCAACTGAAACGCTACAAAAGCAGAGTGCAAGGCGTAACTTCCAAAAAAATCGACATCGGCATTCGGGTGAATCCGGAATATTCGGAAATCGAAACGCCGTTGTATGATCCTTGCTACAACAACTCCAGAATGGGTGTGACTCTGGCTAACTTTAGACCTGAGGATCTGGATGGCGTGGACGGTATTCATTTTCATACGATGTGTGAACAGAATTCAGATACGCTAGAGCGCACCATTAAAGTCGTGGATGAGAAATTCGGGCCATACATTAAGAACATGAAATGGCTCAATTTCGGCGGCGGTCACCATATTACCAGAGAAGACTATGATCTGGACACGCTGGTACGCTGTATTCAATATTTTCAGGATAAATATGGTGTGCAGGTTTATCTGGAGCCGGGCGAAGCTATTGCTTTGAATACTGGATATCTGGTGGCTACTGTATTGGATACGATGAAGAACGGAATGGATATTGCCATTCTGGATACTTCGGCTGAATGTCATATGCCTGATGTGCTGGCTATGCCTTACCGCCCGAATATCATTGATGCAGGCAAACCTGGTGAGTATGCACATACTTATAGACTTGGTGGGCTTACGTGCTTGGCCGGAGATGTAATTGGAGACTATTCCTTTAAAGAGCCATTGAAGCCGGGAGACAAGCTTGTATTCTGCGACATGGCCCATTACACGATGGTCAAAAACCACATGTTCAACGGAGTCAACCTGCCAGCCATCGCCAGCTACAACGACGAAGAAGGCATTAAGGTAATCCGTCAGTTCTCCTACGAGGACTTTAGTTCTCGTTTGTCGTAAGAAATAGATGTGATCTAAATGACTGTACCGAAGAATGAATGAACTACAAAAGCCTCGCCCCTTGAGAAAGGGGTGAGGCTTTTTGGTGTAGTTAGGATTTTTTAGTTTTTATATGTGCCTGTTGCATGTATCCAATACGACAACGGGCATTAAATAATGATTCACTACTTGAAAAGTTACATAAATTTAATTAGTCTACCTTACAGCTTCAGAAGAGACTTTATAGTCAAATATATGTCCTCCAGGTTGAAGTCCTGGAAAAACCTCGACGGCTAGGTAGTATTCTTTACCTTTTTCAAGTTCTACATCTAAAGAATATTGACCATCTCTTGAACGTTTCATTTTACTACCAGTATTATCGTAAACAGTCATCTGCAACCAGGAATCTGAATATCTGTCTCCCTGAATTGTAAAATGAGCTTTTTGTGATTCAAAAGCCTTGATTTTATATACATCGTAGGCTTCCCAGACTCCAGGCACTCCCTCTGCACCAAGTCTTCCGATAACAGCATCACCTATAAAATAGTAGTTAGCCTGTTCAAAACTATCATTTGGTTCCTGTTCATGATATTCAAGTGCAGAGGTGAGAGTTGATTCCTTTGCGGCTGGTACGGAATTTGTTTCTTCCGCTAATGCGACACCAGCAGAAGTACTTAGCATAAGTGCAAAACCTAATGAAGCCAACAACGCTTTTTTCATGAATAAGAGCCCTCTCTTTTTTGGGATTTATATTCATTTATATGAATATATTAGTAACTGTTTCTGAGTTAATTGTATATCAATCACCAGGAAATTGGAATAATAAAAAGGAATATTTATCAATAAAGTAAATATAATAGAATATTTTGTTACAGAATTTCATTTTGCATGTTCACAAGTTTGTCCCAGGAGTTCCGTTTAAAGGTCACATTTCTTGGAGGAAAATATATATGGTATACTCTTTAGATTAGGAACAAACTTGGACATGACTTGGGAAATAAATTGTAACGATAGGCAGAGGTGAATTGCACATGTTCGACCCGACCGTTTTTGATAATTTAAAAGTGGCTATAGAAAATGCTGTTTACGATCTGGATAATTTGGATTCACGTATTGACATTACACAGCGGATCGACAGATTGGAAATGTCTGTGATGTCACGTGAATTTGCTGTCCAATTCAGACTGAGAGAACACCCGAGTGTGACAGCAGAGGTTCAACTAAAGGCGGATTTAAACAACTTGGCTGCGGAAATTTTGGAAATCAAAGATCAAATTCCGGGATGTGTCTTGTTGTTGAGTTTTTACATGGAAATTCGTGATATTGAGTCACAATGCAGCCGGATTGAAAATATACTGACCGAAATTTGGAAGCCCGATCTTCGACCGGTACAAACGCTTAGTCAGATTTACGGAGAGAGGACATCTACATACCAAAACAGGATTGAACTCCGATTTTCCAGACAAATTAACGAAGACCAGATGGAAGACATTCCAGAGCTGTTGGAACACATATTGCTGACGCTTATGGAATTAAACAAGGTCTAAAGGGTTAGGACCGTAATGTAAATCACATTAGTAGACCAACAAGTTAACGTTAGAGGAGTTGAAAGTATAAATGAATGAACTTGAATTCTCTCAAGTATATGCGATTATGGAGGCTTCTTTTCCCGAAACGGAATGCAGGACATTCGAGTCACAGAGGGCTCTTCTTCATCATCCGTGTTATCGTTTACTTACCAAAAAAGACGAACAAGGGCAAACAATAGCTTTTTTGGCGGGCTGGGAGTTTACAGATTTTCGGTTTGTAGAGCATATTGCCGTAGATTCGGCTATACGAGGTGGCGGGTTAGGTAAAGAGCTTATGAGCAAGTTTATTTTACAGTCTGGTAAACCGGTAGTGCTGGAGGTTGAGCCACCAGTGGATGAATGGACTCGGAGAAGAATTGGTTTTTATGAACGTTTGGGGTTTCATCTGAACCATTTTGACTATGTACAGCCCCCTTTAAGAAAAGGACAGGCTGATCTGCGGCTTCAAATTATGAGCTATCCGGGTACGTTGGCTGAACAGGATTTTGCTCCGTGTAAAGAGATTTTATATACCGAGGTCTATGGGTTAAATAAGAAGACTATATAGCTAAAGGTACTTCATTATCGTTCATGTTTTGTCCATACCATTACAAATTCTTTCTCGTCAGTTTCGGCATCCACAGATTCTGCTTGAACGGTAAATCCATTTTTAGTATAAAAGTTAAATGCTTTCGTGTTTGACTGATACACCTTTAATTGAATTTCGTCATGCTGCTTCTTCACCCAATCTAATAGCAGCTTGCCATAGCCTTTCCTTTGAGAATCAACACGTATAAACAGAGCCGCCAAGTATTCATCCAACATGGAAACGAAGCCGCCAATGCTATGATCATCTTGTATGATAACGTAGTTTTGAGCGAGAGGAAGGTACCTGTTTTCCATCTCGGTAACTTGAGATGTCCAATATTGCGGAGCAATAAAATGATGGGCTTCTATGGAAGCATCTAGCCAGATGGCTGCCAACTCGTTGAGCTCTTCCACATTTGCGGGTCTAATCGACATCGTGTCACCTCTTCACAGTACAGTATGTAATCTTATAGATGATGTTGAAATAAAAAAGACCGTCCGAGGACGGTCTTTTTACCCGTGGCGCTTAATTAAAGCTTTGATCCGTATCCCGCGCCTCCGTTAACTCTGTAAATTAGAGAATAACGGACCGGGTAAGGGATACGTTCAACATGTGATTATTGATGTTGACGCACCTCCTTTCCTGATGAACCCATTTTACCATATCTGGTTTGTGATATCCAGTGATTTTCTTATATTGACGGGAATGATTCATAGAAAATATAAGATAAAAATAGCTTGATTTTATGTTCTATGGAAGATATAATCTAAATTACCGTGATTGAAAAACATCGGTGTGAATACATAATATGCGGTCGTGGCGGAATTGGCAGACGCGCACGGTTCAGGTCCGTGTGGGCTAACCCCCCGTGGAGGTTCGAGTCCTCTCGACCGCATCATTGCCTAACATTTACAGGTTCTTGGATTGGCTGGATGCCACCAAGAGCCTGTTTTTATATGGTTAAGATGCGTGTACTATTATAACTATTTTATTTATACTGAAATATATATTTAATATAATCCTTTGCACTCTGATTAATGTCTTCGTCGCTTGCTTGAAACGAGGCTCCAAAGACAGCGAAATAGGGTAATGTTATGGCGCCAACATGGACTGCGCTTGCTTTAAAAGGTGCTATAACTTCATCAACAGTGAAAGAAACGGAACCAGTAGGTAAGTAATTTTCTTTTTTATCGCCGATGGACATGGCTATCCCTAGCTTCTTTCCTTTTAACTTATCACCTTGTGAACCATAAGCCCATCCGTGAGTAAAAACATCATCAAACCACTTTTTTAATAAAGGTGGGTAACTATACCAATATAAAGGGAATTGAAATATGATATTACTATGTGTTTCAAGTAACTTTTGCTCTCTCAAAACATCAATGCTCCAGTTTGGATACTCTTTATAAATCTCATGAATTGTAATTTCATTGGTATACTGAAGTGATTCTTGTTTCCATCTTTGATTTACTCTGGAATCTTCAATATTCGGATGTGCTAAAATCACGAGAGTCTTCATCATAAATCACCTTTCTTACGTAACATATTTGCCTTTGTAGATCTCTATTATTATTCTGTATGCTTCAAAAAAAGTAAATACACACAATAAAGTAAGATAGTTACTTGAAAGTGTGCATTGGACTTAGAGTGATGATATACAATTATAGATTAGATAAACTTTGTTATTTTTAGCGTTGAAAAGGTGGTACTATGAAACAATATAATTTAGGCATAGAAGCAACACTTGAGATCATCGGAGGTAAATGGAAATCATTAATCATATGTTTATTAATGTCTGGTAAAAAAAGGACGAGTGAATTACAGCGCAGTATTCCAGGCGTTTCTCAAAAGGTTCTTATACAGCAGCTCCGTGAACTTGAGAAGGATGGCATCATTGGCAGACATGTGTATAATCAGATGCCTCCAAAAGTGGAGTATTATATAACGGAATATGGTATAACAGCAAATGAAATAATTGATTTAATGTGTACCTGGGGAAGAGCGAATATCAAAAAAAGACAACAGCAAGGAGAAGATGTAATGTTGCTAGAAAGTGAGCCAAAATGAATAGTGGAGTGAAAGAGCGCTGTAGACTATGATGTTTACGGCGATTTTCTTTTTTTTCATAGAGTCGGTAGTTCGGGGATGTCTGTTGTCGTAGTATATGAACGGTTACCTTCAAGACTATGTTATATGTTGAGCCACAAGCTGATTTGCTATATAGTAATGACTGGACAACCATTCCATCCATATTAAATGAATGCCAAAGTAGGGGGACCATTTACAATGATTATTAAACCGAAAATTCGTGGTTTCATATGTACGACTGCACATCCTGCAGGATGTGCGGCTCATGTTAATCGTCAGATCAACTACATCAAAGACAGTACATCAATACAAGGAGCTAAAAAGGTACTTGTGATCGGAGCATCTACTGGATATGGGCTGGCTTCTCGTATTGCTGCGAGCTTTGGGCTGGGAGCGGATACCGTAGGGGTATCCTATGAACGTCCCGCATCAGAGGGGCGCACGGCTTCAGCAGGCTGGTATAATACAGTAGCCTTTGAAAGAGCGGCCAGAGCAGCTGGCTACATAGCAGAAAGCATTAATGGAGATGCTTTTTCTCATGAAATTAAGCAGGAGACATTGAAGCTGGTAAAGGAAAAGCTGGGCAAGGTAGACCTGATTGTGTATAGTGTCGCTTCACCGCGACGGACACATCCCGATACGGGTGAAACCTTTAATTCCGTTCTCAAGCCTATCGGACAGTCTTTTTCTAATAAAACAGTGAATACGAATACAGGTGTCGTATCAGAAATTACGCTGGAACCGGCTACGCAGGAGGAAATTGAGAACACCATTACGGTAATGGGTGGCGAAGATTGGTCCTTGTGGCTAAAAGCGTTGGAAGAAGCTGATCTGCTGGCTGAAGGGGTAACCACACTGGCTTACTCGTATATTGGTCCCGAAATTACGGAGGCTATCTATCGTAAAGGAACCATTGGCCAAGCTAAAAATGATTTGGAAGCTACAGCACATACTCTAACAAAGCAACTGGAACGTTATCATGGAAAAGCCTACGTTTCTGTGAATAAAGCTTTGGTTACACAATCCAGTTCGGCTATTCCAGTCGTACCATTGTATATTTCTTTGCTGTTTAAGGTCATGAAGGAAAAGGGACTGCACGAGGGATGTATTGAGCAGGCACAACGTCTGTTCGAGACGCTATACAGTGGGTCCACTGTGGAAACGGATGAAGAAGGACGCATCCGTCTGGATAACTGGGAAATGAGAGACGATGTGCAGCAGGCTGTCAAAGTAGCTTGGTCTGAAATCACTACAGAAAATGTATCTGAATTGGGCGATCTCGAACAATACCGTCTGGATTTCCTCCAATTATTTGGATTCGGGTTTGATGAAATTGATTATGAATTAGATGTTAACCCAGAGGTAGACACGACTTCATAAGTGAATATGTGTAAAATAAAAACGGGTACTCTCAAGCGATGCAATTGGCTTAAGAGGCCGTTTTTTTATATTCTAGCAAAATACAAGTTGCACTCGTTTCACTAACAGCATTTATCGAGAATTAGACGTGGAAAGCGACTTACGGTGCAGCAAGCGAAAAACGGCAATGGTAATGATAATCCCCGCAATGCCAAAGATTGCAACAGAAGTCAGGGCCCGGTAAGCTTGCCAGCCGAACAAAAATGCAATACCACTGCCAAACGTTGTACCTGCCAGTAACCCAAGTGCGCAGGCAATATCCGTTCCAAATTTCATAAACATGTTCCTTTCAAATGTATAAATTAAAAAGTAACTTGTACTTTTTCTCTGGACTTAGACACACACTTGTGCGTACAATTAAATAGTAATCGTTTTCAAACGGAGTCTATTAATCATTATGTATCATTCTTGTGCAAATTATTCCTTTTTCAGGAGGCTGATGAAATGAATATGAATGAACAGATCAAGCTGTGGAACGAAGAGGCGCAGGCTAGTAACGCTGATCATCCTCACCGAAAGGTTGAATTGTTTATCGAGGTACGAGATGGAGCATTGGAGGCTGTTGTTCCTTATTTGAACCAACAGGATTATCGTCATGTAACTCTGGTAGAAGATGAGCATACTTCGGTTGCGGCAGGAAAAAGAGTGGCTGAGCTGATCCGTGAGGCAGGTTTGACAGTTGATGTAGTCCGTTTACCTCCGAATGCTGTAGGGGATGTCATCGCTGATGAAACCTACATTATGAAGGTGCTGCTGGGTGTGGCGGATAAGAGTCAGGCTGTACTTGCTGTAGGTTCTGGCACGATTCATGATCTGGTTCGCTTCGTATGTTATAAAATGAATCGTCCCTTCTTGTCAGTACCGACGGCTGCTTCGGTGGATGGTTTTACCTCCGCAGGCGCACCACTGATTGTGGACGGTAGCAAGCAGACATTCCAAGCAGTTCCGCCAGAGGCGATCTTTGCTGATTTGTCCGTGCTGGCAAATGCGCCACAGACGATGACTGCCGCAGGTTTTGGCGATATGCTTGGTAAGTTCACCTCACTAGCGGACTGGCATGTTTCCAGAGATTTGGGAAACGAGCCGTATTCGCCTGTGGCTAATCGCATTACCGAGGAGGCTTTGCGTGCCTGTGTAGAGCATGTCGATGAGATTGCAGCAGGCAGCAAGGCTGGTGTCGAGGTATTGATGAATGCGCTGATTGCATCCGGTATTTCGATGCTGATGATAGATCATTCCCGTCCAGCGTCAGGGGGAGAGCACCATATTTCCCATCGAATTGAAATGGATTTTATTGCAGAGGGACGCAAGCAAGTTTTGCATGGTGCTAAAGTAGGCGTAGCATCCGCATTGCTGTCTGACCTGTACAGGGATTTAGCATCCAGTCAAGATGTAGAGGCTTTTAAGGTGTATCAGGCTTTGCCTACGTCGGAGCAGATGCGTGCATGGCTGGCTCAGGTCGGAGGCCCATCTACCATTGCCGAGCTAGGAGTTACGGAGGAACAGCTCGCTCGTGCATTGCGCACGGCTCATACCTTGCGTGATCGCTATACTGGGCTCAAGTATATGAACGAACATCAATTGCTTCGTTCGTAATGTGCAACATCTACGTAAATTGTCCTTAGATATTCAGCCAATCTTGTGTGGCAAGGAAGGGATAAGCGAATGGGTTTACACCTCCGGCAGCAATACGAGGATATCCTGCTCCTGTGACATTTGTATGTACAAATGAACGGTATGCTATAATCGTGGAATATAAACAGGTACACGATATTGCGAGTACGGAGGAAATTATGGCGCCAAAATATATACAAGTTAAACAGGAAATTTTGTCCTGGATTCATTCATCCAGACTTGAGCCGCAAAGTCAGCTTCCATCTGAGCATGAAATGTCTGAACGTTTTGCCGTTAGTCGGCAAACGGTGCGTCAGGCGCTGGGTGAGCTGGTGCAGGAAGGCTGGCTGTTTCGGATGCAGGGCAAGGGAACCTTTGTTGCGACACGTGACAGTAAACAGCCCGAAGATCCAAAGATTATTGGAGTCATTACAACCTATATTTCGGATTATATTTTCCCATCCATTGTACAGGGAATTGAATCCAAATTGAGTCGCCAGGGCTACAAGATGCTGCTGTCAAGTACAGGTAATGACCCTGAGCAAGAAAGTCAGTGCCTGGAAATGCTGTTAAGTCAACCGCTGAGCGGAATTATTATTGAACCGACCAAAAGTGGAGAGCGTAACCCCAATCTGAACTATTATTTAACCGTGGAAAATCGCCAAATCCCTTATTTGATGATCAATGCGCGTTATGAAGAAATGGATGCGCCATGTCTGCGAGTAGATGATGAAAAGGGTGGTTTTTTGGCGGCCGAGCATCTGATTAAGCTGGGACATCGACGCTTGGCCGGATTTTTCAAAACCGATGATATGCAGGGGATTCTTCGTATGAAGGGATTTGTTGCCGCTCACCGCAAATACGGAGTGACATTACACCCGAACGCAGTAACGACTTACCGGACAGAAGAAAAAAATGAGATTCCGCTACAACGTGCGTCGAGGCTGCTGGCGATGGAGGCGGGGGAGCGTCCTACTGGATGGATGACCTATAATGATGAGTTGGCTGTTCGACTCCTGGATATTGTACGTTCGGCGGGTCTGAATATACCCAATGATCTATCGCTGGTTGGGTTTGATGATTCGTTTTTGGCGACAGCAACAGAAATCAAGCTAACGACAATTCGGCATCCAAAGGAAGAATTGGGGTTACGTGCTGCCGATACCATGCTGTCGATGATTGAAGAGAAGGGGTACCATGAAGAAGATCGTCAGTTAATTCTACCGCCTGAGCTCATCGTTCGTGAATCTACAGGGCCTGTCCAGGTCATGCCTGGAGAACACTAGGCTGGGAGATCAGTCACTTTTATTACTTAACATGTAAGGACAGGTTAGTAAGTATACAGCTGTAACGCTTCATATTTGATGGGCAT
The DNA here is from genome assembly GCF_038008165.1 of Paenibacillus sp. FSL L8-0644. Taxonomy (NCBI): domain Bacteria; kingdom Bacillati; phylum Bacillota; class Bacilli; order Caryophanales; family Paenibacillaceae; genus Paenibacillus; species Paenibacillus sp. FSL L8-0644. The sequence continues at coordinate 1,988,606 of NZ_JBBOYN010000001.1, forward strand.
GGTTCTCGCCATACCGAACAGTCTGTTTTCTGGATTGCAGAAATAGACTGTTATTGTTATATCTTTTCTGAAAATAAGTACATAAATCTATCGAAAAAACATAAAAAGGTTAGCTAAGTTGTACGTACAACTATATAATGAAAGCAGAACCAAGAATAAAGGGTCAATGCAATCGGTCTGTAACCGTTCTCTGTTGGTCGACACTAACCTGACAGGGCTTATTGTCGGGTATACGTTGCTGACGTAACCGGACGGGAATTTATTTAAGGTTGCAGCTTCCACCCAAACTCCTGCGCTGGGTGCGGCCATGTTCGCAGCAGTGGCTGCGGGAGCTGAAACTGGAGGATACAATGATATCATCGAAGCAGCGCGTCATATGGCACGTGTACGGGACGAGAGCTTCAAACCGATCCCTGAGAACGCGGCCGTGTATGATAAGCTGTACGAGGAATACTGCCGTCTTCATGACTACTTTGGACGTGGAGCAACCCTGTGATGAAAAAGCTAAAGTCCATTAAGGAAGAAGCGGGACGTTCAACTGAAGCGGTAAGCATTCATTCTTAAGATACTGATAAAATATAAGCAAGAAATATTTAAATGCTCTGTTATCTAAAAAGCACAGTACACCGAGGAATCGGTAGACTGTGCTTTTTGCATTTTATATTCTGTGAAATTACATGATGTGAAAGTCTCAGCGAATGAAAGATGGTAATGCGTTCCTTTCAAAGACTTTCATGAAAATTACAATCATTTCTCTTTTACGGACATTTTTACTTTTTCAGCATGGCATCAGCAAACAAAATGGATTTTGGAATACGGAAAAACTGTTCCGCCTGATCCTGGAAAGTTTGCGAAGGAACGGTACCCTGATGCAACCATTTCCGAAATGTACCGGGGTGAACTCCAATCCAATGACTCACATCGGTCACCGAAATATCATGTACCATGCATAGACCCGCCAAAATCCGATTTTTAACCGGAGAACGAGTCACAGTCCGTTTCATAAAACGGGACGGCGCTGGTTGACAGATGAGTGGTGAACGCCGGACAACCTCTTCATTAAATAGGATATGGTGCGGATAACCAAGTGTATTACACGTCTTTTCCAGATTAGTGTTGCCGGGAATGCGACCTTCATATACCCACGCACTGACACTACGGGAGGAAATGGAAAGCTCCTCGGCAAGTTGGGACAGTTTAATGTCATTAGCCATCAAAACGGCAAGCAAAACGCGATTGCGCACCTGACAGCGTGTTGGTTTACGAAAACGTTTGACACGCACGCCTTTTCCCAAATATTTGCGATTGATCAGAGACCACGCCTGAATGGAATGTTTATCTTGTTGTTTAGGCATATACCCTCCGATTTTTTTAAACACATACTACTATACCCGAAGGGGGGTTTGCAAGTGGCTCCTCTCCTGATTTTCTTTTAATCCCATGGGCTTAACCGGTTTATGGAAAATAAGGTCCATTTGGCCTATAAAAATGGAAGTTTAAGGTGTCGATATATTAAATTGTAGTATTATTAATGGAAATGGAGGTAATATGTTCTTCTCTTACAATTGTAAGGATGTACAGAGATAAAAGTGGGTCCTTGCAGCCCGACATGGATTTTTTTGACGAGAAAAAAGGAGGTTATACAGCTAGATGATTTGTAAAAAGGTAGTGGTATGGTTTCTGACGGCGATTTTAGCGATTAACACCTTGCTGTGTCTGCCTGTTGTAGCAAGGGCAGAAAAACAAGATGCAACGGGCGGGATACAACAAGACCATGCAGGTTTGGTACAGGAGGAACAGCTTTCTGATGGAACGGTTTCTTTCAAACCGCCCACTTCTGCGACAAACAGTGTTTATGACGCACTTATGATGAGTTTGGCAGTAGTGGAGTATACGTCGATCATTATTGATCCTGGGGAAAGTTATGAATTTCAGAATACAGATACAGTTAGCAAATCTATATACAGTAACGCTTCTCAATCTAAAGGCATTCTGTATGATAGTGTAAGTTACAAAGAGGATGGAGACATCAGTACTGTCCATATGGACTACGGCATTAGCCCCATTGGTGTTCCTGGAGGAGGCACAGCTTTTATTACGAATACAGGAACAGCAGCATTAACCGTAAAAGTAACGGACGTCTTCACCTACAGTACATCAGAGGACCCGGCACTAGAGCGAGTTACGGTCTCTAAGAATGAAAGCTACCGGATTGTGAATGAAGGATGGACAGCCCGTTCCATTCAGCATGATGGGTCAAATGCAGACAATCGTCGTTTTGATTATGCAAAATACAAGGCAGACGGAACTTTATCCGCTTCCGCCCTTAATAGTATTGCTCATCCCACTTTGGGTGATGGCGAGGAACTGATTATTACAGGTTCCACTACCAATGCGGTGACCTTCGGATTTCCATACGGCAAATACAGTATAGAAAGCACCGGCGAGCCGGCTTATGCGCGGGTTACCCTAAATCAGGGGGAAAGCTACCAATTTATCAATGTGGGAACCCGATTGGATACGGTGGAAAGTGACGGTACATCTAAAGACAAACTTGACTATGTTGTTTATTTGGCAAACGGAACAGAGGCCTCCCGCGGCAGTGGCACTACGGCGAAGCCGCAGATTGCTGTGGACAGATACGCGGTAATTACCCAGGTCACTGCAAACCCGGTGACATATGGGGCTCCATATCGCAATTTTATTGCCCGTCCAGTGGGTGGAGATGCAATCAGCCGTGTGGAGCTTGAGGTAGGCAAGAGCTACGTTTTCCACAACAATGGTACGCTGATGAATCCGATCTACAATAACTCCAAAAAGGTAGGAAGCTTGTTCGACTATGCTATTTACAAGCCGGATGGAACGGTAAATTCCTCTGGTTTTAACAGCCAGTCTGGTCCCATGATCCCGCCTTCGGGATATGCCATTGTGACTGTGATCGGTCCGAATCCTATTATCTTTGATTATACAGATGATTTTTCCTGGGAAACGAGTAGCCATCCTGCTTTCTTGCGGGTAACACTTTCGAAAGGTGAAAGTTATGCTTTTACCAATATTAGTGATCATTTGAGGAATCTGCACAGCACAGCCAAAACTGTTAAAGGAAAATTTGATGTGGTCCTGTATAAAGCAGATGATACAGAGCAATCCAGGCGCAATACCGGGAACTCAACCTTTTTGGTTGGTGCAGGTAAAAAGGCTAGTGTGACGGTAACCAGTGACACGCCAATCACGTTTGGGGGTATCTATCGGAGCTTTAAGGCCAGCGAAGATGATAATGGTATCGGGCAAACGACGCTGGAGCCGGGAGATTCGTATGAGTTTCGTAATCATGATAGTCAATCGAATTCATTGCGGCATGACAAAAGCAGTGGCAATGCACACTTTGATGCTGCAAGTTATAAAGTACTTCGATTACTGACATCAGATCATTTCAACAATACAGTGGACCCAGAGATTGTCGCTGGCGGTAAAGCCATTGTCACCAATGTATCCGATCGGCCAATTACCTTTACCTATAGCAATAAGGTGGAGGCTTTGCTTAGCGGGCAGGCTGCCTTCCATCGAATTACACTAAAACGCGGTGAAAGCCGGAAATTTATAAATGTAAGCACTTTGGACAAGGCCCTAGACGTCATTTCAGTCAGCGGTATGAAGTGGAATTACATGAATTACAAGGCAGACGGGACGGTATACAGTCAGGCCAGTGATACGACTCAATTGCCGTTGGTACAGGCTGGAGGTTATGCCATTGTAACGACGGTCTCGGATGTACCCGTGACTTATGGAGCTGTGTTAGGAATATTCGACGTTGAGGATGCCGAGGTGCCAACAGGCAATCAGGTTACCATCAAGCAGGGAGAAAGCTATGTATTCCATAATGTTGGCTCACAGGCTTCCTCATTAACCACAGATGCTTCAAACGAAAGCCGTCTCTATGACTATGCCATGTATGGAGAAGGTAGCGGTGTGAATTCCAAGGTGGATAGGGCAGGTATGGATGCTTCTCTACCTGAAATCTCACTTGGAGCAGGAGGTACGCTTGTTGTAACCGTCACTTCGCCGCAAGCTGTAACCATTCATTTCAACAATGACATTAAAGCAGATCCAAGCACAGAACCAGCATTATTAAAAACGTCTTTGTCTGGCGGCAAGCAGGAAGTATGGATCAATCGCGGGAGCCAGGAAGCACCTGTTTTGACGAATGCGAAAGCAACGGGTGGAACATATCAGTTCACTGTTGCAGATCGTGCTGGAAAAGTGATTAGAGAACATAAAGAGGCGACAGATACTCAACAGCAAGTGCCAGCTAACGCAAATATTCATCTTTCCGTAGCTGCAACTACTCCTGCTGTTAACTTTGGAGCGCCTTATCGTGTGTTTGCTGTAAAAAATAACGATGACAGCAAGCTGGACGAGCTAATTGAGCTTATAGATAAGGAAGCTGACTTTACGGTAGGCCAACAAGGGAAATATCGGTTTACACCCAAAGAAGACGGGATTTACCGTTTTGCGGTGAAGGAGAAATCCAACTTTGCTGCGCAGCAGCCAATTCTAGCCTTGTTTACGGACCCTGATTTTAGTAGTCAGCTTGTCTCCTCAACTGAGCAAGCACAAATATATGGTTGGGATTACACGGTCTTAGAGTATGAGATGAAGGCAGGTCAAACGGTTTATGTGAAGCTGTCAGAAATTAATAGCGGTGCATTACAAACTGTAATTAAGGCAGCCCATATGGCGCTTGGCAAAGATACTTCATACGAATACGGCAAAGGAAACCGACTGAATAAAGTTATTTTATTCACCGGTGATCAAATTCAATTGGATTATGATTTAAACGGAAACGTCATTAAACGGACAAAAAAGGTATTTCCTTTTACAGATTAAAAGGATGTCTTGGCTTCGAAAAAATATAACAGATCATTAGATGTATAGGCATTATTAATAGGGGTGAGCGAGTGTTTAAACGTTATATTTGTAGTCTACTATGTGTGCTGATGTTGCTGGGTCCATGGAGCACATGGGCATATGGAGAAGAAGGACACGGAGAGGCAGCAGCTTCTCAATCTTCTTCGTCTTCTACTCCGCAGATTATTACCAGAGCATGGCTTGCACAGCAAACAGGTAAGGATCAGGCTTGGGTCAATGCACAGTTATCCAAAGGCTATACCTTATATGATATTTATAAAGCATGGCAAAAAGATGGTGGAGAAAATTCATTACCAGAACAAAGTCCAAGCTTGTGGGTACAGCAGAATGAACTGACATTGGGCATAAATGCAAAGGTGGAGCCTTCCGATGAGTCGGCTGCGCTGAAGGAGGGTGAAAAGCCCGCTCAGGCTACCCAGGATGAAAAGGCAACTCAACATCCACTAGATAAGGAAGAGGGTAAAGAGCCGGCTCCAAACACGACTGAGATGGATATCCCATCTATACCCCGAGTAAATGATTCCGTATATGCTCCGACTCTAGGAGAAAATGGACTGATCGGGCAGGATTTACTTAAACAAAGTTTATTGCAGGTATCTGCTACAACAGATGTCTATGCTCCTTTTGATCAGGTGGCGATTGCACAAAGCAGGTTGAGTGATGATACGTCGCGTTATGGAATGGATTATGGTGACAACAGTGTGTCCACCGCTTCAGGACAGCTCGTTGTTCAAAATACGGATTTGGTACTGCCGGGGTCATTGCCCTTTGCACTTACTCGTGTGTATAACAGTTCATTGGCAAGTAACCAGCTTGGTGTGCAGCAAAATGAAGGGTTGTATACAAACACAAGTGCGATCCGCGAGGAAGAAGCAGCTTCTGGTCTGGGGAGAGGCTGGAAATGGGATCTTCCTCATATGCAGAAACAGGATGGTAAACGGTATTTGTATATTCCGGGAACAGGCTCCTATGAACTGAGAGATGATTTGCAGCTAGAAGGATATGCATACAAAGATCTGAAGATCAGTGCAGATCAAAGCGCAAGTGTGCAGGGAGTAAGCAGTGCATACAAAATAGCAGTGTTGAATGGAAATGACTATTATATCGATCAGGACGGTTATTTGATTTTAATCCAGGATGCGTATAAGAATCGGGTGGAGTTTGATTATACAAGTTCTGGTGGAGTAAAGCTTATTCGATCGATTCGAAACAGTGATGGCAAAGAGCTTGACTTCACTTACAATGCCGGGCAAATTGTTGTTAAAGAGCAGGGCACGGACCATCAGTACACCTATCGCCAAAGTGGCGAGGGAAGCAGCAAGGTGCTGTCAGAAGTGTTGGATTCTCTTTCCAGAAGCACAAGCTATGCGTATACATTCATGGACGCTCCTTTTAATGTGGTCGTAGATGGTGAAGGAAAGACTGGAGCCCTACAGCAAAATGCATCGGCGTTGCTTACACGAATTGTACGACCTACTTCATCGATCACAGACATTCGTTATGAAGCATTTAACAAGCAGATAGGTGTATACGGTACACAAGGCGTGTTTAAGGTGGTTTCACGCGCTGATATGTACAGTACAACCGCAGGCAATCGTTTTTTAAATAAAATTGATTTCACCTATTCCGGAGAAGATCTAGCCAACTATGGGAAAAACGCTGAATGGACGGTAGTTGCCAAAGGGACACGTACAGCGGAAACCTTCCATTTTGGTAAAGTCTTTAGAGGAGATAACGCACCGGACAAGCTTGTTCTAAACAGCTATGATCAAGAGGGTGATTCTACCGGCTATCATATAGATTACAAGTATAATGTTGCCATGGACTGGAATTTGCCTGTGCAAATGCAAGAGTCGTATACGGAGGGAGGTTCTTCGTCAGAACCTGTAACCACCTCCTATGACTACAATGAATATGGTCTTCCACTAAAAGTATCCCAAAGTACTGGATTGGAGACTGTTCATACGTATAAAACCTCTAGTGAGCCTTTTTTCTGGATTCAACCTACCCAGACGGTTACTAAAATAAGTGAAGGAAAAACTGGAACGACAGTTCGAACTTATAAAGCAGAGGGTACATTGTATGAACTGAAAAACTATGAAGGTACAGAGCAAGGGAAGCTTTTATCACATACCTATACTTTTTACAATGCAAAAGGGAATGTAAGTGGTCAGAAAGTTCTTATTGATGACAGAAACTATACAGATGTTTCTATTGATTATAAATCGCCATATGGTTCACAGCTCCCAACAAGGCAGCTTTTGCCTAAAGGTGTTGAGTACACGTATGATTATTATCCGACTGGAGAAATCAAGTCCCAAACAGATGCCAAGCGCAAAACAGAGTCCTATGTATATGACGCTTTGGGACGTGTAACGAAGGTTACTTATCCAAATGGAACTCAAACTGTCGTGGTGTACAAGGATGATACGAATGATGTCACTGTTACCGGACCCGATGGTGTCAGCGCCGAAAGATTGTATAATCCGTTCGGACAGATGCTCCAGCAGCAAGTGGGTGATGCAATCTATGGTTATAGTTATGATGATCATGGGGATTTGGTAGAAAGCACGGATGCCGAACAAGCAACCACTCGCTATGCCTATGATGCCTTTGGACGACCTGTGAAGACGACCTATGCGGATGGAACAACAGATACAGTGGCGTATAACGCGGTGGATCGTACCGTTACTCAGACGGATGCCTCTGGCTACCGTATACGTGAAGTATCGGATGCTTTAGGTCGTGTGACCTCTACACAAGAGGCTAAAAATGGATCATTTCAGCCGCTGGAATCGTTAGCTTATAATTATGCGGATATGGTTACTAGCCGTACAGACGGTAACGGCCAACGTATGACCTATGATTACGATGCACTGGGACAAATGACCTCCGTCACAGATCCATCTGGACAAAAGACCAGCTATATGTATGATCTGGCCGGAAATTTGAAGACCGTTCAGTATCCTGATGGGCAAAAGAATATGTATTCCTATGATGAGCTGGGCAGACGTATGTTACTGGAAAAATCAAGCGGAGGAACAACGCTCAATATTTATGATACGGATGGAACCATCACTCGTATGCTGACAGGAAAATCGCAAGCGATTACCTTTCAATATAACTCGTACGGGCTGGTTACCGAAGCGGCGGGACCGGATTTTAAAACCAATTATACCTATGACCTTGCGGGACGCCGAACCAGCATGACAGATGGTCAGGGAACGACCACCTATGCCTATGATCCATCAGATGGGTCGTTGACTGGGCTGAAGTACCCTGATGGTACGCACATCAGCTATGAATACAACAAGCAGTCTCGTACAGGCTATGTGCTAACAGATGCTGCTGGCACGTCTATGCACGTTCAATCCAAGCTGGACAGTGTGGGCCGAGTTACCCAAATGGACATTAGCGCTGGGACAGGTGCGGCAAATGTACAGAGCTTGGGAGAAGCGAGTGCTGCTGGGGGCGGATCATTGGATCGAATGACGTTCGATTATGCTCCTAATGGTTTGCTGAAAAGCCAGTCTTCGAGCAGAGGGCTGAGTACGCGATTCAGCTACAACGGACTGGATTTATCCGGGGTTACGGTGGAGCACGGTGGTACGTCGCTACATCAATTTGGGTATGAACGGGATGGGAATAAAAACATCATCGGACGTACACAAAACGGAACAACAGACCAGTTTGGATATGACCCGTCAAACCGAATTGCCAGCGCAACCGCAAGTGAGAAGAATAAGACCTATGGCTACGATCCGAATGGAAACCGAAGCGCCGAAGGCAGTGGCAAAGTGTTCGGTATGAAGAACGCTGAATATACGTATGATTCTGTCAGCCGTCTGACAAAGGTGAGCGGTGAAGGCAAAGAGGTCGGGTACAGCTATAACGGAGACGGTCTACTGTACGAGCGTACAGAGGGCGGAAAAACGACTCGGTATTACTATGACGAAGAAGCGAAGCTGATTGCGGAAGCCGAGGTCCAAGGTGGAACAGCGAAGATCACGTACGCTTACGTATATGACTTATCCGGTCAACTGTGGGCTAGACAGGACAAGGCAAGCGGACAGTTGCAATACTATCAGTTGAATGGCCACGGTGATGTGGTAGGACTAAGTGATAGTTCGGGCAAGGAACTGAATAGCTACAGCTACGATATCTGGGGCGGCCCGGAGAAGGTCAAAGAGAACGTTCCGAACGTGCTGCGTTATGCTGGCGAGTATTGGGATGACACGGCTGGACTCCAGTACTTGCGGGCTCGCTGGTATGATCCGGGCACAGCCCGTTTTATGGGCGAGGATACGTACCAGGGCGAGATCAGCGATCCGCAAAGCTTGAACTGGTATACGTATGCAAATAATAATCCGTTAAAGTATATTGATCCAAGTGGGCATAAAGTTTGGCTAGTTCACGGTACTTTTGTTGATCCAAGTACATGGGATAATAGTAAAACGTATATTAAAAATGAGCTTTTTAATGAACCGACTGATACTCCGCGATGGAGCGGTAAGAATAATGATGGAGCCCGAGTTGAAGGTGCAGAAATTGTAGCGAATCAAATTTATAATTATCACAAAGCTCATCCAACAGAACCGATACGAATCATGGGGCATAGTCACGGAGGTAATGTTTCCATCATGGCAACTAATATGTTGGCTAAACGTGGGGTACATGTAGATACTCTTATCACTATTGCAACACCAGTAAGGGAATATAGACTGAAAACGAAGGTCGGTCAACATATCAATGTATACAACCATAATGATATTATTCAAGTTAACGGAGGGTTTTGGGGTTTAGGAGAAGCAAAACGCAAATACCCTGGTGCTGAGAATGTTGAAGTTAAATTATCCCCATATTATTTTAAACATCCAATTGAAGCTCATTCTGTAATGCACAATAATCCCAATATTTTGGATAAATACGTAAAACCACGAGTGCTGTGGCACAACTTTTCTAAAGCCAGATATGAAAGTTATAAAAAGAATCAGAGTAGGTACTAATCACTAGAAATAATTGGTTTATTATGTATTTTAGGATAAAGTTAGTATTCGAAATAGTGAAGTATCAGTTTTTGAAATGTGAGTAAACATTTCAGTGAGACTGGAGGGAAGAAAATGAAAATGCCCATTTGGTTTAAAATCATATGGATGATTCCTATTGTTATTAATATAGCGGCGTTCATATGGTTTATTTTAGGCTCAACAGGGGGCTTTCAACGTGGACATGATATCTTGGCAACTGCTACATTAGTCATATTTGGAGTCCCGTCTATTATTATTGTATTAATATCATTAACATATATATGGCAAGGATGGCCACCATTTAATGGTGTGAAATATTTAGTATCAGCAATATTGATGGGATCTTTATTATTTTGTTCTTATTATTTGGTTGACGGGACTCCTACACGTGGATGGTTGTATGATAACGTTGATAGTGATCCTGTACGGTTAACTTCAGATCAAAAATATGAATACCGTATAGATTTAATTAATCCTTTCCAGAGGAATAGTAGAGAACAATTGCACTTGAAAAATATTTCAACAGGAGAAGAAAAGAATATCCCTATTTCAATTAGAAAGGAAAATAGTGGCTACTCAGGTGGTGATGGAGATAATTGGGCTTGGGGTATTTTAAAACCAACAAAAGTACCAAATCAATACGAGTTGTCTACATTGGATGAGTATAACAACGGTATGTATGGCATGGATCCGAGAGTTTTTTTAATTGATGTAAAAGCTGGAACTGCACAAGTATTGAAGTAGAATTTGAATTATTTAACCACAATACGAGATAGTTTCGTATTGTGGTCTTTATTTATTATTAGTTCTGAACTAATAATAAATAGCTAAATATTCTCGATACTGTGCTACACGGGCTGGTTACTGAATCTGCAGGTACAAAGGATAAGACTTACAACTACGTTTCAAAAGGAAACCGAAGCTTCGAAGGTAGGGCAGTGAAGATTACATACGCTTACGTGTTGTATGACTTGTCCGGTCAACTGTGGGCCAGACAAGACAAGGCAAGCGGACAGCTACAATATTATCAGCTCAACGGTCACGGTGATGTGGTGGTCCTAAGTGATAGTTCGGGCAAGGAACTGAATAGCTATAGTTACGATATCTGGGGCGGCCCGGAGACGGTCAAAGAGACCGTTCCGAACGTGCTGCGTTATGCTGGCGAGTATTGGGATGATACGACGGGGCTCCAGTACCTGCGGGCTCGCTGGTACGATCCAGGCACAGCCCGTTTTATGGGCGAGGATACGTATCAGGGCGAGATTAGTGATCCGCAGAGTTTGAACTGGTATGCGTATGTGGCCAATAATCCACTCGGATATGTAGACCCTAGCGGGCATGAACTTATGCCTACGACTAAAGGCGGAATATTTTATACTAACCAGAAGACGATTATTCATTATCAAAGAGTAGGCATGGGGACATGCTGGAATGAGTTTAAAGCAGGAACTATTCAGGCATCCACGGCTGTAGCCAATTTCTTGATTGTAGATGATATAAACACGATACTTGATCCCAAATCGTCCGCATATGACAAAACACTTGCTCTAGCAGGATTTATACCTGTTGGTAAGTTTGTTAAAGGTGGAAAATTGATCATACAGCTGACGAGTAAGGAGGGAAGATATGTTGAACGTTCTGTTGAATTGACAGAAAAAAATCTAAAATCAGCCAAGGCACTCCCTTGTAATTGCTTTACGGCGGGGACTAAGGTTCAAACAGACGAAGGGGAGAAACCTATCGAGGAAGTCGAGGTAGGTGACAAGGTTCTAGCCAAAGACGATGAGACAGGTGAGATGGCTTATAAGGAAGTCGAATGGCTCTACCAACGTGATGTGGAAGAAACGTATAATATTACTGTTGGTGGAGAAGTCATAACGACAACTGATGAGCATCCGTTTTGGATTGTCGGCAAAGGTTGGGTCAAGTCTAAAGACCTCGAGGTGGGAGATGTTCTGACAACTTCGGATGGTAAGGAATTAGCCATTGAGAAGATTGAAGTTAAAAAGGGACATGACACTGTATACAATTTTAAGGTCAAAGATTTTCATACTTATTTTGTATCAAATTTGGGTGTGTGGACTCATAACGCTTGCGATATCCCGAATAAAACAACAAAATGGGATATAAAAATGAATGCAAAAGGAAAAGTCACTTACAAATTCCACGGAGATACAATTACAGCTTACCAAGATAACACAAAGAAAGGTTATTGGTGGGCGAAAGACACAACTGGACACGGCGGTTCAGCGTATAAGGTATTTGAAAAGAAAGGAAATTCACTTCATTGGATTACTGATGCAGATGAATATGGAAATTTCATAACAGGGAAACACAAGAGTACAACAGGTACAGTCATAAAGCTAAAATAAATATAGTTAAAAAAACGCCGTAAAGGGAACATAGATTTCCCTTTACGGCTACATGATGGGGATGATTGAATGGAACATAATCAAAATTTAAATGATTTTTTGTTGCGATACTTTGAAGGAATTTATTTAAAGAAACCTTTGTTTTATAATGCTTCAATTGCTATTAGGTTTGAAATGGGGGGAGGGACAGATACGCCTGGAAAAAGAGTAGAGCAGGTGAAACAGAGAGCGGTTGCTTTATTTGACGCATTAAATAGTTATGATGACGATGTTTACTTTGTACTATTCGTAGATAAATGGAGTAATGAGTCAATTAATGCCATTGAGAATGATGTCTTTAAAGAATTCAATAATTATATTAGTAAGATAGATTTTGGACATGTATTTAAACAAGAACAGGAGTACCGATATAAAGATTCCGACGAAACTGATGATATAGTAACTATTAGATATTGTATAAATGTGAAATCCCAAGATTTGAAGATTGATAGTCTGATAGAGGCGATTGCCAATCGAACACTTGGTTTAGAACCTAGTGTAGATGGTGACATATATTTAATAAATGACACGAACAAAACAATTTTTCATCTTTATGACGATAGAGGCTTGGATATTGTAGCGGAAAACAAGGAGACTCTAAGGATTGTTTATGAGCAGTATAATCATTGGATATTGGATTATGACCGAAATAAAATCGATGAAATATTTTCTTGAATGATCTTGAGGGCTGCAATCCTCAAGGTCTTTCTTTATATTAATACCTAGTACCAAGTAAATGGTTGAATGACAATCCCATAGTCAATTAGAAACCCAAAATCTTCAGATACCACTGTATCTTGCTCAAAAGTACCTCATCTTCATTTTCTTCCGGTAGGTTCTAGTTCCGCCAAAAGAATCTACTACCCGCTTGTACCCTTCTTAACTCCTACTAATTTATTCACAACTTTGTAACTTTCTCTGGCAGGGGGGTTGCGAGATTGTTTTCAAATTGTTTTACTATATTTACCTACTATAGTCTGGTAATCTATTAATATATATAGGGGGAACGAAAAGACGTCCGGTTCAGTCGGTTTATATGCGTTTATGTTCTATATGTTGAGTGAATGTCTATATTGCCATGTCTATATCGTCATGTCTGTATAACTTCATAGACAAGCTAGAGATAGCTCCCGCACATTATAAAATACAGCACAGGATGGTGTAATGAATGAAGCTTTTAAAAGTAAAATGGATGGCTGTATGCTTGATGGTAATCTGTTGTTTGGGTTTGCTAGGTATACATACGAATACAGCAAGTGCACAAGCGAAGGCTCCTTTGCTGGGGGTCAATGATGTGTTGCTAGATTCGAATACGATTAAACCTGTAATGGAAAATGATAAGTTGTATGTACCCATCGTTACATTGGGGCAAAAGATGGGCATTTCTACTTCTGCCAATGGAAATACATTGGTGCTGACTGGACATAATCGCAGCTTTACGCTGGATTTGAACAAGGGGGATGTGTTCGAGCGTGGAGGACGCACGATGGTGCCAATTCGCACTTTGACCAATGCATTCGGCTTCACTATTACGGTTCCTACAAGTAATCTGTATCGAATTCAGAATGCAAACGCTAGTTTGTCTGATGCTCAGTTTTTGAATACATTCGCGGCAGAAATTAAACAGTATGCAGCTGTCGAACCGGGCAAAGCCAGCAATACAGGCAACAAGGGAACTGCCTCATCATCCAGCCGTACGATTTATTTGAGCTTCGATGATGGTCCTACGGCGCATACGTCGCAGCTGCTGGATATTTTAGATAAATATAATGCGAAGGCTACTTTCTTCATGCTGGGACCTGAAATTCGCCAACATAGCGCAGTGATGAAGAGAATGGTAGACGCAGGGCATGGTTTGGGCCTCCATGGGATGACACACCAGGTGAAAAAGATCTATGCATCCCCGGCAGCAGCATTGGCAGAGATGAATCAGGATAACGACATTTTATTTAAGGCCACAGGGAAACGCACTTCTTTGATTCGTACACCTTATGGCAGCAAACCGTATTTGAAGAAAGCATATCGTGATCAACTGACGGGTGCAGGCTATCATATTTGGGACTGGAACATCGATTCGAATGATTGGCGTTATACTAAAAATCCGCAGCATTTTGTACAGACAGTCCTCAGTGATATTAAGAGACTGAAAAAGCAAGGCAGAACACCAGTCGTTCTTATGCATGATAAGCCATCTACGATCAAGGTGCTTCCACAAATCATGGCGGCCTTGCAGAAAGAAGGATATTCGTTCGAGCCGTTGAATGATAACCTGACTCCGCTTAATTTTTGGAATGATCATCGTTAATTGAATAGCATGAAAGAAAAGGCACCTTTTCAACCATTTGTATAGTGGTTTGGAAGGTGTCTTTTTGTTGTATTTGCTCGAAAATGTGAAGTTTGCAGCATGGTTTATATGAATCTATGAATTCATGTCTATGCACAGGTCATATGACTTTACGGGTTATCATGTCGCTGCATATATTACAGTAACCGTCCCGAGAGGAGGAAGGTATGAATATTAATCCGAGTATGTTTAGTATGATTTGTGCTACCGCAGGAGCCTTTATTACGTTTGCCTTTGGCGGCTGGAATCAGCTAATGGTGCTATTCACGGTTGCAATGGCTGTCGATTATGTGACTGGAGTCGCCGCAGCAATTAAGACTGGGCAAGGTTTAAGCAGTAAAGCCGGCTTTTGGGGGTTGGCGAGAAAGGCTTTAATGCTAATGGTAATTTCTTTGGCGCATCATGTGGACCTCCTGATGGGTACCGAAATCATGAAAGGGGCGGCAACGTACTTTTATTTATCCAATGAATTGATCTCTATTACGGAAAACTGTTCACGAATGGGTTTACCGCTCCCACCGAAGCTCAAGAATTTTTTTGCCCTATTAAAGGACAAGGAGTCTGATGGAAAAAATGGTGGAAAAGATCGCTAGAATTACAAAGTTTCTTTCCGTATGTGGGGCGTTATGATAAAATTTTCAAGAGAACATTTTAAGATAAGGAGCCTATACGCATGATTAAACATATTGTTTTGTTCAAATTGAAAGACCGCTCCCCCGAAAGCATTGAGCACACAGCATCCATTTTGCGCAGCATGAACGGCAAAATCAAAGAGCTGCTGTCACTCGAAGTAGGTACGGATGTGATTCGTTCGGAACGTTCTTATGATATTTCCCTTACCGCTGTTGTCGAAACACTGGAGGATTTGCAAACGTATCAGGTACACCCTGTGCACCAGGAAATTATTGTACACATGAATGAAGTGAAGGATGTATCTATCGCAGTTGATTATGAAATCTAAAGCGGTACTGGAGGTGCAGGACCTTGTATTATGTCAACCGGGAACAAATTGAGCTTCGACTAGGGGCTGTTCCCGACATTGTCGCCGGACTTCGCCAGACTTCTGCTTCCTGGAACGGCGATCTGTTGCAGGGGCTAGTGCAGGAGCGCTGTCTTCATCTGGCCATTGAGACGGTAACGGACGTAGGAAGCTATATCATCGACGGATTTATTATGCGTGACGCCAGTAGCTATGAGGATATTATCGGTATCATTCATGAGGAAGGTGTACTGGATGATACCGTATTTCATTCGCTAGTAGAGCTGGTAGGCTTACGTAAACCCTTAGTGCAGGAGTATTTCCATTGGGACCGGACAAGCCTTCACCCGCTTACAACAAAGCTGCCTGGGTTGCTGGAGCTTTTTGCATCTAACGTGCATGATTATTTAAATAAGGAATTGGGTCCCCAGCCCGAGGGAGTGTAAAGGCAAAAGTGACGGATAAGTATATCGTACCCGAAATGCCCACTAGGCGCATGATCATGACACTATTGAAAACCCAGGGACCTGTGGGCGTCGGAAGCTTGGCAGCTCAATTAGGCATTACCGAAATGGGAGTGCGTAGGCATCTCAAATTGATGGAGCAGGATGGCCTGATCGTGGCTACAATCGTGAGACAGGCGATGGGACGCCCGACGTTTTTGTACAGCCTGAGCGAGCAGGGAAGCGAGCAGTTTCCACGTAATTATGATCATTTGTTACTGGAACTGTTAGAGGAACTCGATGAAGAACAGGGAATGGAAGCTGTTTACTCGCTGTTTGATGGTAGAAAACGTAAAATGATGAAGCGTTACGCCCCTCATATAGAGGGGGAGACTACACTGGCTTCACGTGTGGAAAAGCTTTCGGGCATCCAGAATGCTTCCGGATATATGGCAGAGTGGCGCGAGGAAGAGGATGGTAGCTACTCTATTGTGGAATACAATTGTCCTATCTCTCAAATTGCAGGCCGTTACCGCAAGGCTTGTGAATGCGAGCAGCAAATGTTTGAGGAGCTACTTGATGCCGAGGTTGTTCGTGAGGATTGTTTGGCAGATGGGGGCCGTTGCTGCCTGTATCGTATCCGCTCTAAAAAAAAGTAAAACTTTTCAGGCTTGTTTTCTGTATCATGACAAGCTCCCCATGCTTATAATGCACTAACAGATGGGCATTCGCCCGGGCACAAGGGAGAGATGATGATGAAGGAGAACTGCAAAAGTTTTATCCGAGGCGCGTTGGCAGGCAGCATTGTTGGTTCGGTTGCTGCTTTATTATTTGCCCCTAAGTCAGGTCGTGAGCTGCGTCAGAATATTACAGATCAGGCGCGCAACGTAAGTGATAAGGGACAGGAGCTAGCGGGGAAAATTTCAGACACCTCAATTGAGTATACTGACAAAATTAAGGAGACAGCCTCAGCCGTCATTCATGAAATTGGGCAATGGCGTAAAAAAGGTGAAATGATTCCTGAGGTTAGTATTTCATCAGCGACTGCTCAAGAAGATACGGAAAAAGATACGCTGTAACGGTCTGTAAAAAATAGGTGAAACACTGAATACAGTTTGAATTCGTGGCTTCTCCCGTTGGGATGGAGCCTTTTTATTGATCACTTCCTCGTTTTAGGGTAATCTTTTGGGGTACCTTTTACACTGATACGACATAAGGTATGTAGCAACGGATAGCTTTCCGAGATGAAATAACTCATATTTGAACAAAAAAGGAAGCGGTGTGTACGTGCAGCAAGCGATTGCAATATTGGATTCCGGTGTAGGAGGTTTGACGGTTGTAAAAGAAGTCATGCGTCAGCTTCCACGGGAAAAAATCATTTATTTTGGAGACACTGCGCGCACTCCGTATGGCCCCCGACCATCGGAAGAGGTTAAAAAATTTACAGAGCAAATGGTTGATTTTCTGATTCAATTTGATCCGAAAGTCATTATTATTGCTTGTAACACGGCTACTGCCGCGGCATTGGACTATATAAGCCAAAAGGTATCCATTCCGGTGATCGGAGTCATTCACCCCGGGGCTCGTGCTGCGATTAGCGCGACTGCTACCGGGCATGTCGGGGTGATTGGGACTGTCGGTACGATTCGAAGCGGAGCGTATACAGCTGCGCTCAAGCAATTGTCTCCTTACGTAGACGTGGTGAGCCATGCTTGTCCTGCGCTTGTTCCATTGGTGGAGCAAGGGTTATTTCGCTCTAAGACGACATCGCAGGTTGTGGAGGAGACATTGAGGCCTATTCAAACGTATCCGATTGATTGTCTGATTCTTGGTTGTACGCATTATCCTTTTTTGAAGGAAACGATTCAAGAAGTCATGGGGCCTGCAGTAAAGCTCATTAGCTCGGCAGATGAAACGGCGCGTGAGACGAGTACCATTTTGTATAACAAAGACAAGTTGGAAGCTGGGGACGAAACGCCGGTACATCAGCTTTTTTGTTCCGGCGATCCTGAATTGTTCCAGCGCATTGCCGCACAGTGGCTCGGGGAGCAAATTCGCCAAACGCCTGTCGTCTGGCAAGTCACCAATTTGGATTAACGAGACAGCCGACTTTTTGTCATTGGACAAAAGAAGTCGGCTGTTTTGCTTTTCGCTACATCAAGACACGCCGCGTTTGCATAACATGCAGTAAGGCAGATGGAAGGGGCGTAGAAGATGAGGGAATATATCGTTCAAAAAGGAGATACATTGCACCGGGTCGCCTCGGCTTTTAAACTATCGGCGGATACTTTGATCGTGGATAATCCGTGGGCCGCCACACAACCCTATCTGATTAGTGGTCAAGTGTTATATATTCGTCCGTCTACGGATCGTAAATACGTTATTCAGCCTGGTGAGTATGCAAGACAGATTGCCAAGCAGTTTGGTGTGGAGCTTGATGAGTTACGGCTAGCCAACCCCGGACTTGCGGAGCATGATTTTATGGAAGGAAAAACTATTGTTATTCCTGAGGACCATCAGGATCAGATTGTACGATTACGTGGAGAATATGGATACGAAGATTTAAAGGAAGACCTAGCGGCCTTGGCCCGCAGATATCCGTTTATTGAAGTTGGTAGCATTGGAACCAGTGTCATGGGGAAGGATATTCCTTATGTACGTATTGGGCAGGGAACGCGTAAAATTCACGCCAATGCTTCAGTTCATGCTAATGAATGGCTGACGACGCCTTGTTTGCTGCGTTTTATAGAGCAATATGCACAAGGGATCGGTGGGACTGAAGAACATGTAGGGGCCACTCAATGGGTGTATGGAGGTTCTCCGCGGGATTTGCTGGAGCATACATCCTTATGGGTGGTTCCGATGGTCAACCCGGATGGGGTAGAGCTGGTGCAACAAGGTATACTCCCAACTCATCCGTTGTATCATGACCTCAAAAAGTGGAATGAAGGACGTGCTGATTATCGCGGTTGGAAGGCCAATATTCGTGGTGTCGACCTCAACGATCAATTTCCGGCATATTGGGAAGAAGAGGTGCGCAGACGCGGTAAAACAGGTCCGTCTCGACGAGACTATGCAGGGCCTGCACCTTTGTCTGAACCAGAGTCTAAGGCGCTTGCCGATCTAACGGAGCGCGAACAGTTCGACATGGTGTTATCCATACACAGTCAGGGACAGGAGATCTATTGGAATTATCGGGATCTAGAGCCTAAGGAGAGCCGAGATTGGGCCTTACGGCTAGCTGCCGCAACAGGTTACCGGGCGGTAAAGCTGGGTGGGAGCGATGCAGGGTACAAGGATTGGTTTATACAGCGATTTGGTAAACCGGGGTTTACCGTTGAAGTCGGTCTAGGCGTAAATCCGCTGCCCATGCGTGATTACGATGATATTGCAGCAGAAGTGGGCATGTTAATGGCAACAGTGCTGTCATGGTAAAAAATTCGGCCTACTGAAACGTATCGAATCATTTGCACGTATTAGGAGGAACACGTTTTTTATAAGTGTTCCTCTTTACATGTCCCTTCAATGGGGTATATATACTTAGGAGCATTGGAAATGGAGTGAACAACCTATGAAGTGGAAAAGATTACTATCTCTCCGTCAATGGTCACATGTATTTCGTCGTATGCCCCGATTGATTACTTCATCAAGGATTCCGCTGGGAGAAAAATTACTCTTTGCGGTGCCTGTGTTGCTCTATTGGGTATTACCTGATGTCATGCCATTTATGCCCATCGACGATATTGGTGTTACGCTATTGCTTATGAATTGGTTTGTCACCCGTGCCGAACGAAAATATCCAGATGTGCTTGAAAAGCAACATGTACGTGTTCGGTAGATAAGCTTATGAATTTCGTGATTGCGATTTTTCGCGATTTTCTTTACAATAGGAATATTGCCTTTTGCTATGCTAAACATAATTGTGATTTATCCAATAAACCACATTTCATTTAATGAATATGAAGGAGATGAAGTTTGATGAACTGCAAAATTACTCGTAACGCAGCTAAAGTATTGAAACTTGAACTGGATAAGGAAGAGAACCAAGGGAAGAGCCTGCGCGTTGTTATTACTCATGCTCATGGAGATCATGCTCATTACGGGCTGGATTTGGACACGCCTAAAGAAACAGATACTGTCGTATCTACAGATAAAGGCATTGACGTAATTTTGGAAAGCGGCCAGCCGCTGCTGGATGGTGTGAAAATTGATTACTTGTACTTCCCCGAAGAAGGATTTGTCATTACTAACCCTTCCCAAGGTAATCACGGCGACCACTAAGCCGGAGCTCGGAGGGATGACAGATGGCCAACGATATTCGCGTATGTGATGAATGCAATCATATTCGCTTGAAAACAATCTTGCCCAAGTTGCAAAAGATGGCACCAGATGCCGAGATCAAAATCGGCTGCAAATCGTATTGCGGTCCTTGTGGGAAACGGGCGTTTGTGTATGTGAACGGACGTTATGTGAGTGCGGCCACGGAGGATGAAGTATTGGAGAAGGCTGCGCGCTTTATCAAATAGTTCCAGTACGCAGCATTCGCAATTTTTGAATAGTTCCCCTTCTTCTGATCCATGCTAATGGATGTAGACCACTGCCCAGAAGGAGGAGTGACTCATGGCCCAATATGATTCCAATCTCGACAATCACAGTGTTGAGGCTCAAACACAAAACTCAGTGGACAGGCTCCACAATGCCGTCTCTCAGGCATTGTCACATCCAGCTGAGCAACTGATTGAACAGGCGGAGCAGTCTCGCACTCATGCTGAACATGCCATACAGCAGGCGAAGGATAGCCTTGGTGACGACTCAGTAGAAGTTGCGGAGGATATGCTTGGTGAAGAGGTACAACGGCTTGAACAGGCCAAAAAAACGTTGCGTTCCTAAGCATTTGTGACTGGTAACAACGAGCGCAGTCGAGTGACAATCCATAAAAAAGCACGATCCACAGCACTTACAAGCCGATGGATCGTGCTTTTTTGTTATATACAGAGTAGTTATGCGGCGACATCGTTAAAGGGGTTTGGGAAGATGCTGTATCAGCAACCTCCCACATAAAGTCTATTAGATACAGATACAGAAGGAGTTACTTCTTTGTTTGTGGTTCCCATTCGCGAATAAGATCGTATGTGATAACCTGATCGGATATGTTCAACCGATTGAGAGCTTCGGTATATCCCGGTCCGCAGGCGTTTACGTCTGTAGGCTGGCCTGTACTCAGGTTGTAACAGGTCCCTTTGGAGAATGTACCGTCCTCAGATGGAATGTAGTACACTCGTCCATCCGTGAAAGCACCAGTACGTAGCACAACCATACGAGGCTTCCCGCTAAACAGATCGTTTCCCATAAAATGATATGGTTTTGTAGAAATCCCAAGCAGGTGCATTACGGAAGGAGTCAGATCCAACTGACCTGCCGGTTCTGTATACGTGCCCGCCTGACTTCCGTCAGGAAGATGCACAAGCAATGGCACCTGATTCATGATTTTCTGCATGTCCAGATCCGTAAGTGGCTTGCCTAAAAATTTCTCATACAGTGCTTTGTCTTTAATAGAATTATCATGATCCCCATAAAACATCAGGATCGTATCATCCCACAGTCCGTCTTTCTTCATCTGATCTACCAATTCGCCTAGTGCTTCATCTACATAATGGACAGATTTTAGATAGTCTCCGAACATGGTACCTTCAAACTCGCCAACGTCTAAATCTACCGCGTCAGGTGACAGGTTGTACGGATGATGGCTCGAAATACCGACCATATAGGCGTAGAACGGCTGCTTAACTTCGGTAGTGAGATCATTGAGCGTTTGACGGAAAAAGGATTTGTCTCCCAGGGACCAGCCCAATGGCTCATCAATTTTAAAATCTTTTTTACTGTAGAACTTGTCATAGTTCATTGCCTTATACATAGTGTAGCGGTTCCAGAAGCTGCTGTCATACACGTGAAACGCATTGGGACTATATCCAGTATCCTTCAAAATGGAAGGGAGCGTATCGAATTTATGGTCCGCATAACGGATAAATACGGAGCCTGTAGGGAGCGGATGCAGCGAAGCATGTGTAGAGAAGTCCGCGTCCGAAGTACGGCCCTGCGCAGTCTGGTGAAAATAATTGTTGAAATACATGCTTTCCTTCGTCAGTTTGTCAAAGTTAGGCGTAATCGCTGCACCGTTGATCTGTTTGCCGATAAAAAAGTTCATGAACGCTTCAGCTTGAATGACCATCACGTTTTTGCCCTTATACTTGCCAGATAGATCATTTTTTACCTGAAGCAACTTTTGGTGCTGATTAAACCATTCCTTATCCTTATCGGATTCCGCTTGAGCCAATGTAGGCTGAGGACCAAGGTGATCCTGACCATAGCGGTAGATGTCATATCCATGAAATCCGATCAACCCTGTTACATTGTACAAGGCCATCGACCACCAGTTGCCGACAAATATGCCAGTTGCCCACGTGGAGGTATAATATTTGATCGGCCCAAATGTTAATACATAGCCAATCAGGAAGGCCAATGCTCCTTTAGAGAAGCGAAGCAGGAACCTCTTTGTGTAGGAGCTTCGGGATGCTTTTAAATAAGTATCATTCGTGGTAAATCGACGTCGTAAGGAAGCCACAAATATGACATACGGAATGAATAGAATCCAGTCTGCAAAAAAGAGAATGTCCCCCCAGTACATAAGGGATGCGATACTTCCGCCCAGAGAATCAACTTGTCCAGCTTGAAGTAAGACGGGAATCGTAATGAAATCCTGGAAATACCGATAATAAACCATGTCGGAATAAATGAGCGCGGTGAGCAACATATCGAGCACCACAAGAGCAATCAAACGTCCGCGACGTGGCAGCCATAAGGTCCAGAAGCTCACAAGTAAAAGCGAACCAATAGCGATGACATAATCCAGCGGATTCATGTCAATATTTTGGGCATGCAAGTTATAGTGAATCAGTACGAGCTTGCCGATCATAAGCACAAAAAACAGACCTAGTCCAAAATATCGAGACAGCAGCATTCTGCTGAACGTGTTACCAGTGCGACTTGCACTGGACGTGCGAATAACCAACACTTTACCCCCTCTGGCAGAAATGTTCGGCTAGTATAAATTACATATTAACGTAATGTTAAAACCGAAATGCCTTTAATTATTATAGCGCTCATCTCGCGCATTTCAATGATTAAGTAAAGAAAATACAGCACAAATCAGGCCAGAACAACGAACGGAGAGTTCGTTTCCTGGCCTAGGCTTCATCTTATTTAAGGCTGCAACGGCGAAGTATCTTTGCGGCGCGGAGGCAGAGGGCCTAGATACTGATAGTATTGGCATTCGATCCGGCCGTTAAACAACTTCCGGCGCTTGTCTGCTTTACGGCCCCAATAATGCTCAAATTGCTTGGTGGAGCTGATGGCAAAGAAGGACCAGGTCTTCATTTCGGCTGCCGTGCGTGCGAGTGAACGGATCAGCTTTTCCACCTCGGATTGTTCGCTCAGTCTCTCGCCATAAGGTGGGTTTGTAATCATCACACCATATTGTCCTTCGAGTCTGACTTTAGTTACAGGCATCACCTTAAGAGGGATGTCTTTAGCAAAGCCTGCTGCTTTTACAGCTGCCTCAGCAACTTGTATGGCATTTGGATCGATATCGCTACCTGCAATTTCAAAAGGAATGTCATCGCGGGTCAAATCCATCGCCTCGTCGCGAGCCTGATCCCATAATTCTCTGCCAATGACAGGCCAGTCTTCCGAGTTAAAGGTACGTCTCAGTCCTGGCGCAATATTCCAGGCTTGCATGGCAGCTTCGACCAATAAAGTACCGGAACCGCAGCATGGGTCATAGAAGGGGCGGTCCGGGCTCCAGCGACTAAGCTGAATAAGAGCAGAAGCCATCGTTTCTTTGAGGGGCGCCTCTGTAACGAGCTTACGGTAGCCGCGTTTGTGCAGTCCTGGACCGGTTGTATCAAGCGTCAGCAACGCACGATCATTCAATAGAATGACCTCAATGACGTAACGAGGGCCATCTTCAGCAAACCAATCTGTGTGGTAGGTTTCCTTGAGCTTCTCTACAATCGCCTTCTTGACGATTCCTTGACTGGCTGGTACGCTACTAAGCTGTGATTTGTGCGAACGTCCCTCTACGGGGAATTCACCATCTACAGGAATCCAATCCTGCCAGGGTAATGCTTTGGTACCCTCGAACAGCTCATCGAAGGTTGTTGCAGCAAATTCACCCATTTTAATAAGTACGCGGTCTGATGTGCGAAGCCACAGGTTACACCGGCATATATCCATATAATCTCCGGTAAAAACGACGCGGCCGTTTTCAACGGTTAGATCTTCGTACCCGAGTTCTCTGAGTTCTCGGGCCACGACGGCTTCAAGTCCCATTGGCGCAGTCGCAATTAGTTGCAGTTGAGTCATTAAACGTATTCACTCCGTCCCCATAATCATGTAAGCTTGGTTCAATCCCTATAGTATAGGTCATTGTACTCGAAGAGACAAATCATTAAGGTAAAAAATTTACGAAGGACACCACGTCCTACCTGCGTTATGATTAAGCAATAAGGAGAGATGAACCGTGGAAATTACACCCAATATGACGCCTGAACAATATGTAGACCAGCTGGTACAAGAGGATGAAGCACTTCGCAGTATTAGGGAGGCTATCGTTAAAGAAGGTATGCCGGAAGTATCCGTTGCCCATCCTTATGGAAAACTGTTGACCTTTCTAATTGAAGTATCTGGCGCACAGCATGTACTGGAAATCGGCGCATTAGGCGGCTACAGTGGATTATGTCTGGCCCGTGGGCTGGGAGAAAAGGGCCGTATTGTGTCACTGGAGCTGAAAGAAGCGTACGCAGCGCTGGCACATCGACATATGGAAAACAATGGCTACGGTGACCGTGTCGAATATCGTATTGGACCCGCAGCGGACAGCTTGAAAGAACTTCAGGAAGAGGGAAGAACTTTCGATTTTTTCTTCATTGATGCAGATAAGGAAAATTACCCAGTATATCTGGAATATGCGATTGCTCTGGCGAATCCAGGTGCCATTATTGCGGGAGACAACTGTTTCCTTCGCGGACGGACGCTGAATACGGATAAGAACGGCCCTGCCGTTCAGGCCGTGAGACGTTTTAACGAAACGATAGCAACAGATCCGCGGCTGGTCAGCACGCTTTTGCCAGCTTACGATGGATTGGCGCTAGCTCGAGTTAAATAGCGTTCATTCCCCATGTATAGCTATCTATACAAAAAAGAACCTCCTTGTCCACTATAGCGTGGGCAAGGAGGTTCTTGTCTGTTAAGGTGGGCTTGTCTTACCTGAAGGTTTCTTACCTGAAATCAGGCGTAGCCTTACGATCAAAAAGCTTCATGCGTACCCAGAATATGTTGACGATTAACAGGACACCTGACATGATAAACAGTCCTTCGATGCCGATAAACCCGGATAGCACCCCGCCAATGACAGCACCCAGCATATTCCCAAGCGCGAGCGAGCTGGTATTGAAGCCGAAAGAACGACTTTCCATTCCTTCCGGTGTATACGTGCGAATCAGCGCATTTACGCTTGGTAGCAGACCGCCCATAAATACACCCATGAAAAAACGGATAATGACAAGTTGCCACACTTCATTGACAAAAGCCTGCGGAATGAGCATAACCGCCGTTCCGAGCAGTGCAATGGTCAAGATCTTGTGCGCTCCTATCTTGTCACTCAATCTTCCAAGGAGCGGTGCAGCAATCATATTGGATACGCCTGTTATAGCTGTAACGAACCCGGCAATCAGCGCAATTCCTTCTGCCGACCCATACAGTTTTTGCACATATAACGGCAGCAGAGATACCGTACTGATCATGGCAAATTGGAGCAGAAACGTTACGGTGAACAAAGCCGGAAGCTGGGGCGTATGGCTTAGCTCCTTTAATCCGGCAAGAACCGAAATTTGCGGTGTGCGTGCGGCTTCCGCTTTACTGAAATTTTCTTTAACCAGAAACATTGCAATGAGTGAGGCTATAAAAATCAGAGCGCCTGTAATATAAAAAATCGGTCTGAATCCGACCCAATCAGCCAAAAATCCGCCTAGCAGAGGACCGAGAATCGTGCCGGCCATCTGACCGGATTGCATAATCCCCATAGCGAATCCGGTTCGCTCTTTGGGAGTGGTACCCGATACTAGGGAAATCGATGCCGGATTGAAACCCGAAATCGTACCGTTCAGCAGGCGAAGCGCCAGCAGTTGCCACGGATGGGTGACCAAACCCATACATCCGATGACCAAAGCCATACCAAAGCCTGAGCGAAGCAGCATGACTTTACGTCCATATCGGTCAGCCAGCTTGCCCCACAAAGGCTGGAACATAAATGAGGTCAAAAAGTTAGCGGCAAAAATAACTCCAGCCCATAGACCAATATCGTGCTCTCCCTTCACATGAAGGTCCTGAGCCAGATACAGGGCGAGGAACGGAGTAATCATCGTAATACCCGCATTGACCAGAAACTGACCGAACCAAAGCACAATGAGATTGATTTTCCACGTCTCCCACGTTTTCAATGTGCTTTCACTTCCTTTCTGCCCATTCTCATCCTGTTGTAAATCCTACGTATCAACGCATAACTTCTCCGGAGCTTTAAAAAAAGCCATTTCTCTAGTATAGCACACTTCATTGAAACTTTATCCAAATGTCATGGGTTTGTCATGGTTTGTTCGAGAGCTACGGTTGTTACGACTCTTGAAAAAGGGCATAATTAAAATATAGTATTTATGATTCGAACTGGAGGCTGAAGTCATGACCTACAATGATACTTTTATCCGCGCTTGCCGCAAGCAAGCTGTGGATCATATTCCCGTATGGTACATGCGGCAGGCCGGAAGGTATGACCCTGAGTATCGCAAAATTAAAGAAAAATACACGTTGCTTGAGATATGCCGCCAGCCCGAGTTGGCCGCAGAAGTGACTTTAATGCCCGTGCGCAAGCTCGGGGTGGACGCTGCAATTTTATATTCTGATATTATGAATCCGGTGGCCTCGCTAGGGGTTGATTTTGATATTGTCAAAAATATTGGACCGGTTATTGATAATCCGATCCGGTCAGCTGCAGACGTAGACAAGTTGCGTCCAATTGATGTGGAACGCGATTTGGGTCATATTTTGGAAACGATCCGCATTTTGGACCGTGAACTGAACGTGCCATTGATTACGTTCGCTGGAGCGCCTTTTACCATTGCAAGCTATTTAATAGAAGGAAGACCCTCCAAAGGATATATTCGCACCAAAGCGATGATGTATGGAGAGCCTGAGTTGTGGCATCGCCTGATGGATAAGCTAGGGGACATGGTTATTACATACGTGCGAGCTCATATCGCTAATGGCGGTAAGGCTTTTCAATTGTTTGATAGTTGGGTAGGTGCGCTCTCGCCCTATGATTTTCAAACTTTTGTGCTGCCGACTATCACACGTATTTTTCATGAATTATCTGATCTGGATGTACCTAAAATTTATTTTCCGGGCGTAAGCTCTGGTGAATTGCTCCCACACTTGAATGGGTTAAAAGCCGATGTGATTGGACTGGACTGGCGGGTAAGTATACCTGAAGGACGTCGTCGCTTGGGCAACGGTTTTGGTGTACAGGGAAATCTGGATCCTTATGTGCTTACTGCGCCAATCGATGTTATCAAGCAGTATGCGAAAACCATTGTAGATGAAGGTATCTTGGAGCCGGGTTACATTTTCAATCTCGGTCACGGTTTATTTCCTGAAGCCTCGCTAGATAAGCTAAGAGAGCTTACTGATTATGTACATGAGTATTCCCACTCGATTTTGTCAAAGAATTAAACCATTAGAAATGTTAAGAGGTGATCTGCTAATGAAAACCAAAGTGGGTGTACTGGTTATGTCCTACGGGACGCCAGAAAGTCTGGATCAGGTGGAAGCCTACTATACACATATCCGTCGCGGTAATGCTCCCTCGCCGGAGCAGCTAAAGGAATTAAAGGATCGTTATGAAACTATTGTGGGCGGTGTGTTTCCGCTGCGTCAGAATACGGATCGGCAGGTTCAAAACCTGCAGGAAACCCTAAATCGGGAAAATCGCAACCCGGACATTGAATTTGCCTGTTATCAGGGACTCAAACATGCGAAACCGTTTATTGAGGACGGTGTGGAAGCCATGGTGCAAGATGGCATTCGTGCTGCGGTGGGTGTCGTGCTGGCTCCGCATTATTCCGTTATGAGTGTAGGCACTTATATTAAGCGCGCACAGGCTAAGGCACAGGAACTGGATCTGGCCATATCATTTGTGGAGAGCTATTATCTTCATCCAAAGTTGATTAAGACGCTAACTGAGCGTGTGAACGCCAAGCTGGCGCTTTTTGAAGAAGCTGGAGCCAAGCGGGATGAGGTTCGTGTTCTATTTAGTGCGCACAGCTTGCCTGAGCGGATTTTGGCTATGGGTGATCCTTATGTAGAGCAATTAATGGCTACTTCGCAGGCTGTTGCGGACAAGGCGGGGATTACCAACTGGCAGTTTACGTGGCAAAGCGCCGGTCGTACAGCAGAACCATGGCTGGGGCCAGACATTTTGGATACCATGCACAGTCTTAAAGAGGAGCAAGTGGAGTATGTGCTGGCTGCACCAGTTGGCTTTGTTTCTGATCACTTAGAGGTGTTATACGATCTGGATATTGAAGCACAGGCTTTGGCGAAGGAATTGGATATGCGTTTTCAGCGTATTGATTCACTCAACAGTGATCCACTGTATATGGAGACGCTTAGTGATGTCATCATAGACCAATGGAAAAAGGGATGAGGACATAATGGAGCAAAGGTTACGTAATATTGTAATTGTAGGCGGAGGCTTGACCGGGCTTAGCACTGCTTTTTATACACGAAAAATGTACAAAGAAGCTGGCTACACACCTCGAATTACGCTGGTGGAGAAAGCATCCGTGCTGGGCGGAAAAATTGAAACACTGCATAAAGATGGTTTTGTGATTGAAAAGGGGCCAGATTCCTTTCTGGCCCGTAAAACGGCCATGATAGACCTGGCAAAAGAGCTGGAGTTGGATCATGAACTGGTGAGCACGAATCCTGAGGCTAAAAAGACATACATTTTGCATGAAGGACAGCTTCATCCGATGCCCCCTGGACTGGTGCTGGGGATTCCAACGGAGCTGAAACCCTTTTTGCGCAGCGGCTTGATCTCTTTAGGCGGGAAAATGCGGGCTATGATGGATTTTGTCATTCCGCCTCGCCGTGTACCGGGAGATGAGGCGTTGGGTGATTTTATTGAACGCCGACTTGGCAAAGAAGTGCTAGAAAATGTAACCGAACCACTACTGGCAGGGATTTATGCTGCCAACATGAAGACACTAAGTTTGCAAGCGACCTTCCCACAATTTGCTGAGGTAGAGAAGCAATACGGAAGTCTCATTCACGGAATGATGACAGGTCGAAAACCAGCTGAAACACATACGGGTACGAAAAAAAGCGCCTTTTTGACCTTCCGTCAAGGCTTGCAAAGTTTGGTGCATGCGTTACTGAATGATTTGTATGACTGTGATTTACGCACCGGTATTGCTGTTACAAAATTCACAAAGACACCGCCAAGTGAAGGCAGCCCATATCGCGTTATGCTGGACAATGGAGAGATGCTGGAGGCGGATGATATTTTTGTAACGACTCCCAACTTTGCTGCTGCGCCGCTATTGCGAGATCATGTCAATGTGGCTGCACTGGAAGCTGTTAATTACGTCTCCGTAGCAAACGTGGTCCTAGCCTTCGATAAAACAGATATTGAGAACGTCTTTGACGGTTCTGGTTTTCTGGTTCCTCGTAAAGAAGGACGCAGCGTGACCGCTTGTACATGGACGTCTGCCAAGTGGCTTCATACCAGCCCAGATGATAAGGTGCTGTTGCGCTGTTATGTAGGGCGAGCAGGAGCTGAAGACACTGTAGAGTTACCGGATGATGAGTTGATTGGACTGGTACGTAAGGATCTGAAAGAGATGATGGGAGTTACAGCGACTCCGTTGTTCACGGAAATTACACGTCTTCGCAATTCCATGCCGCAATATCCGGTAGGGCACCCGCAGGCTATAGCTGATTTGCGTGAAGAGTTACGCACTGAGATGCCGGGAGTGTATGTGTTGGGCGCTGGCTATGATGCAATTGGCTTACCGGATTGCATCCGTCAGGCTAAGGAATGGGCCTCCAATGCCGTCCAAACGACACAACAGGAAGCAGTCAAGGTACAGGTGTAAATGTTCGATAATGAACCCTTCGCGATCCAGGCGAGGGGTTCTATTTATATTGAAATTTGATATATAATGGAGAAGGTGTAAAGTTCGCCAGCTAATAAAGAAGTTATGCAAATGCAATAGCATAGAAGGAGTGAAGAATGTACCCTCCCAGATCACAGCGAAATGAAGGTCGCAAAAAAGCAAGAAAACCAAAAATAGGCAAGGCTTGGATCATTACAAATCTGGTCCTACTGCTTATGATTGTAGGTCTTTTCGGTTATTATTACATATTTGAACACGACAACAGTGGCTCTCTTGCGGAAAATGCCGGGTATTCGCAAACGGAGAAGAAAATCCAAACAGGATCTGCTAGTGCAGATCGGTCTACTTCCTCGGTCAGTGAAAATGTTACAGCCTTGTCAAATAAACAGCTGGATGAAGGCCCCCATGCAGAAAATAAATTTGTCGACGATGAAACAAAGCAATCTGCTGCTTCAGACACAAGCAATCGTCCCGCGACAACGTCTGACACAAATGCTCCCGAAGGCAGTTCCACAGGAGCAAAATTGTCCTCGGGGAAAGACGGGCAAGCACAGAACGATACGTCCAATAAGGATATATACGACGGTAATCCATCCACCGATAAGGGAGGAACGGAGGATATAAAGAAATCCAAAACAGACGGTGCAGACTCTCCGACAGTCACGCTTCACTTTGTAGGGGATGTGCAGTTTTCCGGTAAAGTTGAGCAGCGTTTGGAGCAGAATGGGTTTGATTTTCCGTATCAATATCTCGGAAACTTGTTTCATAAAGACGATTTGACGATTGCCAATCTGGAAACGCCCGTGACAACGAATGGTGTGGGTGCGTTAAATAAAACGTATGTGTATAAATCTTCGCCCAAAGCGTTAACTGCGTTGGCTGCGGCAGGGATAGACGCTGTCAATTTGGCCAACAATCACATTTTGGATCAGGGCACAGGCGGATTACTGGATACACTGAAATACCTGGATGAAAAGGGTATAGCCCATGCTGGAGCCGGACGTAATGCAAAAGAAGCATATGCACCGCATTATTTTGAACGTAAAGGGATCAAAATTGCCTTGTTGGGGACTACACGTGTTATGCCTGAAGCCAACTGGAATGCGGGCGCCAAACAGCCCGGTGTAGCAGGAGCCTATGATTCGACCGCTATCGTAAAGTCTATCCGTGAGGCACGAATGCAGGCCGATCTGGTGATTGTCATTACCCATTGGGGGAAGGAGCGCGCAACTGCACTTGAGCCCCATCAAACCGAGTTATCGCACGCTTTTATTGATGCTGGAGCTGATCTTGTCATTGGCGGTCATCCACATGTGCTTCAAGGGATGGAGCAATATAAAGGTAAATGGATTGCATACAGCACAGGCAATTTTATTTTTTCTAAATCAACGGTGCCAGCCACTTGGGATACAGCGATATTTCAGGCAACATGTACCCGTAAAGGGGCTTGCGAGATGAAGCTGACTCCTTATCGGGCGGAGCTGGGTCAGCCGATCCCATTGAAGGATACGGAGGCCAGCAAAATTTTGCAGAGA
The DNA here is from genome assembly GCF_038008165.1 of Paenibacillus sp. FSL L8-0644. Lineage (NCBI taxonomy): Bacteria > Bacillati > Bacillota > Bacilli > Caryophanales > Paenibacillaceae > Paenibacillus > Paenibacillus sp. FSL L8-0644. The sequence goes on from NZ_JBBOYN010000001.1 coordinate 2,020,559, forward strand.
GTGGCGGCACTGTCACCGGGAAATGTCTCGATTGGGACGGATGGTACAGTAAGTGCTCAATAGAATTTCGAAAGAAATTGTTAATATAGGAATTGACGGAATGAGCGTATGAGGGACTCCTTTGTGGATGGAGGTCATAACAAGATGAATAATTTGTGTGTGGCTCACCGCGGTTTTTCGGGGATTGCTCCTGAGAACACGATGGCAGCCTTTCAGCTTGCGTTGGAGCAACCATTTGTACACTGGATTGAGCTGGATGTACAGCTGTCAAAGGACGGTGTTCCGGTGGTAATTCATGATTTTACACTGGAGCGAACGACGAATGGTACAGGGAGAGTAAAGGATTCGGACTGGAAAGCATTGCAACAACTTGATGCTGGTAGCTGGAAAAGTGCAGAATACCGTGGAGAAATAATCCCCTCCCTCGCACAGGTGCTGGATTTATGTCGTGGCCGCGTATCGCTCAATATTGAGCTTAAAACAGCGGGAGATATGTATCCAGGACTGGAGAAAGCCGTACTCCGTGAAATTGCGATGAGAGGGATGGAGGGAGAGGTGGTATTAACCTCTTTTGAGCGTGCTGCATTACGCCGGGCTAAGGAGCTGTGTCCTGAGATCCGTACCGGATTGATTATTGACGCGCGTCCAGATGACTTGGCAAAGCAACTGGAACAGCTACAATGCACTTTTTTATCTATAGGCTATCCGCGTTTGGATCGAAACTTGATGAAAGATCTCACTGGACGCGGTATTACTGTCATGGCGTGGACGGTGGATGACCGCCGTATAATGCGGAAATTGGCCTCATTGCATCCTGAATTGATGATTTGCACCAATTGGCCGGATCGCTGGGAACGGGTTTTTTTGCTTTCCAAGCATCGGATGTGGCACTATATACGTAAACTTATACGTTAATAATTGGACTACATACGCGGGAAGGGTGAAGGGTCGTAATGAACGTGGAAATTCGTAATGTTTATTGTGTTGGGCGCAATTATAAACTGCATGCGGAGGAGCTGGGTAATGAGGTTCCCGCAGAACCAATGATTTTTTTGAAGCCGTCTCATGCGGTTGTGCCGCTGGATGGCGCCACGCTGGAGCTTCCGCAGGGGCAGGGAGATATTCATTTTGAGACTGAGCTGGTTGTAGCTGTAGGACGTAAATACGAACCGGGCATGTCCGCAGATACGTGTCTGAACGCATTTGCATTCGGCATCGATTTTACCCTGCGTGATGTACAAAGTGTTCTCAAGAAAAAAGGCCATCCATGGACCGCCGCCAAAGGCTTTAAATCGTCTGCTCCCGTGACACCATTCCTGCCTTTAGAACAATTGGACATGCTGGAGCTGCAGGATTTTTCCTTGCTCAAAAATGGACAGGAAGTGCAGCGTGGACATGTCAAAAATATGATTTTTTCTATCCAGCACATCGTTGAATATATAGCTACTCATTATGGACTGGGCGAGGGAGATATTATTTTTACAGGTACTCCAGCAGGAGTAGGGCCTACAGCAAGCGGGGATCGCTTTGAGCTTTTCTGGGGGAGTGAGCGTCAGGGAAGCTTCACCATCGCATAAATTTGTGAACGGAATCCACAGAAGAGGATTAAAAAAGGGAATGTTTTGAAGGCCGTGTCCTGTGCCAAAGCATGGGACACGGCTTTTATATAAGCGTGGAGCGTTGTACAATAATATACAGAACGAATAAAGAAAAACGGAGATTCATTTCAAAAGCGGGGGTATATCATGGACTGGATCATCGGATTGCTTTGTGCTGCTGTGGTGGCGGGAGCTGCATTTTATAAAAAATCCTTAACCTTATCTGGCTTTGCTGCGGCTGTACTGATGGGAACCGTATATTATGGGGCGGGTAACCTGTTCTGGTTCGGCACATTGCTCTTGTTCTTTATCACGTCAACCCTCCTGTCGAGGTTCAAAAAGGAGCGCAAGGCTGAGCTGGAAAAGTCGTATGCCAAAACCGGCAACCGGGATGCAGGCCAAGTATGGGCTAATGGGGGATTAGGTATGCTGTTATGCCTGGGTTATGCGATATGGCCCCATGTTACGTGGCAGCTGGCTTTTGTCGGTGTCATGGCTACGGTCACTTCCGATACGTGGGCAACGGAATTTGGCAGTCTGAGTCGTAAGCCACCCCGTTCAGTGCTTAACGGGAAGGTGCTGGCACCTGGAACCTCAGGAGGAGTATCTGTATTGGGAACGGCTGCGGCCTTGGCTGGGGGTCTACTGATTGGCATAGGTGCATGGGGCTTTGGACACGCCATAGGAACGCAGAGTTTGCCGTTATGGCTGTGGGCACTGGTTGGAGGTATATCCGGTAGTGCTGGAGCCTTTGCTGATTCCTATCTTGGTGCTACGGTGCAAATGATGCGTTCCTGCACGGTTTGTGGACGGGAAGTAGAAGTAGACTCACATTGTGGACAAACGACGGTCTATGTACGAGGCTGGCGTTGGATGAGTAATGATCGGGTGAATAGCATTAGTTCTATTTTCGGAGGATTGGTCGCTCTTGCAGGTATTTTTCTTATACTCTGAACACGGAGCTGGGGATCGTTACAAGGGAATAATTATTATAAGAATTGACGGTGTTTCGATCCTTGTATAAGGAGGTGCTAAGATGGGCGATATACACGGAGATAAATATGAAGCCATTTTGGACGCCGCTTACACAGTCTTTGGCACCAAAGGCTTTTATGAAAGCAAAATTTCCGAGATTGCAGAACAAGCGGGAGTTGCCAAAGGCACAGTATACTTGTACTTTAAAAGCAAAGAGCAGCTATTTACAGCAGTCACACGTAGAGATTGCGAGCAATACCTAGCCGAAATGCAAGGCGCATTAATCAATCGTACTTTGGGAGAAGGTCTGCTGCGGATGGCAAATTTGCATCTGCACTACTATTTCAAGCGCAAGCAGCATACGAAATTATTTTTTATGACCCCCAACAGTGACCCCGATCTAATGGAGTTTATGCGGGGATTTATTCAGGACTATACTGATTTGGTCAAAAATAAACTGGCGTCAGAGGGTGTACAGCAGTCCGAGTTTCATGCGAAGGCATTCATTGGGATGTTGGAGCGCCTAAAAATGGATATTTTATTAAATAAAGATTTCCGAGAATGTGACGTGGATCAGACGGCTGAACTAGCAGCGAACTTATTTATGCATGGCTGTAAAGCCGGAATACAAAAATCCTGACATCTTATTGCTAAGAAACCGTACTGAATTCATTCAGATAACGGTTTTTTTAATCATTGGCTGTGTCTGTGTTAAAATAAACAGGATGCATCACAAAATTGGGGAAGAGTAGGGAATCCGTATGAATATTATGACCGTTGAACATATAACGAAAAGCTATGGCGAGAAAATGTTGTTTGAGGATGCTTCCTTTGGTATGGATGAACGTGACAAAATAGGAGTCGTTGGTGTAAATGGCACCGGTAAATCAACATTTTTACGCGTGATTTCCGGCTTAGAGCCGCCGGATGATGGCAATATTGCAGTGAACAACGATGTGCGAATTCAGTATCTAGCACAAAATCCGGAGTTTGATCCTGAAATGAAGGTACTCCAGCATATTTTTCATGGCAGTCAGCCTGAGATGAAAGCGGTCCGTGAATACACAGAAACCATGGAGTTGTTGGAATTAAATCCGGGTAGCGAGGAGCTTCAAAAACGTCTATTGCGAGCAAGTCAGCAAATGGATACGTTCCAGGCATGGCAGCTGGAGAGTGAGGCCAAAAATATACTTACCCGACTGGGGATCACCCAGTTTGAGTCTCGTATGGGCGTTCTATCCGGTGGGCAACGTAAGCGGGTGGCTTTGGCGGCGGCTTTGATCCAACCCTGCGAGCTGCTCATTCTGGACGAGCCCACAAACCATATTGATAATGAGTCCGTTGAATGGTTGGAGCAGTATTTGCAAAAAAGACGTGGTGCGTTGTTAATGATCACGCATGATCGCTATTTTCTGGATAGAGTTGCAAATGTCATGCTGGAGCTGGATCATGGTCGCCTTTTCCGTTATGAGGCTAACTATACCCGTTTTCTGGAGCTGAAGGCAGAACGCGAGGAGCGGGAAGCGTCTACGGAACAAAAAAGGAAGAACCTGCTGCGTAATGAGCTGGCTTGGATTCGCCGTGGAGCAAAGGCTCGTTCCACCAAGCAGAAAGCGCGTATTGACCGATATGAGCAGCTTAGGGACCAGCAACCGGAAGCTCGTTCTGGATCTGTAGATATGTCCGTCGCCTCCACACGTCTGGGTAAAAAAATATTGGAGATCGAGCATCTGTCCAAATCGGTAGATTCTCGTAAGCTGATACAGGATTTGAGCTACATTGCGGTTCCTGGTGATCGTGTTGGTATCCTAGGTCCTAACGGTAGTGGGAAATCCACTTTGCTCCAAATAATTGCCCAGCATATAGAACCGGATTCCGGCAACGTTGTGCTGGGACCGACGGTGAAGCTTGGCTATTTTACTCAGGAACATCAGGAAATGAACGAGTCTTTACGTGTTATTGAATATATTAAGGAAGAAGCCGAAGTGATTCGTACAGCAGACGGTTCGACGATTACAGCTGCACAAATGCTGGAGCGTTTCCTGTTCGCACCAAGCGCGCAATGGACGGTTATTTCCAGGCTGTCCGGGGGTGAAAAACGGCGCTTGTATCTGCTTCGTATTCTGATGTCGGCACCGAATGTGCTATTGCTGGATGAACCAACAAATGATCTGGATATTCAAACCCTTTCCGTTTTGGAAGACTATCTGGATGAATTCCCGGGCGTGGTGTTTATTGTTTCTCATGATCGCTATTTCCTGGATCGAACAGTGGACAAAATACTGGCGTTTGAAGGGGATGGACAGGTACGTGTACATGTGGGCGACTATAGCGAGTATGCAGAATGGATTAGTAAAAATGCTCAATCTTCTGTGAATACGTCTGTCTCGACGAGTACGGATTCCTCGAATCGCTCTTCCACGCCTAAGTCTGCGGGTCCTTCCGAGTCAGTCAAGGAGACAAGTAAAACCAAGCTTAAATTCACCTTTAAGGAACAGCGGGAATATGAGCAAATTGATGAGCTGATTGAACAAGCCGAACAGAAGTTGGCCGACATTCAGCGGCAGATGGAAGAGTCTTTTAGTGATTCAGCACGACTACAGGAGCTCATGGCTGAGCAAGCGAAGGCAGAACAGCATTTGGAGCACCAAATGGAACGCTGGACCTACCTTAATGAGCTGGCCGAGCAGATTGAACAAAGTAAATCTTAAGCAATGATAAAGCCACATTAATAGCATTCTGCCAGAGCTATTTCTTCATGTTGCTCAGACTAAAAAAGCAAGTATCCGAAAAACCGGAAGACTTGCTTTTTTATTTACTGATCTATTCGACGATGTAACAGGCTGATTGTCGTTATTCGAATTAAACTGTCACATAAGCTGCAAGCAGATGGGCAGTGTTCACCACGGCCTGCTTGTGCGTGCGCTCCATAGCATGGGAGGCGTGTACGCCAGGGCCGATCAACGCAGCACGGATGTTATTACCTGCTCGTAGTGCAGCCGAAGCGTCCGAACCGTAGTGTGGATAAATATCTACCGCATGCGGAATATTCAGCTCTTTGGCCAGCTTAATTAGACGGGTTGTCATAGTATAGTCGTAAGGCCCGGAGGAATCTTTGGCACAGATAGAAACATCCGTTTCCTTGCAGCTCAGATCTTCACCCATGCAGCCCATATCGACAGCTATCATCTCACTGATTCCTTCAGGTATGTAAGCCGCTCCGTGCCCCACTTCCTCGTAGTTAGAAATGAGCAATTTAACGGTATGTCGAGGCTTCCAGTTTCCATGTACAGCAGATTCCAGTAAACCAAACAGCGCAGCTACACTAGCTTTATCATCCAGATGCCGTGACTTGATAAATCCACTTGGTGTTACGACTGGACGCGCATCGAACGAAATAAAATCGCCCACTGCAATACCGAGCTGAAGCACGTCTTCTTTTGACTCGACAAGCTCGTCAATCCGTACCTCCATATGGCTCTCCTTGCGCTCAAAGCTCCGTGCATCATCATAGACGTGCACAGATGGATGGCTGGACAGAATAGTGCCTGTATACGTTTGTCCGCTTCTGGTATGAATAAGGCAGTATTCATTCTCAATACTGTTCATCATGAAGCCGCCGACGGATGTCAGACGTAGGGTGCCTTGTGCTGTAATGGAACGCACCATTGCGCCCAATGTATCCACATGTGCGCTCAGCGCCACCGTATGGTCCGTTTCCTGACCTTCCAGAGTCAAGATGGCACCGCCTTTTGCATTCCATTCGATTTGTACCCCGAGGCTTTCCGCTTCTTGACGAATCAGCTCCATCACATGGTGTGTATATCCACTGGGACTGGGTGTGTTCAGTAGCTGATTTAAAAAGTTCATCATATAATTCTCATTTAATTGAATCGTCATTTGTTGCTCCTCCTCATTTGGACAACCGATCAGAGTTAGAGGACGGTTGCTCTATATCTTGGTCGGATGTAGACCCTGTGCTGGAAGAACCAGTCGTGTCATAGGTCACATCCGCGTTTGCTTCTACCGTGGATGTGTGCTCTTCTTGTAGTGTATGAAGCTGAGTCGTCAGACGTTTAATCTCCCTCTGAAGCCTATATTGGCGGAAAATACCGAAAGAACCGACAATAAGTCCACCTAGAAGAGTGCAACCGAGAATAAGCAGAATCAAAGGAATGCTGACCATACTGAATAGAAGGTTCACTTGAACCGAATTCACATTAATAACAGCAAATACAGCTGTTAACAAAGCAATAACAAGAGCTGCGATCAAAGACCATTGTGTTTTCAAAATGCCACCTCCTCCCGTTACATTATAAAATCCCTTGCCCGCCATGGACAAGGGATTTATCCGTGCATCATTTCAATGCTGGATTTTAAGTGCGCACGGTTTTACTTTCCTTCAGTTAGCTTTTCCATTTCTGTAATGACTTCTTCGAATACGCTCATCGCTTCGCGAATCGGCTGCGGAGAGGACATGTCAACGCCAGCTTTTTTCAAAATATTGATTGAATAATCACTGCCGCCACTCTTCAAGAAGCCCAAGTAACGGTCAACGGCTGGCTGGCCTTCTTCCAGAATCTGTTTCGAGAAACTGGTTGCTGCCGAGAAGCCAGTAGCATATTTGTAGACATAAAAACTGTTATAAAAATGGGGGATTCGTGCCCATTCCATTTCAATGTCTTTATCTACCTTCATGCCTGGTCCGTGGTATTTCACATTCAGATCATAGTAAATCTCTGATAAAAGCTGCGGTGTGAGGGATTCCCCCTGTTCAGCGCGTTCATGTACAATTTTCTCAAATTCCGCAAACATGGTTTGACGGAATACCGTTGTGCGGAATTGATCTGCATAATAGGTGAGAAGGTACATTTTCTCTTTTGGATCGGTTGATTTGTTCAGCAGGTAGTCCATTAGCAACGCTTCATTGGTTGTGGATGCCACTTCAGCCAGGAAAATGGTGTACTGTGCATCTCTATACTTCAATGCGTTGTCTGAATAGTACGAATGCAACGCATGCCCCATTTCATGAGCAAGTGTGAACATGCTGTTCAGGTTATTTTTATGATTCAGCAACACATAGGGGTGGGTACCATAAGCTCCCCAACTGTATGCACCCGTACGTTTGTTTTCATTCTCGTATACGTCGATCCAGCGCTCATCATAGCCTTTTTGCAACGAAGCCAGATAGTCCGCGCCCAGTGGCTTAAGGCCTTCCTTTGTTTGTTTTTTGGCGTCTTCATACGTAATGTCCATCTTGTATTCGTCCACAAGTGGAGCGAACAAATCATACATATGGAGCTCATCCACACCTAACAACTTCTTACGCAACTTCATGTAACGATGGAGCAGGGGCAAGCTTTCATGAATGGTGTCAATGAGATTCGTATACACTTCCTTCGGAATATTGTCACCGTATAGTGACATTTCCAGTACAGAAGGGTATTTGCGAACACGAGAATAAAAAATATTTTTGTTCACATTGGCACTTAGTGTAGAAGCAATTGTATTTTTATTTTTGGCATACGTGTCATACACCGCTTTAAAAGCACGTTCGCGTACTTCGCGGTGTGGACTTTCGAGGAATTGAATGTAGCTGCCATGAGTCAGCTCAACCTCTTTGCCGTTCTCATCCTTAATTTTTGGAAACTTCAGATCAGCATTGTTGAGCATGCCGAAAATCGTTTGCGGGGCTTGAGCCAGATTGCCAACCTGAGCGAGCAGCGCTTCTTCTGTCTTGCCCAAAATATGTGCTTTTTCCCGCTTCATTTCTTGAAGGGTGAACCGATAATCTGCAAGCTTCGGATCTTCAATGAAGGCATCGAGCTGATGATCTGGCAGTGCCAAAATTTCAGGTGTCACAAAAGAAAGAGACTCGCTAACCTCAACGCCTAATTTTTTGGCTTTTTGCGAAAGACCCTGGTATGTAGGTTCAGCTGTATCCTCATCATGATGCAGATGTGCGTACACATATACACGCTCGGTTTTGAGCGACAATTCATCTTCCAATTTAAAGCAGTTGCCAATCGATTCTGCTGAATTGAGCTTGCCTTGGAATTGTTCAGCCTTTTTGGCTAGTTGTTTGACTTCTTCGTATTCTTGATCCCATGCTTTGCGGTTGGGAAACAGATCTTCCAATTTCCATGTATTTTCCACTGGCGCATCAGCGCGTTTTACAATTTCACTCATGGAGAGCCTCCTCTGATCGAACGTAATGTGGGGTAGGGCTGCGGCAGTAAGGGACGGCCAAAACGAAGAAACCGCCACGCTTACCGTAAGCAGCAGGGCAAGAGGTTTTACAGGATGCATGTAACGGCAGATCCTCCTTATACCATGGCTTGTTATGCCATAGTATGACCTCTTACGCCCGAAAGTATAATTTTCCTTACTGTGGGTTGGAACCTATATTTAATAAGCTGTATACAATGAGATAAAAGGCAAAGCAAACCATGATTACAGCAGTGAGGGCCATCCACTTTTTGAGAGGAGTCGGTATCGTATCACGCTTCATGATCAGCACTCCGCCCAGCGTGAAGGCCAGAATAATGAAGATGAGATAGCTGTTGGACACCATGAATAGGCTAGACCTGTTTGAAAGCGTTCATGATCCGCTGCCATTCTTCCTCATTATCTTGAAAGGACTGCTTGGGAAACCGATTTTGAGCCCAATGCATCAGCGCCGGGCGGCTTAAAAACGTGTGGGCTTCCTCGCCCCAATCATCGGATATTTCCCGTAGAACGATGTAACGGCCCTGCACCTCGACAGTCATCATGTTCCAATTGTCTTTTTTGTATATTTCGTGTTTTTTCATCATATGCATGTCTCCGATTTTATAGATGTTTTGGTTCATGATACCGCAGTTTCCGCCGCAAAAGCAAATCATTCCAGCCCAAAAAACCCGGAAAAACATCAATTGCATTGTGAAAAAGCATGAAGTATAATATGGATATTCGCCATAGATGGCGGTATTTTTAGGAGGTTGTTCACTTGAAAGGTACAGTTAAATGGTTTAACGCAGAAAAAGGTTATGGCTTCATTCAAATGGATGGTGGCGAGGACGTATTCGTACATTTCTCCGCAATCCAAGGCGACGGCTTTAAAACTTTGGAAGAAGGTCAAGCGGTTGAATTCGAAATTACTGAAGGTAACCGTGGACCCCAAGCAGCTAACGTAATCAAACTGTAAGTGTAACTGAATTGTAAGAATGGTTCCGTTTCTACGGATGTCTTATATATTACGGTTAAACTATGAATTGAGAGCGCAGTTCCTTTATTTTAAGGGACTGCGCTTTTTTGCGTAAATACGTTTATGATATGAGAAGATTGAGCAGGAATAGGGTATTATACGTAATAAAACTAGGCAGAAGACGTTATAGATTGAAGGAGTTGAGAAAATGAGTGCAGCAGAGGCTAGTCGTAAGCCTTCCTTGATTGAAGGTCCTATTGCTAAAACGTTGTTTATGTTCTCTTTGCCGATGCTGTTCGGCAATATTCTGCAGTCCCTGAATGGAACGATTAATTCGATATGGGTTGGGAAATTTCTGGGAGAGGCCGCCTTGACTGCCGCTTCCAACGGAAATATTATAATGTTTTTTCTTATCAGTTCCATTTTTGGTGTCACTATGGCTGCCACTATTATGATTGGACAAAATATCGGAGCAGGAGACGTAGCTGAAACCAAGCGTGTAGTAGGTACAAGTGCAGTCTTTTTTCTGGTGCTCGCTTTTGCTATAGGTATTATCGGATTTTTGAGTGCGCCTTGGATACTTCATGTACTCAATACCCCTGCTGAATCGGTAGATATGGCGATCACGTATACGCGTATTATTTTCGCAGGCATGCCCTTTTTGTACGGCTATAATTACATCATGACTGTAATGAGAGGGGCTGGAGATTCCAAAACACCATTTTATTTTCTGATCGTTTCCGTCGTACTGGATGTACTACTCAACCCGCTGTTCATATTCGGATGGGGACCGATTCCTGCTATGGGCATTGGAGGTTCCGCTACTGCTACCCTGATTGCTCAAGGGATCAGCTTTGTGTTGATTCTCATTTATCTATATCGTGTAAAATATTTTTTGCGCATTACATCTTCAGAGCTTCACTTACTTAGATTTGATTGGAAGATTATTTGGACCCTAGTCCGTAAGGGAGTGCCGATGGGGTTGCAAATGATTGCTGTCTCTACCAGCGCGATTGCTTTAATGAATCTGATTAACGGCTACGGGACAGTTGCAGCTGCAGCTTATACAGCAGCTAATAATTTGTCCAGCTATGTACAGATGCCGGCAATGGCGTTAGGTGCAGCTGTATCTTCCTTTGCCGCTCAAAATATTGGAGCCGGACGTTGGGATCGAGTGCGCACGACAACCTGGATTGGGATTGTGTATAATTTTGTATTGACTGGTGGAGCTGTGGTATTAATTTACGTGTTTAACCGTCAGGCCTTGCTCATGTTTCTTCCTTCTACAGGGGGTGCATTGGAATTGGGAATGCGGATTAATATGATCACCTTGTGGTCTTTTGTTATATTCGGTGTTACCAATGTCATTACAGGGGTTGTTCGATCAACGGGTTCCGTAATGATACCGCTTTTAATTACCATTATTTCATTATGGGGCATTCGTATACCTTTGGCCTATGTATTTATTGATGAGTATGGTCTAGATGCTGTATGGTGGAGCTTTCCTGTTGGTTTTGCTATCTCTGCCGTAGCAGTCATTTTCTATTATGCTTTCGGGGAATGGAAGCAGGCAAGTATGGGAGAGGGAATCCAAGGCGTGAAGCCAGCAGAGGACAAGGAGAGGTAGGCCCTTTATACTATTTTCGACTAATAAAACATTACAGGTATAAAGTCTTTTAATGAGAACAGCTCATTTTTCTTGAATTTTAAAGAAAAAAGTGAGGTTGTTCATTTGTGCTAAAAGGACGATCATATTATAATGGATATGGTTTGGATAGGTATAATTACGTAGACAACAATGTGGAGGCACCGTCATTTGAGTTATGTTGAGCAAGGACGTTATCAAGTACCGAGAGGCCCCATAGGTCTAATGAGCCGAATGTACAAGCACATTCTCCCTGAAACGAAACAAGAATTGAGTTACTGGAAGAGCAAGGCCGAACAAATTCCGGACCCTGAACTGCGAAGCCAGGCGCTTGCGAGCATAGCGGATAAGACATTTCACTGCGTGGGTGGAGCGGTTTATGCCGCAGCTAATATGTCTGCCCGGCAGACGTTAATTCCGCTGATCGTAGCGTATCAGACCATTAGTGATTATCTGGACAACCTGTGTGATCGCAGTACATCCATGGACCCGGATGATTTTAGGCTGTTGCATCAGGCTATGCTGGATGCGATTAATCCGACGGCTAGGCCAGTGAATTATTATGAGTTGCGTCGTGAGCAGGAGGATGGCGGTTATTTGACTGGGCTGGTGACAACCTGTCAGTCTTGTGTAAGCAGGCTTCCGGGCTATGAGGCGGCAATGCCTTACGTTCAGGATTTGGCGCGATTATACACGGATTTGCAAGTATACAAGCATATTAAACCCGAGCTGCGGGAACAAGCGCTTTTGGACTGGTGGTCGCTTCATAAAGACCGTACACCAGAGTTGCGCTGGAATGAGTTTGCTGCGGCTACCGGTTCAACTCTGGGGGTCTTTATGCTGTTTCTTGCTGCCAGCGACCAGCATCTGACAGATGCGGGGGCTGCCTCAATACATGCATCGTATTTTCCACATGTGTGCAGTCTTCATATTTTGCTGGATTATCTAATCGATCAAGACGAAGACCGGAAGGGCGGAGATCTTAACTTTTGCAATTATTATGAAGATACCGACATGATGCTAAACCGGATCGCCTACGTTGTGAATCGGGCGCGGGCTGATATTGCAGATGTCCCTGCCAGCTCCTTTCACCGGATGATTATCGAGGGATTGCTGGCTTTATATTTATCCGACCCTAAAGTTAGCGAGCAGCAAGACGTTCGCGCTGTTTCGAGACGTTTAATGAAAAATAGTCCGCTCATGCGTTTGTTTTTCTTATTAAACAGTCGATGGATAAGAAGGCTTATATGATTATTTTGAGGAGGTCATAAACCATGACAGCAGTTAAGAAAATTGCAGTATTAACAAGTGGTGGAGATTCACAAGGGATGAACGCGGCAGTTCGCGCCGTCGTACGTAGCGGATTGTATTTCGGACTGGAAGTATTCGGGATTCAACGTGGTTATCAAGGCCTTTTGAACGACGATATTTTTCCAATGGATCTGAGAAGCGTCGGAGATATTATCCAACGTGGGGGTACTGTACTTCAATCTGCAAGATGCCTGGAATTTACGACTGAAGAAGGGCAGAAAAAAGGCGCGCAAATTTTGCGTGACCGTGGGATTGACGGCGTAGTCGTGATTGGTGGAGACGGTTCCTACCAAGGAGCTAACAAACTGACCAAGCAAGGCATTAAAACCATGTGTCTTCCGGGTACGATTGACAATGACATTTCCTTCACGGACTACACGATTGGTTTTGATACAGCGGTTAGTATCGTAGTGGACGCAATCAACAAGCTGCGTGATACAATGTCATCTCATGAACGTTCTTCCATTGTTGAAGTTATGGGACGTCATTGTGGTGATATTGCTTTGCATGCGGGTCTGGCTTCTGGCGCAGAAACAATTTTGGTGCCTGAGGTAGAATTTGACCTGAACGAAGTATCTGATCGTATGAAACAAAATTTCAAGCATGGCAAGCGCCACAGTATTATTATCGTTGCGGAAGGCGTAGGCAAAGGTGAAGATGTAGCAAAGGTAATCCAAGAAAACTGTCCGGATTATGAGCCTCGTGTTACAGTGCTTGGACACATCCAACGTGGAGGCACACCAACCGCGTTTGACCGCAACCTGGCGAGCCGTTTGGGTGACTTTGCTGTTCGCCAATTGATCGAGGGCATATCTGATAAGGCTTGCGGAACGATCGACGGTAAGTTGGTAGCTACAGATATTGACAAGGTTGTAAATACTAAAAAAGATTTCAACATGGAGCTTTATGAGCTTGCTTTGCGTTTGTCCCAATAATAAGAGCCTTCTACGTACAGTAGATCGGTTCTGATATTGGAAAAGATCAAAATTATGCGGATGACCCGAGTCATCCGCTATTTTTTAGCTTTGAGTCCTATCAGGAGGTAGTCATACATGTACCTATTCAAAATCGAAGTGGATAGTTCGGAAGGAGCGCTGACTGTCATTCTCGCTGCTGAAAATGAAGAACAGGCATTTGAAGAGATTGAACAACATGTGGAGAGACACTTTCTATATCCTCCCAAGCTGAACGAAGTGGCTATTGTGGAGAAAAAACGAATAACTTTAGGCGCAGCATATGTAATCGAGACACGCAAAGGCTAAATAACCTCTGCGTGTTGTTTTTTTTCGGAGAAACGACGTTGTACTTTCACCAGACGCCAGAGAAGTAAAATAGCGCCTACCGCCAACCCTGTAATCAAACCGATCCAGTAGCCGTAGGGCCCCAATGAAGTCCAGCGTGCCAGTATATATCCTACAGGAAGCCCAATGACCCAATAGGAGAGGAATGTGAGCAAAAAGGCTGGATTGACGTCTTTATACCCGCGTAGCGCTCCTTGTGTAGGTGTAGCGACAGCATCAGATATCTGAAAGAAAATCGCATAGATTAGAAAATGCTGTGCCAACTGAATGACCTGCAGATCGGTGGAGTAAAGTCGAGCGACCTGTTCACTCCAGATAAGCAGTACAATAGCTGTAATCAGTGATAGACCTACTGCGCTGCTGATGCCCATTACACTATAAGCTTTGGCATCCCGCGGCCGAGTAGCTCCTGTTTCATAGCCAACCAGAATCGTAAGTGCCATACAAATGCTGAGTGGAATCATATACAACGTAGATGCAAAGTTCATCGCTGCCTGATGTGCGGCTATGGTAGCTGTATTATAGCTACTCATGAAGAGAGTGACGGCTGAAAAGACGGCAGTCTCAAAAAATATTGCAAATCCAATCGGTACTCCAATCTTGATGAGCTCTTTCAAAGCACTAGCAGCAATCCCGTATATTTTGCTGAAGATTCGGTATTCGGCAAATATTTTTCCCCGATGCGCAGTGATACCAGCGACCAGCATAATGATCCAGTAGGTGGTTGCCGTCGCCACCCCGGAGCCTACACCTCCCAGACGCGGAAAACCCCAGTTCCCATAAATAAGTAGATAGTTCAACAAGACATTGATGGGTAACGACATGAGCGTGATTAACATCGTAAAGCGGGTTTGTCCCAATGCATCCATAAAGCTTCGGAGCACCGTGTAGGCAAATAGAGGAACAATACCGAAGGCCATCGCACAAAGATAGTACAGGGCCACATTATGAACTCTCAATTCCAGATTCATACCATTTAGAACAGGCTTGACCAAAATGATGCCAGCAATCAAAACGACCATGGATAGGGCAAGAGAGAGCCAAAGTGCTTGAATGACATAGTAGGAGACTTTATCTTTGCGCTGTGCTCCCACTAATTGAGATACAATAGGTGTGATAGCCATAAGTATTCCGTTAAGGCCTGTTTGTACAGGAATCCACAGACTTACTCCGATGGCTACTCCAGCCAGATCGGCAGGGGAAAAGTGTCCCGACATATTCGTATCGAAAAAAGTCATGGCAGATAGTGCAAGCTGGGTAATCAGGATAGGGAGCAAAATGTATAAAAGCTGCTTCCATTTCTGCCCCGTTGTTGAAGTCAATTGCATTTTTGTTTTCCTCATTTACTAGGGATTGAATATTCGTATGTATCATAACATGTAAGTATTTATTGTAAGGGATACCGCCACATTTGAACAGTAATAAAAAAGACTGCACCCGTTCGCCAAACAACGGGACAGCCTTCGAAAAAAATTATATAATTTCTAAATTTCGTATTAGATAACGAGAAGTCCGGAGGGATAAATTATTTGTAAGTTACTCCGCTTGAATAGCGGTTTGTGGCATTCCAGAGTAAATATTCATCCACTTTCATATCCTTAAGCGCTCGAATTTGGTCCTCTACTTGAGTTTTTCCATACTTAGCATAATGTCCGCTTCCTAACCAACTTGCAGTAAAATCCTGGATCCAAGGACGAATAATTGGCTTTAGCTTGCCTGTCGGATCTAGCTTTTTGTGTGTATCGGCCATGGAGCCTTTAATCGTCTGGTAGGGATTCTTATCAGGGTCTTTTACACCGAACCAGCCTGTGGTGTAGTGACTTGGATAAACCATGGGTGAAATGACATCCACATTTTCGGAAATTTTAGTGAAATCCTGTCCGATTCCCTCCGCAGCAGGAACGGATGCGGCATATCCAAAAATATCTACGGATACTCGTACACCTAATGGAGCAAGCTCTCTGCGGGCATATTGTACGAATTCAGCGACTGCATCCGAGCGGGATTGATCTGATTTGGTATATTTCAGCTTGTCTGCTCTTTTCTCAAAGCCTTCGGGGAAACGTACATAGTCAAATTGAATTTCCTTAAAACCAAGTTTGGCTGCTTCCTTAGCGATGGCTATATTATAATCCCATACTTCTTTATTATAGGGATTGACGAACCCGTCTCCCTTGCCGTTTTTCCAGACAGAGCCGTCAGGATTACGGAAAGACATCTCGGGATTTTTGTTGGCCAGTACCGTATCTTTAAATACGACAATACGAGCAATCGGGTAAACATTATGCTTTTTCAATCGGTCCATCAAACCGGAAATATCCCGAATGAATTTTTGCGGCTTGCCCAATTTGAGCAGCTCGGGATTGGACGTTGGATAAGTGATATAACCTGCATCGTCTTTAATATCAATAACCATGGAATTGAGCTCTGTCTTATCAAGCAGTTCAAGCAGCTGGGTCATACGCGAACCGCCTGCGCTATAAGCTGTGACATAGATGCCCTTGATAGCAGGAGTCGTCGGTTGTGGGTCAATTTTAACCGGAGGATTGGAGGCATCCACCTTCATCTTATTGTGCTGAGCCTGAATCATGGCGCTGCTAATTGTTGTTGCCACCGTATCTTTTACATTTGGAGTGTTGGCTGACTGGTCCCCGTTTCCGCCTATCCCCATCGCCAATAGCATAATTGCCCAAATCATATTCATTTCCTAACTCTCTCCCTTATGGATGTCGCTTACCTGATTATACGTAAAGTTATGTATCGAAAAAAAACACGCTTGTAACCAATACTGGAATCATCAGGCACAGTCTTACATGATTAACCCAACTTATGTTTATTGAATCCATAAAAATGCATAAATAATGCCGCTCTCTTCGCAGTTGTAGATGCAACCGGAAGAAGCGGCACTTGGTAAAGAAATTTATTGAAGATAATTATTGTCTTGATGCTCGCAAATACTGTACTGAATAATTTCTAGCGCATCCGTTGGCTTGAGTATGGACATCCCGTCCCGAAGCACAATCATCGAGTTCAGCTCATCCTTTTTGAGAGAAGGGAGCATTTCCGGATACCATCTTAAGACAATGTCGGACAGTTTTACCGTTTCCATTTCCACAAAAATCACCCTTTCCTGCTCGGAATCATTCCAAAAGAATCATTCAATACGATTCGGAAAAGCAAAGTGCCTGTGAAATAGCAGGTAAAGCTGGTCTTTATATACTATGGGAACAGCGCACATATAGTGTACCACAGAAACTGTATTTTGACACTTGGGTTTGTGCTTATCTTCGGCGAAATGAACCCATCACCCCAACCGTTTCCACAATATTGACAAAAGCAGAAGGGTCCACTTCTTTAATGATCCGTTTTAATTCAACTAGCTCGTAGCGTGTCGTGACAGTCATCAGCATGTCTTTTTCAGTATGTGAAAATGCGCCTTCAATTTTTATTTTGCTAACACCGCGTGGTGTGGTTAACATCCGCTCCAGTAGCTTGTCGGTGTGTTCTGTAATAATGTAGACGGTAATCTTCGTGTGACTGACATAGATTTGATCTAACACTTTGCCAGTCACAAAAATAGATAGCATCGACGCAAGTGCAATATTCCAATCATCGTTCAAATATCCTGCTGCAAGAATGACCAGTCCATTCATGCCAACAAGTACAGTTCCTACGGGGAAGTCACGATAACGAGTGACGATGGAACCGATAATGTCAAAACCGCCCGTAGACCCCCCTACCCGAAAGGAAATTCCTGCTCCAACGCCGATCATCACTCCTCCAAAAACGGAGGCTAGCAGGGGGTCCGACACGACAGATCGCACCGGCACCAAGGCCAAAATCCATGTTGTAACGACAACGGATAAAATGCTCAGGCTAATAAAACG
The DNA here is from genome assembly GCF_038008165.1 of Paenibacillus sp. FSL L8-0644. Classification (NCBI taxonomy): domain Bacteria; kingdom Bacillati; phylum Bacillota; class Bacilli; order Caryophanales; family Paenibacillaceae; genus Paenibacillus; species Paenibacillus sp. FSL L8-0644. The sequence goes on from NZ_JBBOYN010000001.1 coordinate 2,038,462, forward strand.
CTTGCCTAAAATAAACCAGCCTGTAATAAGCATCGGGATATTGATAATAAAATACATCGCGCTGATATCAAATTTTGTGAAGTAGCCGATTAACATGGAAAGCCCAGCTACTCCTCCGCTCAGCAAGTGGTGTGGCACGAGAAACAGATTAAAACCGCATGCAATGGCAGCGGCTCCAAGAATGACAGTTAAGCAGTTTAACACCATTTTTAACAACTTATTTTCACCTCATTTAAATTATACGGGAAGCAACTTGCTGGTATTCATGAATTGTTCTGTGCTATAATGCGATGTGGATATTCTTGAGTAGGGACCTATGTCCAGAGAAACACTTAAAATTTAAACTGTTTTAAAAAGGATAAATTCGTTTAAGATGTATCGGATAGGTTCCCCAAATTCATTACAGAAAGATGCAGTTATAGGTCTAAATAAACTGTCACTGTATTGGGGAAAACTTATACAATAATATCGCTACTTAAGAATACAGACAACATTGTGGATTGTCCACCACATCCACCATTAAGAAGGAGTTTGAATAAATTTGACGACATTTGCAGAATTTGATCTTGAACCGAAAGTAATTCAGGCGATTACAGAACTGGGTTTTGAAGAAGCAACACCAATTCAATCGCAATCCATCCCGATTGCACTACAAGGCAGAGACATGATTGGCCAAGCCCAAACAGGTACTGGTAAAACTGCTGCGTTTGGTATTCCGCTGATCAACAAAATTTCTAGAAGCGACGAAAAAATCAGAGCTCTGATCATGGCACCAACACGTGAGCTTGCTATCCAGGTAGCTGAAGAAATCGAAAAACTCTCCCGTTTCAAAGGTCTTCGTACTTTGCCAATCTATGGTGGACAAGATATCGTACGCCAGATTCGCGCTTTGAAAAAGAAACCTCAAATTATTATTGGTACGCCAGGACGCTTGCTTGACCATATTAATCGTAAAACCATCAAGCTGGAAGATGTAAACACAGTTGTTTTGGATGAAGCAGATGAAATGTTGGATATGGGTTTTATGGAAGATATTCAATCCATTCTGAAGCAAGTTCCAGACGAGCGTCAAACGATGCTTTTCTCGGCTACAATGCCTCCTAATATTAAAAGATTGGCTGAACAATTCCTCAAAAATCCTGAGCATGTTTCAGTTATTCCTAAACAAGTTAGTGCTCCACTGATTGATCAGGCCTATATCGAAGTTCCTGAGCGTCAAAAATTCGAAGCATTGAGCCGTTTGATCGACATGGAATCCCCAGAACTTGCTATCGTATTTGGCCGTACCAAGCGTCGGGTAGACGAGTTGGCTGAAGCTCTGCAAAAACGCGGATATTCTGCAGACGGTTTGCATGGTGACTTGTCTCAAAACCAACGTGATGCTGTAATGCGTAAATTCCGTGACGGAAGCATCGATGTGCTCGTAGCGACTGATGTAGCTGCCCGTGGCTTGGACGTTTCCGGTGTAACTCACGTTGTGAACTTTGACCTTCCGCAAGATCCAGAAAGCTATGTTCACCGTATTGGACGTACTGGACGTGCAGGTAAAGAAGGGGAAGCTTGGTCTTTCGTAACGCCTCGTGAAATTGACCATTTGCACTTTATCGAACGTGTAACTCGTCATCGCATTCCACGCAAGCCGCTTCCAACGTTGGCTGAAGCTCTGGAAGGCAAACAACGTATCATTGCTGAACGTCTCCTAGAGGCTGTAGAAAGCGGTGAGCTGAACGAGTACAAAGGTTTGGCTATTCAAATGCTGGAGCAATATGATTCTGTACAACTTCTCTCCGCAGCTCTGAAACTAATGACTGGTGAGAAGAGAGAAGCATCGATTGAGCTGACTCCAGAAGATCCGATCCGTGCAAAACGTCGTAAACCTGACGTGCGTTCTGGCGGTCGCAAGCCTTCCAACTACAGCGGTCGCAGCAACGGTGGTTACAATTCCAACCGTTCCGGTGGTAGCGGCGGTAGTGGCAGCAAAGGTGGATATGGCGGTTACAACCGTGGCAAAGAAGGCGGTGGCTACAACCGTGATTCCGGAAGCCGTTACAGTGGAGATCGCAAACCACGCCCGAGCAGCAATGGGGAAACTCGTCGTCCTGCAAGACGTGAAGATTCCTCTTCCGAATAAGAGATGAAATAATGAAAAGTCGAAGCAGATGAAGCTTCGGCTTTTTTGTTATGATTGAATCAGTATGTATGAACCTTTTAGCAATCTGCTTTAATGAGGCACTTATTGATTTCACTGGCGCATTAGGGCTGAAATACGGTATGATATAGCCAAGAGCCGGAATTTATAGGCATAGCAACATGAGTCTTGGAACTGCCAAGGCTTGCGGAGGGAGAGACTGACATTGGAGTTTAAAGGAGCTATGGGTGGTATTTACCGCCTGACCGAGTGGATTACCCGACTGGCGGCTACAAATTTGTTATGGGTGTTATGTTCGTCGCCTTTTGTGTTCTGCCTCATACTGAAACTACTTGTAATGAATCAGAATTTGGCTAATGAATCTTTACAAATGAATTGGGCGATGGCTGTTTTGGCACCGCTTACTTTATTTCCAGCCACATCGGCTATGTTCACAGTGGTTCGCAAATGGGTAATGGGGGATACCGATACAGGCGTGTTTCGTACCTTTTTTAAAGGGTACAAAGAGAACTATAAGCAGAGTCTGATCGGGGGTATCTTTTACACGTTACTGTTTGTCATCATGTATGTGGATTATACCGTATATATGACACAACTCAGCAACTTGCAAATCGTGGGCGTAATTATGCTCATTCTTATCATTATTTTGCTTGTGTCTATGTTTAACTTCTTTTCGATGGTGGCTCATTATCATATGTCTACCGGACAAATTATCAAAAATGCGGTTTTACTGACGCTGATTCGACCATTCCGTGTATTTTCTACCATGCTCGGTAGCGCCGTTGTTATATTTATCGGAGTCAAATATCCTGTGCTTTTCTTATTCTTCATCGGTAGTGTAGTTGCCTGGTTCGCTTTCTTTAATTTTTATGGAACATTCCTTAAAATGCAGGATCAAATGGAAAAGATGAAGCAGAAAGATGAAGATACGGCAAGCATTGAAGACAAGAAAAGTGATAACCTCTAAAAATAAAACATATTTCTCCTAGCATTTACTTTCTGAGTGAGAAGCGCTATAATAAGGTCATATCCTGCGATGCACGTTACGGTCATTTGTTGTTTTGAACCAATGACAATGTCTAGGGAGATCTATACGGATGAATAGCTGAAAAGCCCTGTCAATTCCTGACAAGGGGACTTCAAAAGTTTATTCTGCGGTCACCCACCTGCTAAAGCAGGTTCAGAAGACGCTATGGTCGGACGGCATCGGCGGGTACTCCAAAGATAATGAATACACTCTGTTCATGCTTCTTGCAGAAACAGGGTGTTTTTTGTATGCAACAATGTTAAACTAAGACATGAGGTACTAAGGTCGCATACCACAGGTATGGTCGGTTAACTTTTTGTTGTTTAACGTTTTATAAAGCGCTTGCAGCAAAAAAACCGATGTGCTGCATTATGGCAACGATTATCGTGAAGGAGGAAATGTCTTGTCGTTGAAGAGGACTCTGGTAGGGATTGTGCGCAGCCAAGAAGGTACAAGCGACCGGGTCAAGGACCCCCAAATGAAGACACGCTATTATAACTTATCGAGAGACAAGGCTTGGGAAGAAGTATCATCTATTCTAAAAAAAATTCCTGGCTACAAGGTTCTTCATGAGGTAGCATCCGTAGGTGAAATTACGTTAGAGAAGCGAACGGCGTTCGGTAGAACCGTCGACATTACCGTTTCCATATTGTCTGTCTCACCAGTTCGGAGTGCGGTGGATATTTATTCTGCTTCACGCGGATCGCTAGGGGACTTGGGCGCGAATTACCGCATCATTTTGCAACTGTTCGCTGTGATTGACAAGAAGCTGTCTGCTCATAAGGTTGTGCAGTGATTGTAGATGTGTGAGCAGTGATGTGGCAGACAAACGTCAAAAAAAGCGAGGAAGGCAACCCTTCACTCGCTTTTTTAATATGCAGTCTTGATTTAGACGAGTTTTTTCACTGCTGCAATCGCTTGGTCATAGTCAGGGTGTTCGGACATTTCGCTCAAGTATTCTACGTAAGCAATTTTGTCATTTTGATCAATCACAAAAATAGCTCTATGATCCAAATGGAATTCCTTAATGAACACACCATAAGCTTCGCCAAAGGAATGATCCTTATAGTCGGACAGTGTTAATACGCGGTCAATACCGGCAGCACCGCACCAACGAGCTTGAGCGAAAGGCAGATCGACGCTGACAGTTAGCACCACGACTTGATCCCCAAGGGAATCAGCTTCCTGGTTAAAACGTCGAGTCTGTGCGTCACACACACCTGTATCCAAAGAAGGAACAACACTGATCAGTTTGACTTTGCCTGCAAAGTCTTGGAGCGTAGCTGCTTCTAACAGGTTTTTCTGTAATTTGAAATCAGGTGCCTGATCTCCAATTTTCAGTTCAGGACCTAAGAGAGTCAAAGGATTGCCTTTAAAAGTAGCAGCTCCTGTACGTTCTTGTGCCATATGTAATAGCCTCCTTGGTTTTTAGCATTGGTTATCGTTGCCGAAATCTATTATAATCTTTTATAAAAGACATTGTCCAATTTGAATAAGGTGGAGACACCCATGAAGGAAGGATTGCCTTGATTTTTTTACGTTATGAGAACTGGAAAAGTTATTTGCGGTTTTACCCAGTAACCTGTCTGATTTTGCTCATCAATATTGTGATGTTTATTGTACTCACCGTACAGGGTGGATCGGAAAATAGTTTGACGCTGATCCGATATGGAGCTTTGATTAATGAGGCGCCATTCACCGATCAACTGTGGCGATATGTATCAGCCATGTTTTTACATGCAGGGTTTGATCATCTTCTGTTCAATTCCTTTGCCATACTCGTCTTCGCTCCTCCGCTGGAGCGTTTGCTGGGGTCCTTCCGCTATGTGCTATTGTATCTGATCACGGGTATTGTAGGGAACATACTGTCCATTGCCCATTACAACATGGTGGCGGAAACGACAGTCTCTGTAGGAGCCTCAGGAGCGATTTATGGCATCTATGGGGCGTTTCTGTACGTTGCCTTGTTCCAACGTTCCTTGATGGATGATGCTTCGCGCAAAACGCTGTACACGCTGCTTGGGTTTGGCATTCTGTTTTCTTTTGCTGTAGCGAACATTAATTGGACCGCTCACTTTGGGGGATTACTCAGTGGATTTTTCATGTATGGATTATTAATTAGATTGACTGGCCAGCGCAAACGCCACTAAAGACAGTTTTACCGTAAGTTAGCAGGGAAGAAAGAGGATGATGTTCGATTGACGTCTTCTTCCGGATGTTGAAAAACAGATTGGAGCGAATATCGGAGTGGAATTACGACAGTTGCAATACTTCATGAAGGTAGCGCAGAAAGAACATGTCACTCAGGCAGCCGAGGAGCTACATGTGGCGCAATCTGCGGTAAGTCGGCAAATTCATCAGCTTGAAGAGGAGCTGGGAGTTAATCTTTTTATGCAAAAGGGTCGCAATTTGCAGCTTACGCCAGTGGGACAGCTATTTTGCAAACGGGTTGAGACGATAATAAAAGATCTGGAGCGAGCTGTTTTGGAGGTTCATGAGTTTTTGGATCCTGAGGGGGGCGAAATCCGCATCGGTTTTCCGCACAGTTTGGGGATTCATCTTATTCCTACGGTAGTGGCTGAATTCCGAAAGCGGTATCCCAATGTTAAATTTAGATTTAAACAGGGGATGTATCCGAGTTTAATTCGTGATGTGTTAGCGGGTGAGGTGGACTTGGCTTTTGTATCTCCTTTTCCGGATCGTCATGATCATGTGGAGGGGGATGTGGTGCTGACCGAGGAGTTGTTTGCTGTTCTCCCGCCCAATCATCCTTTAGCTACGGCCAAACATATCACGCTGAGTCAGCTTAAAGGAGAAAAATTTATTCTGTTCAGAGATGGATATTCGTTACGCCCGATTGTCTGGCAGGCTTGTCTGGAGGCAGGATTTACCCCAGATATTGCTTTTGAAGGTGAAGAGACAGATACGATACGCGGATTAGTTGCGGCTGGTATGGGCGTTAGCCTTTTGCCTGAAATGGCGTTGTTTCAGACCAACCCGCTTCAACCTGCAAGAGTGTCAATTGTTGATCCAGAAGTCACTAGAACTATAGGCTTGATTCATCGCAAAGATGACAAGCTACCATTAGTTGCAAAGTCATTCCGGACTTTTTTGTTGCAATATTTTGGCCTTAAAGGTAGTGTTGCTACTCCGAGTGGAAGTGCAAAAGCGGATTTAGGACAGTGAGTATAGCTGATTGGTTTTAGATAAAGAAAAAGGTTGTTCCCTACCGTTAACTTGGTAGAGGAACAACCTTTTTTGCAACACAAGCAATTAATCCCGGCTGTTAAAGATACCGATTAAGCGGATTAGTTCCAACAAGGAGACAAGAGCTGCAGCCACATAAGTTAATGCAGCAGCATTTAATACTTTGGCTATACCCCGTTCTTCATCACTACGGATAAACCCTTCGGAAACCATAATTTCTCGGGCCCGGTTGGAAGCATTAAATTCAACCGGTAATGTAATTAATTGAAAAGCAACAGTAGCCGAGAAAAAGATAATACCCAAGCCAATCAGGTTCGTGTAGCTGAATAAGAAACCGGCAATCAGCAGAAACGGTGCAATCCCGGAAGCGAAGTTTACGATTGGAAAGATCCGGTGACGGAGTGCCAGCATGGGGTAATGCTCTTTATGCTGAATGGCATGACCAACCTCGTGACAAGCTACGGCAACTGCGGAAATGGATTTTTCATAATAAACGGGCTCGGACAGCCGTACGACTCTTTGCATTGGATCATAATGGTCAGATAACGCACCAGGTACTGGTTCAATAGGCACATCATGCAAACCATTGCGATCTAGCATATGCCGAGCTGCATCATAACCGGTCAACCCATTTTCATTTGGGACATCAGACCATTTATTAAAAGTACCTTTTACACGGAATTGCGCCCATAAGGATAATCCGAACGCAAGAATAATCAATATATACATACCCATCATAAAGCAACCCTCCAATATTGTTCATCATACTAGCCCGGGTATCTACATCATAGAACTATGCTCCAGCAGATACTTCAGAGCTTCGATACAAGCGGCGCTTTGTGGTAGTAGACCAGTAAGCAACTTGCGCGCTTGAACGGGCTTGAGCTGCCCCAAGAGAGGTTGTAGTTCATTGACTTCACGTTCTAGACGCTGCATGTGCATCTCCAGACTCGTTAGTTTGTCAGTGACGTGCTCTTCCCCCGCAACCGAGTTCCATTTAATCAGTGTCTGTCTGATTTCCTCTAGGCTATACTTCTCTTGTTTCATTTGGTTAATACGTTCAAGCCTGTTTAAGGTTTCATCATTATAGAGCCGATAATTTTTCAATGATCGTTCTTCAGGTGTGATCAAACCAAGCTTTGTGTAATAATCAATAGTTCGTTCGCTGACACCAGCCGTCTTGGCTAGCTCACCAATTCGATACAGCTTCATATCCCCATCTGTCTTCACCTCGCGCTCTTCGTTCAACCTTCAATATTAGCATTTGCAAACGGAGTATTTATAAAGAATATTTTACATGATTCCCAACCATACAGTCAAACGTTATGCTTTTTTTGAACAGAAACAAGCTACTTTTATAGTTAGTAAATATGACATGGAGTGTTTGAAACCATATTTTTTTAACATAATAAATAAAATCTTGTCAACTTTCATGTATTCTGATTATAATGACAATAAGAATTTCATGAAATGTAAAGAAACTTAACATTCGAGGGAGTGGGCTTCATGAGAAAAAAGTGGTTAGTTGTATTATTGGCCATGCTGACAGTATTAGCTTTTCCGGTAGGTGCGTTTGCTGCTGACGGTCCGACAAATATTCAACTTCAAGCCGGGCTAAACACGGCCTTTACGTTCTTGGCATTTATACTTGTATTTTTTATGCAAGCGGGATTTGCATTGCTGGAGGCAGGCTCGACTCGAATGAAGAATGCGGGTCATGTCGCTGGTAAAACGATTCTCACCACGGGTGTTGCGGCTTTGTCCTTCTGGGCACTTGGATTTGGATTCGGCTTTGGTAATGATGGCGGAAACGGATTTATGGGACTGACGGGTTTCTTCATGAGTGGTACGGATGCGGCTGCATCGTTTGATGCTCTCTCAGGTTTGGATGTTCCGATTACAATTATGTTTTTGTTCCACTTTGCTTTCGCTGCGGTATCACTTTCTATCGCATGTGGAGGGATGGCAGAGCGTGCAAAATTAAGTGTATACATTATTTTCGGTATTTTGTTCTCCATCGTGATCTATCCGGTTGTAGCTCACTGGGTGTGGGGCGGTGGATGGCTTGGTAAGTTGGGGATGCAGGATTATGCCGGTTCGACGGTAGTCCATTTGACAGGCGCTACGGCAGCACTCGTCGCTACCCTGCTGCTCAAACCGCGTCTGGGCAAGTTTAATAAAGATGGCAAGCCGAACATTATCCCTGGTCATAACCAGGTGTACTCTATCTTGGGTGTTATTATTCTCTGGTTTGGTTGGTTTGGGTTTAACCCGGGTAGTGCTGTATCAGCTATGAACGACGGATTCTTTGGATATGTGGCCTTGACTACCAATATTGCTGCTGCGGCAGGTGGGGTTTTCGCTTTGCTCGTATCCTGGATGGTATATGGAAAAGCAGATATTCCTGCTATGCTAAACGGTGTGCTGGCGGCTTTGGTTGCTATTACTGGTTCTTGTGCCTTTGTAGCACCTTGGGCGGCATTGGTCATTGGTGCAGTTGCAGGGATCGTTACTTTCTTCACAGCGCAATGGTTCGAGCGTGCAAGAGTAGACGACCCGGTATATGCTTTCTCCGTGCACGGTGTTGCAGGGATGTGGGGCGCAGTGTCCACAGGGTTCTTCGCTACTCCTGAGCTTGTAAAAATAACTGGTGTAGGTCAAGCGGGTCTGTTCTATGGTGGTGGATTTACCCAATTAGGAGTACAGCTGCTTGGACTGATTGGCACTTTGGCTTTCGTGTTTGTCATTTCCTTCATTATTCTGGGTGCGATGAAAGCGATTATGGGTATTCGCGTTACAGAAGAGGAAGAAACAATGGGATTGGATATCAGTGAACACGGTACGTACGGCTATCCTGAGCAAATGAAGTTGGTTGCTGAGGCTGAAAAGCGTTCTGGAATTGTGAACTAATATGTAAAATATAAAGAACCAGTATGGATGAGCGGAGGAGATGGAAGTATGGAACTGCAAAATATGGCCCCTTGGGTGAGTTCCGCCGAAGCGATTGATCATGCAGATACACCTGAATCGCTAAGGCGGGCCAGGGTCGACTCTCAAAAATGGTTGCTGGCTTCTCAAGCCTCCGCTCCGTTATCAGACTGGTTACAAACGGCGAATGAAATGCATGACCGCATCGCGGCCAGAGCTGTACAAATGTGCGAAAAAGGGATGGTTGAGGATGGCTTCGGCCCTCCTCCCGTCCCTTACGCATTTATAGCCTTCGGAAGCATGGGGCGCTCGGAATCAACGCTGTGGAGTGACCAGGATAACGGTATGATTATCAGTGACACGATATCTGCCGACAAAGAATTATATTTTAGAGAGTTTGGTCGCAAAGTGTCTGCGATGTTAGAGTATTTGGGATATCCCAAATGTGAGGGGAAAGTAATGTGCTCGGAGCCGTTGTGGCGTCAAACATTATCTGAATGGCAAAAACAGCTAACAAAATGGTCGGACGATTTTGCTTGGGAGCCGATCCGTTATCTGATTATCTCGTCTGATATGAGGCATATCGCTGGAGATGAACGACTATCTGCAAACTGGAAACGAAGTTTTTATGAGTTGTTCCGAATACATCCTGATTTACCCTCGGCGGTACTTAGGAACACGGTGAGGCATAAAGCGACACTTAACATTTTAGGTCAGGTTGTTACCGAGCGCTTCGGTGAGCATGCGGGCGATTTTGATGTGAAATACGGGTTGTACATTCCGCTGGTGAACGCAGTCCGTTTTTTGGCGTTGCAACATGGTGTAGAGGAAACCTCCACCTTCAAAAGGCTCAGTCGTCTCGCATCACTGGAAGCGGCACCGTTGCCTTTACTCGATGCTTGCGAGCGTGCCTTTCGGATTGCGCTTCAGCTACGAATGGCTACACCAGTGAAGGAGAATGATGGATTGCTGGTCAGCAATGGCTACCTGGCTGTAAAGCCGCTGAAACAAGGTAAAGGCTGGCATGAGTTGCGCGAGGCGCTTTCGACGGTACGACGGTTGCATCGTGCGTTGCAAAGGCAGTTGCGATTTATGGAAGGGAGAAGGTCATGAAGGAACCAGCGCAGGGAAGTGGCTTCTGGAGCGCTCTCCGCAGAGGAGGAGTGCCGTCTGCGATCGCATCTGTAATGGGGGCTCCTACGGCTCAACAGATGGCGTTTATTCGCTCCTTAACCCGGGAGCAACGGCGTTCTGAAGTATTGCGGACCCCGCTGGATCGTTTGGAGACGGTAGTTTTTGATCTGGAGACAACGGGATTTTCAGCACAGCATGGAGATGAGATTTTATCGTTCGGGGCGATTCGGGTTGTCGGGGACATGATTATGGAAAAAGAGCAGTTTTATACGCTTGTTAATCCACGGACTGTGATTCCTGAGTACATTACCGAACTAACTGGGATTACCCGGGAAATGACGGATGAAGCTCCACCACTTATGAATGGACTGCACGACTTTATGTCCTTTGTAGGTGGGCGAGTACTTGTAGCACATGCTAGCGCTCATGATAAGGCCTTTTTGAATGCTGCGTTATGGAAAACATCTAAAGTTCAATTGACTCATCGTGTTCTGGATACGATGATGCTTGCCAAATGGCTTGAGCCACAGCAACATCAAACCTACAGTTTGGATGAATTGTTGACCTATCAATCCATTCCGATTGAAGGGCGGCACCATGCGTTAGAGGATGCGAAAATGACGGCTAAGCTGTGGGTTGCTTATGTTCAGGAAATGTTGAAGCGTAATGTGACCAATTTGGCAGATGTCTACGCGCATTTAAGTCATGCCTGATTCAGTACAAGGCATAGCATTCATATACACATCAAAACAGCAAGTTCGCGATTTCGTGGGTTTGCTGTTTTTTTGCGTCCTATTCAGATTTAGAAGGTTAGAGGTGGGGACAGTATGGGCATCCTATGGAGAAGGTAAGGGTCATTTAGACGAAAGACAGGTGATAAGACTGTGAAAAAAATTCTTTTCATCAGAGCGATGGTTATACTGGTTGTGGTTGGGGCTTCATGGGGAGTTATTGCAAACACAACTTATGCAGCAACCCTGTCCATGAAAAATGCACCCTTAAAAGAGGGGAATGGTAGAGAAAAACTTGAAGCTAAGAAAGAGGTAGAGGCTGAAACACATGCGGTAGAGGTATTGAAAAAGCTAAAGCCTGGTCAACGGCTTCCTTCTATGATTTTAAAGGGGTTAAACGGCAAGACCTACGATGTAGGGGCCCCGCGCAATAAAGCTTTGGTTATTAGCTTTTGGGCTTCATGGTGCGATCCGTGCCGATTAGAAGCGCCTATGCTGAATGAGTTGTATAGTAAGTACAAAGATGATGTAGATGTGTATGGTATCAATGTAACTCGTTATGATCGATTGGAGGATGTACAGAAGTTTTCCCGCTCTTTGGATCTCCAGTTTCCCATTTTACTTGATGAGCAAGGAGCATTGTTTGAACGAGTTGGAGGGGTGGCTTTTCCAACTCATGTAATGGTTGATCCTCATGGACAGGTCAGCGAAATCATCATCGGCATGCTCAGTGAGCAGGAGTTGGAACGCAAAATAGAAACTCTTCAAAAAAAGAAGGTGTCTTTGGGAGCCGAGTAGACCGCCAAAGGCACCTTATAAGCTCATGCGAGCAACTGATTAATGATTAACTAATCCATGATGAGTAAGCTCTGACTGATCGTTTGTTGGAGTTGGTGCTTCCAACAATGCGTAACGGAAGCTGTCCAAGAGAGCTTCCCAGCTGGCTTCAATTACATTTTCGGATACGCCTACGTTACTCCAGACGTCCTCGTAATTTTTAGACTCAATGAGCACACGTACCTTGGCGGCGGTGGCATCCTTTTCGTCAAGCACACGTACCTTGTAGTCGGCCAAATGCATGTCCCGCAAAGCAGGGAAATATTGAGAAAGAGCCTTGCGGAGTGCGTTATCGAGCGCGTTGACAGGACCGTTGCCTTCAGCTGCAGTATAGACACTCGTCCCTGCGACATTCAGTTTCAAGAATGCCTCGGATACGACCGGGCGGCCGGCTGTTTTCTCTACCAGCACTTTGAAGGATTCAAAAGAGAACATTTCCTTCACTTCACCACCTGCTTCACGAATGAGCAGTTCCAGCGAAGCGTCCGCGCCTTCAAACTGGTATCCCTGATGCTCCAGTTCCTTGATGCGGCTAATTACGCCACGTGCCTCATCACTGGATGGGTCAAGGGTGATGCCCAGCTCTTGCGCTTTGGATACCACGTTGCTTTGCCCGGCCAGTTCGGAGACCAAGACCCGCTGCTTGTTCCCCACAAGTTCAGGAGCGATGTGCTCATAAGTTCGCGAGTCGCGCAGAATGGCTGACACATGAATGCCCCCCTTATGGGCAAAAGCTGCATTGCCAACATAAGGCTGGTTCACAGGCATATTGACGTTGGCGACTTCACTCACAAAGCGGGCTGTATTGTGGAGTTGACTTAACTTCTCGGTATCTAGACAGTCGTAACCCAGCTTGAGCTGCAAATTAGGAATGACGGAGCATAGGTTAGCGTTACCACACCGTTCACCGTAGCCGTTGATGGTACCCTGAACCTGCCTTGCGCCTGCTTGTACAGCACTTAAAGAGTTCGCTACAGCCAATTCGCAGTCATTGTGTGTATGAATACCCAACTGCGACCTCGTTATTTGGCTCTGCAGCATAGTGACAATTTCCTGAATCTCATGCGGTAGGGTACCGCCGTTTGTATCGCACATCACGAGCCAATCCGCGCCTGCTTCTTCTGCTTTTTTCATAACGGCCATTGCATACTCGGGATTGTTTTTATATCCGTCAAAAAAATGTTCAGCATCAAAAATAACCTCCATGCCCCCTTGCTTTAAAAAGGCGATGGAGTCGTAAATCATAGACAGATTTTCCTCCAGTGTCGTCTGTAGGGCTGTGTATACATGAAAATCCCAAGATTTACCGACAAGTGTAGCAGCCTGAGCGCCGGATTCCAGAATTCGTTGTAGATTGACATCCTGTGCTGCGATGCTATCTTTGCGGCGCGTGCTGCCGAAGGCGACAATCTTTGCCTGAAGGCCTAGCTCTTGTACCCGTTTGAAAAATTCGATATCCTTGCTGTTGCTTCCGGGAATCCCGCCTTCAATATAATGAACACCGAGATCATCGAGTTTTTTGGCGATTTTCAATTTGTCATCAGCAGACAAGCTAATTCCTTCTCCTTGAGTGCCGTCTCGCAGCGTTGTGTCAAAGATAGAAATAGCGGTGGACATGAGGGACTCCTCCTTTGCGGATTGCTCAGATTGGTGATGCTCTGCTTTTTTAAGCACATTAATTTAGTTGTTTAACGCTTAAAAACAGGAAAGCGTTAGTTTGTCGTGTTCGTATGTTAGTCGATTATATCAACTTATGACTTCAATTGTAATATATAATTATCATTTTTAGCCGCAAAACCTTTATTTTTTATGTAAAATAGAAATGGTACTTAAGGGTATCTCAAGTGTAAAATCAAAACACATATTCCCGCGATGACGGGTGAATTTACAGTTAAAAGAAGGGTTGAGCATGAAAGATGTCAGTGCTTATTATCCGGTTGGCGGGCGAGTTATTCTGCATGTGGATATGAACGCATTTTATTGTTCCGTTCATGCCGCGGAGGAGCCGGAGAAATATGAGGGACTACCTACCGCGGTGGCAGGCAGTAGTGAGTTGCGCAAAGGTGTAATTGTAACCTGCTCTTATGAAGCCCGACGATTGGGCATTTCAACAGGAATGGTCGTTCAGCAGGCTCGTCGGATCTGTCCACAGCTCATCGTAATACAGCCTGATTTTCACTTGTATCGTCGTTATTCCAAAGCGTTTATGAGCATTGCATATTCGTATACGCCTATGCTGGAAGCAACTTCAATTGATGAGTGTTATCTGGATATTTCTGGATCCAAACAGTTTGGAACACCTATGGAAATTGCTGAGGAAATCCAGCGCAGAGTAGAAGACGAACTAGGCCTGCCCTGTTCCATTGGAGTTGCTCCCAACAAGTTGCTGGCCAAAATGGCCTCCGATCTGAAAAAACCGCGCGGGATTTCTGTTCTACGTTTGCGTGATGTACCCAACATTTTGTGGAACCTACCTTGTGGTCAATTGTTTGGTGTGGGCCGCAAAACGGCAGATAAGCTTCTACAAATGAACATTCGCACCATTGGGCAACTGGCTAAGGCTGATGAACATATGCTGGTTGGGGTATTTGGTGTGACGGGTTCGTGGTTAAAATTGGCTGCTAACGGGATTAATCATTCTCCAGTCAGCACTGAGCGGGAGCCAAACAAGTCTATCGGCCACACGACCACCTTACCTATGGATGTGGTCAAACTGGAAGAAGCCCAACGGGTACTTCTTAACATTAGTGATCAGGTAGCCCGGCGGCTTCGACGACACGGTATGCTGGCAGGAGGTATACAATTGACGATTCGGACGCCGGATATGAAGACCTTTACGCGTTCTCAAGTCAGGAGCACTCCTACGGAAAGTGCAGAGGATATATATAAGGAAGCTTGTGCGTTATATCGTCGCCATTGGGGAGAAGATAAGCCTGTGCGCTTGCTGGGGATTACGCTACAGCAGCTTATTCCAAAGGAGGAAGCGGCCGTTCAAATGGATCTATTTGAATACCAGGATCAGCCCAAGAAAGAAAGCTTATTGAAGACGATGGATGCACTTCGCGACAAGTTTGGCGAAAATGCAATTTTGACCGCTGGGATGCTGGGAGATGATCCTTCGGTACTTCTTCGCAACTCCAAGTTGCGCGGAACTTCGCTGCAAAAAGACAATCTACCAACTCCGGAGTGAACTTTTGGATAGATTAGTGCAAGCAGAAGCTTACGTTATAAGCATTTTTTACATGAAGGATAAAGGAAAATAATTTGTAATAATATTGGGTTTGTATTAATATGTGAATAGAATGCAAAAGCTGGTTTGTTTGATTGTATAGGAGGAAGAGAAAAGTTATGGCTAAATACACTTGGGTAGAAAAAGATACATGCATTGCTTGCGGAGCCTGTGGCGCTACAGCACCAGACATTTATGATTATGATGATGAAGGTTTGGCTGAAGTGATCTTTGAAGGGGATGCAAACCAAGGCATCAAGGCGATCTCAGAAGATCTGTTTGATGATATGCAGGATGCTTGTGATGGTTGCCCTACGGATTCCATTAAAGTAGCAGACGAGCCGTTCAATAAAGAAGGTTAAGCGTAGGCTTCTTTGATAGGCACAGCACCGACAGCTCCCTTCGCCGTATAACGGTGAAAGTAAGCTGTCGGTGCTGTTTTTTTAGGTTATAGAATGGTTCAGCGGAGCTGAACCATTCTATAACCGCAAGAAAAACTTCTGCAAGCGCGGTCTGGCTTCTGTGAAAGTACGCCGATAGACGTTTTTCCTATGTGCTGTCCATCAAGTCTATTTTTGCCGATATACATAATAGGAAGTATGCAAGATTACACGATCAGGAGGATCCGATGAACCATTCGCCTCATCTTAAATCGTATGTGAAAAAACACCCTGATAATAAAATGGCCTGGTATTTACTCGGCAAAGAGTATGAGAGCAGCGGTCAGGAGGGCAAAGCAAATTATTGCTTTAATCGCGCAGGAGAAGTGTTCGAAGCCTTCGAGCATAAACAGATTCCGGCAGACGTATGGATGGAATATCAGGATAAACTGGTTCAGATGTCCAAGGAGAAGGAGCGAAGAACGGCTCGAACACGTCACCTGTTAACTGCGTTAATGGTACTACTGCTCATATGGGTTCCTTCAGCTAATTCACCGAGACCTTCAAATGAGAATACAATTGATCCATCCGGAACTGAGCAGGCAGCAATTGATAATATTGAAGTTACGAAAGTGGCCACTGCTGATCCGAAGGAGATGGCCCAGATCGGTGTGGTTGGTGGTGTGTTTACGGCTCAAGCTCGAAAAGGGAGTGAAGCTGGAACGGGGCTTACTGATATGTTGGCTAAGACTAGCCGACTGCCATCCAAGACTACGGTAATGGGCATGGAGCAAGGGGGCTCGTGGCTGCTCTGGAGAGAGGGCATGAAACCATTACTTAGTGTACAGAACAAAGGAAACGGCGGATTAGCTGTTCAGTCTTACGACGCAGCTGCGTGTGCTTGTAAGCCGTCAGACAGTGAAAATCTTCGCAAAGCAGGTCTAAAATGGGCTGCTGGACAGGAGGAATTAGCTGTGCTGAATAGCTCCATGCGTGCTTTTCGCTCACAGCATCAACGTCTTCCCCAGAGTCTTGATGAACTGACTCGAGACTTTCCCGCTAACACGATGTATGGTACGACAGACGGGATGAAGAAGGCTTTTACACCTATGCGTAATTTACTTGCTTCACCAGGAAAGGGAACAGGGAAGGCAGTAGATTTAGACGCTGACTCGTCGGCCGGAACCAGTCCATTACTGGCATCGTCATTGCACGGACGGCCTTTTTTGGGGCAACCGCTGCGAATTGTGGTGGACAAATCCAAGCATAGGCTTGCCCTGGTAAGTGGCAATGTACTTATTCGTAATTATCCTATCGGTTTGGGTGGAGAAAGAACACCAGAAGGGAAATTTGTGATTACCGATAAAGTAGTAAATCCGAACGGCAAATCCAACGGTGAGTTTGGCAGCCGTGGAATGCAACTGTCTGCAACGAATTATGCCATTCATGGCACGAACGAGCCGGACAGCATTGGCAAAAATGAGTCTTTGGGTTGCGTCCGAATGGGTAAAGAGGATGTGGAGGAATTGTTTGCACTCGTACCTTCGGGTACGGAGGTAGTCATTGGTAACGGGGGATTGCCTGATCAAGTGCTTGTGCCTGGTTCTCGATTTACAAGTGAGCCGCAGCATGACCAGACGAATCCCCGCAAAACCTATCACTGGCTAAATTAAAATTTTGATGCTATTGCTACTTGGTGTTTAACGATTTCCTGCTTGTGCTAAAACAATGACCAGAATAATTACAATGATGAGGAGAACAAAGCTGACGGCGGTCCATACAATCGCTTTCTTGTTCACCTCATCCTTTTTCTTTTGCAGACTGGGCGGCTTGCGCTTGGTCTTCATATCAGCAATCCCTCTTTTCTAACGAGCTAAGGTCTTGTCTTACTATGTCCATTGTAAATGGTTTGATTATACATTTTCAATGACATCTCCATGACAACTGAATTGTTCTGATGTTGGACCTCGCAAATTACTTTCTTTTTGGTATGGAAAAAGCTAAACTATTTTGTAGAGATGTTTTTTTAGGATTGTGCAAGGGCATAGAACGGAGTGGATGAATCGTGTTGTATCGAAGGATTGCGAAACCTGTTTTTTTTAAAATGAGTCCAGAGACGGCCCATCATGTAGTCATTGACGGTTTAAAACATGCGGGCTCACTTCCTGGTGGAGCAGCGACACTGCGAGGAATGTACGGAGTCAAGGAAACGGAGGATCTTGCCGTTGATCTGTTTGGCATTCATTTTCCCAACCCGATTGGACTGGCTGCAGGACTGGATAAAAATGCAGAAGCGGTTACTGGTTTTTCTTCCATCGGGTTTGGATTTATGGAAGTGGGAACGGTGACACCTGTGGGACAGCCCGGTAACGATCGGCCACGTTTGTTCCGACTGCCTCCCGATGAGGCATTAGTCAATCGGATGGGCTTTAACAATCTGGGTGCTGAGAGCATGGCCAAGCGTCTGGCTGCACTCAAACATCGACCTGTTCCGGTCGCAGTTAATATCGGCAAAAATAAAATCACGCCCAATGAGGATGCTCATAAGGACTATGAAAAGTGTATTTCCGCACTGTATCCGTATGCGGACTTCTTTGTAGTGAATATTAGCTCGCCGAATACGCCGGATTTACGAAAGCTCCAGCATGGTGATGAACTGAAGTCGTTATTGGAAGCGGTTCGGGCAGAGATGGGAGTCCAGGCGAAAAAGTATGGCAATGCCAAGTCTGTACTGGTTAAAATTGCGCCAGATGTATCGGATGAGGAATTGGAATATATGACAGATGCGATTGCTGCCAGTGGAGTAGACGGCATTATTGCGACCAATACAACGATATCCAGAGCTGGTTTAACGCACCGAAATGCGAGTGAAACAGGAGGGCTGAGTGGTAAGCCGCTGCGTGACCGTTCCACAGAGGTCATCGGACGGGTGTATCGCCAGACGGAAGGTAAGCTTCCTATTATCGGATCAGGCGGTATATTCACGAGCCGTGATGCCTATGACAAAATTAAAGCAGGCGCAAGTCTGATTGAAATTTATACAGCATTGATCTACGAAGGGCCGGAAGTAAATAGAGCTATACATGCTGGCCTGCGTGAGCTGCTTCGAAAGGACGGCTTTAGACACATTACCGAGGCTGTTGGTGCAGATCACAGATAAAAAAGTGTTGTCGGAAGAGACAGGAGGTACGGGGATGGACGGAAGAGACTGGGGAACATTTTTACTGCCATACGATCAGGCGGTGGAAGAGCTTAAGGTCAAGTTCAAAACAATGCGTGCGGAGCTGAAAAAGCGCGAGGAATACGCTCCTATCGAATTCGTAACCGGACGGGTTAAAAAAATATCAAGCATCCTCGATAAGGCGAAGAGATTACAGGTTCCTTCTGATCAGCTGGAGACGGGAATCGAGGATATTGCAGGTATTCGCATTATGTGTCAATTTGTAGAGGATATTCGGCGGGTGGCCGAATATATCAGAAGACGTAAGGATTTGACCGTACTGTATGAAAAGGACTATATCACCAATTATAAAGACAGTGGCTATCGCAGCTTTCATATGATTGTGGAGTATCCGGTTCAGACAGCAGTCGGGCTGAAAATCGTGCTGGCAGAAATTCAAATTCGTACTTTGGCTATGAATTTTTGGGCAACCATAGAGCATTCTCTTAGCTATAAGTATCGTGAAAGCTTGCCTGATAATATGCGTACACGGTTGAAAAAGGCAGCTGAGGCAGCCTTTGTATTGGATAATGAGATGTCTTCCATGCGTCTTGAAATATTGGAAGCGCAGAAAAAATTCGAGGATGAAGCCAATATCGTTTCCAAAGTGCTAACAGGCATGCATCGGCTGTATTTCTACCATAAGATCAGTGAAACGATTGATGCGCAGCGCAGATTCAATGAACTGTGGGAACGGCACGACATGGAAGGAATCAAGCTGCTTCACGATGAGGTCAAGGAGATGCTAGAAGCCTCTACCAAGGAAGAAGACAGGGATGAGTATTAAATGGCACACCTTTCCTACGAACCGCTGTACGTGACTTATTTGGTATACTTCAATCGGGATCGGGATTACTTTGAATGTCATGAGGTACTGGAAGAGCTGTGGCTTAAGCTGGACCGTGACCCTGTATATAAAGGTTTGCTGCAAGTTGCTGTAGGGCTGTATCATTTTCGGAATGGTAACTATCGTGGTGGACATATGATGCTGGATAGTGCGGTCCACCGGTTGGAGCATGCTCCTTCGCAGGCGCTGGGCATTAATATGGTGAAGCTGGTGGAAGAGGCGAGCATTTGCGCTCGTCAGCTTGCTGAAGCTGTTATGACCGGCACGGAAGAGCTTCAGCAAGAACCGCCGGTTTATCGGGATATGACGATTGAAATCGTCGAGCCCGGGTTGCGCCGGGCCGTGGAGAAGGCATCGTCGTCTATTCCGGTCAACATTCCGCAGCAAAGAGGTCCTCGGCGTGGGGAAAAGCATGAGCAGCGTCAGCAGGCGCTGGAAGCTTCTATTAGGCGAAGACAGGCCGCTGGCGGCTCAGGTTCTGTCTCAGCGGAAACGAAGGATGCACCTTGAGTTTGAAGCGCATGATAAGCAAGCAGCCCGATCCGTTTCATGAGGATCGGGCTGCTTTATCGTTTTCAGGTGTGTGAAGGTTTGCCTAGGAGGTTACGTTCTTTTTATATTTCTCAAAGAAGGCTTTGAAATCGTCGAGTGTGTATCCATTGTCCGAAGGATTTTCCTTCAACCCGCCTACCATACGTTCCTTTTCCACGCCTTTTTCGTAATAAATGAGCGTAGGGGTATACTCAATCTTATACTTGTCCCAGCCATCCTCATACTCACGCAGGTTAAATTCGTGCATCGTGATGTTCTCCTGCTTGCTCAAAGGCAAGAGCTTGGGAGTAGTGGCGCGGCAATGCACACAGTCGGAGGCGAAATGATAGACGAAAAAGTTTTCCTTTTTGTCAATTTTGCTCTGTAAATCTTCCGGCTTAATAATTTGCTGATAGTTCGGGTCATTCAGCAGCTCTTGAGTAGCAGGATTTAACGAGGCTGTGGAAACGCCATACAGCTTGTTTTTAGTGCCTGAATTTAAAGCGAGCAGCACACCAATCAAAATGACCAGCACAACAAAAAAGCCGATGACAGGTATAAGCTTTTTTTTGTTGGATTTTTGTGCGTTCAATGCAATCTCTCCTATCAAAATTCAAAATATGCAGCTATGAATCTTATTATTATACAACATTACATCTTGTAGTGAAAGTTTGTAAATCACACGGATATTGCGGGATAACAGGTTGAATATGGTACAATAAAATTTATTTTAAAAGGACAGGATGATTACGATTATGGGTGTACAGCTCCCCACAGCATTTGTAAAGCGCATGGAGCAATTGCTCGGCGAAGAATTTGAAGCATTTATGACTGCCTATGACCACACGCCCCATGCCGGGATTCGCGTCAATACATTAAAAATTCCGGTAGAGGACTTTAAGAAACGTTCTCCGTTCGAACTGCGGCCGATTCCGTGGTGTGCCACGGGTTTTTATATTCCGCACGGTACAAAGCCGGGATTACACCCTTACTACCATGCGGGGCTGTACTATGTACAGGAACCGAGTGCAATGTCTCCGGTTGAGCTGCTCAATGTAGCTCAGGACGAAGCTGTATTGGACTTATGTGCTGCACCGGGCGGGAAATCAACCCAAATAGCTGCTAAATTACAAGGAAGCGGCGTATTGGTGACAAATGATATTAGCGCGGACCGAACCAAAGCGTTGGCTAAAAATGTGGAATTGTACGGTGTGCGTAATGCCGTGGTACTGAATGAAAGCCCGGATCGAATCGCCGATGCCTTTCCACATTTTTTTGACAAGATACTAATTGATGCACCTTGCTCGGGAGAAGGTATGTTCCGCAAGGATGAGGACATGGCAAAACAATGGGAAACGCATTCGGTAGATAAATGTGTAGTCATGCAACGGGACATTTTGCGTGTAGCGGCCTCAATGCTGAGCGCAGGAGGGAGAATTGTCTATTCGACCTGCACCTTTGCGCCAGAAGAAAATGAAGGAATGATCGCAGAATTTCTGGAGGCTCACCCCGATTTTGACGTAGTCCCTGTTTCATCAGAAGCAGGCTTTGCACCAGGCCACCCGGAATGGATGAGTGAAGAGGTCGCGTCAGCATACCCCGAGCTGCGGGGAACAGCACGCCTTTGGCCGCATCTCGTAGAGGGAGAAGGCCATTTTATCGCTGTATTGCAGCATCAGGGGGGGCATGCCGCTGCGATAGAAGATCACACTGAATCGGAGGATTTGACTCCATTTGAGGACAAAGATGTTAGGGCATTGAACATAGATGCAGCGTATCCACGGAAGAAGCCGTTTTTGTCCGTCAGGGAAGCGCAGACGCCAAGCCGTCAAGGAAGACATGGAACTGGTGAGCCTAAACGAAGTGGAAGAGGAATGGACGGGAAATCCGGTAAAGGAAAGTCCGCGCGCGGCTTGGGTGGCATTAAGTCCCGATCTGGCAAAGAGAATGTAAAATCCGCTGTACGCTCCCCACAGGATGTGCTGGAATCCTATCACCAATTTGTGAAGGAGCAGCTGGAAGTGTCTTTTACAGGCTATACGGTGGTTTATGGAGATCGCATTTATCAGTCGCCACTGGCATCACATCGTTTGGACGGCCTTAAAGTGGTGCGACCAGGCTGGTTTATGGGTACTGACAAGAATGGTCGCTTTGTGCCTTCACACCCGCTGGCGGTGGCATTACGCTCTTCAGAGGCGGTTAGAAGCATCAATCTCTCCAGTTCAGATGCTGAGGCCATCCGGTATTTGAAAGGGGAGACCTTGTCCATCCCCGTTGAGAGAATGGCACTGCGGAACGAAGTCCAGCCCAAAGGCCATACTCTCGTGTGCATTGATGGTTATTCGGCTGGGTGGGGCAAATGGCAGGATGGCATGCTCAAAAATGAATACCCTACAGGCTGGAGGTGGACATCGGTATGAGTGGAAAAGGGAGACAAACGCAACGTTTGGATAAAGTTTTAACCCATATGGGATATGGCACCCGTAGTGATATCAAGCGACAGGTGAAGCAAGGGATAATCACGGTAAACGGGAAGACCACCAAGGATAGCGGCTTACAGGTTCATCCATACCAGGATCAGATTGAAGTGAACGGGGAACGTGTTATTTTTCGGGAGTATATTTATATCATGCTGCACAAGCCACCGGGTGTCATCTCTGCAACTGAAGATACAAGGGAGCGGACGGTACTGGATTTACTGAGTGCGGAGGAACGACATTTTGAGCCTTTTCCAGTAGGACGTTTAGATAAAGATACAGAAGGACTATTGTTATTGACCAACGACGGTAAGCTAGCGCACGAACTACTTTCTCCACGGCGGCATGTCCCTAAAACGTATGAAGCTACCGTGTCGGGTCATGTCACGGAGGAGGATATTCATCAATTTACAGCAGGAGTGGAACTGGATGATGGGTATGTTACCCTTCCCGCGCAGTTGACCATTCTTCGCCACGAACATCCGTACCAGGCAGATGATGAAGAAGTCATTTCCTATATTTCGCTTGTCATCCATGAGGGTAAATTTCATCAAGTGAAGCGTATGTTCGAGGCGGTTGGTAAAAAGGTGACCTATTTGAAAAGAACGGCCATGGGACCATTGAAGCTGGATGAACAGCTTCCACTGGGCAGCTATCGAGAGCTGACTAGTGAAGAACTGGCATGGATCGGCCGGGATATAGCATCTACAACGTCAGAAGTTTGATGGGCAGATTAAATTTAAATGACGCACAGGCTCTTATAAGATTCCTGTGCGTCATTTTAGGGTATAGACAACCAGACAGAGAATTATTCAAACTCAACTTTTAACAACGAATCGCAGTTTACAATTTATTGTGCGCGTGCTGCCCGACTTTTTTTCACTTCGGCTGCTTTATAAGCTGTAACCTTGTTTTTACCTGTAGTTTTGGATATGTACATCGCTTGATCGGCCTGTTTGACCAGTTCATCCGGGTTCATTTCCTTCTTCACTGTACTGTGTCCGACACTGATTGTGACAATGCTTTCCTCCGCGACCCGCTCGCGGATACGTTCTGCGACATGTCCAACCTTGGCACGTCGATCCACAACCATTGCGACCAGTTCCTCGCCACCGTATCGTCCGGTCAGTCCGATTTCATCCAGTTCATCCTCCATAATCTGTGCCACCTGTTTGAGTACTTCATCCGCACGAGCATGGCCCTGCGTATCATTCAACTTTTTGAAATTGTCAATATCGCAAAAAATGACCGACACGCGGATTCCTTGATCCATATATCGCCGTAGTCGTCCTGAAAAATATTTACGGTTATATAGCCCGGTCAGACCATCGGTGATGGAAGAACGGTAAATCCTTTGGAGCAGCTCCACAATCCGTTCAAACAGGATGAGGAATAACGTAGTGTAGTACAGCAATGGTAAAAATGACATATATAGGACTGTGTTTGACCTGCCAGCTTCTTCAGGGATGTCATTTCCCAGCCACAAATAGCCGAGCCAGAGCAAATACATGAATAAGCCCGCTACATACTTCTTTGGCTGTCCGATTCGTGGGGTGATAAACACAAGGCTCAGTATAAGCACCAGTACTCGATAAAATAGAGTGAACCCAACCAGTTTCGCTGCGCTGATCCAAGCGGGCAACAAACCTGCTGTCCAGGCAGTAACCGGCAATATCAATAACGCACCCAGCAGTAGCAAGGTCCATGTCTGCACACGTTTCAGCTTCCGGTATAGTTGAAATACGGCGGCATTGATGAGTACGAAGGCAGACGCCTCCAGTACATTTTTCCACACGATTCCTTGGAGTTGCATCTTGCCTCCGCCTGCTGAATAGAGATTCATGGCTTCATATGTCATAATAATAATAGCGGCAACTGAAAAAAGGATATAGGCTTTTTTTCGTTGTCTGCTATATATGATCACGCACATCAGTGCCATCATGAGTATAATATACAAACCGCAGGCTGCACTTACGGCCTCGGCCAGAGATGGGGGACCCAAGGTTCCCGATAAGGACAACAACGTCAACATCACCGACTCCATTTGCAAAAATAGTCAATCTATTGAACGGTTGATATCGTTCCGATACAATAGACAGGATTTATCCCATTTAAAATGTTATAATTTTCTTTTGTGACTAACATTTATTCTCAATATATCATCTTTCAGAAAATCCGGAAACCTATACATACATCTGTGGTCCGGGCAGTTTAATGCTTGAAAGGGGAAGCACGTCATGAAATTGCTACAGGCTCTCTTTTTCCCACCCGAGCAACCGGGAGGTGTTTCATCCATGATTCCATATCTGCAAGAGCGATTTACATCCCCCCGTTGGGAAATGGAGCTATTTTCAATCCCTAAACGGATTCGTAACAAGGGTAGGGACGAAGTAATTTTTGATACCTTTGACTGGACGAGATATGAACAATATCCAATCGTTCAAAAATATATTCAGACGTACCGTGACTATTTGTGGTGGACCCGGCTTCGTATTCAGAAGCCCTATGACCTCATTCATGCTCATCATCCGATTGCCGGAATCGCCATGAAAACTGTTTTTCCTGACATTCCGCTTGTACAGACGATTCACTCTTCCTATGAGAAGGAGTTAATCCTAAACGGGAAAATAGAGGAGAACGGGCCTGAACACCAATTCTTGGTATCACTGTACGGGGAAATGGAGCAGAAGGCGGATCGCCTGATAGCGGTATCTCATTCTTTTCAGCATTATTTAACTCCTTACGTTCAGAATCCGCAAGACATTGCAGTCATTCCGAATGGATATGATGAGAAGCGCTTCAAGCCCATTCCACACGAAAATGAAGTGACACAGCTCATAACCGTTTGCCGCCTTGTTCCGGCGAAAGGATTGGATATTTTATTGCGGGCCTGTGCTGAACTTAAAAAAAGAAATATGGAATTTGTGCTTCATATTATTGGAGATGGCCCGGTTCGCCCTGAGCTGGAAGAGATGGCGCGAGAGCTTGATATATACCATGAGACGATTTTTTATGGATATACCCTTCATCCAGAAGAGTTTATGCCTTTCTTTGATGTATTTGTTTTGCCTTCTCGAGCGGAGGCCTTTGGTTCGGTATTTGCGGAAGCAGCGTTGAGTTGTCTGGCATTGGTAGGCACAGAAGTGGGAGGAATACCGGAACAGATTGAGGATGGGGTCAATGGTCTGCTCGTGCCACCCGACCATCCGAAGGCACTAGCAGACGCATTAGAAAAGGTCATCGCTGATCCTGCCTATCGTTATGAGTTGGCTAGATCTGCCTGCGATAAGGCTAAATCAAGCTATTCTTTGAGTCGAGCGGTTAACGAGTTGAAGAAAATGTATTTGAAATTTCCACACTAACCATGACGAGTATCACCTGATTTGGGATCAGAATGCCGAAGGCTGGAGTGAGGACGTGAGGAACGGAAAGGTCTCCCGCGTCCTGCCATGATCAGTTTACTAACCCACATCAGACTGAGCATCCCGAAAATAGGATAAAGAACAGATAACAGTGAGCTAAAGCCGAACTGACTGATTAAAAAACAGGTGAGCATAATGAATAGTGTGATGAGCTTGGGCGAAATTTGGACATGTTGACGAATTTGCAGACTGACTCCGTAAATGTCGGCCACAAAGGTACTGAAGATTTCCATGAAAATGAGTAGAATGTATATGATTTCGACGAAGGCACCCAGACGATAAGCAATGCTTCCCATAGGGATTTCAAATTGCTGAATACCCGGCATATGTGCTGACATGGCAAAGTGTGCAGCCATCAGCATAAACCCGACACCAACTCCGCCCAAAACTCCGCCCCAGCGGATGGTTCTTCGGGAAAAGGTTTGGCTGCCAAGTGGTACAAGCACGGCTTGGGCCATAGTTAGGTTGAAGGACGTGTACAGCAGTGGAGAGAGCAAGGTTCGAAATGTACTGTGATCTGTCGTATTCGTAATAAAACTCTGAGGATTGGGCATGGAGAGCGTGCTGTGAACGAGCAGAAGAGACATGATGATCATCAGAGGGACAACCACGGTGTTCATGTGTAAGATTGCTTTAATGCCTTTACTTAGCAGCAAATAAGTACCAATCAGTGTAATAAGCAGTCCGGTTTGGTAATGCAGGTGAAGGTGCTCTACAAAAACAGAGCCGGCTCCTGCCAACATGACGCTGTTTACGCCAATCAGCACGATGAGCGTGAACCAGCTAATCCATTTCCCGGCATTGGCGCCAAAAAGATGTTTGTTCAGGTCCTCGTAAGATTTGGCTGAAATATCATGAGCGATCAGCATCATTTTCGTACCCAACCATACAAATATGATTGTGGACAGCATAATAGTGAGAGTAGCCCAACGACCGTACTGCGTAAAAAATTGCAGAATTTCTTGTCCGGTAGCAAATCCGGCACCGACGATTGTGCCGATGTATGTAAAAGCAATCTGAAAAACATGAATATTACGTTTCATCCCCAGTCCCTCCTTGCCTGCTTGAATAACGCTGCAGCGAGCATATAATACAAACTATGTTCAACTGAAATAGGACATGACTGGATGAGACTGAAAATAATTAAAGTGAATTTAATGAATAGCTTGACGGGAGCGTAATTTATGGGTCAAATCCTTGCATGGATACTAGAATACGGATATTTGGCAATGTTCGGCTTACTTGCACTTGGAGTAGCGGGTATGCCGATACCCGACGAAGTGCTAATGATCGCCTTCGGCGGACTCGTGTCTCAAGGGCACTACAACTTCATTGCTGCACTGGCAGTCACATTTTTCGGTAGTATGACGGGTATGATGCTTAGCTACACACTAGGGCGTCTGCTGGGAAAACCACTTTTGCATCGATACGGAAAATGGGTGAGGCTTACGCCTTCTAGGATTGCCTCTTCTGAAAATTGGTTTGGGCGCTATGGTACCTGGGGAATCCTGTTCGGATATTTTGTCCCCGGCTTGAGACATGTATCCTCATATCTGGCAGGTACAACCCGTCTAAGCGTTTTTCGCTATATCTGTTATGCATCAGCAGGAGCTTTGCTGTGGTGCGGTACATTTTTGGGGATTGGACATGCGGTGGGCATGCATTGGGAGCAGGTGGCGAAGCTAATGGAGAAGGTGACGCATCGGGTAGGGCTGGTCGTTATTCTTTTAATTGTTGTGGGAGGAATCACCGTATGGTTCTGGAATAAGCGTAAAAAAAATGTCACATGACCGCATGGAAAGCAGCTATAGCTTGAAAGCGGCGGGTGAAGTATGGTACTTTTACCGCATAGGAATGCCGTGGGAGGTCATGTAATGGAAGTATTAAAGGAACGAATTATAAATGAAGGCGTGATTGCATCAGATCAGGTACTGAAGCTGGATGGTTTGCTTAATCACCAAGTTGATCCGGAATTGACAATGGCAATGGGACGAGAGTTCGCAGCACGTTTCCGAGAAGAGAAGATTACCAGAGTAGTGACCGTGGAGTCCTCAGGCATTGCCATCGGGTTTGCGACAGCTTTGGAATTGGGTGTCCCGTTGGTATTCGCTCGTCGTAAAAAGACCCTACTAGCTGATCCAGACGCGCTGTGTGAACGCGTACCTTCGTTTACTAAAGGTATTGTTACGGATATTATGCTGTCTCGTCAATTTATTCACGAAGATGATCGTGTTCTTTTCATTGATGATATTATCGCTAATGGTGATGCGGCGCGAGGCATGGTTAAAATCATTCAACGCTCCGGAGCTGAGTTGGTTGGATTCGGTGTCGCGGTGGAAAAAAGCTTTCAGGCCGGAGCGAGAACCATCCGTGAGCAGGGTATTCGTGTAGAGTCATTGGTCAAAATTTCGTCGTTAGCGGACGGTAAGATTGAGTTTGCTGAATAGTAACAATTCAAAACTCCTGTTCCTTATTTCTAATAATAACCTTTGCATGAGCTTCAATTTCGCTTATAATATAGTTAAGGTTTTGGAGAGGAGGCAGCAACATGGGGAAAGAACAATTGACCGAACAGTTTTTTCTGGAAAAACTGGCAGCGGCTAAAGTACACTTTGAGCGTGCCTTGGATTGTAAGCATACGGAATTTGACGATTTGTATCCCTATATGATTGAACATCCTCAGTTTTTTTGGTATAAACGCTATGTGGCCTGGTCTGAGTTGTTGACGTTGGTTAACCTATGCGAAGAATTGTCCTTCTCTTGGAAAGAAGAATTTACTGCTCACCAAGTGGAGTATGTAGATCAGCGAGTGTTGTCTGCACAAGTGCTGGACTTCTGGTACGAGAAGAACGATACAAAAGAACATGATCACAGTGTAAATCAGTCGGGATAATTTGTCGTTCTGTTGGCAATCCATATAAGTAGTAAGTGAGAAGAGACCTAAATGATTCATTTAGGTCTCTTTTTAAACTTTTTCATGCATAGAATCATGGTCGCTGTGTTATTAAAAAAAGTGTATAAGGAGGGGACAAGGATGATTATGGACGAAGAATTGGATGCTTATCGACTCTCCGGTGAAAAGGTGCGTGTCGTACGCGATGGATTGGAGACCAACGATGTTGTTGGCATTGTACTGGCATGGGATGATGAACAGGTGCTTATTCGGCGCCAGAATCGACGTGTGGTCAAATTGGATCGCAGCTATACATATCAGCCGTTCAGCGAGCCACGTCACAATCCGATAGATCTGGATTAGGAATGGGTTCCAAATGGGTGTTGGATAAAAATAACTGGGTGATTCATTAGGCATACAGAAACTCTAAATCGGACACAGTAATGAAGGAAAATCCAACAGAGAGGACGTGCTGTGTCAATGACGGTTATGGACGAAAAAGTACATGCATATAAGGATCAAATCAGCCATTTGGAAGATCAGTTGCCCGAGGTAGTTCATGCATATCATCGCTTTACCGGAGAGTGCTTTGAAGCCGGAAGCTTAGATGAGAAAACCAAGCAACTGATTGCACTAGGCATTGGCTTATTTGCCAACAATGAAGTATGCACGTTTTATCACGTAGACGAGGCGCGGTCCAAAGGAGCTAGTGATCAGGAAATTATGGAGACCATTGCTGTAGCCGCAGCGGTAGGTGGAGGACATGCTCTAAGTCAAGGGGTTACGCGTGTACAGAAGGCGTTGCAATAAAGCGAATCATTAATAGATATGCTTATGCTTCATCTTAGTGGTTATAGATCGATTTGGAGATATGATGGATATGGAAAGGAGCTTCCGAGCACAGTTGGTGTCTGCGGAAGCTTTTTTTTTGCGTGTTTATTGTGCGGGAATTATGCTCTTCTGCTTGCGGCAACAGCAGCAGGGCGAGACGTTTTACGCTTATAAGCCAAAGAGGATGTAACCAAACTTCGATCAACGATGCGTAGGGGGTTGGAAGTTGAATTGTTTGGTAATTCGGGGCGATGTTTCTCTAGTAAAGGAAGGGCAGCTGTATGGGGCATAGAGGTTGAGAGCCCCAGATATGCTCGCATCCGCTCATACATTTCTTTGCGGAATGCTGGCATTGCCATACTGAACTGCTCTTTATTGCCTTTACTTATATAGGTGGCGTGAACGCCGGAGTGGTTTTGTTGTATGTCCAGAACATGAATGTGATATTTATTAAATTCATGTTTTACTTCAGACAGTAGGATTCCGGTACGATCTACACCTGCGTTAACCATTTCGACATAAAGATCAGGGGTTTTCAGCATACCGCTTTCTTCAAGAATTAGGCTGTCCCGCTCAAATACTTTTTGAATAAAGGTAAGGAGCAGATAACTTTTCACAAGAGACCATTCATGCTGAGTAGTATCTAAAGAGGTCATTACCATTCACCGCCTTAGGAAAATGTGATGATAATTCATAAACGATTGAAGAAAAGGAACATTCATTCCCTAGAACCTATGTTCTTATTTTAGTTTATTATTCCTTTTTTATCAAGAGGAAATTAACGAACATAAAAGGTTTGACATCTTGATATATGCATGGTATGATCTATCTTGTCGCTAAGAAAGATTGATCTTTCGAGGATAAACGATAATTTATATGCGGTCGTGGCGGAATTGGCAGACGCGCACGGTTCAGGTCCGTGTGGGCTAACCCCCCGTGGAGGTTCGAGTCCTCTCGACCGCATCCATTAGAAAAGGTCTATAGAATTGCTCTCGTAGCAGTTTTAGAGACCTTTTTCTTATATTTCTGGGGATTTGCTCATAGTTTAAGCTGAACACGTTTCTTGTCTTCACGCAAACTATGGATTTCCAGATATGATAGAAAATTTTATGATGAAGTTATTGAAAGGTTGGATGTAAGATGGAGAAAGCAACTTTTGCAGGTGGGTGCTTCTGGTGTATGGTGACTCCGTTTGAAGAGCAGCCGGGCATTCATGGCATTGTGTCAGGATACACTGGAGGAACGATTCCCAATCCCACCTATGAGCAGGTTAAAACAGGAACTACAGGTCACTACGAGGTGGTGCAGATTACGTTTGAGCCTGAGCTGTTTCCTTATGAAAAGCTGCTCGAATTATATTGGCCACAAACAGACCCTACCGACGGGGAAGGTCAATTTCAGGACCGGGGCACACAGTATAAACCCGCAATTTTTTATCATACAGAGCAGCAACGTGAGCTAGCGCAACAGTCCAAGGAGCAGTTGGCACAAAGTGGACGCTTTGATAAGCCAATTGCAACGGAGATCCTTCCGGCTTCGATTTTTTATCCAGCAGAGGATTATCATCAGGATTACCACAAGAAAAACGTGAAGCACTATAAGGAAGATCGGGCTCAATCGGGCCGTGATGAATTTATTGATAAGAACTGGTAAGCGGCTTTAACATACGTTTTTACGCACGATAAGGCAGATTAGGGAGTATTCCATGGTCTGCCTTATACATATTTAGACGAGGTTACTCACACAATGAAGGGACAGAGAAGGAGGCTGACCCGCAATGAGTACACGACGGAAGCTGCACATGAGAAATATAATAAAAAAGGCTTTAAAGGCATCTCGCGGTCGGAAAGAGCCAGCTTATGTACCTGTATTCCATTCAAGCTCCAAAATGCGAAGAACCGTAGTACTCTGTATTTCGGTATGCATGTTATTCATGGTCTGTAGTACTGGTGTTGCAGAAGCAATAGACAAACAGGACGAGTCGCAAAGGATGGTTGCTGTCATTATTGACGATCTGGGAAACAATATGAAAGGGACTGAGCGAATTTTAAATTTACCCGTTAAGATTACCGTTGCTGTGATGCCTTTCCTGCCTACAACCAAACAGGACGCTATGGAAGCGCACAAGCGTGGTCATGACGTCATTGTTCATCTTCCAATGGAGCCAAGACAGGGAAAGCCCGAATGGCTCGGACCCGGAGCAATTAAGGCTAATATGACGGATGATGAAGTACGCGCTAAGGTGACAGCAGCAATTAAGGATGTTCCTTATGCGATAGGGATGAACAACCACATGGGTTCCAAGATTACTTCAGATAAGCGTATTATGTCCATAGTTCTTGATGTTTGTAAGGAGCATGGACTATTTTTTGTCGATAGCCGTACTAATTATTGGTCAGTGGTGCCTGAGCTTGCCGCTAAAAAGGGAATGCCTCCGGTACGCAATAATGTTTTTCTGGATGATGTTCATACCCTCGCCCATGTGAATCGGCAACTTACAAAAGTGGTTGAATGGCTGGATGAGCACAACACCTGCGTAACAATTGGGCATGTCGGCGTGTCGGGCATGTACACGTCCTCCGCTCTTCATTCGTCGGTTCCCAAGCTAAAGGAGCAGGCCAAATTTGTGGGTATTAGCGATTTGGTGCGAGCTGTATGGGGATGGACGGGAGACCCAGCCACCAACACTACCAGGCCGTCAGATGCGCAATAATGCCTTCGGCAATAGCTCCTGCAATGCTTTTTTGACCACGATCCTCGGAAAGCATAGCTCTGTCCTGTTCGTTACTTATAAATCCGGTTTCCACAATGACAGCAGGGTGCTGGATTTTATTCAAAAGATAAAAGGGTTTTCCGTACACTGTTTTTCTATTCATGCAAAATAAGCGGTTTAATGAATGCTGAATTCGTTCAGCTAACAGATAGCTGCTGCCTTCATCCTGATACAGCACAATGGGTCCCCGTTTTTCGGCACGTTTGGTCCAATTGACATGCAGGCTTACAACCAAAGCGGTGGGCAGTTGTTCTGTTAGGCTTTTACGTTGGGCGAGGTCTTTAAGATGCCGGGATTTGGACTGTAGCCAACGGTTGTCGTCACTCAGTGCGTAATCCTTGTCCCGATTCAGAACAGCAGGATATCCCTGGGATCGTAAAATCAAGTACAGCTTTTGAGCAATGGCGAGATTGATGTCTTTTTCCAAAATTCCTTTGTGACTTGTTCCACCATCCACACCACCATGGCCTACATCAATCAGGACAACGGGCTTGGCAAAAGCGTGATAGGACGAATGTACGTTGGGCGGAACATCTGTATACTTGTTCGGTTCGTTACTTTTATCGTCGGGCTGAGCAGCTATATAGGTAAATGGGGCAAATACAGCACTGCAAAGGATGCATAGACTCAATCCCAGCCTTGTCAGCCCTATCTTGTTTAACTTTTTATTCCGCACGTTCTATTCCTCCAGTGGACGAATTAATTATTTACTGATTGAAGATAGTATGTTCCATTTAAGGGAAACCATGCATAGTTATTCCCACAGGGGTTAGACCTTTTGGAAAATGAGCAAGCTAGTTGTATCTGCACCTAACGTGTAAATCCGATATTTCCAAGCAACGTAAATGGAAAGGATGGGCGCAGATTGAAGGAGGTCATGGAGGATGGCGAAGAGTGACGAACTGGTGACGTATATTACGCAGCGGATTGTTCGCTATATGGAAACGCCGCGTGATGTTCGGCGCAGTCAAAAACAAGCCAGAGAGCCGTGGGGGAGCAAATGGTTTGGCATGTTGCCTCTCGCTCTGAAAATGTGGATGAAATCCACACGCAGAGGGCGAAGGGAGCGACATTAAACTCGCCAAAGAGACCACAAGAGGCATAGGGTATGCCATTTTGAGGTCTCTTTTTATGTTGTAGAGATCATTCCGAATCATTATCATGTTTCTTTATAACTAGGAGTCCAAACGATAGAATTCGCCAGCTGATAATAACTTTTTTAATGGTACAAATCGGGAAAGTCCATGATGGTAGGTTAACGCATATAAATTGGATTGGGACGGATGATCTGGGGATATCCAGGACTGATACCCACTAATAGATAAGGGACCCCCAAAGGCAAAATTGATACCTGTGGCAGAAAATATAATACGCGGCGAAATACTCAGTGTATCCATAAATTGGCCTGTGTTACGGACGAAAAGCTTTTGTTTGGGTTGAAGCCACCCCAGGTCGTCATAGGGATCGAAAGGAGCAGACAAGACCGTAACCGCCTGCGCCTGTGTTTTCAAAAAGGGTACAGATGAAGAGAATGCGTTGTTTTGGAGCTTATGTTTCCAACTCCCATCTGCCACTTCTACAGGTAACGGATCGCCAGTTAGAGCATCAATACATATTTGGCTGCCTGTAGAGGAACGCACCAGCCAGTAGGCTAGTAGCGGTTCCTCATACATAGGTGTGATTTGCAGCTTGTCGATAGATGAAAGATCGGTTTCTGTGAGCGACACCAGAGATTGGCGAAGTACATCCATACTATAAGGTCCACCTGGACCATTCCCATATTCGTTGAGTTGATATGCGCCATTTGAGTCTGATCCGATAATCAGGTAGCCGATGTATTCTCCTGCGCGGTTTACTTGAACGAGCCAACTATGGGTTCCAGGTCCGAGCGGATGATAGCTAAGCTCTGCATCTTTCCACGAGGCAAAAGGGGGCTGCGACGATAGGGATTGTACTGTGTTGTTTGCAGCCTGTTTTACGTCTGCGGGCACGCCTTGCTCCTCAGTAGGAAAACTTGCAGAAACGTCACCCGGGGAAGGAGTAGCAGGACTCGCGGATTCCAATGGAGGAACCCGCGAGCTATCGTTGTAAAGAGACTCCGAGTTTAAATTGTTGTCTTGAGCGACTGAGGGAGCCGCATGAATGGAAGTGAGCGGACAGACTGCGGACAGGCCGATCAGAACAGCTGCGATCATACCTATGCTATAGTGCCCGGAATGACTCTTCTTCAATGGTATCCACCTTTCTGTCGGCTTGATTGCCCGACGGAGGCATTCTTTTTTATCCAGCATACAGCCTGTCCCATAAAAAGACTGCTGCACCTTGTCGGCGTAAATGTCATATCCAGGTTCGCTTTTTGCTGTCGATACATAGGGGACATGTTTAACCAAACTTGTGGTTACAGCAGCGGAAACTGATGTAGGCTGAAGCAAGATGTTACAAGCTGACGATATCTCTGCAACTTTCCTGCGAAGGAGCGAGAGATATCGGTTACCGCAGATGAAATATCCCGCAGTTAATGGCGGATACGAGTACCTTTGGCTCATATTGCCATACCATTTCTTTACGGCGGGCTTGATGCTGCTCGGATATGGCTTCTTTTTTTTCCTCTTCCTCTTTCTGCTCCTTGATTAGATCTTCGTAGTAGTGGTCAATGACCTCCAATTCCTCGCGCAATCGTTCCTTCGCCTGCTCAGCCCAACCATAGTCTTGCTGACGGAGTTGTTCAGTGAGGTAGCTTTCAAGCGAGGTGGAAGCTTCCGGGACAGATAGCTTGGCAGGCTGTACATGCATATTGCCCGCCAGCAGCGGGCTGAGCTGCCGAGTTTCGAGCATGGCGCCAAAATCGGTTACAATGGTGCCGCTTTTGAGCGAAATACCTAGCCAATGAAGTTCCTCACGCTTCAAATCGCAAGCGAATTCAATTTTATAGCAGATGCTGAGCCAAGCTTCATAGACTACGGGAGAGCGGGCAGACAATTGACGGGCATCAGGCTGCTCAAACAAATAAACATATTTTCCTCCATCCCGTGCGGCTTCAAAAATTTGGTGCAGCCGACGGCTCCCATATCGAAGCTCCTCCTGCAAAATACGTCCAGGTCCCAATTGTGGTAACGTCGGTACATGACCGAAGAAACGCCCCATGACCTGATCTTGTGCTGCGTTGCCTGATGCTGGAGTTGGGGGTGTATGGTCTGCTAAACGTTCCTGTTCTGTGCGATAGGCTTCCCCATCAAAGATGAAGGTGAAGGACATTGTCTGCGCTGGAACGCCAGTACGCTCTACGTATCCCCAATAGTAGGGCCGGTTTGTTAAGGCTTTATCCGCTTCTGGAGAAAGCTTGACGGTTACATGGTGGGGTGACCTCTCAATGACACTGCATCCGGTAGCTTCCAGATAGGTGTGGACAAAACGCTGGACTTGCTGTGCATCCATGGTCAAACTAGCGACCTCCCTTCACACTGCGTCGAGCTTTACCCGGAGGAACCGTATTGCCTGCTAAGCCTAATAAGTTCTCGGTGTTTGGCTGGTCTGTGCGCAGTTGTTCCATTTCCTGTTTGATGGAATCCAGCGAGTGGCCCAGCTTTTGCATTTTTTTGCGAATTTCATCATCGCTACTGGATTCAAGCATGATTTTATACAAACTTTTTTCAATGGATTCTTTCTTCTCAAACTTCTCCAGAATAACGTCCAATCCGCCAATGACCATCTCAAACATATTTATTTTTTCATGCAGCAGATGTAGGATATGCTCCTCAATCGTTCCGGTTGTGGACAAGTTGAAAATATTAACATCATGCGTCTGTCCAAGTCGATGCACCCGTCCGATCCGCTGCTCCACGCGCATGGGGTTCCACGGTAAATCGAAGTTAATCATATGGTGACAAAATTGCAGGTTAATGCCTTCACCACCCGCTTCGGTGGCAATCATGACCTGAATGCGCCCACGGAACAGATCCATCATCCAATCCTTGCGTCCACGGTTCATACCGCCTCGGTAAGGAACAGCAGATAGGCCACGGTCACGGAAATAGTTCAGCAAATACTCCTGTGTGGCTCTGTATTCTGTAAAAATGATCACCTTTTCGTTCATCTGACGGATAAGCTCGAGCGCCTTTTCTGCTTTGGAATTGGCCTTGATCGCTTTAATGTGTGCAACCAAATCCCAGACACGATCGCGTAGGGGAGAGTCTGGAGCCATTTTTTTAGACAAATTGACCAGCGTCACGAACACAGCGTCCCGGCTGCTGCACACTTCCCGTTGAAGGGTAACGAGAGACAGCATGCTACTTAAATTTCCGCCATTCGCCTGGTATTGCTCTTTGACAAAAGAGGTTACCCCATCGTACAGCGCTTGCTCTTCCGGCGAAAGTTCCAAGTGAATATTGGAAACATTTCGTTTGGTGAATTGAACTGGGCCTTCTCCGCGACGATTGCGGATCATGACTTTAGACAGTTCATCCTTGAGCTGATCTTCATTTTTGGGCAGACGTTTATCTACAACAAAGTTGGCTGAAAAATCGCCATGTCTTCCCAATTGACCGGGCTTGAGCAGTGTAATCAGGTTAAACAGCTCAGACAGATCGTTTTGTACAGGTGTCGCTGTCAGGAGCAAACAATATTTTTTACGCAGCTTCATAATGAACTGGTAGTTGGATGTCTTTTTATTTTTCAGCTTATGGGCCTCGTCTATAATGAGCAGGTCATAATCGGTATCTAGCAGGATGTTACTATGGGGCTCTCGCTTGGCGGTATCCATAGAGGCCACGACAACCTCGGAAGACCAAGAATACGCTTTTTTCTGGGCGACAGCGGGAATACCGAATTTGCTGTTCAGCTCACGCACCCATTGTAGGACCAGGGATGCGGGTACAAGAATAAGCACTTTGGAAGCCAGCCCGCGAACCAGATATTCCTTTAGGATCATTCCAGCTTCGATCGTTTTGCCCAGGCCGACTTCATCGGCAAGAATGGCACGTCCGGACATTTGAAACAGTACCTTCCGAGCGGTATCCAGCTGATGGGGTAGTGGAGTGAGGTCTTGCAAATGCTGTAGACATTGAAGCTCATCGAAGTTCGGCACCAGTTTGACTTTTTCTGCCTCAATGGCCAGCTGATACAGATTCCAATCTCCCCAAGGGCCGCCTTTGCGTAGGCGTTGGTCCAGCTCATCCTGCCAGCTTCGATCAAATTGCACCGGAACAGGCAGTGGCGCTTGATTGTGTATGTGCGGGGAACTTGTCGATTTGGCTTTCATGATGATTCCCTCCCTCCTGGTAGTAGCACAGTTGAAGCTCTTGGTTCTGTCACATACGTGGCATCTATTTTTGCACAGATCGTAGATGTAGTATGGACGGAAAATGATATCTTCATAACAGGAGGGATGAAATCCTTTAGCTGCCTTCCATTAACTTTTGGAGTTTGCTTTCCGTTGAGGTTTGCGCATTGGGGGTGTAGATGCTGCAACGGAGATCAACACTGCCTTGTACCTGAAGAGAAGTTAGGTCAAATAGCATTTTGCCAGCCTTCGCATGACGAAATTCAATGAGCACCTCCGGTGCAGAGCTTACTTCACTCTGATTCCAAAGCTCGTTAAACTCCGGGTAGGCCTGGCTCATATTTTGTATAAATTGTGCATACCAGGGATCTGTCACGTATTGCCCGTAATAAGCGCGGAAAATAGCAAGGAACCCCTTTACAAAGTGTTCCCAATTCACAGCTAGACTTTTAAACTCCTTTTTGGTGAATAACAGTTCGATCATATTGCGTTGCTCATGTGGTAGCTCGGCAAAATCCATAAAAACATGAGCAGCAGCGGCGTTCCAGCCGACAATATGACAGCGCCGATCTGAAATAATAGCAGGGCAGTAGTGTAGCTCTTGTACGATCTTTTGCAGAGAGGGGGAAATGACGGCTTGCTCTGCAGGAGCAGGAAGGCTGTGAGACCCAGCCTCGATCGCCAAATCATACAAATATTTGCGCTCGTCTGTGTTCAACTGCAATGCGGCAGCAATAGCATCCAACACAGAGGCGGACACCTTAATATCTCGTCCTTGCTCCAGCCAGGTATACCAGGTCGTACTGACACCAGCCAGCTGAGCGACTTCTTCTCTGCGCAAGCCTGGTGTTCTCCGACGTGATCCTTGGGGGAGACCGACCATATGTGGGTGTAGGCGGGCTCTTTTTGTTTTTAGAAAAACAGATAGTGCTTCCAGACGTGCTTCCGTTTTCATAGGTATTTTCTCTCCATTCAATGGGTATATCCGAAGTGAGCCAATAAGGCGTGTACTATAGTAGTGTTCATTATACCAGGATAAACAAACACTTGTAATAGGATAAGACGAGGGTAAAATGAGGATTATAAGTAAGTCACCGAGCAGGAGGAATGAATAGATTATGCAAAGAGTAGTGATAACAGGTATGGGTGTCGTTTCCCCACTGGGTAATGAAGTGGACACGTTGTGGAAGAATTTGCTGGAAGGCAATTCAGGTATACGTAAAATTGATACATTCGATGTGTCCGATTTGAAAGCACAAATTGCTGGACTGGTACAGGATTTTGATGCAGAAAAGCAATGGGGACGTAAAGATGCTAGACGAATGGATCGGTTTACTCAGTTTGCATTATATGCGGCAGAGCAAGCGCTCAAGGATTCCGGTCTGGAACTGGATCACACCGATTTGGAGCGTGTCGGTGTTTATGTGGGATCGGGAGTCGGCGGTTTGGATACGTTGGTGGACAATGTAGATGTACTGCTACAGCGTGGACCGGGCAGAGTTAGCCCGACGCTGGTACCCATGATGATCTCAAATATGGCTGCTGCTCAAATTAGTATCGCGTTTGGAGCGATGGGACCTACGCTTTCCCCCGTGACGGCTTGCTCTATTGGGAATACAGCAATTGGAGAGGCGTTTCGGACGATTCGTACAGGAGATGCGGATGTCATTTTTGCCGGTGGAGCTGAAGCAGCGGTGTCCCGATTGGCCTTGGCAAGTTTCGCTAATGCAACAGCCTTGTCCACACGTAACGAGGAGCCTTCGATAGCAAGCCGGCCGTTTGATCAAGATCGTGACGGTTTTGTCATGAGCGAAGGAGCAGGCATCCTAGTACTGGAGTCGCTGGAGCACGCTACCCGGAGGGGAGCGGAAATCTATGGTGAGGTCATCGGTTATGGAGCGAGTTCGGATGCTTATCACATGGTTGCACCGCATCCCGAAGGAACCGGAGCTTACTTGGCGATGAAAGCGGCCCTTCGTTCGGCTCACATCTCCCCGGAAGAAGTGGACGTGATCAGTGCCCACGCAACGAGTACAGCTGTAGGGGATACCGCTGAAACTTTGGCAATCCACAAACTGTTTGGCGACTATGCCTATCAGATTCCGGTTACTGCGAATAAGTCCATGCTGGGTCATATGCTGGGAGCTGCGGGCGGGGTCGAAGCGATTGCGCTTGTGCAAAGCCTACGGGAGGGCATCATTCCACCAACGATGCACCTGGACAATCCGGACCCGGCTTGCGATCTGGATTATGTGCCTCACGAAGCGCGCAAGGCTCTACTAAATATTGGGCTATCTAATTCTTTCGGCTTCGGTGGTCATAATGCGGTCATTGTGCTGAAGCGCTACGAATCATAATTTGTAAGGAGTTATTGAAACCTCAGGCATTCTATTCGGCTGGATAGAGTACCTGAGGTTATTTTAATTGAAGAATAACAGATTCATTTTAGATCCGGATTTTGCAAAATTCGATACTAGTGGCTCTGAAGTGCAAGATATAGACGAACTAAACCATTTCGATCTATATCTTGTTTATTGAAAGTCGCTCAATGGATTTTTGCTAAATCCCAAGATAAGAGATAGAGTAAGATGAAGGAATACGATGAGGAGTTCATGGCTTATTTTTATTAATGGTGAAAGGTTTTGAAAAAATGAAAATTGACCGATTGCTTTCTATCGTCATTTTGCTACTAAAGAAAAATAGAATACAAGCGAAGGAACTGGCTGATTTATATGAGGTTTCGATCCGGACGATCTATAGAGATATTGAAGCGATTAGTATGGCAGGTATTCCGGTGGTGACTTATCAGGGAGCCAATGGGGGGATCGGCTTGATGGAAGGATACCGCCTGGATCGCAGTATGTTGACGGATCATGATGTCAAGGACATTGTAATGGGGCTGCAGAGTTTGTCCTCGTCGTTGGGCGGCCCGAATGTGTCGCGGTTACTTCATAAATTTGAAAGTATTATACCAGAGTCTGGGAAAGAGCAATTTAGTGTCCATACCACACAGTTTATCGTCGATCATTCGGGATGGGGAAATCGGGCTGCGCAGGAAGGCAAATTGATAAAGGTAAAAGAAGCAATGAGCCAAGCGCGCACTGTCGCCTTTACCTATCGAAATGCGGGGGGAGCCATTACAGAACGGAATGTTGAACCGCATACGCTCGTTCTGAAAGGACAACAATGGTTTGTATATGCATATTGTCCCGATAGGGAACAGTTTCGTCTATTCAAGCTTTCCCGCATGAGTGACCTTGTGGTTACAGAGACCGTTTTTGCTCGCAGGGATCTTTCTTATGAAGTGTTGCCGTGGAATGAGGGGCGGATGGAGGTATCCAGGGCCGTACAACCATTTACGCTACAATTTAACCGTAACTCAAGGCATCTGGCGGAGGACTGGTTTGGCGTAGAAGCATTGACCGAGCAGGAGGAAGGGATCTATACGGTCTCGGTCCCGTTTCCTGAGGATGCATGGGCGTACGGATTTATTTTAAGCCTGGGACCGGATGTGGTTGTCAAAGAACCAGCCCATTTGCGGGATAAGATTCATAAGATGGCGCTGCGTATTGCGTCTAATTACGAAGAAGTTCGGGAATCATAAAGGAATTCTTAGATTAAAGTAAAACAAACCTGACCCATAGTTGTCAGGTTTGTTTCGTTATACTGGTGGCATACCTGATATCAGATAGCGAAAGGGGATTTACGAGGATGGATAAAGCTTGTCAAAGTTGTGGGATGCCGCTGGAGCATGAGGACCAATATGGAACGGATGCACAACATCATAAAACGGATGAGTATTGCAAGTATTGTTACAAGGAAGGCGAATTTGTACAGCCTGAATTGACTATGGAGGGGATGATTCAGCAGTGTGTGCCTATCCTGGTAGAAGAGGGGATGCAGGCAGAAGAAGCGACTTCGATGCTGCGTAATTACCTACCGCATTTGAAAAGGTGGAGGTCTTTAGAGGATACAGAGCTTCAACTTGATGGACCCATTCGGGAGGAATACCGAGGTGAAATCCATTTAATTGGGTTGAAAGCACGTACAAATAATCAGAAGGAACAAACATCTCACGGGATCATTCCAAACATGTGGGAACGTTTTTGGAGTGAGGGTGTGCCAGGTCGGATCAGGGGGCATGAAGGATCTGCTTCTGTCTATGGTTGCTATACTGACTATGAAAATGGAGCTTTGGGAGAGTATACGTTTTTTATCGGAAAGGAAGCGGATAAGGATTTCCAGACTCCTGATGACCTTCAGGAACTTGTCATTCCGGCTGCACGCTACGCCATTTTTCAGGCAACTCAGGAACCCTCTTCTGTCTTCCGTGTATGGCAGACGATCTGGCAGTGGGCTGCCACGGGACAAGGGGAGCGGACATACACAGGTGATTTTGAGGTGTATGGCAGTCCTGATGAACCTGTTTTGATTTATATTGCAATCAAGTGATAATTTTGTCATGACAGAAGAGAACCGCCGGTCATTGTCGTGGACCCGGCGGTTTTTTCTGATTCAATCAATAGCAGTCTCCCCATCAAGTTGAACGTCGAGTTAAAGCCCAAAAGATGAGAGCCAGAGCACTGACACCAGCTCCTAATAGACACACCCCGTTCCATCCGGCATAGATGTACATATGAGTGGAGGCAATGGCCCCGGTGGCGCTACCGATGGAATAAAATATCATGTAGCCTGCGGTAAGTCGGCTTCGTGCCTCAGGGCGAACGTTGAAAATCAAGCTTTGGTTTGTGACATGTACAGCCTGTACGGCCAAATCCAAAAGTATTACGCCAAGAACTAAAGCGAATAGAGAATGCTCGGTATAGTGAATAGGCAACCAGGACAGTAGCAATAAAACTAATGCAACACCCGTCGTCCGTTGTCCCAAGCCCTGATCGGCAAGACGCCCTGCTCGTGCTGCTGCTAATGCTCCGGCGACTCCAGCCAGACCAAAGGCCCCGATAGAAGTATGTGAAAGAGAAAATGGGGGTGCACTGAGAGGTAACACAAGCGAAGTCCACAATATGCTGAATGCCGTAAAAATGAGCAATGCAAGGACAGCGCGAATGCGTAGAATTCGTTCTTGCACGAACAACAAGATAACCGATCGGAGCAGCTGCGGATAGGAAAGTGTCGCACTTGTGGGTTCGTTCTTTGGCAACACCCGCAACAGAGCTCCAGCCATAAACAACGTAAGTATAGCAGAAACAAGGTAAACTGAACGCCAGCCTGCCAGATCAGTTAATACACCGGCCACGGTTCGTGCCAGCAGAATGCCGATAACGACTCCACTGGTCACCAGACCTACGATACGCCCACGTTCAGTCGGATTAGCCAAGGTAGAAGCGAAAGCCACGAGTGTTTGAGTGACTACAGCCAGCAGACCAACCATTGCCATTCCCATAAGCAGTATTGTACGGGTAGGAGCAAAGCTAACCACGATTAGTGCCAGCACGGATAGCAGCATTTGTCCTGTAATCAGTCGCCGTCGATTCAAAAGATCGCCAAGCGGGACGAGTAGCAGTAATCCCAAAGCATAACAAATTTGCGTCACCGTAATGACCATACCTACCGATGAATGCGTAATTCCAAACTCGTGCGCCAACGCGTCAAGTAATGGTTGCGCATAATAAATGTTGGCGACAGCCAGCCCACAGGCTATGGCAAACAAGAGTGCCACAGATCGGGACAAGGAGGGAATGGGGGCTGTTTCGGCAGCATTTGCTACCGTTTGATGAGGGAGCAGTACCGTTTTTTCTTCTGACGTCTTCATTTTCACATACCACGTCGCTTTCTGTAATTTACATACCGTTTAATATA
Organism: Paenibacillus sp. FSL L8-0644; assembly: GCF_038008165.1. Lineage (NCBI taxonomy): Bacteria > Bacillati > Bacillota > Bacilli > Caryophanales > Paenibacillaceae > Paenibacillus > Paenibacillus sp. FSL L8-0644. Next base: position 2,082,176 of record NZ_JBBOYN010000001.1, read on the forward strand.
ATATACCGATTGGTATGTAATGAATTTAGGTCAATATAACTCGTGTACATATGAAATGTCAAGAGTTCGTCATGTACATATTTGACAGTTTCTTATCGTGATTATACAATCTTAATATACTGAACGATACGAAAAGAAGGGGTTAGTTATGGTTCGACCACGGGAATTTGATGAAGATCAAGCATTGGATGCAGCGATGCAAATTTTTTGGGAAAAAGGATTCGAGGCCACGTCTTTAAGTGATTTGACCTCCCATATGGGAATTCAGCGCCCTAGCATTTATGCTGCCTTTGGAGACAAGAAGCAATTATTCGAAGCCGCGCTGCGCAAATATACGCAATCCCACGCTGCTTATGTACGCTCTAGACTACAAAGCAATTCTTCTGTAAAAGAAGCGTTTTACAATTTTTTTGGAGGAGTCGTGGCAGAAGAGTACGAGGATGGGCCTAATAGGGGATGCTTTTGTATTAATACGATGGTAGAATTAGCCCCTCATGATGAGAAATTTGAAATTTTAACCAGAGAGCATCAGATGTATCTTTCTGCTGTCTTTCAGGAGACCCTCGAGCGTGGTATAAGATCAGGAGAGCTGGAGGCTAGCATGGACGCACGAGCTCTGGCCCATACGTTGGTCTCTTTGTTAATCGGGATTACCGTGATGATGAAGTCACGCCCAGAGCGTTCTTTTGTGGATCATGCGGTTGCGACTGCACTCATGTTGCTAGATGGAAAATAACTTAGGAAGGGAGAACACCTGGATGCCACAGATAAAGGCCGTTCAAACTTCAATTGGGGCATTGTATGGACGTGATGCGGTCTATTTGGACCATGTGCATATGAATTATCCGAAGAAGGAGCTGGTTTTAAAGGGAGAAATTAATGGGGGGCTGGCAACGGAAGCAGCAGATGATTTTGTGCCCTATGAACTGATATTTACAGAAGTATACTACTTCAACATGATTGAATTAGACGTCGCTTTGCACATGTCTGAACGGGAATATACGCAGGGCAGCAGCTTTGATGAGCTTACAGATACGCCATTATTAGCTACAATAGCAAGCGCGCGGGGGAAAAATCTAAAGCACTATATGCTGAAAACCTATGACGATATATTAGAAATCGCTTGTGCTGACTATAAAATGGTTATATAACGAAGTTGTTTTTTACGAGAGGAGGAGGATTAATGAATACCCAAATTGAACTATTAAACGTGACAATACGTGTGATGCAAGGGGATATTACCCGTTGTAAGGCCGATATTATTGTCAATGCAGCCAATACAAGCTTGCTGGGTGGCGGTGGCGTAGATGGCGCGATTCATAGGGCTGGCGGTCCAGCTATCTTAGAGAATTGTGTAAGTATCAGAAACAAGCAGGGTGGATGTCCCGTAGGAGAGGCAGTTTATACCACAGCTGGCAAGCTGGATGCCCAATATGTTATTCATACCGTCGGCCCTGTGTGGAATGGTGGCGACCATCGGGAAGAGGAGCTATTGGCGAAATGCTACCATAATGTACTCCAATTAGCTTTAAAACTGAATGCACGAAGCATTGCCTTTCCGAATATCAGCACAGGCATCTACCGTTTCCCGAAAGAAAAGGCGGCGGATATTGCTATACAGGAAGTGACACGTTTTGTACGTGAACATGCTGCTTTGAATGAGATTATTTTTGTTTGTTTTGATGCAGAAAATGCTCAGTTATACAGCCGTAAGTTACAAGATGGTGTTAACGATATTCAAAAAGATACAGTTGAATGACAGAATACATGAGTAGAAATTAGGGGGGATCATGTATGCATGAGGGGCAAAACCAGGAACATTGGCCGGTGTGGGCTACGGAGCCTGTAAAAATAGTGAATCCTGATCCTGCCTGGTCAGAGCAGGGCTTAAAGATCATTCACCAGTTGCGGGAGTTATTACTGCCGTTTAAGGTGACGGAAATCGAACATATAGGAAGCACGGCAATTCCCAATCTTTCCGCTAAGCCCATTATTGACATAATGGCAAAATTAGAATCTTGGGATCAACTGGAACAGATCGTGTCTGCTTTACAACCAGCAGGCTGGAACTATGTTCCGCCTGAATTGGACGGTCGGGAATGGAGAAGATTTTTGGTTAAAGTGGAACAGGATCAAAGAAAGGGACATCTGCATCTCATACTGAAATCTGATGAGCATTGGGATCGGCAGCTATTGTTTCGGAACCGACTTCGTGAACAGCCTGAGCTGATTCAGCAATATGATGTATTAAAAAGGCGGCTGGCGATGGAAAATCAGCATGATCGTGAAGCGTACACGGAGGCCAAGACTGATTTTGTGCAAAACGTTCTGAATATCGGACATCCTAAAGATTAGGATGTCCGGACTCCCGGGTACTTTCCGACCAAGCGCCGAAATCTCCGACATTTGTTATTGCCGTGTAGGGGAATGGCCGGAAGGCTTGCCAGCACACCAGAAAAGGCTTATTCAGAAGCTACTATAATAGTGTTCATCCAGTACTCATGTTCATTTCGTGATAGGAAAATCGTATTTATAGACGTTTCAAGAATGCGCTGATGCGTTCCAAAGCCATTTCCAGCTGTTCTCGCGATGACGCGTACGAGCAGCGGATAAAGCCCTCGCCGCCTGGGCCAAATGCGGAACCGGGTACAGTAATGACTCCTTCTTCTTCCAGCAACCGCTTGGCAAACTGCTCTGAACTTAACCCTGTGTGCATAATGGAAGGAAAAGCATAGAAGGCACCGTTTGGTTCGTGACATGGCAGTCCTGTCTGACATAGGCCTTCAACGAACCATTTTCTACGCAGATTGTAGGATTCCATCATACGATCCTTTTCCTCCAGCCCGTTGCGCAGGGATTCAATAGCGGCAATTTGTCCGATAATAGGAGCGCACATGGCGGTATATTGATGAATCTTCAGCATAGCTGAAATCAGCTCCCTTGGGCCACACACGTAGCCGACCCTCCAGCCTGTCATCGCAAATGCTTTGGAAAAGCCGCTGATGAGCAGGGTGCGCTCTTTCATGCCTGGCAGAGCAGCGAAGCTTACATGCTTCTGTCCATAGGTCAGTTCAGCATAAATTTCGTCTGATATGACGACAAGATTATGCTCTTCAACCAGGCGGGCAATCGGTAACCAATCCTCATAGGTCATCACCCCACCCGTCGGATTATTCGGATAACAGAGAATAAGCACTTTGGAACGTGGAGTCAGCTTGGCTTGGAGTGCCTTAGCTGTGAGCTTGAACTGCTGATCCGCAGAGGTTTCAACCGTCACGGTATGTCCTCCGTTCAGAAACGTGATGGGCGAATACGAAATATAACATGGAGCCGGAATGAGTATTTCATCGTCTGCGGTGATCAGGGCGCGTAGTGCCAAATCCAGTGCTTCACTGCTTCCAATGGTAACCATGATTTCATCTGTCGGGTTGTAGGATGTGCTGAAGCTGCTCTCCAGATACCCGGCAATCTCCTCACGAAGCTCGGGAAGTCCAGCATTCGGTGTGTATGATGTTTTACCATTTTCCAGTGCTGTGATACAGGCCTTTCTGACATGTTGAGGGGTTACAAAGTCTGGTTCACCAACACCAAGCGATACAATATCTTTTCTGCCAGTACTATATTCGAAAAACTTACGGATGCCTGAAGGCGGCATTTCCCGTACAGCCGGAGTCAAAAAATCGGTTATAGATACTGCTGTCGATACATTTGTCATGATGATTTCCTCCTTTTTGAAAAACAAAAAAACCCGCCCCTGTAAAAGGGACGAGTTTATACCCGTGTTACCACCCTAGTTTCATTCCATACGAAATGACACTCTGTTCACGTATCCATCAATACGTGTTCCGGTTAACGCTGGAAAGGCGGCAGAGCTTACTTCAGGTTCAGCCCGCTTCTCAGAGATGGCGTTCGGCTACCCTCGGAATGTTGGCTTTCACCTGCCCCAACTCTCTGCAAATCCGCTGTATAGCTTACTCGTTCTCGTCATTGAAATTTGTTACCGTATCAAGTTAGGTGTAATTATAAGCACAACCTTTCAGGATGGCAAGTCTTTTTTTCATAAACTTTAAAGACACATCATCATCATTGACGACTGGAAAATAACGTATATAGTGGTATAAAGGGGATTGTGCCCCAGATTTCAATGTGTTATATGACTATATTGTCAGAGAGGAATGGTACTCCTATGAACGTATTTGAACGCTTTAGCGGTAAAGTTTTGCCGGCGGATTGGAGCTGGATCAATGAGCCGGTTGAATGGAGATTCGATGATTCCAAGTCTTTGCAAATTTCTGCACCTTCACAGGCAGATTTCTTTAGGGATCCGTCTGGCGCAGCGGTAAAATCGTCCGCACCCTTTTTGCATACAACGCTTCAGGGTGATTTTACAATATGGACGAGGGTTCGTGTTGATATGAAGCAGCCTTATGATTCAGGATGCTTGATGATGATGGCGGATGATACCCATTGGGCTAAGCTGTGCTTTGAATATTTTGAAAGCACTCCATCTATTCTTAGCGTGGTCACTCGGGATACATCCGATGATTGTATCTCTGGGGCGATGGACGTGTCCAATCCGTATTTACGAGTGGCACGAGCTGGAAATTGCTTTGCATTTCATTATTCATCAGACGGCCAGCATTGGAAGCTGGCGAGATATTTTGGTATGAATGTTCCTAACCAGCTCAAAGTCGGAGTTGTTGCTCAATCTCCGGTGGGGGAGGGCTGTGCTGTTACCTTTGATGCCTTGACGATAACAACCCATGTATCCGAGGACATACGAAACGTGGAGTAAATAGACAAAGGCCTCTCTAAGTATGAAAGCGCTATAAAACAGGACTTAAAAAGACGTATATACGCATACACAGGCAGGAGGTAGATGGAAACTTGCTGTTAAGAAGGAAGGGTTACAAGTTGCCCAGTTTGTTGGGAGTGCTGCTTGTAGCTACGTTGGGCTGCTTCGGACTCATTATGTATTTGCAGTCCACAAGCGGAACGAGGATGTATCAATTTCTGTATTGGGATATATTCCTGGCCTGGGTTCCGGTCTTTATCACTCTGGGAATGATGGCTTTATCCAGACTGCGAAGTACAAAAGTGAGGAGTATTCTTTTATTTTTCTCCTCAATGGTATGGTTGTTTTTTCTGCCGAATGCTCTTTATTTGGTGACTGAGTTACTTCATGCGTTTCGTTTTTACGATGTGAATCCTGATACACGTTTTTGGTTGAACACCCAATTTTGGTTAATCTTATTTACGTCTTTTTCAGCAGCAGGGCTTGGCCTTTTTCTTACATCCCTTTGTGTATTGGTGATCCACCATATGCTGAGGAGGATTTGTTCAGGCGGGCTCGCATGGGCTGTAGTTTTTGTGTTGTTGTGGCTGGCCAGCATAGGTGTATATATTGGTAGATTTGCTCGCTGGAATAGCTGGGATATATTATTGCAGCCACTGGTGCTCCTTACGGATATTTGGAGATGGGGAGTACATGCAGTACCAAGGCTTCATTTGCTGTCCTTTTGCTGGTTGGTGTTTGGGATAGCAGTCATTTTTTATTTATTGATCTATATCTCTTTAAGTGAGGATCAGGATATTTAGGCCGAGGACCTGTATTCAATGAATACAGGTCCTCGGCCTATTTTTACATGTGGCGTGTCAGGAGTTGGCGTTGTCCTCCCCGTGCACATCATAAAGCACGCGCACAAGCAAATCCTGACTGAAATTCCCAAACCTTTTGCCGAAAATAGTGAGCCCACCTTTGTTTTCCGATTGATCGGTTACGGATAAGCGGAGTGTAATGTCGCTTTTATAGTTAAGGTTAATATCGTCTATTGTGACTTCGGAAATGCGGCACCCGTCAATGAAGCTGCCTTGCTGATTGATGCGAATTAATTTGAGCATACCATATTGATTTAAATGCGGTGGCCACCAATCTGGATTGAGAACCCCCGGCACTTCTCCAAAATCTCCGGCGCTGGTCCAGTGTCCAATAGGGATACCGTTAATGTGAAAACAAATGTCGGAGGGATATTCCTCACAATAGCAGGGTGCTTCTGAGCCTAGTTCTGCGGAGAATTGAATTTCTTTAAAGGATTGATTCGCTTTCAGATAGTTGGGAATGCGGTATTCCAAAAAGCCTTCGGCCATCCAGATCATTTCCGACTCCAGTCGCTCGGGATCTGCAAAATAGCGTGGATCATCAAAATCGCCGATAATGCTGTCTCGGGTCACCAATCCACAAGTGGGGGACGCTTGATAGTTACTATAATGACCTACGCGAATCTCAACCTCATACACATTTTTTTGTTCTCTGCTGCGCAAATCTACCATCAGCTTATCCTTATTCAAATAACACATTTTTCGGGTACCGTGCTTGCCGCTCACGGTATTGATCTCCACAAGACCGCATTCTTCCAATTTTCGAATATGCATTGTAATTGTACCGTTACTCAAATTAAGTTTGTTGGCAATGTCATTCATACTTTGTCCCTGGTAAGCAAGTAACTCGAGAATTTGAATGCGGATTTCTGAACCCAGTGCTTTAAAAATATCTAATCCTGACATTAAGTCCTTAATATAAATCATAGCTATAGACCATCCTTATCTATAAAAATTGTGATGTAAGCGCTTATATATTTACTTTGATTTATGTTAAAATAAAATCAAAAAGAAGTAAACTGCTTTTTTGTAAATTTTTTTTACTAAACAAAGAGAGGAGCGAATTGAACTCCAAATTAGGGATTACTCCAAAATAAATCGTATTTTAGATTTATTACTGGTTTTTTTGATAAAAATAAACTTAAATACGTTTTAATTTTGCTTTCCATGTTACTCTAACTTATGTTTTATAACTATTTAAAAAGATTGAAAAATACATTGACGAACCGAGGAAAGGCATGCTATATTTTGTTTGTAAACGAATTCATTATTGATAAAGAAAAATGTTAATTATACGGTACATGAGAGGGATGATAATCACAGCGGCAATCAACAACGGGTTGTGTACCGCACAGTTAAAGATTAGGCCGAGTGGTATGAAGTTATTTTAGCACCGATTGTATGCGGTTTCATTTAAATTTAGGAGGGGTCGCGTTGATAAAGAAAAAAGGTTTTGCAATAACAATGGTTGTTTTGTTGTTAATGGTGGCTGCACTGGCTGGTTGTAGTGGGGGGAGTTCCAGTAGTGATGGAAGTAAGGAACTGACATTCATGTTCCGTGGTGGAACAGATGAACAAAAGGCTTATAAGGAAGTAATCAAGAAATTTGAAGCGGAACATCCTGGCGTAAAGGTTAAAATGGTCGTGACTGCAGCAGATCAATATGCCACAAAGCTTAGAGCTGCAATTACAGGAAACAATCTTCCAGATATCTTTTATTTTGCCCCTGGAGATGTGAAGGCTTATGTAAACAGTGGGGTGTTGAAGAATCTCACTCCTTACATTGAGAAGAACAAGGATATTAAACTGGATAACATTTGGAAATACGGTGTGGATTTGTATCGCTATGACGGTAAAATGGCCGGCCAAGGAGATATTTACGGTATGCCGAAGGACTTAGGTCCATTCGCACTCGGCTACAACAAAACGATGTTCGAAAAAGCGGGCGTTCCCTTGCCTGACAAAGACAAACCGTATACATGGGATGAATTTATCAAGGTTAGCCAAGAGTTGACCAAAGATACCAATGGTGACGGCAAGCCAGATCAATACGGTACAGGCTTTAACGTTCAGTGGGCATTGCAAGCCTTTGTATGGAGTAATGGGGCTGACTGGCTGGATGAGAGCAAAACTAAAGTAACGATTGATGATCCGAAATTTGCGGAAGCGCTTCAGTACTTTGCTGACATGCAAAACAAATATAAAATCACACCTGGTATTGAACAATCGCAAACATTGGACACATACCAACGTTGGATGAAGGGTGAAATGGCATTCTTCCCGGTAGGTCCTTGGGATATGAGTACATTTGAAAAACTGCCATTCGAATATGATTTGCTGCCGTTCCCAGCCGGATCGACTGGCAAATCAGCAACATGGATTGGTTCTCTGGGTATCGGCGTTTCCTCTAAAACAAAATACCCGGATGAAGCTGTTGAACTGGTTAACTATTTGACGACTTCTAAAGAAGGAATGAAGCAGCTTGTAGATGCCAAGGTACAAATTCCGAATCTGCTGGACATGGCTGATGAATGGTCCAAAGATACGAAAACCAAGCCTAACAATAAACAAGAATTTATTGATATCGTAAATGACTATGGACGCTCATTACCAGGCAACTATACGTATAATGCAGAATGGTACGATATTTTCTTCACAGATATTCAACCTGTGCTGGATGGTAAAATTACGGCGGCTGATTATGTGAAACAAGAACAACCGAAGATGCAGAAACTGCTGGATAAAGCGGTGGAGCAAGAGAAAAAATCACAGAAATAATGCGTAAATAGAGGAAAAAGGATGATGTTAGTGGCTGAATATCATGCTGCTAACATCATCTTCATTCCAAATTAGAAACAGAGGTGAGCCCTGTGATAACCAAATCTAATCTCTACCGCAAAGAGAAGGTATATGGATACTTATTTATTCTTCCACCTATTCTCGGTCTGCTAATCTTTACGTTATTCCCGTTTGTCTATTCGTTATACGGCTCTTTTACAGACTGGGACGGATTGGGACAAATGAACTTTATTGGTCTCGACAATTTTAAAGATTTATTTAGCGATGAGCTCTTTTATAAATCGATGTACAATACGCTTTTTTTAATGTTGGGTATTCCAATCGGTCTTGTACTAGCTTTACTGCTGGCACTAGGTTTGAACCGCAAGATTCCAGGTACGACAACATTTCGTGTAATTTACTATATCCCGGTTATTTCTTCGTTGGCTGCCGTTTCTATTATGTGGAACTGGGCATACAACGGAGACTATGGTTTGGTGAATCAATTCCTCGAAATATTCGGTATCAAGGGTCCTAACTGGCTGATGGATAAGGATACGGTCAAGCCGGCCTTGATTCTCATGACCGTCTGGAAGGGGCTTGGATATACGATGCTGCTATATTTGGCAGCCCTGCAGAGCGTGTCTCGCTCTTATTATGAAGCAGCAGAGCTAGATGGAGCTAGCGGATTCCAAATGTTCCGCAATATCACATGGCCAATGGTGAAACCAGTAACCTTCTTCCTGGTCGTAACTAATATCATTGGTGGTTCACAAATCTTTACTGAAATGAACATTATGACACCTACAGGGGGTCCGGAATACTCATCCGCCTCAATCGTCTTTTATATTTGGGATAAGGCATTTAAAAACCTGCAAATGGGATATGCCTCCGCGATGGCTATGATTCTCGGCATCTTCATTTTTATCGTAACTTTGATTCAATTCAAAATGAATGAAAAATCGTCCTTTGATGGGGATTGATTTTCGCGGAAAGGAGTGAGTCTGATTATGTCCCATAGTCAAAAAACGAAAGTTACCAATATCATTATCTTTATTGCACTAGCGATTGGAGCGATTGTGATGATCGCGCCACTGCTTTGGATGCTGTCCACTTCGGTGAAAGAAAAGCAGGATGTTTTTGCTCTTCCACCAGTATGGATACCAGAGGTGTTCCAGTTTGGCAAGTATAAGGAAATTTGGGAAGCAGGACCTTTGTTAAGCGGGATCAAGAACAGCGTGATTGTGGCTGTAAGTGTTACCGTTGTGGGTACCTTTACATCCAGTGTGGCCGCTTTTGCATTTGCAAAGCTGAGATTCCCTCATAAAAACAAACTGTTTTTGGCACTCATCGCATCTATGATGATTCCATACCCAACGGTTATGATTCCACAGTTTATGATGTTTTCCAAACTTGGCTGGGTTGATACACTTTTACCTCTGATCGTTCCAGGCTTATTCGGAAATGTAGTTATGATCTTTTTCCTGCGGCAATACTTGCTTAGCGTACCAGATGCCATTATCGAAGCTGCGAAAATTGACGGAAGTTCTTATTTCCGACTCTATTCGTCGATTACGTTCCCGCTCATTAAGCCAGCAGTTGCGGCACAGCTTATTTTATGGTTCATGGGAATTTGGAACGATTATTTGGCACCGATTATTTACTTGAACTCACCAGAAACGCAAACACTGCAGCTGGTTATCGCGAATTTTAATGCGACTTACGCCATTCAGACGGACTATCCGCTTATAATGGCAGCATCCATTATAGCTTTGTTACCTGTACTGATTATATTCTTGATCTTCCAGAAACAAATTATTGAATCGGTTGCCATTTCGGGTGTCAAAGGTTAATTGACACTTGGAGGGTACGGATGAACGATGTAAGGCAGTCACAATATGTAATGGGTAAAGGAAGGAGGAGAATAACAGTTATGGTTGTGCTGCTCATGCTGGGTCTATCCGGCTGTGGGGATAACACTCCGGACCCTGTGTATCCGCAGGCTCCGCCTCCCGATCACTTGTATGATCAAAGTACGATTAACGATGAACAGCGCTGGACCATTAACAATGCGCATGACCCGGCGATTATCAAAACAGATCAAGGCTATTATGTCTACTCAACGGATGTAAAGACAGGTGGAGAATTGAGACCTGGTGTCATGGTACGCAAATCGACTGATCTGATTCACTGGAACTGGGTTCAGTATGCACTCCCTGGCATTCCAAAGGAAGCAGAGGCGTGGTCATCGGCAACCAATCTGTGGGCACCGGACATTATCAAGATGGGTGATACCTATCGCATGTATTACTCCGCTTCTACCTTTGGCAGCACACGGTCTGCGATCGGATTGCAGACATCCAGCTCCCCAGAAGGCCCTTGGAAGGATGAGGGACTGGTCGTTAAAACGGAAGAACATGACAAGCTGAATGCGATTGATGCCAATCCGGTGCTGGATGCAGAGGGAAATCCATGGATGGTATACGGGTCTTTTTTCGGCGGTATCTATATTACACCGCTTGATCCCCAGACTGGAAAGCTCAAAGAATCTGGCTATGGTAGAAATATCGCTGCCAGAGATCGGGCAACTGAGGACGGTGCTGTAGAAGGGCCTTACATTGTGTACAATCCAATGTTCCGTAAATACTACTTGTTCGTCTCGTATGATTCTTTGTTTGAGGACTACAATGTTCGCGTTGCCCGTTCAGATTCTATCACAGGCCCTTATGTGGACATGAATGGACATGATATGGCAGATACCAGCTATTTGCCTCAATACGAGATCGGAAACAAGGTATTGGGCGGTTATCGGTTCAGCGAAGGAGAAGGCTGGGTTGCGCCAGGTCACAATTCTGTCCTGAAGGACGGTGCGGATTATTATATTGTACATCATGCGCGGGGAGAAACGGACAAGAGCTGGCCGTACCTGCATGTACGCAAAATATTGTGGACGGCAGAGGGCTGGCCGGTCGTCTCTCCGGAGCGGTATGCGGGCGAAAAGGAGCAGGATATACCCAAAAGGCTATTATCCGGCAACTGGGAGCGCATCGTGATAAGGCAGGAAGTAGACGGCCAGGTGGAAGCTGAACCGCTCCGTCTGGAAGATGGAGGGCGGGCAACCAGCGGTTCTCTTGAAGGTCACTGGAGTTTTGATGGCAAGCGTACTCTAACAATGGATTGGAGCAATACATCCGCAGGAACAAAGGAAGAATTGTTATTGCTTCCTTCATGGGACTGGGAGCTTGGTCGCCATACTTTAATTTTCACGGGTATGAATGAAAAAGGAATTTCCATTTGGGGAAAACGTATCAGCGATTAATTGTATGAACTACATACTACACATAGAGGAGAGAATAACCATGAATCAATCTGTACCCATTAATAATCCGGTCATTGAGCAACGGGCAGACCCTTGGATTTACAAGCATAGTGACGGATACTATTATTTCACCGGATCTGTGCCAGAGTATGACCGCATTGAGGTTCGACGAGCAAGTACTATTCAAGGCCTGAGTACAGCAGAGCCTGTCGCAGTGTGGCACAAATATGAAACGGGCCCGTTAAGTGCGAACATTTGGGCACCGGAAATTCATTATATTAATGACAAATGGTACATTTATTTTGCAGCAGCTCGTACAACAGAAACGAAGGAAGGCCTGTTCGACCACCGGATGTTCGTGCTTGAAAATGATTCAGCTAATCCTCTGGAAGGGGAATGGGTGGAAAAAGGACAGATCAAAACCCGTTGGGAGACGTTCGCTCTCGATGCGACAACCTTCCAGCATAATGGAGTTTTGTATTATGTGTGGGCTCAGAAGGACCCTGACATCGTCGGTAATTCCAATCTGTATATTTCCGAAATGAGCAATCCATGGACGTTGCGCGGTGAGCAGGTGATGATCTCCACTCCTGAATATGATTGGGAAATCATCGGTTTTAAGGTGAATGAAGGAGCAGCGGTTCTGAAACGGAACGGGCGGATCTTTATCAGTTATTCAGCTAGCGCCACAGACCACAATTATTGCATGGGTCTGTTGACGGCAGATGAGAATGCGGATTTACTTGATCCGAAATCATGGACGAAATCACCTGAGCCGGTATTCTGCACCCATGAGGAAACAGGACAATTCGGGCCAGGTCATAACAGTTTTACGGTTGCTGCAGATGGTAGTGATGTTATCGTATATCACGCCCGGAATTACAAGGAAATTACAGGCGACCCGCTGTATGATCCGAATCGTCATACACGTGTGCAGCCGTTCTACTGGAAAGAAGATGGAACACCTGATTTTGGTATTCCAGTACCAGATGGCGTTTCTGTTAATAAATAAGCGAAATCTATTATAGATGGTTAACGTGTTGCACAGCGGCACTGTAACTTTCTAGAAATCATAGGGGATTATGATTCGGCTGCATATAACAAGAGTAATAAGATATCTTCTGAGCCTTCAGGCTGGAGGATATCTTTTTGCTTTTGGGACGGCATGAAGGACTCTTTTCAAAAACTTCGATTTCTGCTATATTTAAATCGTAATATTTACGAATTGATCAAGGGGTGGAAATCTCGTGAACGAACGGATCGATCCGTTTACCGTTAAAAAGGTTGAATACCTGCTGAATGGCTATATTGCGCTAAAGGTGCCAGGCTACGTGCGTTCTGACGTGCGGCTCATTTATCAAATAGAGGATAACTGTTTGATCTTGACGGAGGAAAGGCCTTCTAATGAAACTGAGTTGTGGGATCGCACGGACATTGTCCAATTTCGCTGGGAAGAAAATCATTGGCATGTATATGCCCGGCAAGAGGCTGAAAGCTGGCAGCGTGTAAAAGAGATTGCACCTAATCCGTGCTTTGAAGAACAGCTCGAACAGGTAGAAATAGATCATGCAGGTATTTTTTGGACAGGTTAACGAAGTACAGAATGATAAGTTCGGAAGATGGAGGTAGTGGGAGTCGTGTCGTTAAACTGTATATGGAAATAAACAGGCTGACCGTAATTCCTTATATGGAAGTTACGGTCATTTGTTTTGTCTGAAGTGGCACTGTCTAGTGCACTTGAGGGTTATGTGTGCGTTTGGAAAGTATGTCAAGCGGTTGATTGATACAAATGTTTAATATTTTCCACGAGGTGGAAGTTACAAATGTATGGTAAAGTGTAGTATATACAAGGTTTTAATCCAAATGTCTTATTCAAAGTCTCCTGTGCATACCGAATCCGAATCACACGAGGTGAGAAAAATGTTGCAATCGTTAAAAGCCATTGCTAATTACAGGAAAGAAAATGATCTGGCCTGGGATACACCGACTTGGTTAAAGCTGCTTGTTTCGGCTGAGGAGCGTATTGTAAATTTGGAACGCATTCGATCTATAGGTGAGTTAAAGGATGCCAATCCTGTACTGGATTACGTGGAGCGTACGTTGCTTATTTTGGACGGACTTCCATTGTCATTCTGGGTTAAAGAGCTACTGGAGGATGTATTGGTATGGTCTGAGACAGCCAAAGGAGGCACAGTCCGCGAACGGCTACGCTGGCAGCATGAGGGTATTAATTTATTTGTACATAATATCGGATCCTCCCAACTGTATGTCAGACAGGCCCAAGCGGAGTCCCCTGCTTACCCGCGCAATAGCATGACCCGAATTCTGATTGAGACGCATGGATTGATCGGGCAATATATACGGGGGGAAATTCCTTTTGCTGAAAATCGACTGCTGCTTGAAATTACTCGTAAGGGCTGGCTAAGCCCTGAGGAACTGGAGCTTGTTTTACGGGCCCTGAACGAGTGTATTATCGCCGGGGTGGAACCTGCATTATGGGATCAAGTACGCAGTGAAGTGGAGCAGCTGATCGGCTGGATTGCATGGGATAACGCACCTGTAGTCTGGAGTGTAAAGGAGCGACTGGAAAGATTACGGTCGGTTTCCATTCATGAAGGGGAGCCGTTCGAGCAGGCTTACACAGAACTAGAGCGGGAGTTGAATGTAGAGAAGGCGCTGGCTCCGTTGGAGAATCGGACACTTTGGTATGTAGAATCAGCTTTGCAGGATTTTTCACTTCAAGAACTGGTAAAGGTATTTTTACTCACATTAAGGGATGGCACAGGGCAGGAACAGCCTGCGACCGTTCGCCATATCAGTTTCGAATCGCTCATGAATACGATGTATTATGACTATCGTGGTGTCAAGAAAATTAACGTATATAAAAAACGAATGATAGAAAAATATTTAAGTGCACTGTCTTGGCAGGACATTTCAAAAGGAAAACGGAAGCATAATCCTCATTTGAGTGTGATCGTGGAGCATAAAGAGGAGCTGCCGAGTACTGTATTTTTTAATTTTGTATTTTCATCTGCGGCTGAGAAACTGATTGACTTTTGTATTGAGGCAGAAAAAACGCCTCTGTATGACAAAGCAGTCCTGCTGCTGTTCGATCTGTTCGGATTACGGCGCGATGCGTATGATCGCTTTCACAATGAGGAAACGTACCTTACAGATATGAACCAGACCGTAGATTACAAAAGGGTCATTTTAGATTATGTGACTGGAACCCGCATACTGGATATTGGACCCGGCGGGGGCGTACTGCTGGATCTGATCGAACAGGAAAGACCAGATGCGAAGCCATTAGGTCTTGATATTTCTGTAAATGTCATTGAGGCACTTAAACGTAAAAAGCAATTGGAGCGCCATCGTTGGGATGTCATCAAAGGGGATGCGCTTCAGTTAGAGGAATATGTGGAAACGGGGAGTATGGACACGGTCATCTTCTCTTCGATTCTTCACGAGCTCTATTCCTACATTGAACGAGATGGGATTCGGTTCAATCCACAAACAGTGGAGGCAGCTCTGCAGAGCGCCTATCGTGTGCTTGCACCCGGCGGGCGTATCATCATTCGTGACGGGATTATGACCGAACCAGTAGAGCAGCGCAGACGAATTCGATTCTTGGAGCCGGATGGAATGGAATGGCTGATACGGTATGCGCAAGATTTTGCAGGTCGCCACATTGAAATAGAGCGTGTGGGGGAGCATGAGGCTGTTTTACCAGTGAACGATGCGATGGAATTTCTCTATACCTATACATGGGGAGCGGAAGCCTATGTGCATGAAGTGCAGGAGCAGTTTGGTTATTTTACCCCGTCACAGTATGAAGAGTGTATTCGTAGCACACTTGGATCACAAGCGATTATCCGCGTGAGCCGCCACTATTTACAGGAGGGCTATGCCGAGGCGCTGTCCAGACGTGTTGAGTTCATGGATGAGCAGGGCCGGCAGGTTTCTTTGCCAGACAGCACCTGTCTGATCGTGATTGAGAAGCCGAATAATAGGGTTGGAGTTGCTGAATGATTTTTAAATTGAACAAGAGAATGCCTTCTGATTTGTGCCAAGCACGATTAGAAGGCATTTTTTAGAAAGCTATGCATTCAAATATGACCGTGCAGCGCATACCGAAGCCAAAGGACCATTCATTCGGCAGGTGGTTGAGCGAGCGAAGCTTGAAAGATATAGGTAGGGACAGATGAATTCTTAGTACGCATGAACAAAGTGGGGGAATGATGAAGAATATGATGCTTGATGCACAGCTAACGCCGAATGGTTTAAAAGACAGAATGCTACTACTGTCAGCGCTGGACATTATATTGTCTCCAGAAGATTGGTTACGCACGTATCGTATGCAGTCTGAAAGGTCTGGTGATGTGTGCCTGGGTGAGGTAAACAATGGCGCTGGAGATACGATTCATATGCTATGGACGGGTGAAGGTGTGCTGCTGAAGGGGTTTGACCATGAATCCCCTGTAAGTCCTCATGCGAGAGACGAATATGAAGTCTGGCCGGGCATATATGACGGTGTGCCTGATGATATGATGGAGCTTTTGGAAAATGAAGCACTGGAGAAAGAGGACGTTACCTTTTGTATGTGGAGGGAAGCGGGAGATAAGGAGTGGCGTATGGGCAACGCGAACTTTCCTGAGGGATATGACGATGGCTCATCCTTTTTGCTGGGGAAAATTATAGTTACACCGGA
Source organism: Paenibacillus sp. FSL L8-0644 (assembly GCF_038008165.1). NCBI lineage: Bacteria > Bacillati > Bacillota > Bacilli > Caryophanales > Paenibacillaceae > Paenibacillus > Paenibacillus sp. FSL L8-0644. Next base: position 2,098,639 of record NZ_JBBOYN010000001.1, read on the forward strand.
GGAATATCAGGATTGGGCTGAGAGTTACTATGAGTTGCCGATTTCTCTAGGGGTGGTAAGCCAGATTTTCAACGGCGTTCCGATCACTTCACAGATGATCTCTGCGCTTCATCCACAGCGTAACGTTACGGAAGCGATAAAGGAGCTAAAGCAGCTTGGCGTTCAAGTGCATGAAAGCTAAGAATACAGATTTGTTTTTCTTGACAAGTTTTGTATATAATACAGGAGAAATGCTGGGTTAACCACCTCGAATTAAAGGAGCTGTGTTGAAGATGTCCAAACGTTTGATTCCTTACATCACGATGGATGGAAATGCAAAAGAAGCAATCGAATTTTATAAAGAGGCATTGGATGCTCAACTGCTTTTTATTCAAACCTTTGGGGAAATGCCGGAAAACCCCGATTTTCCCATTCCCGCAGAGGTCAAGGAACGTGTGGGACATGCTACCCTTAAAGTGGGTGAGACAGAGCTCATGTTTTCTGATACCTTTCCCGGGTCACCGTTTAGCCGCGGGAATCAGGTGAGCATCTGTATTACAACCGATAGTGTGGAGCAAGCTCAAAAAATGTTTAATGCTCTACAGCAGGGAGGACAGGTGGGAATGCCTTTGCAGGAAACCCATTTTAGTCCAGCTTATGGGAATGTAACAGACAAGTTTGGTGTCACTTTTCAAATGTTCACTGAGGCTCGGTCTTAAGAAATGTAAAACGGCTCGATTCCGCTACTTTAGCGATCTGGCCGTTTTTTTTCGTGTATGCCCTCGTGCTCAATTCAATAATTATTTTAATATTGTTGAAATAGAAACAAAAATATACTATATTGTATTGTTAATGCACCAACTGGTGGGAGGACAGGCCATGAACAAAGAAGAACAGGTCATAGTGGGTTTCAGGGACTTATTTAACAAGATGGTTTGGCTTAATAAAGATAAGATGGAAGACAGCCTTAAGGGTTATAAGCCTTCTGAAGTACATTGCATCGAATACATTGAAAGAAATGCAGATTCCAACGTGACAAAACTTGCGGAGTCCCTTTATATGACTACCGGTGCCATAAGTAAAATAACTAAGAAGCTTATAAAAAAAGGCATTATCGAAAGCTACCAGAAGCTGGATAACAAGAAAGAAGTCTATTTTAGGCTTACTGAGGAAGGGAAAGTAATCTATAACATCCATGAGGAACTGCACAAAGAGTTTCAAGAGCGGGATAAAGCCGTATTTGAGCAGGTAACCGAAGAACAATTTAACAGTATGATTAGCTTCTTGGAAAAGTATAGTAGGCATTTGGATGCAGAAATAAAAAAACAGGGTATAGATATTAAGACGGAATAAATTTGAATAATGAAAATCAAACCATAGGCAGCCGGGCTCTATTGAGAACGGGCTGCATTTTTTTGTTATTATTTTGTTGCCGAGGAAGCAAAATTGTGATACGATATTTTTGCTTCCGAGGAAGTGAAAATTAACCTTTAAGGGGAGAAATGAAGTGTTCAAATGTAGATCACACAATGAACAGAACACAGAACAAACCGTAGATAAACACGCTTTAATATTCGGCCTTATCTCTGTATTTCTTTGCGGAATAGGCTTCAGTATCATAATACCTGTCGTCCCATTCTTAGTGCAGCCTTATACAAGCAGTCCGGGAGAACAAGCTATAGTTGTTACGCTGCTGACCTCTGTTTATGCATTCTGCGTGTTTTTTGCGGCTCCCGTACTTGGAGCTTTGAGCGACAAATATGGCCGTCGTCCATTGCTCTTAGTATGCCTTTTGGGTTCCGCAATTGGGTACTTGGTTTTTGGCATAGGAGGAGCTCTATGGGTACTATTTGCTGGGCGCATCATAGAAGGGTTAACAGGCGGGAGCATAAGCACGATCTTCGCCTATTTTGCAGACATCATTCCTCCAGAAGAGAGAACCAAATACTTTGGATGGGTGAGTGCGGTTGTAGGTGTAGGCACTGTCATTGGGCCAACTCTAGGCGGATTACTTGCCAAGTTTGGTTATTCTGTACCCATGTATTTTGGAGCAATCATAACTTTATTGAACGTTGTTTATGGATTCTTTTTTATGCCTGAGAGCCTTGACAAGAAACATAGACTGAAAGAGATTACCTTTGTAAGACTGAATCCATTTACACAGCTTGCAAATCTGCTTTCCATGAAAAACTTAAATAGGTTACTTGTCTCTGCGTTCTTACTTTGGATACCCAACGGATCTTTACAGGCCGTTTTTTCACAATTTACAATGGATACTTTCAGTTGGAGGCCTGCACTAATCGGACTTATGTTTTCAATTATGGGTTTCCAAGACATCATTTCACAAGGTTTCATCATGCCCAAGCTTTTGATAAAACTTAATGATAAACAGATAGCCATTCTTGGAATGGTTTCGGAGATTATAGGTTACAGTCTTATTGCGCTATCTACTTTGTTCTCATTCTATCCTCTTTTTATCGCTGGAATGTTTATATTTGGTTTTGGTGATTCGATCTTTGGACCTTCATTCAACGGGATGCTCTCCAAGTCTGTCGATTCTAGTGAACAAGGAAGGATTCAAGGAGGTAGTCAATCTATTCAGGCTTTAGCAAGAATGATTGGGCCTATTATTGGGGGTCAAATCTATGTATCACTGGGTCATGCCGCACCCGCTTTTATGGGTATAATCCTTATAACAGCGGCAATACCAGTTTTATATAAGCGAACGCATGTAAATGAGGATTTTGCAAAATCCTGAAATATGTAAACTATCTACTTTCTTTAGGCAATAGGGTTTCAGAACTCAGGGACAAGTTCTGAAACCCTATTTGTTTACAGTTTTACGTAATTGTACTTATACGCCAAAATTAAAATCATCATCTGTCAGCGGCTCTACATTCATCGCCCGCACATAGCCGTTTCCTTTTTTAGAAAAGAAATCATGCTGCTTAGTATGGGTGCTGATGCCGTTGAATACAATGGGATTAACTTCTTCTTCTTCAAACAGTGGATCAAAGCCCAAGTTCATCATGGCCTTGTTGGCATTATAGCGCAAAAAGACTTTCACATCGTCTACGAGTCCAATAGGGGTGTAAATTTGCTCGGTGTATTGTTCCTCGTTATTATGCAAGTAGCGCAGCAAGCCTACCAGCGTCTGGTAAAGATCACGTTGTTCTTCCTCGTCCAATTCTGCATAAATCTCCTGTGCCAGTACACCTACGTACACACCGTGAATACTTTCGTCCCGTAAGATCAAATCGATAATTTCTCCACTACATGTCAGCTTGCCCTGGCCCGCCAGATAAAGAGGATAGAAGAAGCCGCTATAAAACAAATAGCTTTCTAACAGCACCGACGCAGCCATCGCGAGATAGAGGTCTTTCGGTGTGTGGATATTCATATAATATTGACGAATGGTTTCTGCTTTGGTTTGGAGATGTGGATTTTCTTCCACCCAGCGGAATACACCGTCAATTTCTTCCGTGGAAGCTAGCGTTGTAAAGATGCTACTGTACGACTTGGCATGGATTTGTTCCATCATCGCCATAAAGCTTAGTACGGCTTTGCGTTGCAGTCCGTCCACATGCTCCATAATTTGCGGCATACCTACACCGCCTTGAATGGTATCCAGCAGTGTTAATCCGCCCAACACCTTCATGTAGGCTTCTTTTTCGATATCACTGAGGGTTACCCAGGACATTTTATCGTCAGACAACGGGATTTCATCATCCGTCCAAAATTGCATGATGTTCTGGTTCCAGAACATCAGTGTAAAATCATCGTCCGAGCGATTCCAGTTTACGGCTTGTATACCTGTCATTGTTAGCATTCTCCCTTCAGCTTGCGAGATTCCCTAGAAACACACATTGAAATAGTGCAGGCGAATCATCGTATGCTTGACATACGGAAGCTGTATCCGCGAGGGTCTTGTCCAGCCCCGTAAAGGTCTGAACCACACGCTGGATACAGCTTCTAATGCAAAGCATCCATATCTATTTAAAATCTAATTTTTATACTACAGCTTGTTACCATTTATGCTTAGATGGAGCAGGTGAGGCACTCTTCCACAGACAGCTTTTTAGTGCGTGTGTAGTATAACGATTTAAGTCCTTTGTGTGCGGCGTACAGATAGCAACGTGCTAACTGACGCGTAGTCACGTCACTGTTCACATGAAGCACGGTCGAAATTCCTTGGTCCACATGCGGCTGGATTTCTGCAATCAGATCCAGCACTTTGAATTGGTCCATTTGATAAGCAGATTTATAGAAGAACACGTTATCCTTTTGCAAATAAGGCATTGGATAGTAGGTCGTCGAATTGGCATAGGTACGGGTTTCAATCTGCTCAACAATCGGCATAACACTGGATGTTGCATTTTGAATGTACGAAATGCTGGCAGTCGGCGCAATTGCCATACGATAGGCGTGGTACAGGCCATTTTTCATCACATCTGCTTTTAATTTGTCCCAGTCCGCTGTAGTCGGAACATAGATGCCCTTGAATAACTCTTGCACACGTGCAGTTGTTGGACGATAATCTGTGTTCAGGTATCGGTCAAAATATACGCCTGTCGCATAATCCGATTCCTCAAATCCATAAAAGCTTTGTCCAGCCGCTTTCGCGATTTCCATACTCTTTTCGATGGAATGATAGTTCATCGTCATGAAGAAGGTACGGACAAAGTCTTTTGCTTCATTGCTTTCATACGCAATTTTGTTCTTGGCAAAGTAGCCGTGCAGATTCATGACACCCAAACCGACGGAATGCATTTCACGGTTCGCTTTCGCGACACCTGGTGCATTAGCTACTTGGGTCATATCGCTGACCGAAGTAAGAGCAATCATACCCTCGTGAACGGATTCGCGGATTTTGCCATGCTCCATCACATTTACAATGTTCAGAGAAGCCAGATTACAGCTCACGTCCCGGCGGATAGTATCCTGTTGTCCGTAATCTGTAATTTCGGAAGTTTCCTGCAACTGGAAGATTTCCGTGCATAAGTTCGACATCTTGACTTGACCCACGTTTTTAAGAGCATGTGCCTGGTTCGCGTTACTTTTGTTCATGATATATGGATAACCAGACTCCAACTGAATCATGGCAATTTTCGTCAGCATGTCACGTGCGCTCATCGCTATTTTTTTCTTCACCCGATCGTCGGCGAGCAGCGTGTCGTACATTTCATCCAAATCCATGTCGTCCAGATGTGTTCCATAGGCTTTGAACACACTGTAAGGAGCAAATACATGCAGCGGTTCGTTATCTTGAGCCAGCTTGTAAAAGCGATTTGGCACCAGTAATCCAATCGAAAGTGTCTTGAGACGTACTCTTTCGTCAGCATTGATTTTTTTGCTATCCAGGAACTCCAGCACGTCCCATCCGAAAATGTTGTAATAGGCTGCCCCAGAGCCTTTGCGTTGCCCCATTTGATCTGCGTAGGAGAAGCCGTCTTCCATCAGCTTCAGCACAGGCATAATGCCTTTTGCTGCGCCTTCTACGCCTTTAATCGCTTCGCCGCGTGCCCGCAGCTTCGACAGGTTAACGGCAACACCGCCCCCGATTTTGGACAACTGCATGCAGGTGTTCAGCACATAGTTGATCGAGTTCAGGGAGTCGTCCATTTCGAGCAGGAAGCAGGATACCAATTCCCCACGGCGGCTTTTGCCTGCATTCAGGAACGTTGGTGTCGCTGGCTGGAGACGTTGCTCCATCATCGAGCGAGACAACAGGCGTGCCGTATCGGCGTTACCGCGTCCTAAATGCAGCGCGACAGCAGCAACCCGGTCAGGGTAATGTTCCAGATAGACTTTACGGTCGTTACTCTTCATTGCATAGTCGGTATAAAACTTGGATGCTGCCATATAGGAAGGAAATTTAAAATTATAGCTATGAGTGATATGGAAAATATCATTAATTTCGTCAGCCGTGTAGCTGTTATAGAAATTTTCGTAATAATCATTCTCAATCATATACAGCACTTGAGCGGCTGTGTCAGCAAACTTCAAACTCCGTTCCTGAACTTCCTTCATAAACTCTGCTACAGCCTCTTGGTCTTTTTCCAATTGGAAAAAGCCGTCTGTATCGCGTTTCATCAACATGTTGTTCAATTCAATATGCCGCAACTCGGCTCACCTCCTGTTTAAAACGCTCTACATCTCCGAACGTTCCAGATAATTCAAATTTACTAATCACGGGGACATTATAATGATCGGCAATCAAATCCGCACTTTTGGCAAATTTCTCACCCCAGTTACGGTTGCCGCTTGCAGCTACACCAACAAGGTTTTGAGCATTCTTTTTCAAAAAGGAAGATACCCTCTCAGGTATCTGCCCAAACCCAGTTGTATATGTAATAAGTACGTAAGGTTCTTCTATAGTCATTTGCTCCTCGATCTGAACCGCTGGAAGCTTGAGCTTGTTTATAAATCTTTTTACATTGCCGGTCTTGGAATCATATGCAATCAGCATGGTATGCAACCTCCTTAAACATTTAACGAAAAAAGAAAACGGCATTGCCTGGGATCTATTATAGATGGAATCCCTTGCTGGCTGCGCCATTTAAGATTTTTGACTCTATATTTACATGTATTTTCATACCTGTATCTTCAAGATATCGGGCATAAATACGTTTTTTACACTATATTTAGAGTACATTCTCTATTTTATATCTATATATAGTTTTGTCAATCGGTCTAGAGGGGATCAGAGGACCCAGATCGGGTAGAAGTCCAAGCGGGGTGCGGAAAAGAGCGAAAGAACTTTTTTTTCGTAAGTATGTTAAAAAAGTATTGGAGTTTTTGAGGGTGAAGATGTACGATTTGTCAATGGGCAATTGAATGGAAAATTTACATTTTACTGTAGAAAGGATGAAGTGAATGGGAAGTGATTCTATGGAAGTTCAATCGTTTAATACGATCTTTTTTATCGTATTTGGACTCATTGCTTTTGTAATGATTATGGGAATTGTCAAAACGATCGGAGCGGGCCTGTCCAATCAAGCAGCCGAACGGGTACAACGTTCATGTAAGGTTGTGGATAAACGGACGAGAGTGCGTGGGGGATCAGGCGATTTTTCAGCTTCGACCTATTATTATATCACCTTTGAGTTTGACGGGGGTGAGCGTAAGGAGCTGGAGGTGAAGGATAGGGACTTTGGTATGATTGTGATCGGGGATCGTGGGGAGCTTCATTATAAAGGTACACGTTTTCTGGAGTTTGTGAGAGTAATGGAAGCATAAAGGTGCTTAAACAAATACATAATCGGAGGGAAGATTACGATGCCGCATATCATTGGAAAACGAGTTGTATTGAGAGAATACCGTCAAGAGGATATACCAGATATCCGAAAATGGGTCAATGACCCGGAAATCACACGTGGTTTAAGCGACGTGTTTATCTATCCGCATTCACAGGTGAATAGTGAATCTTTTGTACAGATGATGATTGACGGCAACCCCGAGATCAAAGGTTTTGTCATTGCGCATAAAGACACCCTGGATTATATCGGACAACTGGACTTATTTAAAATCAACTGGGTGAATCGGCATGCCACCCTTGGAATTGTGATCGGGCGTGACGGTGATCTGGGCAAAGGTTATGGACGGGAAGCGATCCGGCTGTTACAAAAATTTGCATTTCATACGCTGAACCTACATCGACTGGAGCTGGAGGTCTATGCGTTCAATGAACGTGCACACCGTTGCTATTTGGCCAGCGGCTTCAAGGAGGAAGGGCGGCTGCGGGAAAAGCTATTCAGGGAAGGGCGATACTATGACATTATTCAGATGGGGATTTTGCGAAGTGAATATGAGGCTGCACAGCAATCGACGGAATCCTGAGAGTGCAACCTCATAAGCTATATTACTCCGTCAGCTTTCTTCAATTTTTTATGAGTGAAATCACGGGGACTACGCTCATCCTTTTTTTATTAGCTAAAGGACTTTCTTTGCAGAGTGCGAACTTCTTACTGGTTGTATTCTTTGTAAGTATTTTTCTGTTTGAGATACCTACTGGGGCTATTGCAGACAAGTATGGAAGAAAAATCTCTGTTATTTTGGGACTTTGTTGTTTTCTAGCCTATAGTGTATTGTTCGTTTCGACAGATCATATCGGGGTGCTTGTGTTTGCGCAAGTCTTTGGAGGTCTGGCTATATGTTTACAATCAGGTTCGTTGGAATCATGGGTTGTGGAAAATAGTGATAAGCCCATGGAAGTTCTTTTTACAATCTCTAACAGTATACAGTACATTTCAGGATTTATTTGTGGTCTGTTGGGGGCCTTTCTCGCAACTTTTAACTATTCACTTCCATGGGCGGTTAGCATTTTATCTATTATTGTATGCATTTTTCTATGCTTCTTTTATATGGATGAGGAGAATGTGGCTCATCGAAAGACGTCCACTACCCGCATTAAAACGATTATCGGAGAAAGTGTCCGTATCGGTTTTGAAAATAAGTCTATCTGGATTGTGTTTATGATTGGCTTATTTATCAGCTTTTCAAACTCGGCTGGAAATACATTTCAACAGCCACGTCTGGTGGGCCTTTCCGAACAAGGGATTTGGATTATGGGGTTTATCAAGGCAGGGTATTCACTATGTATGACTTTGGGAAGCTACCTGGTTCGAAAGCTAGGCGCACGATACAGTGATGTACATATACTCATGTATGCTTGCGGCATGATTGGAGTATGGCTCATTTTTGCCGGTGCGTTCAACACATTTTATCCTGTACTGCTTACCTTTTTGATCTATGAAATGGGGCGCGGCATGTACCCGGTTGCCAAACAAATTTTTCTGAACAAAAGAATCTCTAATGAGTATCGTTCTACACTACTATCTCTGGATTCTGCGATTTCACAATTAGGCATGTGCATAGGTTTAATCGTGACAGGGATCATCAGTCGTAATTTTACGGATTTGTCTTCCGATCAAACACCTATTCAAATATCTTGGGTAATGTGTGGGGGGATTGCGTTGATTCCTATCATCTTATTGTTTTACGTCAATCGTGTATCAGGGAAAAGTAATTCTTGGAAAGAAAAAGAAACCAAACAGAATATGTAATAATAGTTAATGTAGAAGGGCTGAACAGCATGGTCTGTCAGCCCTGTAATATTTCATTAAAAAGGCAAACCCTATTTTTCGCCGTACCACAGTTTCAGCCGATTTTGAATTAGGCCAGTGTAGATTTCTTCAGCCTTTGGCACACCCGCCTGATCCAGCTCTTGGAGCATGCGGTCATACACAGCGTCGAACTGATCTGGCTTGGCGAGTACGGCCTCAGGAATGCGTTTGCGTACAATGTCCTGCGACTTTTGATAAATAACATTGTAATTCGTATTGGTCGGAACAGGCATGTTGTAGGCAGCACCCCACTCTTTTACCGGAAAATCCTTTTCGTTCGGGAACAGGTCTTTCCACGTCTGTGCTTTGTATGCCTGAAGGGACTCTTTTTCGGCTTGACTATAATTTTCGGTAATCATTTCCGGATAATTGGTTGTGTAATAGTTGCCAGAAGGGTCCTTCACGCTATCGCCGTAATGTGGCCCCCATATCCAGTACAAACCGATTCCCGACTCTCTGCTAAAAGAAGCGTTATCGGTGTTTTTACGTTGTTGCACATCCGCCGGAATGACTCGTTTGCCGTTCTCTACGTTGTAATGCTGGCCCTCAATTCCCCAATTGCGTAAAATTTGTCCTTCGTCGGAAGCCAGAAAATCCAGAAACTTGATAGCTCGCACCGGATTTTCGCATGAGGTTGTAATTCCGATCCCGGATGCAGTATCGAAGCCGATGGGCTGAAGGGAATGGTCCTCGTATTTCTCATTTAAAGTGACTGGAAAATGGGCGTAAGTGAATTCATCCTTACCTGCTGCCTTGAGCGCATTTTCGGCATCTTGATAGTTCCATTCCTGATCAATGAGTCCGATGACACGGCCTGCGGCGATTTTGGACTTGTACTGATCACTTTTTTGCACAAAAGTATCCTTATCCAACAGTCCTTCATTGTACATATGGTTCAACCAACGGAAATATTCACGTTCTTCTGGGCGCTTGTAGTGAAGAATGGCTTTGTGTGTTTTAGGATCAATATAATATTCGCCATCGTCGGGTCCACCTGTAGCAGTAACAGCCGGGTTTGTCACTGTAATTTGAATTTTCCAGTCCTCGGCATCGAGTGATAGGGGGATGGTAGGCTGGCCATTGGTGGTAGGATATTTGGCGACATAATCTTTAAGTGCTTTTTCAAAATCTTGAACGGTGCGGATTTTAGGGTATCCGAGCTTCTTAAGTGCCTGGTGCTGGATTTCGAAGCCAGCTTGTGCATCAAACGCGATGTGATCCACACCCAAATTGGTCGGGATCGTGTAAATGGCTGGATCTTCACTACTATATTTAATACGATTAAAATAGTCTCCATACACTTTCTTAATGTTAGGGCCGTATTTATCAATGAGATCTGTTAAGTCAATGAGTGCTCCGGCATCGACCAACTTGCCAATGTCTGATTTGGGGTACACGAGATCTGGATACTCTCCGCTCGCTGCCATTAAAGCAAACTTTTCCTCGCCTCGGCCATTGACAGCATGTTCGGCATTTAGCGTAACACCCGTTTTCTTGATAATTTCCTGCCCGACAGCATCCTTCATGTTGTTCCAGTTAGAGCTGGAATCACCGCCAAAGAAAGTAAATGTAATGGGACTGGTGTCATTAGGATCTTCCTTTTCTGCCTTACCGCCTGTTCCATTCGCGCAGCCCGTTGTAACGAGCAGCAGCAAAGACAGGAGTAGAATGGAGCTCTGTCGTACCGACCTGTTCATGAACATTTGCAAATCCCCCTTAATAAGTATGATTTACACAATGTAAGTGCTTTCAATAGTGAATTGTAGGAAATAAAGAACCTCTCGTCAAGTTATTTATAATTGCTTGTTATGCAGTTTGTTTTTTTATTAAGCAAACATATTTTGGTGGAGGGTGTGGATTTGTACAAATCTATCATTTGATGATCTAAAACAAAGTATGCTACGATGGTACCAGTTTATAGATACACCCGTGTATTAGAAAGGTTAAGATAGAAAAAGACTCCGAATAGGGTTGGGTGAGAAGATGCGTGGAAAAGTAACGTTGCAAGAAATTGCGGATGCGGCGGGCGTTTCAAAGTTCGCTGTTTCGCGTGCACTATCAGGCAAACCCGGTGTAAGTGAAGAGACAAGGGCGGTTCTGGTCAAGCTTGCCGCCCAGATGGGCTATTTTCGCAGTCACCCCAAAATGACAGGGGTAGAGCCTCGGGACACAGATACCAGAGAATGGTCAGGTACCGTGCTAGTGTTATTTCCGAATATTAGGTATCAGAACAGGGAGTCTAGATACTGGGGGCCAGTATTTGAAGGGATTTCTGAGCGTCTGAACCGTAAGGGTATGGATATGATCACGTTAACGGAGCCCTCGACTGAAGATATGTTTTCTTTACTGAACCCGGAGGCGATTAAAGGAATTATCACAGTGGGGACGATTTCAACTTCATTGTTGCTGAACATTTATCGGATGGGTATTCCGGTCGTCATGGTAGATCATTGGGATTCTGCATTTTTAAGTGATACGGTATTTACAGATAATCGCACATGCATGAGTGAATTAATGAAGGACTTGCTATGCAGGGGCTACACCCGCTTTCAGTTTGTGGGTCATATTGATGACGCTCACAGTTTCTACGAACGCTGGGAAGCATGTCGTTCCACACTGGAAATGAGCGGAGTAGAATTGCGACAAAATAAAGCCCTTCTTCACGGAGGAGCGCAGGCGCTTGCTGAGGAAATGGACAAGTTGTCTGAGGACAAACTGCCTGAGGTTTTTGTGTGTGCTAATGATGTGACTGCTGCGCAGGTCGTGGATGTGCTGAAAGAAAAGGGGATTGACGTTCCGAGGCGTTGCGGAGTGACCGGGTTTGACGATACGAATGAACAAATGCCAATTTATGCCACGGTGAGAGTGGATAAGGAATTGCTGGGAATGCGTGCAGTGGACCAATTGTTGTGGCGCATAACGAACCCGAACTCGCCTGTCGAGAAAAAGTTGCTACATGCTGAGCTATTCATACGGGAAGTTCATGCACCCCGGATCAGTCGGGAAAATGATGACCGTGAGCGTCCCATCAGCACAATCACATATAGTTAATGTCCAGATACGTGTGTGACACCATACATCGTGAAGACAAAGGAGGTCGCTTTTAGCCTGTTTGGGGCAGAGGGCGACTTTTATTTTGTATTTTGTCACTTGTTCCAAAAAAACAATTGACTACTTTGTTAGCTTAATGTTATTTTTGTTATGTTACTGACGAATCCAGATGTTCCCAATCATGCTTATAGGGAGGCTTGTGACGATGGTTAATGTGATAGGGTTGGATGGCTGGAGGTTTAGAGAAGCACAAAGTGATGAGTGGCTCAGCGCGAAAGTGCCGGGTTGTGTGCATACCGATCTTTTACGACATGGCAAAATTCCTGATCCGTTTATGGGTATGAACGAGATGGAGGTACAGTGGATTGATAAGCAGGATTGGATATATGAAGCCCATTTTGAGATAAATGCAGATCAGCTTCAATGTCAATGTGTAGAGTTGGTGTTGGAAGGTCTGGACACATACGCGGATGTAAAAGTGAATGATCAATCTGTCTTGTCAGCCAATAATATGTTTCGAGTATGGAGACGGGATGTGAAGGCATTGGTTCAGCAAGGGGAAAATCGGCTAGAAATCAGTTTTCGTTCTCCGATTGCTGAAGATGTACCCAAGCTGGAAAGCTTAGGTTATGGACTCCCTGCACCCAATGATCAGTCCGAAATAGGTGGTTTGTCCGATAAAAAGGTAAGCGTTTTCGCACGTAAAGCTCCTTACCACTATGGTTGGGATTGGGGACCGAGGCTGGTGACGAGCGGTATCTGGAGAGAGGTTCGGATCGAGGCTTGGTCCGGTCTGATCGTGAGAGACTTGTTTATTCGACAGGACGAAGTGAGTTCGGCAGGGGCTAAACTCATGGCAGTGGTAGAGATCGAAAATGCAGATGAGATTAGAGATGCCGAGTTGCGTATTTCTGCTGACGGCAAAGTGTGGTCCAAGCCAGTTCGGCTGCTGAAGGGGAAGCAGACAGTGGAGCTGGAGCTGGAGATGAAGAAGCCGAAGCTGTGGTGGTGCCGTGGACTGGGGGAGCCGCATCTATATACGTTTGTGGCCGAATTAGTGGAACAAGAACAAGGAGCTGTAATCGCGGAAAAATCAGTAAAAACGGGACTGCGTTCCATCCGTCTTGTACGGGAACGGGATGCAGCAGGAGAGAGCTTTTATTTTGAGCTGAACGGAATTCCGGTGTTTGCAAAAGGGGCTAACCATATTCCGAATGACAGCTTTGTCACTGAAGTTACGATGGAACGATATCGGTATGAAATTGCCAGCGCAGCCGCCTCGAATATGAATATGTTGCGAGTGTGGGGTGGCGGTATATATGAACAAGACGTATTTTATGAGCTTTGTGATGAATACGGTTTGCTCGTATGGCAAGATTTTATGTTCGCTTGCAGTATGTACCCAGGCGATGAAGATTTTATAGACAATGTGGCACAGGAAGCCGAGGACAATATCAAGCGGCTGCGTAATCATCCCTGTATTTCCTTATGGTGCGGCAACAATGAGATCGATTCTGCGTGGGCGCATTATGAAGAGAATGGAGGCTGGGGCTGGAAAAAGAACTACACACCTGAGCAACGGGAACGCCTGTGGGATGATTATGAAATGCTCTTTCATCGGATTCTACCGGAGGCGGTATGCACCTGGTCAGCGCAGACAGCATATTGGCCCTCCTCCCCGCTAATTGACCTGACGAGGGATCGGAACCAGCATGCCCATCGGTCTTCAACTGCAGGCGATGTTCATTATTGGGGTGTATGGCACGCGTCTGAGCCGTTTGAGAATTATCATGTACATGTGGGCCGTTTTATGAGTGAATATGGTTTTCAGTCTTTTCCTGAATACAAGTCCGTTCGTACTTATGCGGAAGAGAAGGATTTGGAACTGGAATCTGCGGTGATGCTGGCACATCAGAAGAACGGTGCGGGCAATCGTCTGATTAAAGAATATATGGAGCGGTACATGCGAGAACCAAAGGATTTTACGGGTTTTCTTCCCATGAGCCAAATTTTACAGGCAGAAGCAATGAAAGCAGCTATAGAGGCGCATCGTCGTCACAAGCCTTATTGCATGGGAACATTATACTGGCAAATGAATGATTGCTGGCCCGTTGCCTCCTGGTCGAGTATGGACTATTTTGGTCGTTGGAAGGCGCTCCAATATACGGCTAAGCGTAGCTTTGCCGATGTGTTGTTGAGTGCAACAGATACAGAACAGGGGAATAAGGCACTACATCTGGTCAACGATACACTAGAGCCGATATCAGGTACGCTGCGGCTGACGCTTTTGCATATCCGAAGCAGCCAGGCTGTTCGTGAAGAGAATGTTAAGGTAAAGCAACCAGCAGGTGGTGCAGGAATTGTACATATACTGCCTATCGACAAATGGCTGAGTGGCCTGAACCGTGCGGAGCATATGCTGGTCGCGCGTCTGACGCAGAATGGTGAACAGGTGATCTCCAGTGAAATTTATTTTGCAGACACGAAAGAGATGGATTTACCGCAGGCAAAAATTGAAGTGACAGAGATTCAGGGAAGCGAGGCTAGCAGATTCATGCTGTGTTCGGATGTACTTGCCCGACACGTGTGGCTATCGGCAGAGCAGGAAGGTATTTTCAGCGACAACCATCTGGATCTGGCTCCCGGTATTCCAAAAACAGTGGAATTTTTGGCTTTGCACAACGGTTCAGCGGCATTTGTGGCAGCTGCGCCGGGTACATTGGCAGTACATTCATTAGTCAATTGGATACAAGGTTAGACAACAGTAAAAGCTTATCCGTCTTTAAGTAGATGATGGATAGGCTTTTTTTTATAATATAAATTTATTTTTGTGATATGTGGAGCGATTTCATAATGTTCATATACATAACAAAAGAAGGCTTGGGAGCTGAGTGATAACAGATCATTTGTAAGAAATTTATCTATTCAGCATCTAACTGTTGGAATATAAAAAAACATATGGGCGGCCGAGAACTTGTAGAGGAAATCCGTCAGTTGGACTTTAGCAGGGTGGAGCTGAATTATAACATTACCCGGGAAATGCTAACGACGATTGAGCCTATGATTGAGCGGGGGAAAATCGGCATATCGAGTGTGTACAATACATTTCCTCATACACCAGATCCGAATTAGCACGAATTCCGTTCTGCTCGGGTTTGACGATGAGACCAAGCGACAACGTGCGATAGAACTGCTGGTGCAATCTGTGGAATATGCGCATCAGTACGGAGCAAAAGCGGGAATTGTGCATCCCGGACGACAGATGGCGAATGGACAGAGCGCAGCAACGGAATTTATAATGCCGTTAGCGGTATTATGCTAATTCATGCTGCCCGAATATTAAAACTACCGGAGCTACGCCTTTACCTGTGAGTGAAGTCTAAAACACAGTAAGCATCTATTTTTCGGGATGGGGTCGATTCCCAAAGAATAGATGTCTTTTTATGTTCATTTATGCAGAGGTGGAGCGCTTCCATTGAGCTTGAAGCCATTGTGGTGTACACTGTCCAGAACAGGTGTAAATTGGAACGTCAGGAAGGCAGGACGGTTACAAGGAGGGAAAGACACGTATGTATGCCCGTTTAAGATCGTTAAATTATCCAGTAAAACTTTATGTTTTTTTAACACTGGCCTTATGCTCCGTAATCAGTACATTGTGGATCATTAACGTGCGACTGCCCTCAGGGGGCCGCCCTTATCTTTTTATTTGGTGGAATATGATGCTGGCCTGGATTCCTATGCTGTTGACGCTGCTGCTTGATGTAGTGTATAGCTCGTGGAGGCGAGGAACGAGGACTTTTTTACTCTGGGTCACGGGGGCGGCATGGCTTTTCTTTTATCCCAATACACCCTATTTGATCACAGATTTGCTGCATGTATTCGCCAGATATCCGTTTCTCGGGGAGCAACGTTTCTGGGGAAATCCGTACTTTTGGAATCATGTATTGGGGATGCTGCTGGTAGCCATACTTGGCCTGACAATGGGATTTGTATCACTCGAATCCGTACGACAGTTGGTACAACGTGCACGTGGTGGGCTTGTTAGTTGGCTGTTTATGATGGCGGTACTCTTGTTGAGCAGCCTGGGTATTTATATTGGCCGTTTCTTTCGAGGGAACACATGGGATATTGTTTCTGCGCCTTCTCAACTGTATGCACAGGTATCTTCCATATGGGCAGACTCCTTGCAACGTACTCATTTTGTGGAGTTTAGCGGGATGGTATTCGTTATTTTGCTCGTCAGCTATGTATCCACGATGTGCGTAGTCTGGATGGGGAACAGCCGCCAGGACGAATGGCGTCGTTGGTGATTTTGTTGTAACTGAGTGGCTGAATATCATCATAAATATAAAAACAAAGGAGGAATAGCTACAATGAACGGACAGAATCGATCCGACATCCGCGCTGGTCTTCAGGTAGATATTGTACTTAAAAAGGATCAGCCTACCGGTAAGTTGACGCGAGGAACGGTGAAAGATATTTTGACTAATTCCCCACGTCATCCGCATGGAATCAAAGTGCGTCTGACAGACGGACAGGTTGGGCGTGTCAAACATATCGTAACGAACGAAGGCTAGAGCTTTGGGCTGAGGAGGAATGACGATGAACCAGGCAACGGCATGGTCTAAAAATGATCGCTACCCGCTTGTTTTACTTGTATTGCTGGCGCTTGCCCTCATTTGGTCTTTGATTCGCCCGGCGGATTATTTTACATGGGTACTGGAAGTTCTCCCAGCAGTTTTGGGAGCTGTACTGCTGGCGGCTCTGTACCGAAGATTTCGGTTTACCAATCTGGTATATACCCTAATCTGGCTGCACGCATTGATCCTGATTGTGGGCGGACATTATACCTATGCCGAAATGCCACTGTTCAACTGGATTCGGGACACGTTCGGACTGGAGCGCAATTATTATGATCGACTTGGGCACTTTGTACAAGGTTTTGTACCTGCACTCATTGTCAGGGAAGTGTTGTTGCGTAAAACGCCATTGGGAAGCGGGAGCTGGCTCACTTTCCTCACGGTTAGTGTGTGTCTGGCGATTAGCGCTGTGTACGAGCTGATTGAGTTTGCTGTAGCCAAGGCAACGGGAACAGCAGCAGAAGCCTTTTTGGGCACACAGGGGGATGTATGGGACACCCAATGGGATATGCTTCTTGCGTTCATCGGCGCTTTGACCGCAGTGATTTTGTTGAGTGGGGTACATAACAAGCTGCTGAAACAATTAAGATATTAGCAAAGGCTTTTCTTCTTTTATCTGCAATTGTAGTTAGACGGGGAAATAGTTAAGCTGATGAAGGGTGGTTACAGAATGCGTGAAGGAGCATTTTCTAACCACCCTTTAGCATCTGTAGCTATGAAGTCCTCAGAGTTACATTCGCCTCATGGGATGGCTATCAAGATGGAGGGTCGCTGCGTCCATGTAGCTGTCCAGTAGCCGTTCAAAAATACGGTCCCATGTCTGCTCCAGACTGTAGGCTCTACCAGTTCTGGATATAGCATCGCGAAGTGAGGCATCCTCATACAACAGGTGTACAGCTTTGGCAAAGGCAGAGGCGTCCCCAGCAGGACACAATAGCCCCGTTTTTCCATGGATTAGATTATCTTTTACCCCGCCTTCATTGGCACCGACCACAGGTGTACCGCTCGCCATAGCCTCCAGTACTACGTTGCCGAAGGTTTCCGTGGTGGAAGGGAAGAGAAATACGTCGGCTGCGGCGTAGAGTTCAGCTAATTCCGGCCCTTTCACAAAACCAAGCCAGTGGAGTGCATGCTCCGGCGCCCCTATATCCGCTGCAGTTTTGACCTTATATAATGGACCATCTCCTGCAATGACCAGCACAGAGGCTGCGCGGACGTCGTCAGGTAACTGGAGGTAGGAATCTAGTAACGTGTCTATCCCCTTTTCTGGTGCAAGCCTGCCCACATACAAAATAACAAATGCATCTGCATGAACGTCCCATTTCTTCCATACTGTATGACGGTCCACCTTTGGTTGAAATCGGTCGGTATCAATGCCTCTGCTCCAGATTTCGAGCTGCCCCATTCCTTTATTGCGCAATAATTCCATGGTTGATTGAGAGGGGACATATACCCTTTCGCAATGTCTGTGAAACCAGAGCATGTATTTCCATAACGCAGGTTCAAGCCAGCGAAGCTTGTAATATTCAAGGTATTTATCAAAGTGGGTGTGATATGAGGCAACGAGTGGAATATGGTGTTTGGCTGCGTAGCTTGTTCCATACAGGCCAAGGTTAAACGGAGTAGCGACATGAATCAAATGCGGGGAAAAGGCTGACAGACGCTCGTTGATCTGTTTGGCGTTGGGGATCGCAAGTCTGCATTCCCGGTACAACAAAAAGGGAATACTTCGAAATCGCTCTACACCCGGCCCAGAGGGCAGATGATGGTCTGCCTCCGGTGCGAAGACGAGCGTAGATACTCCATGTGTCTCCAGATAGCCAATCCATCGTTCCAGGGTCAGAGCAGCGCCATTCACGTCAGGCGTATACGTGTCCGTAAATAATGCAACTCGAAGCATGCCTTCATTCCTCCTCCGCCATTCTCATTTATCCTATGACGTTCCAAGGGAGTCCGCTTGGAGGCTCCGGCTTTTATTGTGTCATGATTTTGTTTACGGGCCTGCCGGGTTTTGTAAAAGCTGGCTCGCGGACGGACGCTTTTCTCGAAACATCCTGTAATAGACGAGGGAGGACAAAATATAGAAAACACCTGTCATGCTAAATGTGATGGCATAGCCCCAGTAGTTGCCATAAGTTGTAACCAGATAGGCTTGTACAAGTCCCATACCTGCGGTGCCTAGCATCCAGGTCGTCTGGAGAATGGAGTTGGCAATGCCACGATTTTTATCTGACACACGTTCGACGAGAATGGCGGTTTGCAGCGGATTGGCTGCATTCATTAGCGCTTGCCTGAATAGAAAGCTGATGGAAGCGATCCATAGCACGTTTGTAAAGCCTGTAATGAGAAGGAACGGTAGCGAAAGCAGTTGGAAGCCAACTACAGCTCTGACTAGACCAATTCGGCTGCCGAGGGTAGGTCCGATCAACATGGAGAGGATGGTCATGAGCTGGCCGAGTGCAATCAGTAAACTCATTGCGCTGAGCGATACGGAGAAGCGGTTCGTAAAATACAAATTAAGATACGGGATGACCAGACCTGAACCCAGTCCAAGAAAAAACTGGGCCAGAACAAATTGTCCAATAACCCGGCGATCAGAAGCAGCAGTAGGTGTCTCCGAGGCAGGGATATCGGATGTACTGTGCGGCGTCTGTACTTGTTCTGTTTGAGATGAAGATTCGGCAGGAGCTGGTGCTTCTACGGTTGCCGTAGTTTTTGTGATGAACAATAGAGGAATAAAAGCAGTCAATGTTGCCATTCCTCCAAGGAACAGAGCAACCCGCAGACTGGATAGCGGTGTGATTCCCCACGTCTGCAGCCCATCTGCGAGTACGCCACCCCCGAAGCTGCCCAGGACTTGGGCTGCCAGTACAAGAGCTGAGTAATAGCTGAATATTTTTAAACGTTGGGCTTTGCTTATGCTTTCTGCTAAAAAAGGCACGGCCAGCACCTGAATAAAGGCGGCGAATACACCTGAGATTACGGCAAATACCAACATGCTTCCGCTGGTATCTGTAAAGGTACGGGCGAGAAAGGCCAGGCCGCTGAATAATGCACCGATGACCAGCATATTTTTGCGGCTCGTCCGATCCCCCAAAAATCCGACCGGAATGAACAGCAACGCCGTCGCCAGCGCCTGCATGCTGACCACCCGGCCGTTCATATCATCATCAAAGCCAAGCCCTTGGATATACAGGTTATACAGTACAGAAAACATTCCCGTGCCCATCTGGTACAACAGATTGGCCATAAAAAACAATCGGATATTACGCGGCCACTTTCGGGGCTCTTCTAACATTTTGCTAGTCCATGACACGATGAGTTCCTCCTGTGACGTGTTGCAAATAAGTTAATACTGTTGATATGTATTCTATCAGGAACTGTACATTTCATAAATATTCCTGATCTTCGCTTGTTTTGGGTAATAATAAAGCATGGACTTTACATTGAATTTTCATTATAGTAATTCGGTATGAATAAATTTGAAAGGTAAGCAGGAGGGATGGCTTTGGCTTTTGGAGCACGGGTGTTGAAAACGGGAATTGCAGTGACGCTCGCCCTTTTTCTGAGCACGCTTTTGAACACCCATTCGCCTGTGGGGGCAGCGATAGCCGCTATTTTTGCCATGCAACCGTCGATATATAGGTCGTGGCGTTATTTTCTGGATCAACTCCAAACAAGCACACTAGGTGCAATCATGGCATTGCTGGGCGGAATGGTATTTTCGAATGAGCCGATTGCAGTCGGACTCGTATGTGTATTGGTACTTATGATATGTCTGAAAATAAATATGGCTGATACGGTTGGATTGACACTCGTGACCGTTGTTTCTGTAATGGAAGCCTCAGGGGACTGGAAATTTGCGGTGACCCGCTTTGCGCTCACTTTGATTGGGATTGTGTCTGCTTTTGTCATCAATGTTAGCGTTTTTCCCCCGAAACCGAAAAGGCAGTTTATTAATCAGATTCAAAATGTATTTAACAGCATGTCCTTGCTGCTGCGTACTGCCATTTCCGATGAGATTAAGGAGTCTGTCTTTAAAGAGGAAAAAGGAAATCTAGAGGGAGCCATTAAATCGCTGTCGGACAAATATCATTTGTTCGAGGAAGAGCAGAAGAAGCTCAAGCGCTCCAAGTTTAGTCAAACGAGACAAATGGTAGTATACAAACAAATGCTCGGAAGTTTACACAAAGGATATGAGGTACTGGATGCGGTGGAAAGGCACTACTTCCAGTCTTTACGGCCAAAGGGAACGGATGCTTTTTTTGACAGTCACCTGGAGTTGCTGATTCGTTTTCACGAGCACGCTCTACTGAAATTCGAAAATAAGCTAAAACCGAACGAGGACGAAAGTGAATTGTTCCAGCAGGCGAACGGCGAATTTATGAAGCATGCGATTACACGTTTTGACCATTGTCAGGAAGGAATGCTGCGGCTTTCTATTGTGGCTGCGGCCATGTACGACTACGGTCATCAGCTGGAGAGGTTGAGCAGATTGGCCGATCATATTCATCCTGTGGAAGAGAGCAGATAGGCGAATTTTCTAAAAGAAAAGCGACCGCATTCATCAATCAGATGAACGGTCGCTTTTTTATGTAATGAATTCAAGTATGTCAGAACAGGTTAATAGAAGGTTGCCAGAACGCACAAAAAAAGCCCGCTGGTTGCGAACAGGGACTGAACTTGCTACAATAGAGAATGCTCTGTTTTATGGTAAAACCATATGCATAAATTGTGAGTTACACTTCTTTTTACATTATAGCATGTTTCAAAGGATTAGTCAATTTTCCCGGAGCAGGGGGATGCCGCGGGTATGTCCGGGTCCATAATAGAGCATAGTTTGTACGCAAGGGAGCCCTGCGTGGAGCAGGAGGAAACGGAACAGGAGCGATGCCAGTGACTACTGAACAGCAATGGAATGAAGAACAACGAAGAGTAGAAGATGTGACCGCAGTAATTAGCGGGCGTATTCGGAAGCTAGAGACAGAGGTTGGTTCTGTGCGCGGAGATGTCGTCGATATGCGTAAAGACTTCTGGGATGAGGTAACGATCAATTTCAGTGAGGCGGATGATGTGGGCGAGACGTCCACCAGTTTGCGTCAGCAGTCTGAGATTTTGTCTGAGCGGGAACGAAGACACAAGCATTCCACAGAGGCGTTAGGTCGTTTGAAAAAGTTGCTTGATTCACCGTATTTTGCACGCATTGATTTTGCTGAGGAAGGGCAGACTGCGGAACGTGTTTATCTGGGGATTGCCTCCCTGCTTGATAATCAAGATGAGGAATTTCTGATCTATGACTGGCGCGCGCCTATTTCCAATCTTTATTACGATAACATGCCGGGTCCCGCTTCTTATAAAACTCCGGCAGGGGAGATGGATGGAGAGCTCACGCTTAAGCGTCAATTCTCGATCCGTGATGGACAAATTCGTTTTATGTTCGATACAGGGGTGACGATTGGAGACGAACTTCTTCAAGCCGTATTGAGCCGCAGCTCGGATGCTCAAATGAAAAGTATTGTCGCTACCATTCAAAAGGAGCAGAATCGAATCATCCGTGATGACCGAAGCCGTATGCTTATTGTTCAGGGAGCGGCAGGAAGTGGCAAAACCTCTGCAGCGCTTCAGAGAGTAGCGTATTTGCTGTATAAGTATCGGGATCGCTTGCGAGCGGATCAGGTCGTGTTATTTTCGCCAAACCCGATGTTTAACAGTTATGTTTCGACGGTATTGCCTGAATTGGGTGAGGAAAATATGCTTCAGGCCACGTTTCAGGAATATTTGGAGCGGCGTTTGGGCCGGGAGTTTCAGTTAGAAGATCCCTTTGAACAGCTGGAATATGTGCTTTCAGCGTCGTTACTGCCTGGGTATGAAGCCAGGATGGAAGGTATCCGTTTTAAATCGTCTAAGACGTTTTTACATGTGATTACAGGCTACAAGGCGTATTTGGAGCAGGAGGGCATGCGTTTTAAACCCATCCGCTTTCAGGGACGTGAGGTGGTTTCAGTAGAGCAGATGGCACGCAAGTTTTATGAATTCGACTCTACGGTGCGACTGGCGAATCGATTGGAACTGCTGCGGGATTGGATGCTTAAAGAGCTGGCCCGCTTTGGTAAGGAAGAATGCTCCGCCCCATGGGTGGATCAACAGATGGATCTGATGGAGCCGGAGGATTATCAGCGTGCCTATAACCGTATGCGCCGTAAATCCAAGAATAAGGGCGATACTTTCGACGATTTTGCACGTGAAAGAGAAATATTGGCGCGTATGGTGGTCAGTGACCGCTTAAAGCCTCTGCGCAAATGGATTAAGGCGCTTCGCTTCGTAGATACGACCCGGCTCTACAGCGAGCTGTTTATGAACGAGACACTGTTGAGCCAACTGGCGAATCATGCAGAGCTGCCCGTCAGCTGGGGTGAAATTAGTCGGCAAACCCTGCAACGAATTCAGGCTGGGGAGTTAGCGTATGAGGATGTAACCCCCTTTTTATATTTGCGTGAGCTGATGCTGGGCTTCCGTTCCAATAGCAACATCCGTCACGTCTTTATTGATGAGGCACAGGACTATTCCCCATTCCAACTGGCGTTCTTCAAGCGTTTATTTCCACAGGCTAAAATGACGGCACTGGGTGATTTTAATCAGGCCATCTATGCCCATGCCTCGGTGCTTCAGGATGCAGAACCATTGTATGACCTGTATGGAGCAGACCAGACCGAGATGATTTCCCTGACACGCAGCTATCGCTCGACACAGGAGATTGTGGAATTTACCCGGGGGATGGTCGCTGGGGGAGAGCACATTGTACCGTTTAACCGTAAGGGTGAGAAGCCTCTGGTAACCGAGGTGCGTTCACGTGAAAAGTTGCATCAACGGATAGCTGGGAATGTCACTGAATTGTTGGCAGAAGGCTATGAGTCCATCGCGGTGATCTGTAAAAATGCTGACGAAAGCGCGGCAGCCTACGAAGCGCTGGAAGGACAGCTGTCAGTGAAGCCAAAATTAATTAAGAAAACAACCCCCGCTTTTGAAAAGGGGATTCATATCATTCCAGCCTACCTGGCAAAAGGCGTGGAATTCGATGCGGTCCTGATTTATGACGGATCAGCGAAACAATACCAGCGTGAGAGTGAGCGTAAGTTGTTCTACACCGCCTGTACGCGAGCGATGCATTTGCTGCATATTTATAGCATAGGGGAGATTACACCATTCGTGAGTTTACGGGATTCGGATACGTATACCCGCAATGTGGAAGAAAGTGATCGTGTTCTGTAGAGAGGATATTGGCAATCAGCTGGGGACAAATGCCACAGGAACCTTTGCGATGTTTGAATAGATATAGAGTTGGCTGGCATTATGGAGCGTATTCCAGTAACATAAGCAAATAAGCAAAACAGGTAAGAAGCATAAACGGAGGTTACAAACGTAATGGACATGAAGAGTGTATTTCAACGGCCGCCACTGGCGGAGTGTGTACCCGAGTTAGTAGCTACAGCTAGAGGGGAGCGCAAGGCATCACTGGTGATCCGCGGAGGAACACTGGTCAATGTGGTATCGGGCGAGTTGCTGCCGGGCATGTCTATTGCTGTGCAAGGTTCTCGTATCGCTTACGTCGGTAGGGACGTCAGTCATGCGATTGGTGAAGACACCATAATCATTGAAGCGGATGGCCGCTATATGGCACCGGGGTTACTGGACGGACATTGTCACATCGAAAGCACGCAGCTTACGGTAACTGAGTTTGCTAAGGCTGTACTGCCGCTGGGAGTGACGGGTGGTTTTTTTGACCCGCATGAAATTTCTAATGTACTGGGTCTAAAAGGGCTTCGTCTGATGTTGGACGAAGCCCGTACGACACCGCTGGCAGCTTACATGCAGGTGGCTTCCTGCGTGCCGTCCACAGGCCCGGAGCTGGAAACGACGGGTGCCTCCTTCGGCCCGGTGGAAGTCGCAGAAGCGTTAAGCTGGGGCCCGGATATGATCGGGCTGGGCGAAGTCATGAATTTCCCTGGTGTCGTCTATGGAGACGATGTGATGATCGGGGAAATTCAGGCCACGCTGCGCGCGGGCAAGGTGGCGGATGGCCATTTTACATGGGCCTCCGATGATTGGCGACTGCCGGTCTATGCAGCCGCGGGAATTTCGGGCGACCACGAGTGTGTCACGCCCGAGGATGTAGCTGAGCGTATCCGGCTCGGCATGTATGCCAAGATGCGGCAAGGTTCCGCATGGCATGATGTGGCCGAGACGATCCGCGCCAGCACGGAAATGGGTCTCGACACGCGCCGCATGATGCTGGTAACGGATGACCGCAGCGCAGAATCCTTGCTCCATGAAGGGCAGATGGACTTCGTTGTGCGTCATGCCATTGCACAGGGCGTCAAGCCCGTAACCGCGTTTCAGATGGCTACGCTGAATACGGCAGAGCGCTTCGGCGTGGCACGGGACATCGGCTCGATCATTCCGGGTGCGATTGCCGACATTATTTTGCTTGATGGCCGATTGGCCGAAGTGAATGTGACGGCTACCATCGCAGCGGGCCAGCTGGTGGCCGAGCACGGTCAAATGGTCGCCGATTGGGACGGATTCGTTTATCCTGCGGAAGTAATGGACACGGTCCATCTGGGACGAGAGCTGAGTGCAGCAGATTTCCGCATTGCGGCTCCAGTACAGGAGGGGAACGTACCCGTACGGGTGATTCGTGTTACGGAAAATCACGTGGACACGAAGGAAGTGCGGATGACCGTTCCGGTGCGTGATGGTGAAGTTGCATCAGATCCTGCGCAGGATTTGTGCAAAATCGCCGTTTTCGAGCGACATCATGCCAGTGGCAGTCACGCGGTCGCACTTGTGACAGGTGTCGGCTTCACTGAGCCGGCTGCGATTGCCATGACCGTCGCGCATGATAGTCACAACCTGCTCGTCATTGGTAATGATGACGAGCTCATGACCCAGGCGGCGAAGCAGGCTGTTGGCCTGCGTGGTGGCGTGGTGGTCGTATCCGCCTCGGGTGAGACGCGCTTCCCGCTGCCTATTGCCGGGCTGATGTCACCAGCTCCGTTTGCAGAGGTGGCAGCGCAGTCCGAAAGTATCAGCCGCGCGCTTCAGCAAGCCGGCTGCATGCTGAACAACGCGCTGATGACACTGTCACTGCTCGCACTGGTCGTTATCCCTGAAATCCGCCTGTCGGATCAGGGGCTTGTCGTGATTGGAGCGGATGGTATTCGCAAGGTATCTCTTTTCGTGGAAGAGGATGCTGCGGAAGTCTGAAAGAACACGTTGCTGGGGTTGTCCTGCGGGTCTGTCCAGACCTAAGGGATAACCCCTGTTTTTCATATACGAAGCCATAAAAGTTATCTTCGATTTCTTTATAAAAGTCAAGGAGCGGTGGGCAGATGCATCCCTATTATCGTTCACTAGAAAAAATGGCTCATCATGCCTCGATTATAGAGCAGGATTGGAACAGGTTTGTAGAGCAAACCCGTGTGAAGCATGTTCAGCAGGGAACGGTTCTCATTGAAGCAGGTGAGCTTGTGAAACATGCCTATTTTTGTTCAGAGGGATTATTCCGTTTATTTTATACATTAGCAGATGGCAGAGAATATAATGTCGGTTTTTCGCCAGAAGATGATTACGTAACCTCTTATGGGGCTATGATCCAAGAAGAAGCCTCCACTTTTTCGATTGAGGCAATGGAAGATTCGGTTGTCATTGAAATTCCATATCACGTATTGAAGGAGCTTATGGATACAAGCCATATGTGGGAAAGATTCGTGCGCAAGAGTGTAGAGAGACTTTACATTCGAAAAGAGGAGCGGGAACGCGAATTATTGTACCTCTCCGCTAAGGAACGTTATCACGCTTTTCTCCTCAAATACCCCGGATTGGACAAGCGAGTTGCCCAATATCATATAGCTTCTTACATAGGCGTCTCCCCTGTGTCACTTAGTCGTTTGCTGCGTAGTGATCCGCATTAACCTATGTTAATGCGAATTTGTAGACAAGCAGCGTACAATAACGATACATCATTCAAGCTTCACCAAAAAAGGAGATAGGCATATGCGTTATATGATGATTGTATTATTGGAATTCTACCCTTCCTGGTTGGCTCTTCCTCGGGAGGAACGTCGAAAACATGCGGGGACCTTGCAGGCTACCATTCAAAAGTATAACGAACAGGTTCAGGTTCGGTTTTTTGATGCAGAAGCATTGCCTGGAAAGGACTACACCGATTTCGTCGTTTGCGAAACAGAGGATATGAAGCAATATCACTATATGTGGGAAGAAATTCGCGATTCGGAGCCGTATACCAAAGGATACATGAAGATTAAAGATGTAGTGATGGGTATGGAAAATGCATTTCAGTCCTATGAGTCAGAAATCCTACAGATGGAAAAATAACCGTCATTCCGCTTTCTATGTAAAATGAAGAGTTCATCTTATATACGGTTAATAAAGGCGAATTCCTGTGCTGCTTATGTTCAGCTGGGAATTTGCCTTTTATCTTTTGGAGACGAAAAAAGTGTAATAAGAAAAACCACATTATACAGTTGTGTTACTTATGATCTTCAGAAAACCGTTCTTCCCAGCGGTAAACATTAACTGATTAATGGATTTTCTTGCGGTATCATTAAACAAATACCACTCATCTTTCGATACGTCATGAACTAAAATCTCTGGATATTCTGTTGAAAGTTCAGATGGAACAGGACTAATTAAAGAATAAATATCAAAACGGACTAAGCTTTTCCCTTTTTTGTCTAAAAAATCATATTGTGCATTTTTATAATAAGACCCAAGTGTGTCAATAGTGAAGCTCCAAGAGTAGTTTGCAGGTGCTTCAACCTTTTCACCTATGTTGTTTGCAAAAATACTATAGATGGTTTCATTAAATGCATTTCCATTAATTTGCTGAACTACGCCGCCCATAAACATATGGTATTCATATTGCAATGCTTTTACTTGTACACCGTCTATGAACAGTGGTTTAGTATCAACAGTCACTGCAAGGTTGCTGTAATTGACATTGCAGCCAAACGTCTCTGCAATAAAACGAAGTGGAACATATATGCGATTGTTTTTCGTGTATGGTTTTACATCAAGCAGTATCTTTTCGCCGTTTTTCTCCGCTGTACTTCTATTTATTGCTAATTTCACTTTCATATCGCTTTTAGCGAGAATAACCTCGGAATTGGACCATTCGACGCTAGCCCCCAAACTTTCACTAATAACACGTAGAGGTACCATTAAACGGTTGTTCTTCATTTCGGGCTTCACATCGGATGTAGCAGTCACACCGTCAACTTTGATTTGATTTTCTGCTGCATAAGTAGTGGATGATGAAATAAATAAAAAGATTGCAAGAAAAACCCAAAAGAATGCTTTGTTCATAAATGATTGCCCCTTTTTTGATTAAATTTGTTGTGAAGTAACTTTCCCCCATATTAAGACGCGATTGGATAAAATTTGTTGTGCTGTCTTGTCTGTTAACTTAACGTAACAACCTGTTTGTACTATTATTTAACTTCCGGTATTTACCAACGAAAAACTTCTAACCTTCGCGAAGGATTATGTCGATAACATTGAATATTGTTCATAAATTTTATGAAAGCAAATCCTTAGGGGGGAAGTTAATGAGAAAACAGCTAAAAGTTGCGATTTCTCTAGCATGTTTAATTATGTTTATAGGTTGTTCAGCTTCACCATTATCACAGCAGACGACCAAGATTACACTTTTGAATTCTAAATCTGAAATAAAAACCCAGTTAGAGGAAGTAGCAAAACAATACAATCAAGAGCACCCTGAAGTATCTTTAGAAATTATAACCGCTCCTGAGGGGACGTCTGCATATCAAAAGCTGATGTCGATGTACGGCTCAGGAAGTCCAGCTACCATGTCGATGCTTGATCCAGGCGACACGCAGACATTCCTGGATAAAGCTGTTGATTTAAGCAAAGAAAAGTGGGTAGCTGATACGATAGAAAATGGACTTGACGCCGTTAAGAAAAGTGATGCTGTGCTGGGGTTTCCATTTGCAGTGGAAGGCTACGGATTAATTTACAATAAGAAAGTGCTGGACAAAGCAACAGGGGGGGCTTTTGATGCTTCCTCGGTAAAAAGTAGAAGCAACCTGAACTCATTAATGGCTAAAATTCAGAAGACGGGAGTAGCACCGGTCATGCTTTCACCAATGGACTGGTCTCTCGGCTCACATCTTTTAGCTTTATCTTATTCTGTTCAGCCTGGGGGCTTTCCGGAGTTTGTTAAGGGTATGCAGGATAACTCCATAGACATGTCCCAAAATAATGTAATGTCTGGATGGGTACAAACTTTAGACCTGCTCAAGGATAACAGCATCAATAAGAATTCGCCTTTGGACAGCACGTATGACGATGGAGCCAAAGCATTAGGAGAGGGAAAAGTGGGGCTTTGGTTTATGGGCAACTGGGCTTGGGCTGGGATTAAGAGTAATGATACAGCAAATGAGGAATACGGTTTCTTGCCCCTTCCGTTAAGCGATAATACGGATGACCCTAACAATGCTAAGATTACAGTCGGTGTAACAAAGTATATTTTCATTGACTCCACAGCTACCACACCTCAGGAGCAAGAGGAAGCAAAGAAGTTTCTGGACTGGCTGGTATACGACAAGTCCGGACAAGATTTTCTGGTAAACAAGGCTAATACGGTACCTGCGTTTAAAAATATTGATTTAGAGCCTGCCGATCCTTTGGGACGATCAATCAAGTCGTATATCTCGACCGGAAAGACACTACCGTTTATGGCAACCCTCCCACCTGATCATGGGGGCATCACAGGAGCATCTATCCAAAGCTATATCAGTGGAAAGATAGATAAAGCTGAGCTGTTGCGCCAAATACGCATATACTGGAAAGCTCAGCAGTGATGATACGAGACCAGTTACGGGAGGAAGATAAAGATGTTTAAATTAACGTTAAAGAAAAAAATAATTAGTGCAGCGCTCATACTGGTTATCGTACTGTCCCTTTCAAGTGTTATAGGCGTCATTAAGATGTCGGAAATGGGTGAGGCTTCTGACAAGGTAAATAACAGGTCTTTACCCGCGGTTATTCTTCTTCAAGGTATGGATAAGCAGATTACAGAAATTGATAGACTCACCGTTCGATTGATACTTGAAGAGGATGCGGCTGTTCGCAGTACTTATCAAGAAGAACTAACCAAAGCTACAGCTTCAATGGATAAGAGTGTAAATGAATATCAAAGTTTAGCCTCTACGGCAGAGGAAAAAGAACTGTTCACCAACTTTTATGGTCAGTGGGCAATGTATCTTCGCCATCTAAAGGTGGTTTCCGCTGCCATGGAAGAAAACGACAAAGTGATGGCCTACATGATCATTCATGGAAATTCTTCTATTTATAAGGCAGCATTAGAAGATGTAAATAAACTGAAGCTACTTAATGAGCAATACGCAACGGATGCCGCTAATCAATCGAGTCAATCTTACCATTCAGGTAGAATTTTGATGATTTCTCTGACTATCATATGTACGATCCTTGGAATTATCGGTTCTTTTTTACTGGCTCAATCGTTCACTAAGCCCATATTAAAGATAGCGGAACAGATAAAGCTGGTAACGAGGGGGGACCTGCAAGTGGAGCCCCTTAGAGTCCGGTCAAAAGATGAGGTCGGGGAACTGGCATCTGATTTTAATGAAATGTGCGATTCACTGCGCAACCTTTTAAAGGAAGTTGTGGATAATTCCTTGCTGGTTGCCTCTACGGCTGAACAGTTAACGGCCAGTGCGGAACAGACAAGCATCGCTACCGAGCAGATAGCTATAAGTGCCACTCAAGTCGCAGAGGGATCTCAGACACAGCTTACAGATATAGCTGAAACGCTGAATTACACGGTAGACGTTTCTAAAAGTGTAGACAACATAACCAATCGCTTTGTTCATGTGGCTAATCTCACAACCCAAGCACAAGAAAAAGCAAACAACGGGAAAACCCAAATGTCTTCGACTGTCTCCCAAATAAGAGATGTGCATACCAAGGTAACTCAATCCGCTGAAGTGGTAAATATTCTAGGCGAAAAGTCGGCGGAGATTAAACAGATCACAGCTATGATCAGTGATATAGCAGCCCGAACCAACTTGCTTTCACTAAATGCGAGTATAGAAGCTGCGAGGGCGGGAGAGCAGGGAAAAGGGTTTGCGGTTGTTGCTTTTGAAGTACGCAATCTGTCGGCACAAGCAAGTGAAGCAACGGGCAAGATCTCTTCTCTGGTTAATGAAATTGCCTTAAGAACAGATGAAGTTGTGATTTCAATGAATGAAGGCGTTCAATCTCTGAATGAAGGCATGATGCTTGTCGAAGGTGTAGGTAACGTTTTTTCCGAGATTGTAGGTGCCGTTGAAGAAGTGAGCGGTGAGGTGGACACTGCGGCTGTAGAAGCAAGATCCGTAAATGAAGGAACCGTTTCTATGGTGGAATCGATGAAGAAAATTGCTGAAATCTCCGAACGTGCAGCAGATTCTACTCAAACAGTCGCAAGCGTAGTCGAGGAAACAACTGCATCCATGCAGGAAGTGTCTGCAGGTGCTAACATGCTTGCCAAGAGGGCGGAAGAGATGAATCAAACGGTGTCGGTATTCAAGATTTAAAATAAGCTTCAAATCAACTGGAGTTAAGAGCGGCAGCCTTGGACGAGAAAAGAATTCCTAGACTGCCGCCGTTTTGTTAAGCTCAAACCATTAGATTACGAATGAACGGCTTCAGCTTTTTTGGCTGCTCTTTTCAGATCCTGTTTACGGCGTTCCTCCAGATACCGCTCTCCATTCTTCTTGTCTGCTGTCAGTGTAAAGCAGGATATGATGGTGAATAGGCCTGCAATGGAACCCAGAATTACATAAGTAATCGGGAAATTTAATACTTCATACATATGCCCCACAATGGGCGAGAAAATGGAAACTACCAGGGAGCCCATAAACAAATACAGTAGATACATGGTGGAGGACAAGCGCTGGTCAAAGTTAACGGTAATGTATTTGAAGATGGCTACCAGAATAAGCGGTTTCTCCAGGGAGTGAATCATCTTCATTGCAGCTACCCATATGGAACCGAATGGCAGCGAAGAGCCAATAATACGCAAAGACATAATCGAGCCGGCAATAATTAATGCCCATTTGGCGGTCGTTTTGTTCACAAACCAAGGGGTAACGAAAAGGAACACAAATTCCAGGAAAACCTGCACAGCGCTCAAATCGCCAAGGAATTGATTTCCTTCCGCTTTGGAACTGAACTGCGATACGAAGTATGTGGCAAACTGTTGGTCATATACCTCATAAATTTGGGTCACGCCAACCATGAATAGCATAAGAAACCAGAACTTTGTGGTACGTACGAGATGCAGCACATCAATGAGCTTCAATGATTCTGTTTTCTGCTGCTCCTGTCCAGAAATTTCGACTTTGGTTAGGAAGATGCAGATCATGGCAACTACGGCAGATACGGAGGCAATCCAGAAGGTCAGATTTACATTGATATTGATGACTCGTCCTGCAACAAAAGTAGCCGCCGCCCACCCAAGTGAACCCCACATACGAACCCGGCCATATTCAAAGCCATATTTACGCGAAACTTTGTCCATATACGAATCGACGACACCGTTACCTGCATTAAATACCAGGCCGATAAATAGCGCACCAACAATGGCACCAATGACGAACTGCGTTTGAAGCAATGGACCGTATACATAGATAAAAAAGGGTCCAACGAGCAAAAGGATTGTAAAGAGTATGTACAGTAGATGTTTTCTCAAGCCCAGCTTGTCAGATAAGTAACCGAACAGGGGCTGCATGATCAAGGCCACGATTGAGTTAGCCGCGTATAGAAATCCCGTGTAGGTTTCTGAAATTCCCAGGCTTTGTCCCAGCCAAATGACAAAAAAAGACATGGCAGCAGACCATGTAAACAGATAAGCGAAGTTAAAAATACTCAGAGACCAATAGTTGCGTTTTGCCAAATTCATCATGTTTAAGCACCCCTTCAAATTGTAGCCGCTCAATGAGTTGTTAACGTCAACGTCAATATGCATTGTCTATACTATTAATTGTAAGGAGTATTCATTTGCTTCCATAGGGCATTTTCCCAAGATTTCCTGTGCTTATTTCAATCAGTTGAGGATTCGAATAAAACAGCAGATCCTGATATGGATTAAATTGGGGCTCAAACTATTTTAAATATGTTGAAGAGGAATTCTGCATCTTGTAAGAAATAAGTCCTAAGTGTAAAATTCCCTTATAGTTCATTAGACTCACTGAGTTCTTTCTGCAAGTACAAAGTTACTTGAAACACTGATCGTATATAGAGTATTGTGTAACGATGAGTTAAGACGAAACCCACTCATCCTAAAGGCACAGGTTAGAACGAAAGCACGAGGATTACATACGCTAGCCAATCAGATACCGTTCTTTGGATGTAACAATGGGCTACGTCCCTATTAACATATATTATACAATTTAAAAAGAAAACGAATAAAAACAAAATATTGTGAGTTCGTGGTTGGAGGATTTATTATGTCTAAAAGTGTTTCTACGTCCTTTATTATCATTATAGGATCAATGCTATTTGCCTTATTTTTTGGCGCGGGGAATCTAATCTTTCCACCTATGCTTGGGCAAATGGCCGGAAAGAATGTATGGATAGCCAATGCGGGTTTCTTGGTTACCGGTGTCGGCTTACCATTACTAGCCGTCACAGCCTTTGTTTTTTCGGGCAAAAGCAATTTGCAAACTTTAGCGAGTCGTGTACATCCTGTATTCGGTCTTGTCTTTACAACAATCCTTTATCTAGCCATCGGGCCTTTGTATGCAATTCCTAGAACCGGTAGTGTGTCATTTGAAATTGGAGTAAAGCCTTTTTTTTCAGACAATGCAGATCATCCTGTCGCACTTTTTGTATTTACTATCCTTTTTTTTGCAGTTGCATGTTTGTTGTCACTTAATCCTACAAAAATTATTGATGTCATCGGAAAGTTCCTAACACCCATTAAATTGACATTCATTGGATTACTTGTGATTGTAGCTATTATTCACCCAATAGGAAAATTCCAAGAACCTGCGGAGGGTTATACATCCAATGTCTTTTTTAAAGGCTTTCAAGAGGGTTATTTAACATTGGACGCTCTTGTAGCCTTTATTTTTGGAATTATCATTGTGAATGCGATTAAGGATAGAGGGGTTAATACAAAAAAAGAGCTGATGATCATTTGTGGCAAAGCGATAGCAATTGCGGTTATACTCTTAGCTTTTATCTATACGTCTCTTTCATACATGGGAGCTTCTAGTGTTGAAAAACTGGGCATTTTAGGAAATGGTGCTGAGGTGTTAGCTAAGGTTTCCTCCTATTATTTTGGATCTTATGGATCTATTCTATTAGGCTTAATGATTACAGTAGCGTGTTTAACGACAAGTGTGGGGCTTATCACTTCCTGCTCTTCCTTTTTTCATGGATTATTTCCAAAAGTCTCTTACAAAAGAGTCGCTCTCATGTTATCTATATTTAGTATCCTTGTAGCCAACATAGGTTTAACACAGCTCATTAAGGTTTCAACGCCAGTATTAATGGCAATATATCCTATTGCTATTTCTCTAATATTTTTAACTTTTTTACATCCCGTATTTAAAGGAAAGTCAGAAGTATATCAAGGCAGTTTGATATTAACCTTTATCATTAGTTTATTTGATGGCTTGAATGCTGCTGGAATAAAAATTAATGTAATTAATGATTTTTTCACCCATTTTCTCCCATTATATAATGTAGGGTTAGGGTGGTTAATTCCCTCTGTTTTAGGAGGTGTAGCTGGCTACATATTTACTAAATTAAGAGGAAGAAAAATAATTTTAGTACTTATGAAGCCCAAAAAAAACAAATAATTTATCCTATGCATATCAGTCTGTTATATAAGGGACAGCAAGCGCCTGATCTGCTTCGTGCTGCTTACGGTACTGCGAAGGGGTCAGGCCTTTCCATTTTTTAAAGGTCGCAATAAAGTAGCTTAGATTGTCAAATCCAACATCCAGCGCAATATCAACCACTTTTCGATCACTTTGCTCCAACAACCTGCAAGCCTTTTGAATCCGATGATAGTTGATATATTCTACCGGGCTTTTCTGAACCATCTGCTTAAAAAAACGGCAGAAATGTCCCTCGCTCATTCCAATCTCATCTGCGATTTCCCGTAAACGTATAGGCTCATGAGCATGACTGTTGATATACGCCAACGCTTTTTTGATCCGTTCAACTTTGTTGCGCTGACCCGCCATAATCACATCCTCTCCGTTAGCGGGAGTCATGTGTGGGTACAGGCAGGCGATCATGCTATAGAGCTGTGCCTTGGTCGCCAGTTCACGGGCAGGCGCATTCTTTTCATGGCTGGTGATAATGTATCGCAATGCAGCCAGCACCTCTTGCTCCCAGAGCTGCACGCCGCGAATGTGGGGGGGAGGGACAAGCTTTTTACTGATAAATGGGTCAATAAACTGCGTCTGCACCGTATCCTGCGTGCGGCTGTGCAGTATGTCGGGGTGAAACACCACCGCAGAAAATACACAGCGAGGACTTTTTTGTAAATAACCGGCGTGAAGCTCGCCACTGTTTACAAAAAGGGCTTCACCTTCGCTAACCTCCGTATAGACCATATCCGTCTGAAATACAGCGGTCCCTTGTTCCACTACGATAAACTCCATTTCCTCATGCCAATGGGACTCCAATATACTATTTCCGTTCAATTGCTCTACGCTCGGATATACGCTGACTGGATACATGGGATTGCCGTGAATGCGGTTTTCTCGTAACATTTCCCTTTGCATTTCAATGATTCCTTTCGGCAAACTGATTTATATAGAAAACATCAAAATATTGATACAAAACGTCAAAATAAAAGAAGTAAACCCTTACATAAATCAATATTATTATAGTAAGGATTTCGAAAAAATCCAACAAGCGATTTGGAATCAAGAATATAAAGATTGAGACGGAGGAAGGAATAGATGAAATTTACTGATGGCTATTGGTTGGTTCGCAAGGGCTATGAAATACAAAATCCTGCTGAAATCCGTGATATCGTGACGGACGATGCTTCCATGACGGTATATGCAGCAACCCACCGGATCGAGCATAAAGGAGATACACTGAACGGAGCGTTGCTGAAAGCGACCTACAGCTCGCCTATGCCGAATGTCATTCGGGTACGTCTAAACCACCATAAGGGACGGGTGCATCAGGGACCGGATTTTGAAATTCACACCTTGCCAACAGAGGTAGGCATTACGGTGGATGAGGACGCAGCGGTACTGAAAAGCGGCGATCTGAGTGTGCGAGTCGGTCGTGGAAAGAGCTGGGACGTAGGCTTTTATGTCGAGGATCGCAGAGTCACAGGTAGCGGACATCGGGGACCAGGCTATATTACAGACCCGCAGGATCAGCCTTTTTTTCGGGAACAGCTGGAGCTGGGCATCGGTGAGTACGTATACGGACTCGGAGAGCGTTTCACTCCGTTCGTAAAAAATGGCCAAGTGGTCGATATCTGGAATGAAGATGGCGGGACCAGCAGTGAGCAGGCCTATAAAAACATTCCATTTTATCTATCTAATAAAGGGTATGGTGTGTTCGTCAACCATCCGGAAAAGGTATCCTATGAGATTGCATCGGAAAATGTATCAAAGGTTCAGTTTAGCGTCTCCGGCGAATCGTTAGAGTATTTTATTATTGGAGGAGCTAACCCTAAAGAGGTACTGGACAATTACACCAAGCTGACGGGTAAGCCTGCATTACCACCAGCCTGGACTTTTGGTTTGTGGCTGACCACTTCGTTCACAACAGATTACGATGAAGCCACAGTGAATCATTTTGTGGACGGGATGGCTGAGCGAGATCTGCCACTCTCGGTATTCCATTTTGACTGCTTCTGGATGAAGGAATACCAATGGTGCGATTTCCAGTGGGATCAAGACATGTTCCCAGACCCGGAAGGCATGCTGCAAAGATTGAAGGCAAAGGGGCTCAAAATTTGTGCATGGATCAATCCGTATATTGCTGAGAAATCCATTTTGTTTGATGAAGGCATGGAGAATGGTTATCTGGTCAAAACCGCCGATGGTGGCGTGTGGCAATGGGATATGTGGCAGGCGGGGATGGGGCTGGTTGACTTCACGAATCCGGCTGCAGTCGCCTGGTACCAGGATAAGCTGAAGGTGTTAGTAGATCAGGGGGTAGATTGCTTCAAAACTGATTTTGGCGAGCGCATCCCTACCCATGTGGTATATCATGACGGATCTGATCCGATGAAAATGCATAACTATTATACGCATTTGTACAACAAGGCTGTATTTGATGTGCTGGAGGAAAAGCTGGGTAAAAATGAAGCCGCGTTATTTGCACGTTCCGCTACAGCCGGGGGGCAACAGTTCCCGGTTCACTGGGGAGGAGACTGCTCGTCGACGTATGAGTCGATGGCGGAATCCTTACGAGGCGGTTTGTCGCTTGGTTTGAGCGGCTTCGGTTTCTGGAGCCATGATATTAGCGGCTTTGAGTTAACGGCTGCGCCGGACGTATACAAACGGTGGGTACAATTTGGACTTCTGTCCTCCCATAGCCGTCTGCACGGAAACGAATCCTATCGCGTGCCTTGGCTATTTGACGAAGAATCAGTGGATGTGGTGCGTAGCTTTACAAAACTCAAATGCTCGCTAATGCCATACCTGTATCCTTCTGCTGTGGAATCCTCGGTAAAGGGACTGCCGATGATGCGGGCTATGGTATTGGAATTCCCGCAGGACCCAACCTGTGCAACACTGGATCTGCAATACATGCTGGGGGATTCCATTTTGGTAGCCCCAATCTTTAATAAAGAAGGCAATGTACAGTATTATGTACCAGAAGGTCAGTGGACAAATTTACTTACGAATGAGAGCGTGTCAGGTGGTCGTTGGGTCAACGAGCATCATGATTTTACAACTTTGCCTTTGCTCGTGAAGCCGAACACACTGTTGGCAATCGGTCATGAGGACAGTCGTCCGGATTATGATTATGCTGATCAAGTGGCGCTTCATTTGTTTGAGCTTGGTGAGGGGCAACAGGCTCGAACGGTTATCGTGAATACGTCAGGTGAAGAAGAGTTAACGGTTATTGCCAGCCGCAAGGATTCTGTCATTACAGTGAAGGCAGAAGGTGCTGTTAAACCATGGTCGATCGTCC
Source organism: Paenibacillus sp. FSL L8-0644 (assembly GCF_038008165.1). Taxonomy (NCBI): domain Bacteria; kingdom Bacillati; phylum Bacillota; class Bacilli; order Caryophanales; family Paenibacillaceae; genus Paenibacillus; species Paenibacillus sp. FSL L8-0644. The sequence goes on from NZ_JBBOYN010000001.1 coordinate 2,136,668, forward strand.
TGCGCGGTATCCACGAGGTTGTTCAAGTGGAGCAAGGCAGCAGCCAGTCGGGAGAACAGGGTGTAATTATTACACCAGCTTCCAGTGGACAGCAAGAGCTTACGATTCACTTGGGCTAGGTAAGGCGCTAGAAAGTGGATGAAGTATGTCACAATGTAGCGATTATATGTAAAGAAAGGGCTTGCCTGATCCAACAGGCAAGCCCTTTTTGATGCAGATTTTTGATAGAATCAGTTGCAACTTTTAGCATTGGTTATCTACTCCTATCCATTCTGCTGGAGTAGTAGCGGTACAATATACTGCCGGAAAATATCCACAGGAGTCCGTTTCTTTTTGAATTTATCGGCGGTAACGACAACAACCATGTCATACGACGGGACGACAACAATATATTGCCCACCAAAGCCGAGAGCGTAAAAATAGTCCGTTTCACCTCCTGTATCTGTTCCATCTGAAAAGGAAGAAGTCCACCAGTGCCATCCGTAAAATGCTTTTTGTGGTTTGGCAGCAGGGAGAAACGGACGGGTTGAATATCGAACCGTCTCTGCTTGGATGATCTGCCGTCCTTCCCAGCCTCCTTCATTCAGGTAAAGCTGCCCGAATTTGAGCATGTCCATTGGCCTGAGATGCAGTCCGAAGCCTCCCGTATGAGTGCCCTGAGGATCGGTTTCCCAATGGTAGCTTTCGATACCGAGCGGTTGGAATAATTGCTGTTCGGCAAATTCAGCAACTGTTTGTCCAGAAACATGACGTAGTATGGTGGCCAAAAGTTGAGAACAGCCAGAACTGTACTCCATTCGCGTGCCTGGCACATCCGATAATGGCTGTGAAAGTACAAATTGCACCCAGTCTGACGTTTTGCTCATGGTAGGAAAAGAGTTTTGTCCGCCAAACTCCGTCCAGTTAAAGCCTGCGGACATCGTCAGCAGATGTTCAATCGTAATATCATGTTTTCGAGAATCACTATCTGTGGCCAACTGGGGAAAGAATTCGAGGATCGGCGTCTCCGGTTTCGGTCCCTGTTGCTGGTTCATAGCGATACTAACTAATGCAGAAATCACGCTTTTGGTGCAGGAATTTATTTTATAGAGTTCGTTAGCAATTTGAGGTTCACGATAGTAATTCAAGATCATGTTACCCTGCTGCTCAATAAGGCAGCTGCGGGTTTCCAACTCGTTAAGCACGTGAATAAGCGGTTTGAGCTCCAGACTGTTCATGCAGATCCTCCTTGAGGCTTATGCTATACCAATACATAGTATATCATTTAAATAGTCTGAAATTCGAAGAGTACAAATTGAAAACAGTTCATTTACCTAATTTTGAATTTTTTTGTTTTTTGATATTAAAAAAGATATATATGTTCACTGAATAGACATAAATATATTTAAAAATCTATACACTATTTTCTATTTCATTCAAAAAAACAATCGAATAAAACGATATATAGTAAGTTGGACATTTTATTCAGAAATAACTGGGGGACCGATTCATGAATTTAACGATTAAGGCCAAAATGATTCTTAGCGCGATACTGATCCCGAGTGTGATTGCAGCAATGCTGCTGACCAATTACATTTTAAGCGTACATAGTGAGAATGAGTACAAGGATATTATGAATCGTGAAGAGGCTATTGCGTATAACTCGAAGTCTCTTCAATTTTTGTTAAACGGCATATCTAATGATGAGCGGGCATATTTGCTAACTCGTGACGAACAGTATGGGAAAGAGATCGGAAACAAGCAAAGTGAAGTTGCAAAGTTGCTACAGGAGACAGAAGCTCTGCTTAGTACAGGCAATGAGGATTCTAGTAAAAAGATGACTGATCTCAAGACGGGGATTAATACCTATATGAATCAAGTTCATCGTTTACTGACTACAGCGGGGTATCAGAGTACAAGAGATGACGCTTTCCCGCCATTTTCTGATTTGCTCGATGATTTTGAAAACGAACGGGTGTTGCGCAAGCAACTTGATACCAAGGTAGTAGCCTTCGTCAAAGCTCAAGAGGATATGGTGACGGTGAAAGTACAGCAAGCGCACCAAACGATGACGAATACATCCTTGATTACGAGTATTGTAGGGCTTCTGGTTATCATTTACAGTATTTTTCAATCCATCGTTCTGATTCGTTCAATTCGTCCATTACACCATATGAATGAGCAACTGTTGGAAATGTCTGAAGGTGGGGGAGATTTGCGTAGCCGACTGGATATTACGTCCAAAGACGAAATCGGTATGATTGCAAGCTCCTACAACAAGCTTATTGAGGGATTCCGCAGTATTATAGTGGATGCTCAGGATACGGCGCGTACATTAACCGTAACCGCAGAACGGGTTAGCGTAAGTACAGAGGAAATGAATCAGGCCAATCGTCATACTTCCGGTGTAATGGAAGAATTAGCGGCTGGTATGGAGCATCAGGTCGACGATATTACACAAACTACAGATACTGTGAAAGAGCTTGCCCACGAACTGGAGCATATTGCAGCTACGAGCCAGCAGGTATATGAGTTGTCTGATACAGCCGCTAAAGATGCAGAAGCAGGGGAACAATCTATAGGTCAGGCTATGCGTCAGATGGAGAAGGTAAGCGAAAGTGTAGACAGCTCTGCACGTGCTGTACGTTCACTTAGTGAACAGGCCGAACAGATTGGCATGATTGGAGCTGTTATTACTGGAATTGCTAAACAGACAGGAATGCTGGCGCTCAATGCGTCGATTGAAGCGGCAAGAGCCGGAGAGCAGGGCAAAGGATTTGCAGTTGTAGCCTCTGAGGTAAGAAGATTGGCCGAGCAGGTATCGGTTTCAGCAGCAGAAATCACACAATTTGTGCAAAATATTCAGGAGCATGTTGGAAATGTCGCTTCCAGTATGCAGACAGGGACGGTTGAAGTGCAGTCTGGCGTAAAGGTCATGCAATCCGCAGAAACCGCATTTCGTCAGATTGGAAGTTCCATTCAACAGGTCAGCGAACAGATTCACAATGTAAACCGGTCCGTAGAACAAATGTCCGGCGGATCAGAGCGAATGGTGGAAGCAGTAGAACGTATTCGTGAAGTAGCAGAGCAGTCGGCAGGAGGAACCCAGAGCGTCAGTGCGGCGGCTGAAGAGCAACTGGCTTCCATGGAGGAAATTGCATCATCTATTCATACACTGGCGGATATGTCGCAACTGCTGAATGCAAGGGTCGGTGGATTTAAAGTGTAGCCGTATAAATCCCCACCAATGTAAACACAATAACATCTGTTGAACAAATCTGAACAGCTGTGTTATTACTTTTGCAAAGGTGGTAACGGGATGCAACAAAATAAGGGGAATCTGCTTGCGTTAGGTTCCATCCCGCTGATGATGACGCTGGGTAATTCCATGCTGATTCCTGTGTTACCGGAAATCGGACGTAAGCTACATGTAAGCTCTTTTCGGATTAGCATGTTGATTACAGTATATGCGGTGGTGGCCATTTTACTGATACCGATTGCGGGCTATCTCTCCGACCGATTTGGCCGTAAGGCGGTGATTGTTCCCTGTCTGATTCTGACAGTGATTGGTGGGGGGATTTCTGCAGCGGGAGCATGGCTGCTTCACGATTCGGCAGCATACTGGACCATTATTGCAGGCCGTCTACTTCAGGGTGCGGGAGCGGCAGGGGCTTTTCCTATAGTCATTCCGCTTGTGGGTGATCTGTACGAGAATGAGGATGAGGCCAGTAAGAACCTGGGGGTCGTCGAGACTTACAACACATTTGGCAAAGTGCTAAGTCCGATACTCGGTGCCGCATTGGGAGCTGTTCTATGGTTTTTGCCACTGGCCGTAATTCCAGGCCTCTGTCTGATTTCGCTCATTTTGGTGCTTTGGCTGATCCATGTGCCTAAGCGTAAGAACCAACCGATTATGTTTCGGGAGTTTGTGGGAAATGTGAAGCGGGTGCTTGCCGAAAAAGGACGTTGGCTCTATGCTATTTTCGCTATGGGCGGCATTTGTATGTTTGTCATTTTTGGCGTCTTGTTCTACTTATCCGACATCTTGGAAAGTCGTTACAACCTCCATGGAGTGTGGAAAGGTTTTGTGTTAGCCATTCCGCTGATTTCCCTCTGTCTGTGTTCTTATGTAGGAGGCAAGATCATCGGCAAGCACAAAAAGCGTATGAAGTGGATCGGTTTTAGTGGTTTGGCCATATTGACGATCAGCTTTGCCATTCTCGGATTTATCCAAAATATTTATGCGGTGATCGGACTGTTTACGTTAGGGGGCGGCGGAATTGGGCTTGCGCTGCCTTGTTTGGATTCTCTCATTACAAAGGGAATTGAAAAAGAGGAACGCGGAACCATTACTGCCCTGTATAGCAGCATGCGCTTTGTCGGGGTGTCACTAGGCCCTCCGGTTGTATCCTTGCTGCTGGGCAGCAGTGGACATGGTCTGCTCTTTGGCGTGATGGCCGCAGTGGGAGGCATTGCAGCTCTGCTGATGCTGTTTGCGGTCAGACCCAAGCAGGATGAACCCACAGATGACAAATCCACGGACCGTATGAGTGTAAATGAGGAGCAAACAAGCGTGTCCCGGGAAAAGCCTCGTTCTCCCAAGCTAAGACGCAAAACTCCTGCGAAATAAATGAAAAAGCACCCATTGTCCATGAAACCATGGCAACGGGTGTTTTTGATAACTAAGCAAGTAAGAGCTAATGTTCATTTGTAAAATATAGTCTACCCTTCTAGAGGGAGATGCGTCTTAGGCTTGCGGCTCACAACGATTTGTATGACATAGATTAGTAAGAACAGTACAACAAACAGCGAGGAAAGACGGTACATCCACGCATAATCACTTGCTTTGGCGATAATGCCAAGTATAAGCGCTCCGGCTGCAACCCCGAAATCGAGGGAATTGAGAAACATACCGTTTGCCATGCCCCTCTGTTTAGGAGACACGACCTGAATCATCCAGGTTTGGAGGGTCGGCTGCATGACACCAAACCCGATACCGTAGCAAAGAGCAGACATATACATGAAGACATCACTGTGTGCGTAGGAAAGCAGGATCAGACCGCCAATTAAAAACAGGGAGCCAGGGATGAGCAGTGCTTTTGCCCCTTTTTTGTCATAAATACGGCCCGAGAAGGGACGCACGATCAGCACGGATACCGCATTAAACAGGAAAAAGTAGGCCGGATGTGCCAGATTTGCTTCATCCCCGTAAAGCGCCATAAAGCCGAGTAATCCACCATATGTGATAGACATCAGCATGTTCAACAAGGCGGGAACCCACAATTTACGGTTAAATGCCGGTTTTCGCCCTTCTTCCAAAGGAACCATAGGTGGTTCGATGTGCCCTTTGGGTAGTGTACGAATCAGCCAGTAAGCCAACGGGAATATCACAACAATTACAGCTGCTGTCGTATAGGCAAGCAGGTTGAAACTCCCGTATTGAAGCATCGAAATGCCGATGGTCGGCCCAATCGACATCGCTAGACTAGTGGACAGACTAAAGAAGCCCATTCCTTCACCGAGACGTTTGGGCGGGATGACGTCAGAGGCCATCGTTGGAAAGGCCGTGCTACTCATACCGAAGCCAATCCCAAATAACATCCGCATGAGCAGAAGCACTGTAATCGTTGGCGAAACACTGTACCCCAGCGTTCCTGCCAATGCAAACAGCAGTCCCACGAAGATCAGGGTACTGCGATGTCCCTTTTCCAGCATACGGGCTGAAAAGAGTCGTGCTGCAATCGCACTTAAAGCGAATAAGGTGGTAACGAGACTCACCTGAACGGAACTAGCGTGGAATGTATTTTTCACATAAGAAGGAATGGAAGATAGGATCATCTGTAATTCCAGAAACAAAAATAAATTGGAAACCGTAAGAACGATAAATTCCTTGGTCCAAAGAGGTTGCTTGCCTTGTTGCATATTAATCGTTCTCTCCTTGTTTTTCTGATTCGGTCATGTTGGCGTGAATTTGTAAAAGAGTCCGGCGGAATTGCTTCAGATCGGCCGAGGAAATTCCTTTTACAAAATCGTGATTGGTATCAAGTTCGACAGGAAGAGTCTTCTCCACAAGCTGTCGGCCTGTTTCAGTCAGATGAAGCAAATAGGCCCGACGATCCTGTGGGCTATTTACACGCCGTACCCAGCCCTTCTTGTCCAACAAATCAATAATTCGAGTCGTGGTAGGCTGGTCCTTCACGGCCTTAGCTGCAATTTCTTTCTGATTTAAACCCTCAGCCTGATAGATTTGGAACAGAACCGACCATTGCTCTGGGGAAATATCATAAGGTTTGAGGCGCTGCAAGAGCTGCTGACTCATTTTGCGGTGAGTAATCCCGAGCAACATCCCAATGGAACAATCGGGAGGCAAGTTATTCATAGGTACTCCTTTCTGTTTCCCGTACATAAATTACTTTGAAATTAATTAGTTGTTATAACAATTATATGAACAACAAGTTATTTTGTCAAAAAAAGTTGTTCAGCGTTTTGGGTTCTGCTATCACTACAGCAAAAAAAACAGCCCGTAAAATACGGGCTGTTTGGGTTGATATAATATCGTTTGCCATGACTGGCGAATTAAGCTTTTGGTACAGTTTCCCAGTCCTTCAGGAAGCGTTCGATACCGCTGTCTGTCAGCGGATGTTTCCACAGAGAAGGGAGCAAGGAACCTGGAATGGTGGCAATATGTGCACCAGACAGAGCAGCATCTTCTACATGCTTAATATTGCGGATGGATGCGGCGATGATTTCAGATTTCAGACCATGAATGTCCAAAATTTGTCTCAGTTCACGAATCAGCTTCATACCATCAACAGCGATATCATCCAGACGTCCTACGAACGGGCTGATAAAAGTAGCGCCAGCTTTGGCTGCCATCAAACCTTGAGCCGCGGAGAAAATCAGTGTTACATTCGTTTTGATTCCGTTCTTGGTCAGCTCGTTACAAGCATACAAGCCATCTTCAGTCATAGGAAGCTTGATAACCACGTTCGGTGCCCACTTGGCGATATCATAAGCTTCTTTGAGCATATCTTCAGCCTTCAGACCAATAACCTCAGCACTTACGGGACCTTCAACGATACTGCAAATCTCCTGAATGACTTCCTTGAACACTCGACCTTCCTTAGCGATCAGTGAAGGGTTCGTTGTTACACCATCAACCAGACCCAAACGTTCAATACGTTTGATTTCTTCAATGTTACCAGTATCCAAGAAAAATTTCATTTGATTTCCTCCTCAGGTTTATATAATACATAATACATATCACACGCGATGTACAATAGTTCATTATAAATGTAGCATATTGCACACGTTAAACTTATAATTAGTATGTATTACATTCTTAATTGTGACACATTTTAAATTTGAAAACAAGCGGTGTATGATTAAAATTTGATGAATTGTCGGAAGATGCCTGAAATTTACCGATCTATACTCTTTATAATGTATTCTACCCCACTCCATAAGGAGGTAATCATTATTCAACTGTCTGAAAGACAGCGGGAAATTGTTGATATTGTCCAGCGTCTGGCACCTGTTACGGGGGATAAAATTGCTGAAACACTGGGATTGACGCGTCCGACTCTCCGTTCTGACCTTGCTCTGCTCGTTATGCTCGGACTGGTGGATGCCAAGCCGAAGGTAGGCTACCTGCCAGGGCGTCATCCTAAATATGATAGTCATATCGGCAACATGCTCAAAAAGCTGACGGTGGCGGATATACTTAGTGATCCGATTTTGATTTCCGGTGACACGACCGCCTATGATGCGGTGCTGATGCTGTTTCAGCAAAATACAGGCACCCTGATGGTCACAGGAGAGGAGCAGGAGCTCATTGGAATTGTTACCCGCAAGGATTTGCTGAAGGTCATGCTGGGGCATACCGATCTTCACACCGTCCCGGTGACCATGGCAATGACGCGCCGGGCCCAAATGACGACGCTTGCTCCAGAAGACACTTTACTGGAAGCGATATCGAAACTGATTCGGCATCAGGTCAATTGTCTTCCAGTTTTGGACGAGCAATGTAGCTCCTCAACTCCAATTCGGGAGTTGGTAGGGCGGGTTACGAAAACGGACATCATGAACGCCATTCTGAGCTTGACAGAAGATAAAACGTAAAACATAAATAAGGGGGCCTTGTATGTACTGGTTGGCCATGCTGACGATGCTGATTGACCATGTCGGACTTGTGTTTTTTCCGACGGATCCGGCTTGGAGAATTGCCGGCAGGCTTGCTTTTCCAATCTACGCGTACGCGCTGTATGCGGGATATACTCATACCCGAGACATGCAGAGCTACATGCTCCGTCTACTCGGACTGGCTCTGATTTCTCAGGTGCCCTATATGCTGGCGTTTGATGTGCTTAGACCGAACGTAATCTGGACGCTATTGGCCTCGTTGCTTGCGTTGGCTGCTGCATCCCGCTTAAAGCATTGGACGGCTGTAACGTGCCTGTACGTCGTCTCAGCTCTGGTTATGGAGCTCAGCCAGATGGATTACGGAGCCTATGGACTGCTGTTGGTTCTGATTTATCGATACACCCGTTCATATATGATGATTGCAGCCCATTTTGTTTTGAACGTAGTGTATGATATGGTGCATCACGCGAATCTTCAGCACTTTAGTCTGCTGTCCAGTATTCTGATCGTATGTTTTGCAACTGGAGAAAGCGGATTTTATAGTCGGGTACCGCGTTGGTTGTGGCGTAGCTTTTACCCGGTACATCTGGCTGTTATCGCGGCAATTCGCATCTGGCCCTAATCTACATCTCATACATTAAAAAAACCTTTAAAACCACGACATAAAATGGTTTTAAAGGTTCTTTTTTATCCTTCAATAAGCTAGCCAACGTTTAGGATACCTTGTTGGGACCTTGAGCAAAAGGAAGTGGGCGAAGGGGAGCACCTTCCTTCATGTATTGCACCAATACTTCGGGAATATTGTGTATTCCACCTGCATTGACGCGATAGCCGTTCGTTTGCCCTGGCGAGTTAATCCCGCGTTTCACCGTAAACGTAACGTCAATACCCAAGGAACGGCAAATTTCCATCGTCTCCTTGGTATACCCACCATAAGGGAAGGCAAGTACATTCTGATCATTGTGTAGATGCTTGAACAGCTTCTTGTCAGCCATGTCCAAATCGGTAGAAACTCGCTGTTTGAACTCATCCTCGGTTTCCATTCGCCCCAGCTTTTTCGAATACACTGGAGCCATCAGAAGCGGCTTTTGTTGGGTGCGCGCTGTGTTGGAGTATCCGTAAGCATGCTGGTCATTGGTATGATTGTAGAAATCAATGCCTTCAGCATGCATCTGATGAATTTGATCCCATGTCAGCTTTGGAATACCAATATGTTTGGGATTGCTGATCGTGGACGTGATGAGAAAATTGGTTGCCGGTACCTGGTACTTTTTCAACACAGGAAAAGTGTCCGTATAAAAGGACTCGTAGCCATCGTCGAATGTCATAAGTACCGCATTATCAGGAACCTTGGCTTTATGTAAAATAAAATCCGTATACTCTTTCATCGTGATCCAGTGGAAGCCGTTAGCTTTCATTTCGTCCAACTGCCTCGTTAAATTACTAAGCTTGAGAGCACCGGGATCAGGTGGAGTCTTGGTCACCTCATGATACATCAGGACAATTACTTTGTTTTGGTAATATACTTTATCTGGTGTAGGCGTCATTGAAAATAAATGGCGTACCAGTCGATCTGCATTAGCTGTGCGTGTACGATGAGCCCCTTTAACTGTAGGTGTGTGGTATATGCTACGTGCTTCATACACCAAAATTCCTAAAATAGCCAACAAACTTATGATCAGCAACGTTCTTTTAAAAAAAGTGTGTTTCATTGAATGACATCCCCCGCATGCAAAAAAATTCTGAAAGTATAGAGGTTTATACTAGATATGAAACTAGCAAAATCTAGTCTATCATACCGAAAACACGCGGGGGAAATATCACAACTTTGTTACCTCTGTGTAGCTTTTACAGATACCGGTGAAGAGGTCGGGAAGTAACCGATCTCGACGGCATGCTGGATCATGTTCCGAATAAAATTCAGGTCGGTTGCCGGGCATTGAACGCCAGCTTGTTCCAGCAGAGCTGTGGTTACAGAGCATCCGTAACGGTAAGCTGAATCCTTGGCTCCGTCACCTTCCAGTTGTCCCATAGCAAGGTGAAGTGCATCCTCCTGAATGCCGGAAGACGGATTTAGCAACCAGGCGCTGTAATCGTCAAAAGGCAGGGTTTCTACTGCGTAACCGAGTTGGTTTACCATAGCGATCAGTTCATCATATGGCAGTGGGTTCGGATTGCAGATATGGAAAATACGGTTTGCGCTTTTTTGATGAACAGACAGCTCTACGATAGCACGGCTGGCGTAATCAATCGGTGTGAAGTCCGTATGCCAATCGGCTTGTGGCGCTTTGCCCAGCAGCAGCATCGCCTTCATCATACGATAATAAGCATTGCTATCAATATTTCGCTGGAAGCGTCCGTTGGCCGAATGGGCTGTCAAATTACCCGCGCGATAGATCGAGACAGGCGTACCCGCTTGAGTTGCTTGGAACAACAGCTTCTCCGCAGCCAGTTTACTATTCGTGTACAGGTTGTCCACATTCAGTTCGTCTGGGAAGGCAGAAAGCTCCAATGCCGACTCCCATTTTCCTTCGTTAGCAAGATCCTCCGGTATTCCCATAGTGGAGACATGATGGAAGGATACTCCTGGCTTGGCTTGAGCGATTTTCAACAGTTCCAGTGTTCCGGTCACATTCGTGCGATCGAAGGCTGCAGAATCACCAAAATGGCGAACGTCAGCGGCGCTGTGAATGATGCCGTCGATTTGGTGCTCCAGCATATGGCGGTCGAGGGAAGAGAGACCCAGATCAGCTTGCTCCAGATCCCCATAGACAGCCTTTACCCGTCCTTCGATCAGGCTGGAGACATCTTGTCCAAAATATCCTGTCAATACGGACTGAATACGCTCAATACCGGATGGACCGTTCTGAGAAGGGCGTACCATCGCGTATACTTTGGCTTCTGTTCGTTGAAGTAGGTCATACAAAATGTGCGAGCCCAGATAGCCTGTAGCACCGGTCAACAAAATCACGCGCAAGTCGCGGACTTCAGCTAAGTCAGAAGCACCAGATAACTCAATAGGATGCTCATTCAAGTCCATTTTTTCTTGAGAAATCGCGAGTGGCTTGCGTTGCGGCATTTGTTCCGTACCTAATTGTTCCACGTATTCAGCAAGCTCACGAACGGTTTTGTAGCGGAAAAAATCTCCGATGCGCAGCGCGCCATAACGCGGCTTCAAAATAGCCAGCACATGGATGACACGAAGCGAATCGCCCCCGATCAGGAAGAAATCATCGGTAGCGCCAATGTTATTTTTACCAAGCACTTGAGTCCATGCTTCGGCAATGAGTGTTTCGGTTCCTTCTCGGAGAGGTTCCCCGCCAAATGAAAGATCAGACGCTTCCGGTAGTGGTCGCAGGGCCAGCTTTTTGCGATCGATCTTGCCAGTTGGTGAAATTGGCATAGCTTCCAAATGAACGACATGACTCGGTACAAAATAAGAAGGCAGCTTGCCCCCAATATAAGACTGAATAACGTCCTGTGGAATAGATTGTCCATCCGAAGTGGTGAAATAGCCAACTAGCATGTTCTGATCTGTGTGATCTTTGACGGCTACCACAGCGACGTCCTGAACACCTGGATGTTTGGAAAAATGGTCTTCAATTTCTCCGATTTCAATCCGATTTCCACGAATTTTGAGCTGCGAATCCTTGCGGCTTACGTATTCAATCGTACCGTCTGGCAGCAACTTGGCGATATCACCCGAGCGGTACATTTTTTCACCCGGAACAAAAGGATTGTCCACGAACGATTGCGCTGTACGTTCTGGCTGATGGAGATAACCATGGGCCAATGCAGGAGTAGCAATACATACTTCACCCGGAATATTGACTGGGCAGAGCTTGTTATCATCGTTAACGATATACACTTTGTAATTGTAAATCGGCTTGCCGATCGGGATATTGACGACATGCTCAGGCACGGCACCACGGACCCGATGGGTCGTTGTCGCTACGGTGCATTCGGTCGGTCCGTATACGTTTACGATGTCGGTATCTGTACCGAACTTGCTTTGGAACGCTCGAACTTGGGAGCCGTACAGCGCTTCGCCTGCTACAGTAACAATCCGTACCTTAGCGAGTTTGCGATAGCCTTCGTCTGACAAGTACGTAGATAGCTGATTAAAGAATACAGTTGGCAAAATGGTAATAATCGTCGTGCCTGTACGTGCAATGGCTTCAGCGAATTCTTCAACAGATACACGCTCTTCAGAAGACAGCAAGTACAATTTTGCACCGTAAAACAAGGCTCCAATGGTATCCCAAACGGATGCATCAAAGCTGTAGGTTGCAAATTGGGTCAATACATCCTGAGGTGTAATGTCGCAATCGCGTTGCACGACAGCTCCTAGGTTAACAACACCGCGGTGAGCGATCAGGGCACCTTTCGGTTTGCCTGTAGAGCCGGATGTATAGATGACATAAGCTAGATCATCCGGACTTACACGAACGTTCGGATTGCTTGCAGCATAGCCTGCCAGCGGCCCGTTAATAGCTAAAATTTCTTTTACCGTTTCAATAGAACCGCACAGTTCAGTCGCTTGTTCCATAAGTGCGGAAGTTGTTAATACAAAAGGAGAACGCGTGTCTTCGACAATGTAGCTACTCCGGTCAGCGGGGTGGGCGGGATCAACAGGTACATATACGCCTCCGGCTTTTAGGATACCAAGCAGTGAAATAACGGTCTCTAAGCTCCGTTCCATGAAGATGGTCACGAATTCACCTTTGGTAAGACCTTTGGATAACAAGACACGTGCGACTTGGTTAGCGCGTTCGTTCAACTCACGGTACGTGTACTCTCCAGTGTGGGAAGCAATAGCCGGACGATCAGGGTATTGTGAAGCCGCCTCCTCAAACATTCCATGAATAGTTTGATGCTCAGGATATTTCACGACTGTATTATTTAAAGCTTCGTGAGCAGCTCGATCTGCATCCGATAATATATCAATTGAATTCACAGGTGCATGGCTGTTGGTTAGCGCGCCACGCAAAAGGGTTTCAAAGTATTCTGCGTATCGGACAACCGTTGTTTCCAGCAAGAGTGATTGATCATATCGTATCTGTATTTGATAAGCGCCATTGTGTTCACTGACAGCCCAATCCATAATACGGGATTCTACACCGCTGTCCGTAGGCAGATTTGTCGAAAATGAAGTATCGGCTTGTGGTTCCGCAAGGTATGCACTTGGCTCACGGAGCATCTCCTGAAATAAGTCTGCTAGTTCATGAAAAGTCGTTTCCTTTTCGACTGTCAGCGAAGCTGTAAGCAGACCAGTTTGTGGCACGAAAGTAGAAAAAGAAACTTCTTCTTCTGCGGAAAGGCGATATACCCATGCAGTATATGCTGATAAGAGCAACGCTTGTTTGTCTCCCGCAGTTTTTTGCTGATTTAATTGTTCCGAGATGGACGCTTCTAACTCTACTTGATAAGTAGAGGATGTATGCTTGCGTTGTATACGTGCATAATCCAAGGGAACTAGGAATGGGGAAGGGGTTGTCTGTGTACTGTTTTGTAGTAATGAAGCCATTACGCTAACCTCCTGAATGTATGATGTCTTAATATAAATGGTAAACTCAGTAAATGCCTCGCTCCCTTCAAATGCATGAACAGGAGGGAGGCATTACCGAATGAATGATTAACTATGAAATTAACTTTAAGTCGATAAATGGCTATTATGATTTGCTACGGTTGGTGTCTGCAATTTTGAAATAAGATGTAATTTCTTGAAGCTCTTCAGACATGGATGTCAATTTATGGGATGAATCAATAATCGAATCCAAAGAAGCTTTTTGTTCCTCCACCGTTTGCACAATGTGAACACTGTTATTGGCTGTTTTGGTTACAGTGGAAGAAAGATCGTCTGCTGTCGCTGTCATTTCCTGTGTACCCGCAGATATTTGCTCAGTAGCGCTGGATACTTCTTGGATTTGCCATGCTACATTTTTAGTTGCTTGAAGAATATCATTGAACAGCACGCCTGCTTGTCCAGCAACGACGATTCCGTTTTGAACTTCAACGTTTCCTTGCTCCATCGATTTCACAGCTTGTCCGATTTCATTTTGAATTTCTTCAATCAGTGATGTAATCTGTTTGGTTGCCTCCGCAGATTGTTCTGCCAGCTTACGTACTTCACTGGCAACGACGGCAAAGCCTTTACCTTCTTCACCAACGCGCGCAGCTTCAATAGAAGCGTTCAGAGCGAGCAGGTTGGTTTGACTGGAGATGCCTGAAATGGTACTGATGATATTGCCAATTTCCTGCGAACGACTGTCGAGCAACTTGATGATACGGGAAGTATTGGTTACTGTATCGGTAATCAAGTGCATTTGGGATGATACCTTACTTACAATCTCGTTGCCTTCGTTAGAGCGTTTCTCTACCGAATTGGCTTCTTCCGCAACATTGGAAGAACTCGTGGCAATATTTTGAATGACCGAAGCCATTTCAGCCATGGCACGTGCACTATCGCCTGTTGCTTTTTCCTGCGAACGGATATTCTCCGTGATTTCACTGATGTTTTGATTGATGATGTTGGAATTGATTCCGTTTTGTTCGCAGATTGCGAGTAATTCTTTGGCGGATTCATTGACTTCATCAGTTGTCTGCTTCACTTTAGTCATAATGCTGTTAATATGACTTACCATATCGTTGAAATTCTGATTTACGAGTCCCAAATCATCATGACCTGCATGAATTTGAACATCCAGATTTCCTCTGCTTACTTCGCTGATACCGTACATCAATTGCTTAATCGGGGACAGCGTACGTTTCACAACCCAATATTGAAGCGCCAGGCAGATCAGTAGGAAAATCACTAAAATGGTAGCGCCGCTAATGAGCAGCTTGGTCAATCCAGCAGGTACGGCACCGGCATCTGCATCGACTGCAAAATATGCAAAGATTTTGCCACTTGGATCTTTAATCGGAGTCATCAAAGTCGTCCATGTACCAAAAGTATCATCGTAGAAGCTGGTGAATGTTGGTTTGCCACTGTCCAGCATACCGGTTACGCCTACTGCCACGACATTGGGTTGCTCATACATAGAGCCAACGAGCATCTTATCTTTTTCAAATGCTTCTCTGAGATCCGTTGGCATCGCCACAATAGATGTCAGATTGCCATTTTCGAGCTCCGTCCCGAAAATATAGGCATGAGAGATATTTGGATTCGTCGCCATGATGTTATCTAGGTACGCGCGGAGTTTGGTTTGAATAGGTCCATCATAATTTTTCTCTTGAACCGCTTGGGTTACTTCATCGGAATTAATGCCCTGGGCCCACTTCAATGTGATTTTTTCCACTTGCCCATGCAATTGGTCTATCAAAATCGTACGTTGGATCAAATAGCTGGACACAATAAGAACTAGCCCAATCAATACGATGTTGAAGAAGGATAATAATAGGTTTTTGGTGAAGAATGATAAGCTACTCCACTTTTTCAAAATGTTCCACTCCCTGGTTGTATTTTTTGTATATGGTGTTGAACCGCTTATCGAATGAGATAATCAAGTCCCCCTTACAAACAAAATAATCGAGATCATAGACCCTTGAATTTTATGTAATAGGTCTTAAGTCCTTTTACAGACAAGTATGATATCCCTATATATATGTCGTACGAAAAGCCCTTGAAATGAATACCTTACACAATAAAAAATTAATTTTAATAGGTAAACGCTGTCTGTGTTTCAGTATATTCCAATTTATACTTCAACTTGAGATTTGAATTCATTACAGTCCATAAGCAACTATTCAACAGAAACCATCATACTTTATAATAGAGTCAAATGCACTTATCAATTTGGGACATTTTTCATATTTAACGTTGGAAATGCTTGATTTATCGCGGTTTTTGTGAATTGTTTGCAAATGAGTCTTTATATCCATGCAAAGAGAAGAGGGATAAGAAGAATGTCCAAGCTTACGATTTTAAAGGTTGAGAGTAATCACGAGGATCTGCATAAGTTGATTCAAAGGCTGGATGAGGACTTGCTGGAAAGGTATCCTGCCGATGAAATTTACTTGGTTGATTTTTCCAATCCGAAAGTTAAAGAAATGTTTTTCGCTGTTGTGTATGTGGACGAAAAACCGGTGGCTTGTGGAGGGCTTAGGCCTATAGGTGCGGAAGAAATGGAACTTAAAAGATTTTATGTCGATTCCTCTTATCGCAGACAAGGAATTGCGGTGAACCTATTATCTTTTTTGGAAGAGGAAGCCAGCAAACGGGGAGTGGTAAGGATTAAACTGGAGACCGGAGCGGCTCAACCTGAAGCGATTGCTCTCTATACCAAGCGGGGATACGAACCTATTGAACGATTTGGGGAGTATGAACACGATGAAAACAGCCTTTGTTATGGTAAAAAGCTGTCTCTGTTAATATAAAGCGTTCTCTTATAAAATGGATGATGATCAATACTAGCCTATATAGCGGGAGAGATGATAATGAATTTGAAGCAAAAAGCGGCTGAAAAAGCAGTTGAGGCGATTCAGGACGGTATGAAAGTAGGACTTGGTACAGGCTCGACAGCCTTTTGGGCTATTCAAAAAATTGGTGAGCGTGTAGCGCAAGGATTACATATACAGGCTGTAGCTACATCCCAAGCCTCGGAAGATCAGGCCAGGGAGCTGGGAATTCCCATCATTCCGTTTGATCAGATTGGAAGGCTTGATGTTACCATCGACGGTGCAGATGAAGTGAACGAGCAACTGGTACTGGTGAAAGGTGGAGGCGGAGCCCTGCTGAGAGAGAAAATTGTGGAAAGCAATAGCGACCGATTAATTATTATTGTCGATGAGTCCAAGGATGTGAAGGTACTGGGTGCATTTCCTTTACCCGTTGAGGTCGTACCCTTTGCCAGTGAATGGACGTTGGAGGCCTTGCGGCAGACGGGCTGCAAAGCGGAGTGGCGTATGAAAGACGGCGAGCGCTTCCTTACGGATAACGGTAATTATATTGCCGATTGTCGCTATGGTACGATTGAGAATCCGCAGGAGTTGGAAATCCGCTTGAACCAAATTCCGGGAGTAGTCGATAACGGACTGTTCATTAATATGGCGGACCAGGTGATTATCGCACGGGCCAATGGACAGATCGACGTCCGTAACAAGTAATGTCTAGGACCCGTCTGCTTCATCATGTGGCATTGGTGTTATTGATTTTATATACAGGACTTCTATTATATTGGATGTTTCTCGGTTTTGGTCGTACATTACGGCCAGGACCCCCGTATTCGTATAATATTGTGCCGTTTGATACGATCAGGCAATACTGGCGGGCAATGGAGTCGTTTCCTTTTCGGGTATGGGGTGTTAATTTGCTCGGTAATATTGGCGTATTCATTCCCTTCGGTATCCTTGTGCCTATCATTTGGATGTCCATGCGAAGTATAGGCAGTCTGTTGTTAACGATAGTGATCGCACTGGTCATTCTTGAGGTGTCCCAAATGCTGCTGGGCGCAGGTACAATGGATGTGGATGACATCATACTGAATGTTCTGGGAGTATTATGCGGCCGTATTGCCTACGTATTTTTACGTAAGAAGTTAGGGATTGCAATATAATCGTCCTGCTCTCTGAATCAGTGTGTTAAGACTGGCTGAGAGCGGACTTTTTTTACATAATGAACTGTAATCTTCACATAATAGACGACAATTCCTCCATTTTTAGGCCGTAGGAGTAGGGGGAGGAACGCTTAAACTTGACAAAAGCGCACAATTAAGATATCTTGGAATAAAGATATGAGTAACGGAGGCTGTTAATATGTCTGTAAAACCAGATGATCAGGACCTAGCACTTAACTTGTTCGTTGTTCTGGCTCGTGCTTATAATTCGGTCACGTCTCGTACGAATCGGGACATTCATAGTCATGGATTAAATACAACAGAATTTGGTGTGCTTGATCTGCTGTATTATCGGGGGCCACAGCCTTTACAGAAAATTGGAGAAAAGGTACTAATCTCTAGTGGGAATATTACGTACGTGGTCGATAAACTTCAGAAGAAAAACTTGCTTACCCGTCGTGCTTCGCAAGATGATCGGCGTGTGATTTATGCAGAATTGACTGATGAGGGACGTCACTTCTTTGAGCAAATATTCCCGCAGCATCATCGTGTCATTATGGAGACCGTGGATGGCTTATCTGTGGAAGAGAAGGAGCAGGCTATTCATCTGTTAAAAAAGCTTGGACTAACGGCTGAGGGGCAGAAGAGTAACGGATCATAAACGGTGCATGTACAGGTTAAATCTGCTTTAGATAAAATACCGACTTTTCGGTATTTTATTTTTTTGTCGTATTATGGGGGAGTAGGGTTAATGTAGGGACGCAAATCAGGTATAATTGTCTAATAGTCACGTCCGGAACAAATTCCCAGTACCTGTTTCGAATACAAAACCTTGTCGGGGAAGGAGCTGTACATGAGTATACAGCAATACACCGCAGGTGAATCGCTATTGATGCAAGCAGGAGCTTTGGCTGAATTAGTTACCCATAAGCAATACGAATTACAGCCCGATCTTTTGCAGCGTTTTGGGGATAACGGTAAAATAAAGACAAAACAGGATTCCATATATAGTTTGAACTATTTGGCTGAAAGTGTAATCATGAACAGCCCTATTTTATTTACACAGTATGTTTCTTGGTTAAAAAAGCTTCTGGAGGGTTTCGGGATAACCCAAGAAGATTTGAGCATCAATTTCAGATTAATCCAGGAGACGTTGGTAGAGCACTTCGATCATACGAATAAAGTCATGGTGCTGGAGCACCTGGATTTGGGGATACAGCAAATTGGGAAGAAAGAGGAGTATGCCTCTTTTATTACAGGTGATAATCCCTATGCTGCTGACGTGGCTCAATATTTGGAATATTTACTCTCAGGTAATCGCAGACAGGCTTTGGATTGGATCGTTCGCTTGCTGGATGAGGGTATCTCTATTCAACATACGTATAAATATATTTTTCAAATTTCGCAATATGAAATAGGCCGTCTATGGCATGAAGGCAAAATCACCGTCGGTCAAGAGCATTTTTGCACTGCCGTGACTCAATTTATTATTTCAAGCCTGTATCCCAGATGGATGGGGAGTGGAAGTAAGGAACGCTGCCTGGTGGCGGCGTGTGTAGGCAGCGAGCAGCATGAAATTGGAGTGCGTATGCTGGCTGATATATTTGAAATGGATGGTTGGGATACGTATTATTTAGGCGCCAATGTACCTAACCGGAGTTTGCTTCAGGCCATTGTGAGTTACAAGGCGGATGTAGTGGCTATCTCAGCTACCATGGCTTACCATGTCCATCTAGTGAAAGAGTTGATTGCTCTCATTCGGCAAGACCCAACGACTAGCCATGTGAAAATTATGGTCGGAGGCTTGCCTTTTAATCTCGATTCCCTCTTGTGGCAAGAAGTAGGGGCGGACGGATACGCACCAGGTGCGGAAGAAGCGCTGGAGGTTGCGGGTGACTTACTTTCGCTCAGGAAATAAGGTTGGTTTTGTGAACCTGTAAGTCATTTTGTAAAGGGGGCCTTTTAATATGAAGGAACCGACAGCAGAAATGGCTGTTCTGCGGAAAACGGTCGAACAATTAACGGATGAGATAGTGAAAAGCAAGGCTGAGGAAGAAAAGCTGCTGAATGAATTTTCAGCGATGAACAACGAGCTGGTTAATCTGCAGCGTCAGCTTGCCAAAAGCAATGCGGAATTATCACGGACGAAGGAAGAAGCGGTACGGGCTAATGACCTAAAGAGCACTTTTCTGGCTGTGGTTAGTCATGAATTCAGAACGCCAATGAACGGAATACTTGGAATGATCGAAATGTTAGGTTCATCCAAACTTTCCCCGGATCAACGGCAGGCCATCGGTGTGATACGTGAGTCAGCCTCCCTGTTATTGAACATGATTAATAATCTGCTTGATATATCCAAAGTGGAAGCAGGACAGATGGAACTGGAGATCGGAAACGTCAGAGTTCAGGCGATTATGAGCCATGTTGCTCAGTTGTTGGAGCCGCAAATCTATCAGATGGGTAACCGGTTGAGTATAGAGACCGATACCGGTGTGGCAGAGCATCTGGAGGGAGATTCGGCAAGGATCATGCAGATCTTGCTCAATCTGTTGAACAATGCGAATAAATTTACGAGTGAAGGATTGCTCATCATTCGAACAAAATTAGTGGAGGAAACAAAAGACTCCCAACGTGTTCGGTTTGAGGTGCAAGATTCGGGTATTGGGATTTCACCGGAGGATCAGAATAAGCTGTTTCAGCCTTATGTACAAGCCGGTGAAGGCAGCGCCTCCCAATATGGAGGAACGGGTCTAGGGCTATGGATATGCAGTTCATTTGTGGAACTCATGCAGGGAGAAATTGGGGTCGTCAGTACAGAAGGCCAAGGCTCCACGTTCTGGTTTGAAATTCCCCTCATGAAAGGATTGGAGCAGGCAGGCGAAATGGAGAAGCATGAAAATGGTGATTTGAAGGCATTTAGCGAGTTGCTGCGTGAGCATAGTCATTCTCAAACTATTTTGGTGGCTGAAGATAATCGGGTGAATCGGCAGGTGGTGCAATTACAGCTTAACCACTTGGGATTCCAGCATATTGATTTTGCTGAGGATGGACAAGCCGCAGTAAGAGCGGCCTCCGAACAATCCTACGCTTGTATTCTAATGGATCATTACATGCCTCTGCTAAATGGTCATGATGCGGCAAAAGCGATCCGCCAGAGGGAAGCAGAAAACCAGCAACCACCTGTACCGATCATTTCTTTGACTGGAAATGTGTCTGAGGAGGATCAGGCACGGGGCCGGGAGGTTGGAGTGAACGATTACTTGATAAAGCCAGTAACGATTGAAAAGCTCTCTGAAAAGCTTGTCAAATGGCTTCCAAAGCCGGAAACCGAGCCGATTTTGGCTGAGGAAGTTATACGTGAAATTATGCTGCTGGACGAGGATGGCAGCACGGGACTACTGGAGTCATTGGTCGAAATGTATACAAGTGATACACCTGCCAAAATCAATAAGTTAAGAGAACTGGCTGCTGCGGGCGAAGCCACAAAAGTAGTAGAGGCTGCTCATGAGTTGAAATCAGGCAGCGTGAGTCTGGGTGTCGGGCGTTTGTCCTCGTTACTGTCCGATATTGAACAGCTTGCACGGGAGAACCGACTCGAGAATGCGAAAGCGAAGTTGTCTGCGCTCCAATCTGTCTATCAAGCAACGTGTTTAGAACTGGAACGCTATATTCACCAGTGCTAGACCGTTTCCCCCCCCTTTATTAGACTTGCACGCGGAAGGAGAACGTAAAGGCATATATGAAAGAACAGTTGCGTTCCATTCACCCGCTGGCCTGGACGATTATTGTCGGTACTATTTTCGGGCGGATGGCGACATCCATGAGTATCCCGTTTTTGTCAATTTACCTTACCACCCGTTTAGGAGTGTCCCCCTTTCATACGGGGGTGATCGTGTCGGTAAGCTCGTTGGTCGGCATTTTTGCCAGCTTTTACGGTGGATATATTTCAGATCGAATCGGACGGCGTAAGGTGATGTTGGTGTCCATTGCGAGCTGGGCGCTTGTATTCGTTGCTTTTGCGTTGGCGGAAGCGGCCTGGGCCTTTTTTGTCATTAATGCTCTAAATGGACTGTGCAGGTCCTTGTTCGAGCCAACCTCGCGGGCGCTGTTATCAGATGTAACCCCCAAGGAGAAAAGACTGCTTATCTATAATATGAGATATGCGGCCATTAATGTTGGGGTAGTGGCAGGGCCGTTGCTTGGTTTGATGTTAGGATCTGCATCCAATGGTACGCCGTTCATGGTAGCTGCTGGTGTGTACGCACTATACGGAGTACTGTTGTTGATCCAATTTGCCCGTTATGCATCGGATCTGCATATAGGTACAACGGCGAGAGAGGCTCCACTGCGAATGGCTGAGGCATTCCGTACAGCCAGCCGTGATCCGGTGTTTATGCCGATTTTGCTGGGAACGGTATTTTGTGTGATGGGCTATGCGCATTCCAATTCCACAATGCCTCAATTCTTGTCCTTATCCTTCGCGGAAGGAACTCGATGGTTTACATATATGCTGACGGTCAACGCGGTTTGTGTATTGGCATTTCAATATCCGCTGGTGCGGCTGGCAAGCCGATTTTCCCCGGTGAATTCTCTGATTGCAGGGAATATATGTATTGCGGTCAGCCTGTTGCTGTGCGGTATGCTAAACTCAGGCTGGATGTTTATACTGGATATGGTGCTGTTTACGGTTGGTGAAGTGTTATTGTTCACGATGCTGGACGTATTGATTGACCAAATTGCAGATGCTCAATATAAAGGGACCTACTTCGGTACAATCGGCTTTAATAATTTGGGAAGCGTGCTGGCTCCTTTATTTGGTGGCTGGTTGCTGGATATCTATGGTCAAACGGCGCCGCTTGTTGTTTTTGTTCCGGTTGCCCTGTCGGTTGTGATTGGCATTCCGTTCCTTCTGGTCGCACGCCGCCGCCTGGTGCAGCGTACAGCACGGATCGCGGCTCAAGGAGGAGAATCGGTGCAGCAACTGTCATCATAAAAAGGGAGTTGAGTGCAGGATGAAGTCGGAAGAAGATGTGCTACGAGTCATACAATATATGAATGATCCGCAGGTACTGGAAGACTTGCGCTATGTGCGAGAGCTGAAGTTGCCGCAAGGATGTATTGCCGCAGGCTATGTACGTAACCGCGTTTGGGACAAGCTCCATGGGTATACAACGGCTACACCTTTAAACGATATAGATGTTATCTATTTTGACCCGAAAAACACGCTAGAGGAACGAGATGAGTATCTAGAGTTGTCCTTGAACCGTAAGCAGGCCGGACGTAATTGGTCTGTCAAAAATCAGGCTCGGATGCATTTTCGCAACGGGGAGGCTCCTTATTCCTCGGTAGAGGATGCGATGAGCCGCTGGCCAGAGACGGCAACGGCGGTGGCGGTTAGATTGAATGACAAGGATCAAATAGAGGTCATTTGTCCGCATGGATTGGAAGATCTGCTGGATATGCGGGTACGACAAAGCCCTTTGTTTCGTCACACAACGGCTTATCGTCAGCGTGTATTTGAGAAGCAATGGCTTGATAACTGGCCGTTGCTTATTATGGAGAATTAGAGTGAAATCCTAATTTTAGGATATTAAGGAGAGACGACAAACAATGTTTAAAAATATAAAAATAGATTCAGATCGTGAGGAAGTTCTGGAGCTGTTAACCTACGCCGTGCTGGATCACCCTGAACGCGGAGAAGCAGTTTTACGTACCTATCAAGCCTCGGATGACTGGAAGCTGTTCGGTGTAGAAGATGAAGGACTTATTGTAGGTATTGTCGGCTTTGAGGACCAGGAGGATGGAACAACTGTAATTCGCCATCTGGCCGTGTTGCCTGAAAACCGTCATAGAGGATATGCCAGAGGTATGCTACTTACGCTCATTCAGGAGCGTAATCCAAAACGGCTTACTGTGGACACGGATGCGGAGGGGGCAGATTTTTTCCGCAACGTGGGCTTTGCCGTGTATGGATCAGAGGATTTGCCGGATGGTGGGCAATTCCATTGTGTATATGAAATAGACGAAGAATAAGCGAATCTCCGGGTCCCGCGTCCCTCTTTCTACATAAGATATGTTATGCAGAAAGAGGGAGGTGGGTTTCATTGGCGTACCACTACACAGCGATTGGAGATTCTTTAACAACAGGTGCAGGGACGTTGCTGAGCGGCGGATTTGTACCTATCTATCGGCGAATGGCAGAAAGACATCTGCGTACGCCAGTCAGTTACGAGAATCTGGGAATTAACGGGCTGACATCGCAGGAGTTGCTGTCCATGGTCCGCAACAATCCACTTTTTCGGTCGGCGATCAGCCGGGCTGAACTTATAACGGTAACGATCGGCGGGAATGATCTGCGCCCATACATCAGCGCCCTTGCTGGAGGGTCCGGCTTATCGGGTTCTTCCATTCCACAAGCGTTGAATCACACAAAAGAACATGTACGCCAAATTGTACATGCCCTGTATCAGATAAAGTCCGGTCAGCGTGAGCCATTTATCATTCGAATGGTGGGATTATATAATCCTTTTCCAGAAGTAAGGGAGGCGGGAGTATATGTGCGTCAGTACAACTCGTTTCTCTATACATTAGGCGGACCGAATTACCGGGTGGCGAATATTTATCCCGCATTTGAGGGCTATGAACGGGCACTACTTTCGTTAGACCGGGTGCATCCGAACAGTCGTGGTTATCGTGTGATTGCGGAAGAGTTGAATCGGCTTGGTTATGCGCCATTAAGGCGAGCGTGAGAGGATGCTTTGGATCAGACAAAGTATATTAAAGAAAGAGGTTCATGATGACAGTAGAAACTGACCATTATGAACCTCTTTGTTTGCGTTAGTAGGCGCTGTTTAGCCGATTGATTTACGAAATAAGCTACGCGCAGCCCACTTGCGCTCACTTCGTTTGCGGTATTTGGGTAGAGAGCGATAGACGGCAATGGACTGGTTAAAGGCTATAGTGGCTTCATCCTTGCGTCCCAGCATACGGTACATCAAGCCTGTCAGATAATAACCCTCGCTGGAAGAAGACTGAATCTCCTGAAATTGCTGCAGATAATGAAGCGACTTATTGACGTCACGTTCCTTGAAAGCAGCGGCTAAATGCAAATAAGGCTCACC
This sequence comes from Paenibacillus sp. FSL L8-0644, assembly GCF_038008165.1. Classification (NCBI taxonomy): domain Bacteria; kingdom Bacillati; phylum Bacillota; class Bacilli; order Caryophanales; family Paenibacillaceae; genus Paenibacillus; species Paenibacillus sp. FSL L8-0644. The sequence continues at coordinate 2,161,467 of NZ_JBBOYN010000001.1, forward strand.
GTACTGTACCCGCGGGTTAATATCCAGTGCTTTTAGTAAATGTTGTTCTCCATCCTCCAGATGGTTTGTATGTACTTCAGCCGTTCCCCGTGCGTTCCAATAGTCTGCTGAGTCTTCATAACGGGATTGAATTTCCAATAAGAGCTCCAAAGCCTGCGGATATTTCTTGCTTTCGATCCAGATACGAGCCAAATCGAACCTAGCAGCCACATCGTTGGTGTTTAGCGCAATCTGTTGGCGCAATCGAGCGGCATTGCGTCTTCTTTTCCATGGTTTGCTGATGCTGGGCAATACACCGACAAAGCTACGATCCAATATATAGATCACGATTAAGAGTACGAGCAGTGCCAGAAACGGGTTGCCGAGCAAACTCCATAGTAGAGAGAAAATTAAAAATTTCCCAATCATTTTTCTCCAATCCTCCTGTGCATGTAACAATCCATACTTTCCACATTATAGCATAAAGCCGCTTTAAGGGGCATTAGCCTGATGAGATTTCGAAGGATGGTAGAGGGGGTGAGAAGAAAAACACTTATTTGTGATGCTCGGTGTATAGTTTTACGAGAAAAGGAACCTTTTTTTATTCCCGCCAAAAGGTTGAACAGTCTGCCTTATCCAAAATATTAAACTCGATCATTTTCTCAAGTAATGAGAAATCAACTGGACTATCCCACTGGATACGTACCAACTGCTTGGTGTGATCATAGCCAGCCTGCACAATTAACTCAGAAAAATGATTAATCCCTGCCTTTTCAGGGGCAACGGCCAAATGATGTTTGGCTACGCTAAAGCCAATAATAAATGTGCTGTGATCCGTAAACATAGGCTGATTCCACGCAATTTTTGGCATTAAATTTGGAAATTTCTTGGTTACCCAAGCCAATACTTCTTGCGTTCGAGCCCGATGTTGGGGGTTATCAATATGCGCTAAATATTCTGCAAAAGCTTCCATGTTGTTCCCTCCTTAATTAAAAATTGTATCGTTCAGAGAAGTTCCTCGAACCTATTTGTCGTTAAAACTCCTCATAGAATGGCTCAGACACGTTCTTAACAACACCTATTTCCAACGATATATATTTTCAAACTAGATAGTCAAAATGGTTTACTATCAATTTATCGCAGCAACATGCTTCCCAAGATGTAAACAATACCTTTTATGTCCTGTTATATTCCTCAGAAAGAATAGAGTACAAATATGAATCGTGAAATTCGCCTTTGTAGTACCAGTGTTCTCGCATTATACCTTCACGTTGCATTCCGATCTGTTGCATAATCTTCTCAGAAGCCTTATTTTCTGGACGACATGTTGCATAAATACGATGGACATCAAGTGTGCTAAATCCAAAGCCTAGCAGGGCTCGTGCCGCTTCTGTTGCATAACCCTTTCCTTGATAATCTGGGTTTAGAATATAGCCCATTTCTGCATTAGTATCTTTGACATGAATACCAACACCGCCGATCAGGATTCCAGTGTTTTTCAGACATATGGCTAGTTCGTAGTCTTGTCGTGGCTTTTCCTGCTGTGAGGCTAGAACTTGTTCTATATATGCCTTTGTATCTTCTTCTGTATTGGGTCCCCATGCTGTGTGCCTAGTAACTTCAGGCAATGACGTGTAGGTATGTATACTTCCCCAATCGGATGTACAAATATCACGAATGATGAGCCGTTTTGTCTCAAATTGCATAACGATTCCTCCTGTCTATAATTAGCATACATATTCGTGTTTTCTGCACATTCTATTAATCCTATTTAAGCAGATCTGATGGGGAAGATCCAAGATTTTGAGAGAAAGTGCTAGAGAAGAGGATCGAATTACGTGTTGAACAATGGGAACGAATCAATACCTTTTGCCACCTGAACGCAAACCGCAAGGGAGGCGTCCGGCAAAAATGCAAACAGAAAATATTGAATGTGGTACTGGAATAGCCCGCTATTATTAGCCATCCAGTTTGTCTTAAAACAGCCTGCGGGCTGTTACGAAACGATTCTGCCATTTACCATCAAGCGTGTCAAAATGAACGCCACGTTCTTTGGAGAATGTATGCAACAATTTGTTGTTCCCTGCATAGATCGCCACATGGCCGATCTCCAGGTCGCGTGCGCTGAAGAACAGCAGGTCGCCTTTACGTAGCTCGTTTAGCCCGACCTTCTGGCCTTCTTTAGCCTGATCGTAAGAGACACGGGGGAGGTCGATGGAGAGCGTATGTCGGAACACTTCCCCCACAAAAGAAGAACAATCAAAGGTCGATGTCTGGCCGCTTGCTGCGCCGAATTCATAAGGAGTACCAAGGAATTTCTCTCCGTAGGCGATGAGTTCATCTCCCTGCCGTTCCACCAGGGATGAGCTGGTATAATCGCTGTATTTGGGTTTAGCCGATATGTATCCGGTCAGGTTGTCTTTAGTGCGCACTTCCAACCAGAGGGCATTGATCTCACGGATGACATGAACCTTTTCGTTGGCTGGAATAAGCCGCAGGGAAGGGGAAGCTCCCGACGAATCCGGTTTGCTGCGCAGGTTGACTCCCGAAAGAACCGTTGTAAAAAAATCGTTACTGGAGACAATCCGAATCGCTCGGGTCAGGGCATCCCACTTCACTGTGCTCCCAAGTGCCTCGCTCACAAAACGTAGTGGAATCATTGTGTTGCCCTCAACAATTTGTCCAGGAACATTCAGGGACAGCGTTTTGCCGTTTAAGGTGGCAGCAAGTTCCCCCATACGGTAGGTCAGCACCGCTTCATTTTTGGTAGCTGTTACGGTTTTGCTGGATGCGTTCCAGGAAAGCTCGGCTCCTTGTGCCTCAAACAACTGGCGCATCGGGACGAGCGCTGTTCCTTCTAGCAGCAGCGGCTGGGCAGCAAGCTGAAGTGGGCGGTCATCTACATAAACGGTCGTCACCGGAGTCAGCGGTACCGACTTCGCATACGACGGGTTTGCTTGGAGCAGTGATACTGCTAGCAGAGCTAGCAATGCTTTCTTGTTGATTGTCATGCTGTCATCACCTCATTGTGAATATGTTCATCTAAGTTGTACGAGGCTGCCTCCGATTAGTTGTGTACCAAATATTGGACTGATTCGAAAAACGTAAACAAACAAAAATAAAACCAATAAATATCTGTGTTTAATTGTTAACACCAAAATAAAATAAAGATAACATTATACATGTGAAATATTTCACTTTTGAGAAATACCCTTATATTTAGCGAGGCAACAAGAAGTGAATCCTTTAGGAGGCCGATTTTATATGAGCGCACATGTATTTTTTGTACCATCTATCAATCTTATGGGAACAGGCTGTTTGCAAGAAGTTGGGCCGTATATAAAAGAACTGAATTTAAACAAAGCTCTAGTCGTGACGGATAAATTTTTGATGAAGAGTGGTATTGCAGGCAAGGTTACATCTTTGCTGGATGATATTGGATTGAACTATGCGGTATACGATGAAGTAAAACCAAATCCGACCTGTAAAAATGTACATGATGGTGTTCAGTTTCTGCAAGAAAATGAATGTGACTTTTTAATTTCGATTGGCGGAGGATCACCACAGGATACGGCTAAGGGAATCGGCATTATTGCCACCAATAGGGGACATATAACCGAGTATGAGGGCGTTCATAAATCCAAGCATAAATCGCTTCCTATTGTCGCCATTAATACCACAGCAGGAACATCTGCTGAAATCACGATCAATTATGTCATTACGGACGAAGAGCGCAAGGTCAAGATGGTTATGGTTGATAAGAATAGTGTAGCTACGATTTCAGTAAATGATCCTGAACTGATGGTAGATAAACCCGCCGCATTAACGGCAGCTACAGGGCTAGATGCTTTGACCCATGCCATTGAAGCTTTGGTTACGCCAGGTGCTTATCCTGTAACGGATGCAACTGCGTTGGCAGCAGTAGAAATTATTTTTAAACATTTAGCTCGTACAGTGAGAAACGGTCATGATATAGAAGCGCGTGAGCAAATGGTATACGCTATTTTCTTGGGAGGACTTGCATTTAATAATGCCGGATTGGGTTACGTTCATGCGATGGCGCATCAGCTTGGCGGCGTTTACGATTTGCCTCATGGTGTTTGTAATGCCATGCTGCTGCCAATCGTGGAGGAGGAGAATGCCAAGCATGTACCGGAGAAGTTTCGTGCCATCGCTAAAGCCATCGGTTTTGAAGATAAGGGGAAAACGGATAAGGAATGCGCAGACTATGTACTCCAAAGAATCAAAGACCTGTCGAAGGAAGTAGGGATTCCTTCCAAACTTTCTGAACTAGGTGTAAATGAAGTGGATTTGGATCTGCTTGCCGAGAACTCAATGAAGGATGCTTGCGCTCCGGGCAATCCGTTTATACCTAGCAAAGAACAAGTTATCGAGATGTTTAAGAAAATTTTTTAAATAAAAGAGGCAATTATTTTACTAAATACTATAAGGGCTGTCCCAGGAACTGATCGAAGTATACTGGGAACGGCCCTTTTTATTCGCATTTTCTACTAAGAGATTTGTGAGACTAGAGATAAGACAACCCCATTGAAGATTAAAGGCACAGCTCTCTCGGCTAAATCTGTAGGAGACTCTTTTTTTCCTTCCACATTCCAGCGAAAGGTTACACCATAAATGGACCAGCTTAAAATGGTCGCGGCAAGTTCTAACGTTCTTTGGTCTGTATTATTGGCTTCTCTTGTTATGAGTTGAAGTATGAATTGCTGTAATTGATTCTTAATATGTTCTTCCAGGATCGGTGCCACTGAATTATATTTATGAACGCATTGGTTACTTGAGTCGTGATAGTCACATAACGAAAGAATAAGTTTCTGAATGATCTCCTCCGACAAACGTGCCTCAGCATCAATCCTCTTGATAACATACTCCAAAAATGCATCTGACAAAAGGGTTTCAAGCAGTGCATATTTATCTTGAAAATGTGCATAGAACGTGGCGCGGTTAATGGTGGCTTTTTGGGTAATGTCATTGATCGTAATCGTGTAGAAGTCTTTCTTATTTAATTGGTCAACGAATGCGTCGAGAATTAATCTACGTGTTCGAATGACGCGAGGATCGTTTGGGTTGGGTGAAGTTACACCAGGCATCCTAAAGACACTCCTTTCAGGTAAATCAAATGATTCCCCCATTATAAACATGTGTTGTTTTGTCAACAAGTGAATTTAGATATACAACAATTTCATAACCCTTTTGGTTAAGCAACAGAATGAACATTTTGTCGGTTGAATGATAAATTAAACATTGCTAACATTTCACTTGCACCCCGTTTGATGATGCACGAGCCTTATATATAATCCTTTAAAAGAATAAAAGAAAATGAGGAGGTACAATCCTTGAGTAATCAACCGCAAAATGTTCATTCAACAGAAGCTTTATTTCAACCTTATACCATTCATAATCTAACCCTACAGACTCGTATTGTAATGCCGTCAATGGGCCGCGCTTTTTCACCAAATGGTGTGCCAGGACCGGATGTAGCCGCTTATTATCGCCGTCGCGCAGAGAATGATGTAGGTCTTATTATTACTGAAGGCGCAGTGATTGACCATCCGGCTGGAACAAGTGAGCCGAGGATACCTAATTTTTATGGGGAAGCGGCTTTAAACGGTTGGGCTGAAGTGGTCAGACAGGTTCATGAAGCTGGTAGTAAAATTTTCCCACAGCTTTGGCATATGGGGATGGCTCGTCCTTTGGGATCTCAGCCGAATCCCGAAGCGCTATCGATTGGTCCATCGGGGCTGGATCTGGAAGGCAATAAAGTGACCGAGCCGATGACAGAAGAAGAAATTGTCAAGGTCATTCGCGCCTATGTCGATGCAGCTGCGAATGCAAAACGACTGGGTTTTGACGGCGTTGAAATTCACGGAGCGCACGGCTATCTGGTTGATCAATTCTTTTGGGAGAAAACGAACCAACGTACGGATCGCTATGGTGGCGATATCATAAAACGTGCTCAATTCGCCATTGAGCTTGTGGAAGCTATTCGTGCTGAGGTTGGCCCTGACTACCCTATTGCCATGCGCCTATCCCAATGGAAAATGAATGATTACAACGCAAAGCCGTTCGATACACCGGATAAACTGGAGCAATTCCTGAATGTATTAGTAGAAGCGGGCGTGGACATCTTCCATTGCTCGACACGTCGCTTTTGGGTACCTGAATTTGAAGGCTCCGATTTGAGCTTTGCCGGATGGGTGAAGAAGCTGACTGGAAAAACTACGATTACGGTTGGCTCTGTAGGTCTGGATGAGGATTTTGTAAGTTATATCGAAGGGAAAGGGGCAGGACACCAAGATATTAATGAACTTCTGGAACGGCTCGACAACAATGAATTTGATCTGGTAGCTGTTGGGCGTGCGCTTCTGGGCGATCCTGCATGGGCTACGAAAATACGTGAAGGCCGAATTCATGATCTTCAAACCTTTACACCTGAGATACTTCAAACGCTCAACTAAAACATATCATACTTTGAACATCTCTTCATTTCATAAATAAATACTGTAAGCCAAAATACTCAAAGTCAGGTAAGGAACTTGGGTATTTTGGCTTTTTTATGCGTCTGCGATAGTAGTCCACCATGAACCATTATAGATTAAGTCATATTTGCTTTTAGTTCAGACTGGTATCAATACTTGATATATATAGATGTCTATGTAATAATGCTTGTATGTTAAAAAATAATGCAGCTGCACTGATAGGAACCATTAGAGACTCGATCAATAAATTGATTGTGTCTGAGCTCGAATCGAATGGAATTGAAGGGATTGTTCCTACTCATGGCGGAATCCTAATGTTCCTTTATCAAAACGACGGGCTTTCCATTAAGGAATTGACGCAAAAAATTTCTCGTCAGCAACCCACGGTCACTGTCTTGATCGACAAGCTAGTGAAGTTGGGATATGTCGAAAGAAAAAAAGAAAGGGAGGATAGCCGAGTTACCCTGATATTTCTGACCGATAAGGGAAGAGAGATAGAGCCTGTATTTGAGATGATCTCCAATAGATTACAAGAAACCATCTATGGTGGTCTCAAAGATGAAGAAAAAGAACAACTGGAATATTTGCTGGAGCATGTCAAAAACAGATTATAAATTTTTTTAAGTAAATGTATAGATATCTATATTAATATTAATATCAAAATAACAATAAAACATCTGGAGGTTATTAAAATGAAACATCTTATTATCTATGCTCACTCAAACGCAGAAAGCTTCAATCACGCGATACTCGAAACGGTTGTAAATACCTTGAAAGAAAAAGGTGATGAAGTCGTTGTACGCGATCTTTATGCCCTTAATTTTCAACCTGTATTAAAACCTGAGGATACTGCCGCTATGAGAGCAGGGCAAACTCCGGCTGATATCAAAGTGGAGCAGGAATACATCTCACAATCGGATACGATTACTTTTATTTCTCCCATTTGGTGGACAGGTCTTCCGGCTATCCTGAAAGGTTACGTTGATCGTGTATTTGCATACGGCTTTGCATATACGGCTGGTGCGGAAGGGATTAATAAGCTGCTTACAGGTAAAAAAGGTTTTATCGTGAATACACATGGTACTCCCAACGCGATCTACGATGAAATCGGTATGACCGCAGGATTGAAGCTCACATCCGATACGGGGATTTTTGATTTCGTTGGAATTGAATCCGTCGGTCACTTACTGCTTGGAAGTATTGGTTATCTCGATGAAGATGGCTATAAAGGACTGCTGAAGCAAGTCCAACACACGGTTAAAACGGTGCTGTAAAGTTAGTCCATTTTCTCTTAGAAACGTAAGACAGTCTTTAAATGATGAGGTCAACCCGTATTTAGTGGTTGGCCTTTTCTTGTAAATGTTAATACTTCTCTAATATAGTCCAAACAACAATCTCATTTGGAGCTGCTCAAATCCCCCTTTTCCTTGAAATTCTATGATATAACACATTTCCAGAACCTCATAAAATAAAACCCTCCTTGTTGTCTCCTCTGGGTGTCTCACAGTCCACGGTATAAAACCTCCTGTTACTGGACATTCAAGGGGGGGATAAAGTATAAAAATTCACAAATATTTCATTGTTATTATCGTGGGCAATTCATTATAGTACATAGTATTAATAGTTAACTGTATGTATTATGTGTGTTGCGGAGGTTCACTATGAAAGATTATGAACTAAGGGACGAATTGAGAGAATCCGTTAACCGGATTTATGACATGGAATTATTCAGTAGCCTGACGGAGCTTGTTCAGGGGGAAAACCATGTGCTTCAATATTTAGTTCAGCACCGGGATGATGAAATTAATCCTTCCTTGCTCAGCGATGATCTGCATGTATCCAGATCAAGAATTACGGCAGCGCTTACGGGATTAAGGAAAAAAGGCTATGTGACTATGGAAATGTCTGAGCATGACAGACGACGAATGTGTGTAAGGCTCACAGTAAATGGTGAATCCTTGATCAGACAGAAGCAAGAGAGAATTGAAGGTTATTTTGAAGCGCTTGTAGTAGGTTTGGGTGAGAAGAATGTGAAAGAATTTATACGGTTAATTGAGCTTTCTTTGAGTATTATGAACGCGCGTTCTATTGAAAAATAACATAATGTGAGGGTGTACCGGGTGAGATATAAAATAATAGCAGATAGCTGCTGTGATTTAACGAGAGAGCTTAGAGAAGAGATGCAGATTACTACGATCCCGTTAAATATGACGCTGGGAGATAAATGCTTCGTAGATGATGACACATTGGACTTACCTCAGTTTATGGAAGAAATGAAAGCCTGTACAACCAAAATTGGATCCGCATCACCGTCACCTATGCTATATAAGGAAGCCTTTCAAGGTGCGCATACTTCTTTTGCCATTACATTATCCAGCAACCTGTCCAGTTCGTATTCCAGTGCATTGGTAGGAAAAGATATGGCGGAAGAAGAGGGGGCGGATGTTCATGTATTTGATTCGAAAAGCGCTTCGGCTGGACAGCTCTTGTTAGCTCTAAAACTGCGCAAGTTGATTGACGAGGGATATCATAAAAGCGAAATTATTTCATCCTTGGAGAGCTTTATCAGCAAGATGAAAACCTACTTTGTTTTAGAAAATCTGGATAATTTGGTTAAGAACGGGCGGATGAATAAAATCACTGGAAAGATACTTTCACTCTTGCATATCAGGCCTATTTTAGGCTCGGATGGTGACGGTAATATCGCATTTTTTACTCAAGCACGCGGTCAGAATCAAATTATCGAAAAGCTCGCAGATACTATTGAAAAAAGTGGCCGGGCTACCGAAGGAGAAAGCATTGTCATTACTCACTGCAATAATCCTGGGCTGGCGGAAAAATTAATGAATGCGCTGAGGAAACGCTATCAATTTAAAGATATTCATATTGTGTCCACCAGAGGGATTAGTTCAATGTATGCCAATGACAAAGGGATCATTATGGCCTTTTAAAAATATTCAGGGTTTATCCTCGCTGTATGGATAAACCCTTTTTTAGTACACTGAGGCTTTGCGGGAGTTCAAGCCTATCTCAATTTTCTAATGAGGACAGAAGCGTTTATGCTGGCTTGAGTTCCTCCGGCTTGTGTTTGCAGGGTAACAGCAGTAGTAGAGCTATGGTTTCGCAGAGTAAGGACGTCACCGCATGCCAGAGCAAGGATGGCTTGCCCTGTGTTCTGTTGTGTCCCGGCTCCTGAGCCGTATACAGTTCCCACAGCCAGTGCGCCATTAATAAAGATGGCGAATTGGTTAGGTTCCACACCGGACACCGAAAAGTGAACTTCATATTTTCCAGCATCGGATACAGCAATCTGTGTAGTTCCTGGAACATGAGCAATTCCAGGTGTAAGTATACCGTTCGTATCCCAAATGACATCCCCTTCAATCGGAACAACTTGGGGCTTTACATTGTAAATATAACCAAACTGCGCTAAATCACCTATGGTTCCAGAATCCCCTTCAGGTCCTAAAGCACCCTGATTAATATTCACACTTACAAGTTGCTTTTTGACGATAATGTCTTTCCCAAACCCTTTCCGTTTTGAGCGGCTCTTTCTCTTTGGGGGCTTCTCCTCAAACTTTTTTTCTAACTTATCAAACCAGGCACGGACAAAAACATTTTTTTTACGGCCTTTTTTTCGTTTTAATTCAGGATGACCCAATACAAACACCTCCATATGGTTTGTTGTATACTACTCCATTCATCTAGAGGAGGCATGGATATCTGTCCTCTGATTCATAGGAAACGATCTATTTTGACTAAAAACAGGCTACTGTACAAGGTACATTCGTCTAGTATGTAAAAAAAGCACCTTTGAATGTGCACTTGGATGACAACCAAGGAACAGACAAAGGCACCAGTAGAGGTGTATATCATGATGAGGCGGTTTGAAGCCGCTTTTTGCGCACATATAGGACGTACAAGATGCCCCCAAGCAGGCACAGGATACATGTGAAGCCTGCCAGCAACCACGCCGATGAGACTGCTCCACCACGATCCATGCTATTTCCGAGCCATAAAGGCAGCAGAGCTCCCCCAACTCCACCTGCGCCTATAAGCAGGCTGGTGGTAGATTCTTCGGTGCCTGGCATCATTTTGCTGGCAAAAACAAGTGCGATGGAAAAAATGCCCGACATGCCCAGCCCCAGCAGTGCGATAAGTACAAAGGCAACGGTAGTTCCCTTGATCAGTGGGAACACGCACAGCAGTACGGTCGTCGCCAGCGAGCTTAGGGCTACAAAGACACCATAGCCGTACCGATCAGCAATACTTCCTGCGAACAACCGTCCGGTAGCCATTGCTAGCCAGAAGCAGGTGACACTGAGTGCTGCCTCCGCTTGAGTGAGGCCCAGCCGTTCGATGAACATGGAGGGCAGGAAATTGGCCAAGCTCATCTCTGTTCCTACATAGATAAAGAAAAAAACGATAAATAGTGTAAGTAGCTTCCGATTGCCAATAGGGCTACCTTCAGAAGCCTTCTCCGTGGGTGACCTCAGAGAATTAGTCGAATGCTTAAGGCTGTTATCTCGGTGTTCCTGTGGGTCCAATACAGTGTCCAGCGTGCCGAAGGACCCGCGCAACCAAGCTATAATGGTCACGGCTGCAAACATGGAAATGATGGGAAAGGCCAATCGCCACCAACCGAGAGCGATAAGTTGGCTGGCGATAGCGGGCATAGCCAAAGCGCCAATCCCAAAAAAGACTTCCAGACGGCTCATCGCCGCGCCCGTTCCTTGAGTAATACCGCTGATAATAATCGTGCCAATGAGTGTTTCTACCATGCCGAAGCCAAACCCCGCTGCTGCACCGACGACATATAGCCAATCCCAAGGCGGCAGCAATGAGTATAGCACTTCAGCCGCGCACAGCAAGAGTAGGGCGAATACCAGGCTTCGGCGTTTGCCGAAACTTCGGGCAAGCCACGGTGACAGCAGGACTCCAACCAGAAAACCGGAAAATTGAGCGAAGATTAGACTACCGCCATCCGTATAGTTTCTACCGTAATGCTCTAACAACACAGGCAGTAGGGAGCCTACAACCACGTGTGCCAGGCCGATTAAAAAATAAGACAAGCTGCCGATCCATAGCAGTCGTTTCATGATGAACTCCTTTGATACCTAGATTATACTCATGCAGCAAAGTGAACTGTATGTGTCAAATCTGAGTGATTATGATAGCTCCAGTACCTGAAAGCCGTAGCCTTCAATAGAAATATCTCCTTCCAGGTATTTACCGCTGATTAGCTCATTCCCTTTCTGATCATCCAGATGATATTGCTGCGTCTGGGCGTTATGATTCAGAATGAACAGATATGATTTTCCATCTTTGGTCCGTACAGTGGTTTCTACACCCGCAGGAGCACGCAGCAGGGATGGAATCCCTTTTTGCTCACAAATGTAGCCCAGCAGGCCATCAAGGAAAGTCTCTTCAGGATCTGAAGCAACGTACCATGCCTCGCCTTGACCGAAACGATTGCGTGTCAGCACTGGCATGCCCTGATAGAAATCATCGCCGTATTCCGCCAGCACCTCGGCACCTTCGCTATGCAACAGGTCGCAGAGCAGACCACATTGATATTCACCTTGTAATACGCCCACCTTTTCTTTTAATACAATGCGATTGTATGATTCCGGCAGAAGCGCGTCAATTTCCTCCACCCAGATCCCGAGCAAGTTACGCAGTTTACCAGGATATCCTCCGGTTGTGACCAAATCGTTTTCATTTACAATGCCACTGAAAAAGGTCGTTACGAAGGTGCCTCCATGCTCTGTGAATTGTTCCAGCTTCTCGGCGGTACCTGGCTTGACCATATAGAGTACAGGCGCGATAATGAGATCATATTTCTGGAAATTTGCATCAACGGAAATCAGGTCTATCTGTACGTTACGCCGGAAGAGGGTCGCATAATACTTATGCACCTGATCCACATATTTCAAGGCGACAGAAGGACCGCTTGATTTTTCCAATGCCCACCAATTATCCCAATCAAACAAAATGGCTACTTTGGCATTGACGGTCGCGTCAAGTAGCGTGTTGCCTAATGCGCCAAGCTCACTGCCAAGCTGTGCCACCTCGCGAAATACACGTGTGTTCTCATGCCCGGCATGCTCAATAACAGCCCCGTGGAATTTCTCACATGCGCCGATTGAGCGGCGAAGCTGGAAGAACATGACCGTGTCCGCGCCATGCGCGACTGCCTGATAACTCCATAACCGCATAACGCCGGGCCGTTTAAGCGAATTATACGCCTGCCAGTTCTGCTGGCTCGGTGTTTGCTCCATCAGCATAAAGGGTTGCCCATCCTTCAAGCCGCGCATCAGATCGTGTGCCATCGCGGTATAGCTTGGCGGGGTATTAGCCGCAGGATAACTATCCCAAGATACAATATCCATGTGCTTAGCCCATTTAAAATAGTCCAGTTGTTTGAAAAATCCCATCAGATTGGTCGTTATCACGGCATGGGGAATATGTTTTTTAATCGCGTTGTATTCCAGCAGATAGCAATCCAGCATACTGTCTGAATTAAAACGTGCATAATCGAGGGATATGCCCTGAAAGGAGGAGTGATTTTCTCCCCAATGCTCGCTCAAATTATTTGGTGGCACGATTTCATCCCAATCATAGAAGGTATGACCCCAGAAGGAAGTATTCCACACCCGGTTTAGCTCTTCCAGTGATCCGTATTTTTGCTTGAGCCACACCCGGAATGCGGCCGCACAGTTATCACAATAGCAATCCCCACCGTACTCATTGGACACGTGCCACACGAGGATCGCGGGATGGTTTTTGTATCGTTCTGCAAGTTGGCCAGCCATCTGCTCCGCAAATTTTCGATACGTAGGACTGTTCGGACAAGAATTGTGGCGACCACCGAACTTCCGCTTCCGTCCGTCAGCGTCCACCCGGAGAACGTCGGGGTAGCGAGTAGCCATCCAAGCAGGATGCGCTGCCGTGCTAGTAGCTAGACAAACGAAGATATCGCTTTCATAAAGACTGTCAATCAATTGATCCAGCCATTCAAAATGATATGTGATTTCGTCGGATTGAATTTTGGCCCATGAGAATACGTTGACCGTGGCGATATCAATCCCTGCCTGCCTGAACATCCGTAAATCTTCCTGATGCGTGGCCTCATCCCATTGTTCAGGATTATAATCTCCACCGTAAAATACTTTAGGTAGTTTACTGCTTATCATGCCAATCACCTCTGTATATAAGAATAATTCTATCTTATAATACAAATAACTGCTTTTAAATATAATAAAATGAACGTGTATATAACAATATGGATCTACATGAGAAATACATACCCGCATACGCCGGAGGTGCTTTTTATGATTTTAACTCCCCATCATTTGCGATTTTTCCTGACTACGCGTGAGCACTCTTTACCCCTTTTTATTGAAAGTATCGGATTTAACAGCAGGCAGGAAGATGTGTCCCGTCCAGAGGGCTATCCGTGCTTTCACTGGATTCAGACGGTGTCTGGTGAAGGGATGTTTACATTTAAAGGGGGGACCTTTCGTCTGGGGGAGCAGTCTGGAGTTCTGCTGCTACCTGGGGAATCCCATGCATACAGACGGGCGACCAAGGTATGGCGAACGTTATACATTACATTTGACGGCCCCATCGCCGCTGCTGTACTGACTGCACTGGGGTTGAAGCATACGCGTGGGTATCATTGGGACCCGGATAGCGAGCTGCACAGTTTTGGGGAAACGATGCTTCATTCCATGGTTAGTGAACGTGATTTGTCTGGATTAGATGCTTCGGCCAATATGTATCGTTTTCTGACTCTGCTGCGTAAACATGGACAACATAGCTCGATGCCTTCCCTATCCCATAATGTGGAACGATTAACCCCTGTACTGGCCTTTATGGAGCAAAATTATGCCAGTCCAGATGTGGGCCTAGGTGATATGGCAGTTATGATGAATGTCAGCTCCCGTCATTTAAATACATTATTTAAGCAAGCGTTTGGTGTGACTTCGTATGCTTATCTGATTGTGATTCGGCTGCGGAAGGCCAAGGAAATGATGGCGGAATATCCGCAATTAACAGTAAAGGAGATTTCGGAGCGAGTGGGCTTCCGAGATACCAGTCATTTTGTGGCAACTTTTCGCCGAGCTGAAGGAATTACCCCGGAAAGGTTCAAATTACTGTATACATAAAGGTATTTTATCGAAATGCTCTTTCTTACTCGGGAATGCTCTTTTTAGGGAGCATTCCTTATTGTTTTTTTCAGGAAGAGGGAGTATAAAATAATAGTTCATTTGTTTCATCAATCTGATGTGCAGGTGACATAATAAACATAAGATCCATAATTCTTTTGCAAAACCCTCATCCAAAGAAGGAGTCAACGAAATGCTGAGCAAAGTCAAAAGATTATTAATCGGTCGTCCGCGAAAGTCGACGGCCCTTGAAGATGAGAAGCTGAATAAGCTCAAGGCACTGGCCATTCTGTCCTCAGATGCCTTATCCTCTGTAGCTTATGGAACGGAGCAAATTCTGCTGGTTTTAATTACAGCCGGCTTTGCTGCCCTATGGTATTCCATTCCTATATCCATTGCGGTATTGGGTTTGCTGATCATTCTGATCCTGTCTTATAGACAGACCATTTTTTCCTATCCTGGTGGCGGAGGAGCGTACATTGTTGCACAGGACAATTTGGGAAAGAGTCCGAGTCTGATTGCAGGCGGTTCTTTGCTGGTCGATTATATTCTGACGGTAGCAGTTAGCTCATCAGCAGGTACAGATGCCATTACATCGGCGTTCCCATCGTTACATGATCATCGGATCGCCATTGCTCTAATTATGATCATCTTTTTGACGATTATGAACTTGCGCGGAGTAACAGAATCTGCCTCAGTGCTGGCTGTACCGATTTACTTATTTGTTGTTGCCATATTTGTTTTGATTATTAGCGGTATCATTCATTACGTGGCAGGGGGAGCTCATGCTGCAGCACCGCAATTTGGAGCTACGGTATCCAACGTCAGCCTGTTCCTGTTACTGAAGGCGTTCAGCTCGGGTTGCTCGGCGTTAACTGGGGTAGAAGCTGTCTCGAATGCCATTCCGAACTTCCGCAAGCCAGCTGCCAAAAATGCAGCAACTACACTAATGATGATGGGTTTGATTCTCGGGTGTATGTTTATCGGAATCAGTTTGCTGGCTTATTGGTACGGTGTTCGTCCTAATCCGCATGAAACGGTCATTTCGCAAATTGCGAACGCCACTTTCGGGCGCGGTGTGATGTATTACATCATTCAGGGTGTAACGGCGCTCATCTTGTTTTTGGCGGCGAATACAGCCTATTCGGCCTTTCCATTGCTTGCTTTTATGCTCGCGAAGGACAAATACATGCCGCACATGTTCATGGTTCGTGGAGATCGGCTCGGATACTCTAATGGTATTTTGTTTCTGAGTATCTTCTCGGCATTGCTGGTCATCGTATTTGGCGGCAACACAGAAAATCTGATCCCGCTTTATGCAGTAGGGGTATTTATCCCGTTTACCCTTTCACAGCTTGGTATGATGATTCGCTGGATCAAGCTCAAACCGCCAGGCTGGATTGTCAAACTTGCTATTAATACGGTTGGGATGCTGACCACGCTGTCGATTACGCTCATCTTTATCTTCACCAAGTTTAGCCAGGTGTGGGTAGTCTTTATCTTCCTGCCTTTGGTTCTGTATTTCTTTATGAAGATCAACAGGCATTACAAAAATACGGCTGAACAACTGCGCATTGATATTACCAAGGATAAACCTATGGTGAAAGGCAATACGATTATTATTCCGGTGGCAGGCATTACGCGAGTCGTCATGAATACGATCAGCTATGCCAAAACCTTGTCGGACAATGTGGTTGCCGTATATGTGGGTGTGGATGATGATGCAATTCGCAAAATGGAACAGAAATGGGAAGAGTGGGATGTCGGTATACGTTTGGTCGTACTGAAATCCCGTTATCGCAGCATTATTAATCCGCTTCGCAAGTTCATCGATACAGTAGAGTGGAAAAAAGCAGACGAGGACCATATCACTGTTCTCATTCCACAATTCATCACCAAGCACTGGTGGGAAAATATTCTACACAATCAGACCAGCTTACTGATGAGAGCTTATTTAATTAATTATAAAGACGTGATCGTAACGACCGTACCTTTTCATTTAAACAAATGACAAAATGAACATCTTTTGGCCGCATTTCTTTGCGGTCGGAAGGTGTTTTTTTGCATAACGAGGATATTTACTTTAGTGATACATTTTGTGTATTATAGATACAAAATGTATCATTTGAGGCTGTTATGGAGGGATACGATGCCCGAAGCTAAGGGGAAAATGGAAGATGACAAGCTGCAATTTGTAGATACGCTAAGGGCGCTGGCTATTATTGGAGTTTTACTTGTGCATGTCAGCCAGCATGTGGACGGATTAAACGGTTGGTTGC
This sequence comes from Paenibacillus sp. FSL L8-0644, assembly GCF_038008165.1. Taxonomy (NCBI): domain Bacteria; kingdom Bacillati; phylum Bacillota; class Bacilli; order Caryophanales; family Paenibacillaceae; genus Paenibacillus; species Paenibacillus sp. FSL L8-0644. Next base: position 2,178,393 of record NZ_JBBOYN010000001.1, read on the forward strand.
AAAAAGGCTTGAGTATAGGAGCCAAAGGTGTCGCTTTATTTTATATGGCCAGCGCTTTTACGCTATTTTTGTCCTTAAGCAGACGTTCGGGTAACAAGAGTGAAAGAATTTCAGCTTACCTGATGCGTCGTTTTTTTCGGATTGCTCCTTTGTATTACGTGATGTTAGGAATCTATTTAGTTGTGAACGGGACAGGTCCACGATTTTGGCTTGGGGATCAGGAGGGAGTCACTGCCGCCAATATCGCAGCTCATGTCCTGTTTTTGAATGGTCTGAATCCGTACTGGATCAACAGCATTATCGGTGTGGAATGGTCCATTGCGGTGGAATGTATGTTTTATCTGTTTATCCCTCTATTATTTAAGCTGATCCGATCCGTCCGCCATGCGACGTGGTTTGTCGTGATGGCGCTTGTGGTAAGCTTGGGGCTAAATACGGTAAGTGTTCAATATCCATGGATTAGTGATCACTCTTTATGGGGGCACTATCTGTATTTATGGTTTCCGAATCAATTGCCTGTCTTTGGGCTAGGTATATTGTTGTTTTTCATTTGGAAAGACGAGCGGCATTGGAAAAGTATAGACCGAGTCAGTGGAGGTTTGCTGCTTGTTTCTGTGCTATTTTCATTTTTAGAAGGCATGACCGATGTTCTCATAGGTGTCGGGTTGCTGCTGGGAGCGTATGCTTTGTATCACTGGCAGCCGATATGGCTGCTTAATCGGGTATGGTCATGGATCGGCCGCCTTAGCTACAGCATGTATTTAACGCATATGCTGGCTCTGGGACTAATCGTACAGGTTAAAATACCTTTTGCTCCCCTAGTCAGCCTCACACTTATGTTTATCATGACGTTGCTAGTCACCATCGGACTATCTTGGTTTACCTACTCGTGGATTGAACAGCCCGGTATCCGTTGGGGGAAAAAGCTTATATCACGTATGAAGCCTGTGCGCAAGCAGGGAGATTCGGTCAAAGAAAGTGTTGCCTAAGCTACAACTTGAAGCAGCATCCGATAACATTTGGTTGAAGTGCTTGAATAAATTTATGAAATAATTGAAAAGACCTCTTGAAAAGTAGCTCCCAGCCCTTTATATTCGATGTACATCCAAGTTTTTGAATACACCGATGAGGTTTGTTGGAATTGTAAAGGAGATGCACGCATGCTTTTGAAGCCAATCGGCTTTTTGCTTTTCTCCACACTTGAGGGAGTCGCTGTTTTTGCGCTTATTTTGAGTATTTTTAAAGTTAAAATGACCCCTTATCTATGGCAGACCATTTTTGTTAACCTGATTATGAATATGCAAAGTTATATGCTTAGAGAAGAGTTTTCCCTTTCGTATTTGGTGCCTGTCGTAAATATGCTGCTTTTTATTTTTTTACTCGCTACGGTCGTGAAGATTCCGATTGTGTGGTCCGGTATTATGACGGTTACAGGTTATTTTGCATATGCCGTTGTTCAGTCGGTACTCTTAAAAGTCATGTTCGGCAATCTTCCGGTTTCTGAGCTGCAGGATGGGTCCTTGAAGGGCTATCTGCTACAAGTGGTAAGCGCAGCAGTAGGACTGCTTATTTCATTGATGTTGTATCGAAAAGGGATCGGCTTTTCCCCTAATTTCAAGAAGCTTAAGTTCAAAGAGGAATATGGCATTGTCATCACGCTGATTATCCTGTCTCTCATTTCAACTTCTATTGTGCTCTACTATAACGAGGTATGGTTAAGTATGATATTTTTTGCACTGGTTTCGGGATTTTTCATCTATTATGCAATCGGAAAGGAATACCGGGATGATTGAAGCGATGGCTTTCAAACTTGCTAACCAGATCAAACGTACTGTGCCTGATCATCCGGCCTCTGTCGCGGTACTTAAATACGCACTTGCTCTCATTCTGAATGCGTCCCTGATCATTGTGTTGACACTATTCGCCTCATTCTTCACGGGGCGTATGGTAGAGGCTGTTACGATTCTCGTCGCTTTCGCCCTACTGCGCCAAATGTCAGGAGGCATTCATTTGAAAACGGGCATGACATGTGTGTTGGTGACCTCAGCAGCTTTTACTTACATATCCTGCATTGCCTTAAATAGTGGGTGGACAAACCTGTTTACCGGAATAGCTCTCATTTTCGTTTTATGTTTTGCCCCGTCCAGAATTGAAAAGCAGTCGCGCATTCCAGTACGGTTTTATCCCTTCTTGCGGCTGTTATCCTCCTTGCTTGTATGTACTAATTTTGTAATCGGTTCCTCTGTAGTGGCTGTTGCTTTTTTGGTCCAAAGCCTAACATTGATCCGGGGAAGGAGGTGAGTGGAATGATGAGAAAAATGGTATATGGGTTAGCCACATCGTTGTCTATGTTTGCTACATTTGCTGTATCAGTGGCGAGTTACGTGTATGTTTATCAAGGGGATACACCCGAGGAACTACTGAAATAAACAAAATGCCGAGATAGAAAAATGATACATAGAGCTGCTATTAAGCAGCTTCTTTTTATGCGAAAAAATCAGGCGCTCCATTTAAAGAGCGCCCGAATGGGAGAGGAGAAACCGGACGAAGAGCTTATGGGGAAACGTAAGTCTTCTCCGCGGTTGTCTACGACATTGGTTGAATGCCGATATCCTAAGGATGCCCAGGGAATGGTTTTTTATACCTGCCTCATCCTAAGTTTTTCAAACGGCGGTGCATGTGGTACGATAGCGTCATAATCTATGGTTATGAACACATATAGAAAATAGGTGAGTTTCAGCGTGAGAGTGGTATCAGGTAGTGCCAAAGGAAGGCCGTTAAAGGCAGTTCCCGGCACAGGGACGCGGCCAACCACGGATAAGGTCAAGGAAGCGCTATTTAGCATGATAGGTCCTTATTTTGATGGGGGAGTCGCACTTGATCTGTTTGCTGGCAGTGGCGGCCTGGGTATAGAGGCGCTTAGCCGGGGGATGGACAAGGCTGTTTTTATTGATATGGAATCCAAAAGCATTGATGTCATTAAAGAAAATTTGCGAAAAACTGGATTGGAAGGACAGGCCGAAGTGTTCCGCAATGATGCCGGACGAGCGCTCAAGGCGCTGGCAAAACGTGGAGCTCTTTTTGATGCTGTTTTTCTGGATCCGCCCTATCGTCTCAAACACGGAGATGAATTGATGAGCCGTATGGTTGAATTGAACTTGCTTCGTTCAGATGCAATCATCGTGCTGGAGTATGAATCGGGACATGAATATCCGGAAAGCTTCGGGCCGTTCGAACAGGTTAGAAAAGCAGTCTATGGGGAAACGGCGTTATCCATTTATCATTTTGCAGCCGATGCTTTATCGGATGTCGAAGAACATACAGAAGCCGGAGTGGTCAAGTTCGGCATCATCGAATCAGACGGGGAGGACCATCATGATTGAGCACAAACCACGTATTGCCGTATATCCGGGAACCTTTGATCCTGTGACAATGGGGCACCAGGATATTATTCAAAGAGCAGCCAGACAGTTTGATCTATTGATTGTCGCGGTTCTTAACAATATTAGTAAAAATCCGCTGTTTTCACTTGAGGAACGAATGGAGCTGCTGCGAACGGTAACTCGCAATATCCCGAACGTTGAGGTGGACAGCTTCCGTGATTTGACAGCTAATTATGTACGTCAAAAAGGGGCCCAAGTTATTGTCAGAGGAATCCGGTCGGTGACTGATTTTGAATATGAGCTGCAATTAGCCTCTACAAATCATAAGCTGAACCCGGATGCGGAAACGATCTTTATGATGACCAATCCGGCTTATTCATATCTGAGTTCCAGTATGGTGAAGGAAATTGCGCATTTTGATGGCAAGGTTGTAGATCTGGTGGCACCGGAGGTGGAAGACGCGCTGCGTGCAAAGGTCAACGCAAATCGCGGCGGCTCCACCATGAAGTCATAAAGGAAAAGGCCAGCAGGGTAACTATAATTGTACCCAGCAGCGCAATGGACAGTACGGTTAGTTGCCAGGGGTACATAGATGTTCCTTCTATTTGTGTTAGTAAGCTGCTGGCTTCGGCCATGACAGGATGCGTGCCGGATTCATTTACGCTTTCCGCAAAAGAAGACACAGAACTGCGACTGACGTAAGCGGGAATTGTATTGCTGACGATGCGGTTAAGCGGGACCCATGTCGCCAAGGTAAGTCCAAAAGCAATGATCCCATGGAGCACTCGTGACAAGGTGAAGGTGATACCCTTGTCGGAAGGTCTGGTGACGGCGGTAATTTGAAGCCAGCCGCACAGGCCGCCCCAGCCCAACACAGCACTGATCAGCGCTGCTTGTGTACGGAGATCGTAGGGCAGACGGCTGGTTTCATAGGAACCCAGATGGATTTCCATCCAAGCAGGCCATATGAAAGAAAGCGATCCTTGGCCTGTGTATATGGACAGCAGTCGAATCAGTACGGAAAAGAAAATAATGAATCCACCTGTCACCATCAGCGTCTGTACAGCATGGGATACGGTTTCGCCCAACAGTTTTCCGAAGCTGCGGCCGTCCCGTTCTCTGGCAGAACGGGTAGCTTCCCATGCGGATCGGATCAGGGAGGGAGAAGTACGGGAAACTGAGGTGCGCCGAAGGGCAGCTGGCGTTTCCCGTTTTTGCAATTCTTTGGACGATACAGGTAGTCTGGCGGTGATCCAGCCTGCCAGCAGCCCGGAAATCCAGTGAACGGCAAGTAACATCACGCCTACGGCAGCATTGTGCAGTAGCCCTGTCCCGATGACGAGCAGGATGGTAATCGGATTGCAGAAATGAGCGATGGCGGTTAGACGTCGAAGCTGAAGCGCGGTCATATCTTCCTGTTGTGACCATTGGCGTACTGCTTCCGCAGCAGCCGGGAATCCCGCGGTCAGGCCGAGGGCCAACACCCAGCCACTTCGTCCGGGTAGACGGAACCAGAATCGCATAAACGGCTCCAGCAGGACACCTAGTCCATGTACTAGACCAAAGGCGATGAGCATTTCGGACAGCATCAAAAAAGGTAGCATAGCTGGGAAAATAATACTCCACCATAGCTTAAGGCCTTGAGTAGAGGCTTGAAATACTTTTTCTGGTGAGGCGACAACAGCCAGTACAAGCAAAATGGCTCCGAGGCCAAGCAGTACGGTTGTCCAATAAGGAGCGGAATGGGCTTCCTTTTGCATCAAAAAATTCACCTCTCATAAATATGCTAAGGAGAGTCGGATGCTATCTCCAGCGTTTATTCACGTTCGTTGTCTTGGGATAGGTTGTTCGTATACGTTGTCGTAAATAATGTATGCTTTTTTGAAAGGCTTGAGAACAGGTGCACAGAGGCACTTGGATAAGATGGGAGAAGTTAGGCTGGAAGGGGGGAGAAGCAATGAAACGAATAAACCGGAAAAGAGCTTTTTTTACAACCGGTTATGTCTTAATGCTGGCTGCAATGGTCTATGTGCTGGTCTATATGCCAACCCCTTATCTGATCTACGGACCAGGTGGGGCAAATGAGATCAAACCGATGGTTAGAGTCCGGGAGGGTGACAGCATCGAACGGGGGGCCTTTATGATGACGACGGTATCGGCGCGTTATGCCAATGTTATCATGTTGGGTCTGTCCAAGTTGGACCGCAATTCGGAGATTCAGCGCAAAGAGGATCGTCTGCATGGAAAAAGTGAAGACGAGTATGCGGCAGAACAGTTATGGTATATGGGGGATTCCCAATCTTCCGCGATGGAGGCTGCCTACACCCGTGCCCATGTCCCCTATCGCATTGTGCCGGATTACGTGTATGTATTTAAGGTCCCGGGATCGAGCAGCGTGTTTGACCCCGGGGATGAAATATTGGAGCTGAACGGCGTGAGGGTGACCGATAATCGTTCCATTCGGAAGGCTTTGGAGGACGAAAAACCGGGAATAATGGCTAAAGTGAAGCTAAAGCGCGATGGAAAGTTGCTGTCCGTGCAAGCTCCTTTAACGACCATTACGGACAGTGAGACGGGCAAGCAACGTTCCGGATTTGGCGTCAGTATTGCCACGGTACAGAAGGTAGAGCCGAAGGATGGACGTAAAACGATTCATTTTACATCTACGGATGTTGGTGGTCCTTCGGCAGGTTTGATGTTTACCATGGAAATCTATAACCAACTGACACCAGGTGATTTGAGTAAGGGATATCGTGTAGCCGGTACGGGTACCATTGATAAGGACGGTCAGGTTGGAGCGATTGGTGGTGCAAAGTATAAAATAGTTGCTGCTGACCGTCAGGGTGCGGATTTGTTTTTCGTCCCTGCGGATAATTATAAAGAGGCCAAGACCAAAGCTGAGCAAATTGGAACCCGGATGAAGCTTGTTCCGGTTCGCAAGCTTGGCGATGCGCTGAATTATATGGAAAAGCTGCCCATCAAACCATAATGGGCGGTCGCAAGTAATCAGCATACATGTCGCGGATGGCGGGGCGTGGCATCCCGGCTGCATGTATGGCGGCTGCGGCGGTATCCCAGTCCAGATGAGGATGTGATCCGGTAGACAGCTTGACCCATACCGGAAGGGTAGCTGTCTGCTTCATACGTGCAAGCAGTTCGCGTCCAGCCCTGTTAAAGCCAAGCACGCGGATATAGCCCGGACCTTTCGCCAGCTCAGCCGGAGTCATATCGGCTTTGGCATGATTCAGCAAAATATGTGCACACATCCGCTGAAGCTTCGTACGAGTATAGCGCCTTGTCTTGATCGCGGCGAGCAGGGCCTCCACAGAGGGCTGGGGCAGCGTGTACAGCGATTGTCGCAGACGATGCTCCAGCCCTTCGGTGACCTCGTGCAGCTCCGCCAGCTGCTGCGAGCTACGTGTGATCAGGGCGTTCAGCAGCGGCTGGCTGAACGCTTCCCAATGCAGCGGTGCGCGTCCGGCTTGCCACTCGCGCCGCAAAATCCCCAGTGTCGCCGCAGGTATGTATGGCGACGCGGCCTCCGGCCCGCCGTCCAGCAGCAGACGGCGAATGGCCGTGGCACTGGCGATGACTCCGTCCGCAGGGGCCACGGCTTCATGGTAGCCCGATCCCGTGCGGGCTACCGTGAAGGGCTTGATTGTGCTGCCCAGCCGTTCCAGCGCAATCAAGTAATGCAGCCCCAACGTATTGTTGGGCTGCTGCATGAGCGCAGCGCCGTCCGCTCCTTCGGCCGCGAGCGCGGCTGCGGCTCCCGCGTAGGCAGCGGGATAGCTCGCGCCGCTACTCAGGCGCTGCGCGATGCCGGCCTTGAGCTCGGCCGGCTCTGCCGCCAGCACGCGGGCCAGCGCGCGCAGCGGGGCGATGTCTCCGCTCTCGCTGCCGAAGCAGAGCGCGTCTACGATGCCTGTCGCATGGAGCAGGGCGATTGCTCCGCGGGCAAACCATTCTGCAGGCTGGACGGCATAGGCCACAGGCAGCTCCAGAACGAGGTCCACACCCATGGCGAGTGCCATTTCGGTGCGGGACCATTTGTCTGTAATCGCGGGTTCACCTCGCTGAAGGAAAGGACCACTCATCACAGCCACTGTGCGCTGTGCACCAGTGATGCGAAGAGATTCCTCCCAGTGATGGACATGTCCGTTATGCAGGGGATTGTACTCTACAATCATACCGAGTGTTTTCAAGACCGTATGTCGGCTCCTTTCTTATAGTAGCTTATTGGATAACTATTTTGACAATAATGGTTAAGTACCCGTGAATGATTGTTTTCAGGGCAGCTATACTGATTTTTCAGCATCGGCATGAACAAGACCATTGAGACCTGGACGAAAAAGCTTTATACTCGCATTATTGTACACGAAGAGTGGCGGGGGTACGAATACTCATCAGTACATGTTTAGCACAATGCATTTTTGCTTCTGCATAAAACTTGTCGAACCATTGGAAAACCGGTGGATTTGTGAGTGGTGTAAAGTGAAAGGTGTTGACAAACGACTCGATCAGTCGGTATAATAATTTTTGTTTGTTTGGAGTGATAGTGATGCAACTATTTTTTCGCAAAGTAGCAACAAGTGACGGTCCTTTTCCTATCCGTGAATCTCTTAATGTGAGTGAATTGGTGGATGATCGTGCTGATGTTACGGCCGTTTCCCCGCTGGAGACCGACTTGGTCGCCGTTAGTCTGGGTCAAGGGTTGATGAGCGTGGAAGGCACGTTGACCGCAGGTCTGGACATGCTCTGCTCACGCTGTTTAAGCCCGATGCACGAGGATTTAAAGATTGAATTCCGTGAACGGTTCAAGCAAACCTCTTCGAGTGTTGAAGAGGAGGATGAAGATGGCGATTTTATCGCAGTGACGGAGGACTCCTTCGACATTGCACCGTATTGTGAAGAACTGTTTGTACTGCATGTGCCGTTTGCGCCTTTGTGCAGTGAGGATTGTCAGGGAATCGCACCAAAGACCGGACAAAACTGGAGTATTGGCTCCGATGACAGTAGCGATGGCGATACGGAAAAGATTGATCCGCGTCTGGCAGGGCTTAAGGATTTTTTTAAATGAGAATTGAGTTCAATTCTGAAAAATCATCATCCGCTTGTGCCGGAAAGTTACAGAACCGATGCGTGGATGTTGCAGGCTTGATTCACCGGCTGTAAGATAATTGCTTCTGGCATTTTCTTCAGTCTTGAATGAGATAAGAAGTCATACCCGTTATGCGGGGTTGATCTGGTTAAGGAGGTGGGAATAATGGCAGTACCTCAACGGAGAACATCCAAAACTCGTCGCGACAAACGTCGTACTCACTTTAAACTGGCAGTACCAGGTATGGTGAAATGCTCCGAATGCGGCGAATTGAAACTTGCTCACCATGTGTGCAAAGTTTGCGGAACGTACAAAGCTAGAGAGATCATCTCTCAATAATGTCCGATAAGCGGATTCTTTGGAATCTTCGCAGAAAAAGTAGCGCTTCACTTCAGTGAGGCGCTACTTTTTTTGTCTGCATGCTTCCTTTTTACGTCAGCATGCTATATACTGTTTTAGTACCAGGTTCTAAGAAAGAAGGGCCGAAGGGGTTCCTTTATACATACAAGAAGACAAATCGGCTTGAAGTTTCGCCGTTAGAAAGTGAAGTAAAGTAACCCGAACTGTCGTCTGAACGATGGTTTATTGTAGGGAAAGGAGGCGTCACTGACATCGAACGTTTGCCGAAGAGACAGAGACAGCAGCGGCTGACTCAATTAATTGATGATAATCCATTCGTAACGGATCAGGAATTGACAAGACAGCTGAAGGTGAGTATTCAGACTATTCGGCTGGACCGGATGGAGCTGGGAATCCCGGAATTGCGGGAACGGCTAAAGCTGATGGCTGAGCGCTCCTACGACCAGGTTCGTTCCTTGCCTTTGCATGAAGTGATCGGGGATATCGTTGATCTGCAGTTGGATCGAAGCGGTATTTCGATTTTTGAGATTAAAGAGGAACATGTTTTTTCGCGTACTGGCATTGCGCGGGGGCATTATGTATTTGCTCAGGCCAATTCATTGGCCGTTGCTGTGATTAATGATGAGATAGCATTGACTGCATCAGCGGATATACGCTTTGTCCGCCCGGTTCATTTAGGTGAAAAGTGCATTGCCAAGGCATATGTACGTTCAAATCCAGAACAAAAAGGGAAGGCTAAAGTGGAAGTTTTCGCCTACGTAGGAGAAGAAATGGTGTTCCAAGGCAACTTTGTCATTTATCGCTCCACGGAGGAAGAGTATAGCGAAGGAGGAAGTCAGCATGCGGATCGCCATTGATGCCATGGGGGGAGATAATGCTCCTGAGGCGACAGTAGAGGGCGCGCTATCTGCGGCGGCGGAATGGAAGGATACGGACATTACGCTGGTTGGTGACCGGGAACGAATTGAATCGGTTCTGAACGGTAGAGCGTTGCCGACGAACCTCAGCATTCGCCATGCATCCGAAACGATAGATGCGCAGGACGAGCCTGTAAAGGCAGTGCGCCGCAAAAAGGATGCTTCAATGGTCGTAGCTGGTCGAATGGTCAGAGAAGGCGAAGCGGATGCCATGATATCTGCAGGTAATACAGGCGCGCTAATGACCACGGGGTTGTTGGTGGTTGGAAGAATGGAGGGCATTGAACGTCCGGCTCTCGCGCCGATGATACCGACGATTGACGATCAGGGTATTCTGGCGCTTGACTTGGGAGCCAATATGGATGCCAAGCCTGAGCATCTTGCCCAGTATGCACTGATGGGGAGCTTGTATCGTCAGAAAGTTCACGGTGTGGCTTCTCCAAGGGTGGGTCTGCTGAATGTGGGGACCGAAGCTGGGAAGGGCAATGAACTGACGAAGTTGGCATTTCCACTTATTGAGCAGTTACCTGTCCATTTTGTGGGTAATGTTGAATCGAGAGATGTGTTAACTGGGAATTGCGACGTACTGGTGTGTGATGGATTTGCTGGAAATATCATGCTAAAATCACTAGAGGGTACAGCGGGGGCCATATTTTCTCTCTTAAAAGAGCAATTCACCAAATCCTTGAAGACCAAGCTTGCGGCAGCCTTGATTATGCCTGAGCTCCGCAGTCTGAAAGGTAAATTGGATTATAAAGAGCATGGTGGGGCTCCTTTGCTGGGTTTGAGTGGACTCGTCCTGAAAAGTCACGGTTCGTCTGACGGCGTTGCCGTCAAAAATGCGGTAAGGCAGGCTCGTACGGCCCTGCAAAACCGGTTGGTGGAAAGTATATCCAAGGAAATCAGCAGGAAGTGAGTGACGATATGAATAAATTACGGCCGGTTGGTGTTATCGGAACAGGGAAATACGTACCTGAGAAAATTCTGACGAATAAAGATTTGGAAGCAATCGTAGAAACAAGTGATGAATGGATTGTCAGCCGTACAGGGATTCAGGAGCGCCATATTGCAGCTCCAGAGCAGGCTACATCTGATTTAGCTTATGAAGCAGCAATTAAGGCGTTGGAGTCCGCGGGTATGACGGCACAGGATCTGGATTTAATTATTGTAGCTACGGTTACACCGGATATGGCGTTTCCGTCAACTGCCTGCATTCTTCAGGACAAACTGGGAGCCAAAGGCGCAGCGGCTTTCGATTTGTCTGCGGCATGCTCGGGTTTTGTATACGGACTGGCTACGGCAACGAGCTTCATTAAGACAGGTATTTATAATAATGCGTTAATCATTGGGGCAGACTGTCTTTCTCGGATTACAGATTATACCGACCGCAATACCTGTGTCCTATTCGGAGATGGTGCAGGAGCTGTAGTGATTGGCGAAGTGCCTGAAGGCAGAGGATTCCAATCCTTTGATCTCGGGGCTGAAGGTGCAGGTGGAACCTTGCTTAAGCTGGAAGCTGGTGGCTCGCGTTTGCCTGCGAGTGCAGACACACTGGAGAATAAACAGCACTATATTTACATGAACGGACGCGAAGTGTTCAAGTTCGCGGTTCGTGTTATGGGAACGGCAACGGTTGATGTGTTGGAAAAAGCAGGGCTGTCCAAAGATGATATTGATCTGTTCGTTCCACATCAAGCCAATGTTCGCATCATCCAATCGGCGATGCAACGTCTGGATTTGCCAGAGGAAAAGGTAGTTGTTAATGTTCATAAATATGCGAATACATCCGCAGCATCAATCCCTCTCGCCCTAGTAGAAGCAGCTGAGGAAGGCCGCATGAAGGAAGGCGACCGTGTATTAATGGTGGGCTTTGGCGGTGGCTTGACCTGGGGAGCGTCGGTTCTTGTCTGGTAATAAGATGGAATTTTTGATATAATATTGAATTTGTGTAGTGTTTTACAGGACAAGCATTGGATATAGAGAGGTGCATACACGATGGGCAAAACGGCATTTATATTCCCCGGTCAGGGTTCACAAGCTGTAGGTATGGCTAAAGATGCTTATGAAGCAGTTCCAGCTGCAACAGAAGTATTTCGCCAAGCGGACGAACGGTTAGGGTTCGCACTAAGCACACTGGTTTTTGAAGGGCCAGACACAGCTTTGAAGCAAACATCCAATACGCAGCCTGCACTGTTAACGGCGAGCATTGCGCTGTATGAAGCGTTCAAGGAAAAAATGGACATTCATCCCGATTATGTAGCTGGACACAGTCTAGGAGAGTACAGCGCGCTAGTTGCTTCAGGTGTCCTTGCATTTGCGGATGCGGTTGAGACTGTTCGTGCACGTGGTCAGTTTATGGAACAGGCTATTCCTGATGGACAAGGCGGTATGGCTGCTGTGTTGGGAGCTGATCGTGAAGCATTGACAGCATTGTGCCGTGATATTACGGAGTCTGGTCAACTGGTCGAACTAGCTAATATCAATTGTCCTGGACAAATTGTTGTATCTGGTACGAAGGAGGGCGTAGCTGCTGTCGCTGAACGTGTGAAGGAAGCAGGCGGCAAGCGTGCTATTACTCTGGAGGTTAGCGGTCCTTTCCACTCGTCATTGATGAAGGAAGCAGCGACCAAGCTCTCAGACAAGTTGGGGACTGTAACTTTCTCTGAAGCTCAGATTCCGGTGGTGGCTAATGTAACAGCTAAACCTGTACGTGAGGGGAGTGAAATCCGCCAACTGTTGGTGGATCAGGTCTATTCTCCGGTACTGTGGGAAGACAGTGTAGCATGGCTACTGGAACAAGGTGTTGACACTTTTGTTGAGTTTGGACCGGGAAGTGTTTTGACTGGACTGGTTAAAAAAATCGACAAAACGGTTAAGCTGTATAATATAAGTAGCCTGGAGTCGATTGCTTCTGTAACGGAAGCCTTGGAGGCCCGTTAAAAGTATAATCATTGCCTTAACGGGTTATATACTTGCAAGGGAGGACTATGATGTCTAAGCCATTAAGTGGAAAAACGGCGCTCGTTACGGGAGCGTCGCGCGGAATTGGCCGTAGTATCGCGCTGGCGCTGGCTGATGCAGGCGCTAATGTGGCGGTAAACTATGCTGGCAGTGAAGCGGCTGCGACTGAGGTAGCTGAGCAGATTCGTGCCAAAGGTGTGGAGGCTATTACAGTTCAGGCTAATGTCGGTCGCGCTGACGAAGCAGATCAGTTGATCAAGGATGTGATTGGCGCTTGGGGCAAGATTGACATCCTGGTGAATAATGCCGGCATAACAAGAGATAATTTAATCATGCGCATGAAGGAAGAGGAATTCGATCAGGTGATCGAAACGAATCTGAAGGGTGTGTTTAATTGTCTTAAGGCGGCAACACGTCCAATGATGAAACAGCGTTCTGGCCGAATTATCAATATCTCCTCCGTGGTTGGTGTCCTTGGCAACGCAGGACAAGCCAACTACGTTGCTGCTAAAGCAGGGGTGATTGGTCTTACCAAATCCTCTGCTCGAGAGCTTGCATCGAGAGGTATTACAGTGAACTGTGTAGCTCCCGGATTCATCGATACTGAGATGACACAGGTACTGGCTGATGATTTGCGTGACAATATGCTTAGCGGTATTCCGCTGGCCCGTCTTGGACGGCCTGAGGAAATTGCTGACGTGGTGCTGTTCTTGGCCTCGGATGCTTCCTCATATATGACGGGCCAGACTTTGCATGTGGATGGCGGCATGTATATGTAGTAGCATGTTGCCAATCTGCATGCCCCGATGAAGAGTTGTCAAAGAAAACTCTCTTCTATGGCATTTTAATTGTAATTTTCGTATAATACCTAAGAGGAGGTGAGCCGGATGTCCGATGTATTGGAGCGCGTAAAACGCATTGTCGTTGACCGTTTGGGAGCCGACGAAGCCGAAGTTACACTTGAAGCATCTTTTAAAGATGATTTAGGCGCTGATTCTCTCGATGTAGTTGAATTGGTAATGGAATTGGAAGATGAGTTTGATATGGAAATCTCTGATGAAGATGCAGAGAAAATTACAACTGTAGGTGAAGTTGTGAAGTACATACAATCTCATACCTAATTCATGTCATCAAAAGTCCCGTTCTGTTACAGGCGGGACTTTCTCCTAATTATACAGATTGAACTAAAGGCGGAATTGCTGCGTGTTTTTGAGTTTGGTTCAGCTTAACTTAGTCAAAGGCTGAGAAGTATGCGGCATTACTAACTTTAGTTGATTCTATATTATTTTTACGCACAAGAGTGTGCGGTCTTAAAATACAATATGCAGTAGACATAGAGGTGATTATCTTTGAAACAACGTGTTGTCATAACAGGAATGGGTGTAATCACTTCGCTGGGACAGGATTTGAACACACTATGGGATAATCTGATGGCCGGAAAATCCGGCGTCAGTGAAATCGAAGCTTTCGATACAAGTGAGTACACTACGAAAATAGCCGCTTCCATTAAAGATTTTAATCCAGAGGATTATATTGAACGTAAGGATGCGCGTAAAATGGACCGCTTTGTGCAGTTTGCGGTTGCTGCTAGTAAATTGGCGCTTGAGGACAGCGGACTTGTAATCGGAGAAAATGCGGAAGCTGAGCGTGTTGGTGTATCTGTCGGTTCCGGTATTGGCGGATTGGGAACTTGGGAAGATCAGCACAACGCACTGATTGAAAAAGGACCTAAACGCGTAAGCCCTTTCTTCATCCCGATGATGATTGCTAATATGGGTTCCGGTCAAGTGTCGATTTCGCTCGGTGCTAAAGGCCCCAATACATCACCAGTTACGGCTTGTGCCACGGGCAGTCATGCTATTGGCGATTCCTTCCGCATGATTCAGCGCGGTGACGCAGACGCCATGATTTGCGGAGGAGCTGAGGCGACTATTCGTCCGATTGGTATGGCTGGATTTTGTTCCATGCGAGCGATGTCCACGCGTAACGACGAGCCTGAAAAGGCAAGCCGCCCTTTTGATACCGAAAGAGACGGGTTTGTTATGGGCGAAGGCTCTGGTGTTCTTATTCTGGAATCGTTGGATCATGCTTTGAAGCGTGGTGCGCGTATTTACGGTGAAGTGATTGGCTACGGTCTTTCTGGCGATGCTCATCATATGACGGAGCCTGATCCAGAGGGAGCAGCACGCTGCATTAGAATGGCGATCCGTGATGCCGGATTGAATCCTGAAGAGATTGATTATATCAATGCACATGGTACGTCTACGCCAGTCGGTGATAAATCCGAAACGGAAGCAGTTAAGAAAACGCTTGGAGATCATGCCTATAAGGTAGCGATCAGCTCAACTAAGTCGATGACAGGGCATTTATTGGGTGCAGCGGGCGGCGTTGAAGCCGTGATCTGTGGTCTCGCCCTTCAGCACCAGACGATTCCGCCAACGATTAATTTGGATAATCAAGACCCGGCATGCGATCTTGATTATGTACCTAATAAGCCTAGAAAAGCGGAACTGAATGTGGTTATGTCCAATTCCTTTGGTTTTGGCGGTCACAATGCTACGGTTATTCTAAAAAAATATGAAGCATAAGGGGTCAGTTCGTTGAGTGGAGACTTGAAGCAATTACAGCAGAAACTTCATATTCAATTCAACAATCGGCAGCTTCTGAAGCAGGCCTTTACGCACGCTTCCTACGTAAACGAACATCGGTTCAGTCAGCATGCAGACAATGAGCGTCTTGAATTTTTAGGTGACGCTGTTCTGGAATTGACGGTGTCCGAGCAATTGTACAATCAGTACCCTAACCGACCCGAAGGCGAACTCACCAAGCTGCGTGCAGCTATTGTCTGTGAGCCTTCTCTGGTGAAGTTTGCTGTCGGGCTTGAGTTCGGGCAATATGTGCTGCTTGGAAAAGGTGAAGAGTTGACAGGTGGACGTACTCGTCCGGCTCTGTTGGCTGATGTATTCGAAGCGTTCGTAGGTGCGCTTTATTTGGATCAGGGTCTGGAGGCCGTCCGTTCGTTTCTGGAACATTATATTTTTCCTCAAATTGTATTAAATGGTAAACTTCAGATGAGTGATTTCAAAACAGAGCTTCAGGAACTGACACAGCATCATAACATGGGGATGCTTGAATACAAGATTGTAGAGGAGCGCGGACCAGCCCATGAGCGCGAGTTTGTAGCCGAGGTATATATGGACAGCGAACGGCTAGGGGCAGGTACGGGGCGCTCCAAAAAAGAAGCAGAGCAGCAAGCGGCGGCAGTAGCTTTAAACCGTTTGAAGCTGGCAGAATCGTAATCGGTACCTGAGCAGCCCGGACGGGTTACGCAAGCAGGGGCACAAAGTAAGAGCAAAGGGCAGTCCGCGGGGAGTCCCGGCCCGTAATGGCGAATGGACTGCGTTTTGCTCTTTTTTCGTGGCTTGCTGGTGTAATGTGAGTGTTGGTACTGTGCTTTAAACAAGCTAGTTTATGCTACAATAGGGATAATTCATATCAATCAGGTAAACGGTGTTGTACAAGCATATTTGAAATGTTAGAGGTGAGATTGAGCATGTTTTTAAAGCGCATTGAGCTGGCGGGCTTCAAATCGTTTGCAGATAAAACGGAAATGGAATTTGTCCGCGGCATTACGGCAGTCGTCGGACCCAACGGAAGCGGAAAAAGTAATATTTCCGACGGGATTCGTTGGGTGCTGGGCGAACAGAGTGCCAAATCACTGCGTGGCGGCAAAATGGAGGACATTATTTTTGCAGGTAGTGATGCTCGTAAGGCTGTTAATTACGGTGAAGTATCGCTTACGTTGGATAATGAAGATCAGGCGTTGCCTCTGGATTTTGGTGAAGTTACGGTAACGCGACGTGTACATCGAAGTGGGGATAGTGAATATTTCATTAATCGGCAATCATGCAGACTCCGAGATATTACAGAGCTGTTTATGGATACAGGGATTGGTAAAGAAGCTTATTCCATTATTGGGCAGGGACGCATTGAAGAAATCCTAAGTACTCGATCTGAGGATCGTCGAGGTATTTTTGAGGAAGCCTCGGGTATCGTAAAATATAAATCCCGTAAAAAAGATGCGGTTCGCAAGCTGGATGAGACGGAGCAAAATTTGCTGCGTATTCACGATTTAGTTAGTGAACTGGAAGATCAGATTGGACCGCTTAAGGAGCAGTCTGAAAAGGCGATTCATTTTAAAGAGCTACGCGGTGAATTGAAATCAAAAGAAATCTCTATGTACGTCCATCAAATTGAACAAATTCATACTTCATGGAGCGATGCGACTTCCAAATTAGCTTTGCTGCAGCAGGAGCAACTTCAGTTGTCTACGGTGGTCTCCCGCCATGATGCGATGCTGGAAAGCGACCGCAACGAATTACGCCAGCTGGAAGAGCAGGTAGAACAGTTGCAAAGGGATCTGCTGCAATACAGTGAAGCGACGGAGAAAAGTGAAGGCTACGGCGAATTGCTCAAAGAGCGCACACGCAATCTGGCGGCTAATCGGGAACAGCTGATCTTATCACTTAGCACAAGCGAATCACGGCATTCCGAGCGCAAGAGTGAACTGGATCAGCTGAACGAAAAGCTGTCTGCACTGAATGTAGAGCTTGACGAGTTGCGTGCACGGCTGTCTGACGAAGAGGCCAAACTGATTGGAGTTACAGGCGGAATCAGCCAGGAGCAGGAAGAAAGCCTAAAGGGTGGTCTGCTGGAGCTGATGAATCAGATGGCGCAGGCGCGTAACGAAATCCGTTATACAGACCAACAGAAGGAAGCATTGGAACGGCGTGTGACTCGTGTAAGTGACGAATCCGGCAAATGGGAAGCCCAGAAAGTACAACTTGAACAGCGCAAAAAGGGATTGGAAGCTGCGGTTCAGAAGCTGGGGCAGGAAATCAGTAGTTTGCGTAGTGGCTATATTCAGGGAAGTGAAAAGTACCAGGCCCTGCAAAAACTTTTGGAAGAAAACCAGGGTACAGTTCGTAAATGGGAACAAAAACGTGAGGCTCAAATTTCACGGCGAGATACAATGAAGGAAATGCAGGATGACTTTGACGGCTTCATGCTTGGAGTTAAAGAGGTATTGAAGGCTGCACGAAAAGAAACCTTGCACGGTGTGCATGGAGCGGTAGCAGAGCTGATTCGGGTGCCTGAGCATTTAGAGCAGGCAATGGAAACTGCTTTGGGTGCATCAGTTCAGCATATCGTGATGGAAAATGAATCCGTATCCAGACAGGCAATCAGTTTTCTAAAGCAACGTCAACTGGGCAGAGCGACATTTTTGCCTATGGATGTTATCCGCCCGCGTCAAATCGGCGCAGGGGAACGCCAAATTGCAGAAGGAGCTGAGGGCTTTGTCGGGATCGGTGCTGATCTTGTTCAGTACGATGATCGATATGCTGGAATTGTAGGCAGTTTGTTGGGGAATGTGGTCATTGCCCGTACATTGGAAGATGCAAACCGTATTGCTGCCCGTTGCCAATATAGATACCGCGTTGTCACTTTGGAAGGCGATGTTGTCAATGCAGGGGGTTCCATGACTGGGGGAAGCCAGTTCAAGAAAAGTGCTAATCTGCTTGGACGCAAACGCCAGCTGGATCAGTTGGATCAAGACATTATAGATACAGAGCAGCAAATTGCAAGGTTGCGTCAGAGTGCAATAGATACCAAACGCCAGTTGGAGGAGACACAGACCCGTCTGGACGAGCTGCGTCAGGGCGGCGATGTGAAGCGCGGTGAAGAGCAACAGATGGCAATGGAACTTAAGCAACTGGAGCATGAACTTCGTCATGTTCTGGAACAGGTCGCTGCGTCTGGTCAGGAGAAAAAGGGCTTTGATCAGGAAATCAAGGAGCTGGAAACTTCCCGGGAAGAAGCGTTGGTAAAGTTAGCTGCGCTGGAGGAAGAAGAAAAGAAAACGCATCAGGCCATTCACGCTGCTGAATTCGCCCGTAAAGCCAACGAATCTGCCAAAGAGCAGTTGCAGGGAGAGCTCACGAATCTCAAAGTAAGAGAAGGAAAGCTGGACCAGGAACGCTTTTCATTGGAAGAGCAGTTGCGCAGATTGCGTGGGGATTATGATACTCTTGGTAAGGATTCGAGACAAAACAAGACCTTACTAGCTTCCATTGAAGCAGATTTGCTGACCAATGAGCAGGAGACCGTGAAACAGATTGAAAATCTCAATCAATACCGTTTGAAAAAGGAAGAAGCCGCACAGCAACTGGAATTCAAGCGGGCTGCACGCAGCAGCTTGTCCAAAAAGCTTGAAGTGGCTGAAAACGATACAAAAGAACAGCGAATTCAGCTCAAGTCAGTGGAGGAGTTGCTTCGTCAAACGGAAATTGGAGTAAATCGACTTGATGTGGAGCTGGAAAACGTTCTGAAAAAATTAAGTGATGATTATGAACTCAGCTATGAGTTAGCCAAGCAGCGTTACCCTATACCGGAAGATATTGAAGGTACGCAGAGCGAGGTGGAAAGGCTCAAACGTGGTATTTCCGCGTTGGGTGAGGTGAACCTGGGCGCCATTGATGAATACCAGCGTGTGCATGAGCGTTATACGTTTCTTGATGAGCAAAAGTCTGATTTGGTGGAGGCCAAGACAACACTTTATCAGGTTATTCGTGAAATGGATGAAGAAATGTCCAAACGCTTTAAGACTACGTTCGATGCTATTCGGCGCGAATTTGGAACGGTATTCTCCAAGCTGTTCGGAGGCGGACGTGCTGATCTCGTGTTACTTGACCCGGAACGCTTATTGGAGACGGGAATTGACATCGTAGCTCAGCCACCGGGCAAAAAACTGCAAAACTTGCAGCTACTGTCGGGCGGTGAGCGTGCGTTAACAGCGATGGCGTTACTATTTGCCATTTTACACGTTAAACCTGTTCCATTCTGTGTACTCGATGAAGTAGAGGCTGCATTGGACGAAGCAAACGTGGTGCGTTTTGCCCAGTATTTACGAGAATTCTCGGAGCAGACACAGTTCATTGTAGTCACACACCGCAAGGGCACAATGGAAGAATCTGATGTGCTGTACGGGGTTACGATGGAGGAAGGCGGGGTTTCCAAACTCGTATCTGTCAAGCTGGACAACGATGAAGCTGAGATTGCCTGACATTAAACAACATACTTTCAGACCAACGGAGGGAATCCATGAGTTTCTTTAGGAAATTGAAGGAAAGCATTGCAAACAAAACTGAATCGGTCACAAAACAGTTCAAAGATGGTTTGGAAAAAACGCGTAAAGGTTTTGTTGAAAAAGTAACGGACTTGATGATTCGCCGTAAAAAGATTGATGAGGAATTTTATGAGGAACTGGAAGAAATTCTGATCGGAGCGGACGTAGGCGTCAACACGGTTATGAACCTCATTGAAGACCTGCGAGAAGAAGTGAAAAAGCGCAAAATTGAGGATGCATCCGAATTACAGCCTGTATTGTCGGAAAAGCTGTCCGAGTTGCTGCGGGGGAATGACAACAGTCAGCTCAAAATGAGTCCTGACGGAATTACAGTCATTCTATTCGTGGGAGTCAATGGCGTCGGCAAAACGACAACCATTGGCAAGTTAGCTCATCGTTTTAAACAAGAGGGAAAAAAAGTATTATTGGCTGCCGGAGATACGTTCCGGGCGGGTGCGATCGAACAGTTGGAGGTATGGGGCGAGCGGGCAGGTGTAGAGGTTATTAAGCAGCAATCCGGTTCCGATCCGGCTGCAGTTATGTTTGATGCCGTACAGGCTGCCAAGCAGCGACAAGTGGATGTTTTGTTGTGTGATACCGCAGGACGTCTTCAGAATAAAAGCAATCTGATGGAGGAACTGAACAAAATTTTCCGTGTGATTCAACGCGAAATTCCAGATGCTCCTCATGAAGTGTTGTTGGTACTTGATGCGACGACTGGACAAAATGCACTTAACCAAGCCAAGCTGTTTGGTGAGAAAAGCGGTGTAACCGGGCTGGTACTAACGAAGTTGGATGGTACAGCGAAGGGCGGGATTGTTGTGGCCATCCGTCAGGAGCTGAATTTGCCTGTTAAGCTGGTGGGCTTAGGTGAAAAAGTGAATGATCTTCAACCGTTTGATTCCGAGCAATTCGTTCATGCGTTGTTCGCGGGGTTGATTCAGGAAGAGACGGTCGAAGCAACTGCTACAGGCGAGGAAGAACAGAACTGATACGTTTAAAGTGGGCTTTCATGCTACGTTTGGGATAACTAAGTAGCCATCCTGTTGCTGTTCAAGTTTGCCCAGATGTATAATGAAAGCAAGAGGTCTGTCGATGTCGTATATGTAATGTATCTTGTATGTAAAATATAAATCAGGAAGCCGGGTGAAAAACCGATGGCAAACACCTATACCTACTCCCGACGGGAAGAAGTAGCCAACGCCATTACACATGGAATTGGAGCCGTTTTAAGCGTGGCAGCGCTTGTGTTGCTTATTGTTTTTGCTAGCATGAAAGGAACCACTTGGCATGTCGTCAGCTTTACGATTTACGGGATTACGATGCTGTTGTTGTACACCAATTCAACGTTGCTTCATAGCCTGCGTGAAGGAAAAATGAAGGATTTGTTCGAAATATTCGATCATTCTTGCATTTACCTGTTTATTGCAGGTAGCTACACCCCGTTTATGCTCGTTGCACTGCGAGGTACTCTGGGATGGACACTGTTTGGAGTGATTTGGGGGATTGCACTGTTCGGTGTGTTGTTCAAGGCGTTCTTCACCAAGCGCTTCCTGTTTATGTCTACCGTGTTTTACATTGTGATGGGCTGGCTCATCACCATTGCCTGGAATCCTCTGGTTGCGACTGTTCCCGCCGGAGGGATGACGTTATTGTTCGTAGGTGGCCTTATGTATACGTTGGGCACGATTTTCTATGTGTGGCGGGCATTTCCATATCACCATGCGATCTGGCATCTGTTTGTTCTGGCAGGCAGCATACTTCATTTTCTGGCTGTTCTGCTGTATCTTACTCCGGTAAGGGTTTAAGTAACAATGGGTAAAAAGTCGATCCGTACTTCCGTTTAAGGACAGTGGATCGGCTTTTTTTTGTATGACAAGGGATAACGCTTGACATCTTCTTTTCTTTTAGGTATCATAAGGAACGTTGAAAAGAACTGTAAAGTGTTTTTCCTTGACGATGGAGGTATACAAGATGAGTCAGGAGAATCGGCTGGAAAAGACAAACCGGATTAACCGACTGTTTGACTTCTATGAACCTCTGCTTACAGAGAAGCAACAGATGTTTTTAAAATATTACTTCCATGATGATTTTTCTTTAGGGGAAATTGCATCGGAATTTCAAATTAGCCGTCAGGCAGTATATGAACATATTAAACGTGCTGAACAGGTATTGGAAATGTACGAGGAAAAGCTTGGTTTGCTAAGTAAGTATGAGCGCAGAATCCAAGATCTCGATGAATTAAATAAGACGTTGTATGAGGCATTCGGTAAAATCAGTGAGTCCGATGAAGGCACTCTGCAACATGTCCATCAAATTGTAAATCGCCTGCAGGAACTGTAGGACATATAGATTAAGAACAAACAACCCTGGTAGACAAGGAGGTGCGAAAGTATGGCATTTGAAGGATTATCGACTCGCTTGCAAAATGTATTCAGTAAACTGCGCGGTAAAGGAAAAGTGTCTGAGGATGATGTAGCTCAGGCGATGCGCGAAGTACGATTAGCTTTGCTTGAGGCGGACGTTAACTTCAAGGTTGTAAAGGACTTTATTGCCAAGGTAAAGGAGAAATCCGTTGGTAAGGAAGTGATGGACAGCTTTACGCCAGGCATGGTCATCATCGACATCGTGAACAAGGAACTGACCGAATTGATGGGTGGCAGTCAGGCCAAGCTTGCCAAAGCAAACAAACCGCCTACGGTCATTATGATGGTGGGTCTCCAGGGCGCAGGTAAAACGACGACATCTGGTAAACTGGCGAAATTGCTGCAAAAGCAAAATCATCGCCCATTGCTTGTAGCTGGTGATATTTATAGACCAGCCGCGATCAAGCAGCTTCAGGTTCTTGGGGAGCAGATTAATACTCCTGTATTTACTCTGGGAGATCAGACAAGCCCAGTGGAAATCGCAAAACAGGGTTTGCAGCATGCTAAGGATAATGGAAATGACTACGTTATTATAGATACTGCCGGTCGTCTTCATGTTGATGAAGAACTCATGGAAGAGTTGCGCCAGATTCATACCAACGTCAACCCGGATGAAGTTCTACTGGTTGTAGATAGCATGACGGGGCAGGACGCGGTTAACGTTGCGGAGCACTTTAATACTAGCCTAGAGTTAACGGGAGTTGTACTGACGAAGCTGGATGGCGACACTCGTGGTGGCGCAGCTTTATCGGTTAAAGCTGTAACGGGATGTCCGATCAAGTTTGCTACATTGGGTGAAAAGCTGGATGCGGTGGAGCCGTTTCATCCTGAACGGATGGCTTCACGGATTTTAGGTATGGGTGACATGTTGTCCCTGATTGAAAAAGCGCAGTCCAATATCGACGCCGATAAGGCGAAGGAAATGGAACGGAAAATGCGTAATGCCGAGTTTACTTTCGAAGATTTTCTGGAGCAAATGGATCAAGTTAAGAAGCTTGGCCCAATCGACCAGATTCTTGATATGATTCCCGGTATGGGCAATATGAAGCAAATGAAAGATATCAAAGTGGATGACAAACAGATGGGCCGAATTGAGGCTATCGTTCATTCTATGACCACACAGGAGAAGCAAAACCCAGACATGATTAATCATAGCCGTCGCAAACGTATTTCTGTAGGCAGTGGAACATCACTGGCTGAGGTAAATCGTCTGATAAAGCAATTTGACGAAATGCGTCGCATGATGAAGCAGTTCTCAGATATGATGGGACCTAAGGGTGGCAAAAACAAGGCTATGAAGCAGTTAAAGAGTATGGGTAAAGGTATGAAGTTTCCTTTCCGCTAAGGCCAATAGGCCCTTGGAATTATGGATAACAATATACAGTCTACTTTTTGAAGGAGGTGAATTTTCGTGGCAGTTCGTATTCGTCTGAAACGTATGGGTGCACATAAAGCTCCTTTCTATCGCGTCGTGGTATCTGATTCTCGTTCCCCGCGTGACGGTCGTTTTATCGAAGAAATCGGTTACTACAACCCAATCACAGTACCAGCGGTTGTAAAAATTGATGAAGATAAAGCGCTGAAATGGTTGCAAGATGGTGCACAAGCATCCGACACAGTCCGTAACTTGCTTAGCAAAGCGGGCGTAATGAAAAAGTTTCATGAGTCTAAACTACAGAAATAAGGTGCTGATACGGAGGGTCAACCATGGAAGAATTAGTGATAATCATTGCTAAGGCTTTAGTCGATCATCCGGAAGATGTAACCGTGAAGACCTTGGAGAAGGATCGGCTTGTTGTATATGAGCTTAGTGTACATCCTGAGGATGTAGGCAAGATCATTGGTAAGCAGGGTCGTATCGCCAAGGCGCTTCGCACTGTGGTTGCATCAGCAGCCGTTAAGATGGATAAACGGGTTACCGTAGACATCATATCTTAAAGATATACGAAAGTGGGTTAGGATGTATGTCCTAACCCTTTTTCGTACATGATGAAGATGTATATGGAGCGGGACCGATTACAAGCAGGAGGAACACGATGCAACAATTGTTTAATGTCGGAAAAATTGTGAATACCCATGGAATCCGTGGGGAGCTAAAAATATTAACGACGACAGATTTTCCAGAGGATCGCTTTGCAAAAGGCAGTGAGCTTTTGATTGTTCCGGCTGAAGGTAAAGCACCGATCCCCGTAACTGTTGAAACAGCGCGTTTTCAAAAAAATATGGTTGTCGCTAAATTTAAGGAATATCACAATATTAATGAAGTTGAAAAATATAAAGGTACATTGTTGAAGGTATCTGCTGAGCGGTTAGGCGAATTGGAAGAAAATGAATTCTATTTTCATGAAGTAGTCGGCATGGAAGTGGTGACCGAGGACGGAAATGAGCTCGGCGTGGTCAAGGAAATTTTGACTCCGGGAGCCAATGACGTATGGGTAGTCAAAATGCCTAAAGGCAAGGAACTGCTATTGCCGTATATAGAGGATGTTATTTTGGATGTAAACGTGCGTGAAAAACGGGTTACGGTACGGTTAATGGAAGGTCTGCTGTAATGCGGGTGGATGTGCTGACCCTGTTTCCAGAGATGTTTGATGGAGTATTTAATGCAAGCATTCTGGGAAAAGCAAGGGATAAGGGAATTGTATCACTGCAAGCGGTTAATTTTCGTCAGTATGC
Source organism: Paenibacillus sp. FSL L8-0644 (assembly GCF_038008165.1). Taxonomy (NCBI): domain Bacteria; kingdom Bacillati; phylum Bacillota; class Bacilli; order Caryophanales; family Paenibacillaceae; genus Paenibacillus; species Paenibacillus sp. FSL L8-0644. Next base: position 2,203,403 of record NZ_JBBOYN010000001.1, read on the forward strand.
CGGCAACAAACACGGACAAGTGGATGATACGCCCTATGGCGGTGGGGGCGGCATGGTTTTGAAGCCTGACCCTATTTTTGCTGCTGTGGAAGCGCTGTTGGATAAATCAGAGCAACCAACATTAGAGACTGCCGCTGAAGTTAACCAACTTGAAGGGGTAGAACGTAACACAGACATAAAATCTCCGCGTATCATTTTGATGTGTCCACAAGGCAAGACTTTTACGCAAAAGAAAGCGGAAGAGCTGGCCAAAGAGGACCATCTTATTTTTATATGTGGGCATTACGAGGGTTATGATGAGCGTATTCGAGAGCATTTGGTGACGGATGAGCTTTCTATCGGAGATTATGTATTGACTGGTGGTGAGCTTCCAGCCATGACCGTCATTGACAGTGTGACACGGTTGCTTCCAGGAGTTCTGGGGAACGAAACGAGTGCGGTAACGGACTCGTTTAGTACGGGGCTGCTGGAATACCCCCATTATACCCGGCCTGCGGAGTTTCGGGGCTGGAAAGTACCCGATGTACTCCTGTCAGGGCATCACGTCAATATTGATTCTTGGAGACGACAAGAGGCGTTACGTCGCACGATGGAACGCCGACCGGATCTATTGGAACAAGCTGAACTGACAGGCAAGGAGCGTGTGTGGATTGAGGAGCAACGCAAAGCTGAATTTTTGGAAGACAAGCATTAAAACGCTTTAAACATGAGTGGATTTGAAAGCAGGCAGGACCTGTTCTATAATAAAGTCAATTAAATAATGTTTGGTCAAATCCCTTTTTGTTGTTGCAATGCGGTATCCTCCATGATACAATACATCTGTTGTGTGTAATACGGTGGTCCTCTGTGGATGATGAAGGAAACGGTTGTGTTTCCAGAAGAAGCATGAACACCTGTACGGAAGGAGGGAGTCATAGATGAATATCGTCCAAGCGATCACTGAAGAACAACTGCGTAAAGATTTGCCTAACTTTCGTCCTGGTGACACTTTGAAAGTGCACGTGAAAGTTATTGAGGGAACTCGTGAGCGTATCCAGTTGTTTGAAGGTGTTGTAATTAAACGCCGTGGTGGTGGAATCAGTGAGACTTTTACAGTTCGTAAAATTTCTTACGGTGTAGGTGTGGAAAGAACTTTCCCGCTTCATTCCCCGAAAATCGATAAAATCGACGTGGCTCGCCGTGGTAAAGTGCGTCGTGCGAAGCTTTATTATCTTCGTGAACTGCGCGGTAAAGCAGCGAGAATTAAAGAAATTCGTCGTTAATACAACGAATAACGAAAGGGGCTTGGTTACAAGCTCCTTTCGTTTTTTCTACGTACATAGGGAACTGTGGATTATTGACCGTAAAGAGAGGACAGTGAGCTATGGAGCAAGAAGTAGGACAAGGAGCTGTACAGCAGCCAACTGATCAGGATGGTACGCCCAAGCGTAAACCAAAAAATGAGATTTTTGAGTGGCTCAAGGCCATCATTATTGCGTTAGTGCTTGTCTTTTTAATCCGCTGGCTTCTCTTTAAGCCGTTTATTGTGGATGGCCCGTCGATGCAGCCTAACTTTCATACCGGAGAACGCGTCATTGTGAATGAGATTTTGTATGATTTCCGTGCCCCTAAACCAGGCGAAGTGATCGTGTTTCATGTGCCGGAGGAAGGAAGAGACTTTATCAAACGCGTCATTGCCGTTGAAGGAGATACGGTCAAGGTAGAAGGTGACACAATTACAGTAAATGGCAAGCCGATTCAGGAATCTTACCTGAAAGCTCCTTTGGAAGAAGCGCATCAAAATGGCGAGCTTTACAACAAGTTTACAAATTTTCCAAATGAGAAGTTTAAGGATGGAAAAGTTCCGGCTGGGCATATTTTTGTAATGGGAGATAACCGTTCCAATAGTACAGACAGTCGGATGATCGGATATATTGATTTGAAAGAAGTCGTGGGTCGGGCTGACGTTATTTTCTGGCCGGCGAAAGATATGCAGTGGATTAACCACTAGAATAACTATTAAGCAGCATAGCTGCCGTAATCCTAACTAAGAGCCTAAGGGTAAAAGTTGGAGTTACGCACAATGGGGTGATGACGGTGACGATTCAATGGTTTCCTGGTCACATGACCAGAGCGCGCCGCCAAATTGAAGCAAAATTAAAGCTGATTGATTTGGTTATTGAGCTGATTGATGCTCGATTGCCGCTCTCCAGCCGAAATCCAATGATTGATGATATTTTGCAAGGCAAGCCGCGAATGATTATATTGAATAAAGCAGATTTGGCGGACCCCGTAGTATCACAGCAATGGATTGCCTACTTTAAGGAGCAGGGGCATGTGGCCTTACCAGTAGATGCCACAACTGGAACGGGGCTAAAAGAAATCCCGATTCAGGCTAAGCTGTTGCTTAAGGAAAAGATAGATCGGCAGATTCGGAAGGGAATGAACCCGCGTCCTATGCGTGGGTTGATTGTTGGTATTCCGAATGTCGGTAAATCGACATTGATCAACCGAATGGCGGGACGTAATATTGCAGCTACGGGTGACCGTCCAGGGGTAACGAAGGCACAGCAGTGGATCAAGATCGGTGAAATTGAATTGCTGGATACACCAGGTATTCTATGGCCTAAATTCGAGGATCAGAATGTAGGCTATCGTCTGGCTGTTACAGGTGCGATCAAGGAAGAAATTCTGAATGTCGAGGATATTGCTTTTTTTGCGACTAAATATTTGGTCCAGTACTATTGGGATGTAATGGCAGAGCGCTTTGAGCTCACCAAACGTCCTGAAGATACAGAAAATCCTGATGAAATTGTCAACGTCATGGAAGCGATCGGACGTAAACGCGGCTGTATTGTTAGTGGCGGACGTGTGGATCTCGAAAAGGCGTCAAAAATCATTTTGCGTGAGCTGCGTGCAGGGAAGCTGGGACGGTTCAGTCTGGAAGCTCCTTACTGATTCTACAGGTACACCGATACAGAACACAGCATTTTGTGGCAAGGAAGAACCTTCCCCATCTCTCCGGAGAGGAGGAAGGTTTTTTTTGGTATTTGAAGGCAGTTAGAAAAGGGTTTTGGACGGTGAAGGTCTGTGGTAAGCTGAATTCAATCGCTAGAGCTACGGCATGAATGACGCGTTAAACTACATATAGATGGGAAGGTATTGAATATGGAAGATAAAGAGATTGTAGTGAAGGACATGCTACATTATGAAAAAAAATGCTGGGAGCAGTCTTGTGAGCGGATTGCAGGAATTGACGAGGTAGGTCGCGGATGTCTGTTTGGTGATGTTGTGGCCGCAGCAGTCATTTTACCAGTGGGTGAGTTACTGGAAGGTGTGGATGATTCCAAAAAATTGACGGATAAGAAGAGAGAAGCGTACTACGAGCTGATTATGGAGAAGGCCATTGCTGTAGGAGTTGGCTATGTAGATGCGCAGACGATTGATGATATCAATATTAAGCAAGCAGCTCGTTTGGCTATGAAGCAGGCTATTGAGGCTTTACATGTGTCTCCTGATTATTTACTGGTGGATGCAGAAAAGGTAGATGTGCCTATTCCTCAGCTCTCTATTATTAAAGGAGATGCGAACAGTCAGTCTATTGCGGCGGCCTCTATCATCGCCAAGGTAACCCGTGATCGGCTGTGCAAAGGTGAATGGGATGCGAAGTATCCGGAATATGGGATCGGTATACATAAAGGTTACGCTACCAAGTTGCATAGGGAACAAATTTTGGCGCTAGGACCTACAAAGATGCATAGACGCAGCTTTCTGGGAAATCTGTTGACGGAGCAACCGACGCTGTTTGATCTGTGATTACTTATTGTGAATCGGGACAATGCCGATATAAAGGATAACTAATACCATAAGCCCCTTTTGAGTAGGGGGAGAGTGAGAGGAGGGGCGATATGAACATCGGATCTGTATTTCGGGGATTACTTGGAGATGTGAAGGCGGGAGAGGCAAAAAAACTTGATATGCAGCCAGGCCAGGTCGTAAGAGGAGTCGTATTAAAGGTGTCTGAGGACGGCGACGAGGCTGTATTGCAAATACAAGGTTCTCAGGTCAGGGCAAAGCTGGAGACCCCTCTTCAACCTGGGCAGACTACAACGTTTCAGGTTCAACCGGCTTCCCCCAGCGGAATGACGGTGCTTAAACCTTTGAACGATGTGGCCAATACACCACAGCAAACCGTAGCGCTGACAGATGTATTGGAATCGGTGGGACTGCCGGATACAGCTCAGAACAGGGAGCTTATACAGGCAATGCAAAAGAATGGTGTGCCGTTGACATCTGAAAATGCGGCTTCTTTGCGAGAAGCTATGGCGAAGCAAAGTGGCAATGTACAGTTGGGAACGTTTGTGCAGGCGGCGGCAGTTGCTTTTCAGCGGGGACTTCCATTGACGGCAGAAAGCATAAACGGATTGCGTCAAGCGATGTTTGGGCCTCCTTTAAATGATCTGTTGTCTTCGCTGGAGCAAGAACTTGAAGCGGTGTTAAAGCAGCAAGGACAGGGAACGCCTACTGACCGTTCAGTAGGGGAAGCAGCCACAATAAAAAGCACTGACCGAACGTCAGTTAGTCCAACAGGCACTTCTTCTGTGGTGATTGCAGATGGACAGGAAGGCCAAGCTTTAACATTGTCCAAGGATGCTTCTGCCTCTGCTGCTACAAAACAGGCAGAAACAGGACAACAAGTCACAGGTGGCAAGGAATTGTTAAAAGGGACTCAGGCAGCCAATCTCGCTGCTACAGTAAGCGAAGCGAGTGTTTTGGCTACAGATTCGGATACTTCGGCGGGATCTACTGCATTTGCATCCAACGGGACTGCTTCAGAAGAACCGCAAGCAGTTAGCGGGCGAGGAGCGACAGTGGTATTGGATGCTGGTGCCAATGCGTCTGAATCGGGCGCTGCTGATGCATTAAACGGCTCCCGCGTCAAAGCGGAGCAACAACAGCAAGCTACTGCGGCAGGTACGCAGCTTAAGGATGCCGATGGTGCTCCAACTCCGGCCACGGCAGAGCCTACGGGGACGAAGTCTGCCTTAACTGCAGCCGCGGCTGACCGTCTCTCCGCACAGCAGGCTGGTGGCTCTGTGTCGCAATCTAATGCAGGCAACACTGCTGCGCCAGAGGTGCCGCTCCAGCGGCTACGCACGTTGCTGCAAGAGCTACGCGCGGTGGTGCCACCCGCACTGAGCACGGCTGCGCCAGAGCAGCCCGCAACGGAAGTGGCGCAGCCAATGGCTGGCGCTTTGCGGGCCGCAGACGCCACTGCATCGCAGCGTGCGTCATCCAGTCCGCAGCTCACCCCCACGGAAGACCCGTGGGTGGGCCGCGTACTGAAGTTGCTCGGTGCAGAGCATGAGCAGCAAGTGCACCGCGCGACTACACAGGTCGCGCAAGGGGCGACGGCACGTATGGAGTCGCCAGAGGGAATGCCCCAGACACTGCCGGGATTAGCGGCTACGTCAGGCGACACAGTGTCAGCAGACGCAGCCACCGTAAAAGGTGCGCTGCTCCAGCTGATGAGCAGTGACGACCTGCCGCCCGCTTTGAAAGAGGCGGCTCAGCAGGTTGTACAGCACCTGACAGGTCAGCAGTTGCTGCTCAATACAGACCGAACGGCGCCTTTTGCACAAGTACACATGTTTATACCGTTTGTTGGACCGGACGGTCGTGAAACAGCTACGATCCAGATTCAGTCTCGCCGCGGCAAACGGGGAGAACTGGACGCCTCCAACTGTCGTCTTTGGTTTGATTTGGACATGAAGGGGCTTGGACCGACCCTGGTAGATGTCCAGGTTGTAGATCGGATTGTAAGTGTCAAGCTCCATAATGATCATGAATGGGCGGCTTCGTTGTTAACCAGTGGGCGTGAGTCCATTCACACAGCGTTGGAGTCACTAGGATACCAACTTCTATCGCTTCGTACCGAGCCCATGCCCATAAGGACTGAACAGAACAGCCTCGTCTCTTCTGAAGTACAAAGCTATGTACCTCAGCCGTATAAAGGAGTCGATCTTAAAATATGAAAGAGCCGTTGGAGCCTCCTTCTCCTTCCATAAAGAAGGCGGTCGCCCTTAAATATACGCCTGGTGAGAGCGAAGCACCGATTGTCGTTGCCAAAGGGAGCGGCCGTATTGCGGATAGCATTTTAGAAAAAGCTAAAGAACATGGTGTTCCGGTACAGGAGGACGCTGCGCTGGTTGAAGTACTATCCAAACTTGATTTGGACGAACAAATCCCTGCTGAGCTCTATCAGTTGGTGGCAGAGGTGCTTACCTATATTTATCAAATGGATCGACTTGCATCAAGGGATGACTGGTGATGAGGAATGAGATGAAGGCTGGAGGCAAGGATCAACGGAAAGCCAAAGGAGCGATGGGCGAAGAGGCAGCGGCTTTGTTTTTAGAAAACTTGAGTTACCGTATCATAGAGCGTAATTGGCGATGCCGCAGTGGTGAAATAGATCTGATTGCCAAGCAGGAGCATACATTCGTGTTTATTGAGGTACGTAGTCGTAGTAGCTCCAAATATGGAACGCCAGCAGAATCAGTTACTACGCGTAAAATAGCCCAAGTTCGCCAAACAGCTGCTGTATATTTGCATATGAATGGGATTGGAGATGCTCCGATCCGCTTCGACATGATTTCTGTACAATTAACTGACGAAAAGGCAGTTGTTACGGACCATTTAATAGGTGCATTTTAAAAGAGTAAGAGCTTTCGCGAAGGTAAGAGTGCGGGACTGAATTCAAATGTGCAGGTTGACATGAAGGAAAGCTACAGGTATATTTTATTGAGAATAGTTATCATTTTCATCTTAAAATGAATATCGAGAAGTTGTACCTGTAAAGGAGGATTTACGTGACAAAGCATACCTTTAGTGAACATGTCATAGATGTAATTCAGGAACGTCGAACGATTAAACGATTTAAATCCGATTCCATTCCGGTAGAAACGATCAAAGAACTGTTGGACGTCGCTGTGTGGGCTCCTAATCATAAAATGCGTGAGCCGTGGCGTTTTTTGTTGTTTGCTGGTGAAGGACGGAAAAGGCTTGCAAAAGCCATTGCAGCCGATATTGGTAAAGACAACAAGTTTGAAAGTGGAATTCTGCACAACCCGATTCAGCTTTTAGTGGTGATGGAAGAAGATCCGCGTCAAGCGGTTTGGGATGAGGATTTTGCAGCAGTCAGCGCGCTTGTTCAAAACTTTATGCTTGCTGCATGGAGCAAAGGGATCGGAACGTTTTGGGTGACAAAGCCATTTTTATACTCGCCTAAGTTCCGTGAACATTTGGGAATCCAACCGGGTGAGAAGGTAATAGGAATGATATATGCAGGCTATCCTGACGTTATCCCAGAATCAAGGCCACGTACTCCGGCAGCCGATAAGCTGACCTTGTTTGACAAATAATCTTTCGTTAGATAAACTTAGTCAAGAATTTTGAAAGCATGTTCGGAGCTAAAATTAGAACATTATATTTGCAATAAATGAAAATTTGGAAGCACCTTTTTTCATATAGGCAATGATTCCCGAGAGGGACATTTCAATATGAGGAGAGGTGCTTTTTTGATATGTATGGAAAATTACATGGAGCTTGCCTATATGGGATAGATGGCGTTCTGATCGAAGTTGAGACTGATTTGTCCAATGGCTTGCCTCAGACCGCAATTATCGGATTGCCAGATTCAGCGATTCGAGAGGCAGTAGAGCGTGTGAGAGCAGCAATCAAAAACTGCGGTTTCAAATATCCGTCCCAGCGTGTCACGATTAACTTAGCTCCTGCAGATTTGCGTAAGGAAGGCTCATCTTTTGATCTTGCTATCGCTTTAGGCTTGCTGACAACCAGCGGACAGGTTGTTTTACCAGTAGGGGAACGAACGCTGTTTATTGGCGAGCTGGCACTGGATGGCAGCATTCGTCCTGTAAATGGGGTGTTGTCTATGGTTGATCTGGCCAAGCGAGAAGGATTCGATTCCGTGCTGCTTCCTCAAGAAAACGCAAGCGAGGCTCGTCTAATTGCGGATATACGTATTTACGCTATACGCCATCTGGTGGATCTTATCCCGGTTAATGAGCATGTACAAGACACCCCGGACGGCCAAGTGACCAATCAAAATTGTACTGCCAGTAAACAAGTTATAATCCATTCCTATGACCATTTATCCCAAGCAGAGCATATAGCGTTGTGCGAGCAAGAGGAACTAGCCAGTAATATGGAGGATTACAGCGATGTGCTGGGTCAGCTACACGCCAAACGTGCGTTAGTTATTGCTGCAGCAGGAATGCATAATATTTTGCTTATGGGGCCGCCGGGTGCTGGAAAAACGATGCTCATCCGCAGATTGTCCTCTATCCTGCCGCCTTTGACTGAAAAGGAGTCGCTAGAAGTGACCAAGGTATACAGCGCAGCAGGAAAATGGAAGGAGTCATCGCCCCATCTCATGCATGTTCGTCCCTTCCGTTCGCCTCATCATACGATCTCTGCTGCTGGATTGGTAGGCGGAGGAGGCATACCCAAACCAGGAGAAATCAGTCTTGCACACCGAGGGATTTTATTTCTGGATGAACTGCCTGAGTTTAGCCGTCATGTACTAGAAGTACTGCGCCAACCTTTGGAAGACCACAATGTCACGATCAGTCGTTCACGTGCTGTTTTTAAGTATCCGGCGCATTTTTTACTTGCTGCCTCTTTAAATCCGTGCCACTGTGGCTTTTTCGGAAATGATACGGAACATCAGCGCTGTACCTGTTCACCTGCAGCAGTCGCTCGATACCGTTCACGTATTTCCGGTCCACTGCTGGATCGGATCGATCTTCAGCTTGAAGTATCGCAGCCGAAGGATTGGCGGGAGGAAAAAGAATCATTGTCGTCCGCTGAAATGCGAAGGCAGGTGTTGGCTGCTCGAGCAATACAAATCCGCAGATACAGCAAGCTTCCTTTTTCATGGAATAGTGAGCTGTCCGGTCAGCTGCTGCGTAAATATGCGGTATTAGAACAAAATGCAGCGGAGTTGCTTGACCAGACGATGGATGCACTTGGTTTAAGCATGCGTGCGTATGATCGAATTCTCAAGCTGTCCCGCACCATTGCAGACTTACATGAGTCAGAGAAAATTACGACTTCACATGTGGCTGAAGCTATTCAATACCGCCAGATGGATAGAGCAAATTCCAATTTTCCCGAAATGTAAAGAGGCGATAAAATTAGCAGATACAGCACGATCATTTTTATGAAAAGGTTTTTCCAAAGGATATGTATACGAGAGAAAACGGAAATAAGGACAAAAAAAAGCTCCAGGCAAAAAGACCTGGAGAAGCAAAAAAGATTATGACAATAGTGATTATACTATGAGTATATCAATTTCGTATATACGATTATGCATCATCTCCCATGTTACTTGATGGAAAAACAACAAGCCCCTCGACCAATACGGTTCAGGGGCTTGTTGTGAAATTCATTCTAACTCTATGTTACAAAACGTTCAGTTTCACTTCAATATTTCCGCGGGTAGCGCGGGAGTATGGACATTGTTCGTGCGCGCCTTCCACCAGTTTTACTGCAGTTTCATGATCGACGCCTTTTACCAGTATGTCGAGGTTTACTCCGATTCCGAAACCACCGTCTTCCACTTTGCCGAAATGGACCGTAGCTGTTACTTCAGTACCTTCATGCTTAACACGTTGCATGCGGGCAACCATATTTAAGGCACTATCAAAGCAAGCGGAATAGCCTGCTGCGAACAATTGCTCTGGATTCGTACCAGCACCGCCTGCGCCGCCCATTTCTTTTGGGGTATCAATATCTAAACGAATTTCAGGGGAAGAAGACTCGATATAACCGTTACGTCCACCAACCGCTTTTACTGTTGTTTCATACATTTTTTGTTGAATGGTCATCATAATCCAATCACTGCCTCTCGCTTAACTTATGTTTTACACAATTTAATTTATCAAAATAATTATTGTTTGTAAAGTATTTTATGCAATTAGAATGTACTTTGCTATATAATGTGCTAAAATAATGACGAAAGTAGGTGACTAGACAGTATGGAAAATAACTTCAATGAACACGCAGCGTTGAAACTTGATAATCAGTTATGCTTTGCCATATATGCATGCTCCAGAGAGATTACGAAGCTATACCAGCCTTATCTGGAAAAGCTCGGTGTGACGTACTCACAATATTTGGTGCTAATCGTGCTCTGGGAGCGTGAAGAGTGTACAGTGAAGGAATTAGGTGAGGCACTATATTTGGACTCCGGCACACTAACTCCGCTATTGAAGAGATTGCAGAACGCCGGGCTGATCGATCGAAAGCGTTCCACTCAGGATGAGCGTAAGGTGCTGATTTCTTTGACGACAGAGGGAATCGCATTACGGGAAAAAGCTCTGTCTGTACCTGGATGCATCCAGGAAAAAACAAGTATGACCCATGATCAATTTGGGTCGCTTCTGCTCCAATTCAATGATCTGCTCGATCGTGTTCATCAAGCGAATGTACAAATCGAAAAATCATAAGGTATTTTCAGTTGCTCTGCGAATCTTACGGCATGAGTTAATCTCCACTGAAAGAAAAAATACCTAATCATGCTTGAAGAAATAAAGTGCCTCTTAATGCGGATTAGTAATCCCATATTGTAGAGGTGCTTTTTTTGTGTGAATTTGTATTATATATAATATCCAATAATATCCAAACATTCGATTTTGGGAATGATAATGATATCAAAATACTGTAATTCATAAGGTTAAATTATAAGGAAAGCGTTTTAAAAACATGTTACAATGATGTAGGTTTAGTATAGATTTCCTTGTGAACCGCCCTTGTTGCAGTCATGTTGATAGGAGGATTCCAGAATGAATATCCATGAATATCAGGGTAAAGAAGTATTGAAACAGTACGGAGTGGCTGTACCGAACGGTAAGGTTGCCTATACGGTGGAGGAAGCCGTTGCTGCGGCAGAATCGCTTGGGAGCGCTGTTACGGTGGTAAAAGCACAAATTCATGCTGGTGGACGCGGTAAAGCGGGTGGCGTGAAAGTTGCCAAAGGTTTGGATGAGGTGCGGACTTTTGCTGCTGAAATTTTGGGTAAGGTGCTGGTGACGCATCAGACTGGACCTGAAGGTAAAGAGGTCAAACGCCTTTTGGTTGAGGAAGGCTGCGATATTCGTAAAGAATATTACGTCGGTGTTGTCGTAGATCGTGCGACTGGACGTATCGTAATGATGGCCTCAGAAGAAGGTGGTACGGAAATCGAAGAGGTGGCTGCAGCTACTCCGGAGAAGATTTTTAAAGCGGTTGTTGATCCAGCGATTGGGCTTCAGGTGTATCAGGCCCGTAAGTTGGCGTATGACATTAATATTCCTAATGAACTGGTAAACAAAGCGGTCAAGTTTATGTTGGCACTATACGAAGCTTTTGTGGACAAGGACTGTTCGATTGCAGAAATCAATCCCTTAGTCGTTACGGGTGATGGGAATGTACTGGCGTTGGATGCCAAACTGAATTTTGATTCTAATGCATTGTTCCGTCACAAGGATATTTTGGAACTGCGTGATTTGGATGAAGAGGATGAGAAGGAAATTGAGGCATCTAAATACGATCTAAGCTATATCGCTCTGGACGGAAATATTGGTTGTATGGTCAATGGTGCGGGTTTGGCGATGGCAACCATGGATATTATCAAATATTACGGTGGCGATCCGGCCAACTTCCTGGACGTGGGGGGCGGTGCGACGACGGAAAAGGTAACCGAAGCGTTCAAAATCATTTTGTCCGATCCGAAGGTAGAAGGTATTTTCGTGAACATTTTCGGCGGAATTATGCAGTGTGACATCATTGCGAACGGCGTCGTGGAGGCTGCCAAACAGTTGGGGCTGACTCGTCCGCTTGTTGTCCGTCTTGAAGGGACGAATGTTGGGCTCGGTAAACAGATTTTAGCGGAATCCGGTTTGAATATCGTGGCAGCCGATTCTATGGCGGATGGCGCCCAAAAAATCGTCGAACTTGTTCAATAGCCTGTTTGCATTCCGATATGCCGAATAAACGATAGGGGATGTGAAGATCGTGAGTATTTTGGTCGATAAGCATACAAAGGTGATTACACAGGGGATTACGGGAAAAACGGCGTTGTTTCATGCCAAGGGTGCACTTGATTACGGTACACAAATGGTAGGTGGCACCTCTCCAAGTAAGGGGGGCACCGAGGTAGAAATTACACTGGAGAACGGACAACAGGTCAAATTGCCAGTGTTTAACACAGTGAGCGAAGCCAAGGAAGCTACTGGCGCAACAGCGAGCGTGATTTACGTGCCACCGGCTTTTGCAGCAGATTCCATTTTGGAGGCTGTAGATGCGGATTTAGATCTCGTGATTTGTATCACGGAGGGCATTCCGGTGCTTGATATGATTAGGGTCAAACGTTTTATGGAAGGTAAAAAGACCGTTCTGATTGGCCCTAACTGTCCAGGTGTTATTACACCAGGAGAATGTAAAATCGGTATTATGCCAGGTTACATTCATCTACCAGGTCATGTAGGCGTTGTGTCACGTAGTGGCACTTTGACCTATGAAGCAGTGCATCAGTTAACGACCCGGGGTATAGGACAATCTTCCGCTGTTGGTATTGGCGGTGACCCCGTTAAAGGTTCGGAATTCATTGATATTTTGCAACGTTTCAATGAGGACCCCAACACTCACGCTGTCATTATGATTGGAGAAATTGGGGGTACAGCCGAGGAAGAGGCTGCTGAGTGGATTAAGGACAATATGACGAAGCCGGTGGTTGGTTTTATCGGCGGTGTGACTGCGCCTCCGGGCAAACGGATGGGGCATGCTGGTGCCATTATTTCTGGCGGAAAAGGAACGGCTAAAGAGAAAATCGCCACGCTTGAAGCCTGCGGGATCCAGGTGGCACCGACTCCTTCCGAAATGGGCTCGACACTGGTAAGTGTGCTGGAAGCACGTGGTATTTTGAATTTGTGCACGACACATTAAATCGTGTTCCTTCATTAATATACAGGCCATAAAACGCATCGAAATTTGCCGCAGGCTAGTGTATAATGAAAGAAAGGTAAGCAACCTTTTTATCTTCTGAAACAGGGGATGAAAAGGTTGCTTTTTTTGCGTTAAGACAGGCTTATCAGGGAAACGCTTGCAAAATGACTCATTGTGCCACAAAATAAGGGAGGGTTCACTCTTCCGTGAATGGGGGAACCATAGTTTGGAAGAAAGATGGCTTTTGTTAGGCTTACATGAGTTAGAGGGAATCGGAAGAAAAACAATCCAGCGTATTTGGTCGAGTGACTATCAATTGCATGAGCTACTGCATTTTAGCGAACAAAAATGGATTGAGATAGGGTTAAGCCCTGCTCAGGCACGCATTGCGGCCCAGTGTTACGATGAAGAATGGGTGCATGAACGATATCAGCGAGTCCAATCCGGTGATATTGGAACGGTAACTTATGTGGACGAGGATTATCCCCTATTAATGAAGGAAACAGTTGATCCACCCTGGGTAATGTATACAATAGGGGATAAATCACTTTTGCATACATGTTCTGTAGCCATGGTAGGAACCCGCGTTCCCACCGCTTATGGACGTAGAGCAGCGGAGATACTAACAGAGGGATTATGTAATGCAGGGATTACAATAGTTAGCGGATTGGCGAGAGGCATTGACAGTATTTGTCACGAAACAGCCCTGCGCCGGGGAGGAAACACGATTGGTGTACTGGGAACAGCGATCGATCAAATTTATCCTCCCCAAAATGCGTCTTTATTTGCAGAGCTGGCTAGCAAAGGCTTGATCGTATCAGAGTATCCTCCAGGCACAAGGTCGCATCCGGGAATGTTTCCACAACGTAATCGGATTATAGCCGGCCTAACGAAGGGAACGCTTGTCGTCGAAGCAGATGCAAGAAGCGGTTCTTTGATTACAGCTGATGCTGCGCTAGAGGCAAATCGAGATGTGTTTGCTGTTCCCGGACCCATTACGTCACCGAAGAGTAGAGGCACGCTGAGCTTGATTAAGCAAGGAGCCAAAACAGTCACTGAAGCTTCGGATATTATTGAGGAGTATGAAGCGGATTTGCGTACAAGGGAGGTTTCTTCATACAATAGAGAGCAGAGTCCTAATCTGAAGGAGGTCTCCAAATTGCCAGAAAGTGAGACTTCTGAGGAAAACCGTGTCATACTGTTGCTCGAACAGGGAACCATGACTCTGGATGAACTGCTCGATGCTACGGCATGGGATTTTGGACTTTTACACGCAGTTCTGTTATCGTTAATCATAAAAAAAAGGATCGCCCAGCTAGCGGGCACAAAATACAAGCTTATTTAGTAGTTGTTTTTGCAAAGTCCTTAGTAAATGCACAAATTCAATTTTAAACATCAGGTGGAGGGCAGTATGGCATTTATCCGCGCCGCGGATTCCTACTCCTTCCCCACTTCCTGAAATGTGTTGAATTTATAGCTCGTACTAGTGAAGCGTTGGATTTGAACTTGGAAAAGCGACAGCGTTCGCCTTTGTAATGGAATTCTAACTTTATCGAAGGTTTATAAAATCTAAGAATTCCGTTACAAACAGCAATTGTAAGATCAATTCCATCGTGTAACTTCTCTACGAACTATAGCTCACCACATTTCAGGAAGTCTATCATACTCATGTGTGTAATTGAGAGGAGGAAGAGCCTATGGCGGATTCACTCGTCATCGTGGAATCGCCTTCCAAGGCGAAGACGATCGGCAAATACTTAGGCAGCAAATATATCGTCAAGGCTTCCATGGGTCATATCAGGGATTTACCGAAGAGTCAGATCGGCGTAGAGGTCGAAAATGATTTTAATCCCAAATACATTACCATTCGAGGTAAAGGCTCAATTCTAAAAGAATTAAAGGATGCCCGAAAAAAAGTGAAAAAAGTATATCTGGCGGCTGACCCGGATCGCGAAGGTGAGGCTATTGCCTGGCATCTAGCGCATGCGCTGGAACTGGACGATACGGCAGATTGCCGTGTGGTATTTAATGAAATTACAAAGCAGGCTGTCAAAGATGCTTTTAAAACACCCCGTAAAATCAATATGGATTTGGTCAATGCTCAACAGGCACGACGGATACTGGATCGACTTGTAGGCTACAAAATCAGCCCGTTGCTCTGGAAAAAGGTGAAAAAGGGCCTATCCGCTGGGCGTGTGCAGTCGGTTGCGGTGAAAATTATTCTGGACCGGGAAAACGAGATCAGTGAGTTTGTACCAGAAGAATACTGGACGATTACAGCTAAACTAGCTATTAAAGACAGCACCTTTGAAGCGAAATTTCATAAGCTGCGCGGTGAAAAGAAAGAACTCTCCAGCGAAGCGGATGTACAAGAAGTGTTGGAAGCTATCGGAAAATCGTCTTACAAGGTGCGCGATGTGAAAGAGAAAGAGCGTTTACGCAATCCTTCTCCTCCATTCACAACAAGTTCCTTGCAGCAGGAGGCGGCTCGGAAGCTCAACTTCCGTGCTTCTAAAACGATGTCTGTAGCTCAGCAGCTATATGAGGGTGTGGATTTAGGTAAAGAAGGGACCGTGGGTCTAATTACGTATATGCGTACGGATTCCACACGGATCGCCGCTTCAGCTCAAGAGGAAGCGAAAGAATTAATTATTCAAAAATATGGCGAAGCTTTTGTACCTGAAACTCCTCGTCAATATTCAAAAAAAGCGGCCAACGCCCAAGATGCGCATGAAGCGATTCGCCCAACCTCTGCGTTACGCGAACCGGAAACAGTTAAACCGTTTATGAGTCGGGATCAGTTCCGTTTGTACAAATTGGTATGGGAACGTTTCATGGCCAGCCAGATGGCTTCTGCTATTATGGATACTTTGTCCGTAGATATTGAAGCGGGTGAGACGATATTCCGGGCAGCAGGTTCGAAGGTTCGTTTTCCAGGTTTCATGAAAGTGTATGTAGAGGGAAATGACGACGGTAAAACCGAAGAAGATAAACTGCTGCCACCACTTCAACCAGGCGATAAATTAAAAAAAGAAGCAGTTGAGCCGAAGCAGCATTTTACACAACCGCCTCCCCGTTATACGGAAGCGCGACTTGTTAAGACGCTGGAAGAACTGGGTATAGGACGTCCAAGTACGTATGCGCCGACGCTGGAAACCATTCAGAAACGTGGGTACGTTGCTATTGAAGAGAAGAAGTTTTTCCCTACAGAGCTGGGCGAATTGGTCATCGAACAGATGGAGGAGTTCTTTCCAGAGATTTTGAATGTGGAGTTTACAGCTCATATGGAAGGTGATCTTGACCACGTCGAAGAAGGCGAAGGTAATTGGGTCAAAGTGTTGAGTGACTTTTACGAGTCATTCGAGAAGCGACTTGAAGTGGCTGAAGAAGAAATGAAAGAAATTGAAATAAAAGATGAAGTATCCGATGTTATTTGTGATAAGTGTGGCAGCCAAATGGTCTATAAGCTTGGCCGATTTGGTAAATTCCTGGCCTGTTCTGCTTTTCCAGATTGCCGTAACACAAAGCCAATTGTTAAGGATATCGGGATTGATTGTCCTACATGCGGTGAGGGACATGTTGTCGAACGACGAAGTAAAAAGGGACGTATCTTTTACGGATGTGACCGCTACCCGGAATGTGATTTTGTATCCTGGGATAAACCGTCCATTAAGCCTTGCCCAAGTTGCAGTAGCCTAATGGTTGAAAAACGTACGAAACAAGGAACGAAGCTCAACTGTACTGTCTGCGATCACAGCGAAATGCTGGAAGAGAGCGATGAGAGTGTAGAGACTTCTTAAGAACAACATTAGCAGGGGGATTTAAACGTGAGTGAACTACAAAAGGTAACGGTCATCGGAGCAGGCTTGGCGGGCAGCGAAGCTGCCTGGCAAATTGCAAGCCGTGGAGTGCCAGTCAAGTTATATGAAATGAGGCCGGTTGTAAAAACACCAGCACATCATACAGATAAATTTGCCGAACTGGTATGCAGTAATTCCTTGAGGGCAAACGGCCTAACGAATGCAGTAGGCGTACTGAAGGAAGAGATGAGAATACTGAACTCCTTGATTCTGAGCGCAGCAGATCGTCATGCTGTTCCGGCTGGCGGTGCATTGGCAGTAGATCGTGACGGATTTTCCGGTCATATTACTGATACGCTTCATCAACATCCTTTGATCGAGGTTGTTAATGAAGAGCTTCAGGAAATCCCACAGGACGGTATTGTGGTTATTGCGACGGGGCCTTTAACTTCTCCAGCTTTGTCGGAACAGATTAAATCACTGATGGGAGAGGAGTATTTTTATTTTTACGATGCGGCGGCCCCGATTGTGGAAAAGGACTCTATCGACATGAGCAAGGTTTATCTGGCTTCCCGTTATGATAAGGGAGAAGCAGCGTACTTGAATTGTCCGATGAACGAAGCGGAATTTGATGCTTTTTATGAGGCTCTGATTACGGCTGAGGTAGCGCAAGTCAAGGAATTCGAAAAAGAAATTTATTTTGAAGGCTGTATGCCCATCGAAGTGATGATGCAACGTGGGAAACAAACGGCATTGTTCGGACCTATGAAACCTGTGGGTCTCGTAAATCCGCATACAGGTGAACTGCCTCACGCAGTTGTTCAGCTTCGGCAGGACAACGCTGCAGGAACGCTGTATAATCTGGTTGGTTTCCAGACTCACCTCAAATGGGGGGAGCAAAAGCGTGTATTTTCAATGATTCCGGGTCTTGAAGAGGCAGAGTTTGTACGTTATGGTGTGATGCATCGCAATACCTTTATTAATTCACCGCAGCAACTTCATCCAACCTATCAGTTCAAGGGAAGAAGTAATCTATTCTTCGCCGGACAAATGACCGGTGTAGAGGGATATGTGGAGTCGGCAGCTTCTGGTCTGCTGGCCGGGATGAATGCGGCACGAGCAGCACGTGGACAGGAAATGTTTGTATTTCCTGCAGAAACGACATTAGGCAGCATGGCGCGGTATATTACGACCGCTGATTTTAAACATTTTCAACCGATGAATGCAAACTTTGGTTTGCTTCCAAAGTTGGAAAAACGGATTCGTAACAAAAAGGAAAAGAATGAAGCTCTCGCTAGTCGCGCGTTGGAAAGTTTGCGCGGTTATATCAATGAAACGGGAGTTATATCAGCTGAAGTACAGGCATAGGGATGAAGGAAAAGGAGGAGCGCGTTATGGATATGTCCTTTCATGCTACCACCATCTGCGCTGTACGCCACAATGGCAAAGGAGCTATTGCGGGTGATGGACAGGTAACGTTCGGTAACAGTGTTGTAATGAAGCAGACGGCAAAAAAAGTACGCAGATTGTATCGTGGTCAGGTCGTTGCAGGATTTGCGGGTTCGGTGGCCGATGCTATCACGTTATTTGAAAAGTTTGAAAATAAGCTAGAGGAACACCACGGAAATCTTCAAAGAGCAGCCGTGGAACTGGCCAAGGACTGGCGTCAGGATCGTATCCTGCGTAAACTGGAAGCGCTTATGATTGTGATGGACTCTTCCGGGATGCTGCTCATTTCTGGAGGCGGCGAAATTATCGAGCCGGATGATGATGTGCTTGCCATTGGCTCAGGTGGCAATTTTGCATTGGCTGCTGCCCGCGCTTTCAAACGCCATGGCTCTGGCATGGAAGCAAAGGACATGGCACGGGAAGCGCTAGAGGTTGCTTCGGAAATATGTGTGTATACGAACAATCAGATTATCGTGGAAGAACTGTAAATCGGCTCTGAGTATTCAAGGGTGGAGGAGTGCAAAATGAATAATCAATCGTTGACGCCCAGACAAGTGGTATCCGAGCTGGATAAGTATATTGTCGGACAAAAGGAAGCAAAAAAATCTGTTGCTGTTGCCTTGCGCAACCGCTATCGGCGTAGCAAGCTGCCGGATGACATACGGGATGAAATTGTGCCTAAAAATATTTTGATGATCGGACCGACTGGTGTGGGTAAAACTGAAATTGCACGTAGACTTGCACGGCTCGTGGGGGCTCCTTTTGTCAAGGTAGAGGCGACCAAATTTACAGAAGTAGGTTACGTCGGTCGTGATGTGGAATCCATGGTGCGTGATCTGATGGAAACCTCCATTCGCATCGTCAAGTCGGAACGAACAGAGAATGTGAAGGACAAAGCGGAGGACATGGCAAATGAACGGATTGTCAGCATCCTTGTACCTGCAGAAAAGTCAAACAAATCGCAACGTAATCCCTTTGAAATGCTGTTTGGCAATAACACGGGAACTTCGGTAGAAGAAGAACCACCACAACAGGATGGATCTTTGGCAGAAAAGCGCCGTAAGGTTAAATTCGATCTGTTGTCCGGTAAGCTTGAGGATGATGTCATAGAGATTGATGTGGAGGATACTGCACCCAATATGCTCGATATGTTTGCTGGGCAAGGGAATGAACAAATGGGTATGAATATGCAGGAGATGTTCGGAAGTTTTCTGCCCAAGCGGACGAAGAAGCGCAAGCTGCCAGTCAAGGAAGCTCGCAAGGTGTTGATTCAAGATGAAGCCGCCAAATTGATCGATATGGACGATGTGATTCAGGAGTCTGTGAAGCGTGCTGAGCAATCGGGTATTATTTTTATCGATGAAATAGATAAGATTGCCAGCCAGGGTAAGGGGAGTGGCCCCGATGTGTCGAGAGAAGGCGTCCAGCGCGATATTTTACCTATTGTCGAGGGATCTACCATCATGACCAAATACGGTCCGGTAAGAACAGATTACATTCTATTTATTGCTGCAGGAGCTTTTCATGTTGCAAAACCATCTGACCTGATCCCTGAGCTTCAGGGCCGTTTTCCAATCCGTGTGGAATTAAGTAGCCTGACTTTGGATGAGTTTGTGTCGATACTGACGGAGCCTAAAAATGCGCTGACCAAGCAATACACTGATCTACTCCGTACCGAGGAGATTGAAGTCGAATTTTCTGCGGAAGCGATTCGTGAGATTGCCAGTATTGCTGAGTCTGTAAATCGCAACACCGAAAATATTGGCGCACGTCGTTTGCATACCATTCTAGAAAAGCTGCTGGAGGATCTGTCGTTTGAAGCACCAGAGCTTACATTGGATCGTATGATCATTACCCCGGAATATGTACGTGAGAAGCTGGGAGATATTGCCCAAAACAGGGACCTTAGTCAGTATATTTTATGAATAGGGTTTTCTAAAAATAGGGTGTGTGGTCCAGAATAACACTATCTTGCACCGTCATTTAGACCTAGATAATGGTCAAGTTGATGATTTTTCTGTCTATTCCAAAAGTAGGACGTATAATCTTTTACAGGTGTAAAGTGCTAAGAAAACATTCATTTTCTTGAAAAAAACCTGAAAAATTTAACAATTTATGCATCTAAAGCCCTCTTTTTTTAAAAAGATAGGGCTTTTTTCTTATTGTAATTAGGTCCCAACTCTACGAAACTTAGAATATATGACAGAAAGTTATTATTTTCTACTTAAGACCTAAAAGAAATGTATAATTATGAAATTTTATTGTCGAAAAAAAGTGAAAAATCTTGTTTTATTGAATCTTACTTTGGAGTAGACGCTGGGAGGGAGGAGCTAAATGAATCTGCTGGGTGATATGAGCTTTCAAAAGCTTCAGGCAGGTGTACAGGCGGCAAATACGAGACAACGTGTGATGGCTGACAATATTTCCAATGCGGATACCCCGTATTTTAAGCGTTCGGAGGTTTCATTTGAAGAACTGCTTCAGCAGCAAATGGACGGGGATGTCACACCACTACGTGGAAAAGTAACCAATTCAAGACATTTTCAAATAGGACCTGTGAACTCCATTCCAGATGCCACGGTCACCAAAGATGGGTACTCAGTCATGAATAACAATATGAACAACGTAGATATCGACAGAGAAATGAGTCTTATGGCTGAAAATCAACTAAGATATAATACCTACATCCAAGAAATTAATGAGCGCATCAAGATGATGAGAACAGCGGTAGAAGGGAGATAGGAATAGGTGAAGATTAACAACGGCTTTGATATTAGTGCGTCTGCTCTTACTGCCCAACGGTTGCGGATGGACGTTATATCTAGCAACATTGCCAACGCAGAGACAACTCGGGCGAAAGTAGAGAATGGACAAGCAGTTCCATATCGGAGAAAAACGGTTGTTTTGGAGCCGAACCAATCTGGCTTTGCCGATGTTTTGAAGGCTCAAATGGAAGGAAGTAGAACTAGCGCTGCTGGCGTTAAGGTTTCGCAAATTCAGGAAGATCAGTCACCTTTGAAGCCTGTGTACAATCCGGGTCACCCGGATGCTGATAAAGATGGCTATGTATATATGCCTAATGTAGACATTATGAAAGAAATGGTCGACATGATTTCCGCAACACGCTCATACGAAGCCAATGTAACAGCTCTGAATGCATCAAAGGCTATGGTTTCCAAAGCGCTTGAAATCGGTCGCTAAGCTCTAGGACTACTAATTACTTAATAGGGAGAGTAAAACATGATTCAGAACGCCATGTTTAATGTACAGACACCGGTAATACAGCAGATTCAATCGCCTAACAATGAGTTGGCGAAAGCGACGCCTTCCGAATCCTTGAAGGACTTTGGTTCCTTCCTAAAGGATGCTCTCAATGAAGTAGGGCAGCAGGAAGCCGCTACGCACCAGATGTCCGACCAATTCATGGCAGGCAAAGTTGATGTAGATCAGGTCATGATCACTTCCCAACAAGCGCTGCTTTCCCTGCAGCTTACTACACAGGTCCGAAACAAAGCGATCGAAGCCTATCAGGAGATCATGCGTACACAGATGTAAAGAGGGTTTAGCAAAGTTTCGGATGGGGTGACGGAGTGAACGAGAGAATCGCCCAATATCGGGATAAGATTTCCGGGTATTGGAATAATTTTAGCAAAAAACAGAAGATATTACTTGTTTCGACATTAGCATTCATCATTATCGCTGTTGTAGTGCTAACGATGCAGTTTACCAAAACCGAGTATGAAGTGGCTTTCCGAGATTTAAATGCTAACGATGCTGCCGGAGTCATTAAATATCTCGATTCTGCGGGTATACCGTATCAACTTAATGCTGGTGGGACACAAATCTCAGTCCCAACCGCTAATGCGGATAAGGCGAAGGTAGATGTTGGGTCTCAAGGCCTGATTCAGAAGGGTTCAATCGGCATGAGCGCTTTTGACCAGTCCTCCTCTGCCATTGGCATGACGGAGAACGAGTTCAATGTGAAGTACAATAATGCATTGAACGGCGAAATACAGCAACTGTTGGAACGGATGGATGGTGTCCAAAGCTCCAAAGCTGTCATTAATATGCCAAAGGAAAACATTTTTGCCGGACTTGAGGAAAAGGACAAAGCCTCCGCTTCGATTCAAATGGAATTCGAGCCTGGCTTTACTCCAAATCAGCAGGCGATCGATGGATACTTTAATCTGGTAAAAACGGCAGTACCGAATCTTCCAGTGGAAAACATTACGATCACTAATAAGGAATATGAGTTGATTCCAACGGCCAAGGGCGGCCAAGGTGGGCTCACTAGTGGTGTTCAAGAAAACATGGCTCTACAGAAGAAGTTTGAGAGCGATGTAAGGAATAATGTTCAACAATTTTTGTCGAAAATTGTTGGAGACGACAAGGTAAATGTACTTGTGATGTCCCAGCTAAATTTCGACAAAGTAACATCAAAGGAACAAATGGTCACACCTGTTGACCAAACGAAAATGAAGGGTATTGAAATTAGCGCCCAACAAATTCAGGAAAGCTATACAGGTAGTAGTGGACAAACCGGAGGAGTTGCAGGAACAGGAACACAGGATGTTCCGGGCTACCCCGGAGGAGCTAATTCCGGCAATACCAGCTCAGATAAGAGCTCAAGTACGATTAACTACGAAGTTAACCGAATTGCAAGGGATATTATCCAAAGTCCGTATACTGTAAAAGATTTAACCATTAATGTAGCAGTTGAACCACCAACAGGTCAGCAAACGTTGGATACTGCAACTCAGACAGCAATTCAAAATATTTTGGTTAATATCGTAAGAGCGTCGTTGGCGAATTCTGGTACTACAATTACAGACGCTGATTTGGCTAAGAAGGTTTCGGTGTTCTCACAAGCAGTTCCGGCGCCTGCGAGCACAAATACATTCTTCTCAGCTTCCAACCCTTGGCTATGGGGCATCGGAGCTGCTGTTCTGGCACTGCTGGCGGGTGTAATCTTCCTCATCGTACGCGGTCGTCGTAAGCAGGAAGAAGAGTTGGATGAAGAATTGCAACTTATGCCAACGCCGACGGAGTTCCCGTCTATTACCATGGAAAGTGTGACAAATGAAAGTCAAGTGCGTAAACAGCTTGAAAGTCTGGCGAAAAAGAAACCCGACGAATTCGTCAATCTGCTTCGTACATGGCTGGCTGACGAATAGAGGTGAGTTCATTGGCAAAGGCAAGCAGTCAAGGTTTAACGGGAAGACAGAAAGCAGCTATACTTCTGATCACAATGGGACCAGAGGTATCTGCTCAAATATTCAAGCATTTGCGTGATGAGGAGATCGAGCAACTTACATTGGAAATTGCCAATGTGCGGAAGGTCGATGCCATTGAGAAGGACTCCATCATGGCCGAGTTTCATCAAATTTGTTTGGCTCAGGAGTACATTTCCCAAGGCGGTATTAATTACGCTAAAGAAATATTGGAAAAAGCACTCGGATCGCAAAAAGCAGTTGAGGTCATTAACCGTCTAACAGCGACGTTACAGGTAAGACCCTTCGATTTTGCCCGCAAAGCTGATCCAAACCAGATATTGAATTTTATACAGAATGAGAATCCGCAAACGATTGCTCTCGTGCTTTCGTACTTGCAATTCGAGCAGGCGGCTGCAATTCTGTCGTCTCTGCCACAGGAAAAGCAGGCAGATGTGGCCCGGCGTGTCGCTGTCATGGACAGTACATCTCCGGAAGTTATTTCCCAGGTGGAACGAGTGTTGGAGCAAAAGCTGTCTGCAACCGCGACGCAGGATTATACGAATGCAGGTGGTATCGAGTCCATTGTTCAGATTTTGAATGGCGTAGACCGCGGAACCGAACGTACGATTCTCGACTCGCTTGAAATTCAAGATCCAGAACTGGCTGAGGAAATTAAGAAAAGAATGTTCGTGTTCGAGGATATCGTCAATGTGGACAACCGTTCCATTCAGCGCATTGTCCGCGATATCGACAATGCAGATTTGCAATTGGCGCTTAAAGTATCCAGTGAAGAAGTACGTGATGTGATTTTCCGAAATATGTCGAAACGTATGGCAGAAACCTTCAAAGAGGAAATGGAGTACATGGGACCGGTGCGGTTGCGTGATGTGGAAGAAGCACAGACACGTATCGTATCGACGATCCGCAGATTGGAAGAGGCCGGTGAGATTATAATCGCACGCGGCGGAGGAGATGACATCATTGTCTAACTTGATCAAATCTTTCCAATATGTTCCTGTAGAGGCTTTGAAAACAATTGATGTGGCACATACGTATGCGCCAGAAACGACGGACGAAGAAATCACAACTGAATATACGGAGCCGGAGCCTCAGCGAGATCATGAGGCTGAACGGCTACGGGATGAAATGCTGAAAGATGCTAAGGATTTTGCCGAACGTCAGGTTCGCGAGGCAGCTGAAGAAGCGGAACGGATGCTTCAGGAGGCGCAGCAGCAGATTGAAGCCTGGTGGCAGGAGCGACGCGAGCATGACGATCAGCTCACTCAGTCGTTAAAGGCTGATGGGTTTCAGCAAGGATATGAAGAAGGTCAGAAGCTGGCTGAGGCCGAGCTTCAGACGAAATCAGAGCAGATGATGGAAGAAGCACAGGATATTCTACGTCAGGCCTATGAGATAAAGGAACAACTAATTCAGGAAGCTGAGCCTTTTCTGGTTGAACTGAGTAGTGCTATTGCTGAGAAGGTCATTGAGAAACAGCTTAGCCTTGAGCCGGACTACACAATTGAATTAATTCGTAAAAATTTGGCTCGTAAGCGGGAAAAAGGAACCATTACATTGTGTGTGTCGCCTCAGCATTTCGCATTTGTGCAAGGTGCACGGGAAGAATTGTCATTAACTGTCGATTCGCAGGCAGAACTGCAAATTATTCCTGATGGTACCGTGAAAGATCGCGGTTGTGTTATCCGTTCTTCTTTTGGGAGCGTGGATGCGCGGATTGATACGCAATTAGCTGAGATCAAAAAGGAACTACTGCGTCTGGCACATGAGAATGAGGAGCGAAGACATGAAGGGGCTTAATACGCAGCGCTACATGGATCATTTGCGCCAGCTGGACCCGGTTCGGGTAAATGGCAAGGTTACGCAGGTTATCGGCCTGATGGTTGAATCGGAAGGTCCGGATGCCAGTATCGGGGATGTTTGTTACATTTATCCGGGTAAAACGGCAAAGCCGTTGCAAGCGGAGGTTGTAGGCTTCAGGGACAATAAAGTGCTTCTAATGCCACTTGGAGAACTGCAATCCATTGGTCCCGGTTGTGATGTAGTAGGAACAGGGAAACCGTTGAATGTGCAGGTCGGGTCGGAACTGTTAGGCAAGGTGCTGGACGGCTTGGGTCAGCCTCTGGATGGCTCATTGATTCCCTCGCGAATGGCGAGATATTCAACCTTCAATATTCCGTCCAATCCGCTGAATCGTCCGCGTGTGCAGGAACCAATCAGTATCGGGGTGCGCGCTATTGACGGGTTGCTTACTATCGGTAAAGGACAACGGGTTGGTATTTTTGCAGGTTCGGGTGTAGGTAAAAGTACCTTGATGGGAATGATTGCCCGTAATACGGAAGCTGATGTGAATGTAATCGCCTTGATCGGGGAACGTGGACGCGAGGTGCTGGACTTTATTGAACGGGATTTAGGTCCGGAGGGACTAGAACGTTCCGTGGTCATTGTGGCAACTTCCGACCAACCTGCGTTAATCCGTATTAAGGGTGCACTTATAGCAACGACGATCGCGGAATATTTTCGGGACCGCGGGTTGAATGTCATGCTGATGATGGATTCAGTTACCCGGTATGCGATGGCCCAACGTGAAGTCGGTCTAGCCGTAGGGGAGCCACCGGCAATGAGAGGGTACACACCTTCCGTGTTTGCTAGTCTACCTAAGCTTCTAGAACGTGCAGGGACAGGCCCTACTGGCTCCATAACCGCTTTCTATACGGTACTGGTCGATGGTGATGATATGAACGAGCCCATCGCGGATGCGGTGCGCGGGATTTTGGATGGACATATTGTCTTGAATCGTGGAATTGCGAACAAAGGACATTTTCCGGCAATCGATGTGTTAGCGAGTATTAGCCGGGTTATGAAGGATATCGCACCACGAGATCAGATAGACGCTGCCGAGAACATTAAGCGCTTGATGGCCATTTACAAAGATTCGGAGGACCTGATTAATATTGGGGCCTATCAGCAGGGTTCAAATGCAGAAATTGACGAATCCATGGAGCGTATACGGGATATATGGGATTTTACAAGACAAAGAACAGATGAAAAGGCTGAGCTGGACGAGGTAAGAGAGCGTTTGATTTCTGAATTTACGAGGAGATGAAGGTTGAACGATGAGATTTCAGTATTCCTTTCAGAAAGTTGTAGACTTGAAAACCAACGAAAAGTCACAGGCCGAATGGTTGCTTTCCAGTGCTGTTGGACAATTGCAGGCTGAGGAGCAGACATTAACACAGCTTGTAGGCGAAAGGAATCGAGTCATATCAGCCATTCAAAAGGCTGCCGAGGATTGCGCACCACTCTCTACCATTCAGGAATTACAGGCTTATGTTAATCATCTGGACCAATGTATTACACGCAAGCATAGGGATGTTCAATATGCGCAGCAAAATGTGCAAAGCAAACAAACCGTTTTGACCGATAAAATGCTGGATGAACAGGTTTGGCTGAAAGCGAGAGAGAAGGCCAACGTGAAATTCCAACAGGAAGTGCTCCTGCGCGAGCAGAACGAGCTGGATGAAATGGCTTCCGTGCGATTTGCCATGAAAGCCCGGTAAGCGGAAAGTCATAGGATACGCATATCAGCTGCCTGAGGAGGAAGACGATGGCACAGAAGTTAGCAGAAAATGAACTGGACATTGATTTAGGAAAAGAATCAGGCGGGGGATTTGAACGGTTTATGTTTTTCCTGATTCCGATTGTGTTCACAATCGTTCTGGTCGGGGTCCTGCTTACATTGTTCAATATGGACTTCAGAAGCGAAATGATTTCATTAGGGAACAAAATACCAGTTGTTAAAAATTGGGTACCTGAACCGAAAGATAAGGCTACACAGACGAAAGAGGCAGATCAAAAGGCTCAGTCCGAAAGTTCTGAAGCAACCATTCAGCAGTTAAAGGCAGATCTAGCCAAGCAGACGGAGGAGCTTAAAAAGGCTACCGCTGCTAAGACGACACAAGATAAAAAGGTTACTGAACTGCAGAATCAGGTCAATACGCTCCAAACGCAACAGGAACAGCAGCCACAGGCCAGTCAGCAGGGACAGGCTGGTACGCAAACTACAGGTGGAACAACAAATGAAGATCCTTATGTAAAACAGGCCAGAGATCTTGCTAGTATGTATGAAGGAATGACAGCTAGTAAAGCGGCACCGATTATGGAGAATCTGACTACGGAAGAGACTGTGCAGCTGCTAAGCTACATGGACCCTGCCAACAGTGCGAAGATTTTGCAAAAGATGGACGCTAAAAAAGCAGCCGATATTACTATGGCTCTGAAAAACGTAACGCCATCTACGGATTTGTCAGTTGCTGCGTTGCAGTCTCGTCTGAAAAAGGATCAAGGTACCACAGCTGGCACGACGAGTAAGAGTTTGCAAAGCACTCAAATCAGTAGCACATTTGCTTCCATGGACAAGAAGAGCGGTGCCGAACTTATTTTGCAAACTTACAAAATCAGTCCAGACAAGGCATTAAACATATTAAATACAGTAGATGATTCGACACGTGGTTCTTTACTACAAAATATGTCTGCCAAGGATGCGGCTCAGACCGCAAAAATTTTAAACAAACTGATGGGCAGTAAGTAATTTAAATGAAGGGAGGTGAAAAATAAATGACCCTTATTTCTCAAAGTGTATCGCTCGGCTCCAGTCAGACAGCTAGCAGTACAACGGCCTCAACAACGACTACAGCCACAGCTGCTGGAGCAACCACGGGTGCTTTTAATCAAACACTTACGCAAATGATGACAGGCGGGCAAACGGGCTCAGCAGGCACAGATGCGAACGGTTCTCCATTAGTTATGGTACTCCCGCTTATTGCGACTGGAGAATCCACGGAAGCTCCAACGGAGTCGCTGGTCGAAACACTGGCTCCTTTGCTGCAGAATCTCGAAAAGTTGGATGATCAAGTAGCTGCCGATCCTGCTCTGCTTGCAACTCTGCAAGCTTGGATTCAGCAAGTACAACAGTTTTTGCAAGGCGACGGAACAAATCAACAGTTAAACGGTGGAGAAACGACAGAGGCGACAGGCTTAACAGCCTTGGCAGCCAACCCGGCTACTCTTCGATTTGCATTGC
The DNA here is from genome assembly GCF_038008165.1 of Paenibacillus sp. FSL L8-0644. Taxonomy (NCBI): domain Bacteria; kingdom Bacillati; phylum Bacillota; class Bacilli; order Caryophanales; family Paenibacillaceae; genus Paenibacillus; species Paenibacillus sp. FSL L8-0644. Next base: position 2,231,950 of record NZ_JBBOYN010000001.1, read on the forward strand.
AGGACGCTTTGTCACAACTTGCCAATGTAGCAGAGCAGGCTTCTGGAGACCAAAAGTCCCAGGTGACACAGTTGCTACAATCGCTCCAAAGCGCAACGGCAGGTACGGGAGCAATTTCCGATGAGCAGTGGAATGGTGTAATGAAAGCTGTGGAACTTGCTGATGGTGGGGATTCACAAGCAGTTCAGCCTTCTGCAAATCGAACAAATGGTACTCAGACCGTAGCTACAGCCACTACAGACAAACAGGTTGTTGCTTCTCAGCAGCAAGCTAGTCAAGGCAAAACTAATCAACAAGGTTCAGAAGGGCAACGTTCATCAACTAATATTCTCGTTCAGTCTGCAGTTAAGACGACTGCAACGGATGAAGCGAGTGCATTCGTAGATGCAACTGAGCAAGCGGATTCGACAGCAACTGACAATCAGACTCCAGTGATCACGACTGCGGGACAGCTTTCGGTACAAACGCAAGGAACAACACCTTCGGCTCCGGCTCAACCAGTCGTACATGTGCGGCAATTTGCCAAGGAGATGACGGACTTTGTAGTGCAGAAACTTGATATTGTAAAACACACTGGCTTGACAGAAGCGACTATCATGCTTCGTCCAGATCATCTGGGCCAGCTGGAGGTTAAGCTGACAATGCAAAATGGTCATCTGGTTGCCCAGTTCATGACTGAGCATAGCGGAGCGAAGGATTTGCTGGAACAGCAAATGTCGCAGCTGCGTTCGAGTCTCCAGAGCCAAGGTATCCAGGTGGATAAGGTAGAAGTAACGCACAATGAGTCGCTTTCCTCCCATATGTATCAGGATGGACGCGGATCTGGAGCTAATCAGCAGCAGCAATCCAATCAACGTTCCAAAGCTCGTGGTAGAGAAGAGAGCGAAGATGCTATGAAGGTAGCTGAAATGGCAGAGGAACTCCGTAACTGGACAGCAGAACAACGTGCAGATGATATAAATCGGACAGGCTCCTTTACAGCACAAGCGTAATGATGGAGGTGAGAACACAATGACGACGACAGACAACAATGTATCCACCAGCAACGTCTGGCCGAATTACAATGTGAACAATGTCAAAACGGCGAGTGCTAAGGATACTAAGACCATGGGTAAAGATCAATTTCTGAAAATTTTGATCACCCAGCTACAAAATCAGGATCCGATGCAGCCTTTGGAGGATAAAGAATTTATCGCTCAAATGGCCCAGTTTTCCTCAGTGGAACAACTGATGAACATTTCTACGCAGTTGAATGCATTGGGACAGTCTTTAGGTACGGCTTCCGGTTTGATAGGAAAAGAAGTCAGCTGGATTGAGGCAGGTAAAAAAGACTCCATCACAGGTGAAACAGGTGCGGGTACCGTAAAAAGTGGAATCGTGGATTCCATCGTTATTCGCGACGGTGTGCAGTATGCCAAAATGGGAGCGGCTGAGGTGGCATTAAAAGATGTAACATCAGTGAGTCAGGCTAATACAACGACTCCCGCTACAAATACATCGGATACTTCATCTTCTTCCTCTACTGGAAGCGGTGAGAACTCATGAATGATAGAATGACGGTCGGACGCCTTTTTCCCGCCAACGTGCCCCCGGCAGCAATCTCACAAAACCGAGTAAATTCGGTATCCAAGGATGCCAGACCGTTCGGTCAGGTGTTGCAGGAACAGGTGCTCAAGCTGAGCAACCATGCAGCCAAGCGTCTGGAGCAGCGGGGAATAGAGTTGAGAAGTGACCAAATGGCGAAAATCAACTCTGCTGTGGATAAAGCAGCTGCCAAAGGCGCCAAAGAATCATTGATTTTAATGCAGGATATGGCTTTGATTGTAAGTGTACCTAATCGAACAGTTGTTACCGCGATGGATAAGAAGTCCATGGAGGATAACGTATTTACGCAGATAGATAGTGCTGTAATTATTTCATAAAAATGTATATGGAGTGGCTGGCCCGAATAGGAAAGCCATGAAAAAGCCGCGGATCGACTGATGCGGTCAACTAAGCAACCAATCAGAGGAGGATTTATACTCAATGTTGAGATCAATGTATTCAGGTGTATCGGGCATGAAGGGCTTTCAAACAAAGCTGGACGTTATCGGTAACAACATTGCAAACGTAAATACTACAGGCTTCAAGTCCAGCCGAGTGATGTTCAAGGATATCTTGAGCCAAACGAGTTCAGGTGCAAGCGCACCAGACGCTACGACAACTGCAGGTCAAAATGCCAAACAGGTTGGTCTAGGGGTGTCGGTCAGCTCGATTGATACACTGCATCTTCCAGGTAGTGCAATGACTACGAACAATCCAACGGATTTGCGTATTAACGGTGACGGATTTTTCCTGATCAAAATGAATGATGCACAGGAAGTTCCTTATCTGACTCGTGCGGGTGATTTCCACATAGACGCAAACCGAAATCTGGTTACTGCCGATGGATTTTTTGTAGGAGATGCCGGTGGAGATCCAATCACACTTGAAGACAATGTTACGGCAGTCTCTATCTCACAGGATGGTACGATTGTACAGCAATTAGATGATGGTACAGTGAATAATGGCACGCAAATTGGTATAGCCAGAGTTACTAACCCGGAAGGTTTGGAGAAAATTGGAGGCAGCCTGTATCGTACAACGGTCAACTCCAACATTGATGAACTTGAGCCTGGAGCAGCCAACTCAGAGGGGCGTGGAGCTATCATCGCGGGTCAGCTGGAAATGTCCAACGTTGATCTGACAGGCGAATTTACCGAAATGATCGTAGCTCAGCGCGGATTCCAAGCGAACTCGCGTATCATTACGACCTCGGATGAAGTGCTTCAGGAAGTTGTAAACTTGAAACGATAATCTCATTTAAACGCGGAGGAGTAGAGGCTCCTCCGCACCTATCAGGAGGTTGGTATTACGATGATCCCGTTAACGCGGCTGAACGGCTCGCCTATGTGGCTTAATGCGCTGCTCATTGAGACTGTGGAGGAAACACCGGATACATACGTCACTTTGGTGACGGGGAAACGGTTGATTGTATTGGAAAAAGCGGCAGATGTCGTCTCCTTGATCAAGGGTTACAGCCGTGAAATCGGCATACATGCCGCCACGATAAAAGTGCAACAAATGGAGGAAGACGAATGAAGAAGATGCTGCCATGGCTCATTACAATTTTACTCGCGATTACTTTGATTGCAGGCGCGGCCTTTGTACTTATACCAGCGCTTAGCGGGAAGAAGTCGGAAGTCATACCGAATGCGCAAGCTGCTCAGGCAGAACAACTTCCAAGATTGTCAGCAGATGAATTGGTGGAAGTGAGCTCTGAAATTACCGGTATCAAAACAAATCTGGCAGACGCAGATTACATTGTTCAGATGAACCTATCTTTTCAATTGAACGATGCCAAAGCAAAAGAATCTTTTGAAAAAATCAAAGACATCAGTATTAAGCCCATCGTTATTCAATTACTTGCAGACACCAAACCTGATGAGCTCAGAACGGCTAAAGGCCGGGACCAGTTCAGTGACAAGCTGACGGATCTCATCAACAAGTCGCTCCCTGAAGGTCACCTGGGGAACGCCAAAATTACAGACTTTTTGCTGGCAGCCATTTGATTCCAGGTGAACTTGTCAGGAACACGTAAGGGGGTGAATAACATTGGTGGATGTACTGTCACAAGGGGAAATTGATGCCCTTTTAGCAGCTCTTTCGTCCGGTGAAATGGATGCGGAAGAACTTAAAAAGGAAGATACCCAAAAGAAAGTTCGCGCTTATGATTTCAAAAGAGCGCTTAGGTTTTCCAAGGATCATATACGGAGTCTGACGCGGATACACGAGAACTTTGCACGGTATCTGACCACATATTTTTCAGCGCAGCTTCGTACTTTTGTCCAAATTAATGTCGTTCAGGTGGAGCAACTTCCTTATGATGAATTCATTCGCTCCATTCCGAAAATGACCATTCTAAACATTTTTGAAGCTGAACCGCTGGAAGGCCGTATGGTGCTTGAGGTTCACCCGAACGTTGCTTATGCCATGTTGGACAGGCTTCTCGGAGGAACAGGTTCGGCACCGTCAAAGGTTACTGCGTTGACCGAAATCGAGACGACGATTATGGAGCGAATTTTCAGTCGTACCTTTGATAGCCTGCAAGAGGCTTGGAAAACGGTACTGGACATTGAACCGCGCCTAGAGGCGATGGAAACAAATCCGCAGTTCATGCAGATTGTCTCGCCGAATGAAACGATTGCTCTGATTTCGCTTAGTACCAAAATTGGTGATACCACAGGGATGATTAACCTCTGTATCCCGCATGTGGTATTGGAACCTATTATGGCTAGACTGTCCACGCACCAGTGGTTTACATCCGAAAAGAAATCAAGGGCGCCCGAAGAGATTGACGCCTTGAGATTACGGGTCACCAAAGCAGAGCTCCCTATTATTGCGGAGTTGGGTGAATCCCGGATAAATGTAGCCGAGTTTCTGGGTCTTTCGGTCGGGGATGTCATTTCATTGAACAAACCTGTCAAAGAAGGACTATCCATCCGGGTAGGCGAGAAATTGAAGTTTATGGGAAGTCCCGGCATGGTAAGAGATCGTGTTGCCGTACAAATTGATGAAATTGTCAACGAAGGAGTTGAAGAAATTGACGAGTAAAGACTATTTGTCCCAGGAGGAAATCGATGCCTTGCTGAAACAGTCTGAAGCGGGGACGGATTCTACTCCCGCAGGCAAGACCGTTGACGATTTTCTGACTCCTCTGGAGCAGGATGCTCTCGGGGAAATCGGTAATATAACGTTCGGCAGCGCAGCTACGGCTCTTTCCACACTGCTCGGTCAAAAGGTGGATATTACGACACCTAAAGTTTCAATTATTACCCGTTCTGAATTTGAAACTGCATTTCCAAAGCCACACGTAGCTGTACATGTAAATTATGTCGATGGATTCGAGGGTATTAACTCACTCGTAATCAAAAAGCGTGATGCACAAGTGATAGCGGACTTAATGCTTGGTGGTGAAGGAAACCCAGCAGATGAAGAATTGAATGAAATCCACATTAGTGCTGTGCAGGAAGCGATGAACCAGATGATGGGATCGTCGGCGACCTCAATGTCTACTATGTTTAATCGTTTTGTTAATATCTCTCCACCGGGGATTGATATTTTGGATCCTATGCACGGTGATGGAGTATCCAGTCTGCCGGATGAAGAGACGCTCATCACAGTCTCCTTCCGGTTATTGATCGGGGATCTTATTGACTCTACGCTGATGCAACTGTTACCTGTTAATTTCGCCAAAAAAATGGTGAGCATCCTAATGAATGGCGGAGAGGATGAAGAACAACCGCAAGCGTCTGCACAGCAGGTAGCTGCAACAGCTGCTCCCGAAGTGCCGCAACAAGCTAGCGTTCCGCAGCAACCGCCTGCACCAGCCTATCAACAGCCACCTGCAGCCGCGCAGGCGCCGCAAGACGCAGGCTATGGACAACAACCGCCAATGTATCCTCAAGACCCGGGATATGGGCAGCAGGGCGCTCCAGGCTATGGAACACCGGGTTATGGAATGCCAGCTGGTGTACCGCCGCAAGCTCCTTACGGAACGCCTCATCACTACGGCGCAGTACCGGGACGTAATGTAAATGTACAACCTGTACAATTTTCTAACTTGCAGTCCGGTGCATTTGCGCAAGTGGATGAAAACAATTTAAATTTATTGATGGACATTCCCCTTAGAGTCACCGTAGAATTAGGAAGGACCCAAAAGCAAATTAAAGATATTCTGGAGCTCTCACAAGGTTCAATTATTGAACTAGACAAGCTTGCTGGGGAGCCGGTGGACATTTTGGTAAACAACAAACTGATTGCCAAGGGCGAGGTTGTCGTAATCGACGAGAACTTTGGTGTGCGCGTAACAGATATTGTAAGTCAATGGGACCGTATTCAAAAATTACAATAAAAGCATAATTTAGGGAGGATTTATTTCAGATGGCAAACCGTATTTTGATCGTGGACGATGCTGCATTTATGAGAATGATGATTCGGGACATCCTGTCCAAAAATGGATTTGAGGTAGTAGGAGAGGCCCAAGATGGATCACAGGCCATTGAAAAATTCAAGGAGCTTCGTCCGGACCTGATTACGATGGATATCACGATGCCTGAAATGGACGGCATTGCCGCTCTGAAGGAAATCAAACAAATTGACGCGAATGCAAAGGTTATCATGTGTTCCGCGATGGGTCAGCAAGCAATGGTTATTGATGCCATTCAAGCTGGCGCAAAAGATTTTATCGTTAAGCCTTTCCAATCGGATCGGGTTATCGAAGCCATCAACAAAACACTGGGTGTCTAAGGCGCACCCAGTATGGATACACAACAGGGTGCCTCTGACGCATTGAGTACATCCAGCAATATAGGCAACATTGCCTGGGTCCTTTTCGTGCTAATCTTTATCATCGTACTGATCGTGTACTTGATACGGTTTTTGAGTAAAAGAAATCAGAGCTGGTTCAGCAACCGCTCCGTTCGCATACTGGGAGGCGTGGGACTGGGTCCCAATAAATCCCTTCAGCTTGTTGAAGTAGGTAGCAGTGTGTACCTCATTGGTGTGGGAGAAGATATCCAGCTTGTTGACAAAGTATCCGATCCTGAAGAAGTGGAGCAAATTTTGGCCGCACTGGAGCAGGAAGCTTCTCTGCAGCGCGGCCCGATTGCCCCGCTATTCGCTAAAATTGCGGATAAGCTTCGCCGGAACAACGCGGCACAGCAGCAGCCTGAAGAGGAGACATCTTTTCACGAGATGTTTGAATCCAAGCTTCGGCAAATGCCGAATCGCAAGGATAAACTTGAAAAGCTGCGCAATGAGGAGAATACTACAGATCGGTCGGGAGATTCATGAGAAAAAAGATTATACTTGCATGTTTGCTGCTTGTCTTATTCAGCTTCATTTCGGTGACGGCGGCCTCTGCGGAACCGATTCCGAACATTGATATTCAAGTCGGCAATTCGGACAAAGGACAGCCCGGTGCCACCTCGCTGTCTATTATTTTACTTATTACTGTCATTAGTGTAGCGCCCGCGTTGCTTGTACTTATGACAAGTTTTACGCGAATTGTGATTGTGCTTGGCTTTGTGCGAACTTCGCTGGGAACCCAGCAGATGCCGCCTAATCAGGTGCTTGTTGGACTGGCTTTGTTTCTCACTTTATTCATTATGGCACCGACGTTCTCAGCTATGAATGAAACTGCGCTTCAGCCGTATCTCAAGGGGGATATAACACAGTCTCAGGCGCTGGACAAGGCATCGGTACCGATCAAGACCTTTATGTTCTCTCATACACGTGAGAAGGATCTACTGCTCTTTATGAAATACACCAAGATGGAAAAACCAAAGAATTATCAGGATATTCCACTAACGGTGATGGTTCCGGCTTATGCAATCAGTGAGTTGAAAACGGCCTTTCAGATGGGCTTTATGATTTTCATACCATTTTTAGTTATAGACATTGTAGTGTCGAGTACACTCATGGCTATGGGGATGATGATGCTACCACCGGTAATGATTTCACTTCCTTTTAAAATACTGCTCTTTGTACTTGTAGATGGTTGGTATTTGGTAGTCAAATCGTTGCTTCTAAGTTTTAACACATGAGTACTTCATGCAAGGACAGCAATCAAGGAGGACGGCAATGACTTCGGAGTTTATTATTTCCCTGGCTGGGCAAGCGGTGTACATTGTACTCAAGGTGAGCGCTCCGATGCTGATTTTGGGGCTAGTCGTGGGTTTGATTATCAGCATTTTTCAGGCGACAACCCAAATTCAGGAGCAGACACTGGCCTTTGTTCCGAAGATTGTCGCCGTATTGCTGGCATTGCTTTTGTTCGGGCCTTGGATATTGACCACATTAGTGGACTTTACGTATAACATTCTGGACAATTTGTACAAATATATAGGTTAGGCTGAATGTTATGAACATATTGTTACAAAGTTTTCCTGTTTTTTTGCTGATTTTTTGTCGGATTACCTCATTTTTTGTAGTAGCGCCTATTTTTTCGACCCGAGGTGTACCTAATATCTTTAAGGTCGGAATTTCAGGATTTCTAGCTTTGGTCGTGTATCTTACATATGGTACGCATCAACAGGTACCGACCGATGTAGCGTATGTGCTGTTAGTGGGCCGTGAAGTGCTGATTGGGTTGTTATTGGGATTTACTGCATATCTGTTCATGACAGCGATCCAAACCGCAGGCTCATTTATAGATTTACAGGTGGGGTTCGGAATGGCGAGTGTGTTTGATCCCATGACAGGGGCTTCAACGCCTTTAACAGGGAATTTTAAGTTTGCCATAGCTGTATTGTTCTTTTTAAGTATAAATGGGCACCATCATCTGCTAAATGCTATCTTATACAGCTATGATTGGGTACCGTTGACAAATGATTTTTTTGTAAAGCTGTATGGTGGCAGTGTAACTGAATTCCTGGTACGTTCTTTTGCGGAATCATTTATGCTGGCCTTTCAAATTGCTGCCCCCATTGTAGTAGCTACCTTTTTAACGGATGTGGGACTCGGTTTTTTAGCTAAAACAGCGCCACAATTCAACATTTTTGTCATTGGTGTACCTCTTAAAATTATTGTGGGACTGTTCATGTTACTGCTTCTCATGCCAAGTTTTGCTTTTATATTCGAAAGATTGTTTTCTGTGATGTTCGAATCCATGCGCAACTTGTTGGATATTATGGGTAATCGTCCTTAATATCTGGTCTGGAGGAACGTAGTTTGTCATTTAAATATGCTATGAACCTGCAGTTGTTCTCAGGGGAAAAAACGGAAAAAGCTACACCCAAAAAGAAACAGGATGCAAGACAAAAAGGGCAGGTTGCAAAAAGCATGGAGTTGCCCGCCGCTGGTGTCCTGCTGGTTACGTTTTTTTGCCTCATGATTTTCGGCGGGTATTTTAAGGACCATGCGGTTCGACTATTTCGAGATATTTTTGTGAATCGGCTTTCTATGGAGGTAACGCCGAACACAACGCTGCTGATGATGGGCGAATATGGTGTGCAAATTTTGATTATGTTGGCACCTATTTTTATTGGGGCCATTGTCATTGGGATAGCAGCGAATTACATGCAGATCGGTTTTTTATTAACCGGAGAGGGCATTACGCCCAAGTTTAGCAAGATTGATCCGATTAAAGGATTCAAAAATATTTTTTCCATGAGGTCATTGGTTGAATTCCTGAAATCTGTTTTAAAGATGACCGTAATTGGTTATCTGGTGTACAGCGTACTCTGGAAAACAAAGGCTGACCTACCCAAACTGTCTGAAATGTCCGGCGATCAGATGTTGAGCTTTACAGCTTCATTAACGATGGAACTGGGGCTCAAAATTGGTGTGGTGCTGTTCGTTTTAGCGGTATTGGACTATATGTATCAACGTTATGAGCATGAGAAAAACCTGAAAATGTCCAAACAGGACATCAAGGATGAATACAAGAAAATGGAGGGTGACCCGCTGATCAAAGGGAAAATTCGCGAGCGTCAGCGCCGTATGGCTATGCAGCGTATGATGCAGGAGGTTCCTAATGCAGATGTCATCATTACCAACCCTACGCACTTTGCTGTGGCTTTGAAATATGACGGTTCGGAGATGGAAGCGCCGCAGATTATTGCGAAAGGGCAAGATTACGTTGCGCTCCGAATTAAAGAAATTGCCAAGCAAAACGGCGTTATAACGATGGAAAACAAGCCGCTGGCGCGGGCGCTGTTTCAAAGAGCCGAAATCGGGGATGCGATACCAGCTGATCTGTTCCAGGCCGTTGCCGAAGTGCTGGCGTATGTATATAAATTAAAAGGTAAAGTGAAATAAAGGGATCGGAGGGCTAGAGACCCGTGAAAATAAAAGAAATAACTGTCCTTGCAGGCGTCATCGGTATCGTTCTTATGATGATTCTCCCGATCCCATCATGGCTGCTGGATATCCTACTCGTCATTAATATTTCTATTGCTTTAATGATTCTACTCGTTTCTATGAATACGAAGGAAGCTTTACAGTTCTCTATTTTCCCTTCATTGCTGCTCATTACAACGTTATTTCGTTTGGCACTTAATATCTCTACAACCAAACTTATTTTAGGTGAGGGCCATGCAGGGGAAGTAGTTGCTACGTTTGGTAGTTGGATTGCAGGAGGGCAAATTGCCGTCGGTTTTGTTGTCTTTCTCATTCTCGTGGTCGTACAGTTCATTGTTATCACCAAGGGATCTGAGCGGGTTGCTGAGGTAGGCGCACGGTTTACATTGGATGCGATGCCAGGTAAACAAATGAGTATTGATGCTGATCTGAATGCAGGTCTGATCAATGAGCAGCAAGCCCGTGAACGACGCAGTAAAATTGAGCGGGAAGCAGATTTTTACGGAGCGATGGATGGTGCGAGTAAATTCGTTAAAGGTGATGCCATTGCTAGTATTATCATTTTGATCATTAACTTGGTCGGCGGCTTTATTATTGGTATGGCCGTTCAGGGAAAAGGATTTCAAGAAGCGCTGTCGACTTATTCTGTCCTCACTATCGGTGACGGACTGGTCAGCCAGATTCCTGCACTGCTCATATCTACGGCGTCAGGCTTGATTGTTACGCGGGCTACGTCAGATGGTAACTTGGCAGAGGATTTAACTGGACAGCTCTTTTCTTATCCAAAACTGATCTACATTGTGGCTGCCACAATTGCATTATTGGGTCTTTTCACGCCTATTCATATTATTACAACTCTTCCACTGGCGATTCTGCTGTTTTTCGCGGCTCGAAGAATGCAGGGCAATATGGAACGCAAGCAGATAGCCGATGAACAGCTGGAAGAGGAGCAACAAATTGAAGAAGTTCGTAGTCCGGAAAGTGTCATTAACCTGCTTCAGGTAGATCCAATTGAATTTGAGTTTGGATACGGGTTAATTCCGCTGGCGGATACACAGCAGGGCGGGGATTTGTTGGATCGGATTATTATGATCCGTCGTCAATGTGCTTTGGAGCTGGGTTTGGTTGTGCCGGTCATTCGTATTCGGGACAACATTCAGCTCAAGCCAAACGAGTATGTAATTAAAATTAAAGGTAATACCGTGGGCGGCGGAGAGCTTCTGTTAAATCATTACCTGGCTATGAGTCCGGGATACGACGATGATTCTATTACAGGAATCGAAACGACGGAACCAGCCTTCGGATTGCCTGCGCTCTGGATTGATGAGAACACCAAGGATGTTGCGGAATTATCTGGTTATACCGTAGTTGATCCACCTTCAGTTGTAGCTACTCATCTTACGGAGACGATCAAGAAACATGCTCATGAGTTGCTTGGCAGACAGGAAACACGGTCGCTGGTCGACAATCTCAAAGAGAATTATCCAGTGCTGGTGGACGACCTTATTCCTTCTGTGCTTGCGATTGGGGATGTACAAAAAGTGCTCGCCAAGCTATTGAAAGAAAAAATCTCCATTCGCGATATGGTGACTATTTTCGAAACACTAGCTGACTACGGTACTTATACAAAAGATCCCGACGTGCTGACTGAATATGTCCGTCAGGCGTTGTCCCGTCAGATTACGCAGCAATTTGCCCAACAAGGGGAGACGTTACGCGTTATTACAGTGGGACCAGGATTGGAGAAGAAAATTGCTGAAAGCGTGCAGCAGTCGGAGCAAGGTAGCTATTTAGCTCTAGACCCGGTGTCAACGCAAACGGTGTATCAAAGAATGATGGAGCAAATCAACCGTCTCATTCAATCTGGACAGCAGCCTATTGTGTTAACGTCACCGACAATTCGTATGTATTTGCGGCAAGTGATGGAGCGGACGATGCAGGATGTCCCAGTGCTGTCGTACAGTGAGCTGGAGCCGAACGTTGAAATTCAAAGTGTCGGGGTGGTGAACTTATGAGAGTGAAACGATATGTAGTGGATACCATGCCAGAAGCTATGCTGCAAATCAGGGGTGACTTAGGAACAGACGCCGTCATTTTAAGTACAAAGGAAATGAAGGTCGGCGGTTTCATGGGAATGTTCAGTAAAAAGAAAATCGAAGTGGTAGCTGCGGTAGAGGAGAAGCAACCTCAAAAGCCACGACGTTTTGGACCATCTTCACAAGAGCTTGCCCAGGCAGCTTCATCTTCAATGAATGCTCCTGAACAGCCAGAAAAATCATTTATGCCTGTGGTTCCCAGACAAGCTGCTCCAGAAGCTTATCGGCGGGTAACGCAGATGACGGGTGGTTCCAAAGAAGAACAAGCTGAATTAACGAATGATGCAAAACAAGCAGCTTCAGCAGCTGAGCATTTGTTATCTAGGCCTGCTAATAATATGGAGACTATGTCTCAAGCACTTGATCATGAAGCATTGCTTTCGAACATGAAGTCATCCAGTGAACTGTTTAAACAGCCCATTGAAGTAAGTGTTCCAGGCAAGAGCGGAGCAGAGGAAAATCAAGCTCTGCTTAATGAATTGCGGGAAATGAAGACTATGATGACTCGCTTTTCTCGAAATTCTTCATTGGAAAGTACTTGGCCGGAGCCATTGCAAGAGATTTGTGAGCGTGTGCTGGAGCAGGAAGTGGAACGCGATTTACTGGAGTATTGGCTCGAACAGGTATATGTGCGTCGGAGTGAGCATCCTTTTGCACCTGAAACTTTTGATTGGGAACAAGCCTTCCGTGAGGAAGTGGCCAGTTTTATTCAGAAAAGACTGGACAAAGGGATCTCCAAAGATACCAAAATTGTGTATGTGGCAGGTCCTACCGGAGTAGGGAAAACGACAACTATTGCCAAGTTAGCGGCAGAGCAGTTGTTTAAGCATCATCGCAAAGTTGGATTTATTACTTCTGACACGTACCGGATTTCAGCCGTCGAGCAACTGCGAACATATGCTACGATTTTGAATGTACCGCTTGAAGTTGTGCAATCTCCTGGTGACGTCCACAGAGCCATTCAACGGCTGGAACATTGTGACCTGATCCTCATGGATACCGCAGGACGAAATTATCGTAATGAATTACTTGTTTCGGAACTGCAAAGTCTGCTTTCGCCTATTAATGAAAGTGAGACGTATCTGGTACTCAGCCTGACATCCAAAAGTAAAGATATGCTCAATATAACTGGACATTTCAGCAAGTTTGGTCTCGGTAAGGTTGTATTTACTAAGATGGACGAGACAGGTAGCTGCGGTGGAATGTTTAATCTTTTGCATCAATTTCCGATGCAGCTGGCCTATATTACCAATGGACAAAATGTTCCTGATGACCTGCTTCATCCCGATACAGAAATGGTCACAAGCATGCTGCTTGGACCCAAAACATCAACAGGAGTTAACGGAGATTCCATATGAGTGACCAAGCCCAATCACTTAGACAAATGGCTTCTTCCTTGGATAAATATCGATTGCCCCCACGTAGTCGTCAAGCAAAAATTATAACGATCACCAGTGGTAAAGGCGGGGTGGGCAAATCCAATTTCACGCTGAACTTTGCTCTTGCTCTGCAATCCCTTGGTCGAAGGGTACTTGTGTTTGATGCTGATATAGGTATGGCCAATATTGATGTATTAATGGGAGCCAATTCACAATACAATCTTTTACATCTGCTAAAACGTGAGAAATCAATTGATGAAATTATTCAAACGGGTGTAGGTGGTTTGCCTTATATTGCTGGAGGATCGGGTTTGAGCGAATTGTTTACGTTATCGGATGACGATCTGAATTATTTTGCCGAAGAAGTAGAGAAAATGGCGGCAGATATGGATTATATTCTATTTGATACAGGTGCTGGTTTATCCAAAGAAAACCTTAAATTCATCACTTCAGCTGACGAATGCCTGGTTGTAACTACGCCAGAACCGACGTCCTTAACAGATGCGTATGCGCTAATTAAAGTCGTCAGCGGTTTGCAAAAGGATACGGTATTCAAAATTATAGTCAATCGTGCCGATAACGATAATGAGGCCCGTCAAGTTGCCGATAAGATCGCACTGGTTGCGAAACGCTTTTTGGAGATCGATATCCCGTTGCTTGGACATATCAGTGATGATACTCATGTCATGCAAGCAGTCAAAAGGCAAGTACCATTTATGGTTGCTTTTCCGGGATGTGCGGCTTCAAGAGATGTATTGAATCTGGCACACCGTTTTGCAGCAATGCCACAGATTCCGCAATCAGGTGCATTGAGTGGAATTAAAGGGTTTATGCAAAAATGGTTGCGGCGTTCTGTACATTGATTTTGATGAGAGGAAACAGAGGTGTTTAACATGTGTGCTTACCGGGTGCTGGTTGTAGATGATTCGGCCTTTATGCGCAAAATTATTACAGATTTAATTGTAAGGGATGAGTCGTTCAACATCGTAGGTACAGCCGCCAATGGCAAAGAGGCTGTAGAGAAAGTGAAGGAATTGCAGCCCGATTTGGTCACCATGGATGTCGAGATGCCTGAAATGAATGGTCTTGAAGCATTGCCATTGATTATGGCAGCCCATCCGCTACCTGTAATTATGCTGTCAGGCATTAATGAACAAGGCATGAAGGAGACCATCATGGCTCTGGAGGCAGGAGCTTTCGATTTTATAAGAAAGCCTTCCATCGCTCATGCGCAAGATATTGAGCAAGTGAGTAAGGCGCTGCTGGAACAGATGCACACTGCTATGCAAGCAGTGCGGAGTCGTCTGGAGCGCAAGGAAGCTAATGAGCGCAAAGCTGCATTGGAACAAGCGAAAAAAACGCCACAGCAAAAGCCTCCAGGACAGGCTGTGACTGAGAAGCGATCAGGCAGTCAAGCTTCGACAGACAAGTCTCCTGTTGTTCCGCTTGCTCCTTCACCTGCTGTATCAGCTCAGCCGAAGCGTGATGTTGGCAAGTCCGCCCCGGCAGTAGCCAAGCAGGAAACTAAACGACAACAGTCTGGAACATCTGTTACAGCGGGGCGCATAGAACAGCAGCCAGCTGCTCAGCCAAGCAATAAGTCAGTCCAAGCACCTACTGTTCAGAAGAAGGAAGATTTGTCCAAGGGGATAGGACGAACACCAGGGCAACTAAACAGTACTACTACGGCCGCTGGCAAATCGCTGCATGGTAAGGATAAAGCAGGCTTGGTTAAGCCGGAGCCCCATAAGACGGTGATTTCATCAGCTACTCGTACTCCTGCGGCTGCTACGCCTCCAGTAGCGGCACCTACAGTTCCTGCCGCACCTAAGGGATTGTCACTTAAAAAAGGTGTGCACACGTCCAACTTTCGCAAACTAGTGGCGGTGGGATGTTCTACGGGCGGTCCGCGGGCGCTTAAGACGCTGTTGGAACGCATTCCTGGTGATTTTCCTGCTCCAATCGTTATCGTTCAGCATATGCCGCCAAACTTCACTCGTTCGCTGGCACAACGCTTAAACACGTTAAGTCCACTCCGAGTTGTGGAGGCTGAGCAGGGAATGACGTTGGAGACTGGAACGGCCTACATTGCCCCAGGGGGATATCAACTAAGAATTGTACCAGGAGCTGGTGGTAAATACACTGTGTCACTGAAGACGGAGGAAGCTCGCAATGGTCACCGTCCTTCCGTAGATACGATGTTTGAATCGTTGCTCTCGTTAACCTCGTTGGAGCGGCATCTAGTATTGCTCACTGGAATGGGGAGCGACGGGGCCAAAATGATGAAGAAGCTTTATGATGCTGGGGTACAATCCACATTTGCTGAAAATGAGGAAACTTGTGTAGTGTACGGAATGCCCCGCTCAGCAGTAGAGTTAAAATGTGTGCGTCACCTTCTGCCAATGCAGGAGATCGCCCCCAAGCTTGTACAAGTTGTGAAATAATCGGAGTGTAACTCATGGAGGAGGTGTCTCACAATGGACATGAACCAATATTTAAACATGTTTATTGATGAGTCGAATGATCATCTGCAATCTCTTAACGAAAAAATGCTTCAACTGGAAAGCAATCCAACTGATCTAGGTATCGTTCAGGTGATTTTCCGTTCTGCCCATACCCTCAAGGGAATGGCTGCTACGATGGGGTTTGAAGACCTAGCATCGCTTACCCACCAAATGGAAAACGTTCTTGATCTTGTACGTAACAACAAGCTGGCGATGCATGAATTTATATTCGATACCTTATTTAAGGGATTGGATGCTCTGGAGTCCATGGTGCAGCACATTACAGAGGGAGGCGACGGAAAAGCGGATGTCTCCTCTATTGTATCTTCACTACAATCCATCGTGAGCGGGGATTTCCAAAAGACCGGCGCAAATGCTGCGACTGAGGAGTCTCCATCTAAAAAAGTGGGCAAAAACGATAGTGCTGGGCTTGTTTTGGATCAGTTCCAGTATTCTGTATTGGAGCAATCTATTTCTGAAGGACATCGTGTTCACTATATACAGGTAACAATCAGCTCAGAGAGCCAGTTAAAGGCGGCGCGTGCTTTTATGGTGTTTAATACACTGGAAAACTCTGGTGAAATCGTCAAGGCCTATCCGTCGGTACAGGATATTGAGCAGGAGAAATTCGAGCAAAGCTTCTCGTTATATTACATAACGCAGAAAGAAGTTGGGGAGCTGGAAAAGGAAATCGCGGGCATCTCTGAGATTGACACTGTCTCAGTGGTACAACTAGATCAGGAATCGCTTAAACAAATGAGCGAAGTTACTGCTGGACTGGCTGAGACTGCTGCGGTACAGGAAGCTCCTGTTGCCGTGCAATCACCTGCTCCATCCCAGCCGCAGTCTTCAGCTGCGGCCTCTGTGGCTAAGGCAGCTGCAGGTAAGACGCCAGCAGCTAAGGCAGCTGCCCCTACGCATAACCGTACGATTCGTGTAGATATTGAACGTCTGGATGTACTTATGAACTTATTTAGCGAGTTGCTCATTGACCGCGTGCGGTTAGAGCAGTTGGCAAGTGAAGCTTCCAATCCAGCACTGACAGAAACGGTAGAGCACATGAGTCGTGTGAGCAGCGATTTACAAAACGTCGTTCTTAAATTGCGGATGGTACCAGTAGACACTGTTTTCAATCGTTTTCCGCGTATGGTGCGCGATCTGGCCAAATCGCTGGATAAAAAACTTGATTTGGTTATTACTGGAGCAGAGACTGAAATGGACCGCACTGTTATCGACGAAATTGGCGATCCTCTGGTGCATTTGCTTCGTAACTCCGTGGATCATGGCATTGAGTCGGTAGCCGATCGGATTGCAGCTGGTAAACCTGAGACAGGAACGGTTAACTTGCGTGCTTTTCATAGCGGAAATAACGTATTCATCGAGATTGAAGATGACGGAAATGGTATTAATCGCGATAAGGTACTAAACAGTGCTATTTCTAAAGGGATTTTGACAGCAGAGCAAGCAGCGGTCATGACCGACGAGGAAGCTTATCAGGTATTGTTTGCTCCAGGCTTTAGCACAGCTGCAGTCATTTCAGACGTATCAGGACGCGGTGTCGGTTTGGACGTTGTTAAATCCAAAATCACTGCTTTGGGTGGCAATGTTACGGTTCACTCTACACTGGGCCAAGGCACTAATTTCTCTGTGCAATTGCCGCTCACCCTATCCATTATTGCAGCCATGATGATACAGATCGGTTCTGAAAAATATGCGATCCCATTGTCCTCCATTGTGGAGACTGCGATTGTCAAACGGACACAAATTCGTTCTGTACATGGCAATAAAATGATTGCTTTCCGCGATTCTCATATCCCGCTCATCTCCTTGAGTCAGCTGTTTGAGGTACCGGACTTCAATGAAGATGAAGAAGAAGAGACAGAGGTCGTGGTCATCCGCAAGGGAGACCGTTTGGCAGCTCTTTCTGTACAGGACTTTTTGGGACAAAGTGAAATTGTCCTTAAAAATCTGGGCAAATACCTTCCAAACATCCAAGGAATTTCAGGTGCCACGATTCTGGGTGACGGTCAGGTTGCGTTGATCATTGACCCGAATGTTTTCATTAAATAATGTCTTCATCAGAAATGAAAGAAATGTGAAGTTGCTGACATCAATAAGGAGGGTTTTTAGACATGGGAGAAGAAATTAAAGTTATCGTATTTAAGCTTGGTGAAGAGGAATACGGTGTTGAAGTAGAAAAAGTCCAATCTATTGAACGCATGGTGCCGATTACACGGGTTCCAAGAACTTACGATTTTGTAAAAGGTGTATTCAACATGAGAGGCGTAGTCATTCCGGTTATTGATCTTCGTGGCCGATTTGGATTGCCTGAAGCTGAATATACCGATCAAACCCGCATCATTATCGTTGCAGTGGGCGAAATGCAAGTCGGCTTTATCGTTGATTCAGCGAATGACGTTATTGACCTGAATACTGACAATATCGAGACACCACCGGAAGTGATTGGCGGAGTTAAGGCTAAATATCTTCGCGGAGTTGCTAAAATTGGTGAAGAGCGCTTGTTGATTATGCTGAACTTGTCCGAAGTCCTGAATCGTAGCGAAATGAACCAACTGGAAGGCTTAGAGGATTAACATATGGAGAATCTTGGGAATCTCGAAGACTTCAAGTTGGATGTGTTGAAAGAAGTCGGCAACATTGGCTCGGGGAACGCTGCTACAGCGCTCTCCCGGCTTCTCAATAAACCGGTCGACATGGGTGTGCCCAAAGTACAAATGCTGCCTTTTGAGGAAATTGCCGATAAAGTCGGTGGAAATGAGCAACTTGTTGTTGCAATATTTTTTAGGGTAGAAGGGGAAGCCCCCGGCAATCTATTCTTCATATTGCAGCCTCAGGCGGCAAAAGGCTTACTTTCCCGTTTGGCGAATATTCCTTCAGATGACGAGGACAGTTTTAACGAAATGGAGCACTCAGCCCTGTCGGAGATCGGAAACATTTTAGCGGGCTCTTACCTGTCTTCGCTGGCCGATTTCACACGTTTATCCATGTATCCAACAGTCCCTGCGCTGGCGTTGGACATGGCAGGAGCAATTCTTAGCTACGGACTGCTGCAGTTTGGGCAGATGGGAGATGCTGCATTATTGATTGACACATCGTTTCTGGAAGGGCAGAATCAGATAGAGGGTCAATTTTTCCTGATTCCTGATCCAGAATCGTTCGGGAAAATCTTTAGGTCGTTAGGAGTCCCGATGAACGATGATTGAGGATAAAAGCATCATTAAAGTCGGCATGGCAGATTTAAATGTTACCAGCAATCCGAACTCGATTCGTACGACAGGACTTGGCTCCTGCGTCGGATTGACCCTCTATGATCCTCATTTGAAACTGGCAGGCATGGCACATGTGATGCTACCGTCCTCAGATATTGCGCGTGAAGGGCAGCTGAATATAGCCAAATATGCGGATACGGCGCTGCCCGAGTTATTTGAGAGGATGCTGAAATTGGGTGCAGAACGACGCAGGCTGATTGCCAAAATGGCAGGGGGAGCGCAGATGTTCGCCTTTGCTGGTAGTGGAGACACCATGCGGATTGGTCCACGTAATGTAGAATCATGCAAGGAAATGCTCGTAGATCTCGGCATTCCTTTGATTGCGGAGGACACAGGCGGCAATTATGGACGAACGATTGAGTTGGACTCTGAAACTGGCGTTTTGAATATTCGAAGCGTACAAAAAGGTGTAAAGGAATTATAAACATGTTATTTGGCAGCTTACGCATTAATCTTTGGTCTGGAGTAGTCGGATTTATTCTGACTTTTGTGTTGTCCGTTGGCAGCAATCTGCTGACCACGAGCTTAATTCGTGGCTTGATCGCCTTCGTTTTTTGGTTCCTACTTGCATTTGTGCTGCGCTGGACACTAGGTGTTGTAGCGCGGCCAGATCTGGGGAATGCCCAAAGCCGGGCAAGCTCTCAGGTAGATGGCGTAGGGGGGAATCTGGACCTGACGACACCAGACGAAAATGAAGACCTGAATGAATTGCTGAAACCGAAACCAGAGCAGACGGACGAGGGGGATAATGGTTTTGCACCTTTAAACCCACCTAAGCTGGTTTCCAACAAGGACCCTGAAGAATTGGCCAAGGCCGTTCGTCACCTGACAGACAAATAAGGAGGGTGAAGCCGATGAACGAGCGAAAAGCCGCTCATTTAAACCATTCCGAACTATGGGAACAATGGAAAGAACACGGTGACAAGGAAGCAAAAAAACAGTTAATTGAAAAGTATCTCCATATTGTGGAGTATGTGTCAGGCCGTCTTGCAGTAGGCTTGCCTAAAAATGTATCCAAGGATGATCTGGCGAGTAACGGCGTTATGGGTTTGATTGACGCTTTAGAGAAATTTGACTATGAGCGTGGTTTGCAGTTTGAGACTTATGCTTCTTGGCGTGTTCGTGGAGCGATTTTGGATGGTCTTCGTCAAGGGGATTGGGTTCCTCGTTCAGTTAGGGAAAAAGCGAAAAAAATCGAGGATGCATACCAGCATTTGGAACAAAGATATCTACGCACGGTCAGCGACGAAGAGATGAGTCATTATTTGGACGTTTCTGAGAAAGAGTTTCAAAATATGATCCAAGAGGTCGCTGTTATGTCGATTGTCTCACTGGAGGATCCGATCCGCGAAGAGGAATCGGAAACACGGCTTTCCCTTTTGGTGGACGAGAAGGCGAAAAATCCGGATCATAAGGTCAATGAATTTACACTTCGTGATGCCCTTGCACAAGGCATTGATAAATTGACTGAAAAAGAACGTATCGTTGTTTCTTTATTGTATTACGAGGATTTGTCACTCAGCGAAATCGCTGAGGTCATGTCGCTATCTCCATCGCGAATTTCACAGTTGCATTCCAAAGCAATATTACGTCTGAGAGCGACATTGGACAAACAACGGGATTTGCTAATGCGTAAAGATTAACGTACGGGAGGTTACAGTAACAGTTAGACGGAAGGAGCACCCTTGTGGAGAAGCAATATGCTTTGGACCAGTTTTTAAAAGTGGTTGTCTCACCTGACAAACAAACCGCCTACTTGGAGTTTGCCAAACGTGAAGAAGGCTTTGCCTGTTCTGTGGAAGAATTAGAGCGTTTTCTAAGCAACCAAAAAATATCCTACGGTTTAATAACCGATGCAATTCGCGTATTTGCGGCAAGTCCGGAAGATCATTTCTTCGGAAAATTACTGATTGCTCAGGGAAAGCAGCCGATCCATGGCACAGACGGAAAAATCAATCTGGCTGATATTGTGACTGGCGAAGATGCACATAAGCCGCTTGAAACCGTGGATGGACGGGTGGATTATAAAGAACTAACTCGTTTAAGAAATGTAAAACGTGGTCAACTGATTGCCGAACGGGTTGATCCTCTGCCAGGTGTACCGGGGATTGCTGTAACCGGAGAGGAAATTCCTTTTCTTCCAGGTAAAGAGGCGCGTTTTAAAGTTGGAAAAAATGTAGTGATTCATCCAGAAGGTGTTGCGATGTATGCGGCTATTGACGGACTGGTAACTACGACTGAAAAGGGCAAACTTAATGTGTTCCCCGTATATGAAGTTAACGGGGACGTCGATTATAGTGTCGGCAACATTGATTTTGTTGGAACCGTCGTCATTCGTGGGAATGTTTTGACAGGTTTCCGGGTTCGGGCGGCTGGCGACATTCGTGTCATCGGTGGTGTGGAAGGGGCCGAAATTGTGGCGGAAGGTTCAGTGGAAATCACTGGCGGTATTATCGGATACCATAAGGGGTTCGTGAAAGCTGCACAAAATGTGAAATGCTCGTTTATACAAGATGGTAACGTGATTGCGGGAGGCGATGTACTTGTATCCCAGAGTATCATGCATTCCCAGATCAAAGCGAGTAATAATGTAATCTGCGAAGGGACAAAAGGGCTTATCGTAGGTGGCAGTGTACAAGCTGGTAAAAAGGTAGTGGCTCGTACCGTCGGTAATACGATGTCCACAGCTACCAATATCGAAGTGGGTGTACTTCCCGAACTGCGCGATGAACTGACAGAACTCCGCGCACGTTTGAAGCAGCAGACAGACAGCCAGGATAAAACGAATAAGGCTCTTACCATATTGGATCAGCTTGCCGCCGCCGGACAGCTTGCACCTGAAAGAATGGCTATGCGAATCAAGCTGACATCTACTAAAAAATCTAATGAACAGGAGCTTTTGGAAACCAAGTCCAGAATGCTTGAAATTGAACGAACATTAGAGGATACAAGCCGCGCACGGGTAGAAGTGAAAAATGTGATTTACGGTGGCTCTAAAATAGTTATCGGCAGATATACAAAATTTATTAAAGATTCAGTGGAAAGAATGGCGTTTTATTATCATGAGGGAGACATCAGCATGTCCTCCTACGTGTAATTCGGCACACTGATAAACAACATTTAACATTGTATTCCTTGGAAGAAAGATACGGATGCCCAATCGGAAAGGGTGTGGTCCAATGAGCTTGAAGGCTGTTGAATTGCAAATTGCCGTACCTCGCACCAGCGAAGCTGGAAAATACCAAAGTGAGTCCCAGCAGCGGCCGATGAATGATCAAGCATTGCTTGGACAAAAGGCCGCGCTGGAGACGGAGAACATGCGTCAGCGAAGCAGTGCTGTAGATCAGTCTGCGGAAACATTTGTCGGTGAGCGGCAAACAGGGGGACAGAGCAGAGATTCTTCCCAGCAGAGCCGCTCCCGGCCAGATGAGGCTGAACTGCCTAAGGAGCATCCGGCAGAGCATCCGTTCAAGGGACACCATATTGATTTTTCGCTCTGATCCGACAGGTGGAGAAACGTTATTAAAGGAGACGATGGGCAGTGGATCAACCATGGATTTATATTGTTCTGCTGGGCGCCGCAGCTGTTGTCTATGCCTGGCTACAGCCTAAGCGTCAGCCAGGCCGGGGAACAGAAGAGGCCGTCGTCCAAAAGGTCGAGGCCACATTAGAGCAATATATGGCCGATATTGAAAACGATAATGACGAGTTGATTGAGCTCGTTTCTGGTATGAAGCAGGAGCATACAGTGAAACAGGCGGCATTACAGGAGCAAGTAGCTGAGCTTCGGAGCCGTATCGTGGAGCTTGAGCGCCAGGCTATGTTTGCAACTGTGTCTATGCAAACCGAGCCTGTACCTAAGGAAATACAACATACAACTGCTTCTCAGCAGGCAGCGGTTGCATACGGTCAATTTCAAAGTCCGCAACCTGAAATGTCTGTGCAGGAAGGCTACTCTGGTTCAGAAGCTCCCCTCATAACTATGGAGGAACAGACGGCATTACAAGATCCTGAAACTGAGCAGGAAGCAGAGTCCATCCGTGATCGTTATCAAGAGTTGTTTGCGCTACATGAGCAAGGCAAGTCAGTGGACTATATAGCTAAGCAATCAGGCATTCAACGGGGTGAAGTACAGCTTATTTTGCAACTCGCGGAGCGGGAGGATGTAACGTGATCAAAAACCGTTCATTTATGCTAGGCATGGGTACTGGTCTTATAACGGGGGCATTGCTATTGCAACTGGCATTGATCGGTCAGGGGCAATCGCAGCAATCTTCCACAGACCCGAAAAACATGACGCGAGAGCAATTAGAAAAGGCAGCAGCCGGATTAAATCTCCAGGTCAGTGACAGCTCTAACCCGAAAATGACAGAAGAGGAATGGCGTAATAAGGTGATCAAGGAAGGTAATAAAACTCCCGTTGCACCCCAAAAAGCTAAACCAGCTCAAACGCCAGCAACACCAAAGGCACCTGCAAACAGCATATCCTCGGCTGGTTCTAAACCTTCGACCAGCACATCGGTTCCACAAAGTCCGAATAAGCCGCAAACTCAAAGTTCTGGCACTACAGCGACTCCCAATATCCCCAAGCAGCCTGCCACCCCACAAGTGCAGTATAGCATTGCATCCGGAAGCAATTTGAGAAGTGTGGCATCAGGATTGCAACGGGCAGGGGTCGTATCGGATGCTAGTGCATTTGAGGCAGCAGCTAAGGCTAAAAAAATCAATACCAAAATTCGTACCGGTACCTATCAGTTTGCTAAAGGTGAGGATTTCAGTTCTATCATTACTAAAATTACGAAAAAGCCGTCCAACTGACCAGACTGGGAAGTGGCCGGCTTTTATTCTTGCTGAAAAGTTCAATGAGAGGCGTAAAACGTCACATCTTGCGTTGTTCTAACTATTGTCGAAAAGTTGGTTGCAACGATGCAAGTGTTATGGTATATTAATTAACGGTGTTAAAAACGCACGTCGGTTAATTTTATAAAGGGTGCTTTCCAATGGAAAGTCTTTATGAAAAATGATGTCGGCGGAGGACACACAAAAAACCAAACTTAGGAGGTGCGTGAAGATGGCAGTAATCTCCATGAAACAGCTTTTGGAAGCTGGGGTTCACTTTGGTCACCAAACACGTCGCTGGAACCCGAAAATGGATCGTTATATCTTCACTGAAAGAAACGGTATTTACATCATTGACTTGCAAAAGACAGTGAAAAAGGTTGAGGAAGCTTACAACTTTGTAAAAAGCATTGCAGCTGAGAATGGTACAATTCTGTTCGTAGGCACGAAGAAACAAGCACAAGATTCCGTTAAAGAAGAAGCAGCACGCGCTGGTCAATTCTACATTAACCAACGTTGGTTGGGTGGTACGCTGACTAACTTCCAAACGATTCAAAAACGTATTGACCGTTTGAAACAACTAGAAGCTTGGGAAGAAGACGGTACATTCGCAGTTCTTCCTAAAAAAGAAGTTATCATTCTTCGCAAAGAAAAAGATCGTCTTGAAAAATTCTTGGGCGGTATCAAAAACATGAAGGGCCTTCCAAGTGCTCTGTTCATCATTGATCCACGCAAAGAACGTATCGCGGTTGCTGAAGCTCGCAAATTGGGTATCCCAATCGTAGGTATCGTTGATACAAACTGCGATCCAGACGAAATCGACTATGTTATCCCAGGTAATGACGACGCAATCCGCGCTGTTAAATTGCTGACAGGTAAAATGGCTGATGCAGTTATGGAAGCAAACCAAGGCGAAGAAACTACAGCATAACATTTCCATTAGGAAATAACTATATGAATTAAATGAAAAGGGTGGTTGGCAGGTGTATAACCTCTCACTACCCTTTTTTTAAGGAATAAGCACGGTATACCACTGAAAATCAAATTTGGAGGGAAATAATATGGCAGTTAATGCTAGCGCAGTAAAAGAGCTTCGTGAAAAAACAGGCGCAGGAATGCTGGATTGTAAAAAAGCGCTTGAAGAAGCAAACGGTGATTTGACAAAAGCGGTTGAAGTTCTGCGCGAAAAAGGACTTGCAGCTGCAGCCAACAAAGCGGGTCGTATTGCTACTGAAGGTGTTGTTGAATCCTACATTCATGCTGGCGGCCGTATCGGCGTACTGGTAGAAGTAAACTGCGAAACAGACTTCGTAGCTAAAACAGACCAGTTCAGAGATTTTGTACGCGACATTGCAATGCATATCGCTGCATCGAACCCTCGTTATGTTCGTCGTGAAGAAGTGCCACAGGAAGAGATCGAAAAAGAAAAAGAAATCCTGAAAGCACAAGCGCTGAACGAAGGTAAACCAGAAAAAATTGTTGAAAAAATGGTTGAAGGCCGTATTGGTAAGTTCTATGAAGAGTTCTGTTTGTTGGAGCAATCTTTCATCAAAGATCCAGACAAAACAATCTCCACGCTTATCAACGAAAAAATCAGTACGATTGGCGAGAACATCTCCCTGCGTCGCTTTGTTCGTTTTGAACTGGGTGAAGGTCTGGAGAAAAAAGAAGACAACTTCTACGAAGAAGTTATGTCTCAAGTGAAACAATAATTACCAACGAACGGTAATCGCATATGGAAAAATGGAAATGGGACACATCAGTGTTCCATTTCTTGCAACAGGACACCTATCCTGTTACATAAAGTATAAATGATATTGGAGGGTGATCATTTGGAAAAACCTGTGTTTAAGCGTGTTGTCCTGAAAGTTAGTGGTGAATCGCTGTCAGGTCCTAACGGTTACGGTATTGACGCGGATACGATTGCATCCATTGCCGAACAAGTCAAAGACGTAGTGGAACTGGGAGTAGAAGTTGCTATCGTGTGTGGTGGCGGTAACATCTGGCGCGGTATTGCTGGAAGTGCCAACGGAATTGACCGGGCCACGGCAGATTACATGGGTATGCTGGCAACGGTGATGAACTCACTGGCCTTACAGGATGCTTTGGAACAGATTGAGGTACCTACCCGTGTACAAACATCCATTGCGATGCAACAGATTGCAGAACCTTACATTCGTCGTAGAGCTATCCGTCATTTAGAAAAGGGTCGGGTTGTTATTTTTGCAGCAGGTACAGGTAATCCGTTCTTCTCGACTGATACTACAGCTGCACTGCGTGCCGCTGAGATCGAAGCGGAAGTGATTCTGATGGCTAAAAATAAAGTGGATGGCGTATATTCTGCTGATCCGTTTAAAGATAGCACAGCTGAGAAATATGAGCAGCTTACGTATTTGGATGTGCTCAACAAAAATCTCGGTGTCATGGATTCTACTGCTTCCTCGTTGTGCATGGATAACAATATTCCGTTGATTGTCTTTGCTATTACAGAGCAAGGTAACATTAAACGTGTCGTGCTGGGTGAGAAAATTGGTACGATCGTCAAAGGGAGTGTAAATTAATGCCACAATCTGTGAAAAAGAGTGCTGAGGAACGCATGCAAAAAGCAATCCAGGCATTGCAACGTGATCTTGCATCTTTGCGTGCAGGACGGGCGACACCAGCTTTACTGGACCGTGTACAGGTAGAGTATTATGGTGCAATGACTCCAGTCAACCAACTGGCGAATATCAATACACCTGACAGCCGGACCTTGATGATTCAGCCTTGGGACAAATCTTCCTTGGCTGATATCGAGCGCGCTATACAAAAATCCGATTTAGGTTTGACACCTTCGAATGACGGTAACACCATTCGTCTTAGCATTCCTGCTTTGACGGAGGAGCGCAGAACTGACTTGGTGAAGTTGACAAAGAAGAACGGTGAAGAAGCGAAGATCGCTATTCGTAACATTCGTCGTGATGCCAATGATGACATCAAAAAATTGGAGAAAAGTGATATTTCCGAGGACGAATCTCGTAAACATCAGGAAGATATCCAGAAAACAACTGATAAGTTTATCGCTGAAGTGGATAAAGTTTTAGCTGCAAAAGAAAAAGAAATTATGGAAGTCTAAAAGATTGGCAGCCCCTCCCTTACGGTGGGGTTTGTCTCTTTTCAAGCCTGAGGCACATTTTCAGAGAATGCTGGAGGAACTGGAATGATCAAACGGGTTCGGTCTTGGTGGAACGGGGAACAAAAACAGCAAATACCGGCCATTTCAAAAGACAATATTCCGCAGCATGTTGCTGTCATCATGGATGGGAACGGCAGATGGGCCAAACGGATTGGAATGCCGCGGATTGTAGGGCACCAAAATGGAATGAAGGCAGTGAAACGCACAGCAATTGCGGCGGATGAACTGGGTATTAAGTATTTGACTTTGTTTGCATTTTCAACTGAAAATTGGACGCGTCCAAAGGACGAAGTTGATTTTCTAATGCGCTTACCGCAGGAATTTCTGGCTATTGAGCTAGATGAGTTGATTGAAAAAAATGTGCAAGTACGTATGATGGGCAATAAAGAACATTTACCTTCCCATACCGTTGAAGCGCTGACTGAAGCGACTCGACGAACTGAAAATAATACCGGACTTGTTCTTAATTTTGCATTAAATTATGGAAGTCGGTTGGAAATCACCGAATGCATGCAAACATTGGGCCGTCAAATTGCGGATGGGAAGCTTAAATCGGAAGATATAACATCTGAGCTGATCGGTAGTACGTTGCTTTCTAGCGGTATGCCAGACCCTGATTTACTGATTCGAACAAGCGGTGAGCTTAGACTTAGTAATTTTATGCTCTGGCAGCTTGCCTACAGTGAGTTGTGGTTTACTGATATTTATTGGCCTGAGTTTAAGAAAGAACACTTATACGAAGCAGTGATCGAATATCAGCAAAGAACACGACGGTATGGCGGACTGAAGTAAATGGAGGATGAAAGCCGTTGAGACAGAGATTAATTACCGGTATTCTGGCAGGCATATTCTTTTTGGCGATGGTCCTGTGGGGCGGCTTGGCCTACCATTTGCTTATATTGGCGATGGCCCTAATCGGATTTTATGAGTTCGCACGAATGACGCAGGTATCTCCTTTTGGAGGTACAGCAATACTTGGATACGTAAGCATATTAGCTTTTGTATTCCCGTATGAACCTTTTGGCTTGCACTCACCCTTACCCTTTGCCAGTATGCTTTGGCTGGTAATGATAGCTTTTATGATCATCACGGTAGGAACAAAAAATAAAATCCCGATTCAAACGGTAGCTATATTATTTCTTGGTACCGTTTATATAGGGTTTGGATTTTCGTATATTGCGGAATCACGTCATATGGAACATGGACTGTTATGGACATTTTTATTATTGGCTTGTATTTGGGCAAGTGATGCAGGGGCATATTTTGTAGGCAAAATGGCAGGAAAGACGAAATTATGGCCTGCGATCAGTCCGAATAAAACGGTCGAAGGATCCATTGGCGGCATCGTTTTAGCGTTGGTTATAGCTCTTGTATTCGCTGGATTATCGGGTGGACTGCTGCCATGGGGCAAAGCCATCGGCATCGGTTTGTCATGTGCAGTTGTGGGACAACTGGGCGATTTGGTACAATCTGCATACAAACGAGTGTACGGCATTAAAGATTCCGGTAATCTGCTGCCAGGGCACGGTGGTATACTAGACCGTTGCGACAGCTGGATTGTCGTTTTTCCATTTGTACATATGCTGATGCTGCTTCCATGAGTCTATTGATTACAGTTTATGCTCAGGCTAATCTCTATGCTGCTCACTCTGCGCTACTAGAAGGTTGGAACCAGTAGCATAGCTGCCTGAATAATAATCAATGAGCTCCTGGATAAAAGTGATTTTCAGGATAGGAAGGTGCATCATGAAAAGAATTACGGTACTTGGTTCAACCGGTTCTATTGGAACTCAAACGCTGGATGTAGTGTCCATGCACCCGGATCAGTTTACTGTTGAGGCTTTAGCAGGTGGTTCTAATATAAAGTTACTTGCTGAGCAGGCGCATCTTTATAAACCCAAAAAAGTGTCTGTGGGTACTCGGCAGTTGGCGGATGAAATTCGTCCTTTACTACCTTCTGGAATGGAACTGTATTGGGGAAATGAAGGACTCGTTGAGCTTGCTGCAAACACGGAGGCGGATATGGTTGTGACGGCTGTAATGGGCAGTGTCGGATTGCACTCCACGCTGGCCGCGATTGAGGCTGGAAAACAGATCGGTTTGGCCAATAAGGAGACACTGGTTACTGCTGGTCATCTGGTCACAGCGCGGGCTCGGGCGAAAGGAGTGCCGTTGCTGCCGATTGACAGTGAGCATTCAGCTATTTTCCAATGCTTGAATGGTGAGCGTATGAAAGATGTGGCACATATTACCCTCACAGCATCAGGGGGTTCTTTTCGAGATTTGACAAGAGAACAGTTGCGTGAAGTTACAGTGAAAGATGCACTCAAGCATCCCAATTGGTCAATGGGGGCCAAAATTACGATTGATTCAGCGACGATGGTAAACAAGGGGCTGGAAGTCATTGAGGCGCATTGGCTATTCGGAATTGATTATGAGCACATTCATGTGTTGCTTCATCCGGAAAGCATTATTCATTCCTATGTTGAGTTTCAGGATACAAGCATTGTTGCTCAACTTGGGAATCCGGACATGAGAGTACCCATTCAATATGCATTGACTTACCCTGAGCGTATGAAGTCCCCGGCGAAGCCGTTGTCACTGGCTGAAGTGGGTAAACTCCATTTTAAGGAAATGGATTATAATCGTTTTCCTTGTTTAAGGCTTGCCTTCGAATGTGGTAAAATGGGTGGTACAGCACCGACCGCATTTAATGCAGCTAATGAAATTGCAGTTGCCCGTTTCCTGCGTGGAGAAATTTCTTTTCTGCATATTGAAGCTATTATTGAACGTGTGTTGGAGCGGCATGTCAATGTGGCTAATCCTGATCTTTCTGCAATTGAAGCCTGTGACGAAGAGACTCGTAGCATATCTTCGGGGTTGTAGGCTAAGTTGGGTTAGAAACGAAATGTGATTCTCTTGTGCGGGATCGGAGAATAATGATAATCTAGGAAGACAAACTCGATCTCATTGAAAGGGGAACAGAAACGATTGGAAACGATTCAAATAGTGTTGATGACGGTGCTCATGTTTTTCGTCATAGTGACGGTGCATGAATGGGGGCATTATTATTTTGCCAAACGCGCCGGGATTCTGGTACGGGAGTTTGCGATCGGTTTCGGTCCGAAACTGTTTTCTTATAAAAGAAACGAGACGCGATTTACGTTGCGTTTGTTGCCGTTCGGTGGCTTTGCCCGAATGGCGGGAGAGGATCCGGAGGTCAATGAAATTGAGGCCGGACAAACGATTGCTGTACGCGTAACGGATGACGTCGTTAAAACCATCTATCTAGATCAACTGGATAATCGTAAAAATGTGGTGCGCGG
The DNA here is from genome assembly GCF_038008165.1 of Paenibacillus sp. FSL L8-0644. Lineage (NCBI taxonomy): Bacteria > Bacillati > Bacillota > Bacilli > Caryophanales > Paenibacillaceae > Paenibacillus > Paenibacillus sp. FSL L8-0644. Next base: position 2,262,441 of record NZ_JBBOYN010000001.1, read on the forward strand.
CGAAGTGTTGGATATTGATCTGGAACAGTCATTAACTTTAAAATTGGATGTGGATGGCGAAGATCAGCAATACACTGTACATCCGCAAGCGATGATGGTAACCAAAGGTCAATCCATTCAGATTGCACCCAAGGATCGGCAGTACGGGAGTAAAACAGTAGGACAGCGTGCGATGGCTATTTTTGCTGGACCCCTGATGAATTTTATTCTTGCTTTTATTTTGTTTGGTCTGCATATTCAGATGGTCGGCATACAAGTGGACAACCCGACTTATGTCCAAATTAGTGAAATTACAGCAGGTATGCCTGCTGCTGAAGCTGATTTGCATAAGGGAGATATCATCGAATCGGTGAATGGAATAGCCATTGGTGCAAATGTTGAAAACATGATCAAACTGATTGCGGATTCTCAAGACAAGCCGATGAAGTGGACGGTTCGCCGTGATAGTAAGACCTTTGATCTTACGATTACACCTCGTGCTATGGAAGGACAAAAGGGTGGCAAGGTGGGTATTGTACCCGAACTTCCAAAACGCCAAGCAGGTGTGGGAGAAACGTTCAAATTTGCCGGCCAATCTATGGTCAGAACGACCGATATTATTTTCCAAGGATTTAGCCAGCTCATCCAACGTTTTTCTATCAATGACCTGGGAGGCCCGGTACGTACTTTTGAAGTGACAGGGCAAATTGCCAAGCAGGGGATTGAGCAGTTGACGTATTGGACTGCTATAATGAGTCTTTACCTGGGGATATTTAATTTATTGCCTATTCCGGCGCTGGATGGAAGCAGACTTGTTTTCCTTGGTGTGGAGGCGGTAAGAGGACGTCCCGTTGATCCGAGTAGGGAAGGTATGGTCCATTTCGTTGGTTTTGCTATGCTATTCCTGCTTATGATTGCGGTCACGTATAACGATATTTTACGCTTAATTAATGGTTAATTAGAGACGGACTTATATAAAAACGGTCTGTATGGGAGGACATGCATTTCTATGTCGAACGATAAACAGTTTGTCGAGGAAATTACGCCACAGAGTGAAGATTTTTCCCGATGGTATATTGATGTTATTAAAAAAGCAGAACTGATGGATTATTCCCCTGTTCGCGGATGTATTGTATTCCGCCCCGATGGTTTTGAAATTTGGGAGCATATCAAGGAAGCCATGGATGTGCGCTTCAGAGAAACAGGTCACCGTAATGCCTATTTTCCAATGTTCATTCCAGAAAGCTTTTTTCAAAAGGAAAAAGAGCATGTTGAAGGGTTTAATCCTGAACTGCCTTGGGTAACCGAGGCTGGCGGGGAAAAGCTGGAAGAGCGTCTTGCAATTCGTCCGACTTCGGAAACCATGATTGGTCATATGTACTCCAAATGGATTCAATCCTATCGTGATCTACCCGTGCTTATTAACCAATGGGCTAATGTAGTGCGTTGGGAAAAACGCACGCTGCCTTTCTTGCGCACAAGTGAATTTTTGTGGCAAGAAGGTCACACGGCCCATGAAACAGAAGAAGAAGCACGTGAAGAAACGATGAAAATGCTGGAAGTATACCGTGAGGTTATTGAGGAAGTTCTGGCTATTCCGGTTATTACTGGACAGAAAACACCTTCTGAAAAGTTTGCAGGTGCGAAGGATACATTTTCACTGGAAGCGATGATGAAGGATGGACGGGCAGTACAAGCTGGAACTTCCCACTATATGGGAACTAATTTTGCAGTTGCATTTGATATCAAATATTTGAGTCGTGAAAACAACCTGGAATTCGCGCATACGACTTCATGGGGAACAAGTACACGTTTGATCGGCGCACTGATTATGGTCCATGGAGATGACCGTGGTTTGGCATTGCCTCCTAAAGTTGCGCCTACGCAGGTTATTATGGTTCCAATTGGGCCACCTAAGAAGCGTGATGCCGTTATCGCTCGTGCAGATGAACTATTCGCTCAGTTGAAACAAGCTGGAGTGCGTGTTAAAATGGACGACCGCAGCGATGTAAGCCCAGGCTGGAAATTTAATGAATATGAAATGCGCGGTGTGCCGGTTCGTCTGGAAATCGGGCCGCGTGATATGGAAAACGGTGTCTGTGTGCTCGTATCCCGTATCAGCGGTGAGAAAAAAATCGTGCAGCAGGATAATCTGGTTGAGGAAGTACACGCGATGCTCGCACAGGTACAGCAGGAGATGTTTGATCGTGCGAAAAATTTCATGGAAGAAAACTTCTATTCCGTTGATACGCTGGATGAAATGAAGACTCTCATGGAAGAAAAACGCGGCTTTACTTTGGCAGGCTGGTGCGGATCTGAAGAATGTGAAGATAAAGTTAAAGAAGTGACAGGTGCTACAAGCCGTAATATACCGTTTAAAACAAACGAGCAAAAGTCCACATGTTTGTGCTGTGGCAAACCTGCCAAGCATACAGTAGTGTTCGCACGGGCGTACTAATATAGAAGTAGGGCAATACCACTATACTCACTTCATTCTCTTCGCTGACATGGTAACTGTTACGGGACAATGTCCCGAAGGATCTATGTGTCGTTGTGAAGAGGATTGAAGAGGGCTACGAAAAGCTTTTGCGGTCGGAGATGTTTTTGACGCAGAAGCTTTTCATGTTTTCAGAATGGTAGATTTGAAATTGGGGGGAGAGCCATGGGCGGAGCTGAAGAAAAGAGAAAGCGGCTGGAACTGCTAATGAAGCAAGTTGGGATGCCGGCGGGAGTGGTTGAACCTTATTTTTTGGACGGTTGGATTGACCAAGTGGAGATTAGCCGAACCAATAAGGATTGGAACATCACCATTGCCAAGGAGACATTGGTCCCCGCTCAGGTGTATCGTACGTTCTGTATTCAAGTACAGGAAAAAATGAGTCACATCGCAAAAATTACGTTCCGTTTTCAGTACAGTGAGCAGATTCAGCCTGGTGATATCATCAGTGAATACTGGAAACTTTTTCTAGAGTGGGTACATCGTGAGATTCCATCGGTTAACGGTTGGATGAATCGGGCTGTGCATGAGTGGGACGACGGTCTATTATTGCTAACGATGAGCGACGGTATGTCGTTGGAACTGGCGCGTAAAAAGCAGATAGATCAAGCTATCATCAAATTTTACGATAAATATTTCGGGCTTTCTATGCGCATTAAAGTCCAGGTGGGTGAAAGTAACCAGGAGGCGTTACAGCAATTCCAAGAGAAAAAAATGCAGGAAGAACGCGAAGTCATTCAGCAGATGATGGAAAGTATGGAATCCGAAATGCCGCCTTTGGATGAAGAAGAAGGAGACGTACGGCTTCAATTCGGTTATGACATCAAAGAACCGGCTGTTCCGATGCAAGATATTCAGGACGAAGAGAAGAAAGTCACTTTACAAGGAACAATCTTCGGTTTGGATAGTAAAGAATTGCGCAATGGCAGTACGTTGTTTACGTATTATTTGACCGACTTTAGTGATTCCCTGCAAATGAAAATGTTTGCTAAAACTAAAGAAGATCTGAAGATCCTCAGCTTGTTGGCTAACGGGAAATGGGTCAAAGTACGGGGTCGAGTTGAATATGATCGTTTTATGCAAATTCCCGAGCTGGTTATGATTCCCTCTGATCTAGTTGAAGTACAGGCTCCACCCACACGTAAGGATAAAGCAGAGGAAAAACGAGTCGAGTTCCATCTCCATACAAAGATGAGCGCAATGGATGCTGTTGCCTCGATTGATCAATACGTTAAAACAGCCGCCAAATGGGGGCACAAGGCGATTGCAGTCACCGACCATGGCGGAGTGCAGTGCTACCCTGATGCTGCTAAGGCTGCAAAGAAAAACGGCATTAAAATGATCTACGGTGTTGAGGCCAATGTGGTTAATGATGCCGTTGAGGTTGTAATGCAGGCACAGCCATTAAATTTGAAAACAGCGACTTATGTCGTTTTTGATATTGAAACCACCGGTTTATCGGTTACACAGAATAAAATCATTGAGATTGCAGCTGTGAAAATGCATGATGGCAAAGAAATTGATCGTTATGCTACCTTTGTCAATCCGCATGAGCGCATTCCATATAATATACAGCAACTGACCAACATTAACGATGAAATGGTCAAGGACGCGCCGGATGTAGAACCTGTTATGAAGGAGTTTGTAGCTTTTGCTGGCGATGCTGTATTGGTTGCCCATAATGCGCGTTTTGATGTCGGTTTTATCCAGGCCACCCTTCGAAATATGGGTTTGCCTGAAATGACCAATCCGGTACTGGATACGCTCGAACTGGCTCGTTTACTGTTTCCAACAATGAAAAACCATCGTCTGAATACGCTGACGACCAAATATAAAGTGGCGCTCGAAAGCCATCACCGAGCCATTGACGATACAGTCGCACTGACTGAAGTGCTGAATGGCTTGCTGAATGATGCGGAACAAATTAAGGGTTTAAAAATGCTCGATCGTCTGAATGATTATGTGGGTAAGGACTTATCGACCGTTCGTCCATTTCACTGTTGTATTTATGCCCTCAATCCGATTGGTAAAAAAAATCTGTACAAGCTGGTTTCGATGTCTCATACCGAATATTTCAAGCGTGTGCCTTGCATTCCTAAATCAAAATTGTCAGAAATGAGAGACGGACTGCTTATTATTTCTGGCTGCGAAAAAGGAGAGTTCTTCGAGGCTGTGTTGAACAAGTCCGAGGAAGAAGCCGAGGAAATAGCACAGTTTTATGATGTGTTGGAGATTCAACCTTTGACGATGTATATGCATTTAGTAGAAAAACAACTGGTAAGCGGGCCTGATGCTCTGAAAACGGCAATACGCAAAGTATGCGAAATTGGGCGGCGACTTGATAAGCCCGTAATTGCCACAGGCAATGTTCACTATTTGGAAACGCGCGATAAGTTGTACCGTGATATTACGATACATGGCATTACGGGATTTAGTCCGCTAAAAGATATTCGTAAGCCTGATGCGCATTTACGCACCACAGACGAAATGCTGGCAGAATTCGAGTTTTTGGGCGAGGAGAAAGCCTATGAAGTCGTTGTGAAGAATACCAGTGAGTTGGCGGATCGATTTGAGGAGCTGGAGTTGTTCCCTGACAAGCTGTTTACACCTTTGCTGGATGGGGCGGACGAGGAAATCCGTAACACTTGCTATGAGACGGCTAAATCTATCTATGGTGAGGAATTGCCCGAGGTGGTTGTAGCTCGCCTTGAAAAAGAACTGGAGCCGATTATTAAATACGGTTTCTCTGCCAACTATCTTATTTCCGAGCGCTTGGTTAAAAAGTCTAATAAGGATGGATATCTGGTAGGTTCACGGGGGTCTGTTGGATCTTCTGTGGTCGCTACCTTCCTCGGTATTTCCGAGGTTAATCCACTGCCTGCACATTATATTTGCGGTAATCCTGAATGCAGACATAGCGAATGGATTTTGGACGGTAGTGTGCCGAGTGGATTTGATTTGCCGGACAAAAATTGTCCGAATTGCGGCGGCAAACTGAAGGGTGAGGGACAGGATATTCCGTTTGAAACGTTTCTTGGGTTTAAGGGAGATAAAGTTCCCGATATTGACTTGAACTTCTCTGGCGAATATCAGCCTGTGGCACATAACTATACGAAAGTACTGTTTGGTGAGAAAAGTGTATTCCGTGCTGGAACCATCGGTACCGTTGCCGAGAAGACAGCCTTTGGCTTTGCCAAGAAATATGAAGAGGCGCATCATAAAAAATGGCGTGGGGCTGAGCTGAATAGGCTGGCTTCGGGCTGTACAGGGGTCAAACGCAGTACCGGGCAACATCCAGGCGGAATTGTCGTTGTTCCCGATTATATTGAGGTCGAGGATATTACGCCGGTACAGTACCCCGCCGATGATACAAGCTCGGAATGGAAAACAACGCATTTTGATTATCACGCTTTTGATGCGAATTTACTCAAACTCGATATTCTGGGTCATGATGATCCGACCATGATGAGGATGCTTCAGGATTTGACTGGTGTCGATCCTACGACCATTCCAATGAATGATCCTAAGGTTATGAGCATGTTCAACTCCACGGAGGCGCTCGGTGTTACACCCCAGCAAATCCGCACGCCTGTAGCAACCTATGGTGTACCAGAGATGGGGACGAAGTTTGTGCGCCAAATGTTAGTAGAGTCGCAGCCAAGTTCTTTTGCCGATTTACTGCAAATATCCGGACTGTCTCACGGCACGGGCGTATGGCTAGGGAACGCACAGGAACTGATTAAGAATAATACTTGTAACATCAAGACTGTAATTGGTTGTCGTGATGACATCATGCTGTTTTTGATTTACAAGGCAGGCATGGACGCAGGTCTGGCCTTTAAAATTACGGAGAGCGTACGTAAAGGTAAGGGGCTTAGTGCTGAATGGATTGAGGAAATGAAAAAATGCAAGGTGCCACAGTGGTATATTGATTCTTGTTTGAAAATCCAGTACATGTTTCCGAAGGCGCATGCTGCAGCGTATGTTATTTCAGCAGTGCGCACAGCGTACTTTAAGCTGTATCATCCGATTGAATATTATGCGACTTACTTTTCAGTACGTGCAGCCGATTTTGATATTGAGCTGTGCTGTCAGGGATATGATGCAATCGCGCGGAAGATTGTCGAAATCGAGCAACTCGGTTTTCAGGCACCTCCCAAAGAAAAAGGGATGCTTCCGATCCTGGAAATGGCTCTGGAAATGACGGCTCGCGGGTTTAGTTTTAAATCCATTGATTTGTACCGTTCCGAAGCTACACGCTTCAAGGTGGATGGAGATTCACTCATTCCGCCATTCGGAGCTCTTCAGGGAATTGGAGACAACGCGGCACGTAACATCGCAGCCTCCCGTGAACATGGTGAATTTTTGTCTGTCGAGGATTTTCAACAAAAATCGAAGGCTAGTAAAACCATTGTCGAAATGCTGTCTCAGATGGGTTGCTTTCGAGGTCTTCCAGAGAGTAATCAGCTGTCTCTGTTTTAATCCGAACCACAGTAGTCAAGCTCTGGCACTTGTCACATAACTACGGTTATGTTATAATTTTTTTGGTAATCATGGAGATAAAACCGTTGCTAAAAGAGTGGGGAAACCCACTCTTTACTGTTTGATATACAGTTACAACGTGAAAAGGTTGTTTTTGGGCACGAAACCGGTACGCCGGTTTATTTGCAGTGAGCCCGAAATGAACATTACATCAAATGAAAATGAAAATGCCGGTGATGGAGAAGCATTGTCCATGCAATAGGGCATCTTTTTTTCAACACAGGAAAGTTCACTTTTGGAGGTTATAATCTTTGAGCACACCAAAGATCAAATCAGTAGTAGAAGAAATGGCCCAACCTTACCTCGAAGAGCATGGTTTTGAACTGGTCGATGTCGAGTATGTCAAAGAGGGCAGTAATTGGTTTCTTCGCGTTTTTGTAGACAAAGACGGAGGAATTGATCTGGACGACTGCAGTATGATCAGTGAATATTTGGGTCAAAAGTTGGATGAAAATGACCCTGTTTCTACAGCATATTTTCTGGAAGTGTCTTCACCAGGCGCCGAAAGACCGCTAAAAAAAGCGGAGGACGTTACTAAAGCGGTAGGCAAAAACGTATTCGTTACTACATACGAGCCGATCAACGGCCTGAAGGAATTTGAAGGTCGTTTGCTTTCTTTTGAAGATGGGGAACTCACCGTTCAAAGCGGACAAAAGAAGCATGCTATACCTTATGACAAGGTAGCTGGTGCAAGGCTCGCGATCATATTTTAATTCAGATTTGACTGTTGCTGTTTGACATGTACTACATGTTTTTTTGCCTCGTGTGCCGACCAGTACGCAGGTGCATCATTTGAAAGGGGGAGCAGTAATCCATGAGTATGGATTTTATTGAAGCAATGAACGAGTTGGAAAGAGAAAAGGGGATCAGCAAGGATGTGCTGTTTGAGGCCATTGAAGCAGCCTTGATTTCTAGTTACAAACGGAATTTCAACACCGCACAAAACGTGCGTGTTGATATGAACCGCAACTCGGGAGTCATTAAGGTATATGCCCGCAAGCTGATCGTTGAGGAGGTATTGGATCCTCGCACCGAGATTTCGTTGCCTGCGGCTCGTGAGATTAACCCGCATTTTCAGTTGGAAGATATCGCTGAAATTGAAGTTACACCACGTGATTTTGGACGGATTGCTGCACAAACTGCGAAGCAGGTCGTGACCCAGCGTATCCGCGAAGCGGAACGGGGACTGATCTACAACAAGTTTGTGGACAAGGAAGAAGATATTGTAACAGGAACTGTACAGCGCCAAGACCCACGTAACATTTATATTGATCTTGGTAAGGTGGAAGCGGTTCTCCCGTTAGGCGAATTGATGCCTAATGAGAAATTTAGCCATCTGGATCGAATTAAGGCTTATATTACCAAAGTAGAAAACACAACCAAAGGACCGCAAATTATGCTGTCTCGATCACATCCGGGTCTGCTTAAGCGTTTGTTCGAACTCGAAGTGCCTGAAATTTTTGATGGTGTTGTAGAGATTCGTTCCGTAGCGCGTGAAGCAGGCTTCCGTTCTAAAATCGCGGTTCATTCCCGGAACGCCGAGGTGGATCCGGTCGGCTCTTGTGTGGGTCCTAGAGGAACACGTGTACAGACTATTGTGAACGAGCTGCGTGGCGAAAAAATCGACATTGTACGTTATTCCGATAATGTTGATGAATACGTGGCTAATGCGCTGAGTCCATCCAAGGTGCTCGAAGTGCAGGTGTTTGAAGAAGAGAAAATGGCGCGTGTTATTGTGCCTGATTATCAGCTTTCTCTTGCTATTGGTATCAAAGGACAAAATGCCCGCCTTGCTGCTAAGCTTACGGGTTGGAAAATTGATATTAAGAGTGAAACACAGGCGGAGGAAGAACTCGGCAGACCGAGAACATCCACCGATGAAATGCATCAGGATTCCGTTTCTGTAGATTAAGCGGAGTGTAGGGGGGTTAATGCATGAAACAGAGAAAGATACCTTTGCGCAAATGTGTGGCCTGTCATGAAATGATGCCAAAGAAGCAGTTGATCCGTGTCGTCAAAACCCCTGAAGACGAAGTGTTGATTGACTTGACTGGCAAAAAGTCGGGACGCGGCGCTTACTTGTGCGGCAAAGTCGCCTGCTTCAAGCTGGCTCAAAAGAGCAAGGCACTGGATCGAGCATTGAAGCACTCGGTTCATCCTGATATTTATGAGCAGCTAAGTCGTGATTTTGCTGCCGTCGAGGAAGAATTCCTGGCGGCACAAGGCAGCGTGCAGGATGAATAAGGCGCTGTCTGGATTGGGTCTTGCCATGAGAGCTGGCAAGCTGCTAACAGGTGATGAGATCGTTTATAAAGCGATCAGGTCTTCAGAAGCCAAGCTGGTCATTCTTGCGAAAGATGCTTCAATGAATACTCAAAAGAAATTCCGCGACAAATGCGGGACGTACAAAATCCCCTTAATGATAGGATTTGACCGGGAAAGCTTGGGAAGTAGTATCGGCAAGCCTGAACGGGTTGTGCTGGCTGTGACGGATCAAGGATTCGCGAAATTGATCAAGAAACATGCGGGGATAATGTCGGAGGTGGAGTATATTGAGTAAACAAGAAAACAAAGACAAAGTGCGGGTATACGAATACGCCAAATCGTTGAACATGAGCAGCAAAGAAATTATCACCATTCTTAAACGGCTGGATATTCCCGTGAACAACCATATGAGCGTCATGGAACATGATGCCGTAGGTAAAGTGGAAAGTTTTTTTAAGAATATTAAATCCAATGCTGCGGCCAAGCAAGGCGAAGCAGGTACGGTGCAAGTAAGCTCGAATCAGGCCGGTTCAAGCCAGAATAGTAATCATTCAACTGAGCAAACCAAAAATCAACAGGAAAAGCAGGTAAGTATGAATAGGACAAACAACAACCAAAACAGTAACCGAAGCAGCGCTCCAAAAGCGCAAAGCAGTCAGCAGGGCGGTCAAAACCGCAGTCAACAAAGTACTAGCAGACCCACTGGTCAGCAAAGTACACAAAACCGCAGTAATGGTCAACAACAGGGAGGACAACAGCGTCCCGGCGGTAACACAGGTTCGCGTCCTCAAGGTAGCCAAAGCACTAACTCACGCCCTCAGGGAAGTAGTCAGGGTGGTACGGCTGTAAGAACATCATCCTCCACAGGTAGCAACAATGCGAACCGTAGTGGTGGCAACCGTACAGGCAGTAACTCCAACAACGGTGGTAACCGTTCCGGTCAAGGACGTTTTGACGATAACCGTCAAGGCGGCGGACGCGGTGGTAACGGTGGTCGTGGAGGCAATAATCGCGGTGGTAGCAATCGTGGCGGGAAATTTAACAATCGTGGTAAAGGTCAACAACAGGAACGTCGTGAGAAAATCGACAACACGCCAAAGAAAATTATTGTTCGTGGTGAGATGACCGTAGGCGAAACTGCCAAGCTTCTTCACAAGGATGCGTCAGAAGTCATCAAAAAGCTGATTATGCTCGGAACGATGGCGACCATTAACCAGGAACTGGATATGGATACTATCCTCTTGCTTGCCGGAGACTTTGGTGTCGAGGTAGAAGTGAAAATTCCGGTCGAAGAAGATCGTTTTGAAACGGTGGAAGAAAATGATGATCCTGCGGATCTGAAAACACGTCCACCCGTTGTAACGATTATGGGTCACGTCGATCATGGTAAAACAACTTTGCTGGATGCCATTCGCTCGACTAATGTAACTGGTGGCGAAGCTGGCGGTATTACACAGCATATTGGTGCATACCAAGTTGAAATTAACAGCAAAAAAATCACTTTCCTGGATACACCGGGTCACGAAGCCTTTACTGCTATGCGTGCACGTGGTGCTCAAGTGACAGATATGACGATTATCGTGGTTGCAGCTGATGACGGTGTTATGCCTCAGACGGTCGAAGCTATTAACCATGCGAAGGCGGCAGGTCTGCCAATTATCGTAGCTGTGAACAAGATCGACAAACCAGATGCCAACCCGGATAAAGTGAAGCAAGAACTCACTGAATATGAATTGGTACCTGAAGAGTGGGGCGGCGATACGATTTTCGTCAACGTTTCCGCGAAACAAAGAATGGGTCTGGAAGACCTGCTCGAAATGATTCTGCTCGTAGCTGAAGTGAATGAGTACAAAGCGAATCCGAACAAACGGGCACGTGGTACCATCATCGAGGCAGAACTGGATAAAGGCCGCGGTTCTGTGGCTCGTATCCTCGTTCAGAATGGTACACTGAAAGTTGGCGATGCTTTCGTAGCGGGTAACTGCTTCGGACGTGTGCGTGCCATGGTCAACGATAAAGGTCGTCGTCTTAAGGAAGCAGGTCCTTCCACTCCAGTTGAAATTACTGGTTTGACAGAAGTTCCACTTGCTGGCGATCCATTCATGGTGTTTGAGGATGAGCGGAAAGCACGCGCTATTGCTGACAGACGTGCGATCACACAACGCCAATCTGATCTGGGCAGTAATACACGCGTAACACTGGATGACCTGTTCCAACACATCAAGGATGGCGAAATGAAGGATCTGAACGTCATTATTAAAGGTGACGTGCAAGGTTCTGTCGAAGCGTTGAAAGGTTCCTTGAACAAGATTGAAGTCGAAGGTGTGCGCGTTAAAATTCTTCACAGTGGTGCAGGAGCAATCACCGAATCCGATATTATTTTGGCCGCAGCTTCCAATGCTATTGTCATTGGTTTTAATGTTCGTCCGGATAACCAGGCGAAATCTACAGCGGAAGCTGAAAAAGTGGACATTCGTCTACACCGTGTCATTTACAATGTCATTGAAGAAATAGAGCAAGCCATGAAGGGCATGCTGGATCCTGAATATAAAGAAAATGTGATTGGGCATGCTGAAGTACGTAACGTGTTCAAAGTTACTAAAGTCGGTACGATCGCTGGTTGTATGGTGACATCCGGTAAAATTACCCGTTCAGCAGAAGCACGCCTGATTCGTGATGGCATCGTCATTTTTGAAGGTAAAATCGACTCACTGAAACGCTTTAAGGACGACGCAAAAGAAGTTGCCCAAGGTTACGAATGCGGTATTACCCTTGATGGCTATAATGATGTTAAGGAACTCGACATTATTGAAGCGTTCGTCATGGAAACAGTGGAGCGCTAACGGCAGAGAGGTGAGCATCCATGGCTAAAATACGTACAGGTCGGGTTGGTGAGCAGATCAAGAAGGAGCTAAGCCAACTCATCCAAACTGAATTAAAAGACCCCCGCATCGGTTTTATCACGGTAACGGGTGTCGATCTTACAAATGATTTGTCCCAAGCGAAAATATACTTGAGCGTGCTCGGGGATGAAGAACAAAAAAATTCTTCCCTGAAAGCATTGGACAAAGCGAACGGTTATCTTCGTTCTGAACTCGGCAAACGGATACGGCTGCGCCATATTCCTGAGTTGATTTTCAAAATTGACGAATCTATTGCTTACGGCAGTCGAATTGAAAAACTGCTGAGTGATATCGACAAGGATGAAAAATAAAACTTTTAGTTTGTCTGAAGGAACCATGAACTGAATGTAAAGGAGAAGGCAATGCATACCTATGAACAGGCGCTTCAACAAGCGAAGGAATTTATTCTGGAGCATGATGATTACCTGATCGTATCGCATGTACAGCCGGACGGAGACGCAGTCAGCTCCACCGTAACGGTGGGCTGGCTTCTCTCATGTCTGGGGAAGAAATTTACCATGCTGAATGAGGGACCTATTCCCAAGCGCATGGATTTTTTATGGCATGCCGATGAGATTATGGATATGAGCCAGCAACCGCCAGAACGGAAATACAATCGGATCATTTGTGTAGATTGTGCGGATTACCGTCGTGTTGGTTTGACTGAGCAGTTTTTTACGGAAGATGCCATTATCCTGAATATTGATCATCATCCAACAAATGATGCTTATGGTACAGTTAATGTGATTAAGTCGGATGCTGCGGCAACAGCGGAAATTCTTTTTGATCTACTGGAAGAGTTTGCAGTAACCTGGGACGTCGAAGTAGCAACGGCTTTATATACAGGGTTGCTAACGGATACAGGAGGTTTCCGTTATTCCAACACTTCACCGAAAGTGATGTCTGCTGTGTCACAGTTACTTGCTTACGGTGTAGATGGTCCCTCTTTATCTGAGAAATTGCTCGAGGAAATGACCTTTCCACAAATGAAGGTGCTGACAAAAGCATTGCAAACGCTCACGATGTCCGAGGATGGAAAAGTCGCTTGGGTCGTTGTATCACCTGACGATATGACAGAATGTGGCGCTGTAAATGAGGACTTGGAAGGCATCGTGAATTACCCAAGAAATATTCGTGGTGTTGAGGTAGGCATTTTCTTTAAGGTTATTAATGATCAAGCGGTCAAGGCCAGCTTGAGATCGGCAGGGAATGTAGATGTAGCCGCGCTGGCTCAATCATTTGGAGGCGGTGGACATGTACGTGCGGCTGGCTGTCGGCTAGAGGGTAAACTGGAAGATATCATTAAGACAGTTGTAGGGCGGGTGAAGTCTGAGCTATGAACCCGATAAAGAAGGAACAAGCAGCTTGGGAAGGCGTCCTACCAGTCTATAAACCTGCTGGATTTACCTCTCATGATGTGGTGGCCAAGGCTCGCCGTTTATTAGGTATGAAGCGAATCGGACACACTGGAACGCTTGATCCGCAAGTAACCGGTGTTTTGCCCTTGTGTCTGGGACGTGCCACCCGCGTGGTGGAATACATGCAAGAGCGGCCCAAGGAATATCGGGCTACACTGCGATTAGGCATTGCCACGGATACCGAGGACCTGACTGGGAAAATTACGGAAGAAAGTGAACGTCCAGTAGAGGTGACGGAAGTGGAAGTCAAAGCGGTTCTGAAGCGTTTTGTTGGTACGATCTCCCAAGTGCCTCCAATGTACTCCGCGCTAAAAGTGGACGGCAAACGCCTATACGAACTGGCTCGAGAAGGCAAAACTGTTGAGCGCCAAAGCCGTGAAGTAAGCATTTATGAGTTGGAGATGACGGGATTCGCGGAGACGGAGGGGTATGTGGATATTTCTTTTCGTGCCTTATGCTCCAAAGGTACTTATATCCGTACACTATGTGTTGATATTGGCCGTGAATTAGGATATCCTTCAACGATGGTCAAGCTGGAGCGAACCATGTCTGCGGGAATTCCTGCGGAACGTTGTCTGACTTTCGAAGAGATAGAGCATTTCGTAGCGGATGGCAGTCTTGGAGAGCGACTTATTACAACGGATCAGGCGATTGACTATATGCCTGAGCATATAGTGGCTGAAGCCAAGGTAACTGCGGCTCTGCAAGGCCAGCGCCTGTCGCTGAATATGATTTCACCACCTGTGACGGACAACCAGCCCTTCCGTTTGTATAAAGAGGATAAAACGTTTTTAGGCATATTTGGTCGGGATGAATCAGACGCGATTGCTCCCATTAAAGTTTTTTTAAGATTATAGAATTTATAGATTTTCAGGGGAGCTGAACAATTCTATAATTGCAAGAAAAACTTCCGCTAGGCGTGATCTGGCTTCCGTGAATTACGTCGATAGACGTTTTTCTTACCTTGAATTGTGCTATAATTTTGACGAAGTTAGTCAAATGATGTGAAATGCAGGTGAATTAATAATGATTACCGTATCGTTATCTTATCCATTGAGTGATGAGCTTTTGCAGCAATGGGGACGTCCACAGGTCACGGCGATCGGTCAGTTTGATGGTCTTCATCTTGGACACGCAAGCGTGATACGCGAGGCCGTTGCGCTGGCTCGTGAACAGCAAATGCCGGTATCTGTCATGACATTTCACCCTCATCCGAAGGAAGTCATGAAAAAAGGCGATTATGAAGGTTATTTGACACCGCTTGCGGACAAGCAGACTATTCTGGCTGATATGGGTGTGGATGTACTTTATATTTTGAGTTTTAACGAAGAATTTTCCAAGGTCAGCCCTGAGGCGTTTATGAGCGACGTGCTGCTTCCATTGCAAATTCGAACAGCGGTAGTAGGCTTTGATTTTCGGTTTGGCCACCGGGGAGCAGGGCATGAGAATACACTTCGGACGCTGGGAGGAAAGCTGATGTCTGTGCACACCGTACCACCGTTCGAACTGGATGGGGACAAGGTGAGCAGCTCTGGAATTCGCCGTGCTTTACAGACTGGGGATCTAGCGCATGCCTCTCGCTGGTTGGGACGTCCTTATCGTATCCAGGGTACTGTAATGGATGGGGAGAAGCGTGGACGTACGATCGGTTTTCCGACCGCTAATCTCAAACTGAGTGATACTTACGCGATTCCGATCAAGGGTGTATACGCTGTACGAGCACTAGTAGGTGATCGTTGGATAAACGGTGTAATGAATGTAGGGGTTAAGCCTACTTTCCATGAAGGTGTGCTGAATCCGTCGTTTGAGGTACATCTATTTGATTTTAATCAGCAAATTTATGGAGAGTCTGTACTTGTGGAGCTTCACCACTACATCCGTCCTGAACGCAAATTCTCTTCGGTGGATGAGCTGATCAACCAAATTGGCAATGACGCACAAACGGCTAAAAAGCTGTTAGGCTAATTTATTTACATAAGACAGGCGCTGTGTTATACTGACTTATGTTGTGTAAACAACGATGAACCTTAGCTTGGTTGTCCGCTTTCACCGGCGGCTACGAGGCTAATGGCGATTATAATGAAGGAGGTGAACAGGATGGCATTGACTCAAGAACGTAAACAGCAATTGATCGAGGAGTACAAAACTCATGAATCCGATACAGGATCACCAGAGGTACAAATCGCTATCCTTACTGAAAACATCGTCAACTTGCAAAGTCACTTTCGTTCGCACAAGAAAGACCATCACTCCCGCCGCGGGTTGTTGAAAATGGTCGGTCAGCGTCGTAAACTTTTGGCTTACCTGAAGAAGACTGATGTTAAACGTTACAGTGCGTTGATCGAGCGTCTCGGACTGCGTCGTTAATTTTCAGACATGTAATGAGAAAAGAAGCCTGGTTGTTCACCGCTTGTCCCTGCTAAGGCGACGGCGGACAGCAGCCGGGTTCTTTTTTGAAATGAGGAATCTTTTTTTGAATTACATATCCTGATTTGCCTGCGAGCTTCTTATGAATAAGACCTGCGCAGGAAATACTGAATATGTATAGAACTTTTACAATGAAATGAAATGGAGGGATACCATGGAGCAACGCGTAGAAATGCAGCTCGGCGGAAGAAAGCTGGTGCTGGAAACAGGACGTCTTGCGAAACAAGCCAATGCGGCAGTTAAAGTGAGTTACGGAGAAACAGTTGTGCTTTGTACCGTGACCGCTTCCCGTGAGCCGAAAGATTTGGATTTTTTTCCACTGACCGTAAACTATGAGGAAAGATTGTATGCTGTGGGGAAAATTCCTGGCGGATTTATTAAACGTGAAGGACGTCCGAGTCAAAAAGCAATTTTGTCCAGCCGTTTGACAGACCGTCCAATTCGCCCATTGTTCCCGGAAGGTTTCCGGAATGATGTACAGGTGTTGAACCTGGTTATGAGTGTCGATCAGGATTGCGAACCTGAAATTGCAGCAATGATCGGAACCTCGGCAGCACTTAGCATTTCGGATGTACCTTTTAATGGGCCAATCGGTGGAGTCGCTGTAGGACGTGTAGACGGACAATTTGTGATTAACCCGGATATTGCACAGCAGAATGCAAGCGACATGTACCTGGTTGTAGCCGGAACGAAAGATGCCATCATGATGGTAGAAGCCGAAGGCAATGAGATTCCAGAGGAAGTTATGCTGGAAGCCATTATGTTCGGTCATGATGAGATTAAGAACATTGTGGCAGTCATTGAACAATTGGTGCAAGTAGCAGGTAAAGAGAAAATGCAGGTTAAACTGCATGCTGTTGATGAAAAAGTGAACAGTGAAGTACGTGCTTATGCAGCTGAACGTTTAATGGAAGCTGTTAAAATTGCAGAAAAACATGCCCGTCAAGAGGCGATTGATGCAGTCAACGAAGAGACAGTTGCCCATTTTGAAGCACAATACATAGAGACACCAGAGCTTTTGAGCGACGTGAGCGAAGTTCTCTATGATATCGTCAAGGAAGAAGTACGTCGTCTGATCACGCATGATAAAGTGCGTCCTGATGGTCGTAAGCTTGACGAAATTCGTCCGATTGAAAGCGACACTAGCATCTTGCCGCGTACTCATGGTTCGGGCTTATTTACACGCGGTCAAACGCAAGCACTTAGCATTTGTACACTTGGTGCATTGGGTGATGTGCAAATTTTGGACGGTATTGATTTGGAAGAAACAAAACGCTTCATGCATCATTACAATTTCCCGCCATTCAGCGTAGGGGAGGCTCGTCCTTTGCGTGCGCCAGGTCGTCGTGAAATCGGACATGGTGCTCTTGGTGAACGTGCGCTTTCCAAAGTAATTCCTTCCGAAACTGAATTTCCATACACCATCCGTCTGGTTTCTGAGGTACTGGAATCGAATGGTTCGACTTCACAAGCTAGTATTTGTGCAAGTACATTGGCTATGATGGATGCAGGTGTACCAATTAAAGCTCCAGTTGCAGGTGTAGCGATGGGATTGATCAAGGATGGAGATCATGTCTCTGTATTGACTGATATCCAAGGTATGGAAGATCACCTGGGCGATATGGACTTTAAAGTTGCTGGTACTGCGGAAGGCGTAACTGCCATTCAAATGGATATTAAAATTAACGGTATTGACCGCCAGATTTTACAGGATGCGCTCAAGCAAGCTAAAGAAGGACGCTTGTTCATTCTTAGCAAAATGATGGAAGCGATCCAGAAGCCACGTGAGCAGTTGTCTCCGTATGCTCCAAAAATTATGACGATGCACATTAACCCGGACAAAATCCGTGATGTTATTGGAGCTGGTGGTAAAATCATCAACAAAATCATCGAAGAAACTGGCGTGAAAATCGATATTGAACAAGATGGTCGTGTGTTCATCGCTTCCACAAATCAAGAGATGAATGAAAAAGCACGTTCCATTATTGAGGGTATCGTAAAGGAAGTCGTGGTCGGTGAGATTTACATCGGTACAGTAAAACGGATTGAGAAATTCGGTGCATTTGTTGAAATTTTACCAGGTAAAGATGGTCTGGTTCATATTTCTCAACTGTCTACTGAGCGTGTAGCCAAAGTTGAAGATGTAATTGCTATTGGGGATACAATTACGGTGAAAGTAACCGAAATTGATCAACAAGGACGTGTCAATCTGTCCCGTAAGGCTGTTCTGACAGCAGAAGCACCTGCAAAATCCTAGGACCTGCATGTCGCAGACTAGAAAGGCAGGAGAAGCTTTTCGTATTAACAGTACAAGGGATTTGAATAGCATTGTTTAAGCTTTTGGAAAGAGGCAGAGCTACGTTTCTGGCTCTTTTTTCATACATATACACAAGCTGCACCCAAGTGAGCTTCTAGAGCTTGCTACGTCATAGTTCTTGTCCTCGTCGCATACAATGTGGACAAACGGGCGGGGGGATGAAGGAATTATGAGTAGGGCAAAACGAGCAGTGTGGGTGGTAGCCAGTTTAGCCATCACACTGGTAGTCGGACAGTTTAGCGGGGTTCGTGACTTCGCTGATCAATTAAGCAATGGAGACGTTACAGGAGTTGGGGAGCCTAAAGTTGAAACAACGATGGCGATGGCGGCTTTACCCGATAATGCGCTTATGCAGCGACTAAGAACAGAAGCAGCCCGTCAGCGGCGGGAGCCAGTTGATGCCAAGATCGACAGGGTATGGAAGGCTATTCCAGGCTATAACGGGCTGGAGGTGGATTTGGATGCTACCTATCGCAAAGCGATTGCATCTCCGGATCGACCCATTCAATATGTATATCGGCAATTGGCACCTAAAATACATTTAAATCAGCTTGGTAATGTTCCAATTTACAGGGGGAACCCCGAAAAGCCGATGGTATCCCTCATGATCAATGTAGCATGGGGGAATGAATTTATCCTGCCGATACTGAACACGCTGGATCAGGAAAAGGTCAAGGCTACATTTTTTCTTGATGGAAGTTGGTTGAAAAAAAATCCAGATCTCGCCAAGGAGATTCAAAAAAGAGGGCATGAGCTTTCGAATCATGCTTACTCTCATCCGAATATGAGCCGTCTGAGTCGGGCCAGAGCCACACAAGAAATTGAAAAGACTCAAGTGCTTCTTCAAGAAACTTTGGGTATCAAAAATTACTGGTTCGCCCCTCCTTCGGGTGATTTTAATCAGCAAACGGTGGATATAGCAGCAGAAAGTGGGCTCAAAACAGTGTTGTGGACATTGGACACAGTAGATTGGAAACATCCGTCACCGGAATCGGTGATTAACAAAATCAGTAGTAAGGTAGAATCAGGCTCCCTGATATTAATGCACCCAACAGATTCCTCAGCGGCTGCTCTCAAAGGCATGATCCATGCCATTCGTAGTAAGGGACTTATGCTCGGAACTGTCAGTCAGACGCTTTCCCCTGATCGGCAACTACCTGTTCCGGTTGAGTGAACGTCTTTTTTCTGTTAGGATTGAACATTATGGCTAAGTATGCAATTCAGTTTAGGAGGGCCAATCGTGGAAAGAATTCAACTCAAAAACGGCCTAAGAGTGGTCATTGAAAAAATTCCAACCGTGCGTTCAGTTTCTTTCGGCATCTGGGTTAAAACGGGCTCCCGGAATGAAACGCCGGACAATAGCGGTATCTCTCATTTTATCGAACACATGCTTTTCAAAGGAACAGAGCGTTTTAACGCTAAGGAAATCGCTGAGCAATTCGATGCCATCGGAGGAAATGTTAATGCTTTTACTTCGAAGGAATATACATGCTATTATGCCAAAGTGTTGGATGAGCATCTACCGATCGCAGTTGATGTGCTGTCTGATATGTTTTTTAATTCCAAACTAGATCAGGAAGAATTGGCAAAAGAGAAGAATGTGATTTTGGAGGAAATCTCCATGTATGAGGATACACCGGATGATATGGTGCATGATCTTGTATCTCGCGCCGCCTATGGTGAACATCCACTAGCTTATCCGATTCTCGGAACCGAAGATCACCTGCTTGCTATGGATAGCTCACATCTCAGCCAGTATATGAGGGAACATTATACAATTGACAATACGGTTATCAGTGTGGCTGGTAATGTTGACGATCGCTTGGTAGAATTGTTGGAGCGACATTTTGGACATTTTGACAATCATGGAACCGTTTCGCCGCTGACAGTACCTGCGTTTAACGGTGAACTGTTGTATCATGAGAAAGCAACGGAGCAAAATCATATTTGTTTATCCCTACCTGGATTTGCGACGGGTGACGACCTCCAGTATGCTATGGTTTTGCTGAATAACGCGATCGGCGGCGGCATGAGTTCACGTTTGTTTCAAGAAATTCGGGAAAAGCGTGGGCTTGCTTATTCGGTCTATTCCTATCATAGCTCCCATGCGGACAGTGGCATGTTCACGATCTATGCAGGTACGGCTCCTAAGCAAACAAAGGACGTGCTGGATTTGACGCTGGAGCTTTTACGAGATGTGGCTGTCAACGGTTTAGACGCTAATGAGCTTCTTAAAGGTAAGGAGCAATTAAAAGGAAGTTTGATTTTAAGCCTTGAAAGTACAGGTAGCCGGATGAATCGGCTTGGAAAAAATGAATTAATGCTTGGTCAGCATTATACGCTGGATCAAATGATCGAACATATCGAGCAAGTGACGGCGAATGATGTGAACAAAGTGCTGGATCGGATGTTCTCGGAGCCGTTTGCCCTGTCGATGGTGGGAGCGAGTGATTCAGCGGTAAATGATATGAGGAGGGACTATTTTGTTAACTTACGTGGAAATTAACAGACTCGCGGGCAATGAAGATATTGAGCTGCCCCGCAAAATGTCAGAGCTTGCATCAGGGTTTGACTTGTATGCAGCAGTACAGGAAAATCTGGTACTGGAACCCGGCAAGCGTTGCCTCGTTCCAACCGGATTTGCAATAGCTATGCCGGCGGGATTGGAGGCACAGATCCGTCCGCGAAGTGGACTGGCTCTTAAGCATGGTATTACTTGTCTCAATACACCGGGAACAATTGATGCGGATTATCGTGGGGAGATTAAGGTACTTCTTATTAATTTGGGCGAGGAATCGTTCACGATTACGCGCAATGAGCGAATTGCACAAATGGTATTTCAAGCTGTACCTGAGGTAGAGCTGAAACAAGTAGACCAATTATCTGAAACAGTGCGTGGTGCTGGAGGCTTTGGTCATACAGGACGCTGAGGCAATGGTTGGTTTAAAATGACGAATATCTATTTTGTAAAAGCTTCGTATTTACTTGCTTAAGAGTATGTATGCATTTAAAGGTCGACTCATAAAGAGGCGGCTTTTTTTTGTGTTTTTTCACCCCTCTCCGGGCACTCGCATAGACTAAAAGCATATCGTGTCTCGGAAAGGAGTGATCCGGATGCTAACAGGAATACGCGTCGTTGTTTTGGGTGGCGATGCGAGGCAGCTTGAGGTAATCCGTAAATGTGTGGACATGGATGCTACCGTCAGTGTGGTCGGTTTTGACAAGCTTGAAGTACCACTCAAAGGAGTGACACTAGAACCACTGTCTGTCAAGCTGCTGGAATCGTCAGATGCATTGATTTTGCCGGTGGTGGGATGCGATGAGGAAGGCAACGTAAATGCACTTTTCGGAGCACAGAAGCTTCAGTTCCTGAATGAGCATGCTGCTGCTCTTCCACCTCATTGTATTGTATATACAGGAATGGCGCGGACGTACTTAAAAGAAATTTGTACCAGACATGAGTTAAAGCTGGTAGAGCTGCTGGAGCGAGATGATGTGGCCATATACAACTCTATACCTACGGCCGAAGGCGCACTGATGATGGCCATTCAGCATACTGATTTTACGATTCACGGTGCAGATTGTATGGTTCTAGGCATGGGACGGACTGGATTTACCATGGCAAGGGCACTACAGGGATTGGGAGCTAGAGTGAAGGTTGGAGTACGGCGGGCAGAGGATGCAGCGAGAGCCGTGGAAATGGGTTGGAAGCCTTTTATGACAAGGGATTTAGCACATGAGACAAAGGGAGTTGACTTGATTTTTAATACGATACCCTCTATGATTATCACAGCGCAAATCCTGTCTAAATTGCCACTGAGCACCGTGATTATAGATCTTGCTTCCGCCCCGGGCGGATGTGATTTCCGTTATGCGGAAAAGCGTGGAATCAAGGCTATGCTTGCCCCTGGTCTTCCCGGTATTGTTGCTCCCAAAACTGCTGGTGCCATTATAGCGAATACGCTGGTGCAGTTGTTAATGGAAGATAATCCTGATCGGGGGGATGCACAATGAGTTGGCAAGGGAAAACAGTAGGTTATGCAATTACAGGCTCACATTGCACATTTGAAGAGGTAATGCCTGTTATACAGCGCTTTGTTGATGAGGGTGCAAAGGTCGTCCCTATTATATCCAATACAGTGCTAACAACGGATACTCGCTTTGGTACTTCGCAAAGTTGGCAAAAACAGTTGAAAGATATAACAGGGAATGATATCATTTCTACAATTGTGGAGGCTGAGCCACTGGGTCCCTCCCAAATACTCGATGTGCTGGTGATTGCACCTTTGACGGGGAATTCGATGAGTAAGTTAGCGAATGCGATGACAGACAGTCCGGTTTTGATGGCTGCCAAGGCGCAATTGCGCAACGGCCGTCCACTTCTTTTAGCCATATCTACTAATGATGGACTGGGCCTAAATGCTGCCAATATCGCCAAATTACTCGTAGCCAAAAATATCTTTTTTGTACCGTTCGGACAGGACAATCCAGTTAAAAAGCCGAACTCGCTTGTAGCTAACATGGAGTTGATTCCGGAGGCTGCTTATGAAGCATTGCAGGGCAAACAGCTTCAGCCGATGATTGTGGAACGCAAGACCCCATGAAGTATTATAGTTAACTGCTGAGCATCCCTCGCCTAGAAGATGATTCGATATTGTATCGGGTCTAATTTCTTGTTGGCGGTGGATGCTTTCAGAATAAAAAATGGTTTTTTAGTCGAGAAGGGGAGATATACCAGATGAGCAATAGAAAGTTTAATGTAGCTGTCGTTGGAGCGACAGGCGCTGTAGGAGAACAGATCGTAAATCTGCTGGAAAAACGGGATTTTCCTGTGGACAAAATCAAATTTCTTTCTTCGGCTCGTTCTGCCGGCACGTTAATTAGCTTTAAAGGTCAGCAAATTCCAGTAGAGATTGCTACCCCCGACAGCTTTGAGGGAATCGACATTGCTTTGTTTAGTGCAGGTGGAGACGTAAGTAAGGAATTGGCGCCGCATGCTGTTCGTCATGGGGCAGTTTGTATTGACAACACCAATGCATTCCGAATGGATCCGACAGCTCCTCTTGTAGTGCCTGAGGTGAACAGCGACAAAATTGCCGAGCATCAAGGCATTATTGCGAACCCGAACTGCTCCACCATTCAGATGGTAGCTGCTTTGAAACCATTATATGATCAGTATGGCATTTCTCGTATCATAGTATCCACATACCAGGCCGTTTCCGGGGCTGGAAGCCGAGCTATTGATGAATTGAATCGTCAAAGCGCAGCGATTCTTAACGGTGATGAAGTTCAGCCTGATCTGTTGCCAGTAGGCTCGTTGCCAGTAAAACATCAGATTGCTTTCAATGCTATTCCGCAAATTGATAAATTCCAGGACAATGGTTATACACTGGAAGAAATGAAAATGGTACGTGAAACGAAAAAAATACTGGGTGACGAATCGGTGGACGTAACAGCAACGTGTGTACGTATTCCTGTTGTATATGGTCACTCGGAATCTGTATATGTAGAACTTAAAAAAGATTATGATTTAGAAGAAATCCGTAATTTGCTGGCTTCAGCACCGGGAGTAACGCTAGTGGACGATCCTGCTGCTCAGCTTTATCCACTGGCATCTGAAGCTGCAGGAAAACCTGACGTATTTGTGGGGCGTGTACGCCGTGATTTGGGCAATAGCCGTGGATTGAATTTGTGGGTCGTATCCGACAATCTGCTCAAAGGAGCGGCATGGAACGCGGTGCAAATCGCGGAAATTATTGCTGCAAACGCGGAGTAACGTTCCAATATGGGGGAAAAATAATGGGTATTTTGGTGCAAAAATTTGGAGGAACCTCGCTTTCCACACCTGAAGCACGTAAACTTGTGTTGGCACATGTGAAGAGGGAGCTGGAACAAAATCTTCAATTGGTTGTTGTTGTGTCGGCCATGGGGAGAAAAGGAGAGCCTTATGCCACCGACACGCTGCTGGATTGGGCGGTGTCTAACGGCGACAGTCTGCCAAAGCGCGAACGGGATTTATTGCTGTGCTGTGGTGAAATTATTTCTGCTGCTACATTATGCAGCCTGATGGAGAAGGAAGGTATTCCTGCTACAGTGCTAACTGGGGCACAGGCGGGCTTTATTACGGATGATCAATACGGCAATGCTCGTATTTTGGATATAAAGCCAGACCGTGTTGTTGAAGAGTTGAACCAAGGCAGAGTTGTCATTGTGACAGGTTTTCAGGGACAAACAGCAGACGGTGATATGACTACCTTGGGTCGGGGAGGCAGCGATACGTCAGCTACTGCTCTAGGTGCTGCTCTACATGCGGATATGGTTGATATTTATACGGATGTGAATGGTATATTGACCGCCGATCCGCGCATTGTGGAAAACGCAAAGCCTCTTACACATGTTAGCTATACGGAGATTTGTAATATGGCTCATCAAGGAGCAAAGGTTATCCATCCTCGTGCTGTTGAAATCGCCATGCAGGCTAATATCCCGGTCCGTGTTCGCTCTACCTTCTCCGAAGGAGAAGGTACGTTAGTTACCCATCCGGAAGGCTTTAAAGACGTGCAGGCAGACATCGTAGACCGTTTCGTGACCGGTATTGCGTATGTTGGCAATGTCACTCAGATTAATGTTGAATTAAAGCCGGGTATGGAGCACTTGCAATTACAAGTGTTCAAATCTATGGCTGAACATGGAATCAGCGTTGATTTTATTAATGTAACGCCATCGGGGGCAGTTTATACTGTGTTCGATTATGATGGAAGCAAAGCGGTTGAAGTATTGAACGGGTTGGGTCTAGAACCTAAGATACTGGCCGGATGTGCTAAAGTTTCTGTCATAGGCGGTGGTATCAACGGGGTACCGGGCATTATGGCGACGATTGTGGAGGCATTGGCAGAATCAGACGTACAGATCCTTCAATCCGCAGATTCCAACACGACGATCTGGGTACTTGTTAAAAAAGAAGATATGGTGCAGGCTGTACGCGCATTGCATAATAAATTTGAACTCCATCAATAGGTGCATGGTCCGTGCTCGGATTTGCAAAAAGGAGGCAGCATGGTGAACTTCGGCAGATTGATTACCGCGATGGTGACACCTTTTGATCAGCAAGGAGAGATTGACTGGACTGCATTGTCCTCGTTGATTGATTATTTAATAGAAGAACAGCATTCAGAGTCACTTGTTGTATCTGGAACAACAGGAGAGTCTCCTACCCTGAGCGATGATGAGAAAATCAAGTTGTTTGCTTTTGTTGTAGAAAAAGCAGCTGGACGATGTAAAATTATTGCCGGGACTGGCAGCAACAATACGCGTCACTCCATTCATCTTACCCGTGCCGCGGAGCAGGCAGGAGCAGATGGTGTTCTACTGGTAGTGCCATATTATAATAAACCGAATCAGGAAGGGATGTATCAGCATTTCGAAAGTATTGCAAACTCCACATCCCTTCCAGCTATACTGTATAATGTTCCAAGCCGTACTGGAGCGAGTCTAACAGCTGAAACAACGCTGCGTCTTGCACAAATTCCAAATATTGTGGGAACCAAAGAATGTGCATCACTTGCGCAGGTTACACAGATTGCAGCGGCAGCGCCAGAGGATTTTCTGGTTTATTCCGGGGATGATGCTTCTGGGTTGCCTGCTATGGCTGTAGGTGCTTATGGTATTATCAGCGTAGCGAGCCATGTGGTAGGTGCTGAAATGAAGCAGATGATCGATTCACTTGTAGGAGGACACTCTCAGGAGGCAGCAAAGTTGCATCAGCAGTTGTTCCCGATTTTCAAGGGTTTGTTTGGCTGTCCTCATCCTCTGCCTAATCCAGTGGCAGTAAAATATGCATTGGAATTACGAGGGATTAGGGTTGGTTCGGTTCGGTTGCCGCTCATTCCTCCAACTGAGGATGAAGCGGAATTTATTAAGAAATTATTTACCCGCTAAAGACAAATAGGAATGTAGGATATTAATTAATACTAAGGAGTAACCTTGTTAAGGGCAGTCGGTAGGTACAAAACCGATAGAGTTTATTGTCTGACAAGGTCCTCCAGCATGAAGGACGTTCTTATAGGACGTCCTTTTTGCTGTGCTTTTAACCATGCATATAGATAAAATGACAGATACTAATGGTTTGAGACGGCAATGGGAAACCTAGCGTAACGAACAGGATGACTTGTTTTTTCGTATTTTAATCATGTATAATGGGGTCAAGTGACTGGGTGCGGTATTTTTTTGAAAATTAAATAACAAATCAAGGTACGACGTCCAACTACCATAGGAGGTTTAGATTCATTTGTCTAAAAAAACAAACAACGATAAATTGATGATTTTCGCTTTGGGCGGCGTCGGTGAAATCGGGAAAAATATGTATGTCGTTCAATACGGCAATGACATTGTCGTGGTGGATTCCGGTCTGAAATTCCCGGAAGAGGACATGCTGGGCATTGATATCGTTATTCCTGATATTTCCTACCTTACAGAGAACCGCGACAAAGTAAGAGGCATTGTGCTGACTCATGGTCACGAGGACCATATCGGCGGTTTGCCTTACGTGTTGAAACATTTGAATGTACCAGTATATGGTACCAAATTGACGCTGGGATTGGTGGAAAACAAGCTGAAGGAAGCGAATCTGCTTGGTGAAACCAAACGTATTTTGATCAATGCTGATTCCGAAATCAAGCTGGGTTCCACACTAAAAGCAACCTTCTTCAGAACCAACCATAGTATTCCGGATTCTGTAGGTGTATGTATTGATACTCCTGAAGGCGCTGTTGTTCATACTGGTGACTTCAAATTTGACCATACTCCGGTGAACGGACAATATGCAGATTTGCAGCGTATGGCTGAAATTGGCACACGTGGCGTACTGGCTCTTTTGTCAGACAGTACGAATGCCGAGAAACCGGGCTTTACACCTTCGGAAAAGAGCGTTGGTATTGTGCTGGAAGACATTTTCCGCAAGTCGAGACAGCGTGTGGTCGTAGCCACTTTTGCTTCTAACGTACATCGTATTCAGCAGGTAATTAATGCTGCTGAAGCAACGGGACGTAAAGTAACAGTTATTGGTCGAAGCATGGTTAATGTCGTAGGCATTGCTTCGGACTTGGGCTATTTGGAAATTCCGGATGGAATGCTGATTGAGCCTGAAGAAGTTGGCAAAATGTCAGCGGACCGTGTAGTTATTCTCTGCACAGGCAGTCAGGGCGAACCGATGTCCGCTTTGACAAGAATGGCTCGTTCCACACATCGAAAGGTTGACATTCTTCCAGGGGATTCAGTCATCATTGCAGCTACTCCGGTACCGGGTAATGAAAAATACGTTGGACGCACAATTGATGAACTGTTCCGTCTGGGTGCCAATGTATATTACAGCGCAGCTAATCCAGGTATTCACGTTTCTGGACACGGAAGCCAGGAAGAACTTAAGCTGATGCTGAATCTGATGAAACCAAAGTTCTTCTTGCCAATTCATGGTGAGTTCAGAATGCAACGTCGTCACGCCCTTCTTGCTGAAGGCGTAGGTATTGAGCCTGAAAATATCTTCATCACGGATATCGGTGAAGTCATTGAAATTCAGAATGGCGGAGCACGCAGAGCTGGTAAAGTTACAGCAGGTAACGTACTGATCGATGGACTAGGCGTAGGGGATGTAGGAAATATCGTATTGCGCGACCGTAAATTGCTGTCACAGGACGGTATTTTGGTGGTGGTTGTCACGCTGAGTAAGCAAGACGGAACGATTAAATCGGGTCCAGATATCATTTCCCGCGGTTTCGTTTATGTCCGTGAATCGGAAGGTTTGCTTGATGAAGCGAATCGTATTGTCTCAAGTACCCTGCATAAGCTCATGAGTGAAAATGTAAATGAATGGGCTTCCCTCAAGACAAATGTCAAGGATGCACTGGGTCGCTTCTTGTATGAGCAAACTCGTCGCAGACCGATGATCCTGCCAATTATAATGGAAGTGTGATTCAATTGAAATTTGTTCAAAAACCTGAATTAAAAACTTAAGTCACAGGCACACAGTCGCCTCTCTTCCCGCAGGAAATATTGGACGGTTTCCGCGGAAGGAGAGGCTTTTTTGATTTTTCGGGGCAAGGAAAAGCATGGGGGTAGGTATAAAATATTCCATTTACATCCCATACTATAGGGTGACTACGGGTCATATAGATGCGTAAAGCGAAAGGAAGATCACCCATATGGAACAATACAGCAATCTATCATCTGGCAACGAGGAAACGGAAACGCCAGATCAACCAGAAATTGGGCAAAGACCCGCGTTACCTGCTATGGAGGCTTTGCAGCAACTGGGTCAAACCTCCATGCCTGGAGGCGAGTCCAATATTTTTTGCATGACGATTATCGGTCAGATTGAAGGGCATCTCATTTTACCGCCTCAAAACAAAACGACAAAATATGAGCACATTATTCCCCAACTGGTAGCGGCAGAACAAAATCCTCGTATCGAAGGATTAATGATTTTGCTGAATACAGTTGGTGGTGATGTAGAGGCAGGACTGGCTATTGCTGAAATGATCGCATCGATGAGTAAACCAACGGTGACCATTGTGATAGGCGGGGGGCACAGCATCGGTGTGCCGATTGCTGTGTCTTCCACTTATTCCTACATTGCGGAGAGTGCGACGATGACCATTCATCCTATTCGTATGAGCGGACTGGTCATTGGAGTCCCACAGACTTTTGAATATATGGAAAAAATGCAGGAGCGTGTCGTACGCTTTGTCGTTTCTCATTCTCGTATTACAGAAGAGCAGTTTAAGGAATTGATGTTTAAAACCGGTGAGTTAAACCGCGATATTGGTACAGCGGTTGGGGGAGCCGATGCAGTGAAGTATGGATTGATGGACGCGGTTGGAGGGATCGGAGAGGCTTTAAAACAGCTGAACACCATTATTGAAACGCGGCGTCAGCAAAACGGGAACGCTGGGATCCAACAGCAGGCTCCGTATGCTCCTTTTATTCCCAGTGCTACAGGAACTCCTACAGAGACACTGTCAGGGGAGCATAGCGGGGAGCTATCTCAATGACATTATATACTGTAATGCCAATGGAAATGGTGTGGCAAGGGATGTGGAAAGAGGCTGAGGAGCTTGCAGAGGTTCGAGTAGACGGTCTACTTATGCAGGTACAGCCGCTTGAAAGTCGTCGGGGGATCATTGTACGGTTGTTGGACTGCCCGCTGGAAGCCTACCTGAATCCGCGTTATGGACCCGGTCAAGTCATCGAATGGTCGTAGAAGGTGTCGAATAGTATAGAAATCGGTCATTTATTGCTGAAAAAGAACATATGTGCGGATACCGGGTGACGTGGTATAATATTCTTCTGGGGGGTGACCTTGTATGTCCAGAAGAAGAAAAAGAAAAAAGAAAGCCGCATTTGGCGGAGTTCTAAAATTTGAAATTTACGGCATTGTGCTGATTACATTAGCGGTCATTGCGTTGTCGGGTGAAGCGGCAGTTGGTCGGTCGCTATCCAAGATGTTTGGGCTCGTATTGGGGAAATTCTATTTTGTTATCCCTCTGATTGGCATTTATTATGGTCTGATGGTGATGATTCACCGCAAGTGGCCGAACCAGTGGAACTCGCGTAAAACGGGTTTGCTCCTGTTGGTATTTGCCTTTACACTTATGAGTTCTATTTCATCTATGGAGCAGCGTTTGGGGCCGATCAACGCGCTTCAGCCGGGCGGAGTGATGACCCAGATACATATAGATATGCGCGAGCAGTTGCTGTCGCCTGATCAGCAGGGCCATTCCTCAATGCTGAACAAGGATATCAGCGGGGGTTACGTAGGCGCGTTGCAGCTTACTGTTCTGTTGTGGCTGTTTGGTCTCACGGGAGCTAAACTGATCATGATTGTTATGTTCGTCATTTGTTTCATGCTGATGACCCAACTGTCCTATGTGGATTTGGTGCGGATTGTAAAAACCAAGCTGCTAGCAGCTGGGGGAAGTGTGCGCAAAAAATGGACTGGTAAAGCTACTCCGCTTTCGGCATCTAGCAAAGGTAATGGAAATAGAAAGATCAAGTCTGAGCCGATTCCTGCCTATGAGGAAGACATGGATGATGACTTTGACGAAATGCAGCCTCCTGCACGCAAACAACCGATTTTCTTTCAGTTGTTTGGTCTTAAGAATTCAGATAAAGCGGACAAGGAAGAGCATTCCGTCGATGAGGATGATCATGATTTTCCATATGAAGCTGAGGACGCGCAGGCCCAGTGGAGAAATGGCAACCAGAGTGAAGAGCTGTCTGACGTAGTCGAACACGCTGAGCAGGAAGCTGCAATTCCGGTAAAAAGGTCGCCGATTATTAGGGATTTCTTCGAACAAGTAAAGCATGAGGAAAGAAGAACGGAAGCTGAATTTGGAGAGTCCCTGACAGGGGCAGAGCAGACGACTTCCATTATTGACGAACCCCTGGATGATGACTTTGTGGGTGCCAATGCGAATAAGGATATGGATGATTCGACTACGATTCAGGGGACATTAGAAGGTGCTCAGGGACAAGCTCAGACGATTGCAACTGGGGTGGCAGGCGAAGAGGTTGAAGGTACCCATACAGCTATCCCGGCTCCGCCGCCGCCTAAACCGTACAAGCTACCATCGTTTCGTTTGCTTGCTAAACCACAAAATGCAGGCAAAGGTATGGGACAAAAGGATTATATGCAAACGGCACGCAAACTGGAAGCAACGCTGGAAAGCTTCGGTGTGCGGGCGAAGGTGCTGGAGGTTGTCCGTGGCCCTGCCGTAACACGTTATGAAATTCAGCCGGACATTGGAGTGAAGGTCAGCCGTATTGTGAGTCTGACGGATGACATTGCGCTTGCGCTTGCTGCCAAAGATATCCGTATGGAGGCTCCAATTCCTGGCAAATCTGCTATCGGAATTGAGGTTCCGAATAATGAAGTTTCCATTGTAACGATGCGTGAGGTAATGGAGACAACCGTTTTCCAGGAGTCAGCTTCCAGCTTGTCTATTGCATTCGGACGTGATATTGCAGGACAGACGATTGTCGGTAATTTGGCCAAGATGCCCCATCTGCTTGTAGCTGGGGCAACAGGTTCGGGTAAATCAGTGTGTATCAATGGGATCATCACGAGTATTTTGTACAAAGCAAAGCCGGATGAGGTCAAATTTTTGATGGTCGATCCTAAAATGGTGGAGTTGAACGTGTACAACGGAATCCCACATTTGTTGGCTCCAGTCGTGACTGATCCAAAGCGTGCCTCACTTGCATTGAAGAAAATTGTAGTTGAAATGGAAAAAAGGTATGAGTTATTTTCCAAATCAGGAACCCGTAATATTGAGGGATACAATAATTTGATGAAAGATAACCCGGATGCATTTCTGCCTTACATCGTCGTTATTGTGGACGAGTTGGCAGATTTAATGATGGTAGCTGCGGGAGATGTGGAGGATGCGATTGCACGACTTGCCCAAATGGCGCGCGCAGCAGGCATCCACCTTATCATTGCAACGCAAAGACCTTCGGTTGACGTAATTACCGGGGTAATTAAAGCTAATATTCCTTCACGTATTGCCTTCGGCGTTTCCTCGCAGGTAGATTCCCGTACTATATTGGATATGGGTGGAGCCGAGAAGCTGCTCGGACGTGGTGATATGCTGTTCATGCCAATGGGTGCTTCTAAACCAGTCCGCGTTCAGGGAGCGTTCATGAGCGATCAAGAAGTCGAAAATATTGTTAACTATGTACGTGAACAGGGTGAAGCGCAGTATGATGAGACGCTAGTGCCGGAGGTGGAAGAGGTATCGACTGATGCAGATGAAATGCTGGATGAGCTGTACGATCAGGCTGTCAACATCATTTTAGAGGCTAAACAAGCTTCCGTTTCGCTCCTTCAGCGCCGTATGCGGATCGGTTATACACGTGCTGCTCGACTGATTGACTCCATGGAAGCTCGCGGAGTCATCGGCCCTTACGAGGGCAGCAAGCCCCGTGAGGTTCTTATCTCAATGGAGCAATATCAGCAAAATAAAGTTAGTTCCTAAGCATTATCTCTATCCAGCACTACATTAAAACGCTGTTCGTTCGCAAGGTAGTTGTTCTAAAATGACAACTGCAAGTGCACAAACAGCGTTTTTTGTGATGTATTTTTGAGGTGTGGCGACTACCTGCTGAAAGAAGATTAAAAGGGTGAATAGCTTTAAGCGGAGCTTGTCATAATAAACGTAGCCATCCTGTTAATCCCACAAAAGAAAGGTAGAGCGCAGCATATGAAAAAGACAATGGTCTGGATTTGCACGGGTATCCTCGCAGCCTCGGCTATTACGTACACAGGACTTTTTAAAAATGACTCTGCACAGCAGCAAGCAGAGTCGCTCAGCACACAGCAGAAAGTACAAGCGGCGCAACCATCCGAGCCGACATTCAGCTCGGGAACGGTTGATTTTGGATCTTACGGTCAGGATGTATATGAGTTGCAATCACGTTTGAAGTTGCTGGGCTTTTTTGGCGGGAAAGTGGACAGCCATTTTGGCAGCAGTACACTAAAAGCTGTTAAAGGTTTTCAAAAGGAATTTGGTATCCGTCCCGATGGAGTGGTCGGAGCAAAGACGAAATTAAAGCTGGTGAATGCTACCCCTAACTGGAAGCCAACGGAAACTCCTATGCATCGTAACAATCAAGGTTCCGCTCAGGGACACACAGCGGACAATAATGATAAAGCGGATCAAAATGATGAAACAATGGGATCGGCCAACACCATGGGACTATCTGCAAACGATCTTAAGATTTTGGCTAATGCGGTCTACGGTGAATCCCGTGGCGAGCCCTTTGAAGGGCAGGTTGCCGTGGCGGCGGTTATTTTGAACAGGGTTAAATCACCTAGTTTTCCAAATACACCATCTGGGGTGGTTTTCCAGCCGGGGGCCTTTACAGCTGTAGCAGACGGACAAATCTGGCTTACGCCGAATGAAACTGCACAGAAGGCAGTACGACAGGCGCTGAACGGCTGGGACCCAAGCGGAGGATGTCTCTATTATTTTAATCCAAAAACAGCCACCTCCAAATGGATTTGGACCCGTCCGCAGGTGAAAACCATCGGGGAACATATTTTTTGCATGTAAAACGCCGAAGCAGCCGGGAGCTTGTCTCCGGTTGCTTCTTGGCTTTTGCATGGTTAGAATAAAGATTGGTACACTTTACCTCTTTACAGGAGGACGATTTACAGCAGCTAATGCTAATCAAAGGCTAGACGCCAATTGACGTCACAAAGGAGTTTTGGACTTGAACAAAACAGGTTTCGAGCGTGGCACACGCAGACAACTGAGGATTCATGTACTGCCAACCAAGCGCTTTAAGACGTTTGCTATATCATTGTATGTAGGCACTCCGCTACGGGAGGAAACCGTAACTCGAGTGGGGCTGGTACCTTTCGTTCTGCGCCGGGGTACAGAATCGTATCCGCAGACTACACAATTCAGAGAACAGTTAGAGCAATTGTATGGCGCAGGTTTCGGATTCGATGTGTATAAACGTGGAGATTATCAGATCGTGCAATTTCGCATGGATACGATTAATGACAGCTTTGTAAACAGTCCGGATAGTTTGCTGGATCGTTCGTTTGCTTTCCTTGGAGAAGTGCTGACGAAGCCTGCATTGGAAAATGATGCATTTCAAACTGGATACGTTCAGCAGGAACGAGAAAATGTGCGCAAGAAGCTGGAATCTATAGTTAACGATAAAATACGTTATGCTGGTGAGCGCTGCATGGAGGAAATGTGCAAAGATGAGCCTTATCGTCTGCACCCTCTTGGTCAACGATCTGATCTGGACAGTATAGATGCACAGAGCTTGTATGAGGCTTATGGAGAATGGCTGAATCATGCCAGCATGGATTTATACGTTGTGGGAGATACGACGCTAGAAGAAGTTGAGAAGTTTGTTGATCGCTATTTTCAATTGAACCGTTCAGCGGAAGCAGGGTATGTTCCGGAACAGCCCAAGTCGGTAGAGCGTGATGTTCAAACTGTTGTAGAGCGTCTTGATGTGAACCAGGGCAAGCTCAACATGGGATTGCGGACCCCTATTACGTATGGTGACGATCGCTATGCATCCGCTCTGATGTACAATGGCATTCTGGGCGGGTATCCGCATTCAAAGCTGTTCGTTAATGTAAGGGAAAAGGAAAGTTTGGCGTATTACGCTTCATCGCGATATGACGGGCATAAAGGGATTGGTACGATTCAATCTGGTATTGAAATTCCTAATTATGAAAAAGCGGTTACTATTATCCGCAAGCAACTGGAAGATACGCAAAACGGAGCGATTACTGAGCTGGAAATGACCCAAACGCAGGCGATGATTCGCAACTTGCTGAAGGAGATGCAGGATTCCGCTTTTGAGATGATCGCCTATGATTTTAACAGACAGCTTTCCGGTAAAGAGCGGACGGTAGATGAGCTGCTGAGTCAGGTGGAGGCAGTCAAGGTGCAGGATGTTCAGGATGCCGCCCGGACGTTCCGACTGGACACTATTTATTTCTTGAGAGACCAGAAAGGGGAATAACGGTGGAGCATATACCTTATGAGCATTTGCAGGAAACGCTGTACTATGAAGTAATGGATAACGGCTTACACGTTTATGTGTTGCCCAAACCGGGTTTTCAGAAGACGTACGCCACATTTGCGACTAAATACGGCTCGGTTGATAATCATTTCCGCGTAGAAGGTCAACAGCCCGTAAAGGTGCCGGATGGCATAGCCCATTTTTTGGAGCATAAAATGTTTGAAGAGCCTGAAGGAGATATTTTTGCTACCTTTTCCTCTAATGGTGCATCGGCGAACGCATTTACGAGCTTTGATCAAACCGTATATCTGTTTTCGGCAACTGAGCGTATTCAAGAAAATTTGACCACGCTGGTCAATTTTGTTCAACATCCTTACTTTACAGATGAAAATGTAGAGAAGGAAAAAGGCATTATTGGCCAGGAAATCAATATGTATGAAGATAACCCCGATTGGCGGAGTTACTTTGGTCTGATCGAGGCGTTGTACAAGGTCCATCCGGTGCATATTGATATCGCAGGTACGATTCAATCCATCAGTACGATTACAAAGGAAACGCTGTACAGTTGCTATGAAGCTTTCTACCACCCAAGCAATATGATTCTTTTTGTAGTGGGAGGAGTGGATCCAGCTGAAGTAATAGAGCTGGTACGTAACAATCAGGCCAAAAAGGACTATAAGCCGCAGGGAGAGATTGAGCGGATTTTCGACGATGAACCCACTACAGTTGCAGAACCACGTCGTGAGGTGAAGCTGGCCGTTTCTCTGCCAAAGCTACTGTTTGGATTCAAGGAGGCTGAAGTAGGCTTAACGGGTGAAGAATTGCTTCGTCATGATCTGGAAACCAAGCTGATGCTTGATCTCCTATTTGGTTCCAGTACACAACTGTATCAAAAGCTCTACGATGAGGATCTGATTTCGGACAGTTTTGGCCATGAGTACAATAGTACGCAGCAATATGCATTTTCCGCAATCGGTGGAGATACCAAAGACCCGGATCGGCTGTTGGCGAGAATACGTGAAGAGGTGGAGTCCATCCAGAAGCAGGGCTTCGCAGCAGAACATTTTGAACGGGCACGCAAAAAGAAAATCGGTGGTTATCTGCGTACACTCAATTCACCAGAAAATATTGCGCATGAATTTACAAGACATCGCTTCCGGGGCAGTGATTTTTTCCAACTGCTTCCGATTTATGAAAGTATTACGCTTGAGGATGTAAATCGCCGTCTGAAAGACCATATCCAGTGGGATCAACTCGCAATATCACTAGTGGTGAGTCCGTAATGTCCAGGGAGAGGGAAACGATGACCACTGAGGGCGGAGAATTAAAAGCGATTGGCGATACAACTGTGCTGATTACAGGAGCGAGTGGCGGAATTGGTGCGGCTATTGCTGAGCGTTTTGCAGCTGTAGGGATGAATGTGGTCATTCACTACATGAAGTCCCATGAAAAAGCAAATGAAGTTGCCCGTCGTTGCATGGTTTATTCAGGCAAGGTAATGACCGTGTCTGCGGATCTGCGGAGCAAGGAGCAGATCGAACGCATGCGGGAAAAGCTGGATAATCACGGGATGAAGCCGGATATTCTTGTGAACAACGCCGGATTATCTCATTATGGGCTGTTGACAGATGTTTCGGAAGAGGAATGGGACGAAGTGATGGCAGTCAATGTTAAGGGAACCTTTCTGTGTACGCAGGTTTTTATGCCACATATGATTTCCCAACGCTATGGCCGCATTGTGAATGTTTCCTCCGTGTGGGGGATATGTGGGGCTTCGTGCGAGGTGTTGTATTCCACCACGAAGGGAGGCATTAACGCTTTCACTAAAGCGCTGGCTCAAGAAGTAGCACCTTCCGGGGTGACAGTGAATGCAGTAGCTCCAGGTGCAGTGAATACGTCGATGCTGGATCATTTAGATGAAGGCGAAATTACCAGTTTGGAAGAAGAAATTCCTGCCGGACGATTGGCTCGACCTGATGAGATATCATCCCTGGTTTATTTTCTTGCGCTTCCTGAGTCAGGTTATATTAATGGCCAGGTCATAAGTCCTAACGGAGGATGGGTGACTTAAGGGAAATAGCGCTTGGAGGAATCCACCAGTATAGTAAGCGTCTGAGAAGAGCATATTACAACTGTTGATTTTAAATCTGAATCATCTAAGGAGGATTTAAGTATGTCAACAGTTGTTCAGAATTTTGATGTTTGGAAAAAGTTCCTCGGTCAGCGTGTAGAGCAAGCGGAGAAGCTGGGAATCAGCCAAGATACCATTTCAGAGCTTGCTTATGAAATCGGTGATTTTCTGGATGAGAAGGTCGATCCAGCCAACCACTCCAACCGCGCATTGAAAGAACTGTGGGGAGTTGCCGATGAGGACGAGCGTCACACCATCGCCCGGCTAATGGTTAAATTGGCCAAGAGCAACGCATAAGTAAGAACCAACATGAAAAGCTCCCTTTTGGGGGCTTTTCTGTAATGGTTACAGAGCTGTTCTTGTAATTCCCTTGTAATTTATATATCATAAACGTGATTGAGGCTTACAACACAATGCAGCCTATCAAATTTCAATAATTGGTTTTGTCGAAAGATGTTATTTTATGATACAATAATGCTTTGATTTGGAGTTGTTGACGGTTTGAATGTGAATGAGGTGCTAACGTGACGGAAGAAACGAAACAGTGGTACATGGAGTACAAGATACATAAAAATCGACCCGGACTGCTGGGAGACATTGCTTCCATGCTTGGTATTCTGGGGGTTAATATACTGACGATCAACGGTGTTGAAGGTGAAAGACGGGGAATGTTGCTTGAAACAGACGATGATGAGAAGATACGTATTCTCGGAGACACGTTAAAAAAAGCGAGCAACATTACAGTCACGGCCTTACGTGCTCCGAGACTGGTTGATATATTGGCAGTAAGACATGGCCGTTACATCGATCGGGATTCGGATGATCGTAAAACATTTCGCTTTACACGCGATGAGCTTGGGTTGCTGGTCGATTTTTTGGGTGAAGTATTAAAGAGGGACGGCAATCAGGTGATCGGTCTTCGCGGGATGCCACGTGTGGGCAAAACGGAATCCATTATTGCCAGTAGTGTATGCGCAATGAAGCGTTGGACTTTTGTATCTTCGACGCTACTAAGACAGACGGTACGCAGTCAGCTCTCTGAAGAAGAAATGAACCCAAACAATGTGTTTATTATTGATGGTATTGTGAGTACAATTCGGTCAAATGAAAGACATTATCACCTGCTTCAGGAAATTATGAGCATGCCAAGTACTAAAGTGATTGAGCATCCTGATGTATTTGTACGTGAGTCGGGATACAGCTTTGACGATTTCAATATCATTATTGAACTTCGCAATAATCCGGCTGAGGAAATTATTTATGATACCTTTACAGCCAGTTATACAGAAGATCTTTAAATAAGCGTAATTACACAAGGAGATGATGACATGTCAGAACTGGGTCAGCAATTAAAGGAGGCCCGGCTGCAAAAAGGATTGAGCCTTGACGATGTTCAGGAAATGACGAAGATACGCAAACGTTATCTGGAAGCCATTGAGACGGGCGATTACAAAGTGCTGCCGGGAAGCTTTTATGTCAGAGCTTTTATTAAAACATATGCTGAAACGGTCGGGTTGAATCCTGATGAGATTCTGGAAGGGCATCAAAGCAATGTGCCTGAACCTGAACCGGAAGCAGTCATGGAGCCTGTTACACAGAAACGCTCCAGCCGTCCCGCCACGATTGGTAATCTTAAATGGTTGCCTACAGCGTTAATGTGGCTTTTTCTAGTTCTCATTGTTGGGGTTATTTATGCTTATTGGGTGAGCAACAACCATTCAACTCCAAAAACAGCAGAAAACACAACACCGATTACTACACCAAGTACAACACCAAGTACAACACCAAGTACAACACCAAGTACAACACCGAGTACAACACCAAACACGTCTACTCCTGATACCACTACGACACAGCCGAACAATGGTCAAACGACGGCTCCAAATGGTGCTGGTGGGCAGACTCCTGGTGCGGGGCAAACCGGGCAAACTCAGCCAAATGGTACGGGGAATACGGATGCTACTACTCCAAATACTGGACAACAGCCGGATACGACTACTCCACAACAAGGTGTAACTGTGGCACAGGACGGCAAGCAAGGCAAGACGACGATTTTTAAAGTTTCCAGTGCAACGGGAGCCACAGCCAAGGTTGATATTAAAGCTACGGGTGAAAGCTGGCTTGAAGTGTACAAGGGAGAAAATTCCCGTGGAGAAAAGCTGAGTTATGGTATGACTAAAAGTGGAGATGCCATGTCTTTCGATATTGGTCCAGAAGGTTTATATATCAAATCAGGGCGGTCTTCTGCCACAGATATTTCCGTAGCAGGTCAACCGATAACAGATAATAAATCGACTACTCGTGTACTGATACAGCAAGGAGAAGCCTCTTCGACCGGAACGAGTGCAGGGGTGACGGGTTTACCTGCAGATTCTACGACAGGTAGCAGTACGGATTCAGCACAAAGTGGTACAGATTCTACAACTACTAATGGTGAATAAACGCCTTGGTGCGAGGAAATACTAATGACTGTAATTCCTGGAAAGGCAGTCATTTCATTTTCCGCAAAGTGAGGTGTATACGTTATGACCGTCAGCTGGATTGTGACTGGGCTCGGTATAATTGTCAGTTTACTGGGCTATTATCTGACACCGAATGCATGGGGCTATGGCATACTGGGCTTTGGTCTTGCTCACATTGTGCTTGGACTTTTGGATATGTTCCGAACTCCAACACGAAGCCATAATTAGATATTTTGACCCTAAATGAAATAAAGGCGTTTTTGTCAGGAAAACTGGCAAGAACGCCTTTTTAGTCAACCGATTATTGGATTTTTGTAAATGACTAGCCTATAATTAGATATTGAACTTTGTTGTGGAAAGGAAAGTGAAACGATGGCTTCAGAAAATTCATTTGATATCGTCTCCAAAATGGATATGCAGGAGTTAACAAATGCGGTTCATCAGACGGAGCGTGAAATTGAAACACGATTTGATTTCAAGGATAGCAAAAGTAGCCTCAAGCTTGAGAAAGAAGCTCTTACGATTGCATCGGAAGACGAATACAAGCTGAATGCGGTGATTGATATTTTGCAGTCTAAAATGGCTAAACGAGGTCTGTCCCTCAAAAATGTGGAGTATGGCAAATTGGAACCCGCTTCTCTAGGTTCAGTGCGTCAGCGTCTTTCGCTGAAGCAGGGAATTGATCAGGATAATGCCAAGAAAATTAACATTCTTATTCGGGACTCCAAGCTAAAAGTTAAAAGTCAGATTCAAGGTGATCAAATCCGGGTGACCGGGAAAAACAGGGATGATTTACAGGCGATCATTCAATTGCTACGTAAAGCTGATTTGCCATTGGAGCTTCAATTTACAAACATGAAATAAAGACGTTTTCCCTCATATATTTTGCAGGAAAAACGTTGCTTGATGTGCGGCAGGTTATTTTGACATGCGTTTTGCGCCATATTATACTTGTAACGAAAATGCAGACAATTCAGGTGTATAGCGCTCGCCGAAAGCGATTTACATAGGGTTGAATTTAATCCGAAAACTGCCATTTGTAATCAAGTACGATAATCAGGGGAGAGTGTGTTGTGAATTTACCCAACAGAATTACAATAACGCGGATTTGCCTTATCCCGGTGATGATGCTGGCTTTGCTGGTGGACTTTGATTTTTATCCGCCACCGATTGAGATCGGAGCTTTCAAGCTGCCGTATAATCAGCTGATTGCGGCTATCATTTTCCTTGTAGCAGCCAGCACGGACGGTCTTGACGGGTATTTGGCACGTAAAAATAATATGGTCACCAATTTGGGCAAGCTGTTGGACCCCCTTGCTGATAAGCTTTTGGTAACCGCCATTTTGGTTTCCTTGGTAGAAATGGGGAAAATTGATTCGTGGATTGTTGTTGTGATTGTTAGCCGTGAGTTTGCGGTTACGGGGCTGCGTCAGATTGCCTTGCTGGATGGGTCTGTGGTTGCTGCAAGCAATTGGGGCAAATTAAAGACGATCATTCAGATTGTTGCTATAGTAGCGCTGCTCATTAATAATTTCCCGTTTGTTTTTCTTGGTATACCGTTTGATTTAATAGCGATATGGGCAGCGGTGTTGATCACCATTTATTCGGGTATTGATTATTTCGTGAAAAATATCCATTTGCTGAGCTCCTCCAAGGTTTAACAGTATAAATTTTATGGAAACAGCAATAGGGACTAAACTTATTGCTGTTTCTTTATATAATTCCCATCATATTCGCAGTACAGGAGGAAGAATTGATGAAAGCTGAAATAATTGCGGTAGGAACAGAGTTATTGCTCGGACAAATAGTGAATACAAATGCTCAATATTTGTCACAAGAGTTGGCTACAATTGGAATCGATGTATATTTTCAGACTGTGGTTGGCGATAACATAGATCGGCTTCAGGAAGCCATAAGAATTGCTCAGAAGCGTGCGGATATTATTTTATTTTCTGGCGGTCTGGGACCGACCCAGGATGATTTGACGAAAGATGCGATAGCGTCTGTATTGGGGCGAAAATTGCACATAGATCGTCTTGCAATGGACAAGCTAGATCAATTTTTTCGTAACCGTGGGGTAGAAATGACCGAAAATAACCGCCGGCAGGCGCTTTCTATTGAAGGTGCTACTCCGCTTGAAAATGAGACAGGGCTAGCTGTGGGCGACGCAATTGCACAGGATGGTAAATTTTATGTAGTTTTGCCTGGACCTCCTAAGGAACTCAAACCGATGTTTGCAAACCAGGCCAAACCTTGGTTGCTTCAGCAGGCATTGAGCGGTGAGGAAATGCCAATTTATTCAAAAATGCTAAAATTTGCAGGGATTGGTGAGTCAGCTCTTGAAACCCGTTTGTTAGATCTGATCCAATCCCAGACAGACCCCACGATTGCTCCTTATGCCAAGGAAGGGGAAGTCACGATCCGTATATCCACCAAGGCGGCCAGCGAAAGTGAAGCATTGATTAAGCTGACGGCTACGGAAGTAGAAATTCAGCAGCGTCTTTCGGAATTTATGTATGCAAGCGAAGATGTTACGCTGGAGAAGGTTATCGTAGATCTAATGGCCAATCGCGGACTCACTGTGAGTGCGGCAGAAAGCTG
This sequence comes from Paenibacillus sp. FSL L8-0644, assembly GCF_038008165.1. NCBI lineage: Bacteria > Bacillati > Bacillota > Bacilli > Caryophanales > Paenibacillaceae > Paenibacillus > Paenibacillus sp. FSL L8-0644. The sequence goes on from NZ_JBBOYN010000001.1 coordinate 2,304,531, forward strand.
TACAGGTGGACTGCTGATGGAACACCTCACTTCTATACCTGGCAGTGCTACTATGTTTCAAGGTGGCATCGTGTGCTATTCCAATGAAATGAAGATGAAATTACTCAACGTGCCTTGTGATTATTTAGAGGGGGATCAAGCGCCAGGTGCAGTGAGTAAGGAAGTGGCCCTTGTGCTTGCAGAGCAGGCGAGAATGATCATGGACAGCGATTTTGGACTTTCAGTTACTGGTGTAGCCGGACCTGGGTATTCCGAACGTAAGCCAGTCGGTCTAGTGTATATTGGCATTGCTGAACGCGACAAGGAAACGGAAGTACATGAACTGAGACTGAGTGGTAACCGCGAAACAATCCGACTGCGATCAGTCAAAGCGATTCTGTACAGATTGTGGCGCAGGCTGGTAGAGAACGAGAAACTCTCTTAATCATCTATGTACAGTGTGGGTCGTAGAGTTGTTTTAGATAGATATTCATGATATAATCACCTTATCGGAAGAACCGTTGCAAAGCCTTTTGCCAGCGGTTCTTTTTTTGTTTTAAGAGACAGGTGTAATTACAGAAGAGAGCTGTGTGAATAAAAAAACGAATGTATGTTCGAAAAAATGCTTGGCAAGCGTGTCAAAACAAGGTATTATTAAAGTACAAACAATGAAGGATGTGAGTTTATTGTCAGATCGTCGTGCTGCGCTGGATATGGCGCTCCGTCAAATAGAAAAGCAATTTGGTAAAGGTTCCATTATGAAGTTGGGTGAGTCTACCCACATGCAAGTGGAAACGATCCCCAGTGGTTCGATTGCTTTGGATATTGCGTTAGGAACGGGCGGCTTTCCAAGAGGCCGGGTTATTGAAATATACGGACCGGAATCATCCGGTAAAACGACAGTAGCTCTTCACGCTATCGCAGAGGTGCAAAAAACAGGCGGACAAGCCGCCTTTATCGACGCCGAGCATGCGCTTGATCCGTCGTATGCAAGCAAGCTGGGTGTCAATATTGATGAGTTGTTACTATCGCAACCAGATACAGGAGAGCAGGCGCTTGAGATTGCCGAAGCCCTTGTACGTAGTGGAGCAGTAGACATTGTAGTTGTTGACTCCGTAGCGGCACTTGTGCCGAAGGCAGAGATTGAAGGCGAAATGGGAGATTCCCATGTCGGTCTTCAAGCACGTCTGATGTCGCAGGCATTGCGTAAGCTGTCTGGAGCCATTAACAAATCGAAAACTATTGCTATTTTTATTAACCAGCTACGTGAAAAAGTAGGTGTTATGTTCGGTAACCCTGAAACAACACCAGGTGGACGTGCCTTGAAGTTTTACTCTACGGTACGTTTGGATGTTCGTCGTATTGAAAGTTTGAAAATGGGTAACGACATTGTGGGTAACCGCACACGTATTAAAGTCGTGAAGAATAAAGTTGCCCCTCCATTCCGTCAGGCTGAAGTGGACATTATGTACGGTGAGGGCATTTCCAAAGAAGGTAGCTTGATCGATATCGGTACGGAGCATGACATTGTCGACAAGAGTGGAGCTTGGTATTCCTACGAAGGTGAGCGCCTTGGTCAGGGACGTGAGAATGCGAAGCAATTTTTGAAGGAAAATCCGAACATTGCTAGTACGATCGAGCAAAAAATTCGGGTGGCAAGCAATTTGATTACGACGGTTGCTCCGCCTACAGAAGAAGAGTTGGCACAGCAAGCCAAGGAAGAACAGGAATTGTTGGAGCTTGAATAAAGCTTGGTGAATCCTGATTTGTGAACTGGAGCCAGGGTTATGGCACAATCCGGTTGAATAGCATGATTCTGATGCCCTGCACAGTTGTGCAGGGCATTTTTGCATCAATTAAAGCTGCTTTGTCAGCGGAATCTAACTTTTGCGTAGCAGTTGTCCAAAGACTGCTTTCGTGAATTTCAAAGTGAGGGAAACATATTGCAGTTGGACGATGAAGATGAATATTCTGCGGAAGCAAATAAGCAACAAGAGATTTCTCTTTTTCCGGATCATGAGGAATTGATGATTACTAGGGTAGAGCAGGGACAGGGACGCAAACGTGGACGCTATATCATTCATTTTGGCCCGTATTCATTGTCTGTATTAGAAGATGTAATGATCAAGTACAATATGTTCAAAGGAACGTCATTCGTCAAAAAAGAACTGGAAGATATTGTTCTGGCAGATGAAAAGCAACAGGCCTATGTACTCGCGCTTCGATATTTGGGGCGAAAGCCTCGCACACGTCAGGAAATTGCCCAGCGTTTGGTGCAAAAAGAACTGGATCAGTCTGTTATTGACGAAGTAATGGTCCGACTGGAAAGGGAGCAACTCGTGGATGATGATTTGTACGCCCGCCAATGGGCAAGGCAGCGTATAACTAGCCAACGTAAGGGGAAGATGTGGGTTAGGCAAGAACTCCGTCAGAAAGGCATCTCTAAAGCCTCTATTGGGGAAGCGTTAGGTGAAATCACCGATAATGAGGAGTGGGAGAGTGCTTTGACGATCGGACGTAAGAAATGGAATCAGGTACGTGGTGATATAATGGAGAAAAAAAGGAAAACCTACCCTTTTCTCATGAGACGCGGATATTCGGGGGATATGACACGCCGAGTGGTCAATCATCTCACTGCGGCCGAGCATGACGCTGCTTCAGATGACGAGGAATTGTTGCAGTGGGAGGAATAATTGCCAAACGGCTGCTGAACCTTGGGCTAGTATGAACGGATAGGATGAGCTAGTTATTACATGGAAAGCTGCATGGTACTCTACTAATGTTTGCATTCCCTTGACAATGCCATTTGTCAAATAATAAAATATATATGAAACGATACTTGTGGAACGCCCTTTTTCCTTCCAAAAAAGCGGAATCCACCGGTGAGTTCTCATCGCCAAATAACAAGTGATGCCGCTATGCCAGGCGGAATTGTACATGTGAAAGCATGTGCATATGAAATGAAACGACCTTGTGTCGTTATCTTAGTTTGACGATCAAAGTAAATGTGACAATTGCAAAAAGTCCCAAGGAATGCCTTGGAGGAACCAACGGGGAGGTGAACAGTATGATGACTGCGATCTGGTTCGTTCTCGTTGCTGTAGCCGCGTTATTCTTTGGGTTCGGGATTGGTTATTTTATTCGCAAATCTATTGCAGAAGCTAAGATCTCCAGTGCGGAAGAAGCTGCCGCGCAAATCGTGGAGAACGCGAAAAAAGAGGCAGAAGCGCTGAAGAAGGAAACGGTATTGGAAGCGAAAGATGAAATTCACCGCATCCGTGCCGAAGCTGAAAAAGAAACTCGTGAACGTCGCAATGAAATTCAACGACAGGAACGAAGATTGCTGCAAAAAGAAGAATCGCTGGATAAAAAATTGGAATCGCTGGAACGCAAAGAAGAACAGGTGGCCAACAAAGAGAAACGAATCGATGAAACCCAGCAGCAAATTGATTTGATTTACAAGAGTCAGGTAACTGAGTTGGAGCGTATTTCCAATCTGACGATGGAGGATGCAAGAAGTATTATTCTGACCAACGTAGAGCAGGAAGTTCGTCATGAAACAGCTCAGATGATTAAAGAAATTGAACAGCAGGCCAAAGAAGAAGCGGACAAAAAGTCTCGTGAAATCATCACACTGGCCATCCAACGCTGTGCGGCAGATCATGTAGCAGAAACGACGGTTTCTGTCGTCACATTGCCGAACGAAGAAATGAAAGGCCGGATTATCGGGCGCGAAGGCCGTAATATCCGTGCACTTGAAACCCTTACAGGAATTGACCTCATTATTGATGATACGCCGGAAGCTGTTATTTTGTCCGGATTTGATCCGATTCGTAGAGAGATTGCGCGTACTGCGCTTGAAAAGCTCGTAGCGGACGGACGGATACATCCGGCTCGTATTGAAGAGATGGTGGAAAAATCCCGTAAAGAGGTGGACGAACGAATCCGTGAATATGGTGAGCAGGCCACCTTTGAGGTGGGCGTGCATAGCTTACATCCGGATTTGATCAAGATCTTGGGACGTCTTAAGTTCCGTACGAGTTACGGACAGAACGTATTAAAGCACTCGATGGAAGTTGCATACTTGACAGGTCTAATGGCCGGGGAACTGGGCGAAGACGTTGTACTGGCAAGACGGGCAGGATTGCTGCATGACATCGGGAAGGCGCTGGATCACGAAGTGGAAGGATCGCACGTTGAAATTGGCGTGGAACTGGCGAAGAAGTACAAGGAACACCCGGTCGTCATCAACAGCATTGCTTCACATCACGGCGACTGCGAAGCGACTTCAGTGATCGCCATGCTGGTTGGGGCGGCAGATGCTCTATCAGCAGCAAGACCGGGAGCGCGGCGTGAAACGCTAGAGACGTACATCCGTCGTCTTGAGAAGCTGGAACGCATCTCCGAATCTTTTGAAGGCGTTGAAAAATCATACGCGATTCAAGCCGGACGCGAAGTTCGTGTCATGGTACAGCCAGAGAAAATTGATGATGCGGAAGCATTCCGACTGGCCCGCGATATTACGAAAACGATTGAGAATGAACTGGACTATCCGGGACATATCAAAGTTACTGTTATTCGCGAGACCCGTGCGGTAGAATACGCAAAATAAAAGCATTTCAATGAAAAGTGGCCACTGTTTGTAGGGCCACTTTTCATTTATGTAAGGCAGACTAGGGAGGGCTTTCTATCAACGTATTATTTATTGGAGACATCGTCGGCAGTGTAGGCAGAAAGGCACTGAGGGAAAATCTTCCTTCGCTCAAATCAAAATACAATCCGCATGTTATTATCGTGAACGGAGAAAATGCAGCTTCGGGAAGAGGCATAACCCCTGCTATCGCCAGAGAGTTTTTTGATTGGGGCGTCCATGGGATTACGATGGGAAATCATACTTGGGACAATAAGGAAATATTTGATTTTATAGATGATGAGCCACGGATCATTCGCCCGGCTAACTTTCCACCAGGAACACCGGGCCGAGGTTATACCGTTGTAAAGGGTGGAGGTAAGGAGCTGGCTATTGTTAATCTGCAAGGTAGAACCTTTTTGCCAGCTATTGACGATCCATTCCGTGCAGCAGATGAAATTGTCGATGAGTTGCGCAAAAAACATAAACATATCCTAGTTGATTTTCACGCCGAAGCAACCTCGGAAAAAATCGCTATGGGTTGGCATTTGGATGGACGTGCTTCAATCGTGGTAGGTACGCACACACATGTACAGAGCAATGACGATACAATTTTGCCACAAGGAACTGCGTATCAGACAGATGCGGGAATGGTAGGTCCTTATGAGGGAGTGCTTGGAATGCAGAAAGAGGCTGTGTTACAGAAATTCCAGACCCAGCTTCCGGTGCGTTTTCAAGTGGACATGGGCAAATGGCATTTCCATGCCATCAGCGTAGAGCTGAATGATAACGATGGAAAAGCCCGCAAAATTCAGAAAATCAGACTCAAAGAAGATGAATGGCGGATGGATTAACTTTTTTGTAAGCTGCTTAAGGAAAGAATAAGGAAAACTGTCACCAAAAAGCAGGAATTTTTTGCTGACCCTCGAATAACATCTAATAGTGGAATCAAACCATCATCATTCCCAGGGGAGGTACTTACTATGGATGTATTAAAAGTATCAGCAAAATCCAATCCTAATTCAGTTGCAGGCGCACTCGCAGGAGTACTGCGTGAACGCGGAAATGCAGAATTACAGGCGATTGGAGCGGGTGCACTAAACCAAGCCATTAAAGCGGTAGCCATTGCCCGGGGATTTGTCGCACCAAGCGGAGTGGATTTGATTTGTATTCCTGCTTTTACAGACATTGTTATTGATGGAGAAGATCGGACTGCGATCAAATTGATTGTAGAGCCAAGATAATAAATGTAAGTTGCCTGAGCCTGTTTACGATTTGTAAACGGGCTTTTTTGCATTGTGAGTCTGTTACTATGATTTTTAAAATAAATTTGTGGTGCTTCAATCTATAAATGGAGGTAAGATACATGAATGATAAGCTAAAAGTGAATTGGCCAGTTGTTGACTTTCATTGTGATGTGTTATGTAAAATGCAGCTCGATGCGCAGATCGATTTCAGTCATCCATCGCTTGATGTCACAAAAGAACGTTTGCTAGAAGGTAACGTGCAGTTGCAAACGTTTGCTATATATATTTCACAGGTATTAGGCACACCAAGATTTGAACATGTGGTACGTCAAATTGAGCTGTTCAGGCAGCATGTTACCTCTATCTCCGGTGGGTTGAGACCATTGCTGTGGAAGGAAGACTTGGCAATGTGGAAAAATGCGTCCGTAGTGCATCAGGAAGAGCAAGTAAAGCGGGAAGGAGAAGAGAAGCGCACGGAAAAGATAACGTATTTGGATGGTAATGGGACGGATCATACATGGGCACCTTGGGCTTTGCTCTCACTGGAGGGGGTAGATGCGCTGGAAGGGAACCCTTTTTATGCAGAATTATGCTATGCCATGGGAATACGATTGATTGGGCTGACATGGAATTATGCGAACTGGGCAGCTGACGGCATTATGGAACATAGAGGTGGCGGGCTGACTAGCAAGGGGCGCGATTTGGTCAATCGCTGTAATGACCTGGGACTGCTGTTAGATGTGTCGCATCTGTCCGTACAGGGCTTCTGGGAGGTGCTGGAGGAGGCTACTCTACCGCCCATCGCCTCGCATTCGAATGTCTTTGCGAGATGTGCTCATCCTCGTAATCTGCGGGATGAACAGATTCGTGCACTGATCGCCCGTAACGGACGGATTGGTTTGACCTTCGTCACCATGTTTCTCAAAGAGCAGGATACAGTAACTGCTGAGGATCTGCTACCGCATATTGAGCATATTTGTTCATTAGGGGGCGAAAGGCATTTGATGTTTGGCTCTGATTTTGACGGTATCGAGCACCATGTGCAAGGCTTGGAACACTCGGGGAAATATCCGGCTTTTGCAGAACTGCTGCTGAAGCATTACCCTGAGGAGCTAGTCAAAGGATGGCTGGGAGGTCATGCCCTGGAATACCTGCAAACGAATCTGCCTTCTAAAATGTCTTCTTAAATAGCTATTTAAGGGGATGTTTTGGCTGCGAACACTCTTGACAAAGCGAGAACGATTACGAAATAATGAGAAGTATCTTAGATTTTAAATAATATTTGCAGAAATACGGCAGACAATGGAGCGAGACTGATGGTGCACCATGCTGCACCGCTATACCAGAGGGGGCTCCATTACACAATGTTAATAAAAAAGGTTACCTGGCTTGAACTCTTTTATGACTTACTATTCGTAGCTGCTGTCTCTAAGGCCACTCATGTTTTACTACATGTTGAGCATGGTAGTATCTCGTGGGAACATATGGAGAAGTTCATTATGATTTTTATCCCGATATGGTGGGCTTGGGTGGGGCAAACTGTCTACAACAACCGTTTTGGTCAAGACAGTATAACGCATCGAATCTTTATGATCCTGCAATTGTTTTTCGTGTTAATCATGACTGCCAGTTTGAATATAGATTTTGATGCGTATTATGTATCTTTTTTTGTTGGCTATATTGGGTTAAGAGGTTTAACTGTCGTTCAATATTTACTTTCGGCGCCCAAAGAAACGGCTCATAAACAGGAAACAGCTCGTTTTTTCGGAACCTATTTTTGGATTGGAATAGTCATCTCTAGTTTCTCCCTTTTCTTTGACTCTTGGGTTCGATATTTGATTTTATATACCGGTATAGCTGTTGATATCCTCGTTCCTTTGATTGGTCGTAAAAAGTTGGTGATCACACCAATCCATACGGAGCATCTTTTAGAACGATTTGCACAGTTCACCTTAATTCTGCTTGGCGAATCTGTGATAAGTATGCTTTCTGTTTTACAATCCGATCATTTTACGGTTTCTTCCGTTGTATTTGCCGCTTTGGCTTTTATATTAGTCATCGCAATCTGGTGGCAATATTTTGAGAATATGGAGAAGCGCGTAGATAAATCAAAACAATCAGCAGGACAGACTATTATTTATGGTCATTTGTTTATTTATCTTTCCCTTAGCATGCTAGCTGCTTCGATTCAGCTCTTGTTTTTGGGACAAGTAGACTATATCTTTGTGCTTTGCTTTACCTTTGCTTCTGTTTTTATTTACTTTTTGTCGGTTTTACTGGTATTTCATCAGTACAGATTAAGTCATCTTAAACCCCGTCTCAGAGTCATTTTTTTCTTAACTGGAATACTCTGTGTCCTGTTTATCCTTAATATATTTATTGTCGTCCCCCCTCATCTCATTGTAGCTGAAATCATGCTTTTCTTTCTCCTGTTCGCTAAAACGACGATTTGATCTGATTTATAGGGATGATATTTAACGATGATTGGGGCGAAAAAGGGAACTTTATACGCTCTTCTTTTCTTTCTTGGCAAAATAGGAGTATAATAGCATGGATGTGTAAAGTATTGTATAGAGAAAAAGGAGTGACCACACGATGAGTAAAATCGTACCTGTCGGCGTTTCCGCCCGTCATATTCACCTGACTCAAGAGCATATTGAAATTTTGTTCGGAGCAGGCTATCAATTAACCGAATTTAAACCTTTGTCCCAACCAGGACAATTTGCCGCAAATGAAACGGTAGCTGTAATTGGTTCTAAGGGTCAATTTGATAAGGTTCGCATTTTGGGACCTGCTCGTCCCGCTTCCCAGTTGGAAATTTCTCGCACTGATTCCTTTGCTATTGGTGTAAAAGCACCTGTACGCGAATCGGGTAGCATTGATGGTACACCAGGAATCACAGTAAAAGGACCAGCTGGTGAAGTGGAACTGCAAGAAGGCGTGATTGTAGCAGCCCGCCATATTCATTTCCATACATCTGATGCAGCTAAATGGGACATTAAGGACAAGCAGTTGCTGAAAGTACGTGTTGGCGGCGAACGTGGTCTTGTATTTGAAAATGTTCTTGCACGTGTGTCCGATTCTTTTGCTTTGGATATGCACATTGATACAGATGAAGCGAACGGTGCCGGTGTGAAAAACGGTGACAACGCTGAAATCGTAGACTAATATACACGATTTAAATGCCGGAAGGCTTAAAGAGTCCGATTCTTGCAAAAGAATCGGGCTTTTTACATACTATATAATTCACAAATACTTCACTTATGTACAAAAAGAACATGAGTTCACTTTGCACTCAATGGTATCTGCGGTTGATCTATGGCGATGGCCTATAAATCATGCTATAATTTAGTGTAATGCCTTTTTTAAAGGTTTTTAGACTAAAAATAAATTTACCCATGCCTAAAGATACAGTAAAATCACAAATTAGCTCGTGAAATAGATGGTGTAAGGAGTGACTAAGGAATGGAAAAGAAAACAAAAGATTACTCCAAATATTTTGATTTCTCGGATGCGAAGATTATTTCTGAAGATGAGCATAGCAAAAAGATCCGTATTCGCGGACGTGAAATCAACATTATGGCGGAGCCGAACCATAGAAAAGAAAAGCAACGCGGTAAAGAGGATGTACAGGTATTATATGATAACGCAGTCCCGGATGAGCTCAAGCATATCGGTGAGGGAAAGCATTATATCGTATACACATTCGGTTGCCAAATGAACGAGCATGATTCCGAAACCATAAAAGGCTTGCTGGAGCAGATGGGCTACCAGGCAACCGAGGATCGGAAGGAAGCAGACATCATTTTACTGAACACTTGTGCTATCCGTGAAAATGCGGAGGATAAAGTGTTTGGCGAGCTAGGTCACCTCAAGCATCTCAAAACAGAAAAGCCAGGACTGCTGCTCGGCGTGTGTGGCTGCATGTCACAAGAAGAGAACGTCGTTAACCGGATTATGCAAAAACACGGTTTTGTCGATATGATTTTTGGTACCCATAATATTCATCGTCTGCCTCAGCTCGTCAAGGAAGCACTCTTTAGCAAAGAAATGGTGGTCGAAGTGTGGTCTAAGGAAGGCGACATTATCGAAAACTTGCCGAAGAAGCGCGAGGGTATGCGGGCTTGGGTGAACATTATGTACGGCTGTGATAAATTTTGCACCTATTGCATTGTTCCCTTTACACGTGGTAAGGAAAGAAGCCGTCGTCCAGAGGATGTTATCGCTGAAGTACGGGATTTGGCACGTCAAGGTTTTAAAGAAATCACCTTACTGGGGCAGAATGTTAACGCTTATGGTAAGGATTTGAAAGATTTGAATTACAGATTCGGGGATCTGATGGATGATATGCGCAAAATCAATATCCCGCGTGTACGTTTTACAACATCACATCCACGTGATTTTGATGACCATTTGGTAGAAGTGCTCGGTAAGGGTGGTAATTTGGTGGAGCATATCCATCTGCCTGTTCAATCCGGTAATACGGATATATTGAAGAAAATGAACCGAAAATATACCCGTGAGCGTGTTCTGGAACTGGCAGCGAAGATTAAAGCAGCTGTTCCGCATGTTTCTCTGACAACGGATATCATTGTAGGTTTCCCGGGCGAAACAGACGAGCAGTTTGAAGATACTCTATCTTTGGTGCGCGAGGTCGGCTATGACTTTGCCTACACATTCATTTATTCACCACGTGAAGGTACGCCAGCTGCTTCGATGGAAGATAATGTGCCTATGTCGGTCAAAAAAGAGCGTCTCCGGCGTCTGAACATTGCGGTGAACCAAAACAGCCTTCGCTTTAATAGTCGATTGCGTGGCGAAGTGGTTGAAGTGTTGGTGGAAGGCGAGAGCAAAAATGACAGCAAAGTGCTTGCCGGTCGGACCCGTTCCAATAAGCTTGTACATTTTGAGGGTTCTCAGGACCTGATTGGTTCCTTTGTTCAAGTGAAAATTACGGAACCTATGACCTTTTACATCAAAGGTGATCTGGTTGAAACGGCTGTAGCAGTTAACGGATAAAAGAATATTCTAGCGGGTTGCATGCGGTCTGAGTAAGGTTGTGTGCAGGGCCGTCTAAGTGAGAAAAGGAGCGATGGACAATGACAGAGGAGCGGTTGCAACAAACAGAACTTCAATCGGCGGCGCGCCAGCATGATCATTTGGTCAATCGCGAAATGATATTGGCAAAAGCCAAAGAATTAGCAGGTATTTTGGGTAGCAGTGAGGAAGTACAGGTATTCCGGAAAGCAGAAGAAAAGATTCAGGATCATGGGCGCATTCAGCAACTGATTGCAACGATGAAAAAGAAGCAAAAGGAAATTGTTGCATTTGAATCCTTAAAAAATCAAAAAATGATTGCCAAAATAGAGGCCGAGCTACAGGAGCTACAGGAAGAACTTGATGGTATTCCAATTGTAACGGAGTTTCAGCAGAGTCAGGTGGAAATTAATGAGCTACTGCAAATGGTGATCATGGCGATTCGTGATACCGTTGCTGAGAAGGTGAACGTTGAAGAGGGAAAAAGTACTTCCTCGTCGAATTGCAGTGATTAGAATGAAATTTATGGTGTGGAGGCGTAGCTTCCACGCCTTTTTTTCGAAAGCAATTTGCCATCGTATATATTTATAAGACATCAAGAGAAATGGGACAACATAGAAGGGATGGAAGCAAGGGAATGGATAAGTTCGGTAAGATGCTAGAGGGCGAAAATAATACTTTTTGGGAGTATTTAGGGTGTGAGCTGATTGCAGCTGATGCAAACGAGGTACAGATCGCTTTGGAAGCCAAACAAGAGCATACCAATGTGATGGGTATTGTCCATGGGGGTGTGCTTACTTCATTGATGGATCAGGCGATGGGGATGGTCAGTATGGCTTCACGAAATATGGATCCATGTGTAACGACGAACCTGAATGTTCATTTCTTGTCAGCCATGAGGCAAGGCCGACTGGAGGTTAGGGCGCGGATTCTTCATCAGGGAGGTCGGACTATAACCACTGAGGCGGAAGTAAGGGATAGTGAAGGCACACTTGGGTCTACATCTACAGCAACCTTCCGAGTATTACGTACACAAGCAAGTGATTCAGGTAAGGCCTGACGCTTGACAAAAATTTTTATTATGTCATAATGAATTTATCAAAACGATATAATATGGTGATGCCAATGGATAGCAATCGTATAAACGAAGAGGCGCAAAAGGCGTCGTATAACATTAAGAAATACCGCACTCCAGATGGAGCTCCGGCGGATATCGTTATGTTTACCTTAACGAAGCGGGAGCGCAAGACGGTAACAAAGACATTGCCGATTCGGGAGCTGAAAGTGATGCTCATAAAGCGCCGCAGTTGGCCGTTTGCAGGACGCTGGGCGTTGCCTGGAGGGTTTTGTCAGGAAGATGAATCCATGTATGGAGCTGCCAAGCGGGAACTGTTAGAGGAAACGGGTGTGGACGGCGGGCATCTGGAGTATTTGGGTGTATATAGTGGACCGGGACGTGATCCGCGCGGCTGGATCATATCGCATGCATTTTTTGCGCTGGTAGAAGAATGGATGTTGGAACAGCGTCAGGCGGCCGATGATGCTTCCGAGGTGGGGCTATTCACAATCCGCGAAGCGTTGGAGGAATTGGAGCTGGCATTCGATCACCGGGATATCATAGTAGATGCTTATCGCAAAATTCAGTTGCAGATGCTTCAGACGACGATCGCCAAACAGTTTTTACCGCTACATTTTACACTGGGTGAATTATATCAGGTGATACAGAGTGTCGTACCGGACTTCGAAGAGCCAAACTTTATTCGCAAAATAACATCGACTCGTAGCAGACAGGGAATTCTGGAAGAGGTGCGTGATGAGAACGGCAAACCGCTCAGTTCCAACCAGTATTCACAAAGACCGGCACAGTTGTACCGTTTTAGTGACAGAGTACCGCGTTTATCTATCTACACGTAACGTCTAATGTAATAGGTCACGCATAGAACGTACAATTTCACTTTGAGGATAAGGAGCTGACCGTACGATGCAAGCACTAATTGTGATTGATTACACGAAAGATTTTGTGGACGGTAGTTTGCCTGTAGGACAACCTGCGATTGAGTTGGATGAACGGATCGCAGCAATTACGCAGGCATATGTAGATCAAGGGGACTTTGTCGTCATGGCTGTGGATTTGCATGAGGAGAACGACCTTTATCACCCGGAGAGCAAGCTGTTTCCTCCACATAATATACGTGGAACCAACGGACGACATTTGTATGGCAAGCTCCATAGCCTCTATGAGCAACAAAGTGATCTTATCTACTGGTTGGATAAAACACGGTACAGTGCTTTTGCGGGCACAGATCTGGAACTCAGGCTGCGTGAACGTGGTATTGTGGAAGTTCATCTGATTGGTGTGTGTACGGATATATGTGTACTGCATACGGCTGTAGATGCTTATAACAAAGGTTTTGCTATTACTGTATACAAGGACGCTGTGGCGAGCTTTAATCAAGCTGGACATGATTGGGCTTTGGGTCATTTTGAGGGAAGTCTTGGAGCCGCGGTACGATCGGCTGAGGATACGGTTTTACGCCAGAAGAAGTAAAATAACTTAACGATTGTGTACCAATGTCCGATAACAAAATGGAGCCGGATATTGCTGAATCTGGGCAGATGAGGCGGTAGCGCCACAAACCTGGAGACAGTCAGAGAGGATGATTACAATGCAGTCAACGAGCCTCGCATTACATACAGATAAATATCAGATTAATATGATGTACGCCCACTGGGTGAACGGAAGTCACCAGCGTAAAGCTGTGTTCGAGGCGTATTTTCGTAAACTCCCTTTTGGTAATGGATATGCCGTGTTCGCGGGTCTGGAACGCATTGTGAATTATATTGCAAATTTGCGGTTTACAGAAGAGGACATTCGCTACCTGTCTGAACAGGAGGAGAAGTACGATCCCATGTTCATGGAGGCGCTTCGCCAGTTTAAGTTTGGTGGAACGGTCCATTCGATGAAAGAAGGGGCCCTTGTTTTTCCCAACGAGCCTCTGGTCCGTGTTGAAGGAACGATTATGGAAACGCAGCTTGTCGAAACGGCATTGCTGAATTTTATGAACTATCAGACACTTATTGCGACAAAGGCATCGCGCATCAAGCAGGTGGCAAGTGATGATACACTGCTCGAATTTGGAACACGGCGTGCGCAGGAAGCAGATGCAGCGATTTGGGGAGCACGAGCAGCTTATGTGGCTGGTTTTGACGCGACTTCTAATATGCTGGCAGGCGAACATTTTGGAATCCCGACGAAGGGGACACATGCACATTCATGGGTGCAGACCTTTATGACGGAGCAGGAGGCGTTTGACGTGTATGCGAAGGTATTGCCAGATCAGGTTACACTGCTGGTAGACACCTTTGACACGCTGGAAAGCGGGGTTCCTCATGCGATTCGGACAGCAAAAATGCTGGAGAGTCAGGGCAAGCGTATGAATGCAATCCGTCTGGATAGCGGTGACTTGGCTTATCTATCCATTCAGGCACGAGAAATGCTCGATGCTGAAGGATTAGATTACGTACAAATTGTAGCTTCCAATGATTTGGATGAAAATACGATTTTTAACCTGAAAGCCCAAGGGGCACGTATTGATGTATGGGGTGTAGGAACACAGCTTATTACGGCTTCGGATCAACCATCGCTTGGCGGGGTGTACAAGCTGGTTGAGCGTGAAGTAGATGGCGAAATGCTGCCGACGATTAAGATCTCGGGGAATCCAGAAAAAGTATCCACACCAGGCAAAAAGGATGTATATCGCATTGTGGATAAGAAGAAAGGGAGAGCTGTAGCCGATTATATTTCTTTTCCGGATGAAGAGCGTCCGCGTAATGGTAAGCGCCTGAAGCTGTTTAACCCTTTGCATCCGTATATGAAGAAGTATGTAGAAAATTACGAAGCCGTGCCGATGCTTGAGCCTATTTTTATAAATGGACAGAAGGTATATGAGCTTCCCGAGCTGGATGAAATTCGTGCCTACCATACTTCACAGTTAAAACTGTTCTGGCCAGAATATTTGAGGAAGCTGAACCCTGAAATTTATCGTGTAAATCTGAGCGAGAAGGTATGGGAGCTAAAGCAAAAGCTGATCGACAGCTATATGCAGCCCGAAGTTGAAGAAAAAGAATAGTTGGAAGAGGCACCTCATGAATGCATGGGGTGCCTCTTTGTGTTGGAGCATGTAGGAAATAGGAGCTTATTTATAAATTTCTCTCATCACATGTCGTAGCTCAGGGACAATAATGCGTTCCATTGCCAAACGAACGGCTCCGCGTGAGCCAGGCATAGAAAATACAGCTGTCTGACCCACAGTGCCAGCTACAGCCCGGCTTAAGATAGCTGCTGAACCAATGTCCTCAGCATAGCTTAAATAACGGAAGATTTCCCCAAAGCCAGGTAGTTCCTTATCCAGTAGAGAGGAGACAGCTTCATAAGTAGTATCACGTGGAGAAATACCGGTACCACCTGTCAAAAGAACAGCCTCGATGTCATCCTGTGCCGCTGCTTCGGATACTAACTGCTGAATACCTTCGTAGTCATCCTTGACGATGACATATCGAACAACTGTATATCCATTGGTTTCTAGTAGATCCATGAGCAGTCGTCCCCCAGTATCTGTTTCCACGGTGCGTGTGTCCGAGACAGTCACGACCATGCAATTCACTTGTTGGGGGGATTCCTGACGGTGTTCCTCTACAGAAGACATATTCATTAAAATGTTCACTCCTTGATCGGTGGTTAGACATACACTTTTTACAATAGAGCAATGACTGAGCGTATGCAAGTCAGAAACAGGGGCTAAAAATCCATGTGATTAATATCCTTGCATTTGCACACTGGAATATAGTACACTTCCTTACATAAGTCGGGATTGTATTGTCTTGTTTTATTGAAAGCGCGCACATCAAATGATTAACCTCAAGGGACAGTGGGTAATAGTACAGCAGGGTCAACAACTGGGAGGTAATGTAATATGAATCATTCATACCAACAATGCGTGGATGCTTGCCTGGAATGTATGAACGCTTGCAATGTATGTTACGTAGCGAGTTTGAAGGAATATGATTTAGCTATGCTGCGTGAATGTATTCGAGTGAGTAGGGAATGTGCAGAAATATGCGGATTTGCTGCTCAAATGATGCAGCGTGGAACGGATTTTGCCGAGCAAATCTGTGAGCTGTGCGCCAAGGCCTGTGAGGTATGTGCTGCTGAATGCAGCAAGCATTCCCATGATCATTGTAAACATTGTGCAGAAGCCTGCCGTCGTTGCGTTCAGGCATGCCGCCAATTGGTGGCAGTGTAATTACATATATGGAACTAGTGCCTGAAGAGGAAATAATAGGTTGCTTTCTACTGAATAGGTTTGTATAATGAATGGAATTAACGTCACGGAACGGGAAAGTAGCAGCTGAGCCGTATCATTACAGCGAGCCGGAAGAGGTGGAAGCCGGTATGAGGTCCGATGTGAAGCGCACCCGGGAGACGGTTGATCCAACGAGCAGAACTTCTAGTAGATCAGCCCGGCAGACACCGTTATTAGTCATTGGAGTGAAATCGCGATTTGTGTAGTTAGCTTTAGCTGCACAACCGATTTACGAAGAGTGGTACCGCGGGATATTGAAGTTCTCGTCTCTTGAATGATTTCAAGAGGCGGGGGCTTTTTTTGTTAGATTCTATAAAAAGAAGGAGAGAGATCATCATGTTAATGAGGATTGCTGCTCAAGCGATATTAGCCCATACGGGCTTGGAGGAAAAAGAAATTTTATCTTTATTTGAGGTGCCTCCGCAGCCTGAATGGGGAGATGTGGCGTTTCCCTGTTTTATGCTGGCTAAAAAGTTTCGAAAGTCTCCGCAGCACATTGCACTGGAATTGGCGGAACTAGTAGGCCATAAAGAAGGTTTAACCGCTTCAGCATCGGGTGCCTATGTAAACATAACCTTGGATCGATCGGTTCATATTCCGCTTATGCTTGCTGAATTGAGCAAGGCTGATTTCCTCAGGCCTAATATCGGGAACGGGCAGCGGGTAGTTATTGATATGTCCTCGCCTAATATTGCCAAACCGTTTGGTATCGGTCATCTTCGCTCTACGGTTATCGGTGCTGCCTTGTATCGCATACTTGGTGAAACAGGTTATGTACCTATTAGTGTGAATCATCTTGGGGATTGGGGAACACAGTTTGGTAAGCAAATTGCGGCCTATAAAAGATGGGGAAATGAGGAGCAGTTACAACATGATCCGATTGGTGAATCGCTAAAGCTATATGTGCGTTTTCATCAGGAGGCCGATCATGATCCGACTTTGGAGGATGAAGGGCGCGAGTGGTTCCGACGTTTGGAACATGGGGATGCGGAGGCTCGACAACTATGGGAGTTTTTTGTTGAAATCAGTCTGGGTGAATTTGATCGTATGTACCAGCGTCTAAACATTGCATTTGACCATGTGCTGGGAGAAAGTTTTTACAATGATAAGATGCAGGCAGTTATTGATCAATTAAGAGCAAAAGGATTGTTGGAGGAAAGTGATGGGGCGCTCGTAGTTCGCCTGGAAGACGAGGAACTGCCTCCGTGTCTTATTCTGAAAAAGGATGGAACCACCATTTATCCGACACGTGATCTGGCAACAGCGATTTATCGTCATGAAGTGATGAAGGCTGATCGTTTGCTGTACGTCGTTGGTGGAGAACAGAAGTTGCATTTCCAGCAGGTGTTTGCGGTGCTGAAGCATGCAGGGGAGGCATGGGCGGAGCAATGTGAGCATGTGCCGTTTGGATTAATGCGGTTTGCGGGTAAGAAAATGTCCACAAGACGTGGCAAGGTTGTGAAGCTGGAGGAGGTGCTGGATGAAGCTGTAGCGCGTGCTCAAGGCATCATTACTCAGAAGAACCCTGGTTTACAGGAACAACAGGCAATAGCGGAGGACGTTGGCATCGGGGCGATTATTTTTGGTGATTTAAAAAACAACCGGCTGAATGAAGTGGACTTTTCGTTGGAGGAGGCGCTGACCTTTGAAGGCGAGACCGGGCCTTATGTGCAGTATACTCATGCGCGCATACGCAGCCTTCTGGAGAAAGCTCACGCTCGCGCCGATGTTGATGTTAATACTAACCCTAGCGACAATGACCTTGTCCAAGATAGCCATTCTCGTGATTTGAATGGCGTATCGGATGAAATATTGGGTGACGCAGGTTGGGCGCTGCTTAAGCAATTGGGTCGCTATCACGGGCAACTGATACGTGCGGCTCGCCAACTAGAGCCTTCGGTAATTGCGAGATTTGCATTGGATACGGCCCAGGCGTTTAACCGGTTTTACGCCAAGGAAAGGATTGTCGATGGTGGACAATGGCGTATTCAGTTGGCGGAACAAACTGCCGATATTCTGGCATGCGCGCTGCAACTTCTTGGTCTGAAAGCACCGAATCGGATGTAAGCAAAGCGAACGAAGGGAGCGAGTTTTTGCTGGCGGGATGACTGCTACCCATACCTGGCTCTTCCAAAGGAATACTGTAAAAGATTAATCTGTTGCAGCCACTTTTGGGTATGCATAAATGTTGTGAGCAGAAAAGAGTTAGACGGGTACACTAATCGCAGGAATTCCACCGTTTTGCAACCAATTTGTGTATATTTGAAACATTTGATGATTCTATTGCGTCGGTAAGTATAGAAGCAAAGTAAACATGGAGGTGTATCTCATGAAAAAGAACAAAAGTGTGACAGCTGCCCTGCTTGTCGTCTGCTCATTGGCAGTGGCTACGTCGGCTTCTGCTTTTCTGGATATAAAGGGAGCTGAACAGGAGAAGATCGTAAACTCACTTCAGGACAAAGGAATTATTCAAGGAATAACCAAGGATAAATTTGCACCGGATCAAACGCTCACGTATGCACAAGGAGTACACTTGGTTGTTCGTGCAATGGATCTTCAGGTGATGCCTGATTTCACAACGGGTTCCTTTGCAAACATTCCGGCTTCCGCATGGTATGCTCAGTCCTATCGGATTGCAGCCCAACACCAAATCCCTTTGTCACCAGATATTGATCCAAGCACTCGTATGACAAGAGAACAATTTGCTAATATTCTGTATAAAGCAGTGAGTGCAACGGGTGAATATCCAACTGTCCGTATGTACATTAATGTAGCGGATGGCAAAAAACTAGATCAGGAATCTAACGCAGCAGTTCAATTCCTGCTGTTGACTAAAATTGCAAAATTGGACGAACAGAGCAATTTTAACCCGGATCGTAAAGTAACCCGGATGGAGGCAGCAGAAATGGTCTATAACGCATCCGAATTTGTGCAAAATCATAAACCAGTTGAATCCACTCCTGAAAATCCGGTTGAGCCTGCAGATCCGGTTCACCAAAATAACATTAGTATGAGTATAGAGAAGGCGAATGACCAGCAGAACAAAGTGACAATTACTCGTTTGCAGGCACCTAATCCGGGTTACGGCATTGAAGTGGATCACATCGACTACGTAGGTGATACAAATGCAGTAATTTACTACAAGTTGACTAGTCCAAAGCCAGGGGAAATGAATATTCAGGTCATTACGGATACCCACACAAGTACAATGGTAGACAGTAAGTATAAGGTTACGCTTAAAGCGGTAGATGGAACAGTGCTTCCGCCCACGGGAACAGGCAATTCTGCAGCTAAATAAAATTGCAAGCCATATGTTATAGTTATAAAAAAACCAGCGAGTCTCCAATTTGTGGGGGAGACTTGCTGGTTTTTTTCATGCCAAATGTTCATCGTTACCCTAAGTAATAGGGCTATTCAAGCCTTAAATGCTGACTTTGCCAGTAAGTAAGTCATTTTGCGCAGGAGGCGTAGCAGAGATTGAATCGGATTCTGTTGCAACTGTTCCCGATTGGAGCTGATACATTTGGAAGTAACGCCCGCCTTGGGCCATAAGCTCGTCATGGCTACCCCGTTCAACAATTTCACCCCGATGCAGCACCAAAATTTGGTCCGCACTACGAATGGTGGACAAACGGTGAGCAATGATAAAGGTCGTACGTCCCTTCTTAAGTACCTCAAGAGCGGATTGGATGAGCGCTTCTGTTTCGGTGTCAATATTGGCAGTAGCTTCATCCAGAATTAAAATGGCGGGATCAAAGGCTAGTGCACGAGCGAAGGAAATAAGCTGGCGTTGTCCGGCTGATAAGGTGCTACCTTTCTCAATAACGGGCTCATCGAATCCTTGTGGCAAATGGGCCAACAGTTTGTCGGCTCCAACATCATGCAGCGCTTTATTCACCTGTTCTCTCGTGATTCGGCTGTCTCCGAGACTGACATTGGAGGCTACCGTACCTGTGAACAAATATGGATCTTGAAGAACAATACCCATATAATGGCGAAGCCATTGCTTAGGGATGTCTTTGACAGACGTTCCGTCAATGGTGATCGTTCCTTTTTGCGGATCATAGAACCGGAATAGCAGGTTGATAATCGAACTTTTGCCTGATCCGGTATGTCCGACAAGGGCAACCGTTTGGCCGGGCTGTGCTGTAAAGGAAATATGTTTAAGTACATCATCCTTTTTGTAGGCAAAGGAAACGTCGTTAAACTCTACCTGGCCTTTGTAGCGCGGCATCATGCCGTCGGTCACCGGCTCTCCAGTTTCGTCCATCAACTCAAATACGCGTCCTGAGGATACGATGGAAGTATCCAGTACGGCGAGTTGGTTGACCATACCCGTCATAGGTTGGAACAGTCGTCCCAGCACATCGACGAAGGCATACAATACGCCTAGTGAAACAGCACTACCTGTCGTTCCGAGCGCCTCAGATCCGAAATACCACAACACGACGGCAAAGGCGAGATTTCTCAACACGTTGACTAAATTGTGCGAAGTGAAGGCGTTCAAATTCAGCATTTTATTCTGATGCTTCATATAGTCATCATTCAGTTCTTCAAACTCTTGCTGCGTTTGTTTCTGGTGTCGGAATACGCGAATAATGGACATCCCTTGAATCGATTCATTGATAATCGCATTAATTTCACTGAGTCTGGACCGAATGATCGTATTATAACGGGTGGCAACCTTGCGATACAATACAATCCACAAGATCAGTAACGGTACAATAAACAGAGAGATAAGACCCAGTCTGAAGTCCAGCAAAAAGAGTGCAACATATACTCCTGCCATCGTCACAATCCCAGAAGTGAAATTTGAGAGCACAGCCACAAACAAATCTTTGACTGCCTCAGTGTCATTCGTAACACGGGATACGACTTTGCCTGCAGGCAAGTTATCAAAAAAGTAAACTGGCAACCGCTGGATGTGCGCGTAGAGATCAAGCCGAAGCTTTTGAATGACCTTGTTCGCCGAGGATTGCAGCCAGTATGTTTTGCCAAATTCAGCAAAAATGGAAATAACCAGGAAGAAGCAATACCAACCAATCAGCTGAAAGATACCGGGCATTTCCGGTTTGTAAAAGCTATACAGTTCATCAGCTGTCAGAGCCTTGGCTTCATAGCGAAAGGTGTCGGAGCCGCGTGTCACAGTCAGCGTTCCGTTCGTAAAGGAGCGATTACCGTCAGCCACTTGAACCGAGCCATCCACAAATACGAAAGATTTTCCAACTTGTAAAATCCTCGCTTCACGACCTTTAGTCTCCCCGGACTCAAAGCGATCTTCACGCTTAAAGTGGGTTCCCGCATAGCTTACGGTGCCGTCCACACTAGTTGTTTCATAAAATGGTTTTTCAATAGCGAGCATATGGTCGTCGATCATCGTTTTGGCGATGAAGGGACCAGCCAGCTCGGCGGCTACTCCGATAGCCAAAGCGATGAGAGCGGCGATAAAGCCTGCTTTGCTCGTCAGTGCGTACTGGAATAGTCTTTTGCCGATATTGGGTTTCATTAGGATACCTCCCCTGAGGTCAGATCAGATTCCACTTGTTGCCGTTCATACTGTTGTCGGTACCATCCGTCAGCCTGAAGCAGCTCGCTGTGGGTTCCTTCCTCAATAATGCGTCCTTGTTCCAGCACGACGATCCGGTCTGCATGTTCTACAGCGGAGAGGCGGTGGGTGGAGATCAGGGTCGTTTTACCCGAGCGCTTGCGTCGGATATTGTCAATAATTCTTGCTTCCGTCCGGGCATCTACTGCAGATAGTGCATCGTCTAACAATAGAATATCCGGGTCACCGATAAAGGCACGTGCCAACGAAACGCGCTGCTTCTGGCCGCCGGACAGAGCGATACCTTTTTCTCCGACCAGTGTATCCAGCCCGTCAGACAGGGTACCTAAATCCTGATCGAAGGCAGCAGTACGGATTGCTTCCATAATGTCGTCATCATCTGCATGAGGTTTCCCGAACTGAATGTTCTCGCGCACCGATTTGGAAAACAAAATTTGCTCTTGCGGCACGTAGCCGATCCAGCTGTGTAGTTGTTCTACTGCAATGTCCTCCAAACTTATGCCGGAGATTAAAATATCACCGCTCCCCGTCGGATATTCATGCAGTAGCTGTTTGAGCAGAGTGGATTTCCCGCTGCCGGTTCTACCGACGACGCCTAGCGTTTCTCCGCGTTTGAGCTCCAGACTCACATGTGACAGATTGTCAATAGTAGAGGTAGGGTAACGGAAGGTAACGTCTTTCATCCTGATGGATTCGAGGCGGTCTACTGGAACAGGTTGAGCTGCATCCTGAACGTCTGGCTGGACATCGAGAGTTTCATTGACCCGGTCCAGGGAAGCGCTACCGCGCTGCATAATGTTAATCAGCTCTCCAATGGCAAACATCGGCCAAATCATCATTCCTAGATACATATTAAAGGAGACCAATTCGCCTAGCGTGATATCGTTATGAAATACCAGATAAATACCATACCCGAGTCCAATGACGTAGCTAAGTCCTACACATAAACGGATCGTCGGTTCAAAGAGAGCATCCATCCGGGCGACAGCCAGATTTTTACGAAATACATCGTCAGTAATATCAGCGAAACGCTTTTCGTCCATTCGCTCTTGCACATAGGCGCGAATGACCCGGATACCAGCCACGGATTCCAACACCTGATCGTTCATATCACCAAATGCATCTTGTGCCAGTGTGTAACGCTCATGAACGGCTTTACCGTAAATGCTCATAGCCAGTGCGATAAAAGGTAGGGGCAGGATAGCTGCCAGTGTCAACTTCCAACTGATTAGGGTGCCCATGGCAACTAATACCACGCTCAGATAGACCGTAGAGTCTGTCAGTGTCAGCATGCCGAAGCCCGCTGTACTTGCTACGGAGCGAAGGTCGTTCGTGGCCCGAGCCATCAGATCGCCAGTGCGATTACGTTCAAAAAATGGAGGGGTCATCCGCAGCAGATGATTCATAAAGCGTGTGCGCAGTAAGCGCTCCACCAGATTGGCACCACCAAACAGCTTGTGCATCCATATGTACGTAATGTAGTAGATGACGGCTAGAATGCCTATGATGTACAAAATATAATGCCAAAGTGAGGACCAGGAAATTGAACCGCGCACAATTTCATCAATGGCACTACCTAGCAGCCGAGGTGGAGCAAGCTCCAGTACACCAACAGCTATCAGCAAAAACAGTCCAATGGAGTATCGGCTTCGTTCTCTTTTAAAAAACCAGCTTAAATTTTTAAGTACTGAAAACAAGAGGAATCCCATCCTTTCATGACAAGTTCATTCGAGAGTTGTGTACCATTTTGAAGAAACAACAGGGCTTGCTGCCACAAGTAAGATCCGACAACAGGCACAAAAAAGGCATACCGTCCGCAGACGATATGCCTTAAATCTCAATATCATATGGCGCGCAGGTATTTTCAGCACACTCACCACTGAAAAACTGCTCAAACGCAGGCAGCCACTCGTATTAAACCATACAACGTGAATGGCCCAATTCTGAAGGATGCGACAGGGGAGATGCTCCGGTATGAAGTTGTTGTGTTTGTAGATGTGGGTAAAATGCAATAGGAAATTTTAGCACCGGTAACACTCCTTTCTTCCTCAAAATGGGTTCATTCTAACATGAGTAATCGTTCAAATTGGTAATAAATTTCAAAATGGATCTCGTATGGTTGAATCTTAACACCCTTTTTTGCGAATTGTCAAACCTTTTTCAAAAAAATGTATATGGCTTGTCCAAGAAACTGGCTGGGTTAGGACGGTTGGTGGTCATTCTAAAAAATGCTATGATATAGTTAGCAGACGTCATTGTATAAGGAGATGAGAATAGCGCATGAGCATACAGGTAACTGAACCTGCGGCACAGTGGTATATTAAGGAGCTTGGTTTGAAACGTGGAGATTCGATCCGTTTTTTTGTTCGCTATAGCTCTGGCGGTGGGTTGCATCCAGGCTTTTCTCTGGGAATTGCCGTAGAGCCTCCGCAGCACCCCGTATTACAGCATGAAGCGGCTGGCATTACGTTTTATATGGAGGACCAGGATTACTGGTATCTCAAGGGCCATCATCTGGAAGTTAAGTATTTGGAGGAACATGATGACATTATTTATACCTATGTTGAGGATGGACAAGCTTAGTACTCCACTGTCAATCATAGCGTGCAAATAATTGTTCTTGGACATGAAAAGCGGCGGAGTATCGTGTTACAGGAGATGAACCTGTACATGATGCTCCGCCGCTTTTTTGTGGTTAAGGCGGGTATGTCGTATGTTAAGGGTTGTTAAGTATCGGGCCATCGAGTGCAAAATCAAAATCATCAATGTCGTACACATGTACAGGTACGGAAGCTTCGATAATGCGGTGGATCCAGTCCAATTGATCCGTCAGAATGGGTAATGATTCACGCTGAGCTGTTAACACCAGTTCAGTCTCAATTGGATCAAAATATTCTCCGTAATGTGCTGTATCAACAGCATTAATGATAATGAGTGATGTATTGGCATCGAATAGAATAGGCAAGCTCTTGGCCCAAGGCATCTGAAGCGCACGCCGAATTTTTTTCTGATTCAACGGTTCCTCAAAATAACTGATCAACTCGCTTACCTTCCGCTTCACATGTTGATCGTCCATAGGATTATCCATGAGCGGCTCTGTGCTATCCTGGAATTCGTATAGCTCTAGCAGTGATGTGTAAGGCACCATATATTCCACAGGGGCGGGAGATGTAAGAAGTTGGCCGTATATAGCCACCATTACAGCTTCCGTTACAAATTGTCGAGACATCGGTCAAGCCTCCTGCATTTACCAAATTATGCGATATGAGTATACCACAAAGCGGGACTGAATTCAGCCCGACATGCAGATTGCTATCATTTATTCCTATATTTGTTGTACGAATTTAGCTGCGGCCAATTAACAAGGAAAGCAATCCGGCAGCAATTAGAGGTCCAACAGGAACTCCTTTAAAGAAGGCAACGCCAATGACGGTCCCAATCAGTAGACCTGTCACAATAATGGGCTGTCCAGACATCAAAGTTACTCCGCGGCCGCCAAGGTAGGCTACCAGAATTCCGATACCAATCGCGAGCAGTGATTTCCAGTGCAGGAAGGACTCCATCACCTGATTGATGCTGATTTTACCGCTGGCTAGCGGGGTCATGACCCCAATCGTCAAAATAATAATTCCGATCGTCAGGCCATACTTTTCGAGCCAGGGGAAAGCAGAATGAAAGCTGGTTACCCGCAGCAGCAGTAATACAACCATGGCAATAGTCACGGTAGAGTTGCCACTAACAATCCCAAGACCAGCCAATACCAGTAAGATAAGTGAGCTGTAATCCATACAGATGTTCTCCTTCGTTTA
The DNA here is from genome assembly GCF_038008165.1 of Paenibacillus sp. FSL L8-0644. Classification (NCBI taxonomy): domain Bacteria; kingdom Bacillati; phylum Bacillota; class Bacilli; order Caryophanales; family Paenibacillaceae; genus Paenibacillus; species Paenibacillus sp. FSL L8-0644. Next base: position 2,330,162 of record NZ_JBBOYN010000001.1, read on the forward strand.
TTTAGCTTTGGATATGCTCCGCGATTTGACGCCCGTGCCAGCGGCCTGTTTCAATAAACACTTCATTGGCATTGCTGCCTGAAGCGATGACCCCCGCGACATATATACCTGGGATGTTCGTTTCCATCGTGGCAGGATTAAATTCTGGTTTGTCCAGATCTTCAGCCATATGAACGCCGACAGACTCCAGTAGTTTTCGTTCCGGGTGAAATCCAGTCAGTGCCAGTACAAAATCATTTTCGAGTCGGAATGCTTCAGTGTCCAGCGGAGTGACTACGACATGGTCTGGATGAATTTCGGTAATGCGTGCGCCTAAATGCAGCGTGATCTTCCCTTTTTGTACCATACTGTCAAACAGTGGACGAACCCACGGCTTGATGTATTGGGACAACTCGCTTCGACGATATACCATATCAATCGTAGCTCCGACCCGCACTAATTCCATCGCAGCATCTACCGCAGAGTTACTGCCACCGATAACTGCAACCCGGGTTCCTGTGTAGGGATGGGCTTCGCTGAAATAGTGAGTGACTTTATCCAATTGTTCCCCGGGAATGCCCAAATAGTTCGGATGATCAAAATATCCTGTAGCCACAACGACATAGCGTGACGAATACGTTTTGGTTATTTCTCCTTTGCTCAGGGTATGTACAGTAAATGTACCGTCATCCTGGCGATGAATAGACTGGGCCTCCTCATAATGCTGAATGTTCAAGTTATAATGTGTAGCTACCTTACGATAGTACGCCAGTGCTTCATGACGAAAAGGTTTGTCATTAGGGGTACTGAATGGAATATCACCGATTTCAAGTAGTTCAGCGGTGCTAAAAAACTGCATGTTCGTCGGATACAGAAAAATGGAGTGAACGATGTTGCTTTTTTCAATAATGACAGTTTGCAAACCTCTGCGGCTGCATTCGATTGCAGCAGATAGTCCGCAGGGTCCGCCACCGATAATGATTACGTCGTGCATTTGGTTGAACCTCCAGTTGTATTGGTTTATTACGCCAGTTTTGTAGGGTTAACATTATTTTGACGATTAAAAACGGATCTCAGGATTGAAGCAAATCGCTCAGTATGTGAGAAGTTTTCAAATAATAATCCTACCGCAATGCGAACACAATATCCAGCCGTTTTCAGAAAAGATGACAGACGGTGAAGATTGACAGCCACATTTAGTGAACATATAATTAGATATATATCTAATTTATGTGATTGAATTCGTTTGCATAGCAAGTATGTACTAGTGAAAAGAGGTGCAATAACGATGCAACTGGATAAAATGGTCAATTATCATAAAGCACTTGCTGATCCAACGCGAATGCGGATACTACTTCTTTTGTCCTGTGGGGAGATGCATGGCCAAGCTTTGGCGAAAAAGCTGAATTTGTCCCAACCGACTGTTACGCATCATGCTTCCAAACTTCGTGAGACTGGGTTGATTAAGGAACGACGTGATAAAAACACGGTGTATTTTACACTGAATCCAGAATTGATCCGGCAGCATGCCGAGGCGACGGTGCGATTTATTTTCGAAAAAGGAGAGGGGGAGGAAGAGATGTCAGAGTTGAATGAAACGCTGGAGGCATCGGTCTTACGCAATTTTTTTTCCAAGGACGGCAAGTTGCGCCAAATCCCTGCGCAGTATAAGAAAAAATTGATCGTACTTCAGATGCTGGCAGAAAAGCTGGAGCCAGGCCGCATGTATCCTGAACGTGAATTAAACGAGTGGATCAAGCAATACCATGAGGATTTTGCAACGATTCGGCGTGAGCTGATTATGCATCAGTTTATGTACAGGGAACGGGAAATGTACGAATTGAACCCGCGTGAGATGTGGACGCGCTGGGATCAGGTACGCTAAACGAAACTTGACAAAGATTTCAAAAAAGTTTCGTAGCTGCCTTGACAGACAATTGATGGACTTGTATGATAAAGGAAATTTTAGGAGGAGGCGATGTTATATGCGTACGAACATGAATGGATGGGTTCAGCAGCAGAATGACTTGTCTCCCGCACGGACAATGCACAGTTAAAGACTGTATAGATCTATAGTCTTGGCTTAGCAGTTGGTTGGACAGTAGAACCAACAAAATCCGCAGGGAGTGATTCCCTGCGGATTTTTTATGGTTAGGCGTCTTGTTATCCAGTTGTTGGTTCTGGGGAGTGGTCTGTGAGAGACTGCTTGCTTAAGTGAACGAACGGATCGCATCGACCTGAATCGTATACCCTCCGCAGGGAAACCCCTGCGGATTTTTCGCGTTGTTCGCATGCGGGGAGAAAATGTACACCTATCAAATAACATTACGATCAAAAATGAACAATGAATTCAGGAGGAAAACAATGAGTATACATGAATACGGTTGGTCTGATTACTGGAACGTTTTTTGGGACCAATGGAAGCAAGGCTTTGAGGAACGCACAGGAAATACACAGGTACGTCCTGCTCGCTTGATTGCCGATTACGGACAAAAGGTGAAGCTTATCACAATGGATGGAGAACGCTGGGGAGTGTCTTCAGGTAAGCTACGACATGCTGTTGTCGATCCGGCGGAAATGCCTGCTGTAGGGGACTGGCTAGCAATCACTACGCCAGATGAAGTGTCGGATGCAGTAATTCATGCCGTCTTGCCGCGGAAAAGTCGAATATCTAGACAGGCAGCGGGCTTTGAGACGAGGGAGCAGCTGATCGCTACCAATGTGGATACGCTGTTCCTTGTTAATGCGCTGAATCATGATTTTAATATGCGCAGACTGGAACGGTATTTAATTATGGCTTGGAACAGCGGGGTAAACCCGGTTGTCGTTTTGAGTAAGAGTGACCTTTGTGAAGATGTCGAACAACGGGTTGCTGAAGCGGAGGGAGTTGCCCCTGGTGTACCTGTTATCGTTATTTCTGCTTTGCAGAATGAAGGCAGAGAGCAACTGGAGACGTTTCTTCAGCCTGGCTCTACAGTTGCTTTGACAGGCTCTTCCGGTAGTGGCAAATCCACGATAGTAAACTGGCTCTCCGAGTCTGAGGTTCAACTGACACAGGATGTGAGGGAGGAAGACAGTCGGGGCAGGCACACAACCACTCACCGACAGCTTTTTCCTATCGCAAAGCAAGCCGTTTTGCTGGATACACCTGGTATGCGCGAGCTTAATCTATGGGATGATTCCATGGGTGTCGCTCATACCTTTACGGATATCATGGAAACGGCGCAGCAATGCCGTTTTGCAGATTGCAAGCATAAGGGAGAAGCTGGATGTGCAGTGGAGGAAGCTATAGAGAGAGGGGAATTGTCGGAATCCAGAGTGAACAATTATCGCAAAATGCAGCGGGAACTGGAATATCAGGCGCGTAAGGAAGCAGACCGGCGCAGGAAAGATAGCCGTTCAAGCACAACCCCGGGGCGTAGGGATCAGCGAAGTGGCTGGCGACGTGATGTGGAGTGGTGAGCCGAACTGCAGTGAAGTATCAAATGTAAAAATATACGAAAATCTATGTTGTAGTCGGCATATGGTATAAAGGGGTGAATATATGCCGAACTACAGCATTGTGGTGGATTTATCGGATCGTCGTTTATATTTGAAGGATGGAGATCAGATTGTCCTTAATTATCCAGTCGGTATTGGCAAGCTGGCTACACAGACACCGCATGGGCAATTTACGATTATTAACAAACAACCTAATCCGGGCGGACCTTTCGGAGCGTTCTGGATGGGGCTGTCCAAGCCGCATTATGGCATTCACGGCACCAATGAGCCATGGTCCATTGGCAAGATGGTGTCACATGGCTGCATTCGAATGCAGAATAAGGATGTGCTTGAGCTTCAGGAGAGGGTAAGTATAGGCACGCCAGTCACGATACAGCCGTAGCGGCTAGACGACATGAGACTCTGTATCTACTCATACGTGGAAACCGCGTCATAGACTGTATCTGTGAAGCGTATTTCATGGCGAACGGCCGTAACTTTAAGTTAGATGCTGCGTTTAGTTACGATTTGGGTTGGATAGGGATACGGGCTTCAATCTGTTTGGAGCCCTCTTTTTCGTCTGCAGATTTGACTAACGGTCCCGAAAGACGTTCTCCTTGTGTACCATACGCCTGTTTGGCGTTGGTCCACATATCTTCGTTTGGTTCGAAACTTATGACTATGATGTAGCGGTTGGCAAGGCTCGGCTTTTTGACCCTCATGCTGAAGGAGCCGTCAGGCATAACTTTGGTTTGATCATCGTAGCCAAACTGCCATCGTCCCGGAAAATCAATCTTGAGTTTGACGTCCGACCCTTCCAGCAAATTGCTGCGCGCATATACATGATAATAGTTACCCTCTTGCTTCACATCAGGCTTAATCCACACTTGAGGGCTGCCGTAGTCCTTAGGTTTGTTCCAGACGGGCTTAACTAAAGGGGTATTGCGTTCTTGTTCAGGATCAAATTCAGCCCCAATCCGAACTTCATACAGAAGCTGTTTGTTTTCTTCGTATTGATATACATAAGGACCTTCCAATTTGTTGCCACCGCTGCCATACAGATTTCGTATTTCATTGTCTTGGTCATCTGGACGGAACAGAACAGTCAGATCCATACTGCCCTGTATTCCGGGGCGTTGTACCTGGAGTACAAAACTTCCGTCCTTTTGAACGGTTGTCTCATCCGTGTACCCAGTTAACAGGGAGTTTTTGACCGCAAGATTCCCTTTGATCCGTGCTCCGGCCGGGAGGTTGGAATGTCCTGTAACCTTCACGGTATTTTTATCAATGCTGACGCCACCTGATATTTCGACATAGCTGCTGCCTTGCTGATGGACAGGTGTATGATTGGCAGCTCGTTCATCAAGGGATGATGCACCTTGGTTGGGATTACCCGTTACGGTGTAGGCACGTGCTTCAGCTTCATGTTGGGCTATACTCCGGGTTGAAGCTTTTTCCCTGCTGCATGCAGCCAGCATCGTTAGAATTAAGAATGCGAATAAAAGGTTGCAGACTATTTTGGTAATCATGTGTTTACTCATGGTTTTTGTTCGCTCCTTGTCCATAGCTTCCAGGCTTAACGTGATAAAATTATCGAAACTTTATGTATTTACCCTTATTAAAGGGTATGTAATCCCGCCTGCTTTATCCTATAAGGAACGTACCTGTTTAAACAACAGGCAGAATGGTTAAAAATGGATAGCCTGATCATCCCCTTGAAAAGCAGGGGCAGCTTGCTGTAAAGGAGCCTGAGTCATATGTCCATTGACCGTTTTATCTTAAAAAAGCTGGACAACTGCCGGGAAGAGCATACACGCGCTAATTTACTAGAACTGTTTAGAATACGGATTGAGAAGGCGCAGAATAAGGAACGAGGCGGTAAAAAAGGTTATCGCAGAATACTTTAAATAAAGTCTGATCAATCCATAAGCTGCGGTAAGTCACATGTATCATGTTTTAAAGCTGCTGATATGGAGAGGGTGCTGAAATGTCCCTCTCTTTTTTGTGTGTCTAAAGTGGACAAAAAAAAGTCCCTCTTAATAGAGGGACAATGCCAATGAATCATTTTCACTAACACTATGCAGGATGGCTTCACAACCGACAATCTCTATACTGATCAAAGAGTTAAGGCATTTTTGAAGGGCACGCTTGCCGCTGGAGATTTTATTCTCCAAAGTGTTACTTAGAAGTTTTAATGTTTTTTGTACTGGTTGCTTATTTTCTTGATTGAAGTATACGGGAATACGTTTGTTTTGAAATGTAATTAATGTTCTCACAAAAATCACCTCGCCTGAGTTATTTCATGGCTTAATTGTAGTGCCCGTTTCTTAAAATTACCTTAAAAACACCTTATAAAAACATAAAGGTCTGAAAAATTTACAAAGTGTTCACAACAATCTAGGTAACAATCGAATTTAGTTCTAACTAATCGACAAAATGACGTATATACCCATATTAGAACCGATCCAATACATATTATTGATACCAATGACTCTACTAATATGAGAAAATATGACCAAAGTCACTATTTTATTTTTGGAGTGGGTATTTTGTAACAAATTGACAGTCTAATAGTCGGATGCTACAGTTACGATAGCCATATTTCCGTGGAAATAGGCTTTTTGCGTGAACTTTGCTATATATTAAGGATCGGGAGGGATGACAGATGATCCTGACCGTGCTTTCAGGACGACAGGAAACAGAGTGGTTTGACATCGAGGTAGCTGATGAATACTCGGTGGAACATTTAAAGCTGATGCTGGGTGTGCGCATTTTCGGCGAGCCTCCGGCGGAAGGCATGCAATATATTATGGAAGCAAAGTTCCCGGAAGGGCTCTGGTTCAGGGTGGGAGATAACCAGCTACTTACAGGATCCGGCTTGCGGGAAGGCTGTACTGTGCGTATTCAGCGCGCTTTTTCGACAACTCAGGACGAAGCGCCTGTGTATGGAAGGCGTTCTCTGTTTCAAAATGAAAAAAATGGGTAAATACACACATGAAATTATATGAAACCTTGGTAAAATGAAATAGTAAGCGAAAAGGGGGACTTTTGTCTTGAATGCATTATACCAGCGATCCCCGAGATTAAGGCCGGCGCTCCGAGAGGAGAAGCTGGAGATTTTACGGCCTCCGGCTGAGCCGAGCAAGCCGTCTTTTTCTATTATATCTATACTTATTCCGTTAATGATGACGTTGGTGACTATAGGCTTTTACGTATATATGAGCAAAACAGGCAAGATGGGCAACAGTAACTATTTGATGTTCCAAATGGTCACTGTGGTCATGATGCTTACATCTTATACGATTCCTTTTTTTGTCTATCTAAATAATAAGAAGGAATACAAGCGCAAGCTGGAGGAACGGGACCGCATGTACCGGGAACAGCTCCAAAAGCATCGTGAAGAACTTGAAATGAAACGCGAGGAGCAAATTCGCACACTATATGAAATTCACGGTGACCCGCAAATATGCACTCAAATTGTCAAAAACCGCAACAGTTCACTTTGGGAACGATCACCGGAGGATGAGGACTTTTTGCAGGTGCGTATTGGAACTGGACAAGTTCCCTTTCATATAAAATTGCAAATTCCACGCCCAGACGGTTATGACCGAGATCCTTTGTTGGGAGCTGCGGATGAACTGGAAGAAGAATTTCGTCTGGTAGACGCTGCTTCCATTGCATTACCGCTGTTTCAATCCAAAGTGGTTGGATTGGTCGGCGATCGGGAACATACCCTTGCTGCGTTAAGAGTCATTTTGGCACAAGTGACGGTTCGTCACTCGCCAGATGAAGTGAAAATTGCTTCCTTCTATGACGAGCGAGAGGAAAGTGAATGGACCTGGATGCGCTGGCTTCCACATGTGTGGGATGATGACCGAATCCAGAGAATGATGTCAGACCGCAGTAGTAGTGCACATCAATTAGCAGATTTTCTGTTTGCCAGACTGAACCGCCGTAAAAATAATCGTAATGAGCGTCAAGGCAAAGGGATGGAAGTCCCTTGTTATGTCGTTGTTTTATCTGACACCCAGCTGATTGAGGAAGAACCGTTACTGCCGTTGTTATTGGAAGACGGCCGAACCATTGATGCGTGTACGATTGTGCTGGCTTCTCGTAAAGAGGCTTTGCCGATGCAGTGTCAGCTGATTGTGGAGGCTTCCAAAGAGCAGGGCGTATATGCCCGTAAATCAGAGTCGGCGGAGGTTGAACAGCAAAGTTTTAAACCGGATCGTTTGTCAAAAGAGGAAGCCGATGCATTAGCGCGGTACATGGCTCCTATTCGCTTGAAGCGTTCCTCTGCTTCTGATATTCCCGCTGTGCTGCCTCTGTTTGATATGATGAGCGTAGCAAGTGTGGAAGAACTGGATGTGGCAGATCGGTGGCGACGTAACCGCCATCCTGATACCTTACCTGTGCCAATGGGCGTGCGAGCAGGCGGCAAGAAGATTATGATTAACCTGCATGATAAGATAGAGCGTCAAGGGCATGGTCCCCATGGCTTGATCGCCGGTACAACGGGTTCAGGAAAGAGTGAGGTTATCCAGTCCATCGTAGCCTCGCTTGCTGCCGAGTTTCATCCGCATGATCTTGCTTTTATGCTGATCGATTACAAGGGTGGAGGCATGTCCAACACGTTCGTTAACTTGCCGCATGTTGTGGGTACGATCACGAACTTGGACAATAATTTGATTGAACGTGCCAAAATATCTCTTAAAGCAGAACTGGTTCGTCGGCAGAAGATATTGAACGATGCAGGCAATTTACAGCATATTGATGAATATTACAGACTACTCCGGCAGCGGCAGGAACAACCGCTGCCTCATCTGGTTATTATTATTGATGAATTTGCACAATTAAAGCGGGATCAGCCAGAGTTTATGGACGAGCTAATCAGTATTGCTGCGATTGGGCGGACACTAGGTGTCCATTTGATTTTGGCGACGCAAAAGCCCGCAGGTGTCGTGGATGACAAGATTTGGAGTAACTCCAGATTCCGCATCTGCTTACGGGTGCAAAGCGAAGGCGATAGCCGTGACATGTTGAAAATACCGAATGCCGCGTGGATTACGAAGCCGGGACGAGGATATTTCCAAGTGGGTAGTGACGAAGTATTTGAAGAGATGCAGTTTGCTTGGAGCGGTGCGCCGTATATAGGCAACAGCGATATTTCTTCTGCACTACCTGTACATGAAGTGAGACTGAACGGAAAACGTGAAGCGCTACTGACGGGCGGCGAACGGGCAAGCTCGGGCTTAAAAGGAGAAGAAGCCCCTAAACAGCTTCAAGTATTTATTGATTATATTGCGAATGAGGCTGCTAAGGCAGGGATCAAACGGCTTCAGGGACCGTGGCTTCCGCCGCTGCCTGAATTGCTGGATTTAACAAATTTGCCGGCATGCACCGAAATAGATAGTACATCATCACCTTTGGAGCTGAAGGCTCTTATTGGTCTAGTGGATGATTTGCCGAATCAGCGACAGGAGCCAATTTATGCATCGCTAGATCATGGTCATTGGGCTGTGTATGGCATGCCCGGCATGGGGAAAACAACCTTTTTGCATACGTTGCTGATGTCCACGGCTCAGCGATTTGCTGCGAATCATTGGAACGGTTATATCATTGACATGGGTCGAACGATGCGCGACTTTGGGGAACTTCCCCAAATCGGGGCTGTTATGATGGCTGAGGAGGATGACCGGATCAAGCGATTGTTCCGTTATCTGTTCAAGATGGTGGCCGTACGCAAGGAAATGCTTTCCGAGGCTGGAGTCAAAACAATAAGCTCTTATCGACGTTCTGCTGTCGAGGATATTCCGCAAATTGTCGTAGTTATTGATGGATATCTTAATTTCCGTAATGCTTATCCAGATGAAAATGAACTGCTGGAATCTCTTTTGCGAGAAGGGGGTAGTCTAGGCATCACGTTTATCATTACAGCGAACCGGATTACCGATGTGTTTGAGAAATTCCGCAGTAACATACCGAATGCTGTTTCTTTTGAAATGTCCGACCCGAGTGACTATTACTATGCGGTAGGGCGACCAGCCAAAACGCCAGGACCGTTAATTCCAGGTCGCGCTCTGGTTAAAGGGCATGTTCCTCCGCTGGAGTTCCAGACGGCACTGCCTTCACCAGGAGAAGATGAGGCGGAGCGATCAGCACGGCTACGCCGCAATATTGCTGGCATTGTGCAGGAATGGAAAGGCAAGCACGCACCAGCTATCCTACCATTACCTGAGCGGATTCCACTATCGGAGCTGCTTCAGCAGTGGGATCGGACGAGTGGACCATCGGGCGCACTACCTTACGAAGTACCTGTAGGCCTACAGAGTGACGATCTTGAGCCTTTTCTCCTGAATCTGAAAGAAGGGCCCAATTTTATTGTGGGTAGTCCAATGGAGGGTGGAAAAACCTCCTTTCTAATGAGCTGGATTATATCGCTGGCTTATTACACATCACCCGATCAATTGGAAGTCTATACGATCGATACACGCTATGGAGGCGGGGGACTATCTAGATTACGACATCTTCCTCATGTTAAGGCTGCTGCTGAAAGTGAGGAAGAAATGGGACCTCTGGTACAGCAAGTGTATGATATTGTTCAACAACGGAACAAGGAGGGGAATGATCCCGAATTGCTCCTGGTCATTGATGATGCGGATATGTTAAGCAAGCAACTGAATGATTTTATGATAAAGGATCAGCTCTCCGCCATTGTACGGTTGGGACGTGATCGCAATGTGCATGTCGTGCTCTCGGGTGTGCCATCTGATTTTCCTACCTTTGGTGTGGACTGGTTTAATGATGTCAAGGCAAGCCAAAGCGGTATGCTATTTGGAACACTAGATTCGAATGATCTATCGTTCTTTCGTATCCCTTATTCGGAGGCGAACGCCGCTACTGGTGGACTAAAAGTCCTGCCACCTGGGCAGGGGTACTACGTACGGCGCAAATTTACCAGGATAAAAGCGGCAATTCCCTTCTCAGAGCAAGTGAGCTGTGAGGATTGGATAACGAAAATTCGTGACCGATGGCATGTTGTAGTTTGAAGGGAGGTGGCTCATAATGTTAACGTTTCAAGCTTCCAAGCAGAAGTTAATAACCCTCAAGGCGAAGGAACTGTTTTTTCTGGCAGGCGTATTGGGTTCTGACCGACTGCTTGGGGTGGAAGATCCGTTTAAGGGCTATCTAGCAGAGGAGTTGGCGGAAGAGTGGGAGCAAGTAAAAGCTACTCTTTTGGAAAAGGGTTATCTAAAGCGGGTAGATAAGGGCAAAGAGCTAGCAATGCCTCCTACTGTTTTTTCAAGAGTCGCTATCGCGGGATTATCCAACAGGGCTTGCCGTATACGCTATGTGCGGGGAGGTAAGCAATTTGAAGGCTATCTCCATTGCACGAACGAGCGTGTAGTGGAACTCGTGAAATCCGCTGATGAACCCGATGAGTATCGATTGTACGATCTGGGTAATGTGGAAAAGGCTTGCGAGACATTGATTGATAAAATGGGTTGGGTAGATCGACTTGTGCCTGAATCCCCCGCACTAATGTTCTCCAAGCAGGCGTTTAATAAAATTTACGAGCAATCGGCAGGGGAAAGTGTGTCTTTGATCAGCAGTAAACTGACCGAGGCTAGCGGAGATGCAGAGGGGTCTGCAAGACTGGCTCAGTCTTTGAGTTCCCGTGTAGCTGAGGGAGAACTGCAATTGCTGGTTTGGAACGGCAGGGAGTGGGAATCACAACGGGCAGCCTTTGTCCTGTGTCCTGCAATGAACTGGATATTTCGGATGAGCTCTAGTGGTAACGGGGACTGGCTGATTGCAGCTATGGCTTCAAGAGATCAGTTTGTGGATTTATTATTAAATTGGTTGAAACAGTCGGCAGTGAATGAAGAAGTGACAGAAGAAGGGTGATGGATATGCGCATTCGAGTTGAACCGGATGTGCTTCGGGGGCTTAGCGGGCAGCTACAGCATGCGGCGGAGCAAATTCAACAGTTAACAGCAGGTTTGGAGCAGGCGTTACAATCGCTGGATTGGGATGTATCTGCACGCGAGGCGATCTTGAATCATTGGATGCAGGCCAAGCGGATGTCAGAACAGATCCATGCTTACCTCCATACATCAGGTACACAACTGAACCGAAAGGCAGAGCAGTTTCAGTCTGTTGACCACAACTATCAAACGATACTGTCATTTGCCAGCCAACCATTGGGACGACCCGTCACGATGCTCGATTGGTCGAATCAGCAATCACCGTCTATTCTGCCTGGGCAAGCTTCGGAAGGAAGCAGCCTGATTTCTAACCCGCAGTCTGTCGTACATGCCATTTCTGGTGTACAGTCTTCGGATGTAGAAACGTTGCATCAGGATATTCTGATGCAGGCGTCTTCTAGCAGTCCGCAGGATTGGTATTTTACTGATCCGTCTACAGTAAGAGATCAGCCTGTCGCTTAGTTGGGATCGCGTTCCGGGACAATCTGGATCGATTGCAAAATTACTTGAGCTCGTTCCACAATTCCCGGCTTTATGGGACTTATTAGGTGTTTTTTTTGTTAATATTATACTGTTAGGTGCTGTTTTATAGTTAAAAAGTGGGATTGTTACAATTAGGTCCTTTGCCTTTTGTAGGGAATTAAATAGCCATAGTACAATTTGAACCAGATAAACAAAAACATTATTTATCATCAAGGAGGACTCAAAAAATGGCAGGACGCATTTTAATTACCCCAGAACAGGTTGATCAGGTGGCTAACCAATTTAAACAAAGTGGTGAGCAAAGCCAGCAGATCGTTTCCAGTTTGACACAGTCCATCTCAGGTATGGAAGGTCAATGGGAAGGTATGACTAAACAACGCTTCTTCCAAGAGTTTCAGGAAGCTAGCAAACAAATGCAAGCTTTCGTAACGACTTTGAACAGCATCAGTCAAGAATTGACAGCTATCGCTAACAAATTCCGCACGGTTGACCAAACGAAATAAGTTGTCTTGCCTGATAGGCATTAACTTATCATATACCACTCTATTAAGAAGCAATATGTGAGCCATTCCTCACGGTTTGGCACAGGATGTTCAGGAAAAACCGGGCGATCTTCGGATACCCGGTTTTCTTGCCATCCATAGATGTATATAATAAGGTGAGGAAAACTAGCATACTGAATGATGTAAGGAGAGGGATGTTTCATGTCTTTTCAACCGAATCCGGGAGACGAATTGATCATAAACGGCACAGCTTATGTGGTTGGACGACATCCCGCTGCACCCGGTTTAGCCTATGCTCAAGCAGGGCGTCAGGGAATTGTATACCAGCTAAATGCCAAAAACGGAGCGCCACATGAGGCAAAAGCCCTTAAGGTGTTTTTTCCGAAGTTCCGCATCCCGGCTATGGTTTATCAATCTGAGCATATGGAAGCATACGGGGATATTCCCGGTTTGCAGGTATGCAAGCGTGATGTGCTCACTCCAGAAAGAAACGGAAGTCTGATTGCCGAGCAGCCTGATTTGCTGTATGCGGTACTGATGCCATGGGTTCACGGTATGACATGGTTCGATTGTCTCACAGATCAGCGTCAGCTTGAGGCTTCCGATAGTCTGGCTTTAGCCAGAGCATTGGCAGGGATCGGTTCAGCTATGGAGCAAAAAGGATTGGCGCACTGTGATTTATCGGCGCCGAATGTGATGCTTCCGTTTTTTTCTGAAGTGGAACTGCCTGAAGGCACGTCAGCTGTGGAATTGGTGGACGTGGAACAAATGTATAGTACTAAAATGGATCGTCCAGACGCTCTATTGGCAGGTTCGCCAGGGTATGCCGCCCATCGTACCGTCCACAGCGGGTTGTGGAGTGCGTATGCAGACCGTTTTGCAGGGGCAATCATTATAGGAGAAATGTTAGGCTGGTCTGACCGTGTAGTAGTCGACAAAGCGTGGGGCGAAAGTTATTTTGATCAGCATGAAATGCAGACGCCTTGCGAACGTTATTTTATTTTACGAAAATCGCTGGAATCTCGTTGGGGCAGCAAGGTGGTAGAATTGTTCAGCCGTGCTTGGGATAGTCAGGATTTAAGCAGTTGCCCTACTTTTGGCGAATGGCTGGTTGTACTTAATGCGGTTACTGAGCAGGAAATTTCAGTTGAGGCTATAGAACCGGAACCTGCTGCGACAGAAACAATAGAATCGGCAGCGGTGGGTGGCCTTTCCAGTGAAGCTGCATCCTCTTTGTCAGCGCCTGCACCGCTCAAGACTGAACAGGCTGCACTGCTAAATCAGGCCGCCCTGGAGCAAGGAGAGCGTGGGGTAACGGACAAGCTGTTCCGACAGGCACGTGATTTGGAGCAGCAAAACAAACCTGCTGCAGCGCTGGAAGTATACCGGTCGTTGTATCATTTTGTAGAAGACGGCAGTCCTTTGCATGTGGAGGTGTCAGCTGCGATCACAGGACTAGAGGAGCAGTTGAATCCCATGACGCCAGAGCAACCTGAAAAAACAAAAGCCTGGTATCGCTCCAAAGCGTTTATCGTGACAACTGCGGCCGCAGTCGTTCTATTGGCAGCTGGAATCCCAGCCGTGAATATTCTTGCAGATCAGTCCAATCAGCGGCAAATCGAGGCAGCCAAGCAGGAAGAGGCAGCGAAGGCTGCAAAGGCGGCCGAGGAAAAGCTGGCAGCCGAGCAGAAAGCGGCTCAAAAATTGCTGACGGAGAAACAACGACAGGAAGCGGAACAGCAGACCAAACAACAGGCACTTGCTGCTCAAAAGCAACAGGAAGAGCAGAAGAAACAGCAAGCCCTTATCGCTCAACAGGTTAAATATGAAGCTTATCTCGCTCAAAAGGAACAAAATAAGCAGGCGGCTGCCAAGTTGGCGAAGCAAAAAGCGTATGATCAACAGGCAAAGTATGAAAAATACTTGGCTTTGAAAAAAGAGCAGGAAGCTCGTGCCGCCCAGGAAGAGGCAGCTCGTAAGGCAGCAGCCGAGGCGGAACAAAAGCAAAAAGAGTCCATGCATGCACGAAACAAGGAGAACGTTCTTCAGCTTATTTCCCTGTACAACAAGGCGTATGCCTCTCAGGAAGGTGGCAGCGCTGCGAAGGCAAAGAGCTTTGCGAAGCGTTTTAGAACACTATATGATAGTAATCCTTCTTATTATCGTTCGGTAGGTGAAGTAGGATATCGGGCCTCCTCTATTTATAATTTTTTAGGAGATACGAATTTTAGACTGCCTAAAATTTAATATTTCATATGTTTATATATAGGCGGAATGATAGATACGAAACAGATGGAGATAGAAGGTAACTGAGGGGAGCATGTACAAACCATGAATTATACAATACAGGCTTCACAACGCACTCCCGCCCTGATCATTTACCTGATTGACATCAGCGCGTCGATGAACATGCTGATGGAGGGGCGGCGGCGTATTGACGTTGTATATGAAGCTATATCGTTGGCGATCCGGCAGATGGTTTTTCGATCAACCAAAGGAAATCGGCTGACAGCGCGCTATCGGATTGCGATTTTGGCTTATAGTGACGATGTGTATGACCTGCTGAATGGTGTCAAGGGAATTGATGAAATCGCGGCCATTGGTTCGTTGCCCGATTTGACACCCAAACGGTTTTCAGATTCAGCAAAGGCCTTCTTGCAAGCTGAGCGTATTTTGCAAGCGGAATTACCAGGGATGCAGGACTGTCCTGCACCTTTGGTCTGTCATATGACAGATGGAGTTTCCACAGGTGATGATCCCGAACCGATTGCGAAGCGTATTATGAGCATGAGCGTACCGGACGGTAATGTACTGGTGGAAAATATATTTTTATCCGACAGGTTGCTGGAAACGCCTATTCAGGACCCCCGTCGCTGGAAAGGTCTGACACATAATACGCCGTTGCAGGATGAACATGCTGTGAAATTGCGTGATATGTCTTCTGTGCTGCCTGAAAGCTATCGGGAAATGCTATTTGAGGCAGATTATCAGTTAGGTGAAGGAGCCATTATGATGCTGCCCGGAACCTGTGCGGAGCTGGTGTCCATTGGGTTTCAAATGTCGGCCGCAACGCCTGTACGGTAAGGAGGTAAAAGCATGAATCCACCGCTGTCCCTGCTCCCCGCGAGCAAAAAAAAGGGAATGAATGCAAGGCTGACTCAGCAATTTGCTTACATAAGCTCTCAGACAGGCGATCAGCCTTTATCATCTCATCACAGTCGTTTTATGTGTCGTTATGGCTATGGAAGGTCTGCCGAATCTGCCAGTATGGGAGAAAGCGGACAGGATTTCGCCGCAGTACGTATTCATAAATCCGTCTGTTGTTTTGTCTTGTGTGATGGTGTCGGGCTCAGTTACCGAGGAGATTTTGCGGCCCGCTATCTGGGTTCTTCTTTACTGGATTGGATGGAACGGGGACAAGATCTGTCTGCTGATCAATTGAGAGTGTACCTTGAACGTTTGGCAGGTACAGCGGCAGAGGAACTGGATCGGCAGCCTTTGGATCACGAATCAGGCCTAATGCGTTCGGTATTGGAAGATAAACGTCGTCAAGGTAGCCAGTCCATGTATATTTGCGGTAAAATCGAACTGCCGAAGCGTGGCAGCCGTGGCCGTCTCCGACTTGCCTGGCAAGGGGATTCACGTTTGCGACTATGGAACGGTGCCGAAGAAATCAGCGAGCTGTTCGATCATACCTTCTCTACAGCGGAGCGTTGGTCCACAAGTCGTGGGCCGATTGGAGGGAAGCCTCATTGGTATGAAAGAAGCATATCCGCAGATATGCCGATGAGATTACAGGTATATACGGACGGTTTATCCGATTTGGACCCCATTCGCGAGCCTGTCCCTGATGAGCAGATACAGGTATTGCTGGATGCATCCCACACCGGGGGACTTGATGATGATGCTGCATTTATTGAGCTGCAGTGGTAAATGAATAAGCAAAAGGACGTTATACAACCATGGATATGGATGTATACGTCCTTTTTTTGATGAATACATAGAACATTACGATTCGTTAAGATATTTATAGAATGTAACGAGGAGGAGAAGGAAAGACGCGCTAATGCGCGTAATATTCGTACTTTTCTTAAATATCGCAAAGGAATAGCAAAAAATGCGCAAAAATGGTGATTATAAAGTATATCCTTTTGGGTAATCTTGTGATTATACAGATTACTGAAAGGGAGCGATACATATGAGCTACACATATGCAGGAGGCGCACGCTTTGAAGGAAAAACGGCTCTGATCACGGGGGCTGGTTCTGGCATTGGCAAGGCAACGGCCATTCAAATGGCTAGAGAAGGAGCGAATGTCGCTCTTTTTGACGTAAGTAATGAGCGTATTTTGGAGACAGAAAGAGAAATTAATGCTATACGTGAAGGGTCAGCGCGGGCATTTGACGTGGACATTGCCGATCCGGTGCGTGTGGAAAAAGCAGTTCTGGAAGCGGCTGAATTATTTGGCGGTCTGCATATCATTTTTGCTAATGCGGGGATTAACGGGGTCGTCGGACCGATCGAGGATCTGAGCATTGAGGATTGGCGGCAAACATTGTCCACGAATCTGGACGGTACCTTCCTGACGGTGAAGTATACAATTCCACATTTGAAAAAGAACGGTGGCGGCAGCATTATTATTACCAGTTCCATTAATGGAAATCAGCGCTTTACCAGCTTTGGGATGTCAGCCTACAGCACATCGAAGGCGGGTCAAACTGGTTTTGCTAAAATGGCTGCACTGGAGCTGGCTAAGTTTCGTATTCGTGTCAATGTCATCTATCCGGGTGCCATTTCGACGAATATTGATGAAACCACGGAGAAGTCGGAAGGGTTAAAGCAAATTACCATCCCCGTCAAGTTTCCTGAAGGAGGGCAACCGTTGGCAGAGGGACCGGGTCAACCCGAGCAGGTAGCTGATTTGGTAACATTTTTGGCCTCAGATCATTCGCGTCACATTACTGGCGCACAAATTGTCATTGACGGGGCAGAGTCGTTATTGTTTTAGAAATAGAGCATTGTCTGGGACAGAGAAATGTTTTGTGGTATCCTGAGTGTATGTCTTGGTTACGGTGCAAATGTGAAGCTCACATAAAAACCCTGGATCTTTCGCACCTCGAAATTTGTCGAAATGGTTTTAAATTAGCTTTCTTCGTTAGAAGTCAATAGTCGATTCAAGCTTTTTTGGCATCGTTTTTTTCGGAAATGCATGGAATTGATATCATTAGGGTATTAATTCCTTCATTTTCGCTGTCGTCGCACTCTATATGAGTGCGTGGATTGAAATTGACCCGGCATATCAGGCTGCTTTGCGCGAGGCACGTCGCACTCTATATGAGTGCGTGGATTGCGAATTTGTTGGCTGGTAAAAGGTTTGGTTTAGAACAAGTCGTGGTTCAGTACAGTCAGCATTTTTATTTTATAAACGAAGATTTGCACGAGGAGGATTATATGAATAAAAATGATGATCGTCATGATAACACCCCAGAATAAAGAAGGCAGTCGAAAATATAGACATACTCTTGATAAACTTTCTAATACATAAATAATCAGTCAAGTAAAACGCCGTTCGGAACGGAGAAAGCAATCACTATTTATCAAGTTTGTCCCTAATTGACAATGGAGTAGGTTGGGGTATTTTTATGAACGTAAGGAATTTGAAACTCACAAATCTAATATTTAATAGTAAAGCTGATCCTTTCTAGGATCAGCTTTACTATTGACCCATTCCACTCTACAAGTAAAAGTACTTTTTTACTTGTGAGTCTTTAGCGTTCTGCCCTTAAAGAGAATATACGACAGTTCATGTTTGATAATTTTATTATTCTCTATTGTTTTCACATAATCTATGTCATCTTCGCGAGTTACAATTTCATCCTTATCTATACTGGGCCTTTTACGATTTCTATTTTCCCCGGCCGTGCTATTGTCAGAAAAAATAAAAGTGGTATTTAAATCTTCAATGCCCTCACTAATCTTTTTCCCTGTCATATTCTTAGCTGTAATGGCCAGATGAATTTTTTCTCCCATGGTCAATTTGTACGATAACAACTGGAATGCATTTTCATTATCCACTTGTTCTCTAAAATGATCCAAATCTTCTACATTCTCCATCAAAGGTGTCTTCATTAATTCTTTCCCAGAGAGGGAATACAGTTTATTTTGCTGATCCCATTCCTGGTGTATGTCTAAGTGCTTAGTAAGTACCCCTAAAGGGACAAACATCGCATTTTTATAAAGCACAGGGACGGTATCCATCACGGACGAGCTCGAGTCGGTAACAATCTCAGTGGAGTTCATTTTAAACTCAACCTTGTGTGTTCCAAACTTAATTGTAGCCGTATTAGAAGTTGGGTTAAACGTAGTCTGTCCTCCCAACAAATCATTTATGGATCTCAAAGGTACCATATAGCGATTATTCTGATCAATATAAGGTGCTTTGGGGGCTGTGAACAAGACATAGTAATTGTTAATCTTCAAAAATGGAGTGTTTGGAGTTATACTCTGAGCTGACATTTTTCCTATATAGGGTAGAGAAAAACAAAGAAACAATGCACCTATAAGCATAATTCTGAACAACATCTTTCCCATAAAAATATCCTCCTTAAAAGAGAGGGGCTAGCAGCCCCTCACGGAATTCAATCTAAAAATATATTATCTGTTTCCTCTCCTCCATGTACGTAATCCACTACAACTTTACTCCGTGGCATAGAACAATAATCATAGGTTTGACTGTTTCGCCAAGGAATATTATCTTCTGAATCTTTACCAATGTAGGATGTAGCCCAACGAACTCTTCTAATGTATGATCCGTCATTATAGTCTTGTCGATCTTGTAGTCAGAAGGGACATAAAATTTCATTTGTACTTCTTGATCAGGCTCAAAGCGTGGCTTAAAAGTATAAGGCTCTTTTACACTTTCAATGAGCATGAAAGGAGCCCAGTCATTATATTCTGTACTATGCTGCAAACCAACATCAACCGCCAGCCTGGAAGAAATAAGGGACGTTATTGATCTCTATTTCATTGACCCTAGTGGAGTACAACCTAAGCAGAAAGTCCTCTCTATCCTGCGGTAGCATCTCGCAGAGGCTGACCAGAAGATCGGTGGGTTACAGCAATTCCGCGCTGATTTACAGGCCAACATCGAACGCTTCGAGCGCTGGTTCAAGGTAAGAGAGTAGCATTAATTTTTTCCTAGTTGCTCAGGGCGCACAGCTGGCGTCCCGGCCGGTTGAGACAGTAATGAGCAGGGGAATTGTTGCAACCATTTTATGGGATGATGCATCTGTCGAAAGCGTCGTCATGAACGAAGGCTTCTTAGAGAAGCTTGGAACAGGTGGTGTTCACATCTCGATGACAAGTGGACTCGCCCGTTCCTATGTCAAGTCTATTGTCGACCTTTTGAGCATTGAGCAGAGACAAGACTAACATCAAAATCCGGTGCGCGTTCACGAGATAATACCCGCTTTATTAAGCAATTCCAGTCTACAGATGTTAAGAAATTCATAGTACGGGGACAACCTGTTCAAAACCTGAGAAAAGACTAAGCTAACGGAGAACGTTAGTTTAACTTCGAAGAGGCTGCGCCACACGGTAGCCCCAACTTATTTTTTATCCGAAAAAATCATGTTAAACGCCAAGATTCACTGGTCTATTCAGTTAATTCTCCGATGCTCCTGACGGATGTGTCGGAGGAAAAGAACATATTACGTATCGGGTTCGCGGATTTCGCGGATTTTTGTTTTTATCGTGATACATGTTCTTTCCCAAGACATGAATCGGTACCCGAAAAGGACAAGAACTTATAATCTTATCCCATCCCTTTTTGCCTACTGGCGCCTCCTGATAGAAGCAATAGACTTGAACATCCGTTGAGGCTGTTAATTTTGCGGGATGGGAACGACCTCCTTGCGCACCTCGTCCGGCTGCGTCACGGTTAGCTTTCCAGACGAGTCGGTCACGGAACCGCCGACTGTATGCTCGAAGCCGATCCGGGTGACCTTCCCGTCCAGTCCGATCAGGCCGCTTTCCTCGGTGCTGGAATCTCCGGCAATGCCTCTGCTATAGAATACCAGCGGCTTGTCGATTTTCGGCGTCGGACCCGTACGGTCCTTCAGCTTTTCCTCCAGCAGCAGTTGAAAGCTATCTCCAATGCTTCCGTCAAAATGGGCCTGCCATGTCGCGACAAGGAAATCGTCCTTGTATTCGTAATAGGTCGCCGTCTCATTGCCCTCGATGGTGAAGAAGCGGAGTGCCTCTCCTTCGGGAAAGAGGAAGGCGGTGCTGTAATCCTCGGATTCGTGGAGCGTCCGCAGTGGCGTATGCTCGTAATGGGTTCCAGAGAACATCGCTTCCATGACCAGATTCCTGCTTGCGGCCAGATCGCCGGTATAGAGCGCGTCCCGCTGCTTATCGGAGAGTGGCGACTCGATGGCGACAGTGTTGTTTTTCCATTCCACCTTGTAGCCGTACTGCTCGGAGACGAAGCGCAGAGGCACGTAGACGCGATTATGGACGGCCTTCGCTGGCACGTCGAGTGAAATCGGACCCGACGAGGACGAGTTATTCCCAAACGTCTCGGTCGCGGCCGTCTTCTTCCCGACGGTCAGCTTAATCGTCTGCGACCATTTTCGGACGACCACGGTGTCCGTTTTCGCATCCCAATCGACGGCGGCGCCCAGTGCTTCGGAGACAGCTCGGATCGGCACGAGCACCCGTCCCTGATCGTAGATGGGGGGACTGTCGGTCGCGATCGGCTTGCTCCTCACCGTAATGCCAATATCCACGGTGGCGAATGCGGTTGTACCGACGGATAATGCACCGATGACGGCGAATGTGCATAGAAGCTTTTTCATAGTATCCACTCCTGTTCTCATGACGGCAGCGTTCTTTCCGAATGCATACCAGCAATCTTTATTCGTATGTTAGACGCGGGTGAACTTGAAAAAGTTTCCATCCATAGATTGGCTGACCACAGACTCATGGATCAGCTGCCTTGTTGCGCTAAACATTCCTGTAGAGCTTATTCTCTATATAAAAAAGACCACTTCAAGGTTGAAGTGGTCTGGTGTTCTGATCCCATTTACTCTGCAAGTGACTCAATCAATTTTGGAAAAGAGCCTCCAGCTCCTTTAGTAATTTTTCAGTTCTAAAATTGGTTGCGGCCATGTCCATTACACTCAAACAGATTTATATACAAAATTATAGCCAACTTAATATTTGGTGCTGATAGTGTGTACATACAATAAAGTTGTGTACTAAATTCCATAATTTTAAATTTATTCATTAGAAAAAATAGTACTCATCCTGCGTTACTCCACAAATGCGCCCGATTGTGGTATAAGGGATGACTCTAGGTATTGCATTTACATCGTTAAGCACAAAAATAAGATTTTAAAAACAGGAGTATTATTGATTGTTTCCAAACTGGATTTTACTTTTCCATTACGAATTGCACTTTCAATTGTCTTACGTAACCCTGATAAAATAAATTAAATATTTTGAAATAACAAAAAGTAAACACCCTATAAATCCTTATAAAAATCTTTAAAAATGCATATTTTACACTAAAAAATTTGCTTAAAATGAAACCGTACTACAAATCTTTGTTATTGACTAACAGGCTACTTCATCGATTCTAAAGCAATTGTTAGCAAAGAAGGAGAAGACATTATGAACAAAATAGTTGGAAAAGTTGCTGTTATTACTGGAGCAGGTGGCGGATTAGGTAAATATATTGCACTTCGTTTTGCAGAAGAAGCTGCTAAACTGGCATTATGTGATATCAATGCAGAAGGGCTTAACGAAACTACTGAATTATGTAAAAGCAAAGGTGCAGATGTATTTGCAAAAGCATTTGATGCTACTGATCTTAAACAGTCAACAGCATTTATTTCGGATACGGTTGCACAATATCAAACTGTAGATATTTTAGTAAATTTAGCGATGGCGATTGAGCCACCTCATTCGTTCTTAGATCATACGCGGGAGACTCTAGAACGAAGCTACCAGACGGGTCTTGTTACAACATGGGACTTTATGAAACTTTGCTATCCATACCTGAAAGAAAATGGTGGTAAAATCATTAACTTTGGCTCTGGAAGTGGGAATGAAGGACAAGAAGGCTATGCAGCATATGCAGCGATTAAAGAAGCAATTCGTGGTCTTTCGAGAGTAGCTGCGCGTGAATGGGGACCTGACAATATTAATGTAAATGTCGTAAACCCAGGTGCCATTACAGATGCGATTCAAGCATATTTAGACCAAATGCCTGAAGGTCAACGAGATCCACTTTATTTAGGTTTCTCACAAACTGCTATAAGAAGATTTGGCACGCCTTACGAGGATATTGCACCTGTCGTACTGTTTTTAGCGAGTGAAGACTCTAGACACATTACGGGACAAACAATCAATGTAGATGGCGGTGTCATTATTAACGCTTAATACCTTAAATGAAATAGATGGTGCATATTGCGATCTATGCTATTAATAGGTATGGGTTAATGGAGAGATAGACGCATCTAATAAGAAAAAACTGCTAATCTGCAATGGATTAGCAGTTTTTTTCGTGAACAATCAATTAATGATTGAGTGTATTTTTTCGGTACTGATTTGGTGTTACACCCGTAAATTTTTTAAATAGGCTTGAAAAGTGGCTTTGGTTATTGAAATGAAGCAACATACAAATGTCGGCTACAGAATAGTCCGTTTGGATCAATAATTTTTGTGCTTCTTTTATTTTTCTTCTTGGATATATTTTCCGATAGGTTTGTTTGTTTCTTTTTTAAAGAGCTGCGATAAATAAACTGGATTTAAATGGACGAGGTCTGCTAAATCCTTTATCGAAATTTGTTCAAATATATGATTGAATATATAGTTTTTACAAGTATTCACAGCCTTAGAATGTGCACTTTCCCTATTTTCATTCATACGGTCAACTAATGAAAATAATAAGTTATCACCAATTAATAAAACTTTTTGTAGGTCAAACGTTTCTTCAACTTTTTGAATGCTAATATCGCTCATTGTATAGGCAATTTCAGGATAAAGACCGCCTTCAATAGCTGCCCTCGTCGCAAGTGCAATATAAATGATGATTTGATTTTTAATGTTACGAAGGTGGCTTTTTTTCGAAAGTTGACTCAATCCCTCCATTTCAATTGATTCTAAATGCTGTAACAGCTTTTCCTTCTTGCCTTCTTTCACATATTGCCATATTTTCTGCTCAGTTTTATGGTCTAAATGAAAAGACGTTTCCAGACGAAGATGCCGTATTGCTTGTTCAATATGAGTGGGTTCAATTTCGTTAAAATTCATTAATTGAGATCTCACTATTTCTTCATCCATAGGCTCTTGGTAGATTAAAAAATACGTGAGTGAACAAAGCGATACAATTTGTTTTTGGTTTAACAGCTCTAATTGACTGTAATAATGGCATAACTCTTGCTGATAACTAGAGGATATTTGATGATCATGCATAATACCATTTACGGTGTTCTCGGTAACCTCAAAGGAAGTGAAAGGTCCGATTATTATCGTTTCTGTGGAAGATGAATGAAATACAATGAGCGTTTCTAGATAGTTTGTTATTCTAATCAAAGGAACGTTTTGTTGATCGCCAGGTTGAATGAGCCTGTTTATAAATGTTTCTATTGAATCAAAAAGAGGATGTCTTAGCTGTTTTCCACTTCTAGTAATACGATGACTTTTATTCTTGAAAATAAAAAGAGAAATATTGTATGTGTCATAGATCAATTGAGAGATATATTCTAAGTTTTGTTTCACCATTATTGCCACTCCTAAATTGATTAAGTAACCTGTCAGTCAATAACTAAGATTTATAGTATAACCTCATTATTGCTATAGACCATGAGTTTCTATGATTGACGTTGAAGTACCCATAACATCGATCACTTTTTCTTTTGGAGATCCTAGAGTAAAAAAAAATGGTGTTTTCTTCTGTAACCCTCTACGGACAATAAAGTAGAGTTCTTGGTCTCACAAAATCATCATTTTCATTCGAGCATATACAATAATATTGAGTTTTGAATTAATTATCAATTACCCTTATTGCTCTAAAAGAGTTCTTATGATGTAACCTACCGTCGGGTCTCTTTAATTTTGAGAACACAACTTTATTGTATTTTTTTCAGTTAGAACTCAACTTTATTGTTCAGAACTCATCTTTATTGGGTTTGATCAGATAGCTCCTGCAAAGGCCTAATTCCTTGAGCTCACCGTGCAGTCTGACGGAAGAACAACATGTCTTCCACGCTTTCATGCCGCTGCTCGCCTTCTTACAATCCATAGGCTCCCAACCGAAAACATAAAAAACCGAACCTTTTTTCCATCGAGCGACAATATAGGGTGTAAGCTGCTTACTCAGGAGGGCCCTCTGAATGCAAAGTGAATCTATGTACCACGTGCTCACAAAAATGATCGAAGGAGATCAGCAGGCGTTTCATACGTTGTATGATGCCACCTACAAGGATGTCTACCGGACCGTCTCTTTTCTGGTGGATCATCCGCAGGATCGCGAAGATATTATGAATGAGATCTACATGCAAATGTGGACCTCGCTTCCCAACTACGATCCGAATCGTCCTTTCCACTTCTGGCTGCACGGCTTGGTCATCCGACAAGTGCAAAGATTCCGGGTGAAAAGCTGGAGGAGATTCCGAATTTTCGAACGCATCCGTGTCTTTTCTCGGGAAGAGTATCATTGGGATCAGCCCACGTTGAGGATGGATGGGACAGACCCCGAGATATCGAGGGCCATGCACAAGCTGACCGATAAACAGCGAACGGTGATCATCCTCCGCTTTTATCACGATTATACGCTGGAGGAGATTGCGACATTACTCGATATTCCGCTGGGTACAGTCAAGTCCAGATATCATGCCGGCCTGCAGTCGCTTCGAAAACAATTGGGAAATCTCCCGTTGGAAAGGATGGAAAAGAACAATGCCTATTGAAAGTCAAATCAGCGAGTACCTGCACCAAGAGGCAGAGACCATGGAATGTCCCCCGGCTGTTTCCAAACGAATCGAACAATCCTATTCTCAATACGTACAACGGCAAAGGAGCAAAAAAACGATGAAAAAACGATTGATCGGCGGCATTGTTGCTGCAGTAATTATGATTCCAACCGCGGCATTCGCGGCCCCTCCCCTGATTGAAATGATTACGAGGACACCGATGACAGCCCAACAAGTCAAGATGGATGCGGTTGGCCAAGCAGCGCTTGAAAAGTTGTATCGCTCTTATCCGGAAACCAAGTCGTTTGAAATTATCGACGCCAGCCAGATTGGAGGAGACCCCACGAATACAAGTCAGGGGAAAGCCATTCAAACAAGCATCGTGCTGCAGGAAAAGGGAGCTCACGGCAAAAAGGTCCGACTTGATTTGAACGGTATCACGGGTGAAATCGAACAAGTGAACCAAGAGAATTGGGAGCCTCAGGAGAAGCCGGTCATCTCCTTAACCGATCAAGAAATCAAATCGAAAGTAGATGACCTCATTAACAAACTGTACGGCAGCTCCAGTAAGTACGAATGTAACATGGAGCCGATGCAGAACCCGGACCAAAAAACATTTATATTGAACTACACCGAAAAGGGATCAACAACGCCGTTTTATCAGGCATTCGTTCAAGGGAATACGATCAGCGTTTCTCTGATCGGAGGCGGCCCTGCTCCATCCGTGGAAGGCTTTTTCATGACTAAAGGCAAGCCTGACTATACTGCGGATGCCTTTTTAAACGATGAAGAGCTCTTTTCTTTACTTCACATGAGTCCAGCAGACTTGAAACAAGAATTGGCAAAGGGGGCATCTGTCGTCGAGATCGCAGCATCTAAAAAGATTTCCAAACAACAAGTCATGGACATAATCGCAAGTACGCAGGCAAAAAAACAAATCCAAGCCGATCCGCATGGTGGAGCTACTGATGACGATCGTACGCTGGCACTATTGAAACGGATTCTGGAACCCAAAGTATTGAAAGTGATTGAACACAAAACGGAAACGCCTTGGTAGGAAGAAAATACAGGCGCCAGAAATGGCGCCTGTATTTTATTTTTTAGATATTCTTACATTGCATTCGAAATGCAATAATGGCTTCTTTACAGTCAAAAAATAGGGCATGGGTTGGTTGTTTATGGTCATCATTGATACAGAAGGGAAAGTTCATTTTGAGTCAATTTGAAGACGAAGAAATGCCGGCAGAATAGGCAAAAATCCGACTGCCGAGTGATTGGGACAACGTGCTGAAGCTTTTGGAGAAGTAAACGTCCATGAGCCGCCGAAGGATAAGGCCGAAAACGGCCGTTTTTGCGATCGTGGGAGGGGCAGACATGTGCACAAAATGTTGGGTTTTATACATATGCCAGCTAAAACAATATGCGATAACGCTGTAGTGTGTGAATGAAAATGAGTCCATGAGATCCGGACTCATTTTAGAGTGTGTTCATTTTTTTACGCACTTTTTTATTAAATGTACAGCCAAGAAGCCTAGTGCTACTATACCTGCGCTTAAAAAGCAAACTAATAAACCATTTAGTTCTACCTTTCCATTAAGTATATATATAGTCAATATTCCAGTAAAAAATCCAACGACCAAGATTGTTGCGATATTCTTCAAAATTGAAAACTCCTTCTAAAAAAAGTGTGCCAATAGTGATATATATGTACTCTATGTATTGTTGTTACAATTATATCATATTATTAGGTGGTAGGTGGTAAAATGAGGGATTTGTATCAGCCTGGATGGCATCCGTTATGCTAATGCTTGTTATCAGCAGTACAGTAGCAACGCCAAATGAAGTACAGGGAGAATTCGCAATATCCGGAGGAACCTTTACCGGTATTTTTTCGTTTTTGGGTATACCAGGTTGGGGAGTAAGCACTGTAAAAGGTGCTACCATTGTTTATGCGGATAATAGCAGAGGGGGTTACTTTGATGTATTTTGGGCTGTGGACCCTGCTAGCCAGGCAGTAAACTTCGTCACAGCTAAAGTGTATGGGGGCTTGATACTGTTAAGTAAAACGCGATAAACGAAACATGGGTGCGAAATATCCCCTCATTATCACATAATCAGTTAAAAACGTTGATATACCAAGGGAAGCTGGTACATAACTTTTCTGATGAGATCAGGGAGCGACGGACAGGATAATCAACTGAATACATATAAATGAATGTTAAAGAACGATAAAAATCGCTCTTTTTTACGTGATTATGTATTCTACTATGTTACTGATTGATTATCTTCTTTTGAAAAATCTATCGTATATCACTAAAGCGACGACTATGGTAAACACCTGGATTAGAAACTGTGGTACGAAGATCAAAAATCCCATGTAAATTCCTCCCTGAAAAAAATATACGAGATTATAATTGTTGAAAAATCAAGTTGTCATGGGGAAGGTGAAACTTCCTAAATTACGCATTTAACAAAAAAAAGTGCTATATACTCAATTCCGGTATATTCGCTATTGATTAATTGAATACGTTGGAAAAACTATCAAGTTGCCTGTATAATTAACATGGATATTCCGAAAAATATAAAAAAAATAGTTGTAAATTACAAAAAAAGATTAGTAACTATTTGCATACAAAAATTATACATCAATAGAATAAAAATTAAAGGATGGAGGGAATTACAAATGTAGAAAACATGGTTTACTATGCTTGCTACACTTACAATGGTTGCTGCTTTAGGTGCTTCTGTATCCGCCGCTTCGGTTCCTGCCGCTAGCAAATAACTAAAGATCAGGCGACTCCTTCTGTCGAAGTTCTGCCAGTAGGAACTGGAAGTAACGAAAAAGCGGTAGATAAAATTGGTATTGTAGATAATATGAATAAACCAGTTATAGAAACAACGAGTGATGCTAAAGTCGAAATATTAGATCCAGCAACAGATAAGACGTCTGCTCTTGATCCTAAGAAAATAAGCACTTCAAGCAGCTTAGGGTTATTCAGCATTACGTACCCAACCTCGTTCTGGAACATTAACAGCCAAGGTACTTATATTGCTGAATTTTCAGGTGTAAGAGACACTATTTATACTCACTACTATTTCCCTACAAACAGCTCAGGAGAAATAAAAATTAGAGGAGCTGTGAATGGAGGATTACCCACATTCGGGAAGCTATACCATTACTGCATATGAATTAGGCAGTAATAACGCTGTGTCCAGTTCCACTTTTAAAACAGGTGAGCGCATTTTTGTACGCATTTACAATTTAAATAAAAATAAAAATTATTTCTTTGGTGTTCATATAACAGTGCTAATACCATAAGCGGGGCCTTATCCATCGACCACAGCTAATTGTATAAACGATAAAACACGGGTCCAACAAAAAGGAACCTGTGTTTTTCTTTATGTTACGCAGGCAATGTGTAAGGTTGGATAATAGAAAACTTCGGAAAATGGTGCTGTACATTTTCCAAATCTTTTCTACATAAATGAATTATTATGGAGATGCTAAATGGCTTTTCTAGAAGATAGTTCTAAAAAAGAAGAAATTCAAGAACGCTATGAGCAATTATGGAGTGAACTTTTAGTTAGAGATGAGGAAGAAGCAGAACATGTTATAAAGAAATTAGAATATGAGTTGTTGCCTACCCGTCAGAGAATCCTAAGACGATGCGGGGAAATCCTGTCTCCATTAAAAAAACGTTTTATCTGGATTATCCTTTTTAGTGTGATTGGGTTCTTCCTTTTAGCTTACGTATTATTTATATATGTATCTTTGTGGGTTGAAGATTATTAAGGACGTTTCTGTGAAACCGGAAGAGTCTTTTTTTATGAGCCTGTTGAAACCCTAAATGCTGGTTTTAACCAGCCGGGATATCTGTAAAAAATAGACTCGCTGATCGGCAAGTAAGGGAGCGAGCAGGACAAGAGTGGGGGAAACAGGCTCATGCTACTGGCTCTAAGGGGGCAAGAGCGGCCACCTAAGAGCCAGTACGCACCGCTGGGCCGCTACTCACGCCGATAACTAGAGCGCCTACGCCGGGAGAAAGCGTCCGGCCAAGGCGCTCTACTTTCCTGGCGCTCGCTTAACGCAACCCACGGAGCGAATGAAGGACCTTGAAAAGGGATTAGGGAGGGCAAAAAACACCATGAACGCTACATTTCGCTCATCATCTCAAAACATATGAATTTTGTGGTATAGATTAGAAACTTTCGAATTATTTCATACGTCTTATGTAAGGGTGCTTATTGAAAAAGGAGGTAATTTATCTTGAAAAAGGTTATTGTGTTTGTGTTTTTCTTCGTACTTATGTTTCAATCCTGGGCGATTGCTGATGCTGCCAATCCGATATCCGTTAACGCGGTGAATGTGAATGGGAAGTTTATAGCAACCGATGTTTCACCTATTATTAAGGACGGGCGTGTTTTGGTCCCTATACGCACGCTTGCTTCACTGGGGGTAACCTATCAATGGGATAGTAAAAGTCAATCTGCCCTCATCACAAAAGGCAAAGATCAAATTAAGCTGACGGCCAACAAAAAAGAAGCATTTAAAAATAACCAAGCAGTTCAGGTAGACGTTCCTGTCCAAATGACTCAAGGAAGGATATTGGTACCTATTCGTTTTGTGTCGGAGAACTTTGGTTACAAGGCAAACTATGAGAAGCTTCGGTCTATTTTATTTATTCAAGACGGTAATTATAAGGTAGACCAAGAGAGCTTACAGGCAGAAGATTTACAAGCAGCCCGTCAGTCTGCTATATCGTTACCAGTTCAATCCTCCTTCAAATCGCTTTCTTCATTAGAAAAACCCAGTGCTAATAAAGACTATGGTTACGCCTTCCCGAGAGGGGATTCGTCCAGATACATGTATTCAAACAATGTTGGACACACGGTAGTCGAAATAAAAAATGGAATAGCCAAGGCAGTTTGGCAATTTACAGAAGGAAATGGTCTGGATGATATTGTATCTAGTGCTGGCCAAAGACCAAGTTATAATTACGTCGGATGGGTAACAGACATTACAATGGGTAATGATAGAGATGGAAATTTCAAGATTATATACAAAGATGATAAAGGTCAACAGAAAGATTTCACTGTAAAAGCTGAATCCTATAAAGATGTTATCCAACCTATTCCTAATGAGACGAGAAAACAATAGTAACTGAACCAGTTTATTAAGGACGTCCTTAGCAAGGGATGTTCTTTATTTTGCTTATGAATTCAAATTATAAGCAGCAATGGATTTTTAGTGAATTACAAATTATTGGAGGTTAGTTGGGTATGAAAAAAATCTTTCTTTCATCTATGCTTACTTTAGGTATGCTTTTAACATTTGCTATTCCGCTTTCTGCTGCACCATCCATTCAATTGGTGATCAATAGTGAGGTCGCTAATTCAGATGCTCCACCTGTTTCCGTTGCAGGAAGGACTATGGTTTCTTTAGCTTCCTTAAAGCCGCTAAAGCTTAATCTAGTCTGGAACGCGGACAAGAAGACGGTGACTGTCAATGCTCCTGGGGTAAAAGAAAAACTTGTACTTACGATCGGCCAAAAAGAAGCTTCTTATCGAGAAAAAACACTTACTTTGGACGTGCCTGCTCAATTAAACAAGAATCGCGTTGTTGTGCCTTTGCGCTTCATCAGCGAAGCCTTTAAAGCAGAGGTGGAGTGGAAAGCGGACAAAAATACTGTCATTATCCGGAGTGCTGACCAAGTAGAAACATATAAGAAGCTGTATCAAGGTACGGATTTGGTGGCGGCACGTAAAATCGCTGTAAATCTTCCTTCTAAGGATGAAAATGCGCTTCATAATACCGAGGAGGGTGTTTATTATCAGTATATCTTTCCTGAAGGAGAAGCATTGAGATATTATTATGTTGTTGGGAATTTATATACTTACTATGAAATTAAGGATGATGTTAAACATATAGTTTGGGAAGGTGTAGAAGAAGATTCGAGGAAGAAAATGAAAGAAAAAGGAAAGCGTCCATCGGAAGACAAAACACAATATTATTTTTTACAAGAACGTGTGGATCATAGTGTCACATATGGTAAAGTGGGGACCGAGAAGCCAGTAACGCAAGCTTTGCCTAAAAATACTACAGGATTAGCAGATATTATTGTACCTATTTCCGGCGAAGTAAGGAAAGATCAAATAAAATAGATTTTTCACTTCATTTTGGACGTTCTGAGCAATAAGGGACGTCCTTTATCTATGCTTTCCTTTTAAGTTTTCTGATCCGAGCTTCAGGAAGTCGATAGGCTAAAAAAAACAATTAGTAGGGGGCTAGAGAAATCTAGGAGCACCCCTTTTTTCTGATTTTGATAAGATTAACGCACACACCAATAAGTAAATATAGCTCTGCAAGCAGAAAAATTAATTGATCTGACCATAAAAAGTCTTTAGTTGAAAATATGGATATGATAACTCCGAATGAAATGAGAAGCATAAATAATTCTACAACCCAATCAGTTATCCTACTGGTCTTCCCATTTTTCTGATATGTTGCATGAATAGCGCGTACAATTAAACGGATTATTAATGATGCTAACAACCAGTTATAAAGAGTGTTCGGATAATTATATGAAATTCGCAAAACTAGACTAGCTATGAGCCATACCAAAAGAACAAAAGTTAAATAATAAGGATTTTTTAGCATCGTTCTCTCCCCTCACCTAGTTTACAGTTATACAATTATTATACAGTTTTTGCGTGCAAGTTTACAAAAATGAGCATAATTCGTAAAGGAAAGTAATTTCGGAAAAGGTCATTGTTTAGAAAAGGTGTTTTTGGAGGAATCCAAGAGCGTTCTTTTTTAATGGCCGGTTGTAACCCTAAAGGCTGGTTTGAACCAGCCTGGATACTGTAGCAAGCGGCTGGCTTCCAGATCGGTGAGCAGGAGAGTAGGCAGGATAAGACAGGGAAGCAGGCTCATTGCTACTGGCTCTAAGGTGGCAAGACCCACGGAGCGAATGAAGGACCTTGAAAAGGGATTAGGGAGGGCAAAAAACACCATGAACGCTACATTTCGCTCATCATCTCAAAACATATGAATTTTGTGATATAGATTAGAAACTTTCGAATTATTACATACGTCTTATGTAAGAGAACTTATTGAAAAAGGAGGTAATTTATCTTGAAAAAGGTTATTGTGTTTGTGTTTTTCTTCGTACTTATGTTTCAATCCTGGGCGATTGCTGATGCTGCCAATCCTATATCCGTTAACGCGGTGAATGTGAATGGAAAGTTTATAGCAACTGATGTTTCACCTATTATTAAGGACGGGCGTGTTTTGGTCCCTATACGCACGCTTGCTTCACTTGGGGTAACCTATAAATGGGATAGTAAAAGTCAGTATGCTCTCATCACAAAAGGCAAAGATCAAATTAAGCTGACGGCCAACAAAAAAGAAGCATTTAAAAATAACCAAGCAGTTCAGGTAGACGTTCCTGTCCAAATGACTCAAGGAAGGATATTGGTACCTATTCGTTTTGTGTCGGAGAACTTTGGCTACAAGGCAAACTATGAGAAGATTCGGTCTATTTTATTTATTCAAGACGGTAATTATAAGGTAGACCAAGAGAGCTTACAGGCAGAAGATTTACAAGCAGCCCGTCAGGCTGCTATATCGTTGCCGATTCAATTCTCTTACAAATCGCTTTCTTCTCTAGAAAAACCGGGGGCTAATCTAAGCTATACTTACGTTTTCCCGAGAGGAGATTCATCCAGATATATGTATTTAAACAGAGTTGGTAATACGGTAGTCGAAGTTAAAAATGGAGTAGCCAAAGCAGTTTGGCAATTTACGCAAGGAAATGGTATGTCTGATATTGTGTCTAGTGCTGGCCAAAAACCAAGTTATAATTACGTCGGATGGGTGACTGATATCTTGATGTTTAATGATGAGCATGGGAATATCAAAGCTGTATACAAAGATGATAAAGGTCAACAAAAAGATCTCACTGCAAAGGCGAAATCCTATACAGATATTATCCAACCTATTCCTAATGAGACGAGAAAACACTAGCTAATACTGAATCGATGTATTAATACTACTAAGCTCAATTTAGTTTGAAATGATGACAAGAAGACACTATTGAGGTGAATATAATTATGAATACATTTTTCAAAGCGGCTTTTGCATCAACAATATCTTTTAGTATGCTTGCTAGCGGTGTTTCTGGAGCAGCCTCCAAGTCCATTATTGTGCAAGTGAATAACGTACCCATGCCAGGGGATGTAGACCCCTATGTTCAGAATGGTTCCACATTAGTAGCATTGAATATGATAAGATCGATTCCTGGTGTAACGATCAACTGGAACAATACTTCTAAAACGGTAACTGTAGATAATAACGGAACAAAATCAACACTGGTGGCTGGTAAAAAAGAGACAATGGTAGGTGATAAAAAAGTAACGCTGTCTACCTCTTCTGCAATGAAAAATGGTCGTGTTATGGTACCGCTGCGTTTCATTGCAGATGCGTCCGGTTCTCAAGTGTACTGGGATGCCCCAGATCGTACAGTTTACGTAGCTAAGCCGACAGAAGAGATGCAGAAAGAAATCCAATCTAGCGATATTTCTGTAGCTCGTCATGGTGCATACAGTCTTCCACGTATTGCCAAAGTTAATGTACTGTCAGGTAAAGAAGGGGATAGTATGGCTTATATTCGCTACTTCCAAAAAAACCAATCCAGTGAATTTTTTGAACAACACATGGACAGTGTGAATTACTATCGTATCATTGACACACATGTAGAACTGCTCTGGTCTGCAAGGCTGAACCTGCAACAGGAAGCTAAAAATGCAAGCCTGCCGTTCCTCACCAACAAAATTGTTGAACAAAGCGGCAAAATGCCAACGATCCAAAAGGGCGTAGTTTATTATAATTATAGCGTTCCGGGTGGCACCACGTTCGGGACTATTGATAAAGCTGGCAAAAAAACTCGTCTGGGGGAAGCGACTGAAGATCAGGCGAAGCAAATGTTTTTCTCTATTCCAGAAGAAGAACAACTATAAAAGGGAACGCAGGGATAACGACACATTGTATTGTAAGGAGGAAACTATGAAATTCGTGCAGATTATGTCTGTAGGTGCGATAGTGATGTTAGTGATTTCAGGGTGTAGTGGTAAGGCAAGCTCAAATCATCAACTACCTCAGACCGAAGTGAATAATACCGGGGTAAACAGCACAAAGGAAGGTGTAAAAAAAGTAGACGAAAAAGCAACTGTAGAAACATCTAGAGCAACTGTTAAAAAGGTGAATACCTTAGATTATTCTCAGTATGATAATAACCAAGACAAATCTAAGGTTGTAGTTTCGGGGAAACAGATTGTATGGAAAAATAAAGACGTTACTTTTACCGCAAAATTAACTAACGCTAAAGGGGAAGAAGCCGCCGAAGCCAATGAAGTTGTGAATTCTATGAAAATAAAAGGTAAGCGTGGAGAGCAACTCGTTAAGCTCAACCCACGACCTTTGAGAGTTAACTCACTTTCCTTATCTAAAAGCAACCAGGTAGCTCTTCATGTAAGCGATCACGAGGGGAGTAGACTTATTTTAATTAATTTATCCGATGGGACTCAAACTATTGTAAACATGTTTGAGATGAATAGTGACGGAGCCGGGAGCGAAAAGATTGATGCCTATAACTGGTCGCCTGATGGAAAAAAGATTGCGTTTGGAATCGGTGATCTAGGTTCAAGTTATATCGGACTATACAATGTTGAGCGTAACAGCTATATGCATGTGTCCGATAAGGACTTTACATTGATCTCATCTATAGTTTGGCATAAAGATGGGAAAAGTTTTGACTTTGTAAGTAAAGGTGACGATTCTCCACTAGCAGTACTCTATACTTACTCAGAAACAAAAAAATCAATTTTAAAGAAGGGTTCTTTAACTAAGAATGATGAGCAGAAGATATCTCAATTAACACCGAAATCTTGATTGACATATACAGAGAGAGTATTTTGAAACCGTATCATCTATATAGTCATAATTTTAAACTCCACTTTTTTTCGACTTTAATGCACTCTATCAACATTATAGATTTACTTTTGAATATTTAATGATTGCTTGTGGCCAACAAAGGGCTTAAAGAGAATGTTGCTACGTTATGCTTATATGCGACCTCTTCAACCAAGAAATGATCGTTTTAAAGCGATCCAAGGAAGACGGCGTCGCTCTTGTACAAACCGAACAAAATCTTATGTTGTTCAGTTTGTGTTGATAATTGATACCAGACTTTTACAATGGTTGAAGTATAAATTTAGGTGGGAGTTGCTTATGAGAATTTCCATGAGTAAGTTACTAAAACGCTATGCAGCGATTTTGTTGGGCTACGCAATAGTTATAGGGTTATTTTACGCTTTGGGATATAAGATGAGCGCTATGGGAATCTATGCAATTTTGACAGGAATTGTGACTGGAGAAATAATCAACTTCGTATTATCAAAGCGAGAGAAATGAACCTAGGTATCCCCTGATTGCATCTACATCAGGGGATTTTTCATGTAATTAAAAGGTCCAACAGAGTTTCTGCATGGGACCTCTATATCATTACTGGTGAGAATCCACATGGGGAAATGAATTAGTCATGTCAACTCTGTGAAACCTTTTACTTGGATCAACCCAATCATTTCAGGATGCCACTCGTCCTACATGTCCCAATATGTGTAAGTTATGCTGAATTTTCGTTATAAACATTAGTTGCATAATATATTGACAGATGGTTAATTATAGAGAAGAATAGAGGGTGATTTTTAAAATAATGGAATTTTTATGTGAAGGGTGGTTATGACTTGAAGCATACACCTACGATTTCAGCGGAGTTTGAGTATTATCTAAAACAAAATGATATGACGTTGAGTCAATTTGCCGAATATTCAGGGGTACATCAAAGAACGCTTAGTAATTGGATTACTCAGCATCGTCCTGTTTCCGTACAGCAGCTGGACCGAATTACTGTGGCTATGGATTTGCCAGAAGGCTATTTTTATGACCTATACATAGAAAATTACATCATTGATCTTTCCCCGAATTTTAGGCGAATCGAGCCATTATTGTATCGTTGTGCAGAACTGGACAAGCTGGATGCAATCCGTCGAATGGTAGGGCATATCATGGATAATCCGCTGTATGCGTCCAGGCTATTTGATGTTGCAGAAGCATTATTTGAACAGGGACGACATGCTGCTGCGCTGCCTCTCTATGAGAATGTCGCAGAAGTGGAGAAATATCAGCATTCTGAACGCTTGGCCACCTGCCAATATCGTATATTCTCGATTCAAGTTGGAGACGACCAAAGCCGTAATCTCAAGGCAGCAACGCTATTTGAACCCTTCGTGGAACGCCTGGATGAAATAGACCAACTTGATGCGCTAAAAGATTTGGCGAATGTGTATCGTTCTTTGCGTTTATGGGATCGGCTTGATGTGACTGCTCGAAAAATGAGAGATAAAGCGGAAATCCAATATACATTAGAGCATCAGCAGAAAAAACGAAAGCCTGCGGAAATTGAAAAGAGGCTGAGCCGTCCATTGTTTGTGTACATTACATATTCTGATTTACTGTGTGCCAGTGTATATGAGGCCAAAGGCGATTATGAGCAGGCATTAGAATATACATACGCCTATGCTAATTTAGATTGGGTCAAAGAGACTGACGAGGATACTCTGCATTGGATTAAACAGTTTCAAGATTGGGCAGAAGGTAATATCTACACCTATAAACTATTATCTGGAGATATAAGTGTACTAAACAATTATGTTGAATATATTGCTGCATCGCCAGATGCTTCTGAAAAAGAAATGGTTACAAAAGTGTTGAATGTTATGTCGGCGGCAAACCAGTATAGTATAGATGTAGATCATATACTTCGAAGGTTTAAAAAGAAAATTGACTTATTTGCCCAACACAATCCGTCATCTGATATGTATACCCAACAAGTGATACCAGAACAGTTTGCACGTCTTGGATACGAGTTAGCTTATTACTATTTGCATCAAGGGAGGTATAACGATGGTTTTAAACACTTGATGTATGCAATGCTAAAGTCACATATAATAAATAATGAAACTTATTTTATAAACTGCATGGGATTATTCTTACATTTCAGAATGAATGCAGCACATGAAACAAAGACGCAGTTTTTAAATTTCATTGAAAAGGTGTGGTTAGACAATGTTAAGAAAAATGGTTCTTCTGATCGTCGCAGCTAGCTTTTTATTTATCGTGGCTGTACCTAATCATGATTATAACCAACACCATATTATTCAGCTTAACGATACTATTGGAGGTGCTTAAAGGTAAAATAAGAATTAACATTCACTAAACTTTTTTGTTAATGGGTGGTGTTGTTGATTGAAACTACCCTGTGAACAACTTGAAACCAACTAAAAATAAACATATACCGACAAAAAGTGCCTCTGGAATATTCCAGAAGCACTTTTTTTGTTAAGCGTATTTTAAAAAAAACCAAAAATTTACGTTTTGCATTAAGATATGACACAGAAGGGGGAATCATGCTGATGAATCCAGGTGTGACTTTACTTCGTGTCGAACGGGCCAGAAAAAAACTGTACCAAGTCCAGAAGAAATACGGATTTTTAACGCATCCCAAAGTGATTGAACAATCCATGAAACTGGATGAACTATTGAATCAATACCAAATATACAAAATGAAATCTTAACAAATGAGTTCATGACATGTTGCTGAAGGAAGAGCGTGAAATCCAATCTCCAATCTCCAAACCCCAATCAAAATTCTAAATCCTAAATCCTATACTATGAAGAGGTGGTAGCGTTGTTGAACAAACGAAATCCTGTAACTCCTTTCGGCTGGAGAATCAAACAAAAGCTAGTTGAAATTCAAATGGATCAGAGAACATTTTGTGATACCTACCATATTCCTGCTAGTCGCTTGTCTAATCTCATTCATGGAACACGTAAGGCCAAAAAATATAGAGTACAAGTATGTCAATTGCTTGGGATCGAAGAATAACCCTCTTTCTCCTTTATGGATACAGGACATCCTAATGATATGTAAGCTACAGTGGCAAAGGACTCCAGGTTTCTTTAATATAGATTGTACATAGGATGTTTAATACAAGGAGTGGAAAGGGGCGATGGGGATGTTCTCCAGAATGGCAGAGCAGAAGATTGCCGAGGCGATGGCCAAAGGTGAGTTTGATCATTTACCGGGAGAGGGCAAGCCACTGGTGATCGAGGATTTGTCACATGTTCCAGAGGAGCTGCGGATGTCGTACAAGCTGTTGAAGAATGCAGGCATTTTACCGGAAGAGCTTCAGTTACAAAAGGAATGTGTCCAGCTACGTGATTTGCTTCACGCTTGCCATGAGGCAGGAGAGCAACAGCGGATCAGTCGCAGGCTGACTGAAAAATCACTTCGTCTCCGTATGCTGCTGGAGGAAAGAGGGCTGAATACGTCATCTGTATTTTATGAATATGAGTCCGCTATGCGTAAGCGACTGGAGGAATAGAGACGAGCGGAGCAAAGGACGGAATGCCCTTGCCCGTACACTTTGATTTCCGTGCTTTACCTCATTACCGTTGCAGTGCAGATAATCTCGTGAGGCATTGCTTCGTCAGGATGACGGATTCTTTGGGCAGTTTGTCTAAATGAAAGTCATCGATTAAATCTACTGCCTTCACAGGCTCGGGTGAATCCAGCAGCCCTGAAAAATAGGCGAGCCAGCCAATGACTGCTTCCGGTGAGACCCCTTGTCGACGCATGGCTCGGAGTGCTACGCCACCATGTCGTTTGGCCAGCCTTCGTCCATCAGGGCCTAGGACAAGGGGAACGTGTGCGAAACGTGGCGGCTGCAAGCCCAAAGCTTGGTACAGCAATAGCTGACGGGGCGTTGAATCGAGAAGATCATACCCGCGGAGTACGTCGGTCATATGCATATCCGCATCATCGACAACGACAGCCAGCTGATAGGAAAACATGCCGTCCGCTCGTTTGACGATAAAATCGCCGCCTTCTGCCGCACCGAAGGTCACATGACCTGCTACCTGATCATGAAACGAAATAACGGCATCTGGACTTTGCGGTACTTTAAAGCGAAGTGAAGGGAGTTTATGCTGTGCTTTGGCTACGGCATCTTGAGAGCTAAGATTACGACATGCCCCTGAATATGCGGGTCCTTCACCAGACAGTCCATGTGGAGCATGAGAGGCAGCCAGAATGTCAGCCCGACTGCAAAAACAAGGATATAGCAAATCATGCCCCTGTAGCTTCTCCAATGCAGATTGGAAGCGATCCAGCCGCTGGCTTTGAGTGTAGGGACCGTAGGCACCGCCTACGTCGGGTCCTTCGTCCCAGTTCAGACCGATCCAGCGCAAATCTTCCATTATCCCTTGCGCCAACTGGCTGCGAGCTCGCGTCATATCAATATCTTCCATGCGCAAAATATAGGTTCCGCCCAGGGAACGAACGTGCAGCCAGGATAATAAGGCGGTACGAGCATTTCCTAAGTGTATCCATCCCGATGGTGTTGGGGCAAATCGCCCTCTGATGGGTTGGGCCTGTAATTCCATACGAAAGTGACCTCGATTCTGTGTTCCGTCCTTCAGCAATCCATATCAACTATATTATAAAACGATCTTGCCGTGAGTGCATCCCGATAGGTATAGAAGCTAAAGACGAAGCATACATAGCCGCGATGATCAGACGGGAAATTTAAATATCTGTATAATAGATTTAGAAGAATTATGTATGGCAGACCGAGGAGAAGTTCCAGAGGGCAGCTTAACCTTTTCTATTCAATAATTACAGGTAATGAAAAATTCACAATAATAAAAGAACTAAAACTTAGATTCTACGCATCAAGCGTATCATTGGAGAGATTTCATTGACAGATAAACAACTGCCTATTATGCAAGTGATCCCCGAGCTTAAACATACACTGCAATCTCATTCGGCGGCGGTACTGATTGCACAGCCGGGAGCGGGGAAAACGACGGTAACACCGCTGGAGCTACTGCATGAGCCGTGGCTGGTAGGGCAAAAGATAATTATGCTGGAGCCGAGGCGTTTGGCAGCACGTGCAGCAGCAGCACAAATGGCAAAAACGCTGGGAGAGCCCACCGGAAAGACCGTGGGCTACCGGGTTCGCATGGATACAAAAGTAGGGCCAAACACGCGGATTGAGGTGGTTACGGAAGGCGTACTCACCCGGATGTTGCAACATGATCAGGCGTTGGAGGGAGTCGGGCTGATTATGTTTGATGAGTTTCATGAGCGCAGCCTGCATGCAGACTTGGGATTGGCACTTGCCCTGCAAAGCCAGGCGCTGCTGCGACCGGATTTGAAGATATTGATCATGTCTGCCACCTTGGAGGCAGAGCCTGTATGTAGACTATTAGGGGATGCGCCATTACTGGAATGTCCAGGCACCGTATTTCCGGTAGAAACCTTCCATATGTCCAAGCCTTCGTCAACCTCATTAGAGTCCTTTACGGCTGAGACAGTAGAAAAGGCGCTTCATGCTCATGAAGGCGATCTGCTGGTGTTTTTACCAGGGGCCAGAGAAATTCATAGAACGGAACGAGAATTGGCTTCAAAGCATTTACCAGCACACGTCAAAGTAATTCCGCTGTACGGCAGCATGAAGCTGGAGCAGCAGGATGAGGCAATACGACCATCGGCTTCGGGCAGTCGAAAAGTTGTATTGGCCACCGCGATTGCCGAGTCCAGCTTGACCATCGCCGGGATCACGGTGGTGATCGATAGCGGACTGTCGCGGGAATCGGTGTTTTCCGCGCGAACTGGCATGAGCCGTTTGACTACCGTCAAGGTGTCCAAGGCCTCAGCCGACCAGCGGCGCGGACGGGCGGGGCGTCTCCAGCCGGGCGTATGCTACCGGCTGTGGAGCGCGCAGGAGCATGCAGCGCTCCCCGATGCCAGCCGCCCGGAAATCGCGGCAGCGGATCTGGCCCCGCTCGCGCTGGAGCTGGCGGCCTGGGGCGTGCGCGAGCCCGCCGAGCTGGCCTGGCTGGATGCCCCACTTGAGGCCGCGTACGGCCAGGCCACAGGTCTGCTGCACCAGCTCGGCTGTCTGGATGCAGCAGCCGATGGCACTACAGGCGGCATTACCGCGCATGGGCGCGAGGTGTCCGCCCTGGGCACGCACCCGCGCCTCGGGCACATGCTGTTGCGTGCTGCGGCACTCTGCCTGGCACCAACCGCCAGCCGTCTGGCTGCGCTGCTGCAAGAGCGGGACCCGTTCCGCGCCCATGGCGGAACGGATTTGCGCCCGCGGCTGGATGCCCTGCGCGAGGCGACCCATGCCCGCAGCACGCACAGCCTGCTGCGAACGGCAGACGATACGGTGATTCGCCGTATCGTGCAAGAGAGCCGGCAGTTGCTAGCCTCGCTGCCGACAGCAGCCGCAGCGCAGGACGAGCCTGACGGCTCCTCGGCCTGCGGGCTGCTGCTGGCCTTTGCGTATCCGGACCGGATTGCGCAGGGCCGGGGGGATGGCCGCTTTTTGCTTAGCGGCGGCCGAGGGACGCGACTCCGACAAGTGGAGTGGATGTCGCGTTCATCCTATCTCGTCGCCGCCGAAGTGGACGACGAGGGAGCAGATGGTGCCATTCAGTTGGCGGCACCGGTTGAACTGCAAGAGCTGACCCAGCATTGCAGCGATTTGTTGCTGGAACAAGCCAGCGTATACTGGGATAGCTCCGCCTCAGCAGTGAGAGCCCGCAAGGTACTGCGACTGGGCTCACTCGTCTTAAAGGAAACGTCCTATGAGCGACCTCCGGCAGAGGAAGTTGCTGCCGCCTTGATGCAGGGTGTCCGTGAACGCGGTCTGAAGCTGTTGTCATGGAATCGGCAAAACCTCCAGTTGCAGGCTCGTTTGATTTTTATGCACTTCTCAGCGCCTGAAGACTGGCCGGACTGCACGGAATTGGCATTGCTGGATTCACTGGAATCGTGGCTGTTGCCTTTTGCTCTAGGAGCCAAAAACGTATCCGATCTGCAACGGCTGGACAGTGCTGCATTGCTGCTTGGCAGGCTGGACTGGGAACAGCGGCAGCAGCTTGATCAGGAAGCGCCGACGCATATCCGTGTACCCAGCGGTTCCCACATTCCTGTCGATTATTCGAATCCTGAGGCACCAGCGCTGGCCGTACGACTACAAGAATTGTTCGGTATGAGGGATACGCCTCGTATTGGACGCGGACGTGTGCCCATTGTATTGCATTTACTGTCACCTGCCCAGCGACCTGTCCAAGTGACATCCGACTTGTCTAGCTTCTGGAGGGAGGCTTATTTTGAAGTCAAAAAGGACCTGAAAGGCAGATATCCCAAGCATTATTGGCCGGATGATCCACTGGAAGCTGTGGCGACCAACAGAGCAAAGCCAAAGCGTTAAATAGAAGCTGTTTTATGCTAATCGACTTTTTGAATTTTTGTAAAATCGTTTAAACGTCATAATAGCGGGGTAATGAAAAACGAACCACTCAACACTAAAATATTGGGAGGCAACTATCATGGCTAATAACTTAAACGATTATAATGAAAAGAAGATTGTTGGTGTTTTTGATACAGAGCAGGAAGCATCTCGTGCGATAGGACAATTGCAGAGCAAAGGAATCCCAAGCAGTGAAATTTCTGTGATCACCCGTGACCGTGACGAGTTGAGGACGATTAGTGAAGAGACAGGCACCAAAGCACCGGAGGGTGTAGCGACCGGTGCGGCTACCGGCGGCGTTGTAGGCGGCGTTGCTGGGTTGCTGGCGGGCATCGGGGCCTTGGCTATTCCAGGTATCGGACCAATCCTCGCTGCTGGACCTATCGCGGCTACCCTTACCGGAGCAGCTGTCGGAGCGGGAGCAGGTGGCTTGGTCGGTGGACTGGTCGGGCTGGGTATTCCGGAAGATGATGCACGTCAATACGAGACTTACGTCGATCAGGGCAAGATTTTAGTGCTGGTGGACTCCGCTGACCATAACAGGGATGTTTATGATATTTTCCGCACCAACCGTTCGCTGAATGCGGATCGTTACAGAACGTATGATGATACGTTGGCAGACACGCCGCGTACAGATGCATACACAGATACGAGAAGGAACCTGTAAAAACCTAACGGCTAGTTGAGAACGTGATTTAACAGGCTTTCCTATCTCCTTTGTATATGGGTTGTTTCTACAGCAGCAGTCTCCCCGAGAGGGAGGACTGCTGTTTTTACATATTTGTGGATCATAGAATAAATCTGAGATAAATGATGCTAAGCTTGCCGTTGGCACGTTTAACCTTCTATATATTTTTACAGAATTGTCGTTATAATAGATTGAGGATTTTGAAAAAATCCTGGATTTATAAATTGCTAGATGTAACAGGAGAGTGGCATGAGTCAAAAAGAGAGAATTTCCGAAGTCGCTTTGCTGAGAGGGCTGGCTTTTGCGGCCGTTGTTCTTCAGCATTCCGTCGCACACTATGCGGTTGCGCAGGGGGCGCGCGTCCAGGACGGGGTATTGATGACACTTTTACTGCTGTGTTCCAAATTTGCAGTTCCTGTGTTTGTATTTATCACTGGAATGGTGCTATTTTACAATTATGATGGAGCCTTAAAGTACGGAACGTTTTTACGTAAAAGATTCCTGGACATCATCGTTCCTTATATCATATGGTCTCTTTTATACGAATTGGGAAATCAGCTTGCTCAAAGTGGAGGATATATTCACCCGCTGGATTTTTTCCAGAAGCTGTTGAACGGGAAAAGTAGCTATCATCTGTGGTACATCGTAATGATTATTCAATGTTATGTGTTATTTCCTGTGTTTCGTTATGCTGTCCGTCGTTTGTCTGCGCTACTGCCATCAACATGGCGACCCGCTGCATTGGCTGTATTCGGCGTGCTATATATTTTGCTCATGTTCGCCGTTGGACCCGTATACCAAGCG
Source organism: Paenibacillus sp. FSL L8-0644 (assembly GCF_038008165.1). NCBI lineage: Bacteria > Bacillati > Bacillota > Bacilli > Caryophanales > Paenibacillaceae > Paenibacillus > Paenibacillus sp. FSL L8-0644. The sequence continues at coordinate 2,374,512 of NZ_JBBOYN010000001.1, forward strand.
ATGGATAAGCTCCAGCTTCCGGTCATTACCTCTTGGTTTACCCTGTACGCTGACCGGAATGTGATCTACTTTTTCTTTTATTTTGTGCTGGGAGCGGCAGCCGGGATGAACGTCAAGCGTTGGAATGCATGGGTAACCAAAGCACAAATGATATACTGGCCGTTGTTTATCGTAATTACTGGCTACTTGCTGTATGAGATGATCGGTCAGTTCCAGACACCGCAAGGTACAGTTCTTTCCTTTAACTATTTGTCTCTGCTGCGTCCGGTCATGGCTGTATATTGCGTCGCGTCTATTTTTGTAGCTTATCGGGTAGCGACGTGGATTGCTCATAAGGGGGGACGTACGGCGAGTATGCTGACGGCCATCGGAACGTTGTCCTATGGAGCGTATCTCATGCATGCCTTTATGCTGCGTGTGACCTATTATTTTGACGAGACGTTGTTTGCAGACTGGAGCCACGTTCTTCGTATGCTGGCTTCATTCGTTCTCTGTATGATCTTTTCCGTTGCCGGAACATGGCTGCTGGCACGTTTGCCTCTGGGCAAATGGATCGTGGGGCTTCGGGTTCGTCCTCGCCCGACTGGGAGTCCGCCAGCCGTACAAAAGCAAGCTTGATTTGATAATCCAATCACATATGTTCACAAGAGTATCCCAAAGCCAAGAAATAAGGCCAAGGGATACTTTTTTAACTTATATTATATTATTTCAACATATGAAAAGTTCATAATAGTAAACCATAAACTCATTTCTCAGCACTTCGCACACTACTCTATATCGCCTCATTCTATATCTCTCGCCATCTTAAAACAGGTCACAAGGGATGGAGAGTTCTCATAAGCTCTCATATCATCAAAGGAAATAGTCTATGGACGCAGAGTGGTTTATAATGGAAGGTAAGGTGTATGAATAAGGTGTGGAGGAGGCTGTGAAATGGCGTTTATGATATCCCAGCGGGCTTTTATCAAAATTTATCTGATCACAATGGTGGAGAGGCATCGCGGTTATGGATATCAGATGCTCGAATCGATGAAGGATGAGTTTAGTGGGTTTGGATATGTTCCGCCTCAGAGCGAAGTTTACCGGGCGCTGCATGAGCTGGTACAGGAAGGCGTTTTTTACCGTACCAAGCGATTGAAAGGAACAGACCCGCGCGTGGATTTTCAGGAGATTGTACTCTATCACTTTACAGATGATGGGGAGGAGAAAGCCCGACTGTACAAGAAGCAGGTCAAAGCTGATTTGGACCGTTGCTTAGGTATGCTGCACAAAGCGGAACAAGACAACTATTCCTAACCACGAAAGGATGAGAATGATGGGTAGAAAGCTGAAATGGGGAATTTTAGGCACTGCGGAGATCGCCCAAATCGCTGTAATTCCTGCGATTCAGCAATCCGAACGCGGAGAAGTGCTTGGGATTGCTAGTCGTAATGCGGATAAAGCCGCTGAGGCCGCCCGGGAGTTCGATATTCCAAAAAGTTATGGAAGCTATGATGAACTGTTGGCTGATCCCGAAATCGGAGCGGTGTACATTCCGTTGCCAAACCATCTGCATGAGGAGTGGACCATTCGGGCGGCGGAGGCTGGGAAGCACGTTTTGTGTGAAAAACCATCTTCTCTTAGCTCGGCCGGTACAAGCCGCATGATTGAAGCATGTCAACGTGCAGGAGTGATCTTTGCAGAGGCTTTTATGTATCGCTATCATCCCAAACATCGAAGAATTAAAGAAATTATCAATAGTGGGGAAATTGGTGACATTCGCGGCATCCATTGCACGTTTACGTTTAACAATACCGATCAGGCAGATAATGTGCGCTTTAATAAAAACATGGGCGGCGGCTCGCTATATGATGTGGGTGTCTATCCGATATCAGCCGCTCGTATGTATTTGGATCGGGAGCCGGAGGCAGTGACGGTACATGCCTTATTTTCCCCGGAGCATGACAACGTCGATATGATGGCTTCCGGCTTGCTGGAATTTCCGGGTGGAATCAATCTTACTTTCGATTGTGGCATGTGGGCAGCCAATCGTTCCAACATGGAAATTCTCGGTAGCAAGGGTACGATTGCGATGCCCAAAATGTTCGGCTGGGAAAGAACGTCTGTGGTACCGCAAATTTTCGTCCACGTCGGTTCGGTTACGCGTGAGGAACGTCTGAAAGGTTTTAATTCTTTTGAACTGCAAGCGGATGCTTTTGCTAAAGCAGTGCTTGACGGTGTCCCGTTGCCGTATGAGCCAGAAGATGCGGTGAGCAATATGAAGGTGATCGATGCTTGTATTGAGTCAGCTCGCAGTCGGAAACGGATAGAAATTGGATAAGCGGTGTACCGTATTCCTAGAAGATCTAAAAAAGCAGCCTTGTCAAAAGGACAAGCTGCTTTTTTAGATGACAAATACATAGGTATTTCAATAAGTCTTTGGGCATTCGAGCATCACATATTTTCATCATAATCTGTGACATCACGCTTGGCGGCAGTTGCAGGTGAGTTCGATGTACCGTATTTTTCCACGGCGTCCCATGCGCCCGCATCATCAAATCGTCCTGCATTCCGTTGGCGAACCTCACCTGCACCCTTGGGCGGCGGAGTCATGACCTGTTCCTCTACCGGACGGTCATTCGATAATTCTCGAGTTGGCGTGTGCTCGACGGTATAGGCTGTATATGGAATGGCTTGTAACCGTTCAAAAGGAATTTCTTCCCCGCTCTCCACACAAATTCCATACGTCCCCTCCTTTATCCGCTGAAGGGCTGCATTGACTTGCTCCAGCTCGTCTTGCAGCGAATCATTAATCGCCATATCACGGGACCGTTCAAAGGTTTCTGTCCCTATATCAGCGGGGTGATTGTCATAGGACGAGAGCTCACCTGTGGAATCTGTCAGTGTTTCTCCCAATTGAGCGTTTGCCTGACCGTTTTGTTCAAAATGCTTTTCTAAATCCTTTTTCTGCTCCAACAACATATGTTTCAGCTCTGCAAGCTGCGAATCGTTCAAATGATTCATGATCATCTCTCCCCTTCGTGGTCTGTATAAGTGACACGTATGCTCTTTTATACCCGTTCATAGGGCCGGGCAATCAGCAGAGACTTTTATTCCCAGCCTAGAATGTGATATAAAAAGAATAGTGTGTTAAGGAGGGAATAACCGATGGATGAACATATGAAGCGTCGTCTGGATAAGCAAAAGCAGTTGTTTAAACAACTGGGCATTCAGCTGGACGCGCTCTCCATTCATGAGAAACAGTTTAAGAATAAAATGCGCGGCTATGATCCGGACGAGGTAGATGCCTTTCTGGATGAAGTGATCAAGGATTATGAACGCTTTTATGCGAATATAGCCGACCTGATGGACAAGTGGCAGGAGCAGCAGGCAACCATACGTGATTTGAAAAATGCACCCAAGCCAGCGGCCGACCTTAATGGACTTGACCGTCGTCAACTGGAGGATATCGTAAAACAGTTGGAATATAGTGTGCGCCAATTAAAGGTGCGAGTACGTCCTGAAAATGACTATTTTCCGGAGTAAGGTGCAGTTAGCACTGTGTTGGTGCCTCTATTGTGGTATGATGGAAACAAGTATTTTATCAAACATTTAATGAGGCACACACATAAAGGTGGTTAACATGAGTACCCATTTTTCCGTTAGTATCCATTGTCTGCTTCTTCTGGCTGAAGGGGCACCGGAGCGAATGACATCGTCACTTATAGCTTCCAGCATCAATACAAACCCGGTAGTTGTGAGAAGGATTATGAGCCGACTCAAGCAAGCGGGTTTGGTTGATTCATCGCCTGGAGCACGCGGCTTTCGTCTAAGCATGTCCAGTTCAAACATCAATCTGAAAATGATCTATGAAGCGACTAAGGATGAAGGTCCGTTGTTCGCCATCCACACCGATAGCAATCTTAATTGTGAGGTAGGCAGGAACATAGACGCATTGTTGGATGGTTTATATACCGTGGCAGAGCAGAAAATACAGGCGTTTTTCGAGACCGTTACGCTGCGAGATTTGGAGCAGGCGCTTCAGCAGCGCGTGGGGCAACAAAGTTCATCTGTGTAAAGACGCTGGTAAGGAGCAATTAATATGAAAATCATCGTACTTTCAGACACTCATATGCCGCACCGAGGCAAAACACTGCCTAGTCGACTGGTACAGGAGTTAAAAGGCAGTGACCTCATTCTCCATGCCGGAGACTGGACGGATTGGTTCGTATATGAACGTCTAGCTGAATTTGCGCCTGTGCAAGGCATTGCCGGAAACAATGATGGAGTGGACATCGTGGAGCGTCTAGGCTATCAGCGAATCGTTGAAGCCCAAGGCAAGCGAATCGGCATGGTTCACGGTCACGGCTGGCGAGGCACGACAGAAAATATCGCATTGAATACGTTTAAGGGAGAAACGCTGGATTGCCTGATTTATGGACATTCTCATATTCCGGTGCTCAAAACGATTGACGGTCAGCTTGTCCTTAATCCGGGGTCTCCGACGGACAAACGCGGTCAAGACGAATATTCATTTATCGTGCTGATGATTGAAGCTGGTCAGATGGAAGCACAGCTTGTTCTTTATCCAGATAAACATTGATTTAAAACCAACAACTGTTGATTAAAGGGGAAGCTATGGCTATTTTTGAATTAGAACCAATGAAGCATCATGTATTGATTTGCAATGGAGGCACATGTATGCGACATGAGGGTGAAGAAGTTACACAGGCAATTCGGGATGAAATTCGTAAACAAAATGCAGAGGCATATATCCACACGACCAGAACTCGCTGTAATGGGCGTTGTCATGATGCTGCGGTTGTGATCGTCTATCCTCAAGGGGACTGGTATGGTCAAATGACCCCCGACTCGGGGACTCAACTGGTACAGAAGCTCGTAACAGGAGAGAGGCTGGTACCTCATCTTTTTTATGAGTGTACAGGTCAATCCAACTCGAAATAATCCAATCGACCATCTATAAGAATATGAGTAGAGAAAATCTTTGTAGAGATTTTCTCTTTTTTGCGTTTAATCCCCGATGTGAAAGGTAAAAGTATACTGTGGACACCAATCCGATAGGGAGGGAAGTAAAATGGCCCCATTTGAAGATAACCTGCACGATCAGAATGAGCAGAAAGGACAGACGGGGAAAGGAACAACGGAGTCTCAACATCAGGAACAGTCGATCAATCGAGATCATGCAGAGCAGTATCCAACAGAGCAGGAAAGCTTGTTCGACCGTTTTGAGATCGAGCAGACAGTAGACGCCATTCCTGTAGAGGATTTGAAGATGGAAAGACAGGAGGAGAGAGACAAGGATGCAACCAAGCACACCTCTTCCAGTGAGAAAAAATACAATGGTGGCGTATAATTATCAACTAACTGGTAATATTCAAAAAGAAAACTCTTGACTTTAAGATATATGCAATGTATATTAAGTTACGAAAAGTAATTGATTTTTCTCAGGAGGTAACAAAATGACTAAAGATTTCTTCACAGCTCTGAAAGACAGACGCTCCTATTATGGTATTAGCAAAGAACAGGTCATTTCTGACCAACGAATTCAAGAGATTGTAGAGGAAGCTGTAAAGTACACACCTACCTCGTTCAACTCCCAAACTTCACGCGCCGTAGTGTTGCTTGGAGAACATCATGACAAACTGTGGAATATTACAGAAGATATTTTGCGGGAAGTGGTAGGCAATGAAGAACAATTCAAATCTACTGCTGAGAAAATGAACGGTTTCCGCAGCGGTTACGGAACGGTCTTGTTCTTTGAAGACAATAACGTGATAGCTGGTCTGCAACAACAATTCGAAGCCTATGCGGACAATTTTCCAATCTGGGCTAACCAATCTAATGGTATGTTGCAATTGGTTGTATGGACAGCTCTGGAACAAGAAGGATTGGGCGCATCCCTTCAGCATTACAACCCTTTGATTGATGAAAAAGTGAAAAACGAATGGAACATTCCTGAGCACTGGAAACTGATTGCTGAAATGCCATTTGGTAAACCGACATTCCAACCAGGTGAAAAAGAATTCCAGCCTATTGAAGAACGTGTAAAAACATTTAAATAATTTTCACGATAAAATGACGTTTCAAGTTCAGCCTGATTAGAGCACTGTGGGTATCTACAGTGCTCTTTGCCATTCCATTTTTAAGATATGTAAGCTTTGATATATACAGACACAGCGGTTAATTCATCCGTTAGTGGGTGATATTATGTTTAAAATTGGATGAGAAGTTTACATAGATGTGATTGCGGTTTTATGCAGCTGTCTAGGATAACGCGCATTCAAAGGAGGAAAAGTGATGAACTATGATTGCATTATTGTTGGCGGGGGAATTGCCGGTTTGCAAGCAGCCATTCAATTGGGAAGATACAGCAGTCATCGGGTGCTGGTAATAGATTCCGGCTATGGTCGGTCTACGCTGTGTCATCAATATCATAATATTTTGGGATTTCCTGAGGGAATTTCTGGTGAAGAGCTGCGACGGCTTGGACGTAATGAAGCCACAAAACTAGGTACTGAGTTTATTGTAGGGAAGGCGGTAAAAGCCGCCAAAAGGGATGAGCTTTTTGACATTCAAGTGGAGGAAGGCTCCGTGTATTCGTCAAAGACGCTGCTGTTGGCGACAGGGCTAACGGACCGTTTTCCAAAACTGGATGGGTTACAAGCCTGCTTGGGCAACGGTGTATATGTGTGCCCGGATTGTGACGGTTATGAGGTTCAGGATCGCAGTACGGTCGTCATGGGGGCAGGCAAAGCAGGAGCTTCCATGGCTCTGATTTTATCAGCGCGCACCGATCAACTTGTATATGTCAATCATGAGCGTTCAGAGGTGCCGGACGAGCTGAGCGAAAAGCTGTGGGAAAAAGGGATTGGCTATAAGGAAGCCGCTATTTCTGAGATTATAACCGGAGAACCGGGCTGTTTTGAAGGAGTGCGACTGGCTGATGGACAAGTAGTTCGAGCAGAGCGGGGCTTTTTAGCTTTTGGCAGCAATCATGTTCATTCAGAGCTGGCAGAGCAACTGGGTGTACATCTGCTGCATAATAAGCACATTGAAACTCATCCTCGCAGCAAAATGACAAATGTGGAAAATGTGTGGGTAGCCGGGGACTTAGGAGTTCATGCCGAGCAAGCGACTGTGGCGATGGGAGAAGGAGCTATGTCAGCGATTTGGATACACAAGGTATTAACGGGTATGAAAACAAAAGTACCGCAGCTCTGAGAGCTGCGGTTTAGAACGATGGGCGTGTACTCGTTGGGAGATGAAGTTCAAAGCGTTTTAATTGATCGCTCATGCCGTACTTACGTAAAATTTCTGTCTGTTTGTTGCCGATAAGATCAAAATGCGGATAGGCCTGACGTTGATGAATATATTGGGGGTCCAATCCGTTATGGTTGCACCATAAGCGCAGCTTGTCCAAATCAGAACATCCCACCTTGGTGACGGTTGTAATGCCTGGAAAGCGATCATCCAGCCAGTAATGTGTCAGAAAAGCAATTTCACCACGACTGACCTCTCTTTTCCAGGCCATAAGCTCCTGCCGGGTAATGCCAAATGCCATCGTTCTCTTCCTTCCTTGGCTCAGACTGAAATCATGAGCTGCTGCGTGGTTGTTCCATTATTTTCGTACTGTAGTCTGTATTATGATCCACATGGGGTAACACAATAACAGGAGACCATGTGTGACGATCTCCTGTTAGAAGTTAAAGCCATCTCTCGGCCCAGCTCTCCACACCATTCAATGCATCACCTAGCTCTTTACCCTTGCGTGTCAGCGAATACTCGGTACGCACAGGCCGCTCTGTGATGACATTGCGAAGGATCAGGCCGGAAAGCTCTAGTTCCTTGATGCGTTCGTTCAGCATGCGTTTGCTAAGATCGGGTATGGAGACGTGAATTTCACTAAATCGTTTGGGATGTTCCATCAAAGTATGAATGATGAGAGCGGTCCATTTTTTGCTGATGATCTGAAAGGACTGTTCCACCTTACCGCACAAAAGCTTAGGCTGCCTGTCGTCGCTCATCTGAATCCCCTCAATTTCATTGTTGTTTTAAACAGTATACTAAAAGTAACTCTGTATACCAATAGTAACTATAACGCTTTGTGTCAACTGTGACAAATTTAACATTTTTTTCTCTTTCCTTTCGTCAATCATACCACAGAAAACGTTATCATTACAGGATATATCGAATGTTCACGATTTCGCTAAAATTTGATTGACTTGCCCCTTATTTTGGGTGTATTATGGGTTACGTTAATTCCTCAGGTAACTTTTAATAACCTCATCTTTATAATGGGAAGAAGGAATATTTCATGGATTCAATGACATTTGTCTTATTTGGAGCGACAGGGGATTTGGCTAAACGCAAAATTTACCCTGCCTTGTATAATTTGTTTGTAGAAGGTAAAATTCCGGCTTCCTTTTCTGTAATTGGGATGGGGCGTCGTGAAGTGGCAGACGAGCAATTTCAAAGTAATGTAGAGCAATCCATTAAGGATTTTTCCAGACACGTAAATGAAGACCGTGCACAGATGGATCAGTTCTTAAGTGCTTTCCGTTACAGCGCATTGAACGTCAACCACCCGGAAGATTATAAAAAGCTGCTACAGCTTGCTGAGCAACGTGAAAATGACTTGGGAATTCCGGGGAACCGCATGTTTTACTTATCGGTGGCACCGGAATTTTTTGATGTGATTGCCCTCAATATTCGGGAGAGTGGTTTAGCTGAAACAAAGGGTTGGAAACGGCTCATTATCGAAAAACCATTTGGGCATGATTTGGAATCGGCACGTGAGCTGAATGATCGCCTGAGCAGAACCTTTGCTGAGGATGAGATTTATCGTATTGACCATTACTTAGGCAAGCCCATGGTTCAAAACCTTGAAGCCTTAAAATTCGCTAATCCGTTGCTTCAAGGGATATGGAACAATCAGTACATCGCCAATGTGCAAATTACCGCTTCTGAGACTGTAGGAGTAGAGGAGCGAGCAGGATATTATGATCACTCTGGCGCTATTCGTGATATGGTACAAAATCACATGCTGCAGGTATTGATGATGGCGGCTATGAACAAGCCGGGACATGTCACGGCTGACCAGGTGCGTGACGAAAAAAGCAAGGTTATGGACGCGCTTCGTGCACTTGATCCTTCTGATATTGCTTCCAGCGTGATTAGAGGCCAATATACCAACGGTGAGATCAACGGAAAAGCAGTTCCTTCCTATAAAGAAGAGCCGAATATCGGACCTGATTCGCAAAATGATACTTTCATTTCAGCTCGCCTATGGATTGACAACGAACAATGGTCGGGTGTGCCGTTCTATATTCGTACCGGCAAACGCATGAAAGAAAAATCTACTCGTATCGTCGTGGAATTCAAAAAGGACAGCACAGATCCTTATGCCGCTCAAGGGCAACCGACTGACCCGAACCTGCTGATCATCCATGTTAACCCGGATGAAAAGGTAACGCTGCGTCTGAACAGTAGAGACCCGCTGAACAATGGTCAACTGGAGACGGTTCTGATGAATTATCATTCCGAGGCCAAGGATGTACCAGAAGCCTATGAGCGCCTCATCTTTGATGCGCTACGCGGCGATTCCACCTTTTTTGCTCATTGGAACGAAGTTGAGCTTTCGTGGGTGTGGGTTCAACCTGTACTGGAAGCTTTTGCTCGTGGTGAGGTTCCACTTCACACGTATGCAGCAGGCTCTTACGGTCCAGAAGCTTCAGATCAATTGTTAGAGGAGCAAGGCTTTACATGGTGGTTGGATGAAAAGTCCGAAAGCTCTGAGAAAGCAGTCGTTCGTTCTTAACACTTTAAGAAAGTATATACAAAATATGTTTCTATGGCAGGAGGCCTTTACTATGCAAGTAGGATTAATTGGTTTGGGAAAAATGGGTTTGAATCTCGGGAAAAATTTGATTGATCATAAGCATGAACTTGTCGCTTACGACGTCAATGCAGCCGCAATCCAAGAAATGAAGGATTATGGAGCTAAAGGGGCTTCTACATTGGAAGAGCTTGTACAGGCAACTCAATCCCCTAGAGTATTATGGATCATGGTTCCTCACCAAATTGTTGATTCTGTGCTGGATCAGCTTCAACCGATGTTGTCCAAAGGGGACATCATTATTGAAGGTGGTAATTCTCATTACAAAGAGTCTATTGCTCGTCATGCCCGTCTAAAAGAACATGGTATCAGCTTCATGGATGCTGGAACTTCAGGCGGGATGGAAGGCGCACGCAATGGCGCTTGTTATATGATCGGTGGCGATCCGGAAGCTTGGGCGGTTGTTGAGCCTGTTTTCCGCGACACAGCAGTGGAAAATGGATATTTGTACGCAGGTAAATCCGGAAGCGGACATTTTCTGAAAATGGTTCATAACGGTGTGGAATACGGCATGATGGCTTCCATCGGTGAAGGATTTGAAGTGCTGGAAAAAAGCAGCTTTGACTTTGATTATGAACAAGTAGCGCGTGTGTGGAACAACGGTTCTGTTATCCGCTCTTGGTTGATGGGCTTAACTGAACGTGCATTCTCCAAAGATGCAAACCTGGACGAAATCCGTGGGGTTATGCACTCTTCTGGTGAAGGAAAATGGACGGTTGAAGAAGCGTTGGACATTCAGGCTGCTACACCAGTTATTGCCTTGTCCCTGCTGATGCGCTACCGGTCTCTTGATGCGGACACGTTCAACGGGAAAGTGGTTGCTGCACTGCGTAATGAATTTGGCGGTCACGCGGTAGAAAAGAAGTAATAACAATATAAGTTAGTATCTATCCCCGTAGCTTCACAACTGCGGGGATATTGCTATATGTTTTGGCGTTTATTGGATTTTTGCATAACCTGCATATGCATATTTTTCCTTGTATATCCGCACAATAGGTGAAAAAGGCGGAAGGGTGAATAGCATATGTGCAAAAGGTTTTCGTTATCGGCTGATTTAGATGAGGTGAGGGATCACTTTGGTATACAACGGGTGATGTATTATTACAAAACACGCTATAACATGAGTCCTACTCAGCATGTACCAATTGTGCTGCATCAGGATGGAGAACGGGTACTTGATGAATTTCGCTGGGGATTTATTCCCTACTGGGGCAAGGATTGTGTCAATGCAGATTTGAATACGGTTCGGGTAAATCCGAGTTATCGCAAGATGGCGGAAACCCGACGCTGTATCATTCCATGCAATGGATTTTATTATTGGCGAAAATTAGGCAAACGCATGTGTGCTGTAAGGGTGGTACTGCCGGAACAGAAGATGTTTGCGGTCGCGGGGCTATATGAAGTATGGCATGATAGTCGTAAGGAGCCTTTACGCACCTGTACGATGATGACAGTTCATGCTAATACGGATATACGTGAATTCGATACCCGCATGCCAGCTATTTTGGAAGCTGATCATATAGATTCATGGCTGGATCCGTCTGTCCAGAACATAGATGAGCTGCTGCCTCTATTGCGCACGTATGAGCAAGGCGACATGAACATCTATCCAGTGACCCCGCTGGTGGCCAATGATGAACATGATAACCGTGAATGTATTCAGGAAATGGATTTGCAGTGGTCCTGGATTAAACCTTAAATGTATGGAGATTTTCATCCATTATTGATCATAAGCTTCCCGCCACCTGCATAGGTATGTATTGGGGAACAAGCGTCATGATCCGGGGAGAGGGGAAACGGCCGAAGGAGTATCTCATATGGGATGGAGGCGATTGGAATGAGTAACGATACACTCATCCAGCTGCTGGTGCTCATGGTGACGATCATCGGTCTGGTCCAAAACCGGTAAGTGGCAGGTTCCAGAAGGCGGGAGAATTGCCGTAGGCAATCTTCCGTTTTTTTCTGTGTTAAAAAGCTCGCAGATTAAGGAAGCTTACGGTACAATAGATGCTAGGATACAGGTGACAAGACACCTGAATATACGTCTACATACGATATATTTTTAAGGGAGAGCGAATCATGAGTGACTTAACTTCATTACCACCAGCCAAAAAAAGAAAATTGCTGTTCAGTGCAGGGCTTAGCTGGCTGTTTGATGCTATGGATGTAGGGCTGCTTTCATTTATAGTCGCAGCGTTGGCAAAGGAGTGGCATCTGGGATCTGAGCAAATTGGACTGCTGACTGCAATGAATTCGATAGGAATGGTGTTCGGAGCCGCTATGGCGGGGATTTTGGCTGATCGTTACGGCAGACGCGCCATTTTAGTGTGGACATTGTTGATCTTTTCTATTGCCAGCGGCTTATCAGCTTTGGCGACAGGCCTCGGAATGCTGCTGGTGCTGCGTTTTATTGCTGGTGCAGGCTTGGGCGGGGAATTGCCGGTTGCTTCGACGCTGGTGTCAGAATCAGTGCCTGTGAAAGAACGAGGGAGAGCGGTTGTGCTGCTGGAAAGCTTCTGGGCGGCAGGCTGGATCCTTTCGGCTCTTATTGCTTATTTTGTTATTCCAAAGTATGGTTGGCAAATGGCATTTATTCTCGGCGCAGTACCTGCGCTGTACGCTCTTTATCTGCGTAGAGCTATTGATGATTCACCGCGTTACAAGCTGCAAAGCGTTAAACTTCCGCTGCGTGCACGATTGGCTTCGATTTGGTCGGGACCTAATCGCAAGTCTACGCTGATGCTGTGGATTTTATGGTTCACAGTTGTATTTTCATACTACGGCATGTTCCTGTGGCTACCTAGCATTATGTTTATGAAAGGCTTCGAACTGGTTAAAAGCTTTGAGTATGTGCTGATCATGACGCTTGCCCAACTCCCAGGTTACTTTACCGCCGCCTATCTAATTGAAAAGCTGGGCCGCAAATTCGTACTGATCATCTACTTGCTGCTCACAGCCGTGTCTGCCATTTGGTTTGGCACCTCGGAAACGGCGGGAATGCTGCTAGCTGCTGGTATCTGCTTGTCCTTTTTTAATCTCGGTGCATGGGGAGCCATGTACGCCTATACACCAGAATTGTACCCGACATCCGTCCGTTCAACCGGTGTGGGTATGGCGGCTGCGTTTGGTCGTATTGGAGGCGTTATCGGGCCTTTTGCAGTCGGTATACTCGTAGGACAGGGCGTAGCGTTACCATCTATCTTTGTGATTTTCTTCGTAGCTATCTTGATCGGAGCAGCGGCTGTATGGTTGCTGGGTACGGAAACCAAAAATCAAGAGATTGACTAACCTTTACATTCACCTGTGTGAAGATTCATAATATAAGAGAGAGGAGTGACCTGAAATGGAGCATACCTTTCTGCTCAAGGCAGACTGGAACGGGGGGCGCAACAGTGACGGTCGTATTGAGGCTGGACAGTTGCGGACTGCAATTTCGATCCCGGCCGAGATGGGAGGCCCTGGTGTGGGCACCAATCCAGATGAAATGCTGCTCGGTGCCGCCGCTACCTGCTATTTGATTACTTTGGCGGCGATGATGGAGCGCGCGAGTCTCCCGGTGGCGTCACTGGCGCTGAAATCCGAAGGGATTGTCGATGTAACGAACAATATTTTTACATATCGCCGAATTGTGCATCGTCCGCAGGTTCAATTGGCCGCCGATGCGACAGAATCGCAGATCGAACAAGCATTGCGACTGGCAGAGCAGGCAGAAACCTCATGCATGATCTCGCGTGCTGTAGCGGGAAATGTGACGTTGTCCACAGAGCCCGTGGTGGAGCGCGCCTCTTAAAGCGATATCTGTAACAGGAGCAATCATTCTAATTGCCCATCATTTTTTTAATCCAAGGAGGACACAACCATGACAGCGCAACAAAAATTGCTCGTATTCGCAGGCTCTTACGCCGAATTGGAAGGTAACGGAGTTTATTCGTATACTTTTAATGAACAGACAGGAGCACTTACACTACAGGATGAGTTCTCCGGCTTGAAAAATCCTACATTCCTGAATGTGGACGTCAAAAATCGGAAGCTGTATTCCATTGGGGAGACGACTTCTGCTGCAGGAGCAAAAGTAGGCGAAGCTTCTGCTTTCGAAATTGATCCAGTTAAAGGAACATTTACATTGCTGAATCGTGCGGAAAACGTGGGTGCAACAACTTGCCACATTCAGCGTGATCCATCTGATCGTTACCTTATTGTAGTCAGCTACCACGGAGGTATGGTGGGACTGGTGTCTCTGACTGAGGACGGACGTATTGGTGAGTTGCTGGATGTTAAACAGCACGAGGGCAAAGGAGCGCACCCTGAACGTCAGGATCGTCCACATCCACATTCCAGTTTCTTTAGTCCAGATGGTCGCTTCCTGTTCGTACAAGATCTCGGTCTGGATCTGATCCGTGTTTATACCATTGATGACAGCAAAGGACAACTGGTGCTTCATGGTGAAACGAAAACCCATGCAGGTGCAGGTCCACGTCATTTGACGTTCCACCCAAATGGTAAATTTGCTTTTGTCATTAACGAAGTGGATTCTTCCATTACTTCTTTTGCATATGATGCAGAGGCTGGTAAGCTCACTGAGCTTGAGAGCGTACCGACATTGCCGTCTGACTTTACAGGTGAAAACACAACTGCTGAAGTTGCAATTTCGGAGGATGGAGCTTATCTGTACGGTTCCAACCGTGGGCATGACAGCATTGTGGTATACGCTGTAGACGGAGCAACTGGCAAGCTGAGCTTGGTGGAGCATGTATCTGCCGAAGGAGAGCATCCACGCCATTTTGCATTGACTCCAAATGGTAACCATATGCTCGTGGCCAACCGCGACACCAATAACATCGTTACGTTCAAAGTGGACAAGGCAAGTGGACGCTTGACCTACACCGGGCAACAAGTAACCGTGTCCAAGCCAGTATGCGTACAGCCTTTTTACTTTTCTGTATAAAAATTAGGAAATGCCCCCAGATTTCTTGTTTGTATGTTCAAGGGTAGAAATCCAGGGGCAAAGGCGAACGCTCCGCTGCTTTAATGCTTTGACAGCCATTGAATATGTATATGTTGATGGTACTAATAGATTAACCAAGCATAGAAAAATTGTTAGTGAAAACGGCTCGTAGGATAACCTACAGCCGTTTTTATTTTAGGGCTTAGTCATTTCTAAAGAAGTCACTAACTACGAAAATAAACTAAAATTTTAAGGTTACAAATAAGATACGAATAATATCGGTAGGAAAAGGGTACATATGTTATAAGCGGGACAAGAAGCCCTCAAGCACTCCGATAATGTAAATCTAGGACAAGCATTGTGAGTTCCATATAAGAGGTAGAGGCTTTAAATAAAAGTATTATATTTGACCTACCATCTGTTCGCGTAGTGGGCCACACAAATCGACAGCGTTGGATTGCATGTATTTCTACAGGAGGAGGAATTCTCATGAAAATTATCATTACACAAAAGGAAGCCGTCGACAAAGGAATATGGACAGAGATCATGGGGATGTTTGCTGTAACCAAAGAGGACGAAGTATGGCAAAATGAGGAGTTTATTCTCACCGAAGAACAGGCACGTCAGGTCGGGTTATTAAGATAGCAAAGATAAATAGGACATGTTATCAAGTTTTAAGACCAAGTCTTAAAAAATCGTAACTTCTTTTTTATGTATCTGATACACTTTTTAACCGTGCAACGTTTATGATAAGTACACAAGGGTAATGAAGCTTACAGACACCGTGTACATACCCAAACGGCAAGGAGAGATCAGACATGATGAAACTAGCTTCGAAATGGACCGTATTGGCTTTAATGATGATGCTGATTACGACGGCAGGAGCAACAGCGCAAGGCTACACGCCTGTCGCAGCTGCTGAAAATCAGGAGACCGTATATATAAACCAAATGGAGATTCGTGACGGACAAATTTATTTGTCGGCAGACCCGATTGAATGGTATGAAGGCGCGGCGGCAGACAAAGCATTTGTGGAGCATGAAGGAAATACAGGATTGGATGGAGCGCCGGATGGCTACTACATCGTAAACAATTCCGTGCAAAATGACGTGTATCAGGTTGCACCAGATGCTTCGGTAGAGGTGCAGATTTATGATCACACGGGTAACATAGAAGATACAGACGTACAATGGAACGAATCGATTCCGCTGACACAGTTTGAGAAGGATTTTGCAAAAAAGGACGTTCTAGACCTCAGTCAATTTCCATACCATGTTACGCTTCGTGACGGTAAAGTTGTAAAAATCGTGCAGCAATTCATTCCTTAAAATAGAAGTAATCGTAATCTCATATCACAAACACGTGCTTCACTTGATTACAGATCAGGGGAGCACGTGTTTTTATATTTTATAACAAAAAAGAGGATATCCAGCCCATATAGGGCGCGGATATCCTCTTCCCTTCATAATATATGATTAGAACGATTTTGCTGTGTCTACTGCACGTTGTACAGCAGAAGCAACGATTTCTTGTGCTTGATCTGGAGCTTGGTTATGTCCTTCCAGTACAACCTTCACGATGTCTTTCACGCCGAAGAAGGTTAAAATGTTACTCATGAAGTTCAAGGACATTTCAGCTGCAGCAGCTGGTCCTTCGGAATAAACGCCGCCTCTTGCATTCAACAGGGCTACTTTAGTTTCAGTTACAAGACCCACAGGACCCTCAGCAGTGTATTTGAATGTTTTACCAGCTTGGTTCAGGTAGTCAATGTACGTATGCAGTACAGCTGGAATCGTCATGTTCCAGAGCGGGAAAGCAAATACGACTTTGTCTGCTGCCAGGAATTGATCCAGGTAGCCATTAGCGATGTTTGCCAGGCGAGCTTCTTCTGCGTTCAGCTCCATGCCTCTAGCGGATTTGAACGTGCCGTTGATCATGTTAGCGTTCAAATAAGGAAGCTCGACGGAGAACAGGTCCAGCTCAGTGATTTCATCAGATGGGTGGGAAGATTTGTAGCTTTCCACGAATGCGTTATACAATTTAACTGTTGCAGATTCTTCAGCTGTACGATCATTAGCTTTGACAAATAATACTTTAGACATAATTTATTTCCCCCTAAGTAAGTTGAATAAGTAAGTTAAGTTAGTAAGTTACCATGTAATATTACAATATAAAGATAATATCTGTCAACGCTTTTATATTAAATTTACTTTGAAAAGCTACTTTATTTTTTACACTGTAAAATTCAAGTGTTTCTTTTGCAAAATATCAGTTTTGCGGTAAAATTTAAATGTAAAGTCTAATGAAGAGAATAGTTTATGTAGGCGAAGAAGGAAATGAACATGGTGCCAGCAAGATTTGGCACCATAGTTGAATGAAAAAAGGTGAGTAGCTTGAAGATAGGTTTTTTTGATTCAGGATTGGGTGGAATTACAGTATTGTCCGAGGCACTAAGACGTTTGCCAAACGAAAATTTTGTATACATGGCGGATACCCTTCATGTGCCTTACGGGACGAAAACTCCCCAAGAGGTGCTTGGTTATGTCAAGGCTTCAGTGCAAACGATTCTAAAAGAAGATGTTAAGGCACTGGTGATTGCCTGCAATACGGCTACAAGTATCGCGGTTGCGGAGCTAAGGAAGGAATATCCTATTCCGATTATTGGTATGGAGCCAGCTGTGAAGCCAGCGGTCGAGATGAACCGGGCTAATGGTAAAAGAGTTCTGGTGTTAGCCACACCATTGACGTTGAAACAATCTTGTTATGCAGCACTCGTATCCAGAGTTGACGATCATGGGAGCGTGGACTCACTACCTCTGCCGGAGCTAGTACATTATTGCGAACAGTTGAATTTTGACCGGGCAGAAATGTCCGCATATTTTAACCGTGAGTTGTCTTCGTTCAATCTCGACATATATGGTACGGTGGTATTGGGATGTACTCATTATCCTTTTTATAAGGAAATTCTAAGGGAACTACTGCCTTCTCATATTCAGTTAATTGACGGGAGCCAGGGAACAGTTAGACGGTTGAAACAGGTGTTGTCTGAGCGTAATTTGCTGGAACCTTCGCCAAAATCCAGTCCATCGCAGGCGGGACACATTACATTTCTATGTTCTAGTCAGGATGAGGCCTATGTGCGTAAGATGGAGCGGGCGCTTGAAATCTATACGGAGCATGAAAAGATTTATTTTTAAAAGAAGAGCGGCTGGCGAACGTGTGGGATTATCTTAATGAAATTATCCAAAAAATCGCCAGCCGCATTGTGGATCAGACGCACGGAGGGAGGCGTGAAATGGACGTTCAACTAATCCTGAATGAGCTTTATGCAGCAGGCGTGCTTGAAGGCCATATGCAAAATCTCAAACCGCTGACCGGCGGTACTTCGAGCGAAGTGGTTGTTGTCATGGATGGTACCAGGCCTCGATATGTGATTAAGCAAAATGATCATGCGATTGTAAAAGCCGAGGCGGAGTTTTTACATACCTATGTACAGATTGAGAAACTATCGCGTTTGGTTTATGTAGATCCGTTGCACCGTTATTTGGTATACACGTTCAGGTCAGGGCTCACACAGTATCATGGACGAAACAAAAGCAATTTGTTGCTTCATCTGGCGACGGAGGTGATCTCGCACTATAAGCCTTTTGGTGAGGAACGTCATTATGGTTATCCGGACCACCCGTTTGTGGAATGGAAAGATTTTCTGCTGCACAGAACGAAGGAATCTGGAAAGATCATACAAGACATTTTACCCCGTGAGGATCATCGTTTCGTTCATACCCTTGTGGCTGGATCGCCGCAACGGAATATTAAATATTTGCTTCATGGCGACTGTGGAGTACATAATTTTGTGTTTAACGAAAATGGCACATTGACGGGTATTATTGATCCTGATCCCGTGGTGGGAGAACCCCTATATGATCTGATATACGCCTTTTGTTCTTCACCGGATAGGCTGACCATCGATACCATTTTGCCTTCCTTAGAGAAGCTTGAGCCGGAGATGACAGGGGAATACGAGCTAAACAGGGAAGTGTTACTGGGACTATATTTTCGTATAGCCACCTGCATTCGTCATCATCCGGAAGATCTCGATCAATATACAGAAGCGTGGGCCTATTGGCTGAACAGGATTTGCTGTAAGGAAGAGGGATAAAAGCATACAAGGAAGGATCATATTTTCTTTTCGGTACATCAAAAAACTTGATTTTTAACCCAATGCAGATAGATGCAAGCACAGAAATAATACTCCACTCCAGGTAATCAGGTGTGTTCCCATCTGTGATAGAAACCATCCGCCTAAGGTGGTGCCAATCGTGACACCTAAATTTGCAAAGGAGACAAACAAGCTATTAGCAAATTCAGGTGCTTCTGAGGCCTCCGAAGTTAACCAAGTTTGACTTACAATCAGGCCGCCGGTAAAAAAAGCCCCCCATATAATTATTATTATAATCATGGGAATGTAGTAAGCTCTTTTGGGAAAAACTTTGCAAGAGAACGTTTCCATTATTCAGCGTCGGAGCTGACAAAATCCATCCTAGCCGGTGAAGCACTTCCAGCAACCGCGTAGGAACATGCAAAGATTAGGATACCCCATGTTTTACACTGCTGTCCCGAATTTCTAACTGATGCGATATGGACCAGTGGACAGCCGCCAATTCCTCTCCTTTAATAAGCTTAATGAGATTGCGGGCGGCGACCATGCCCAGTTCGGATGCTGAATATCGGACAGTTGACAATTTAGGCCGGATTATTGTAGCCATATCAATGTCGTCAAATCCCAAGAAAGAGACCTGTTCAGGTATTTTCACCCCATTCTCGGTCAGAAAGTTCATAGCGCCTATGGCAATTCGGTCCGTCGCGCAGAACACCGCACTGGGCAATGGGCCTGAATGATAAAGTTTTCTCATAGAGGTTACGCCGTCTTCAACTGAAAAGCCGCTTTCCAACACACGTTCAGGACGTACTGGCAGGTGAGCGGCCTTCAATGCCTGTTCATAGCCCAAAAAACGCTGACTGCCCACTGAAATATCTCCCGCAGCTCCCCGCAGCATCGCGATATCCTGATGTCCCTGCTGAATTAGATAAGTTACCGCTTCGAAAGCAGCCGTTATGTTGTCAACATGTACGGAAGGAATGGATTTGTCTCGAAAATCCCGTCCGACAAGGATGCAGGGAATTCCCGCCGCTTCAATGAGCGCGTATAGCGCATCCCGGATTCCGTCTACCGATATGATAATTCCGCTCGCCTGCATTTCACGGAACATATTGTAATAGTGTATTTCAGAGTCCGCGTCCCCCCCTGACAAGGCGATTATGACATCGAAGCCGTATAGATGCGCTACTTGATTGATGCCTTCAACCATGTTATCAAAGACATTGTTTTTAATCTCGGGCAGAAGTACTCCAATCAGAGATGTATTATTCTTTACCAGTGTCCGCGCTATGGCATTTGGACGGAATTGAGTGGCTTCAAGGACATCTAGAACTCGTTTGCGTATTTCACTGTTCACCGTCTGGCTGTTATTGATCACTCTGGAAACCGTTGAAATGGAGACGTTGGCCATTCGAGCCACATCTTTTATAGTCATTTTCATTGTACACACCGACTTTCAAGCAAGTATTTATTTAGAAAAAGGTTCTCAAAGTCAATTGAATTTATTATATCAGTTTATTGAGTTTAACAAAGATTCCAGAGCAAAGAAAGCGCTTGACCTTGGTTTATAGGGGGAGTATAATCAACTCCGGAAAACGTTTTCTAGTATTTTCTGGAGATAAATGATTGTTTTTACCAAATAACTAGCTGAATTCAAGGTATTTCGGCTTGTTTTTTTGATTATCAAGAAAACGTTTTCCTTATGGCTTGGGATTGTAGAGAATAACAAGGGAAAAGGAGCATGAGCATGAGAAGTTCGAGCGATATTGTTGTAATGGGAAATGAGGCTTCAAAGCAAACCGATTCAAATATTACGCTGAAAGAAAAGATGGGTTATGGATTCGGTGATTTTGCCAGCCAGTTGCTGTTTGCCGCCGCAATGACTTTTCTGTCCTACTTTTACACAGATGTAATCGGGATCAGCGCCGGGGTCATTGGTACTTTAATGCTAGTTGCGCGTGTACTGGATGCGTTTATTGATGTCGCGATTGGGGCTTTGATCGATAAAACGAAGAGCAGACACGGGAAAGCCCGTCCTTGGTTACTGTGGATGTCCGGGCCATTTGCGTTGTCTGGAATTCTCTTGTTCACGGTTCCAAGTGGAAATATGACGATCACTATTCTATACATTTACGTTACCTATCTGCTGATGAACATTATCTATTCCAGCATTAATGTCCCTTATGGTGTGCTTAATTCCATGATAACGCAGGATTCTTACCAGCGCTCTCTTCTTAATATTTTTCGTATGTCTCTGGCGAATATTGGTGCCTTGTTAATTAATTATTTCACCCTTCCGTTAGTGAAGTCGTTCGGCGGCGGTCAAAAGGGGTGGATTTTCACCTTTATTCTGTTTGGTTTGCTCGGAACCTTCTTATTTCTCGTTACCTTCTTCAGTACCAAAGAAAGGGTTACTCCATCTGTTGTACAGAAGCCAATTCCGTTTGGACGTGCTTTTGGAGCGCTGATGCGTAATAAGTATTGGAAATTGATTCTTGGGTTTGCTGTGGTCTATTTCATAAATAACTCACTGGGCACAGGTATGAATATTTACTACGCACGTTATGTGTTAAAAGACGCCAATCTGATTGGGGTGCTCGGCATATCCTTACTCCTTCCTTCCCTGCTTGGTTATCTGTTATTGCCACCCGTCGTCAAGCGGATCGGGAAACGAAATTCATCCATTATCGGAAGTATCCTCCTGATTGTGGGATCGCTTGTTATTGCCGTCAGTCCCGCAAGTCTTATGGCGGTCTGCCTGGGACTCGTTATTAAAGCGCTTGGACATGCCGCTATTCTCGGAACCTTCTTTGCCATGTTGTCAGATACCATTGAGTATGGCGAATGGAAGACAGGGATGCGCACCGAAGGACTGGTGTACAGTGCGGGTAGTTTCGGCACAAAAGCGGGAGGCGGTTTCGGAGCGGCACTCATCGGTTGGGGACTGGCATTGGGAGGATATGCTGGTGGACAAGCTACAATCAGTGCCACAGCGCTAGCGTCTATTCATTTCATGTTTATCTACGTTCCAATTATCTTGGCTGCCCTGCAAATTGTATTGCTGGCATTTTACAACCTAGATAAATTATTTCCCGGTATTGTCAAAGAGCTTGAATTCTTAAAAAACGCTAAATAAGGAGAGGAAAGCAAATGGAGAAGAAATGGTGGAAAGAAGCCGTATTCAAACCATTATCCACTAAAATTTTTCCTGAATTCTTTGCTTCCTTTTCAGTTTCTATTCTTTGAATCTCATATTTATCAGAACTACAAGGTAGGTCAACTAAGTTTATGAAGCTCATTGTCTGAGAAGCCCATACTTTAGGCTTAGGAAACGTTAGCTGAATTAAAGAGCGGTAGTCTAGAATTTAACTATGAAAACCAAGATGTTTTTTTCTTGACCAGTTTTAAAAAAAGGACTATAACATCAATCTTGATGATGTTATAGTCTTTTTTTGATAAGAAATTATTATTTTAACGAGGTCTACCTGAACGAAAACCACAAGAAGGACGTTCTGCAATGGACAATCGAATCATGTTGAATACCACGCTTATCAAGCTGAGAACTTTTAATGTCATCATTTTGTCCGGACGAGAAAGGAATGAACAGGACAAAAGGCCAGTCTATTTTACAGATCCAGACGGACATAAGTATGAATTCCACACAGGACAATTGCGGGACCGCCTGGAATATTATAAAATGAAAAAGCATATGACTTTTTTTGAATGAGTAATTGTTATCGATATAAATGATATAAGTAATAAGTAAGTAATGATTGGGTTCGCATTTAGGAGGAATACGAAAGGATGTCACTGTCTCAGGAAAACGCTTCCAAGCAAGCGCAAGTCGTTAAAACGATGACGGTTTTTGCAATCACTTGGCCGATCTTTATAGAGATGTTGTTTCACATTTTGATGGGTAGCGTGGATACGTTCATGCTAAGCCATGTTTCTGATGAGGTTGTATCGGCTGTGGGTGTGTCCAGACAGTTGATTGAATTTACGATTATACTTTTCAATCTGCTTGGTCTTGGTGTAGGTGTGATCATTGCTCAGCTATTGGGGGCGCAAAAGCATGTGGATGCAAGCCGTGTTACGGCTTCGGCACTAACCTTTAATCTGGTGTTTGGTCTGGCATTGAGCTTGATGTTTATTGTCAGTCGGGATTTTTTGCTATCCTTTTACCATATTACTCCGACGATTAAGGAAAATGCAGAGATTTATATGATGCTGGCAGGGGGTTCGCTGTTTCTGGAAGCGCTCATGCTAACCGCGGGTCCGGTTATTCGATCGCATGGTTTTACTAAAGATACGATGATCGTGGGCATTGGTATGAATATTTTACATATTACAGGAAATGCATTGCTCATTTATGGCTGGTTTGGTCTGCCGCAGATGGGAGTGGCGGGAGCAGCGATTTCAACGGTTATTAGCCGTGTTGTAGCATGTGTCTGGATTTTTCTACTGCTGTACAAGCGTGTAAGTGCGCCGATTCGCATCCGGTATTATGTACAGCTACAATGGAGTAAGCTGGTAGCCATTCTGAAGATTGGTATTCCTGCCGGGCTGGAATGGTTGTCTTATCAGCTTAGCCAAATGATGGTGACCCGGTTTGTCAGCTTTATGGGTACAACGGCAATCGCAACCCATTTTTATTCGAATACAATTGTGTACTTTTTTATGGTATTTGGAATGGCTGTAGGGGAGGGGACGGAAATTATTGTTGCCCGCCTGATTGGAGCAGGAGACAAGGAAAAGGCCTATCATCAACTTTTACGGAGCCTGAAATGGTCTTTGATCATTACGATTGCTGTAATCGTGGTAGTATCCTTTTTCCGATATGAAGTGATGGCGATCTTTACAGATGAGCCGGCGATCATTCAATTAGGGGCAGCGATTTTGCTTTTCTGTATATTGCTGGAGCCGGGCCGAGTGTTTAATCATGTTGTCATTAACTCCTTGCGAGCAGCGGGAGATGTTCAGTTCCCGTTAATGATGGCCATAATTTCAATGTGGGGGATTAAAATCCCGTTAGCATATGTGCTGGGCATTCATATGGGATATGGAGTGCTGGGTGTGTGGATTGCACATGCCTGCGATGAGTGGGTACGAGGCATTTTCCACTATTTACGCTGGAAGGGCCGGAAATGGCAGCACAAATCGCTGTTATCCAAGGCTGAACTTCAGGCGGAATCCGTCTAAGGCTGATAGAGAACCTACAACAGACATTCTCCAAGCGAATTGGGGGATGTCTGTTTTTTTACAAAAATAAGCAAAATGGGGATGTTCAAAGTTTTCAAAAATTGCTAGAATATAGTAACCTCGAATGTAGTAGAGGTTTTCAAAGTTTCATAGTTTCAAAGACGGGTGGTTTCCGATTGAATCCATGAAGGAGGGAATAGGATGGAACGTAAAGTGCATATCATTCCTTACCAAGTGATCAAGCAGGAGCAACAAGTGAATGAAATACCGCGAGGTGTAGAGCTGATTCAGGCTCCTGCGGTATGGAACCAGACTCGAGGCCAAGGCGTGAAGGTGGCGGTGCTGGACACGGGCTGTGATTCGGACCATCCTGATTTGAAGGCGCGCATTATTGGCGGACGGAATTTCACGGATGATGATCAAGGTGATCCGGAAATTTTCAAGGATTATAACGGTCATGGCACGCATGTGGCAGGAACCATTGCGGCAGCAGAAAATGCGGATGGTGTCGTGGGTGTTGCTCCAGAGGCAGACCTGCTCATCATCAAAGTGCTAAACAAGCAGGGCTCCGGTCAATATGACTGGATTATTCAAGGCATCTATTATGCGATTGAGCAAAAGGCAGATATCATATCGATGTCACTTGGCGGTCCTGAAGATGTGCCAGAGCTGCATGAAGCAGTAAAAAAGGCTGTAGCTAGCCAAATCTTGGTCATCTGTGCAGCTGGAAATGAGGGAGACGGTGACGACAGAACGGACGAGCTCGGCTACCCCGGCTGCTATAATGAAGTGATTAGCGTAGGCGCTATCAATTTTGACAGGCACGCCTCAGAATTCAGTAATTCTAATAATGAGGTGGATTTGGTTGCACCCGGAGAAGATATTTTGTCCACCGTTCCGGGCGGCAAATATGCGACTTTTAGCGGAACTTCGATGGCTACTCCGCACGTAGCAGGTGCATTGGCGTTGATTAAGCAGCTGGTAAGTGCGAGCTTTGAGCGTGATCTCACCGAACCGGAATTATATGCACAACTCATCAAACGCACGATTCCACTTGGCAATTCTCCTAAGCTGGAAGGCAACGGTCTATTGTACTTGACGGCAGTAGAGGAGCTCTCGCGTATTTTCGACGCACAGCGTGTAGCAGGAATACTAACTGCAGGATCATTGAAGGTTAAATAAACCGTAACTTCGGATATATAGCGGCTCTCCTGTAAGGAGAGTCGTTTTTTTGGATTTTAAATCTTAGGAAAAACTCCATTTACATTGCATTCAAATGTCGGGTAACATATATCTCAAAGATAGGCATGAGTCAGAAGTGGAGGATTAATATGAACGATATCATGGCGCAAGCTGGCGAGCTTAGACGAACAGGGCAAGCAGAGGAAGCACGAAAGCTTCTTTTGAAGGCATTAGAACAGCAGCAAAATGATGCAGAATTGTGGTATCAGACCGCTTGGACACATGATTCATTGGGCTTAGAGAGGGAAGCAGTACCCTATTATGAAAAAAGCCTGGGTATGGCATTATCCGCAGAATCAAGGAAAGGAGCCATCCTGGGATTAAGCAGTACATATCGTGTATTGGGGGATTATGCCAAGGCGAAAGCATGGTTGGACACAGGAATGGACGAATTTCCGGATTACAGACCGTTTCGGGTATTTTACGCGATGGTATTATATAATCTGGGGGAATTCGGGAAAGCCATGCAGGAGCTGCTAATGGAGGTGGCTGAGACGACCTCGGATTTATCTACACAGGAGTACTCACGTGCCATTCAATATTATGCAGATAAACTGGATCAGATCGAGACATAGGTGGACCGGAGTGAGAGCATAAGCAGTAACGTATATATACGCTCGTACATAAAAAGATCACAGTCAGAGAGCAGTAATTCTCTTTCCTGACTGTGATCTTTTGCTGTTTATTGTTTGGCTATAGGGTCTGTAAATTGATGAGTTAAATAGCTGCGATTACTGCGCACCTTCAGTAACGGCGATTTCCTTCTCCAGGTTTTCTCTGGACAGGTTGGCCTTCAAGTAATCCGGGGTATCGGGCAGGACCAGGTGCAGATTGGATTTTTGACAAATGCGGATGGTGCACTTTTCGACGATAAAATCAAAGACATGCCCACCCCCAGTGCGTTCATCGTTAATAAAATGCAGATGAAATCCGGCTACCCCAATACCTTGAGCATAGGCAGGTGTCCAAAAACCTGTAATCACCCCAGAAGCGTCGTTAAAAGAGAACGTAGGCTGAGATTTGGTCGCTTCGATAAAAGGTTTGTAAGGCTTCACCTGGTGAGGGACGGTACGTGTCTTTACTTCACGAAAAGTGCCATCCATACGGAAGGCATAGAACAGATTACGGCTTGGAAACAACTTTAACAGCAGAGCTTCCAGCTCTTCACGATGCATGGGGCGGTCAATAGTATATGTGAAATCTTCATGGAAAAAGGTGACGGTGGAAAAAGGTGTGGTTTCTTCCGGTTTTACGCGATGGGCCGTACCGTCTGGAAGCAAGTGATAGAATTCACCATCGAACGCGATCATCTCGCCATTCAGTTGATCAAAGGTACCAATCCCAAAATCCCCGTGCTTTTGCAACTCCTCAAAGGCAACAACTCCGTCATAAAGACCATCTAATAGAGCGAGCATAGTGGACGTTTGGTAAATATCATGGTCAGTTTCTTGCTTGGTTTCCAGTCCTGCAACGGTCATGGTAATACACTTCCTTTTGTAATTGTATGCATTTATTTTCTTTCTTTTTCAATAATAAACGTAAATTTTCAGTAAATAACGAGAATAACTCAAAAAAATCATAAAAAATAACGTTTTGCTCCATAATTGTCACGAAAACGTCACGAGTAAGTCTTGGTAAAGGTTAGTTTAATTGATTTGGCAGCAGTTTACGTCCCAACTGGATATTATCTTGATAATTAATCGGGATATCAACAACCACAGGACCATCCGTATGAAGTGCCTGCTGCAATACACTTTCCAGTTCTTCAGGAGAGTGCACGCGTAATCCGGTGGCCCCGAAGCTTTCAGCATATTTCACTACATCAACATCTCCAAATTTTACACCGGAAGTTCTGCCATATTTAATCTGTTGTTGAAATGCGACCATGTCATAGGTACCATCTCTCCATACGATATGCACTAGCGGAGAGTTAAGACGTACAGCGGTTTCGAGCTCCATGGATGAAAACAGAAATCCTCCGTCTCCAGAAATAGAAACGACTTTTTGACCGGGGTTGACGAGTGTGGCAGCAATCCCCCAAGGCAGTGCTACGCCCAACGTCTGCATTCCGTTGCTGAATAGAAGGCGCCGCGGTTCATACGAACGGAAATATCGTGCCATCCAAATGTAGTGTGAACCAACATCACAGGTGACAGTGACATTATCGTCGATCAGGCTGCGCAGTGTACGAATAAATTGTAATGGATGAATCAGATAATCGTGACTGTGTACAGGAACAGCTTCTTGCTCGTTTAGATCATGACGAAGACGATTTAATTGGTCGCAGGAGGCTTTAGGTAGCTTTAAGGTAGGCAATTCTTCTGCAAGGCCACTCACAATCAGGGCTATATTCCCGATAAGCTCGTGATCAGGTTGATAATCATGATCAATATCTGCTTGATGATCATCCAGATGAATAAGGGTTCGGTTCGCAGGAATATTCCAGTTTTTTGGATCATATTCAATAGGATCATAGCCAATCGTCAGTACCAGATCTGCCGCTCCAAGAAGCATGTCACCCGGCTGATTATGGAACAGACCGACTCTCCCAAAATAGTGGCTTTCCAGCTCCCGGGAAATGGCTCCAGCGGCCTGAAAGGTTTCAACCACAGGCAAATCCGTGTTTCGAATCAGTGCACGGATGGCTGCTGTAGCTTCGGGTGTGCTGGCTTTCATACCGAGAAGGAGTACGGGCAGCTTGGCTTTTTTGATTTGGCCTGCAACTTGTTTGATGAGCTCGGCGGGTGCGGTTCCAAGCTGGGGAAGGGAAACCTTCTCAATGGCGGTTACTTCGGATGACGAAGTCAACACGTCCTGCGGCAGACTGACAAATGTGGCTCCAGGCTGGGCTGAGGTCGCAATCCGAAATGCATTAGTAATTGCTTCCGGTACACTATCAGGATGTTCTACTTCTACACTGTACTTGGTGATGGGTTCGAAAAGTCCGGCGTTATCCATAGATTGATGCGTGCGTTTCAGGCGTTCTGATCTTGGGACTGCACCAGCAATGGCGACGACAGGATCACTCTCTGCATTAGCGGTGACAAGTCCTGTCGCCAAGTTAGACGCGCCTGGACCGGAAGTAACAATGCATACGCCCGGTTTACCTGTTAAACGACCGACCGCTGCTGCCATAAAGGCGGCATTTTGTTCATGACGGCATATGATCAATTCTGGACCCCGATCTTGAAGAACATCAAAAACAGAATCGATCTTGGCACCTGGAATGCCAAAAATATGCGTAACCCCTTGCTTGATCAAACAATCGACAACAAGGTCGGCTCCTTTTGTATCGGATTTAGTTTTAGTTTGAACAGCTTGAACTTTGGTACTCAATGCTACCACCTCTTCTTTTCATCTTTGAAATAAACCAATGAAATACTTTCAATGTAAAACAATGGATGTATATTACAATTATAATGCAATAACTGGTATTTTCAAGAAAGAAATTTTCTGAAAAAAAGAGAAAAACACATAAAACGTTTTCAAAGTTTGATTTATCGGGGAAAATTAAAAATTGTAGAATTTTCTTTTGTATCAGCTATCGGGAAAATATAGAACAGATCTGCTCCAAATGGCAGTAGGCCATTTTTTTTATTCGCTCACATGATAAAAATCACTTTCGTCTACAAAGGATAGCGGTTACAATGTAATTGTTGTTAACGTAAACATTAAATTTAAAGTGAAGTAATCCGGCTTGAAATGATGTGCAGGTATCGTATTACAGCTATATCATCTTGCCTAATCACGAGATCTGCTATGTGGTGGAGAATGCTATTATTGAAAACGAGTACAGTACAAGCATTTTTGTTAACGTTAACAATTTGTTGAGAAACACGATTATAGAAGGGATGAGAAAGTAATGACTAAAGCGTTTTTAGACGAAAACTTTTTGTTGAGCAATCCAACGGCTGAAATCTTATATCATCAGTACGCCAAGGATATGCCGATTATTGACTATCATTGTCATTTAAGTCCACAAGAAATTTATGAAAATAAAGCGTTCAAGAATATTACGGAAGCTTGGTTGTACGGAGACCATTACAAGTGGAGACTTATGCGGGCCAATGGGGTTGAGGAACGCCTGATTACGGGGGATGGCGAAGATTATGACAAGTTTATGGCTTGGGCCAAAACCGTACCTACACTAATCGGCAATCCGCTGTACCATTGGACGCATTTGGAGCTTCAACGCTTTTTTGGTGTCTTTGAGCTGCTGAATGAACAGAACGCACCAGTGATCTGGGAAAAGGTAAACCAAAAGCTGCAGGGAAAAGGCTTTGGCGCACGTGATCTGATTGTGAACTCGAAGGTAACTGTGGTGTGCACCACGGATGATCCGACAGACCATCTCGAATACCACAAACAAATCA
The DNA here is from genome assembly GCF_038008165.1 of Paenibacillus sp. FSL L8-0644. Lineage (NCBI taxonomy): Bacteria > Bacillati > Bacillota > Bacilli > Caryophanales > Paenibacillaceae > Paenibacillus > Paenibacillus sp. FSL L8-0644. The sequence continues at coordinate 2,404,325 of NZ_JBBOYN010000001.1, forward strand.
GCAAGCTGACCGATTTCCCAGTCGCAGTGTTGCCAAGCTTTCGTCCCGACAAGGCTTTGGAGATAAATCGCGAAACTTTCCGGCCTTGGGTGGCTCGGTTGGGTGAAGTCAGCGGACTGGATGTTTCTGGCCTGGAAGGATTTTTGAATGCGCTGGCGAGCCGGGTGCGCCATTTCCATGCTGCCGGAGGCCGAGTATCTGATCATGCGCTGGATACTGTAGTCTATGAAGAAACGACACGGGAGGAAGCTGCAGCCATATTCAATAAGGCGCTGGAGGAAGGCCATGTGACTCCTTTAGAGGAGGCGAAATATAAATCGTACGTTCTGGTTTTCCTTGGCAAACAGTATGCAGAACATGGCTGGGCTATGCAATACCATATCCACGCACTGCGTAATAACAACACTACTATGTTCCGTCAATTGGGACCGGATACAGGCTACGATGCCGTAAATGATGGCTCTATCGCTCGTCCATTGGCGGCATTGCTGGACGCACAGGAGCTGGCAGGAGGATTACCGAGAACCATTTTGTATTCGCTTAATTCGGTTGATTATCCAGTACTGGCAAGTCTCGCGGGTTGTTTCCAATCCGGTGGAAATGTGGGGAAAATCCAGTTTGGCACGGCATGGTGGTATAACGACCATATCGAAGGTATGCAGGAGCAGATGAAGTTGCTGGCTAACTACGGGGTGCTGTCCCGCTTTATTGGTATGCTGACGGATTCCCGCAGCTTCCTCTCCTACACACGCCATGAATATTTCCGCCGTATACTCTGTGACTTAATTGGAACGTGGGTTCAGGAGGGTAAGGCGCCTGAGGATCTGGAGCTGCTCGGAGCCATGGTACAAAACATTTGCTACAACAACGCCGAGCAATATTTTAATTTCCCAACGGTTGTTCATAGTAAGTGAAACTACGCCCTAAGGCGAGGACTCACTAACTTCATAAGAAAGGGCTCTTACCGGGAGCTTGTTTCAAAACTCCCGGTAAGAGCAATTAAAAATAAAATAGTTATCAACTGAGGATTTTGCAAAATCCAGAACTATTTTTGTGAAATTAATTACAAACAAAGAGGAGTGTGTAGGTATGGGAGTGCCTATCGTGCAGGAGAACGTCCAAACTGACAACAAGACAGGCGAGCATATTAGCCTGAAAGAAAAGATTTCGTATGGTATGGGTGACTTTGGAAACGGATTCATGTTTGATTTGGGGCAGTTGTATTTGCTGAAATTTTTTACAGATGTAGCAGGGGTTTCTGCAGGAGCCGCCGCAGGCATTTTCTTGGTCAGCAAGCTATTTGCCGCCGTCTGTGATCCCATTGTCGGGTCCTTTGTTGATTATCGCAAACATATCGGTACACGTGGAAAATTTAGACCTTTTCTTATTGTTGGAAGCGTTATCCTTGCAATTCTTACGGTTCTAACCTTTATATCGCCGAATATTACACCCACAGGAAAACTCATTTACGCCTATGCGTCCTATATGATCTGGGGGATCGGCTACTCTATTGTAAACATTCCATACGGCTCGCTAGGTGCCGCTATTACACAGGATACTCATCAGCGTGCTTCATTGTCATCTTTCCGTCAGGCGGGATCGCTGGGCGCATTATTCGTCACCAGTGTCGTTGTCATGCCGCTTATTTTACTATTTCCTAACCACCATGTTGGCTATCCGGTTGTGATGGGGATTATGTCACTCATTGGTGTGATCGCTTTCATCATATGTTACCGAGGAACGAAAGAACGTATTATTAGCCAGTCCGGGCCAAAAGAGAAGCTATCTATAGGCGTTATTGTGCATACTTTTACGAATAACAAGCCTTTGCTGGTGCTCGTTTTGATGACGATTTTCACTATATCCGCGTACAATATTAAGTCCGCTCTGCTGATCTATTTTGCCGAATATAACTTGGGGCATGTAGAGTTAATGGCTTATATGAATTTTATTATTATCGGTTCGTCGCTACTGGGTGTATTGTTCCTGCCCAAGCTGGTACGGCGTTTCGGTAAACGAAAAACAGCCATACTGGGGATGCTGGTTAGTGTCATTGCCGACTCCATTAACTTTTTTATGCCTTCAAATGTATACATTTTCACAATCCTGGCCAGTATTTCGTTCATTGGTATTAGTATTCCTAACGGGGTGACCTGGGCATTCGTGTCCGATATTATTGATTATGGCGAATGGTCATCCGGGGAGCGTAAGGAAGGGATTACTTACTCGTTATTTAACTTTTCACGTAAGTTGGCTCAATCCTTGTCTGGCTTTCTATCGGGTATTGGACTAGCGCTCATCGGGTATGTTCCGAATGTGGTTCAGTCCTCTGGAACCCTGCTTGGGATCAAAGCATTACTTTGTCTCTATCCGGCTGTTGCCCTGGCTTTGGCCATGCTGGTCATCGGTAAAATGTACAAGCTGACGGACAGCAGACATGCAGAAATGGTTCAAGAATTACAGCGTCGACATGCGGACAACCGCGTATAATTTGTGAAAGTCTTCTTTTCCGGGCGGCTCCTGTGGTATGGTGGGTATATAATTTTTTTAGAGCCTCACTAAGGAAAGGATACGTATATGGCAGCTACCATTAAAGACATTGCCAAATTGGCTAATGTTTCCCATACAACCGTCTCCCGGGCGCTCAATAACAGCCCGCTGATTAAAGAAGATACGAAACGCAAAATTATGGAGTTGGCAGAGCAACTCAATTACATTCCAAATTTTAATGCCAAAAGCCTAGTTCTCCAGCGCTCGCATACGATTGGCCTGTTTTTCACCAGTATTTCAGAAGGCACCAGCTCCAGTTTTTTTGCCGATACCATCCGCGGTGTTAATCATGTCATTGGGGTAGATTACAATCTGTTTGTGCGAGGAATTGACGATTACGCTGATTTTTCGGCCATACACCGCAAGCGTTTTGATGGTATCATTCTGATGAGCCAGAGCGAGGCGGACAACCCTTTTATTTATCATGTGCTCGGTCAAGGCATTCCGCTTGTTGTTCTGAATCGGCAGGTGTCCGGGGCGGGGATTGTAAACGTGATTTCTAATGATAAAGAAGGGTCCTATGAAGCGGTCTCCTTTCTCGTTGAAAGTGGGCATGAACGCATTGCGATCATCGAAGGGGTAGAAGGCTTCAAGTCTACCCAGCAACGCCGCGAGGGTTTTATGAATGCGTTGATTGATAGTGGTAAGCCCATTCGACATGAATATATCGTGCAAGGTCATTATGATACTGAAAGTGGTAGCCAGGCAATGAAGCAATTGCTTTCCTTGCAGGAGCCGCCGACAGCGGTATTTTGCTCTAACGATGATATGGCTATTGGGGCAATGAATGCGGTATTCGAAAACGGCTTGAAGGTACCAGAGGATATTTCTGTCATTGGTTTTGACGATATCGGGTTCTCAATGTATACGACTCCACCGTTAACAACAGTCAAAAGACCGATTGAGCAGATTAGCGAGCGCGGAGCCGCCTGCATTCTGGAACGAATTCAGTCACCGTCCAATGAGGGCGAGCTTATATTTATGGAGACCGCGCTCATGAAGCGGAAATCAACGGCAGGCAAACCACACTAAGTTTCGTTTGATTAACAGGCAGGCCAAAGGGGCAGAAACCATGCTAGATATATGGTTTCTGCCCCTTTTAGGCTGAAATGCGTTCTGCTTCGTCTATATTTAACGAAAGAGATTGGTTTTAGCCAGTTCTACAATCTCGTCACCACGTCCGTTTAGCATCGCTTTCATCATCCACAGTGTAAATCCTTCTGCTTGTTTAAGATTAATTTTGGGTGGCATGGATAGCTCCTGGCGGTTCACCACCACGTCTACCACAACAGGGCCATCATGAGCCAATGCTTGCTGAATGGCATCTTCCAGCATGGTCGGATCTTCAACCCGGATGCCCTTGAGTCCCATGGCTTGCGCTACAGCACCAAAATCAGGATTCACCAGTTCAGTACCGTTTTCCAGAAATCCGGCCGCTTTCATTTCCAGCTCGACAAAACCGAGAGCGCCATTATTGAAAACAATGACTTTGATAGGCAGATGATGCTGCTTCAGGGTGAGCAGGTCGCCCATCAGCATCGTGAGTCCGCCATCGCCTGAGAGGGCAATCACTTGTCGGTCAGGCTCAGTGGCCTGTGCTCCAATCGCTTGTGGTAACGCATTTGCCATCGTACCATGGTTGAACGATCCGAGAAGCCGGCGCTGACCGTTCATCTGCAAATAACGCGCCGCCCATACAGTGGGAGTACCGACATCACAGGTGAAAATAGCATTTTCCTGCGCGGCGTCACTGATGACCTTGGCGAGATATTGCGGATGGATCGGCGTATGACCTGGTTTACCGACAGCAAGGTCATCCAACTCCTGGCGTACCTTGGTATAGTGGGAGACGGTTTTCTCTAGATGCTTGGAATCATGCTCTGATGTTAAATGCGGTAGCAGCATTTCCAACGTGGCTTTTACATCCCCACATAAACCATACGTTAACGGAGTACGTCTGCCAAGATGGGCTGGCTCTATATCTACCTGTAGGACAATCGCATCTTCAGGGTAAAATTGTCTGTAAGGGAAGTCTGTTCCGAGCATAAGTAGGACGTCACAATCCATCATCGCATGGTACCCGGAAGAATACCCGATCAGTCCCGTTAATCCAGCATAATAAGGGTTGTCATACTCCAGATATTCCTTGCCTCGCAGAGCGGATACCATGGGGGATTTTAACTTGTCACATAGCTGCATGAGCAATTCATGAGATTGTGAACAGCCGGCGCCGCATAGTAGCGTAATTCGTTTGCCTTGATTCAAATATTCGGCCAGTCGGGAAATTTCGGAAGCTGACGGATGCACTACAGGTGTAGTGGGATGGTAGACATGTTCAGGGACGGGTACCTTTTCCGCCCCCAATGCTGCTACATCACCGGGAAGAACAATGACGGAGACACCTGAACGTGAAACTGCCTGTTGAATGGCCATGGTCACCGTTCTGGGAATTTGACGCGGTGTCGTAATAACTTCACAGAAGTGACTGCATTCTCCGAAAAGATGTTCAGGATGCGTCGCTTGAAAATATTCACTTCCGATTTCGTCGCTTGGAATGTGAGCGGCAATAGCCAGTACAGGCACACGATTGCGGTGACAATCATATAAACCATTAATCAGATGCAAATTTCCGGGACCACTGCTTCCGGCACATACAGCAATGCTGCCACTAAGGTCAGCATCCGCTCCGGCTGCAAAGGCAGCCACTTCTTCGTGCCTTACATGAATCCATTCGATTTGACCATTGCTGCGAATGGAATCCACCATATTATTTAGAGAATCTCCAACAATGCCATAAATCCGCTTGACCCCTGCATTGACCAAAACTTGTACAATAGTATCTGCAATTGTCTTCATAGATGTTCCTCCTGCCTAGTAAGTAGTGTTATCCTGCCCGTGCTTTCTTGCGTCTATTCTCCTGAAAAGTATATAAGGACAAGGTCTCGGATAGGGTGATAGTTAGCCTTAACCGTCTTGGCTCAGCAGCGAAACAACAGAAAGAGGTCCATATACTTGCCGGTTGTTATGCAAAACTCTTATGTTAACGTGTTCATATTATTGTCATTATTATTTTTATAAAGTAAAAATGTTGAGAAAACTATTTTGTTAACGTGTGCATTATGCTAAAATAACGTTGAAATCATTATGGTAATAGTGGGAGGATACTCCGGATGAAAAAAGTAGATGCATTAGATCAATTAAACAGAAAAAGCTTTATCGTTACAGACCCGCATCCTGTGAGGGTGATGCAATTCGGGGAAGGGAACTTTCTGCGTGCTTTTGTAGACTGGCAATTTGACAAAATGAATAAGCTGGCAGAATGGAATACGGGAGTTGTGATTGTACAACCGCAGCCAGGAGGCCTCGTGGAGAAGCTTAACGAGCAGGATGACCTGTATACGGTTATTCTTGAAGGGATTAAGGATGGGAAGGCCATGAAGGAGCATACCGTTGTGGAGTGCGTCTCTCGTGGGATTAATCCGTACGGCTCGGACTTTTTGGAGTATGAAGCACTATCCCAAAAGCCGGAGCTGCGTTTTGTTGTGTCGAATACGACGGAAGCGGGGATCGCTTATGCCCCAGACGATCAGCTAGAAGATCGTCCGCAAAAGAGCTTCCCGGGCAAACTGGCTGCCTTTCTGTATAAGCGCTTTCAATTTTTTGGGGGCGATCAGAGCAAGGGATTGGTCATCATTCCATGCGAGCTCATCGACCGTAATGGAGACGCTCTCAAGGAAATCGTACTGAAATATGCGGACCAATGGAAGCTTGGAGCTGAGTTTATTGCATGGATAGAGGAAGCAAATACGTTCTGCAACAGTTTGGTGGATCGAATTGTACCTGGTTATCCCAAAGACCGAATTCATGAAATCCAAGCGGAATTGGGTTACAAGGACGATTTGGTTGTTGTGGGCGAACAGTATCATTTATGGGTTATTGAAGGGCCACAGTGGCTTAAAGAGGAATTACCTGCTCATTTGGCCGGATTGAATGTCCTGATTGTCGACGATATGGCGCCATATCGTACACGGAAAGTGCGTATTTTGAATGGAGCACATACGGCGCTTACACCTGTAGCTTATTTATATGGCCTGGACACAGTGGGGCAGGCGGTTGAGCATGATATTATGGGCAATTTTATCCAGTCGCTGATTCGAGAAGAAATTATACCGACGCTGGATTCGCCAGAAGCGGAATTGAATGTATATGCCGACGATGTTATTGAGCGGTTCCGTAATCCATATGTAAATCATTATGTTATGAGTATCGCACTGAATTCAGTGTCCAAGTTCAAGACACGGAACTTGCCATCCTTGCTCCAGTATGTGGAACAACGTAAGGAGCTGCCTGCCAAAATCGTGTTTTCACTGGCGTCCTTACTTGTATTTTACCGGGGTGATAGAAATGGCGAGTCGATTGCGTTGGCAGACGAAGCTGAAGTGTTGAGCACGTTTGGTGAACTGTGGAGTAAATATGACGGTACTCTCGCCGGGGCGAAGCAATTGACTGAGCGGGTACTCGGCAAGCAAACATGGTGGGGTCAAGATTTGAACCAGATCGAAGGGCTGGCTGAACAAACGGCACAGCACGTGTATGAAATTACAAGCAGAGGAATGAAGGAGACGCTCGATTCTCTAACCGGGAACAGCGTGCCCAGAGCATAAGCAAGGAGGAGACCGGAATGCTGGAATTCATTCAAATTCATAATCAAGATAACGTGGCTGTCGCCTTGCGTGATTACAAGCAGGGAGAAACACTGGCATGGGGAGCACAAGAAGAACAACGGGTGGAGCTAGCCGAGGATGTAGCACGTGGGCATAAAATCGCCTTGCAGGATGTACCTGTAGGTGGGCATGTTCTGAAATACGGATATCCCATCGGTCATGCCATTCAGCCCATTCAGGCAGGTCAGCATGTGCATACGCATAATACGAAGACGAACCTGACAGGCGTAGAAGAGTACACTTATAAGCCTAAGCCAGCTCCTCATTTATATGAACAGGAGAGTCGTACGTTTCAAGGTTTTCGGCGAAAGGACGGTCGTGTGGGGATTCGCAATGAGTTGTGGATTGTGCCGACGGTCGGCTGTGTGAACGGGATCGCTGAACTTATTTTAAACCGTTTCAAGCAGGAAGTGGGAGATATTTCACCTTTTGAAAATGCACTTGTGCTCAAGCATAACTATGGTTGTTCTCAGTTGGGTGACGATCATGCACATACGCGCACGATTTTGATCGATGCCGTGAAACATGCGAACGCAGGTGGCGTACTTGTACTGGGTTTGGGCTGTGAAAACAATGAAATGAAAGAATTTAAGGAAGCCATCGGGGAATATGATTCGGAGCGGGTAAAGTTTTTGCTTTCCCAAGATGTGTCGGATGAAGTAGAGGAAGGGGTAAGGTTGCTTCATGAAATTTTTGCGGCCGTGCAAGAAGATCGGCGGGAACCTGTACCATTGTCTGAGCTGAACATCGGCTTGAAATGCGGTGGATCTGATGGCTTATCGGGTATTACTGCCAACCCACTACTCGGACGATTGTCGGATTATATGGCAGCGCAAGGTGGAACAACGGTATTGACAGAAGTACCTGAAATGTTCGGCGCGGAAACGATTTTAATGGAGCGCGCTGCCGATGAGCAAGTATTTGGTAAGATCGTACATCTGATTAACGATTTCAAACAATATTTTCTGGATTACAAGCAGCCAGTATACGAAAATCCGTCACCGGGCAATAAAGCAGGGGGCATTACGACGCTGGAGGATAAATCACTGGGCTGTACGCAAAAATCCGGGTCTTCCACGGTCACTGATGTCATTCAGTACGGGGAACGTCTCAAGACCAAGGGACTCAACCTGCTCAGCGCGCCGGGCAATGATCTAGTGGCATCTTCAGCTCTCGCCGCAGCGGGCTGCCAACTCGTCATTTTCACAACTGGACGCGGTACGCCGTTTGGCTCCTTTGTTCCGACGATGAAGGTATCAACCAACTCGCCGTTATATAAGGCTAAACCTCATTGGATCGACTATAACGCCGGTTCATTGGTGGAGGATGTCAGTATGGAAGATGCGCTCCGCAACTTTGTCGATTACATCGTCGATGTAGCCAGCGGAACATGGGTGAACAATGAGAAAAACAATTTCAGGGAGCTCGCTATTTTTAAAAACGGTGTTACGTTGTAAAAGGCTGTAGTCTAAGGGAGGCGGAATTACTCCGCTTCCTTTTTTGTGTTTGTATGCTTCTAAATAGGCATGTTAGACTTACTGCAAAACATGCAATATCGATATTTAAATAAGGGGGAAGTACCGTGCAAAATGAAATTGTTGCTTATCGGGAAGAAAATCATGATCAACTCGTTGATATTTGGCAGCGGGCTGTACGCCGGACGCACACATTTTTGGCGGAAGAGGACATTCAATTTTATCATCATATCGTACGCAATGGTGTTTTAAGAGAACTTGAAGTTTGGATGGAATGGAATACAAGTCAAGAACCAACAGGTTTTATCGGGCTGGACGGATTAAAAATAGAGATGCTGTTTGTGGACCCTGAACACCATGGGCAGGGCATAGGCAGCCGACTCATCCAGCATGCTGAAAAAATAAAAGGGAAACACCTCAAAGTGGACGTGAATGAGCAGAACGAGAAAGCGTATGCTTTCTACAGACATTACGGCTTTGTACAAACGGCGCGTTCTGCACTGGATGGATCAGGTAGGGCATTTCCTTTGCTTCACATGGAATTGAACAAGTGAACGATCTACTTTCGTTGGTATTTTAAAAATGGAATATATTATCATAATGCACTTGTCATATGTTTGAATTCATGTTATAACTTAATTACGTAATAAATACGTAATTAAGTTATTTTTAGTTAAGGTTTAGAGCTTGCTTTTGTTTGGTGAATATAAAAAGTCAGACAAGGAGGCGGGAATAGTGGATGATCTTGTTCACTCCGACATCACAGATCTAGACACACTTGTCAACATGATTAAGCTGTCTTTTTCATTTGCGGACGGTGCCAATATGATTGCTTTATGCGACCGGCTGTATAGCCATGTCAACCAAAAGTATCAGGAATTGCAGCTCTACAAAGCGCGCAAGAAACCTATACAACCCATACATACCAAACGGCCGCTAGTCTACTACTACGGCTACAGTCATCTCATGAAAGGCATGGCTTTCCAAAAACAGGGCAAGTATGAGGCCGCTCGCGATTGCATCGAAAAATATGCAGAATTGGGCTGGTTTAATGGTCTTGATCAATATGGGGAAGCAGAGGTGGAATATTACCGCTATGCTGCCAGAGCTAATTTGTATGCCCTTGATATTTTGTCAGGCCATGCCGAAGTGTTGCAGGAATATATCCAATTTCTTCGTAACAATCCGGAAGAGCTGTTACCGGGGCTTCTTTCCATCGTTGAGGGAGCGTCGAGATACGACTATTCTTTAGAGGCTGTGCTGGAATCATTTGCCGAACAAATTGAAGGTTTTAAATATTTTGAAGAGCCTGTGAATGTATCTTATTATTTTCGCTTCTGCTATCAACTGGCTCTTTACTATATCAAGCAACAACAGTTTACGGTTGCGTTGGGCTATATCCTGCAATCTCTCATGCTGTCCGATACCCTGGGTATGGAACATGAACATGAGTTTAGGAAATGTACCGCTGTATTTGAAATTTTCAGATCCCAAGCTACAGCAACACAGCAAGACCAATATATAACTATTTTAAAAGGAGTGTTAAAGGATGAAAAAATTGATTTCACGCCCTCTGTCGCTCAGTCTGTTTAGTTTGCTAGTGTTTGTTACAAGTCATGATCTCATCACGGTGTTTTATCATGGAGCCAATCATTAAGAAGGCAGAAGTACAGTAGAAAATTAGTTGTTTTAACAGGTAGGTAGTTGATTGGAAAATATGATGTGGAAGTACACCCAATAGCAAGTAAGCTCATTAAGGTCAGGGCTTACTTGCTATTTGGCGTATGATGAAGACCGATCATACCGTATATATAACGCGGTACATGTCCCAACAATATTTAAGCTGTCGTAGGTTTATGTAGTAAACCCTGTTCTGATGGATGCAATGAAATCCTTGTCTGTTGGTAAACCGGGAATGGTTCTTCCGTACTGTATGATCTGCTTTTTAACGCTGCATCCAGTGCCCGTAGCAAGGAACCTATAAATTGCTCTGGAGAAAAGAAAATGCTTTTTCCGACCATATGAATGTGAAGCTCGTTATGGTCACGGTTGCTTACGGACAGCAATATACCTTGACCTTGAAAACCCGTACCGATGGCGCGTATTTTGTTTATACCCGAGAGTAACATTTCCGTCTTCACCGCACGCCCCTGTTCCTCCACAAATACAGAAATCAGGCGTTTGTCTGTAACGATAACAATTTGGTTACCCCGAAATGTATGACTCAGGTGTAGAAAATCTTTATATACACCAATAGTCTGCTCATGCGGAGAAACAATCCCCATCCGTACAAACTCCTCCAGCTCAGTGACATCGGGTTCCTGATGATTTTTAATTCGTTTTTTGATACTGAACTGAATAGTCAGGATACCCAAGATAGCAATGAGAAAAGCACTAAGTCGGACGTTAAATATAAAGAACATCAGGACAATAAGGCCGCCTACTAACCACTGTCCCCAAGTTAGATAGCGCAGCTTTTGTTGTACCGTACGGCGATAATAACCGTAGCCCTTTCCCGGTTGATACTCTTTAGTAAACTTCGTCATACCACGCATCATGGTTAACCCATAGATTGATAAGACTGTCATCCCGAGTGACAGGAGCGTCATAAGCCATTCCTGAGCTGCAATGCCAACTAAAGTACACAGACCAAACATGATGAGCCCCGCCCAGCAAGCAAACTTTTTAATTCGAACCTGTTTCTGAATCGAACGAACCAATTCTTCCATTCTTAATCCTCCTGATCTAGGTATATAGGTAATGATTGGAATCACATATAGTCTTATCGTACCATCTGATAGTCTTTTTCGTAAACTAATAGATATGAAAATCCAAAGTATGGAAGAAAATTCTCGCCTATAGTCAGATCCCCACCTGAACTTTAGATACCAAAATCAAAAAATCCAGTACTACTCATACGAAGCAGAAGCCTTTAAAATAATAAATGTAAGTGCTTACATTACAAAGAAAGGAGGTCTTCGTATGAGTACAGGAGGGAAGAATCCGCAGCCACAGCCGCCGGTTCGATCGGGAAGAGGAGCATCACTAGCGCGCAAATGGGTTCAACAAAGACATTTGCAGACTATGGCGCTGCTTGGGGTGGTATGGATGATTATTTTCCATTACATTCCGATGTACGGTATTTTAATTGCGTTCAAACATTTTGACATCATTGGAACCATATCAAGCGCACCTTGGGCGGGATTAGAGCATTTTCGGGCCTTTTTGGAGGATGATAACTTTTGGTACATTGTCAAAAACACACTGGGTATTAGCCTGCTCAAGCTGGCGATCGGGTTTCCGTTACCTATTGTATTTGCTCTGTTTCTGAATGAGATTCGGTCTACACGGTTCAAAAAATCTATACAGACCATTTCGTACCTTCCGCACTTTTTATCTTGGGTCATTCTTGGCGGGATCTTAACGACGTGGCTGGCAGATACCGGGATGATCAATCAACTGTTGCTAGCCTGGGGGTGGATTGACCAGCCGATCAGTTATTTGGCAGAGCCGAGCTATTTTTGGGCTATCGTCGTTAGCTCGGATATCTGGAAAGAGCTTGGATGGTCAGCTATTATCTATTTGGCAGCCATGGCGGGGGTATCTACGGACATGTACGAAGCGGCCACCATTGACGGGGCCGGACGGTTTCAGAAAATGTGGTACGTCACACTTCCCGCTATCAAGGGGACCATATCCATTTTGTTTATTTTGGCGGTCAGCGGCATATTGAACTCCAACTTCGATCAAATTCTCGTCCTGCGTAACTCGCTGAATGAAAGTGCAAGTAATGTAGTTGATATTTATGTATATCAGGTGGGCATTCAGCAGGGCCGTTTCTCGTATTCTACCGCGGTGGGTTTGCTGAAATCGGTTCTTGCTCTCATTTTGCTGCTAATTGCCAATTCGGTGACCAAACGGGTGAATAATACATCCCTATTTTGAAGGAGGACGGGTGCATGCAGCTATTGCAACGTAGAACAGCAGGCGAAGCGATATTCGATTTCATGAACAACGTCTTCATGCTGATTATTTGTTTTGTGACATTGTATCCCGTGTGGTATGTGCTGGTGAACTCCTTTAACGAAGGAGCAGACGCTATGCGGGGTGGCATTTACTGGTGGCCGAGAGTCTTCAGTCTGGGCAGCTATCAGGCCGTATTTGCTAACAACGGTATTATGACTGCGATGGGAGTGACTATTGCCAAGACGCTTATCGGCACGATTGTTCATGTGTTTTTTACCGCTATGATTGCATATGCATATTCCCGTAAGGAGCTGATCGGGCGCAAACTGTATATGCTGATTGGTACCATTACCCTGTTTTTCGGTGGGGGATTGATTCCAACGTATTTGCTGATTCGTGATCTCGGACTGCTGGACAGCTTTTGGGTGTACATCATTCCTGCGATGTTCAGCTTTTTTGATCTTATTATTTTTATGGCTTTTTTCCGAGAACTGCCGGATGCACTGGAAGAGGCGGCGAAAATAGACGGTGCGAATGATTTCGGTATCTTCTGCCGAATCGTGCTCCCTGTATCCATGCCGGTAGTAGCGACGATTGCGTTGTTTCATGGGGTATACCAGTGGAACGATTATTTTACTGGAATGATCTATATTAATAATACGGATCTTCAGCCGATTCAGACGTATTTGTACCGGGTTGTTGCCCAATCCAGCTCTAATCAAATGATGGCTGCTGCACCGGGGGGCGTTGCCCAGTCCGTCACTTCGCAATCGATCAAGCTGGCGACGATGGTCGTGACGACACTGCCCATTGTACTGGTATATCCTTTTCTGCAGAAGTATTTTGTCAAGGGTCTGATGATCGGATCGATCAAGGGTTAGCACATCATCCAAGGGGGAGATTTATGATGAACATTCGCAAATGGCAGAAAGGGCTGTTGGCCGTCGTGCTGCTGATAGGACCGCTCGCGGGGTGTACGTCCGGTGGAAGTGGCGCTGTCACGGAATTGAAGGACGAGAAAACTAAGGCTTCGGCAGATACGCCAGGCTGGAAGGCGGATACAGAGCCGATTACGTTTGACTGGTATTTGAATTTTTCCTGGTTCCCGAACAAGTGGGGAACGGATATGACCTCGAAGTATGTGACGCAAAAGACTGGGGTCAGCGTTAATTTTATCGTACCCGCAGGGAATGAAAATGAAAAACTGAATACCATGCTCGCCTCGGGCAAACTGCCTGATTTTGTCACGCTCAGTTGGGGGGAAGATGCGATCAAAAAAATGATCGAGGGCAAGATGGTGCTCCCACTTAACAAGTTGGCTGAGAAATATGATCCATATCTGATTAAAGTGGCAGACCCAGCTAAAATGTCATGGTATCGTCAAACGGACGGGAATGTATATGGGTATCCTAACGCGTCCTCTTCACCACAGGATTACCAAAAATACGGCCAAAATTTTGTCTCCAATCAAACGTTTATGGTTCGGAAGGATATGTACGAGGCGATTGGCAAGCCGGATATGAGAACACCAGAGGGATTCCTGAAAGCGCTTCAAAAAGCAAAGGAGAAATTCCCGGAGATAAACGGTCAACCGCTGATCCCGATAGGGTTCCACGAATTTACGGATAACGGAAATTATTCTTTTGAAGACTATTTACTTAATTTTTTAGCCGTTCCACATGAGAAGGACGGAAAGCTGTACGACCGTCGATCGGACGAAGAGTACATTCGCTGGCTCAAAACATTCCGTCAAGCCAATGAGCAGGGTCTGATCGCCAAGGACGTATTTATCGACAAACGTCCGCAAATGGAGGAGAAGGTGGCACAGGGACGGTATTTTGCCATGCTATATCAGCGCTCTGATTTTGCTACACAACAGGTGACGTTGCATGCGAAAGATCCCAACTCCGTCTACATTGCGGTGGATGGACCTTCCAACAGTAAGCTGGACCCGCCGACGCTGGCCGGGCCGGGCATTTCCGGGTGGACGGTGACGCTTATTTCGAAGGATGTCAAAGACAAGGAGCGGGCTATTGAATTTCTGACTTATCTGATTAGCGAGGAAGGGAATCGTGATCTGTATCTAGGGGAGCAGGGAAAGCTGTGGGACACAGTTAACGGTAAGCCAGCCTTCAAGCCGGAGGTACTGGAGCTGCTGAACAAGGATCGGTCTGCATTTGACAAAAAGTATGGCGCCTCCTTCACTTTCTGGATGCTGATGGATACAAATATGAATTTGCAGTGGGCGCCGCCCAGTGTCGAGCCGTATAAGCAGCCTGAAGATTGGACGAAAGGCAAGACCCACAGCTTCTCTCAATATGAGAATATCAAACCGACCGGAACCTCGGCAGAAGGCATTGCGTCAGGCCAGATAGACAAAATTTGGGGCAAGGCATTACCGAAACTGTTGCTGGCTTCCTCGGATGAGGAGTTCGATCGGCTGTTTGCCCGCTTTTTGGAAGACCGCAGAAAAGCAGGCTATGACAAGGTATTGGCTTATCAGCAAAAAGCCTATGAGGAAAACCTTAAGAAAATTGAACAGTTCACCAAATGATTTAATTCAATAACTTAATCTATTGAACCCCTAAGGATGTGATTACATGCCAGGCCGTGCACGTTCACAGATGAAGAGCCTGCTGCGCCGCACGATATGGCAGTGGATGACGGGAACGACCGATCGGCTTGGCGGTTGTTCCCTTCAAGTTAAGCTCATTGTCGCGTATATCGGCGTCATTTTAATCCCGGTGGTATTGTTCTCGCTATATACCTTTCACCAACTGTACGAGAATACAATGAAAGACATTACCGTACAAAATCAGTATGTGTTGGATACAGAGCTGGCCCATATTCATAGCAATATGGAAATTATGGAGCGAACCGCACAGCTTGCGATCTCAGATCGCAACGTGCTTCATTATCTAACCGAGGAACGTGAAATAAGCAGCGATGAGCTAGTCCAATTCAACTTGAATGTGTTTCCAAATTTACAGCACTTGCTGTACAGTAATCCCAATGTAGAGAACATTCGACTGTATACCAATAATCCCCAGACGCATGAAATATGGCCGATGATTTTCAAAGAATCACGATTGCCTAAGGCTTCCTGGCTGAAAGCGGCTCAACTCCGACAAGGGAAAATATGGTGGGATATGTACAAGGGGCCGAAAAGCTTACTTGGGGGACAATCCCGCCAGGAAAGTGAGACAGTGCAGTATATGGCACTGCTACGTGAAATTCAGTCTACTGGAGGAAGACACGCGGGGTTGGTAGAAACAAATATGAGGCTGGAGCTATTTTCACCTAGGGTATTTGGAATCCCGCAACGTAATCGCGCATGGCAAATGTTCATTCTGGACGGCGACGATTACAGCTCAAGGAACGCTGACAAACCAATGTATTCTACCGAAATAGCTACAGCTTCCTCTCTATCAGATTCAATTTCGATCCCTCTGTCCCATGTGCACCATCTGTTACAGTCCCGCGTTCAGGGACAGGGTGGTGTTTTTGACTTTACCTATGGGAATAAGCCTTATCTTGGTTTGTACCGTTATATAGAAGGGTTGGACGCCTACCTGCTAAATGTGGTGGCGCTGGACGGTCCGCTAGGTGATCTCCGTCAGAAACGCAATGCCATGCTGCTCATTATTAGTATGCTGATTTTGTTTATGTCCGTCATTTCCTATACCTTGCATGCCTTCATTCTCAAGCAGCTACATACCCTGCGTGAATCCATGAAAAAAGTAGAGCAGGAGGGTGACTTTCAGCTTAAGATTCCAGTATATGGACGGGGAGAAGTGGCTGAGCTGGCTTTATATTTTCGCAGTCTGCTGAGTCGAATTAACGGGCTCATTGCCGAGGCAGTACACAAGCAGGCCACTGCTCAAGAAGCTGAACTGCTAGCGCTCAAGCATCAGATTGATTCCCACTTTCTCTATAATACATTGGAAAATTTAAAAATGATGGCGGAGATAGAACGGCAGTATCCGCTGTCGGATGCCCTTACCTCCCTTGGCTCGATGATGCGTTATAATCTCCAATGGTCCGGGTCGTGTGTTGCGTTGCGGGATGAAATCCGACATATCCAGCATTACGTGGCCATCATGAACATTCGCCACGATAACCAAATTGGATTGGAAATTCATCTATCGTCGGCGTTTATGGAACTGGAGATGCTGAAAATGTCGCTGCAGCCTGTAGTCGAAAATGCTATCAAGCACGGGTGGAGTACATTGCAAAGCCCATTCAGCATCACGATTGAGGCCTGCTCTAAGCAGGATATCATAGAATTGCGTATACAGGATAACGGAGTGGGGATATCTGAAGAAAGAAGAAACGCCATCATGGCTGGTCTAGCGCGAACGAATATGGATTTCCACGAGCCCGGGATGAATGGGGGAATCGGTTTGTATAATGTGCATCGCCGTTTAAGTATGCAGTATGGCGAAGAGTATGGCATAAGACTGGACAGCATCCACGGACAATCGACGACAGTGACCCTGATTTTGCCTAGACGTTACATGATGAGGGGGACGGACCATGACGACCAAGCTGTTGATTGCGGATGACGAGAAAAATATTCGAATGGGACTTCAAGCTATGATCGAACGGGAATTTTCCGGTCTCTATGAATGTGTACTGGTCAAGGACGGAAGGGAAGCCTGGCAGCATGTGAAGCAGTTTTTGCCCGAGTTGGTGATAACGGATATCCGTATGCCTATTATGGATGGCATTATGCTGATGCAGCATATTCGTGAGCTGGAGCCGGAACGCAGGCCTTCGGTGATCATTCTCAGTGGATATGACGAGTTCCAGTATGCGCGCGAAGCGATTCGCTGTGGGGCACGGGAGTATTTACTCAAGCCGATTGTAAGGGAGGAACTGTTCGGTGCACTGGCAGTTTTGAATGAGGAATTGAAGCAGAGGAACCCCCTCACATACGATAGTGTTGTCGGCGTAGAGAAAGATAGACTAGCTGGCGCGAGTGCCAACGTCGATAGAAGTGGTAGTATGACACGTGCTATCCAATATATCCACGCTCATTACAGCGAGGATTTGAATATGGCAGTAGTATCCAACTCAGTATCCTTGAATTATACGTATTTTAGTCAGGCGTTCAAAGCCTATACAGGCCTCAGCTTTGTTCAATATGTAAAAAGGCTGCGCATTACAGAAGCCAAAAAGCTGCTGGAGTGTCAAGGGGGCAGGATCTATGAAATTGCGGCTAACGTGGGCTTTGACAATGCAAAGCACTTTAACAAAGTGTTTCGTGAGCTGGAGGGGATGAGCCCGCAGCAGTTTCGAGTGCAGAATCAAAGGGGTAATTAGATATAAAGAGGGGGAAAACTCCACTGCCTTTTTACCCTTATCCTGATATAATAAACGTATGCATAACCATGACCTTCAATCAGAGAGTTTGTACACAATCACACGAATCGCCGAACGGAAGGGGAGAGCATATGGTTATTTATGAAACGGACCAAGCTTATATCATGACGACGCAGCATGACCATGCCCATATTTCAGGTGAGTTGGCTTTACAATGGGAAGAGAGTGCCTTCAAGAATAGACGTCATAAGCAGGATTTTGTATATGCAGCAAGGGAGCATGATCGGGGTTGGATACAGTTAGACGCTGCTCCTTTCTGGAATGATCATATGTCAGCACCTTATACATTTATTGATTTTCCACTCAGTCCACGTTTTGTTTTCTATCGTCTTGGGATTGATGAAGTCGAACAAGGAAACACGTATGCTGCGTTGCTGTGTAGCTTGATGTACAAGGAGCTAGTCGGGCGGACCGAGCATCAAAATGCTCAGGACAAGCAGATTACGCATGCTTATCAGGAAGCGGAGGAACAGCGTCGTCTGAGGCTCAAACAGGAGCTGGCATGTGGCGTAACCTTCGACCATCAAGTGCGGACGGATGTACGGAGAATGTTGTTTTGCGACGAATTGAGTCTGTTTTTGTGCAGTCGAGAGCCGGGTACGCCTACAGTAGAATATGAATGGTTTGCTGAAGGTTTGAGCTTCCCGGCTGTTCGTCATGAAAGCGGGCGAGTTTGGGCCGAGTGGCTATCGGATCAGACTGTAGGTCTCTCCTTTTTTCCTTTCAAGGGCAAGGTAGGGATTACTCATACCTTTAAAAAGGTGGACAAGGAGAAAATTCGTACCTTCGGTCTCCTAGAGGCTTACCGTTCTTCCGAATGGACGCATCGAACCTTTACCGTTGAACATATCATGGAAGTAGAAGAACATAAGGAGAATGCCTGACCGTCTACGGATACAGCCTCGAACAATAATTTGTTTGTAGACGCAGAGAAAAGCCTCCCTGAACCATGATTCAGAGAGGCTCGCTTTTTTCTAGCTTTAACATTTTACGATTTTGCAGAGGTTTTCGCACGATTGACAATAGTCTGTACCTTATTCAATACCTTATCGCGTGCCCCTTTATTTTTCATCAGATACGTCACACCCATTCCCAATGCTGCTACCACCCATTTCTTATTCTTCATAAAGTACGCCTCCTTATGATCATGTTGTCATACCCAAATGCTTAAAAGCATCCAAAATGTGAAAAGATGAACGGGATTTTACGATTTAGTGATTCCTTGCACTCGTTCCGCATAACTATGATTTACCCTTCTCCATCACATCTTACCCGTTCCTTCGCCAATGAAACGATTACGACTGTCTTTTCATGTTTAATGGATATTATCAAATATCCCGCCACAATGGCTTCAGACGCACATGACAGGGAGGTCTTTGTTATGAGAAAGAAGGAAGTGGTTGCCATGCTGCTCGCCGGCGGACAAGGCAAAAGACTCAAAGGACTTACCCGTACACTAGCCAAACCGGCAGTATTTTTTGGGGGAACTTACCGCATTATTGATTTCCCTCTCAGCAATTGCACTCATTCTGGTATAGACACCGTAGGCGTATTGACCCAATACGAGCCGTTGGTGCTTCATTCCTATATCGGCGTAGGCAGCGACTGGGATTTGGATCGTCTGGATGGAGGAGTGTTCGTTTTACCTCCGCACGAGAAAGAAGATGGAAACAACTGGTACAGGGGCACGGCGGATGCAATTTATCGAAACCTGCATTTCTTGGATCAGTATGACCCGGAGCATGTACTCATTCTGTCAGGGGATCACATTTATAAAATGGACTACAGTCGAATGCTCCACTATCACAAGGAGAAGGAAGCAGACTGCACCATTTCTGTTATCAATGTCACGATTCAGGAAGCTAAACGATTTGGAATCCTGAACGCTGACGATGATCTGAAAATATATGACTTTGAGGAGAAGCCTGAACAGCCGAAAAGTACATTGGCCTCCATGGGTATTTATTTGTTCAAATGGGAGGTGTTGCGTCGCTATTTACTGGAAAGCGCAAGCGATTCTGAATCCTCACATGATTTTGGCAAGGATATCATTCCATTGTTGCTTCAGCATGGCCGGTCGCTGTATGCGTACCCGTTTGCTGGGTACTGGAAGGATGTAGGTACCATTCAGAGCTTGTGGGAGTCCAACATGGATCTTCTGGTTCAGGATCCGCCTTTGGATCTGAACGATCCTTTCTGGCGCATCTATACTCGCAGCCCCAATCAACCGGCCCAGTATATAACCCAACGGGCGATCCTCAAAAACAGCATTGTAAATGAAGGTTGCATGGTGGATGGAGAAGTAAGGCATTCTGTACTATTTTATGGGGTCGAAGTAGGTGAAGGGAGCGTCATTACCGATTCTGTCATCATGCCGAACGTAAAAATTGGGCGCAATGTACGTATTCACCGGGCTATCGTGAATGAGAACATCGTTATTGAAGACAACGCGTTTATTGGACCTGAAGATAGTTCTGATGAGATTATTTTGTTCGATCAGGAAAGCCAGCTTCATGCACGAATTTAACCCGGATAAGGACGGTGTCTGCTATGAGTCGACTCATTGGAGTTATCAACCTGGATCACGAACTGGATCAGTTGAAGGAGTTGACCTATTTCCGGTGCGGGGCCGCAGTCCCCTTTGCTAGTCGATATCGGCTCATTGATTTTACCTTATCCAATATGATGCATGCAGGGGTGCATGATATTGCACTGTTTATCCGCCGCAAATACCGTTCGCTGCTGGATCATCTGGGCGAAGGTCGGCCTTGGGATTTAGACCGCAGACGGGGCGGGTTGTTTATTTTGCCACCTGACTGGAATGATCCGACGGATGCATCGCGTGGAGATTTGCAGCATGTGCACAACAATCTGGATTTTTTTCATCGCTCATCGGGGCAAACCATTATTCACGCAGGAACTCAGCATGTCAATAAGGTGGATATCGAGGATGTATACCGTTATCATCAGGAGAAAAATGCAGATGTTACCCTTGTATATAAACCCATAGACCAGCTAGAATCTGAGCATGATCCTTGTGCACGACTGGAGATTGATGAGAACGGACGAGTGACGGGTATTCATCAGGAGCAGGATCATCATAACATTTATTTGGAAATGTTTGTGATGGACAAAGACTTGTATCTGGATCAGGTGAAGCATTGCATTGCCCATCAGGATAATCATTTCTTTCGTGATGCCATCCAGAAAAACCCAAGTGGACTGCGTATTTATGCGTATCGTTATGAAGGTTATCATGCGGTTATTAATTCTATTGAGAGCTACTATAAAAATAGCATGAAGCTGTTGGATCAGCAGCAGTATCAAGCCCTGTTTCAGAATCAGCCGGTGCACACCAAAATCAAGTATGAAGCCCCGACCCGCTATACGCACAGCGCCGAGGTGGATCATTCACTTGTTGCCAATGGCTGCACCATTGGAGGCAAGGTCGAGAATAGTATTCTTTTCCGTGGAGTGCGGGTGGAGGAGGGTGCGCGGGTAAGCAACTCGATTATTATGCAAAAATGTGTCATCCGTAAAGGGGCAGTTGTGGAGAATGTGGTTTTAGATAAAGATGTACAGCTTTCACCAGATCGAACTCTGATTGGAGACATTAGAGTTCCCTATGTCATTGCCAAGAATAGCGTAATTTAAAGGATATACTTAGCCATTAAAACGGAAATAACAGGAGGTACAACTTTGTTCAGCAATAAAGAAGCATTTAAGCAGGCTTTTCGAGAGCAACTGGTCGGAAGGCTGGGCAAACCGATGCAGGAGGCTCAGTCGGAAGACGTATATAAGGTTTTGGGTGGCATGATTCGTGAACAAGTCGGCAAGAATTGGGCAGAAACGAACCAAGCCTATAAAGAAGGACAAGAGAAGCAGATTTATTATTTTTCCCTGGAATTTTTGATAGGTCGTCTACTGGGCAGTAATCTGCTGAATTTGGGCGTCCTGGATATGGTTCGGCAGGCATTGGGTGAACTGGGCTGGGATCTGGAGGAAATTGAAGAACAGGAGGCGGACGCGGGGCTAGGCAATGGGGGTCTCGGCCGTCTGGCGGCTTGCTTCATGGACTCGCTGGCATCCCTTGGCTATGCAGGACATGGGTGCGGCATCCGGTATAAATATGGTCTGTTTGAACAGCGTATTGTGGACGGCAATCAGGTTGAACTGCCGGATTACTGGCTACAGAAAGGGAATGTCTGGGAGGAACGTCGTCCTGATAAAAAGGTCGAGGTTCATTTTTGGGGAAGAGTGGAAACCCATGAACAGGAGGGACATCTTGTATTCGAGACAAAGGATGCTGAAACGGTCTGGGCTGTCCCTTACGATATTCCGCTGGTAGGCTATGGTCATACACAGGTGAATACGCTGCGGATTTGGAGTGCGGAATCAGCGCTTGATCCCGTTCGAGGACCGATTCGAGGCGAAGGCGGTTATTACCGCTTTCTCGACTACAATCGATCGGTGGAATCTATCTCCGCATTTCTATATCCGGACGACTCCAATTATGAGGGAAAGCTGCTTCGCTTGAAGCAGCAGTATTTCCTGTGCTCGGCCGGATTACAAAGTATTTTGCGTACGTTTGAGAAGCTTCGTTTACCTTATAGCCATTTGCCCGATAAAATAGCACTGCACATTAACGATACACATCCGACCCTAGTTATTCCGGAACTGATGCGTATTCTGATGGACGTGAAGGGCTTGGGCTGGGACGAAGCATGGGATATTACGACGCGAACCGTTTCATATACGAATCATACGATATTAAGTGAGGCGTTGGAACAATGGCCTGTTAATATGGTACGGGAGCTGCTTCCTCGTATTTCTTTAATCATTGAAGAAATTAACAAACGTTATTGCGCTATGCTACTGGAGCGTTACCCAGGCCAGGACATCAAAATTGGTGAAATGGCGATTATTCACGGTGAACAAATCCGTATGGCCCACTTGGCAATCGTCGGTAGCTACAGCGTTAATGGGGTGGCTGCGCTGCATACGCAAATATTAAAGGAACGAGAGATGAAGTCGTTTCACGAGCTGTACCCTGACCGTTTTAACAATAAAACAAACGGGATTGCCCATCGCCGCTGGCTGATGCACGCCAACCCGGAGCTGGCAAGCTTGTACGATGAGACGATCGGCACACGCTGGAGGACCCGTCCAAGGGAGCTCATCGACCTGCTTCGTTACAGTGGGGACGAGACGTTCAAAGAACGGATACATGCGATTAAGCGAAATAATAAAGTCAGGCTTGCTGAGTATGTTTTTGCAAAACAGGGCGTGCGATTGGATACGTCCTCCATTTTTGATGTACAGGTCAAACGGTTGCATGGTTATAAGCGACAGCTGCTCAATATTTTGCATGTGATGCATCTATACAGCCAGCTTAAAAGTAATCCGGGCCTGGATGTGACGCCACGCACATTTATTTTTGGAGCCAAAGCCGCCCCCGGTTATTTTCTCGCCAAACAGACGATCAAGCTCATTAATAACGTGGCGGACACGATCAATCGAGATGTGGAAGTCAAGGACAAGCTGAAAGTCGTTTTCCTTGAAAATTATTCGGTCTCACTGGCGGAGCTGATTATTCCTGCGGCGGATGTCAGTGAGCAGATTTCCACGGCAGGCAAAGAAGCTTCAGGCACAGGCAATATGAAATTTATGATGAACGGTGCGCTCACAATAGGTACATTGGACGGAGCCAATGTTGAAATGCATGAAATGGTAGGCGATGCCAACATGTTCATTTTTGGATTGAAGGTGGATCAGATCGAGGCATATTACCGGGACGGCCAGTATTCGGCGCGCAAAACAGCCAACAGTGACGAAAGACTGCGTGAAGTGCTGGATCAACTTGTGAACGATGCTCCTTTTACGCGGCATGAACGGGAATTTGAGGCCATTTATCAATCCCTGATTGATCATAATGATGAATACTTTGTGCTCAAGGACTTCGCAGCCTATGTGGATACGCAGGTTCATATTGAACAGGTGTATCGGAATCCCTCGGAGTGGACTCGGCGTGCTATTGTCAATATGGCACACTCCGGTAAATTTTCTAGTGATTGTACGATTCAGCAATACGCGGCTGAGATTTGGGACATTGTACCTCTCCAGAACGATGTCTACAAGCGAATTCTGTCCTAAAACGGCGAAACAGGCGGAATAGCATTGCTTTTCGAACGCTGAGGGTTATAATGACAGTATAGACATAAGTAAGGATGGGAGCTGTAAATACTCATTCCTGAAATTGAATTGTACTGTTGAAGGAGTCCTCCTATTGATAAAGCTCAATCCGAAAAGGCTCAAACCTCATAAATCGAAGAAGAACTATAATATGTTTCAAAATATAGGGCGTGCGATTCGGCTGAATTTCATCAAGCTGTTGCGCGCCCCTGGAGGAGTTAAAAAGATCTCCTTGGGCTTCGCCATTGGCTTTGCGCTGGAGATGATTGTGATTTCCACGGCTTCTCTGGTATACCTTGTTTTTTATCCGATTGTTCGTCTCTCTGGCGGCTCGCTGCCTGCGGCCATTGTGGGTAACGTTGTAGGTAAGCTGACCTTTTTGCCAATTGTACTAATGCCATTCGCCAAGCAAGTGGGGGCTTGGATTTATCCATCTCATTATCCGGTACATGTCAGGGGCGGACGACTTCACGAGCATTCTTTTATGGAGCTGTTTCACGGCAACTGGTCTGTATTCAGAGACTTGTTGCACGGAGGCTTGCACATCCTGATCGGCATGTCGATTTTCGGTGTGGTGCTGGGCATTATCTCGTATTTTGTCATTCAGGTTCTGTATAATCGTTCGCTGCACAAACGGTTGGAGAAGCGGAAGTTGCGTCATGGCGCAGCATTTTCGGCGGCCAGACTGCTGAAGAATGGATAACTATGTATAAGAAAGAAGCTCTTCGAGCCTATTCATTAGGTCTGAAGGGCTTCTTTGAGTTGGGGCAAGAAAAAGCCTATGATCTCTATAAGACCCATACGCTTTTGGCATATATTGTAACAGGATTGGCTTCATTTGCTCGAATCGTTTACAATACGTGTGCATACAACACTGGACGACAGGTTAATGTACATACAAGGAGTGATGAAGTTGCGGAAGATATGGCAAATCTACTTAACAGACTGGAGAAATGTATTCAAAGTATCGACCGGGACTTTATTAGTCATTGGCATCATTCTTTTGCCTTCCGTCTATGCATGGGTGAATTTGAAAGCGATGTGGGATCCATATGCGAATACATCTGGAATTAAAATTGCAGTTACCAGCCAAGATCAGGGTGCAGAAGTGAATGGTAAGAAGATTAATATCGGCGATGAGGTTTTGCATAACCTTCAAAATAACAAGAAGCTGGGTTGGACTTTTGTGAATGAAGCGGAAGCACGGAAAGGTGTGTTGGATGGTGATTATTATGCCAGCCTGCTGATCCCGAAAGACTTTTCAGAGAAAATTACGAGTGTGCTGACGGAAAATCCGCAAAAGCCGGAAATTGATTACGCCGTAAATGAAAAAATTAATGCAGTAGCTCCGAAAATTACATCTTCGGGGGCAACCTCTCTGACGAACCAGATTAGCCAAAACTTTATTGAAACTGCCAGCCAGGCGGTATTGACGAAGTTGAAGGATGCTGGAGTAAAGTTGGAGGAGGAACTCCCGACAATTCGTAACATTGAAAACCGGGTGTTGGAGCTAAATAATCGACTACCGGATATCGATAGGTTGGGCAAACAGGCCTTGGAGCTGGAGCGAAATTTGCCGAAAATTAAGGCGCAGGGACAAAAGATTATCGCATTGAAGGAGAAAATTCCTGAAATTAACCGCGCCGGTGACCTGGTGCTCAAAATTGACAAAAACATGCCTGAGCTGGACAAGGTAGCCGCTGTTATTTTAGATATCCAAAAAAGACTACCTGATATTCAAAAGGCTGGTGATCGAATTGTTGAACTGGATCAAAATTTTAGCAAGGTAGAAAGCGCACTGACCACCGCCCTGGAGGATACGCAAACGGCTCTTAAAGTTATTAATGCTGCCCAGAGGGCACTGCCAGAAGTACAGCAGATAGCGGACACAGGCAAGGACTTTACAACCGGTTTACTTGAATTTCTGGACAAAAATGAGGGTGCGCTTGATTCGATAGGTACAGTAGTTAAAGAAGATTTACAACTGGTACAACAAATTGCGAATGAGGTTTCTCAGATTACAGACATCATTCGTGGTGTGGATTTTGATCCTAAAGCAGCACAAGCTGCGGTGAATCGTGTCAGCGGTAGGCTGACAACTGCCGTGGGGGTGCTGGATCATATTTCTCAATTGCTGAACCGTGTGAACGGATACTTGCCAAGTCAACCTCTGGATTCACTTATTTCCCGTGTGGGCGGGGTGGAGGATCGTTTCCGCCGTCTGAATAGCACAGTAACTAGTATCGGGAATGCCATCCAGCGCGGTGAAAAGCCTGCGCAAAATCTGCTGGATGACACTGATCGCCTTGCTGGAGAAATCAGTAGCGGAATTGACAACATTTTGGGCAATTATGATACGGAGTATGCACCCGCCATTCAAAAGGCGCTAGATCAGATCAAATCCGTAGCCCGCAATTCTGCCAATGTGCTGACTACAGCTCAAGAGCAGCTACCGAATATTGAAAAGCTATTAAATGACGCACAGGCTGCAGCAGAATTCGGCCAGCAAGAGCTAACACGTCTCCAGCAGGATCTGCCACAATACCGTCAGAAACTGCATGAAGCGGCGACAATGATTCAGGGACGTATGGGCGAGTTTACGAATGCTGTGAACAAAGCAGCAGACTTCGTAAATAACGATTTGCCGACGGTTAAAAGTAAAATTCATCAGGCGGCAGATTTTGTGCGTAATGATTTGCCCAAAGCGGAACAACAGTTTGTCAAAATGGCTGACTTAATTGAAAATAAATTTCCTGAAGCGGAAAAAGCGGTGCACCAAGTGGCCAATTTTGTAAGGACCGATCTTCCAGCTGCCGAGGATTCCATACGTCAGGCTGCAGACACCATTCGCAAGCTTAAGGGCGAAAATGCACTCGGACGCGCTATTGCATTGCTCAAGGGGGATGTGAAAAAGGAAAGTGAGTTTCTCGGCAGTCCGGTATCGTTGAAGCAGGAACGGATATATCCAATCCCTAACTATGGTTCTGCGATGTCACCTTTTTACACTACATTGTCGATTTGGGTAGGTGCGATGCTACTGGTATCAATGTTCAGGGTAGATGTGGATGACCCGGAAGGACAATTTAAAAGCTACCAAGTGTATTTCGGACGGTTGATGACATTCTCCACAATTGGTATTTTTCAGGCGCTGAGCGTATCTCTCGGTGACTTGTTCCTGCTCGGGGCGTATGTGGATGCCAAAGTAGCCTTTGTACTGTCCTCTATGCTGATCAGTCTGGTGTTTACGGCGATGACCTATACACTAGTTTCTGTGTTCGGCAATATCGGCAAGGGACTGGCGGTCATCCTGCTGGTGCTTCAATTCTCCAGTTCAGGAGGGACGTTCCCGATTGCGACGAGTACACCATTCTTTCAGGCGCTGAATCCATTTGTACCATTTACCTATGCGGTTAGTCTGTTACGAGAGACAGTAGGAGGGATGTTGGCTTCAACGGTGATACGGGATGTGGTGATGCTGTTTGTATTTATCGGTGTTTGCTTCCTGTTTGGATTGGTGTTGAAGAAGCCGCTCAGCAAGCATACGAAAAAAATGGCCGAGCGAGCCAAAGAAACGAAATTAATTCCTTGATTGTTAAAAAAAGAATGAGTTACGGGGGCTGAAGTGAGCCGCTCCGCGAAGGATTTGATCTTACGATCGCTGTTGCCACGGGATTCTTTGGATTAGATAGACATGAAAAGGTAAGAATCCCGTGGCAAAGGCGAACGCTCCGCTTCTCCAGATTCAAATCCTAAGCTCTGCTGGCATCCGCCGTAAAGTCACTTTCTTTAACATTCGGCGGGTAGTACGGGGAGGTGGCCTCCGCATGTTATGCTTCGGCATGGTGCGGAGGCTTTTTTGCATGCGCTATCCAATCTTTAAATTGCATTGGGGGTGTTTCAATGCGGTTTGTTCTGGTGAATAAACGGAGTATGGTCTTTTTTTGGCATGTAATTTTGCGGAATTTTAAAATCCTTAGGCAAAGGCGGGAGGTAGTATGGAGTATTCATACTTAGGAAAGTCAGGCTTAAAGGTGAGTCGGTTATGTCTGGGGACGATGAATTTCGGACCAGAAACCGAAGAAAAGGATGCGTTTAAAATTATGGATGCCGCGCTGGATGCGGGCATTAACTTTTTTGATACGGCTAATGTATATGGCCATGACCGTAAAGGTTGGACAGAGGAAATTATCGGACGTTGGTTCCAGCAGGGCGGCGGAAGACGCGAGAAGGTCGTGTTGGCAACGAAGGTATACGGAGATATGAAAAATGAACATGACGGACCCAATGCAGGATCAGGCTTGTCTGCTTACAAAATTCGCCGCCATTTGGATGCGTCTCTGAAACGTCTGCAGACCGACCATGTAGAGCTATACCAAATGCATCACATTGACCGAAACGTGTCATGGGATGAGCTGTGGGGCGTATTCGAGTCCGTGGTGGATCGGGGACAAGTTGGTTATATCGGTTCCAGTAATTTTGCGGGCTGGCATATTGCGGTGGCGCAGGCCGAAGCGAAGGCACGGCGTTTTCTGGGGCTTGTATCCGAGCAGCATTTGTACAACTTGAACGAACGTTCCGCCGAGCTTGAAGTATTACCGGCAGCTCAAGAGCTGGGGCTGGGTGTGATTCCATGGAGCCCGCTGGCGGGCGGACTGCTGGGACGGAATGCGTTAGCAGGTACTGGTTCTCGCAGCGCACGCGCCAAGGAAAAGGTGGAGCAGAATCGTGCGAAGCTGGAGCAATTTGCAGTATTGTCCCGCGAGCTGGGTGAAAAGGAAGACGTGATTGCACTGGCTTGGGTACTGTCCCATCCGGCTGTAACGGCTCCAATTATCGGACCACGGACCTTAGAACAGTTAGAGGATGCTCTACGGGTACCTGAGGTCAAATTGAGCGAAGATGTGCTTGCCAAGCTGAATGAGATTTTCCCGGGTCCGGGAAAACCTGCGCCAGAAGCCTACGCTTGGTAATAATACTTTGTACTCGTCATAAAGCATCATTCTTTGTTAGAAATCATCGGCAAAAAGCAGCAGATCAGGAGCCTCTCTTTGATCTGCTGCTTTTTTCTGGTGCCTGATCCACATTTGAACGACCATGGCAAAAATATATATGCGCTAAAACAAAAAGATTAATTCTCCCATTAATGCAAAATAACTTCCAGAGATTGTATTGCTTCTACGGTCGCCAGTTTGTGCATATTTCCACGAACCTGATCTGTAGCTTTAAAAAATAAAACTCTTTAAATATCGTTATTTCTCATATTAATAATAACTTAGGTCATTCATTTCAAGAGTTTTTTTACGGTTGACAAGGCAAAAGGGATGCTGTATATTACTGAAAGTTGATGTTAATAGTAATCATTACGATTTAAAGAATGAAAAACTAATATTCAAGGGAGGGTACCAGCATGAATAAGAAACCAATACCGGTAACCGTGTTGAGCGGATATTTGGGTGCAGGAAAAACAACGATTTTGAATCATGTATTAAACAATCGGGACGGAATGAAAGTAGCAGTCATCGTCAATGACATGAGTGAAGTGAATATAGATGCTGAGCTGGTTAAAAAAGAGGGCGGCTTGTCCAGAACAGAAGAGAAACTGGTCGAGTTGTCTAATGGTTGTATTTGCTGTACATTGCGTGAAGATTTATTGTTGGAGGTCAAGAAGCTGACGGAACAAGGCGAGTTTGATTATATTTTAATCGAATCTACAGGCATCAGTGAACCTGTGCCAATCGCTCAAACCTTTACGTACGCCGATGAAGGAACTGGCATTGATTTGGCATCGCTGGCAAAACTGGATTGCATGGTGACCGTTGTAGATGCGAACCGTTTCTGGCATGATTTTGAATCAGGAGAAACGCTACTGGATCGCAGGCAGGCTACTGGTGAAGACGACACGCGTGATATCTCGGACTTGCTCATAGACCAGATTGAAACCTGTGATGTATTGATTCTGAATAAGTGCGATCTGGTTCAATCTGCGGAGCTGGACAAGCTGGAGGGTGTGCTGCGGAGATTACAGCCTGAAGCCCGAATCATTCGTACTTCCAAGGGAAAGGTCGCTCCTTCGGACATTTTGAATACAGGGCTGTTCAATTTTGACAAGGCTAGTCAATCCGCTGGATGGATTCGGGAGCTGGAGCTTGAAAGCCATACACCGGAAACGGACGAATATGGGATAAATTCCTTTGTATATCGTCGTAGAAGACCATTTCATCCTGCAAGATTGGCTGAATTTATGAACTATTGGCCGGAGGAGATCGTTCGCGCCAAAGGTTTGGCCTGGATTGCAACCCCGCAGGATTGGGCAGCGAGTATTAGTCAGGCAGGACCATCTATTCAATTTGGCCCTGCGGGAAGCTGGCTTGCTGCATTATCCGAAGAAGAACGGCAGGAGATCGTTGCAGCTGACCCTGAGGCTCTGGACCAATGGGATGAACAATGGGGCGATCGCATGAACGAAATCGTCATGATCGGTATCGGAATGAATCGACCGGACTTGGAAGAAGAGCTAGATGAATGTCTGCTGAACGATAATGAAATGGATATGGACTGGTCCAGTTTTGAAAATCCGCTTCCTTGGCCGACATGATGAAGCTAGTTGATCCATTCATTAATAAAGTCCATACATTTTTTAGCTGCTGGAGAAACATTTTTTAAGGAAGCGGTAGCGATACCGATAGTACGGGAATGCCTCTCATCCAATGGACGAATAGAGATGTCGTAAGGAATGTGAGACAGGATCATTTCAGGAAGAATACTCACGCCTAGTCCATTCTGCACCATAGCCATAATCGCATGGTCATCTTCTAATTCATATTTGATTTTAGGTGACATATTATGCTGTGAAAAAATATTCCTTACATCGGTGTCACAGCCTGCAACAGGCATAATAAAAGGCTCATCTCTGAGCTGTTCTACTCGAATGGAGGCTTGCTTTCCCAGAATATGATCGGAAGGAAGTAGACAAAGCATGCTTTCTTCTTTTAAGGGCAACGCCTCTAATGTGTCTAGCGTGGGGAGGTTCACAAAGCCGAAATCAGCCTCCCCACTGATTATCCAGCTCTCAATTTCATGGTAGTTCCCATCGAGCAGTTTTATTTCAATAAGAGGAAACTGCTCATTGAATTTTTTTAGAATACGGGGCAGCCAATGAATAGAGACGCTTGAAAATGTGCCGATCTTTACGGTTCCGATTTCCAATCCTTTAATTAGAGCTACCTCTTGGTAGAGCTTTTCGTCCATTTGTACGATCTCTCTAAATTGCTTCATCAATCTTTCCCCGTTATTGGTCAATCTGATGCCTGAACGACCTCGGATCAGAAGAGTCAACCCTAGCTCATGTTCCAATCCAGAGATCGCATGGCTGATTGCTGATTGTGTAAGATTTAAAACTTCCCCGGCCTTTGTGAAACTTCCCATTTCAACTACGCAAAGAAAAATCTTATATTTAAACAAATTCGTGTTCACTCCTATTTTTAATGAAATATATTCATGTATCATATCAGATATATTCATTTTTTTTATTTAATATTTATGATTATAATCAAATGAAAGAAAGGTTATATATTTTTGTTTTAGGAGGAACATATGAACTCAATTGCTAAAACTCCTCGGCCACCCTATTATGCGGCTATCTTTACTTCTGAACGTACGGAAGGAGATGGCGGATACGGAGTGATGGGAGACAAAATGGTGGAACTGGCTGCCGAGCAGCCTGGTTTTCTAGGTGTGGAAAGTGTTCGTGATCACAATGGAGTAGGCATCACAGTTTCCTATTGGGAGTCTCTAGACGCTATAAAAAATTGGAAACATAACGAGCTGCACAAGGTAGCGCAGGAAAAAGGGAAATCCGAGTGGTATAAAACATTTGGTTTAAGAGTGAGCAAGGTAGAACGAGATTATTTTTTTACAGTGTAAATAGGTTCAATATCTTTCTATTCATATTCAGTTCATAAACGTGGGTTATTCTCGCTATAGAAACCGTATAGGGAGGATATGAATGTGGATTATACAGACAAAAAAGAGACCTTGGCCATTGAAGCAAGGGGACTCGTTAAAACTTTTGGTGATAAGCATGCGGTTGACGGTGTCGATTTGAATGTCCATGCTGGCACGATCTACGGTGTGCTCGGCCCTAATGGAGCAGGTAAGACGACTACCATCCGAATGCTGTCAACGTTATTGCGACCTGATGGTGGATCAGCGCGTATCTTCGGGCACGATGTAGTAAAGGAGCCGCAGGTTGTGCGTCAATTGATCGGGGTAACAGGCCAATACGCATCGGTCGATGAGTCGCTTAGCGCTACTGAGAACTTGATCATCTTCTCTAGACTGCTTGGACTGGGACGTGCCGAGGCGCGTCATAAGGCAGCGGAGCTGTTGGAGGAATTTGGCTTGGCCGAAGCAGCCAAGCGACCGTTAAAAAATTTTTCGGGAGGCATGCGCCGCCGACTGGACTTGGCCGCCAGTCTCATCGCTAAGCCGCCGCTGATCTTCCTGGATGAGCCGACTACCGGACTAGACCCGCGCACGCGTGTCAAGATGTGGGACACGATCCGGCGTCTGGTCAAGACCGGTTCCACCGTACTGCTCACTACCCAGTACCTCGACGAGGCGGATCAACTTGCTGACCGAATCGCGGTGATCGATCATGGCCGGGTAGTCGCTGAGGGTACGGTGGATGAACTGAAAGCGGCAGTGGGGGCGTCGACTCTGCAACTCAAAGTGCAAAATCAACAGGACATTGAGAGAGCTGTTCAGATCGTTGAACAGGTGCTTTCAGTCAAGTCCAGCGTGTCAGTGGAAGTTGGAAAGATTATTTCTCCGATGGCCAATGCAGATCGGGTAACGGACCTGCTGATTGCCCTCCGTACTGGAGAGATTCGTCTAGCAGAAATGAGTGTGCAAAAGCCGACGCTTGACGAGGTGTTTTTGTCCATCACTGGTCATGGGGCACAAGTAAACGAGCAGCAGACGTCCCAAGGAGCGCATGCTGGGGAGGGGGCGAGAGCATGAAGAGCACTACGGTTATGACAGGTTTTGATCGCACATTGAAGAAGTCTGTGAGTTTAAGACAGGCGTTCTTCAATTCCATGACGATGGCCTACCGGGGCATTCTGAAGATCCGGCATACTCCCGAGCAATTGTTTGATGTCACGCTCCAGCCGATCATTTTCACACTTATGTTTACCTATATCTTTGGTGGCGCCATCTCAGGAGACGTGCAGCATTATTTGCCGGTTATTATTCCAGGCATCCTCGTGCAGACTGTGATCTCGACCTCCGTCGTTACCGGCGTCCAACTACGTGAGGATATGGACAAAGGAGTGTTCGACAGGTTCAAGTCACTCCCAATCGCACGTATTGCGCCTTTGGCTGGAGCTCTGCTGGCTGACAGTATCCGGTATACTATTGCGACTGTACTTACCTTCGCCATGGGGTATATTTTGGGGTATCGGCCAGAGGGAGGGCTGCTGAGTGTTGCTATCGCCGCGCTTTTGGTCATCGTGTGTTCCTGGGCAGTCAGCTGGATTTTCGCCTTCTTTGGCGTGATTGCCCGCACTGCTTCCAGTGTACAGGGCATCTCCATGATTGTTCTGTTTCCGCTCACTTTTGTTTCCAACGCATTTGTGCCTGTGGACACAATGCCTGGTTGGCTACAGTGGTTTGTGAACGTTAACCCGATTTCACATCTTGTGAACGCAGTCAGGGAGCTTGCGAATACGGGAACGATTGGCGGGGAACTGGCGATCTCCCTGCTTGGCGCTACAGTCATTGTGGCGATCTTCGCGCCGCTTACGGTGCGTGCATATATGCGTAAAGCATAAGATGGCAGTCTTCTTGACGAGGATGAGAGATTTAAGGCAGAACTAGTTAGGGGGGGGATTGAAATGGCGCGTGTATTGGTCGTTGATGATGATCCGCATATTCGCGAAATGGTCGGACACTTTTTGAGGATGGAAGGTCTGGATGTAGTCGAGGCGGTGGATGGATTGGACGCGATGCGCATTTTTGAGCAAATCAAGGTCGATTTACTTGTTCTTGATATCATGATGCCGGGAATGGATGGTTGGGAGTTGTGCCGTAAGCTGAGAGAGCAAACCGACCTGCCGCTGCTTATGCTTACAGCTAAAAGCGAGACGTCACAGATCGTGAAAGGTTTCGCGCTCGGAACGGACGACTATCTTGTCAAGCCATTCGACCCCATGGTGCTTGTTGCACGCGTGAAGGCTTTATTAAAACGCTATCGTATCATGGTTTCCAAATCAGTGACTGTCGGAGATCTTGTCCTGCGGAGTGATACATTTGAATGCCGGGCTGGGCAAGAGGAGTTTACCCTGCCGCGCAAGGAATTTGAGCTGCTCTTCAAGCTGGCCAGCTATCCTGGCAAAACCTTTACCCGCGACCAGTTGATCGAACAGATCTGGGGTTATGATTATGAGGGAGACGAAAGAACGGTTGATGTCCATATCAAACGCCTTCGGGAACGGTTTCTGGAGGCAAGCCACTCCTTCCGGATCAGTACGATCCGAGGATTGGGTTATCGGCTGGAGGTAAGGCAATGAAACGAGAACCGGGATTCCTCCATATCCTTGCGAGACTCATGCTGGTGTTATTGGTGCTGTATCTCAGCTGGACTGCCGCGTTCTTTATTATGGAGGCGATCTATTCGCACATGTCATGGGCTCCCCATGGTTTGTTCGTCTTTCTTATGAATACGACGCTAGGCTTTTTCTTCTTCGGTATTATCAGTATGACGGTAAGGCGCTTCTTCCAGCCTAGAGAACAGCACGCTTTTACCGAAATGATCGATGCTTTAAAACGTATTTCGCAAGGAGACTTTCACATTAATCTGGATTGGGATCTCGGCGGGAGGAACGGAAAACATCGGAGGCCGCATCCTTATGTACAGTTGGTGGACAGTATCAATGATATGGCTGCAAATCTGAAGGCTATGGAAAAGCTGCGGGAGGAGTTTATTTCAAACGTATCCCATGAAATCGGCTCACCGCTGACCTCGATAATCGGATTCGCCAAGGCGCTCAAGGACGAGAATCTGGATCGTGAGCAGCGAGACCGGTATTTGACGATCATCGAGACGGAGTGTATTCGTCTATCCAAGCTAAGCGATAATCTCATGAAGCTGGCGATTCTGGATTCGGAGCGGCATCCGTTTCGTCCGTCCCTTTATCGGCTGGACAAGCAGCTGATTTCGCTTATTCTCGCCTGCGAACCGCAATGGGAGGCTAAAAAAATCGAGATGACTGTTGAGGTGGATATCGTTGAGATTAACGCGGACGAGGATCTGATGGGCCAGGTTTGGGTAAATCTCCTTCACAATGCCATTAAATTTACACCACAGGGTGGAAGCATATCTGTTTCTCTTTCAAGTAACGGTGAACAGGCGGTTATCCGCATTGCGGACACGGGACAGGGCATCAACGAACAGGATCAGCAACGCATTTTTGAACGGTTTTATAAAGCAGACCAGTCACGGGCCCGAACTGCAGGAGGCAGCGGCTTGGGACTGTCCATTGCTTATAAAATAACAGAGATGCATACCGGCTCTATCTCTGTATCCAGCAAGGTGGGAGAAGGAACGGTATTTACGGTTATGCTGCCGCTGCGCCGGCAAGGAATGAAAGGCAGCAACAACTGTGAAATGTACACCGGCACAGTAATATAAAAAGGAGCGTCTTCAAAGCCATAAGCGGCTGAAGGACGCTCCTTTTTAACTCCCATGCTTATACTCTTATGTTATATACGTATAAGCTCAGGATTTAGATGAATTTACCGGCTGCATTTCCTGGATAGCTTCCTTCAAGTTGTGTGAGCATAGCTCATACAACTGTTTCCTTTGCTGTTCGCTGGAATTCGTAGCCAGTTTTTGCAGCTCGGTTGTACATTGCTGCAGCAGCGTCAGCACAGCTTGATTCGAATCCTGTGCCTTGGACATCTGTACATTATCACTGTATTGGTCAATATATAGCTCCCCTTGCGTGTCCACCTGCGCGAAAAACACATCTTTGACCGTCAGGCTCTTTTCCTTTAGCTTGGCATCCAGCCATTGTTGAGTAATCCCCATATATGCCATTTGTTGCTCCATAAGTTGTCCATCCATAATGACTGCTGTGGGTTCCTTCTCCGGTAGCTGAAACATATTCAAATCTTTAAGCGTTACAGGCTGCTTGTCTTTGGTTAACAGCACATTGACTTCGCCACTGGTTTCCATGAGAGCAAATTCTACATCAGATACTTTGAATACATTCTTGCTTCGTAGCTGCTCCATGAGTTCATCCAGGGTGAGCCGTTCCTTTCTCAGATTATCCTCTAAAATTTTGCCGTCTTTGATCAGGATTGTTGTCCTTCCATCTGTTATATCTCTGATTTTCTTGCTTTTAATTTGCAAATATTCAATGCCAAGTGTTGTCAGTACCCATACTGACAAGGCTATGAGGCCTAGATACCAGGTGGATTCACGCTCCATAGGAATGGTAGCAGCCAGGTTACCTATCGTGATTCCTGTTATATATTCGAACAAGGAAAGCTGGGATACCTGACGTTTTCCAAGAATTTTGGTGATTAAAAATAATATAGCGACAGCCATTAATGTGCGTATAGCAACCTCGGCCCAATCCTGCATTTACTCAACCCCATTTCATTTCGCCACAAGGGCGCTACTATTCCAAGGATATCCGCGTCAAGGCACATTTAAACTCCAATTCCCCTAAATTTAAATAACTGAGCTACCAATAAACCGATTAAATACGATATAAGATTAAAATTTTCTATCGTTGAATTAGCAATGTCTATTACACAAGCGATTGACGGAAAAGGGTCGGCAGGATACATTATAAATATAATCCTTATTTAATTCATCGGAATTATAAACATTAAGCTCACGGAGGTATGTATATGTCGTCCAAACCTAAAGTTGTATTGTGGAGCAAAACCGGCTGTCATTTTTGTGGAGAGATCAAATCGTACCTGGAATCCCAAAATCAGCCGTATGAAAATATCCAAGTGGACGGAAATGATGCGCTGCGTGACGTGCTGGAAACCAAATATGGTGTTCGTTATGTTCCTGTCGTCGAAGTAGGCGGGGATAACAAATATGAAGCCCTGCTCAACCCGGATCTGGAAGAGTTGGGTAAAGTGCTGGAAAGTTACAATCAAGTGGTATAACAATCATGTTCAAGAGAGGTGGAAGAGTTATGGCTAAGAATAAACAAATTAAATTTGGTGCGATTATTCACGGCGTTGGGGGAAGCATGACGACTTGGCGTCACCCTGAAGTACCTGCGGACGCGAGTGTTAACTTTGAATTTTATAAAACGCAGGCGCAAAAGGCAGAGGAAGGAAAGTTCGACCTCGTATTTATCGCAGATGGCCTGTTCATTAACGAAAAATCCATTCCTCACTTTCTGAACCGTTTTGAGCCAATTACGATTTTGTCTGCTTTGGCTGGAGTGACGAAGCATATCGGACTGGTTGGCACATTGTCGACTTCCTATAGCGAACCGTTCACGGTAGCACGCCAGTTTTCTTCCATTGATCATATTAGCGGAGGTCGTGCAGGCTGGAATGTGGTGACTTCCCCGCTGGAAGGCTCTGCCCTTAACTTTAGCAAAGGCGAGCACCCGTCGCATCCGCAGCGCTATAAAATTGCAGAGGAATATTTACAGGTTACGAAAGGACTGTGGGACTCGTGGGAAGCGGATGCGTTCGTTCGTGATAAGGAAGCTGGAGTATTTTTTGATCCTGAAAAGCTGCATACATTGAACCATAAAGGTGAGTTTTTCTCTGTGCAGGGTCCGCTGAACATTGGACGATCCAAGCAGGGACAGCCGGTTATTTTCCAGGCAGGTTCCTCCGAGGATGGCAAAAACCTGGCCGCTAAGGAAGCGGATGCTGTATTTACAGGACATGAAACGTTAGAGGAAGCGC
Organism: Paenibacillus sp. FSL L8-0644; assembly: GCF_038008165.1. Taxonomy (NCBI): domain Bacteria; kingdom Bacillati; phylum Bacillota; class Bacilli; order Caryophanales; family Paenibacillaceae; genus Paenibacillus; species Paenibacillus sp. FSL L8-0644. The sequence goes on from NZ_JBBOYN010000001.1 coordinate 2,442,570, forward strand.
AGCAGTTTTATCGTGATGTGAAAGAACGTGCGGTACGCTATGGTAGATCCGAAGAGGATATTGTCATTTTGCCGGGCATATCGCCGATTATTGGCAATACAACGGAGGAAGCGGAACGTAAGTATGAAGAGATCACTAATCTGGTGACGATTGAGGCTGCGCTAAAATATTTGGGACGTTTCTTCGATCATCATGATTTCTCACAATATCTGCTGGATGAGCCATTCCCTGAGCTTGATGGTATTGGCAGCAATGCGTTCCGCAGCGGTACAGATAAAATCAAACGAGTAGCCAAGGAACAAAACTTGACCTTACGCGAGGTTGCGTTGCGTTCAGCTACACCGAGAACCTCTTTTATCGGAACCGCTGAGCAGGTGGCGGATCGAGTGCAGGAGTGGTTTGATAGAAAAGGAGCAGACGGATTCATTATTGGTTCTGATGTACCATCGGGTCTGCATGACTTCATAAATCTGGTTGTGCCTATTTTGCAGGAACGCGGTGTGTACCGTCAGGATTATGAATTTAGCACACTGCGTGAAAACTTGGGCGTGCCTATACCTGAGAACCGCTACACAGCGGCCAGATCCAAAGTGAAGGTTGACGCATAACAGAAGGAGGAAAAAATATGTCCAAGGTTGTCATCCTATCAGGCAGTCCGTCTACACAATCCCGTTTATACGGCTTGATTCACTATACAACGGAGCAGTTGCAGCAGGCTGGAGCGGAGGTCACATTACTGAATGTGGTCGACTTGCCAGCGGAGGATCTAGTCACAGCTAACTTTAACAGCCCCGACATCACAGCATCACTTGCGCTGATTGCAGCAGCGGATGCCGTCATTGTGGCTTCTCCAGTCTATAAGGCGTCCTATTCAGGACTATTGAAAATCTTTCTGGATTTGGTTCCGCAGGAGGGACTAAGAGGGAAACCTGTCTTGCCTTTATTTATCGGAGGCACACTGGCTCACCTGCTGGTCATTGACTATGCATTGAAGCCGGTTATCAATGCACTGGGCGGAAGACATATTCTTGGCGGGGTGTATGCAGTGGATCAGTGGGTCGAACGTCTGCCAGATGGACTATACGGGTTGTCCGAAGAATTGGTTGCACGGTTGGAACGTTCTGTTAAAGAATTAAATGAGCTATTAAAATTATAGATATTTTTTTCAATATGTCCATTGACAGGTCGTTCAGTGAGTTTTATGATACAAAAAAACCGAGTTAACATATTGGATAAGTGTATATAAAACTTACTGGGGGACTTGCGTATGAATATCGAGAATATGGAAGCCTTTGTATACGTGAATCATTATGGGAGCTTTAACAAGGCGGCAGAAGCCTTGTTCTTGTCCCAGCCCTCTGTTACAGCCCGGATTCAGACGCTAGAGCGCGAGCTAGAATGCAAGCTGTTCGACCGCCAAAGTAAGCAAACGGTTTTGACGGAGGATGGACGAAAGTTTCTTCCTTATGCGGAGCAGATGCTTCAGGTGCTGCAAAAAGGGAAGCAAAAGCTCCAACAGCGTAATAAAGCCCCTCAGCAAATTCGAATTGGCTGCACGATATCGGTGTCGAACTATATCATTCCTGAAATATTAAAGCAGCTTCGTGTCCGTTATCCGGAGGTTAACTACAAAATTGTGACGGCTACGACGGATCAACTGCTACATAAACTGTTGAACCGTGAGGTAGACATTAGTTTTGTCCGTAAAGTGATGCATCCGGCTATCCGTACGCTTGCTTTTTATGAAGATCCGATTTCTCTGTATGTATACGACGGCCATCCGTTTATGAAGACAGGAAAGGCCAGCATACAGGATATTCAACGTGAAACACTGGTGTTTTTCGAATGTGGATCACTAGATTGGATGAGAATTCATCGCGCTTTTGAATCACTGGAGCAGCCCCCGGACATTGCTTTTCAGGTAGACAATGTGGTCACGGCCAAAAAGCTGGTATTGGAAGAAGCGGGTATTGCCTTTTTGCCGGATGTCTGTGTGAACCGTGAAGTGAAAGATCAGAAACTGTTCCGTATCCATGTTCCAGAGGTAGCTGGGGTGTCGATGCAGATTAGCATAATAGCGACCAAAGAAGACTGTGCAGTGACCTCGGATTTTGCAGATGCACTGACAGAAGGTTTCCGGGGTGCTGTTTTGTTATAGAAAAGTTCTATAGCTTGGTGGATTGACGTATAGGTTTCCAGGTGTTAAATTAGTCACATCCTAAAACCGATTAAACTCATAGGGATTATGAATTATTGAATGTTGTAGCTACCATGTATGTCGCAAACTGCTGATATACAAAGAGATGAGGGGGATTCATATGAAAAAGTGGTTTGCAATATTGTCTGTTATGGCAATCATCCTGGTGTTGGCAGGCTGCGGTTCCTCAGATAACGCGTCTAGCGCGTCAGGTTCGAGCGGAGACGTGAAGAAAATTATCGTAGGCACAGGTACTCAATTCAAAAATGTATGCTTTATTGACGAAAACGGAAATTTAACAGGTTTTGATGTGGAGCTGATTAAGGAGCTGGACAAGCGCCTGCCTCAATACGAGTTTGAATTCAAAACGATGGACTTTGGAAATTTGCTGCTAAGTCTCGATGCCGGCAAGATTGATCTGGTATCGCATCAAATGGAAAAAAACCCGGAGCGCGAAGCCAAGTATCTGTTCAACAAAAATCCATATAGCATTTTTCTGAACAGAGTCGCTGTAGCGAAGGATAACAATACCATTCATTCCATTGATGATTTGAAAGGGAAAAAGGTACTTACCAGCCCAACCAGCAATGCGGCGTATGTGCTAAAAGAATATAACAAAAACCATGGAGATGCCCTGAATATCGTTTATACGAGTGGTGCGGCCAATGATACGGTGCAACAAATTACGAGTGGCCGTATAGATGCTACCGTTACGACAGACTTTGCGAACCGTTTTAACACCGATGAAAAAGGAGAAGTAGCTCTGAAAACCGTTGGTGATCCTTTGACTCAATCGGATGTACTGTATGTACTGAATAAAAATGAGCAAGGATTGGCGGATGACCTGGACAAAGCCATTCAGGAAGTGAAGGACGACGGTACGCTGTCGAAGCTGAGCATTAAATGGCTTGGAGAGGATTTCACGAAGTCTCTGGAAGATGTGAAAAAGGAAGGTAACAGCAGTAAAAAGTAAGGATAGACTTGGACATTTCAGCGGTCAGGGTACTCTATGTATTCTGACCGCTGATGTATAGAAAGGGGGCAGGCATATGAGCAGAGAGTTCAATATTGACTATGTTTTTAGCTTTATCCCGAAAATGCTGTCTTACTTACACATCACCTTGTTTATTGTAGCAAGCTCGCTTGTATTGGGGCTTATCATTGGTCTGTTGGTTGCGCTGCCTCGCATGTATAACATTTCATTTCTCAAACGTGTTTCTCAGGTGTATGTTTCCTTTTTTCGCGGAACACCTATTCTAATCCAATTGTTTCTGGTGTATTACGGCCTGCCAGAGCTACTAAAGCTGGTAGATATCAATTCCTCCAGATGGGATGTGCTGTGGTTTGCTGTAGCGACCTACGCACTCAATAGTGGAGCCTTTATTTCCGAAATTATCAGGTCAGGAGTAGAGGCAGTAGACCGAGGACAAATCGAGGCTGCACAGTCCGTCGGCATGTCAGGCTATCAGACCTTTACACGTATCATAATGCCGCAAGCGCTGGCTGTGGTGATTCCGGTATTTTCCAATCTGGTGATTGGCAATCTGAAGGATACCTCGCTGGCATTTACAATCGGAGCGATGGACATGACAGGGAAATCACAGACATTAGGGTCGGCTACCCAGCATTTTGTTGAAACCTACATCGCGTTATCCCTTATTTATCTGGTCATCAGTCTGATTTTACAAAAATTGTTCAGGGTGCTGGAAAATACGCTTCTCCGGCATGAGCATCGGGATGAAGTGCAGAAAGAACCCGAAAAACGAAAAAGTTTTGTGGTGCGCTACCTGAGAAGTCCTCGTCTGAGTAAAGGAGGTAAAGGCATATGAGTCTGGATTTTGGATTTATATATACTGCCTTTTTAGGGTTGTTCTCCGCGTTGCCCAACACCTTAATGATTACGGTGGTTTCTGTACTGGCAGGGTTGGTCATCGGTATAATAACGGCGCTGGCGCGAATCTATAAGGTTCCTGTGTTATCCCAGATTTCTCACGGTTACGTTACCTTTATCCGTGGCACACCGATGCTGATGCATTTGCTGCTTATTTATTTCAGTTTGCCTTTGTTAATTGATGCGGGAGCGAAGCATTTCGGCTGGCCGCTGCAATCCAAAGATGTTCCTTATATGGTATTTGCACTCATTTCGTTTTCCATTACCAGTGGCGCGTATATGTCTGAGGTCGTCCGTTCTGGAATTCAATCGGTCAACAAGGGGCAGATCGAGGCGGCTTATGCTGTCGGGATGACGACGTGGCAAGTGCTGAGACGGATTGTATTTCCGCAGGCATTCGTGGTGAGTTTGCCAAATCTGACGAATTCCGTTATTGGGATGCTTCATGGCTCTACCTTGGCTTTCACGGTTTCTGTCACAGAAATCCAGGCACAGGCTGAAATTCTGGCATCTACCAACTGGAAATATTTGGAGGTATATATCGCAGCTGCACTGCTATTTTGGGGCTTGACGGTATTGATTGAGCGAATATCTGGGTTGGTGGAGAAAAAAATCAATGTGTTTAATGGAGGTCGAGCATCATGATCCGTCTGCAAAATATTACGAAGTCGTTCGGCAAACATGAAGTGCTTAAAGGCATTGATTTGACCGTGAACAAAGGCGAGGTCGTCGTTATTTTAGGACCGAGCGGTTCAGGAAAAACGACTCTGCTACGCTGCATTAATTATCTGGAAAAGCCGAATGATGGGGAAGTCAGCATTGGCGATTTTACAGTGAACTGCAAGCGACCTGCGAAGAAGGATGTTTTGGCTCTACGCCAAAAGACGGCTATGGTTTTCCAGCAATACAATTTGTTCAAGCATAAAACAGCACTGGAAAATGTCATGGAAGGACTTGTCGTTGTCCGCAAGGTCAAGCAGGAGGAAGCGAAAAAGATCAGCATTGAAGTGCTGGAAAAGGTCGGTCTGGGTGAGAAACTGAATCATTATCCAAGTCAGCTATCCGGTGGGCAGCAGCAGCGTGTCGGCATAGCGCGTGCTTTGGCGCTGAACCCGGAAGTGATTTTATTTGACGAGCCGACTTCGGCGCTGGACCCTGAATTGGTGGGTGAGGTGCTGTCGGTGATCCGCAAGATTGCGAAGGAAGGCATTACGATGATTGTCGTTACACATGAAATGGGCTTTGCGCGCGATGTTTCAAATCATGTGGTATTTATGGATGGCGGTCATATTATCGAGGAAGGCACACCGGACGACATTTTTAACCGCCCCAAAGAGGAACGTACCCAACAATTCCTGAAACGGATTACACCGGAATATAACTATTCAATTTAGACGGGAGAGGGAGACATGAGTATTAAAATCGGAGTATTGGATCAAAGCCCTATACACGAGGGGGAAACGGCAGCGCAGGCCCTTCGTAATACGATTAAGCTAGCACAGCGTGTAGAGGAATTGGGATTTACGCGCTTCTGGGTATCAGAGCATCACGATTCCGAGCAGGTTGCGGGCTCTTCGCCAGAGGTACTCATTTCCCATCTGCTGGCACGCACTGAGCGTATTAAAGTCGGTTCTGGTGGAGTGATGCTTCAGCATTACAGCCCTTATAAAGTAGCTGAAAACTTTAATGTGCTGTCCTCTCTTGCACCGGGTCGCGTAGATTTGGGAATCGGACGCGCGCCGGGCGGGTTGCCGAAATCCACACAGGCGTTACAACGAAACGTTCATGATGCGCCTTCTCTCGAAGAAAAAATTGATGAAGTAAGTCGCTATATTCATAATATTCCGTCTGAAGAAGGACCGTTAGCCGGGTTACAGGCGATTCCGATTCCGGAAATACCAGCGGATATTTACGTTTTGGGTACAAGTACAGACAGTGCTGGAATTGCTGCGCGTTTGGGGTTGCCCTATGTTTTCTCGCAATTTATCAATAGTAATGAGCAGGTTGCATTGGAATCATTCCGTACGTATCGGGCGTCCTTCGATTATAGTTATGGACGTGAGCCGAAAGCTCTTTTTGCGCTTTCAGTCATCGTAGCGGACACTTCCGAGGAAGCTGCAGAGTTAGCAGGTGAGCACAAGCTGTACAAAATTCATCTGGCCAGTGGCAAGACGGCTACGGTGGGCACGCTGGAAAGTGCAGAAGAGTTTGGCAAGCAATCGGGTGAAGAATATACAATTGAAGCTACACAAGCGCAAATTAACAAAGGGAATAAAGACGAAATTTATGCTGTCCTGACGGAAATTCAAGCGAAGTATCAGGTCGATGAGCTGATCGTTACGACAGGAATAAGAGATATACACAAGCGCGTGCGCTCGTTCGAGTTGTTGCATGAAGCTTTTGCCGGATTGCCTGTGCAGTCCTAGAAATTGTTGGTTTGAGAGAATTGTAACTATTTTGGGTTCACGAAGGAGGAATAGGGATGAGTGGATCAACCGGGACGAAGGGGCAGGTTTTAGAGCAGAAGCTGGTGGGCATTCGCCGCCATCTGCATCGAAATCCCGAGCTATCTAACGAGGAGGTTGAAACTACAGCCTTTATCCGTGGTCTGCTGGAAGAACAGAATATAACGATTCTGGATGTGCCGCTGCGTACCGGATTAGTAGCGGAAATTGGCGGACGGCAGGAGGGACCAACTGTCGCGCTTCGTGCAGACATTGATGCGTTGCCTATTCAGGAGGAGACGGGATTGCCTTATGCTTCGGTGCATCCGGGCAAGATGCATGCTTGTGGGCATGATTTTCATACCGCGTCCTTGTTAGGAGCAGCCATACTCCTGAAGCAGCGGGAGCAGGAGCTGAAAGGCACGGTTCGGCTGGTGTTCCAGCCAGCTGAGGAAAAGGCCAAAGGCGCTGCCCAAGTGCTGGACAGCGGTGCGTTGGCAGGGGTGCAGGCCATATTTGGCCTACATAACAAGCCAGACCTGCCCGTAGGCACGGTCGGCATCAAAGAAGGTCCGCTAATGGCAGCGGCGGATGGTTTTTACATCGAGGTGGAGGGTCTGAGCACACATGCGGCAGTGCCGCATGCAGGGATTGACCCTATCGTGGTATCGTCACATATCATTACGGCGCTGCAATCCATTGTGAGTCGCAGCGTTAATCCGCTGGATAGTGCGGTCATTAGCGTCACCAAGCTGCACAGTGGCAATGCTTGGAACATCATTCCTGACCGCGCCCATTTGGACGGAACAATCCGCACATTTGACGAGAATGTTCGCGCTCAGGTGACTGAACGCTTCGAGCAGGTCGTAAAAGGTGTTGCCGATGCTTTCAGCACGAAAGCAACCATCCGCTGGATCGAGGGTCCGCCACCTGTTCTGAATGACGGTAAGTTGGCCGCTATCGCGCAAGAGGCGGCGGAAGCGGTCGGTCTGGATGTCGTTCGTCCCATACCATCCTCGGCGAGCGAAGATTTTGGGTTTTATCAGAAGAACATCCCAGGTGTATTTGTCTTTGTCGGCACTGAGGGAAGCCAGGAATGGCATCATCCTGCCTTTGATTTGGACGAACGTGCGTTGCCGGGAACAGCGAAGCTACTGGCTTCACTGGCTGAATCGGCATTGAAATCCATAGAGTAGAGCATGAGCCTAGGGGTGGTTTTCCTGTGCCAACTATTATGTGGGCCGGAAATTCTCCCAAAATAACAGAGTGGATACCTGGATGTTGCGTTATACCTGGAGCTAGGTTAAGAAGGATACCTCTCGTTTTCCTACCCGCTAAAAAATTACTAGAGTAGTGTGAAAAAGCTTATAAATAGAGCCGTTTGTTCCAAAATCAAATTCTGTGATGGAATTGATTCAGTGAATAAACGGTTTTTTCATTTTGGCCTGAGACAGGTACACAATGGGTCCAATATGATTTTGATCAAGAATATACGGTATCCCAAACGGATGTCTATTGGTTTAAAGATGGCGGTGGCATTGATGTTCCTAAGTCTTACAAGATTAAGTATTGGAATGGTCGCAGCTGGTCCAATGTCAAGCAGGCTAATGGATTGGGTGCTTCGGCAGACCAGTATAATACAACTACTTTTAGGCCTGTAAAAACAACGAAATTAAGAATTGAAATGGTATCCAAAGGTTCAGCATCCACAGGAATTTTAGAGTGGAAAGTAGCAGCTAACAAACTTTAAACATTATACTATTTGACCCAAGGTTGTCTCCTGCGATATTTGTGGGAGACAACCTTTTTGAATTCATAGCTGAAAAGTTAAAGTCTGGTGAGATCAGGCTTTTTTTGCGCTTTGATTATAGCGCTTGTTTCCTTCATATTTGTGTCTGTGTTTTGCTAAATTCTCGTACGAATGGCTCACTAAGAATGAATGGGTGTACGATAGTATGTATAATGGACATCAGATATGATAGAAAAGAGGACAGAAAGCGATGAGTCACGACGTGAATGCTCCTTACGATGTACATGTAGCATATGGACCGGTGTTTGAGCTGCTCAGCAGCTTACACACCTTTATTTGCCGCAAGGCTTACAAGAAGACCGACTTATCAGCCGGGTGGGCGGAGCAAGTGCGTGGAACGCTGTCACCAGGTTTGTCCGAATTGCTGGAGTCCATGGAAATCAATGCACATTGGAAGGTTATTTATGGACTTGTCTGTATGCTTTCTGATCAGGGGGGCGTTGAAGAGGTCGTAGACCGTTTGGAAAGCCAAACTTTACAGGAATTAAAACAACAGGCATCAGCCTATGGGATTCCGCTGCCTGACGACATGGAGAAGCTTCGCAAACTTGCTTTGCAACTGCTATCTGGCTGGGACGAAGAGTATTTTCGCCATGTGGATATAAGTATTCTAAGCGGTCTGGAACAGGAAGCTGAACGAAGAAATAAGGAGAAGGGCGTATATAGCTCTATGGAGTGGGTGGATCGTACCACTAATGGCTTCCGGTTCGAGCCTTCCGAGGGACTGACGCGCGTGTTGCTGGTGCCTCAATACCATTTTCAGCCGATAAATATTATTTATCGATTTGGGTCGCTCCTGTTATGCCATTACTCGGCAGGAATTTATGTTCAGGAGGAAGATTTTTTATCCCCACAGGAATATCGAATGATCCGAAGCTTGGGGGAGAAGAGCAGGCTTAGGATTTTAAAATATTTGTATCAAAGCCAGTCTCCACGAACCTTTATTGAGATTGTCCGTCATCTCAAGCTGTCCAAGGGAATCACGCACGACCATATTTTTAAGCTCCGGGCCTCCGGCTTCATTCATGCACATTTTGATGGAGAAACATTACTCGGATATAGCGCACGGCTTTCGGCTGTGGATGAAATGCATCGGAGCATTTTTGGCTATATGGAGCGAAATTAGGCTGCACGCACCCGTCAGACTTTAACACTTTAAACAAATAGACGTCGATCATTTGGAATCCAGATGAGTTGACGTCTTTTTTTTACATAAAAAATGTAGTTCTCCCTTTACAGAACCCCAATAAATTCCTATAATGAGGTTTATCTTCTTAATCACAACTTGTTCTATCGGAATTTAATAATTTAACTCGGGGGGATTATGTTGAAAAAGAGTATTATTTTACTTAGCAGTCTACTTCTGGCGAGCTCTATTTTGCTGGCGGCTTGCTCTAACGGTGGACCGGACAGCTCCAACAATGCTACTGCCCAAAATAATGGGGACACACAGACAGCTACTACAACGCAGCCATTAACAAGTTTGGTAAAGGCTTCTGATATGTCCAAATTGCCGGAAGTGTCCAAAAAGAGAAGCGACACGATTATTGTGGGTCTGACTGACCCAGCCGGGGTGTTTACTCCGTATTTTAACCAAAGCGGCTATGACGGCAACGTGATTTCGCAATTGTGGACTCCGCTGGTCACAGTAGACGAGAAGGGGCTTCCGCTGCCCAATCTGGCTAAGAGCTGGGATATTTCTAAAGATAATCTAACGTATACATTTCATCTGGTTCCCGGTACTAAATTCAGTGATGGCTCCCCTTTAACAGCAGAAGATGTCGCTTTTACCTGGACGTTGATCTATGACAAAGCCTATCCTGGCGACAGTCAAATCCGAAAGCTGAACATTAAAGGCGGCAACGCCTATACGGAAGGCAAGGCAAAACAAATTGCAGGAATCAAGGTGATTGATGCGCAGACCATTTCTGCGACGTTGGAAAAACCAAACGCGCTGGCTCTGCCGATTCTGGGTGAATATGTACTGTCCAAAGCTTACTATGGCAAGGATTATAAGTTCGGACAGCTGGATTATTTTAAAAATCTACATAGTACTCCTCTGGGAAATGGGGCTTATAAGCTGGAAAAATTCATTCCGGGGCAAGAAGTTCGTCTGGAGGCGAATGATTACTTTTTCAAAGGCAAACCGAAAACACAGCATTTCATTTACAAAACAGCAGAAGGCGACGCTTGGCAATTCATAGAAACAGGCGATACCGATTTTGCTCAATTCACTGCAACTCAGGAAAATATCGACAAACTGAAAGGGCTTGGCTTTTTAAACATTTTGCCGTATACCCCTAGCACTTACGGATATTTGCAAGTAAATCTAGAAAATGAAAAGCTTAAGGATAAAAAGGTTCGTCAAGCATTGACCTATGGACTAGATCGGAAAAGTATTTATGTCGACGCAGCTCAGGGAGCAGGGGCGGTCGCAAACATTCCAGCTTCCCCAATATTCTGGTCTTACACGACCGATGGAATCAATCCATACAACTACGACCCGGAGCAAGCGAAAAAGCTGCTGGATGAAGCGGGTTGGGTGGAAGGTAGTGACGGTATCCGTGAGAAAAACGGTCAGAAGCTGACCATTCACCTGCTGACCTCTAAACGTCCAGAAACAGACACCTTTATTGCGCTTGCGGCTGAAAATTACAAAGCGATTGGTGTTGACCTTCAGCCGGAAATCTTTGCAGACTTTAATGCAATGGTCGCCAAAGTAGAAGGTAAAGATTATGATCTCGCCGCCTTCTCGACAGGCATGCTGACAGATCCATCGGATGGAATCGAGCAATTCGTCAATGGAGAAGTCAAGGGATATAACAATCCAAAGGTAAAAGAGCTATATGAAAAAGGCTTGTCTACGACGAATATGGAAGAACGCAAGAAAATATATAAAGAATTATATGTGCTGCTAAACGATGAACTGCCCGTTATTTTTACCAACTATAAGAAGACGGTGTATGCCTACAATGGTCGGATGGAACATGTAAAGGTCAGTCCGTTCATTGGCTTGTCTGGTAATTTGTTCGAATGGTCCCTTAAATAAGCCACATTTGCGGGCCCCTTGTGAAGAACATCAGGTTCGGATCAAGGGGCCTCCCAAATGGGGGAAACGTAATGAGTAGCCTGACCTTGAATTGAAAGGAGCCTGTCATGAGCTCGTTTTTAACGAAAAGACTGACGTATATGGTTATTATTTTGTTGGCCGCATCGATGATGATTTTTTTCCTGTATGCCATGACACCGGGAGATTTCATTAGCGGCAATCTGAAGCTGTCGCCGGAGAGAAAAGCGGAGCTGAGGGAAATTTACGGCCTGAATAAGCCTATTCTTGAACGCTATGGAAATTGGCTAGGCAATGCGCTGCATGGCAATTTTGGCTATTCGCTTGCCCAGCAGAAGCCGGTGCTGACCTTATTTAATGAATATATCTGGAACTCGTTTTTGCTGGCCGTTATATCGACCTTCCTGACCTGGTTTATCGCGGTCATTATTGGTGTGGTTGCTGCTTATAAGCAGTATTCATGGTTTGATACTTTGGTAATGATAGTGATTTTCGCTGCCATGTCTGTGCCCTCTTTTTTTATCGGGCTGTATCTGATTAAAATCGCAGCGGTTGACCTGAAGTGGTTGCCACCCGGTGGCATGCTCAATACGGGCAGTAACGCTACAGGTATGGAGTATGTGAAGGAGGTTCTCCAGCATATGACCTTGCCAGTGATCGTTATGACGCTGCTGGGACTGGGTTCGCTGACCCGCTACTTCCGTAGCAATATGATCGACGTGATCCAGCAGGATTATATACGCACAGCCCGTGCAAAGGGCTTAAAGGAAAGAAAGGTACTTTTTACGCACGCATTGAGAAATGCATTACTGCCTGCCATTACGCTCGTTGGCTTCGAATTACCTGCGCTGTTTGGCGGGTCCCTGATTATTGAAAAGATTTTTAATTGGCCGGGAATCGGTCAGTTGTACATGCAATCCTTTTCGCTCCGGGATTATCCGCTACTTATGGGCTTTACGATGCTAATTGCCATATTGAGCGTTATCGGGACACTGTTGTCCGATATTTTATATCGCATCGCGGACCCGCGTGTGAAAGTGTAAGAAGGGGGCTAAGGAATGTCATCCGTGAGCAGTAATTTGAGCAAGAGCAACGGCAGACTGCAATCAACTGTTAAATCTTCAATGTGGCAGCAAGCGCTCCGGCAGCTGTTCAGAAACAAGCTTGCTATGGCTGGTCTGCTCGTCGTGGTATTTATGTTTTTGCTCTGTTTTATCGGCCCGTTATTTTCTCCTTATTCCGATAATAAAACAAATATATTAATGATGAACAAGGCGCCAAATATCCATCACTGGTTAGGAACAGACAAGCTGGGACGGGATGTGCTGACACGTGTGATGCAGGCAGGTCAAATTTCTCTTACCGTGGGTTTGGCTTCCATGGTATTGTCAGTCTTTTTGGGGGCTACGCTGGGGGTCATATCCGCATATTTTCGCGGGATTGCAGATCAGATTATTATGCGCGTTGCTGATTTGCTGCTGACAATTCCCAGTTTGCCCCTGCTATTTATTATGGGCGCGCTGCTATCTGACTGGAAGGTTCAACCCGATCAACGGATGTATATTGTCATGCTGATGCTTAGTCTGGTCAACTGGCCGGGGATTGCACGGATGGTGAGGGGCCAGATGCTTAGTTTGCGGGAACGTGAATTTATGCAAGCCGCGACGGTACTGGGACTCTCGAATCGTCGAAAGCTGTTCAAGCATCTGCTGCCGAATATTTTACCGTTATTGATCGTTATCGCTACATTGAATATTGGCGGAGCTATCTTGAGTGAATCTGTACTCAGCTTCTTTGGTCTTGGCGTGCTACCCACGACACCAACTTGGGGCAATATGATTGATGCCGCTAACAATGTGCTGGATTTTCAGCAACGACCGTGGTTGTGGATACCGCCAGGACTGTCTATTTTTGCTACAGTCATCGCTATTAATATTTTTGGTGACGGGCTGCGGGATGTACTTGACCCGAAACATAAGAGGTAGGTGATCATACACCATGGACAATTTACTTTCCATTGAACATTTAAGCACTCATTTTTATACAGAAGAAGGAACGGTTAAAGCGGTGGATGATATCAGCTTCCGTGTGAAGCCGGGGGAAACGGTATGCATTGTCGGTGAATCGGGCTGCGGCAAAAGTATTACCGCGATGTCGATCATGGGTCTCATCCAGAGTCCTGGTGGTAAGGTGACAGGCGGAAGCATCCGTTTTGAGGAAACCGATCTGCTAGGGCTTAGCAGAAATGAGATGCGCACGATTCGTGGGCATGAAATATCCATGATCTTTCAGGAGCCGATGTCTTCATTGAATCCAGTCATGACCATTGGTGAACAGCTATCCGAACCACTGATTGAGCATTTGAAAATGGGCCGTAAGGAAGCTCGTAAGCGAGCACTGGAGCTGATCGAACAGGTCGGTATATCCCGGCCGGAGCAGATTTTAAAAAGCTATCCGCATGAGCTGAGCGGGGGGATGCTGCAGCGCATTATGATTGCCATTGCTGTTTCTTGCAGTCCCAAGCTGCTTATCGCGGATGAGCCAACCACAGCGCTGGATGTAACGATTCAGGCGCAAATTCTCGACATGCTGCGTAAATTTAAAGCCCAATCCAATATGTCGCTCATGCTAATCACCCATGATCTGGGTGTTGTCGCCGAAATGGCTGATTACGTCATAGTAATGTATGCAGGCAAGATCGTCGAGGAAGGCGAAGTGGTACAGCTGTTCAATCATCCCAAGCATCCTTATACACAGGGGTTACTAAAGTCCAAACCGGTGCTTAATCAGCGCCAAGAGGAACTGTATTCCATCCCCGGGCAGGTACCTAATCCGCTGGAGCTGACGACTTCCTGTTATTTTCACGACCGCTGTGGGTATTGCATGGACATTTGCCGTATAAAAGAGCCTACATTAAAAGAAGTTTCAGCTCAGCAGAAAGCATCCTGCTGGCTATATGAGGAGGCGGTTGTTCATGGCTGAGCCATTGTTGGAAATAGACCGCTTAAAAACATACTTTCCCGTGAAGTCCGGGTTTATGAACCGTACTTCAGGACATGTGCGGGCGGTAGACGATATCAGCTTTACAATCCGTCAGGGTGAAACCTTCGGGTTGGTAGGGGAATCGGGGAGCGGTAAAAGCACGGTGGGCCGCACGATTGTTAGATTGACGGATAAAACGGACGGTACCGTAAAATACAAAGGGGTGGATCTGCACAGCTTGTCTGCCAAAGCGATGCAGGAGCTTCGTCCTAAAATTCAGCTGATCTTTCAAGACCCGTATAGCTCGCTGAATCCCCGTGTACGGATTGGTGATGCCATTGGTGAGGCGCTACTGGATCACGGTATAGCTACCAAAGAGGAGGTCCGGCAGATTGTGCTGGACGTGCTCAAGCTATGTGGATTGTCCGAATATCATATCGACCGTTTCTCCCATGAATTTTCAGGAGGTCAACGTCAACGGATCGGCATTGCCCGAGCGTTGGCGCTTCAGCCGGATCTAATTATCGCTGATGAGCCGGTATCAGCGCTGGATGTGTCCATACAGGCGCAGATTATTAACCTATTCGCCAAATTGCAGGCCGAACGGGGTCTGACATACTTGTTCATCTCGCATGATTTGAGCGTGGTGGAACATTTGTGTTCCCGTATTGGCGTAATGTATCTAGGCTCCATGGTCGAAACGGCTTCGCGTGACGAGCTATTCGGGAATCCGTTGCATCCGTATACGAAGGCGTTGCTGTCGGCTGTGCCTATTCCGGTGCCGAAGTTGAAAAGAGAACGCATTTTGCTCAAGGGGGATATTCCAAGTCCGGTGAATCCACCTTCGGGCTGCAAGTTTCATACTCGCTGCCCCTTTGCTATCGGGCGTTGTTCTAAAGAGATTCCACTCTATCGTGAGGCACGTCCAGATCACTGGGTAGCTTGCCATTTGGCTGAATAAACGGAGCTCAGTCAGCAAATTTTAAAGCCGTTGAAACGGCAGACCGTTCACAAGAGTGAAGAGGTCTACTGTTTCAACGGCTTTTTAATGTTGTTGTGATTCAAACCGCTTGGGTTGACAACACGCTTGGAGCAGCGTTATATTAAATAGTAATCGTAATTATTACTATTTATGGTGTGAAATCATGTTCATATCCGTGTTCATCAATCTCGCGGTAGTGATGGTGAACCTTCATGATTGGCATATAACACAAGGAGGAGCTTTACATGGCCAAGAAGTCAAAAGTCGTAAAAGAGAAGAAACGCCAGGAAATTGTAGCTAAATATGCGGATCTGAGACGTGAATTGAAAGCAAAAGGGGACTACGAAGCTTTGCAAAAGCTTCCGCGTGACTCATCTCCAACACGCCTGAAAAGCCGTTGTGAGCTGACAGGAAGACCCAGAGGATACTTGCGCAAATTCAAGCTGTCTCGTATCGCGTTCCGCGAGTTGGCACATCAAGGCCAAATTCCAGGCATTACGAAATCAAGCTGGTAAACAGGCACTTATGTCGATCGCCAGCGCATGTAGATTATCTGTGTTGTTAACTTGAGGGTATGTCTGATAGAAGGCTGTAACGGGAATGCTTCATGTCGTAGGGTGACATGGGGCATTCCTTTTCCATGGAAAATATTATCGTTTGTATTGATTCTCCTCAGATGGTTAGGTAGAATATGGACGGGTTAAAAATAATACATAACAAACGATGATATAACAGATTATGTATACCTCAGGAGGAGCTACAAGATGGAAGTGAAACAGAAAGAGGACTCCTTTTGGAGTATGGTCAAAAAAGGAAACAAATCTTCGGGCTCGGCGGCGTTAGGTAATACCGGCATTGCCTTGATTAAGGGGATTGCTTTTGCCTTGACAGGTAGTGGTTCTATGTTTGCTACGATGATGCATTCCATTGCGGATGCAGTGAATCAAATGTTTGTGTTCGCGGGCAGTGTACTAGCAGAGAAAAAACCGACAAAACGCTTTCCTACCGGCTTTGGACGGGTGATTAACCTGTTCTGTATGGTTGCTGTTATTGTCGTAACGATCATGGCCTATGAAACCGCATTGGAAGGCATTCATTTGCTTCAGCATCCGGCTGAATCTACACATGGATTTTGGATTAATGTAGTGGTGCTGATTTTGTCACTAGTGGTGGACGGATTTGTATGGAGCAAAGCGATGAAAGAAGTGCTGCATGAATCCAGAGTAGAAGCGAAGGGGCTAAGCATTTTCACCACTGCGTTCCGTCATGTGGGGCGTGCTGCACCGCCAACCCGTCTGGTGTTTTATGAAGATTTGGTAGCAACAACGGGGGGAGTACTCGCTCTGCTAGCAGTGGTGGTCACATCGCTGACTGATTTTAAACTGTTGGACGGTATTTCGAGTATTCTCATTGGATGTTTGATGGTCGGTGTTGCTTTCCGGGTCGGTTATGACAACATGGTGGGCTTGATTGGTGTATCTGCACCTCCTGATATCGAAGAACGTGTGGCTTCCATTATTTTGGCAGATACACATGTGACCGATATTTCTCAAATGCGTATTTTGCAGGAGGGACGTTACTATCACGTGGAAGGGTTGATTGAGCTTACACCGGGCATGACGCTGGCAGATGCTGACGATATTAAATTTAGAGTCGAGGACGCTTTGCTACGTGATCCTAATATCTCAGATGCAGCACTGGGTATTCTGGAGGATGACGGAATTAAAAACTGGAAACCAGAAAAGCCAAAGGTCTAGAAACGATAAATCCAGGCCAATCTGGACTCAGTCTGGCAAAAGAGTAGAACAAGAACTTCCATGACTACAGCAACGTGGCGTGGAGGTTCTTTTGTGTTTTGCGGTATTGTTTTTCTACCCCTTTGAATTTAGGATGATTGTTAGATACAATGAAAGCGTTAACAAAAAAGAGGGTGAAACGAATGCTTCTCATGGGGAGGAAAGGCAAATGAGTCTTCTGAGGGAGGCTTGGCCTGCTTCGCGGCTCGTTAAGGCGCTGGCTGGTACTATGCAGGATTCAGCAAGGCAACGGTTAAGGAGTAATTGGACAAAAAGGCTGCGGACGACTGTCTCTGAGCCGATATACGCCGAGTTTTGGAAGGATATTGAGCGTGCCTGTAAAGATAATCGGGAAACATCATGGCCTGAACTGCCGTTGTCTCTGTTTCGGGAATTTGCGAATACAGGGGAGCGCAAACCGTATGAGGATGTATACTTTGGACGGCGTGGACGACTGGTTGCTATAGTGCTGGAAGCGGTTGTCAAGCCGGAGCCTCGAAAGATAAAAGCGATGGAAAGCGGTCTGCTGGACATATGCAGCGAGTACACCTGGGCGCTTCCTGCACATGTCAACGAAGAGGACACAGCAATACCGCCTTGGCAGCAGGTGGATTTATTCACGTCCGAAACAGCCCAAATGCTGGTTGAAATTTTATTGCTGCTAGGAGAACAACTGGCTAGCCATGTGGTCGCTCAGGTGCACGAAGAGATCGAACGTCGTGTACTGGAACCCGTTTTTTGGCAGCCTCGTCATTTTGGATGGGAAACCGCAGATCATAACTGGTCGGCAGTATGTGCTTCCGGTTGCGGAATTGCAGCACTGCTGCTAGTAGAAGACGACTTTTCCAGAGCGGTAGCCATCGAGAGTATGCTGGGCGCACTGGATTGTTTTTTGGCAGGCTACAGTGAGGACGGGGGATGCCCCGAAGGCGTAGGATACTGGGTGTACGGCTTTGGTTATTTCATTTATTTTGCCGATATGCTGCGTGAGTTTACCGAAGGAGCAGTGGATATTCTGAACTCGGAAAAGATTAGGCAAATCGCAGCCTTTGCAGAGCGGGTTCATCTGTCGGATGGCATTTTTGCTAATTATTCGGACAGTAGTGAAACGGAACGTTTGCCTTCCGGACTCATCTCTCATTTGAATTCATTGCAAGAACGACCATCTACACTCCCTTTCTGCGTACCTGGTCTGTTGGAAGACCCCTGTCGCCGCTGGGCTCATGTATTGCGTAATCTGGTCTGGACGAATCCTTTGGCATTTGGGAGCGGTGAGACCGTTGCCAATTATTTGCCGCAACTTGGTTGGCTGATGTGCCGCAGCCGCAGTTCCAGCCATAGTGGATATGGAAGCCAAAAGGGTGAATCAGGTATCATGCTTGCATTTTCAGCGAAGGCTGGGCATAACAATGAACCGCACAATCATAACGATCTTGGACACTTCATCCTTCATGGTGGTGGCGAAAATCTATTGTGTGATCTGGGAGCAGGCTTATACACGAAGGCCTATTTTTCACCGGGAAGAGAGTCGATTATCAATATCTCCTCCGGAGGTCACTCCGTGCCTGTCATCAATGGGACTATGCAGCAATCGGGCGCAAAGGCAAAGGCGGTTGTACTGGATATTGCTTTGGATGAGCAGGAGGAGGTACAGCCAGGCACAAGACTTAAGCTTGATTTGACATCTGCTTATCCCGTAGAAGAATTGGCAGTCTTCACCCGCTCCTTCACATGGACTGTGCTGGAGGGAAGCAAGGGAGCAAGGCTTACCGTCACAGATCATTTTGAGTTTGAAACGTCTGGCGTTAGCATGAAGTCATGGGATGTGGAGGAGCTTTTCATCAGCCGCATTCAGCCTAATCTGGGAGCAAACTTCGTGGAATGGAAGGGAACGAGCGCGGTCGTCAGGCTAGATTATGATGCCAGCGTGCTGCGGGCGGGGGTGGAGGCTGTGAAGCACATAGATCATGACGGAGTTCCCTTTGTGTTTTATAAAACATCGCTGCAGCTGGGCTCCAATCACTGGAACGGTTCTGCAAGCGTAGATTGCAATCTGTTTTTTACCATACATTAATTTTCATTTTGAATGGGAGGCAGACAGGATGAATAAGCTGCAGACAGGCAGCGCGTACCCTTGGCAGACGGAACTGGAGAGATTTATAGAACAGGTGGAAAGCGCACCGAACCAAGTGAATGACGGATGGACTCACCAACATAAGCTGGCCGTGCTGGAAAAGCTGGTTCGCGCATATGCCCTGCATCAGGATGAATCTGGAGCTATCATTGACCTCCATTCTGAAAGTGAACGGTACTACTCCACCCCGTCCTATGCGTTCGCTGCGGCGGTATTGGTCAAAGAAGGCCGGCATGATTTACTGGAATCTGCTGCTGCGGCCTTGACGCATAGCATAGCTTGTGTAGTGGAGGAAAAAGCGCCCGATCACCACCCAGACTTTTTTCCAATTATGATGATGGGAGCGTATCGGCTCCTTAAAAATTTGCTGCCAGAACAAGCCACGGCATGGAAGCAACAACTGAGCAGAATTCAGCCGGAGCAGACCTACATTTTTACGATGAGCAAAATGAAAAACCCGAACCGGATGATCAACTGGAATGCAATTATGATTTCCGGCGAGTTTTTGCGTGCAGCGGAAGGAATTGCAGCCGATTCGGAATGGATGGAGAAGTATATCCGAAGCTACCATTTGCCTCGTTTTACCGGTTTGGGCCTGTATCAGGATGGACCGCTGGATCGGCCCAATAGCCCATTTGCCTACGATATCGTTACACGCTTCCATCTGGGCGTGATGCTGGAGAATGGATATGATGGCAGCTGCGCACTCGAACTGCGTGACCACCTTCGCAGGGGGGCGCTCAGCACATTACTGGCGCTATCCCCGCACGGGGAAATTCCGCCGCGTGGAAGAAGCGCGCAGCATCAGTGGAACGAAGCGGCTGCTGCCTTTGTCTTTACAACACATGCTCAGCAGGCTATTACGGCAGGAGAGCATGGGCTTGCAGGTGCGTTCCGACGGGCAGCAGATCTATGCTGGCAAGCAATTAGCCGTTGGCAGACCGATGACGGCAAGCTGCATATCGTCCGCAACCATTATTCGTCCGAGGCACGGCATGGCTTTGAGGTGTATTCAAATCATACCTGCTACAGTCTGTGGACGGCGGCTGTGCTGGCCCACACCCTTCTATATGGGGAGGAGATGGATCGCATTTCTCCAACCTTCATCCCGGCGGAAATCGGCAGCCGGGTGTTGGCAACGGATGGCTGGTTCCAGACTGTCATTGCAGCCGTAGAGGGGCAGCAAATGCTTGTGCAAACATCGGTCAACGACCCGTATAATGTTCCGGGCATCGTGCGTATTCAGCAGTCTGCGCTGCCGTCGCTGATCGGTCCGTCCTCAGCAGGTCATGCAGACCGCGGCTTTACAGGCTTCGCGGAGGGAGATATTTTCCCGCTGAGCTATACCCCGGCCTGGCAAACGGAGGACGGAAAGTGGCACAGCTTGTCGGAAGGCATTCCCGGTACGTTGGAGTTCGACCGGGATGGAGGGATTGACCCGCAGGATGGCGGAGGAACCGTACAGCTGGAACAAAGCTCAGCGTCTGACGGAGCAACGGATTTCACTCTCTTGTGGGAAGGTCCATTCCCGGGAGTGAGGGAAATCCGAACGCATTATCGTCAGGTACCTGGCAAAATTGAAGTGGCGTATGAGATTCAAGGCAATATTCAGAATGTAGGGGCACTTATTCCCTTAATGGCGTATGACGGTCGGGAGCGCAGCGTAATTCATCATGTCATGTCAGCCGGGAAAGAAACGGAAAGCATTCGAGTAGAATACGCAGGCGCAAGCCTCGAAGTTATCCCGACGACGGAAGGAACGAACGTGGTATGGCCGGAAGAATTAGCTTCAGTAGCCTGTCGGAATGGTTTACTTAAGGGAGCGCGTCTGGAATATGAAGGCAACCGCATTTCCTTTATCATTCGGTTACCTGAATAGTTAGAGCTGGAGCCATGAATAT
Organism: Paenibacillus sp. FSL L8-0644; assembly: GCF_038008165.1. NCBI lineage: Bacteria > Bacillati > Bacillota > Bacilli > Caryophanales > Paenibacillaceae > Paenibacillus > Paenibacillus sp. FSL L8-0644. Next base: position 2,463,774 of record NZ_JBBOYN010000001.1, read on the forward strand.
GGTTTAACATGTGGAAAAAGGAGAGGGAAAAGAAATGACGAAAGCAGAAGCGTGGCTGGAGCAATCGTGGGAGCTGGCTTTGGATAAGACCCTTGCCTTAGCGGCAAGACTGGGGGACGCTTTTCCACATGTTGCTGAGGGTGGACGTTATGATAATCGTGAAGAAGCGTGGTGGACAGCAGGCTTTTATCCGGGGCTACTGTGGCTGACCAATCGGGCGCGTCCTGACAGTGTGGCTGCCGGGATTGCACAGCGGTGCGAGGGTCGTTTGGAAAAAATACTCTATAATAGCGAAGCTGTAGACCATGATCTTGGCTTTATTTGGCTGCTCAGCGGTGTAGCCGCCCATCGGCTGACCGGAGATTCAGAGTCCAGAAGACGCGGGGTGTTGGCTGCCAATCTGCTGGCTGCCCGTTTTAACGTGAATGGCCGTTTTATTCGCGCATGGAACTTCCCCTCGAAGGACATGGATACACGGGGCGTTGCGATTATAGATAGTATGATGAATCTACCCTTGCTTTATTGGGCTTCGGAGGAAAGCGGAGATCCGCGTTTTGCCGCTCTCGCTGTGCAGCATGCAGATACCATAGCACGTGAATTTGTCCGCTCGGACGGTTCTATCGCACATGTGGTCGAATTCGATCCGGAGATTGGAAAAAAGGTCGCCGAGCATGGTGGACAGGGATTTGCTCCCGGTTCTGCCTGGGCACGTGGCACGGCTTGGGCATTGTATGGTTTTACGCTTTCGTATGGGTACACGCGCGATTCGCGTTATTTGAAGGTGGCCGAGAACACGGCTGATTTTTTCCTGTCCCAACTGGGCGATGCTTGCCTGCCTGTGTGGGATTTTAGAGCAGAAGAAGAGCACCGAGGGGCATGGGATTCATCGGCTGCGGCGATTGCAGCCAGTGGTTTGCTAGAGCTGGCAAAATATTCGACACGTGCGGAGCATTTTACAGAAGCTGCAGAATCTATACTCAAGGGCTTGCATCATACGTGTACGGCGTGGGGCGAGGAGCATGAGGGATTGCTGATGAATGGGACTGTACATTATCCTGAGCAAAAATACATCAACGTTCCCATTATCTATGGCGATTATTTCTTTGTCGAGGCATTGGCAAAGCTGCGCGGTGAAGAAGGTTTGTTTAGTGTTGAATGCAAAAAAATATAGTGAGTAAGATGGTCGGGAACAAGCTCATTCGAGCTGAGCTGTTGCTTGTCAAATCCACAGAGTAATAGTGAGGCAGCGTGTATGTAATCTCATTTACATATGCGCTGTTTTTTTATGCACAAAAAAAGACTTTATTTAATTCGATGCCAAAGTACTACTTATAGAGGGGGAAGAGATTGTAGCTGCGCTTATTTTGTACCCAATCAAAGAAAAATCATTGTATATAAAGCTCTTAATTCCTATAAAATTTTCATTTTGATGCATGGAAATAGGTCCTTTTACTTGTTTAAGAGTATTTATTCGTAAATTGACAATATAGGTAGGTAACCGTATGATATCATCTTGTGTAAAGGAATAAACTGGATTTTAAATATCGTTTCAAAAGGAGTTATACATATCATGACAGGAACAAGTGATACTGAAAGACGGATGTACGGAGGATTCTGGATAAGAACAGCCGCGTTTTTGATTGATTTGATCATCCTTACTGGCATAGTCCTTTTAGTAGGGGGAGCAATTAACATTATCCCAGATCTTCTGGGTATAAAGGAGACGGGTTTCATACAAGTGCTGCTTATGGTTTGGCCGCTGATCTTATGGCTCGTAGTACCATGGCTTTACTGTGTGTTATGGGAATCATCGAAGGTAAGAGCAACACCGGGTAAGCTTGTGTTCTCTTTAATTGTTGTAGACAAGGAAGGAAAGCGTCTTGGATTCTTGCATGCCTCAGGACGTTATTGGATTAAAGCCGTTTCTTTTGTGATTTTACGTCTTATATATATTGTGGTCGCTTTTACTGCGAAGAAACAGGGAGTCCACGATCTTTGTACCAATACCTTTGTTGTACATAAAAAAGAGTTGCAGCGATACAATCAGCAATCGTCTTTTCTGTAAGTACGGAGGAGATCACCGATTATTAAGGAAAGCTTAGTAGTCTTTGATTTTCAAAATAATGGGGGAACATGAATTCATGCGACAACGAAAATGGATATTTTGTTCAGTTGTAGTCCTGCTGCTGTTCGTAGTGGTTGCGGGTTGTACGAATAAAGGACATTCTGGAGAGATCAGCTCTGAAGATGCTAGAAAAGAGCAGCCTGGAAGCACTTATTTGGAGAACTTGCAGGCAGATCTGCCACAACCCACTGAGGCGCAATTTTCCACGCCCGAATTGGTGGTAGAAGCCTTTTTTGAAGCTGTAAATGATCATAACTTCGACAGTGCGTTAAAATGTTTCCCTATTGTGGAAAAGTATCGTGCGAATACAGTAGATAATCATTTCAATTTGCTCCATACCTATGAGCTTCAAGCAGGTGCTCCCATTCCTTCCTTTGAAAGCCATAACTTTTTAAAAAGCTTTATCGAATATGAACAGTATTGGGAGAAATTTTATATGTTACTGTTCCTAAACTCAAATCCGGATATGGTGGGCAAACGTATCGTTATGGGAGAAGCGAATGCTGCTATGGACCTAAAGAAAATCAAGGAAATGAAGGTGAGTAGCACGTACTCTAAGCCTCAAATAATATCGAGTCATAGTGAAAAGAACAAAAATGTTATAGAGCAGACTATGAATATACAAGAAATAAGGGTGCTTGAAGTTAAGCTTTATATAGATGGAGAAGAACAAAACCATGTATTAATAAGCGTGGGGAAAATTGGATCTAATTGGCGAATCTTAAACATGAGTTAAGGAGAACGAGCTTCTGCTTAATGCATATTCATCAATCAACAAGAAACCAGCTAATGCTTGTAATACATTAGCTGGTTTCTTTTATTTTGTCATGATAATTTTCTTCATTTACTATTACGGAAAAAACAGACATTTCTCAAAAAATTTCCATCGTAGATGTCTATGTAGCTTTCTTTATGAAATATTAATATAACGTAGCATCTCACCGAGACGAAAGTATGCCCCTTTATTTTAAAGGGAATCTTATACCGACATAAAAAAAATATAAGCTGCTCTTACAGTTTTCATGTTCTTTTTAGCTTGTTTTGCGTTATAATGAAAGGATGCACATTATGAACGAATTGGAGGCACAGCCCGATTGACTACTTACCCTTTTGCCTTTGATCCGTCCAAGCCGTTTATTGAGCAGGCAAGTGACTGGATTGCGGATGTATTTTATGAAGTTTTGCCTGAAGTCGGCTTTGAGGTTCGGGATGAACAAATTTATATGGCATTCCAGCTAGAACGTGCCTATAAGGAAAAAAAGACCATTTTTGCAGAAGCAGGTGTGGGTACTGGTAAAACGCTGGTATACCTGCTGTACGCTATTGCATATGCCCGATACATGAGAAAACCGGCGATTATCGCCTGTGCAGATGAATCGTTAATTGAACAATTGGTAAAGCCGGAAGGGGATATCGCCAAGCTGGCACAGCATTTGAGTCTGACGATTGATGCCAGATTGGGGAAGTCGCCAGATCAGTATATTTGCCTGAATAAGCTGGATGAGGTGCGAAGCGGACTGGATGAGGACGCAGATGTTTTCCGTGATATCTATCAGGATCTACCGGATTTTGTTCATTTTCCAGATACGTTACAGTCCTTCACTCCTTACGGGAACCGAAAGGAATATCCTGAGCTAACAGATGGACAATGGAGCAGACTCGGATGGGATGTATTTCAAGACTGTCTCGTTTGCCATCAGCGGCATCGTTGTGGTCAGACGTTGTCTCGTGATCATTATCGCAAAGCGGCAGATCTGGTCATCTGCTCTCATGATTTTTATATGGAGCATGTATGGACCTACGAAGCGAGAAAGCGCGAGGGTCAGTTGCCGTTGCTGCCGGAGCACAGCTCTGTTGTTTTTGACGAAGGGCATTTACTGGAGACAGCGGCACAAAATGCGCTTACTTACAAGCTTAAGCACGCTCAGTTTGAGTCTATAATTACCCGACTGCTGGAGGGAGAAGTGCGAGAATCTCTGGCAATGACGATTGAAGATGCAATCTCCCAAAGTGAGGCTTTGTTCGCTGCACTAGATAAGAACAGTCAGCCTGTCCAGGGTTCTAATCGCAAGGAGTTCATCCTGAATGAGTCACTGACTCGAGAGGTAAACCGCTTTGGAGAACTGATCGGCATGATCGAGGAAGAGCTTGTATTTGAAAGCGGACTATTCTCTTTGGATGAGTATCAAGTCAAAATTGTGGAAGAACATTTGGAAATGATTCAAACCGCGTTGGCTTTGTTTAAGCGTCCTGAACTTCTCATTTCGTGGGTGATGGAGGATCAGGATGGATTAACGCTTGTGGTTATGCCGAAGATGGTAAAAGAGATTCTCAAAGAGCGAGTATTTGCGCAGCATATACCGATCGTATTCTCTTCAGCTACGCTTTCCGTAGAAAGCTCTTTTGACTATATGGCGCAGAGTCTCGGTATTGAAAATCCGCTAACGTTCTCTGTTGCTTCACCTTATGACTACAGCGATCAGATGCAAGCTGCACTGTACCCGTTGCAAGCGGGGGATGATCCAATCCAGAGAGCGCTGGCACTGCTGGAGAAATCGCAGGGAAGAGCGCTTATCCTGTTTCCTTCACAGGAGGAATTGGCTGCATTCCAGACGGGTCTCGTTGCTTACCCGGAGGCGTCTGCCTATCGTTTTCTGTACGAAGGTTCGGCTGAAATCAGCCATCTGATCTCAGCTTTTCAGAATGATGAGGAAAGTGTGTTGTGCGCTGTTACATTATGGGAAGGATTGGATATTCCTGGGCCTTCTCTGTCGCACGTTATTATCTGGTCACTGCCATTTCCTCCGAATGATCCGGTTTTTACGGCTCTGCGCAAGGATGCAGCAGATCCGTTTATTCAGATAGATATGCCTCACATGGCACTTAGACTCAGACAAGGCATAGGGCGTTTAATTCGTTCGCGCAATGATCGGGGCTGGATATCCATCATGGGCCAGGATTTGAGTCGTCAAGAAGTACGTATACAAGTTGAACAACTACTGCCTGCAGGCGTAGAATGCACCGTAATTGAAGGAAACCCGGAGGGAATAAAAACATGTTGAACTTTACAGCGTACACCGTAGATCAGATTAAAGATGCTTTTGGTATTTTGACTGGACAGCGTTATGAATTTATCATTGATGTAGAGGTAGAGGAGGACGACGAGCTATACACTGAAAACGGACTGTATATCCGTTGTCTTTATTTAGTAGACGAAGAAAAGACAGGACTGCTGAAGTATGAATTAATTGAAAAAGTAACGAATCGTTACATTGATCTTGAACTTGAAGAGGATGAGCTGCAAGCTGTTGAGAACTTCTGTAAAGAACATGTACAGGATGAAGCAGTGAAGTAACAGTGAAGTAACAGTGAAGTAACAGTAAGACCTTAGCTAGTACAGCTGGTATATAGCTAACATATGATGAAGATATCAAGGAGTCCTGACATGATCAGGCTCCTTTTTTTATGGTCAAATGAAGAGAACTTATCTGCTCTAGCGCAGTCTGTCCCACACATTCACCATAAACAGCATAGTCCCCCCTGCGAGTAACACCCACCCTGTAACGATCCAAACTTCAGTCTCTGGAACCTTGTAATTTTGACCTATAAGCGCCAATATCAACACGGGCAGACCGATATTATGCATCCAAAAATGGATATGTGCCAGAATAGTAACTGAAAGTGCGGGAAAGGCCACATAGATCAGACCTATGATTCCAAGCGCTGTCCAACCCAATAAATGGATATGAGACTGAACATTGGACAGACTGTAATCACCCGACACGCCAATAATGGCACTAAGCAGCACACTGAGGGCAAAATATACGGCAGCTATCTTTAGAAATTGCTTTCCCATATATGAACTCCTCCTTATGTTGCACGGGGAATATTTTGTGACATCTTCTCTATCCTATCGAGCAAGCAGGCAGGGGGTGTGGGTATTGTGACTGGTCCATTTGACAAAAGCTTCAAATACACATAAAATCTTATTGCATCAATACTTACCGCATTACTATGTTTTCTTGGAGATGATAGCGAACTTCTCCGACAGTAGGCGTTAATTTTTGACCATTGGTTTATTTTGGATTCGCCATTAAAAGGAGCTTGAAATTATGAATGTATATCAAAATACCCTTGAACTCATCGGACGTACGCCATTAGTGGAGCTGAACAGCTATTCTCTACCGAGAGGAATTCGCCTGTTTGCGAAGCTGGAGTTTATGAATCCCGGCGGCAGCGTAAAGGATCGGGTGGGTAAGGCTCTTATTGAAAAAGCATTAAAAACAGGTCAGCTGAAGCCAGGTGGGACATTAATTGAAGCAACAGCAGGCAACGCAGGTATTGGTCTTGCGATGGCAGCACTTCATTATAATATCTCGGTTATTTTTGCTGTGCCTGAGAAGTTCAGCCAAGAGAAACAGGACCTGATGAAGGCATTGGGAGCACGCATCGTTCATACCCCGACGAGTAAGGGGATGAAAGGAGCTATCGAAAAAACAAAAGAATTGGCTGCTGAAATAAAAGATGCATACTTGCCGCGGCAATTCAGTAATCCGGATAATCCCGAGGCATACTATACGACAATGGGACCTGAAATATGGAACGATCTGGACGGCAAAGTGGACGTATTTGTGGCAGGTGCAGGCTCGGGGGGAACGTTTATGGGAACCTCGCGTTATCTTAAGGAACAAAATGCAGCCCTTAAAACAGTCATCGTGGAGCCGGAAGGGTCCATTTTGAATGGCGGCGAGTCAGGTCCACATAAAACGGAAGGAATTGGCATGGAATTAATTCCTGAATTTGTGGATAAAGGATATTTTAATGCCATCCACACCATTAGTGATGTCGATGCTTTTGGCCGTGTCAAGGAACTGGCTGCACGTGAGGGTCTTCTCGTTGGCAGTTCTTCAGGGTCTGCTTTACATGCCGCTTTACTGGAAGCAGAAAATGCACCGGATGGTGCACATATTGTTACCATTTTCCCGGATAGCAGCGAACGTTATCTGAGTAAAAAAATATATGAAGGCGGGATATAAAATGAAACGCAAAACAAAACTGATTCACGGCGGGCTTCCTACCGATCCCCATACAGGCGCGGTTAACGTTCCTATTTATCAGGTAAGCACTTATGAGCAAGAGGAAATTGGCGTCCATAAGGGATACGAGTATTCGCGTACAGGCAATCCGACCCGGTTTGCTTTGGAGGAGCTGATCAAGGATCTGGAGGAAGGAAAGCGTGGTTTTGCTTTCGGTTCGGGTATGGCTGCAATTCATGCGGTATTTTCACTGTTTAATGCAGGGGATCATATTTTGCTGACCGATGATGTATACGGAGGCACCTATCGCATTGTAAGCAAAGTGCTCAGCCGTATCGGAATTGAGTCCACATTTGTGGATACGACTGACCTGGAAGCTATCTCCAAAGCAATTCGTCCGAATACGAAGGCATTGTATGTCGAAACGCCAACGAACCCGCTTTTGAAAGTTACTGATATCCGCGCTGTTTCGGAGCTTGTAAAAAAACATGATCTTTTACTGATCGTCGACAACACATTTGCTACCCCTTATTGGCAGACGCCAATTACACTCGGGGCTGATATTGTCATTCACTCTGCTACCAAATATTTGGGCGGCCACAGCGATGTTGTAGCTGGTCTGGCTGTTGTGAACAGCGACGAGCTGGGAGAACAACTCCATTTTCTGCAAAACGCCATTGGTGCTATTCTCGGCCCGCAGGATTCTTGGTTATTGATCCGCGGTATTAAAACATTGGGTCTGCGTATGGAAGCGATTGAGCAAAATGCGAAGGAAATTGCAGCCTTTTTGGAAAAACATCCGAAGGTTAGAAAAGTGTATTATCCTGGACTGGAAAGCCATGCGCAGCACGAACTGTCCAAAATCCAGGCTCAAGGCTTTGGCGGCATCATTTCCTTTGATGTAGGTAGCGACGCTAACGCGGTTGCACTTCTGAAAAAGGTGAAATATTTTACACTGGCTGAAAGCTTGGGAGCGGTTGAAAGTTTGATTAGCGTTCCTGCACGTATGACGCACGCCTCTATTCCGGTAGAACGTCGTGCAGAGTTAGGCATTACCGAAGGTTTGGTGAGGATTTCGGTTGGGATTGAAGATCTGGAAGATTTGATTGAAGACTTGCAGGCAGCATTGTAAGAAAATAAGTGTAATGTTCAAGAGAGGTGGCAGAAGCTGCCTCTTTTTTTGTTGTGAGAATAGCTTCTTTTTTGAAAAGCACAGAGGAGTACGTAGAGGTAATAACGAATAGTTTTATATAGTTCAATTGAATGTTAAACGGAATATAACCGCGACTACGTCTCTGAGGAAACAAAAACCTGGAGGGGGAATGTTATGAGGTTCACACATCTGGAAAAAGCAACTACTGTGCTGTCGGATCATCCGGTACGTCTGGCGTCTGCTTATGCAGTCGGTCCAGTCGAGCTTCCGGAAAATTGCGGTGTGGGCAGGGAATGGTCAAGTTATTTTGCCCATGAGGATTGGAATTTGGAAAAGGCTTGTGGTGAAGAAGGAGTAGAGCTTTCAGCCGGAGGAAAGGCAGCGTGCCGATTATTGACCGAGCTGGACCCTCGGACTGGGGAACTGAATCTAGGTGTTTTTCCGCCTTTGGCCGAACAAGAAAGGCTTTTGCTGGTTTCAAATCTTCGTTGTATGGCTGCACAGGAAGTGATTTTCAGACCCTTTGAAGGAACGGGACAAATATGGATAGATGGCACACTTGTATATGCGGAATCCGGTCCTTTTCGCTTGTATCTGGAGGAAGGCGATCACACGGTAGTTATCATTGCTGCGTTTATTCCCGAGGAGGCCCGCTCTATTCGTATCAGTGGAAATCAGGTATGCGACGAATCAGATGTGACAGAACTGCATCGAGAATTTGTAGAGCGTAATATACGTTTTCATATGGCATGGCTAGAGGTTGAAGAAAGTGCTGGCAGGGAGGGCGAAGACAGCCCGATCTTATTTTATTTACTGCGTAAGGATCGGATAGATCTTCCCTTAGATCAAACGTTATGGGTCGAGGTAACGGATGATGAGGGCATGAAGCTGGATCGCTTTCCAGCACATTGGGAGCAGGAGCAAAGCTATGACTGGGATGAGGAAAAGGCCAGGAATACGGGAATGCTGCACTTCACCGTTACATATCGGGATCATGAGGCTGTGGAGCATCATTTTGTGTATTCGGCACTTGTGCGGCCTTTGTCAGTCGTCGTGGAGGGTTTGCAGGAAGAGTATGACCGGTACATTCAAGCCCGCGCTATAGATATTCTTCACTTTGCGCAGAAAATACAAATAGAGGGCTTGCTTGAGGAATTAAAAAGGTTAACGGATTCTCCAGAAGATCCTTTTGAAATCTGGGATTACCGGATTGTGCGTGAATATATCAAGCTATTAAAACAGATCTTCACAAATGGACATACCGAGCAGTCACATTCCCCATCCTTACTTCAAGAAGAACACATCTTTTTGTGTAATGACGGAATTGGGGAAGGATTTTTTGTCTCCCGTTTGGACAATAGTTTGCAACGCTATACCATTCAGCTTCCCAGAAGCTATTCGGCTGACCGACAGTATCCTCTGATCGTTCTGATGCCAGGCAAGCGATATGAGCTGGGTTTGCCGGATTTTCAGAATCGAGGTTTTGGGCGAGGCTGGGAAGAGGAAGCTATATTCGTTACTTTTTCGTGCCGTGGTGTAACGTTGGGCAGTTATATTGGAGAAGCTGCTTTTTTGGAGGGGCTGGATGTCATACTGCAAGCGTATCGAGTGGACGAAGATCGGGTCTATCTGACGGGTTATTCGAACGGAGCATACGCTGCTTGGGCGATGGCACAGGCTTATCCTTCTCGTTTTGCGGCTATAGCGGTTATCTCTGGAGCGCCACATCCCAAGCATCTGATAAATCTGTTGAATATGCCAATATTGAATGTATGCGGAGATCAGGATTACTTATTTGCACAAGCATTTACAGCCCCTGTAACAGCGCTTCCATCTGATCATTTTAAAGGTGTCGTAGAACGTCATTCTAATCACTGGGACACGCATGAGCTGAGACTTCTGGACGGTGTACTGGGCTGGCTTATGCAATGGAAAAGAGATGTCGTACCTCAGCGTATTGCCTACCGGACGGAACGGGGCAGACATAACCGGGCTTACTGGCTGGAACTGACGCGAATGGATGTAAATGAGGAATATGCCGAGTTGTACGGTGAAATGAGTGCCACAGGTGAGTTAGATATCGAGGCAGTTCACGCCGAAGAATTTATCATTCATCTTTCTCAAGAGGTCATGCCCTTGGAGTTGGCTCAAGTTCGTATCGGAGCCCGTATCTTCGTGTTGGATTTGCGGGAATACAGTCGCTTTCGCTTTGTTAAGACACAGTCACACAAACGTCCCTCCCCTGAATACCGCTTGATTGCCGAACGGGTGGAAGAAAGCAGTGGATGCTTTACAAAAGAATCGGATGCCAAAAAGAAAATTGTGGATTCGAAAAGCGTGGGAAGAAACGTTTTGAGCCATGGTATGGGTGTGCTTGATGTTTATATGGATCGTCTTCACATTGTCCTTCCGTCCAGCTACGCTACACCGGAGGAAGAGCAGGCGGTGAGACGGACGGCGAACGCCTTGGCTAGCCCACGAACAGCGACTTGGAATCCGTATATCGGTGTTCATTATCCGGTGGTGTCTTCCACTGATATTACGGAGGAAGCACTGGCTGATAGCAACGTGATTTGTGTCACTTCGGGCTTGTCCAGACATGAGCTGCTTCACAAGCACCAAGCCGATCTGCAAATTACATGTACGGAGGAAGGTTATACATTGGGCGGTGATTTTACGGCAGGCGAGTATTGTCTGTCATATATTCAACCTAGCCCATGGTCTGCAACCCAGCAAATGCTTGTCGTAGCGACCAATTCTCCCCGTATGCTGGGTAAAAACCTATTTATGCGCAGACTGATTATGCCCGGATACTTTAATGGTCTACACCCGTATTTGAATAAAGAGATTATTGTGTATGATAGCCAGGGAGTGCGTGCTTTTAACTTTACTTCTATTAGACATACGCAGCAAAAACTGCAAGGCCAATAGCCAATAAAAAAGTAACAATGTTATAATAATCCACAATTTAAAAAACCGTCTGGAGGCACATTGGCGATCCTGACGGTTTTTTGCTGGTTCATTGCAGTGATTTGTGATCGGGATGACGTCATATAAAGAAGGGCATTATGGCAGCTTAGCTTTTATATTGCTCCATCAGGTACATGATCTTTACTTCATCGGCCAAATCTCCAAAGGGTTCTAACGGATTCTCTTGAATGATATGATATAAACGCTGGACTCGTTCCTTTGGCAGTTTGCGCACATATCTGGAAATGAAAGCGGCATGGGTGACTACGTAGCGCTTTTTACGGACAGCTGCACTGGCTACGCGGACGAGAATATCTTCGCCCCCTGCTAATTCCAGAATGCGGCGCTCATAAAAGACTACGTATCGGAATGTCCGGTCCTTGATCAGCTCACGATTGAGTCTGGCAATCTCTCCGATATATCTGACCATAAGCGGCTCAAAGCTCTTGATCAGGAGAGGATCGAGCGTTAATTCCATGTCTTTGCGGAGAACAAAAGATTGCAGCAGAGCGACCTGCTGGAGCCTTATCCGATCATTGTGAAGGAGTACAGCCATCTCACGCAGCATTTCATAGGAGACACGCTCACTGAGCTGCCGCAGGGCAACCGCGTTTTTATGATTAACGTTTAGTCCTTCCTGGATCTGCCCTATACGACCTCTGAGCAGACGTATAAGCTGCCTACGCTGTTCATAAGGATAAATACCCCGCTGTAGAAGCACCAAGGGCAGCAGAAGAAGCGCACCGACGATACCGCACAGAAGCATTTGTTGCGGCGAGTGGCCGAAAAAGACAGTAGCAGCCAGCAATATGACACTAACGGCAAGGTCTTTACGAAAATAACGTTTGGCTCTGAGTCTGGCATATTGCTCTACAGGAACTAGTGTATCCCGACCACATGATGTGCACTCTTCTTCCCAAAGGGCGGTAAATTGTCCACAACGCTTGCAGACTCTTAGCTTTTGGAAGGCGTACTCTGTGCGGGTAAATGGGCGAAATTGTACAGCTTGTTTGGAACTATTCATTGTGCTCACTTCTCCGGTTCAGCAGCGCTAGAAGCTCGGTGTCGATTTGTGTAATCGACGGGGCGCGTTTTTTATGTATATAGTAAATTAGTGATTTGATGGCGACAAAAAGAAACATAATCGCCAGACATCCGTATGAGATCATAGTGTATTTCCTCTTTCTACTTGGATTTTTAGTTCAATATTTTACATGGGCGGGTTTCGCTATTGTTATTTTTGTCGTATAAAGGAGAAGGCTGGTGCCCGATTGCCCTTGTTGGGGTATAATTATATCATTACTGCAGGATATTGGTAAAATCTCGCGGTATAACAGGCTTTTGGGTTGGATTCAGACCATTCGGGCAGTATTTTCAGCTGGCGCTCATGTAAAACTCATTATAATTTAATAGTAGGGGAGTACAACTGTAATTTAGAATGAGAATTAACCGGCAAAGGGGTACAAGCGATGTTTAGTAGAGACAGAAAATGGTTTTTGGTCATCGGAATCATATGTACAATGATCATGACCTCGATTTTGGCATGGCAGCCACAGATGGCGAATGCCGCTTCACCCTCTGCTTCTAAGGTGGATGCGGTGCTGGTCGTCGATGTAAGTAATTCAATGAACACCAGTGATCCTGGGAAAATTGGCAATGAAGCCATGAAAATGTTCATTGATATGCTGTCGACGCAAAATGACAAGGTCGGGATTGTAGCGTATACGGATGTCGTACAGCGTGAGAAAGCCTTGCTTAATATTACATCCGAAGCGGATAAGCAGGAACTGAAGACGTTTATTGACGAACTGAACCGGGGGGCGTATACTGACACCTCCGTGGGTGTCAAGGAAGCAATCCGCATTTTGCAAGATGGTAAAACAGCTGGACATGCGCCTATGCTCGTCATGCTGGCCGACGGTAACAACGATTTTAATAAGACGACAGGTAGAACCGAAAGCCAATCCGATCAGGATATGGCACAGGCTGTAGCCGAGGCTAAAAATAGCGGCGTTCCGATCTACACCATCGGCTTGAATGCAGATGGGAAGCTGAATAAAAACAAGCTTGCCGACATAGCGCAGCAAACGGGCGGCAAGTCCTTTATTACAAGCTCAGCGGATGACCTGCCGAACATTCTGAGTGAAATTTTCGCCAGCAATTTGAAGTTGAAAGTGGTGCCTTTGCAGTCCATTACGGCAAACGGCGACTATCAGGACGTAACGGTAACCGTACCGAACGATAGTGTGCTGGAGGCTAACATTTCGATCATGTCCTCGAAACCGGTGGATGCGAGACTGATAGACCCGTCGGGCAACAGCAAGCCGATTCCTTCGAGCGATGTGCTGCTGTCCAAGTCCAAAAGCTACTCACTGATTAAACTGCTCAAGCCTGCGGCTGGTGACTGGAAGCTCCAAGTCAAGGGAGTCCAGCAGGATCAGATTGATATTAATCTGGTATTTAACTATGATCTGGAGCTGAAAATGGACGCACCGCCCGCCAAATCATACAAAAAAGGCGATGCAGTTCAAATTCGTTCCTACCTGACGAGCAATAGCCAGCATCTTCAGGATCAGGAATTGTATGCGAATATGAATGCTGTTCTGAAGGTCAAGGATCTGGATTCCGGTACAACGAATGAGGTGCCGTTAACCAACGCAGGGGATTCTTTTACCGGTTCCTATACGATTCCAGATGAGCATGACTACGAACTAACCGTTAGAGCAGAGGAGAAGAGCTTCTACCGTGAAACACAGCCTGTAACCATTAGTGCTAAAGCAGGGGCGACGAGCGGTACAAATACGGGCACGACTCAGCCAACAACACCTGCTGAAAAGTCCAAGCTAATGCCACTCATTCTTTTAGGGCTGGGACTGCTCGTTCTGCTGGTTGCCGCATATTTCATCTGGAAGGCTATGAAAAAGGCCAACCGTGGCTTTGTCGGTCAAATCGTACTGGAAATCCGGGATGAGAACACTGGCGAAAAAACGTATCCGCAGTACAAGAAGCTGAACACCTTCCGGGGCAAATTTAATCTGCACCAGTTGCTGCAACTGGCACCGGAATTTGCTGGAACCGACAAGGTTGTGTTCACACCAGCCAATCAGGATCGTATCATTGTGCGCAGTACCTCCGAGATTACGATTGAAAAATCCGGGCGGGCTGTAGACACAGGCAACGGTCTTGAACTCAAAAACGGTGATCGTCTGACCATCCCGTTAGCCAGTGTGGACAAAACCATTTTGCTGGAATTTATTTCAGTAAACAGCTAAACGAACCCTTAGGAGGTCATATCTATGAAACCAGTAGTTAGAGAGCATATCCAACAATTAGACGTATCACTCGGCGGGGGGATCGTAAGCGATAAGATCAGAGTGGATACTATTGATAATCCTATTTTAATTATCGGACTCGGAGGTACGGGAATTGATGCCCTTCTCCGCTTGAAATATCAAATTAACCGCAGATTCAAGCTTCCAGCAGATCCGATCTCCAAGAAAAAGAGCGATAAACCGGACAATGTGGAATTTCTCGCTTTTGAAACGAATGAACAAGACCGCAACAAAAAATACAAGGGGATTGGTTTGGACCCCATCAATGAGTTTGTATTGCTGTCCAATGCGGAAATCGGCGGATTGCTGCAAAACCGTAGCATTCTAGAGCCGTACATTACCGATTGGCTGTCTCCAGAGCTGAGCATTACCGATGGTATGAACGGGGCGGCAGGGGTACGTCAGGCAGGACGATTACTGCTGTTCACCAAAATTAATCAGGTCGTTCAAAGCATTGACAAAAAAATCAAAACCTTGTCTGAGGGCACCAATAAGAAGCTTATGGTGTTCCTGCTGTCCGGTTTGTCCGGCGGTACAGGAAGCGGTACTTTCCTCGATATCTCATATATCGTCCGAGGAATTATTGAGCGCGATTATGGCTCTGCAGGTGTAGACCGTGTAAATACATTAGGGTATCTGTTTACACCGGATATCAATTTGGCGAACAAAAGCCTGAGTGAGCATACACGTGAATATATTAAAAAGAACGGCTATGCTGCACTGAAAGAGCTGGACTACTGGATGAATGTAGACAGCCGTGGTGAACGCTTTAAGCAGCAGTACGGAAATATTTTGACCGTGAACTCGCCGCTTCCGCCGTTTAATCTGTGCCATCTCATTTCGGCCACGAATACGGAAGGCAAGCTGTTGGAAAATGCTTATGATTACTGTATGAATGTCACCGCCGAAAACATCACCAACTTTATGGCGAGTGAGGAAAAACAATCCGGCGAAGAATTTGCCATTCATGACTATATCAGCAATATCCGTACCAACATCGCACAAATGAATAAGGCGTATCCAGCAAACTACGATTACAATATTATCGGGGCTTCCTCGGCGGTGCTGCCAATGGAGGAAATGACGACGTATCTGGCTTATCGAATGTTTGGCAAAATGTCCAAAATGTTCGAGCAATCGCCTAATCAAGAGGATGTAGAGAAGTTTGCCCGCAAGCTGGGAGTGGATCTGGATAGCATGATCAAAAACTTTGAATCCCGTGTACCTGAGCCGCTTCCGGGCTTTGAAAACAGTGAACGGTTAAGTTATAGCAATGTCGTTAAAATGCAAGTTGTCAATATGGACACCGAGCTGGAGCAAACGTTCCTGACGCGTGCCCGCGAAGAGTATATCAAAGCGAAGAAGCAGCTTCCTGGTGAAATTACAGGACAGTTTACGGATCAAATTCGCCGGATGTTTCTGCATCCTGAGCAAGGACCGTTTTATGTATCCCGCATGATTTATACTGAAAAAGGATTTAGCTTGCTGAAAATGCTGCTTTCATATGTGGAGACGTTGCGTGAATCACTGCACCGTATTCCGACGGACATTGAATGGGCGCGTGAGCAGGCGAACGAAAAGTTGGGCGATGCCAAGAGCGCGTTTGTATCCAAGGATAAAAAGAAAAATGCGTACATTGAAGCGAAAATTAATGAATATTGGCTGCGTGCTGATGTGGAACGTACAGAGCAGCTCATTGAATTTTATGAAGACCTGTATGACCTGTTGAATAAGGAAAATAACCGCATTTATAATGTATTTACTGAAATTTTGAACGCATTGAGCGCAATATTCGAGAAGAATGGTGATCTGCTGATTAACGGCGAGGAACAGTCCGATCACAAAGGTAACAAAACGTACTATTGGAATCTGGTAAGTGTACCGGATATTTCTGAAGTTGTGACCAAGCTGCTGGATAACCGCAACGGTGACGATTTGATTCGTGATTTTGCCCAAGAATTGCTCGAAAATTCAGATCAATGGGTGAAGGATCAGGATATGGACATCATCAGCTCAATCTCCAATTTCTTGACTGATAAGTTCGGTGATCTCATTACCCGTTCCATGGAGGATTTCCTCGTCATGAAATACGGGCAAGATGAAGCCATTGAAAAATTTGTGGAGCGCTACATTGCGAGCAAACTGGATGAGGAAGCTGTACCTGTGTTCCATCTGAGCAATAGCTCTGGCAACTTGTACTTCCCGTCTTGGGGATTCGTTTCGGTACCTGTACAGTCGCCTAATATCCTAAAAGGCGTTCGCAATTATCAAAATAATGCAATTGGAAAATCACACTTTACTATTAAAGAAAGTGAAGTTCGTAACCGGATTTTCTGGCTCAATACGCGTAATGGTGTTCCTCTGTTTGTATATACGCCGCTCAAAGTGTATGAAGAAAGCTATGAAAAAACGATTCTTGACCGCGAAGGTATTGGCCGCCATCTGGTGCAAACAGGCCAGAACAACTGGACTAATCTGCCGTCGCCGATTCCTGAAAAGTCATGGGGCGAAACTTACGTCAATTCGCGTGTGCAAGCATACAATGCACGCATTCGTAATGATTTTGACCGTGCCAAGTCACTTGGCGTGATTCGAGAAAAGGATGTCGATCAGAATACGAGCAGCCGCTTCACTGTAATCCGTTCACATGCGCTAGATCTGAATGCGATGCTGGCAGGCTACGATATGCGTTTGCAGGAATCCAAGCCGAATTTGGGTGAGGTGAAAAGAGCATGGTCTGAGTTGAAACGTCTGCTGGCTGAAGGGCTGGAGCAGGCCGGAAGCAAGGACATCTTTGGCAGCATCAATGAAGAGATGGCGAAGGAAAACCTGATCCGTTCACCAGAGTTAACACAGGTGGTTCGTGAAGAACTGGTGAAATATACACAAATTGAAGCGAAAGCCGCTGAACTGGAAGCTTTGCTGGGTAAATATCAGGATGAAGAAAAATGGCTGGATCAGTTCATTCAGGCTCTCTATACGGACACGATTACGAAAAAAGGCGCTTTGTATGTCTATGATCGTGACGAAGAGGAAGAGGCTTGGGAGCCGTTTGCGAACGTCATGAAGAGCCGCAATTATGTGGAGTTTGAAGTGTTTACAAACTTCCGTGGTTTGGAAGAAAAGAAATTTGCAGCTCTAATGCGCAAGGCGGATCGCCGTGATGTTGTATTGACTTCATCTGAGGATATTACACCATTGCTGGCAAAGCTGGATGAACTGGCTGCAACTTACACAGAGGCCCGCAATCAATTGGAATATGAAAAGGTGGAGCTGGCTAACGGAGCGGAACTTTATGCATTCTATGCTCAAATGGCTGGAAAATTAAACGACATCCGCAGAAAGTTGAAATAAAGTATGAGAGAGCAGCTGTTACGTTATGCGGCTGACTATGCAGCCGCAGAGGACCAATTAATCGGAAGCGGGGATGGACGCAGTAGCATCCATTTCCCGTCTGTGTTTCTTTTTATCGGGGATCGTATGAACCCGGTGATGAACACCATTGCAGATATCAACCGAACCAAGTGGGATAACAGCCCGGGAGTAACATATATTCAGATTCGCTCGCAGGAAGAACATGCGGCTGTAGATCGTTCGGTGGATGCTATTGTTCATACGATAGCGGTACCGGAGGAAAGTGGCCACCAAACGATACGCCGTGACTTACACCAAGCCTTTTATACACATGAATCGCAGCTAATTGAGCTTAACACCGCGTTGCGCCGGGCTAGTGGACATCTGGCAGATTACGGTCGGTTGTATTCTTCGTTCGAGCGTGTCCATTTGTCGATCTTGACGACAGCGGATGACCCCATGAACGTATTAATCCCTGAAGTTACGCTGTTGGCGGAGTATATTTTTGCACAGTCTTTTAAATCGGTACAAATGGATCTGTATGTGTTGGTGAATGAAAGCGATCAGACTGCCCAATTTGGCTACAGTAGTGCAACGTCCGTTGCTTTCATGCGAGAGCTGGACTATATCCAGAGTCCGGAGTATACGTTTACGGCACCGCTTCATATGACCGAGGACAAATTGACCATTCTGGTATCCCATGCTCCATCGCCGTTGTTCGATCTCGTCTATGTGCTGTCCGACAAGAACGAACGCGGCGTAACGGTGCCGAATAGTCTGCGAGAAAGCTGTGACATCATTTGCCACATTCAGCTTCTTAAAAACCGTTATCAGGCAGGAGATTCCTATCGGTCACAGGATGGGGGATACAACAATACATCGTTTAAAAACAACATCATGACGGAATCCGGGCGGCAGGGTTATGTGTCGGCTGGATTTTCCCGAGTCAACCGCCCTAACCAGTCAATCGCACTTACGGTGCTGTATCACTTTTATGTGAAGCTGTTAGAGCGTATCAGAACAGAGCAGGAGTGGGACATACGCGATAAGCTGAATTATTTTGGTTTAGATGCTGCTGAGCGCGGTCGCACGCGAAATGATCTAGTTCCTGGTAATGAAGCGATCACGGACATGAGTGCACTGATGACCAGCGGAGCCAGCTACGGCTCGTTGAAGCGAATGACATTACGTGAGGCGGAGGAAGCCTTGTTTGGTCAGGGCTGCGAAGCCTTTTTCCGTGATAATTGTGAACGGATTGTGCACAAACGGTTGGGAGATTTTCAGGCGGAATCAGGTCTGCAGTTGGCTGTGAATGCAGCTGCCAAGGAATATCCTGAAATCGGATTTTTCGAGCTGACAGACTGGACGGATGAAAATAAAACAGGGAATGTGCTTACGGCTGTTCGGGGGCTGATTCGGGATACGTCCAATGACTTGCAGATTAGTGCCGCTGAACTGGATACCCTGTATAACGGGCGGGTGGAGGACCAGCCTTTTCAACGACTACCACTCATGGATAAGCATAATGTGCGCAGCTTGATCCGTTACCTGACCGAGACAGTTTACGGGCACAAGCTGCACATGCTGCGGATTCAAGCGGATTTGGAGTTACTTCGCCGCTATGAACTGGCACTAGAGAAATGGCATGCACAAGCGAAGCATATTACAGTACAGCTTGCCAGCCTGGAGCGTGAACTGCATCAAGCTGCAACGGACAGTATTCGGCAGGCCGACAGTTACACAGGTCAAAACCTGTTCGAGTATTACGAGCGTGTGACAGAGGATGTCATGCGTGAGCTGGAAAGCAAGCGGGGAAAATCTATATTCTTTGATACCCGGCATATGGGGCCTGTATCCGGATTGCTGGACGGGGGTCTGTCCGCATTGGTGGATCGACTTACGCAGACCTGTCGTACCTTGATTCTCAGTTCACAGCCGTTTAATCAGACCTTCGAAGAAGAATTATTGCGTCGTGCGAATGTAGCTGCTGCATATGAAAATCGGCTGGTCGTTCCGAAGGATGAGCTGTTTAGAAAACTGTATCAAACGTTAGAGGAACATGGCGGAATTAACGTACGTTTGCTCGACTATACCCATGAGCATCGGTATGAAGAAAAGTACTTCTTTGGTGACTACGAAGGCGAATTTCTTCCTTATGCGATGGATGTGGACATTACTTCGCGTATTTACAAACTGGGTTTTGTGCATGAGCGTCGCAGTAGCGGGGTGGAAAAACTGCATTTGATGGGCGGCTTCCATCTGGAGGATCTGATGGTTTACCGCAACGGCAAAACGTATTATGAGACATATACTGCGAATGGTTTCGTGTTTCACGGAATCGACGTGGACCGGTTGCCGGAATTGCGGTAGCCACATATTCATCCTACTTTAATGATGGAAGGAAGCAACGATTCTTATGAAGCAGCGTAAATTTAACGTTCTCCTATTACTGTTCGGCTTGCTGGGCGCTGTAGTAGGCTTCATCTTGGGAGAGCTTATTCTTCACAAATTGATAGGGCATTGGCCGCATATCATCGTGATCGGGCTGTATTTTGGCATCATGGCCCTGTGCATTGGCCTAGGCTGTCTGATTGGCGAACTGATTTCGCCACAGTTAAATGGACATTCATGGCGGCAGCGCTACTCCGGGTTATCCTGGAAGTTACTGGTGCCTGCTACGTTGGTGATGTTGTTCGTGGCAGGTCTGCTATTGGAGTTGGGCTATCAGGTTAACCCTGAAGGGCGCAAGAGCGTACAGGACCTCGTACTTGTGATTGATAATTCCGGAAGTATGCAACAAACAGATCCTGATAATGAACGCCTAACGGCTGCCAAGAGTCTGATTGGTCAAATGGATGGAGACAAGCGGGTAGCCATTGTTTCATTTGATTCTACTGCACAGTTGGTTCAGCCGTTTACTCCCATTCGCACAGATGCAGAGAAGCAAGCGGTTTATTCCAAAATCGATAGTATGCAGACTATAATGTCAGGCGGTACGGAGATCAGACTTGCTTTGGACGAGACGATCAAGGAGATTGAAACCCAAGGCAATGCAGAAAAAGGTTCTCTCGTTATTATGCTCTCTGATGGCTTTAGCGAGTTGGATACCCAGACAGCATTGGCTCCTTATATCGCGCGCCAGATTCCGGTCAATACAATTGGGCTGAAACTGGCAGAGTCGGATGGTATAGCCTTATTGCAAAATATTGCTAACCTGACAGGCGGAACTTATTCTAATGTAGCCAATGCCCAAGGACTTACTCAGGCGTTCGGTAAAATATATAACAAAATCGGTGATCGCACACTGGTAACGGAGCGGACAGGTGAATATGCCGACAGTCTGTATTTTGCCATTTATCGTGTAACGGCTCTGGTCATTATCGGCGCTCTATTGGGATTAGCTCTTGGGCTGATGTTCGATAACCGTTTTCTTGCACGGAACTTCGCCATTGGTGGAGTCCCGGCAGGCTTGCTCGCTGGCTTTATTTTGGAAAAAGGATTATCTGGATCGCCTATAGGAGACTTGATGATTCGTTTGTTGGCAGCGCTCGTACTGGCAGCCCTTATTGCTATCTTTTCGCTTGTTCTGCCGATTGCGGAAAATACTCGCCGATCTTCCGGTGGAGGAAGTCAGGGTGAGTCGTCAGGACGCCGGAGAGGGGCAGCGGAAGCCCCGACGCTCAATCGACGCAGCAGTGGATTTTAGAACGGGAGGCTGGAACTTATGCAGTATAGGGAAGCACAGCCCGGTGATCCTATTATTTCGGAGCTGAGCCACAAAATTGATGACAACCGGGTTGTGTTACGCTGGCAGTGGCCTGAGGGCGCAGCCGTGGTATATATTGCGAAACAATCAGCCGATGCAGGTGTGAATGGGCAAAATGAAGGTGAAGTTTTACCGCCTTTTTCAAGCCTAAAACTTTTTACACGCGAGGAGTATAAGGCTGCTGGCAGCTATCGTGACCGAATTGAAGGCATTGGACGCGTGCGGTATACC
Source organism: Paenibacillus sp. FSL L8-0644 (assembly GCF_038008165.1). Taxonomy (NCBI): domain Bacteria; kingdom Bacillati; phylum Bacillota; class Bacilli; order Caryophanales; family Paenibacillaceae; genus Paenibacillus; species Paenibacillus sp. FSL L8-0644. The sequence goes on from NZ_JBBOYN010000001.1 coordinate 2,485,741, forward strand.
GTGTATCCGGCTGTTCGGGAGGATGGAGACACTTACGTGATCCGTCAGCAAGACGGAGCCAACCAACTGGAGTTGAGCACCGGAAGGGCTAAAATCAGATATGCGGTTCACCATAAAAAAGGCTGGTTTCGCAGCCGCAAAACCGTCCAAATTCAGGTGACAGCCGAAGTTCCTGTCCCGCAGGAGGCGCTTTGCTACGTGAAGAAGCGTGGGGGCTATCCCGCAGATCGGGACGATGGAACCTTGTATCCGTTCACAGCACCTTTTGTTGCGGGACGGAATGTTTTACCCGCTGTTGAAGTGGGGGGAGATGAATATGTGCGGCTGTTTTTTACGGACGGCCAGAAATATGGCACGGTATATGAATTAGTTCCTGAATGAAAGGAGGCCGCAACCGATGAGTTTTCTTAGCAATTTATTCAGAAGAAAGCCACAGGCAGCGCCAAGGCCGTTATTTTATGATATTGTGTGCCCTTATTGCTTTAGTAAATTCTCCCCGGAGGAAGTAGTATTCCGTGCTTCTCATCACCGTGAAGATGACGAGGACTACGCTTTGGGTGAAGATGAGCTGTTGAACAAATATCGGGAGCGTTTTGGCTTGGACAGTGTGCATGATATGGAGGCGATTTTACATCCCCTTGATGTTCCTGAGGAACATCGATTGTATTCTGATCATGTACTGACAGGACTGACCGACCGTTATGGCGAGCTGACGCGTCACCGACTGTGCCCGCACTGCCATAACGAGTTGCCCGTGACTGCGGGTAAGGTGCCTAGCAATATCATTTCGATTATTGGAGCTTCGCAGGCAGGGAAATCTGTTTATATGACCTCCCTGATTCACACGCTGCAACATGTTACGGCCGATCATTTTGACGCGGCTTGCATGCCACTCAATGCAGAGATCAGCCGAAAGTTCCGCACTATGTATGAGGAACCCTTATTTGAAAGAGGCGATCTGCTTACATCGACACAAAAAGAAAAGATGCAGGAGCCTTTTATCTTCCAGTTCGTATTTAAGGATGAGGAAAAGCCGCCACTGACGCTAGTGTTTTTTGATGTCGCCGGTGAGGGAATGGTAGATCAGGACTATCTGGGACTGCATGGACAGCATATTAAGAATTCTGCAGGTATTCTCTTTATGGTCGATCCACTACAAATCCGCTCTATTCGGGAGCGCATTAAGATTAACCTTGGCGATAAGCCGGGTGAGTGGGTCTCACAATATGATGAACCGCGTGACGTTGTACTTACGATGTTCGGTGATTTTATCGCCTATCAGGAAAAAGGGAAAACGGACATTCCGACCGCTGTCGTCCTGACCAAAAGTGATATGCTTACTGCGTTGGCAGATGAAGAAGGCACATACATCAAGACGAACAGCAATATTTTTAATCCGATGGAGCATCGCAAATATATGGATTTGGATGAGTTTGCGAACATTGATGGCGAAGTTCGGCGCTTCATCGAAAAGGTGGATAAACCGTTCAAGGGCACGATGGATGTATATTTTACGGATACGGCCTATTTCGCGGTTTCCGCGCTGGGTAGCAATCCGGTTGAGCAAAAGCTGCAAGGGTTGGTTAGTCCGATCCGTGTGGATGAGCCATTTATTTGGCTGCTTTATAAGTTGAAGTACATTGAGGGGAGAGAATCACAGTGAGTTATGCTACCTCTCATTTGATACAACAGCAGATGTACACACGGGAACGGCGTGGTATTTTCCGTTCTACGGAAGGCTTCGATACAGTGGCTAATTCCAAAGGATTGGATGCTTCTTTTATTAAAAAGGTGCTGCATCCCTTATGTGTATATGATGCGCCTGCTGCTTTGACGGCGCGCGGCGAGAAACAGGAAAGTGTCTATCCGGAAGCCATACATCTGGTACGGACGGAGTCCGGGGATGTAGTACTTGGCCGCAGTATTTATAAGGCTGCGGATTTTACTGGGCTACGAAGCGCCCTTTTCACGCACAACTATGTGATTCCAGCCGGACATGGTGAATCTCCGTCTGACTATAAGCAGTGGCTGAACACCTCCTTTGTTGATACTTATGATATTGAGCAGGGAACGGATTTGCCGGAATTGGAGCGCCTACCAGGTGGAAGTGTATTTCCGGCTGTTGACCCGTCTACAGTGCTGGCTCAATTGCAGCTGAGCGAAGAAGTGTTCAAACAGCTTTTATACGCAGTCATGATGTCCGCAGCGGGTCGCAAAAAGGTATACGTAGCGCTGAATGTTCCTGTAGAAGCGGTCGGATCTTCAGCCAAGCAGCTGCTGGGTGTGTTGTATGCGGCACTGCCTTATGCATTTCGGAACAGACTCGGATTTCTTACATATGCACAGGAACCGAACAGCAGAAAAGGTATTCACTTGATGTTTGTTGAGCCTTTTAGTTTGCGTCCCGGTGATCGGAATGTAGAAAAGGACTTTGTATTTGACCTGTCTAATCATAGTCGAATACTTAATGTGGATGCAGAGCAGGTGAGACAGCCGTATTTTGACTGGATCGTCCGTACGTTGTTGAATGGTGAGACGCCGGACGATTTCTTCAAATTTGCCGAGCAAATGCTGACAGGTATGGAGGCCGGGCGTGATTTGACGCCATCCAGCTATCATGAGCTAATTACGTTGTACAGAATTGAGCAGGGAGAGCGGGCATTATACAACGAACAACGAATCACTGTGTTACGAAGCCTGACTGATTATTTATCGCCACCCGATGCGCTGCCACGTAAAATGAGGCTGAATGATCTGTTTCTGTCGTTCTTTGATCATGAATTTGATCGGGTGAAGGATGGATATATTCCGGATGTAGGCCTGGTAGATAGTTTCAAGGACTATTATAAAGTTCATGCACGCAGCAGCGAAAATCGGTTGGTGGAATATTTAATCCGTTCGCTAAACAATGCTTATACTGCCAGAAATACGGAAGCAGTCACGTATATTTATCATACAATTGAAGAGAATCCATCATTAGGCAAGGCATATTTTACGAAAGTGTTGGGTAATCCGGCACTGACAAAAATGCTGTTCATTCCCTACATGGACAGTCAGATGAAAAGAACACCGGATGCCAAGGGGCTGCTGGCTGTTGTGCACGAATGGGGCAGTAGGTATATCGAAGTGTCGGCGAATGCCGATTTTCAGCTTTTGGCAGAATCTGCACTGATGGGCCGACTGCGTGCGGAAAGAAAACCAGTAGAGGCTGTGGCTGCCATTCACCAACGCTTGCGTCAATGGGACAGCAACTCTGCCGTAGGCAAACTGTCCCCGCTGGAGCAATCTGGATTGACAGAACGCTTGCAGGAAGCGTCGGATCGGTATTTACTTACCGAAGTAGAGCTAAAGGAAATATCACCCGATCAGGTCGTACAGATTCCTTTTTTCACACGGCCTGATTTGGTGCAGTGGGTTGGAAAGCTGCCTGCTCCTCTTAAGGGACAAGCTGTGCGATTAGTTGCGGCTTATGATTGGTTTAACGCGGAGGACCCGGAACCGTCGGTGCTGGACGGTCTGGAGCCCGGCGAAGTAGAAAAGGTACAGGATTGGGCTTACAGCTGGCTGCCCCAGCAGCTTGCGGAAGGCCATTTTGCCCGTCTGTTGCCTGCCTTTTATCGTTCTGACGGGCCGGGAGAGGGAATATTGGATTTCGCTCGCCTGGTCAGTTCGATTCGCAAATGGGCAAAGGATAACGATACGATGTACCGCTTTATCCGATGGTCGGAGGAACACCCTGAGTTTGCTACTCCACGCGGCGGTTTTGAACCATCCTACAGACGTGCGCTACTTCTATTCTTCCAAAAGGAAGGACGAGAGGGACTGCATAAAAAAACGCTGTGGCGTCAATATTTTGAACCTGCGAAGCCTGCCTTTAAAAATTTCTATTTGGCAGCAAAGCGTGAGACGGACACGCCTCTGGTCAAAACGCTTCGTCGTTTCCGTAAAGGTGGGGTGATTTCCGGGATCGTGCTGATTGTCATTGCAGGTACGCTAGGCGGCCTGAAAGCAACTGGGGTGATCGGATCTGCTGACACACCTGCGCCTGTTGCCACTCCGAAGCCTGTACAACAACAGCCTGTAGAGCCTACAGTGCCCGTAAAAAAGGAGCCTACGGCGATAGTGACACATGTGCCTAATACCAAGTCCACTACGAAAATGGTCAAGCTGTTGTTTGCGTTTCAGACATCGACAGAGCAGGCAGAATTTAAGCCGAAGAAGCTCGTCATTGTCGGTGCGGATCAGCAGGAGCACTTATACGAAAATTTTACACTTGCTGAACAGAACGACAAGGAAGCAGCCAGTAAGGCGAACAATGATCCATCCGGTGATGTAAACACTGGGAGCGCCACTACAAAAAGCACGACAGCAGATGGACAATCCACGGACAATGGTTCCACAGCTCGTGGGGGTACATCCAGTGGAAAAAGTGGTGATCAATCTGGAGCAGTGACTGGCAACACGGACGGAGGCTTGACTTCGGAGATTACTACTGAGGGTAGTGGCAATGGAGCAAATACAGACACAGACACAGACACTGACACACCATCGGAGTATGATCTGAAGAAGTATCCTTATCGTACGCTATTGACCCTTTGGCAGCGGTTGGAACTGAATGATGCTAGCACGGTTACCGTTGATGGAGAAGAATATCCGCTAGTTCAAGTGAAAACTGCGGACTAAGCAACTATAAAACAGAAATGAATGATGAATGAAGTAAAAGACGGGTTTCCTTCAAAGGACTCGTCTTTTATTGTGCCTATATTTCCATAAAGGATGAATTTGTAATTCAAAATTAACCCTATCTAATAAAGCATCATGTTACGAAAGTATTGACACTAAGTAGACAGCTGATTAAAATTAGTTGGAATTCAAACTATTAAAATTAGATAGATATGGAGGTTCGTAGTGAGATGGGAAGCGAGGTGTATCCCGTTTGTCTTCCTTGGGAGGAAGAGAGCACGATGTATTTAATTAAATGGATTTTCACTACCGTCCGGCGCGAAATTGAAATAGCACTGCGCCCTTTGGGGCTCACCTCCCCACAATCGCAGACGCTCTATATACTGGCGATGTCGCCTGGAGTCACCAATACGGATTTGGAAAAGCTATTGCTTATTGATAAATCAAGCGTTACTAGCCTGGTTAACGGGATCGTTAAGAAAAACTGGGCAGTACGCAAAAGTCACCCGGAAGATGCACGCATGAAGCAAATCTATTTGACTGAGGAAGGCTTGAAGATTCACAAGGTAGCTGAACGTACTATTGAGGCAATTAAAAGCTCGGTAGGGGAAACGTTATCTGTCGGAGAATCGGAGACGCTGCGCGGCCTGCTTAAAAAAATTCTCCGCGACTACCACCCTGCGGACGCCCGTGCATGAGCGAATATATAGAGATTTTACCCGGATAGGGGTATTCAAAAGCAGTGAATTACGATCTTAGATAAGAGGTTTACAGGAGAGGGAGACAACCAAATGATAAATGAACAAACTTATCCGAATGCGGATAAGCTTATGCGTGTGCTAGCTTTCACACTTGTTTTTTCAGTGATGAACGCTTTTATGTTTAATGTCGTTATGCCTGTGATTCGAGAGGAGTTTCATATTAGTGCTTCCGATGTAAGTTGGTTGCTGACTGGCTATATGATCGTGTATGCGGTTGGCTCGGTGACCTACGGCAAATTGGCAGATAAATATCGTCTTAAGGATTTGCTGACGTTTGGGATTATCTTTTTTGCACTGGGTTCGCTTATTGGACTGTTGGCCAATCAATTTTGGATGCTCATTGTAGCTCGTTTGCTTCAGGCTGCAGGGGCTGCTGTTATTCCGGCCACTGCTATGATCGTCCCAGTCCGTTATTTCTCGGCTGAAAAAAGAGGACGTGCTTTGGGCGTCACAGCAATCGGCTTGGCGTTAGGTACTGCACTGGCTCCGATTATTTCCGGTTTGATCACAGGCTTTGCAAGCTGGCGTTTTTTGTTCGTCATTTCCATGCTGCCACTGATCGCATTGCCGTTCTTTCGTAAATATTTGGACGATCAGCGTGGAGAGGATCAGAAGTTCGATTTTCTTGGTGGATTATTGCTGGGTGGAACAGTAGCCTTCTTATTACTTTCGATTTCGCAAACCAATATGATGTTTTTTCTGGTCGGTATGGTGCTGTTTGCACTGTTTATATGGCGCATTAACACTGCACATGACCCATTCATCCAGCCGAAGCTGTTCCGTAACAAACAATATTCATACGGGCTCCTTATCGCTTTTTTAGGGACGGGGATTAGCTTTGGATTGCCGTACTTGGCACCGCAGTTTCTGAACAGTCTCAATCAGCTTACGCCCGCAATAATTGGACTGGTTATGTTTCCGGCTGCTATTGCTTCGGCTCTATTGGGTAAAAGAGGGGGGCGTTTGGCGGATAGCAAAGGAAATTCGTTTCTCGTCTATACAGCTGTATCGCTTTTGTTTATTTGTTTTATCAGCTTGTCTACGTTTGTGGGTGCGTCTCCGTATCTGATTTTGTTTTTGCTTATTTTCGGAAACGTAGGTCAGACCTTCATGCAAATTGCCATGTCCAACACGATTTCTCGTACCTTGTCGAAAGACCAGATTGGTGTTGGAATGGGGCTGCTATCTCTGCTGAATTTCATTGCCGGAGCGATTACGACAAGTATCTTGGGCAAAACGCTAGATAGTTCGTCGTCCTTTCATCTGAATCCTGTCGTATCTAATGTGCAGGTGTTCAACTTTAGCAATATTTTTACGGTGCTTGCACTGATTGCGCTTGTGACGATGGGACTTTATGCGTTGCAATTCCGAAGGGGTCCACGCGGTAATACGCCTGCTGTTGAACAAGGATAAACATTTGATGTAACCTCATGCCAAAACAAGGGTATAATATAGAAGGAAAAGTTCATCTATGGAAGGACGGAGTGTCCGGCATGACAAGAAACCTTCAATATGTACCCTATGGTTATGAGCCTCCGATCGAGACGCATAAAGGGACCATGGTCTACTATGATACGTTCGAGCAGATTACAGCCAGAGAGCTGGAGCTTTTTGCCGAAACGGGGGCTGCATTATCTTTTACAAAGCTGGTGCTGTATCCGCTGCATGAAGAAACCGTCAGAAGAATGTGGAAGCAGCCGGTACGTTCGTATTACAAGCGGGTGGACGAGCTGGGAGAGTGGCAGCGGGAGCAGGCTTTGAGTGCTGTTGTCATTGAGAGCTGGGAAGGTAAGCGTAAAAAGTATACGCCGATTGAAGCAGCTATTCGTTTTTTGGCGGAAAAGTATACGACCCCACTTTTTTTGTACATGAGTCCTGAAATGGCAAATTTGTGCGCTTCCTATGCATCGTTTGGAGAATGGATTAGAAATGTCAGATTGGTGCTTTCGAGCGAACCACTACAACTTCATCCGAAGCTTGCACAGTACCGTAATCGCTGGAACACGGTAGAAGAAGCGATAAACCGTGACTCTAAGGTTGACAAAGCGGAGCATGAATTATAGAATAAAACTAATCGTAAAAATTACTATTGTAATTGTATACCATGTATTCCAATTAAGGAGGAAGAGAAATGCGCGTAATTGTTACCTTGGCATGCACCGAATCCGGTGACCGCAACTATACAACAACTAAGAACAAAAGAAATCATCCGGACCGTCTTGAAATGAAAAAATACTCTCCGCGTCTGAAAAAGTACACGATCCATCGTGAAACTAGATAATTTGAGGCCTGCTGTATAGCAACCTGAATTATCCTGCTTCCTGAGCGAAGCCTGTTAAGTTTGCAAAAGCCTGCGTTATGGAACCGGCGAAAACTTGAATTAGTCCAGTGGACAGAGCGTCTAAAGTTAAAGCTTGCATCTAAGAGAACGGCTTTTTTTCACGGCTGTATGATAGATGCTGAGCTACATGGCACGCTTTGCCTTTTGAATCGAAAGCACGTGGCTACCGACTTCTCCTGTGCTGGTGTCAGCATTTGGGACGAGCCGGAGGACCATTCACTATATGCTTATATAACGATGAAGGCTGACGAAAGATCCGGAGCGTTCGTGCAATGGGCGATGCGATATATGCGGCATCGTTTGCTTGTCGTTTACGAGCTTGAGCGCCAACCGTTAAGGTCTGTCGTCTTTTTTTCTGGGACATAACCGTTCCTTTTGCCAACTGATGGAGTATTGCGCCAGTACGTTTGAGGTTGAAACTAAAACTACATGAAAGATTAGGTGAAACTAATGAAAAAAGATATTCATCCAACATTGAACAAAGTTATCTTTTTGGACCCTAGCTGTGGATTTACTTTCCTGAGTGCTTCCACTAAATATTCGCAAGAAACGATGGAATGGGAAGATGGTAACACATACCCAGTTATCCGTGTAGATACTAGCTCCGCTTCCCACCCGTTCTTCACTGGTAAACAAAGAAACGTGGATATCGGTGGCCGTGTGGATCGCTTTAACAAAAAATATAACCTTAAGTAAGAACAGTCGAGCGTTGTGTTCATGGATTATGCTTATAATCCGTGAACATCGCTTTTTAAAAAACCTCCTGCATCTGCAGGAGGTTTTTTTGTCTTAATTTAGACCTGTTATTTATAGCGAAATGAAGCACTGTTCCCATTGGTCGGTAATGGATGCTTTGTCGAGCTGCTCCCCAATGAGCGTGACATATCCCTGACTCACGGGAAGTGCAGTAGGCTGCCACTCCAAGTGATTTCCTGAAAATTGCAAAAGCATTGTCCCTTCCTGAGGAAGCACGCAATAACCTTTCGCTCGAAGCAGAGAGGAGCCTAGCCCTGTCAGAAAGCGCTCCAATCGTTGTTTTTCGAGTGGCTGAGGAGAATATTGATGCAGCGTTAAGCTCTCCAAATGGGAAAACGAGTGGGTCTGGTTGGGATCGTGGCTGTGGCTATGACTGTGTGCAGAAATAACTTTGAACGGCGTACTTATAGAGGTAATACTGGGTCGTCCGGAACTTTTGACGGGAATGGGGACAGACAGTGCATCTGCATCAGTGGGCTGGACCTGTGCAGGTGCTGGTTGAGGTGTCTGTACAGGTTTCGCGGCAACGGATGTGGAGGCCAGAACAGGCTCTAGCAATGGTTCAAGGTCAACCCGGCTATATTCAGTAGTTTGCAGCTTGGCCGTATCGTTGAGCTTGCGGATGCTTTTGACGACCCTCGTCACTTCACGGCTGCTTGCTGCATCCGTCTTGTTCACCACAATGAAGTCTGCGGTGCGCAGTTGTCCGTGCAGGGTGCGAACCAGTTCTTTATCAGCCGTAAAACGGCTATTGTATTCATGGAACAGCTCAGCATCCACAACACTGATGCTGTGAACCAGATAAAGCTGATCTGCCAGTAGAGGGGAGCGAAGCTCCTCCAGTACTTGTTCGGGGTTGGCTACCCCGGTGGTCTCCATGAAGATCAGATCTGGCTCCTGGCTGAGCAGGGTATGCAAAGCCCCTGCCAGTTCATTTCTTTTGCTGCAACAAATGCAGCCTTCTAGCAATCCTTCTACTGTTACGTCAGGCATTTCCTCTGAAATTATAGCGCTGTCTACATTATATTCACCCATTTCGTTCATTAAAACAACAGCACGAAGGGGAATTTGGCGGGTATGGGCTAACAGGCGCAAAAGCAGTGTTGTTTTGCCGCTTCCAAGAAAACCACTGATTAAAATAACAGGAACTTTGTTCATCATTTTTCCTCCTTGGCGGGGTTAGTGTGTTGTGTTCAAGCGATCAAAGGTAGCTACCGAGTCTGCTTGGGTATAGACATAAGGGGATTCTGGCTGCTCGACAGCGGTTATTTTTTCGGATCGAATTTCAAGTACGGGAGCGTTTCCCTTTTGTGCGGTATGCAGTGTTCCTTCAATGGTCACCCAGGTATCCTTGTCAAAGGACGGGGCTTTCTGGGATTGGACGATGATCCCGAAGGGCATGGCATCGGCAGTACAGCACATGACGAGGAATCTTCCTACTGCAAAAAGCCCTTTACCCGGCAGATTGTCGTCTTTATAAACAAAGCCAGTCACCTGTACTTTTTTTCCTTCAAAAGCTTGTTTATATAATTCAATGGCTCCAATAGTTTCGGAAAAAATCTCTGGCTTGATCTGTATGATAGGTTGCTGATACAGGCGTTTCGCCAGTTCGGCGAATTCCACATTGTACTTATCAGGCGGAACGAACAGCTTATCCAGCGTTTCCTGACTCCATTTCCCCTCTGGAGGGGGCGAAGTGGGGACAGAAGATGCAGTTGATAAAAGGGAGGAGGTGGATGCTTTCGTGGTCTGTGTATCTGTTTTCCGTCGGATGTCCGGGTTGGGATACGTGAAGGACATGCCTTTTTTGGCGGCCATATCACTACCAAGTGCCTGATTGGGCAGCAAAGAACCGAATAGGAGCGGAATGAGCAGCATTCCATATACGAGTGTTTTTTTGAACCAGCTTTGCGGCAACGGGTGCTCACAATCACATACATCCTCACCGTCCCGCCCCCCAACGATTCCGTGCCATGCCATCGCCAATGCGATGAACAAGAGGGGTACAGGACAGAGTAGGAGTAGCTTTTGCATATGGGGAGCTAGGTAGTAATGAAGTGCATTCGTGCGGCTTAATGAGATGATGTATACAGCCAATCCGATCATGAGCAAGGAGCGAATGCCATATTGCCAGCGGATGCTAAAGGTTGAATTCACGTTTGTATTCACCTCCCCAATAACCATTCAGCAGCTATAGAACCCACTAGAACAAGTGAAACAATGAGCAAGGCCAGGATGGCGACAAATTTGGTGCGGAAGGTGCTTAGTAGCATGAGCGTGCCTTTGAAATCTAGCATCGGACCAAGTACAAGAAAGGCCGCCAGTGGACCCAGTGTAAAGGTATGTGAAAAAGCAGTGGCTACAAAGGCATCAGAGGTGGAACACAGCGACAGTATGTAGGCAAAACCCATCATAAAGGCGTACGATCCGACCGTTCCTTCACTTAACGAAAGCATCTCATTACGTGGGATGAAGGTTTGGATGCAGGCTGTCAATAATGCGCCGATAATGAGATATTTACTCATGTCCAAAAACTCGTCCCCAGCATGTACAAAAAATCCCCGCCATGTGCGATTATGCCGATGAGTCTGATTGTTCTGCTTTTGCTGGTTAAAAGAGAGTAACGACCGTTTGAGCGGATGTACTCGCACAAAGGCATACACGATCAGTCCGATGATCGCGGAAACGGTAAAAGCCAAACCCGTTCGAACGGCAGTGACCTCGGGATGGGAAGGGAAAGCCATCATCGTCGCAGCCAGTACCACGGGATTGATAATGGGCCCGCTTAAAATAAAAGTGATACCCATATAGGCAGGCATTCCCTTGAGCATTAATTGGCGAACGACAGGGATCATGCCGCATTCACAGATGGGAAACAGTATACCTAGTAAGGAGGCCAGCAGGACACCCGGTACAGGATGTGCAGGCGCTATTTTGCGAATCCATGTCTCCGGTACAAGCCACTGCAAAAGGGATGAGACGAGCACACCGATCAGGAGAAACGGAACAGCTTCCAGAAAAATACCCATAAATACCGTTTTTAATGGCTGCAGCTGCCCCACATCTAACAAACGAAGCCACTGGGGAGATAGCGTGACAAGCACAGGGATGAGAAAGGCAAACGGAATCATAAAAGGCAGCATCTTCAACAGCGTACTGTTTTTCATTCCACGTCTCCTTGGGAATAAGGGTTCTTATCTACAGCCTATGTCTGTAAGGGGACAATCATGCCCGCCGGATTGTGTGTGAATCACCTCCCTATATTGACAAATCTGAGCATGCTCATATATATTTATACTCATTAATAGTAATTATTACGATTAAAATCCGATAAATGATTGCAAGAAGGAAATTTTTAAGGTACGATCCATATTAAATGTTGCAAAGACAAGGAGGGGTTATATGATACCGATTGTTGTTTTATCCGGTTTTTTGGGTAGCGGTAAAACCACTCTTCTTCAGCATGCGCTGGCTTACTACAAGGAAAAGGGTCTCAAGCCAGCCATTTTGATGAATGAGTTGGGTGATGTTAATCTGGACGGTAGTTTGGTGAATGGACAAGCACCCATGAAGGAAATGCTCAGTGGCTGTATATGCTGTACCATTCGCGGGGACTTGGGCGTCGAGCTCATGAATCTTGCTGAGGAATATAAGCCGGACGTGATTATTGTAGAATGTACCGGAGTGGCTAACCCGATGGAGATTGTAGATGCAGTGACAGACGCCTCAATTTATTCTACTATGATATTACAATCCGTTATCACGGTCATAGACGCGCGTCAATTTTTGGATTTTGCCTCGGGGAACGAGAGAAGCAAATCGCTTCGTTTGATGCAGGATCAGCTTCGATGCGCTTCCAAACTGATTATTAACAAGACCGATTTATTGGCTGCGGGCGAGTTACAGAAAGTACAGGCCCTCGTAAAAGAGTTAAATCCATATGTTTTGACTGTGAGCACGCAACGAAGTGACGTGGACGCTGGAATTTTTTTCTCCACTCAAGGAGAGGAGCGTATGGATGTTTCGCGACATAAGGAATCCGCAGTTGATATTGAGAGTGAACATCCTCATTTGGAAAATCATCTGCACACGTATGACCATGATGACCATACAGATCATCAGTCTCATGACCATGACCACGAACACGAACACGAACATGGGGAGCATTATCATTCCTACGACCATGTAGTTGTTCACACGCATTTTTTTGGACAACCTGTGCCACGCTACGAGTTTGAACAGTTGTTCCGCAGTTTGCCAGCTGAAATTTATCGGGCCAAAGGAATTGTGCGGTTTCTGGAATCAGAGGGTCAGATGATGTTTCAATTTGCCTATCGGGAGATGGAAATCATTCCGATCCGCCCGCAAAAGCCAGTGAACGATGTAGCGGTGGTCATGGGTGAGAATTTCTCTGCTTCCGCGGTCGAGGAACAATTGAGAAAGCTGGAAGCGGCCGAAAAGCCATTGAGTAATTCATGACTTCGAGAACGAGTCACCTTAATCCATCAAGACCTAATCCATCGCAACATCATTCTCGTGCACACCTAGCGGGCAAGCCTACTTGGGGATTTACAACAATTCTGCTGCTGACTGCTGGGCTGTTGCTTTCGGTCACACTCGCGGTCATGCTGGGCCCTGTAGCTGTCGCACCGGGGACGATATGGCGAATTGCACTGTCCCATCTTCCCTGGCTGGACCAGTGGATACCCGTGACATGGACCAAGCCTGAGCAATATATCGTTTGGGAAATCCGCTTTCCGCGCGTGTTGTTAGGTGTTGTCGTAGGAGCAGGACTTGCTGTTACAGGGGCGACTATACAGGCATTAATTCGTAATTCGTTAGCGGATCCCTATATTTTAGGAGTCTCGTCTGGGGCTTCGGTGACAGCCACATTGGTAATTGTGTTCGGAGCTTTCGGATTTTTAGGACGACTTGCGCTGCCTTTATCTGCTTTTATAGGATCGTTAACTGCAATGCTTATGGTGTTCGCGTTAGCACGTGTGGCTGGGAGCATATCGACGACCCGCTTATTGCTGGCAGGGGTGGCGGTGTCTATGATGCTGTCGGCTGTGACTAGCTTTATCGTGACGATGGCCCCGAATGAAAAAGGCATTCGTGACGCGATGTATTGGATGATGGGAAGTCTGGCAGGTGCTCAATGGGACACGCTTTTCATTCCAAGCCTTATTGTAGTCGTTGGAACGGCTGTGCTTCTGACCCGATACCGGTCGCTGAATGCTTTGCTAACGGGTGAAGAGACCGCAGTAACGCTTGGTGTGAACGTACAGGCGTTCCGCGTATTACTGGTTGTGGTGGCGTCTCTTTTAACCGGGGCAGTCGTATCTGTGAGTGGCTCGATTGGCTTTGTCGGACTTATGATTCCGCACATCGTTAGACTGATAGTGGGATCAGATCATCGGCGTGTACTGCCCGTCAGTCTGTTAGCAGGAGCTATTTTTGTCGTGTGGGCTGATGTATGTGCCCGGCTTGTGCTGGCTCCACAGGAGCTGCCGATTGGTATTGTGACGGCTGTGTGCGGAGGACCTTTTTTTGTGTGGCTGCTGCGTCGTAGTTCCTACTCGTTTGGAGGCGAAAAATGAATATAGAAGTCGAATGTGTGACCTTCAGTATTCACGACAAACGGCTGATCGACGACATCTGTCTCCAGGTAAAAGCAGGGGAACTAGTCGGATTGATCGGTCCGAATGGTAGCGGGAAGTCGACGTTGCTCAAAAATATGTATCGTGTGCTAAAGCCTGACAGTGGTGTGGTTACGTTGGATGGCCAGGATATGCTACGGATGAAGTATAAAGAGACAGCCCGACAAATGGCAGTGGTGAGTCAGGATACGCCGCAAACGTTTGATTTTTCAGTACGGGACATCGTCCTGATGGGTCGCCATCCGCATAAGAAACTGTTGGAAGCAGATACTGTCGTCGATCATGAACTGGTCGAGCAGGCGCTGGAGCGGGTAGGCATGAATGCTCAGGCAGATCAGGGCTTTGCCACCTTATCCGGCGGCGAAAAGCAACGGGTATTGATCGCCAGAGCTTTGGCCGGGCAGGCGAAATTTCTTGTTTTGGATGAGCCGACGAATCATCTGGACATCCGGTATCAGCTGCAAATTCTGGATTTGGTCAAAACACTTCGGATAACTACGCTAGCTGCACTGCATGATTTGAATTTAGCGGCATTTTATTGCGATCGAATGTATGTATTAAAAGAAGGCAAAGTGGTAGCCTCCGGCATAACAGAGGATGTGCTTCAGCCAGACCTGCTGTGGAGTGTATTCGGGGTCGAGACAGAAATCTGCATTCATCCAAAAACCGGAAAGCCGAATATTACCTTCTTACCGGATTCTCTCAGGAGAGGAGGCCATCCATGATGTTAACAGAAAAGGCGATACGATGAGGTAAGATTAACTACAAATAAAAGAGGAGACGGTACATATGAAAAGATATAGCAGGCCCGCGTTACCGCTGGTTATGCTCGCTTTGGCAATGATGCTGTTGTTATCAGCCTGTGCAGCAGGAAACACGGCCCAAACAAGCGATCCATCCGCAAACGGGCAGCAACCTGCCGCATCCCAATCAGCAACCAAGGAGACGTCGGTAGAGCTTGAGAACATGGGCGTTAAAATGGCATTTCCCGAGGCGCCTAAACGCGCGGTTACACTGAACCAGCACGCGACTGAGGTTATGCTGGCTCTTGGACTGGAATCCTCTATGGTAGGAACTGCGTATTTGGATGATCAGATTTTGCCAAAATATAAGGCTCAATATGACAAAATCCCGGTACTGGCCGAACAATATCCGTCCAAAGAGGTGTTTATGGCCGCTGCACCGGATTTTGCCTATGCGGGCTGGAAGAGTGCCTTTAATGATAAAAATCTGGGTTCCCGTGAGGAGCTAGCCAAACAAGGGGTGCTGACCTATATACAGGAGTCCTCAAATAAGTCGGGCCCCACATTAGAAGATGTATATCAGGATATACTAAATATTGGGCGTATTTTTAGGGTTGAGGAGCGTGCAGAAAAGCTGGTAAATGAAATGCGTGAACAAGTGCAGTCCATTCAGACTCAAATTGGTGTTGTTGAACAGGCACCCAAGGTGTTTGTTTATGACAGCGGAGAAGACAAGCCCTTTACGGCTGCCAACAATTATCTAACGTCTTTGATTGAAAGTGTGAAGGCGAAAAATATTTTTGATGATATCGACAAAAGTTTTACTGAGGTAAGCTGGGAAGAGGTTGTGAACCGTAATCCTGACGTCATTGTCATTCTCGACTATGGAGATACTTCACTGGCGGATAAAGAGAAGCTACTCCTGAGCAAGCCTGCATTAGCTGGTGTGGAAGCGATCAAAAATAAACGCTTTATAGTCCTGCCATTGTCCGCGGCGGCTGAAGGCGTGCGTGCACCAATTGCACTGAAAACCTTGGCTGCAGGCTTGTACCCGGACAAAGTGAAGTAAACAAACAAAAGAGTTGCCAAAACATTGACGAACCTTGCCTAAACTGTTAAACTTGCTAATGCGTAAAGGTTACGTTTATCAAACGCTTATTTTTTTATCACCAAATCGTAATAATTACGGTAGATGGTTTAATGATCATAAACGACCTGGAGAATCTGCGCAAAGGATGATTGCTCAGATGGCTCCAGGCTTTTTAAAGGAAAAGGAGATTTGCGTCATGTTATTGGCCTCATTGGAACAGGTCACATTTGGCTACGGAGATGTTCCTAACTTGGTGGATGCCAATGTTGAAATTTTTTCGGGAGAATTTGTAGCCATTACCGGACCGAATGGTGCTTCCAAGTCAACCATGCTCAAACTGTTGCTCGGCTTGCTTCAGCCTTGGAAGGGCAAGGTGTTCATGTCTAATCGTACAGGTGAAGGCAAAAAGCTCGTTGTTGGATTTGTATCCCAACAAATTGCCGCCTTCAATGGCGGATTTCCAAGTACGATTTTGGAATTTGTCCGTTCAGGAAGATATACTCATGGCTCTTGGTTACGCCGTATGCGGTCTGAGGATCATGATCTGACGGAGCAGGCGCTGCGTCAGGTAGGCATGTGGGATTTGCGTCACCGTAAAATCGGCGAATTGTCCGGTGGACAGAAGCAGCGTATTTGTGTGGCAAGAGCGCTCGCTCAGGAATCGGATTTGCTCATTTTGGATGAGCCTACGACCGGAATGGATCAGGAAAGCCGCTACCACTTCTACGATCTGATGAATCAACAGGTTAAGGAATATGGAAGAACCGTGGTCATGGTGACCCATGGACTATCGGAAGTGCAACATTATCTGGATCGAATTATTGAGCTTGAGAGGAAGGAAGATGGCGGATGGAAATGTTGCACTACGACTTCATGCAGCGGGCATTTTGTGCCGGTGGGGTAATTGCACTGCTGGCCTCGGTGCTTGGAGTATACTTGATGCTACGGCGTCAGGCTCTCATGGCGGACATGCTATCGCATGTATCGCTGGCAGGGGTGGCAGCAGGTGCCTATTTAGGCATTAACCCGACGATAACCGGATTTATTGTTGCCGTAATCGGCGCGATTATCGTTGAGTACGTCCGCAGGTCTTATAAAACATATAGTGAGATATCTGTGGCTATTATTATGGTAGGTGGCCTCTCGACGGCCGTTATTTTAATGAATCTGAATCAGAGCATCAACAAAGGATTTTCCGCTTATTTATTTGGTTCGGTAGTAGCTGTCAATCAGACAGAGCTGATGTTGATGATCGTTGTGGCTGTGATCGGAGGTATTTTCTTTTTCGTGTTTCGGCGCCCTTTGTATCAGATTACTTTTGATGAAGAAACGGCGAAGACCAACGGTCTTCCTGTCAAGTCCATCTCATTTGCATTTAGTATTTTAACAGGGATGATTGTAGCTGCTGCAATGCCGATTGTCGGTGTGCTGCTTGTCTCCTCACTCATCGTGCTCCCTGCAGCGCTGGCGATTCGAATTGCACCGAGCTTCGCGGCAGCCATCTGGATATCTATGGTCACTGCATTGATCGGCGTATTTATGGGTTTAACGGCATCGTATGAACTTAGTACACCCCCAGGGGGGACAATTGCCATGGTGCTGTTATTATTCCTGATTGTAGGAGTTGGTATACAAAAGCTGGTCCGCAAGCTGGGCAAGCAACAGGCTTCGCGACGGCAGAATGCGGCAGGTCAGTGAGTGTAATTACAGTGAGAATAACTAAAAAATCTAACGGATAAAGGAGTAATGAATATGAATACATGGTTCAAAAAATCATTTGTATTGTCTGCGGGACTAGCACTTATTTTGTCTGGCTGCGGAGCCAAATCTGATAATACAGCTACAAACGCTTCCCAAACCGAGCCGAATGCGGCACAAACAGCAGACAAGCTGAATGTGGTCACCACTTTTTATCCAATGTATGAATTTACCAAGCAAGTTGCTGGAGACCATGCTAACGTAACCGCGTTGATTCCAGCTGGTGCCGAGCCGCATGACTGGGAACCGAGCGCCAAAGATATGGCACAGGTAAAGGATGCTGACGTGTTTGTTTATAACGGTATCGTCGAAGGCTGGGCAGAACAGGCTTTGAGTAGCGCGTCCAACGATAAGCGTGTTGTAGTTGAAGCGAGCAAAGGGTTAAACCTGATGGAAGGCACCGCTGAGGAGGAAGAAGGAGAAGAAGCACATGCAGAGGAAGGCCATGATCACGATCATGTGATGGACCCTCATGTATGGCTTAATCCAGTCTTGGCCCAAAAAGAAGTGGAGTCCATTGAAGCAGGGCTTGTAGCAGCCGATCCAGCAAACAAAGCTGATTATGAGAAAAACGCTGATGCTTATATCGCCAAGCTGAAAGAGCTGGATACCGAGTTCAAAACAGGTCTGAAAGATGTAAAACGTAAAGACTTTATTACGCAGCATGCTGCTTTTGGTTATTTAGCTAAGCAATATGGTCTGACCCAAGTACCCATTGCCGGATTATCTCCAGAGCAAGAGCCTACACCGGACAAGCTGGCGGGTATTATCAAATTCGCTAAAGAAAATAATGTGAAAACGATTTTCTTCGAAACTCTTGTTGATCCGAAGGTCGCTGAGACCGTAGCTACTGAAATCGGTTCAAAAACCGATGTACTGAATCCGCTCGAAGGATTGACGGATGAAGACAAACAGAAGAACCTGGATTACCTTGGTGTGATGAAAAACAATCTGGAGGCTTTGAAAAAAGCTCTGAATGAATAAGAAATGCTAAACGAATAAGTTTATAAACTGAGGTCGGAATGATACCGACCTCAGTTTTTTTTATAACTATCCAAGAAGATTGTGCTTTTATGGCTAGTGCTCAAGATACAGTAGATATATAGTCCTTTGTAATTTGCTTTTCAGAAATGATTTACGTCATTGTGAAACGTTTTTTTGAAAACTAATTCTGTAGTAGCTAGTTTCAAATTTCTTTTATAATTCATTGGTAGCGTTTTTATTTTTACAGATTCTTTCTATTAATATTACCAGTTTATTCACCGATATTGAAGTTTGGGCGTGCATATCATTTGACAACGGATTGGAGAGATTAATTTGGCAGCAGTTATAGTAGTGGATGATTCTTTGTTTATGCGTTCTGTGCTTAAAGATATTCTTTTGGATTTAGGTCACGCTGTTATTGCGGAAGCAGAAAACGGGTATGATGCTGTTTTGAAATACGCACACTTTCGTCCCGATTTAATCACCATGGATATTAATATGCCTAAGATGGACGGGCTTGAGGCTGTTAAAAAGATCATAGAACTTGATCCCCAAGCCAACATTTTGATGTGTTCTGCTTTGGGGCAGCAGGAAGCGATTATAAAAGCATTTCAGGCAGGTGCAAAAGACTTTATTGTTAAGCCATTTGAGATGGAAAGGGTCGTGAATGCAGTCACAAAATTGCTTGATAGTTAATGAATCAAGATTTTTAATACATAATTATTGAACATGTAGAAGCAGGAATTCCATGCTTATTTTCACGAATATGGAGATGAATAGGATGAGCAATCGAGTGTTGTCTCAAAAAGTATTTATAGACGAACTGATCGCTACGATCAAGAAAGGAGGGCTTGTCCCTGTAAATTATGAACAACTCGTCAGCGAACAAAGAGAAAGAATGGATGCTCTTAACAATGAACTCACCCTTCGAATTGAGGGATTAGAGACAGATTTGATCTCTGCTTCGACATATTCCATTCCTTTTGCCAATGGCGAAATTATGTTTCTTGCTCGCTATATTGTACTCATTGGGGATCATACCGAGGGATACTTTGTGTTCTATCGAGCAGAAGACTGTGAAAGCCCAGAGGAATATCAGTTTTTAACAAGCTCTTATCAACTTCCCCATTTATTACTTGAATTATCTCTTTCTTTAAAAGAACATGGTACTAATGAGCCGCTTGATATTTTCACTTATTGGAATGGCCCTGTCCATCCTCTGAAAGATTTGAATAAAGAAGATATTAAGCTATCCACTTATGAATTTTAATTCCCTTGAGAGAGTCAAATCCCTCAGGGGATTTTTTTACATTGATAATCAAACACATGTTCGCATATAATACAAACAAACGTTCTGATAAGGAGTGAAGGATCATGTTGGAAAAATACGTGGGGCAGATCGTGGAAATCGTGTATTTGGATCGGAAGGGCAAACTGTCTCATCGGCGTATTGAGGTGCATCGTGTGCAGAATGGCTTGATACGAGCCACCTGTTTACAGACAGGCCAGCCACGTGTTTTTCGATTAGATCATGTATTGGCATGGCATCCGGTAACCAGAACAGCATAGGAGGGGCTTACGATGGGGAAAAAGCTTGAAGGAAATGGCATATGGGAAAGCTCGCGCATGATTTTGCCTGAGCATCGGGAGGCATATTTAAGACTGATGAAGGAGCAAGGAAGGCGCGGCAAGCCGACACTGGACGATCAGGAAATGCAGCAGATTGAACAGGCCATCATCGTATCCTATAACGAACGTAAGCCTATTACGCTAAAAGTGTTCAATCCATTTGATGATGAGGAGCTGCGTGGACTGGTCACGGTGATTAATACAAGTCGGCGAGAAGTGAAGCTGTCCCGTGGGGAAGAGGATTTTAGCTGGATTAAGTTGGAGGAAATTATCGAGGCGGATATATAAAAACAGTCTGACTAAGTCGGAGTGTTTTTTACATTTGTCCCGCCGTTTTTTAAAATAAGATTGTAGCTCTATGAATCCATATTTAAAATGAAACTGTAATTGCAAAAAGGAGGAGTTCAATATGAAAATAAGTAAAAATAATGCTGAACATTATATATGGGGAGATCAATGTGATGGTTGGCGCTTAGTGAAAAATAAGGATTTGAGTATTATTCATGAGCGGATGCCCGGAAATACTCATGAGGTCAGACATTATCATCATCATGCACGCCAATTTTTCTTTATTTTATCAGGTACAGCGGTACTTGAAGTGGATGGTGAACAAATCCAATTAGGATCTCAGGAAGGGTGTGAGGTTCCTCCTATGGTACCTCATCAAATGTTTAATGAAACGAATGAGGATGTTGAATTTTTGGTTATCTCTCAGCCTGCGAGCAGAGGCGATCGGGTTCTGACCGAATAACTTAGAGTATAAAAATAAAACCAGCCTAGCACATATAAATCAAGTGCCGACTGGTTTTTTATCAATAAATGTCCTTAGCATCTGCTGGGAGAGCTTTTACGCGATGGAGATAGTTCGTAACACGTTGATCGTCCAGAGTCGGATATTCGTAACCATAATGGTTCGCTACTTCCAAGGCAACTTCTCTAAATAAATTTCCCATGATCAAAAGAGACTGCCACATATGTTCATAATCTGCATCCGCAAACGTTTGAATGTAGAGCGTCCAAAGTCGAGGCTCAAGATGGTTCTCGAAATATTTTCCCTGCTTTCCCGGATCTGCCGCGAAGTCGGTTCGTATACCAATATGCCATTCCAGCATCAAGTGAAGCGCATCTCTCACAGGCCGATCCAGCATAAATTTGGCATAGGGCAGCTCCTGTCGCCATAACCCTTTAGCTACATAAGTACTGACCCACCAGAACTCGTTGCAGGAATCCGCATAGACTTGGGCAGTTGGAGGTATCGTCTTATAATCTTGAAGACTTGGCGGTGGGAAAGGCTCCACCAGTCCATCTTTATCCAGCAGCAGTACACTTAAGCTGTCTCGGGTACAATTGGCGATGTTATTCGCAGGGTAGAGAGTAAGATCTATGCGATTGCCGTCCGTAAATAACATGAGAAAAGCAAAGCGATCATGGGGCGTCGAAGTAGGTTCCATATGCTCATCGGGCGTCTGCATAATGATCAATTCACCAAAATGGTTGATCCAGCGACGTTCCTGAATAAAGCTGTCCATGGAAGATACGAGAAAGACGATATCATAATCCTGAAAAACGTCTCGTGGAGCATGTGGATTAGCGCGTGAACCATTCATAATCACGGCACGCACCTGTTCGTCCTCTTGAGCAAATTGGAGAATGGTATGCAGCATCTCTTGTTCACTTCTCACTATAGTTGTCTCCACAAGCGGTATCGAAAGGAAAAAAACGTAGATAAGACAGCAGTAGAAATAATGGCCACCAGTTCAATGATCATCAAGAAAAACGACCTCCTGTAGTTCAGTTTATCTGGAAAAAGTCTCCTGTACTTACAATAGCCTATACACAGAAGCTACTCAACTGTACTGCCAAGGCCCTGAAGTAACTTTATTTTTCGTTTTGGTTTCATCATATATTTCTATATAGTTTTGGTCATATAGGGGTGATTCCAAATAAGTCCCTTTCATTTTCGCGATCTACGAAAATACTGAGCATGTATACAGAATTAAGACCTTTATCTAATACACTGGATTTTCTTAATTTCATTTCAGCAAGAGCATTGAGGTACTTTGAATTTCATTTTTGTCTTTTACCAATTGGTCTGTATAGTCTGGCGATTTACTAATGAGAATAGTATTAATCTTGGCTGTATCCATGCGATCCAAAACGACTTTTCTAAAAGAGGTATCCAGATTTACGATATAAACCATTCCGATTATAGCTGCGATCAGAATGATTGCAGACTTAACGATGTAACGATTACGTCTTCTCATAGGCTATATCTCTCCATAGTTGTAGAGTTGATGAGCTTCAAGGCTTGATACCGACTGCAAGCATATGCGGGCTCATACCGATCACAGATTCCTGCTCTTCAACCTGCTGTGCTATATCCAGCAAACGGCTACGATGGGAAGGGATCGCCCACTTCTTTTCAAATCCGGGTGCAATCCAGCCGGGTCCTTCCACGCCCAGTACACGAGGCTTCGGCAATCCAGCCGCCTGCCAGTCTGCACGCAAGGCATCCGATGTATGAAAGTAGGACCGTGTGATAAAAGAGGGATAGGCCGCCGGTCGTACATGCTGACCATCTGTCAGCTCCTGTCTAACCATATTCATGAACTCATCTTCCTCCACAATGGTATTGCGCTCGTCGTACACCGATAGTCCCCACAGTAGCGAGCCAAACCTGGAAATAGCTGAAGTAATCAGCGTTCCGCCCTTCTTTAAGACACGCGCCGCTTCTTGTAGTGCTTTTACTCGTTCCTTCTGTTCCGTTAAATGATATAAAGGTCCCATCAATAGCACGATGTCCGCGCTTTCATCTTTACGATGAAGATTTCTGGCATCCGCGGTTTCCAGCTTACTGATGATGGGGTTATTCAGTTGCTGCTGACGAGCGAATTCAATGGCTTGGGAAGATAGATCAAATAGATGAACTTCGTATCCCAGCTCCGCCAGCCACGAAGAATAGACCCCTACACCGCCGCCGATATCGTAAATAACATGAGTAGACTCGCTGAGATAACGTGAAATGATTTCTTTTGATCTTTCCAGTTCTATTTTTCCTATGCCTCGCTCTAACCTGCCTATTTCTGCACCGCCATCATAATAAGCCAGAATTTCATGCGTATCATTTTCAAGCATAGCGCACCTCATCTCAGGTGATTGGAATAATATAACATTATCACTTACATCATGAACAAGTCTACCGTATTTAGGATAAAGAAATCGTCGGAAGCATTGGGAAAGAAAAAGCTGTTCCCCAGTAGCTAGACCTACTTTTTGGGAACAACCCATATTTAAATGATGTTTGTTTCCAGCATCCCTTCGAGATCTTCTTTGGTGAGATGGTAGTGTGCATTACAAAAGTGGCAATGAGCTTCAGCTTGTCCATCGGTATGGATCATATCTTCTATTTCCTTATTCCCTAAGCTGATAATGGCATTGGTAACACGCTCTTCTGAGCAGGGACAATGAAATTGTACAGGCATGGTTTCCAGTATGTTCAGGTTGCTTTCTCCCAAAATCTGACCCAGAATCTGCTCTGGCGTAAGACCTTCCATGACCATTGCGGAGATGCTTGGAATGCTCTCAATGCGTCTCTCGATAAAACTGATAACTTCCTCCTGCGTATCTGGCATCAGCTGAATAATGAAACCTCCAGCCGCCTGAATAGAGTTATCCGGGTTAACAATAACTCCCGCTCCTACAGAAGAGGGGATTTGTTCGGATTGGACGAGATAAGATGTGAAATCCTCGCCCAGCTCACCCGATATGAGAGGGATTTGTCCAACAAACGGGTGTTTTAAGCCGATATCTTTGGATACAATGAGCGCTCCATCTGTTCCTACAGCTCTGGCGACATCTAATTTCCCTATCTGATTAAGCTCAAAATGGGTTTGTGGATTTTTTACATAACCCCTAACTTCACCTTTGGAGTTGGTATCGACAAGAATAGTGCCGATAGGCCCGCCACCGTTGATTCTGATCGTCAGTTTATCCTCATCTTTAAGCATGGCTCCCAGCATGACGCCGACCGTCATAGAACGTCCCAATGCAGCCGATGCTGTGGGCCAGGTATAATGACGCCGTTGGGCTTCACTTACCGTTTCCGTTGTTCTCACGGCATAAGCCCGTACCTGATTATTGTAGGCAAGAGCTTTTACTAAGTAATCGTTCATGTTCATGTTCCTCTCTGATAATTAGTGTTCTTTACAAGACCATTTTTTCCTGAATCCAGTTCTCCAAAGAAGTAATTTTGGCATCATATCCTTCTTTAAAAAAGTCAGCGGATAGTGACGCGATGGTTTCCCTTTTCAGAACGGCCTTCCAGGAGGCTTCCGCTTCTTCCATCAAATTTGTCAGTAAACAACACTGATCGTCTTTCTTTAATTCAAGCATTTCGTTGTATATACCACTGGAAGAATAAAGGGTTTGTTGTCCCTCAATCGCTAGGTAAATATCAAATACCCGTATATCCTCAGGTTTTTTCTTTAATTTGAACCCGCCCTTGACACCAGGTACAGAAGTAATCAAATCGGAGCTAACCAATTTTCGTAACAGTTTATGAAAATAAGTAGGTGAAGCACCTAACTGCTGGCTAATGGCCTCCCCAGGTAAAACAGCTTTGTCCGGCAGCATCGTGAGTAGAAGAAGAGCGTAGACAGATTGTTCGACACCTGTTTTCATATGCACTAGCAATCACCTCAATATTTATAACCAGGCTAATGTGGATAACCATTATCCACATATTTGCATAATAGATGAGCTTATCATAAAAGTAAACTGATTTTTGATAAAAACTAAAAATTTAAATCATTTGCAATTCATAACGGGACACATTATTATAATTGACGTATCAATTGATAGGTCAAAGAATTAAGGTGTTGAGGGAAATACGTATAATAATATTTTGACAGGGGGTTTATATATAATGACTACGCGGAACGTTGCACTATCTATATTAGATCTTGCACCTGTCATTGAAGGCGGCACTCCTGCCGATTCCTTCCGCGACACGGTGGATCTTGCCCAGCATGCAGAACAATGGGGGTACCATCGGTACTGGCTAACGGAGCATCATAACATGCAGGCAGTTGCTAGTGCAGCTACGTCCGTGATCATCGGGCATGTAGCTGCACATACAAACAAGATTCGGGTCGGTTCAGGCGGTATTATGCTGGCGAACCATGCTCCACTCATGATTGCGGAGCAGTTTGGAACATTAGAGTCGCTCTATCCGGGACGAATTGATCTGGGACTTGGCCGTGCTCCAGGCACGGATCAACCCGCGATGAGGGCACTGCGGCGAGGGCTTCATAGTACTGGGGAAGATTTCCCCGAGCAATTGAATGAGCTGCGTTCTTACCTGAATCCAGCGCTAAGCGGAGCAGTTCCGGGAGTAAGAGCGGTTCCTGGAGAAGGGCTGGACATTCCCATCTGGTTACTGGGATCAAGCGGATTCAGCGCACAGCTGGCAGGTCAGCTTGGGTTGCCGTTCGCGTTCGCCAGCCACTTTGCCCCGGCTCATTTGCTACAGGCTTTAGAGTTGTATCATCGCAATTTTCGACCATCTAAAGCACTGGATAAGCCCTATGTGATGGTCGGTGTTAATGTGCTTGTTGCAGATTCTGATGAGGAAGCGAAAAGGCTCTTTACATCACAAGAACAACAGTTTCTAAATGTGCTGCGCGGGCACAGCGGAGGACTGAAGCCACCAGTTGATGACATGGAGAAACTCTGGAGTGAGCAGGAAAAGGAGGCGGTTCGTGGTAATATGCTGGGGTATTCAGCCATTGGCAGTCCTGACACCGTCAAGCAAAAGATAGATTGGATTATAGACCAGACTAGAGCCAATGAGCTGATTACAACCTCTCAGGTATATGACCATCAAGCGCGCCTGCGCTCGTATGAGCTGCTAGCCAAAGTAATGCGAACAGACGATTAGTTGGTCAAACCATAAGGCCGTGCTGAAAAAGGTTCTCATAACCTGATCTGGCATGGCCTTATTATATTTTAAAGCTTATATTTACGAATCAAATAGGTTGGGGTCCAGCTCCACGCGTGACAGTAGCTGTTGATTAGATAGCTGCCGTAGGGTGAAAAGGCTTTGTTATGGGGATCGTACAACTCTCAGAACGTGTCCGCTCCATTCTGATGGGAGGCATACTGCTTTACCTGCAGGGATGTTATAAAGCCACCCTTCAAAAACCAGTGAGAAGACGATTTGGAAAACTGCGGGACTAGGTAAGCTAAAAGACTTAGAAATCCCCACAATTTGTAAGAATTTCTCCATTTGGAGGGTTGCGAAAATGTTGGAAAAGCGAGTCTATTCAGACATGGAATGTTGTTGTAACATAAAGTTACGCACCTTTCTTGTTGGCATGGTTGATTTGACACTTCCATGATACCAAACAAGTAAGGTGTTTTTTGTCAATACGGAAAAATTTATTCGATTTTTCCTTACTCACTCAAAGGGTTAGGCTGATTTTCTAGGTGCGAAAGTTGAGTTAATAATTTGTTAGATATGATTGTTTGTTTACCCACAAAATTTAGACATTTATTCAGTCAATCGGTCCGATCAAACCTCAACCTAATCAGCGGATATGACGGTGCTTGGAATTCGTGTATTCGCAGCCGTTGTTCATCACAAAAAATTATTGTTCAAAAGTTTGGTGGGATGAATTGAGCTAAAGAATTATATGATGAATGGTGAGAGTGGCGGCCGGAAGTCCAAACACTCCCAGCCTGACGAACCCGCCGTTCCTGCCACAGGATCACCTGCTTGCGAACCAGCGGAAGCCTTACAAATTTAAGAAGCTTTTCTAACCGTAGGAATGATTCAGCTATCCTGTACTAGAACATCGGCCATTGTAGCCACATATGTATACGGGAAACGCCTGTGGTGTACAGCTTTAGGGAGCAGCAACTTAAGAAAGGGTGAAAGTATGGAAATATTTAGTCAGCAAATTCAATCGCATACTAACCGGCGTCTTGCAGTAATTGATACGAAGTTTCCATGGAAGCTAAGTGGTTTTCGATATTGGGAGAACTTTAATATATTCGAGCAAAGGCCTGATACTTTGTTCTTTGCAACTGAACCTAATGATGATTATTTTCCTTCTAAAGTTTATCCTTTTTCTGATTTTATGAAAGTTGCAGTGTCTGAGGGGGTTACAGATGTATATTGTGTTTTCTTAAATTTAACACTTAGTTTGCTTGGTCATGGCTTTCTTCCGGATGGAAGTTATTTGCCAGGAGCAAATCCTAATCTAAATATTAAGCCATTCTTAGATGACCGAAATATTAATCTTCATGCTACCTTGTACCCTGGTGGCGGACTGGATCCATGGACAAAAAAAGAGTTTCTTTCCATTGCAGGACAGCATTGTTCGACCGTATTTACAAACATCAATGAAGTTATGGAATCGATTGTTGGAAGTATTTATTATCCCGTTGTGATTAATACCGACTTATATACATTCAAACAGAAGAAAGTTGAAATGCCTATACAGTTAACATTCTGTGCTTTTAATGCCATTAGAAAAGGTTTCCCCATTATGGCAGATGCATTTAATCGACTTACGGATGATTTTCATCTTAATCTAATTGGTGATTGGGAAGATCAATTACTTCTATTGAAAAATAAGAATTATACATTCTATGGCCTACTTTCCCCTGAAGAGTTAAAGTCAGTGTACGAAAGAACTCATATATTTCTAAATTGCAGTGTTCCGGATCGATTTGCTTTAGATGGTTTTCCAACTACGGCTGCCGTTGATGCGATATCGACAGGATGTGTACTTGTTACGACAAACCCCCGAAATGATAGATTTATTCTTGAGGAAGGAAAGGATTATTTTGAAGTTGAACCTAACGGGTACGCAATTTCTGAGAGGTTGTTTTGGATCCAGGATCACTTTGAAGAAGCGTTGATTGTTGGAAAAAATGGTTCTAATAAGATAAAAAGTAAATTTAATGCTAGTCAAATAGTGAAATCAAAGCTTGCTAACATATTTAAGTAATTTATAAATATTTGGGTTTTGACTATATTAACTCACGGTTTTCAGCTTTGAAGCAAGAGCTGCGAGAAGGGGATACCGCAAATCGATGGGGGTTTCATTATTTATGGAATGAGAAACAAAAGCAGGAACAATTTGAGGATTTAAAAAACAAATCTGTAAGAGTGTTGTAGCATGACGCAAGTGGTATTTGTAACAAGGATGAGGGCACCCCTTTCTCTTAGGGTGCTTTTTTTATGGTTTGGAATGATATAGGAAGGGGCAAATCTTTCATTTCCTTTCCTTGAGAGAGAATTAGGAGATTTCCAAAACTTGAGAACAACGAGTAGTTTGAGGCTCGATCGGACCGAATGACAGAATAAATAATATCTTGTTTTTTAATGGGTAAACAAACAATCATATCTAACAAATTATTAATATAATACATGGGAACTCCAGGTTCCTTTTCTATTTTCGTCCTAGTATTTTACTTGATTGCATGGAGTTATTGTTAATAACCAGTAAAGGAGGCGTTAACTTAATGGCAATATTAACAACTGGTCCTATTGAGAACAGTCCTGTTGGTGGGGTCAGGCCGATCCAACAGGTCACTGTTAAAATGGTAAACCGTGACTTAGTCAATTCTTCAACAATATTAATTCAGGGATTCATTTTAAATGGTTTACGAACATTACATGTACTAGAACAAATAGCTTTAGCCCCCAATGCAGTTGTTACGAGAAATTATCTAGCGAACTTCGACGCATATGAATTCGTTTTTACCACAAGCGGTTTGGCAGAAGAAAGTACTGATATTTCTGTTTGGGGAAAAAACGGGAGTGGTACAATCATTGGTGCTCAGCGTATTGTTGCGGATGAGCAGTTAGAGTCTTAAAACTCAACAAATGCACAGAGGTAAAGCCACAATCATATCACATGTTTTAGAAATAAAATAGAGGGAACATGATCTTGAGAAAGACCTCATTGTTTACAAGAAAAGCTTGCTTTTACTAGAAAGGAGGGAATATCTAAATGGCAGTATTATCTACTGGACCCATTGCAAACGATCCTGTTCTAGGAGTCAGACCCACCCAACTGGTCACAGTAAAAATAGATAACCGAGATTCTGTAAATTCTTCTACTGTTTTGATCGAGGGTTTTATTTTAAACGGCAGTAGAACAGTATATGTACAACAACTAGTTGTAGTGGGACCAAATGCGGTTATAACTAGGAATTTCTTTGCAAATTTAGACGCATTTGAATTCGTGTTTACCACAAGCGGACCAGCAGTGAATGAAACTCAAATTTCTGTTTGGGGTAAAGATGCATTGGGGCAATTAGTACCTGCGCATCGGTTAGTATCTGATGAACTTTTAGGAACCGATCAAGGCGTCCAAGGACCTCAGGGTGTTCAAGGTGACCAAGGACCACAGGGAGTTCAAGGTGATCAAGGACCTCAGGGTGTTCAAGGAGCCCAAGGTGACCAAGGACCTCAGGGCGTACAAGGTGACCAAGGACCACAGGGAGTTCAAGGCGTACAAGGTGACCAAGGACCACAGGGAGTTCAAGGCGTACAAGGTGATCAAGGACCTCAGGGCGTCCAAGGCGACCAAGGACCTCAGGGTGTTCAAGGCGTGCAAGGCGACCAAGGACCTCAAGGAGCCCAAGGCGATCAAGGACCTCAAGGAGTTCAAGGCGACCAAGGACCTCAAGGAGTTCAAGGCGACCAAGGACCACAGGGAGTTCAAGGAGTCCAAGGCGACCAAGGACCTCAAGGAGTTCAAGGAGCCCAAGGCGATCAAGGACCTCAAGGAGTTCAAGGAGCCCAAGGTGATCAAGGACCTCAAGGCGTCCAAGGCGACCAAGGACCACAGGGTGTTCAAGGCGACCAAGGTGACCAAGGACCTCAGGGAGTCCAAGGCGATCAAGGACCTCAGGGCGTTCAAGGCGACCAAGGACCTCAGGGCGTACAAGGTGACCAAGGACCACAGGGAGTTCAAGGCGTACAAGGTGATCAAGGACCTCAGGGCGTCCAAGGCGACCAAGGACCTCAGGGCGTTCAAGGCGACCAAGGACCACAGGGAGTTCAAGGAGTCCAAGGCGACCAAGGACCTCAGGGCGTTCAAGGCGACCAAGGACCACAGGGAGTTCAAGGAGTCCAAGGCGACCAAGGACCTCAAGGAGTTCAAGGAGCCCAAGGCGATCAAGGACCTCAAGGAGTTCAAGGAGCCCAAGGTGATCAAGGACCTCAAGGAGTCCAAGGCGACCAAGGACCACAGGGTGTTCAAGGCGACCAAGGTGACCAAGGACCTCAAGGAGTCCAAGGCGATCAAGGACCTCAAGGAGTTCAAGGCGTGCAAGGCGACCAAGGACCTCAAGGAGTCCAAGGCGATCAAGGACCTCAAGGAGTTCAAGGTGTTCAAGGCGACCAAGGACCTCAAGGAGTTCAAGGACCTCAAGGAGTCCAAGGCGATCAAGGACCTCAGGGTGTTCAGGGCGTACAAGGCGATCAAGGACCTCAAGGAGTTCAAGGACCTCAAGGAGCCCAAGGTGACCAAGGACCTCAAGGCGTTCAAGGCGTGCAAGGCGACCAAGGACCTCAAGGTGTTCAAGGCGTACAAGGTGACCAAGGACCTCAGGGTGTTCAAGGAGCCCAAGGCGACCAAGGACCTCAGGGTGTTCAAGGCGTGCAAGGCGACCAAGGACCACAGGGTGTTCAAGGAGTTCAAGGCGACCAAGGACCTCAGGGCGTACAAGGTGACCAAGGACCTCAGGGAGTTCAAGGCGTACAAGGTGATCAAGGACCTCAGGGCGTCCAAGGCGACCAAGGACCTCAGGGCGTACAAGGCGACCAAGGACCCGTGCAAGGCGACCAAGGACCTCAGGGTGTTCAGGGCGTTCAAGGAGACCAAGGGCGATCAAGGACCTCAAGGAGTTCAAGGTGTTCAAGGCGACAAGACCAAGGACCTGTTCAAGGGATCAAGGACCTTCAAGGCGACCAAGGACCTCAAGGCGTTCAAGGCGTCAAGGGACCAAGGTCAAGGTGTTCAAGGTGACCAAGGACCTCAGGGTGTTCAGGGCGTACAAGGAGTTCAAGGCGACCAAGGACCTCAGGGCGTACAAGGTGACCAAGGACCTCAGGGTGTTCAGGGCAGGTGACCAAGGACCTCAGGGAGTTCAACCAAGGCGACCAAGGACCTCAAGGAGTTCAAGGACCTCAAGGAGTCCAAGGCGATCAAGGACCTCAGGGTGTTCAGGGCGTACAAGGAGACCAAGGCCCTCAAGGAGTCCAAGGCGATCAGGGACCTCAAGGAGTCCAAGGCGATCAAGGCCCTCAGGGAGTTCAAGGCGTACAAGGAGACCAAGGACCTCAAGGAGTCCAAGGCGATCAAGGCCCTCAGGGTGTTCAAGGACTGCAAGGCGACCAAGGCCCTCAGGGAGTTCAAGGCGTCCAAGGCCCTCAGGGAGTTCAAGGCGTCCAAGGCGACCAAGGACCTCAAGGAGTTCAAGGCGTGCAAGGCGACCAAGGCCCTCAGGGTGTTCAAGGACCGCAAGGTGACCAAGGACCAGCTTAAGGTCAAGGTATATTTAGAGGACTCAAAAGTTATTTATAACTTTTGGGTTCTTTTTTTGTCTTAAGTTCATGTTTGCAGTCCTGCTGTAACAAAAAAAACCTTTGTCGAAGTCTCATGGAAATGATTCAGAGAGACTTCGACAAAGGTATTGGAAAATAATTGTTGGCTAATATTCTAATCAGCCTTGTTGTAATTTACGGCAACACAACCACTTTCTCTTTGCAGGACGCAATAAATTTTCCATATTGAATACAAGTTTCTAATGAATCATTTGGCTCCATAGGC
Organism: Paenibacillus sp. FSL L8-0644; assembly: GCF_038008165.1. Classification (NCBI taxonomy): domain Bacteria; kingdom Bacillati; phylum Bacillota; class Bacilli; order Caryophanales; family Paenibacillaceae; genus Paenibacillus; species Paenibacillus sp. FSL L8-0644. The sequence goes on from NZ_JBBOYN010000001.1 coordinate 2,517,998, forward strand.
CACCATCGTATGGCTCCCCTGGGAGCTTTGGAGGCATAGGTTTCGATTTCTGATGGAATTCGACCTACAACCACAATTTCGATCTCCCTAAAGTTGTTTTCAATGCCCTTTTGGAGCGTTTTAATTAATTGGGTGTGCTCTATTTCAGGACAGGAATGGGGGATAGGGAACAATATCGAGAATTTAGAAGTATCTTCTTGAATAACGTGAGCAGATTTCCGGGCAGGATCATCCGTAGAAGTCTCCCATATACGACGATAAGGCAATTGCTGTGGTAAATCGAGTTCTTTCAGTCTCATTTGTATCCTTTGAAAATAGCATCTATTTAGTTCCCCTACAAGAACCTGAATCTGCTTATTTCTTAGGAATGTAGTGTTATTCCCATGTTCGTTACGATATTGGATATATATCAAATCGGGGATGTTTGCAAATTTAGTGCAAAGAAACGTCCGGACCAGCATATCGTAATCATCTGCAACCAGTAGTTCATTGCGATGTCCCCCGATCAGATGATAACAGTCCCTTGTCCACGCACGGGGATGATTGGGTAAACCGACCAAATGTCGAATGGTTTTGCCATTAATGGTCGTATGTTTTTGTACATTTTGCCATCTGTTCATTTCATGCAGCCAGACTCGATAATGAACACTGTAGCCAAAGCCACAATCCCAGCCATACCAATGTGCATGATTGCTCCCTGCATACACTTCAGCACAATCCCCATAAACAAAGCCACAGTCAGGGTTTTGTTGAAATGCTTTGACGATTTTCTCCAGGCAGTCAGGAGTTAGCTCATCATCATGATCGACTTCTACCAAAATTTCCCCTGTACATAGACCTGCTGCAAACCTTTTGATAGCCCCTATATAACCATTGCGGGAATCCTGGCGATATCTCCGCACACGGTGATCCTCTAAAGGGAGTAAATACTCCTTGTACGTTTCATCTTCATCACCGGAATCATCCACGATTACCCATTCCCAGTTCTTGTAGGTCTGCTTCAATAAAGATTGATAAGGTCGTTGAATTTTTTCCTTTGATCTGTAGCTGGCAGTAAAGACGGATATTAAAGGTGTGTTTGAAGAAAAATGTGTAGGAGGAATCGTTCTATTCTCCGAAAGAGGATCTGTTGCCTTAAGCCAGCAGAAAAATAAATGCATAGGTTGAATTTCGTCAGGTGATTGGAAGTGTAACCAGCGTTTTTTTTCGTGACCAGGCAATGCTTTTAGTGCTGAAAATTCTCCCCACTCTTCTCCGATCGAGACGTAAACCCGAGGTTTTTGGAGGCTATTGTCTATAAGTGGCTGATCAGCCTCATACAAGTTTATTGTAATGTTATTTTCTTCCAATCTATCTATCAATTCTTTTACATGATCCTTTAAAACCTTCTTCGATACAAATAAATGAGTTGTCAGTAGCGGAGTGAAATTCAATGACATGATCATTCCCCTTTACCAGTTTCGAACATCAACGAGAGGGAGGTGCCGTTCAGACGTAAGCTATTGTTTTTATTGAAACAACCATTTTCCTGGCATCATTTTATTTCCCAGTAGTATATATGTATGTGTATGTGTTCGGGGATGTGAGAAAAATACCAGCCCATATGAACATAGCGAATAAACCGTTTGAAACCTCCGTCGTAAACACCGAAGCATTAAAGAAAGGTGGAGTAAGTGTGGAATGCCCATTAGTAAGTGTAGTTATACCTGCATATAACCGGCCGCATACACTAAAAATCGCCATCGACAGTGTATTGGAACAAACTTACCCGAACATCGAAATTATTATCTGTGATGACAGTACAACGAATGAAGTACAAGAAATGATTGATTCTTATTTAGATTCTTTTCCCCAAGTTAAATATTATAAAAATGATAAAAATCTTTTTCTTGGAAATTGGCATAAATGTTTTGATTTGGCATCAGGTGAATATATCAATTACTTGATGGATGACGATATGTTTCATAAAGAAAAAATAGCAAGGATGCTCTATTTTTTTGAAAATTTTGAAAACATCACACTGGTTACCTCGTATCGGCAAACCATGAATGAATTAGGGGCTATTCTCCCACCGCTCTATGCAACGGAAAAGTTATACGAAGAAACAAGGATAATGGACGGAAGAATGTTGGCAAACGTTGCATTAACTCGTTGTTTAAATGTGATTGGTGAACCTACAACAGTGTTTTTCAAAAAAACAGATCTTATCGAACGGTTTGGAGTTTATAAAGGGAAACAGTATTCTCTTCTTAATGATTTAGCTTCCTGGTTGAACTTACTATCCAAAGGAAAAGCAGTTTATATTCCTGAAGCGCTAAGCTATTTTCGAATACATCCCAATCAAAATAATCAAACGCTTGGTCAAAATGCGTTCACGGAATGGTTAGATATTATGATTGCCTCGAGAGATGATGGATTTCTTGATACCAACGATTTGTTTAAAACTGCACTTCATTCTTATCATGAACGTATAAAAGGCCGTCCACAATTTGTTGCAGATATCAAGCGAATTGAAATGATATTAAAAACATTGGAATCCTAACTTGCTCATCCCATGTGCAAAGGAGGCTTGGCTTATGTTTGAAATTCCCTTCTTACGACCTAGTTTAGTAAAAAAGGAACGATTTATTGCTAATTTTGAGAAAATAGAAGAGACGCGAATTTACTCCAATTATGGCCCCTTAAATAACCTGTTTGAAGAGCGGGTCATTGCGCAAGTGTTTAATGGAATCGGTTCGGCTGTGACTGTTAGTAACGCTACCATCGGCTTGATTTTGGCTATCGCTCACAGCAAGCGACCACAGGGCAAATATGCAGTTATGCCAAGTTTTACTTTTGCTGCCACCCCACTTGCTGCTGAGTGGTGCGGGTTAGAACCCTATTTCCTTGACATTGAACCGGAGAATTGGCAAATGAATAGGGAGCAGTTAGAGCAGGCAGTCAAGCTGCTGGGAGATGAGATTGCGGTAATCGTTCCTTATGCCACTTTCGGTACAGCCATTGATTTGTCTGTATACAATAAGCTGCAGGAGCAAGGAATTCCGGTAGTCATTGATGCTGCTGCCAGTTTTGGGACTATATCTCCCGAGGAAGCCACCCATTTTGGTAAAGGCTTTGGAGGGGCCGTAGTATTCAGCTTTCATGCCACCAAATCTTTTGGTATCGGAGAGGGTGGATTGGTATACAGTTTGGACCAGGATCTCATTAAGCGAATTCGTCAGGCGGGGAATTTCGGTTTCTCCAGCAGCAGGGAGTCTGTCACCCAAGGTCTTAACAGTAAGATATCCGAGTATACCGCTGCTATCGCTTTAGCTACTCTCGATCACTTCAAAACTGTACGGGAGAATAGAAGGACGATCTACGAATATTATCTTCAAGAACTGCTCCAAGCAGACTTATTAGAACGAGGATGGTCTGTACAAAAAACACAAGGATCGGTTGTCCATCAATTTATCCCTATTCTTAGTCCGGATTCACACACGAATCAAGAGGTCGTTAAGTTATTAGCCTCTAATTCAATAGAAGCCAGAACCTATTTTTCTCCGGCGTGCCATCAGCAGAAGCAGTTCCAAAGTTATCCCCGGTCTACTCTTCATGTTACCGAGCATATTACCAAACATATTGTCAGCCTGCCCTTGTGGGAGGAACTGGATGAGATTATCGTTCGAAGAATTGTAAATGTTCTAAGAAGCTTGGGAAGAGAGACAGCCAGATGAGGAAACTCGTGATTTGGGGATCGGGCGGACATGCCAAGGAAATTAACTGGTTATGTGAAGAGTTAGGAGTTCGAGTGATAGGATTCTTAGACGAACGGCCTGAGACGAAAGGGCAGATCGTAAATGGGGTTCCTGTACTGGGGACGTTGACCGACATTAAAGCGTTAAAATATGAGGTGGAACTGATATGTGCGGGAGTGGGTGACCCAGCATTAAAGAAACGATTCGCTTATCATACAATTCAATCGGGATTTCGTATCGCAGCCCCGCTAATACATCCGCGTGTTCGTTTGTCTCGAAGAAACACCATTGGAGAGGGAAGTATGATCTTTGAAGGGGCTGTCCTGTCGGACAATATTAAGATCGGACAGCATGTGATTATCAATCGGAGTGTTAACGTGAGTCATGATGCGGTTATTGGCGATTATATAACCATAGCCCCTGGTGTGAATTTGGCAGGTAACGTAACCATAGATGAGGGGGCCTATATCGGCGTCGGTGTCTCGGTACGGGAGAGATGTCACATTGGTTGTTGGTCTATGATAGGTGGAGGTGCCTTTGTTAAAGATGATATACCCAGCTTTACCATGGCTGCAGGGGTACCAGCAGTCGTTAAAAAACGACTTGATATTCCCTGAGTAGTCTTTCTTTGGACGGACGTATTCGATTTGTAGTAATATGCTTGGCAATGAAGTGATTTACCTACCAAAAGGCCGTGCCGGAAAAGGTTCTCATAACCTGATCCCGGCGCGGCTTTTGATTAATGTACACAGATTACAGATGGATGAAAATTAAAATTTATTTTTGATTATTTTTGTATTACTTATTTTCAAATTAAAACAAAGGTGTTATAGTCTCCATAAACAAAGAATAACCACTGTAATAAAGCCTTTCAAAACTAAAACTAAACTTGGAGGTCTTTTTCCTATGGTACAAAGTCTGTGGATTTCTTCACAAGCGTCTGAGCAGAAAAGCATGCTGGAACAGCTCGTATACCGTTCTAACCTGATTGGTACAGAGAGGAGTGTGTGCAATTGGGGAGGCGGTAATACTTCGGCCAAAACGACGATACCAGATTTTCGCGGGCGTGAAGTAGAAGTGATGTACGTCAAGGGCAGCGGTTCCGATCTCGCAACAATGAAAACGCATAACTTCACAGGACTTCGTATGGAGGATATTCGTCCTTTATTTGAAAGAGAAGATATGTCTGACGAGGATATGGTCGCATATTTGGCGAACTGTATGATAGATGCCAAGCATCCACGGGCTTCAATTGAGACGCTATTACATGCTTTTCTGCCTTTTAGACATGTCGATCATACGCACCCGGACGCGATTATTAGCTTGTGCTGTGCGCACAACGGTAAGGAAATCGCTAAGGAAATTTTCGGTGACCGTTTTGTATGGGTGCCTTATATCCGTCCTGGATTTAAGCTGTCGAAAATGATTGCCCAAGGTGTACTCGATCATCCACAAGCTGAATTGGTATTGATGGAAAAACATGGTCTGGTTACGTGGGGAGACACATCCGAAGCGGCTTATGCCAAAACGATCGATATCATCCGAGAAGCAGAAAGCTATATTAAAGCTCGTCAAGAGGAAAAGCAGGCGTTTGGAGGAACAAAATATAAAGCGCTTACTTATGAAGGGCGCCGTAGCATTGCATCTCAAGTTATGCCGTCGATTCGGGGAGCGGTCAGTGATGAGAAAAAGATGATTTTAACCTTTGATGACGCGGAAGATGTGTTGGAGTTTGTGAACGGCCGGGATTCTGCTGCTTTATCCCAGGTCGGGGCTGCGTGCCCGGATCATCTGGTCCATACCAAGATGAAGCCACTCTATGTAGATTGGACACCGGATGTGGAGGATGTAGAGGGCTTGAAAGTTAAGCTTGCCGAGGGTATTGCAGCCTATAAGGAGCAGTATCAAGCTTATTTCGAGCGCAATCGGCATGAGGGAGATGTTATGTTTGAGGCTGCGCCACGTGTAATTTTGGTTCCGGGTGTTGGTATGATCAACACAGGTAAAAGCTGGAGCAATGCGCAGGTAAGCGGTGCTCTGTACCATCGGGCTATCGCTGTCATGCAAGGGGCAACGACGTTAGGAGAGTTTGTTTCACTCAGTGAGAACGAGTCATATAACGTGGAATATTGGCCGCTGGAGCTTTATAAGCTGTCACTCGCGCCAGCAGAAGTTGAATTTTCCCGTAAAATTGCGTTCATTACAGGTGGTGCAGGCGGAATTGGCAGTGCAACCGCACGTCGTTTGGTGGATGAAGGCGCACATGTCGTACTGGCAGACCTGAATCTGGAAGGCGCGCAAAAGGTAGCCGCAGAGATCAATAGTAGCTACGGAGAAAACTGTGCCATTGCCGTAAAAATGGATGTGACGCAGGAGGAGCAAATTCAGGCTGCCTATGCAGAAACGGCATTGACCTATGGCGGTGTAGATATCATCGTCAACAATGCAGGCCTTGCTACATCCAGTCCGTTCGATGAAACATCGTTAAAGGAATGGAATTTAAATGTGAATGTGCTGGGAACGGGTTATTTTCTGGTTGCACGAGAAGCGTTCAAGCTCATGAAGGAGCAGACACTTGGCGGCAGCATGGTGTTCGTCGGCTCCAAAAACTCGGTCTACGCAGGTAAAAATGTAACGGCCTACAGCTCGGTCAAGGCGCTGGAAGCGCACTTAGCCCGTTGTATTGCCGCAGAAGGTGGTGAATATGGTATCCGTGTGAACACCATTTTGCCGGATGCCATTCTGCAAGGCTCGGCAATCTGGAACTCCAACTGGCGTAATGAACGCGCCACTGCCTACGGCATTGAGCCCGACCAGCTGGAGGAGCATTATCGCAAACGGACGACGCTGCTGGTCAATATTTACCCGCAGGATATCGCTGAGGGCATTGCCTTTTTCGCCTCATCCAAGGCAGAGAAAACGACAGGTTGTATGCTGACCATCGACGGCGGCGTCCCCGCTGCCTTTACACGCTAGCCGAATTAAAATGAACCTGGGTAAGCGATAGACTCATTTCAACGGCTCAACACTTAGGATTATAACGAACTAATTTAATGTACTAATCTATTTCACTAATCCAAGCCACATGTTATACACACACTAACACTTTAAAAATAGAAGTGACTTTATGGGTGGTCAGCAGCGGAGCGATCGGAAGAACAATCCGCACGCGAAGCGATCTCCCATAACTCACTTCATTTTTCCAAGGAGGAACCATGATGAGTGACAAAGCGTACGCCTTATTCGAGGAACAACAGCAACAACGAGGCATTGACCTGGAGCGAGTAAAGGCAAAGCTGAAATCGCTTAGCATAGAAACACCATCCTGGGGATATGGCGACTCAGGTACACGATTTAAAGTCTTTCAGAAAACGGGCGTGCCGCGTGATCCGTTCGAAAAGTTAGAGGATGCGGCGCAGGTTCATGCCGTGACAGGCTTATGTCCATCCGTTGCCATTCACATTCCGTGGGATAAAGTAGACAATTACGGCAAGCTTCGCAGTCATGCGGAAAGCCTCGGTCTGCGGATTGGGGCCGTGAATCCTAATCTGTTTCAAGACGAGGACTACATGCTCGGCAGTGTCACCAATGTAGACCCGGCCATCCGCCGCAAGGCCATCAACCATTTGCTAGAATGCGTAGATATTGCGAAGGAAACGGGCTCGAACGACTTTAGCTTATGGTTCGCAGACGGAACGAATTATCCCGGTCAGGGGGACATTCGCAAACGGAAAAATTGGATGCTGGAAGCGCTCAGTGAAATGTATAAGGCGCTCACATCTGACATGCGCATGCTGATTGAATACAAGGCGTTCGAGCCAGCCTTTTATCATACGGATATTGCCGATTGGGGCATGGCGTATAATTACGCAACCAAGCTGGGGCCGCAGGCACAGGTGCTGGTGGATACTGGGCATCATCTGCCGGGAGCCAACGTGGAGCATATTGTGGCGTTTCTAATTGATGAGAAGCGATTAGGTGGTTTTCATTTTAATAGCTACAAATATGCGGATGATGATCTGATCGTGGGCTCCGCGAATCCGTATGAACTGTTCTTGATTTTTTATCAAATTTTAAATGCGGCTCAGGATGTGGATAAAGATATTCGGCATACGGTGGACAAAATTGCTTATTTGATCGATCAGTCGCACAATATTGAGCAAAAAATTCCGGCGATGATTCGTTCGGTGCTGAATGTGCAGACTCAATATGCGAAAGCGCTCCTAATTAATCATGCAGAAGTGGAGGAAGCATCGAGCCGCCAGAATGTGCTGGGTGCGGAGGATGCTGTGCGACAAGCGTTTGAGTTTGATGTGTCACCATTGCTCAGAGCGATCCGTGAAGAGCAAGGGTTACCAGCAGACCCGATGAAAGCTTACTTAGCGTCTGAGTATGGCACGCAGATTTTGCAAAGAGGCAAGGGTGGTGCAAGCTGGTGAGTATCCTCGCTTATGATTTGGGGGCAAGCAGCGGAAGGGTTCTACTCGGAGAATTGACGGATTCACGTATAGTGGTGGAGGAAATCCATCGCTTTTCGAATGATCCGGTCAAGGTTGGGGAACATCTGCACTGGGATCTGTTGCGTCTGTATCACGAGGTTCAGCAAGGATTGATCAAAGCCAAGCATAGGGGAATGAATCCATCCAGCCTGGCGATTGACTCCTGGGCGGTCGATTTTGGACTGATCGGAGAAACCGGAGAACTGCTGGGCAACCCTTATCATTATCGGGATTGGCACACCCATGGGGTAATGGAAGAAGTACAGGAACGGCTGGGAAAAGAGTTTATTTTCCAGCGCACAGGCATTCAGTTTTTGACGTTTAATACCATTTATCAGCTGGCTGCTATGCGAAATGCGAGTTCACCGTTGCTGGAGCAGGCAAAGCATTTCTTGATGATTCCAGATCTGCTACGGTATTTTCTGACAGGTGAAATGTACAATGAGTTTTCCAATGCGACCAGCACGCAATTATATAATCCGATGCAGCAAAAATGGGATGATGAGCTTTTGTCTGGAATCAACATTCCCCATTCCTGGTTTGGTGAGGTGCTGGAGCCAGGAAATGTTGCAGGAACGATCCGCTCGTCGGTTATGAACGATCTGGGCATTGGAGCGATTCCTGTGATTGCAGTAGCAGAGCACGATACGGGATCTGCTGTGGCTGCCGTGCCTGCGCTGGAGCGCTCGTTTGCGTACTTGAGCTGTGGAACATGGTCCCTGATGGGAACGGAAACGGCACAGCCTGTAATCAATGACGATACGCTTCGTTTTAATTTTACGAACGAAGGTGGGGTCAGCCGAACTTACAGGCTGCTTAAAAACATCATGGGCTTGTGGATTTTACAGGAGGCGCGTAGGGAGTGGGAACGGCAGGGGTACTCCTATTCCTTCCCTGAACTGGTTCATATGGCAGAACAGGCTCCAGCATTCACTTCTTTGATTGATCCGGACGATGAATTATTTCTGCACGCCGGGGATATGAAAACACGAATTCGCCAATATTGCCGCAATACCCGACAGCCATTGCCCGAGACGCCGGGAGAAATCACGCGTTGTATTTTGGAGAGTCTGGCGTTAAAGTACCGTTACATTTTGGAGCTTACAGAACAGGTGTCAGGACAACGGTTTAATGGTTTACATATGGTCGGAGGAGGGATTCAAAATCGCTTGTTGTGCCAATGGACGGCCAATTCGATTCAAAAACCAGTGTGGGCGGGACCTGCAGAAGCGAGCGCAATCGGCAATCTTGCGGTACAATGGATGACACAGGGAAAGTTCGCCGATATATGGGAAGCCCGCCGGGTCATCGCGAATTCTATTTCCGTGGAGGAATATGAGCCTGCCGAGTCAGAAGCGTGGGAGGATGCCTATGGGCAATTCCGGCGGGTAGCGGGACTTTTTGTACATTAAAGATGTGGAGTGAGATTGCCATGCTGGTCGCAGAAAGATATGAGATGATTGTGCAGCTCGTGAATGAAAAAGGAAGCATACGAGTGTCCGAATTGAGTGAGTTGTGCAAAGTAACGGAGGAAACGATTCGTCGTGATCTGGACCGTCTGGAGCAGGCGGGACGACTGCGCCGTTCGCATGGGGGAGCGGTAAGTGTCAAAAACGAGCAGCCTGAAACGCCCTATGCGGTACGGGAAATTATGAACGCAGAGGAAAAGCGCAGAATTGCCGAAGAAGCGGTTAAGCAGATTCAGCCGAATGATCGTATTTTGCTGGATGCCAGCACAACCGCCTGGTATATGGCCTCAAGTTTACCGGATATTCCTTTGACGATATTAACGAATTCGATTCGGGTAGCTACAGAGCTGGCGGGTAAAGAAAAAATCGAGGTCATTTCGACGGGGGGGCAGTTGCTTCAACGCTCGCTGTCATTTGTAGGCCCGCTCGCAGAGCGCTCCCTGGAAACCTATTATGTGGATAAATTGTTTTTCTCCAGCCAGGGGGTTCATCTGGATCGCGGTATTAGTGAATCGAATGAACTGCAAGCTCGTTTGAAGCAGAAAATGGTCAGCATTGCAGACCGTGTGATTTTACTGGCCGATGCGAGCAAATTTGGGCAACAGGCGTTTACGCATGTCGTGAACCTGTCGCAGGTATCCGAGATTATTACGGATTCGAGGTTGTCGGATCCGATTCGCAGTCAACTTGCGGAGCAGGCTATTCCAGTTACGGTTGTGTGAATTTAAAAATGTCGAGGTGGAGAGTGTCGCTCCGCGTTTCATTTGCTCTTACGCTCGCTGTTGCAGTGGGATTCTTTGATGATGTAAAACACGTTTAGGTGAGAATCCCACTGCAAGCTTATGCTTACGTAGAGAGCTTTCCTTTGGAAAGCTTTTAGGCAAACGCTGACGCTTCTCCAGATTCAAATGAACCGATCCGCTGGTATCCTCTATAAAGTAATAGCTATTCCATAGACGTAAGGGGTGTTCCGTATGAAGGTATCCTTATTTATTACTTGCCTGAGTGATGCGATTTATCCCAAGGTGGGGGAAGCGATGGCACGCTTGCTTTCCAGATATGGTGTTCAGCTGGATTTTCCGAAGGTACAGACATGCTGCGGACAGCCGTCCTATAACAGCGGCTATTGGGATGAAACGAGGGTTGCTGCCAAAACAATTCTGAAAGCGTTTAACGACAGCGATTTTGTCGTATCTCCTTCCGGTTCCTGTACATATATGATTCATCATTACCCGGAGTTGTTTAAGGATGAGCCCGAATGGCTCGATTCAGCACGGAGGCTGGAACAAAAGACGTATGAGTTTACGCAATTTATGGTACAGGTGCTTGGCGTGACCGATGTGGGCGCGTCTTTTCCGCATACAGTAACCTATCATCCGTCTTGCCATGGCACACGTTTGCTCGGCGTGAAGGAGGAACCGATGAAGATGCTTGGCAGTGTAAAGGGGCTGCAATTAGTACCACTTCCCTTTGCTGAGGACTGCTGTGGCTTTGGCGGGACTTTCGCGGTGAAAATGCCAGATATTTCGGGAGCGATGGTGACTGAAAAAGTGGACCATATCAGGGAGACCGAAGCCGAGGTACTGGTCGGACTAGATATGGCCTGCTTGATGAACATTGCCGGAAATCTTCGGTATCGGGAGGAGCCAGTTCGGGTCATGCATCTGGCTGAGCTGCTGTACGAAGGGGTGAAGCACGCATGACCGTCGTACACTCACATTCCATGAACCAAAAGGTCAAAAAACGTGCAGAGCTGGCCCTAAATAATGATTTTCTGCGGAATGCAGTTCGTTTCACTACAGAGCGTTTGCGTAACGGAAAGCAGGTGGCTTCAGAGCAACACGGAAATTGGGAAGAATGGCGTGAACGGGGCCGTCAAATTCGTCTGCATACCATTGCCCATCTGGACTATTACTTAAATCTATTTGTAGAAAATGCCCGTGCCAACGGGGTGCATATCCATTTTGCCGATACAGCAGCCGATGCCGTACGTATTACCCTGGATATTGCTGCACATAGCCAAGCCCGTTCCGTCGTCAAATCCAAGTCGATGGTGTCGGAGGAGTTACATTTGAATCAGGCGCTGGAGGGTGCGGATATCGAGACGATTGAAAGTGACCTCGGTGAATATATTATTCAACTGGCAGGAGAGCCCCCGTCTCATATCGTCATTCCGGCGATTCACAAAAACCGCTTTCAGATTGCCGAACTGTTATCCCAAGAAGCAGGTGAGAAACTGTCCGCGGATACGACGATTTTGGCGGGCTTTGTCCGCAAAAAGCTGCGTGAGAAGTTTCTAGAAGCGGATATTGGCATGACGGGCTGTAATTTCGCCATCGCCGAGACAGGCTCCATGGTCCTGTTTGAAAATGAAGGGAACGCACGGATGGTATCCACTCTGCCCAAAACCCAAATTACGCTGATGGGCATGGAGCGGATTATTCCATCCTGGACGGATTTGGAGGTGATGGCTACATTATTGCCACGATCCGCTACGGGGCAGAAGCTGACCATGTATATGTCTGGTATTTCAGGCCCTCGGCGCAGCCAAGATGCCGATGGGCCTGACGAAATGCACATCATCATCGTAGATAACGGACGTTCACTACAGCTGGGCAATCCCGAGTTTCAAGAGTTGCTGAATTGCATTCGCTGTGGTGCTTGCCTGAATGCCTGTCCGGTGTACCGACACATTGGCGGGCACGCGTATGGCGGGACATATAGTGGCCCTATCGGTGCGGTGCTTACGCCTGCCCTTCATAGCAACATCGAAGAGTGGAACGATATTGCGAGTGCGTCCAGTCTGTGTGGTGCGTGCTATGAAGCCTGTCCGGTCAAAATACCGCTGCATGATATGCTGGTATATTTGCGCAGACGCAAGGTGGAGGCGGGACAAGGAGATAAGCTGGAAACGGCAGGGATGAAAGGTTTTGCGACCGTAGTTTCCAACTCGAAGGGATTCGCAGTGGCGATTCGGCTAGGGCAGATCGCCCAGAAAGCGATCGTCCGTAAAGGTGAAATTACCTTGAAGCTGGGCCCGTTAAAAGGCTGGAATACGTACCGTGTGGCTCCCTCTCTGGCGAAAAAATCCTTCCGTCAGCAATGGAACACGCTGGAGCATAAGCTGGAGCAGGAACGCAACGTGATGCAGCCGGATGTTCTCAGCCGAATGGAGAAGATTTTGGCAGATAGAAGTAAAGGAGGGACGCAGCATGAGTGAGCATAGTAATCCTTCTGCGCAAGCAAAAGCGGCCCATGAAGCGTGGCTTCATCAAATGGAAGAAGAATCCCGTGCCAAGCAGGTACGCTTTATGGACGGCATCGCGACGCGGCTCAAGCGTCCACGACAGACGGAGCCGCCAGTTCAGCCGTTTCGCGGGGCACCTGCATTTTGGTACGAATTCGATTGGAGCGCGGAGCGGCGCATCGAGGAGTTCACTGCTAACTTTACAAGTGTTGGCGGGCATGTCGTGCGTCTGCCGAATTTGGAGCAGACCGCAGACTGGATCGCGTGCAAAGCGCGAGAGCTGGGAGCGGCCTATATCGTCCGGCAGAATGAGCTGGACCTGGATGCGCTCCAGCTGGAATCGGCACTGCCGCAAGTCCGTTTATCGGTGTGGAACACCGATCCAGTCGAGGATTGGAAGGCCCGCGCCGCTGAGGCGGATATCGGCATCGTCATCGCCGACGAAGCGGCTGCTTACACCGGCTCGGTAGCGGTGCTATCCTCGCCGGAGAAAGGCCGTGCGGTCAGCCTTTTGCCAACCGCACTGATCATTCTTCTGCCAGTAGAGCGCTTGCGAACACGACTGGGCGAGATTCTAAGCCGCTTTGACGAAGTCGGGCGTGAGCAACTGCCTGCAGGCATTCATTTTATTACTGGACCAAGCCGCTCGTCGGATATTGAAAATGATTTGACGATCGGTGTACACGGGCCAGGTATCGTCTATACGTTGTTAGTGGGCTAGCGTGTAGACCGCCTAACGAGCATGATAGAGGGGAAAACGGGTTTCAAAATCTGTTTGTCTGCGATTACTCCTAACCGAAATGCGGCCATTGTGCAGCTCGGTAATACTTTTTGTAATCGCAAGGCCCAGCCCGGTGCCTCCAGTTTCCTTGGAACGTGATTTGTCCACCCGGTAAAACCGTTCAAACAAGTACGGGACATCTTCCGCAGGAATTGGGGTGCCGTAGTTGGTGCAGATTACCACCGCCTCGTCGTCTTCGCGTCCTATGGTGATATCGAGGCGTTTGCCGTCTTTTCCGTATCGAATAGCGTTGGAAAACAAATTTTCATACAGGCGTACCATCTCGTCGGTATCGGCTAGAATCCGAACAGGCTCGACGATTCGGACACGGTAGGACATGTCTGCCTGTTCCAGAGAGGGTACAAATTCCTCAGCAAGCTGAGTGAGCAATTTGCCGAGGTCTACAGGCTCCAGCTCCAGTGGCAGGCTGCCACCGCTCACACGCGTGTATTCAAACAGCTCGTCGATCAGCTTCTTAAGCGTCAATGACTTTTCATAAGCAATGTTCACATAATAGCGCAGCTCAATTTCATCCCGATAGCGGTCGGTTTCAATATATTCCAAAAAACCGATCACGGATGTTAGCGGGGTACGAAGATCATGGGATACGCCAGTGATCAGGTCGTTTTTGGCCTTGGCAGAAGCCCGTTCTTCTTCCAGCGAGAGACGGAGCTTGTCCGCCATGGTGTTCATATTTTTCGCCAAGGTACCCAGCTCGTCCGCTGAAGAAACAGGAATCGTATAGGACAGGTCTCCGTCAGCAAACTCTTGCATCCCCGTCGTAATTTCGCGAAGGTAACCAATCGTATTTTTGGTAAAAAGGAAAAAGAAATAAATATATGTAGGTAGCCCGCCTACCAGCATGATCAGTGGGGACCCAATGTGATTTACGGTCCAGCGAACCAGACGGGTGCCAAAAAATGAACGGGAAGGATTCAGCCATAGTAGCAAAGATGCTCCATAATAAGACACCATCAAAATCAGTCCGGTTAGAGCGAAAGCGGCAAGGCTAAGGGCTGCCAGCTTCCATCCCAACGTATCATATCGTTTTGCCTTCAAGACGTGAATCCTCCATTAATCGAATTTTTCCATTTTGTAGCCGATGCCCCACACCGTTTTTAGATATTTGGGTTTTCTCGGATCAGCCTCAATTTTCTCGCGAATTTTACGCACATGAACCATCAGCGTGTTGTTGGATTCCAGATATTGCTCCTTCCACACTTTTTCATAGATCTGCTCCATGCTCAGCACTTGACCACGATTACGTGCCAACAGCTCGACAATGGCAAATTCTCGTGGGGTCAGCTTAATGGATTCTCCGGCGAGAGTGACCTCATGCGTAGCAGAATTAATGGAGAGTTCATCCAGTATCATTTCATGCTCCGATACAGGGGAGGAATGGGTATATTTCCGTACTCTACGCAGCTGGGATTTAATGCGTGCCACCAGTTCCAACGGGCTGAACGGCTTAGTGACGTAATCATCGGCCCCAACGCTGAGTCCTGTGATTTTGTCCACATCTTGTCCCTTCGCAGACAACATAATAATCGGAAAATGCTCGGTTTCCCTGATCTTCATGCAAGCTTCAACCCCGTCCATATTGGGCATCATCACATCAAGCACCATCACATCTATCGATTCCCGACTGATTTGCTCCAGAGCTTCCAGTCCGTCTCGTGCCATAAGCAGTCGATATCCTTCATTTTCCAAATAAATTTGCATCAGCTTAATAATTTCAGGCTCATCGTCTACTAATAAAATGGTTCCGTTATGCATGGCCCGTGCACCCTTTCTGTTCTTTCCAGCAGTATTCAATATGGCGTATTATATACTTTTTTAAAGATGGAGGCTATGGACACTCTTCTCAGTTCGCTTGCTTGGGGACGTCAGCCTTTGGATAGTGCTGTTTCAGTTGAAGAAATACGGTTTTCTTGCTTGAATTGTCTTTTTTCTATTCCCGGTAGTTGACCGAACAGGATCCAAGCAAATGGTAGGAAACGGGAGATGGTAGACACGACGAGCCAAGAGCAAAGAAGTGCAAAGAAAAAACCTCCAGCGTACCACACATGAATAAGCTGCGGAGAACCGATATGTGGTGATAACTGCCGATACAGAAGCAGGAAAAACGGATGAATCAGATACACACCAAAGGACAGTGTGCCCAGACGTTCCAGCTTGCGAGTGACAAAGGAATGTTGTCGTCTATACATTAAAAAGGAAATCTGTAGTATTACCAGTGTGCTGGACAGGCTGTACATATTATACATAAGTTCGAAAACTAGCGAATTATACGAGATTACGTACATTCTATTTTCGTACCACATATAGACATGCATGGTGGCTGAAATCAGCCATAAAGCCCAAATTGTGATCCATGTCAGCACTCCGGCAACACTTCGTTGCCCCTTATGCATCAGAAGCCACGTTTTCAGCTGTGGATAGTAATAACCTAGAGCAGCACCCAGCATGTAACAGGCTACATAAGACAGTGCCCAACTGCCCTTATTTTGCACCTGAAATAGAAATTTATTGCCAATTACAAATGACCACTGTAGCAACAGCCCAAGGACAATAGACCATTGTGGAAGTTGCCGATATCGCTGGAACAGCCACAGTACGAATGGAAATGCAAGATAGAATTGCATCATGATAAAAATATAATATAAATGGGTATACGCTTTGCCTGTCGCCAGCTTCAGAGCAAAGCTTTTCGCAAGTGTAGCTAAACTCCATGGTCCGGAACTGCCAGCCATAAGAGACAGGATGAAATAAAATAGGGAGAACATGACGTAAGGTAAGAGAATATACAGCAATCTCTGCTTATAAAAGCGACTTAAGAGCTGTCGTCCCATTGGACGATCCTTGTAGTTGTAGAACAGTACCATGCTGCTAAGCGCGATAAATACGGGGGTTCCATACTTCATCAACACATTGAGCGCATTGTATACAACATATAGGCTGGAATTTGTAAGCTGAACCGTTGCATAAGAAGTGGCATGTACCATCAAGACGGCTAAAATCGCCATGGCTCTGACCAACTGCAATTCGGGAATTTTTTCTTTGGTCGTAGGCTTCATAAGCTTCATTTCCTTTCAGGAGTGAACTGTATCTTGTTGAACTCTTTCTATTAAAAGATAAAGTTCTTAACAATCCTAAAGGGAACGGCTTAAGAAACGCTTATGAACTTCTTAACTTTTGTTAAGAATTGAGGATTTTGCAAAAATCCTGAATTAAGAAAAGAACTTCCATAGCCTCAAAATGAGTGGTATGGAAGTTCTTTTTTATACTCATGATTATTCGTTATTTGCAACGTTTGATTGGTGCGCGTCTAATTTGTCCACGAATAGCACCATTCGGATGACGGATCGTGTGGACATTGACGTAGGCATTACCTTCTCTAATTTGGCACACCAAATCATAAATGGTTCTGCCTCTGAGTGGACCGGTAAGATCACATGCACGGAGCACGCCGCTAACGACGCCTCTTCTAACGGTTATTCCAAACTTCGAAGGACCAAACAGTGTAGCAACAACAGGGCCATTTTCACCTCTTCGTCCCAGATGAATATGCGCTTCGGTTACCCGTGAGATATTGCGTACAGTCAGTTCAAAGCTTAATTGTTGGCTCGTTGGACGGTAACGAAATTCGGCTGTTCCTGTCGCATTTGTTCTGACAGGAGGCACTTCATTAGCCCCCCTTAAGGTGGCTCTAAACTTATTAGACATGACATCCCTCCTTTCTCAGTGTTGGTTTAGTGTATTCACAGGGCTAGAGAAGGGGCTGCACATTAGCCTATTCATCAGAAGTTGTGTGTTTTACAAGTTATTCAGTCCAAGCACAAAACAAACTTTTTCATAGTCTATGAGTATCTGATAGAGAGAGGAGGAGAAACCATGGGAACATTTATTGATGGGAGAACATCCCAAAATGCTTCGACAGCCAACTCTATTGCCATTCCGATCACTCTTATAAATACGCCTCAATTGTTCGGGCAGATCGGGTTAAACACACTGGGAGCTACAGGTACGCCACGGGTTTTGCTTAAAGGAACTATATCGCTTCAACTTCCGCTTGCTTTAGTCGGAATAACGATCACTATTGTAAGAGGTACCCTGGTTACTGACCCTGTTGTTTATTCGGCCACGTCAACTTTTAGTTTGAGTTTGTTGGCTCCACAGGTTATTGCATTCTCAGCCGATGACTTTAACCCGCCGATTACGGAACAATTGGTGTACACTGCTTTTGTTTCAGCTAACCTGCTGGGTACAATACGTGTAGGTCCAGAGAGCTTTGACGGAATTTTGGTTGCGGATTAATGTAGTAATTTTGATATGACGAAATATCGCTTCATGAGGCTTCGCAGATGTAACTGCGAAGCTTTTTTGTGTACAAGACAAGTTTCAAGCTTAACGATTAAACTACTTTTCTTTTGCATAAGAATTACACAGGCATAACCCTGCAACAATGGGTAGAATTTTATGTATGCGCTTACAGTAAATATCCATTGCTTCGTACAATTAAAAATCTGGAGGAGGAATGAAGAATGGTGTGGAAAAAAGGATTGACTCATATGCTTTTAGCAGCTTTTTTATGTGGTGCAACAGGTGTGGGCATAGCTCTCCCGGCCCAGGCATCCGCTGGCGAGTACAAGTTTGATTTTGGCGGAGGTACGGTCGAAACGGGTTATACCGGAGTGAGCGCTTCGCTGTCTTATGACTTAGCACGTGGCTATGGCTTTCGTACCCCTGAGAATATGCGTAATGTCAGTGCTTCGGGGACTGGAGTGGCAAGTGATGCGGTACGTTTCCTGGTTACAGGTACGAAAAGCGAGAATACTTTTGATGTTGATCTTCCTCCTGGTTTGTATGAGGTGTCGGTTACTTTAGGAGATACCTCTCGTTCGAGTATTGCAGCTGAAGGGGTGTATCAGGTCATAAATATGACAGGGAATGGGGCCAAGGATCGCTTTCAAATTCCAGTAACAGACGGACAACTAAATCTGCTGGTTACTGAAGGCAAAGAGGGGGCGATCTTCACACTCAGTGCAATGGAAATCAGGCAATTATCTAGCAATCCGGTTACGAATCGAACAATTTATATCGGTGGGGATTCTACGGTATGTAACTATTATCCGCTGGATAGCAGCGTGCAAGCGGGATGGGGTCAACTGCTGCCAGAGTTTGTGAACACGAATACTTTTCAAATTCGCAATATGGCGTCAGGAGGCCAAATTGCTAGAGGCTTCCATCAGGACGGTCAGTTGGAGGCCATCGTCCAATATATTAAGCCGGGGGATTATTTTATTCTCCAATTGGGCATTAATGACACCAATCCAAAGCATAACGAAAGCGAAGCAGAGTTTAAGGACTGGATGCGGGATATGATCCGGCAGGCGAAGGCTAAGGGGGCGACGGTAATCCTGTCAACTCCGCAAGGACGAGCCACTGACTTTAATGCTAACAATGTACACAACGCAGAAAATAGATGGTATAGAAGTGCTATTTTGGCGCTGGCTCAAGAGGAACAAACGCCTTTAGTCGACCTGAATGTTCTTAGCTCAGCTTATTTTACTTCTATTGGTAAAGTCGCTACACTGGCTTTGTACATGAACGGTGATACACTCCATCCAAACTATGAAGGTGCAAGGGAACTGGCACGATTGGTAGCACAGGATTTAAAAAGGCAGGGTCTGAGCGGATTCTAAATTTTAACGATGGGTTTTCCCCTGTTTTTTACATTTGTAGGAGCAGGGGTTTTTAGCATCTGTTCAGGGTGCTATAATTATTGAAAAAGCAATAGTAATACGGAGGAATTAGAACATGCAGCCTTTCACTGCCCGTGTGCTTCAAATTATACTGTTGATCCCTGAGGGAAAAGTAATGACTTACGGTCAAATTGCGGCAGAGGCCGGAAGCCCAAGAGGTGCCAGACAGGTGGTGCGGATTTTGCATACATTGAGCCAAAAACACCGGCTTCCTTGGCATAGAGTAGTCAACCGTTTGGGGGAGATTGCTTTGCAGGAGGATGAGTCCGCATCCCTGCAGCGTCTGTATTTGGAGGAGGAAGGCATACGGTTTAATGAAAACGGGCGCATTCCACTGGATCAATATCTCTATGATCCGCAGGCAGAGATGGAAGAATAGGCGCGGAACAAGCTATGCGGTTTTATATTAAATTTGATCGTCATAAAGAACCGGGACAAGTCAATTAACGATTTGTCCCGGTCTTTTTCATCTAGCATACGAAGCAGATAACTAGAGGTAATCTGTTATTTATAGCATAAGATTCATTTGTCATTTTATCCGATAAGATGCTGCTGATCCCGTTGGGCAAGGTGAAAAGAAATGCTGTTCATCAGTGGTATATCGTTATTTTTCCGGGCTTCCCGGATGAGTTGTTTCTTTTTTTGTTCTGATTCACGTAAAAAGCGGGTCATCCACAAATCAGACGGTTCGTTAGTGGTTGTCATACGAGATTCTTTTATCATCTATTAACCCTCCCAGTGAGCGGCTGTTATTCTTTCTCTAGTATATGTTCCAAACCTTAATAGATGCTGTTGGTTTCCTTAAAATTAGCTGAAAATTAGGTAAAGTTAAGGTAAAAATAGGTTGAATCCATATCTGATTGGACGAAAAGTAGTATAAAGCGAGTAATCTGGAAGTAAAGGTTACAAAAATGTATTGTTTTGACACCTTGTACCAACACAAACCTGAAAGTACAATTAGAATGCAAGAGTTTGTGGAAATTTATGTCGAAAAAAACGGAAAAGATTCGAAGAATGCACCGAAAGGGGAGAGATTCATTTATGAAGCAAAAAGCGGCTGCCGTGCTGCTTGTATTGTCATTATCATCAGGCTTGGCCTCCACTGTACAGGCTGAGAGTTTATCAGGAAATGTAGCATCAAGTACGTCAGTTAAACCTTCTGCTGCGGCTCCATCGAAGACATCATCCATAACGGGTCAGGCTTTACCTACATTGACACTCAAGCAGGCCGCGGAATGGGCACAGACGAACAGTTACAATACACGTACCGCCGAACGGGACGTAGAGCGCCGCAGAATGGAACTGAAAAATGCAGAAAAGGACCTGGGCAATTCACCTGTCGATTTTATAGACAATGAGTATGTTGATGATGAAACGTCATGGAGAAATTACAGTTCCTCGACGCTATCTTATTTAGCCAGCAAAAAGCAGGCGCAGTTCGCCAAAGACCAGATTTATTTTAATGTGATGAAAAGCTATCAAAGTGTGTTCGTGGCAGAGAATCAGGTGAAAAATGATCTAGAAGCGCTTGAAATCGCCCAAGCGGAGGAAAAGATTGCACTTGCCAAATTTGCGCGCGGAAAGCTGTCTGAGTATGCGAAAAACGAGAGTACACAGGCCAGAAGCCAAGCTCAGCAAACCGTAGAGCAGGGGAAAATTGCGTTGCAAAAATCCAGGGATGCCCTGAACTTCCTCATGGGACAGCCTAATGGAACAGCTTATGAATTGGTCGATCGACCCGTGTACAAGGAACCGAAGAAGCTGGATATCGAATTACATATACAACAGCTGACAGACATGAATCCAAATTTATGGAAGCTGGAGGATAGCATCAAAACTTCGGAGCTTAATGTGAGATATTTCGATTTTAACAATGGTGCTGGTGCTTATGATCTAGCTAAAATGGATGTCGATACGGCTAAGGAGGAACTCGACAAAGGTCAAAAGGATTTTGCCGAATCTCTCCGTAATTTGTATGCCACAGTTAAGGAAAATCAAAAGAAATACGTACAACTGGAAGAAAGCTTGCGTACAGCAAAAGAGGCCTTGGAATTATCACGCAAAAAGTGGGCCAGAGGTCTAATTATTGAGATGGAATTGAAAAATAATCAGTTGAAAGTGAACCAGATTGAACGGCAAATGGAAGAGCTTGCGATCGAGTTGGATCAAAATGAGTATACGTTGAACAAGCCATGGAGCACATAGGGAGGAAACGGCATTGGCAGAAACGGTTTTAAATGACGCTTTAATCAAGTTACGGAGAAAACGGAGAAAAAAGTGGATCTGGACTGCAATTGTTCTACTGGTTGTCGGTGGAGGCGGAGCAGCAGTATACCTAAATTTGCCCAAAGAACAGGCGGCACCGTTGGTTCAGGATGAGAAGCTTAAAGTAGAACGCGGCGATGTGAGCGAGAAGCTGGATACGTCCGGTACCGTACAGGCTTCCAAGGAAGTGAAGTTGAATTTTACAAGCGCAGGCGAAAATAAGCTGGCAGCGGTGAACGTGAAGGCCGGAGACAAAGTAAAGAAAGGACAAGTCCTGGCTCTTCTGGACAGTTCTGAAATTAAAATGCAAATTCAGAGTGCGTCTGATACTTTGGAAATATCCAAAGCCAAGCTGGCTGAATTGGAGAAAGGTCCGAAGGCTGAGGACATTGAAATTCAGAAAACAAATGTGCTTCGGGCCAAAATGGCTATCGATACAGCGCAAGAATCATTTGAGCTGGAAGAAGCCGAAAGTCAGAAGAAAACTTCCCAAAAGCAGTTGGAACAGGCGCGAAAGGCATATGAAGACCAAAAGTTTTTACATGATGCCGGGGCGGTGTCCAACAGTGAATTGGAGCAGGCAGAGCAAGCACTGGATAAAGCACAGACGGACTATGATGGTCTGGATCTGCAGTTCCGCAAAATCATGTCACAAAAACGTCGCACCATTTCAGAGGCTGAAATCGGATATCGTACGGCAATGGCAGAGCTTCGCAAAATTCAGGTTCCGGCTGATGCATCCAATATTCAAGCCTCACGGATAGAGGTTCGAAGACAGGCGACGGAACTGGAGCAGAAGAAAAATGAATTGAACAAGCTTCAGGTTACAGCACCTTGGGACGGGGTAATCTTGAAGGTGAACGGGGATGTAGGGACCAGTCCGACAGCTCCATTCATTGTCATGAATAACTCGGATTCCAACGATCTTAAGGTGGTTGTGAAGGTAAGTCAGACCGACATTGTCAAAGTAAAGAAGGGTCTTTCAGCCGTGTTGACTACCAATGCCTATCCGGGTGAATCATTTCCAGGGAAGGTGCAATTTGTGTCACCGGAAGCCTCTACGGATGAAGGGATGACGACGTATCTGATGGAACTGTCTGTTCATGACCCGAAAGGCAAGCTCAAAACGGGCATGATTATGAATGTGGCCGTTATTTTGGGAGTACACAAAAATGTACTGTTCGTACCTGCGACTGCGCTGAGATCCGAAGGGGGACAGGATGGCGTGTATGTTTCCGCTAATAATGCTGCAAATCCAGGGGCGCGCACTTTCAAGCCCGTAGAACTCGGATTTTATACGCCAGATCGAGTCGAACTCAAGTCAGGTGTAAAGGAGGGTGACACGCTTATTGTGCCTGCTCCTGAACCTCCGCTGGACCCTTCCGCTATGGGCGGCATGCAGGGAGGCTTTTAAACGGGTATGAGATACGTCATTCAGATTGAGGATTTGAAAAAAGTGTACCATGTCGGAGATCAGGAAATTCATGCTCTGCGTGAGGTTCAACTTGATATTGCTGACGGTGATTTTGTTGCGATTATGGGACCGTCTGGATCAGGCAAGTCCACGATGATGAATGTTATCGGCTGTCTGGATTTACCTACGTCAGGACAATTTTATTTGGACGGCTATTCGATCTTAGATGCCCGTGAGGATGAACTGGCTATTATACGTAATCAGAAAATCGGATTTGTATTTCAAAAATTTCATTTGCTCCCGCGATCAACGGCTCTGGAGAATGTGGAACTGCCTATGATTTATGCAGGTATTCCTGTCAAGGAGCGTCGTTTGCGGGCAATGGAAGCCCTCACTAGCGTAGGTCTAGGCGATCGGATGAACAATAGGCCGAACGAATTGTCAGGCGGTCAGCAGCAGCGGGTATCCATTGCCCGCGCACTTGTGAACAATCCGGTCATTCTCTTGGCGGATGAACCTACAGGCGCATTGGACTCCAAAACAAGTGTTGAAATAATGGGGATTTTTCAGCGTCTGAATGATCAGGGGAAAACGGTTGTATTGGTTACTCATGATCAAGAGGTTGCGGAATACGCCAAGCGTCTGATTCATTTTCGAGATGGGCGGATTGAAGAGGATCAGCCTGTTGGGAAACGAAGAATGGCGGCAGAGGAAGTGAAGGCATGAAGTTTAAGGAAATTATCCGTGTATCACTCAACAGTTTGCGAACCAATATGCTGCGATCTTTGCTGACCATGGTGGGCATTATTATCGGAGTGGCCGCTGTGATTATGATTGTAGCCATCGGTAAAGGATCAACGGCTACGATTACATCTCAGATCAACAGTATGGGAAATAATCTGCTGATGATCTATCCTTATGCTCCATATGATGGCTCTAGTTCCATGTCGTTCAATCAGACGAAAGGAATATCTCTAAAAGATATCGATGCGCTAGAGCAGCAAAAAGCAGTAGCAGAGGTAGCACCAAGTGCTATGACCAATGCAGATATTACGTGGAGTCGCAATAAGGTCAGCGGACAAATTGAGGGGACTTCACTGGCATTCGTTCATGTGAGAAAGCTGTCACTAGCTCAAGGCAGGTCGTTTACCCACTATGAAGTGGATAAACAAATGAATGTGGCCGTGCTTGGGAGTGATGCGGCCCGTAATATTTTTGGTCCGGATGCCTCCAGAGCGGTCGGTGAGACGATCATGATCAAACAGCTTCCTTTTAAGGTGGTCGGTGTGCTGGCAAATTCCAATTCCAATATGAGTAACAGCGGTCAGCAGGTATATGTACCGATTACAACGGGGATGGAACGGCTAGGCAATATGAGTATTCAGCAGGTGAACGCCTCTGCAACATCAGAGGAGAAGATTGATCAGGCAAGTGCAGAAATTCGGCAGGTGCTTCGTGTCAGACATGAGCTAAAGCCATCAGAGGGCGATGACTTTCAGATCATGACCCAGACGGAAATCTTAAAAACAGTGTCCGGGGTTGATCGGATTATGAATATGCTGCTGGCCGGTGTAGCTGCAATTGCGCTTGGCGTTGGAGGTGTCGGCATTATGAATATTATGCTGGTGTCCGTCACGGAACGTACGAGGGAGATCGGGATTCGTAAAGCGATTGGTGCGCAACGTAGTGATATTATGCTGCAGTTTGTGGCTGAGGCTGTTTTTCTCAGTCTGATGGGTGGACTAGTTGGCGTAATGGTGGGTCTCGGAGGTGCAAAACTGCTTGAGAAATTCGTCCAAATGCCGATTGTGTATTCGATAGAGCCCGTGCTTTACTCTTTTCTGTGCTGTATGGCAGTCGGAGTGTTGTTCGGAGTATATCCGGCGCGGAAGGCGTCTAAGCTGCGTCCAATTGATGCTTTAAGATACGAATAAGAGAGCGGGTACTTCGCCTTACTCGAAAGAGCAGGGTGTAAAGTGCCCGTTTTTTTGTGTTGAATAAGTGTTTTAAATGATAAAAAGACATGAATAACCACTTTAATTTTATATATGTGATGTTTTATATGCTTTTTAAGGTTGATTTATTGTTATATATGACGTATTATATTCAATATTAGATCGCAAGAAAAAAAGGAGGGACGTTCATCATCGACCTTACGGCAAGACAAGTAGAAATTTTAAACATCGTACAAAAGCATGCCCCAATTACCGGGGATCAGATTGCGGAAATGCTTAATCTCAGTAAGGCGACCATTCGGACCGACCTATCCAAATTGGGTATTCTGAATTACATAGATGCAAAGCCCAAGGTCGGATATTTTGTTGGAAAGCGGGGCACGCCGAACCGGGAGGAAAAATTCCGGCTATTGCAAATGAAGGTGGGCGATCTTCACGGGGTTCCAGTCATCGTACGTGAAACAACAACGATTCAGGAAGCTGTTGTAGCTCTCTTTTTGGAAAATGTGAGCAATTTGATCGTTACCGATGAAGACGGAGATTTGGCAGGGGTAGCTTCCCGCAAGGATTTACTTAAGGTAACGTTAGGGAATCCCAATGCAGCAACCATTCCTGTCAGCCTAGTGATGACCCGACAGGCGAATGTTGTCACCGTTTCCCCAGAGGATACGGTATTAGAGGCAGCGCGCAAAATTATTGCCCGTCAAATCGACAGTCTGCCTGTCGTCGTCCCTTCCGACTCCGACAAGCCAGGAGAGCACTGGAAAGTCGTGGGACGTATTACAAAAACAAATATTATTAAAATGTTGCTCGATATGGTAGCAGAGGATTAATGGGAGGAATCGAATGGTACAGGCGAGCAGTCATTTTATAGCGATCTGTTCAGACTCGATTGGCGAGACGGCAGAAGCTGTCGTACAGGCGACCATGCGCCAGTTTGAGTTACCGGACACAGAGATCAAAAGATTTATGAACGTGAGGGATGAAGACGAACTGAGCCGGGTGATGGAGGAAGTTGCCGAGCGTAGAGGCTTTGTAGCTTATACGCTGGTACAGCCGGAATTGAGAGAGGCGATGAAAGAAGAGGCTGTCCGGCTGAATGTGCGGGCTGTCGACATTATGGGACCAATGATGCAGGCGTTTGCCGATACGTTCCATAACGATCCCAAAGAGAAGCCTGGTCTGCTGCACCGACTGGACGACAACTATTTTCGGCGTGTAGAGGCCTTGGATTTTGCGGTTCAATACGATGATGGCAAAGATGTGAGCGCCATTCTCAAAGCGGATATTGTATTGCTTGGAGTATCCCGTATTTCCAAAACTCCTTTATCCATGTTTCTCGCGCATAAAGGTTATAAAACGGTCAACATACCGGTTGTGCCGGAGCTGACACCGCCTGTTCAGTTGAAGGATGTTCAGCGTGGTCGAGTGTTCGGATTAACGATCGAGCCAGAGTTACTGTTGAAAATACGCAGTGAGCGACTAAAGGTTATGGGGCTTCCTAATAATGTGCAGTATGCTACAGCGACGAGAGTGGAAGAGGAAATAGCGTATGCGCAGTCTTTGTTTAAAGAGCTGAATTGTCCGGTTATTGATGTTACAGATAAGGCGATTGAAGAGACGGCAGGTTTAATTATCAGAATGTTATAGAGCCTAGTAGCTGCTCATATAACTAAAAATTAAAAACGTAGGATACAGGAGTTTAATAGATAAATAGAAAGATTGCAGCAAAGCTGCCCTAAATATATTCATTTGCTTAAGGGTAATAATTATTTTAGGAGAGGTGGAGGGATAGGTATGGAGAGTCAAATGGCATTGGAATTCGTTCGGGTAACAGAGGCAGCGGCACTGCAATCAGCACAATGGACAGG